>NZ_LGVB01000015.1:0-3173362 GCF_001270375.1 Clostridium sp. DMHC 10
TAGTGAAGCCATTTTAACTTCCAAAACCAACTTGTACCATAATGCTCAAAGAAAAGCATTTTGGTACAAATTAATTTTCAAATTTCAAGTGTTTTATCTTTATAAGGAGCGATAAAAATGAGTAAAATAGAAATTTTTGACCCAGCCATGTGCTGCTCTACAGGAGTATGCGGTCCTAGCATAAACAAGGAGCTTTTAAGGGTTGCTACAGTTATTAACAATATGCTTAAAAAAGGAGTTAAAGTTACTAGGCACAATCTTTCTAGTGAACCTCAGGCTTTTATAGATAACCAAAAAATAAATGAATGTTTAATGGATAAAGGTGCAGATATGCTTCCAATAACTCTTGTCGATGGTGAAATAGTAAAAGTTAAGGAATACCCAACAAATGATGAATTTGCCTCATGGTCAGGATTATCTAAGCGTGATATATCTCATTTAAGTATCAAAAAACCCAAGAAAAACTGCTGTTAGAAAGAAGGTTCATAATGTACAATTTATTTAACCCAGAAGGCATAAAACTAACTAAATATATATTTTTCACTGGAAAAGGAGGCGTTGGAAAAACCTCAACAGCTTGTGCAACAGCAGTCACACTTGCGGAACATGGCAAGAATATTCTTTTAATAAGTACAGATCCAGCTTCTAATCTACAGGATGTATTTGGTGTTGAACTTAATAATAAGGGAACAGCTATAAAAGATGTTCCTAATCTTATAGTAGTAAATCTTAATCCAGAAGAAGCAGCAAGGGAATATAGAGAAGCCGTTTTAGCTCCTTATAAAGGAAAACTTCCTGAATCTGTAATAAATAATATGGAAGAACAGCTTTCTGGCTCCTGTACTGTTGAAATAGCTGCGTTTAATGAATTTTCTACTTTTATAACTGATAAAAAAATAAATAAAAAATATGATCATGTTATATTTGATACAGCGCCAACTGGTCATACCTTAAGGATGCTGCAATTACCATCAGCCTGGAGTAATTTTATAAGTGAAAGCACACATGGAGCTTCTTGCTTAGGTCAATTATCCGGTTTGGAAGGCAAAAAAGAAATGTACAAAAATGCTGTTAAAATCCTATCAAATAGTAAAACAACTACATTAATACTAGTTTCAAGACCTGAATATTCTCCACTTAAGGAGGCTGAAAGAGCTTCTCTTGAATTAAAAGGTATAGGTATCAATAATCAACTTTTAGTCATTAATGGCGTAATGCCAACGGAAGCTAATGTTG
Organism: Clostridium sp. DMHC 10; assembly: GCF_001270375.1. NCBI lineage: Bacteria > Bacillati > Bacillota > Clostridia > Eubacteriales > Clostridiaceae > Clostridium > Clostridium sp. DMHC 10. The sequence goes on from NZ_LGVB01000015.1 coordinate 1,237, forward strand.
ATGAAATATCAAATAGCTTATATAACAGACAACAGCTTGCCCTTAAAAATATCTCAGAAAACTTAAAGGGTATGACCACTTATGAAATACCTTTAAGATCTTACAATGTTACAGGAATTGATAATGTAAGAATGATGCTAAAAAAGGACACTGTCGAACAAAGCAGTAATAGGCTTGATACCAAAAACTTAAAAGGTATAAAAAGTCTTATTGATGATTTGTATTCAAATAAAAAGAAAGTTATTTTTACCATGGGAAAAGGGGGTGTTGGTAAAACTACTTTAGCTGCAGCCATAGCAATTGGGCTTTCAGAAAAAGGATTAAAAGTTCACTTAGCTACAACAGATCCAGCAGCTCATTTAAAATTTGTCATAAGTGAAAGTGTTAATATAAAATCAAGTAAAATAGATGAGAAAGAGGAACTTAGGAAGTATAAAAAAGAAGTATTATCAAAGGCTAGAGAAACTATAAGTGAGGAAGATATTGCATATATAGAAGAAGATTTGCGCTCACCTTGCACACAAGAAATTGCAGTATTTAGGGCCTTTGCGAATATAGTTGATAAAGCAGAGAATGAAGTGGTGGTTATAGATACAGCACCTACCGGGCACACCTTACTACTTTTGGATTCTACTCAAAACTACAATAAAGAAATACAAAGATCCGAGGGCGATATTCCAAAATCAGTTTTAAAGCTTCTTCCTAGGCTAAGAAATAAAAATGAAACTGAAGTAGTGATAATAACCCTTCCCGAAGCAACTCCTGTATATGAGGCAGAGAGATTACAAAAAGATTTAAAAAGAGCAGGAATTAATAATAAGTGGTGGATAATAAATTCAAGCTTATTTTTTTCTAATACAAAAAGTGATTTTTTAAAGACAAAAGCTAAAAGTGAAATTAAGTGGATAAATAAAGTAAATGAAATTTCTTCTGGTAATTTTGCAGTTGTTGCTTGGAACAAAGAGGAACTTAAGGACAACAATCTAAAAAAGTTGATAAAATAATCTAATGCTTGACTTCTTCCATCATTTCACCATAAAAGATATGTAATATAATCAAATTTTTTCTATGGTGAAATGAAGGAAATTTAACTACTATTGTGAATTGTACGCTTTAGAAATACTTTGGTAGTTGATTTGCATCCAAAACAACTATTTTATTCCATACTTCTTTGCTGCAATATGCCATATATACGCTTTTGCCATATTTCTGAAATTTATCAGGCAATACTTTAAAACCGTACTTTTCATAAAAAGAAGCTCTAAATCACTGTGGAGAAAAATTACACTTTGATTTTCTTTATATACAGTTCCAATAGTTTTTTGCAAAAAGTGCTTGTCCATATCCTTTACCTCTAAACTTTTCCGGAGTAACAAATGATCCTATTCCATATGCACTGATACCTTCAATTGGCTTAAATTTAAGCAATATTATAGACGTTACTATTTCACCATTTTCCTCCAAGGCATATCTTGTCCCAAATTCGTCTTCCTTACCATTATCTAAACAATACTTTTCAAAGGTTCTATTTTTGCTCCAAACCTTATATCCAAGCTTAAAAATATAGTCTAATTCTTCCTTTTTTACTGTCCTAAAAATCATGAATTGACCCCCTAATTTATTAAATTTTTTATATTATATCACTAACCTATATAATAATTAAGAATTACTTTTTATATAATTCTTCAAATTATTTTTTACCCCTTTGACTATATTGACTATATCCATATAAGCCTGCTGAGTTCCCTTAACTACAATAGGTCTTCCAAAGCTAACCCAGTGTAGTCTTCTAGAACTAAAACCTCCTATTTTCATGAGTAAATTTACAGTTGGCATAGTATCAACTATCATAAGCTCATCCATATTAGGTTCCAAAATAGAGTACATATCCTTAATTGCTGGTATCACCAAGTCTGGTTTATACTGTCTTGCTAGTGTGTATACTTTATTTTTATGTTCATCATCACCAATATAAATAAGGTGCCCCATATCCGTTTTTGTTATCTTGTCAAAGGTAGGCATTTTTAATAGTTCCTCCTTTGTAGGGATCCTATCCATTGGTAATTTATTTATATGCATATTGGCCGCTGCGGCTGTTGAATGTGCTCCCCCAACGTCATGGTAAACAACTATCATATCTTCCACCTGCTCTATTTAAGTATTTTTTAACATAATTCTTAATATAAATAGTGTCTTACCAAACTCAAAAAATATTCGCTTACTTAAAAATTTCCTCTTCATATTTTCTTTTAGCAGCTAAGCACCCCATTAAAAGCATCAAAAAGTATAATATATAAATAAGCATTGTCTTAAAAGAAAAAACAAACTTTAAATTTGAAATTTCAATATATACTACACTCATAAGCAAGCTCAACACAAGCGGCCCAAAAAAAGCAGCACATAATTTAACTGCTATGAGCTTTTTAAACTCATTTTGGGTAATTCCTATTTTAAACAGTTTATCATATAACTTTTTCACCATGCGTATCCCAAAGGATGCCTTATAAAAAATTATAGTTGAAAAAATAATAAAGCATAAAATCACAGTAAAAGTATATGTGAAGGATATAAAATCCACTCTATTAGCCATTAGTAAAGTATCCATATTTCTATATTGTAAATTATATATGTAATTAATTCTAACATAGGATATAACCATAAAACTTAAAAATGCAAGCAAAAATGTAAGACTGCGACCCGTATCAAATATACTCTTAATACTTTTTATTTGTATATAATTTTTAAACTTGTTTTTTTAATTGCCTTATTTACAAGCCATATAAATGGATTAAAAGATAAATAAACTACAAGCATACTTATAAAAACATTTGTAACATAAAACTCCATACTTTTAGAAAATTGTGCCGACATTTTTTTATAAAGTACACATGCTATTAGTATTGCTATAAGTATTTCTAGCTTTCTATTTTTACTTTTCATTGGTATAGGCTTATTTTTATACCTTAAAATTTCTTTAGCATCAAGAAGTCTAGAAATTCTACAGACCTTATGAACTATCAATATAAATATCCAAAAAAATAATATAAGCACATTAATATAGTTTTTATATGTAATTTCGAAAGGTACATTTTTAAGTCCGCACAGCTTAATTATTGAAAGAAAAAATATTTTAGAAAATATTCTACCAAAAGAAGTGCCCCAAATAAGGGCTGTAGTAAGTAATATAGTGCTTTCTATTAAAAGCAGCCTTTCTAATTCAACTTTAGTTATTCCAAGCAAGATAAATGTTTTAAATTCACTTGTTCTCCATTTCATATAGCTATCATAGGAATATACAATAAATATGGAGATACACATCATTATGTATATGATAGAAAGCCTTACTATATCGTTTATAAAGATACTTTCATTATTTTTTAAAATATAACTATTTAAAATTACCGCAGAATATATAAAATTTATCATTATAGCAAAACCTACAGATAATATAAAACTTACATATCTAAAAAAATTAATCTTTAAACTTTTAAATAAAACCTTTTTATATTTCATCTACTTCACCACAGATTATGGCAAGACAATCTAATATTCTATTAAAAAAATCCTTTTTTCCTTCTTTTCTATAAATTTCCGTATACATTTTTCCATCCTTTATAAAAAGCACCCTTTTACAAAAACTTGCTGCATAAGAATCATGAGTTACCATTATTATAGTGCTGTTTCTATTTTCATTTACCATCTGCATATACTGCATAAATTTTGTAGCAGCCTTTGAATCCAGATTTCCTGTGGCTCATCTGCCATTATTATTTTAGGATTTGTAATAAGTGCTCTGCAAGCCGCTGCTCTCTGCTGCTGACCTCCAGATACATTATAAGGGTATTTATCTTTTTCCTCCCATATATTAAAAAACTTAAAAAGCTGCTCTACTTTATTCCTTATACCTTCTTCATCAACATTGTCTCTTATAAAAAGAGGTAAAATGGCATTTTCCTCTAAAGTCAAATCATCAATCAAGTTAAAGTCTTGAGATATTATGCCTAAGTTTTCCCTTCTAAAAATAGCCATATCATCTCTTGTAATATTGGTTATATCCTTACCCATTATCTTTACATTTCCAAGGGTTGCTTCATCTATACCACTTAATATATTTAAAAGAGTTGTTTTTCCGCTTCCTGAAGGACCCATAATTGCAGTAAACTCTCCTTCTTCAATATTTAAACTTATTCCATTTAAGGCATTATTTAAATTAATTTCAAGCCTTCCACCGTAAACCTTTGTTATATTTTCTGCTTGAAGTACGTACAAAAATTTCACATCCTTTACATAAAAAATATTATAGATATATTATAAAAAAGTTATTTAATATAACAAATCTTTTTATATTAATATTGACTTACATTTTTGTAAGTATTAAAGAATTTCCTTGGAAATATACGTGATTTTAACAGAAGTACCTTCACCAACCTCTGATTCAACTGATATTTCGTGTCCAAGATTATCAGCTATCTTTTTGCAGATATAAAGTCCTATTCCAGTTAGAATTTTCAAATTTTCTTCCATTTTCTCCTGTAAAGAATGGTTCAAAAATTCTCTTTAAGTCATATTGAGGTATTCCAACACCCTCATCTCTTATAATCATATGTGTCTTATTATCATCCCTAATTATATTAAAAAAAATATATCCTATCCTATTTATCTTAGAATATTTTATTGAATTTGAAACCACTTGATCTATTATGAAACTGCTCCATTTTTTATCTGTAAGTACTAAAGCTTTATCCATATTAAATTCAATTTTAGGGAATACATTTCCATATATAAACTGATTTTTTCTTGAATTGATTATCCTTTTAACAAGCACAACAAGATCAACTACCTCTGGCTCATAGTCTCTTGAAAATTGATCCAATCTTATTACATTCAGTACTTGATCCAAACCATTTTTTATTTTGTAATTTTCTTCTTGAAGATTTTTTATAACTTCTTTATCTACATTATCTTTTTCTCTTTGAATTATTAAATTTATTACAGAAACAGGTGTTTTCATGTTGTGAATACACTGAGAAATGAAATACTTTATATCAGAATTTCTATAATCTATTTTGCTTATTTCTTCTGCATACTTTTTATGTATCTTAAAAATGACCTCTTGGGCCATCCTTTGTTCTGGAGTCGCTGCCTCAAGATTATAATATTCTCTCTCTACTCCTCTAGTTAAATTAACATTAAATCTATAATATTTAAACCACTCCTCAGTTATAAAAATAATATATATAGAAAATACGAGAAGAAGTGGATAAAAAAGTCTGTTATATTCCTAGAAACATAAAAATAAAAAAGTATTATTCCTGAGCTTAAAAAAAAGCTTATACTATAAAAAATATTCTCCTTTAAAAAGTTTTTAATGATTTTTTTGTACATTTAAAAACTCCTAACATAATGTAATATTTACTTCTAAAAAGTTATGTAGTATCCAATGCCTCTTTTATTTTTAACAGCATTTTCTATACCTATTTCACTAAGTTTATTTTTCACCCTTGTTACATTTACAGTAAGTGTGTTATCATCTACAAAGGAAGATTCATCCCATAACTCTTCCAGTAGTTCTTCTCTAGTAACAACTTTATCTACGTTTTTTAAAAGCTTACTTATAAGCTTAAGTTCGTTTTTAGTGATATCTATAGATTTATTTTTATAGCTCATTTTAAACGTATTTTTATCTAAAGTTATACCATTAACCGTAAAAACCTGCAAACTATCCTCTGAATACTCACCATATGTCCTTCTAATGGATGCCTGAACCTTTGCAAGCAGCAGTTCAAAGCTAAATGGCTTTGTTATATAATCATCCGCCCCAATTTCAAGTCCTCTTATTTGCTCACCTTCACTGTCTCTAGCAGACATAAATATTATTGGAGCTTTTGATTCTCTTCTAAATATTCTGCACAAATTAAATCCATCATAGTAAGGCAAATTAACATCAAGAAGTACAAGATCTGGTTTTATCTTTTCAAATTCTTCCTCAACTTTTTTTGAAATCATTTATATTAAAAACTTCATAATTATACCTTGTAAGATATTCCTCTGTAAATTTACAAAGCTTTTTGTCATCCTCTATTACTAAAATTTTATACATAACTTCCTCCAATCTTGCAAACCACATTATATGCATAGTGTTTAAAATTACTAACGTCATATAATTAATATCATTTTAATTTATGTAATAAAAATTATTATATCATTAAACATAAAAAATAAGTGTATTGATAAAATACCAAATACACTTAAAAACACAATAATCATTAAATTTTATATTAATCTTTTTCAAGAATGCTATACATTACAGGAACTATTATAAGTGTAAGCATTGTAGATATCACAAGACCTCCTATAACAACTATACCAAGTCCCTGAGAAATTACCGCTCCTTCTGAAAAACCTGCTGCAAGTGGCATAAGTGCCATTATCGTTGCAATTGCTGTCATAAATATAGGTCTTATCCTTATAGAACCCGCTTCAAGCAGAGCTTCTCTTACCTTCATTCCTTTTTTCCTGTTGCTCTGCACCCTATCTAAAAGAACTATAGCATTAGTTACAACTATTCCTATAAGCATGAGCATTCCTATAAGTCCCGGAATACTTAGTGGCTCTCTTGTTATAAGTAAGGCGAATATGGCTCCTACTGCTGCAAATGGCAGTGAAAATAGTATTGCAAACGGTGCTTTAGGTTCTCCAAAGGCAAGCACCATTACTATATAAACCATGAATATTGCTACAAGCATTGCCATACCCATTTGAGAGAAGCTATCACTTATACTTTTAGAACTTCCATTTTGAGTGAAGGTAACTCCATTTGGCATTCCTTTAACTGCCTTAATTGTATCCATAGCTTTTTTAGAAGCCTCTTGAGTATCTTTTACATTTATATCCGCTGTAACTGAGGCATACTGGTTTCCATTGAGCTCAGCTACACTTACAGGTCCATCTGCTATCTTAACCTCTGCTATATCGCTTAAATTAAAATTTCCCGATGCTCCCTGAAGCTGAATTGATTTCACCTTATCTAAAGAGTTAATATCTTTAGTATCATATCCCAAGTACACATTTATATTATTTTTTCCTGATTGTATTGTAGTAACACTGTTGTAATTCATAATGCTTTGGACCATTCCAGCTGCTATCATTGGTGAAAGGCCTTCATTAGCGGCCTTAACACTATCTATAGCCACAGAAATTTCTGGTTTTTTAGCCGAAAGAGTATTGCTTACATTTGTAAGTTCCTTCACTCCTTTAAGTGCTTCTGTAGCCTTATTTGCAGCTTTTGTTATATCGTTTATGTTGTTTCCGTTTACTAGTATTTCAACATTATCCTTACCGCCACTAGTTAGACTTTGAGCAGCAACAGAAATCTTAACATCTTTATTGGACATTTCTGAAGCTTCTTTTATGATTTCATTTGCCACTTTATCATTTTTAACTCCATCCTTAAGAACTATAGTCAGTTTACCTGCATTACTCCCTTGAATAGACCCAGCTGAAGATGAACTTGAACTATTGTCTCCAATAGAACTCACTACAGTTTTAACATCTTTTCTCCCTACTAAATACTTTTCAAATTCCAAAGCTTCTTCATTGGTCTTTTCTGAGGAAGTTCCTGGAGCCATGGTTATTGTTCCATTTAGCACATTGGATGTATCAGATGGCAGGAATTGAACTCCAACACCCTTAATGAGAAAAAGTGATAACGCAAATATAATTATTGAAATCCCCATAACTGCTGCTCTATGGTTAAGTGCTCCGCTAAGCACCTTCTTATATAATCCTACTGCAGCTCCTTCTTTCTTTTCTGACTTTGGTTTTTCATTCAATATCATAAGCCTGCTCATTACAGGAACAACTGTTAATGCAACCAAAAGAGATGCTAGAATACATATTACAACTGTTAATGCGAATGGAACAAATATCTTTCCTACTATTCCGCTTATCATAGCCAGTGGTAAGAATACTGCTACGGTAGTTATTGTAGAAGAAGTTATTGCAGAGGAAACTTCATCCGTTGCTACTTGAACTACCTTGTCTTTCGGCACATCATCCTTTAAAATTCGCCTGTGAATATTCTCAATGACAACAATAGAATCATCAACTATACGTCCTACTGCTACCGCCATTCCAGAAAGAGACATTATATTTAAGGTTATTCCAAGCCTAGGAAGAAGTATTAATGCTATAAGTATTGAAAGTGGTATGGAAACTACAGCTATTATAGTTGCTCTTATATTTTTAAGGAATATAGCTATAACAACTATTGCAAAGACAGCTCCTAGAACACCTTCTCTAACCATTCCATTTACAGAATCCTTAACATACTTTGAAGAATCATTTATCTTGTTAAATTTAATTCCGCTGTTTGATTTTTGTAAATCATCAAGAGAGCTTTCTACATCCTTAGCAATATTTACGGTATTTCCATCATCAGTTTTATAAACATTCATTATTATACTATTTTTTGTATTGGATCTTATAAAATAGGTTTCATCAGCATTTCCTCTAGTTACTGTTGCTACATCTTTAAGGTAAATAACCTTAACCTGCATAGAAGAGCTTGAACTATTAGAAGCGCCACTATTTGAGCTTGAACTACTGCTTGCCTGCATTGATGTTGAAGGCGTTGAAGATGATGAACCCTTTGCTTCGCTAGTTAGTGCTTTACCATTTTGCACCTGTTCACTCATAAGCTTATCAAGCTGCTCCTGAACCTTTTGAAGTGCAGTTTGTGCACCTGATATTGTTGCCTGTGCTACTGCTTTGTCTTTAACCGATGAATTTGGATTACTTAAAATTGCCTGCTCAGATATTATTTGAGCCTGTGCTTTTTGCATTTGACTCAATATTGCAATGGCCTCTGTATTTCCTCCAACCATCTGTCCCATTTGTCCCATGCCTTGTCCAAGCTGTCCTACTGCCTGACCTAATTGTCCCATACCATGACCAAGTTGGCCAACAGCCTGTCCTAATTGAGTCATTCCACCTTGAACTTTTTGGAAAGCTTCTCCCACAACTTTTGTTTGGTTTGGAAGCACTGCTATAGGCATAGCTTTTACATCATCAACTGTATAAAGTTTTTTAGTCATTTGTATAGGAAGTGTACTATTCCCTATGTTTACATTACCTGCAGGAAAAGATATATTATTTCCCTGCAATGCAGTCTTTACATCCGAAATTGTCAGTCCATTTTCCTTAAGCTTATCATTATCTAATTTTATGTATATATCATCTTTAGAAGTTCCTTGTACATCTACACTTGATACTCCCGAAATCCCACTAAGCTTTGGTTCGATTTTATCATTAACTACTTTGGTAAGTTCATCTATATTTTTGCTGCTCTCTATAGAATATGTCATCACAGGAGCGCTTCCCATACTTATTCTCGAAATTGTTGGTTTCTTAGCGTTATCAGGAAATTTAACTTTATTGACAGCATCCTCCACATTTTTTTCTGCTTTATCCATATCAGTAGAATAATCAAATTGAGCTATTACTATAGATACATTTTCATTTGATGTAGCTCTTACATCCTGTATTCCTTTTATACCTGAAACTGATTTTTGAATTGGCCTTGATATATCATTTGCAACATCCTCTGGTGATGCTCCTGGATATATAGTTACAGCTGTTACAACCGGTATATTTATATTAGGCATAGATTCCATGTTTATAGTCTTTGCGGAATAAAGCCTCCAGCTGCAATAAGTACTATTATAAGAAATATAACAAAAATATTTTTAAGAGAAAATTTAGTTAATCTGTTCAATATTATATCCTCCATTCACATAAAACTCGTAATATATACAATTTTATATGGTTAAGAAGATTTATTAAATTTATTATGCTTAAAAAAAAGCTTACAAAGTTGTAAGCTTAAAAATAATATCAATTCTCAATATTATACTTAGGATACTCTTTAAAATAATCACTTCTTATAATTTCATCTGCTATGTCCAAGCCCTTTAAAGCCTCATTTTTCTTATCTTCACTTTCAGTACTTCCTATAAATTCACCGTTAGACCACACTGCATAACTTTCTTTCGTATTAAGCAAATTACGTCCCATAGCTGTATTTATATATTCTTTCTTATCAGCACCCATGAGATATAAAATTGTTGGCATCAAATCAACCTCTCCACCAGTCGTCTTTATTTCTTTTCCCTTTATGGAATTATCACTGCTATATATAATGAGAGGTACTTCCTTATGGTTGTCAATCATCCAGCTTTCAGCACCTTTTGTATTTTCGACCTCACTCTGATAATACTTATGAATTCCACAATGATCTCCATATATTACTACTGCAGTGTTTTCCAAAGCTCCACTCTTTTTTAAATCATCAAGAAATATACCTATTTGTTTATCTTCATAATGTACACTTTGGAGATATCCACCAAGATGTGAGCTATCAAGATCACTGCTTAGCTTAAGCTCTCTATACTGCTTAGGTAACTCAAAAGGAGCATGTCCAGACATTGTTATAACAAAATTATAATATGGATTTTCACTATTTTTAATCCTTGATTCAGACTGCTTTAAAAAACTTCCGTCGCTAAGCCCTAAGCCTATAGTTTCATTTTGATTATACTGTGAGGAATCAATACAGTTCTGGAAGCCTATAGCCTGTAATGCCGGTTTCCAATTCCAATATGAAGCTTTATCTGCATGCAGTGCTTGAGTATAATATCCTTCTCTTTTTAATATATTAGGCAGTGAATTATAGTATTTATTATCAGGATACCTAAAAAATGTACTTCCTGAAGCTACAGGATAAATTGACGTATTTGTCATAAGTTCAGCATCAGAAGTTGTTCCCTGGTTTACTTCTTCATTATAATTATTAAAATATAAACTATTTCCTAATAATTTATTTAAATTGGGAGTTATCTCCTGACCATTTACTTTTCTATTTATGACAAAGTTCTCTAGAGATTCAACTTGTATAACAAGCAGATTTTTTCCTTTAAAAATTCCACTATACTGATTATCCGGTAAATTACTTGCATTTTTCTTTTCAAACCAAGTCTTAATCTCTTGCTTATTATCATTTGTCAATTTTAATCGTTTAGAATTTTTAAAGTAATTATACGCATCTAAGTATTGATAACCTACAGGAGATAAATTACAAATTGTTATACTTGGTTTCCACTTTGCTTCAAAGAAAGTCTGTTCCTTATCATATAATTTCAAAGTATTAACCTTATAAGGAATATAAATAGTAAACCGTGCTGCAACAATAAATAATACAATGAACAATGCAATATTTCTTGGATACTCCTTATACATTTTTTTTCCTCATAATACAGTATGGTATCAATATAAAAACATCTAAAATAAACAAAATATCAGATTTATGTATTAAGGAAAAAACAGTAGAAGAAAGGTTGTCCAAATTGCCAGTTTCTCTTAAAGAATATAATGTTGGAAATGAATTGAATCCTCTGTAGTACCACACATCTATCACAAACAAAATAGATAGAACTACATTCATCACTAATAAAAACCACATATGCCCTCTATTTTTAAATAAATAAGAAAATGATACAAGTATCAATATAAAACATAAATATATGTATAAATGTGGAATTTGCATGTAAGATGTTATAATATCTTCAAAAGTTGGTCTCTCATACGACACATTTCCTATAACTAAAAGTGACTTTATAATCAATGCAATGATTGTATAATATACAAACTTACTTTTAGGCAAAAAATCAACTATTTTTTTTAATACTTTTATTAAATTTTCTTTCTTGTTAATTTGTTTAACGGTATCAATATACACTAAATCACCTCGTAGTAAACTTATCCATTGATAATTATTACAATTATATTACAAAGAGGTTACAAAAGTATTGCAAGATTGTTTCTATTGTGTTACATTTTCAAAATATAGATGAGCAACTTGAAATATTAAAATTATCACTATTAAATTCATCCTGACAAACTGGAATTTGTGAAGTAACAATGCTTCGTGGCGTTAAAAAAATCCTATAAATCTAAGGTTCAAAAATCATAAAATACTAAGATATTTCAATAACTCGCTATTGCTCAGACAGATTGAAATATCTAAGTATTTTACAATTTTTGAGCCAAGATTTATTAGAATTTTTTTAAATCGTTCCTTCAGCATTGTTACTTCACTCTCACAGTAGTGCAAGGAAAAAATTCCTCCGTACCTACGGAATTTTAGCATAAATCTTTGTAATACATTATTTAATCAGTTTATAATCATTTTCATTGTTAACAGTGTATTTTTCGTAGAGAATCGGATTATAGAATGTACATAATATTTCGTTTAAGAAGGATAATGGGCAAAGCCCAAACCTCGTATATGTGTATATTCCTTGCTTTTTCGATCTAAGTGAAGTGATGTTGACTTGGGATGGTTTAAATAAAGCTTTATAAATCTTAGATGATAAATCGTAAAAGTCTTAGAGAATTTAATCTGTTTGAGAGTATGCGAGTTATTAAATTCTCTTAGATTTTTAGGATTTATCGTCTTAGATTTATTAGCTTTATTTAATATTCCAAATCAATATCACCTCGCTAAATTCCAATTTTTCTTTCTAATTTACACCAAATTCACTTACTAATTTTTGGAACAATCCTTCAATGTTCTCCTTAAACCACCTGCAAAGCATTGTAGACCAATTAGCATACTTGCAAAGCACAGTTTTATTAGAGTTTTCTGATTCATAATACTGACTAAAATAATCAGATACAGCAGGCAGATGTAAAATCAATTACTGCATTAATAGAATCTTCTCCGCATAAAATTTGACTTATAAAATAATCGCCATGAGTATTCTTATATGTAAATTTATCAATATTAAGTTTAATATCTTTTACCTTATCTAAAAGCTTAATCCTATATTCTAAATCAATGATATTCTGCTCACTTAATGGTGAAATCCCCTCTAAAGCTTTGTGAATTTTGCCAAGTATAACCGCACTTTCTTCCATAAACCACTGGGGCGCCGTATTCATTTCTAGAACCTTACCTTTTTCAAAACTTTGCAAGTGAAAAGTATGTCCTAAATATTATCCTAAATACTTACCATCCTTAGTTTTATAAAATTTTGACACTGGAATTCCATTTTTCAATAAAACCTCATTGATTAATGGCTCTTTATCAGGATGATTCATAAATATCATTTCTATATCCTTAAATAGATACTCCTCACTTTTAGAAATAATCTTAAAACACTCTGAAGAAGCCTCTTCTAAAATAGGTTTTATCTCCTTAATCTCACCAATACCGTAATTATTATCAATTATTTTTCTTATTTCTATCATATTAAAAATTTTATTCTTCATTTTACTTTCTCCATACTTAAACTTTATATCAGTTAATCTTAAGCTCCATGCTATAAACAATATGTTTTTTCAAATTAAACTGCATTTCAATCTCATTAACCTTTTTGTATTCTAAACTTGTCCAAAATTTAATTGCTTTATGATTTTCTTTTATAACACCTATTCTTAACACTTTTGCTCCTAAATTTCTTAGCCAATTAACCAACTCTTTATGTGTTTCACTCCCCAAACCATTACCTCTTTCTTTAGGTTCAATAAGCATAAGCCCAATTATCCATGTACTTTCTATCGGAAAATTTCTTACAATGTCTATAATTCCTATAAGTTCATTTATATTATTGAATATTCCTAATACAAACTTATCTTCATGCTCTTTACCTGGTGGTAGTGCTGTGAATATTTCTTTTGCATCATCCTCTGCTGGAAGTTCGCCGCCACTAAGGATGTAATAGTCCGAACATTTTAAACACAAATCTTTAACCTTATTAGTTTCAGTTATATAAATTCTTTTAACTTCATAGTCATTTTTTAATTTTAATCTCTCCATATTAAACCTCCAATTTTATCTTAATCACAAAGCTTAGTACTTATAGCGACCCCATCCCCTATTGGAAGTATAGTTGTATAAAGTCTGTTATCTGAAAATACCTCTTTAACATATTCATCCATAGGTGTACTAAATATTTCTGGTATTCCCATGGGCTTAAAAAGAACATCATCGGCAATTATGAGCCCATTTTTACAAGTTAACTCTATGCACTTTTCTAGCATTGGTACATACAAAGCTTTATCAGAATCCTGCAAAATTATATCAAAAGGTCCCTCAACCTCATTAATTATTTTACTTGCATCACCTAATCTTAAATCCACAATATTTGATAATCCAGCTAGCTCAACATTTTTCTTAGTAGTCTCATAAAGTCCCTTGTCATACTCAATCGATATAAGCCTCCCACCTGTCTCCCTTAAGGCCTGCGCTATCCAAATAGTAGAATATCCAAGACATGTACCAAATTCCATTACTTTTTTAGCCTGCATTGATCTAATTAATAAGCCCAAAAATCTACCAGTTTCCAAGCCTATAGATGGCCTAATATCATTTCTTTTTTCTTCCTGCTTACAAATTTCCTCTAATTGTTTATTATCAAAATCAATAAAACTATCAATATATTCTGTTATCTTATTCATAAAATCACCTTCATATTTCTTTTTTCATAATAACCGCTGGAAGTTCCTTTCCTTCCCAATTTAACTTAATATCTTTAAACTTAACAAAGCCATTTGAACTCCAAAATTTAAGCACATTAGCATCATAATTTATAACTACATCTATCCTCATAGTTTCACTTTCAAGTGATTTTGCATACTTTTCTAAAGCCCCATATATCAGCTTGCCAATTCCTTTACTTTTATAATCACTTTTTAATATTAATATAGACAAATACGTTTCTTTTTCAACTTTAAAATCCAATGCTCCAGCTACTTTATTTGATTTTTTTCATATCTTCTAATTCTTTAACAACCCAATTACTATCTATTTTATCTTTTCCAATATGGTTTATTAAGAATTTTTTATTAGAGTTATATACCTGTGCAATTTCATAAACATCTTCAGTATGAGTTAACTCAACTTTAAATTTCTCTGTCTCAAAAATCATGCATTGTTCACTCACCTTCTTATCTAATATTTTTGCGCCTCTTCAAACACTCTCCTATAGTACTCCTCACCATGAGGGACAAACTGATTCTTAAAAAGTTTTTTATGAATATCGCTTCTACTTCCAGTACTATCAACTTCGAAGCCATCAGCTTGTACGCTTTCTACTTCATCATTAAGTAATTTTATAAGTTCTTTAAGCTCTATTTGAACAAGTCCTACAACCTCATCAAGCTGTAAAATATAATTTTCAAGCTTTTCATTACTCATATAAAAATAAATGTGACAATGTTCTCTGTCCATATATGTTTTGCCATCATACTCTTCTTTATAAACTACAGCAGGAATAAGCTTGCTGAATTTCACATCAATTCCAAGTTCCTCCTTAAGCTCTCTTACTCCATCCTCTAAGCTTTCTCCACTTACAAGATGCCCTGCTGAACTTGTATCATACAAATTAGGCGAAGTGTCTTTTAACGGATGTCTTTTTTGAAACAAAAGAAATTTCTTATCATTTTCTTTTTTTATAACAAAACATTGAAAAGTTCTGTGCCAATATCCATTTTTGTGAACATTCTTTCTCAAAGCTTTTCCAATTAATTTTTCATTTTCATCAAATACATCTAAATATTCATCCACTATGTAATTACCCCCTTAAATTATAGATAAACAACATGAAACTTTAAAATTGCAAGTTCCATGTTTATCCTGACAAACTGGAAGTTGATTCAGAGCACAGAGTACAAAGTGCAGAGTACAGTGAAGGTGGATTTACCTTTCGTTTCTCTCAGGTAAATCTTAGAACTTAATAGTGTCAGCTACGCTGAGCACTATATTTTAAGCGCTTTGCGTGCATTAAGTTTAAGATTTTTTGTAGCGACAGCGGAGAAAAATCATCCTTCACTGAACTCTGTCCTCTGTACTTTGTACTCTGAGTTAAATTCCAGTTTATCGAGATGAATTTAGTATTAGTCCTCTCAACCTTTCAGCTTGTTTACCTATATATGCTTTCTGGTTCATAAGCTTCCTTTACTGCCTTAATTATGAATACTCCTGTTACTAAAGCATTTAACATAACAATTATAAACAGTATGTAATAATACTTAAATTTATCTAGGAGAACTCCATATAAAATTGATCCTAATGGTATTGCCCCTTGTGATAACATTCCAAGCAGTGAAAAAAATCTTGAACGCATGCTATTTGGAACCAGCTTCTGAAGATTTGTACTAATTGGCGTATTTACAAAAGCATTAAACATTCCTATAGCCGAAAATGTGCATATAAGAATGCAAAACAGTAAAAGAGAACGTCCTCCAACTAATTTAATTGCCTTAGGAAAAACTACAATTGATAACATAACTAACACTGTTGTTTCTCCTATTAAACCTAGTTACTTATAAACTTAATAACAGATATATTATCACGTGCAAATGTCTTTAAGGTTATTTTCTCATTTTTACGATTCTTGCACTTATAAATCATAAACATAGACAATACACCAGATATAACAAACGATGCTCCATTTATTAAAAACACCATTTTTATACCTAAAAGCCCATAAATAATTCATCTTCCTCAAGTAATTCACCTATAATTGCGCTAGAAGCTGCTCCAAATACACTGTCCATAATTGATACGAATATTTGAACAAAAAATAAAATATAAATACTCATATTTCCGCTTAAAGCCAAAGATGCCAGCAAACATATTAAAATGCCTCTTCCAAAATCAGACACAATCATTATCTTCCTTCTGTCTTTCCTATCTCCAAGTATTCCTGCAAAAGGCGATATTACGAGATTCGGCACTAATACAAACACTGAAAATATTCCCATAAGCATGCCAGAATGAGTCAAATCAAGAATAAAAAGAGGAAGGGCTATCTGCTGCACCCCAGTTCCTATGAGCGATATAAATCTTCCACCCAAATATAATGTAAAATTTCTTTTATTACTCATTAATCCTTCACCCAATATTCACTACAGTCATCTTTTCTGTCCATAAAACCATATTCTATAAGCGCTCTTCTAATAGAAACATAATCATCATATATTCTTTTAAGTACCAGATTAACTTGCTTTTCATTATATTTCTCTCCGCTTTTAAAATTCTGTAAAATATATCTTAATACTACTATTTTCTTCTTTTCTTTAGATGGGAATTCCTTAAGATGACCTTCCTTATCAAAATAGTTTTTAATAATTTTATCCTCTTCACTTTCAGTTATAGCAAAACGTTCGTCTGTCATATTTGCAGTCTTGTGCACGGTTATCAATTCCTCCTTTTTATCCTGTTTTAGATTTTCTTTTTCATCTTTAATAATACCCATAATTGCTAAAAACACCTTTGCTTGCTTTTCTTTTTCCCTAAGTTTAAACCTATAGTTTCTTATAGTTGACTGACTTCCACCCATTTTTTCTGATATTTCTTTATCAGAAAATTATTTTTATAGTAAGCTAAATATTCACTTTGTATATCAGTAAGCCCTGTATAAGCTTTATTCATATTTATAAGATAGTCAAAAACTGAACCATGTTCTTTTACTATATGAAGTTTCATATATTTTTCAGCCTCATAAAAATCATCACCACTTTTGTAAATCACTCCCTTTTCAAAACTCTCTCCACATATAATGCATGTATAAATTTCCTTTTTGTCATCATAAATGTAGCCTCTTTTAATATCCTCTATAGGTGAATTCCAAAACACTTCTGAAACATCCACAAACTGTTCCTCCTTAATTTCAAATTATTACTATGTAAACATTATATCTTTTTGTTTATGTATAAGTCAACGCTTTTTATTTTTGTTTATTTTTTAAAGTACAACACAAAGTATATTGAATGATAAATTGTTTAAATAATGCACTATAAAGATTCACGCCAAAATTCCGTAGGAACGGAGGAATTTTTTCCTTGCACTACCGTGGGAGTGAAGTAAGAATGCTGAAGGAACGATTTAAAAAAATTCTAATAAATCTTGGTTCAAAAATTGTAAAATACTTAGATATTTCAATCTGTCTGAACGTATGCGAGTATAAACATACGCGGGGTTTGGGCTTTGCCCATTATCCTTCTAGAACCCAAAGCAACCACTTTTTTTAAATAATCACTTAGATTTATAGGATTTTTTTAACGTGACGAAGCATTGTTACTTCACTTTTTGTTGATATTTTACGATTAATCTGTTAATATAATAATAAAATCAATATTTTTTCACTGATTTTTCGGTTGGGCAAATTTACTTTTTATTTGCTTTCAAGAGAATTGAATTTCTGGGGTGGGAAATTCCAAAAAGGAATTTCCTGCCCTTTTTGCATACAAAAATTTAAAGGAGGATGATTTGTTTATGGAAAAGATCTATCTCGATATAGCTCTAATCTTAATCTTTACTAAAATAGGCTCTATAATAAGCTTGCATTTCAAAATGCCTGGTGTGCTTGGTGAACTTATAGCAGGTGTACTTTTGGGACCATTTGTTTTAAACCTTATTCAACCAAACAGCAGCATAACACTTTTATCTAATTTGGGAGTTATAATGCTAATGTTTCTCGCAGGATTAGAAACAAATCTTGAAGAATTAAAAAAAGCTGGAAAAAGCTCTTTTGTAATTGCATGTCTTGGAGTGCTGGTTCCTCTAATACTCGGAACTGCATCAGCTTACGCATTCTTTAATAACTTTTGGGAAAACCTATTTGTTGGGGTAATATTAACAGCAACCAGCGTAAGTATTTCAGTTCAAACCCTCACTGAACTTGGAAAACTTAATACAAGATCCGGTATAAATATACTTGGTGCTGCTGTGATAGATGATGTTTTAGGTCTTATTTTAATATCTGTAATACTTGCAACAGCGGACTCATCGGGAGGAGGAAACACATCTCTTATAGCTACCTTTGTGAAAATAGCAATATTCTGCATAGCATGTATTTTATCGCTAGTATTTTTGCCAAAATATATAGACAAAATCACTCAAAAGTTTAAACCTCAAAGTGGATTGGCTCTTATAGCTATTGCATTTGCTCTCATATGCGCCTTTGCAGCAGAGGAACTTGGAATAGCAGCTATAACTGGTGCATATATATTTGGCTTAGTATTATCTCCTATAAGACATAAAGAATATATAGAAAAAAGAATAAAAGTAATTTCAGGATCATTTTTATCCCCTATCTTCTTTGCTTCTGTTGGTATATCTGCGAGTATAAAAGGGGTAAATACAGAAGTAATACTTATAACATTAGTTATGTTTATAATTGCAGTTATAGGAAAAGTACTCGGCTGTGGTCTTGGAGCAAGGCTTTTTAAAATGTCACGAAGCGAAGCTATTCAAGTTGGTGTTGGCATGATTTCAAGAGGTGAAGTTGCAATCATAACTGCAAATATAGGACTTAATAAGCATATAATATCCGAGGAAATATTTCTTCCAACAATTGTTGTTGTAATACTCTCAACTATAGTAACTCCAATACTTCTTAAAATATCTTACTCACGAAAAACAGACAAGTTAATTGACAAAGCAGTTTGACAAATGAATACTTTCATTTCATAATTTAAAGTAATAACACTTAACCAAAGAGGTGATTACTTTTATGAAATCTTTAAAAAGGCTTACTATTTACGAGTCAATTTTTGTTGGAAGTGCTTTAAAATGGACATTGCTTTCAATAATCATAGGCCTAATAGTAGGCTCTTTTACTACTATATTTATAAAACTGATAAATATAGCGTTAAATTTACAAGCCAATTTCAATATTACTATCTATTTTTACCATTAGCTCTCTTTTTAAGCAGCTTTATAATAATAAAATTAGCTCCTGACGCCAAAGGTCATGGAACTGAAAAAGCAATTGAAAGTGTCAATCGTAACAAAGGAAATATGAAGATTGCTGTAGTACCAGTAAAACTTTTAACCACATTTATAACAATAATTTTTGGAGGTTCTGTTGGTCTTGAAGGCCCTGCCACTCAAATTGGAGGTGCTATATCATCTTTTTTAGGCAACATCACAAAAATGGACATAATGGATAAAAGAAGACTTGTGGTATGCGGAATAAGTTCAGGTTTTGTATCCGTATTTAATGCTCCTGTTGGTGCTGCTATATTTGCCTGCGAAGTTTTATACATAGGCAAATTATCTTATATATCGCTTTTACCCTCCCTTATATCGTCCTTTGTAAGCTACTACGTTGGCTTGTATATGGGAAATAAGCCTTTAATTTTCAGAATAAAGTATGTACCTAAAAATCAGATTAATTCTTTCATAAACATATGTATATTTGGAATAGCAACTGGATTTTTAGCTATATTATTTATTAAAATCGTTAAATATATAGAACATATTTTTAAAAAAATAAAAATTTATTCACCATTAAAAGGTATTATAGGCGGTATCATAATAATATCAATGGTTTATATAACAAATTCCTTTACCTCTCTTGGAATAGGAGATGAAACTATAAGTAAAATCGTGTTAGGAACAAAAACTGGTAATTTTTCATTTATAACCAAATCTCTAACAACAGCTTTAACTTTAGGCTCCGGAGGCAGCGGCGGCATTCTTACCCCTATGCTTTTCATAGGTTCCTCATTTGGCAATACTTGGGCTCAAATATTGGGCTTAAATATAGCTTTCTATTCTGCAATAGGTATGGCTGCATTTTTAGCTGCATGTTCAAATGTACCCATAGCATCTATAATAATCGCTATGGAGTTATTTGGAAATGATGTTGGAATATATGCAGCAATAGCAATTGGAATAAGTTATATAGTTGTTGGACACCAAAGTATTTATCCAACTCAATTTGTTATGTCATCAAAAACTCCTTCACTTAAAATAAAGACAAATATTGAAGTAAAAGATGTTAGTGAAACAAATTTAATTTCAAAAAAGCATATAATGTCTTCACTTCTTAAAAAGAAAAATAATTTTTTCCATTAGTTTATTATTTTTACATATTCTTAATTATTTTAGATTTATAATTTTATATTCCATATAAGAATTACTTTAAATAATATAATATTTTAAATTATGTACAAACTAATAGTAACAAAATAATTTAATTGAAAGAAGGCGTTTTTGATGACTTCTTATGATGATTCAATATCTACTTCAATTAAGAATAATATTATAAAAGAAATGGAAGATACCGCAAATGATATTCATGTAACAACAAGAAATGGTTGTGTAATTTTAACAGGAGTTGCTAATGTATTGTATGAAAAATTAAAATGTGAAGAAATTGCAAAAAAAGTTCAAGGAGTTAAAAAAATAGAAAATGACATTGCAATAACTACAGATGGAACTGTTACAGATAAAGAACTTACTCAAGAATTAAATAGCAATTTAAAAAACGTCCCTAATAGTAATAAGTTTCTAGGTATAACAGGAAAAGTAAACGGTGGATCAGCGATGTTAATAGGTGAAATAGAAAACGAAAAATACAAAAAGGAAGCATTAATGGTTGCTTGTAAAACTTACGGAATAAAAGACGTTGTCAATAATATCGATGTTAGTGGAACTAGTGAAGATATAAACCTGAACAATACTATCTATCAAAAACTAGTAGAAAATAGAATCAATATATCAGACATAGTCTATACTGTAAAAAGAAATAATGTTATCTTAAATGGTTTTGCAACAAACGAAAGAGAGATAGCTTATATAGTTGACCTTATTGAAAGCATTGAAACAGTAAAACACGTTGAAAATCACTTAAAACCTCGCCCATGGAAAACTGGAATTAAAGACTAAAACAATTATAGAGTAAAGAGTATAGTTATAGATAATTTTCTGTTATCACAGAAAACCTAAAAATAAATGCAAATTTTAATAATATTACAGTATTTTTTTACTTTCAAAGACTTATTTGATACAAGCAAGATAAATCTTTGCTCTGCTCTTTACTCTAATTTTTATCTGCATTCTAAAGCTTTTGGCACAATAAAAATATGATATTTAACAAGCGAGTTTTTTACAAACGCATTTTTATTTTGTGTTACATCATTTACTTCTTTTAAATTTTTAGCTGCGAAAAATATAGTTCCACCTTTTCTATTATATACTCCTCCACCAATCATATATTTTTGAGAAGAAATATTACAATTTCTAACTTTAGTTTTTATACTACTTTTTTCAGATTCACTATTTTTATTTTCGTCCTTACCCTTATAGCTTAATCTAACAAATATATTATTTTCATCCATATTAATTCCTCCATTTATAGTAAGACCGCTATTAACTTACCTATTTTACAAATAAAAAGAACAAATGTTCCCTATATTTGTATTATAGTGAACATTTGTTCGATAGTCAATATATTTTTTATATTATTTTCCTTCCCTTATTTGAAAAAAAACAAAGTGAAAGCATTCCAGGACCAACATGAGAACCAATTACAGGACCAACATGATTTATAATTACCTCTTTTATTCCAAGTTCACTTTTAATAATATCCTTTAGATACTCTGCATCAGAAAGGCAATCTCCATGGCTTATTCCAACCACCATATTTTCAAAATCATTTCCTCTTTCCTTAAGTTTATCTTCCAAGAACCTAATAGCTTTCTTTCTGCCTCTAATATTAACAGTATTTATAAGTTCACCATTTTCATTTATGAAAACTATAGGTTTTATGTTAAGCAAAGTTCCAACAACAGCTTTTGACATAGATAACCTTCCTCCTCTTCTTAGATGGAAAAGATTCTCTACTACAAACCAATGATTCATATTATTACAATTCTCTTTTGCCCAACTTATTATATCCGCACCAGTTTTACCACTCTTCAAAGCTTTCCAAGCATAATAATTTACTAATCCTTCACCAATACTTGCACATTTAGTATCAATTATTTTTATACTTGCATTAGGATATTCATCTAAAATCTGCATTCTTGCTATTTCTGCACTATTAAATGTACCACTCAAAGTAGAATCAAATGCCAAATATACAATTTCCTTATTTTTTTCAACAAGTTTCTTAAACTTTTCATAAAACCTATATGAATTTATCTGAGATGTGGAAGGTTTTTCACCTTTTCTCATAGCATCATAAAATTCTTCGTATTTAAGTGTTTTTCCAAAGTCATCTTCATATTCATTACCTTTAAAATGACACATGAGCCCAATAGCTTCAACCTCGCTTTTTTCAATGAACTCTAAAGGCAAATCACAACTTGAATCAACCAAAAGTACTGTTTCCATAAAACACTCTCCCTTAAATTAAGTGACTTCAATATAATATCATAAATCACATTATATCACATTAGAAGCCATATATAGTTAAATCGTATAGAATTTTTATTTTTAAATTATTACATAAAAATGTATTTTATGTAAACTTAGTATTAGGTAAATATTCTTCAACATACATAAAATACTTATATCATTTTTGTTAAATTTGATTTATACTATTGTTAGTTAATATGGACAAGTATTGTGCTAATTATTGGAGGGTGCTAAAATATGAATTCAAAAGACGTGATGAAATACATAGAAAGTGAATATTTAATAATAAATACTACAAATTGTGAAGTTTGTGGTGGTGAATATAGAGCTGTTGGACAAGGTATAGCTTTTATAGATAATGAGCCTTATGATATTTGTGAATGTGAATGTTCAAATTGTGGTCATAAAAAAACTTTCGAGTTTCCTGCTCCTTTTTTAATTGATAAATACGATAAATCTAAAAATAATTCTTTAAATTAAGCGTACTGTACCAAAATAAAAAACTATTTAGTGCTATTTTGAGTATCTTTTATCTTCCCTTAAAAGGAGCCGTTGCACTAAATATAAATATTGTGAAGAAAAATAAGTGAAAGGTTTTAACTCGTCTTGTTCGCTAAAAGACTAACTTTTTCACTAATGAATATAAAATATTACTTGTAAAACTTTGGAGCTTACATTTTCAAGTTTCAGAGTGATTTATCTTTATATAGTGAAACCACTGCAAAACTTAAACTATATATGTTCCAAAATACCAATTTTTAAGGGATTATGGTACATATATAGTTTGTAGTTGAGCTGGTTTCACTATATATAATCCAGCAGCTAAAAGTAAACATACGCGAGGTTTGGACTTTAGCCCATTATCCTTCTTTAACTTAAAGTTTTTGAAATTTTTGACTAAGATTTATAAAATATATTTGTTTTCTACAAATATATCTTAAATCTCTTAATGATATATGTTGTTCCGATTGTCACCCATAGTATTATAATGAAATATCTAAAAATTCAAATACTTTTAAATTAGGTAATATTGCTTTTAAACCTAATTCTAAAATTAAACCTCCTATTGATGCAATAAAAACTTTTATTACATTCTGAATATATGATGCTTTTTCCCTAAATCTTACAAATTTACTTTCTATCAAATATCCTACAAAAAATCCAGTAATTGAGCCAAACTGCTTGTATAAATCTAAATTTCCGTAATTTATTGTAATTATGCATACTATAACTACTAATACTAATAGGCCATAAATATTTCCAGCACCATCTTTAAAATCAAAAATTCTATTTACTACCGCCATGGATAAAAATCCAATTACAAAACCAAAAAACACATCAACAGGTCTATGCACTCCTAAATAAAGTCTAGATAAGGCTACACCGAGTATCATTATAGTTCCAACAATATAAATCCAACGTTTCTGTATATTTTTCATAAGATTTGTCCAAAAAACAGATGCATTCTGTGTATGTCCACTTGGAAATGAATATCCTCCTGCAGTTTCAAGCCTCAATGATCTTATGCCGCTTGTCCCTATTGGTCTTGGAACTTTAAATATATTTTTTACAAGCCCATTAATTGAATTACTAAAAAGACTTGCAAAACCAAGTTTGTATCCTAAATTTTTATTAATGCATAAGTAAATAATTAATATTGCTCCGATAGAAAAATATTGCTCTCCTGTCATTGTTATTAGTTCTGCAAGTTTGTCTAAAAATGGATTAGAAACTGCTGTAAAAATTTTATTATTATTATATTAAAATTCGCTGTTAAAATGTTTGCTATCAAATATTAATCCTCCTAATTTTAGAATCAATATTATTATAATACTTTATGGTTAATATTTATAGATAGACAACTTGAAAGGTTAAAATAACTAATACCAAATTAATCCTGTTAAACTGGAATTTGTAAATCAGAGTAGAAAGTAGGGAGTACAGAGTAGAGTGAATGTAGATTTACCTTTCGTTTCACTTAGGTAAACCTTAAAACTTAATAGTGTCAGCTGCGCTGAACATTATGTTTTACGCCATGCGCGAGCATTAAGTTTTCAGATTTTTCGCAGCGTTAGCAGAGAAAAATCATCCTTCACTGTACTCCGTACTCTGTTCTCTGTTACAAATTTTGATTTGTTAGGATAAACTTGGAATTTATTATTTTAAAGCTCCAAGTTACTCATCTATAATATACGTTTATCTTGTAGCCATTTCTCTTATTGCCATTTTATCTACCATCTTGTCAATTTCCTTAAACGCCCTATCTACTGCCTCACTCTTTCCAACGGATGGCATATCAACACCTTCCACTAAAAGTTTTTCAAATTTATCTATGCCTATAAATTTAAAAATATCATGAAGGTAATTAACTCCGTGATCTATTTTCCATGACATTATTCTAGGATATACTCCACCTGAAGACTGAATATAAAGCATTTTTCTTTCTTTATCGTCTAACAAGCCCTTAACTTCTTCTGAAGTAACCTTAATTACTTTATTATCTTGCATTATGCAATCAATATACATTTTTAATCTTGCTGGAAAAAGAGAACTCCACATAGGTGCAGCAATAATATACACATCGGCGCTTATAAATTGATTGCAAAGTTGATTTATCCTGTCTACAGCTTTCTTATCCTCCTCTGAAAGAGCATCATAATCACTTCCAGAAACAATTTCACCTCTTTTTTTAAATACCTATAATTAAGTTCTGGTATGTATTCATTACATATATCCAGTTCTTCGACCTCATATTCTGGATACTTTCTAATAAATGTTTTTATAAATTGCCTTCCTACAAATTTACTTGTTGACATTTCTTCTGGTTTTGTATTTACAGGTATATATAATAATTTTTTCATTAAAAACACCTCCATATGAGATATTTTTTCTTATAAATTTAAAATTATTCTCTCTTCATCCTCATAGGTTAATTAATTTGTAAAAGAATTAATTAACATGGCTTTTTGCCATCAAGCCAACCATTATTTTTCCAATAACTATAATCCGTTTTATTCCAGGTATTATTTCTTTGAGAGACTCTCATTAAATAAAAAATCATTTTTGTAAAAAAACTTGGATTTCTTTTACTTGACGCCGTAACCATCTTGGTAACTTTTACTCCAATTTTACGCAATTGACTTTTAATTTTCCTTTTTTTCTCTAACTTAACATCTTCCCAACCCATAGCTCCAACATTAACTCCATAGGAATATACTTTATTAATTCCCATATAAACTAAATTTTTTTTCATAGCTTTATTTGTATCTCTCGTGCCAGCCCTTGCCGCTGTAGCTACAACCACTGCTACCTTATGAAACATTTGTTGATTAAGCCTATGAGGTATCCATCTGTATGCTAAATGATCTAAAAATGCTTTCATTTGCCCACTCATATTACACACATAAACTGGGGATGCCAATATAATTAAATCTGATTTATCTAGAAATTCTGTAATTGGATGCATTTCCTTATAATGCTGGCAAGTCTCTTCACCATTTAAGAAACAAGAAAAACAACTATTACAAAAATGAGGCATGTCCTTTGGCAGAAAGAATTCTGTTATATTAATATCTTCACTTTTCAAGCTTTCAAGCAAAACTTTTACACAATTATAAGTACTTCCTTTGTGCATAGTACCATAAATGACAGTTACTCTCATACTCTATACTCTTTTTACTTAAATCAATCTTAATATTATTCTTACTTTGATAAAATTATTACCTTTAATTTCAATCTATTTCTTAGGCTGCATTTAGAAAATGTTGATATAAAAATAGCTGCTTCAAATATAAAGCAGCTATTTTTGTAATTATAAGGGATATATAACATTTAATTATTGAATTCTAAGCTCCATATTATTATGAGAGCTAATTTATTGTTCATGAATCATATGGGCTTCGCCCAAACCTCCATATTATTATGAGAGCTAATTTATTGTTCATGAATCATATGGGCTTCGCCCAAACCTCCATATTATTATGAGAACTAATTTATTGTTCATGAATCATATGGGCTTCGCCCAAACCTCCATATTATTATGAGAGCTAATTTATTGTTCATGAATCATATGGGCTTCGCCCAAACCTCCATATGTTTACTTTTGTACATAAGCTTTTGTGAAGTATAGAACATCCATTGGAGTTCTGTATGTGCCTTTTACATAACTCTTGATACAAGAAACAACATTATATTCATATAAAGGTACAACTGGCATGTCATTCATTAGAATATCTTCTGCCTGATGCATTTCATCAAATCTCTTCGTAGTATCTGTTTCAGCTTTAGCTTTTGCTATGAGTTTATCGTATGCTGGGTTGCTGTAGCCTGTAACATTGTTTCCACTACTAGTTACCCACATATCCAAGAAAGTCATTGGATCAGCATAATCTGCACTCCAACCATTTCTCGCCATACCAGTATATGTGTGTTTAGTTGTTTCATCGAGTTGAACTTTTCTTTCAACAGCTCTAAGAGTGATATTGATATTTAAATTTTTCTTAAGCATATCTTGAATTGCCTCAGCAATACTTTTATGAAGATCACCAGTATTATATGTTAACTCAATAGTAGGGAACCCTTTACCATCTGTGTAACCAGCTTCTGATAATAACTTCTTAGCCTGTGTTGTATCTGCTTTTGTTGAGTAATAATCTTTTTGTTTAAAATCTTTTCCATTGCTTTCAACCATACCTCTAGGCACAAAGCTTGTTGATGGATATTGACCTGATTTTGTTACACTCTTAACTAAAGCTTCTCTATCAATTGCTAGTGAAATTGCCTTTCTAACTTTAGCATCATTCATTGCTTTAGCAACTGCTGGATCAAGTTTAGCTTTTGGATCTAAGTTAAAACTATAATAGTAAGTTCCTATATTAACATAAGTTTTTGCTTTTCCCTGCTTCAAAAGTGAAGGAGTTTGTTCTGTTGGTGGTGTATCAATTATATCAATTTGCCCTGATTGATATGCCGACATATAACTTGTCGCATCATCTAAAACTGTATAAGTTAACTTATCAAGTTTAATTTGAGATTTATTCCAATAATATGGATTTTTTACAAATTCTAATTTATCTTTTTGTTTCCAATTCTTCATCTTAAAAGCGCCATTAGAAACATATGTTGAACCATTTAATGCCCAATCCTTTGGATGTGCAGTTACAACATCTTTTCTTACTGGCATATAAGTTTGGAAAGCCAATAATGATAAGAAATATGGTGTTGAACTTTCAAGCTGAACATCAAGAGTATAATCATCTGTTGCTTTTACTCCAACTTGATCAGCTGAAACCTTACCTCCATTATATGCCTCACCATTTTTTAAATAATAAAGTTGATATGCATAATCAGATGCTGTTTCTGGCGCTAATGCTCTCTTCCATGCATACTCAAAATCCTTTGCAGTTACAGCTTTACCATCTGACCACTTTGCATCTTTTCTCAAGTGAAATACATAGTGTTTTCCATCTGATGATATATCCCAACTTTTTGCTACTCCTGGATATGCTTTATTATTTGCATCAACATCTGTAAGACCTTCAAAAGCATTGGCTATTACAGTTCCTCCTTCAACAGAACTATTTAATCCTGGATCTATTGTTTTAGGATTTGCACCTAAATTATACCTTATGATTTGTTCTGCACTTTTTGTGTTTGATTTACTTGCATTTCCACATCCAGCTAATAGTGAAGATACTAATAAAGTAGACATGGCAATAGCTATAATTCTTGATTTTTTACTTTTCAACATTTAATTGCCCCCTTATATTTTTTAATATATTGAAACTTACTATGTACGTAATCACTTAAAAACTGAAATCTGGAAACATAAATAGTTTGAGTTTCATCTATAGTGTTAACAACTCTAACCTCAATTTATACATTTCTTATAATATGTACTATGGATAAACAACTCAGAGTAGAGTGTTAGTGAAAAAAATCATCCTTCACTCTACTCTCTACTCTCTACTCTCTACTCTGTTACAAATTCTAATTTAATAGGATAAATTTGGTGCTTATAATTTCTATGTTTCAAGTTGTTCGTCCATATAGATAAACAAGTTGAAAAGTAAAAATTAGTAATAGTAATTTTTACCATAAGCAATAGATTTGATTTGAGCTATGTTGAGATTGAATTTTTCCATAAATCTGTGATATTATTGTCTACCACAACATCTATTTTTTATGTATTTCATGGTTACTTTTATTTATATTATCGTCAGTAAAATTTTTTCCTTAGTTTTTAAATTTAACTTTTTATTGACTCAATTTCTTCCTTTAAGCTTTCTATTTCTTTCTGTAATTCAAATATTGTTTCTCCAAATTCCTTCCTTAATTCACCAATTTCAAAATTATAATCTTCTGAATTAGGAGATATTCTGTCTAATTTTTCCTCAAATAAATCTTTATTATCTCTTTTTATAACTCTAATATTTATAAATATTAAAATTAATCCAATTGCAAGCAAAATAACTATAGACATTAAGTCACCTCAATTATTCATATTTCAGTACTTTGAGTTGCTTTCTAAGATGCATTATTGCTCTAGTATGCAGCTGACATACTCTTGATTCTGAAACTCCAAGAATACTTCCTATTTGCTTTAATGTAAGTCCATCATAATAATATAATGATAACACCGTCTTATCCTTTTCATTAATTAAATCAAGGGCTTTTGTAAGATACTCTATTTCTTCCTTTTCTTCAAGAGACCTTTCAGGGCTTGGACTCTTTTTGTCCTCAATAGTTCCTATGAGCGGCATATCATCATCTTCTGAAAATATTAAATCCTCAAGTGACATTACAGATATGTAGTTTATGTAACTTTCAACCTCAATAACATCCTTTACCTCAACACCTAAACCAGATGCTATCTCAAAATATGTAGGTTCTCTTAAAAGTTCTTTTTGAAGTTTTTCAACTATAAAATTATATTTATTTAACTTGTCCATAGCTCCTTTAGAAATAGGACTATTTTTCCTTAGTTCATCAATCATTGCTCCTTTTATTCTTATAGACGCATAGGTTGAAAATTTCATACCTTTACTTTCATCAAACTTATTAAGTGCATCTATAAGCCCTATCATACCATACCCAACTAAATCCTCGTAATCAATATATTTACTCTTTCCAACTATTACTCTAGATGCTATATATTTGACTAACGGTATATACTTCTTAATCATTTCCTCTCTACCATCTAAAACACCGATTATTGCCATATAAGTCCCCCCTACCTTTTTTTCATGTGTTCCCTCATAATATCGAAAGTATACAAGATTACATTTTCTCTCTGACTGCCATCAATTTCATGAAATTTAAAGCCACATACATAGGTTCCACTTTGATTTTTAATGCACCTTACACATGTACAAGGAACAAGTATATTCTTATCATGAAGTTGTAAGTAAATAATAATAATGTCATTTTTATCAAGTTTTTCATTAATTGTAATTCTTGCACCGCCGCCACTTAAATCAAGCATTGTCCCTTCTGAAAATTCTTCAAGATGCTTCAAAGAGTGATTCAATAATGCCTTGGTGATCTTTTCCTTGCCTATGACTTTGTACTTTACTTCCTTTACAATTTCAACTCTAAAATTCTTTCTTCTTTGTATTTTTCTTATTTTGTCCTCAGTAGGTACAGATATTAATATCAATGGTATCTTATCTTTTTTTCTTCCAATTACTACTGAATAAAAAGAATAAATATTTTTGTCATCACTATAAATAACCTCAACATTATCCCCGGTTATAAGACTTGCATAACTGCCACTAGCTACAGGTAAACTTATAGCTATATACTTATCCGTTATATCCTGTACATTACTTTTGTAAACATCCTTTTCCCATATAATTTCACATTTGTCATTAATATTAATAGATGAATTAGACATAAACACAACTCCTTATGAAAAAATGCTGAAAAACTTTTTAAACAACCCCTCAATTCCCTTACCTGATTTTCCATAAGTATTTCCTATTATTTTTTTTGCTATATTCTCAATATCTTTAGTCGCATTACAGTTTGGTTTTCCAATAACAAAAGGTTCTTGGTTTCTAACAGCTAACACCAAATTACTATCCTCATAAACACTTCCTAAAAATTCGATGTCCACCTTGATAAATTTCCTTACAACCTTCTGAAATTTGTTAAATGTATCAATTCCTTCCTTATGATTTAATACCCTGTTTACTATTATTTTAGCACTTGTCTTTATATTAAAATGTACCACAGCTTTGAATAAACTATAAGCATCTGTCAATGAAGTTGGTTCTGGTGTTGTAACTATAACAAGGTCATCTGAGCATGCAATAAAACCAAGTATACTTCTATTAACTCCTGCTCCTGTATCCATTATTATATAGTCCAAATCATTTAAACTTGAAATTTTTTTAAGGAAATTATCTATTTGAAATTTAGATAATTCGCTTAATTTTGTAATCCCAGTGCCACCCGGTAAAAGCTTTACACCAAATGGACCTTCTGCTATAACTTCCTCAACAGTCTTATCATTATATATTATATCAAATATATTATATTTTGGTAAGAACCCCATAAGAACATCATCATTACCCATACCAATATCTGCATCAAAAATTAGTACCTTTTTTCCCATTTTTTGAAGTGCTATAGATAAATTCACCACCATATTGCTTTTGCCTACTCCACCTTTTCCAGATGTAACAGTAATAACCTTAGGTTTATTATAATTTATATTTTCTTCTTTTTCCATAGCCATAAATCTAAGCTTTTGTGCCTGATCCATCATATACTATCCTCTCCCAATATAATACTACTAAGTTTTTCTATTGATAACTTTTTTATATCATCAGGCACATTTTGACCAATTGTAAAGTAACTAACAGGTTTACCTGCATAATTTATTATATTTATAATCGAACCATAAGTTGTAGTTTCATCTAACTTTGTTATAATTACATTTTTATAGTTTAATTTTCTATACCCCTTAACAATAGCTTCAATATCTTTATCTTTAGTAGTACAGCTAATTACAAGGCTTATATTTTGAGTCCCTGTCTTTTCTACAAAAGCTCTAAGCTCTGATATTTGCATTTCATTTTTACTACTTCTTCCTGTAGTATCAACAAGTATCACATCACAATAACTCATACTCTTTATGGCTTCGTCCATTTCCTTAAGTGTAATTACAACTCTAAATGGTATTCCCATAATATCAGCATATGTCTTAAGCTGTTCAACGGCTCCTATCCTATAAGTATCTACAGTTATAAGTCCAACTTTTTTCTTTTCTATAAGTGCAAATCTTCCTGCAAGCTTTGCTATAGTCGTGGTCTTTCCAACACCTGTTGGTCCTACAAGTGCAATGATACCATTCTCCTCAATATCACATATACTAATATTATTTTTTATAGTCTTTTTAATACTATCTTCGTCATATTCACCATTTAAATCTGATAACATTTTTTCTATACACCTATCATTTATATCCATGGCTCTAAATTCATTTTTGATTTTATCAGTTAAAGAATCACCGTGAGATTTTTCATTTGAAAGACTGCTAATAAGCTCTTTCATTTCCTTCATTTCTTTTAAAATTTCTTTTTCACTATTTTTTTGTATACTCGGGACTTCTGGACTTTTTCTTACATAGTTATTCTCTGATAATAAAGCTTTACTTGAATGCTTCTCCATAGCTTTTTTTAATGCTTTTATACTCTCTTCCATACTAGAAGACTCTATATTACTTTCATAATCATCATATTTTTGAGACTTATCAACACCAGCTGTAACTTCTATAAGCTTTTTAGAAAAAAAACCAAAAATTCCACCTTTTTTTATTTTCCTACTGCTTATTATTACAGCATTGGATCCAAGATCTAACTTTATCTTATTTAAAGCTTCATTCATATCGTTAACTATATATTTCTTTATTATCATTGTAACCTTACAACTCCCTCAGTCTTTATTTCAATTTCATTTGGAATCTCATTTAACGATATAATGCTTACATTTGGGAATACCATTTCTGTAAGTTTTCTAAAAGCAGGTCTTATTTTAGGAGATACTAAAATAACTGGCTGCCCATCATTGAAATTAACTGAATCGATAGTATCTTTAACCGACCTAAGAATCTTGGTTGTGCTATCAGGATCAATAGCTGGGAAAGATCCTTTAACTGATTTCTGAATATTATTAGCAATAAGATTTTCTATATCTGGTGATAAAGTTACAACTGTTACACTGTTACTATCATCAATTATTCCATTGCAGATTGTTCTTCCAAGTGCCATTCTCACATACTCTGTCAAAACTTCTGTATCTTTGGTTGTTCTAGAATTATCCGCAAGGTTTTCCATTATGGTAACCATATCTTTAATTGGCACTTTTTCCTTAAGTAAATTTTGAAGAACTTTTTGAAGTTCACCTATAGTCATAAGATCAGGTATAAGCTCCTCCACAACAGCTGAATACTTTTCTTTCATAGAATCTACTATATCCTTTACTTCCTGTCTTCCAAGAAGTTCATATGAATGTGCTTTTACTGTTTCTGTAAGATGAGTAATCATAACAGTTACAGGATCAACAACTGTAAGTCCTTTTATTTCAGCCTCTTCTCTTTGATCCTTATTAATCCATATAGCTGGAAGTCCAAAAGTTGGCTCTGTAGTTTTTATTCCAGGTATATCGGAATTTTCACCTGTTGGATCCATACAAAGAAGCATGTTAGGCATTAACTCTCCCTTTGCTACAACCGTACCTCTTATTTTAAATATATATTCATTTGTATTAAGCTGCAAATTATCTCTTATTCTTATTGGCTGAACAACAATACCCATTTCAATTGCACATTGCCTTCTAACAGACGCAATTCTTTGAAATAGATCACCTCCTGAACTTTCATCTGCAAGTGGTATTAGTCCATAACCTATTTCTACATCCATAGGTTCAACTGAAATAAGCTTCATTACATTTTCAGGTTCCTTACTTTGGGTTTCAATGTTCTTTTTAGTTTCGCTTTCAATAGCAGCCATTTGCTTACCTAAATCATCTTTATACAAAATAAATGCAGATACCCCCACTGCAGCAGCCAAAATAATAAATACAGCATGTGGAAAGCCAGGTATCATTGCCATTACAAGTAAAACAGCTGATGCCATCCCAAGCACTTTAGGAAAAGCAGTTAATTGGCTAATAAGGTTATTTCCAAGGTTTTCACCATTTTTAGATTTAGTAACAATTATACCAGTTGATATTGAAATAAGTAACGCTGGGATCTGGCTTACAAGACCATCTCCAATAGTAAGCTTTATATAATCCTGTGCTGCTTGAGCTATTGGTAGATTTCTCATAAGTACCCCAATTATTATGCCTCCTAAACTATTGATTGCAACTATTACAATTGACGCAATCGCATCACCTTTTACAAACTTAGACGCACCATCCATAGATCCAAAAAAATCCGCCTCAAGTTGCAAATCCCTTCTTTTCTTCTTAGCTTCTTCCTCAGTTATTAGTCCTGAATTTAAATCAGCATCTATAGTCATCTGCTTTCCAGGCATAGCATCCAATGTAAATCTTGCAGCTACTTCTGCAACTCTTCCAGAACCATTAGTTATTACAATAAATTGAACTACTATTATTATAAGGAATATTACTATACCAACAACATAATTTCCTCCTATAACTAAACTACCGAAGGTGTTTATTATATCACCCGCATATCCATCAGTAAGTATAAGTCTTGTCGATGACATATTAAGTGCGATTCTAAAAAGGGTAGTAATAAGTAGCAATGTTGGAAACACTGAAAACTGAAGCACTTCAGTTGTAAACATCGAAACAAGTATTATTATAACAGAGGCTGATATATTTATCGCAATAAAAACATCTAATAAAGCTGCTGGCATAGGAATAATTAACATTAACACTATTCCTACAATAGCCAAAGATACTATAATATCAATATTATCTTTTATATTTAACTTTCTACCTTCTTCCAACATTATCCTCCTATCTTTTCTTTTTTAATTTATATACAAAAGCAAGAATTTCGGCAACAGCTTGATATATATCGACTGGTATTGCCTCATCTATATCAACTTTTGAAAATATAAGTCTAGCAAGAGGTTTATTTTCTATAATTGGAACATTGTTTTCACTTGCAATTTCTTTTATCTTAAGTGCAGTTCTATCTACACCTTTAGCAACAACCATAGGTGCCTTATCCACACCTTTCTCGTATTTAAGAGCTACAGCAACGTGAGTAGGATTTGTAATTACAACAGTAGCATCAGGTACCTTGTTCATCATAGTTCTAGAAATAATCTCTTTCATTCTCTGTTTTCTTTTACCCTTAACTTCTGGATCTCCTTCATCCTGCTTAAATTCATCTTTTATTTCCTGCTTAGTCATTTTCATATCATTTTTAAATTGACGTTTTTGATACGCAAAATCAACTATAGCAATTGTAAGCATTACTAAACTTATGCGCTTAAATATATCAACTACATATGATAGATAAGCATGAGGAATATAATTTACAACTAAATTATTAAGCTGTACAATATCTCCATAATTACTCATCAAAAATTGATATCCAACAATTCCAACTATAAAAACCACGAACATATCTTTAATAAGCTCAACTAATGTTCTCATAGAAAACATTCTTTTAAATCCTGCGGCTGGATTTATTTTTTCAAACTTAGG
This sequence comes from Clostridium sp. DMHC 10, assembly GCF_001270375.1. Classification (NCBI taxonomy): domain Bacteria; kingdom Bacillati; phylum Bacillota; class Clostridia; order Eubacteriales; family Clostridiaceae; genus Clostridium; species Clostridium sp. DMHC 10. Next base: position 37,142 of record NZ_LGVB01000015.1, read on the forward strand.
CTTCAAAGGTTCCATTGTATGCATAAAACCTACTTGAATTATATTTCCAGCAACACCTAAAATCATTATTGGTAAAATAAAAATTAAAATCACTTTAAAAAAGTTTATTATTGAAAATGCAAATACATTTTTCAAACCAACCTCAGTTAAATTAGGCTTTAAATAATTTTGTAAAAATTCATACATTATATCCTTAAGATATCCAAATAAGGTATCACCAAATACTGACAATATAATTGTAATGGTTATAAGTGTAATTGCAAGCGGTACCTCTTTACTTCTAGGTACTTGACCTTTTTCTTTTGCTTTTCCAAGTTTTCTAGGAGTAGCTTGCTCTGTTTTATCCGAATCTGCAAATATAATTGCAGCTGGAATAAGCTTATAAAATCCTTTATAAATATCAGGTAACGAATTAAAGGATGAAACCATAAATTTTATTATAACTGGCAATGTAAGCATAACACATACTAATCCAAGCAATATTTTTATAGGAACTCCTAAAATCATTACATTTAACTGCGGAACAGTTCTAGACATAAGTCCTAAAACTAAATCTGTAATTAAAAGGACAAGTATAACCGGTAGTGCTATTTTTAAACCTATAACAAAAAATTGTGTAAAAACATTAAAGGAAGTCATGACACTTTGAGAATTTACTACAAAAGTTCCAAGCTTAACAGCAGCAAAACTATTAACTAATTCTTTTATGAGCATAATATGTCCATCAATGGTAAAATAAAAAACAATTGAAAACATATAAAAAAGTCTCTCAAATAATGAAGCATTAGTTTGCGTTGTAGGATCATAAGATGACATCATTGAGAATCCTATCTGAAAATCAAGAAGCTGTCCTCCAATTCTTGCACCTATAAAGGTTAAATTTGCAAAAAAACCAAGTATAAGTCCTGTCATAACCTCACATACACATTGCCAAACATATAAAATACCATTATTAAGGGCCGTAGCATTTGATAAATTTATGTATGGAATAACACAAAAGGAAATCGCCAATGAAATCATTATTTTTGCTATATTAGGAAAACTTTTAGGAAATATAACTTCAAGTGCAATAAAAAACGATAGTATTCTTAAAAATATAAGAAACAATGATGTTAAATAAGTAATATCCACCATTTATCACACCTAACTTGTTATATTTGAAATCATATCAAATATTCTGCTCATAAATCCCGTCATCATGTGAAGCATCCAACTTCCAGTCATAAATCCAACTAAGACTATAGCCAAAAGCTTAGGTAAAAATGTAAGAGTTTGTTCTTGAATTTGAGTTGTTGCTTGAAATATACTTATTATAAGGCCTACTACTACTGATACTATAAGTGCTGGTGCACAAATCATAAGCCCTGTTGATACCGCATCCTTCATTACTGTTATTATCATATTTTCCGTCATCTATATCACCTCGCAAAACTCAGTACAAGTGACTTAACTACCATATACCATCCATCTACCATTACAAACAAAAGGAGTTTAAATGGCATTGATACCATAGCTGGTGGAAGCATCATCATTCCCATTGACATAAGGATACTTGCTACTACAAGGTCTATTATAAGAAAAGGTATATACAGTAAAAATCCAATTGTAAATGCAGTCTTAAGCTCACTTATAATAAAAGCTGGAATAACTATATGCATAGGCATATTTACTGCAGTGTATTTACCTTTAGACTTGTCCAATTCAATAAATAAATTTGAATCTTTCTTATAAGTATTTTTAAGCATAAACTGCCTTAATGGTTTTTTAATTCTCGTATACGCCTCTTGTTGTGTTATTTGTTTATTTAAATATGGTTGTATAGCATCTTTATTCATAGTATTATACGTTGGCATCATTATAAACATAGTAAGAAATAAAGCCAACCCTACAAGCACTTGATTAGGTGGAGATTGCTGTGTACCCATAGCATTTCTCAAGAATCCAAAAACAACTATTATTCTAGTAAAACTTGTCATCATTACAATTATAGACGGCAGCAAAGTTAAAACTGTAAGTACTAGAAGAAGTTTTATATCATCAACTAGATCACTTGGATTACTGGAACTATTATCGATAGAAATACCTACTTTAGGCACATTTAAAGTTTGCGAAGTTGTTGGCGCTGCATAAATTTTATTTCCAAAATAAAAAGCGCATATAAAAAACACCATTAAAACTATCATTTTTTTCTTTTTCATAGCTAATCTTCCTTTTTCATCCCAAGCTTATTCTTAATATCTTTAAAAAACTCATCTAAACTTTTATACTGTGGTATTTTTTCACTTTTTCAATGGCGCTTAATTCTTCACCATCAATCTCCATTAAAATTTCTGTTTTAGAAGTAGTACTAGACATAATATATCCCTTTGAGCCAATTTTAATAACCAAAAGACTTGTATCCTTTGAAAGAGACGTCTTTTCTAGTACTTTAATATATTTTTCATTTTGCATACCCTGAAATTTACTGCCCCCATATTTTAGTGAAACATAAATTAACAGTATAATCATGGGAAAAAATATTATAAATTTTATTATCATCCCTGCTGTATCTATCATACAACACCATCCTAATAGTATTTATTGAATAACTAAATTACTAAAATATATATTTGAAATCTTCCCATTTTTTAAATGCATATTAACTTTATCAAGAATTTCTTTTTTTATTTCTTCTACCTTTTTTTGATCAGCAAAATCTGCTGCAGCTTTACTTCTTAAAACTCCTACTATTTCAGCCTGCAGTATTGGCGTTTTTACGGCATTTTTATCTTCCAATTCAGACTTTAATTTTTTATTAACATTACCATCATATCCTAATGCAACACTAACCTTTATAAATTTTTCAGTATCTTTATCTGATAAATTAGTTGTAATATCATCAAAACTATAAGTTTGTTCATCTACATCTACTGTAGTAATACTTCCAGAACTGGTTTGTTGTACTTGATTTGTATCTACATTTGTATTATTAGTAGTACTTCCACCTTTTTTTGAAAATACAAAAAAGTACAATATTCCAAATACTAATAATACTATTATTACAGCAATTAAGAATATAATTATGATTTTTGAACCCTTCCCATTTTTTTTAGCCTCATCGTTCTTTTTATCGTCAGCCATTCTTAATTCATCCCCTTTATATCATAAATAACAATATATGTATAAATAAAGGTCCCTATTTAAAGGTCCCTTTAAATATTTGTTTTTTAAACATTATCACCTTATCTATAACCTCATCTACAGTTTCTTCAACAATGTACTTATTTCCATTTACAAGTGTAATTACTGTTTCTGGTACTTCTTCAATTTTCTCTATTTGACTATCATTGAGTACAAAGTCTTTTCCATTCATCCCCCTAAGTTTTATCATAGCCTCACTCCTTTAATAAATTTTATAGTTTTCAATGTATATTTCTAAAGATAAACCACCTTGAAACTTAAAATTTATTTGTACCAAAATGCCGTCTTCTGGGCATTTTGGTGCACATAAATTTCAATAGTTGAAGCAGTTTATCTATATACATTGAAAACCAGAAATTGTATCAATTATTTTACGAGATTAACCAAACTCTGCAAAATTTCATCACCAGTACTTATACTTTTTCCATTAGCTTGAAATGCTCTTGATGCAACTATCATATTAGTAAATTCTTTTGCAAGATCAACATTTGACTCTTCAAGAGCTCCTCCTTGTATAGTAGGATAGCCTGACGAATTATCGTGCGCTGCTATAGACTTATTATATGCATCTTGCCCTTTAATATCATTTGCCGCACCAGACCTTAAAATTGCCGCTCCTGAATTTGGAGAAACGCTAAGCAAATTTGAACCATCCTTAGTAAGTCCCTCAGGATTCTTAAATGTAGCCATAGCAATCTGTCCAAGAGCTGCAGTAGTATTATCATCCAATACTGCTGTTATTATTCCATCTTGTCCTATAGAAAAGCTCTTTACCTTTACACTCTTAACATGTGTACCATTGGCATCATGATAAATTTTCTTAACTGAATCTGGTACTCTTAAAGTATGAAGATTGCTGCCATCTGCTCTCAAATCAGGATCTTCTGTATCTACAAAAGCAACATCTCCAGCCGCAATATATGAAGATTCTCCATTTGTAGTAACTGCAGATGCTCTAGAAATAACTACTGAATTTGCACCATCTAAAGTAGTTACACCATCTGCTGTAATAACTGAAGAATCTGTCGAAACATTTCCAGTACTTTCGCCTTGATTCTTTGATATACTAACTACATCTGCGTAATAACCCGAACCAATTTCATTTCTTCCAATCATTGAATATCCAAGAACTCTATGTCCATCAGATGTAAGAAGGTTGCCTTGATCATCGAGTTGAAAACTACCATCCCTTGTATATGAAACAGCTGTTCCAGTTGGCACTGTGGTTATAGAATGATTATTCGTGTCAACCTTAATGCAGTCATCCTCATTAAACATAGTCTGACCATTTGCAACCATAAAGTACGAACCTTCACCAGTAATAGCAGCATCAAGATTTCTACCTGTTGGATTTAATGATCCTTTTGAAATATCAGTAGAAATGCTTGAGACCTGAGTACCAAGTGTAACCTGCTTCGCATTTGTACCTCCTGAATTTCTAGTTGCTGATGTAGCATCACTAATAGTTTCACTAAAGGTATCCGAATAATTAACAGATTGAGATTTATAAGCAGTTGTACTTGAATTTGCAATATTACTACCAGTTACATTTAATTTATCTTGACTTGTGCTCATTCCACTGATACCAGCACTAAATAATCCTAACATAAAACTACCTCCAAAATTATTTTTGTAGTTTACCTCCTGCTTCCGTCATTCCACAGTTTAAGCTTCCTCATTTAAACTCATATTTCTATGGTTTTATTTAGGTCCAGCTTACAATAAAACTACACTATCTATATTTGTAAATACATTTCCTGTTCTGCTATTTTTATCAACAGCAGTTATTATTGTTCTATTTTTTATACTTGCTATAAGTGCAACATCCTTATACAATATAAGGCAATCTTTAGCACCTTTTTCATCTGCGTCATTTATTCCTTTATTTATTTTTTTCATATCAACTTCATTAAATTCAATATTTCTTGATTTAATTCTTGCAGCAGCATGATTAGAAATGCTAAATCCTGCATTTTTACCTAAATTGTCATCTAATATCTTTTCAAATGTTGTATCTGATTTTTTAGAATTATATTTTGTGAAATTATTAGAGCTATTAGAAATACTCTCTACATTAATTAATTTTCCATTAACAACTCTATATACCATAAGTTATCACCTATCAATATCTTAAAATTAGCTTTTTTGAATTTCACCTGTATCTACAATGTTAACAGCTATACCACTTGCACTATCTACATCTGAATAATCAAATGTCATAACCTTATTAATTGGAACATCTTCATATACAGGCTGTCCAGTTGTTGGATCTGTAACTACTTTTCCATCTGAATCAACCTTCTCTTTTTTTTCAGTAAGATATACAGGTTTTCCATCTTTAATTACAGGATTTCCTTTATCATCAAGCTTTTCTTGATAGATTTGATTGCCATTTTGGTCAAGCAAATCTACATAAACCTTCATACTGTCACCATTTCTTGTGACTTTTTCAACAATACCTCTATAAGGATTTCCATCACTATCTGCTGATTTCATGGTTACCACTTTTCCTATAAGAGATGATGCTCCATTAAATGTCATTGTTCTATTTAAATTAAGCATCTGCTCCACACTTGAAAATTGAGCCATCTGAGCTACAAATTGTGTTGCATCCTGGCTGTTATCAGGACTTTGATTTGCCATCTCAGCTGTAAGTATTCTTACAAAAGCATCTTGATCTAAAGTATTAGACGTTTTTCTAGTACTGCTACTACTGCCTGAAGCTATTTTACTAGTATCAATAGTATTCAAATCATTAAATGAATTTGACATATTTTCACCTCTTAAGCTAATATATTTACTTTTCCTTCATTCAAATCTATGTTGTTAGATTCATTTTTAATTTCAGCCACATTCTCCTTATTGCTATTGCCCTTATTTTGTTCTCTTGCATCATTTTCATTATTTTTTTCGCTGCTGCCCCCCCAAATAAGTAGTATCATCGTATATATTTACAGAAAACGCTTGAATTTTTATATTTTGATTGTTTAAACTATTATTTATATCTCCAAGACTTGAATTTAAAAGAGCATAAGTTTCCTTATTCTCAGCGGAAATACTTGCTTTCATAATGTTATTTTCCATTGAAAGTCTTATTACAACTTCCCCAAGTTCTTTAGGATTTATTTTTACTGTAAGTTCTTTAATGTTGTTATTTTGCATATATGTTACTGACTTCACAATATCAGCTGCAAAATTGTTCTTATTTATTACTTGAACTTCACCTTTTAGCGCTTGAGTGCTTGTATTGCTTATGGTTGAAAATTGATTCATAAATGTAGTCATCTTTGACATTTTACTATCACTTTTATCCTGTGATAATAACTTCTTTAAAAATTCATCTTCGTTTTTACTTGTATCATCGTTTTTTTCATAATTTTGAGAAGCCTTGCTCTCATCATCGATATCAAGACTATCTTGAAAATTTTCATTTACAGCATTACTTTTAGTATCTCCTATATTGTCGTTTGAAGTACTAATCTTAGCTTTTTCTACACTTTTTTGTTGTATTTCAGAATTTGCAATAGGTTTATTGCTTGATTGGCTTACTAAATTAGAAATATTACTGCTTTTATCTACTTTTACTACTTCATCTTTATTTAACTTTGATTTTAAAACGTCAATTATATTGTTTATAAGCTTGTCATGTTCATTTGACGCTGTATCGTTATTTATCTTAGAAGTTAAAAAACTTACAAAGTCACTACTGCTTTTTCCTTTGAATAAATCTTGAAGTTTAGAAGCAATATCAAGTATATCCTTTTGAAAATCCTGTGAAATGTTTAATTTTTCAAGTTGACTCTTTAGTTTAGTAAAATCAATTGAATTGCCATCATAGCAATTTAGTACAGCAGTAAGTATAGCTTGCACATTAGTTTGTTCACCTGTAGTATCATCCTTACATTTATCTACATCAGAATCGATTTTAGCTTCAGAATTCTTATCACTAACTTTATTTTTAGCTTTATCACTTGAAACATTTTTATTTGAATTTTTTTCTTGCACATTTTTATTTGAATTTATATCACTTGGCTCAGTGCTACTTGAATTTGCATCACTTGAGTTGACGTTATTTAAATTAGCATCATTTGAATTATCATTGTCTGCACTTGTAGTATTCTTATTAATAGAATAACTCTTCAAGTAGCTATCAAACTGTTAGGTTTAGTATCACTTGCAGATGAACTTTTAGAGCTGCTATTATTTACATTTACTAAATTAATAATTTTTGAAGCATAAATACCTTCCAATTTCTCACCCCCTTTCAAGTTTTCTTATGTATCCGTATAGAGCAAGTTCATCATTAAACTTCTGCTCTACCAATTTAGTTTCTAACTCAAATTTATCTTTTTGTTTTTCCTTTAAAGTTTCAACAGTTTTTCTCTCAATTTGCTTTTCTACAAGCTCTTTTCTTTTTTGTTCAAGCATTTCATTCTTTTTATATAATTCAATTTTTGTTTCATCTATACAAGAAACTAGTGAATTAAGATAATTATGGGTGATTTTTTGTTCGATAACAGTGCCAAACATCATAGTTTCACTATATTTCCTATAATTATCATTTAATAAATTAAGTTTTTCTTCCACCTGCAATTTTTCTTCTTGTGCTTTCTTAAATACAATTTTACTTTGTTCTTCTTTTTGAAATTTTAAATCTAAAAGCTTTTGAAGTCTAAAATTGAATTTTCCCATGCCAGCCCTCTTTTCATAAGATTAGCTTGTAAACATATTTTTTAAATTCTCTATACTTTCCTCAATAGGTGCCTTTTCATTTATTCCCTGCTTTAAATAAGCATTTATCTTATCATTATATGCAATTGCTGCATCGACCTTTTTGTTACTTCCTCTAGCATATGCACCTATGTTTATTAAGTCTTCATTATTCTTATAGGTTGCAAGTAAATCCCTTGCAATACCTGCTGCATTTTTATGCTCATCATCTGCAATTTCAGACATAAGTCTACTAACACTTTTTAAAACATCTATAGCAGGATAATGATTTTTAGCAGCTATATCCCTTGAAAGAATAATATGTCCATCCAGTATACCTCTTACCGCATCCGCTATAGGCTCATTAAAATCATCTCCATCAACAAGCACTGTATAAAATGCTGTTATGGAACCTTTATCAGACATTCCAGACCTTTCCATAAGTCTTGGGAGCTTAGCAAATACGGACGGAGTATACCCTTTTGTAGCTGGAGGTTCACCAATAGCTAGTCCAACTTCTCTTTGTGCCATGGCAAATCTAGTTACAGAATCCATCATGAGTATTACTTTTTTACCTTTATCACGAAAATACTCAGCAATAGCTGTTGCAGTAAAAGCACCTTTTAGTCTAACAAGAGCAGGTTTATCAGAGGTTGCACAAACAATGACAGATCTTTTCATACCTTCTTCACCAAGATCTTTTTCAATAAAGTCACGTACTTCTCTTCCTCTTTCGCCTATAAGTGCAATTACATTTACATCAGCTTTGGCTTCTCTTGCTATCATACCAAGGGTTGTACTTTTACCAACACCACTTCCTGCAAAAATACCTATTCTTTGCCCCTCACCGCAAGTTAAAAAACCGTCTATAGCTCTTACTCCAGTTGCGATTATACTCTTAATTCTTCTTCTTTTTAAAGGATCTGGTGGCTCTTTATCAAGTCTATAAAATACACCCTTATTAAACTCCTCACCAGTCATTGAATTTCCAAGTCCATCTAAAACCTTACCTAAAAGTTCCGAAGAACACTTAACGCTTAATGGTCTACCTGTAGGAACAACCCTGCATCCAGGGGATATTCCTACAAGTTCACCGAGAGGCATAAGTATTACACTCTGTTCCTTAAAACCTACAACTTCGCATGGGATAGCTCTATTTTTTTCATTGTAAATTACACATACTTCTTCTACAAATGCTTTAATGCCTTCTACTTCAATAGTAAGACCTATAACTTTATTAACAACGCCTTCTGTATATTCTGTATTGCATTCAGAAATCTCTTTAGTCAAAGCATCAAAATCAATATAAATCATGTAATCCCCCATACTATTCTGATTTCAATATTATTTCTTTAATTTTATCAATAGCATCATCTGCATTAACCTCAACTTTGCCATTATCCTTTTCAATAACTGCAGAGCCATCATTTCTTTCATTATCTTCAATAACAAAAATTTCTCCATTATAAGGGAGCTCATTTTTCCATGTTGAAATATTATTTTTAACATTTTTTACATATTTATCATTGCATTTTACTATTATAGTTTTAGCATCTTTAGAAAGTTTTATTGCCTCATATACCATATTATCTATAGCATCACTTCTTTTAATTCTTTCCTTTATAACCTTAGATGCTATTTCAACAATAAGCCTTTTTATCTCAATTTCTTTACTTTCATAATACTTTTCGCACTCATATCTTGCACTTTTTACAATATTCGAAGCATTTTGCTGTGCAAGGGATTTTAAATTTTCAATTTCCATTTTTCCCTTTACGACAGTTTCATTATAAGCATTTTCATAACCTTTTTTTTCTTCCTTCATTGAGTCCTCTTTCATAAGCTTCTTTATATGCATTTTCTTCAATAATCCTCGAATCATCTATAGCAGCTTTTCTAATATTTTCAGCTTCTAACTTTGCCTGTTTTATTATAGAAGTCGCTATATTCTCATATTGTTCATATTGAAACCTTTTCTCAGCGTTCTTTATAGAGGACTTTTCTTCTTTTTCTGGAATTTTTATATCCTCTACAGCTATGACTTGATGCTTATCTTGCTGAACAACCCTTAGATTATCTATAACTCTAGACGATAATAGCATCTTCTCCACCTCTCGAAACTATTATTTCTCCAGCATCTTCAAGTCTTCTTATAACACTAACTATCTTCTGTTGTGCTTTTTCAACATCCACAAGTCTTACTGGTCCAAGGAATTCCAAGTCTTCTTTTAAAGCAGCTGCAGCTCTCTTTGATTGATTTTTATAAATCGCATTTGAAACATCTTCTGAGCATCCTTTAAGCGCCATACCAAGATCCTTTGTATCAATTTCTCTAAGAACTCTTTGAATTGATGCATCATCAAGAGTAACAATATCTTCAAATACAAACATAGACTCATTGACCTTCTCTGCAAGTTCTGGATCTTCTCTTTCAAGTCCTTCTCTGATATTCTTTTCTGTTGTTCTATCAACCTGATTTAATATATCAACAAGAGTTTGAACACCACCAATAACAGTAACATCAGACCTTACAACAGATGACAATTTGCTATTCAAAACTTTTTCTATTTCTTTTATAACCATAGGAGAAGTATTACTCATAGTAGCAAGCCTAAATGCGACATCACCTTGAACTTCTTCTGGAAGCGCGGACAAAATTTGTCCAGCTTTATTAGCCTGTAAATAACATAATACAAGTGCAATTGTTTGAGGATGTTCATTGGTTATTACATTTAATAATTGATGTGCATCAGCTTTTCTTGCAATTGCAAAAAGGTCTATATTGCTCTGTAGCTTCAGCTACCTGGTCTAAAATTTCCATAGCCTTTTGTGGTCCTAAAGCTTTTGAAAGTAAATCTCTTGCATAATCAATGCCACCTTCAAGAATATAATCCTTAGCCTTATTCATATCTATAAATTCTTTGAGTATATCTTGCTTTACTTCTGATTTAACGGAAGTTATATTTGCTATTTCATAAGTTATTCTTTGGATTTCTCTTTCAGGAAGTTTTTTTATTATTTTAGCTGAAGCCTCCGGGCCAAGGGTGATAAATAGTATGGCCGCCTTTTGAACCCCAGTTAGCTTTACTTCTTTACTAGCCAAAACTATCACCTCTCATCACTGGCAAGCCAAGCCTTTATTATATCTACAACTTGTTCAGGTTTGTTTGCCGCATATTTTTTAATTTCATTTTCAACATGAGAATTTTCATCTTCTCTCTCAAAATTAATAGGTGCAAATTTCTGCTTATTCTCTTTAACAGCCTCATCATCAACAACAACGTCAATACTTTGAGTCTCATCTTCTTCTGCCTCTGCTTCAGCCGCAAGAAGTTTAGCAGCTCTTCTCTTTTTAATTAAACGAACACCTAATACTATAAGTGCAGCAAGCACAACTGCTGAAGCTATACCTATAGCAATATACATTTTTTGATTTTTAGCAGCTTGTTCTTCAGCTTTCATCTCATCTAACGCCTTTTGAGCAGCCTTTTGAGCGCTGTTATCAAATGACATACCTTCAACACTTATAGAATCTCCTCTTTTAGTGTCAAAGCCAACAGCATTTCCAACAATATTAGATACCTTATCTTGAGTATTAGCATCTACATTTCCATCCACTAAAACAGATATAGTCAACCTTTTAACATCTCCTGGCGATTTTACTGTTTTAGTTTTTTCACTGCTAACATCATAGTTTTTTGTAGAATCGGTACTCGTAGAAGTATTATTTCCACCATTAGTAATGGTATTTGAATTATTGTTATTTGTTGGACTTCCAGATGCAGCATTTGTGCCAGAGCTTGAATTACTAGTATTATGTTCACTTACAACTACTGGATTTTTTGTATCCTTTTGATCTGTAGGATTATTGTAATATGTCTCAGAGTCAGTTTGTGAAGCATCAAAATTAAGCTCAACATTTACCTTTACCTTTACTTTGCCTTTACCATATGCATCTTCAAGAACATCAAGAGCTTTTTTCTCATAATATTCATCTTTCTGCTGTTCTACTTTATTCCTGTCCTCAGCTGTTTCTGAACTATCACTACCGTCATCACTTTTAAATAAATCTTTACTTAAAAGATTCATTTTATCATCAATAACTTGAATATTTTCCTTTGGAAGATTGCTTACGCTGCCTGACACAAGGCTAACAATTGCCATAACCTGACTTTTACTCAAATCAGATGAGCCTGTCTTCATTTTAATAGTCACAGAAGCAGTTGCTTTTGTCGAATCTTTAACAAAAACAGAATCTTTGGGCATAACAAGAGTAACCCTTGCATCATCAACTCCATCTAAACTCTTTATTGTTTTTTCGAGTTCTCCTTGAAGTGCTCTTTGGTACTCAACATTAAACTCAGCATCTGTAGTTCCAAATTTACTATTAGAAGCGTCAAAAAGTTCAAACCCTTTACTTCCATTTGTTAAAGTAGAAGTCAATTGCAATCTTAAATTATCAACTTTATCCTTAGGAACATAAATAGTATTAGTGCTTGAATCCTCCTTATGTGCTACCTTTAATGTATCTAATTTGGATATAACTGTAGCAGCATCATTTGAATCCAGCTTTGAAAATAAAACTCCATATTTAGTAGTTGTTTTCGACATAATTAGTAAAGACAATGCAGCTAAAATTCCTACTATTAAGATTATAAATGCCACCTTTTTCTTTTTGCTCAATGCCTTCCATTTACTAAATAAGCCTTTAAAAAAATTCAACAGTTTATTCATTACAAGCACTCCCAACTCTATAACTGCATTTTACTAAGCTCCTGATATGAGTCAACTAATTTGTTTCTCACTTGGATAGCCAACTCTAATGACAGCTGAGCTTCTTCAGTTGAAAGCATTACTTGGTGAACATCTACATCGTCACCCTCAACAAACTGTTTTGAAATTTCCTGAGCACTGACCTGTTTATCATTAACCGAAGACAACTTATCTTCAAGTACTTGTGCAAAATCAACATTATTATTCTCACTATTAGCATCGCTACCATTTAAATTAACTTGACTACTTTGTCCAGTTTGAAGAACATTTTTTACATTGTCCGGTATAAATTCATCTACTCTCATAAATTAATTCTCCTTATTTACCAATTTCTAAAGCTTTTGTAAACATACCCTTTTCATCATTTATAGCCGTTACATTTGCCTCATATGCCCTTGTAGAAGCCATCATATCCGCCATTTCTGTCAATATATTGACATTAGGCATTTCAACATATCCCTGCGCATTAGCATCTGGATTACCTGGATCATATTTTTCCTCAAATGGAGATTGATCCTCAACTATTTGAGTAGGTTTAACCCCTAATAATTTTTTTTCATATTTGCCGGTTTGAGAATTAAACACATTTTCAAAATTCTCCTCAAAAGTAGCAATTTTTTCTCCTATATGGTCCACCATCTTCAGTTCTTGTTGTCGAAATATTAGCTATATTAGATGATATTGTGTCCATTCTCAATCTTTCTGCTGAAAGACCACTTGAGCTTATATTAAATGAATTAAAAGCACCCATTGCGTTAACTCCCTCCTATTAAATTAACTACTTTCCATTAATAACATTGCCAGTCATGCTAATTCTTCTGCTAATTTCACTTGTTAGCGCATAATATTTCAAAGTATTTTGAGCTTCATTTGTCATTTCCGTATCAATATCTACATTATTTCCATCCTCGTTCATGCTGGTGGTATTATCTGTTTTTACTTCTATACCCCCATACTCTGCACCATCATTTATGTGTCTTGAATCAGTTCTTATCATTTCAAGATTATCCACAGAATCTTTCAAATTATCCTCAAAAGTAACATAAGATCTCTTATATCCTTTTGTATTTATATTTGCTAGATTGTTAGATATTACATTTTGTCTCTCAGATGATGCATCAAGTCCTTTTTTCAAAAGTTCATATGTAAATTGACTTTGTGACATACCACTTATATCCACTTTCTCAATACCTCCCTATATTTATTTAACCATTAACCACCCATTAAATATTATTTGACAATAAATTTAAAAATCCTTCTAAAAATGAGAAAAATCTTTATCTAATATGTTTTTTGTAATAAATTGTCCTTAAATTCATATATGCATTATATTATACTATTATTTAGTAATATTTTCAAATATTCTACAGACATTTTATGTTAAATTTTGACCAAATTTTTTAATCCATTGTTCGGTTTCAATTATACCTTTTTCAAGTGAATATTTTGGCTGCCAGCCTAAAATTTGTTTTGCTTTTAAATAATTACACTTTAGCTTCAATATCTCACTTTGAGGATGAATATGTTCCACAAAATTAACTGGCACCCTATTTTGTGATATAAGATTAGAAAGTTCTTTTATAGAAATATCCCTTCCAGTTCCAGCATTTATTATCTCACCATTTACAGCGCTTTTATATCCAGAAAGTACAACAAAATCTGCACAATCCTTTACATATAAAAAATCCCTAGTTTGTTCCCCTGTGCCATATATATTTATAGGAACACCAGAAATGGAATTCTTTATAAATATAGATATTACTCCTCCTTCACCTCCTGTCTTTTGAAATGGTCCATATGTGTTAAAAGGTCTTATTACAACTGTAGGTAATTTATACGCATTATAATATGAAAGGACCATATTTTCTGCTGCTATTTTACTTCCCCCATAGGGTGACACAGGTTTAACAGCATGTGTTTCATCTATTCCATTCTCATCAGACATATTATAAACCATGCATGTGCTCATAAAGACAACTTTACAAGGGTAAGTGTTTTGTTTTACATCAGATTTCCAATTTAACCCTTTCATTATTCCTTTTTCACCAAACATTTGTTTTTTAGCTTTTTCTAATATTTTAAAAGTTCCAACCGTATCATTAAAAAAGGTTTTCTGAGGATCATCTATGCTATCTTGAACATTTATAGATGCAGCAAGGTGATATATTATATCGTATTTTTCTTTAAATAAACTGTCTAAATCACAGTCATTTATTATATCCCCTTTAACAAATTTAACCTTGTTTCTATCAAATTCCTTTATGTTTTCAATTCTTCCATTTGAAAGATTATCGAATATAGTTACATTATGACCATCCTCAACAAGTTTTTTGACAACCCATCTTCCAATGAATCCAGCGCCACCAGTAACAAGTATCTTCAATCAAATCA
Source organism: Clostridium sp. DMHC 10 (assembly GCF_001270375.1). Lineage (NCBI taxonomy): Bacteria > Bacillati > Bacillota > Clostridia > Eubacteriales > Clostridiaceae > Clostridium > Clostridium sp. DMHC 10. The sequence continues at coordinate 52,196 of NZ_LGVB01000015.1, forward strand.
GCCTCCTCTCCTTAGTTAGTGGATAGTACTTTAATTTAGTTTAGAACTTGTCTTAAAATCTTCAAGCAATTTATACTTTAAGATATCCGCCGCCTCTACAAATTGAGATTTTTTAAGGCAGTCATTTATTTTTTTTAGTGAATAGGAAATTCTTTTTGAATCTAAATTTAATTCTACTTTGTTTTGTACTGAATAATCAGCAATTTCATTTATTTCATTTATAGCACTCTTCAAAACATTAACAGCTTCATCAAAATTTGAAATTATAAACATTGTCCATGAATCATTTAGCTTTAAAACAACATTGTTAATTTTATTCTGTAGGTAACCCTCTTCCAATTAAGAATGCACCTCTTCCTGAATATTATTTAGCATTATATAACATTTATCAAGTACATATAAATACACATTGAGTTTTCTTTCCAAATAAGATTTTGGAGTCAAAAATTCTATGTTTTCTACAGAAAATTTTAAAACCTCCCTATAAAAACCTATTTGATTAAGTTTATCTTCAAAATCCCTTATATATTTTTCTTTAGTACTTATTATATGATCACTTTCAATTATATTTATCGTACTTTCACAAATAATTATAATATTATTAAGTGTATTTTTTAATTCTTTTAAAAAATATTTTATAAATTCACTATTTATATTCTCATAAATGGCATTATTATGCAAGTACTTTATAGTATTATTAAAGTTTTTTTCTGGCAATATAGAAAGTTTTTCATCATAATAATCATCGAAATTTATGTTTTTCGCACCTTTTATGTTCAATCCATCTTCCGAGCCATTAAAAAATTCTGTATTTGGATTTAATGCTATTATTCTTTCCATAACATCTCGCATGGAAATAAATGATGGTTTAGTATACACATACTCACCCTTATTATTTTTAACTTTTATGTATTCACTAGAACTTTCAAATTTCTCATTACTTATTTCATAATGAGAAACTGCGCCTTCAGCATAATTCTTATTTCTACTATAACATAGATCCTGACCCAAAAAAATAATAGGATTACAGCCTAATTTAGCCAAGTTTTCTGCCATGACATTAGCAATAGAATTTCCACTAAATTTTCCATATGTATCCCAATCAAAGCGTTTACTTACATATAAATCCATATTAGTTTGATTCATAGCAAACTTGTATTTTCCCGTATACTCTAGTACTTTATCGTACACTTGAAGAGAATAAAATAAATTCACATCTTTATTTAGTACAAGATTTTCAAAAAGCTTTCCTTCTGATTCATTACCATCCATCGCTCCTGCTATATGAGCTTTTATTCCATTGGATTCCAAAATCGTTATTCCAGTTCCAACTGAAACAATTAAAACATTTTCTTTGATCTCTCTTAACTTCTTTATATGGTAGGACAAAGAAGGTCCTGCGGCACAAATTACAGCTGGCACATCCTTAAATATTCCATCTAAGGCTTTAACTGGGCAAGTATCCCCTATGTAATTTAAATTTTTCGCATAATTCTTATACCAAACCTTATCGCTTAAATTAATTGACCTAATATTTGAAATATATCTGTTTAATTTTAATCTCAAACTTTCTATTATTCTTTTATAGAGTGGATAATATATAGCTTTATACATAGGTGAAATTACAAGCTTTATTTTAAGGCTTTTTAATTTGTTTATTACATTGTCGAGTAAATTCATTATTTGTGTTAAATCTTTACCTACGTATATTCCTATATCATAAGGACTATTAATCATGAAATCAATGTTTACATTTTCAATCATAACCCTAAATATATCCTCATCAGGTTCAACAATTATATAAGTCCTTTCTTCATCCTTTTCCAGCATTTTTTTTAGTTCATAACCAAGCCCAAATCCAAAAATAAATATAATATCAGCTTCTTCACTAAAGGCAGTATCACTTATACAATCTGCCATTTCCATTGGATCTACCTTACTGTAAATTCTATACTTTCTTCCTTTATATAATTTCACTATATTAGAATTACCATTTAAGCTACTTTCAATATATGCACTTTTATTATGTAAGGTTATCATCTTATTATATAAAATTTCATCTATAATTTTTATGTATTTCAAATTTTCATCGTATATTTTACTCACAGTATCACCTCGCACAAGTTCATCAATTTATAACAGTTTATTTTCTCTTAAAATTTTTCTCACTTCATCTTTTTCAATTGGCTTAATGTCATTTGAATTGTAGCTTCCAATTTTAGCACTTTTAAATTTGCTATAATAATTTTTTATGCTTTCATAGTAAGTTGGCAAAACCGCATACATATTTCCCAAATCAAATGCAAATTCTGATTCTTCCCTAGTCATAAGTTCCTCATATTTTCTCTCTCCAGCTCTCAAACCTATGGTTATAATATTCACGTCTTCTTTTTTTATATTTAATTTATTAGCAGTCTCCTCAATTATAACTTCAGCGAGATCATACAGCTTTATAACAGGCATTTTTAATACAAAAGCTTCTCCACCTTTAGCATTTTCTCCTACTCTCATAATAAGTTCAACAGCTTGACTTAAAGTCATCATAAACCTAGTCATTTTAGGGTCAGTTATGGTAATTCTTTTATTTTCTTCTATTTGCTTTTTAAAAAGCGGTATTACAGACCCTCTTGAACCCATGACATTTCCAAATCTTACAACTGCAAACTTAGTCTTTACTGCACCCTTGCTATAATTTGCTGCTTGTACAAGTTTTTCCGCCAAAAGCTTTGTAGCGCCATATGAGTTAGCTGGATTAATTGCCTTATCAGAACTAGTAAATATCACATTTTCTACATTATGGTATGCTCCTGCCTTAATTACATTCTCCATCCCTATTATATTTGTTTTTATAGCTTCATCTGGATTATACTCACAAGCAGGTACATGCTTCATTGCAGCAAGGTTAAAAATAACATCTATGTCATTAGACGCCCTTTCAACTCTTTCATAATCTCTTACATCCCCAATTAAAAATCTAAATTTGCTTCTATCTGTTATTTCATTTTGCATTACAAACTGCTTATATTCATCTCTACTAAAAATTCTGATAACCTTTGGGTTTTGTTTTATAATCTCATTAACAAGACCTCTTCCTATGGTACCAGTTCCCCCAATTATCAAAATTTTTTTATCTGTATAGTATCCCAAAATCTCAGTACCTCCATTATTGCCACATTCTATTATAAAAATACTCTTAAGAATATTTTAATAAATTTTCTCTTAATTCTCTCCATGTAAATTTAACATCTTCAAAATTTATATTATCTTTTTTACTACCTAATAAACTTAAATTATAATTTGCATCCATAATAATTAGGAAAATATAATAATGCCTTTTTTAAAAAATCTTTGCTGCTAATAAAATCTTTTTTTAACATATATAATGCCCCAATATTATTCAACGCGGCACCATGGTTCTTCTTTAACCCTATAGTTTTCAAAAAATTATCTATGGATAAGTCTATCTTCCTATTTTTTATGTAGTATAATCCAAGCAAAAAATATATATTATAGTATTCATAATTTTTACTAAGCTCTTTTAACTTCTTGAAGCCTTCATCGTAATTTCCAAATCTAAACATCATAAAAACAAAATCACATACATTAATATACTTAGGAAGGTTTCTTTTATTAATAGCATCTTCTATAAAATTAATATTGTACTGTTTTAAAATTGCCTTTTCACCAATTTTCATATTTTCCAAATTAGAAGACAAACTGCTATTTCTTCTTCTAACTTTAATTAATGGCTTATCAATATAACAAAAACCACCTACTTGAGCTATTCTAAGCCACAAATCCCAATCTTCAGCATAAGTTAATTTTTCATTAAACTTACATGCTTTATAAAAAGATTCTTTTTTTAAAATCACACCACTAGTCGATATATAATTTCTTAAAAATTCGTATCCTAAAATTTCTTGCGGTTCAGTTTGTATTCCCCTCATCTCTTCACTTATTATATTATCATTTTCATCTATTTGAACATAACTACAATATGACATTACATATTTATCATTAAATTTGGCATTTAGTTTATTAAGTTTTCTTTGAGACTCCTCAATTAAATTTGGCAGTGCTAAATCATCTGAATCTAAAAACATCACATAATCACCATTTGACCTATCAACAGCATAATTTCTACAAAATGAGACGCCCATATTAATCTTAAAATCAAATATTTTTATCATATTATTAGACTTTCTCAATTCATGTAAAATTTTTAGTGTATCATCTGAACTACTGTCATTAATTAATATTATTTCAATTGGTAAAACACTTTGTTGTAATATACTATAAACTGTTTCTTGAATAAATCTTTCACAATTATAGCACGGTATTATAACTGAAATTTTCATTTTATCATTCCTTAAATTATAGTTCTAATAAATATTTCACATAATTATTTACTGAACATTGCTGTCTTATTATTTCTTTGTTAATAGCTCCATATATATGCAACAAATTTTTATTCCCATATACATACGAAATTATTTTTTCCGCAGTCTCTATATCTCTTTTATTTATAACAAATCCATTTATTTCGTTTTTTACAAATAAATCTACTCCACTAACATTTGTAACAATTGGAATCACTCCATTCCCCATAGCTTCTAGCATAGAAATACTTGTGCCTTCATAATCTGAAAGATTTAAATATATATCAAGTTTACTCCAAAAATCATTCATTTTATAATGTGGGATAAGTCCATATAATTTTACTTTATGTTTTAAATTTTGCTTTATAATAAATTCACTAATTATACTATAATATGGGCCAACGCCAGCTATATGAATTTCATAATTCACCTTTTTCAATTCCAATTTTTCAATTAACTTTAATAAATAATCACATCTTTTCTGTTCCTTAACTAGCCTACCTGCAAATCCAATTTTAATAGGTTCTTTCTCATATGAGTAAACCTTTTTTATATTATTAAGCTCTACAGGAGATGTTCTGCTAGATATATCGTTTTTTCTTTCAGGTAAACATTTTATTAAACTGCTTTCTATTTCTTGACTTACACATACAAACTTACTAATTATTTTACTGTACATATCATTTTGATAATATGTCATAAATATATCTCCATGTAAAACTGATATTATCCTTACTTGGTCAGTATACATTTCCTTTAAAATATATGATATTTGTAAAATTTCAAATGAATCATTATTTATAATTGTACAAGGTAAATATTTTGCTAGCTCATTACAAGCATTAATTAATGCATCAAAGTAATCAATTTTATCAAAATTTAAATTTATAATTTTATTATTAGTATAAGCATTCTTAATTTCTGAAGTTATACTCGGTTTTAAGTTAACTAAGTACGAGCTTTTATTAAGGTTTTTTATTCCTCTATTTACTGTAATTGACCAGTTTTCTATGCCTCCAAGTATAAGTCCACGAGGCAATGTAATCAATATATTACAACAGCTATCCTTAAGCTGCATTTTTTCATAACTCATTTCAGTTAAAGATGGCTCTAATGTATTTTTTAATCTTTTAGTAATTTCCGACATATTAGCTTTTAGCATATACTTCATTAATTTATTTATTTCAATATAATTTTTTTCTTTTACCAAACCGCAACTATTTAATTGACTGGATATTTCGTCATAAAACATACTTGCAATTACTATTAAATATTCATCTATATTAATTTCACTTAAAATACTAGGAGATTTCACTTTTATACCACAAAAAAAGGTTTCAAACTTGATATCGTTATTATCTATAAAAAAAACTATTTTGAAGTTAAAATTTTTTAATATTTCATATGCCCTTTCTCCTGATTTAGAGGCTCCAAAAATTAATATTTTTTTGTCACTATACATCATAATAAGTATATCCTCTCCACATTAACATTTAAAATGCTAAATAATCGATCAAATTATTGTATTTCACACTTTTTAAGTATTTTACTATGCTAAACCTTCCTGGCTCTGAAGCAACAACCACCTTAATATTTTTACTGCTATTTATAACTTCATATGGTGACCTTACTGTCATATTAAAAATCGTTGTATTCCATTTTTCTTCCGCTCCATCAACAAATCCACTAATTTGAAATCCATTTTCTTTAAATATATTATATAAATTCTTTCCTAGTCCTCCAGCACCCCATATATAAATCTCACGATCATCACTCTTAAATAAATTTTTAATTTCTTCCTTTTTTATTTCATAAAGTACTTTATATACTTCCAGCGTACTAGTAGAACATACAGATTTATCACTCACACGAATTTCACACAAAACTTCATTGATATTAGTTATTTTATATCCTTTCTTATTTAACTCATAAAATAATTTATAATCTTCCCCTATTCTAAAATTACCATATCCATATTTTTTTATAACTTCAGCTCTTGCCATTATAGATGAATTAATCAAACAGCAGTACCAATATAGTTTTTCATGCATATCTTTCTCTGTTAAAATACTGTTATTTTGTTTTTCTATATAGTTCTTACAATATTTATACCTTTCACTATTTTTATTATCGCAAAAATATTCACTTAATGATCCTACAATACAAATATCTTTATTTTTATCTAAAAAATCTTTTTGCTTCTCAAATCTTTTTTTATCATATTTATCATCTGAATCAACTCTTGCAATATATTTTCCTATAACTTTTTTAAGCCCATAATTTGAAGCTTTACCAACCCCAACATTTTTTGAAAGCTTATAGTACTTTATTCTTGAGTCTTGAAAGCTTTTTATAACTGCTTCTGTTCCATCCGTTGACCCATCATCCACAATTATAAACTCAAACGCATCAAAGGTTTGAGTTAAAATACTTTCAATAGTTTCCGAAATATATTCTTCGGAGTTATATGTACACATTAACACTGATAGTTCAACATCATTCAAATAAATCACTCCATAAAATTTTACAAGCTTTCAAACACATTTACCAAATCCCCCGTAAGTGCTTGTCTATTATACTTTTGAATTTTACTATCATCAAACTCATTATAGGTTTTATTTTCTTTCCATAAATTATAACAATCTAAAATATATTTTTTCATACCTGATATATCATTATATTCAAAGTTTTTGCCACATTTTGTTTCATTTAGCAAGCCTTCAATTACACTACCTTGTGGAGATAAAGCTAATATATCTTTTTTTAATCTTAAATATTCAAATATTTTTCCAGTATATACTCTTTTAACCTTTTCATCATTTCCAACAACTAATAAAAGCAAATTCGCCTTATTTGCATTAATCAAACTTTCTATATGCGGAACATAGGATTTTATTTTCACTAAATTGTATATATCTAATTCATTAATTTTAGTTTGAATTTCACTTTGAACTTTTCCAACAAACTCTATATCCAATTCCTCTTTTTTTATTTTACATTCCCTAAGCAATTCATTAACAGCTGTAATAAATGAATATGGTGTTATTTCCAAATAAAAAGATCCATTTGAAATTATCGTAAATTTATCATTGTATTCCTTTTTATTGCTCATAAAATAAAAATCTTCTTCATCAAATCCGTTAGTGATATTAACAACTTTTTCTTTAGGTATTTTAAAATTACAAATATAATTTTCTACTGCCATTGGGGTAACCGTAACTACTCTATCTGCACAATTTAATATGCTTTTTTCTAATTCTCTTTCAAATTCAAACCTTATATCATTTTCATCTCTATTTGAATAGGGATTGTATGTCCATTCATCCCTAAAATCTGCCACCCATGGTATATAATTATACTTGTTCTTTAGATAATAGCCAGCTATATGTGAAGAACAAGGTGCAGACGTTGTATATATCATATCAATATTATTAAAATCAATGACCTGTTCTATTTTTTCCATTACAGAATTTACCCACGATATACAGGTATCTGGTGTTAATATTTCTTTTCTATTCATACAATTGTTTACTTTAATATAATTTACAAATTCATTCATTAACTCATCGCTATCTATTAACCCATATAATAAATTTACAATTTGCTGAATCTGGCTTTTACTTAATCTCTCAGAATTGAAGTATTCATCATCTATTCTAATTATTTGCATGTCATTCGGTATTTCATCCACCAGTGTTTTGTCCTCACCATCTTGAAAAAAGTTCCTTCCACAAGTAATTACTATAGGCTTCCAACCATATTTATTTAGATATCTTACAAACTTCAAAGTTCTTTGAACACCAGGTCCTCCAATTGGTGGAAATATATATGAAATTATTAATACTCTTTTTTTATGATTTATATGATTTTTATTTTTTACATTACTGTTATCTTTACCATATATAAGACTAAATTCATTTCTATATTCTTTTTTAAATTTTCTATCAATTTTAATATTTTTATAATTATCTATATCACAAGCTTTTTCCAGACAATAAGCTTTTTTATATGTTATGTCACTTGGATCAATATAAAAGAAAATGTAAATATCATTTATACCATAATTTTTTAATTGTACTGATATTGGTCCATAATACATACTTGCAATTATAATATTAAAATTTGGATAGTCAATCAATACTTTAGGATTAATTACCTCTACGTCGCAAAATTTTTTTCCTACTTTATTTACATCATTATCACTAAAATAGCATATTTCATATTTATCCTTAAGGACATTATAAGCAATTTCGCCTAAACGCGATGCACCAAATACTATTGCTTTTTTTCTCTCCATATTACAATTTTCAACCCCTTTGTAATCTATTATAACAGAATATTGGTGAAATATTAAAAAAATACACAAATTTCAAAAACTGAAACTTGTGTATTAAATTAATTTATCGAAATTAGTTTTTATCTGTAATTTCAAACTCTTATACAATATAGTTAATTATCGGTATTATTAGCTATATCTTGACAATTATTTCATACCATATCCAAAATTCTTTCAACTATCCTTAAGGTTCCTTTTCCATCTATAAGTTTACTAGACTTTTCTGAAATTTCTTTCCGCATACTATAATTTTTATTTAACAAATTTATTTCACTTAAGATCTTCTCTTTATTTATGTCATCATGCCATCCTAAGTTTTTTATAATTTTAAGCTCATCAAATTTATCTGCAACTCTATCTTGATTTTCTGCGATTGTTATAGAAAGCGATGGGATTCCAACTGCGCAAAGTTCATACAGCGTTGTTCCTGCCGCTGATATGCATATATCACATTTTTCCATTAGAGATTTCATATCAGCATTGTAATACAAAAGCATATTAGAATATTTTTCATAGCTTTTAAGTTTACTGACATAATCCTCATTGAAAGCAGGACCTATAACAACATGAAAATTGTACTGTTGATCCTTCACATAATAAAGCATTTTAAGTGTTACCAAAAATGGATCCGAACCACCTAAAGTAATCATTATATCTTTTGCTTTTCTTTTTATTAATTTATGTCTCAAATTTATAAATTCATACCTGAGTATAGTATACTTGCAGCCTAAAAGAAATTGCGTTTTAGAAGCTAAATCATAAGTTAAATCCTCAGCATTTATGTTTTGATTTATAACAATATCGACATTTTTAAAAGAATACAAGCCCATATCGTCTATGTATATTGTTTTTTTAAATATTTTTTTAGTTGCTGAAAAATATTCATCATCTACATCATAACTATCAGTTATAAGTATATCTCCTTTTAACTTGATTAAATCCTCTAAAAAACTTTTTTCTCCCACTATATTAATTTTAAAACCTGACACTTGAACTTTATGTATACCTTCAGAATATTTATTTCCATTTCTACATACGTATTCTACATCAAAATATCTTTTTAATTCTTTAGCAAGGGTGAGTGTCCTCATAATATGGCCCATACCTATGCTGCTGCCGCCATCAGCTCTAATTAAAATTTTCAATTTTCTATCCCCTTTTTATTATACGAGTGAAGGGTTTTAACTCGCCTTGCTCGTTAAAAAACTAACTTTTTCGCTGAAGCGAAAAGTGAAGGGTTTAACTTTGCTTCGCTCGTTAAAGGTGAATTATTTTTATCTGCGATAAAATGCTATGGTTGATTTTTCCTCCGCCTTGCTGCGGAAAATCTTCAAATTTAACTATTTCAAATTTAACTGCGTTAAATTATCCACTTTAATTTTAGGTCTTTTCAAATTTAACTGCGTTAAATTTAATCTACTTTAATTTTAGAACTTTCAAATTTTAACTACGTTAAATTTTCCTATGTTAAACTTATCTATGTTAAATTTTTCTGATTTTAAGTTCTATTAGCATTTTCTAAATTTTTCTCACATGTTTGTATAGAAGATACTATCATCCTTAAAATAGAATTGCATTTTTTGCGAATATAATCAACTTCTTTTATTTTCTGCCCTTCACTAACTTCAATGAGTTCTAACCAATACAAGGTTTCATTGCATTCCTTTAATGCAATGCGAAACTTGTGAATAAAATCATTTTTACTTTCTGCATACTTCGCTTCTCTAATATTAGCTTCAATGCTAGTAGCAGCTCTAAAAAATTGCTTTGACAAAACATATTCATTCTTAGCCGAAAGATATTTATACACATTAATAGATTCTAAAGCAACATTAAAACTTTCTTTCAATAAAGCAGATTTTTCCACAATACTCACCTCATAATTATAAATACTACCTAAATTATAACCACGGGATTTATTTTTAATCTTATAATTTATTTTTCGTAGTAAAACGTAGAAAAATACACCTTAACTTTTGGCTTTAGCCTAAAAAGTTCACCTTTGACGTGCAAAGCATCGTCAAACCCTTCATCTATTCTATCAATTTCCAATTGATAGGAGTACCTTTTTTTATGTCAGTCCTCGCTTCCTTGCCAATAATATCATTAATATATTTCGTTTTAAGTCCAAAGGCTGGTCTTATGCTTCTGACATTTTCATTTGTAAATTTTTCGCCTTTTTTTATGTCCTTTACAATAAACAATGACCTTGAGTGCTGTCTGCTGTTTTTTTGTTTTTCAGTGAGTTCATAGGTCACAGTTCCAAGTGCTTTTTCAACTTCTCTTATACTTTTAACCATTGCCTCAAATTCAGAAGGTTCCATTGAAAAAGCAGAATCTGGACCACCATCACTTCTATTTAATGTAAAATGCTTCTCTATAACAGATGCTTCAAGAGCTACTGCTGCTGTAGAAACAGAATATCCCATTGTATGATCTGAAAGCCCTATGCTGCAGTTAAAGGTTTCCTTCATATTAGGAATTGTTTTAAGATTAATATCTTCTAAAGGTGTTGGATAGGAACTGCTGCATTTTAATAAAATAACATTTTCGTTATTCATTCTTTTGCAGGCTTTAAGTGCCTCATGAATTTCTCCTATTTCAGCGATTCCAGTCGACATTATAATGGGTTTACCTTTTGATGCAACATACTCAACAAATGGTATATCTGTAAGCTCAAAAGAAGCTATTTTGTATGCTGGAACATTCATTTCTTCTAAAAAATCTACTGCGCTATTATCAAAGGGTGATGAAAAACATATAATTCCCTCTTCTTCTGCTATCTTTTTAAGTTTTGGCTGCCAATCCCATGGAGTATATGCTGTTTCGTAAAGTTTATGTAATGTAGTTCCATCCCATATTGTACCTTGCTTTATCTGAAAATATTCATTATCTGAATCCAATGTTATGGTATCAGGAGTGTAGGTTTGAAGTTTTATAGCATCTGCTCCTGCTTTTTTAGCAGCTTTAATTATTTTTACTGCCCTATCAAAGCTCTGATTGTGATTTGCTGACATTTCAGCTATTATAAATGTTCTTTGATTTTCGCCAACTTTTATACCGTTTATATCTATAACCTTATTCATGCTTCCTCCTCAGTTAACTCTATAAGTATATTCCTTCATCATATCTAAGCATTGTAATTTCCTCAAAGTTATCAATTGGCTCTATATGAGCTTCTTCTTTCATCTTATTAAAATATAATCCATAATCACCACCGGCTTTAAAGGTAAGTGGTGCCCCTCCACCAAATCGAGGATTAATTTCTATAAAGTATACCTCACCTTTCTCATTCAATATGCACTGCATGGTCAAAGGTCCCATGAGGTTTTCATTTACACATTCTTTTTTAAGCTTCTCACATAATTCATTTACCTTTTTAATTATTATTTTATTTTTAACAGTTCTTGTTTTAGAAACTTCACCAGCTCTAACTTCTAATCTTTCTCTTGGAATTGCAAAAATAACACTGCCTTTTAAATCACAAAGAACATCTACAGTAAATTCTGTGCCTTCAATAAATTCCTGTACTATTGCATTTTCCACATATTCTAAAAAGAAGTCCAGCTCTTTTTGGTTTTTTATTTTAAATACACTTTGACTTCCCATACCATTAAAAGGCTTTATTATAAGAGGAAATTTCACATCATAAGGTATATTATTTTTTAAATATGTATTGGGACACTCTATATTATTTTTCTTAAAGAATTCGTATGTTTTCCATTTATCATTGCAAATTTCAATAATGCCTTTACCGCTTAAAATTAATTTTGTTCCTTTTGCTTCAAAGCATGTTCTATAATCGCAAAGCATTGAAAATTCTTTTTCATAAAGCGGCACAAGAAAATCCACTTTCTCTTTTTCACATATATTTAAAATTTGCTCTATGTACCCTTCTTCGCTAAATTTCTTTACCTTGTAAAATTTATCTACAAAGTATCTGGCTGGTGCCATTTCAGATGCATCTGTGCCTATAATTTTACAGCTATTTTTAAGCCACTTAATGAGCTGTACTCTCTTACCTATAGCTGTTAAAAGTATATTCATATCAATCTCCTCTCTGTATGTGTACGACTTGAAACATAGAAATTGCAAATACCAAACTTATACTAATAAATTAAAACTTGTAAAACAGAGTGAAGGGTTTTAACTCGCCCTGTTCATTAAAAAACTAACTTTTTCACTTATGTGAAAAGTGAAGGGTTTGACATAGCTTTGCTTGTCAAAGGTGAAAGGTTTTTGCCACAGCAAAAAGTTAAGGAATATTTCTCCGCTTCACTACGAAAAATAAATAATTTAAATAAGTTAAAGATTTTTCCACAGTAAAACGGAGGAAAATCACCCTTAACTTTTTATCGAAGGTAAAAAAGTTAACCTTTTATGTGCACAGCATCGTAAAACCCTTCACTGCAGTCCTCTACAAATTCTAATTTATCAAGATTAACTTGAAATTTATAATTTTCAAATTGTAGTCTGTTCATTTACAAACCTTTTTTTGTTTTACGTCGGAATTAATTAATGCAAGCTCTTTGTTGTTATCCAAAAATTTAATTACATCTTTTGAAGATACAAATTCATCTTTAAAGTGATTATATATTTCACTAATCAGTTTAAAATCATCTTCAGTGTCAACACATAATCTGTAATTTTTTTTATAAAAGCTGCTTCCTTTAACATATCCTATTTTAAATCTATCAGGATTTCTATACATATAAAGAGTTACGTGTTCCTTATACATATCTATTTCTTCTTTTGAAATGCCTTTATAATTTTCATGAACAGCATAATATGCCTTATTAAGTGCAGCTTTAGAAAACACCTCTACATCAAAGCCTCTTACAAAAGTTTCTGGAACATCCAGCCTTACGTAATCATAATCATTACATATAAAATTAGTCACTACATTATCTAATATAACAGCGTCAATTAAAGGACAATCTCCTGTAACCCTTATTATTATACCATCCTTCTCTTTATTATATATGTCTGCTGCTTCTTTATATCTTTCAAGCACATCAGCCTCTGAACCTCTAAATACCTTATAGTTATATTGTTCACATTTATCCACCAGTACTTCTTCTTTTTCGGATATTGATGTAGCTAAAACTATATCATCTATATATTTTGATTTTTTTAGTCTATCCAGTACAGTAATTATCATTGGTTTATCAAGAACTTTCTTTATAACTTTACCAGGAAGTCTTTCTGAGCCCATTCTTGCTTGAACAATACATGTTATTTTTATAGTAATCACCCCATTTTTAATCAGTGCACAATTCACAGTTAGGTTATATTCTACACACAAATAAAAAACGGGAACTACATAGTTGAATTAACAACCCTCTATTCCCGCCTTATTTAAGTTATCGTATAAAATTAGTTTTCGTTTATACCCATACCATAAATATTTCTTTATTATTTAACTTCACGCTAGAATTTTTATACTGTTTATTCTTATTAAAATTATAGATAAGTAAATATCCTTTATCTAAATTTTGAATTTCCAAATAATCATAAAGCTGCTGTAATCCTTTTTTATGATATTCTTCTCCATGCCATATTTTAAGTTCTATAACATATTTATTTTTACCATAAGTAACAACTACATCTAATCTCTTTTCCTGGGAAATTTGAACTTCTTTAAAATCAAAACCTATTCCATTTATAATTGGCTTTAAAAATGCTAGGAAAATAAGTCTACCTTCTCGTTCTAAAAAGCTTGTGTTAATTTCTGAATATTGTTCTTTAATAAATTGCTGAAATTTTAGAAGTATCTTTTGTAAATCAAGCGCATCATTGTCTATAATAAAATTATCTCTAAAATTATAATTGCTCATTTTTACCTTTGCCTCAATTTTAGAAATCATATAGTTATAAATTATTTGTTCATAAATTCTATTGTGAATAGCAACTTTATTATCATCTTCTTTAAATACTCCATAAATTGTTCCTATATTAATAGTAGGATTTAAATTATTATAAACTCTTACTTCACCGTCTATAACAATACTATAAACTTCCCCATATAAATCGCTATTATTCTCTAGGTTCTTTACCAAATCATCAAATAAAGTATTATTTTCCTTCAAAATACACTTAACTGCTTCATCAATATGATGAGTAGTCCATGATTTTTCTTCAGGCTTCAGTATCCTTTCATCTATAATCTGGCATAATCTACTTACTAAAAATGGGTATCCGTTAGTATAATAATAAAGTTTATTTGCAATTTCATCATAGTTCATAGTAATATTTCTTTCCTCATTATACTGATGAAGCATAGATTCAATTTCTTTAGGTTTAAAGCTCAAATCCACTTCAAAATTTACCGCAATATTCCAAGGGCTGTTGTATTTCCTTTCTTCCCTTGGCCTAAGCTTTAATTTTAAATTTTTAACATCATAAACTCCTGTTAATATGACACTTTTAAAAGTATAATCCAAATCATCTCTTGAAAGTAAAAATTTATTTCTAAGCATGCCTAAAAAACTTAAAAATAATTGATTATTACTGCTTTTATCAACCTCATCAATAAAAAGAATTACTTCCTTTTCCGAATTCACTACAAATTCTGTAATAGCCTCAGAAACATCTTCTAAATTCCTTGAATTTTTACTCATGAGTTTTATTTCTTCTGATTTCCCTTTATCTGTAAATCTTAATGCTTTTGAAAATACATCTAAAATTCTGCTACTAAATATCTCCTCGTCCTTAAAAATTAGGTCACCTAAGCCTTCAAAACTGGTTCGAATAATTAAATATTTATTTTTAAGTCTCCTATATAATTGAGATAATATGGTGGTCTTTCCATACTGCCTTGGTCTATTTATTATAAAATATTCCCCTCTATCAATCATACTTTTAACTTGATTTACCTTACCAGTAACATCTACCATAAAATCTTTTTCTGGAATACAAACACCAGTTGTATTAAATCGTTTCATCTTATTCACCTCAATGCAAGACAAATAGAGAAATAAAAAACAATTCTCAATTTAAGAATTGTTTTTTTATTTTCTTATTATTAGTATATCATGAAATTTATATTCCATACAGTCTTTTATTAGTTAAAAATGGAAAGTGGAGAATTGAGAGTTATGGTTGCTATTTTTTTAAATGCAAAAGTTGAATTATATTTATTAATTCTTTTAAATTATTTATTGTAAAGTCAGCTTCATAGCCTTTCTCTTCTTTAAGTTTCATATTGTCACCAAATTCTCTTATAATTCGTACAGTAAAAAAGCCAACCTTTCTTGCACCAATAAAATCTTTAGTTGGATTATCTCCTACGTATATGGCTTCTTGCGGCTCACATTTAAAATATTTAAGCATTTTTTTATAGGAATATTCATGTGGCTTCCAATACATTCTTCCAAAATCATCGGTCACAATTATCTTATCAAAGTAATTTTCTACTCCTAAGCACTTTATTTTATTCCACTGCACAGACGCTTTTCCATCAGTTATCAGTCCCAGTTTATAATTATATCTCAATTTTTCTAAAATATAATATGCGTCATCATATAAATTAAGTTTACACTTAGCATTTCTATATATAAAAACCAAGTCATTCATCGCTTCAATAAATCCACATTTTTCACACAGCACATTAAAAATCTTACCCCTGCCATATTCATTTAAAATGTTCAGCATTTTGCTTTGCAATTCCTTGCTATCAATTAAATATTTATGTGATAAGTATTCTGCTACTGCTTTAAATCCATTCTGTACAAACTGAAATTCATTATACAATGTATCATCTAGGTCAAATACAATTAATTTTATCATATATAAAGTTCCTCACAAAAAGTAAATTAATAAAAGAGCACTCTCTGTAATACATAGCGTTTTGGCGTTAACCAATTACCATTTTAAAGCTAATAAGAGTACTCTTCGTAATATTTAGTTATCAATAATTTCCTTAGTATTTTTATGTTGCCAGCAGAGTGCTTTCTTTGGGGTATAGAAGGATAATGGGCAGAGCCCAAACCTCGTATCCTTAGCTAGCATCAATTCTTAGTATTTCTGTGTTGCCAACAGAGTGTTTATTTATGGTTATAGAAGGATAATGGGCAGAGCCCAAACCTCGTATATGATTATACTTTTTTTTTCTAAGCTTTATATCTTAATTTACAGAGCAATTGTTCTATAGTTCTAGAAGGATAATGGGCGAAGCCCAAACCTCGTATATGATTACTTTACGTTTTGGAGTATTTCAAGAACTTGTTGTGGAAATTTATTCGTTTGAGCCATCATAGCTGTTCCTGCTTGAACTATAATGCTTGTTTTAGAATACTCCATCATCTCACCAGCTACATCCACATCCATTATACTGCTATCGCCAGACTCAGTTTCATTGCTTATCTCCGATGCATTTGAGATAGTTGAATTTAACCTGTTCTGCAGCGCACCATATTTTCCTCTAGCTCTATCAACAGTATCCAAAGCAGAATCCACAAGATTAATAGCTTTTTCACACCCCTCTTCAGTTGTAATATCTACACTACTTAAGGGATTTCCACTTCCATCCTTAATGCTAGCTGCTTGAAGATCAAAGGTTGGTATATCAATATTTTCTCCTACATTGCTACCAACCATACATTTAAAACTCCCACTTGGATCAGTTAATAAGTTTACATCATTTAGGTTAGTGCTTTTTGCTAAATGATCCGCTTCTTTTATAAGATTACTTACTTCTAATTGTGAATCACTTCTATTTTGAGTATTGTATGTTCCATTTTTATTTTGAACTGCTAAATCTCTAATTCTCTGTAATATTGAACTAATTCCATCCAAAGCACTATCTGTAGTTTGAATAAGACTTACAGCATCTTGAGAATTTGAATTAGCCCTCTGAAGGCTTCTAATTTGCATAGTAAAATTTTCATCTCTTGACAATGCATAAGGATCATCACCTGCGGTACTAATCCTTAAGCCAGAAGATATATGTGCCATTGCCTTAGTTTGCTCCGCAAGGGCGGATTTATACCTTGTAAAAATATTGAAAGATGCCATATTATGACCTACTATCATTATAATCAACTCCAAAAAATAATTATCAATTATTTAAGTTATCGTATATAACTCACTTAACTTTAGGTTTTGCTTTTAAAATTAACTTTGATAATCATTTGAAAAATCAAATTAGATTTCACCTTTATAAAACTTTAAAAGATGAATAATTTTTTAAAGCAAATTTACAATTTTCAATATTACAATTGCTTTTTTAACATCATAGGAACTTACTAAAAATGCCTCTTTTAACACATCATACTTTGCTTGTTCAACAAAAAAAATATTTTGTCCATAATCTAAAATATATTGTTTAATTTCTTTATCTATTGCCTGCAGAGAATTTGTATTAATTTTAGAATTTTTATTCACATATGCTTTAAAAGTATCGAACCATATTCCCATAACTACATATTCAATAACAGGTCTTAATATACTATAAAGCCTTTCCTTTTTCATATTATTTAAATATTCTCTGCAAAAAGTGTTATTTATATCAAAATAACTTGACTTATTTTTTTATTAGAAAATGACTCTGGATTATCACGATAATAATACAGCGTTTTTTCTACTATACCAACTTTCTTTATTCTACAATATAATCTATTTAAAAAATCAACATCTTCAAGCTTCATTTTAGGGATAAACTTTATTTGGGAATTAATAATAAGGTTTCGTTTATATAATTTTGACCATAAAAAGCCACAGGTTATAAACATTTTAACTCTATTATCAAAAGATACTTCTCCTTCCATGCTTTTATTCCAAAGCATCATTTCCTTATTTTTACGTTCACTAAAATATCCACATTCCACAATGTCGTAATCATCTTCGATTGCTTTCTCATATATACATTCATACATTTCTGGTTTAACATAATCATCACTATCAGCAAATGCTAAGTATTCTCCTGACGCATATTCAAGACCAATATTTCTCGCTCCACCAGGCCCCTGATTTTCTTCTAGCTTAATAATAATTACTCTATCTGAATTCTCTTTTTCGAATTTATATAGTATTTCTAAGCTATTATCAGTCGAACAATCATCGACAAAAATAAACTCTATTTCTTTCAAGGTTTGTACAGCTAATGAAGCTGTCATTTCTTCTAAATATTTTGCTGAATTATAAACCGGAATAATTACAGATACCTTACATTTCATATCCATTTCTCCCCTATAAACTTCTTTACTTATATATCAAAATTTTGTTTATTTTTTATTTAAATATATATCATCATCAATATACCTGCTATCGCATTGTTAAATAAAAGAACACTTTCTCCAGTTGATATTTTTATCCCTTGATTACATCCCTTAGGAAATCCAAGGTTTTTATCATTAAATACATTTATTATGTCATCCTGATTTTTGAGCCATTCTTTTGTACCATCATTAGAGCAATTATCAACTACTATTAACTCATAAGTACCTTTTTTGTATTACTTCTAATGCTTTCTATACATTGTTTTGTATATTTAAGTTTATTATATGTTAATATTACAATGCTAGTAATCATATTGATTTCCCCTAAAGTTGAATTTAACCTATTTTATTCCTCATTTATAATATATTTATTATCGAAATTTATACAATTTTCTTTAATATAAAAACAAGGCTTGCGCCTTGTTACTGTGATTTTAATACTTTTAATCTATTTAATGCCAATACATAATTACCACATCTTTTATAATACTTTACTGCCTCATTAACTATTCCTAAACATTCATATATTACACCAATATTATAATCTGCTAAATAAGAATTTACACCTTCAATTTTACATTCATTAGAATTTTTACACTCCCCAAACTTAGCCACAGCTTCTCTAAATCTTGCATTATTCATATAAATAAGTGCCATAACAAAATTAAAATCAGCTACCTTTTTATATACATTTTCATACTTTGATAATTCTAAAGCTTTCTTATATTTTTTTAGGTTAATCAACGCATAGCCATAGCTTTCAATTAAATCTTCAGCATACTCATAGCTTTTATTTATGCTAAGTTCTAAAGCTTTTTCAAAATTTTTATTTCAGCAGATAAATAATCTTTTTTCCATAAAAAATGTCTTTCCAAGCTGATAAAATAAATAGCTATCCTCAGGCTTTTTTAAAATAGCTTTTTGCAGTAACTCTTTGTTTCTCACAATTTTATTTGTATTATTAATAATATGTTTTTCATAGCCAATATGATTTGCTATTATATCTACATTTACAGTACTATAGTTTTCTTCATTTTTAGAAACTATTTGTTCATGTATAATTCCATCATATTTAAAATATTTTTTATTAAAAAGTCTATTTACTCTTTCAAAAAGCCTCTTTTTACCACTTGAATCTTTAAAACTATTTATTCTTTTTATTCTTCCAACTAGCTTTTCATTTGAATTTATAAATTTTCCTATAGATTTTCCATCAAAAAAATTTACTGCTTCATCTGCATCTAAGACTAAGACCCAATCGTTTTTTGCTTTTTCTATAGAATAATTTCTTGCAGCCGCAAAATCATCACACCATTTAAAATTAAATACTTTATCAGTATATTCTTTTGCAATTTCTACAGTTTCATCCGTAGAACCTGTATCAACTATTATTATTTCATCTACTTTATCTTTAATATTCTTTAAGCAATTCTCTAAATTCTGCTCCTCATTCTTTACTATCATACATAAAGATACCATATTTATCTCCTAAATTTTAAAAAATATTTATTAACTTCTTCATTATTACTACTACATCTATCATCAGTGTGCAAACTTTACAATATATTTTTATTCTAATTACCAACTAATTTATTAAGTTGATCTAATATTTCAATTCTATTATTATCCATCAAATATTTTCTAAACTCGTCTACACCTTCATGAATAAAATTATTTGGATCAAAAATGCTTTCCATAAAACAGTTTATTGCCTTAATCTCCTCCTTCAATTCAACATAACATTTTGCCATCATAAATTTAGGTTTAAAGGTTCCCATACCCAGCATCGATACAAATTCTTTAGTTTCTCCCATTTCTATACATTTTTCAAAATTTTCTACAGCTTTTTTGTATTTCTTTTGTAAAAAAATAGCACCAAGACTTTATATATTGTAAATCAACATATCCTTTATATTTATTATCTGTTAGCAAATTACTTGCAAGCATAATACAATCATCATATTTTTTAAGGTTAATAAGGCATTCACATATCCTCTTAGCCATATCTATTTCATATAACGTAAGTCCTGTAGGATCTCCCCTTTTTAAAATATCATTTGCCTTGAAAAAATATTCAAGAGCCTTTTTATAATTACCAGCAACTTCATAAGATGCTCCTATATTATATCTAACAAAAGGATCATTAGGATTGTCTTTCAGCTGCTTTCTAAGTATTTTTAAATTTCTTTTAGCTTTTTCTCTATCCTTTATAACATTTCCTAAATATCCATAGTGAATAATTTGGGCTATACTACTATCTATCCCATTTCCATTTATTTGATCATCTTTCACATTTAATTGTTCATGTATTCTTCCAAAGTATTTATACCCTCTATTATTTTTAAAAAGTTTAAGATATACTGATGAGTAGACTACATTACTAGTATTTAATATATTATAAAGCGGTATCCTGTATGATTCTGATTTTGCCTTTTCCAATATATTTCTCACTTTATCTACATTACATAGCAATTTTTCATCTGCATCCAGCATAAGTATCCAGTCACCCTTTGCAGCTTCAATTGAAATATTTCTGGCTTTTGAAAAATCATCTTCCCATTTATAATCTATAAGTTTTATATTGCTATTATTAAATTCTCCAATTATTTTTTTAGTTTTATCCGTAGAACCTGTATCAACTATTATAGCCTCATCCGCTAATTTCATTGCATTTTCAAGGCACATTTTTATATATTTTTCTTCATTTTTAACTATCATACAAAGACTAATTTTCATATTAAGCCTCCAATTTACTTGATATTTTATATATCGGCTTTATAATTATATTCTTTAAATATTTACATAAATAAAAATGGCTATAGCATTTTTTACCATAGCAATTTCTAATTCTAATTACTTTTATCTATTATTTATCACACAAATCAATTAACTTCTTATTTAATAATTCAGTAAATTTTTTAGTTCCATTTTTATTTAAATGAGACACATTATAAAAATCTTTATCTGAAAAAACATTGGAAGCAAAGTAATCAAAAACTTCTATGTCAAATTCTTCTTTTATTTTATTCATAATATTTTCATATTCTTTTTTAATCCTATTAGAAAAATTTAAATAGTAGTATTTACTGGTAGGGCAAATTACAATAATCGGAGTAATATTGTACAATTTCAATAGTAAAATATACTCTCGAATAATACCAACATTCTCCTTCACAGTCTCTGGATAATCTTTATCACAATCATGCTCTACTATCCATTTGTTTTTTTCAATTATCTTTTCATCCATAACTTGGCTTATCATATTATTCCACCAGGTATCCTTATTGCCCTTAAAAAAATTATGAAATACAATATTATAATCCTTTTTAAATATTTTCGATGCCACTCGTTCAAATTTAATATAGTTCTCTACCATATCCTTGGCAAACGGATGATTTCTAGTTTTCTTAAAAAAAGGATAATAATTATATACCCTATTCTTTAAGTTACTTTTTGAAAGATCATATTCAAAGCTATAGTAGCTCATTCCTATTACAGCAAATTTAACATTATGTGCCATTTTCTTATTGTCTAATATCAATCTAGCCCATTGGTAATCATAAAATAAATCTTGACTTGAAACAGCTGCATTTATTACATTATAACTTAACTGCGATACATCTATTCCCACTTCTGCATAAGATAAACCTGTTATAAATCCATCAATAGGCTTTTTACAATTAAAATAATAATAATATGCTCTAAAAACTTCATAATCAGAGTAGTGTTTTAGATAATCATTAATATTAATAACTACTTTTTTTTTCTAAGTTACAATTAAAGTAGTCTGATATTATTAAATAATCGTAATTTTACAAAAGAGAGCTCACTTCTTGTAAATATAGGAATATTCTTTATATATTTTCCTTGCATCTCATTATCATTGCTAATAAAAGCAACTATTCTGCATTTTTTTAAATCTACTAATTTTTCAATGTTTATGGATAATTCATTTACACCAGTTACTACAGCGTTTTTAACTCCTGTTATTTTAAAAATATAGCTGTCCAAATCATTATAAAATTTTTCAAACCTTGGAACTAAACGATTTATAAATATATCTTTAATTGAATTATCCTCATTTAATTCATAACCAGAAATTATGCTTTCAAAGCAGGAAGCCAATCCATTAAGACTGTCTGTTATATTATCATTTGGATATTGTGATAAAATAGCTTTAATATTACTATTCAACTCTACTAAATTACTTATTAATAAATTAATATTATTTATAGCTTTTGTTGAATAAATGTTATGTTCCAATTCTTTATTTGTTATATTTAATATAATACTCATATTATTAGCAATCATTTCAAGTTTAAAAAATATATCCATATCACTATATTACTCCCTTATTTCTAGCCATATAAAATTCTTTTATCCGCCATATTAAATGTACTTTCCTTTATAATAAAAGGCCCTTTTGCAAAAGCAAAGAACCTTTTATAAACCTTGAATTATTGTAATAATTTAAGAACTGACTGTGGATTCTGATTAGCTTGTGCAAGCATTGACTGAGCTGCTTGTTGAAGAACATTCTCTTTAGAGTAGTTCATCATTTCTTTAGCCATATCTGTATCAGTTATAGCTGCACTAGCTGAAGTTAAGTTTTGATCTTCAATTGAAAGATTGTTAATTGTATGAGTAAGTCTGTTTTGAACAGCTCCAACATATGATCTTGCAGTTGAAACTGTATCAATTGCAGCTTGAATTGTACTCATAGAAGTAGTTGCAGCTGAATTTGAACTAACATCTAATGCATTTACAGCTAAAGTAGTTGCATCTGATTTAACACTATCAAGAGTAATTGCCATTGAATCATAACCATTAGATGTTGCTCCAACCTGAAATGTTAATGCTCCACTAGCTGACAATAAATTTTGATTGTTGAAGTTTGTTGACTGAGCAATATGATCTATTTCACCTGCAAGTTGATCAATTTCAGATTTTACAGCGGATCTATCTATAGTTACATTAGTATCATTAGCTGCTTGAGTTGCAAGTTCATTCATTCTCTGAAGTATTGACTGAGTTTCATTTAATCCACCTTCAGCAGTCTGTAATAAAGATATACCATCTTGAGCATTGCTTTGAGCTTTATCAAGACCGTTTATTTGTGACTGCATTTTTTGTGAAATTGTAAGTCCTGCTGCATCATCTGCTGCCTTGTTTATTCTCAAACCCGAACTTAATTTCTCCATTGAGTCAGATGCACTCTTAGAATTTTTGTTTAAATAGTTTAATGAACTAATTCCTGGTAAATTGTGATTAATTATCATTTTAAATTCCTCCTTGAATTTGCATTGGGAATCCTTTCCCAAAATTAATTTTTTTATTTTTATAAGGTTTTAAATCTCATGGCCACTTAATTTTAAACCTTATTAATTGCTTATACTATTTTATCGTTGGTCATATATAATACTTTATAGTTTTTAATAAATTTTTTTCATTAAAAAATAGAGAATTTCCAGAAAAACCATTATAGTATTTTTTTCTAATAAATTTATCTTTACTTATATCTTCAAGTTTTTCTTTTATGTCCTTCATGTTTTTCACAGTAAGTTCTTTTATTTTAACATCTAATTCCATAATATCTGTATTTTTTAGTTCTTTAGCTACATCATCTTTTGTATAAGCTTGAGGATTTTCTTTAAAAATTTCAAATTATTTTTTTTCTATCTTCTAATAAACCATTTATCTTATCAAAATCCCCACTGTTAAAGCAATTCAGAATATCTAAAGTTTTTTGCCTAAACTTCGCTATCAGAGTTTTAGTATCTTCCATGGTATATTACTTCCTTTCAATATTTAACGGAATTATATTCATGAAGAACTACTGCTTAGCATTGAAGACAAATAACTTTGCTGACTACTTAACTGAGAAAGTATAGATTGTAAAGTACTAAACTTCGTATTATACATTTTAGCATCATTCGTCATTTTAGTTTTGAAATCAGTAACAGCCTGTGCTTCATTTTTTAGCTCATTGTATAAAGTATTTTTAGTTTCAGAAAGTGTATTTGGCATTCCTGCTTTCGTCAAAAGAAGGCCTTGGTTTCCATTTTTATCAACATAAGTTCCTGCATATTTTTGCTCTATATCACTAAGTCTTTGAAATATGCCCTCTTCGCTGTTTCTTTGAGTCATTGCCTTACTCACAGCTTGACTATCTGTTGTAGTGTCTAAACCTAAAACTCCAGTGTAACTTGGATAACTAGATGAAGTTTGGGTAAATAAACTTACTACCTGCTGAGGATTGTTTTGCAGTGCTGTCGTAAGTTTTTTTACATCAAGGGTTAGCTTTCCACCTTGGGTTGGATCATCAGATGTAGATAATCCAACGCTTGCCATTGTAAGACCATTTCCACTTACAGGAGTATAAAAAGCTGATCTCATGGCACTCAGCATACCTGTAAGTTCACTGTCGTTTGCCAAAAGCCCCTGCTGAGCTTTTTGATTCCACGCTGTAATTTGACTGTCAGTCATCTGTGATTCTTGAGAAGAAGTTAACGGACTATAACTGTAGTCTTTTTTTTTCATTTGTAACAGATTGAATTCCATCAATTAAATTATTATAAGCATTGACAAAGCTTTGAATTTTATCTACAACAGAAGATACATCTTGGTTTACATTTATAGTAACTGGACTGCCATCCGCAATATTGCTAGTAAAATTATATGCAACACCATCAATTGTAAACTTATTTGAAGAATTTGTTATTTCTGTTGCTTCAGTATCTCCAGGTTCCATTATTTTAAATGTTCCATCAGTTCCAGCAGTTCCAGTTGAGGTGCCACTTGAAGTTTGTGATACACTAGTAGTCCCTGCTGCCAACCCAAAAGCATTATTAAAAAAGCTCTGAGCTTCACTTCCATCAGCATAACTTATGCTCATAGCTGTGCTTCCAGTTTCTAAAGCACTAATTTTGCCCGTTGAAGCATCATAGCTAAATAATGAACCTGTTAAGGATGACAAATCACTCATAAGAGATCCAATTGATTTACTGGTGTCTACTGTATAGCTTAAGCTTTTTCCATTAAAATCAAAAGTTAACGTACTCCCATTTATTAGCCCTAAATTTGTAGCCGAAATTGCAGTTGAAGCTGATGCTACTGAATCTTTAGTAGGGTTCTCAACAATACTGCTGCCAGTCACGCTAGTTGATCCATCTGCAGATTTTATATTAGTAGTGCCTGCTGTCATTCCAAAGGCATCGTTAAAAAATGCTTGAGCACTGCTGCCATCAGAATATGATATATTAACG
This sequence comes from Clostridium sp. DMHC 10, assembly GCF_001270375.1. Taxonomy (NCBI): domain Bacteria; kingdom Bacillati; phylum Bacillota; class Clostridia; order Eubacteriales; family Clostridiaceae; genus Clostridium; species Clostridium sp. DMHC 10. Next base: position 78,393 of record NZ_LGVB01000015.1, read on the forward strand.
CTTTTGCCCGTAGCTGCTTTAGCAGTAATATTACCTGTTGACGCATTGTAGCTAAAAGTATCCCCTGTTAAAGATGTCAAATCGCTCATAAGAGTTGTAACAGATTTGCTGGTATCCACTGTATAAGTTTTAGTTACACCATCTACTTGAAAGGACAATATATCCCCATTTGTCAACTTTAAACTTGTATCTGATATTTTATCTGAAGCTGCTGCGGCTGTACTTTTTATAACACCACTGCCATCTATTCTAGCAGTATTGGCTGTAGCCACAGTTCCACTACTTGTTGTTATTCCAAAACTAGAGAAAAAATCAGCACCATCACTTACATTTTGTATATTTACATTTTGATCTTTCCCAGTGCTTTGTGTTGAAATACTAAATTTTCCGGTAAGCTCACTATAATTAAAATTAAGACCAGTCAAAGATGTTAAATCCTGCATAACACTGCCGATTGACGAACTTGACTTTAGGTCATAACTCATAGCTTTTCCATTAATAGAAAATGAAATAGTGCCATCCTTAACCCCCATTGTTGATATTGCATCAGAAGCTGAAGCTGTTTTACCGCTTGTATTTTTCAATGCACTACTGCCTATGCTTGCAACTGTTGCTAATGTTGCTGAAGTAACAGTATAATTTCCTGTTTTCGCAGTATTTAGAGAAGATACACTAAGTGCATTTGTATTTGATGACGTTGCTGCATTCACAGAAAAGCTATTTGGTGAAAGTACATAATCACTAGACAATACATCAAAATATTTACTGCTAAAGCTTTGAAGATTTGTAATTATAGATCTATACCTATCCTGCATCCATTGTGACTGCTGTTGTTTTGCAAGCAAGCTGTTAAGTTTAATAACATCTGATGCCATTGATTCGTTAACCATGCTGTTAACATCAATTCCAGACATTTGAGAAACTAAGCTTTGCGAATAAGAGCTTGACGACGATGAACTGCCGCTTTTACTTGTACCACTCGTTGATGAATACTTTGAAGACGTTGTATCTGTTCCAGCTAAATCATTTGAACTATACCCAACTGCATATGGATTTGTTGTTGTACTAGAAACTGTTGTACTCATATATTTATCACTCCTTTATCTCGCTTTTATAGAAGCTTTGTAAGCTTCATTCCAGGTATCTTTCACTTCCTCTATAATAGGAATGGTTTTATCCAATAAAGATAAATCCTTTTTTATGTTTGCATTAACTAGACTGTCTACTATGAATTTGTAAACAGATAATAGGCTAGCTCCCCACTCTCCCGCCTGCGTTAAATCAAGAGTTACAATCAACTCATAAAATATATTCTGAGTCTTCTTTAGGTTTTCATTACACTTTTGGTAATTTTTATCAGCCAAGGCTTGTCTGCCTATCTTAGCAAACTTAACAGCACCATCCAGCAGCATTAATAGTAATTGATCCTTTGAAGCAAAGTTTACGCTATTTTGTTTGTATTGGTTATAAGCATTTTTAGCATACATTATAGAACCTCTACCTCCTAATATCTAAATAATTTCCTTTTTCTAAAGCTCCACTTGAAGAGTTGTCTTTATTTAGTTCTGCATCCACAACAACTTTGTTACTCTTAACTGCTGTTATCACTATCTTATTATTCTTTGATCTATTCTTTGGTATTATAAATTCTTTATCGTCTTCATTGTCATTATTTCTATTGTTTTTTTTATGCTGCTTATTTCCATTGTACTTCTTTACAGACTGCACTTCACCTTTTGGATGTACTCTGTGTTCTTCAGTAGATTGATTAATTCTTTCCCTTATTTCCATATCAACCTTATTTAATATGTCTTCCAACATTATAGTACCTCCTCACAGCAAATTAAGCTTTTTTGTTTACAATGAGCCCAGCCATTTCACAAAATTGAGCTACCATATCCAAAATCTTTTTCGATGGTATCTCATTTATGACTTCTTTTGTATTATTGTCAACTACCTTCATAATTGTTATATATTTAAAATTTTCATCCTGCTCGTATTCCATATGAACATCTTTATCCTTTAAAAGATCATTTACCACTTTTACTGCTTTTTTTACATCATTTTCACTTATAGGTTTATCTGCAAAACTTTTATCCTGTGAAACACTGCTTTGTGAACCAATTTGTATATTTACATTATTACTTACTAAGTTGTTATCGACATTATATAGATTTTGTCCTCCATGACTTATAGCTTCAACATCCATATTTTTAACACCTCTACTTATTTTTTATATCCTTCAATATAGTACTATCAATTGAAATTGATTTTTTATTTTCTTCGATAACTTCTTTATACAACTCCTTTCTTAAAATCTTTATATCTCTTGGAGCATTAATAGCTAATTTAACTGAACCATCATCAATTTTAACAACAACAATTTCTACATTATCACCTATAAGAATAGATTCATCTTTTTTTCTTGTAATAACCAGCATTTTTATTCCTCCTTAAAAGAGGGTATTTTATAGAGTACTTTTCATTATCTAATATTAATTGTTCCCCTATTTTTTCTTTAATATTTATTAAAATAGGTGCTTTTAAATTTGTAGTTATTTTTTTTATATCACTATTAACGCATACTGTAGTTAAAACAACTATATCTGATTTGTCTTTTATCTTTAAGCCTTCAATTTCATTATCTTCCAGTTTAAATTCATAATCTTTCATTGCATAGAAAGGTGAAACTAAAATCAATCCTATTTCCATATTTTCAATGGAATGAAGCATACTAAAAACATTATTTTCTTCCATGGGAAATATTATAAATTTTTTTAAATTTTCAAAGCCGGGTAAACCCTTATTAAACGTTATTACATCATTTTCTTCGTACTCCCTAACACCGTGATATTTAGTATACAATTTCATCTTCTACACCTCTATTATAGATAATCTATCAATGTGTGCTGTAATATTTTAGCGCTTGTTTGAAGTGAAGCTAAATAGGTTGTTTGAGCTTGAGCATACTGCATTGTTATTTGTGCATAATCGACATCATTAGTGCTTGCCAAAACCTGTGTCAAACTTGTATTTTCACTTTCATTTTCACTGCTAGCACTTTTCATTCTGTTTTCAAGTGCACCAACTTCAGTACGAATACCAGATGCATTGCTTATGGCATCCTTTATATCACTAAGATCACTGCCTATTAGGCTTGAAACATCCCCTGAATCCAAATGCGTTGTTATATTACTTAAAATAGTTCTTAAATCTTTAGATACGCCAGCATCATTCTTAAATTCCATTACATCTGACGCCGTAAAATTATAGTTAATTGAAACACCATCAGAAATTTCAACAGAAAGTTTTGCTTTTATCATTCCAAGCTGATTTGTTTCATCAGAAGTAGGTGCAGCTCCAGCTGGCATTTTTGTTACTCCATCCTTATTGGCATAGCTCAATTGTTGATTTCCCTTTGCATCTGTAGTAACAAGGGTAGGCTTATCTGTACCACGATTTCCTCCAAATATATATTTTCCATCATAAGTTGTATTTAGTATTTGAGATACTTGATTTATATTAGAATTTATTTCATCCTTAATAGCCTGTTGTTGTTCAGCCCCATATGCTGGATCACCAGTTGAAACTAAAAGCTCATTTATTCTTTGAAGTACACTATTTATTTGTCCTAAACTAGTATCTGTTACACTTAACCATTGATTTGTATTATTTATATTAGTATTGTACTGCTTATTCTTTATAACTTCATTGTTTATTTGCATAATTCTTGCTGCACCTAGAGGATTATCCGATGCTTTATTTATGAGAGTTCCACTTCCCATTTGGTTTTGATAAACTCCCATATTTTCAAGATTATTACCTAAATCATAAAGAAAATTATTTGAAAGCATACTATTTGTTACTCGCATATATTGTCACCTCCATGTTAATTTACATTATTTTTTGAGATTGTTAACTACAACGTCCAGCAGCTCATCTACAGTAGCAATGACCTTTGCATTTGCCTGATAAGCATGATTAAATTGTATTAAATTAGTCATTTCTTCATCAAGCGAAACACCTGACACTGAATCTCTTGACTGCTGAAGGCTTTGAAGCTGCAGTTTTGAATTTTTAAGCGTTGTGCTTGCCTCATTTACCTTTGTTCCTAAATTAGTTACTATATTTGTAAAGTAATCAGAAACAGTATTACCACCTGCATAATTCTGTACTGTATTAACACCATTACTGTCAACTCCAAGAGGCTGATTAAGCCCAGAAGCGCTAAACAAATTATCTCTTGTTGTATCTGGCAAAATTCCTTGAATATTAATTAATTTATTTGCAAGGTCAGCTACTGCCTGAGCCCTTTTTCCGTCTGTATTACCATCTGTTGTATTATCGCTTTCATCTTGATTTCCAACATCGCTGAGTCTTGTTTTTATTTTCATAGGATCATCGGCTATTTCTTTATTTATAGAAATATTTCCAGCAGTTATATCCTTTTCAGCTGCTAATGCAGCATCCAAATTTGCACCAGATAATTCTGATTTACCATTTGAATCAACAGTATACTTAGCTACATCACTATTAACAAAAAACGGTAGTGTATCACTTGCAGAACTTGCACTTGTACTGCCGCTTTCTACAGTATTAACAGTTAACGCAACTGCTTTAGCTACTTTATTCAAATAATCAGTATAATTATCGATATCATTTTGAACAGATGAGGTTCCCTTAAGTGTTCCATTTGTAGATTTGAACAAGTTCAGTGCACTAGAATCACTAGTTAAATTTATAGGATGATTAGAATCTTGTCCGCTTGCGATGGTGTTGCCATTTGAGTCCACAGATAATCCTATTGCATTTCCATCCTTATCTGCCCAAAGCACTCTATTAGTTTGAATTTGATTTAATTGATCTTGGGTTAATCCACTTACATAAACATCTACTCTATTTTTTTCGCTTGTTTTATCTCCGTTTCTATAATATGTTAAATCATAAACCGGATTGCCGCTACTATCAGTCTTAACTGTACCATCAGCATTTTTAACTTCTTGAATATTATTAACATATGAAAATCTAACTTCTTTATCGCTGTCCTTAACCTGTACTAAAGACGTGCCCGAAAGCTGACTTCCATTGCTAGCAGTTACATCAACCCCATATAATTTTTTGTCGTCTACATTGATGTTAAAATATTCACTTAAAGAATTGAGAAGAGAATCTCTTTCATCCATGAGATCATTTGGTTCAACACCTGAAGCTTTAACATTAATTATTTGCTTGTTTAAATCATCAATTTTATCCAAGGTAGAATTAATATTTGAAACTTCGCTGTCGATTTCGCTATTACAATTTGCCTTTAAATCCTGTAATTTTTTATAAGTAGAATTAAGCTGATCTGTAAGTGCTTCAGTTTGACTAACAACAAGCCCTCTAGTTGTTTCAGTTTGGGGGTTTACAGCAAGGTTGTGCCAATTAGTAAAAAAATTAGAAAGTAAACTTGCCATTCCTGTATCAGTAGGCTCATTCATTACGTTCTGCAATTCTCCTAAATAATTGTTTATAGCTTTATTTGTTCCTTCTGCACTTGTTTGATTTCTAACTTGGTAATCAAGAAAACCATCTTTAATTCTCGTTATGTCTGAAACTTCTACTCCTCTTCCTGCCGGCTGTCCTGCATGCACCTCAGTATCAAATAAAGCCTGCATTTCTGCCCTTTGTCTTGTGTACCCATCTGTATTTGCATTTGAAATATTATGCGAGGTTACATCTAAAGCAGCCTGTTGTGCTATTAAACCTAGTCTTGATATATCAAGAGTTGAAAATAATCCTGCCATACTCTTGCTCCTTTCTATTTACTTATTTTTCCATATCCATTATACGTTTTAACATTTTTGTTTTGGCCAAATAGATTAAGCATCTTATTAGCAAATAATAATCCTTGCTTAATTAAAAATTGATTTACAGTGTTTTGACTTTTAACCTTCTCGACAAATTGAACCATGTCATTAAAATTTTTGTTTAAAGCGTCATCATTAATTTCTTCTACAAAAACTCTTATAGGTTTATCTCCTTCAAGTTTTCGCCGCTGAACTTCAACCTTTGCGACTTCAACATTAGCAGTTTCTATCTTCTTAACAATATCTTCAAGTCCAAATATATTTTTTTCAAGATAAAGTTCATGTTGTTTTTCTAAAAGCATTAACAAAGTATTTAAGGCTTCAATCTCCTTAAGTATCAATTCATTTAGTGCTTCTTTCATTTTTAAACCTCTCTTCCCTTAAAGTAATCTACAATCTTTTGTGCAACCAATTTAGAATTTCTATTATAGGTACCATTTTGAACTTGACTTTTTATTAATTTAACTTTTGTAGAATCATTACCGATTTCGAAATTTGAACATAAGCTGCTAAGCATTTTACCAGCTTCTGAAATCTCTATCCTGTCTTCTGCAGGAGCATTATTAGTCTTTCTAATGCTAGCATTATAAGTATTATAAATCATATTTACTTTATTATCTGCACCTACATTATTTACTTTCATAAATACACACTTCCTATCAAACTATAGACTTCACATGTTAATACAAACATTTGAACTTACCTTCAGTAGTACAAACCTTATACTACCTCCCCTGTTTCTATTATCGTAAATTGAAAAATAAAGTTTATATTTGATAACCAAAATAACCGGCGAATATATCTGCCGGTTATTTTATGAATGATCAATGCCTATTTTTTTCCTAAGCTCTTTATTTTTTCTTCATTGCTAACAATACTTGTAATCCTTACGCCAAAGTTTTCATCAACAACAACAACCTCACCATAGGCAACTCTTTTACCATTTACAAGTATTTCAACTGGCTCTTCAGCAAGCTTATCAAGCTCAATTAAAGAACCTGTTCCTAAATTAAGTATATCCTTTATATTCTTCTTTGCCCTACCCAAAACAACTGAAATGTCAAGTGGCACGTCAAGTATAAGATCTATATTTTTAGGCATATCCTTGGATGCCGATGGCCCAAAGGATTGAAATGATGCCTTGTTAACTTCAACTGGTGGCTGCTGCTGATACTGCTGTGGCATTTGCTGATATTGTGGTATAGCCTGCTGGTACTGCGGCGGCATTTGTTGATATTGATACTGCGGCATAGCCTCTTGATTTTGCTGCATCGGTTGCTGATACTGTGGTGCAGCCTGTTGATACTGCGTTTGCCCAGGATTATTATACTCTGGATTTGAATTTTGCGGCTGCACATTGTTTTGAACTTCATTAGATTTAGGCTGCTCTACTTTAGTGCCTTCTTCTTTTGGAGCTTCTCCGCCTCCCATCATTATGCCTATCATTTTTCTTGCTGTTTCCATTGGAAGTATTTGCATAATTTGACTATCAACAAGATCTCCTATTGTCATTTTAAATGCTACTTCTACCACATTTTCATCATCTTTTATGGTATCTGTTAAAGGATCAGTATCATTATCCCATATTTTAGATGTAGGAGGAGATATATTTACCTCTCTTAAAAGCATAGTAGCCATAGAAGTTGCTGCTGAACCTATCATTTGATTCATTGCCTCAGACACAGCGCTAAGTTCTATTTCGGATAAAGTCTGATTTGTTACCTTTCCGTCTCCACCCATCATAAGATTAGCAATAACAGCGGCATCTGTAACCTTCATAACAAGAAGGTTTTCTCCGGCTATTCCACTTATGTATTTTACATCCAATGCTACATTAGGAACCTCAAAATTATTTTTTAATGTTCTTAATGTTGTAATGCTTACAACAGGTGTAGTTATATTAACTTGCTGACTTATTATGGTGGATAATGCTGTTGAAGCAGATCCCATAGAAATATTTCCTATTTCACCAAGTAAGTCTTTTTCTATATCGGTTAAAATTTCATCACTATTATTCGTATCATTACCCTCATTTGTCTCTGGCGGCTGTCCTGAGTCAGAATTACTCCCGTCTCCATTCAAAAGAGAGTCTATCTCTTCCTGTGAAAGAAATCCATCACTCATAATTTTCCACATCCTTATCTATAATATCTAATATCTTAACTCCCATATTTTTGCCTATAATTCCAGGCGCTCCTATATAATGAATTTTATCATATATAAATATAGAAATTGGACTGTTGCACTTATTATCCAATGTTATTACATCTCCAACAGATAATTTCAAAAAATCTTCCACAGTTATATTTGTAAAACCTAGTTTAGCTGTTAAAGGAACATCAACTATATCTAATCTACTTCTTAGCTTTTCCCTTGATTCTTTTACAATTTCCTCATTATTCTCTTGATACCAATATTGAACTATAAGTTTATCAAGAACCTTCTCTATACTTAAATACGGTATGCACATATTTATAAAGTTGTGACTATTACCCATATCAGCTGAAAAAGTTATAAGAGCAACAGGTTCATGCGGAGCCAATGTTTGATTAAGTGCCGGGTTTGTTTCAAGTGTTTCTATCTCTGGCTCAACATTTACTACATCACTCCACGCTAATTTTAGATTATCAATTAACCCTTGATTTATTTTCATAATAATATTTTTATCTATATCTGTTATCTCTCGAGTTTGGTATTTTCCACTACCCGCACCTCCAAGAAGTACATCCAGTATTTGATATACAAGTTGGGGAGGCATTTCAAATAAAACAGATCCACTGAGCGGTGGCATTTTAAATATCGTCAAAAAAGTAGGATTTGGAACAGAATGAATAAATTCTTCATAAGTTATTTGCTCAACAGACTCTATATTTATTTTTACATTGCTTCTTACTTGCGCGGTAAGATAATTTGATATTATTCTAGCATAATTATCATGTATAAGTTCAAGGGTTCTCATGTGTTCCTTGGTGAACTTTTGAGGACTTGTAAAATCATATAGCTTTACTTTCTGCTTCTCTTCGTCTTTTGAAATTTCATCTGGTTGAAGTTCTCCAGAGGACAGGGCAGATAACAGAGCATCTATCTCACTTTGTGACAAAACGTCTGCCATAATTTTCCCTCATTTCTTCTCATTACTAATTTCTAATTAATTTATCAATATCTATAAGTGTAACTATTCTGTCTTTAAAATTTATTATACCCTTAACATACTCTTTATTACTACCACTGTCTAAACTTTCAATAATGCCTTCGTCTATATCAAGAACTTCATCAACTTGATTAACTGATATTCCAACAAGTTCTTCTTCTAATTTAAGTATTATAGTACTCTCTTGCTCATCATCAGATTTTTCTACATCAAGAAGAAGATTTATGTCTAAAAGCGAAAGTACACTTCCTCTTATATTTATAAGTCCTTTTACATATTCTGGAGCTTTGGGGACTTTAGTAACCATCATGCTCTCCCCTATAGTTTGAACTTTTGATGTTTCAACAGCAAATTGCTCATCATTCAGTTTAAAAATAACTATTTGCACCGTAATCACCTCCAACTAATTTAATAAATGAGCTGTATATTAACCCAAAGCCTTTTTTATAGCTTCAAGGACTCTATCTGCTTGAAATGGCTTTACTATGAAGTCTCTTGCTCCAGCCTTTATAGCATCCATAACCATAGTTTGCTGTCCCATCGCTGAACACATTATTATTCTTGCTGCTGGATCAAATGCCTTTATTGCCTTTACGGCTTCTATTCCATCCATATCTGGCATAGTTATATCCATAGTTACTACATCAGGTTTTTCAGTTTTATAAATTTCAACTGCTTTTAATCCATTACTAGCTTCACCAACCACCTCAAATCCATTTTTTTGAAGTATATCCTTTATCATCATTCTCATAAATGCGGCGTCATCAACAATTAATACTTTTGCCATTTTTCAAACCTCCATATTAATTTATTCCTAAACTATTAAGTATTTTTTCTAATGAACCGGGCATTGGTATATAATAAAAATGCCCACTAATGTTTTTTTCTTTATCCTGTAAAAATACGGTTTCTAAATCAAGTACATTGTCATCATATTGACCTGATTCTATAAATGTAGTTGAAAGCATTGCTCCAAGCATATCATAAGTAACTGCTGGTACGGAAGGAGTAATGACAAGATTTGTAAGCTTAAATATTGCATTCATATATGAACCAGATATTATATTACCTATTTCACAAAGTACAGAACTTGACATATCATTTAATTTATCATATTTTTCACCCGTAAGTGATTCGACTATTCCTAATGCAGTATCTTTATCAAAAACGAATAGTATATTACCTGGAGCATCTCCCAAAACTCTAACTATAACTCCAACTGCTAATTTTTCATCGCCTATTTCATCAAACAATTCACTCATACGTATGATATTTACTGCTGGAACTGTCATATCAATTTTTTTTGCTTAAAAGTTGGGATAGCGCTGTTGCTGCATTACCAGCTCCAATGTTACTTACTTCTTTAAGTGCATCTAACTGCACTGGCGACAAATTAGAATAGTCCATTAAAAGCACCTCCTAAACTAGTGCGGCAACATCAAGTATTAATGTTACAAGTCCATCTCCAAGAATAGTCGCTCCAATATATTCTTTAAGCATTTTCAAAGTTTTACCAAGAGGCTTAATAACGATGTCCTGCTGACCCATAAGCGAATCTACAAGAAGTCCTGCCATTTTCTCTCCCACTTTAACAATTACAATATAAACTTTTTTATTATCTGATTTTGGAAGATTCAATTTTTCATTTACTCTTATTATTGGAAGTACATTTCCTCTATATATAATAACTTCTTTATTATTAGTTTTCTTTATTTGACTTTCATCATAATCTATAACACTATCTATTGCATTTAAAGATATTGCAAGATTCTCTGAACCAACCTTCACTAAAAGTGCTGTTATTATTTGAAGAGTTAACGGAAGTTTTATAGTAAATGTAGTACCTTTTCCCTGTTGAGTACTCATATCAACAGTTCCACCAAGTGCTGAAATTTTAGTTTTTACAACATCCATTCCAACTCCTCTTCCTGAAATGTCAGTTACTACATCATTTGTACTAAAGCCTTGATCAAATATGAGATTGACAATTTCATTCTCACTCATATTTTCGGTATTTATTCCTCTTTCTTCTGCTTTTTCCCTTACTTTTTCAGCATCTATGCCGTTACCATCATCTTGAACCTTTATAACAGCTTTAGTTCCCTCTTGATATGCTACAAGCTTTATTTTTCCAACTGGATCTTTTCCCCTTGCTATCCTCTCTTCTTTTGAGTCTTCTATTCCATGATCTGCTGAATTTCTTATTAAATGTATTAGAGGTTCTCCAATTTCATCAATTACAGTTCTATCAAGTTCAGTATCCTGTCCTTCAATTATAAGTTCCATTTCCTTGTTTAATTCAACAGAAAGATCCCTTACAAGCCTTGGAAATCTATTAAACACAGTATCAAGAGGAAGCATTCTTATTTTCATTACTAAATCTTGAAGATCATTTGTAGTTCTTGCTACTTGTTCTAGTGTTTCATTAAGTTCTGTAAGTTTATAATTCTGGCTTATTTGTTCAAGTCTTGTTCTATTTATAACAAGCTCTGAAACCATATTTAAGAACTTATCCAATCTTTCAAGATCAACTCTCACAGATTGATGCATTTTCTTATGTGGAGCATCTCCAGATTTACTTTTTACTTTTTCAGCTTTTTTCTTAACAGCATTTTTCTTTGGTTCTTCTTTCTTCTTAGCTTCTTCTTTTGGTTTTCCTTCTATATAACTTACCTTAACATCTTCAAGCGTTAACTGCTTTATATCTATACTGTCAATTTCCGATATTTCCTGTAATATTTCTCTTACTTCATTATCATTTTTATGAGTCAAATAAACAAGATTTATCTCAAACTCAAAGTTTTCTGCTTCAAGATCTTCTGTACCTGGAATAGATTTTGTAATTTCTCCCCATTCCTCAAGATTTTTAAATATTAAAAAAGCTCTTGCGGATTTTAACAATGTAGATTTGCTTAAATTAATATCAATTGAAAAAGCATTATATCCTTTTTCAATAGCTTGTCTTATAACATTTGCATCATATTCGTTAAGACTTATTTTTTGTGAAGCATTACTATTTTGATCAGCGTTAGAATCACTCACCTTATTTTGATTTGCTTTTTCACTGCCTACTGCTGCACCCTTTTGCGATATTGATTCAAGCTTAGTTATAATATCATCCACTGGAACTTCTTGTTCTTCGCCATTTTCGATATTATCAACCATTTGTTCAAGAGTATCAAGACATTTAAATAATACAGTTACAACCTGCTTGGTTACTTTTAGCTCGCCATCTCTAAACTCTGATAAAACATCTTCCATCTTATGAGTTAACGCAGCCATGGTGTTGTATCCCATAGTTGCCGCCATTCCCTTTATTGTATGAGCAACTCTAAATATTTCATTTAGCTTGTCCACATTATCTGGCTCCTGTTCTAATTGTAGAAGAGCTTCGTTTAGTGTCTGCAAGTTGTCTTTAGATTCCTCCAAAAACATAGACAAATATTGAGATGTATCCATAATTTCCCCTCCTTACAGCTTCCTATATATAAAAGTAGAAGCTTTTTCAAATCCATACTCCTTGTAATTGTAAATGCTTTCTGTTGCACCAACAAAAAGCAGACCACCTTTTTTAATGAGGTGCTAAATTTTTTATAAATCTTTTCCTTTATATCTTGATTAAAATATATAACAACATTTCTGCACACTATTATATCAAAATCACCTTCATATGAATCTAATATTAAATCATGCCTTTTATATGTTATCATATTTTTAATATTTTCATCGACGATATATTTATCGCCCACATTTCGAAAATATTTATGCAAATCTTGCTTTTCTACATTTTTTATTTCAGATTCTATGTATTCACCTTTTTTAGCTTTGTTTAAAATGGTTGTGTCAATATCAGTAGCAATTATACTGCATTTACTACTATATCCAAGTTTATTTACTATAATAGCAATAGAATATGGCTCAGCACCTATTGAGCAGGCTGCACTCCATATTTTAATATGATTGTTTTTAAGAGTCATATTTCTTATTTCTTTTTCAAATTCTTTAAAAATTTCTGGATTTCTAAAAAACTCTGTAACGTTTATTGTTATAAAATCCAAAAACTTTTGCCTCTGCATTTCATTATCCTTTAAAATTCCTACATACTCATCTATGGACTTTGCACCAACTCTTGATATAAGACTAAGTATCCTTCTATGAAGTTGATTTTCTTTATACGCAAACAAATCAATTCCAAATTCTTTTAAAGCCCACTTTTTAAAATCAACTAAATCCATTGAAGCTACCTCCTAAAACCGGTTGTTATTCTTATAATTTCATTTGCAATATTATCTATTGGAGCAACTATATCAACTTTACCAGTTTCATATGCAGCCTTTGGCATACCATAAATAACGCATGTGGATTCTGATTCTGATAAAGTTATTCCTCCATTATCTTTAATGATTTTAGTTCCATTAGCACCATCTCTTCCCATACCGGTTAAAACTGCACTTACAAGATGTGAACCAAATACCTTTGAAGCTGATATAAAAAGTTTGTCAACAGCTGGTCTCACTCCCCATATTGGAGGTTCCTTATTAAGAGTTATTTTGCCACTGTTTCCTATTTCCATATGGCATCCTCCTGGAGCAATATAAACAACATTATTTTCATAAACTTCATTATCTTCGGCTTCCTTTACATGTATACTGCTATTGTCATTAAGCCTTTCAGCAAATGCCTTTGTAAACCCAACTGGCATGTGCTGTACTACAAATATTGGCACGCCTATATTTTGTGGAAATTTTGTTATAACCTTATACAATGCCTTGGGTCCACCCGTTGATGCACCTATAACTACAGCTTGTATCTTAATATTATTATCTATTATTTTTCTTTCGGACCTACTTTCTATAGGCTTGTGCTCATATGAATCTAATTTTCTAGAAGCTGCTACCTTAACTTTTTCTATTAGTTGTTTTTGTATATCCATAATTTCAGATGTCATGCCCCCTGATGGTTTAGCAATAAAATCAAATGCCCCATAGTGCAAACATTCCATAGTAAGTGTTGTATTCCTATGTGACAAACTACTTATAACAATTGTAGGTATTGAACTATTCATTCTTTTCATTTCTTTTAAAGTTTCAATCCCCCCCATAATTGGCATTTCTATATCAAGAGTTATCACATCCGGTTTTTCTATTTGTATTTTGTTAATTAAATCTTTTCCATTATAAGCAGTTTTAATGACTTCAATATTAGCATCACTATTTAGCATGTCTGATATAAACTTTCTCATAAGTGCTGAATCGTCTGCAACTATTACTTTTATCTTTTCCATAGCATCCTCCATTAAATTTCTTTAATACCCAATCCTACAGTTCTTATTTGTACAGCACCATTAGATGTATCAAAAATCATAGTTCGTCCCTTATTTCCACCTACATCTTCCCCTAATATTGGTATTTTCATTTTCTCAAGTGCCTTTTTTACTGCTATACCATTTCTATTTCCTATATCCATATTCATTTTTTTATCTGAAAAATTAAACATAGATGCTCCACCTGCTATTTTAGCTTTCATATTGCCTAATTCTCCGCCATTTTCCACCATCTTTTTTACCAGTATTGGTATACTTAGATCAGCAAATTTATACGGATTAGTAACTTTACTAAATTGAGTACTATCTGGAAGCATAATATGTGCTAATCCACCCAACTTATTTTTTGCATCATATACAGTTATGCCAATACAAGATCCCAATCCCACTGTTATAATCTTTCCAGGTGAAAATGAAATATTGAGGTCTGCTATTCCAACCCTCACTTCTACAATACTTTCCATATCGCTAACCAAACTACTTTACAGCAGTTTCTTTTCCTCTTCAGATAATATTTGTGCCATATTAAGAAAAATAATAATCTTATTATCCATTTTAATAAGTCCTTCCAAATATCTTTTTGAAATTCCAGACACAACTTCAGGTGGTTCTTCTACATTGTCACTACTTACATCTTTAACTTCTGAAACTAAATCTACAATAACTCCTATTTTTCCATTTTCATATTTTACTACTATTAGTTTTGAATTTGAAGTTATTTTACTATTTTCTATATTAAACCTTTTAGAAAGTGATATAACAGGAAGCACTTTTCCTTCATAATTAATTACCCCATCAACAAATTCTGGTACATCAGGAAGCTTAGTTGTAGGTTCATATCCTAATATTCTTTCAACTTCCATAATATCTGTTGCATAATATTCACCATTTACACTAAATATTAAGATTTTAAGTTCTTTATTGTCCATATTGTATTATCCTCCTACAATAATAATTTATCCACTATAAGATCGTCTTTCTGATCTACATAAACGTGTATATTTTTACTAGGATTATCAATAGTAACCTCTTTATTTCCCACTGCAAATATAGTATTAGGGTAAGCTATCTCAGCATATATATGGCCGTTTATATCAACACTTATTCTTGTTATTACTCCACCAATACTACCAACAACCCCACATTTAATTTGGTTTTTAGCTCTAAGCTGCCCTCCTCTTGTCACTGCATTTTTATTTATAAATTCAATACTATCGTTTGATGTAATATTAGATATATATTCTCCTTTACCTGTAATATAAATATTTCCAGAACTTTCGATTTTACATTCTTGAATATATGGAATATCTATATCCGATGGTATAGACAATATAGACTTCAAATTTTTAACTTCTTCTTCAGCACTCTCCGATATAATTCTAAGCTCGTTAACATTTCTAATACAAAGAGGAGCAATTCCTATTAATTTTTCAATAAATAATTTTTCAAATTTATTATTAGCATCATTTACAAGTGAAATATAACTTTTGCACAGTTTAGTTATATTTTTAAACTTACTCTCAATAAGTATTTTAATAATTTCTCCATCAGAGGAAAAATTTATTTTTAGTATTATATTTTTTTATTTGATAAACTGCTTCTACTAATTCATTTATATTATTTTTTAAATCATCTAAAATTTCAATTTTAGATAAAACCTCAACGTCTTCTCCCCCACTATAAACCTGGGACAATATAGCATTCTTACCGATTGTTACATTTCCCTTCGCTTTAATAATAGCGCCCTCCACATTGCCATTAACAATGATATCATTTCCAGATTCTACACTCATTCCTTCAAGTACACTGCCTCTAATATTCACTGCTCCAACAAATTTAATATTTCCAGTTTTTAAATCAACATTAGAATTCACTTCATGAATATCTACTATAAAAAATCTATTTCCTTTAAAGGAGGCTTTTCCACTTTTAAGTGCTATCACTTTATTAGCTTCTATTTTGCAATTTTCATCACAGGCAATACTAATCCTCTTACCAGACTTCTTTTTTATTTCTTTACCATATACATCTTTGCCATTTTTTCCTTCTCTTCCATCATGTTTAATAGCTATTACTGTTCCTTTATCTATAGCATCTACAAATCCAATGCTTTTAAAGTCAATATTACCATTTTCATTTTCTTTAAATTTTAGATTTCCATTCATATTCACTTTAAATTCTATGCTATCATTTTCATCATTTTCAACTTCTATTCCCTTTGCAACAAGCATTCTATCTACATCTCTCCCAGAAACACACCTCTTTATATTTCCTTCTAAAATACCGTATACAATTTTATTTTTATTAAGTTCATTTTTAAGTTCATTTTCAGTGTAAAAAAGGCGGCTTTTCCTGCTTAAGTATCTCAGCTTCAAGCAGGATTTCATTGCTTTCTGGACTATCTTTCAACTTAAATTCATTTTTATTTATATAATTTATATCAACGTAAACTTCAAGATTATCAGGAGTAATAGATATATTTAATTTCCTTGTTGGTTTCTCAACTTCATCAAATTTAACCTTTATGTTCATAGAACTGTTTATTTCCTTTTTTCCAAAGGCTTGAACACCATCAATTGTTACAAATATATTTTGTGGAATTATTATTTTAGCAAAACTTCCTTTTTCCTTTGGATCAGTTACAATAATTTTGCCATCAATTACACAAACAGTACCATCTACGCTTTTTTCATTACTTTTATCTTCAAACTCTACTGCAATCCGTGCTTTTTTCTTAAAAAAGCTATTTTTTTCTTCCAGTATTTCATATTTAATATCGCTTTTTCTTATGTTTAATTCACTACATGCCTTATTTATACATTCCTCAACTGTTGATCCATGAAATATTTCTCTTTTCATAAAAAATACACTCCCATGAAATTATTTCTATATAAATTATATCACATAATTATCAGAAACTTACCTTTTTTACATAATACACTTATTTTTTATCGTAAAATTTTACAAATACTTTATATTTTTTTACTTTTTTATCAGCATATTACTTTACTTCTCATTTAAGCCAGTATACTAATATAGATAAGCAATCCAGAATCCAAAAATTGTAAGTTCAAAGTTTATCCTCACAAATCAAAATTTAATTTAGAGTAGATAGTAGTGCGAATTAAAACTGTAAGTAATAATTTATGAAAACTGACTTACATATTGTTCAAGGTAATTATCATAGGATTTGTGAATTTCTTTTATAACTGAATTATTAGAAGAATCAAAACATATAGTATCAACTTTATTAATAGGAAGTACTTTTGGTGATGTACCAGAAATAAATAGTCCATCCATATATTTTATGTTTTCATAATTAACACGTTCTTCTTTAATTTTATATCCACATTCTAAAACTACTTTTATAATTATATCTCTTGTTATCCCTGGCAAAACATCTTCTACAGGTGATGTATAAATGCAGTCTCCTTTAACCATAAATATATTGGATTTGCTGCCCTCTGTTATGTTTCCATTTCTATCAACTAATATAGCTTCAAATACCCTTTTATTTTTTATGGCTTTATCTGTACCTTCTCTAAAGCTAACATCCATAATTTTAGCATTAGGATTTTTTCTCTCACCTTTAAATAGTATAGTAGCTACTCCCTCTTTATAATCTTTTTCACTAGGATAATGATGTTTAATAAAGTAACAGTAAAAATTACATTCATTATTATAAAAGTTAAATACCACCTTAATATTTCCAAACTGAACTTTATTTATTTCAGTAAGCCTCAATATTGAGTCCTTTAATTTTTCATTATTAAATGGCAGCTTTAAATTAGATATATTTGCAGAATTAATCATCCTATAAATGTGTTTTTCAAAAAATAACGGTATACCCTTATATATTCTTATAACTTCATATAAAGATTTACCCTTTGAAATAAAATTTCCATCAAACTCATTTGAGCCTTTTATATCCTCATTAAATATATAGTAATCATTTTCAATTATTTCCATTTAAATTCCCCCAAGCTTACTTTATTTCCATTTAACAATTTCAATATTATCATCTTTCTTTTTAGGATTAACAAGATAAGGATGACCTACTAATTTAAACAAAGGCAAATCTGATAGAGAGTCAGAATACATGTATGATGCTTTAAAATCAACATTAATTTTTTCTTCTTTTAAAACTTCCATTAATCTTTTTACCTTTTCTTCTCCTTTACAATTTTCACCTATAATTTTTTTTCTGTACTTTCCATCCTCACGGGTAAACCTAGTTCCTATAACTTTATCAACTTCTTTTAAATTATAAAATTCATTTAAATAAAATTCTGCGGATGCAGATATAAGAAATATTTTATATCCTTCACTTTTTAGCTTCTTCATTGTATTTATAGCATCAACATACAGTATATGCGAAAGCCTTTTATGATAGAATTCCTTAACATACTCTTTCATCTTATTTTCATCTACGCCATCAATAAACGATATAAAGTTTTCCTTTGCAGTTTTTGCTGTAAAAATTCCTATTGAAAATAGAAAAGCCGAAATGACATTCTTAGGTAAATATATAACAAGCTTAGGTTTCTTTTTTATCATAAACAAATAAAACTCTAATAAAGTTTCTCTCTTTGTAAGAGTATAATCAACATCAAATATAGCAAGTTTTTCCATAAGATTATCTCCATATTTATTATATATTTTTTAAAAAAGTCGATGCAAAATGCATCGACCTTAAAATAACTCTATATAAAAGAATCTATTACATTTTTATCTAATAAAAATTCTTATATAGAAAAGGATTAAAACCATTAATAGTTAAGCTACAGTACTACTTTACTTTGAAACAATGCTTTCATAATATTTAGAAGCAGCTTCAAATTCGTTGTCATCAGGGATTACAAGTTCTCCTTCTTCCCCTTCAACTTTAAATAAGTACACTGAATCATTTTGAGGATTTTGAACTAATACAAATTCTTTATCTTCATACACAAAACCGTCTACAATTTCACAAGAAATTGAATTTCCGTTTTCATCCTCAAGTTCAACCATCATTGGCTCATGTTCACCACAATCGCATCCGCAGTCACAATCATGATGATGTTCTTCATGCTCATGTTCCTCTCCGCAGCAACCGCAGTCACATGTATTTAGGTTTTCTTTTTCATCCATATATATTGCCTCCTTTTCTCACTAAAGATATATAACTTTAAATTTAAAGCTGCATATCTTTATGTTATAATTCTAACCTTATTTTATTAATTTTAAAAGGGGGTTTTTTAAAATATTTTAATTTATTTCTACAATACATTAATATATTCTACAAATATTTTAAAATTAATTTCACTACATAATATAAAAAAGGCTAAACGCCCTTTTTTATTATTGATTAGCTAATTTCTTATATCCTTCAAGTCTCTCTTTTGCATCTTTTTCTGTCTTAGCATATAATTCATCAGCTTTATCAGGGAATACTTTCTTTAATGAAGCATATCTAACTTCTCCAAGTAAGAATTCCTTAAAGTTTCCTGTTGGTTCTTTTGAATCAAGAACGAATGGATTCTTTCCTTCTTCTTTTAATAATGGGTTATATCTGTAAAGTGCCCAATATCCACAATCTACAGCTTTTTTCTGTTCTAACTGACTGCAGCCCATTCCTGCTTTTAATCCATGATTAATACATGGTGAATATCCTATTATAAGTGATGGACCATGATAGTTTTCTGCTTCTTTTAAAGCTTTTAATAACTGATTCTTATCTGAACCCATAGCTACTTGAGCAACATATACATAACCATAGCTCATAGCCATCATTCCAAGATCCTTCTTCTTTGTCTTCTTACCTGAAGCTGCAAATTGAGCTATAGCAGAAGATGGAGTTGCTTTTGATGATTGTCCACCTGTATTAGAATATACTTCTGTATCGAATACAAATATGTTTACATCTTCTCCGCTTGCAAGAACATGGTCAACACCGCCGTATCCTATATCGTAAGCCCAGCCGTCTCCACCAAATATCCATTGAGATCTCTTAACTAGGTAATCTTTATTTGTATATAATTCTGCAAGAGCTGCGTTTGAATCTTTTTCTTTTTCAAGTAAAGGTAATAATTTATCTACAACTGCTCTTGAAGCTTCTCCGTTTTCTTTGTTTTCAATCCAATCTTGAAGTGCTGCTTTAAGTTCTGCACTAACTCCAGAATTGATTGCTTCAGCAGCAAGATCTGCCATTCTTTCTCTTAATTGTTTAACTCCAAGAAGCATTCCAAGTCCGTATTCAGCATTATCTTCAAATAATGAGTTAGCCCATGCTGGTCCTTGTCCATTTTCATTAGTTGTATATGGCATTGAAGGAGCACTACATCCCCAAATTGATGTACAACCTGTAGCATTAGCTACCATCATTCTATCTCCATATAATTGAGTTATAAGTTTAGCGTAAGATGCTTCTCCACATCCTGCACAAGCTCCATTGAACTCAAGAAGTGGCTTTTCAAATTGGCTTCCTTTAACTGTATATTTGTTTGCAATTTCCTTCTTTTCTGGAAGACTTACTCCATAATCAAAGTATTTTGCAGCATCATATTGAGTTTCAGCTGGCTTCATAACTAAAGCTTTTTCTTTAGCTGGGCAAGCCTGAGCACAATTTCCGCATCCTGTACAATCAAGTGGGCTTATAACTATTGAGAAACTTAATTCTTCAGTTGATTTAACTCCCATTGCTTTCTTAAATTTCATTCCTTCTGGAGCCTTTTTAACTTCTGCTTCAGTTGCAAGAACTGGTCTTATTACTGCATGAGGACAAACAAATGAACACTGATTACATTCGATACATTTATCTGCATCCCATTCAGGAATGTTTATTGCAATTCCTCTCTTTTCATAAGCTGCTGTTCCAACAGGATATGTTCCATCTTCTTTTCCTGTAAATGCGCTTACTGGAAGTTTGTCTCCTTCTTGTCTATTCATTGGTTCAAGTATGTCAGTTATGAACTTAGGCTTTGGTGCTTCATCCTTAACTTCATCTTTTGCATCAGCCCATGCTGCTGGAACATCTATTTTAACAATAGCTCCAACACCTTGATCTATTGCAGCGTTGTTCATATCAACAACTTTTTGACCTTTTTTACCGTAATTTGTTACAACTGCGTCTTTTAAGTATTTAACAGCATCTTCTACTGGGATGATGTTTGCAATTTTAAAGAAAGCAGCTTGACAAATCATGTTTACTCTTCCGCCAAGACCTATTGCTTGAGCAATCTTTATAGCATTTAATGTATAGAAATGAATATTATTCTTAGCAATATATCTTTTCATTGAAGCTGGAAGTTTTTCTTCTAATTCTTCTGGACTCCAGATTGTATTAAGTAAGAAATTTCCGCCTTTTTTAAGTCCTGCAAGAACATCATACTTATGAACATAACTTTGGTTATGACAAGCAATAAAGTCTGCTTTATCAACTAAATATGGTGATTTTATTTGCTTTTTACCAAATCTTAAATGTGATACTGTTATACCGCCTGATTTCTTTGAATCATAAGCAAAGTATCCTTGAGCATACATTTCTGTATGGTCTCCTATGATTTTTATAGCACTCTTGTTTGCACCAACAGTACCATCTGAACCAAGACCCCAGAACTTACATGTTTTAGTTCCTTCTGGTGTTGTATCTATTTCAATTTCTGGAACTGGAAGAGATGTATTTGTAACATCATCAACTATACCTATAGTAAATCCATCTTTTGGTGCAGCTGCTTTTAAGTTTTCAAACACTGAATAAATGTGAACTGGTAATGTATCTTTTGAACCAAGTCCGTATCTTCCTCCAACTATAACTGGTCTTGTTTCTGCATTGTAGAATGCTTTAACAACATCAAGATATAATGGCTCAGCTTGAGAACCAGGTTCTTTTTGTTCTATCAAGAACAGCAATTTTTTTTAACTGTTTTTGGTATATATTTCAAGAAATGTTCAACAGAGAAAGGTCTATAAAGATGTATTTTTAATACTCCTACTTTTTCTCCTTTAGCTCTTAAATAATCAATAGTTTCTTCTACAGTATCACAAACAGAACCCATAGCTATGATTACTCTATCAGCATCTTCTGCTCCATAGTAGTTGAATAAGTGATATTCTCTACCAGTGATTTTGCTTATTTCTCCCATGTAATGTTCAACCATTTCAGGAATTGCATCGTAGAATTTATTTTGAGCTTCTTTTCCTTGGAAGTAAACATCTGAACCTTCATTGCTTCCTCTTTGAACTGGATGATCTGGATTTAATGCATTTCTTCTAAATTCATTAACAGCATCCATGTCTAGTAATCCTCTTAAATCTTCATAGTCCATTACTTCAATTTTTTGAATTTCATGTGAAGTTCTGAATCCATCAAAGAAGTTTATAAAAGGAACTCTTCCCTTTATAGCTGTTAAGTGGGCTACTGCTGATAAATCCATAACTTCTTGTACACTTCCTTCAGCAAGAAGAGCACAACCAGTTTGTCTAGCAGCCATAACATCCTGATGATCTCCATATATATTTAAAGAATGAGTAGCTAATGCTCTAGCACTAACATGAAATACTCCAGGTAAAAGTTCTCCTGCGATTTTATACATGTTTGGTATCATTAAAAGCATACCCTGTGAAGCTGTGTATGTAGTTGTTAAAGCTCCTGCTTGAAGTGAACCATGAACTGCACCAGCAGCTCCTGCTTCTGATTGCATTTCCATTATTTTAACTTTTTGTCCAAAGAGATTTAATCTTCCTTGAGTTGCCCATTCATCTACATGTTCTGCCATTGGTGATGATGGAGTAATAGGATAAATTGCTGCAACATCAGTAAATGCATATGATATATGAGCTGCGGCAGTATTACCATCCATAGTTTTCATTTTTTTCATACTTGTTTACCCCTTCCTTTAAATACAAAATATTTTTATATTAGGAATTATAGCAAAATAATTTGCCTATAAAACTTACCAGAGTTTGTTACATTTTTAACTATACTATAAAAAATTTTTAAGCAAAACTAATTTTTAAATAATTATTCCACATAAATCTAAAAAATCTTTGCTTATCTTCTTTATTTACAATCTTTCTCACTTTTGCTTTTTTAGAATGAATGTAAACAAATGAATAATTTATTAACCCAGTTAATTATAATACTACTTTATCCAAAAAGTTTCAACAAAATTATTAAAGCATTTTAATTATATACTACTTTGAAAACCATTTCAAGTTTTTCCACTATATATTGCAGCTGCTGCGCTTTTGATTTAAAGCCTTTTATTGCTTTATAAATACTTGAGTCCAATATATCTGTCCGCTTGAACTTTTGACCATACCAACACCTATTTGATTATACTGTTTTCCTAAAATATTAGCTCTATGACCAGGTGAATTCATCCAACCATTCATAACTGAAGATGGTGTAGTATATCCATAGGCTATGTTTTCTCCCGCTGCAGAATAAACTATTCCATATTTTCCTATTAGTGAAAATGTAGATCCAAAGGTAGGTGAGTTATGTGAAAAATAATTTTTATCTGACATATCCTGTGACTTAACCCTGGCTACTCTTGAAAGTTCCCAATTTAATTTCAAAGGTGCAAGCCCAACTTTACTTCTTTCCACATTAACAAGTCTTGCCACTTCACTTTCCTGGGATTGAGTGGTTCTTATATCTGGCAGCTTTATTGTTTGACCAGTAATTATCATATTAGGATCTGCTATTTTAGGATTTAATGCAACTATTTCAGATACCCCAGTTTGATTTTTCACTGCTATTTTCCACAATGTATCCCCTGCTTTGATAACATAAGTATAGGTCTTTTCCTGTATTTTTGCATATGCACTCATTTGCATCGAGAGCATAAACACCACTGATAAAATTAATACTTGTTTAAAATATTTTTTCATAATACTTTTCTTCCTCCCTAAAATTTTTATATATTTATTTTTAGGAATTTTGGAAATACTATACCTATAAAATTGTTATAGTACAACTTTTTATTATATTGAATAAAAAAAAATTGGAGGCTTTAAAATGAAAAGTTTAGTAAATTCAAAAACTGCTGAAAATCTTGCAAAAGCTTTTGCTGGAGAATCTCAGGCAAGAAATAGGTATACAATATATGCTAGGGCTGCTGAAAAAGAAGGTTATAATCAAATTTATTCTATATTTATAGAAACCGCAGAAAACGAAAGAGCTCATGCCAAGGTTTTCTTTGATTTTTTAGTTCAAGGTCTTGGAAAATCTCAAATAAAAGTAGATACGGAATATCCAATAGGATATGGAAACACAGAACAAAATTTACAATATGCTGCTGAAGGAGAAAAAGAGGAATGGGGCACAGCTTATCCTTCCTTTGCAAAAATTGCTAATGAAGAAGGATATCCCGAAATAGAAGCTGCTTTTAATAATATAGTTTCAATAGAGAAAAGCCACGAAAAAAGGTTTTTAGATTTCAAAAATAGACTTTCAGAAAAAACTATATATAATAGGAAGGAACAGACTTATTGGAAATGTAAAAATTGCGGATTTATATATTTAGGAACAACTGCTCCAACTATATGTCCTGTTTGCAAATATCCTCAAGGTTACTTTGAAATAGCCAATGATTATGAAAAATAAAAACACTTTGAAGTTTTAGATTGAGCAAAATATTGGGATACAATTTAACTAAGGTACATGGAGCTGTCGCACTAAAAAATTATTCAAACGTAATCTAAAAATATTGCGAACTAAAATAAGTGAAGGGTTTTAACTCACTTAGCTCGTTAAAAGACTAACTTTTTTCACTTATGTGAAAAGTGAAGGGTTTGACGATGCTTTGCACGTTAAAGGTGAACTTTTTGGCTAAAGCCAAAAGTTAAGGTGATTTTTCTTCCGCTTTGCTGCGGAAAAATTATTAATTTAAATCAAAGATTTTCCGTAGATAAGCGGAGGAAAATCATCATTAGCTTTTTACTAAAGGTAAAAAAGTTCACCTTTTAACGAGCAGCGCAAGTTAAAACCCTTCACCCTTAGCTTTTTCGCCTTCTTTTCAGGCGAAAAAGTTAACTATTACTTCGCAATATTTTTAAATTACATATTAAATAATTATTAGTGCGACAGCTCCCTTAATTTTTTAAATTACTTGTAAAACATTAAAAATGTATATTTTAAAAATTTCATATAGTTCCATCATATAACGTTTTCTGTTATACAACACATAATATTATCTTTTATACTTATTTATTAGTCCAATTATGTTATCAACTGCATCTCTTGCAGTACTTGAATTCATTTTATCTATATAATTTTTTCTATTTATATACAATTCACTTATTTTATTTTTAAGAGTTTCTGCATTTAAATTTTCTTCTTGTATTACAATACTATATCCAGCTTTTTTAAATGAAGCTGCATTTAATATTTGATCACCCCTGCTTGATTTTTTAGATAATGGTATCAATATATTAGGTTTTTTAAGCGCTAAAAGTTCAAAAATCACATTGGCACCTGCCCTTGATATAACAATATCTGCTGCTTGCATAAGATGTGGTAATTCATCAGATACGTAATCAAACTGCTTATACCCATTTAATTTTAGTAAATTGTTATCAATATTATTCTTGCCACAAATATGAATTACATCATATACTTTTAATAGTTCCTTTAAAATTCCACGAACTTGATCATTGATTACCTTTGATCCTAGGCTTCCTCCTATTACTAAAATAACGGCTTTGTCACCTTTAAATCCACATATGTGAAGTCCATTAGCTTTATTCCCATTAAATAGTTCTTGTCTTATAGGAGTACCAGTTAAAATGGCTTTATCTCCTTTTATATTTTTAATTGATTCTGGAAATGTAACACATACCTTGTCGCAATAAGGTGCAGCTATCTTATTTGCAAGCCCTGGAGTGATATCAGATTCATGAGCAACTACTGGCACATGGCAAAAATGAGCTGCCATAACAACTGGCACGGACACAAATCCTCCCTTGGAAAATACTATATTAGGTTTTTCTTTTTTCATTATTGTTATAGACTGAAAAACTCCTTTAATTACCTTAAAAGGATCCGTAAAGTTTTTTAAATCAAAATATCTTCTTAGTTTTCCGCTAGATATAGCATGGTATTTTATATTTTCTTTTTTAACAATTCCCCTCTCTATACCATCTTTAGTCCCTATATACTGGACTTCATAATCAAGCTTTTTTAGTTCTGGAACTAAAGCTAAATTTGGAGTAACATGGCCAGCCGAACCTCCACCTGTCATTATAATTTTAAATTTACTCATAAAAAAATCCTCCCTTATAAATTACATAAAACATTTTATCACAATTATAGATACATTGCCTTAAAATCAAATTTAAAATTCCACAATATTACATAAGGCAGTTATTTTATACTTTAAATAGTTAATTGTCCATTAACTAATGTAAGCTTCCTTTTTTGTCTTAACCTCACTATTATATTGTTTTAAATATGGGTTAAACTATTATTACAAAACTAGAAAGGAGGCGAAAAACATGTCAAACAAGCATTTAGTTCCAGAGGCTAGAGAAGGTTTAGATCATCTTAAAATGGAAACTGCCCAAGAATTAGATGTTCCACTAAGTGAAGGATATAATGGAGACCTTACTTCTAGACAGTGTGGTTCTGTTGGAGGAGAGATGGTCAAAAAAATGGTTGCAGATTATGAATCAAAATTATAATAAATAGCGTACAGCAAGTAATTTATTTACGAGCTGTACGCTCACTATGATTTCTAAAATTTTTAATAACTAATTGAACGGTTTTATTATTCATAAACTCATTAGTTTCTACATTAAAAGTTATATCAAGCTTTACACTGCCGGAATAAGACGAATAAAGCTTTTTAAGTTCATTTTCTCCATATCCATCTATAATAACTTTTTCAAATTCATAGATACCATTAAAATATATAGCATTGAGTATTCTTCCCGAATTTGACTTTATTTTTAACTTAAGCACATTTTTATTCTTGCCTATTACATTAGCATTTATTATATTAACAGCTTTGTCCGCAAAAATGGGCTTTGGATTCCCTTTTCCAAACGGTTCTAATGTCTTTATCTCCTCTGAAAGTCCAAGTGATATATAGTCGATATGAAGCTGCATATCTATATGAACCTTAGGAATTATATCCTCATCGCTTAAAGTACAATTTGCATTAAGTTTAGTTCTTAACTTATCAACTATATCTAAATTTTCAAGTGAAAGACCTGCTGCCATTGGATGTCCCCCAAATTTTTCAATTAAGCCTCTACACTCAACTAATCCTTCAAACATGTTATATTCTTCAATTGACCTACCGGAGCCTTTAATACCTTCATTTGCATCTGTAAATATTATAGTAGGAACATTATATTTTTCTTTAATTCTTCCTGCAATTATTCCAGCAACACTTTCATGTATATCCTTTAAATATATTACAAGAACTTTATCCATTGAAAAGTGCAGTTTTTCTATGACCTCTTCAGCTTTTTGTACTCCTAAGTTTGTTATTTCCTGTCTTTCCACATTAAATTCATGAAGCTCTTTTGCAAATTCGACTGCCTCTTTTTCATCTTTACATAAAAGTAATTTTAAAGCTATTTTTGCGTGTTTAAGCCTTCCCACAGCATTAATTGTAGGTCCTATGACGAATCCAAGTGAATAAACATTTATTTCCTTATCGCCTAATCCAACTTCATTAATAAGAGCCTTCAATCCTATGTTTTTAGTGTTATTTATAAGCTCAAGTCCCTTTTTTACAATTATCCTATTTTCGTCTATAATATCTACAACATCACATACTGTAGCAATAGCTGCATATTCCAAAAAACTATAGCTTTGGCATATGTCAATATTCATGATTTCATATAGAACCTGTATAAACTTAAAAATAACTCCTGCGCCACATAACTTATTAAATGGGTATTTACAATCCTCCTGTTTAGGATTTACAACTGCATCAGCATTGGGCACCACAAAACTCTTTTTCCCATTTTCTTCTACAAACGGAACATCATGATGATCGGTTATAACAACCTTCATTCCAAACTTTTTAGCCATTTCCATTTGCTTTATTGCTGCAATTCCATTATCACAAGTTATGATTACATCAAAATTATTATCTTTAGCATATAAAATTATATTTTCATTAATTCCATATCCTTCTGTAATTCTATCAGGAATATAGTAGCTCACTTTATTAGTAAATTTAGATATA
This sequence comes from Clostridium sp. DMHC 10, assembly GCF_001270375.1. Classification (NCBI taxonomy): domain Bacteria; kingdom Bacillati; phylum Bacillota; class Clostridia; order Eubacteriales; family Clostridiaceae; genus Clostridium; species Clostridium sp. DMHC 10. The sequence continues at coordinate 106,902 of NZ_LGVB01000015.1, forward strand.
GCTTCATAAAGCATATATGTGCTCATAATCCCATCAACATCGTAATCTCCTACTATTAATATGCTTTGGCTATCTTCTACTGCATCCTTTATTATAAAAGCTCCCTTTTTAATATCTTTCATCAACTTAGCATTATAGAGCATGTTTAAAGATGGATTTATAAAACGCATTTCATCGCTTTTATTATATATTCCTCTATTTAATAATATTCTTGTTAATACTTCACTAATTCCAAATTCTTTTGATAATTTATTTATATTTGCTTTTACATTTCTAAGAAGCCACTTTTTCCAAGTAAATCACACACCCTGCTAAAATCACTTATGGTCTTAAACAATTTCATCTATAATTCCACCACCAACTAAAAGATCTCCTTTATAAAATACAGCAGACTGTCCTTTAGTTATAGCTCTTTGAGGAATTTCAAATTTAATCTTTACTCTTCCATTCTCTATAGGACTTATTATGGCTTTTGATGTTTTTGCATTATACCTTATTTTAGCGTCTACTTCCATAGGTTCTTCTAATTTATCAAAAGGTATAAAATTATTATTCTTTGTTATAAGTTCATCCTTAAAAATATCCTTTTCATCACCAAGAACAACTTCATTTTTGTCTGCTTTTATATCTGTTACAAATATTCTCTTACCCGCTGATATTCCAAGTCCCTTTCTTTGTCCTATGGTATAATAAGCTATTCCTTTGTGTTTGCCTATAAAGTTTCCTTTTTCATCTACAAAATTTCCTTCTCTTATATCATTTGGACACTGTCTTTTGATAAAACCACCATGGTCATCATCTGGAACAAAACATATTTCTTCACTGTCCCTTTTATTAAACACATTAAGTCCTATTTCCTTTGCAATCTCCCTTATATGCTCCTTTTCATAATCTCCACATGGCATTAGTGTATGCTCAAGTTGATATTGAGTCATATTATACATAACATAAGTTTGATCTTTTTTATCATCAACAGATTTTCTTATTACATACCTTCCGTTTTCTTTTGAAATTTTGCAGTAATGACCTGTAGCAACATAATCGGCACCTAAACTTTGAGCTTTTTTAAGAAGAGCATCAAACTTTATATATTTATTACATGCAATACAAGGATTAGGAGTTCTGCCCTTTAAATAATCATCTACAAAATAATCAATTACTTTATCTTTAAATACTTCTGTAAAATTCATTACATAAAATGGTATTTCAAGTTTATAGGCTACTCTTCTAGCGTCTTCAACAGCTGAAATTGAGCAGCAGCCTCCTTCTTTTTCATTATAAAAAGCATCGTCTGGAGTTAACTTCATAGTTATTCCTATAACATCATATCCTTGCTTTTTTAGCAAATAAGCCGCTACAGAACTATCAACCCTCCGCTCATTCCTATAACAACTTTTTTATTCATACATTATCACCATTACCTTATCTTTTTTATATAATTTTAATTAGTAAATCGCTATTTATTTTCATAAAATATCGATGTTTCTACGAATTTTGTGAAAAAGAAATAGCTGATTTACTTTAAAATTTCGCATAATTTATTTAGGGTATAATTAATATCCTCTTCTGTTGTAAATTTTCCTATTGTAAATCTTATTGAACTTTTTGCATCATCTCTCGAAAGCCCAATAGCTGTAAGTACATGTGAAGGTTCTATTGCCCCAGCAGAACATGCACTCCCAAGTGAAGCACAAATACCTGCCATATCCAAGTTTATTAAAATACCCTCTCCATCTTTTCCATTAAAACATAAATTTATATTATTTGAAAGTCTTTTTTCATCCCTAGGCCCATTTAATTTTACATTTGGAATTTTAAGAACTTCATTTATAAAAATATCTCTCAATCTTTTTTGCCTTTCAACTTCTTTTTCAAAATCACTATATACTATTTCAAACGCCTTAGCAATTCCAACTATATATGGTATATTTTCAGTTCCACTTCTTCTTCCTCTTTGCTGCTGTCCACCGTAAATCAAATTACTTATTTGGGTTCCTCTTTTAATATAAAGTATTCCTATTCCTTTTGGTGCATAAATTTTATGTCCTGAAACTGACATTAAATCCACATTCATTTGGTTTACATCAAGCTTAATATGCCCTGCTGCCTGAACTGCATCCGTATGAAATATAATATTTTTTTCCTTAAGGATTTTTCCTATTTCATTAATAGGTTCAATTGTACCTATCTCATTGTTTGCTGCCATAATAGATACTAATATAGTTTCATCTTTTATACTTCCTTTTAAATCATCTATAGACACTAGCCCTTCTGAATTTACAGGAAGGTATGTAATTTCGAACCCTTGGCTTTCTAAAAACTTACAAGCACTAAGTATAGCATGATGTTCTATAGAAGTTGTTATTATATGTTTCCCCTTATTTTTGTTTGCCATAGCTGTACCAATCAGTGCCCAATTATCGCTTTCTGTGCCACCACTAGTAAAAAATACTTCTTCATTTTTACAATTTAAAATTGTTGCAATAGTATTTTTAGCTTCATCTAACGCAATTTTGCTTTTCATTGAAAAAGAATAAGCGGAAGACGGATTACCATAGAATTCGCTAAAATATGGTTTCATCTCTTCAACAACCTCATCAAGAACCATAGTAGTTGCTGAATAATCCATATAGACATGCCTTTTCACATTATCACCCTTTTCACTAATTTAATTAAAGCGCAGTGACTTTTGCACTGCGCTTTAAAATACACCATTTATATAATTATACTACAAAACATTAATCAAATACAGGCATTGATAAATATCTTTGACCGCTGTCTGGAAGAATAACAACTATATTTTTATCTGAAAATTCAGGTCTACTTGCAACAATTTTTCCTGCATACAAAGCAGCACCAGCTGATATACCTGCAAGTATTCCCTCTGTAACAACTAATTCTTTAGTTGCTGCAAATGCTTCTTCATTTTTTATTGTAATTATTTCATCCACAAGACTTCTATCAAAAACTTTTGGAACAAATCCGGCGCCTATTCCTTGTATTTTATGAGGACCTGATTTTCCTCCTGAAAGTACAGGTGAATCAAATGGTTCCACAGCAATAATTTTAATATTTGGATTTTTCTCTTTTAAAGTTCTTGCAATTCCTGTAATAGTTCCACCTGTTCCTACTCCTGCAACTACAGCATCAACTTTTCCATCTGTATCTTCCCATATTTCTTCTCCAGTAGTAACCTTATGAATAGCTGGATTTGAAGGATTATCAAATTGTTGAGGTATAAAAGAATTTGAATTTTCCTTAGCTAACTCCTCTGCCTTTTTAATAGCGCCCTTCATTCCTTCTACTCCTGGTGTTAATACTAGCTCAGCACCGTATGCTTTAAGAAGCTTTCTTCTTTCAATACTCATAGTCTCAGGCATTGTAAGTATAAGTCTATATCCCTTAGCAGCAGAGATTAAAGCTAATCCAACTCCTGTGTTTCCACTTGTAGGTTCTATTATAACCGTATCTTTATTTATTTTACCTTTATCTTCAGCATCTTTAATCATAGAATATGCAATTCTATCTTTTATGCTTCCAGATGGATTAAAATATTCAACTTTTCCAAGTATATTTCCATTAAATCCTTCTTTTTCTTTATAGTTTTTCAATTGAACTAAAGGTGTTTTTCCTATAGTTTCAATAATGTTATTATAAATTTTACTCATTTAAGCCACCCCACTATTTTTTATTTATAAACTAATATTAAGCATACATTTTTGCTAGGATTTATAGTATATATTAATTGCAAAAATCAAACTATTCAGTCTAGATATAATACATATAATTTGAATTTATTAGATTATTATAATTAATCACCAAATCCTCAAGTGTGATAGAATCTACTATTTCACTTATAGCATTATTCAAACGATCCCATATGTTATTTCTTATACAGCTATCAAGCTTATCTTCATTAACAACTTGATTATCATCTCTTTCAACAACAACAAGATCTCCTTCAAGTGCTCTTAAAACATTACCTACAGTTATTTCATTCATACTTTTTGCAAGCACATAACCACCCTGGGAACCCTTTCTTCCTTTTACAAGTCCTTCTTTCCTAAGAGAGGAAAAAATTTGTTCCAAATAACCTTCTGAAATATTCTGTCTTTGTGATATACTTTTAAGTGTAACACTATCATTTATTGAATTAACAGCCAAATCTACCATAGCCTTTAATCCGTATCTTCCTTTTGTTGATATTTTCATAATAAACACACCCATTTTTTAGTTTTTCTATATATTTAGTATGTTTTAATAATATAACTTAATTTACTAATTGTCAAGTATTCACAGAAAAATACTTTAATTGAATAACAATATATAGTATTATTTACTCATTTACCATAAATATTCATATCACACATAATATTGATTTATTTTAAAACTTTTGCATTAATATTTCTGTTTAGCCATTCTCTTTTTCAAGAAAATATTGTAAAATAGAAATGTAGTTCAGTTCTTATTTTATTTTTTTATACAAAAGTAGGGAGGGATATTCTTGTTAAAAAAGGAAGTTATAGCAATGATTTTAGCTGGTGGACAAGGTAGTCGTCTGGGCATACTTACCAGAAAAACTGCTAAACCAGCTGTTCCATTTGGAGGAAAATATAAAATTATTGATTTTACATTAAGTAATTGTTCAAATTCTGGAATTGATACAGTTGGCGTTTTAACTCAATACAGACCTTTAGAACTAAACGCTCACATAGGTATAGGAAGCCCTTGGGATCTTGATAGAAACGACGGGGGAGTTAGTCTTCTTCCTCCTTATATGAAAGAAACTGGTGGAAATTGGTATAAAGGAACAGCAAATGCAATTTATCAAAACAGGCACTTTGTAAACTCTTTTTCACCTGAATATGTAGTAATATTATCAGGGGATCATATTTACAAAATGGATTATTCTAAAATGCTGGACTACCATAAAGAAAAAAAAGCAGATGCAACCATAGCCGTAATCGAAGTACCTATAGAAGAAGCTAGCAGATTTGGCATTATGAATACAGATGAAGATAATGAAATATACGAATTTGAAGAAAAACCAAAAAAACCGAAAAGTAACCTAGCTTCAATGGGAATATATATTTTTAATTGGAAGCTTCTTGAAAAATACTTGCAACAAGATGAAGATGATGAAAAGTCTAGTAACGACTTTGGAAAAAATATAATTCCAAACATGTTAAATGATAAAAGGTCATTATATGCTTATCATTTTGATGGTTATTGGAAGGATGTTGGAACAATAGATAGTTTGTGGCAAGCAAACATGGATTTATTAAATGATAATAATGAACTAAACATATATGATCCAGCCTGGAAAATATATTCTGTTAATCCTACACGTCCACCTCAATATATTGGCTGCGATTCAGATGTAAAAGGTTCTTTAATAGTTGAAGGCTGTGTAGTCTTGGGTGCTGTTCATAATTCAGTACTATTTCCAAATGTACATGTAGGTAATAATTCTATTATTAAAGATTCAGTTATTATGCCAAATGTAAATATCGGTGATAACGTAATAATTAAAAAAGCTATTATCGGATGCAATTCTAAAGTATCAGATAATTGCAAAATTGGTGATGGGGAAAAAATTACCGTTATAGGCGAAGATAAGAAAATAAAAGAAGACTTAATCTGATAAATGAGGTGGAAAAATGTTAAATGATTATATGTCAATTTTAACTTTAAGTGAAGATGATGCATCTATAAAAGTACTTACGAAAAAAGGCCTTTGGCTTCAATTCCAGTAGCTGGAAGATACAGAATCATAGATTTTGTTCTTTCAAATCTTGTAAACTCGGGAATAAGAAATGTAGGAATACTAACTGAAGGGAACTCAAGATCGCTTATTGACCACCTTGGTTCTGGCAAGCCTTGGGACCTTGATAGAAAATTAAATGGTCTTTTTGTATTTAGTTTTGGTGGAGTAAACTCATATCTCAGTGATATTGAAATGCTAAAAAATAATATGGAGTATATATACAGAAGTAAGCAATCAAAAATTATAATCTCTTCATCCTTTATGATATGTAATATTAACTATGAGAAAGCGGCAAAATTCCATGAAGAATCTGGCAGCGACATTACTATAATATACAAAAAAATCACTGACGGTAAAACGCACTTTCTAAATCGTAACATTCTTAATTTGAATGAAAATTCTGAAGTTTTGGGTATAGGTAAAAATATAGGTACAGAAAATAATCAAAACATATCCATGGAAATGTTTATAATGGATAAAAGTTTGTTAATAAACATATTAAATTCTTGCATAAAAACAGGTTTCTGGTCTACAATTTCTGAGTGGATTTATAGAAATTGCAACAATCTAAATATCAATGGGTATGAATTTAAAGGTTACTTAAAGTGCATCGATTCAATTCAATCTTACTACGAAGCTAATATGGACATGCTGAGCCTTGATATAAACAAAGAACTTTTTTTTAGTAATGGTCTTATATACACTAAGGTAATGGATGAAGCTCCTACAAAATACTTTAACGGCTCATATGTATGTAATTCACTTATAGCTAATGGTTCCTTGATTCAAGGATTTGTAACAAATAGCATAATATCAAGAAGAGTAATAATTCATAAAGGTGCAAAAGTTAGAAACTGCATTATAATGCAAAATTGTGAGATAAAGGAAAACGCTAAACTTACAAATGTAATAATAGATAAAAATGTTCTAATTGAAGAAGGTAAAGAATTAAAAGGTGATAAGGAATACCCTGTTGTTATTGAAAAACGTTCTCTTTACCAATAATTATAAACATGATGTAAAAATATTATAATGGAGATGATTATTTGAAAGTACTATTTGCTGCTTCAGAAAGTTTTCCTTTTTTGAAAACTGGAGGACTTGGTGATGTCGCCTATGCTCTTCCAAAGGCTCTTAGAAAGTTAGGTATAGATGCAAGGGTTATAATCCCTAAATATTCAGACATTCCAGAAAATTTCAAATATAATACTCATCATATTGCAAGTTTTAACGTTCCTGTTGGATGGAGAAGTCAATATGGTGGACTAGAGTACTATGAATATGATGGTATACCATTTTATTTCATAGATAATGATTACTACTTTAAAAGAGCTGGATGCTATGGGTATTATGATGATGGTGAAAGATTTGCTTATTTCTCCAGAGCAATTTTACAAGCTATAACTTATATGGGAGATTTCAATCCTGACGTAATCCACTGCAACGATTGGCAAACATCAATGATACCAGTTTTATTAAAGGAGCACTACAGAGATTATTCAAACTACAATCACATAAAAACAATTTATACTATACACAATTTAAAGTATCAAGGAGTTTTTGATAAAAGCGTTCTAAATGAGCTTTTATGCTTAAATGAAGGATATTTTAATGAAAATTGCTTAAAGTTTTATGATGGCGTTTCATATATGAAAGGTGGTTTGCTATTTGCCGATAAAATTTCAACTGTAAGCAATACTTATGCTCAGGAAATAAAAACTCCATATTACGGTGAACATCTTCATGGTATAATGCAAACAAGATCTAACGATTTATGGGGCATAGTAAATGGAATAGACTATGATTTAATGAATCCTAGCACAGATAGAAATTTATTTTTTAATTTTGATTTAAACAGCCTTTATAATAAAACCAAAAACAAAACTGAACTCCAAAAAATGCTTAATCTCCCATCTAGCGAAGGAACTCCTTTAATAGGAATTGTGTCTAGGCTTGTAGACCAAAAAGGATTTGATTTAATTGCTTGCGTCCTTGAAGAATTACTTCAAGATGGAATACAGCTTGTAGTACTCGGTACAGGTGAAAGGAAATATGAGGATATGTTTAAATACTTCGCATGGAAATATCCAGATAAACTATCTGCAAATATATATTTTGACAGCAGTCTTGCTCAAAAAATATATGCAGCTTCTGATATGTTCCTTATGCCATCATTATTTGAGCCATGTGGAATAGGACAGCTTATAGCTTTAAGATATGGCAGCCTCCCTATTGTTCGTGAAACTGGTGGTCTAAAAGATACTGTTCAACCATTTAATCCTTGCAATGGAGAAGGTAATGGTTTTTCATTTACTAATTACAATGCTTATGATATGCTTCATGTAATTAGAAATGCTGAATATTTTTATTATAACGAAAAGGATAATTGGACAAAACTTGTTAAAAGAGCAATGAGTGAAAATAACAGTTGGGATAATTCGGCTAAAACTTATATAAATCTATATAATTCAGTACTTTATTAAAATAATACTATGTTTCAAAAGGATATTCATAAAATTTTTATATAAATTATATTGTAAGGAGATTGAGGATATGAAAAAAAAGTAATGTAAAAAAATCGACTTCAACAAAAACTAGTTCTACTGCCCATATAAATACTAGCATAAAAAAAGCTACTGAAACTTCTATTGTTAAATCTTCTTCTACTGGAAATAAAAATATTTTAGAAGCTAAGGAAACAAGCACAATAACATTGACTAAACCTTCAACCGAGACTCCTAAGGATATTAACTGCGAAACAAAAGAACAATGTGAAACAAATAAAAAATCCGAAGACAAGAAAGTTGAAGAATCCACAGTTGATTTTACTTTTAAAGTAAACAACAAAACATCATACTTCGGTGAAGAATTATATGTATGTGGAAATATTAAGGAACTTGGAAATTGGGATATCAAAAATGCCTTTAATCTGACTACTGATGAAAATTTATATCCAAGCTGGAAAGGAACTATTGCACTACCTATAGATACTTATATTGAATTTAAATTTGTATCTGTAGGAAATGATGGAACAAATGAAAACATAATTTGGGAAGACGGAGAAAATAGAGCTGCTACTATAACAAAAGACTCTGATAAATACGAAAGTGACTGGAACACAAAATAACATTTAATTTTATTAAATGAAGGGTTTTAACTCGCCATACTCGTTAAAAAACTAACTTTTTCACTTATGTGAAAAGTGAAGGGTTTGACATAGCTTTGCTTGTCAAAGGTGAAGGTTTTTGCCACAGCAAAAGGTTAAGGATATACACATATTGGCGTTTGGGCATAGCCCATGTGATTCATGAACAAAATGTTAGGCAATTTCTATATTCCGCCTTGCTACAGAAAAATTATTAACTTAAGTTAAAGATTTTCCGCAGTAAAACGGAGAAAAATCATCCTTAACTTTTTATCGAAGGTAAAAAAGTTCACCTTTTACGTGCACAGCATCGTAAAACCCTTCACCTTTCGCACAGCGAAAGCCTTAGTCTTTTAACGAACGAAGCAAGTTAAAACCCTTCACTTAAACCATATCTAATTTGCTCTTAATACTCTAAGTGAATTAACTACTGCTATGAGTGCTACTCCTGTATCAGCAAATACAGCTTCCCATATATTGGCATATCCAAGTGCTCCCAAAGTAAGAACTACAAGTTTTATTCCTATTGCAAATATAATATTTTGCCATACAACTTTGTTTGTCTTTTTAGCTATCTTTATAGCAGTATATATTTTATGAAGTTCATCATTCATTATTACAACATCTGAAGCCTCTACTGCTGCATCTGAACCAACGCTCCCCATTGATATTCCAACATCTGCCCTTGCAAGAACTGGCGCATCGTTTATACCATCTCCTACAAAAGCAATTCTAGAATCAGTTTTTTTACTGTACATATCTTCTATCTTTTGAACTTTATCCTGAGGTAAAAGTTCAGCAAAAACTTCGTCTATACCTATCTTATTTGCTACTATAGAAGCCGGTTTTTTATTATCTCCTGTAAGCATTACAGTTTTAACTCCAATAGCTTTTAATTCCTTAACAGCCTGTACAGCGTCTTTCTTTATATTATCTGAAATAACAATATATCCTGCATATACACCATCAACAGATGCATGCACAATAGTTCCAAAAACTTCATTTAAATCAATTTTAGAAACTTCTACTTTATTCTGTTCCATGAAATTAGCATTTCCAATACAAGCAGTTTTTCCAAAAATTTCAGCTTGTACTCCAAATCCAGATACTTCTTTATAATTTGAAATAATATCTTTTTTAATATCATCCTTATATGCACCACGTATTGAAATTGCTATAGGGTGATTTGAAAAGACTTCAGCATACGCTGCATATTTTAAAACTTCTTCATCAGAAAATCCATTATAAGCTTGAATTTTGTTGACATTAAATTTTCCTTCAGTAAGCGTTCCTGTCTTATCAAACACTACAGTATTTATATTTTTTAAAGCTTCAATATAATTTCCGCCTTTAACTAAAATACCTTGCTTTGAAGCACTTCCAATTCCTCCAAAAAAGCTTAACGGTACAGATAATATGATTGCACATGGACATGATGCTACAAGAAATACAAGTGCTCTATAAATCCAATTTGAAAATACTGCATTTTTTAGAACTAGTGGTGGTACAATTGCTAGAAATAAGGCAATACAAACTACTGCTGGTGTATAATATCTTGCAAATTTTGTTATAAATTTTTCAGTAACAGCCTTTTTAGAAGATGCATTCTCAACTAAATCAAGTATTTTTGATACTGTAGACTCTTTAAATTCCTTAGTAACTTCTATTTTTAAAAGTCCTTCTTTGTTTATAGAACCAGAAAAAACTTCACTGTTGATTTTCGCCTTCCTAGGAACAGATTCACCAGTTACAGCCGATGTATCAAGCATTGACTCTCCTTCTATAACAGTTCCATCCAATGGAACTTTCTCACCAGGCTTTACAAGTATTGTGTTTCCAACAGCAACTTCCTCTGGATTGACCCTATTAACATTCTCACCTTCTATAAGATTTGCAAAATCTGGTTTTATGTCCATAAGTGCCGATATAGATTTTCTAGATTTTTCAACTGCCGCATCTTGAAGAAACTCTCCTATTTGATAAAAAATCATAACAGAAACTGCTTCTGGATACTCTTTTATGGCAAAAGCTCCTATAGTAGCAACTACCATTAAAAAATTCTCATCAAATATTTGTCCTTTTCCTATATTTTTTATAGACCTTATTAAAACGTCTCCTCCAACAATAATATAGCTTATAACATAAAGGATTAAATCTATGGTTTTAGGAAATTTAAAAATATACGCTGCTATAAAGATTACAACTCCTACTGCAAACCTTATGATGTCAGCCTTACTTGTCTCTTCTTCCTCATGGTCATCCTTTGACATATCATTCAAATTAATAACCTTTACTTCGTCTTCGATACTTTTTACTATTCCTATTATTTTATTTTCTGTTACCTCAGCGTCACTTTTCTTATACATCTGTATTGTAAGCTTTTTTGTAACAAAATCTAAATTTACAGTCTCTATTTCTTCAAGTTCATTTACTTTGTTTTCTATTTTAGCTGCACAATTAGCACAGCAAAGCCCTTCGAGATAAAATTGCTTTTTTAGCGCACTACCACTTTCCATCTTTACCACTCCTAGCTTTGTTATTTTTCTCTTATATGCATAATTCCCATGTTAAATATACCTTTTATATGCTCATCATCTAGTGAATAATATACGACCTTTCCCTCTCTCCTATACTTAACCAGCTTAGCTTGCCTTAATATCTTTAATTGATGTGATATAGCAGACTGCTTCATGTTTAAAAGACAAGTTATGTCGCACACACACATTTCAGAATTAAATAATGCACATATTATTTTTATTCTTGTACTATCTCCAAAAATTTTAAATAAATCTGATAAATCACTAAGCTCTTCGTCTTCTGGCATAATCTCTTTTACTTTTTTTATAACATCAACGTGAATAACATTATTTTCACATTTAAGTGCATTTTCTTCTTCACTCATATGCTAACAACTCCTTATTGGTGAAATAATCATTCTAATGAACATATGAACATTTATTCATGTGTTCATATATAATATATCACCTTTGTCATTAAAAAACAATATAAAATTTATGTTTTTGTATCAAATTTTGAGAAAAAAAACATAATATAATTTATAAACTATATTATAAAAGAATGGTGATATAAGTTATGTGTGGTATTGCAGGATTTGTCAACTTTCAAAAAAATCTAACTGGATATAATAAAGTAATAGAACTTATGACTGACACTTTAAAAAAAAGAGGACCAGATTCTCATGGTTATTATATATCTAAAAACGCACTTCTTGGACATAGACGTCTTATAGTAGTAGACCCTAAAGGCGGAAACCAACCTATGATAAAATTGCACAATGGTAAAAAGTACATTATAGTCTATAATGGTGAACTTTATAACACAGAGGACGTAAGAAAACTTCTAATAAAAGCAGGCTATACTTTTGACTCTTATTCAGATACTGAGGTTTTATTAACTGCTTATATACATTGGGGAAAAGATTGTTTAAAACACATAAATGGAATTTTTGCATTTGGAGTTTACTCGGAAAATGATGAAAAAACTTTTTCTTGCCAGAGACCCACTTGGTGTAAAACCTTTATTTTATACCTTAAAAGATCACAATCTTATATTTGGTTCAGAAATAAAAACCCTTCTTGCAAATCCTTTGGTTGAACCAGTACTTACAGAGGAAGGACTTACTGAAATTTTTGCTTTAGGACCTGCAAGAAACCTTGGCAGTGGAGTTTTAAAGGATATATATGACGTTCCACCTGCTAACTATCTTGAATTTACCCCCCATTCCTTAGAGCTTCATGAATACTGGGAACTTACTTGCTATGATCATACGGAAAATGTTGAGGAAACGGCTGATCACATTAGAAGTATATTAGTTGATGCGATAAAAAGACAACTTTACGCTGATGTGCCAGTTTGCACTTTTTTATCAGGTGGTCTTGATTCCAGTATAATATCTGCCGTGGCAGCAAAAGAATTTAAAAAGCAAGGCAAAACTTTAAACACCTATTCCATAGATTATAAAGATAATGATTTGTATTTTAAAAATGATAATTTTGTAATAACCCCTGATAGTGTATGGGCTGAAAAAGTTCATCAGTTTATTGGAAGTAATCATCACAAGATAATAAACAACAATGCTGATTTAGCTCACGCTTTAAAGGAAGCAGTTGAAGCAAATGATATTCCAGGAATGGCGGATATAGATTCTTCTCTATATTTATTCTGCAAAGGTGTCAGAAAAGACAATATAGTTGCGCTATCCGGTGAATGTGCCGATGAAATATTTGGAGGATACCCTTGGTTTGTAAGAAAAGAAATGTTGGAAGCTAAAACTTTTCCTTGGTCAAGGTTTGTAAAAGAAAGAAGCAGTCTACTTTCTCCTGAATTTAAATCAATAAATCTTCAAGAATTCGTAGATAAAAAGTATAAAGAAAATTTAAAAAATGTGCCTTATCTTGACACCGATACCCCTTATGCACGAAAAATGAGGGAACTTGTATATTTAAATATAAAATGGTTTATGATAACGCTACTTACAAGAAAAGATAGAATGAGTATGGCTAATAGTCTTGAAGTTAGAGTTCCTTTTGCAGACTATAGACTAGTTGAATATGCTTATAATATTCCACCCGAGATGAGATTTTATGGTAATAGGGAAAAGGGCATATTGAGAAAAGCGGCTGAAGGTATACTCCCTCAAGATGTAATTGAAAGAAAAAAGAGTCCATATCCAAAGACCTTTGATCCTGGATATACTTCTATAGTTCAAAACTGGCTTAAAGAAATCATAAATGATAAAACCTCACCTATTTTAGATATAATAGATTTAAAAAATGTTAAAGAACTTGTTGAAACTGGAGGAACTTCATACAAAACTCCATGGTTTGGTCAGCTTATGAAAGGTCCTCAACTCATTGCCTATTTGATACAGCTAAATATTTGGCTTAAAGAATACAAGGTAAAACTTATTTAGATGATACCTGAAAGGCTAAAATTGTAAAATACTTAGATATTTCAATTGTCTGAGCATTCTTTCAGCGAGTAAACATGCACGGGGCATGGGCTAATATATATATGCGTAATACAAGTTAAAGAAGGATAATGGGATTATATCCCAAACCTCGTGTATGATCGTTATCCTTCTATACCCTGAGCAGGTACTCGCTTAAATTCACCACTTAGATTTATAGAATTTTTTTAACGCGACGAAGCATTGTTACTTTGCATACTGTCTACTTCTGGCTTTGCAGTTGTGCTTCCAATAACGTCCTCTGGTACACCCGTCATTTTCTCCACATTTTTAAAATACGATTCATATATTGCTCTAGCCACATTAGTTATTTGATTACCAAAACCTCCATCATATATTACAGTAGCAACTGCTATTTTAGGATTTTCTACGGGTGCAAAACCTACATAAACAGCGTAGGATGATCTTCTTATCTTCTCTTGAAAATTAAGTTCAAAAGCATCTGCAGTACCTGTTTTGCCTGCTGTAGTAAATGGTAATCCATCAAATTTGCCTGCAGCAGTACCTTCACTATTAACAAGTGCCATCCCCTCTTTTACCTTATCAAGAGTGTACTTACTAATATGAGTATCTTTTATAACTTGAGGATCACATTTAAATACTACACTTTTAGTGACAGGATCTGCTATTTCATCAACCAAATGCACTTTAAGCCTTTTACCCCCATTAGCTATTGTCGCAATGTAATTTGCAAGCTGTACCATGGTATAATTATCATATCCCTGCCCAATAGCTGCATTATGAATATTATATGGAGTAGCTCCAGAACTAATAGCATGTTCTACAACAGATTTAGCTCCACTCATTATAGCCGTCATGCTGCTATCTGAAATTGTAATACCACTGCTTTGTGCAAATTTACTTAAAACGTCAGAAAACTCTTTCTTATCAAATTTAGCATTTATAACATAGTCTCTTATTTTTGCTTTATCTCTGATTTTAAACTCGCAATAGAACTATTATCAGAACTATTAGTATGTAAATCTATTGATTGAGCTTTTTTATCATAGGCTTTATTCTTAAGATCATTCATTATTTCCCATGCTGCTTGTTGACCAAGGTTACTTCTTGTACTATAGGTATTAAAAGTCTGACCAAAATTCTCTTTAATCTCAATTCCAGTTGATGGATTGACTTCAGAATTTGGCTGTACTCCAAGCCCAAATTCCCATGCATACTTGGCTAGTATATCATATCCAGAAGCTTTCCTAAGCAATTCTGATACTGTCATAAAATATGGATTACTTGATTTTGCTATAGCATGAACTAAATCAAGTGTTCCAAGAGCTCCATCAGATTTAGTAAAGTCTCTTTTATCATTATTTCCATCATCGTAGTGTCCATTATCTTCAATTGTAAAAGAAGGATCTATTGTTTTAGTTTCAAGTCCAGCTATTGCAGTAAGCATTTTAAAAGTTGACCCTGGAGGAGTGAGTCCCATAGTAGGATAATCATACATTGGTTTTGGAAGATAATCATAAGGGTCTGTTCTTTTTCCTGTAGTCTTATCTACTGGAAACAATGTATCTATAAGATCGCTTGGAATCTTTAAATTCTTTATTTGATCTTCTACGGTTGGAAAATTTTTTTTCTTAACAGCATCGGAAATTCCATTTGGATCAGCAAAATCATTTGGGTTAAAGTTTGGTGACTGTGCGAGTGCTATAACACCACCAGTATTAACATCTATGGCTACTGCTGCTCCCCTCGTTGCATTTCCTGTGTAAGATCCATTTGTACCATTCCCCGGACTTTCCCTCAAATTCTGCATTGATTTTTCAAGTGCTTGCTCAGCAGTATATTGAACATCAGCATTTAAAGTAGTCTTTATATTTTGGCCCGCGTAAGAATCTTTACTTGCAAACTCATTTATTACTCTTCCACTTTTATCCACCTCTACAACCCTTCCTCCAGCAGTTCCCTTTAATCTATCTTCTTCTGCTGATTCAAGCCCGGATATTCCTATAAGATCAGAACTTACATCATATCCTCTTTCTGTGTACGAATCACTTTCATCATCGCTCGATGTAGATATTTTACCAATGTACCCAATAGCATTTGAAGCAAGCTTTTCATAAGGGTAATATCTTATAGGTTTTTCCTCAACATTTATTCCCGGAAGTTCATTTAATTTCTGGAGGAAGGTTATAGCTGTTTCCTTTTTTATATTGCTTGCAATATCAACAGGTTTATATCCAGAATAACTTTGCATTTGAACGGAATCTTTTTCAACCATAAATTTTCTTGTATCTTCCAAAGTACATTTTTTATTTACAGTTTTTCCATCTATAGTGAAACTATAAGAGTTAGGAATTTTATACGTTTTTTTAAGTTTGTCAAAAACATATTTAGCTGACACTTTCAAAGTATATTTATTTACATTAGATTGCTGGGCCTTAGTAAGTTTATTCCATTTTATATCACCATATAAAATTTTTTATTATGTTTGCTTTAATTCCCCTTTTACTTAAAAAACTTATTTTATCTGCCTTTACTTCATCTTCATCTGTTGTATTAAAATCAAAATAATAATCTGGTGTTACTTTAATTGGGAAATCGTCGTTTTTATTTTCCCCACACCTATTTAAAAGATAAAATACCTTTGCAATTGTAGTATAAAAGCTTTTTTCATTCGTATCCGTTTCCATGTAGGTTATATTATAGCTTTGATTGTTTGTTGCCAACTTTCTACCTTTTGAATCTGTTATTTCTCCCCTTGCAGCAGTTTCTTTTATAAATTTATGAGATTTTGTATTAGCCTGAGATTTGTATTCATCAGCTCGGACAACTTGAAGTATTACTAATTTTACACATATAGTAATAGCTACAATAAACACAATAAAAGTTAAAGCAGTAAACCTATTAAAAAAACTTTTTTTCTTATCCTTCATATGATTTTCTCCTATACACATCTTACATAAAATTTTGTTTAACCAAATATATACATATATTTATAATATACCACTTTTTAACCATTATTGGTAAAATAATTAATTTTATTTTTTCCTTGCACATTACGTTACGTTATGTGGTATTATACTTTATAGAGGTGAAAAACTTGAAAGAAGTATTTTATACTACAGGTGAATTTGCAAAAAAATCAGGTATTACTTTGAGAACACTTAGATACTATGATAAAATAAACTTACTTAAGCCATCATCGCATAATTCTTCTGGTCACAGATTATATTCAAAACATGATTTTCCTAAACTTCAAAAGATATTGACATTAAAATTTATAGGATTATCTCTTGATGAAATAAAAAATATAATGACTTCCGATGTCTACGATGAAAACTTAAGACGATCTCTTGAAATTCAAAAAGAGATAATGAAAAGAAAGGTTCACCACATAAATACTGTTATAAGTTCTATAGATGAAACCTTAGATATGCTGGACAATGAAAATGACTTTAACTGGCATAAATTTATAAACATAATTAACGTAGTTAATGAAGATAAAAAATGGCTTCTTCAATATGAAAATGCCTCAAATCTTAGAGCAAGAATAAAAATACATGAGCTTTACAGTACAAACAAGTATGGATGGATGAGCTGGTTTTTTGATGAGCTTACAATAAAACCGAAATCAAAAATACTTGAGGTCGGCTGTGGAGATGGTTCTTTATGGCTAAAAAACATAGAAAAAGTTCCAGGTGATTTAGAATTGACTTTAACAGACTTTTCAAGCGGAATGATTAAAGATGCTAAAAATAACCTTAAAGCTTTTAAGGGAAAGATTAAATTTAAGGTGGTAGATGTTCAAAACATTCCTTTTGACAACGCTACCTTTGATATAGTAATTGCAAATCACATGCTGTATCACGTTCCTGATAAAGAAAAAGCTCTTTCTGAAATATTTAGAGTTCTAAAAACTGGCGGTCAATTTTATGCTTCCACAGTTGGCAAAAGACATTTGCATGAAATGAGAGAAATTGCTGCAAAATTTGATCCTTCACTTTTATACTGCAAAAGCTGGGATGCTACTCAAAGCTTTCAACTAGAAAATGGTAATGAACTTATAAAAAATTGGTTTAAAGAAGCACAAATTAAACGTTATAAAGATAGTTTAGTTGTAACTAAGGCAGAACCTCTCGCAGAATATATTTTTTCCTTGCCTGAAATTAAAAGCTTACTTACAGATAAAAGAAAAATAATTAATTTCTTAAACTTTTTAAAAAACGAAATAGCTAGTACCAATGGAATTCATATCACAAAAGATACAGGATTCTTTAAAACAATAAAAAAATCTTAATTTGAAAGGAAGATAATCAATATGAAGAGTAATAACATTCCATTTTCACCACCGGATATAACAGATAAAGAAATAGCAGAGGTTGTAAAAGTACTTGAATCAGGTTGGATTACATCTGGGCCAAGAGTTGCAGAATTCGAAAAAAAGATTGCAGAGTACTGTGAAACAGAAAAAGCAGTTGCAGTTGCAAGTGATACTGCTGGAATGGAACTTGTACTAAAAGTAATGGATATAAAAGAAGGTGATGAGGTTATTACAACGCCTTACACTTATGCTTCAACTTCAAACGTAATATGTCATAGGGGAATAAAACCTACATATGTCGATGTTGCAAAGGACAGTTTTTTAATTGATATAAATAAAATAGAAGCAGCTATAACTCCAAAAACAAAAGCCATATTATCAGTTGATATAGCTGGTCTTCCTGTAGACTATGACGCAATAAGAGCTTTGCTAAAAAAAATTAATAGAGAGGATATTATTTTAATATCTGATTCCGCTCATGCCTTTGGTGCAAAATATAAGGGAAGAAAAGTTGGAAGTCAGGCTGATTTTCACATTTTTTCTTTCCATGCAGTAAAAAATTTGACCACTGCTGAAGGTGGTGCTGTAACATTTAATAATAATCATTTTCACGGCTTTGATGACCTTTACAAGGTATTTAAATACACTGCTTTAAATGGTCAAACAAAGGATGCTCTTGCAAAAACTAAGCTTGGTGCTTGGCAATATGACATTTTAACTGACGGCATGAAATGTAATATGACCGATATTCAGGCTGCTATAGGTCTTGTTCAACTTACACGTTATGAAGAAATGTTAAAGCATAGAGCAGCTTTAGTTGATTTATATGATAAAGCTTTAAGTGCTAAGCCTTGGGCTATTGTTCCATTTAAAAAAGACGCTGCATGTGAAACCTCTTATCATTTGTATTTACTTAGAATAAAAGATTTTACAGAAGAAAAGCGTAATAAAGTAATAGAAATGCTTGCTGAAATAGGAGTTCCTACTAATGTTCACTATACCCCTATTCCAATGTTTACTTATTACAAGTCAATTGGGTATTCTATTTCTGATTATCCAAATACATTTGATCAATACAAAAATGAAATTACTCTTCCTTTATATTCTACACTCTCACTTGAAACTGCAGAATATATTATAGGTGAAGTAATAAAAGCTGTTGAAAAAATAAAATAATTTAAAAGGAGTTTTATAACTATGAAAGTAGGATTTTATACGTCAAAAAGAGAATATGCCGAGAAACAAAATGAATTTGATACTGCTATTCATGATGTTCTAAAAGATGGAATATCAACCTTAGGACAGCAAGTAAAAGATTTTGAATCAGCTGTTAAAGAATTTACAGGTGCGAAACATGCAATTGGTGTTGCCTCAGGTACAGATGCCTTAGTTTTAACTTCTGACATACTTGGTTTTAAAGATGGAAAAGAAGTCATAACTTCACCATTTACCTTCCTTGCCTCTGCTTCATGTATTGCAAGACACGGTGGTAAACCTGTATTTGTAGATATAGATGAGGATACTATATGTATTGATGCTAATAAAATAGAGGAAAAAATAACTAAGAACACTGTTGGTATTCTTCCTATCCACCTTTTCAGTCAAGTATCTGATATGGATAAAATAATGGAAATTGCTTCAACCCATAATTTAAAAGTACTTGAAGATGCTGCTGAAGCATTTGGAATGAGATGGCAAGGAAAAGGAACTTCCATGAAGCACTCAGGAACTATAGGAGATTTTGGAGTATTTTCTTTCTTCCCAACAAAAACACTTGGCTGCTATGGCGATGGTGGCATGATTGTAACTAACGATGATAAATTAGCTGAGCTTGCTAAACAATATAGAGTTCATGGAGCTTCAAAAAAATATCACTATGATAATTTGGGCTATAACTCAAGATTAGATACAATTCAAGCTGCTATACTTCTTGTAAAAATAAAGTATATAAAAGATGCTATAAATAAAAGAGCAAAAATTGCTGATGTTTATAAAGAAAGACTTTCTGAATGCGAGCATATAAGATTCCCTAAAATTAAAGGAAACCAATCTCCTGTTTATTATGTATTTAATATATTAACAGACAAAAGAGATGAACTCGCTTCTTTCCTTAAAGAAAATGAGATTGGAACCAGCGTATATTATCCAATGCCTCTTCATCTTCAAAAATGTTTTGATTACCTCGGATATAAGAAAGGAGATTTTCCTATAGCTGAAAAAGTTTCAAAGGAAATTCTTGCACTTCCTATCTATCCTGAACTTACTTTAGATGAAGTAAACTATGTATGCGATAAAATACTTGAATTCTTCAAAAAATAAAGATGAGCGAAGGGTTTTTAACTTCGCTCTGCTCGTTAAAAGACTAACTTTTTTCACTTACATTACAAGTGAAGGGTTTGACATAGCTTCGCTTGTCAAAAGTGAACTTTTTCGGCTAAAGCCAAAAGTTAAGGTGATTTTTCTTCCGCTTTGCTGCGGAAAAATAATTAAGTTAAAGATTTTTCCGTAGTAACACATAGGAAAATTAACCTTAACCTTTTTACCGAAGGTAAAATCCTTCACTTTTTTCGCACAGCGAAAAAATTAGTCTTTTAACGAACATTGTGAGTTAAAACCCTTCACTATTATTTCTTGTCAAATTTCGATTTATATATTCTCCTCTTATCAAGAGACCATACTGGATCTGACATAGCTCCAGGTTCAGTATTTTCAAGAGCCTTCTGCATATCAAACATAGATGCATCCATATCATCAAGATGATGAAGCACCTCAGCTTCAGGGAACATTGGCTTTTTAGGGCTTCCATAATCTGCCTCATAATGATGTGATAAAACCATATGTTCAAGCATCATTGAAATTTCTTTATCTGCCCCAACCTTTTCAGCCGCCTTTTTTACCTTCTCAACTCCAAGAATTATGTGTCCTAAAAGCTGCCCTTCCGTACTATAATCAGTTACTATTCCGAGCTCTGAGGATATCATTTCTTCAAGCTTAGCCATATCATGAAGTATTACTCCTGCAAATATTAAATCACTGTTCAAAAACGTGTATACTTCACAAATTTTTTCTCCTGCTTTAAGCATAGTAGTTGTATGATATAATAATCCAGCCCTCACTGAATGGTGATTTTTTTAGCTGCTGGCCAATACATCAATTTATCTCCAGCTTCATCAATAACTTGAAATACAATATTTTTTATATCATCATTTTTGATTTTATCAGTATATTCAAGTATAAGTCCATACATATCGTCAGAGGTATATGGTGCTGATGGAACAAAATCAGATATTTGGACGTTATCTTCCTGAACTGCTTCTCTTATTTTATCAACCTTAAGTTGAAGATTATTTTGCCATTCAATCACTGCTGCCCTTACCTTAACTAAAGCATTAGCAGCATATTTATTTTCATCTTCTCCTTGAACATCCCACAGTTTTCCGTTAATATCTCCTGTTTTATCTCCAAAAGTAATATCAAGATATTTTTTATTATTAGAAGAAACTCTACACTCTACAGATTTTATTATAAAAAATCCTTCAATTCTATTACCAGATTTAAATTGATTTATTGTCTTTTTTTCCAAAAATACTCCTCCAATCATAAAGTCAATTATTGCATTTTTACAGTCACTCCATTATAAAACAAATATAGATACTTTTCTTTAACCTTAATACCTGTTATAGTCTCAAGTGCAGCACTATAGTAATCTATTTGTACTCTATATCGCTCTTTTATGGCATCTACTTTATCGTCCTTAACATAATCAGTCTTATAATCTAAAAGTACAATTCCATCATCTTCCTCAAAGTACAAATCAATTATACCTTGAACAATTATATCTTCATTTTCATATAAACTTTTTTCTAAATCATTATATATATCTGTACTTTTAAATCTAATCTGAAATGGAAACTCCTTATATACATTAAGTGCATTAGTAATTCTTTTTCCTATATCGCTATTCAAAAATGCAAGTATCTTTTTAGCACTTACAGTTTCCGCTTGTTTATCAGTTATTATTTCACTTAATACCATATTGTCAATTTGCATTTTTATATTTTCTATATTTATTTTACCACTATCAGAACAAAAATTTAAATGCTGCATTACAGAATGAAATACTGTACCCTTTTCTGCGGCTGTAAGTCCTCTAATTTCCTCCAGAAATTTCGGTTTTTTAGAAAGTGCTGGCATAAACATCCTTGTTCCATACTCATCATGTTCCAAGAATTGTCTTTTCAATTCTGTAACAGAAAGCAGTGAAGGAAGCTTAGATGCCTTCATATATTTATATTTGTAGCTAAGTCTTCTTTCTATTTCGCCGGAATGACTACTTTCATATGGAGAATTTCTGATTTTCTCAAGCTCACTATAAAACAAATCCATCTTATCTAAGCTTTCGCTTTCCTCTTTATGCCATAATTCTATGACTTCCTGTCTCTTTAAAAATGATATATCCCATTTGGATTCATCCTCAATTAACTTGCCATTTTCTGTTTCCTCACCTATAAGCTCTCTTAAAGTTGAAGCATCTTTATGCCTTATAATTGAAGTACATATCCAATCTAGATAGCTTTTTGCTTTGATTACTACATCCTCTGAAATTTTTTCACCACTGCTATTAATTGCACTTGCCCATTTTAAAGCAGCTTTTTCAATACTAGGCACTAGTCCAGTTATTATGAGTTTTTCTTTTGCTCTAGTAAAAGCAACATAAAGTATTCTCATTTCTTCCGATAATGTTTCCAATTTTATTTTATTTTTTATTGCTTCCTTCATAAGAGTCCCATATGAAACTCTTTTTTCCAAATCAACATAATCTGGGCCAAAACCAAGTTCATTATGAAAAAGTATAGCTTTATTCATATCCATTAAATTAAAATTCTTACCTGTACCAGATACAAACACTATAGGGAACTCAAGTCCCTTACTTTTGTGTATACTCATTATTCTAACAACATCTTCATTTTCTCCAAGTATCTTTGCGCTGCCCATATCACCGCTGCTTACTTTGATTTTATTTATAAAGTTTATAAAATTAAATAATCCCTTATAACTGGTTTCATTATAAATTTTAGCCTTTTGAAAAAGCAATCTCAAGTTTGCCTGCCTCTGCATTCCTCCTTTTACTGCTCCTACATATCCATAATACCCGGTTTCAGTATACAAATGCCATATAAATTCATCTATAGGCATATGCAGCGATTCTTTTCTCCACCTGTTTAGTTTCTCAATAAAGTAGAACATTTTTATACAAAGTTTGTTTTTATTTTCCTCACCGCATTTTTTCATGCCATTTTTAAACTTTTCATAAAAAGTATCTCCTTCAAAACACTTTATATCTATTAACTCTTCAACTGAAAATCCACCTATAGGTGACTTCAACACCGACGCAAATGGAATATCCTGCATTGGGTTATCTATCACTTGTAAAAAAGAAAGCATAGTTTTTATTTCTGAACTTTCAAAATAACCCGAATTTGAATCGGCAAATACAGGTATACCCATTTTTTTAAGTTCATCATAGAAAACCCCCGACCACTTTTTAGTTGAACGAAGAAGTATAACTATATCTTTATATTGGGCTTTTCTGTAGCCTTCACTTTCCTTATCAAATACATAAAAATTTTTATTTTCATCATCATTTTGCGTCATATCAAGTATTCTTTTTCCAACTACTCTAGCTTCAAGCATTATATCAGAAATATCTTCTTCCTCTTCTACTTCTGTTTCTTCTTTATTTTTTTCAACAACATAAAGTTCTATATTGTTATTTGTCCCTTCGCTTTCTGAATCTAAATCTTTATACTTAGCACCAGGATTTAAAAACTCCGAACTAGTATAATTCATTTCTCCTACAGTTAATGACATTATCTGCTTAAAGATAAAATTAACGCCATCTAGTATTTCCTTTCTGCTTCTAAAATTCTTATAAAGAAGTATCTTTCTGTTTTTAGCTTTTTCACCTTTTTCATAGGTATTATACTTTTCAAGGAACAATTTTGGATTTGCCTTTCTAAATCTATAAATGCTCTGTTTAACATCTCCAACCATGAATAGGTTAGGGTTATCTGTATACTTTCTTGATATTGTTCCCATTATTACTTCCTGTACAAGGTTACTGTCCTGATATTCATCTATTAATATTTCGTCATATTTTTCCCTTATTTCAAGAGCTGCCTTAGAAGGCTTTATATTATTTTCCTCATCTTTTTCAGTTAAAATTTCAAGGCACATATGCTCAAAATCATTAAAATCTATTATATTTTTTCTACTTTTATTTAATTTATATTTTTCATTAAACTCAATTACAAGCTCTCCAAGCGCCTTCATAAGTGGATATAGCTCATTCATTTCATTTTTTATTGAAATTTCGTTCTTTGATGTTATATTCACAGCTATATCACTTAGCTTTTTCTTTACGCTATCTCTTACATCTTTAACTAGTTTTTGTTTTTCCTTATTTACGTCTTTGCCGCATCTTTTTAAAGTTTTAAAAGAGACATCATTTAGAGCTTTATAAAGCTTATTGTAATCACTGCAGCTCATTATAATGTCATCAAGCATATCAGCATCCTCTTTATAGTTTTCAATATAGTTTTCAAGTGTTGGCTCATTTTCTATTATTCTTAGAGCATTAACGATTGATTCTTTCATTCCAATCAGTTGTATGTTTATACTATTAAGCAAAACTTTTGCCCATTCTGAATTTCCAAACTCAAAGTTTTCATCTATATTAAATTTTTCTACCATAGAATTAATCCATTCATATGGCCAAGGATTACTCATGGCAAAGTTGTACAAACTCATTACAGTTTCAAACAAGGCAGAATCATCTCTATTATTGCAATAACTTTCTAAAAGTCTTAAAAACGTTTGAATCTCCATTTTTTTGTACTTCTAAATACTTTTCTTCAAATAATGCATCAAGGGTTTCACTCTTCAAAAGAACCATTTCTGTTTCATCGCCAACTCTAAAGTCTGGATCTATGTCTATATAGTGAAAATTGTTTTTATTACATCCAAGCAAAAAGAGTGTATAGTCGTTATTTTCGCCTTATTTAAAAGTGCAAACTGTCTTTGAATTGTTTTAGAATTAGGATTTTTATAAAGTTTTTCTGATATTGCCTTTCCTATTCTTTCTCTCATTTCTGATGCCGCTGCATTTGTAAAAGTAACTACTAAAAGTCTATCTATATCAACAGGATTCTCTTCATCGGTTATAATCCTTATTATTCTTTCAACAAGCACAGCAGTTTTTCCCGAACCCGCAGCCGCTGCTACAAGCAGATTAGAGTCTCTTGAATTTATGGCTTCAAGCTGCTCATCTGTCCACATGTTCTTACTCATCTTCCTCCCCTCCTTTTTCATTTTCAATAAGCTTCCAAACCTCATCATCTTTTTTATCTTCTATATATCTGTAATTATTGTCTTCAAAATTCATATCAAATCTACAAATTGATGAATAAATGCAATATTCACAAGGAGTGTTTTCCTTCTTTTTGTAAGGATTTATTTTTATATTTCCATTTATAAGTTTATTGCAATTTTCCATTATTATATTTCTCACATGCCTCATTAAAAGATCAAATTGATTATCACTAATAGCTGAAGATTTTCCCAAATTTCCATCTTTCTTTATTGATGCCGGTATAATAACAGAATTCCCTTCCATTTCTTTATCCATTTCTTTTATTATATCTGGATCTGAAAGTAAAAGTCCTTTCATTTTAAAACTTTTTAGTATTTCTTCTCTTATTTCTTCATCTGTCATATTCTTTTTATCTTTTATAACAGGATTATCCATTTTTAAATAAAGTGCTCCTGCTGGAAATGTATTTTCTCCTTCATTTTCCATTATCGCATCAAGGTATAGTAAAAGCTGAATTTCAAGACCATAATATACATCGGATAACTTAAAAATCTTGTTTCCAGATTTATAATCTATAATTCTTATATAGGTTTTATCATCCTTTTCAAGCATATCTATCCTATCAATTCTGCCTGTCAAGACCACTTTCCTTCCATTTTCAATCTCAACTATTATAGGTGGATAATTACCTCCATTTTCAAAGGAAACCTCATAACCTACTGGTTCAAAATTCCCCCTTTTGAAATGCTCTGTAACTATTTCAGAAGTTTTTAATAAAACTTTTTTAATTCTCCCTGTAAAATAAGCATTCTTAGGAGAGCTGCTGAATATTGAATTAACATTATTACCTATTTCTTTATCAACAATATCAGTTATAAGCTTTTTTCTAATTCCTTCATCTATATCTTCCCACTTCATATTGCTTTTCTTTATTTCTATGCAGAATTCATCTATTACTTTGTGCATAAAAGATCCAATATCCGGCGCCGTCAAATTAAACAGCTTTCTTTCCTTAAGCTTCAATCCATATTGAACATAATATGCAAATGGACATGATATATATTTTTCAAACCTAGATACACTCATTTTAGGATCTGTTCCATAAAGTTTCTCTGCTTTTTCTCTACTTATAGAATCAACCTGATTTGTATAGAACATTCCAGAGAAAATATTTTCAGAAGTACTCGCCCATTTTTCATTTTTTGAATAGAATCTATACACATCCCTCCAAAGTTCGCTTTTATAGTTATCATCAATATTTTTTCTAAAAGCAGACACCATTTCATTAAAAGTTGGCACTTCAGAAGATATTAAATTCATATTTTTTTCATCGTCTTCATTTTCTAGAATATCGCTTTCCATATCTATTAATGAGAATAAAGTCTTTAGCCTATTTATCACCATAGATGGTCTTAGAGATTTCCCCTCAATATCTGCCATTGGGTAACTTACAATTAGATGATCTGAGCAATTAGTAAGTGTTGTATACACTAAAAATTGTTCTTCAAAAGCTCTTGTTTTTGTATCCTTTGCAAGTTCAACTCCTTTTTCTAAAAGTATACCTCTATCATTATCTGTAAGTATACCTTCTTCAATACCTGCTGACGGAAAAATCCCATCATTTACACCAACTATAAATAAATTTTTAATACAGTGGCTTTTTAAACGGCTCACACTTCCAACTATTACTTGATCCACTGAGGAAGGTATAAGTCCCATCTCATGTTCTTTAATACCCATTAGAAGTATCTTAGAAAACTTCTCAAGGTTTACCTTCTCGTCACCCATAACCTCCACAATTTGATCCATGAGTCCCATTATCACATTCCAAATTTGGCTGTAGATATTGGCAAGTACTTGCTTTCCTTCTTCTTTAAATTCATCTACAAGCCTTTCAACTTTTTCTGGTACATTTATTTCATATAGGAATTCAAATAAAGCACTGCATATTTCAGATGCAGTATTTTTTCTCATTATTTTCTCTCTAAATTTTTTAAACGGCTCAATTATCCTCTGTCTTATATCATTAACTCTAACTAGTTTTTCTTTATCCTCTTCTGAAATCTCTTCATTAAAACTATTGCCATAAATATTATAATCCCACTTACCTTCCAAAACCCATTTTTTTCTGCCTTTTATTCCTGCAGCGAGTACATAGTTTTCTATTAAATCTATATCCTCTGTTTCTATGTTTGAAAAACCAGATTTAAGATACCTAAATACAGCTTCATAAGACCAATTTTTAATAAATACCTCCATTATAGAATTTACTAAGACTACCAGATTATTATCTTCTATACTTCTTCTTTGATCTATAAAATATGGTATTCCATATTCCTTAAAAATAACTGAAATTATCTTCTCATAACTATCAAGATTGCCTGTAACCACAGCAATATCATTTAATCTGTAATTTTTGTCCCTACAAAGAGATATTATCTCTCTTGCAACACTTTCTAGTTCAGAAAAACTATTAGTTGAATTACATATCTTTATTTTAGTTGTTTTTTCTTTAAATATTTCATAAGGAAAAGCATATAAATTATTTTCAAGAAATGCTAGTTCTTTATTTTCCCTAAACCTATAAAACGGTTTTTCATTGAGAAATACAGGTTTTTCAAGTTTTATATTGTTTTCAGAAGCTATTTTAATTATTCTATTTTCTGTAGCTTCCGTTATTAAAAAAACATCCGATCCCGTGAACTTTTTTTCTCCATCCATGCATAAAGTAATATTCACCCTTGAGCACTTTTTTACAAGTTTTTCTATTATGCTATATTGCTGCACCGTAAAACTGGAAAATTCATCTATCCATACTTCACCCCCATTAAAGGCATTCGTGTAATCAATCTTTTCTTTTAGTAGAGTGAGATCATCATCTGGATCTATGTAATTTTTTTGTATAAGGTTATCGAACTCTTTGTAAATAAAGCTTAAATCATAAAGCTTATTTTTAAGCTCTGTATTGTCTATTTTATTTAATGCATCAATTAATATATCTGGAGTAACTTCATATTTTTTAAATTCACTTATACTTTCTGAGACAGTATCTACAAAGCCTTGCTTTCGAGCCGCTGCACTAAATGTTTTGAGTTCATCTTTATGCTCATCCATTATATGATATATAAGCATGTTTCTTCCTGCAGGGTCTAAGTGCTTTCTAGTTACTCCCCCAACTTCATTAAATACTTTATACGCTAATCTTTTAAAGCTAAGTACCTTTACTCTAAGAGCTGCTCTTTCACCTATAACATTCAATATATTTTTTCAGATTGAAATGAGAATTGTTCCGGTACAATGAAAATAAGAGGCTTATCGCTCCATCATTTACTCTCTTATTTATACTTTCTATACAAAATTGGCTTTTTCCGCTGCCGGCTCTTCCATAGATAAATCTCAAGCTCATGAGCAACACACCCCTTATCAGTTCACAATGCACAATTCACAGTTCACAATGAAGGATGATTTTCTTCCGTTTCACTACAGAAAATCTAAAACTTATAACTAACACGAAATTGAGATAAAGCCCTATTAGTTCGTTCAGCCAGCTGAACATCACATTGTGTTTTTATATAATTTTAGATTTATCTGACGAGAGGAAGATAAATCATCCTTCATTGTGCATCGTGAAATGTGAATTGTGCATTATTTTTTACTTGTATATTGGAAATTTATTACAAAGTTCTGTAACTTTGCTTCTTAAATCACTTAAATCCTTATCTCTATTATCAATAGCATAATTTATAAAATAAGCTATCTGCTTCATTTCTTCTTCTTTAAATCCTCTTGTTGTAACAGCTGGGGTTCCTATTCTTATCCCACTTGTTATAAAAGGACTCTTTGTTTCAAAAGGTATTGTATTTTTATTTGCAGTAATTCCTATAGAATCAAGAAGATGTTCTGCATCTTTTCCTGTAATATCTTTATTAGTTAAATCTACAAGTATAAGATGATTGTCTGTACCTCCTGAAACTAATCTGAAACCATATTTTTTAAGTTCATCAGAAAGCACTTTAGCATTCTTAACTATTTGATTTGAATAATCTTTAAAATCATCTTTTAAAGCTTCACCAAAACATACTGCTTTAGCTGCAATTATATGCATTAAAGGTCCTCCCTGCATTCCTGGGAAGATAGTCTTATCTATAGCTTTAGCATACTTTTCCTTACAAAGTATTGCTCCGCCTCTAGGTCCTCTTAAAGTCTTATGTGTAGTTGTTGTAACAAAATCTGCATATGGAACTGGTGATGGATGAAGTCCTGCTGCTACAAGTCCAGCAATATGAGCCATGTCGACCATTAAATAAGCTCCTACTTCATCACATACTTCTCTAAATTTGGCAAAATCAATAGTTCTTGGATATGCACTTGCTCCCGCAACTATAATCTTTGGTTTGCATTCAAGTGCTTTTTTTCTCAATTCTTCATAATCAATTTGTTCTGTTTCCTTACTAACCCCATATGATACAACATTAAAAAGTTTTCCAGAAAAATTAACAGGACTTCCATGTGTTAAATGACCACCGTGACTCAAGTCCATTCCCATTATTGTATCTCCTGGCTGAAGAACAGCGAAATAAACCCCCATATTTGCTTGTGAACCTGAATGAGGTTGAACATTAACGTGTTCTGCACCAAAAAGCTTTTTAAGTCTATCCTTTGCAAGATCTTCAACCTTATCTACAACATAGCATCCGCCATAATATCTTTTTCCTGGATACCCTTCAGCATACTTGTTTGTTAAAAATGATCCCATAGCTTCCATAACTGCTTTACTTGTAAAGTTTTCAGATGCTATAAGTTCTATATTATTCTCTTGTCTTTCATGTTCTTCATTTATTATTGAATAAACTTCAGAATCTCCATTTTTTATACTTTCAAAATCCATTTTGTAGGCCCCCTGGTTCTATTAATTTTAATGATTAAATATAACTTTAATTATGTGTAAATTATATAACAAAATATTATGGAATTCAAATAAAAGTTTATGTTATAATGGTTTCTGTATTTGTCTTTAGAAAGGTATGAATATTTATGCAAGAAAACAAAGTTTTAAACCTAGCAGCACATGCTGGTAAAATAATACTTGAAAATGGGGCTGAAACCTACAGAGTTGAAGAAACCATGGTGAAAATTTGTACAGCCTTTGATATAAAGGATGCTGATAGTTTTGTAACCCCTACAGGTATAATGCTTTCCATTACATGTAACAATGGTGAAATAGTCTCTGCTGTAAGACGAGTTCAAAGCAGAACTGTAAATTTAGAAAAAATATCAAAAATAAATAATTTATCTAGAACAATACAAAAAAGCAGATTATCTATAGATGACGTTGAAAAAGAGTTAAAAGTAATTGAAAGTGATAAGAGTTATTCAAATCTTACAATGATTTTTTTTGCTGGCATAGGCGCAGCTTTTTTCACTCTTATTTTTGGCGGAGGTTTGACTGATTTTTTGTGTCATTAATTATAGGTTTTTTAATAAAATATGTTTCAATTGTTTTTTCAAAAATAAATCTAAACGATTTTTTCGTTAACATTATAGGCGGCTCTATTTCAGCTCTCACAGCCTTAATTTTTTATAAGTTAGGAGTAATACATTCCGTTGACAAAAGCATAATAGGTTCTATAATGCTTTTAGTTCCTGGACTTGCTATTACAAATGCCGTTAGGGATACTATAGCTGGAGACCTTGTATCTGGAGTTACACGTGGTCTTGAGGCATTTCTCACTGCTGTCGGAATTGCTGTCGGTACTGGTATTGTATTTAAAATTTGGATTGCTTTCTTTGGAGGAATAAACATATGATATTGAATTCTATTTATGCAACTATGGCATCCTTTGCTTTTGCCGTATTGTATCACATAAAAGGTAAGGCCATGATTTTTTCAGCTATAGGTGGTGGTTTGGGATGGTTTGTATATCTTATATCAATTCATTACAACAACTCTGTAACTGTATCTTTATTTGCTGCATCTATAACTGTCTCTATATATTCAGAGGCAATGGCTAGAATACTTAAGAAACCAGTTACTGTTTTTATATTATGTGGAATAATACCTTTAGTACCTGGAAATGGAATGTACTACACAATGTATGAAACCATAAGTGGTAATCTTACAAAGGCAGCTCACTGGGGATTTCAGACCTTTATGTATGCTGGCTCCATAGCTGTTGCCATAGTCTTTGTTTCATCGATAACAAAAATTAATAAAATTAAGAAAGGTATTACTAAAAAGATAGTAATTTATTTTACAAACATCATAAGAGTAGAAATAAGGTCATCGACCTTTTTTTCTCTATCATCATCTTCAATAAGGCATATATTATCGTATGACACACAATTTTTAGCATAGCTTTTAAGCATAAGTCCACCTATTTTATTTACTGCTGCTCTAACAGCTGCAATTTGTACAACTACATCTTTGCAAGAGGCTCCATTTTCAATCATCTTCTCTATACCTTTTACTTGCCCCTCAATTTTTCTAAGCCTTATTATTAAATCCCTTTTATTTTTTTCTTCTTTACTTTCCAAAAAATTCACTCTCCAAAAATATTATTTATAAAATCAGTGCACAATGCACAGTAGCTGAACATCATTAAGTTTTAAGATTTATCTGACGTAGGAAAGATAAATCATCCTTAACTGTGAACTGTGCATTGTGCACTAAAAAAATATTACTTATAAAACTTTAATAATAACAATCTAAAACTTCTACTGCTTTTCTTCTTCTTTAGTTATGTTGATTCCAAGTTCGCAAAGCTGTTTTTCGTCTACTACATTTGGTGCTTCAGTTAATGGGCAATATGCATTTTGATTTTTAGGGAAGGTTATTACATCCTTTATATTTTCAGTTCCAGCAAGGAACATTATCATTCTATCAAAGCCATATGCTAAACCTGCGTGTGGTGGTGGTCCAAACTTAAAGGCCTCAAGAAGGAATCCAAATCTTTCCCATGCACTTTCTTTTGTAAATCCAAGGACTTTAAACATTCTTTCTTGAAGTGCCGTATCATGTATTCTTACACTTCCTCCTCCAAGCTCTTCTCCATTTAAAACTATATCGTAAGCCTTAGCTCTAACTCTTCCAGGATCACTTTCAAGATATTGAATATCTTCATCCATAGGCATAGTGAATGGATGATGCTCAGCCTGAAATCTTCCCTCTTCTTCATTATAAGATAACAATGGGAATTCTGTAACCCATACAAATCTAAATTCTTTGTTATCCTTTAAAAGATCAAGTTCTTTGCACATATGAAGTCTAAGTGCACCTAAAGCTTGAAGAACTACAGAATCTTTATCTGCAACAATTAAGATTAAATCTCCAACTTTAGCGTCTATTGATTTCAATATAGCATTTAATTCATCTTCCTTTAGAAATTTTGCTATAGGTGATTTTATTTCATCTTCTTTATAAGCTATCCATGCAAGCCCCTTTGCCTTATAAGTCTTTACAAATTCGCCAAGCCTATCTATCTGCTTTCTGCCCATTCCAGCAGAGTTTGGAACTTTAATAGCTCTAACACTTCCACCTACTTCTATTGCAGATTTAAATACTTTAAAATCAGAACTTTCAATAGCTTTTGTTATATCATTTATTTCCATGCCAAACCTTAAATCTGGTTTATCTGAGCCATACTTTTCCATAGCAACTTTCCATGGCATTCTTTCTATTGGAAGCTTAACATCAACTCCTGCAACCTCTTTGAATACCCTTTTTATAAGTTCTTCATTTACTGCAATTACATCATCTTCCTCAACAAAGGAAAGTTCCATATCAACTTGAGTAAATTCTGGCTGTCTATTTGCTCTTAGATCTTCATCTCTGAAACATTTTACTATTTGAAAATATTTATCGTATCCAGATACCATTAAAAGCTGCTTAAATAACTGTGGAGATTGAGGAAGTGCATAAAACTTTCCTGGAAAATTTCTACTTGGAACTAAATAATCTCTTGCTCCTTCAGGTGTGCTTTTAGTAAGCATAGGTGTTTCCATTTCTAAGAATCCTTTTTCATCAAGGAACTCTCTAATTACTTTGGCAGTTTTATGTCTTATTTTAAATATCCTCTGCATATCTGGTCTTCTAAGATCAAGATATCTGTATTTAAGTCTTATACTTTCAGCAGCATCTAAGTCTTCTTTTATGTATATTGGTGGAGTTTCACTTTCAGATAATATTTTTACGTTTTCTCCTTGAAGTTCTACCATACCTGTTGGCATGTTTTCATTTGGTGATTCTCTTTTAACAATTTTACCTGTAACAGCAATGCAGTATTCACTTTTAACAAGGTCTGCTTTTTTAAAAGCTTCACTATTAATTTCTTCTCCAAATACAACTTGAAGTATTCCTTCTCTATCCCTTAAATCAACAAAAACAAGCCCTCCGAGATTTCTCTTTCTTTGAACCCATCCCATAACAGTCTCTACATTTCCAATATGGCTTTCTCTAAGATCACCGCACATGGTAGTTCTCTTTAGTCCTCTTAAAGATTCTCCCATTTATTATTCCTCCTAAAAATTTAGTTATTTAGGCATCTGAAATAAAATAACAATTCCATATTGCGAAATAATTTTGTGTAATACGAGGAAACTGGTTCCGTTAATACTAAGTAGTCTTAGCGGATTCAGTTGACGAAATATTACGCAAAATTAGCCGCTAGATGGACTTGTTATTTTTTTGAAGATGCCTTATATAAGGTTTCAAGAAATTTTATCTTTCCATCAACCTTTTCTTCGATTCTTCTAGTGTATTCTCTTACATCCTTCAAATTACCATATCTCTCTATTCTATTGGTATCTCTAAATATTATCTTTGATACCCCATTGGAGCCTATAGCTATTATTATTTGCTTATCTTCTATCATTTCAACATTGTATATACATTCTTTTCCATCAATGGAGTAACCAACATTTTCAAGATTTCCAACCATATTTTTTTGCCTATACATATAGTAAGGCTTCATATTCAAGGTATAAGCACAATCTAAAGTTGTATCATGCATGTCGTTTAACTCATTTTGATCTGGAAGCTTCATTTTTACATTATTAAGCACATTTTCAAACATTTTAGAGCCTCGTTTAAGTGCAAGCCCATGAACAGTAATGCTTTCAGGCCTTAATTTTATTATCTCGCTGCAGGTGTTTTTAACTTTTAAAGTATTTTCACCTGGAAGTCCTATAATAATATCCATATTAATATTATCAAATCCTACTTTTCTTGACAAATTAAACTTATCAATTACGTCCTTTGCCGAGTGGTTTCTTCCTATTAGCTTTAAGGTATCATCATTCATAGTTTGAGGATTTATACTTATCCTGTTTACCCCATATTTCTTCATTGATATAAGTTTTTCATAAGTTATACTATCTGTCTTCCACATTCGACAGTAAATTCTTTTACCTTAGTCTTAAGCAAATTGTCATATATACTTTTCATAACATATTCAAACTGATTATTATCTACAGACGTAGGCGTTCCCCCACCAAAATATATGCTTTCAATAGTGAGACCTTTCTTATGTATAAAATCTGCTGTTTTTTCTATTTCGTATATCATAGCCTCAAGGTAGCCATCTACAAGCCCCCTACAGTTTGCTATAGTATCCGATATAAAAGAACAATAAAGACACCTTGTTGGACAAAACGGCATACCAATATAAATGCTGACGGTTCTTACATCATCATTTACAATTTTTTTCTCTCTTTTAGCAACTTCTATACACAATTTAGTTTTATTTTCTTTTGTTAAACTATGATGTTTAAAATAATTTATTATCTCTTTATCTGTCTTTTTTTCTTCCATAAGATTTAAAGCTATTTTACTAGGTCGTATACCTATTAAGGTTCCCCATGGAAGCATTTTTCCTGTAAGTTTTGTAAAATACTTAAAAACTGCAATTTTCACATTAGATTTATCCTTTAATTCCTTATGAAACTTATAACTTTCAACTTTCTCACTAGAAGTTATATAAACTGAATTTTCTTCGACTCTTACACTATAGTTCCAATCATTTGAGTCAATTAACTCTATAGAATCAAAAAATAAATTTGATATGTGATAGACATCATATGAATAGAGATCATTATTTAGTTTAATTTTTATCATTATACAGCCTGCTTCCTACAAAAACGGATTTGATCGTCTTTCAAATCCTATTGTTGTTTCTGAACCATGCCCTGGATAAACCTTTATATTATCATCAAGCTTCATAAGCTTATTTTTAATGCTACTTATTATGGCAGCATAATCCCCTCCAGGGAAATCTGTTCTTCCAACTGAATTATTAAATAAAGTATCACCAGAAAACAAACTGTTTTCTATGAGATAGCACATTCCACCTGGTGTATGTCCTGGAGTTTCTATACACTTTACATTTTTGCTTCCAAACTTTAAAACATCGCCGTCCTTAATAAACTTGTTTGCATTTTCATTCTTTTCGCCAAACATATACTCTTCTTTTTCTATAAGTTCAGAATCTTTTTTTTGACATATATACATCAACTGCATATTTACTTCTAAACTCAGCCACAGCAGCAGTATGATCCGCATGACCATGAGTAAGAATTATAAAATTAAGATGAGAACCGGTTTTGTTAAATTCATCTAAAAGCCTCTCAGCATCATCTCCAGGATCTATTATTATGCTTTCATTAGTAATTTCATCTATAACAATATAGCAATTAGTCATGTAACTTCCTGCAGGTATTATACCTATCTTCATTATAATCCCCTCCTTAAAAAGCCTTTTTGCTATCTATAATAATAGTTACAGGGCCATCATTTTCAATAGAGACCTTCATATCTGCTCCAAATATTCCAGTTTCCACCTTGTCTATTTCATCTTTGCACTGGTTAACAAATTCATCATAAAGCTTTTTCGCTTCTTCTCCATTTAGTGCACTCATAAAGTTAGGTCTTCTACCTCTTCTACAATCTCCATAAAGTGTAAATTGAGATATTATAAGAAGTTCTCCACTTACATCTTTTAAGGATTTATTCATTTTATCCTTTTCATCCTCAAAAATTCTAAGGTTTACTATTTTGTCCTTTAGGTATTTTATATCTTCTTCAGAATCATCCTTGGTTATTCCAAGGAGAACATTAAGACCTTTTTCTACTTTTCCAACAACTTTCCCGTCAACTTCAACCGACGAAAAATTTACTCTTTGAATAACTGCTCTCACAAATATCACCTCAAACCCTAACTATTTGTTCTATACACATCAGTTATGCCATTTAATTTTTTTATCTTCTTCATTAATATAGCAAGGTGCTCAACATCCTGTATTTTCATTTTTACATTTACAAAAGCAGAATTATTTTTTGAAGTTTTTGCATTAATTGAATCCATAGATATATTCATAGCAGTTATAACTTCAACTACATCTGCTAAAAGTCCCTGTCTATCATCGCCTCTTATTTCAAGCTCTGCTATATAACTTTCATTCTTTGCTTTTCCCCAATTTACTTCTATAATCCTTGAACTATCCTCTTTTATAAGGTTATTCATATTTGAGCAGTCCGTTCTATGAACAGATACTCCTCTTCCTTTAGTTATGTATCCTATGATAGCGTCTCCAGGCACAGGATTGCAACATTTTGCAAATCTAACTAAAACATCAGAAACTCCTTTTACAGTTATGCCAAGTTTTTGTGAAGCTCCAACTTCTTTTCTATTTCTGTTATCTTTATTTATTTGTTCCTTTACATCTTTTAGTATCTCTTCATTTGAAGCTTTATTAGGATCTTTTCTAGATTTATCATAAATTTCCTTAAATCTGTCAATTATCATAGCAGCTGTTACAGAGCCAATTCCAACATTGGCGTATATATCCACAATAGAATTCATATTATACTTCTTAAGTATTATATCAAGTATTTCTCCCTTAGCCATTTCTCCAAAGTTAAACTCACGCTTCTTAGCCTCTTTTTCAAGCATTTCTTTCCCCTTGGCAATGTTCTCATCTCTTTTAGCCTTTTTAAACCACGCTCTTATTTTGCTCTTAGCTTGATTACTTGTAACATATGTAAGCCATTCTATATTTGGTCCTTTAGGAAGTGATGTTGTAAGTATTTCTACTATCTCTCCTGTTTTTAGTTTATAATCAAGTGGAACTATTTTTCCATTTATTTTTGCGCCTACGCACTTATTTCCAACATCTGTATGTATTTTATATGCAAAATCAACTGGGGTAGCATTATATGGCAAGTTTATAACTTTTCCATTAGGTGTAAAAACAAATACCTCATCTGAAAACAAGTCTATTTTAAAGTTCTCCATAAATTCTTCAGCATTTGGAGTTTCTCTCTGCCAATCAAGCATTTCTCTTATCCATGTGAGTTTTGTGTCACTGCTTTCCCCTTCTTTAGCACTTGACTGAGGAGTTTCAACTATTCCCTCTTTGTACTTCCAATGAGCTGCTATACCATATTCAGCTGTCTTATGCATATCGTGAGTTCTTATTTGAATTTCAAATGGCTTTCCTTCTGGACCTATTACTGTGGAATGAAGTGATTGATACATATTAGGCTTTGGCATGGCAATATAATCTTTAAATCGTCCAGGCATAGGCTTATACATTGTATGAACTATTCCTAAAGCTGCATAACAGTCCTTAACCGTATTGACTAGTATCCTTACTGCAGTCAAATCAAAAATCTGATCTATAGTCTTACTTTTATTAACCATTTTTCTATATATACTATAAAAATGCTTCGGTCTACCATCTATATCAGATTCTATTCCCGATTTAGCTAAATTTTCTTTAAGCTGCTCTAAAATTTTTTTTGTGTATTCTTCCCTTTCTACCCTTTTTTCAGCAATAGCTTCTACTAATGAGTAATATTCTTCTGGTTTTAAATATCTAAAGGATAAATCTTCAAGTTCCCATTTTATTTTTGACATACCAAGTCTATGAGCAAGAGGGGCATATATATCAAGAGTTTCTTTAGCCTTTTGTTTTTGCTTTTGTACAGCTTTATATTTGAGGGTACGCATATTATGAAGTCTGTCTGCAAGCTTAATTATTATTACCCTTATGTCCTTTGCCATTGCAAGAAGCATTTTTCTAACATTATCAGCTTGCTGTTCCTCTTTGGTTTTATAAGTTATCTTTTCAAGTTTAGTAACTCCTTCAACTAAATCAGCAACCTCTTTGCTAAATATGTTGGCTATATCCTCATAACTATAGTTTGTATCTTCTATAACATCATGAAGAATTCCCGCTGTTATAGTACTTGTATCCATGCCCATTTCCGCTAATATGCATGCTACATCAACAGGATGATTTATATATGGCTCACCTGATTCTCTTTTTTGGGTTTCATGCGCTTTAAGAGCAAAATCATATGCCTTTGTGACAAAATTTTTATCTACATTGTTACAATTTTGATTTATTTTTTCTATCAAATCGGATAACTCTGCCATCTATCATACTCTCCTAAAATCAAAGGCTGGTCAAAAAACCAGCCACCTATTTTCTAATATTATATACATTAGTATACATTCTAATTTATTACTTGTAAAGTTATTAATACAATATATTTAAACATTATATTTAACTAATGACATTACATCGTAATTTTTTAATTTATCTCTTCCCTTTAAATCTGTAAGCTCTATAACAAACTCAATTCCTACAAGTTCTGCGCCTAACTTTTCGATCAATTTTGCAACTGCTTCAATTGTTCCACCTGTGGCCAATAAATCATCCACTATAACAACCTTCTGACCTTGTTTTATAGCATCCTTATGTATCTCTAAAGAATCTTTTCCATACTCAAGATCGTATTCTACTGCTACTGTTTCACATGGAAGCTTTCCCTTTTTTCTTACAGGAACAAATGATGCTTCAATTTTATATGCTAGTGGAGCTCCAAATATAAATCCTCTAGCTTCTGGTCCAACTACTACATCAACATTTTTATCTTTAATATATTCTGCCAACGAATCTATGGTATATTTATATGCTTCTTTGTCATCTATTAAAGTTGTAATATCCTTAAAACTTATTCCTTCTTTAGGAAAACCCTCTATAATTCTTATTTTACTTTTTAAATCCATCAAACTTCCCCCTTAGACATTTTTATAAATATATCCTTAACACTATTTAATTTTAATATGTATAATATCATAATTACAATATATATATATGCAAACAATTTATTAATAAACATTAGCAATACGCTGTTTACCATTAACTTCATTATTTAAATACTTTGCTATCTGAAGTGCTCTATAACTATCAGAGGTGGTAAATAGTTCAACAGCAATTTTAGCATTGTCCATTCTTCCAACAGCATTTAAAGTTGGTTCAACAGAAGTAGAAATAATTTTTATAGCTGCATAGTCTATTTTTTTTATGCCCTTTAATTTTATTAATGCGTTTATTCCATAATTATTAGTAGTTACTAATCTTTTTAGACCTTCTTCAATCAATATTTTATTTTCATTATAAGGCCTTTGCGTCTTTGATATTACTCCAACAGCAACTAAATCTAAGTACTTATTGATACACTTCATGTCATAATAAGTGGAAATTGCCTGACATAGCTTAAAAACAATTCCGCATCCAACTAACTCTTTAAATGGATATTTACATCCGTCTTGATTGGGATTAACTATAAGCACATTGTTAATTTTTTTGTGCTGCATATGATAATCAACAATGATAACATCAATGCCAAGCTTTTCGCACAAACAAATTCCATCTTCCGAATTTGTTCCACATCCTATGGCTAAAAGCAAATCAGCTCCAAGATACTTTATACTATTATTTATATATTGCGGACTAATTTCAAAATTCTCACTAAAGTGATCTGGTATAAAATATTCCACATCAGCATTTAAATATTTTAATACAAGCATAATTATAGACATGCTTATTATACTATCTACATCATAATATCCATATAAAACAATCTTTTCTCTATTATTAATGGCTCTAACTATTCTTTTTAATGTATGATCCATTCCTTTAAGTAGAAATGGATTATACATTTTATCCACTTCAAAGTAATGTAAAATCTCTTCTGCTTTTTCCATTTTTATTCCTCCGAATTTGTAGAAAACAAATATATTATAATGTATTTCGGAACATTTTACAAATACTTTTTTAAAACTTATTTAACTTTTATATTAATAAAAAAGCCCATTAATAGCATATTTTTTGCCAAATCAGTTTTATACAAATAAAAAAACAGCTTTAAGCTGTTTTTTTATTTTGAAACCGCCACTTTTCTAAGTGCTTTTTTCTTATCAGATCTATTCTTAAATATTACCCATAAAGGACTTGCTATAAATATAGAAGAATAACATCCAGATATAATTCCAACTAACAATGGTTCTGTAAATTCTCTTATAGAAGGAACAAAAATATGCACCGAAGTAACTGCTATAACTACTGTCAAAACAGTATATATTGATCTTGTCATTGTTTGAGTAATACTTGTATTGGCAAGTTCAGCATTAGTCATTCTTCTACTCTTTCTCTGATTTTCCCTTATTCTATCGAATACAACTATAGTATCATTTATAGAATAACCTATTATTGTAAGCATACCTGCTATAAATGGCGAATTAACAGGCCTATTGAAAACAGAATAAAAAGCAAGAGTAATAAGCACATCATGAAGAAGTGAAATTAATGCAGCTGCACCAAATTTAAATTCAAATCTCCATCCTATATATAAAAGCATAAAAATATTTGCAACTATCAAAGCGTACATTGCCTTTTTTTCAAGTTCTTTTCCTACAGATCCGCTGATTCTTTCAGTAGAAGTTGGTGCTTTTGTTTTTAAATTATATTTTTTCTTCACATCATTAAACACTTGTGTTTG
Organism: Clostridium sp. DMHC 10; assembly: GCF_001270375.1. Taxonomy (NCBI): domain Bacteria; kingdom Bacillati; phylum Bacillota; class Clostridia; order Eubacteriales; family Clostridiaceae; genus Clostridium; species Clostridium sp. DMHC 10. Next base: position 148,299 of record NZ_LGVB01000015.1, read on the forward strand.
CTGCGCATCTGTCATCTGACCACTTTTAATTTCTACACCTTTGTTTCCATCAATTTTAGTTACAGTACCATCACTAACATATTTATTTACTATTTTTTGTACATCATCTTTGCTAAAAGCCTTGCCAATGTTAATCTGTATATCATTTCCTCCAGCAAAATCCATACCAAAGTTGAGGGGAGCGCCTGTGGTTGAAGTTCTGTATGCCATAAAACCAAATCCTAATATTATTATGGATAAAGATATTGCGAACCAAATTTTAGTACGTTCAATAATTTTAAGCATTGTTATCCCCCCTTAGATTTACTCCAAAGTGTGAAGCCTTATTTATAAGTCCAACATTAATAGCCCAACTTATTAAATGTTTTGACACAACAATTGCAGTAAACATACTTATAAGAGTACCTATGACAAGTGTAAGTGCAAAACCTTTTACGGAACCACTTCCAAGAGCATAAAGTACAACACCTGCAATAATTGTAGTGACATTTGAATCAACTATTGAAGACATCGCTCTATGGAATCCTGCTTCAAAAGCTGACCGAACAGACTTACCAAGCTTAAGTTCTTCTTTAAATCTTTCAAATATAAGTACATTAGCATCTACAGCCATACCTATAGTAAGAATAAGTCCTGCAATACCAGAAAGGGTAAGTGTAGCCTTTATAGTTACAAATACAAATAACACAAGCACTGTAAATAGAACCAAAGCTAGATCTGCCATAAGACCCGGCATTCTGTATACAAGAATCATGAAGAAAAATATCACTGCTATAGCAACTCCCCCTGCAAATATACTTTTAGGGAGTGCATCTGCTCCAAGAGATGCTCCTACAGTTTGTGATTGCACTACCTTAAGCTTTACTGGCAGTGCACCAGATTTTATTATATCAGCTCTGCTTTTTGCCTCTTCAAGACTCGCACTTCCTTCTATAATTGCCTGACCATTTGTTATTACTGCATCTACAGTAGGATCTGTAAGCTTCTGATCATCCATGTAAATCGTTATTTTTTGTCCTAAATACTTTTGAGTGGCTGCCGCAAACTTTTTTTGTTCCTGAAGGTTTAAGTTCCAAGCTTATAGTAGGCTTTTGAGTATCCTGGCTTATATATGCACTAGCATCCTTTACATCATCACCTGTAAGTATAACTTTACTATTTGGATCTTTAAAAGTTAATTTTCCAGTTTTTCCTATAAGATTTATAACCTCATCTTTGTCAAACTTTCCTGGAACATCTATTCTTATTTTATTATTTCCCTCTTTTGTAACTGAAGTTTCACTAACTCCAAGCTTATTAATTCTAAGATTTATAAGCTCTATAGTTTTTTCTATTGCCGTGTTATCAGCTTTCCCTTGAATTTCCTCTACAACAGAAACCCCGCCCTGTAAATCAAGACCTTTATTTAACATTTGATTAAAAGATTTTACTCTGTAATCACCAACATTAAGACCGAAAGCTCCAACATAAGCTAAAATTCCTATTACTAATACACTAAGTATAAGCAATATCGCACTTTTCTTCTTCATGTTTATCCCCCTTCATTAGGTAAATATAATTATGTGACATAAGTTCTTCAATTATTAATCTAAACTAGTATTTTACAACTATTTACATACTTTTTAATTATACTTCTTATGTTAAATGCAGTCAATACATTATATATTCTGTTCTTCCATAATTTTAGATTTTAATGCAATTGCACATTCTATTCTTTTTTTCTGCATTTTACATCCTAATTCATAAGGTATATGCATGTCCTTATTAAAGTTATAGTTATTAGCCTGACACCCTCCGCTGCAGTAAAATCTAGCCCAACATTCCATACACTTAGGCTTTTTGTATATATTAGCCTCTTTAAACTCATTTGAAATCTTTGTATCTAAATTATCTTCAAATACTGTTCCCATTATAAATTCCTTATTACCTACAAATTGATGGCATGGATAAATATCTCCAGATGGTGTTATTGCCACATATTCATGACCAGCACCGCATCCAGAAATTCTTTTATAAACGCAAGGTCCTCCATTTATATTTATGTTAAAATGATAAAACTTAAACTCTTTTCCTTCCTTATGATTTTTGAGCATTTCGTTATATAGCTTATCATATTGTTCAAAAATTTGTGGAAGGTCTTCCTCTCTTAAAGATAATGGATGTTGCTCAGGTAAAACTACAGGCTCTACGGATATTTCATCAAATCCCTCTTCTGCAAGATGTTTTATATCCTCAAAGAAATCAGTGTTATTCCTAGTAAATGTTCCTCTTGCATAGTATTGTTTTGACTTATCTCTCATATTAACCATCTTTTTAATTTTAGGAAGAATAGAATCATAACATCCACTTCCGTCAACTCTTACTCTTACTTTATCGTTTACTTCTTTCCTTCCATCTATACTCAACACAATGTTTCCCATATTTTTATCAAGATAATCCATTATTTCATCTGTCAAAAGAGTTGCATTAGTAGTCATTGTAAATCTTATGTTCTTATTTTCTTCTCTTTCTCTTACTTTAGCGTATTCTACTATTTCTTTAACAACATCAAATGCCATAAGTGGTTCTCCACCAAACAAATCCACTTCTATATTCTTTCTTGGTCCGCTATGTTTAATTACAAAATCTATAGCTTTTTTTCCTACTTCAGCAGACATTATTTCTCTACAGCCTTTGTATTCTCCTTCATCTGCAAAACAATACTTACATCTCAAATTACAATCATGTGCTATATTTAAACATAATGCTTTTATAAATGATGGACCCTGTGATATTTTACCTGCTATATTATCATATAAATCCTTAGAATAAAGATTTTCATCTTTTATAAGTTCCTGTATTTCATCATAAGCTTCTGAAATTTGGTTTTCATCATACTTATCCTTTAATCTATTTATTAATTCATTTTTTGTTTTAAATCCGTCTTCATCAAGCATATCATAAACTAAACTGTCAACTAAATGAATAGAACCAGAATTAACATCTATTACGTACATGTCATTATCTTGAATAAATTTATGTATTAATGCCAATTTATTTTCCTCCTAATAACTTTTATTTTATCTGTAACAAATGAAAATTGAAAGGACTAAAAGCCCTTTCAATCCTTACAACCTTTTACATTATGAAAATATATAATAAATTTTAAGTATAGATAAACCGCTTCAACTATTGAAATTTATGTGCACCAAAATGCCCAGAAGACGGCATTTTGTTACAAATAAATTTCAAGTTTCAAGGTGGTTTATCTTTAGTTAAAACACCTAAAACTTAAAAATTGATCACCTCAAAACATCACATATTAAGATATCATAAGTTAATCGAACTTAATGTTCTAAGTAGTTTGTCCTCATCTTAAATAAAAATTATTTACTTTCACAAGCTAAATTTGCAACAGTACATGAAGTTTTACATGCTGATTGACATGAATTTGCACACTCTCTGCATCCAGGTTTTTTTAAACTTTCCCTTATGTTAGATTTATTAATACTTTTTATATGTTTCATTTATAATTCCTCCATTCATAAAGTTTTCCGTATGATTATAACATAATTTGCACTTTAAATAAAGTATTGCTAATTAATCTTAAATAAATGTTAAATATTAATACCAAGCATTCCAGAAAGAGTACCAACTAAAACTGCTAAAATAACCCTTATAAAATCTCTAACTTCAAGTTTACTACTTGAACCACATATTATGGATACAATATAAAAAATAACAATATAAAGAATGCCTACCAAAAGTCCATTAAGCCATCCTTTTTCACCAGATTTCTTAGAAGCATAAATAGCACCATACATTATACTTATAAGTGTAGAAACCATAATTACCATATTTGTTATGCCATCTGAGAAATGAATCTTAGTTGATATAAAAGCAAATATTAGAATTACAATAAGCGTAATTACAAATGCCCTTAAAACTCCAAGTGATGCTGAAACACATATTTTTACATTGTCCACTAATAAAACACCCCCTGTCCAATTAATAGAAACAGATTTTTATATGTTTCTAAAGATAAACCACTCTGAAATTTGAAACGGTTTATCTATAATATTATTTATGTAGACAAGAGATTTTTTATTACTAAAGATTATATTCTATTTAGTCTCCTCAGCTTTTTTAGTTAATACATTTCCTATTGCGCTTTTCTGAACTTTTAACCTAGTTTTGTCTGGACCACTTTGAATAACTAAATAATTGTCCTGTATATTTACAATCTTACCTAATATTCCTCCACGTGTAACAACTTCATCATTTATTCTAAGTGAATCCATCATTTGCTTAAATTTCTTTTTTCTCCTAGATTCCGGAACCCACAAAGCTAAATAAAAAATTCCAAGTATAACTACAAAATAGATAATTGTCATTGCTGTTGCTGACATAATATCACTCCTTTTTATTATATAATTATTTATCTCTTTAATAAAATTCAATAGGACTAACATATTGAATTTTATTAAAGATTAAAGTTTCATAAGCTAATATTTAAGAGTTACCATAACGAAATTTAAGTTATACATGCTTCAAAAACAACATATTTAAGACATTATGATGCATACATAACTTAATAATTGAGTCGGCAATCCTATTAAGCTCTGCCATTCCAAAGTCTCAATTTTTCTTCTTTAAATTCCTCAAAATAATCTCCATCAATAGCATCTCTTATATCCTTCATAAGTTTGTTATAAAAATAGAGATTATGTAAAACACAAAGTCTCATTGCAAGCATTTCTTTTGCCTTAAACAAATGTCTTATATATGCCCTTGTGTATCTTCTGCATGTTGGACAATCACAACCTTCATCTATAGGTGAATCATCAAGCTCATACTTAGCATTATTTAAATTTATCTTTCCATACTTAGTAAATACATGTGCATGCCTTCCATTTCTAGCTGGTAAAACACAATCAAAAAAGTCTACCCCTCTTGACACTGCCTCAAGTATATTACTTGGAAGACCAACCCCCATAAGGTATATAGGCTTATCCTGTGGAAGGTATGGAACAACGGAATCTATTATTCTATACATCTCTTCATGAGTTTCTCCAACCGCAAGACCACCTATAGCATAGCCATCAAGATTCATTTTAGCTATTTCCTTCGCATGCTCTATTCTTATGTCATCATAAACTCCACCTTGATTTATTCCAAATAACATCTGTTTTTTATTTATAGTATCTTCAAGTGAATTAAGTCTATCCATTTCATTTTTACATCTAACAAGCCACCTTGTTGTTCTCTCAACAGATTTTATAACATAATCTTTAGGTGAAGGATTTTTTATACACTCATCAAATGCCATGGCAATCGTGGATCCAAGATTACTTTGAATTCTCATACTTTCTTCAGGTCCCATAAAAATCTTTCTTCCATCTATATGAGAATTAAAGTAAACTCCTTCTTCCTTAATTTTTCTTATATTCGCAAGTGAAAATACTTGAAAACCACCAGAATCTGTGAGAATAGGCTTATTCCAATCCATAAACTTGTGAAGTCCACCAAGTTTTTTTACAATTTCATCTCCAGGTCTTAAACTCAAATGATATGTATTAGAAAGTTCTACCTGACATCCTATTTTTTCCAAATCTTCTGATGATACAGCTCCCTTAATGGCAGCTAAAGTTCCTACATTCATAAAAACAGGTGTTTCTATAACTCCATGAGGCGTTATAAATTCTCCTCTTCTTACTTTTCCTGTTTTTTTCAAAAGTTTATACAACTTTTTCTTCCTCCTCAAGCTATTTTATAAACATAGCATCCCCAAAACTAAAAAATCTATATCTTTCTTTAACAGCTTTTTCATAAGCATTAAGTATTATTTCTCTTGTACTAAGTGCACTTACAAGCATTATTAAAGTAGATTCAGGTAAATGAAAATTAGTTATAAGGGCATCGACAATCTTATATTTATATCCTGGATAAATATAAATATCTGTCCAACCAGATTGTTCTCTAACTCTTCCATCTTCACTTGCTATTGTTTCCAAAGTTCTTGTTGATGTTGTGCCAACTGAAATTACTCTTCCACCATTTTTCTTAGTTGCATTTATAATGTCTGCACTTTCCTTTGATAAAATATAATATTCTGAATGCATATGGTGTTCTTCAATCCTATCAACTTTTACAGGTCTAAATGTACCTAGACCAACATGAAGAGTTAAAAATACAATTTTTATTCCTTTATCTTGTATTTTATTTAATAATTCCTCTGTAAAATGCAGTCCTGCAGTAGGTGCAGCCGCTGAGCCTTCATTTTTAGAATAAACTGTTTGATACTGTTCTTTATCCTCTAATTTTTCAGTTATATATGGTGGAAGTGGCATTTCACCAAGTCTATCAAGAATTTCCTCAAAAATTCCTTCATAATGAAATTCTATAACTCTATTTCCATCATCACTTATTTTTTTTACCTCAGCTTCTAAACTTCCATCTCCAAATGTGAAAACCGTTCCTACCTTTGCTCTTCTACCAGGTTTAACAAGTGTTTCCCAATTATCTCCTTCAAGCCTTTTAAGAAGCAAAAAATTCGATTCTCCCACCTGTTTCCTTTTTAGAGCCTATTAATCTTGCTGGCATAACCCTAGTATCATTTAATACCATGCAATCTCCTGGATTCAAATAGTCTATTATATCCTTAAAAATTTTATGTTCAATCTCTCCTGTTTTTTTATCAAGTACCATAAGCCTACATTCATCTCTTACACTTGATGGATGCTGGGCAATTAACTCCTTTGGTAAATAATAATCAAAATCCTTTAATTCCAAAGTTCAAACTTCCTTTCATTCATATGTAAAGATAAACCCCCTGAAACTTAAAATTTAATTGTACCAAGATGCCACGCATTAAGGCATTTTAGGTACTTAAATTTTGATAGTTGAAGTGGTTTATTAATATTAATTTTTTTCTTTATCAAATACTGAACATTGTCTTCCATCAATATTCTTTATATAAGGTTTATTTAAATGTTTATATGCCTTTTCAGTTGCAACCCTTCCTCTAGGAGTTCTAACAATAAACCCCTTCTGCAAAAGATATGGTTCATATACATCTTCAATTGTATCCAGTTCTTCACCTATAAAATAAGCTAGGGTTTCTATGCCAACAGGTCCTCCATTAAAATTATCTACTACTGCTTCAATTATCTTATTATCAATACTATCAAAGCCTTCTTTATCAACCTCTAAAAGTTCAAGAGCCTTTTTTGAAGATTCCAAATCTATAATACCTTTACCTTTAACCTCAGAGTAATCCCTTACTCTTTTTAAAAGCCTATTTGCTATTCTAGGCGTTCCTCTTGAACGTCTTGATATCTCATAAGCAGCTTCTTCCTTAATTTCAATATTTAAAATTGAAGAAGATCTCATTATAATCTCCTTAAGTTCTTCACTGGTATAGAACTCCATAGGACATAATACTCCAAACCTGTCTCTTAAAGGAGATGTTAAAAGTCCAACCCTAGTAGTAGCTCCTATTAATGTAAATTTAGGCAAGTCTAATCTTATTGATTTAGCAGCAGCACCTTTTCCTAGTATTATATCAAGAGCATAATCCTCCATTGCTGGATAAAGTATTTCCTCAACACTTCTATTAAGCCTATGTATTTCATCTATAAAAAGCACATCAAATTCAGAAAGACCTGTAAGTATTGCCGCTAAATCTCCAGCTCTTTCAATAGCAGGTCCTGACGTAATTTTAAGATTTCCTCCCATTTCTCTGGCTATTATATTAGCTAAGGTTGTCTTTCCAAGACCAGGTGGACCATACAACAAAACATGGTCTAATGCCTCTTTTCTTTTTCTTGCAGCTGTGACAAATATATTCATTTTTTCTTTTACTTTATCCTGACCTATGTATTCTTCTAAATTTTGAGGTCTTAAACTATGTTCAGAAGAATCTTCACCCAAATTTAATGCTGTCAGAATTCTATCTTCCATAATTAATCACCATCAATTCATTAGAAATTTCAAACAGCCTTTAATAATATTTTCTATACTTTCATTCTTGTCCACCATATTAACAGCTTTATCCGCCTCTTTTTCAGAATATCCCAGTGAAATAAGTGCAAGTTTGGCATCCGAAATTTTCTTATTCTTATCAAATTCTTCGCTATTGTAATTTTCATTATCTTTATCCAAGTTCTCTATATCCATTTCCTGTGAACTTATTTTATCTTTCAACTCAAGAATTATTCTTTGTGCCATCTTCTTGCCTATACCGGGAGCTTTAACAAGCATCTTTTCATCCTTCATTATAATTGAATATTTAAGCTTATCAACACTACATATTGATAAAAGCGATAATGATGCTTTTGCTCCAACTCCATTTATAGTTATAAGTTTATTAAACATTTCAAGCTCTGACTCCGTCACAAATCCATAAAGACCTATAAAATCTTCCCTCACTATTTGCATAAGATAAATAAGTGTATCCTCACCAATTTTTGGCATATTAGCCATAGTATTGCCCGACGTAAATATTTTATACCCTATTCCGTTATTTTCTACAATTATGTAATCTTTATTTATACCTACAAATTTTCCTTTTATATATTCGTACACGTTCAACACATCCTTTTTACATGAACTAAAAAACAATCCTGCGAAAATTCATGCTTATGTAATGCAATAGCAAAAGAAAACCTACAGACTAATCATAGCCTGCAAGTTTTTTAGCATCATTTTTAGATCCAAAAACCAATAAGCCTTTTTTAAGCTGCAAAATAGTTTCTGCTTTTAAATCACTTACCTTTTTATATGCAACAACATTAGTATCCTGAAGTTTGCCACCACTATCTACCTTATATACATGTATAAGATTATCATTTTTACTTGGCATCAATACAAAAACCCCATCAACTTCAGGATTATTTATATAATTATTTTTTATAACTTCAACTTTCCTATCATTGTCCCATATTACAGTATATCCCTGTTTTTCATAACTATCAGCAAGTTCTTCTCTGGACATATTTTGTTTGTTTTCATGCTTAGCATTCGTCTCTTCACTAAATTTTAAGACACTATTTTTTGTTTCATCATTAGGATTAAATGTAACATTAAACTCTTCCTTTAATATTACAAATGAATCACCAACGCCTTTATTACTATTTCCAGTTGAAACATACTTTGACTTTTTAACTTGCTTTTTACCTGTTATTTCACTTATAATATTTCCTATTTTACCTTTTCCATATGACAACTTTTGAGCTATATTATTTCTATATCCGACACAAAAAAAAAAGTAGAAAAAACAACAAATAAAATTATACATACAATTGCAATTTTTTACGTAATGTCATACTATCCCTCCTCTTTATTGGATAGTATTGACATTTTTTTATTTTTATTCATCATCAATATATTTTTATAAATAACATTCTAAATAGCTTTATCTATATAGTGAAACATTGCACTCTGGTGTATATTATATATCAACTATATATAAAATTGCAACACAATATATTTTATGTAAAATAAAGTTCACACTTTTTCTATAGATGTACAACTTGGAATTTATAATTTTAAAATTCCAAGTTGCTCATCCATAATTAAACTTGCCTACTTACTAGTAAGGTCATATCATAAAGATTATGAATACCATCATGAGATGTTCCAGGATAGTGCAATGTCATATATCCAGGTCTAGTAACTGCACTAACACCAAGCAAAGTCATTTTTTCAATAAATTCTTGATTATCTCCACTATACCCCATAGTTTGAAGATAATCTGCAATGTTTTCTTTTACATATTTATACACTTCATTATCATTCGAGTATGGACATACAAAAACAAATCTATAAAAGCATCTATTTATATCTTCTTTATCGGGCATATCCTTAGTCAATATTACAGTGTAATCAGCATTGTAGGATGAATATAATTTTGCATTATCTTCCCTTAAGCTATGTTTAATCATACAGTATTGTCTATCTTGAATTGTCTTAATAGAATTCCAAGCATTTAAGTATAGCTTTGGCACAGTGTTTGTCATTTCTCTTAAATTATCTGAAAGCTTCTGTGAAAATTCCTCTAAGTTTATATTTTCATTTACAAATACTATTCTAGGAGATAAGCACGCCTTTTGCTCCCAACATACAATATCTTTAGCAATAGCGTTAGTGCATTTTAATATATCCTCTGCTCTATCAATGACCTCAAAACTAATTTTAGCGCCATGCATTATTATGTGTTTATTATATTTCGAGCATAAATTTGCCATTATTTCACTTGATCTTTCTCCACCCCAATGTATGACACAATCGCTTTTACTTACTATATTTTCGTATATATTTTCTTCTTTACTATCGAAATAAACAATTGAAAGTCTATCTTTTACAGTTGAATCAATTTCACATAAACTTTTATAAAATGCATATGAAAAATAAGGTTCGTCTCCTGATACCTTAACTAAGTTTACACTTTTAGATAATAAACCCATTGCAATGCTCATAATAACAACTACAAATGCATTACCAGATATATTGTGAAAAATCAATCCTCTTGGCTGCCTATGTGCATACCCATAACTGGTTTTTATCCATTTATCCATTATGTTTAAATCGCCTAATTCCTCTTCAATAGTTTTTTCTATGTTTTCTTTAAGCAGCATCCTCATGTTGTTTTGCATTTCATATTCTATAAGTTGAACACTCTGATTAGTTATTTTAGATAATATTTCTGCACTTCTCCTTGAATATTCCCTATCAAGCCACTTTTTCGCACATTTATCAAGTAAATCAATTGTGGACTCAGTATCGGTTTCATGAATCATTGTCCTATTTTTATTAAGCCTTTCTATTTCTTTTAAAACATCCTGTTTCTTTGACATATTTAACTCTAATTTTAAGCCATTAAAATTTTTACTTACTACTTCACTACCACATTCATAATTAATTTTCACTTTTATTCCCCCCCTACATTAAGAGTTGCACCACAGCCTTTTGCCTCAGAGCCTTTAACTCTTCCAAGTATTTTAATGACCATCCCTTCTCTTCCGCATTCTGGGCATCTGTCATTTGAAACTATTTCTGCAAGATCATCTACAAGTACAGAAGCACCAGCAAAGGATGATGTACCGTAAGCATTTAGCATTTGTAATAGACCCTTGTCATGAACATTATGAAGTGGCTTTAAAGTTTTTACATCCCTTATAATAACTCTTCCCCATTTAGGAATATGGAAAAGGTAACTTTTAAATTTAGGAGAATAATGACCTGTTATTGGGAAACTATTTTCAGTAAAGGAATACGTATCAACAAAATTTTCCTGTGGAATACCTAAAAATTCTGAAACTTCCTCTACAAATCTCCACCTTTCTATTTTACTTCCGGTAGATATACTTCCTTTTTTTCCATCCCATCCACCACCTCCTGTGTGCACTAAAGCTTTCGCTCCGAGTTTTACCGGCTTCATGTATTTTTTAAGATATTGGACTGCATTGTAAATAAGTATTGTAGATCCCCTTAATGCGAGGTGGTCATTTTTGCCATCATGTGTTTTTATAAAATTTTCAAAAGCATCAACATCAATTTTAAACTCTTCCTCATAAGGTTTAAGTAAAAATACTGGCTTGTATTTGAAATCAAACATATCCATAAGTATACCAAGTATGTTTCCTATATAGGATTCAGTTGGCTTGTCCATTATTCTTATACTTTTATAGTGTTTCATATCATATGGTGTAGGATAAAAGACACAGTTATAATCACAATATGGATCAAGTATTTCATTATCAAGTGCAAATACTTCCTTTAACTTGTTGATGTCCTCATTCCTTCTACCAACTATACTTGGATCTCCACTAGTGCTGCTTGAAACTGTCCATTTATCAAGTTTATCAGGAGATATTCTTAAAAGATCATAAAACATATTGGCAGATTTTTTAAAAACAGTCGTAACTAAAAATGGAACTTTTTCTATACTGCTCTCATCTGAAATATCTACTTTAGGATTATAATTTTGACTTTCGCATATTACTTTATACGCTTTACATTTCTCGTACTGGTCAACAATGTTTTCTTTAAAATCACATAAAAAATCTAAATTAGCCATAAGACAATCCTCCATATCTAAATTATACAATTTATTACATCACCTAAATATTACAACTGATATTTTAAAATGTAAAATTCTATAATTACATACTAAATTGACCTTATAGCATATTATTTAACATATACTTCATTTATTATCATTTATTGTAATTTTAGACTCGTCAGTATAATTAATTTTTATTTGAGATATAATAATTCCTAAAAACATTAATATGCACCCTACTGCAGCTTTATCCTCAAGTCTTTCATCTAAAATTAGAAATCCACCTACAGCAGCAAACACAGACTCAAGACTAAGTATAATTGATGCACTAGTTGGTTCCACACCTTTTTGACCTATAATTTGTAAAGTATACGCTATGCCAACAGAGAAAACTCCGCCATATATAATTGGAACTGAAGAGCTCAATATATTTTGAGCATTTACTCTCTCCGTAATAAAAGAAATTATTATACTTACAAATGAGCAAGTAAAATACTGAAGAAATGCAAGTTTTAATGAATCTACTTTTTGGATACATAATCTATAAACAAAATATGAAGTGCAAAGAAAAAAGCACTTGCAAATACCAAAAAAGTCGCTTTGAGATACAGAGAATTTCTTATTTACGCACAAAAAATATAAACCAACAGCTGCAACTAAAGCTCCTATTATAGAATTAATTTTTATTTTACTTTTTGATATTGCTATTCCTATTATAGGAACAATTACTATATATAAATCTGTAATAAAACCAGCTTTTCCTGCTTCTGTATGTATTAAACCTACTTGCTGAAAAGATGAACCAGCAAAAATCAAAATTCCCGCAATTATTCCATAAATAAGTAAGTGCTTCTACTAGCAACTTTTTCTTTATTAGTGCTTTTGCCTTGAAAAATTATCATAGGCAATAATGAAATTGCTCCAAGTCCAAATCTTATACCATTATAAGCAAATGGTTCTATATATTTCATGCCAACTCTTTGAAAAGCAAACGCAAACCCCCATATCAAAGCAGCAAGTATAAGAAACATATGGTATTTATATTTTTTTATCATTTTTATCCCCCCATTTATTTATAAGATTTTATTTTATACAAGCGCTATTTTTACACTTATTTAAAACAACGTCATTCGTAAATAAAAAAACACTTTCAGAAAATATATGTATGAATATATTTTATGAAAGCATTTAATAGAATTTTATTTTATAAAAACTATTCTTCAAAATCATCAGGGAATTCAGCATTATGCCAAACATCCTGAACATCATCATTATCTTCAAGTTTATCAACTAATTTTTTGAACTCTTTCTGCATCTTCCATTGATAAGTTTACTGTGTTATCAGGTATCATAGTTATTTCTGCAGATTCAAACTCAAAATTTTCTTTTTCAAGTGCTTCTCTTACACTTGAAAAATCTTCTTGAGAAGTAGTAATTACAAAAACTTCCTCTTCAGCTGCAAAATCTTCAGCTCCAAATTCTAACACTTTCATCATGAGCTCATCTTCGTCCATACCGTCCTGCCTCTGCATTACTATCTGACCTTTTCTTTGAAACATCCATGAAACACAGCCATTAGCTCCTAAGTTTCCACCATTCTATCGAATAAACACCTTACATCACTTGCACTTCTATTTTTATTATCAGTTAAAACATTAACAAGTATAGCAACTCCAGCTGGTCCATATCCCTCATACATTATTTCCTCATAAGTTACACCTTCCATGTCACCTGAACCTTTTTTTATTGCTTTTGTTATTGTATCCATAGGCATATTAGCTGCTTTAGCCTTAGCTATACAATCTCTTAATTTTGAATTTCCGTCAGGATTAGCTCCACCTGTTTTAACGGCAACAGCTATTTCCTTACCTAATTTTGTAAATATTTTTCCTCTTTTAGCATCGATCTTACCTTTTTTTAGCTTGAATATTATGCCACTTTTGAATGTCCTGACATACTTTTTTCCTCCTAACGCACATCTATATATTACAAATATGTATAACATATTCACAGTCACGATTAATATTATAACACAAATATAGTTTTAAGTTCAATTATTCCATTACCAATCTATTCTTTGCTTTAAAGTAATATTTTTCTTCTTCAATTTTGAATTCACATTTTCCAGAGCAAAGCTCTAGTAAATCTCTTTTTATAGCTTCTAAATATTGGGTTTCGCAAATAAATACTATTTTAACTTTATCTGTATATTCTATATTTTCAATATGCCAATTCTTAATGGAAAAGTGATATTGAATTTTTCCAAGAAGTTCATAACTTGTAATTATGTTAATTGCTGAACCTTTAACTCTTTCTACTATTCCACTATTATTTACTGCTTCCGAGGCTCCTTTTGAATATGCTCTAACAAGTCCTCCCGTTCCTAAAAGTATTCCACCAAAATATCTTGTTACGACTATTGCTGTATCTGTTATACCGTTCTTCTTGATAACATCTAAAACTGGAACCCCTGCTGTGCCCTGTGGCTCTCCATCATCAGTACACTTTTGTATAAGCATATTTTCTCCAACTATATATGCATATACGTTATGTGTAGCGTCCTTGTGCTCACTTTTTATTTTATTTACAAACTCTTTTGCCGCTTCTTCTGTTTCAACGCGTTTTGCATGACCAATAAAAATAGATTTTCTTTCTTCAAATTGTACGCAGGATTCTTTTATTATCGTAAAATAACTCATATTAATCTACACTCCACTATAAAATATCATTTATTACATTAATGCCTTTTAATATTTTACCTTCATCAGTTTTAGAAAATCCAACTTTAAAATACTTTAATCCATCATCATTATTTTTATAAAAAAATACACCTGGAGTTATTAAAACTTTTTCTTGTCTGCATTTATAAAACAAATCAGTACAATTTAAATTTATCTTATCGTTTATCTTTAAATAAAAAGTAAAACCTCCACCTGGGTCATTAACTTCTACCTTGTCCCCAAGTATATTCTGTAGTTTATCATGCATATAGTAGTATCTGTTTTTAAATAAACTATTTATTTTGCTTATATAGCTTCTCCAGTATCCATTTTTAATATATAAATCTAAAGCTCTTTGCATAAGACTTGATGTAGATATATCCGTAGTCATCTTTGAATTTTCTATCTGCTCTACAAGCAAATCTGGCATTATTAAATACCCTATTCTGATTCCTGGAAGAAATATTTTTGAAAAACTTTTAATATATATTACCCTATCTTTAGTATCTAAACTTTTAAAACTTACATATCCAAAATTATCTTTATATTGAATTTCTGAGAGATAATCATCCTCAATAATATAAAAATCATATTTATCTGCTAATTTTAGTATTTCCTTCTTTTTTTCAGTACTATAAGATATACCAGTTGGATTTTGAAAATAAGTCATGGTATAAAAGCACTTTATATAATTCTTTTTAAGTATTTTTTCAAATTGATTTAGATCTATACCATCATCATTTAAGTCAATTTCAAAAAAATATTAGCTCTTCTCCATTTAAATACAGATAAAGCTCCACTATAAGTAGGCTTCTCAACAGCAACATTATCATTTATATTGACAATTGCTTTAGATATTATATCTATACCCTGCTGTGCCCCTGATACTATAATTATTTTATCCTCATCAATTGCTCCATCCCATAGGTATTTACTTATACTGTTTCTAAGTCCTTCATATCCTAATGTCTCTTGATAAACAAGCGCATTAAGCCCATCTCTTGTTAAGACCTCATTTACCACGCTTTTAAAGTTTTGAATAGGGAAATATTCTCCACATGGATTTTCCTCTGCAAAATCTATATACATATCTGATTTTTTCTTATCCATTTTTTTAAACAAATCAGAATAATCTTTTTTCAATTTTATATATGCATCTTTTGTTTTAGCGTAAGTTCCACTTCCCATTTTTATATATGCATATCCTTCATTTTTAAGTTTTCTGTATGCACTTATTA
Source organism: Clostridium sp. DMHC 10 (assembly GCF_001270375.1). Taxonomy (NCBI): domain Bacteria; kingdom Bacillati; phylum Bacillota; class Clostridia; order Eubacteriales; family Clostridiaceae; genus Clostridium; species Clostridium sp. DMHC 10. Next base: position 164,300 of record NZ_LGVB01000015.1, read on the forward strand.
TAGTATCGTTGTTCACATTAAGCGCCTTTGCAAGTACTCTTATTGTTGGAAGCCTTTCTTCATTTCTTATTTTTCCATTATCAATAAGTGATTTTATATGTCTTGAAATTTGAATATATTTTGGAATTTCTTCTTCAAAATTCATATTATACTTTTCCATAAGTTCACCTATATATAATACACATTTTCATTTATCAAACATACATTGCTTTTCAATTTGTATTCCCTGCTTTTTTTCTTTATTATGTTAAGCTCCCAAAGTTTATTTAAAATTTCTTCTGAATTTATATCAAATCCCTTAAAGAGAGGATCACTATTTATATCCTCTTCACTTAAAAAGCAATCTTTTTTTCTCATGTAATCAATTAGTATGTCAGATATTTCCTTAATATTTGAATTAATCATTGTTTCTATATAATTAATTGTACCTTTAATAGCTTCTTCTATATTTTCTTTTTCAAACAATAGTGCATCAATGCACTTTTTAAACTTTTCATCAGCATTTGTAAGCATACTTACTGCATCATTATTTATCATATATCCGGAATAATTCACATAGAGTTTTGAAAACTCACCTATACATTTAAAAACTTCACAATAAGCAGTGTATATACTTCCACTTATAAGGCTTTTTTTACAATTATCCATACTTTTAATAGCCTTTCCTAAATAAACCACGTTCCACTTTTTTCTATCAATGTCAGGATAATATCTTCCACTATCATACCTTGCGGTTATTTCCATATCCTTTGAAAAAACAAGCTTTGAAGAAGCAAATATTCTATGGAAAAACCCCCCTTTAAGGTCACTTTCATTGAGCATTAAAAATTTACTTTTTCCTATAAGTTTTATATGAACTGAAATATCATTTTCTTCTGTATAAATATTTTTTATAACCTTAAGCTCTTCATCTACTATTACAAAAAAATCTATATCAGACCCATCCCATAGATCTCCCGATATCATACTTCCAAATACCATTACTGCAAGAACACTTTTATTTGACTTCAGTTTGTCAATTGTGGATAAATATGCTTTTTGATATTGTAAAATAGTTTTTTCCATAGCACAAATCACTCCTTAAAAATCACCAATCATATACTCTTTGCACTTGTTGTAGGTTTTCTCATCAACTATTACCTTTAGATAAGTACCATTTTCTTTAAACTCTTCAACTTCAACATTAGAATTTTTATGTATATATGCTACAAGCTTCTGATTATCGTAAGGAATTAAATACTCTACTTCCTTTGCTTTGCTTGAAATCTTAGCCTCAATTTCACTCAATAATTCATTTATATTTATTTTTTCTTTAGCTGAAATTTCAACAACATCATATTCTGCACAGTAACTTCTTAATTCGTTTATTTTTTCATCTGTAACTTTATCTATTTTATTAAGTGCAATGATCATATTTTTGTTTATTGCCCCAAGCTCTTCAAGCACACTATTTACTGCATTAATTTGGGCTATTGCTGTCTCTGACGAGCTATCTATAACATGAATAAGTAAATCAGCATATATAGTTTCCTCAAGTGTAGATTTAAAAGATTCTACAAGGCTATGTGGAAGTTTTCTTATAAAGCCAACTGTATCAGTAAGTGCTACTAATCTATTATTTCTAAGTCGTATAGCTCTTGTAGTTACATCTAAAGTTGCAAATAGCATATTTGCTTCAAAAACACTTTCCTTGCTTGAATATTCCTTCGGTGCTGCAATTTCGCAAATCAAATTTCTAAGTGTAGACTTGCCCGCATTTGTATATCCTACAAGTGATACTTGAGGTAAATTGCCCGAATTTCTTTTTTCTCTTTGAATTTCCCTTGTTTTACCAATTCTTTTAAGTTCTTTTTCAAGGTCATATAACCTTTCCCTTATATGCCTTTTATCTGTCTCTAATTTTTTTTCTCCAGGTCCTCTTGTTCCTATTCCTCCACCAGTTCTAGAAAGTACACTTCCCAATCCCTGAAGTCTAGGAATTCTATATTTTAATTGTGCCAGCTCAACCTGTATTTTTGCTTCTTTGCTCTTAGCCCTTCTTGCAAATATATCCAATATTAAAGTAGTTCTATCTATTACCTTTACTCCTATATTCTCCTCTAAATTTCTCACCTGTGACCCTGAAAGCTCATCATCGAATATAACTACATTAGCCCTTTTAACCTGCCTCAAAAGAGCTATTTCATCAACTTTTCCTTTTCCTATATAGTATGCACTATCAATCTTATCTCTTTTCTGCATAACATTAGCAACAGGCTCTACATTACAAGATTTTGCAAGCTCAGATAATTCTTTAATACTTTCTTCGCTATCTACACCTACAAGTATAGCTCTTTCAACATTTTCTTCCTTTACTTCGTCTATTTTCTTTAGTGCATCTTCTAAATAATCAACCTTATTCAGATAATTAAATTCAAGAATTTCTTCTAATTTTATAGGCCCTATTTCTTCTGAAGTCAATATATCATTTTCAATACTGCAAAATCCCAAGCAGAAGCCAGTTATATTTCTATCTAAGACTCCTATTGAAACTATGCAGTCTAATCTTAATTTTAATAATGCTGACATATCTACAGCAGAAGTTTAGGATTACCATTGGGGTGCGTATGTATCACTTTTATGCCAGAGAGTTTTTTATCTCTAACATCCACTAATGGCATTTCAACAGTAGTACTGTCACCAATAGAAACACTTACTACCTTTCCCTTTCTATTTATTGCTACACTTATTTCTCTATCAATAAAATTAGAAATTTCACTCATTAACTTTATAATCTCAAAGGTTATAATATTTGATTTTGGAACCTCCATATCATATATCTTTTCAAGCTCCTTTAAAATAGAAGTTCTAACTCCTTCACTATTTCCTAATACCATAACATTAACCTCTTTTCATCAATATTTTATGGCTTTGTAAATTCCATATAATTGTATACTAGAAACTCATTATTGTAAACATCTTACTTATCCTTTTCTGGAAGCTTAAACCCTGCATCTTTTAAGTCAAGTTGAAACGCAGAATCCGGCACTTTTCCAACAATTACAGTTTCAGATATTGGTATTTGATTTTTAATCTCTATATCATTATAATCAGTTGGAATAATAATTCTCACCTTAGTTCTAACATTTACATATATACTAAGCTTTGTTTGGTTAATTCCAGCACTTTCAAATACTGACCTATACCTAGTTTCAATATTGCCTATAGGCTCCATTTTTATAGTGACCTTAGGTCCAAAATATGAAAACAAATTATTTTTAAAAATATAGCTTATCGGAAGTTTTACCCCTAATTCACCCATTCTTTTTATATTGTTTTGGATATCTAGAGAAACATCGCAAGCAACCTTATTCATTTTAAGAGTATTTGCTCTAATAAGAGAAATGTTTCCATAATCATCTTTTTCTACTTTAATTATATCATCATAATTTAAATTATTACTATAATTACTTATTAAAACTTCATTTATAATTGAAATTACTTTCTCACGTATCTCAATGTCACCAGCTGCCAATACAGTAGGGGTCACTACTTTATCAAGAGCATATAGGAATATATTGAATATTATTAGTATAAATGTAAATATTATTAATATCCATATTTTATTTTTTCTTATTATTAATATTTATCACCTTCTAAAATTCTAATTTACAATCTACTTTAAACCTATTGTTTTTTACATTATAATAATATGTATAAATCAAATTTATTATTATTATAATAGGATTTTATGTAGATTATGTATAAATATGGATTTATTAATTCTTTATTATATGCTATAATTATTCAACATAGTGATTACATAAGGAGGAAATTTATGTCCGGAAATGTTAAAACAAAAAAAACAGGGAATATAAAATCAAAAAATAAAAAAAAGCGTTTTAGGATTTTAAAAACTATACTTCTTTTATTGTTTTTTATACTTCTATTAACTTCTGTAGCAACTGCTGGATTTGCTTTTGCAACAATTAAAGCAGCCCCAGCCTTAGATGTTGATGGAACTATATTAAATCTTGACCAACCTTCTGAATTATATGACGATAAAGGAAATGAAATGGATACAGTAATAACAAGTCAAAAAAGATTTGTCATTTCAATGAATGAAATACCAAGTAATTTGGCAAATGCCTTTGTCAGCATAGAGGACGAAAGATTTTATAAACATAAGGGTATAGATTTAAAAAGAATTGCAGGCGCATTTTATAATGATATTAAATCAAAAGTTCACAAACAAAATAACATTCAAGGTGCATCCACAATAACTCAACAGCTTATAAAAAGTAGGATGTTTCTTACTTCATCGCTTGAAAATAGGTTATCCTTAAAGAGAAAAATTCAAGAGGCTTACCTTTCTTTAAAGCTTGAAAAGGTCTTAACAAAAAAGCAAATATTAGAAGCTTATATGAATACTATATTTTTAGGTGGTCAAGCTAATGGAGTAGAAGCAGCTGCAGAACAATACTTTAGTAAGGACGCTAAAGATTTGAATCTGATAGAATGTGCCTTTATTGCAGGTTTAGCACAAAGTCCATCTGCATATTATCCTTTTTCACCTACTGCAGCTAAAAATCATAACATATATTTAAATAGAACCAAACTTGTGTTATTTAAAATGAAAGACAATAATTACATAACCAATTCTCAATATCAAAATGCATTAAACGATTTGAATAATAATAAATTAAACTTAGCTGCTCAAAAAATATCTAATAAATATACTTATGAATGGTTTTCACTTCCTGCAGTTAATGAGGTCAAAAAAGATTTAAAATCACAATATCACTATACAGATGAAGAGGTGGATAGCCTACTTCGTGATGGGAATCTTAAGATATATACTACTATGGATACTAATTTAGAAAATTCTGTTCGAGATACACTTAATAATACAAGTTATTTACGTTGGAAATCCAAAGCAGATAAAAATGGAATAATTCAGCCTGAAGCCTCTGCTGTTGTTTATGACTATCGTACTGGAGAAGTAAAAGCAATGGTAGGTGGAAGAGGCGAGCAACCTCCTACTTCTTATAACAGAGCTTATTCAAATAACTATTTAAAACCGACAGGTTCCAGCATTAAACCACTTACTGTTTATGCTCCTGCTATCGATCTTAAAATTGCAACAGCTCAATCTACCGTAGCTGATTCTCCTCTTTCAGAGGAATTACAAAAAAAGTATGGAGGCTATAATCCTACTGATGTAGAGACACCAACAAATGCACCAATGACTATAAGAGATGCATTAAAAATATCTTCTAATTTAGTTGCAGTTAAATTAGAAGATAAGATAGGTCTTGATAACGGAGCTGCTTACGCTGAAAAATTTGGTTTAAGTCTTAACCAGACGGATAAATCAAGTATAGCTGCTATGTCTTTAGGTGAAATCCATGGTACAAATACACTTACTATGGCCGCTGCCTATGGTGTATTTGGAAATAATGGTCTATATAGTACTCCAAGACTTTATACAAAGGTTGTTGATAAAAAAGGAAATATTCTTCTTCAAAGCAATTATTCAACACGTAAGGTTATTTCACCACAGGCTGCTTATGTTATGTATAATCTGCTTGGAGCTCCAATGAGCGATAATGGAACGGGTACTAATGCTAGAGCTGAACTTGGGGATATGCCAGCAGGCGGTAAAACAGGTTCAACTACAGATTTCAGAATAATATGGTTTTGCGGACTTACACCATATTATTCTGCAGCAGTATGGGTTGGAAATGATGATAATTCTTCACCTAATGTTTATAGTAACGATGTGGCTGGTATTTGGGGACAAATAATGGCCATCGCTAATAAAGGCAAACCAATTAAAGATATAGTTATGCCTAGTGGTGTTTCACAGGTAGGCAACGATGTGTTTATTGACGGTACTCAACCTTCAAACTTAACACCAGATGATACTGCTACCCAGAAACAAAACAATACTAATAATGAAAGCGCACCAACTGTTAATAATAATAATAATCAAAACTCAACTTTACCTCAAAACAATAATAACGTACCGTCTAACACAAATGGTGATAGTAATACTACTGCACCTGGAAATAACACTAATCCTTCTAACAGCACAAATAATAGTGGTAACAATTCTTCAAATGATGACAATACAGGTAATGACACCTCAAATAATCAAATTAAACATTAAAAATACATCTAGGATGAAGATAATACAATAAACTCTTCATTCTAGATGTATTTTTATAATTAATTAAATATTTTATTTTTTCTATTGTCATATTTACTTATAATTATATTTATAGCTTTAGTTAAAATAAAACATTCACTTTCTATATCATCGTTGCACCTCATTTTTCCTGGATCTCCTACTCCAATCACATAATTAACACTTGAAGGATTTATAGTGTTAACTGTATCTCCTATTAGTACCTTTGACATAGTTATATTTCCATGTTTATCTACAGAGTTTTCAGATATCTTACCATCTCTATTAATTGAACAATTTACTTTTATACCACTGGCGTTTTTCGTGTTAGAAGCAACGGCTATTATTCCCATCACATCAATTTCTCTGCTTTTAATCAAATAGTCTATAACTTTTTCGCCATTGCCCCTTCCTGTGTCTCCTCTATCATCTGCCATAACTATTACGGGGTCATTCTTTACACATTCAATAAGTCTTACCATTTCATTACCTGTAATTTTTGTAGGATTTCCGCTTGATATAGATAAGGTTCTACATCCTGTTTTAGCAGCTGCTCTTTCAATAACCTTTTGAGCTATTGAATCACCATCTGTTACAATTATGACCTTTCTATTCAATTGCGCTTCATCCCTTCGTCTTTGAATTAAATATTAAAGCCATGATATATCCAAAAAATATCGATGCGGTTATTCCTCCAGCTGTTCCTTTTATTCCGCCCGTAAATGCACCTATAAGTCCACTTGATTTTACTTCCTTTATAGCAGATTTTGCAAGTGCATTTCCAAATCCAGGCAGCGGTACTGTGGCACCTGCTTTTCCGTATTTAATTAAAAAATCGTATACATTAAAAGCGCCAAGTATTACTCCTAAGGTCACAAGACTCACAAGAATTATTCCTGGGGTAATTGAGGTTTTATCTATTATTATTTGAACAATTAAGCACATTGCGCCCCCTACTAAAAAAGACATTATGTAATCAGTCATTTGTAGCACCTCCGAATTCTATGGAAACAGCATGAGCAATTCCTGGTATTGATTCTCCTTGAAGGTTTGATGTTGTACTCATCAAAGCTCCTGTAGAAATTAAAAGTACTTTTTTATATTTACCTTTAAGCATATTTTTATATATATACCCGCAATCTACAACTGCTGAACAACCACAACCGCTTCCTCCTGAATTTGTATTTTGCTTTTCACAATCATAAATTTTCTCACCACAATCCATGTAAATACTGCTTATATCATAGCCATATTCCTTTTTCAAAAGTTCCTGAGTTATTTGTCTTCCAACCTTACCAAGATCTCCTGTAGCAATAAGATCATAGTATGATGGTTTTCTTCCTGTATCCTTAAAATGCTGTTTTATCGTATCAACTGCTGCTGGTGCCATAGCCTCTCCCATACTATCTGGACTGCTTACACCATAATCTTTTACTTTTCCTGTTGTTGCATAAGTAACGCATGGAAAATTCCCATTTTTACTAAGCAGCATAGCTCCCGCTCCTGTTACTGTCCATTGGGAATTTGGCTTTCTTTGAGAACCAAATTCAAGAGGATATCTAAATTGTCTTTCAGATGAAGAAAAATGAGATGAGGTTGCTGCAATAACATGATCCGCGAACTCACCTTCTATTGCCATTGCTGCTATGCCAAGTGATTCTGTCATAGTAGAGCATGCGCCATAAAGTCCGTAAAAAGGTATTTCAAGTTCTCTTGCAGCGAAATTTGAAGAAGATAATTGATTTAAAAGATCTCCTGCAAATAAAAAAGTCTATATCCTTTTCTGTAAGCTTTGCCCTTTTTATAACTTCGGTTATAACATTATATACCATACTACTTTCAGCTTTTTCAAAACTCTTTTCACCATTCATATCATCATTAAGTATAATATCAAAATAATCCTTAAGCGGTCCATCACCTTCTTTAGGCCCTACTATAGACACAGTTTTTATTATTTTAGGCTTCGTATCAAACCTAACTGTTTGACTTCCTACTCTTTTACTCATGCTTCAATCACCTACCTTACAAAAAATAATATAATATTCCTACGATGACAGAAGAACCTATTCCATAGACAAGAACTGGACCTGCTATGGTAAACATTTTGGCTGCAACTCCAAACACAAATCCTTCTTTTTTAAATTCAATTGCAGGCGCTACAACAGAATTTGCAAAACCAGTTATAGGTACAATGCTTCCTGCTCCCGCAACATTAGCTATTTTATCATATACTCCTATACCAGTTAAAAAAGCGCCAATAAAAACCATTGCTATCGTTGTATAATTTGCACCCATTTCCTTGGGTAAACCAAACCTCATAAAAATATTAGAAATAAATTGACCAACATCACATATTAATCCCCCGATTATAAAGGCATTAATGCAATTTTTCACAATTTTAGGCTTAGGTTTTGAATTTTGAGATAAAGTTTTAAAGTCTTTTTTTACCTTTTCCTCGCTCACTTTCATAAGCTTCACTCCTTAAATTTACTTAATAAATTTTTTATTAATAGCTTAACTTTATTATGCGTATAATAATTTTATCCATACATGACTTTTTATAAATATAGATAGAAAACGTAAAACTTGAAAATTATAAATTTTAAGTCCTTAACTGTGAATTGTGCACTGTTACAAATTCTAATTTATAAAAATACACTTGACATATGCAATTTCCATATTTCAAGCTGTCTATATATACAAAAAAAGACACACTTTTTTAAGTGCATCTACTTAATTAATTTTTCTTTCATTAATTTTAATACTCTTTTCTCAATTCTTGAAACCTGGACTTGACTTATGCCAAGCATCTTTGCGACCTGTATCTGTGTTTTATCCTTAAAATATCTTAATATTATTATTTGGCGGGATTTAGGATCCAAATTATTTATAGCCTCTTTTAAGACTATTTTATCTATAACCTCTGTATCTTCATCTACAGTTTTACTTATTTTATCAATTAAAAGCACTGGAGAACCATCATCTTGATGTACTACATCATATAAATATTGAGTATTTACTGTAGACTCTGTAGCGAAAACAATTTCTTCAGTATTTATTCCTGAAAATTCGGACAATTCTTCTATAGTAGGTTCTCTGTTCAATTTCTTAACTAATTTTTCTCTATCATAATGCAGTTTTCTTGCTGTATTCTTTACACTTCTACTAACCTTAATTAGCCCATCATCTCTTAAAAACCTTTTAATCTCACCCATAATCATTGGAACTGCATAAGTTGAAAACTTAACATTGTATTTACTTTCAAAATTATTTACAGCTTTTACAAGTCCCATACATCCTATTTGAAATATATCATCGTATTCATACCCTCTATTTAAGAATTTTCTGCTTATCGCCGAAACAAGTGGAAGATTATTTTTTATTAATTTATCTAAAGCTTCTTTACTTCCTTCTTTTGCATATTTTATTAGCTTTCTATTATCATCGTAGTTATATTCTTCCTTCTTGAGAACATTTTCACTTTCCATAAATTACGGATTTCCCGCTTTTTCCCTCCTCCTAGCCATAATGGCAGTTAAGTAACTACTTTTATTTTTTAACTGAATAGAATATTTTTTTCATTGAGACCTTTGTACCATTTTTATATTCAGATTCCACCTTAATATTATCCATAAAACTTTCCATAATAGTGAAGCCCATTCCAGACCTTTCTAAGTCAGGTCTAGATGTATACAATGGTTCTCTAGCTTTTTCTATGTCAGCAATTCCTATACCTTTATCTATAATCTCAACTGTAAACTCGTTACCATCTATAGATGCCATGATTTGTACTATTCCTTCTTCATTGCCTTCATAACCATGAATAATAGCATTAGTAACAGCTTCTGATACAGCAGTTTTAACATCTTCAATTTCATCAATCGTTGGATCAAGTTGAGATACAAATGCTGCTACCGTAACTCTTGCAAAACCTTCATTTTCAGATTTAGCTAAAAATTCTAGCTTCATTTTATTATTAGACATTAAAATCCCCCCATTAAAAACTTTCAACAGCTTCTTTAAGACTGCTATAAACTTCTATTATTTTGTATATACCTGATAGTTCGAAGACTTTCTTTATAGACTTATTGACATTTGCAATGCATAAGTTAGAATTAAGCAATTTCAACTTTTTATATCTACCTATAATAACTCCAATTCCAGAGCTGTCCATAAAAGTAACATTTGAAAAATCTAAAATTACTTTTTTGCATCCTCCTCTTTCTATCCTATCGTCTATTTTATTTCTAACTTCATCAGAACTATGATGGTCTAATTCACCTATAATAGCTATTATTAGCTTATCATTTTTAATTTCAAATTCCAAATTCATATAAAGCATCCCCTCAAAATTTATTCTTTATATGTATTCTGCAATTCATTATGTTTTCCTTTATTTATTATAAATGTTTTATATTTCAATTATTGACACATTGCATATATAATATTCACTAAAATAATTATATTTTTAAGTTTACTTATAAAATTTCCAAAATACAACATAAAACAGCATGATTACAGTTAAACCATGCTGTTAATAAATCTTATTTTACTAATTTATTCTTTATTAACGCCGTTTTCAATTATATGCACTTCAGTCTCTGTAAAGTTAAACACTTTATACATATTTTCTTCCGTATAATTACCATTAAAATTACTCATAGCTGGTATATATAATTTCATAATTGTATTTGGGTAATATTCATACAAATCATTTCCAAGTTTTTTAGCAAATGTCTTGAAATAAAATTCATATACCTTACTATTTAGTATATATAATAAATAGTCATAAGTAAAATGAATTTTATCTTTTAGTATAAGTGAGTATATATCTGCACTAAAATAACTTCCATAATCAAGTGCAAATCTATTACTTGAAGATTTAAATGGGAAAACTATTTTTTCGTTTTCAAATATACCTCTATTTCTTCCCCATTGAAGTTCATACCAATTTCTTATTCCTTTTATGCATTCTCTTCTCAGTAATAATTTTTCCTTAAAATTACTTAAATGCTTTAATGCATTAGGATATGCTTCTATATTTTTAATTCCATCAGTATATATAATATATTTATTCTCAGCTTCTACATAATTTTTTCTTATAACCTTGCTTTTAATCCACCGTCTAATAAGTTCTCTTTCTATATACTCATTTTCTATGGTTTCATTATCAACTATAAATGCCTTGTCACAACCAGTTATTACTCCCTGAAAGCTATCACATATGTCATATAGTCTACTGCAGCTGCCTTGCTCGATTTTCCTTATTATATTCTTTTCATCATCATTTATAAGTATCCACCCGCTATCATCGAGAGAAGATTGTTTTACTAAAAATTCATTTATGTTGTTTGTACCATTCGAAAAAATAGAATCATAAAAATGCTTCTTATTATTACCCTTAACATAACAAGGTTTTATTACCTTTATATAATTATTACTCGAACATTTTTTTTCATTAAAAAAATCATTATTGGATCTATTCCGACATTTTTGAATGGTCTTATGCCATAGAAATCTACAATTTTATATATAGAAGAAAACTGTTTTAAAATTTTTCTTAGCTTTTCACCGCTTAAGGCCTCTAAAAAATACCTAGAAGTTATAAATCCTAATTTTCCATTTTCTTTAATAGATTCTATGGACTTTTGAAAAAAGCAATAAGATATATCTCCCTTATCCTTATATGTACAGTACAACCTTTTTAAACTTAAAGAATAATCTTTATCCATAGCTTTAAGTCCAATATAAGGTGGATTGCTTAAAAATATGTCGTATTTATCATCTATTTTCTCAATCAAAAAAGTCTTTTCTTAAAAAAGTTATTTGTAAAACATAATGACTCACAAAACAAGTCTAAAACTAGTATCTTTATTGCCGTTTCATCTATATCAAAGCCAAATAAATTATTTTTAACTATGTGATAATTTAAGTTTGCCTCATCTAAGCTTAAGTTGTTTTTTTTGTTTATCTCATGTAAATTTTGTCTATAAATTTCTCTTAAATATTTAAAAGCTGGAAGTATGATATTACCACTTCCACACGCGGGATCAACTATTTTTATGAACGGATTCTCTATTATATCTTCATATTTTATAGTATTTTTAACTATATATTCTGCAATTTGGGGAGGCGTGTATACAACCCCTTTTTCTCTATTTAATGATATATATTCATAGTAAATATTTGAAAATTCATCATCTATGCTATATTTTTGTCTTACAGTATTTATTTTTAAAAGCTTATCTTCAAGGTTATTGGAATTTTCAATTGTATCATACAATTTATAAATTTCACTCACAAAATTTTGCTGCATATTGCCTCCATCCTAAAAATGTGAACTTAAATACTTTCATATATAAATCTCATAATTTTACTCTTCCATTCCTCGCCCTTAGCACTTAAATCCATGCATTTTTTATCCATATCATGTTTTAGCTTCTCATCTTTTATATAGTTTAAATTAACTTTAACATTAAGAATACAGCTTTCCAGAGAAGCTTGTACCAAGACTGCTGCAACACCCGCATCAGATATTAAATTTTTATTTCCATAATTACATGCAGTCCATATTATAGGATACAATTTATAAACATTTTCCGCTACTATCATTGGAATTTTAGCTGCCTCTTTAGTACAGTTTTCTATGGCTAGTTTTCTTGCAATTTTTTGTTCTTCATTTTCTTTAGGTAATTTATAAGAATTCATAAGTTTTAAAAAAGCTTCCGCATCTTTATCAATATACAATGTAAAAAATTTTATAAGTTCGTTCGACTCCTCTAAACTACGCTTTATGAGTTCTTTAATTTCATCTGAATAATTCTCATATGCTTTTTTTCCTACTGTAAGATTAAATACCATGCTATTTAACGCAGCCGAAATAGCTGACACAAGTGCAGCACCGCCACCACCTCCTGGTGCTGGTGCTGCAGATGCAAGCTTACTTAAAAACTCTTCAACTGTTAAGTTTTGCATCATTTTATTTTCTTCCTTTCTTTTAGTGCTAAATCACTGTTTTGTAATTTCAATAAATTTATTATACAATCAATAAATTCATTAATCAACTTAGCAAAACATAATGGTTTTAGCATATTCTAAATAAGATTTCAGAAAGCATTGAACCTCTGAAACTTAGATATGTTTCCAGCGAAACCAACTCAACTAAATTCAAGAGAACTTTATCAGCTCTTGAATTTAATTAGATTCTTTCTAAATTATATAATGATAATTTATTATCTAGTTATAGCAAAATGCTTTTTGTCACTATAATCCATACTCCAATAATTTTTATAGACATGGTCACGTAAGTCCTTAGGTTCATTGTGAGATTTTGATTCTGCAAACTCACCAACTGGTGTTACTGCTACAACAGAATACTTTTCTGGTATCCTAAGTGAAGTTTTCACCTTATTTTCATCTAGTGAAGCTATCCAGCAAGTTCCATATCCTTCGTTTGCCGCTGCAAGTATAAAATGTTCCATAGCTATTGCGCTATCCACTAGATAATACTCTTTTCCATTTATTTTTCCAGAATCCTCTGGATCACCAACAACAACCGCAACTATCGGAGCCTCTTTTAAAGCTTCTGCTGCTTCACCAGTGTCATTTAAAACACATTCAGCTATCTCATTTTTCTTTTGCTCATCATCTACTATTATAAAGCTATATGAAGTTTTATTTTTCCATGAAGGAGACATCATAGCCGCGTTTATTATATTATTTAATTTTCCATCAGGAATTGGCGTATTTTTAAATTTTTTTATACTAGTTCTCTTTTTTATAACTTCATAAAAATCCATAAAAAATCACACTCCTTACATATAGAGTGTTCAAAAACTAGGTTTTTATTCATTGGTTTTGTTATAAATAAATGCTCCCTTTTATACTTATTTAAACCATAGCCTATTCATTTAATAAAATAGCTTATTTCCTTCAAATCAACCAAATTTATGTCCGCTTTAAACCCACAAATTAAGTTCTTTATAAGCTGCTTAGGTTCTTTTCTTATTATAATTCTTCCAATTGCTTCAATAAAAATATAAATTGAAAACACAAGCTTTTGAATTGCATTAGAATTTCTTTTTATAAAAACAACTCTATTTCTATTTAGAAAATAATAACTAAGCCCACCAAACTTAGAAATTGTAGCTGAACCTTTATGATAAACCTTACTTTCATATACACATAACAACTTGTATCCATTTTTTTGTGCTCTAATACAAAATTCTGTTTCTTCAAAAAACAAAAAATAATTTTCAGGTATTAAACCTATTTTCTCAAAAACCTCTCTTTTACATACAAAGCAGGCTCCTCCAAGAAAATCAACAGTGCTATTTCCCTTATTTGAATTATCATAGGTCACTCCCATACCTATGCGTTTAGTAAGACCTGTATACAAACTTATATTAGCACCTGCACACTGTACTTTACTTTTATCCTTATATTCGCATATGCATGGTCCTGCAATTCCCACACATTTATTTGCATTTAGCACCTTAACTATTTTAGACAAAAAATCTTCCTCTACAACTACATCATTGTTTAAAACACATATGTAATCTGCTCCATTATCTAAAGCATATTTTATCCCTATGTTGTTTCCATTGGCATATCCAAGGTTTTGATCAGCTCTTATTATTTTGTATTCACTAAACTTAAGCTTAAGCGAATTGTAGCAATCTATAGCTTCCGAATTATCTACAACTACTATCTCATAATTACTATAATGTATATTTTTTAAGCTTTTGATACATTCTAAAGTATCATTAATTGTATTATAATTTAGTATTATAATAAAAACTTTAGGTTCATTCATATATATCATTTTCCTTTATATCTATTATTTTGCTGTGAAGTTTTTTAACTATAATGTCCCAATCATAATTCTCCCTACAAAACTTTTCTGTTGCATAAGATGCCTGAGATAAATTTTTGCTTTCAATTAATTTATTAATGCCGTCAGTAAGTGCTGAAATGTCACCTACTTCTATTAAAATTCCATTATCACCATTTACAATTTCATCTGCTATACCTACATTAGTAGAAATAATAACATCACCCATAGCTCCAGCTTCAATAAGTGCTATTCCGACACTTTCAAATTTAGAAGTAAGGCAAAATATTTTAGCCTTCCTGTATTCATTATAAAGTTCTTTTCTATCATATATTGGTCCTTTAAATATTACTTTTTTCTTAAGATATTCATACCTCTTAAAATAGTTATCTATTTCCTCTTCAAACTTTTCTTCTATAGGTCCTACAAAAACAAGTTTCCAATTTCCAAGCTTATTTTCATCTATATTAGCAAAAGCGTCCATTAACATTTTAGAATTCTTTTCAGGACTTCCTATTCTGCCAACACTCAAAATTATATCTTCTTTATCATCAAATTTAGCTTTAAGTTTGACTTCTCCCCTATCAAAATCCAAACCATTAGATATGTTTAATAATTTTGTTTTATGCAACCTTAATTCACTTTTAAGCTCGTTAAATATTTCTTTTTTTTCTACACCTATAATATCTACTCTTTTTAAAAATACATTTAATATCTGCCTCTGTACCATATTCATTTTCTTAATTTTATCTACAAGAACCTTTGTACAGTCTAACTTTAAAAATATGATTCCATTTTTATTAAACATTTTATATATAAAGGCATAAAATACAGAATTCAAAGTCATATGGAATATTTGAAGTACATCTATTATATGAGCATTTTTTTTTACATACAAGTATATATCCTTAAAGTGACCATGCTCTTTTTTTATAAAGTCAATTTTTAGTCCCTTAACTTCATCTTTTAAATATGGATATTCTCCATTTTTATAAGTTGCTACAAACGCATCATATCCGTATAGTTTATTTAATTTATATGCAATCATTCCAACATCCTTTGTCAAATGTACATTTTCTGTTTTTGGATATAAAACACAATATCTCATCATACACCATTCTTTCTAAGTAAGAAATCCTTTATTTCATCTAAAGTGATATATTTAAATAAGAACACTGAAGCTAAATAAACTAAAGCACTAGCTATTATATTTATTATAGCATTAACCATAAAAATTTTTAATTCCACAGTTACAATGCACATCGCAATACATGGTATTAATATTCTTAAAATATACTTTAATGAAGAAACCTTAACAACACTGGATGAATACTTCCTCATTAAATAAAGATTTATAACCTCTGAAATAACGGTTATAAACGCAGCAACATTCATTCCATATACAGGTGTCAAAATAAGATTCATTATTAAATTAAAAAACGAGGAAACCGTAACAGCTTTTAAATACTTCTTTTCCATATTCCAAGCGTTAAGTCCATATCCATATATTTCCCTTATAAAAAGAATTAATATGTATATTAAAAGTATAGAAAAAGGAGCATATGCTTCAGCATAACTTTCACCAAAGAAAATAAGCATAATATCCTTTGAAAGTATGAGGCCACCCAAAACAAGAGGCATAACTACTGCTATAATAATCTTTGAGGTTTTATCTACTATTTTATTCAAGGATTTTGTATCTTTATTGTTATAATAGCTAATAAAAAGTGGGAATACAACTGTAAAGATCATAGTCTCCACATTCATTAAAAAATTAATAATGTAATAAGCAGAGGAATAAATACCTGCTTCAGTATTTCCTCTAGTAAATTCTATTATAATTTTATCTACATTTCCATTTATCATAGCTAAAATGCCAGACACTAAGAATGGAAAACCAAAATTAACATAGTTATTTACTTTTTCTCTGTTTAAATTAATTTTAAGCTTAAATTTCAACTTTAAAAAATAAATATATAATTGATACACACTTCCAAGAACTAAAGCTATAAATGTAAATAACGGTATATAATAAATTTGGCTTTTACTTTTTAAAAAAACATATATTAAAATAAAAGGTATAATATTTTTTATTATATTATACACTGCATTGTACTTCATTTCTTGAATTCCATTATATACCCAATCTATATTCATGCCTGCTGGAATCAGCGTAATTCCATATACTAGTAACAGCACTCTTAAGGAACTATTTTTCTCATTAATACCAAATAGCTCATAAATAAAAAATATTATTATAGCTACAAGAATAATAAGTATTGCTCTAAATGCAAAGGTATCCCCTACAATATAAGGTGTATTATCTTTATCCTTTGCAATTTCTCTTGTCCCATAAGTTTGAAGTCCAAACAAAACAAACATAGTTAAATACGTCATTATCGCTTGAACCGTTGTAATATCTCCAAACGCAGACTTTCCTATTATTTTTGCATAATGAGTTCCCGTAAAAAAAACCATAACTTGAGCTAATAAATTAGATACGCTTACAAACAAAAAATTCTTAGCTACTTTATTCATTTCTACCTTCCTCTTAAGCATATTTAAAAATACTAACTATGCTTTTATTTATTTATTAAGACTTTAATTAAGAAAACAGGTATCGCACCTAATCTTTTTATCCTATATGGCTCTTTAATAACCCTATAAAGCCATTCAAGTCCTAATTTAATCATCCATTTTGGTGCTCTTTTTAAAACTCCTGCGAAAATATCAAAACTTCCACCGACGCCCATATAAATACTGCACGGAAGTTCATCCATGTACTTAACTATAAACCTTTCTTGTCTTGGACTTCCCATAGCAACAAAAATAGCATACGGCTTAGATGCTTTTATATCTTCAATAATATCGTCGCAATTATCTAAATCAAAAAAACCATTGCGAAAACCTGCTATTTTTAACTCGGGATATTTTTTTTGTATATTTTGTACGCAAGCTTCAAGTATTTCCTGCTTTGTTCCAACAAGATATATACCCTTATTTTCAGCTTCGCACTTTTTTATTATTTCTTCCATAACTTCTATACCCGCAATTTTTTCCTTGACAGGCTTACCTATGAGTTTAGAGGCAAGTACAACACCCACACCATCAGGTATTATTATAGAATTTTTATTTGTAAAATTATCAAATAAGAATTTGCTATTAAGACCATTATAAAGCACCTCTGGATTTCCAGAAATTATATTAACTTTATTCATATTGCTAATATCTCTTAGCAGCCTATTTTTTGTGTCACTGTATATTTCATAACCAAGTATATTTACAGACATAATCAGTCCTCCATATGAGATTTACAATCCCTCTAAAATTCAACCTTCAAGTTTCTTTATAAATTTTGCTGGAACACCTGCTGCAACAGTATAATCAGGAATATCCTTAGTTACTACTGCACCTGCACCTACTACCGCACACTTACCTATAGTTATACCGCATAAAATAGTAGCATTCGTACCTATAAATGCTCCTTCTTTTACTAAAACTTTAGCTTGCTTTCTCCTATAGAATTTGCTAATCATTCTTTTGCCAACATCTTGATGGGTAATTATACTTACTCCTTCAGACACAACAGAATCTTTTTCCAAGAAAAATTTCATCAGCAAGATCAAGAAAAACTTTTCTGCCTATAAAGCAATTATCACCAATATGCAACTTAGTATATTGGCGATATGTATTATCAAGTATTAAACCTCTTTTAATATTAGCATTTAAAGCAATGTGTACCCCAAACTTTTGCATGGAGAACGCCAGAAAGCGTTCACTACAATTTTCAATATATCTATTTATAACATAATCTCCTAAAATCTTAGCTTTAAATTTAATTATAAATATATTAATGCATAAAATTAATTTAATTACACTCTTAATAAGCTTTTTCACTGGTTCAACCCTCTTTATAGATTAAAATGCTCCTTCATGCTTAAATACAGATACAAATGTCTTAAGTAAAATTTTGAAATCATAAATCACTGAAAAATTTTTAATATAGGTTAAATCATAAAAAATAGTTTTTCCAAGTTCAATTTCTCCTCTTCCGCTGACTTGTGCTAAACCTGTGATGCCAGGCACAACCATAAGTCTTTGTTTATAATTTTCTGGATAAAATTTAACCACATCTGGTATTTCTGGTCTTGGTCCAACTAAACTCATATTTCCAATTAGAACATTAAAAAGCTGAGGTAATTCATCAAGGCTAGTCTTTCTTAAAAAGCCTCCAACTTTTGTTATTCTATTATCGCTTTTACTTTGAAATACAAACTTACCTAAGTTTTCAGGATCTATATCTAGGGCTCTTTTTTTTTCTGCATTCACTATCATAGTTCTAAATTTATATATTTTAAATTCTCTACCATTTATTCCAACTCTAACTTGCTTAAATACTGCTGGTCCCTTTGAATCTAATTTTATAGCAATAAACAAGATTAAAAGTATAGGACTTAGTATTACTATACCAATTAAAGAAAGAATAAAATCAAAAAATCTTTTTATTATAAAGTGGACTTTTTTATTTTTAATATCTTTTATAGGATCTATTACAATATCATTATCCATCTAATAACCTACTCCCTTATATTATAAATTTCTCTCTCTTAGATATGCCGCTTCTGATAAAGCTAAAAGTACCCAGAAAAAAGTAGCTACTTTGGGAACGAAAAATAAATTGTCTACAGTATTCATTACTAAAAATGCAATTGTCGCTGCTAAAAAACCAGTAAAAAAATATTTAAAGAACTTATCATTTGTCATATCTATAAACCTTTTTACATGAATAATCGCTAATATTATTATAGAGATAAAATTAACTATTCCAATTATTCCAAGTTCACTAAATACTTTAAGATACGAATTGTGAACTGGAAAATGACTGTATCCATATTCCAAATAAGGATATCGCTTCACATATTCATCATATCTTGTAACATAGTTCCATTTCCAACACCGAGTATAGGGTGGTCCTTAATCATCTTTAAAGCTATTTTCCACAATTTAATTCTTGTAATATTTTGAGAATTGCTAGCTATATTTAAAATTCTCTCTCGAACTTTAGAATTAAAAAAGCCAAATAAAAATACTGGCACTAAAACAATAAGCATTTTTAATGAATAAAAAAACAATAGGCAAATTAACCCTACCCCAATCCCAACATATGAACTTCTAGAAAAAAGTGAAGACTATATTAAAAACATAGCTAATGTAAACAACCCATATAAACTTTTTTGAGCTTATTTTTTCATATATCATCATCATAATAACAGGAAAAATAGCTATAACCATGAATGCTGCAAGACTATTTGGATTATCTAATGTTGATGGTATCTTAACTTTAGTATAATCAAAGCCAGTTTTAAACTCTTTAGCAACACCTTTTCCACCAGTAATATATTGATATATTCCGACAACAGCAACAACTGCTGCACTGCAGTACAACGCTGCTATTATTTTTTTTATATAACCTTTTTCATTAAGTTTAAATTTAATTGTGTAAAAAATCATAACATAGGAAAAAACCTTATAGCTTCATTTAACGCAATTGATTTATCTTTAGAATACGATACTGATATACACATTATAACTACAAAAATTAAGAGAGCTAAACATAAGGCATCTTTAAAAAACATAATTAAGTCCATTATAGCTTTTTCTCTTGTACTTTTTATTATAAAGCATAATAAATTATATAATATTAATATTCCAAAGAACAACATTTCTATTTTATCTACTTTAAAGTTATTTATGGGCAATATAAATAAATATATGCACATAATTCCGAGCATTAATTTTTCCAAGAGCTTCATAAAAATCACCATCTCTTATTATTACCATTTTAGGCTTAATAAAATCAATTTTAAATTATGCATTACAAAATATTAACATTCTGTAATGCATAATGTTTTATCATTATAAATAAATCATTTATCTAAATCCAAAAGTATCTTTTCCATCTTTTTAGTTATATTAACTCTTGAGTAATTTTCAATAGCATATTTTCTTCCATTTTTACCTAGTTTGTCTCTAAGCTCAGGATTTTCATATAATTTTAAAATTGCATCTGCCATTTTTTTAGAATTTTCTGGTTCTACTACTATACCTGCATTAGCTGACTTTATAAGTCTTTCTGCTTCACCCTCAGCTGATAACACTATAGCTGTTTCGGATGAAAGAGTCTCAAATATCTTAGAAGGAAGAGCTCCTTTGAAAATATCAAGTTTTTTAAGAGGTATAATAGCAGCATCCATAGAAGCAACTATTTTAGGCATATTCTTCTTAGGTTGAAGACCTATAAACTTAACATTATTTAGTCCCTTTTCTTGAACCATATTTATAAGCTTTGGTTTTTCAGGTCCTTCTCCCACAAATACAAATTGTATATTTCCATAATCCTTTAATATTTCTGCAGCATTAATAATAACTTCAAGTCCTTGCGCAAGACCATGTATTCCGGCATAGCAAACTGCAAATTTATCTTTAATGCCCCACTCTTCTCTAAGCTTTTCATCTCTGTTTTCTGGTTTAAATAACTCTGTATCTATTCCATTGGTTATAACATGAACTTTATTCTTATCAAAACCTCTAGATACTATATTATCTACTATTCCCTGAGTTTGACCAGTTACTGCAGCTGCTTTTCTATAACAAAATTCTTCAAGTTTTGTTGATAAGCTTATAAGCATCTTGTTATGAAGCATATCTAATTTAACAGCTGATTCTGGCCATAAATCTGACACATTAAATATGAACTTAGCCTTTTTCTTCTTTGCTATACGATATCCTGACCAGCCAAGAAATAATGGCGGAGACTCTACTATTACCACATCTTGATCTCCAACATTTTTAGCACCTGTAAACATGGACGAAAAAGTAAAAGATAAATAATTTCTAAGTCTTTTAACAAAGGTTTTTTCCTTAGACGTATATATACTTGTTCTTACAATGCTTATTCCATCTATTTCTTCCTCAACTAGCTTTTTTCCTTTATAGCCATCAAATATTTCACCCTTAGGATAGTTTGGCATCGCTGTAAGTATAGTAACCTCATGTCCAAATTTTTTTAAATGCTTTGCCATCTCAAAAATTCTATTTTGTGGCGCTCCAACTTCCGGTGGACAATATTGAGTTAAAAACAATATTTTCATTCTTTCACTCCCCGAATTAATAACGATCTAGTATATCTAATATTTTTTTTGCTGCTGTTCCATCTCCAAATATTTCTTCTTGCTCATTTGTTGGATTAAAACTATTAATTCCATTTATAATTTCATTTTTATCCGTTCCAGTAAGTCTATTCCATCCATTTTCAACAGTTTCAACCCATTCTGTTTCATCTCTCATTGTAATACATGGCTTATGCATGAAGAATGCTTCTTTTTGAACTCCACCACTATCTGTTACTATTTTACATGAGTGCATTTCTAAAGCTATCATGTCAATTGGTCCAACAGGTTCAACAACCTTTATATTACCACTAAAAGCCAAACCGTAATCTTGTATATACTTATGAGTTCTTGGATGAAGTGGAAGCACTATTTTTTTACCACTCTCATTTAATGCTTCAACTATGTTTTTCAATCTCTTAGGATCATTAGTATTCTCTGCTCTATGTACTGTTGTAAGAATATATTCATTATCATTTAAATCTAGTTTTTCTAAAACCTCAGAATTTTCCTTAGCCAATTTTCCAATTCGAATAACTGAATCATACATTACATCTCCAACATTGTAGACACCTTTTTCAATGCCTTCTTTTTTAAGATTTTTTTCAGCTGTAACTGTTGGAACAAAAAGATATTTTGAAATATGATCAGTAAGTATTCTATTTTGTTCTTCCGGCATATTCATATTAAAGCTTCTAAGTCCAGCTTCTACATGAGCTACAGGAATAAGAAGTTTGCTTGCACATAAAGCACCTGCTAAGGTTGAATTAGTATCTCCGTATACTAAAACTAAATCAGGTCTTTCTTTTTCGTAAATTTCTTCCAACTTTATAAGCATAGTTCCTGTTTGCTTTCCATGATTTCCAGAACCAACACCTAAATTATAATCTGGTTTTGGTATTCGTAATTCTTCGAAAAAATTTTTGACATATTTTCATCATAATGCTGTCCAGTGTGTACCAGTATTTCTTCATGCTTTTGCCTGATTACATTAGAAACAGCAGCGGCCTTCATAAATTGTGGCCTTGCCCCTACTACCGTCAATATTTTCATCTGATTCACTCCTATCAATCTTTCATAAGCCTTAGCATTTTATCAACAACTGAAGATATATAAAATTCTTCATGTACTCTCTTGTATCCATTTCTTTCAATTTTCTCTCTATAATTTTTATCATCAATTAACTTTTTGATACCTTCTGTAAGTTCATCTACATTTTTTTCATTAACCAAAACTCCTGAGTTGTCACCTAAAAGTTCTGGTATACCACCGGTATATGTTGAAACAGCTGGAATATTGTACGCCATTGCTTCCATAAGCGAAACAGGTATCCCTTCTTTTTCACCATCACTAGTAACTATGCTTGGAAGTGCCACGCAATCAACCTCACCATTTAAATATAGCCTAAGCAAATCATCATGAGCTATTTTACCACAAATTTTAACACAATCATCAAGCTTCATTTTTGTTATGTATTCATTAAGTTCTTTCTCTAAAGGTCCACTTCCATAAAAACTACATTTTATACTATAACCCATTTTTTTCAGATGTTCAATTGCCTCAATTAAATATTTATGACCTTTTTTTCTCAACAAAATTAGCAGGAGTAACTATATAAAAATAGTCTCTTTTCTTTTTAGGCTTTATTTCTGCATCTGTAATTTGAACTCCAACATGAATTTTATGACATTTTTTCTTATTATCCTCACCTATAAAACCAATCATCTCCTCAAATCCAGGATCATCTATAACTCTTATGAACTTAGCTGTTTCAGCTTTTTTTCTAAGCATATTATTTTCAGCTATATCCCATCTATGAGAAGTAAAACTATATGGAACTCCGGACATATATGATGCAATAAACGCCGTCGTCGATGGAGTTGAAGCCCAATGTGCATGAATATGCTCAATATTATTCTTTATAACAAAATCACTAGCAACGAGTCCCTTACTAATTAGGAGCAAATTCTTTAAAGTCTTAAGTACACTTCCCGAATGCACAAATATATTTCCAAGTAGATTAAAATATTTTAAAGGGTGTCTAAAGAATATAGGCACAGCACTAAGAATAACCTTAACACTAATAAGCGGAACATATTTAGTATGTTCAGCCACTTGTCTTATTTCTTCTCCTTTTGATAAATTATGATTAGGTCTTAAAGGCATAACAAGCACTTCATTACCCTTATTCATCATTTCTATAATTTCTGGTGGAATAAATTGTTCCCCATCGCCATAAGGAGTTTGTGCTGTAATATACAATATTTTCATTTAATTCACCTCTGACTTATCAGATTTTTTTATTTTATTAATTACAATATCCGCAATTACTCCAATTTCTTTTATTTTTAAGATATAAGAAACCAAAATAAATATACACAAGCCAGAACCACATATAACTACAAGTTTTAATAAAACAATTATAGTTGAATCTAGGCCTACCAATAAATATGTATTTAAAACTTTTATATACAAACCCATTATAGTACATGCTAAACAAGTCTTAAAAAAAAGTTATAATTCCAGATTTTATACTGAATTTTCCTATTTTATACCTAAGTTGATAAATAAGTAAAAAGCAACAAATATATGTTGAAATTGAATTAGCAAGTCCAAGCCCAGTAAGTCCCATAAATTTTATACATACGAATATTAATATAACATTTATAATCATACCAATAGCACTATTAATCATGGGTGTTTTGGTATCTTTAAAGGAATAATAAGCTTTGCAAATAAAATCCCTAAGACCATATGCCAGCAATCCAAGCGAATAGGTTAAAAGCAAGCTTCCTGTTGCGATTGTAGCTGTTCTATTGAATTTTCCTCTTTCAAATAATATATATATAATACTATTGGCTTCTAACATTATAATTACCGTAATAGGAATTATTAACACCAGTAAAATATTTACATACTTTTTAAGTGTAACTTTTAAATTTGTCAAATCATTTTCAACGGTTTGTTTAGACATCATAGGATATATTACAGTTGAAATTGCAACTACAAATACATCAACAAAAAGCGTAAACACCCTATAGGAATATGTTAACGCAGTTAAGCTTCCGGAACTATAATTGGTAGCAACAGCTCTCTCTACCATACTATTTATTTGCTGCCCACTTACGCCTATTATAACTGGTACTATCATCCACTCCATACGTCTTAACGCTTTATCCTTAAAATCCACAAAAAAACTGTATTTAAATCCAACTTTTCTTATGGCAAATAGCTGCGGCACTATTTGCATAAATGTTGCTGCAAATGTTGCTATGGTAAGCCCCATTACCCCAAGTCTATCACCAAATATAAAAAGATATACTATGGTAATAGCATTTAGTGGTATTGAAACTAATGAAGGGATAGTAAAACTGTTTTCCGACTGCAGCACTCCGTTGAAAATATATATAACTGCATTAAAAATTAACGTTGGAACTAGTATTACGGTCAGCACTTCAGTTAAACTTTCTTGGCTTCCCTTAAAACCTGGATTTAAAATGTGTACAATTGGTTTATTAAAAATGATACAAATTATAGATATCAAACCTGTTGCTAAAACAAAAAAGTTAAGAACGTTATTTGCAAATTTATTTGCAGACTCCTTACTTTCTTGAAGTTTCTCATTATATAAAGGAATAAGTGTTGTTGTAATTGCCGTTCCAATAGTCATAAATATAATCATAGGAACATTAGATGCTGCAACATAAGCATCTAACTCTTTATTAGCACCAAATTTTGATGCAGTTATCATATCCCTTAAAAGTCCTAATGCTCTGGCAAACAATGTAAAAAAGGCAATAATTGTAACACTTTTAATAATGCTGCTACTTTTTTTCTTCATTCAACAAATTCCTTTCGTATAACTATATGTTTCTTTTCTCGTCAATACATGATATACATAATCCATAAAGCAGCCAATGAGGCAAAAAGTATGTTACTGAACTTGGTGAAAAACTTCCGAATATAAATCCACCTAAAGCTAAAAATAAAGATAATGAAATATATTTTTGAGCATTGTCTCCATTTTTATATGAAGTATAAAGCCTTTTAAGTAAATATGCATAAAACACAAGATATAAAACAAAAAATAAAACTCCAAAATCTCCAAACAATTCTATAAACCATCCATGAGGATCGTAAGTTTTATGAGTATTGTTTGCTTTTTCCACATAATAAGATGAATTTCCAACTCCAACACCTAATAAATGTTTTTGTTTTATAACTGCGTTAATAATATCATAAGCAACAGTTATTCTCTCATTTACAGAATCAGCCTTACCTATTCCCGTACCTTTTTCAATATCCTTAAGTGCAGTTGCGCTATTAGCTACTTTTTGTCTATAATCGTTTTTAGCGCTTAGCACGGATGAATAATTGTAAGCGACAAAAAATAATATAATAAATATAATTGGAAAAACTAATATTTTGGGTTTCTTCTCCAAAATCAAGAAAATGCCATATATCACAACAAACGCCAGCATAATAGGCACTCCATATTTACCAAATTTAGAAGATACTACTGTAACTGCACTTGCTATTGTAACAATACCAAAGCCAGCTGTAAAAATAAAAGATTTATTCTTCTTATTATATAAAATAACAACTGAATAAACTGCTAAAATTAACATTAATACAGAGTAGTTAGTTCTTGATGCAGTTAATACTAGTACAACAAAACTTATAAATCCTGCTACAACAGAAAAAATTTGTGCTTTCCTGTTTTTAACAAAATAACTTATTGTAAGTAAAAAGGGAATTCCAATAGTTAAAAAGGTTCCAAAATTATTTGTATTAAAGAAAAAGGCTATAGGTCTACTTCTTAATTCAACCAAAGTCTGTTTTTGAATCTTATATTGTTTATATACATCATAATAATGTTGAACTGGTAACTGCTTTGCAAGTAAAATTTCAAACAAACCTACAATCACGGACACTAAAACCATAAATCCAAAAACTTTTATAGTTCTATTTAAACTATTGCCAACTGCATGGTAAATTACTATATCAAATACAAATGCAAACATCATTAAATATATAGCAATGTATTTAATATTTGCACTTCTACTTGCAGACCAAGTCACACTTAAACAAATATATACAAACCAAATAGCAAAAAACAATGCAATTTTTTTATCTATATTTCTCACTATTTTTTCTCTGTTTTGAATAAATTTAAAAATTGAAACCACTGTAGTTATTACTAAGAACACATGAAAAACATATAATTTTGAAGTGTGTATATAGTATGTATAATCCATAACTGATGTAATTATAAGTGTATACACTAGATTTTCATACATTTCTTCAGGATTTGTTATTAAAATTACAATTGCAGAACAAACTACAAATATACTTCCCGTTACATAAGTACCACTTATTAATGCATTAGCTATACTAAATATCAGTAAAACAACTAAGTAAATATAATTTTTTTTATGTATTGCAAGCATTTTTTTCCTCCCAAATGACGTTCTATGAAGCGCTTATTGATTTTTTAAAAGTTGGTCTAAAGGAACATTTTTAAAATACTTTGCTGGGTTACCTGCAACAATGCTTTCCTTCTTTACATCCTTAGTAACTACACTGCCTGCAGCAACAAACCCATCATTTTCTATAACCTTACCAGGAAGTATAGTTGCCTGAGCTCCAATCCTTCCACCTTTTTTTACTGTTACCCCTTTAAAGTGATTGTATCTCTCTTTAGAGCGTGCAGCATAATTATCATTAGAAGTAACAACTCCAGGTGCTATAAATACATAATCTTCAATTTGTGAATAAGCAGTAATATATACATTTGTCTCTATTTTACAGTTTGAACCTACTGTACAATAGTTTTCAATAGCTGCTCCTCTACCTATTATTGTTTTAACGCCGATTGTTACATTTTCTCTTACAGTTGCTAAATCAGCTACCAATGTATTTTCTCCTATTTTACAGCCACAGTATATTACCACACCCGCACCTATTAAGCATCCATTTTCAATAATGCATGGTTCATATTTTTTTTCTTCCTTAAAGATACTATTTACTGATCTCATCGGTTCTTTTCCTATAACTGTATTATCATCTATTCTAACATTATCACCAACATTGCTTCCATTGTGTATAACAACATTATTACCAATAAGACAATTCTTGCCTATTACCACATCATCTTCTATTACAGCAAAATGACCAACCTTAGTATTTCCACCTATACTGCTTTTGTCTGAAATATAATTCATAAAATTACCTCTATTCACTTTTAATATTTCGTGAAAAATTACATGTATAAAACTATTGTAAAATCATTTTACTTGCTAACTTATACATGCATATTATCTCTTTTTCAATCTATATTTTAAATATACACTCAAGTTAACTTTCCACTTACAACCTTACACATGTAATTCAACCAAAACCCATTACATATAATGCTAAAAATTCAAACTTAATTATTTCATATCCAATGTTGAAAAATCTTCAATAGGAAATTTCACTGGCATTTTTGTAAGTGCTGATTTGTAAGCACCCAGTATAATTGACATACCCTTTTTACCCTCTTCGCCACTAACAAGAGGTTCCCTATTATTATTAATAGCATCTATCATGTCCCTAAATAAAGGTGTATGCCCAAAACCATATACTGAATCAGGATCACCAGCCTGTGCTTTTAATATATCATCTTCACTATCCTTGCCATCTTCAAATCTCCATGTTTCAATCCTATTGACAGCAAGTCCTCCTATAACAACCGTTCCTTTTTCACCAAATATACTTAGTGTTTCTTCTAAATTTTTTGGATAAACGCATGCGCTTCCTTCTATTATTCCTATAGCCTTGTTTTTAAATCTAATTAAAACTGCTCCAAAATCTTCTGCCTCTATATCTCTTATAAAATTATCACACTCAGCATATACGCTTTCGACTTCACTTCCTACCATCCATTGAAGCAAATCTATGTTGTGTATGCATTGATTCATTAATGTTCCACCATCAAGCTTCCATGTACCTCTCCAGGGTGCTTGTTTATAGTAGTCCATATTTCTATTCCAAAGTATTCTAGCTGTTCCATTTATTATATTGCCAAATCTTCCTTCATCTAGCGCCTTTTTTAGCTGCTGAATTGGCTTATTAAACCTATTTTGATGACTTACACATAATTTTACGTTATTGCTTTTTGAAACCTTAATCATTTCGTCTGCATCTTTTATTGAAAGAGCCATAGGCTTTTCACATATAACATTCTTCTTATTATTCATACAATATATTGCAATCTCTGGATGATATCCGCTTTCAGTTGCAATTGTAACAACATCTATATTTTCTTTATCAAGCATTTCCTTGTAGTCAGTATATACCTTTATATTTACATCCAAATCAATTTTATCTTTATATTCTTTAGCCTTACCTTCGGCTTTTTCTTTTACTATATCACATACTGCAACAAGTTCAGCCTCATCTTTATTATTTACAAGAGCTTCCACATGCTTATATGAAATTCTCCCGCATCCAATGATTGCAAACTTTAGTTTTTTCATAAATATTCACCTCAAAATCTAAGTATTTAAAGATATCTAATGCTTATTATAATACAACATCATTTTTTTGTCATTAAAATAATATTTATTGTAACCAAATTTTATTAATTAAATTTTAAATTTCCTGTATTATGTTGTATAATTGTACATGCTTATTGTCTATTTTAATTGAATTGAAAGGAATTGAGCTTATGAGAAATAAAAATAAACTATTTTTACTTTTGCTTTCAACAACATTAGTGTTTATATTAACAGCATTCTCTGGCAAAACAAAGGTATACGCCAGAACATATTATGTTTCACCAAATGGATTTGATTGTGATTGGTCACAAGCCACTAGTGACACAGGAAATATAGACAATCCATTAAAAACACTAAAAAATGCAATTTACCATTATATGAAACCTGGTGATACTTTAATAATTAGAGCAGGTACATATCGTGAAAGAATCGATATTTATGGAAATGGTTCTCCTACTGCTTGGTATACTATAAAAAATTATCCAAATGAAACAGTAACTTTATATGCTGATGGAGATGACACAGAAATGGGAAATGGATTGGTTTTCCATAATTCATCTTATTGGAATATATCAGGTTTAAACATAACAAATTATACAGGCTCTGGGGTATGGCTAAATGGAGAAGGCGGAGATAATGTAAACCATATAAATTTAAGCAATTTAAATATATATGGCATTAATGGTCCACAAACAGGCAACAATGGAACAGAAGGTATTTTTGCTGATGGGAATGCTTCTTATTGTACAATTGAAAATTCTAAAATTCACGATATAAGTTTGCCTGCAAATAGATTTGATAGAGATCATGGAATATACATTGGTTATGGCGTAAAACATATCATAATAGATGGAAATGAAATTTATAATAATATAGGTTCTGGTATACAATTTTATGGTGAACCTAATGGTGGAAGTTATTGTACTATCTCAAACAATAAAATATATAATAATCATGCTTATGGTCTTACAATTTTCACAAACGCTCAGCATAATTTTATATATAGAAATTCTTTTTATGGTAATAAAAATTACGATGTTAGATTAGAAGAAAATTCAAATAGCAATGTATTAAAAAATAATGTATTTGGCTCAATAAACAGTGAGTATAATGTCGTAATGATGAATAGCTCAGACAATAATACCTTTAGCAATAATTGTTATGCCAAAACTAATGGTTTAGTTATATATGCCCACAACACAAGCATGGATTTCAACACTTGGCAAAAAAATTATTTTCAAGACTTAGGTGGAAACAAACTCACAACAATCTCTAGAACAAATGACGTATTAAACGTTCAAAATGAAGAAATATCAAAGCGATTAGAATTTAACAATTTTAATCAAACAAACAACTTTGTTTCCTCAAACAAAAACTTGGAGTATAAAATTCAACAACACTATAGATAAAAATTCTCTAAATAGTAGTACTGTATGGATAGAAGATGCTTTAGGCAATGTATTTAATACAAACTTGCAATTATCCAATGATGAAAAAACTGTTGTAGTTTCACCTAATAACAATTATACTAGTAATGCTGTATATTGCTTATATATAAGTAATTTAAAATCTACAAACGGCAAAACTTTAACTCCTTTAAAAATGTCATTTTAACATACTAAATACATAGTTTTATATTTAAATACTTTAAGGTGGTAATCAGATGAAAATATGCTATATTGCAAATTCAGCTAGTTCTCATACTGTAAAATGGGTAAATTACTTTGCATCTCTTGGAAATGATGTCCATGTAATATCTCACTCAAACGTCCCTATTAAAGGTGCAAAGGTTCATTATATAAATTATAGCTTAAAAAACTATCCTTTAATGGTACATAAGGTTCACAAGTTAATTAAAAATATAAATCCAGATATACTACACGCACATCAGGTTAATACCTGTGGTCTTTACGCTGTCTCCCTAAAGGGTTATAAAACAATAGTATCTGCTTGGGGCTCTGACATTTTAGTTGCACCAAATAAATCATTTATTATGAAAAAAATTGTACAGTATGTAATAAAGCATTCTTATTTTATCACATCAGATTCTCATTATATGTCTAAAGCAATAATTAAGCTTGGTGGGAATAAATCTAAAATACTTACATTCCCTATGGGAGTTGAAACTTCATTAACTAACTATAAACATATATATAGCACAAGCAAAAGTAAAATAAATGTATTAAGTTATAGAAGGTTAGAAAAAATTTACAATATAGATATAATAATTAAAGGATTTTCTAAAATCTTAAAAAAGCACGATAATATATATCTAAATATCGCAGCTTCAGGAAGTGAATTTAATTCTCTATTGACCTTAGTAAAATCATTAAAAATAGAGAATCATGTTAAATTTTGGGGAGCTTTTAATTCTAATGATTTAGGAAACTTAATTACTGCAAATGATATTTTTATTTCAATTCCCTCATCTGATTCCACATCTGTAAGTTTACTTGAAAGTATGTGTTGCGGTGTTTTCCCTATAGTTTCAAACTTACCTGCAAATCTAGAATGGATAGAAGACAAAAAAAATGGTTTGGTAATAAATTCGATAAATGAGGTTGAGGTAGAAAAAGCTTTAAATTGGTGCATTGAAAATTTTTCCAAATTTCCTATAATCGCTGAAAAAAATATTGAACTTATACATAAAAAAGCTCTATGGAAAAACAACTCTAAAATCATATTAAATTTATATAATGATATATATTCTAAGGGGTCGTCACACTAAATATAAAAAATTACGAACTAATTAAAGTGAAGGTTTTAACTTCGCTTTGCACGTTAAAACCCTTCACTATTATGATTGCTTCGCAATTTTTTTAGTGCGACAACCCCAATACGTTTATTTTTTTCTCTTCATATTAACTAAAAATTTAATTTCATTAACCTTAAATGAAACCATCAAAATATAATATATTGCCAAACCACAACCTGCAGAAATGATTATTTTAAATGATAATCCAATAGTATTATCTCCTATAAA
Source organism: Clostridium sp. DMHC 10 (assembly GCF_001270375.1). NCBI lineage: Bacteria > Bacillati > Bacillota > Clostridia > Eubacteriales > Clostridiaceae > Clostridium > Clostridium sp. DMHC 10. The sequence goes on from NZ_LGVB01000015.1 coordinate 196,995, forward strand.
ATTCAAAGCTTTATAATATGTAAAATATGTTATACCAGCCATGGCAATTCCTGAAATAATAACTTTAAGTATAACCGATACCATTGGAAGCAACTTGACATTTTCAAGCTTATGTCTTAACTCTGCAAGCATTATTATACTTGAAATCATAGTAGAAAAAACAACTGCTATAGCAAGACCTCTAACACCAAATTTAGGTGCAAAAACAAAAATAAATACTATATTTAAAGTTATTATAATAAAGCCATTAATCATAGGTGTTATTGTATCTTTTGTTGAAAAAAAATACTTTACCTAATATATCTATAAGTGAATACCCTATAGAACTCAAGGCTAAAATTCTTAAACAATCTGCTGTAATAACCGCTGATTTAGCATCAAATTTTCCATGTAAAAGAAGTAATTTCACCAGTGGCATACTTAAAATCATCATTAAAAAAGCAAGTGGTATTACAACAACAGATACTATATTCACAGACTTAACAAAGAAAGAATTAAACTCTTCTCTACTTCTGTTGGAAAATTTATCTGTAAGCATAGGATATAAAACAGTCGTAACAGATGATATAAATACTTGATTTATAATTGTGCTTATTTTATTGGCATAATCAATTACAGATATGCTGCCCGCCGCAAAACTAGAGGCAAATCTTCTGTCTACCATAGTGTTAATCTGAGAAGCCGCTGTGGTTATTAAAATTGGCACTGCCATTTTAAACATAAGTTTCACATGCTCATCTTTAAAATTTATTATAAATTTTTTATACTGATAATTTTTTATAAAAGGCTGCTGAACTAACATTTGCATTATAGAGCCTATAAGCACTGATACTATAGCTGAAATTATTCCAAATTTATAAAAAACAACTATTCCAATAATAATAACAATATTAGCAGTTATACCTGTTAAGGCTGGTTGAATAAATACACCATAAGACTGCAAATATCCAGTATAAATACCGCTAATACCTAAAAATAATATTGTAGGCATCACAATTCTTGTCATTGTTACAGCTTGGGCAAAATCATTTCCCTTAAAACCTACTGCAAATAGCTTAATTAATACAGGTGAAATTAAAATTCCAACAATAGAAAGTACGATACATAATAAAGATACTATGTTTACAATATTGGTAAAAAACTCATCAGACCTTTTTTGTCATTTTTAATATTAGAAAATACTGGTATAAATGTTGTAACTATAGCAGCAGAAACAGCACTAAACAACACATTAGGCATTGTAGTTGCTATTTTATATATATCCGACTCCCTAGTTGCTCCAAACTTAACAGCTATAAGCAGCTCTCTTGCAAAACCAGTTATCTTGCTTAATACCAACATAACCGTAATTATAGCACTATATTTAAAAACATTTTTTGTCTTTGAGTTAACCATTTAGTCCTCCATATATTTTCCTTCAATGCCCAAAATATTATCATAAAGCTTTAATAACTCTTTTTTTTCATCATCCCAACTATAGTACTTTTTAACTCTTTCAATACCGTTTTTGCCAATCTCTTTCATCACCTGTTTATTTTCCATTAAATATTTTATCTTCTTATATATTTCTTTAGGATCCTGTGGATCTACAAATTCGGCTGCATCTTGAAATTTTTCTCTCCAATATGGAAAATCTGACATCAAAATTGGCATACCGCACGCCATATATTCAAAAGCCTTTATTGGTAAACTCTTTAAATAATTCTTCACCGGATAAAGAGTGCATATACCTATATCTGCTGCTTTCATATAAGAATACACTTCATTGAGTGGTTTAAAGCCTATGTACTTTGTATACTTCCATCCATCTGATTTTTCACATTCAGTTTTATAATCACTACTATCCCACTTTCCTAAAAGCCAAAATTCAACTTCACCATTAAAATATGCAACTGAATCAACAATTTCCTTTATTCCTCTTATCTTCATAAGTCCACCTGCATATATTACCACATACTTTTTCCCTTTTCTGGATACAGGAAGTGACTTTTCTATCATATTAACTATAGGATAATTTCTAAGCAAAGCTTTTTTTCTAACTTTAAACTTTTCAAGAATTTCAGGTGTAACCGATATTATTCCGTCAAAAAGTTTAGAAATACTTTTTTTCAAAAAGATTAAACATGCCAGATATTATTTTTCTAAGGAATTTAATTTTAATCCAATCTTTAGCCAATATTTGAGATGGTACATCCTCATGCACATCATAGACAACTTTCTTTCCAAAAATTTTTAAAAATATTCCTACAATAATGAGTTCAGGATCATGAAAATGATATAAATCAGCATTAACCTTAAGTGCCTTAAAAAGAGCTTCCATAGTCTTAATAAACATTCTATACATCCTGTTATTTTTTTACTTAATTGGATTATATTAACTTTACTGTTCACATAACTTTTATCGCTTGTAACAATAAAATATACATCGTACCCCTCATTTGCTAGAGTGACACATTCCTTTTGGAATATTCTCACGTCTGCCGATGAATGAACAGTAGATATGTGGCATATTTTATATGTCATATTCTATACCTCCGGAGTATTTAATGTTTAAATATTTATCTCAAGGTATAATCTTTTTCATAGATTACACAAATTGCACAAAGTAAAATTTACCTTGTGCAACTTAAATATTGTATACGTAAAATTACAGCTTATTGATTTTATTTCTATTATTCTTAACATCCTTAGTTGCATTTCTTGTATCATATAAAAGTTTAGCTTCAGCAACCACTTTTTCATAATCATAATCGCTGTGATCAGTAGTTATAACCACGATGTCCGCATTCCTTATTTCACTTTTCCAATCTACAGATTTATATTCTACACCGTTGTGTTTAAATGAACTTACATATGGATCATTATAAATTACTTCTGCTCCATTTTTGAGTAAGTTATCTATTACTTTAAGTGCAGGTGATTCTCTCATATCATCTATATCCTTTTTATATGCTACTCCCATTAAAAGTACTTTTGAACCATTAAGTGCTTTTTTAGCTCCATTTAATACTTTCATTACATTTTCAACCACAAATTCAGGCATACAATCATTAATTATTCCTGATGTTTCGATTAATTTAGTATGAAAATCATATTCTTTTGCCTTCCATTCAAGATAAAATGGATCAAGTGGTATGCAATGTCCTCCAAGACCTGGACCTGGATAAAAGGGCATAAAACCATAAGGCTTTGTTTTAGCTGCATCTATGACTTCCCAAACATCTATACCCATTTTATTACATAACATAGCCATTTCATTAGCCAAAGCTATATTTATATTTCTAAATGTATTTTCAAGTATTTTTTCCATTTCTGCCACTGCTGGAGAAGATACCTCTTTAACATCACTTTCAAGAACACTTCTATATAACATTGCAGCAACTTCAGTACATTCAGCAGTACATCCACCAACTACCTTAGGTGTATTTTTAGTTTTAAATTGTTTATTACCAGGGTCTACTCTTTCAGGTGAAAATGCAAGAAAGAAATCAACTCCGCATTTTAATCCGCTTTCCTCAAGTATTGGTTTACAAACCTCCTCAGTTGTTCCAGGATATGTTGTACTCTCTAAAACTACTAGCATTCCCTTGTGTAAATACTTTGCTACACTCCTTGTAGAACTTTCAACATATGATAAATCAGGTTGCTTATACAAATCAAGTGGTGTAGGAACACAAATGCAAACAGTATCAACTTCCTTTACAAAGCTAAAATCTGTAGTAGCTTTAAGTATTCCATTATTAACCAAATTCTTAAGCTCATTATCAATTATATCTCCAATATAGTTTTTGCCTGCATTAACCATTTCAACTTTTTGTGACTGAACATCGAAGCCAATTACCTTATATCCAGCCTTTGCCTTTTCTACAGCGAGTGGAAGTCCAACATATCCTAACCCTACAACACCCAATTTAGCTGTTTTATTTTTAAGCTTTTCTATTAATTCATCCTTATATTGTGACAATTTTTATACCTCCAAACATATTTATGCTCTTATCTAACTAGTGATAAAATACATTAATTATTAAATTTTATATTATATTAATAACATCTTTGACTAATAACTGTACATAGAACACCATTAAATTATAATACAATGTCAAATTTTTGTCACCATATTATTGATTTTTCTTTCTTTTGTACGTAGGAACTTTTTCTGCCATAATTTCATATATTTTTTCTTTATTATTTTCTTTTAGCACTTCTTTAAAATCTTCAATTGAACTCTCAATAAAATTCATATCAATATCCATAGGTTTTTCAACATGTATTTTTTCATGTTCTGTACTTGTAAGTGCAACTTCACTCATTAAAAGTTCCTCATAAAGTTTTTCTCCCGGTCTAAGACCTGTAAACTCTATTTTTATATCTTCTCCTGGGTTAAAACCTGATAAAGTTATTAAATCTTTTGCAAGATCTACTATTTTTACTGGTTTACCCATATCAAGTACAAATATCTCTCCACCTTTTGCCATAGCACCAGCTTGAATAACAAGTTGAGCTGCTTCTGGTATAGTCATAAAAAATCTATTGATTTCTGGATGAGTTACTGTAACTGGACCCCCGTGTGCAATTTGTTTCTTAAATAGAGGAATTACTGAACCATTACTTCCTAAGACATTTCCAAATCTAACTGCAACAAATTCAGTTTTGCTAACTCTATCAAAAGCTTGAACCATAAGTTCGCAAAATCTTTTTGTTGCTCCCATTATATTGGTAGGATTTACTGCCTTATCTGTGCTTATTTGAACAAATTTTTTAACATTATATTCATCACAGCATTTTAACACATTAAAAGTTCCAAGTACATTATTTTTAATAGCCTCCATTGGATTTACTTCCATTAAAGGAACGTGTTTGTGAGCTGCTGCGTGAAAAACTACATCAGGTTTAAATTTTTCAAATATCTCGTCAAGTCTCTTTTTATCTCTTATTGAAGCAATTATTACCTCTTTATTTAATTTAGGGCAAGTATAATTTAATTCCATCTGAAGATCATATGCATTATTTTCATATATGTCTAAAATCACAAGAGTAGCAGGATTAAACTTAGATATTTGTCTGCATAATTCTGAACCTATGGAGCCACCTCCACCGGTAACTAAAATATTTTTTCCTTTTATATACTTTTCTATATTTTCTGTATTTAACTTAACCTCATCTCTCCCAAGTAAATCTTCAATACTTACATCCCTTATTTTTCTCATATTAAACTTTCCATCTATTATGTCGCTTATGCTTGGAAAAGTTCTAAGCTTGCACTTAGTATTTTTGCATATATTAAAGATTTCCTTTCTATCCTTCTCAGGTGCCGATGGCATAGCTACTATAATTTCTCCAATTGAATTTTCTTCACAAAACTTCTCTATGTCATTTCTAGTGCCAACTACTTTCACGCCATATATAAGTCTTCCCAATTTTTCATCATCATCATCTATAAGTCCAATGATATCATAATTTAACTTTTTGCTCCTTTTAATCTCTTTAATAAGCGTCGCTGCAGCATCACCAGCTCCAATTATAAGCAATCTTATTCTATTCTCACTGATGCACTCTCTATTTTTCTTACTTTCATACGATGCTCTATAGGCAAATCTAGTTCCTCCTAAAAGTATTATACAAAGCATCCAAAAAATAACATGAACTGTATATGGAAATCTATAAAATACAGTTTGAGTAATCTTCATATGACTTAATATATAGCTGTAAACAATAAACACTATATTAGTCAAAGACACTGAATAAACTATAGATAGAAGTTCGTCTATGGACGCATACTTCCACATATTATTATAAAGATTAAAAATCCTATTAAATATGATCATAAAAACAATTACTGGAACTATAGATACCTTAAATAACTTTATATACCTAGTATCCACCATAAAATCATATTTAAGCAGTAACGCTATATATAGGGACATTGTAACCATTATAATATCACTTATAACAAAAAATCTATTTTCCTTACGCATATACACACTTCCTTAATCTTTGTTGACAAATTTAATTTTACACTATTTTTAAAATTATTCAATGTTTTTTATGCTAAAAATAAAATCCACTTATAACAAAGTGGATTTTATTATGCATCATTAAGTAAATTTACTTATAAATAGGAAGATCAAAAATCAATTTTGCTGTCGGACAAAGATCATATAATGATTTAATATTATATATTTGATTAATTGCCCATTTTACATCTGTTGCATATTGATGGGATGGATTATTAGGATTCCACCTCATCTTATATAAAGTATCCTGATTATACTGAGGATTATTTATATATGAACTTGATACAAATTTAGCTCCACCTTTAATTGCAGCGTCAACAGAAAACCACCCTTGGTTGTAAGCATATTGTGAACCATAATAGTCTGCATTTTCATCATATGCCCCAATTCCAAACATATTATATACTGTTTCTCCATTTACCACAATTCCAGTTGCAAGATTTGACGTTCCATTTCCCGTTTCAAGTAAAGCATGCGAAACTAAATACATAGGATTTATATTGCTGTCAGCTGCAGCCTGCAAAAATACGGCTCCTTTATTTTCAAGCACGCCTTTGCCCTTAAGTACATTATTTATATCATCAGCTGAAATTCCATCATAATATGTTAATTTTAAAAACTCAAATCGCCCAAAAGGATCATTTATATAGTTTGCTGGATCTAAATATTTAAGAATAGTATTACTATCAGCAGCTACCCATTGTCCATTTGAATTTTCATATACTGCCTGCTGATTAAGCTCCATATTTAGAACCTGCTGTAAAGTATAATTATAATTAGTTTGTGTGTACTGAGTATTTGCACCTGCCTTTGGCTGAACAAATTCCGTAAAACAATAATAATTATCGTAACTTCCAAGTCCCTGAGCATTTTGTATGTTCCCCTGTGTATTTGCTTCTTTAACCCATACTGATATTCTATACTTACCTGAAGCAAAAGGTGGATTTACTGAAATTTCATAAGAATCACTTCCACTTACTGCGGAAGTATATCCATTAGTAGCATCAGTCCATGTATTACTTGAGGCTGGTGATACTAATACCCTATATTGTGCATTAGCTAATTGTGGGGCACTAACATTTAATTTAAGCGTATCACCCTCTATCAATGATGATGGGGTTGCAGTAACATTAAGTGTAGGACTACAAACTTTTTCCAAAACATAGTAGCTATCGTAATTTCCTAATCCTTGACTATTAGATATCCTACCAACAGTTCCAGCATTTTTAACCCATACTGATATTTTATATTTTCCAGAGCTTAATGTCTTGCTTAATTTAGTAGCATAATAATTATCTCCATCAACTGATGAAGTATATCCACCAGTAACATCTTCCCAACTGCCACTTGAATCATTTATAAAAACTCTATATTGCACTTTCTCACTTACATTTGACAATAGTTTTATATTAGGATTTGATCCTATCGTCATGTTATCAACTTGTGCATCTTTAATTTGAGGAACAGGACTGATACATTGCTTAAAGCAATAGTAATTATCGTAATTTCCTAATCCCAAACTATTGGTATACATTCCATCTCTTTCATACCTTTTAACCCATACTGATATTCTGTAATCACCATAATCATTAAACTTACCAATATTAATATTAAATGGCGTATTTCCATCAACAGGTGAAGAATATCCATTACTCTTGTCTATCCATTCATTAGTGTTTAGTTTATTAACTAGTACTCTATACTGTACTTTTCCAGTAATATCACTTTGGACTGTTAAATTAACATCATCATCCTGATAAACCTGCGAAGGTAAACTTTCAACGGTTACTTTAGGATTGCATATTTCATCAAAAGCATAATAATCATCATAACTTCCTAGTCCAAGTGAATTATTAATAGTACCTGTAGTTCCAGCAGCTTTTACCCAAACAGAAATTTTATACTTGCCAACAGCTAAATTATTTACATTAACATCATATTCTTGGCTTCCAGAGACAGGGGTTGAATATCCATTAAATATATCTTTCCAACTTCCAGTATCATATGAATATATCAAAAATCTATATTGTACGCTGGAAGAAGTGTTAGATACCACTCCTAGTTTCAATGCATCATTCTGAAATACCTGATTCGAACTTCTAGTCACAGAAACAATTTTAGGATTACTAGTATTGGCTTGTCCTGTTTGTGAGCTGGTTGCTGCTTGTACATTTTGTTGCAATGCTATAATTATAAAAGCAAATACAACTACAATTACTACCTTCCTTAATCTGCTAATATCATTCACCTCCCTTCACAAAAGGACAGGATTACGTATACATTATAGCATATCGTAGCATTTTATAAAATATTAACTAATAATTTTTATATTATTTAAATAAATTACATTTTATAATCCTTAATTAGTGTTTTTTTGAATTTATTGCTAAAGGCTAAGAATTTACCAATAAAAAAAAAAAAAAAATTGTATCAAAACTGACATCTATTTTATTTTGATACAATTCTTTAATTAATAAGCCTATTTTATATCCTTTTTAAAAAATTTTTCAAATTTGCTATTATTTTTTAAGCTATTTAAATAGTTAGCAAAATTATCTTTTAGTTCATCCCTTTTTAATGCATATTCAACAGTTGCTTCTAAAAATCCAAGCTTATCTCCAACATCATATCTTCTTCCCTCAAAAGCATATGCATACATTGCTTCAGACTGCATTAAAGTTCTAAGAGCATCTGTAAGTTGTATTTCTCCTCCTTTACCTGGTTTTGTATTAGATAATATATTAAATATTTCAGGTGTTATTATGTACCTACCCAAAATAGCTATATCTGATGGAGCCTCTTCCACTTTAGGTTTTTCAACTAAATCTTTTACTTTGTAAACATTTCCATCTATATGCATTCCACTTATAACACCATATTTATAGACTTCTTTATGTTCTACCTTTTGAACTCCTAATATAGTTGTTTTATATTCATCATAGCAATCTATAAGCTGTTTTAAACATGGCTTCTCTGCATCTACAACATCATCGCCAAGCATAACTGCAAACGGCTCATTACCTACAAAAGTCTTTGCACAATTAATTGCATGTCCAAGTCCCCTAGCTCTTTTTGCCTTATATAATAAATTTCTGCCATATTTGATATATCCTTAACTAATTTTAACAAGTTTTCTTTTCCATGGCTTTCAAGTTCGTTTTCAAGCTCTACTGATTTATCGAAGTGATCTTCTATTGCCCTTTTATTTCTTCCAGTTATTATAAGTATTTCTTCTATTCCAGAAGCTACAGCCTCCTCTATTATATATTGTATAGTAGGTTTATCCACTATTGGTAACATTTCTTTTGGTTGTGCCTTTGTTGCTGGCAAAAATCTTGTTCCCAAACCTGCTGCTGGTATAATAGCTTTTTTAACTTTCATAATTGCATACTCCCTTCGAATATTAATATGAAACAAATAATTTATGCAGTTATTTGCTTCTTTAAATTATTATATCATTTTATGACAATGAAAAGTTAGTTTTATTTGCTTAATCAAACATTGCACTTAATTCTTTAACTACATCATCATCTGGTTTCATCTTTTTTGCTATTTCATAGTGCAATCTGGCCTGCTCTTTATCCCCTTTATTTAAATAGCACATAACTAAATTAGTGCAAATCTCTATAGATTTTGTAGCCTCAAAAGCCTTTCTAAGATATGATATAGCCTTATCAAAATCATTAAGTGCTGCATAATTAACCCCAAGTTCATTAAAAATCTCAACTATGTTATTATCAAGAGCTAAAGCCTCATTTAAATAATATATAGCCTTTTCATAATTTCCAAGTATTCTATATGTCATACCTATATAATAAAACAAAATAGCATCATCTTGAAATTCATCAATTAATTTGACAAACATCTTAAGTGCATCTTTAGGTTTCTCATATATAATTTCCTTAGCTTTTTCATAATTTCTTACATCTTCAACGGAATGTTTAAATTTTGAGATTTTCTCATCTACTTTTCCACCGTATTCTATGTAAGTATTAATAGAATACCATGCACCTTCATAATCTTTGTTTTCATTCTTTATAAATGCCTCATACAAATATGGGCTTGCATAATTTTCAATTTTTTTGGCTTCATCTATAATAGATAATTCTTCCTCTTTAAATTCAGCTTTTTTGTCTCTTATGGTTTCACTTAAGGCTATTAGCTTATCAAAATTTTCTTTAGTTTTTTCAACTGTCATAAGCCCCTTAAGCATTATATATGCATCTTCATATTTTTCATTTTTCACTTCATCTAATATTATGCCCTTGATATATTTAGTAAATTCTTCAAGGTTTTCATTCAATATTTTTGTATATAAATTATTAAACTTAAAAGCTTTATCACCGCCTAACACATAAAACATGCCCTCCACAAAAAAGGACAGTGGAATATCCTTAAATTTTTCTCTATTTTTAACTTTATCTATTACCCTTTCAGCTCTTAAAGGAAAATACTTATTTTCTGATGACTTTACTTTAAATATTTTATAAACACTTTCACTTTTAAACTCAAGGAATATTAGCTTTGAAACTTTTTCTTTAAATTCTTGTTCTATACTCATTAATACACCACCATATCTCTAATTTTAAAATGGAAGGTGATTTTCACCTTCCATTTTAAATAATATACTATATCAAAACTATTTTTTCAATTTATTTAGTAGCTTCATCAATAATATTCATTATAGTTTCAGAAAATTGACGGCTTTTTTTATCAGCATCATCCAAACTCTTTCCCACAACGGCCATATAAATTTTCATCTTAGGTTCTGTTCCTGAAGGTCTTACAACAAACCACGATCCATCTTCAAGAACGAACTTAAGCACATTAGATACTGGTAGTTTTATTTCACTTTCACTATTATTAATAAGATTTTTTTCAATTCTAAGTTTATAATCAAATTTTTTAACTATCTTAACATTATCCACCACTTCAATTTTAGAATGTCTTAAATGTTCAATTGCTTTTTTGATTTTTTCTTGTCCTTCTTTTCCAGTAAGCTCCTTGGAAACTAATGTTTCTTTATAAAAACCGTATTTTTCATAAAGAGAATTAAGTGCATCATAAAGATTCATGCCCTTTTTCTTATAATATAATGCCATTTCGCATATAAGCACTGCCCCAATTACTGCATCTTTATCTCTTACAAAAGTCCCAGCAAGGCAACCGTAGCTTTCTTCAAATCCAAACAAGTATGTATTGGATCCTGTGCTTTCAAATTCTTTTATTTTTTCGCCTATATATTTAAAACCAGTTAGCACATCTATAAGTTTCACTCCATAATGTTCAGCTATTTTAGCAGCCATTTCTGATGTAACTATAGTTTTTATAACAGCTCCATTATTAGGAAGTTTATTAAGTTCTTTTAAAGATGATATTATATAATGAGTCAAAAGCACCCCAGTCTGATTTCCAGTTAAAACTTTATACTCACCACTTCCATCCTTTGCAACAACTCCTATTCTATCACAGTCAGGATCTGTTCCAAATATAACATCTGGCTCTATAGATTTCGCCATATCTAAAGCTATGTTAAAAACGGAAGACTGTTCTGGATTTGGATATGGAGCTGTAGGAAAGTTTCCATCCGGTAACTCTTGCTCTTTTACTACTGATAAATTTTCATATCCAAGTTCTTTTAATGCTCTTCTTACCGGTATATTACCCGAACCATGTATAGGTGTGTATATTATTTTAAGCTCTTTTGCATAATCTTTCACCAAATCTTTTCTTATCGTAAGTTCTTTTACTTTATCAATATAAACTCTATCTACTTCTTCTCCTATGATATTTAAAAGTCCTTTATTCTTAGCTTCTTCTAAATCCATAGTTTTAACACTAGATAAGCCCTCCAAAGCTTGTATGCATGAAAATATTTCCTCTGCCCCAGCATCAGTGAACTGGTTTCCATCTTCATTATAAACTTTATAGCCATTATACTGCTTTGGATTATGTGAAGCTGTAACAACAACCCCTGCTTTACTTCCAAAATGCCTTACAGTAAACGACAACATAGGAGTTGGTCTCAACGAATCAAAAAGATAAGTTTTTATGCCATTAGCACATAGAACAGCTGCTGTTGTCTCCGCAAATTCCCTTGACATTATTCTAGAATCATGTGCTATGCTTACTGAAATTTCTCCTGTATAATGCTTATGAAGATAATCAGCTAAACCTTGAGTTGCTTTGCCAACAGTATATACATTCATTCTATTGCTTCCCATACCAATTACTCCTCTAAGTCCACCTGTGCCAAAGTCCAATTCCTTATAAAATCTATCCTCTATTTCTTTTTCTTCCTTAATACTTCTCAATTCATTTTTCCCATTTTCATCAACATATTTAGAATCCAACCATAAATTGTATTTTTCTTTATAAGTCATATTATTCCCTCCTAAAGATTTGCTATAAATATATATAGATATTTTATCTAGATACATTATTATACTAATAAAAAAAAAAAATTTTTTAAATTATTTTATGGTAAAAAATTTAAAAATTTGTAAATAAAAATCAGTGGAATTCATCTTTTATAGAATTCCACTGATTTTTAATCATTAATAGAATCATTATCCTCTAATTCAACATCACCATAATTTTTTCCTGAGTCACTAACTGATAAGAGAATAGTATCTAATTCATCTACTACTGCTATTTCCTTTGAAAACTCAAAATCACATACTCTTAAGCTATCCCCTGAAGTCATATTGGAAATATCAAAAACCACGTTATTAGGTAAGTTATCTCCTGTACATTTTACCTTTATACTATTTTTAAACTTTTGAGTTACACAACCCTTCGATTTTATTGCATCTTCTCCCTCAAAAATCACAGGGATTTCACTTACAATCTTACCGCTGCCATTTAAATCTTCAAGGTCAATATGAATTAATTTATGATTAACGGGTTCTCTTTGAATTTCCTTTATTAATCCCTTATAATTTTCTCCATTTAAAGCTATGTTTAAAAATCCATGCTCACCTGTAATGCTTATTCTATTATTAAGTTCAGCCTCATCAACGTCGAACATTATATTTCCAACATTTTTACTATACAACACTCCTGGAATTTTACCTGAACTTCTTTCCTTTCTACTTACAGATCTTCCATGTTTATTTCTAATTTCTGCTTTTAAATTTTCCATATAAATGCCTCCTTATTCATGTATTATTGGCATTTATTCGGATTTTTATACACCTTAACACCAGAGTACAGATGACAGAGTGCAAATTGCAGTGAAGTTAAAACCCTTCACCGTCCTCTGTATTCTGCCTCTGTTATTACTTCTATTCCATTTTCTAAAAGAAGCTGCGCGGTCACACCATTGCCAGTTATTTTATTTCCACTAAAAGTACCATCATATATTCTTCCGCATCCACAAGAAGGGCTTTTAGCCTTAAGAATTGCCTTTTCACTGCCTACCATTTTTGCAATATTTAAAACTTCATTGGCACCTTTTACAAACTCAACCGTTTTATCTTCTCCAGCTTTATTAATAACCATTGCATTACCTTGCAGAACATCTTTTCCATCTCCCCCTACAATTTCACAAGCTTTTCTTGGAGTCTCAAGTCCTCCAAGTTGTTCAGGACATACTGGCAGAACCTCGCCATCTTTTAAAAGCTGCATTATCTTTTCATCAGCACTGCTGTCACCAGAATATCTGCAATTTATGCCGCATAAACAAGCCGAAACCAATAATATTTTTTTATCCAAGTTCTACACCACCTTACTTAAGCTCTACAACAGTAACACCTGTTCCGCCTTCACCATAATTTCCAAGCCTATAATTTCTTACATGTGGATGATTTTTAAGCATGTCAGTTATTGCATTTCTAAGTGCACCTGTACCTTTACCATGAATAACCGTGACTTCATTAAGCCCTGCCATGCATGCCTCATCAAGATACTTGTCAGCACTGTACATTGCTTCCTCTGCATCCATGCCTCTTAAATCCACTGATGTAGCCACAGCCCTTAAATTCAATTTTGCTTCTCTGCGCTTTATGGTCTTATCTTTTTTGCCACCTTCATTTTTGCCTTTTCTCAAATCCTCAAGTTTAACGTTTATCTTCATAATTCCAGCCTGAATTTGAACTTCATTTTTGCTATCAGGCTGGGATATAACTGTTCCTTTCATGTTTAAAGAAGGTATAAATACCTCCTCACCTTCTTTTACTTTTTTAAGTCCTTCACCCTTAAGTTCATTTTTTCTAGCTAGCTTTTCCTCTGCAGCATCAAGATTTTCTCTAAGTCTTCTCCTTGAATTTTCAAGTTCTCTTCTAGCTTCAGAAGAATAACCCATTTTTTCAAGTTCTCTCATATCCTTAAGTATTGCATCTGCCTCTTCTTTTGCTTCAGCTATGATTCTTTTTGCCTCTCTTCTGCCTTCCATTAGAGCCTTTTCCCTTGTATCCTTTATAGAATAAAGTTTTTCTTCATATTTAAACTTAAGCTCCTCTGCTTCGTTCTTATACATCTCAGCTGTTCTTGAATTTTCCTCAGCTTTAACGGTTTTTTCCTGCAAATCTTGTATTAGATCTTCAAATTTTAGAGAATCTTTTGATATTCCCTCTCTGGCATTATTAATTATGTACTCTGCAAGACCAAGCCTTTTAGAAATTTCAAAAGCATTTGATTTCCCTGGTATTCCCATAAGAAGTCTATATGTAGGCCTTAAAGTTTCAACATCAAACTCTACAGATGCATTTTCAACTCCTTCAGTTTTAAGGGCATAAGCCTTAAGTTCACTATAATGTGTTGTAGCTACTAATCTTGAACCTCTTTTTCTTAAATCCTCAAGTATTGAAACTGCAAGAGCTGCACCTTCTGTTGGATCAGTTCCTGCACCAAGTTCATCAAACAAGACAAGTGATTTATCGTCTGCATTATTTATAATTTCCACTATATTTTTCATATGAGAGGAAAAAGTAGATAAACTTTGTTCTATACTTTGTTCGTCACCTATATCCGCATAAACTTCTTCAAAAAAGCTAATTGTAGAGTTTTCTTTTGCAGGAATCATAATTCCACTTAAAGCCATGAGTTCTAAAAGTCCAACTGTTTTTAACGTAACGGTCTTTCCACCTGTATTTGGTCCTGTTATGACAATAGAATTAGATTCCCTACCAAGGTATATGCTTAAAGGTACTACTTTTTCTGGATCTATAAGAGGATGCCTTCCATAAACTATATCTATAACTCCGCTATCATTTATATGAGGTGCAACTCCATTAATACTACTAGCATATTTAGCCTTTGCAAATATAAAATCAAGTTCTGTTACAATTCTTTCATTATTTTTAACCGTAACTATACTTCCATACACTTTTGCTGAAAGCTCTCTTAAAATCCTCTCAATTTCTGCTTTTTCTTTAAGCATTAATTCTTTTATTTCATTATTTAAATTTACAAGTCCCATTGGCTCTATAAATAATGTAGCACCACTTGAACTTTGATCATGGACAAGCCCTGGAACCTGAGCTTTACATTCAGCTTTTATAGGAATTACATATCTATCATTTCTTATGGTATATAAATTTTCCTGAAGATAAGCTGAATAGTTTCTAAGCATAGAATTAACTTTGTCTTTAACAGATGAATTTTTATCCTTAAGAGATCTTCTTATACTGTATAAAGCTGGACTTGCTTTATCAGAAATCTCTTCTTCATCTATTATGGCATTGAATATAGCATCTTCTATAGCTTTAAGAGAGACTATTCCCTCGCATATATCTTCAATAACCCTGTGCTGTTCCTCCCCTTCCTTATGGCTTATATACTCTTTAAATCGCCTTCCACACCTTAACATATTTGCAATTCTAATTAGCTGACTTGGCATTAATGAAAATCCTTTTTCTGCCATAGCTACAGCTTCTCTTACATCATAGGCACCTTCAAAAGGAGGTGTTCCTTTTTTCATAGTAAGTGATAAAGCTTCCTTTGTTTCTTCCATATGCTCTTTAACTTCATATAAGTTGCTGTAAGGTCTAAGTTCATCTACAATTTCTTTAGCAGAACTTGTCATTGTATAAGTTTTAATTTTTTCTTTTATTTTGTAATACTCAAGAACTCTGAGTGATTTCTCGTTCAATTTATTCAACTCCTCTTTTATAGCTGCCTCTCGTATAATTCTTCATTTCAATATAGTTTTCTTTCTTTTTAATAAATCCAAGTACTTTTTTAACCTCTTCTTCGCTTTCATCAATAAAATCTATTCTAAGAGAATCAACACCCATATTTTTTATCTCCTCGATTTTATCTAAAAGATTCAATGGTATCGGATTATATATATGGCTTCTGCAATATTTATCAGTAAGCACATTAAAAGGAACTCCCTTTCTATCTTTCAAAACATACTTCCCATTTAAACATGCCCCTATACATTGCCTATCAGAGCATTTGCCCCCAAAGGTACTGCCAATAGGACAATATTCGCTCACCATAGTTTCAATCTTACCATAAACAAGCAATTGAGTTTCCACCAACCTTTTTTCACTTATACTTTTTATTTCTTGCCTTGAAAGTTCAGTACTTATGCATATTCCCATTAAATCTTTATAAAAGCAAGCAGCCCAAGCATTAAATATATTAAGTTTATAATCTCCAATAATATTTATCCTACTACCATATTTCTTTATTATACCTGCGTTTGCTGTCACTATTCCTTTTATATTATCTATATTTTCATCTATTAATTTACATACATCAATAAATTCGTTCTTTATTATATTGGGGATTTTTAAGTATAAGTTTGCATGTTTCCTAGCATTATATAAATTCAAATTTTTAGGTGACTTTTTAGAAAACATATCAATAATTATATCTTTAAAGCCCATTTTAATAGCCGCATTAAATTGATTTTCAAAGCATATTCCAATCATAAATTCTGGCAACTTATCTTTTCCCTTGCTAACTTCATTATTGAAGTCTATCTTATCTTTTGTTTTTCGCTTAAATTTTTCTGCTATAGATTTCTGAAGTCTTTCAACTAATTCTCTCCTGGCCGAATTTATATAGGATATTGGTAAAAAACCTTCCTCGTAATTTTCAAATTTTATATCTTTCACTTCAAATGGTGTATTACCAGTTTTTTCTTAAGTTTTCTTCAAGCTTTTCTCTTGTTATTGGTTTTCTCTGTGCTTTTTCTACGTTTTCCCCAAAATATTCTACATATATTTCTTTATTTAAAACAGCTCTTAAATGCATTGGTGTTGATAACTTAAAGGCTACTACTACATTCATATCAATTTTCTTTTTATATTTATCTTCATAACTTCCTGATAGTTCGGTTAAAAACTTTTCATCAGAAGTCTTATATATGATATCACCCTTTTTATAAAATTCTGGATACAATCTAACTTTATCTTTTTCTTTTGCCTCCAAAACCTCTTTCCCATTTTTCGTTATTTTGCTTACTACTGCACCTTTGTCTCCAGCTCTTATGCCGTCCTTTAAATTAATTTCTTCCTCTAACAGCACATTACCATCATTCAAAACCTTTCCTAATCTTATTCCTGTATTTTTAGGAAAATTATACGCCATCATATTACTTCCTATATTTCCAAACAGGTATGCTTTTGAAAACCCTTCTCTATTAAATAGCTTTAAAAGCTTTCTTTCTTCAGCTTCAGCATTGTATTTTTTACCTGAATATACACTGTCTATTGCCTTACGATAAGCTGATACAACTCCAGCAACATATTCTGGTTTTTTCATCCTACCTTCAATCTTGAGAGATGATGTTCCAGAACTTATTATGGCCTCTATATCTTTTAAATTACATATATCTTTAGTACTTAAAAAATACCCTTTCTTGCTTTCCATAGTATTTTCATTTATAAGAGTATATGGAAGTCTACAAGGTTGTGCACATCTGCCCCTATTTCCACTTCTCCCACCTATTACAGAGCTCATCAGACATTGACCAGAATAACATACACAAAGAGCTCCATGAATAAACATTTCAGTTTCAATATTTAGGTCTTTTGATATGTACTTTATTTCTTTTAAACTAAGCTCTCTTGAAAGTACTATTCTTTTGAAGCCTAATTCCTTATAATAAAGAGCTCCCTCAGCATTGTGTATTGTCATTTGAGTGGAAGCATGAATTTCAAAGTCACCAAAATTTTTCTTTATAAGTGCTGCAACCCCAACATCCTGTACTATGAGTGCATCCACTCCTATTTTATATAAAAATTTTATGTAATCCATAACATCTTTCATTTCATCCTGCTTTATTAAAGTGTTTACAGTTACATAAATTTTAACTCCATATACATGACAATAATCCACTATTTTTTCCATATCTGCATCGGTAAAATTTGATGCATATGCTCTTGCAGAAAATCTACTTCCACCTAAATAAATAGCATCTGCACCATTTTGAACAGCTGCATAAATGCTTTCCACTCCTCCTGCTGGCGCTAATAGTTCAACTTTTTTCATAGGAATCCTCCTGTTCAATTTCATTTATACATTTAATTATACATAAAGTTAGAATTAATACAAATGTTTAATATGAAAAGTAAAAAACTGCCATATTAATTTCTTAATGGCAGTAAAGTTTTTATTATTTAATTTTTATTATTCATTACCTAAATCTTCTTCTAAGTATTCTTGTGTACTTTCTCCATCATCATCTTGTTCATCGTCATCTTCATTTCCAAAGAAATCTTCCTTTTGTGGAGGATCAAATATATCAAATGGAAATTTTAAATTGTTAAAATACTCGCATGGATCTTCAGAAATTTCTTCGCATTTTTTAGGTTTACAGAAACCAGTAGAAGGAACAACTAAATTTACAAGTCTAAATAATTTAATGATAGTAAATAATCCTATAGTTACATTAACAGAATTAGGCACAGGCGCATTATCTCCACTGGTGATAGGTATTGTATATCCAAGCGTTGCTTCCAGAGGATATGAACTTGCCTCAACAAGAACAAATGGTGCTACTTGAAGATTTGAAAATCCACCAAAATCACTATAAACATTGACATCAGTTCCAGTAGAACCAAATAAACTAACCTTTTTGTTAAATAAGCTTCTTGCAGGAACATTAGCTCCTATTGGATTTCCACTTCCATCTCTAAACTGCAATTCATATTGAAACGAAAATTTCAATTCAATATCATAATATCCTCTTCTAAGTAAATTAGGAGATTTATTTACTAAAAAAATCCCACCAATACGAAAAGTATTTGGAACTATAATAACTGCTGCTGCGTTGTTAGGTGGATTAATTGGTTCTTCCGGGGCTAATGCACTATATGCCAATTTTTCAATACAATCTTGCTGTCTACATTGATCATACACTTTGTTTGCAATAATACATTCATCTTTTGTTTTTTCTGTGTAAGAACACTTTGACATTATTCATTTCCCTCCTTACATAAGCTTATAGTAAACATGCTTATAGCATGATATTTAATCTTATATTCATATATTATGATTGTAAAAAAAATATGTGCTTAATTTAGCACTAAGAATAAACATCTTTAATTAAAAACTTTACTTGCAAATATTTTTTAAATAGAGTATTTTTTCTTTACTCATTTCTCCTACCTTTTTTATTGGAGTCCCCTCATACAATGAATAAGGTTCCGTAATAGTATTTACCTTTACAAGACTGTTAGGTCCTATAAAGGTTCCTTCACTCAAAGTTACTCCTGGAAGTATTACACAATTAGCCCCTATTACGGAAAACTTTTTTATCGTTATTGGTGCAGAATATACATTTTTAAATTCATCAGGAACAGTAGAATTAGTTAAATAGGAATTAGTATAATCATCTGAACTCATTAATATTTTCGTTCCTTGAGATATACTCGTAAAATCATCCATCTTCAAAAGCCCATCTCCAGTTATCCCTACAAAATTTTTTATATGAACATTATTTCCTATTTTTATACCTTTTTTGCTACAATAAATACAAAATCATCTATAATTACGTTATTTCCTATTTCTATATTGCCAGCGTGTATTATCCTTGCGCTCTTATATATTTTTACATTTTTACCTATAGCTTTAAATTTCATACTATTCCTCCTTTCTAAAAAACTTGTATTTCCCTTATCCTGCATATAATTACAAATATCTTTTTAATACCTGTATTCTTCTATTTATTTGATTTGTTGTATCAAACACTTTCATAAATTTACTTCTTCCATTTTCAGATAAGGTATATAGTTCTTTCATATTAGTTGCATAGTAAATTATCTTAGACACTATATCATCTAGATTCCTTTTTACAATTACTATCTCCTTGCGATCTACAAAATCTCTATTTAAATTCAATAAATCTGTTGAAAATACAGCCGTGCCACATAAAGCTGCCTGAACGCAACATCCTGTTGGAAATCCATCAAATTCACCGTCTAATCTTGCAAAAGGTATATTAGGACTTAAAATTATATCCATACCAGGGTAAAAGCTAACAAAAAAATCTTTTGCTTTATATCCATAGAAAGTAATATTTCCTCCTAGTGCTGATACATCAATATCTCCTCTATTAAATCCTCCTACCACATGAAATCTAAATTTATCGGATATATTCTTAAGTCTCTTACACACTTCTATGAAAGTATCATATCCTTTATCCACCCCTCTTTCAGAATATTTTCCTCCAACAAAACAAATATCAAAGGTACTTTTATCCCTTCCATACTGTTTCTTTCTCTGCGTATTAACTCTAAAATATTCTGAATCATCCACAATACCATAAATATAATCAATTTTATCCGGTGAGATAAGCTTATTATCGACAATATGCCTATACACTATTTCTTGAGTTACAATTACACTTTTAAAAACATTTGAAGAAAATATTCTTCTAAGCTTATTATCACAAACTGCATCATTTAAATGCAGCCCACCTCCAGGATAAAGTGTAAATAAAAATGGTGTATTTTCTCTTTCAAAATATGGCACGAGAAAATAAGCACTATTTAAAAACATAGTATAGAAAAGAGAACACTTAGGCATTACATATGGATTAAATTGTTTTACTCTTCCAGCAAACTGCGGATAAATTCTCACATATTCATTATATGCGCTCAAAAATCCAGCTCCAATTAATGCAGAATAAACCTCACAGTTAGGAAACATTGACATATAGTAATTAAATTCTGTTATTCTGAAATTACTTACGATGCTCGGGAAAAAATCATCTATTACAACTAATTTTTTTTCTCTCATATTCTCACCATCATTTTTTAACCTCATTTATTTTATATTTCATCTTATAAAGCTTCTCAAGTTTTAATATTTTGTCTTTATTCATATTCTTTACTTTTCTTATAGGTGTACCCACATATAAGGAAAATGGTTCTGTAATAGTATTACTTTCAATAAGACTGTTAGCCCCAATAAAAGTTCCTTCGCTTAAAATAGCTCCCGGCATAATAACACTGTTAGATCCAACTATAGAAAATTTACCAAGTCTAACAGGAGCTGAAAAGTATTCAAAATATTTATCATCCTTAAAATAATAATTACTAGTAAAAACTCTTGTACCACTTGCTATCCCACTAAAATCCTCCATTACAAATTCTTCATTTCCTGTTATACTGATAAAGCTGGTTATATGAATATTGCTGCCTATTTTAACGCTTTTATTAGCACATATAAATGCAAAATCATCTATTATAACATCGTCTCCAATTTCAATATTCTCTGGGTGTATTATTATAGCTTTTTCATATATGGTTACGTTTTTTCCTTTTTTCTTAAATTCCATAACCTTCCCCTTCTATAAATAAATGCAATAAAATTTAAAGTTTAATTGTACCAAGATACCTTATACACTAAGATATCTATGGTACACATAAATTTCAATAAAATAGATTTGTTATTAAATTGCTTTTATTTTAATTTCATTAATCCTACGACAGATTTTACTTTTGTTTTCTATAAATTCCTTATTATACTTATATCCAAGAAAACTATTGTATTTATCTATACAATTTAAAGTAGTATTTAGCTGCTCAAATTCTGATCTACCACTCCAAGTACCAGAATCTAATATAGGATGAACAGACGCTGACTGCGGCAGATAACCTATTAATCCATATTGTGATACAACTATATTTATCATCCAATCATAAACAAGCATGTCATAAAGTGAATTATCTATATTTCTGATGACACTTGCCCTGTACATGCAGCCCGAAAAATTTTGAATAAAGTTATTTTTTACCAAGTCAGAAGTATTAAAAAGTAAATACATAACATTATCAGGAAATTGTTGTATTGGTATATTTAAATTATTAGGAAATGCAGCAATAATTTTGTTAAAAACCATTGAGCATTCTGGATGATTTATTAAAAAATCCATTTGAAGTTTTAACTTCATATCACTACTCCAATAATCATCGCCCTCCAAAACAGCTATAAAATCTCCGCTGCACTTGCTAAAAGCGCTTTTGTAATTCTTAGTTATACCTAAATTTTGAGGGTTACTAAATATTTTTAATTTATCTCCAAATATAGCCTTATATCGACTAACTATATTTACCGTATTATCCGTCGAAGAATCATCAGCCACTATAATTTCATAATCATAGAAAAATTTTTGCATTCGCACACTTTCAATTGCTTTTTCAATGTGTTTTTCATGGTTATAGGTTATTATTAATATACTCAATTTATAACTCATATTATCACCCTATAGTAAATTTATATCATTTTTAATTTCTTTAGTAGTGGCCAGTATTGCTTAAAACATTCAATTGAAGTTATTATAGGTATAAGAGGTTTAACTAGTAAAGTCCACTCAGAATAAAAGCGAGAATAAAAATCTGCAGGAACAACACTTATACTGTAGCCATAATCTACTAAAATCAAAGATTCCAATAAGATTTTTATTCTTATTTCTTGTGACATAGTATTTTGTGATTCGTGTATTCTAAAATAGCTTAAAGTATCACTCATATACACAAAGTTTCCAGTTAAAAGTAAAGATATCCATGTAGCTATATCAACTAATGCATAAAATTGTCTGCCATTTAACAATCCAAACTTACTTACATCTCTTTTTCTAAATAAAACTGTAGTAGGTTCCCCTATAAAATTCCCTTGCAGAATTAATTTTCCTATAGCATGGAGCCCAGCTATAGTTGATTCATATTTGCTATCGGTTTTGTTACGTCAATATCTGCTAGCAAATTCCCATTCTTATCTATAATTCCCCTATGCGAAGTCACTAGTTTAATATTTTCATATATATAAAAACATTGAATCATTTTCTCTATTTTATATCTATCAAATATATCATCATCATTTAAATAATTAATGAATTCACCATTGGCTAAACTATAGCATTTGTGCATATTAATTAATCCACGTTCACCCAATTGCCCTCCGTTGAAAAAATACTTAATATTTTTATATACTTTCATATATTTTTCTACGATATTTTTTGTGCGATAATCTGTACTATCATCACATATTATTATTTCAATATTTGCATAACTTTGACTTAATGCACTTATAAGAGATAACTCAAAATATTGTGGTCTATTATGAGTAGCTATAAGCACACTTACAAGAGGATTATTATCCATACATTTATCACCTTTTCATCCTTGAATTTCAAAAATATTCCTTTATGAAATTATTCTTATAGTTATATGTTATGCTAGTAGATTTTTATAATTTACAATATTAAATAAAAAAGGATACATAATATCCTTTTTAATATTCTAGTCCCCACTTTTAGACTTACCATTAAATTCTTGTAACTGCTTTTCATACGATGCTTTACTAGCTAAAAAATAATCATTATACTTGTAACGTAAGAATTTATTATAGTCATCACAAGACTTTATAATTGATTTTATTTTATCCTCTCCACTTTTTCCATTCCATGCCCCATTACTGTGAATTCTATAAACAGAAGTAACCTCTGGTAAATATGCTATAGGTCCTTTTTGAGATATTGCAATATTAAACATCCAATCATACACTTCCATATCAAAAAGCACTGGGTCTAACCTTTTTATAACCTCATTTCTGTAGATACATGATGAAAAATTTCCAATTAAATTTGATCTTATCAAATCCTCAGTTCTTATAGTTATATATTTAAAATTATTACAGGAATACGTTTTTCTAGATACATTGCTATCCATATCATACATTACGTACCTATTAAGTGCTCCCGAATATTCTTTATGAGAATCTAAAAAATCAGTTTGTATTTGAAGTTTATACGGAGATACCCAATAATCATCACCTTCTAAAAGAGCAATGTATTCTCCACTGCACGCCTTAAATCCTCTTTCATAATTTTTAGTTATTCCTACATTTTTTTTATTATCTAATATCTTTATTTTTTCTGGATACATGCCTTTATAATGTTTTATAACCTCTAAAGTTGAATCCTTAGAACAGTCATCAGTTACAACAATTTCAAATTTATAACTAGTAACTTGCATAAAAATGCTTTCAATAGCCTGCTTTACAAACTCAGAATTGTTATAGGTTATAAGAAGTACACTTACCTTTATATTTTCATTCATTTTTTATCACCTTATATTTCATATATTTATCACTATTTAATGTATGCACAACAAAATCACAATATTTATCATGACTCCAAAATTCATCATGTGATTTAGATAGTTTGTATTTTGTATAAGGATTGTTTAACTTAGAATATATATTCCAGGTTAAATGAATAAACTTATTGACTTTAGTTTTTGCCCATCTTTTTCCTAAAACATTATAACAATAATCTAACATTACAGAGTCTCTAAATTTTAACTTTTTATCATTCATATACTTTAAAAATTTTCTTAAATCTTCTGTTTTCATAAATAATAGATGAGCACCTGTGGGACACTCAATATAATCATGGCATATATTTATGGGCTTTGGTATCCAATTTACTGCATCTTTAAATTGCCTCAAGGGTAAATTATCACTTATAAGATCTACACCACAGACTAAAACTTCACTATGCCTGTTTAAAATATTTCTTTCTTCATCTAACCATTCTAAAGAGTTACCTTTTATATCTCCATCTGTTATAACTATATTCTTGTATTTATGCAAATCAATTAAATCCGCTTGAAAAAACTCTTCCACAGCATTATTACTTATATTATCCATGAATTCTATATACATAGAAATTTGCTTTGTATTTAAAAGGCTCATTAAATAGGGTTTTATTTTGTTTTCTGTATTTATACTTTTATTTTCAATTATAAAAAATTCAAGTTCATTGCTACATTTAAGCAAAAAATCTAGCGATTCCTTTATAATTTCAACATTATAGTAAACTAAAACGATACAAGGTATTTTCTTCAACTTTTATTACCCTCCATAAAACATTAAAATCAATCCGTATCAAATCTATTTTTATATATTTTTATTTACTATATCTACTATAGTTTTAAGTTCCTTAATTTCAATAGAATCATAAAAAGGCAAACAGAGAATTCTCCTAGATACATCATTTGCTACTGGTACATTTGCATTATCTCTGACATATGATAAAGTGCTCAAACTTGGATAAAAATATCTCCTTGGATTTATATTTTCTCTTGAAAGCATTTTCATCACTCTAATTACACATTCCTCACTATTTAGTATAATTGGAAAGTAACTATAATTAAGCGAAGATTTTTCATTGTGTTTTTGAAAAATTATATTACCTTTTAAATGATTCATATAATATTCATATACTTTTCTTCTATTATCAATTATTTTATCTATATCATCTAAAATACATAAACCCATTGCAGCCTCTAATTCATTCATTTTTGCATTTATTCCAAGCTCACTTATACTATTTACTCCATCTATGCCAAAATTAATCATGAGGCAAGCTTTTTTATAAAGTTCATCATCCTTAATTACAAGTGCGCCACCTTCTATAGTATGAAAAATTTTAGTAGCATGAAAACTCATTATAGAGATATCACCATAATTTAGTATACTTTTATTTTTATATTTAACACCAAAAGCATGAGCAGCATCATATATAACTTTAATCCCATAATTTTTGGCAATTTTATCTATATATTCTACCTCGCATCCATTTCCAAATACATGAACTGGAACAATCCCTGACACCTTTGGTGTTATATTCTTTTCTATTGATTTTTCATCTATATTTAAAGTTTCACTATTAATATCGACAAACTTAGGGTTTAATCCTTCCCATACCTGACTACTTACAGTAGCTACAAATGTAAAAGGTGTTGTTATTACATCTCCTGTAAGTTTTAAAAGCTTATATGCTATTTGCAGCGCCAATGTTCCATTTTGAACTAGCAATATATTTTTAACTCCAAGATAATCTCCTAATTCCTTTTGAAGCTTTTTTAAAAATTGACCATTGTTTGTTACTACACCACCGCTAAAGATCCTTTTTAAATAGACATTGTATTTATCAAGTGAAGGAATATAAGTTTTAGTTACATTAATCATATTCTCATCTCTCCTTACACATCCCATACTTACATGTTATGCATAAGTATACTTACATTTTACAAATATATATTAATATTCATTAAATATTACATCATATTTTGCTCCCCATTTTTTTCAAATTTATCTCTATTCATGTTAAGAAGCTTTAAGTAATCATATCTGAAAAAAGATACTCCACCATAATGATATATAAAAGTATCTCTACATAACACAAGTTTATAACCAGCCCTCCTAATTCTTAAGGAATAATCATCATCTTCATAATTTCCAGGTGAAAATCTCTCATCTAAAAGACCTATTTTATTAATCACTTCTCTTTTAAAAAAGAAGCAAAATCCTACAAGCTTACTTCTGTTTTCCCATTTACTTGGATTAGATATATTGTATTTTTTACACCACTTTATCATGTCATTTATTGAATCATATCTTAAATTTATACTTTGTTTATTAGAACATTTATTTGTAATCGGTCCTACAGCTCCTATGTTTTTACTACTATATAAACATTTTCTCAAATTTTTAAGCCAATTAGGAGTTACAATAACATCATTATTCAATAAAAGAATATCATTACCACATGCTGCTCTTATCCCTTGATTGCATCCTATTGGAAATCCAAAATTTTCATTATTATATATTACTTTTATATCCCTTTGCATACTAAGCCAAATTTTTTGTGCCATCAGTAGAATTATTATCAACTACTATTATTTCATAATCTTTTTCAGTATATTTTCTTATACTCTCTATACAGTTTTTAGAGTATTTTAATCCATTATAGGTTAAAATAATTATGCTTGTCTTCATAGCATTCACCTTCTATACTGTTACAATACTCAAATTATTGTTGCAATTTATCTTTTTTGTAATTCTATATAAATCCTTAGCCCCTATTTTCCATGTATGGTCTGATAGTTCTTTATGCTTTACATAAACATAGTTATATCTATTACCAGAATATACATTCATATTAGCTTTTATACAGTCATTTACAAAACTTGAATCCTCAGCTAAATTTAGATCTCTGAATCTAACTTTTTCAAATACTTTTCTTTTTACAATAAAAGTTGAACCTGCAATATAAGGAGTATATTTATTATTGTATACTGCATTCATTATTCCTATAGAATTATACTTTTCATAGTAAATAAAATATGAAGCTTTACCTACAATGTCAACATCAACATATCTAAAAGTATTTACAGCATCTAGAATATAATTTTCACCATAATAATCATCATCATCAATTTTAGCTATATAACTATATTTTGAAACTTCTACACCATAATTCATACAATATCCAAGGCTTATATTTTCATCAAGCTGATATACCTTAATATTTTCATATTTCCTGGCCTCTTTAATGTAGTCATCTATATTCAACTCATTATTGTTAAGTATTATTATTAATTCTTTATTTTCATAATTGCATCTTAAATAATTCATAAATATATTTTTTATATACTTTATTTTATTAGTTGGAACTATTATAGAAACACCTGGCTTGGTACAATATTGAAATTTTTTACGCAAATCCAAAATACATCTTTTTTCATCTTCTATCTTAAATATCATCTTCTATCACTTCTCATCATTAAAATGTCTTATATACCTTAACTAGTATACATTATACGTAATTTTAAAAAATTGTTACAAAAAAAGATGGTACTTAACCATCTTTAATCTAATAAACTTTTTCATAATCTTTTTTTCCTTTATAATTTGTTATTTTATATATACCTCTTATTTTTATCCCGCTGTTTTTTATCTCATCCATTATTGTATCCATATATTTTTCCTTAAATCTAATACTATGAGTACATGAAGTAGAAATTTTACATGGAGTTTGAATTATCTTAGTTGTTATTCCCTTTTTACCTAATATTCCATATAAATAAATTGCATGATTTTGAGATTTAAAAACCGCTAGATATTCATTCTCTAAAACTTTTGTTTCACGCAATATACCAGCCCCTTAAATTTATAACGATTTTCTTATCCATGTCCATTCCTTTATTATGGCTACATCACAGTTGCTCTTCAATATATTTATATGCTTTTCACCTACTAATGTATATACTATTTTTATTCCATTTTTATACAAATCATTAACAAATGTGTAGTATACATTTTTAAGGTATGCTATTCTGTTTATTTTGTTCTCATCCAAGTACAATTTAGCATAACATTTTTTCATTTTTTACAGTTATTTTTGCGTAAAACTTACCGTAACTTGTTGAAAACTTGTACAGACTATTAGGATCTTCATTTTCTTTAAAACGCTTAGGACACATTTTGAAAATTGGTACACATTTACTGCTTACATGGTTTCGGCTATTTTTTTCATATTCGTTTATTCCTCTTAATCTGCTATTTTCAATATTCAATTTTATACTATAGTTTTTATACATTTCCTTATACCCTATACTTCTAAATTGTTCAATATATTCACCATTTACTATTCTATCAATATTATTAACATTGTTTTTTTTAGCTATTTCAACTATTTCTTTTTCTATATTTGAATAAAGTTTCTTATATTTGTTATCTGAGAAATCTACGTAATGTATGAATGCATACTGCTGAAAATCTTTTTCATCTTTTTCAAAACTTATTATAGCGGTTGCATAAGTAGCCTTATTTTGAAGCATCTTTAAAACATATGTTTTTTCACTTAATATTATATTCATTAAATCT
This sequence comes from Clostridium sp. DMHC 10, assembly GCF_001270375.1. Taxonomy (NCBI): domain Bacteria; kingdom Bacillati; phylum Bacillota; class Clostridia; order Eubacteriales; family Clostridiaceae; genus Clostridium; species Clostridium sp. DMHC 10. The sequence continues at coordinate 226,145 of NZ_LGVB01000015.1, forward strand.
GGATTTAAATTTTGTATTCCTTTTAAGTAACTTTCCTTCTCATCCGATTTTTCTATAACTTCACAACTAATCTTAGGACCTTCCTTAGGTAATACTTTGGTTTTTGAATCAGAATTACTACTATTACTATTATTATTAATTTTATTTTGTGATACATTTTCACCTTTGATATTAGCAGCAACTCTACTGCTGGTCCCACTATATATGTCCTTTATTTTATTTAGAAAACTTCTCAATTCTTTTCCTGCTTTATAATCACTGATACTCATATTACTATCTATGCTTTCTTTGTAAAATTCTAATGCTTTTTTTACAATTTCTTCATATGTCATACCAGTTTTAATCCCATAATCCCTTATCCATTCCTCCATATCTTTCATATTAATCTATCCCTCCATGAATTTCATCTAAGGCTTTTACAACTTGTTCTATTTCCTCAAAAGTGTTAAAGTATCCTAGACTTATCCTTACAGTTCCCTTATTTTTAGTTCCAATAACCTCATGTACTAAAGGAGCACAATGGTATCCATTTCTAACTCCTATACCTTTTGAGTTAAGCATAGCCGCAGTGTCAGAACTATCTATACCATCTATATTAAATGAAACAACGGCACTTCTATCTTCCATATTTTCTTTTCCATACAAAATTATATAATCCCTAAGTTTCAATTCTTTTAAAAGTGCTTCAGTAAGTTCAAATTCATGTTTTTTTATATTTTGTATTCCAGTTTCTTTTATAAATTTAACGCCAGCGTACAAGCCTGCAATACCTGGAGTATTCAATGTCCCACTTTCAAACTTATCTGGAAGAAACTCTGGCTGACGCATTGAATAAGAATTGCTGCCAGTTCCTCCACTTTTAAACTCTGAAACCTTTAAACCTTCTTTTATATACAATACTCCTGTACCTTGTGGTCCCAAAAGTCCTTTATGTCCTGGAAGTGCCATAATATCTATATTGCATTTATCTACATCTATATCTATAGTTCCTGCACTTTGAGAGACATCAACCATAAAAATTATTCCATGTTTCTTTGCAATTTCTCCTATTCTTTCTATATCTTGAATACTTCCAGTTACATTTGAAACGTGATTTACTACAATCATTTTTGTGCTTGACCTTATTTGCCCTTCTATGTTTTTAGGATTTACAAAACCATACTTATCAGCCCCAACTATACTGCTTTTTACAGATTTTTTCCTAAGATAATTTATAGGTCTAAGTACAGAATTATGCTCCATAACAGTAGTAATTACATGATCTCCTCTTTTGAGTATACCTTTTATCCCTATATTAAGTCCTTCTGTAGCATTTGATGTAAAAATTATATCAAATAAATTTGGTACATTAAATAGTTTAGCAATTTCTTCCCTTGTGTCCATTACTTTTTTAGCCGCCTTAACAGCCATATCGTATGAACCTCTTCCTGGATTTGCAGCATAATTTTTCATACATTCTATAACTGCTTCATAAACCGTATCTGGTTTTGGAAAAGTAGTTGCAGCATTATCAAGATATATCATAATAACCCACCTAAAATAATTATTCATTCTATCTTATGAAAATAATATCAACATTAACACCAAAAAATAAAAAACCTACTCATTTGAATAGGCTTTTATCATTTTGCATTTTCCTTTAGACTTTCAGCAATTTGTTTTCTTGTCTTTGCTAAATCTATTTGATTTTCAAGGTACTTATTTTCTAAATCTATAACCTTATACTTTAAACTATGTATTGTAAACTTAAGATCCTTATTTTCCCTAGAAACTTTATCATACATACCCTTGTACTTCTTTATTTCGTTTTCCATAATTGCAAGCTGTTCTGTAAGTTCTTCTACTTGTGTATCTTTTCCTTTTAAACCTTAAGTTCCTTGACCTCAGTCAAAAGTTCATTTTTTTCATTATTAGACTTTAACAACTTTTCATTTAGTTTATTATATTCAATCTGATTTTTTTTCTTTATTTGTCCAATTTCATCTCTTGCTTTTTGAAGCTCGATTTTCAAATCACTTTCTCGCTTCTTATAAATTTCAATTTTGTCAATTAATTCATCATTTTCATAGCCAGTCTTAAACATATCATCTGCCACATTCAGTGCAGTCAAAATAGCAGCATCTGCTGTACTTAACTTTTCATTATTTTCTATTATATTTTTAATTTTCTTATCAACATATTTTTCTACTGTCCTTAAGTACTCTTCTTTTTCTTCTCCTCTTAAACAATATTCCATACCATTTATTTTTATGGTAATTAAATTCATATATAACACCTTCAATTCTATATATAGTTAAACTCTTTACTTAGTACATGAAACTTAACTTTTTAAAAACTATATATCTGAAAAGTCTTTTATAACTATTTTAACACATAATTAAGTATTGGAAAATAAGAAAGTGAAAGTAATTTTATAACACTTTCACTTTCTTATTATTATCTTAATTCTGCACCAATTAAATGTTCAAGAGTATTTACAATTTTATTGTGAACTTTTTCAACTTCTTTTTCTGTAAGTGTTTTATTTTCATCTCTATAAGTAATCGAGTATGCTACACTCTTTTTACCTTCTGGAACTTGTTTCCCCTTATAAACATCAAAGAGCTTATAACTTTCAAGTATGCTGCTGCCTTGTCTTTTTATTATATCTTCAATTTGCTGCACTAATATATTTTCATCAACAAGAACTGCTATATCCCTTGTTACAGCTGGAAATTTAGGAATTGGCTTGTATTCTTTAGTGATTGATGTATTTTCTATGAGTTCGTCAAGATTCATCTCTGCTATATAACATCTTTCCTCAACACCATAGTTTTCAGCTACATCTGGATGTATTTCTCCCATAATACCAAGACATTTATTTTTAAGCATAACTGAAGCAGTTTTACCTGGATGGAAAGTTGGATTTTCACTTTCTCTAACATATGATACATTTTCTATTCCAAGTATTTCTAGCAAATTCTCAATTACACCTTTTAGATCAAAATAATCTACGTTTCCGTACATACCTACAGTTATCACATTTTTTTCTTCTGGAATTTTACATTCATTTGAAGCTGGTATGTAAACTTTTCCAATTTCAAACAATCTTGCAAATTCATTACTTCTGCTGTAATTTCTCTGAAGAGCTTCCATCATTGAGTGAAGAGTAGTAGTTCTCATTACACTAAAATCTTCTCCTAATGGATTTCTTATTTTAACAACATTTCTAAGCTCACTATCTTTTGGAATAAGAATTTTATCAAAAACTTTAGGGCTTATAAATGAATAACTTATAGATTCATTTAGTCCTGAAGCAAGTAAACTTTCAACAACCATATCTTTTATTATTTGCTTCCTACTTTTTCCCATCCTTATACTTGGTGACTGTATAACTGTAGAATCAATGACATTATAACCATGTATTCTAGCAACTTCTTCTGCAATATCTTCTCTTATATTTATGTCACTTCTAAAAGTTCTAGACAGTACCTTAAGTATATCACCATTTATTTCAGTATCAAGTTCTAATCTATCTAAATATCCCTTCATCTCTTCTTTAGAAAGTTTTGTTCCTAAAAATTCATTTATCCATTTATAATCTACTTCAACATAGTGTTCTGTAATCTTTTCAGGATATATATCTGTAACGCCTTCTGCAATTTCTCCTGCGTTAAGTTCCTGTATTAAATTACATGCTCTATTTAAAGCTTCTTCACAAAGATTAGGATCAAGGTCTTTTTCATATCTTCCAGATGCTTCAGTTCTAAGTGCTAATTTTTGAGAAGATACTCTTATATTAGTTCCATCAAAGTTAGCTGATTCAAATATTATTTCATTTGTATCTTCTGTTACCTCTGAGTTTAAACCTCCCATTATTCCAGCAATAGCAACACTTTTATCTCCATTTTTTATCATAAGCTGATTTTTACTTAAAGTTCTTTCAGTTCCATCTAAAGTTGTAAACTTTTCTCCTTCTTTAGCTCTTTCAACTACTATCTTATTTGAACTTATCATTCTCTTATCAAAAGCATGCATTGGCTGACCAAGCTCAATCATAACAAAATTAGTTATATCAACTATATTGTTTATTGGTCTTACACCTGCAAGAGTAAGTCTTTCCTGCATCCATGCTGGTGAAGGCTCTATTTTTATATTTTTAACAACACGTGCCATATATCTCTTGCAAAGTTTATCCTTAACTTCAACAGTTAATTTATCTTTAATATTATTTTCTGCTGTTTCATTAAAATCAAATTTAGGTTTTCTATATTTAATATTAAGTGTTGCTGCTGTTTCTCTAGCCATACCAATTATGCTTAAGCAATCTGGTCTGTTCGAAGTTATTTCAAAATCTAAAACAGGATTGTCAAGTCCCAGAACATCTTTTATATCTTTTCCTACTTTTGTATCTTTATCTAAAATCATAAGACCATGTACTGGATTTTCTTCTGTCACCCCTATTTCTTCTGCTGAACACATCATTCCATTAGATACTATTCCTCTTAATTTACCCTTTTTTATTTTAACTCCTCCAGGAAGTGTTGAACCATGAAGAGCCACAGGTACTATATCCCCTTCTGACATGTTATTAGCTCCTGTAACTATTTGTATTGGTTCCTCTTTTCCAACTTCAACCTGACATACAACTAATTTTTCTGCATCAGGATGAGGCTCTATTTTTAGTATTTTACCAGTAACTACATTTTGCATTTCCTCTCCACTTGTTATTACTTCTTCAAGTTTTGAACCAGAAAGAGTAAGTATATCTCCAAGTTCTTTTGCATTTATATCAACATCTACGTAATCTTTAAGCCATTTATAAGGTACTTTCATATTCTTCTAATCCTCCTCTAAAATTGATTCAAAAATCTCATATCACTTTCATAAAGTTGTCTAATATCATCAATATGATGATCTAACATAACTATTCTATCAAGTCCAAGACCAAATGCAAATCCACTGTAAACTTCAGGATCTATTCCGCAGTTTCTTAAGACATTAGGGTGGACCATTCCGCAGCCCCATAATTCTATCCAGCCTTCTCCTTTACATACTCTGCATCCCTTTCCTCCACAGGCAAAGCATGTAACATCAGCTTCAGCAGATGGTTCAGTGAATGGAAAAATGATGTGGTCTAAATTTCATTTTTGTATTTTCTCCAAACATTTTCTTTGCAAACATTTCAAGCGTCCCTTTTAAATCGGAGAATCTAATTCCCTTATCTATAACTAATCCTTCAACTTGATAAAATATTGGTGAGTGAGTTGCATCTGCAGCATCAGAACGATAAACCTTTCCAGGTGAAATCATTTTTATAGGAGGTTTCTCATTAAGCATAGTTCTTACTTGTACTGGTGAGGTTTGTGTTCTTAAAACCATATCATCATTTATATAAAACGTATCCTGCTCTCCTCTTGCTGGATGATTCTTAGGTATATTCAACATTTCAAAATTATACTTATCATATTCTACTTCAGGACCTTCTTCAATTACAAAACCCATATCCATAAATATACTTTCAATTGCTTTTAACGTTAAATCTGTTGGATGTCTGTGCCCTATAAACTTTTTTTACCTGGCATAGATATATCTATAACTTCATCCTTTAATTTGTTTTCTTTTTCCGCTTTTTTTATTTTATTTGAAGTTTCTGATATAAAACCTTCGAGACTGCTTCTTATTTCATTAGCTAATTTTCCAACTACAGGTCTTTCCTCAGCACTTAAGCTTCCCATTCCTCTGAGTATTTGAGTAAGTTCCCCCTTCTTTCCAAGATATTTTACTCTTATGTTTTCAATTTCAGTTTTACTAATAGCTTTTTTTAAATCTTCAAGAGCGCTATTTTTTATTGCTTCTAATTTTTCTTTCATAAAATATTTTCTCCCTTCCTAGTGAAATCAGTTCAACTATTAATTCATATATGCATCATAATTCCTTGGAAATTGTCATTTTCAAACATGTATAAATTAAGTTTCACCTTGATTGCCCTTTATAACTTTTTGGAAATTAAAATATAAAAAAACCGCCCCCTAAATAAAAAGGGACGGAATAACTCCGCGGTACCACCCAAATTGGATAAACCCACTTGATTCTTTAACGGAACTACCGCTGTTTGCTACTCTATGAGATTACACCAGCTCAACTATTAATTTACATATACACACCATAATGCCATGAAACTTAGCATCTTGGAACATGTATAAATTAAGCTTCACCTTGATAACCCTTTATAAACATATTTCCCAAACAGAACTCCAGAGTGAACTTCAAAATAAAAATTGCTTAAAAAGACTTTCAGTCAGTGATCTTTTCTCCCTTAAAGCTATTTTAAATTTACTCTCTCTATCAAAATTTCGTATATTTTAACTTTTAATATGTATTATAACACCAATTTTATATTTTTCAAGCTTTTTATTAGATTTGCTTTAAATAAGTGTTGACTTTTGCATTTATTTAAAACATAATTTTTTCATCTTAATCTGCCTTACAGCTTCAAACATCATTATAGAAGCAGCAACCCCAACATTTAAGGATTCAGCATTTCCAGGCATAGGTATTTTCACGCTAATATTACCAAGTTCTAATACTTCATTACTTATTCCGTTTCCTTCATTTCCAACTGCAATTATAACTTTATCTGTCAAATCTATATCATAAAAATTATAATCGGTATTAAGAGAACTTGTTATTAATTTAAAATTATTTTTCTTTAATTTTTTTACTATATCGAAGCTAGCATCTTCAAAAATAATTGGAATTTTAAATATAGATCCCATGGTTGATCTTAAAGTTTTATTATTGTATGTATCCACAGTCCCTTTTGTAATTATTACACCAAGCGCTCCTGATGCATTTGCACTTCTTATTATCGTTCCCATGTTTCCAGGTCCTGCACCTTATCTATGAGCACATAAAAACCATTTTTAATTTGTATATCACTTATTCTATTTTTAACTACAGCAACTATGCCTTGAGGTGTCTCCGTGCTACTTATAGCATTTAAAACACTATCTGAAACCATAAAACTTTTAGTACTTTTATGTATTAAACCCTCAAACCCTAATTTCTCAAATTTTTCTTTTTGTCTCTCACAAATGAACACATATTTCACTTCAAAATTAGATTTGAGAGCTTCTTCTACAAATCTAAATCCTTCTATTAAGAAACTTTCATTTAAATCTCTGTATTTTTTCTCTTTTAACTTTTTTACTTCTTTTATGAGACTATTTTCTTTACTTTTTATTACTTCCATATCATCAAGCCCTTTTATTTTTATGGAGTTTGGTATAATTAGCAAAAATGCAGCCCTGTGGCTGCACTTTAATTAAGCACTAATTTGTTTTTTTGCTATTTCAACTAATTCAGAAAAAGCTTTTGGATCATTTATAGCTATTTCTGAAAGCATTTTTCTATTCATGCCTATTCCAGCAAGTTTGATTCCATTCATGAATTTTGAATAAGAAAGACCATTTACTCTTGTAGCAGCATTTATTCTAGCTATCCAAAGTTTTCTAAAATCTCTCTTTTTTAATCTTCTACCAACATAAGCATTTCTAAGTGCTCTTATAACAGTTTCGTTTGCTGTTTTAAATAACTTGCTCTTACCACCATAGTATCCTTTAGCAAGCTTTAATATTTTCTTATGATATTTACGAGCATTAACCGCCCTTTTTACTCTAGCCATTTTAGTAAACCTCCTTAAAAACCTTTCCTACTATAGGTATGGTAACAACTTTTTCATTGTTTTTTCTTGTGTCTCTGATACATAAGTAGCACTTCTTAAATTTCTCTTAGTTTTTGCAGATTTTTTTGTCAATATATGACTCTTAAAAGCCTTAGCTCTTTTTAACTTTCCAGTTCCAGTAAGCTTAAATCTTTTAGCAGCTGCTCTATTAGTCTTCATTTTTGGCATAATGTATCTCCTCCTATTTCTATGCTTTTTTAGGTGCTAGTACCATTGTCATATTCCTACCTTCTAATTTTGCTGGTTTTTCAATTACAGCAACTTCTTCAACTTTACTAAAGAAATTATTTAAAATACCATTTCCTTTAAAGGAATAATCATTTTGTCTTCCTTTGAAACGTACTGTAACCTTTACTTTATCTCCAGCACTCAAAAACTTAGAAGCATTGTTTGCTTTAATTTCAATATCATGTTCTTCAATAGTTGCACTTAATCTTATTTCCTTAATGTTGACTACTTTTTGATTCTTCTTGTTTTCTTTTTCCTTTTTAGTTTGTTCATATACGAACTTACCAAAGTCCATTATTCTACAAACTGGAGGAACTGCAGTAGGCGATATAACTACTAAATCAAGTTCTTTTTCTTCTGCTATTTTTAAAGCATCACGTGTATTTATAACACCCAATTGCGAACCATCATCACCTATAACTCTAACTTGCTTTTCCCTTATTTCTCCATTTACAAGAAAATTTTTATTCTTACTTATGACTTTCACCTCCGAAAACTATGTAATATTAAAATATCAACATTAAAATAAAAACAGAACGGTCAAAAAGCCGTTCTGTAATATACTAAACAATAATTAACATATATAACCTTACTAGCTGTGCTGCAAGGTGAGAAACGGCTAGTTCCTACTTAACACAGAATTTATTATATCATTAGTATTATAATTTGTCAAACATTATAATGAATTTATTTTTTGTTTAACTTCAGCATTAATTTTAAATATGAAATCATCTAAATTCATAGCTCCTAAATCGCCATCTTTTCTACTTCTAACAGCTACAGAACCTTCATTCATTTCTTTATCTCCAATAACAATCATATAAGGTATTTTTTGAAGTTGAGCTTCTCTTATTTTATATCCTATCTTTTCATTTCTTATATCCTTCTCAACTCTTATCCCTGCATCTTTAAGCTGTTCTACTATACGATCAACATATTGAGCTTGTGTATCTGTTATATTGAGAACTCTAACCTGCACTGGAGCAAGCCATGTTGGAAATGCCCCTGCATAATGTTCTATTAATATTCCTATAAATCTTTCTATACTTCCAAATACAACTCTATGAACCATAACTGGCCTATGCTTTTCACCATCAGCACCAACATAATTAAGATCGAATCTTTCAGGCATCTGCAAGTCAAGCTGTATAGTACCGCACTGCCAAGTTCTTCCTATACAATCTTTTAAGTGGAAATCAATTTTAGGTCCATAGAAAGCTCCGTCTCCTTCGTTTACCTTATAATCAAGATTTGCAGCTTTAAGAGCATTAATAAGGCCATTTGTAGCTATTTCCCAATCTTCATCGCTTCCCATAGAATCTTCTGGTCTAGTAGAAAGTTCTACATAGTATTCAAATCCAAACACTTTATAAAAGGAATCTATAAGTTTAACTACTCCCAATATTTCTTCGGTAATTTGTTCTCTTGTCATGAATATATGAGCATCATCCTGAGTAAAACATCTTACTCTCATAAGTCCGTGAAGTGCTCCTGATTTTTCATGTCTATGAACAAGACCAAGTTCTCCTAGTCTTATTGGAAGTTCTCTGTAAGAATGAATTCCATTTTTATATACAAGAATTGAACCTGGACAGTTCATTGGCTTTATAGCATAATCCTCATCATCAATTTTAGTAAAATACATGTTTTCTTTATAATGATCCCAATGCCCTGATTGATGCCATAATTCTTCATTCAAAATAATAGGAGTTCTTATTTCATCATATCCTGCCTTAGTATGAACTTCTCTCCAATAGTTTTCAAGAATATTTCTTACAACCATTCCCTTTGGATGGAAAAATGGAAATCCCGGACCTTCTTCATGTATACTAAACAAATCAAGTTCTTTACCTATTTTTCTATGATCTCTTTTTTTAGCTTCTTCAAGCATATTAAGATAAGCATCTAAATCCTCTTTTTTAGTAAATGCTGTTGCGTATATTCTCTGAAGCATCTTGTTTTTTTCATTTCCTCTCCAGTAAGCACCTGCAACTGAAAGAATCTTAATAACTTTTACTTTTCCAGTAGATTCAACATGAGGGCCTGCACAAAGGTCTGTAAAATCATCCTGTTTATAGAAAGAAATAGTCTCGCCTTCTGGCAAATCCTTTATAAGTTCAACCTTATAAGGTTCTTCCTTTTCTTCCATAAATTTTATTGCTTCTTCTCTTGGAAGTTCAAATCTTTCAAGTTTTATATTTTGTTTTATTATTCTTTCCATTTCTTTTTCTATTTTAGGGAACATTTCTTCTGTAAATGAAAAATCAGCATCAAAGTCATAATAGAATCCATCTGCTATTGCCGGTCCTATAGCTAATTTAACATTTGGATACAACCTTTTTATTGCCTGCGCAAGTATATGTGAAGCAGTATGTCTTAAAGTCCATTTTCCATCTTCATCATCAAAAGTTAGTATTTCAAGGTTACTATCTTCATTAATGGTTGTCATTAATTCATCCCTTTTGCCATTAATTCTAACTGAAATTGCTTTTTTATATAAACTAGGGCTTATTGCTTTTGCAACTTCAGCAGCAGTAACAGGATTTTCAAATTCCATTACTTTTCCATCTTTAAGTGTTACTTTTATCATGTTTTTTCCTCCTAATTATAAATTTATTTATTTTTGCAAAAAAAATAAAGCACATCCCCATATGGGACGAGCTTACCGTGTTTCCACCCAATTTAAAGGCAGTACAATACAAATGCTTTCCTGTATTACCTTTCACTCAAATCCATAACGCAGATATGCGAAAATGCTTACTTAGTTCAGCATATAACTCTAAGGTGGTTTTCAACAACTCATATCAAAGAAATCTTTCAGCCTTGGATTTCTATCTCTTTTAACTGTAATTTGTTTACTTTTCCTTATCATAATCTTTAACTATATGCATAACATCTAGATGTTATGCATATTATATTACAAAAATTATTATAAGTCAATATGCTTTCCAATCATTGTCTAATCAAGCTATTTTTTAGTTTTCTGCACATTTTACAATCATCACAGAAAAAAAACTTTATTTTCAAATACATTTAATATAGTTTGAATAATTTCCTTATTATTAAAACTTTCTTTACAGTGTATAACTATTTTTTTAGGGGAAAGTGTTATTAATCCACTTATAAGCACATCATCTACGTTTACCCCATTAACATTTACATCACATAATTCATCTATCATTTTATTTTCTACATTATTTCCATTCATGTCTTGGAGCAAGTATTTTCCTTCTTTATCAACGTATATATTAAGTTCATCAACTTTACTGTCTTGTATATCAACAAAATATTTTAAAAGCTTTATAAATTCATCATACTCTTTTTCAACCATATAATTTTCTATAACTTTATCTATAATATCAGAGAAATCTTTCTCTATGTTCTTCATTCTAAAAGTTGTAAATCCATTTATATTTATTTCATCATTTTCTTTTATGCACTCAATAATCTTATTTATTATGCTGTTTATCATATTAATATAAGAAATATTTTATCATTGATAACTGTATAATTTAATATAATATCACTACATCTTTTACATACATCATCAATTTCATCAGCATTTAAAAAAAAGTAAGAATCCTTAACTAAACTCATTAATTTGTTTTTGCAAAACTCATTGGCAATGTACTTATATAGTTCTTCACTAAAATATACGTAAAATTTACTTTTTATCTTTTCATTATAATCTTTATCACTGCATATTATTTTAACATAATGTAAATTATTTTCTACACTTTCTGATATTCCAATAGTTATATCACTGTTCTCAAAAGTATATTTAATTTCATTTATATTGCTTATTATATTATCCAAATTATCATTATATACTACAGTTTCAAGAAGCATTTTCAGCACTCCTTTCGTAATGTTAGTATGTGTTTAAAATTTAAGTCTATACACCCTTATAAAAAATTTTAATTATTTTTTTGATTTCACAGCTTTTAAAGATTGGTCAAATACTATAAAATTTTATTTAGTTTGTAACTAAAATCTATCTATACTATAATCTTATGGAGGTGTTTTATTTGAAAAATGTAATTGTAGACTATCGAATAGATATAAAAGAAAAGAATGTACTATTAGAAAATGGATATAACGTATTAACCGTCCCTCCATGCAAAGACGTATATAATGCGATTTCTGGTCATCCCGATATTCAATTATGTATGCTCAACAGTAATACTGCTGTTGTATATAAAAATATGCCTTACGAGTTTATTAAACAGCTTAAAGAACTAAACCTAAATATAATAAAATCTAAAAATGATGTTAAAAACAAATATCCTTATGATATCATACTCAATGCTGTAAATTTAAAAAACTTTTTTATACATAACCTTAAATATACTGATGATAATCTTTATAAAAAAATTTCTTATAAATCTTTAATTAACGTAAAGCAAGGTTATACAAAATGCTCTACAGCAATAATAAGCGATAATGCTATAATTACTAGTGACACTGGAATATCACAAGCTGCAAGCAAAAATGGACTAGATGTTCTTCTTTTACCTAATGGTGATATTGAACTCACTAATTTCGACTACGGATTTATTGGAGGCACTTGCGGTATTTTAGATAACAACACCATAGCCTTTTACGGTAATTTAGAAAATTACAAATATGGAGCTGAAGTACTTTCCTTTATAAAAAAGTATAACTTAAAGCCACTTTATTTGAGAGATAGTAAACTAATAGATAGGGGAAGCATATTATATTTTTAAAACAAAGCATTAAAATAAAACCGATATGACAACAAGTCATATCGGCCTTTATTGACAAAATCATCTTAAATTTTTTAATATTTTTTAATTATTTTAAGCCATTTTCATAACTTTGAACCATTTTTTTAACCATCTGGCCACCAACTGAACCATTTTCTCTTGAAGTAAGATCTCCATTGTATCCTTGTTTAAGATTTACTCCAACTTCCTTTGCTGCTTCCATTTTAAATTTATCTAATCCTTCTCTTGCTTCAGGTACTAAATTACTGTTTCTTGATGACATAGTTAACTCCTCCTCTTAATAAATATTTGTAATTTTCATTACGATATAAGTTTGCTCCATTTTAGCAAAAAATACGCTATTAAATTAAATGAAATATACCCAAGCTATGCCTGTATACCAATATTTTTCAAAATAAATTCAAATATTAAATTTATTATAAAAATACCCTTATAAACTTACTCTAGAAGGCTACTTTAAAATAAAGCTATATTTGCAAAAATAGCCTATACAGTTAACCATCTTACAAGTTACTGTATAAGCTACTTTTAAAACACTATTATATAATTGGAGGCGCCACCAGATTTGAACTGGGGGTAAAGGTTTTGCAGACCTCTGCCTTACCACTTGGCTATAGCGCCAAAATTGGAGCGGAAGACGAGATTCGAACTCGCGACGTTCACCTTGGCAAGGTGACGCTCTACCACTGAGCCACTCCCGCAAAATGGTGGCCAGACCAGGAATCGAACCAGGGACACGAGGATTTTCAGTCCTCTGCTCTACCGACTGAGCTATCTGGCCAATAATTAATATGGCGACTTGGAAGGGGATCGAACCCTCGACCTCTGGCGTGACAGGCCAGCACTCTAACCAGCTGAGCTACCAAGCCATAAAATTGTGGTGGGCACTACAGGGCTCGAACCTGTGACCCTCTGCTTGTAAGGCAGATGCTCTCCCAGCTGAGCTAAGCGCCCACAATCATATCTAACAATAAACTATTGCCAAGACAAATAATATTATATATTACTTATCTTGGCATGTCAATACTCTTTTACTTAATTTTTCTCTTTTTTTCAATAAGTGTACCTATATCCTCATGTGTGAAAGTATATTTTTTATCGCAAAAATTACATACTACTTCTTCTTGCTTCTCATCACGATATATTTCCTCTAAATCACTCATACTTATACTCATAAGTGCTCTTTCAACTCTCTCTTTTGAACAATCACATCTATATTCTGGTACTAAACTTCCATCTAATATTTTTAAGTCCATACCTTCAAATATAAATTCTAAAATTTCTTCAATTGATTTTCCATCACTTATGAATTCAGTTATAGATGGTATTTCTTGAAGTCTATATGTTATCAAATCTGCTGCAAGTTCATCTGCTCCTGGCATCATCTGTATTATAAATCCACCTGCTGCCTTTATTGATAAATCTTTATCCACTAACACTCCTAATCCAACTGCTGAAGGTACTTGTTCAGATGATGCATAATAGTAAGCAATATCATCGCCTATTTCCCCTGTATAAATAGGTACTTGGCCAACGTATGGCTCTCTAAGTCCCATATCTCTTACTATGCTGAGATTACCTTGTTTTCCAATTATACCTGACACATCAAGCTTACCAAGATTATTAGCTGGCAAATCAGCATTAGGATTACCTACAAATCCTTTTACATGAGCATCACTATACGCAGTTACAGTTACACCCTTAGCTATTCCTCCACCATTTATTTTTAAAGTTAAAACATCCTTGTCACCTTTAAGCATTGATCCCATAAGAGATCCAGCTGTAAGCATTCTCCCAAGCGCTGCTGATGCTGTAGGTGCACATTTATGTGTAGTTACTGCTTCGTTTACAAGTTCTGTTGTAATGGCTGCGACTATCCTCACTTCTCCATTTTTAGCAACAGCTCTTATTAATTTATCTGCCATAAAAAAGCCTCCATTTTACTTAATATTTCTTGTCTTTTTTACAATATAAGTTATTCTTTCTGTATGATCATTTATATCTTTTTCTTCATAACAATCTACTTTCTTTATAACAGAAAGTCCTACTGCATTTAAATATTTGTCTAATTGCAATTCACTATAGGCTCGTTCTTGATGCTCCTCATCAAATCGCTCATAAATACTATCTTCTTTTTTTATAAAAAACATCAAATACATATTTACAATGTCTTCTTCCAAACTATTTTCCCATACATAAACAACTTCATCATTATCAAAATCAAAAGTATTATTTCCAAGAACTTTGGTTAATTTATAACATGAATTTATATCAAATATAAACAATCCATCATCCTCAAGAGATTTTTCAACTTGACTAAAATAACTTTTCAAATCATTTTCGCACGTTATGTAATTTGTAGAATCCAAACAACACGTAATTAAGTCAAACTTCATATTTAGACTTAATTTAGATATATCCTGACAAATAAATTTTGCCTTAAAGCCTTTGTTTCTAAACTTTTCTTCTGCCTCGCAGAGCATATCTTCTGACATATCCACTGCCCACACATCTTTAAACTTAGTGCACAAATTTTCTGTTAAATTACCTGTACCACAGGCTAAATCAAGATATTTATCAAATTTTATTTCACTTTTTAAACATACATCATATATGTATTTAGACCATTTCTTATAGTTTATATCTGGATTTATAAGTTCATCATAAATATGCGCAAAACCTTTATTGTATTCCATAAAATCACCTTTCATAAAAACATTCCACTCTATATAATATAGGTTTCGCACATAATAATCAAATATAATATTTAATTCTCATCATAATTTTCATCATAATATTCACGATTTAATATTTCATCATTTTTAGGAATGTTAAGTTTCTTTTTCATTTTTGTCATTATCCCACCAATTCTTCCTGTCTCCTCTGATGTAAGTGCACTCCATCCAAGCTCATCAACTTTATCTTTAAGCCCTAATTCAGCAGCAATTTCATATTTCATTTTTTCTCTTTGCTCTTCAAGAGTTGTCAATTTCTTATTGGATTTTATTTTTGACTTAATAACTTTTTTAGTGGTGTTTTCCCCATGATGTATCCCTCCAAAATAATATATATTATATATTATTTTTTCATGATTTAATATTTTTATTCATAAAAATAAAAAAGAGTATCTTCTTAAAAAAAAAGTAAATTCCCCTAAAAGAGAATTTACTTAAGCCAAATTTTTGATATAAAAACTAGCACTATAAAGAGGATTAGACCAATCATTATAAAAATAGGCATAAACACCTGAAATCCTGCTATAACCATAGCGAGAATATCTTCATAGGTAATTTCTTGATCATCTTTTTTCGATCTTAATCTACGCTTTAAAAGCCTATTTAATTTTTCATTTTTCATGATATCACCTCTTGCTTTGCTATTAAACTAAATGACATGCAACAAAATGTCCACTTCCAGCATCCTTATATTCAGGATTTTCCTCCGAGCATCTTTTAGTAGCATACGGACACCTAGTGTGAAACTTACAGCCTGAAGGAGGATTAGAAGCACTTGGGATATCTCCCTTAAGTATTATTCTATTTCTCTTATAATCAGGATCTGGAACAGGTACAGCAGAAAGCAAAGCCTTTGTATATGGATGAAGAGGATTAGTATAAATTTCTTCTTTTGGAGCAAGTTCCACAAGAGAACCTAAATACATAACTCCTACCCTAGTGCTTATGTGCTTAACTACACTTAAATCATGAGATATAAATAAATATGAAAAACCCTTTTTCTCCTGAAGATCACAAAGTAAATTAACTATTTGAGACTGTATAGAAACATCAAGCGCAGAAACCGGCTCATCTGCAACTATAAAATCAGGATTCAAAGCAAGAGCCCTTGCTATGCCTATTCTTTGTCTTTGACCACCGGAAAACTCATGGGGATATCTTGAAATTTGGTATGATGCAAGACCGCAAGTGTTCATTGTCTCAAGTACCATATCATTTACATTATTTCTATCAGCCATACCATGGTCTATAAGGGCTTCCCCTATTATTTCACCTATAGTCATCCTAGGATCAAGTGAACTATAAGGATCTTGAAATATTATTTGCATTTTAGGCCTAATTCTTTTTAGTTCTTTTTTACCTATAGAAATATATCCTTATTTTCAAACTCTACTTTTCCAGCTGTTCTTTCTATTAGTCTTAAAATTGTTCTTCCGGCTGTACTTTTTCCACAGCCGGATTCTCCAACAAGTCCAAGTGTTTCACCTTTTTTTAATTCAAAAGAAATATCATCTACTGCTTTAACGTGACCTACAGTTTTCTGAAAAAAGCCACCTGTTATAGGGAAATATTTCTTTAAATGTTCAACCTTTAATATAGTTTCAGCCATTATTTTCCCTCCTCATAAAGCCAACATGCAACTTTATGTACATCATTAACCTGTACCAAATGTGGCTGTTTTTTACTACATATATCTTTAGCCTTTTCACATCTTTCACAAAAATAGCAATTTTCTGGCATACCTACTGGATTAGGAACCTGTCCTGGTATAGAGTATAATCTATCAACCTCATCATTTATTGAAGGTTTAGATTTAAGTAACCCTATAGTATATGGATGAAGGGGATTTTTAAACAATTCACGCACAGGAGCTTCTTCAACAATTTTGCCAGCATACATAACAACAACGTAATCCGCCATTTCTGCAACCACACCTAAATCATGTGTTATAAGCATAATAGAAGTATTTATCTTTTTCTTTAAATCCCTCATAAGATCAAGAATTTGCGCCTGAATAGTAACATCAAGAGCTGTAGTTGGCTCGTCTGCAATTAAAAGTTCAGGATCACATGATATTGCCATTGCTATCATAGCACGCTGTCTCATACCTCCACTTAATTCATGGGGGTAAGATTCAAAAATCGATTCTGCTCTAGGTATTCCTACCAACTTCAAAGCCTCTATTGATGCCTTCTTAGCCTCAGCTTCTGATAAATTTTTATGAAGCATCAAGGATTCAGAAATTTGATATCCTATTGTAAATACAGGGTTTAGAGACGTCATTGGTTCTTGAAATATTACTGAAATTTCATTTCCTCTTACTTTTCGAAGTTCATCTTCTGATAAACTTAGTAAATCTTTTCCTTTAAATAATATCTCACCAGAAACAATCTTTCCAGGAGGACTTGGTATCAATTTTAAAATCGACATAGATGTTACACTTTTTCCACATCCGGATTCTCCGACAATACACACTGTTTCCCCTTCATTTATTTTAAAGCTTACATCATTAACAGCTTTTACAACGCCTGCTTGAGTATAAAAATATGTGTTTAAGCTTTTCACTTCTAATAATTCTTTTGCCATACCTATATCCTCCTACCTTCTAAGTTTTGGATCGAGCGCATCTCTAAGTGCATCACCAACAACATTAATACTCATAGCTGTTAAAAATATACAAACACCAGGTGGTATCCAAAGCCAAGGATAATGCTGCAATGTATATAAATTATTAACAACCTGTATCATATTTCCCCAAGAAGCAGTTGGAGCTATAACTCCAAGTCCTAAAAAGCTAAGTGCTGATTCAGTAAGTATATTGGAACCTACACCAAGAGTAGCAGTTACAATTATAGTAGGTAATGTATTAGGTAAAAGATGTTTAAACATTTTTCTTGTATCCTTAATACCAAGTGCTTCAGCTGCCTGCATATATTCTTGCTCCCTAAGGGATAACACTTCTCCACGTACAAGTCTGCAAAGAGAAGGCCAGCTAAGAAACGCTATAATAAACATTAACCATATAATTCTTGCGCCTGGGCTAACATGAAAATCTGACATCATAGCTCCCAAAACTATTAAAATTGGCAAGAAAGGTATACATAAGAATATATCAACTACTCTCATTATAATAGAATCCATTATTCCGCCGTAATATCCTGATATTACACCAAGTAAAGCCCCTAGTATAACTTCAATAATAACAGAAAATACACCAACAGCAATGGATATTCTTCCACCATACATAAGCCTTGTAAGTACATCTCTTCCAAGATCGTCAGTTCCTAACAAATGGTGTATATTAGGTGCTCCCTTCATAGCCGCGTAATCTATTCCATTTTCACCATATCCAGTCATAAAAGGTCCAACAACAGCAAATAAAACGATAAATACTATAATAAATAATCCAACAATAGCAAATTTGTTCTTTTTAAAATTATTCCAAACAATTTTACCAGGAGTTAAAACTTTTTCTTTTTGTTCTTTTTTTACATCAATTTTAGTTTCCATCTCAACCCCTCCTATTTAAGTTTTATCCTTGGATCAACTAATGCATAACAAACATCCGCCAATAGATTTCCAAGTAAAGTGAAAACAACCATAATCATATTTATACCCATCAAAACAGGATAATCCCTATCATTAATGGAAGTCACTGTAAGCTTACCAATTCCAGGCCATGCGAATATTTGCTCTGTAATTACAGCCCCAGAGAACAAAGTTCCAATGCTCATTCCAAGTATTGTGACTACTGGTATCATACCATTTCTAAGAGCATGCTTATATATAACTACTTTTTCCTTTAGTCCCTTTGATCTAGCAGTTCTTATATAATCCTGTTTTATTACTTCAAGCATACTCATTCTAACATACCTCATAAGACTTGAAACGTTAATTAAGGTTATAACTAAGCAAGGCAAAAACATATGCTGTGCAATATCAACTAAAAGTTTAAAACCTTTATAGTTCATACCCGCACTTGTCATTCCTGAAACTGGAAAAATACGCATATCAACAGCAAACCATTTCATTAAAAGAAGTCCCATAAAAAATGATGGTAATGATATACCTATAAGTGCGAAAACAGTAAAAGCAGAATCGAAAAATGAATACTGTTTTGTTGCAGATATAACTCCAATAGGAATGGCTATAATAGTAGAAATTATAAAAGCTACCAACTGAAGATAAAATGAATTCCAAATATATGTATTTAAAATATGAGAAACCGGCTGATTAAGTTTTACAGATTGTCCTAAATCGCCATGTAAAAAACCAACAAGCCAGTTTCATATTGTACTAATTTAGGCTCATCGAGATGATATAAATGCCTAAGTTGCGCAATCTTAACCGCAGACATATTAGGATGCGCTGCAACTAAAGAAGATACTGCATCCCCTGGAGCAAAAGTAAAAATCATAAATATTAAAAATGAAACTCCAATTAATACTGGTATCATTTGAAGCAGTCTTCGTGTTATGTACTGTCTCATTAAATTTCCTCCAATCCAAAACTATGCCCGACGGCTTATTCCGCCAGGCATATAAAGTTTATTTAATTTCTGCTTTTGACAAGTAATTAGTAAAATCTTTAAATGTTGTAGGTTCAATTCCAGTTATTTTTGAACTTATTGGATACATATCATTTCTTTCATATAAAGGTATTATTGGCATATCATCACTAAGTTGTTTATAAAGCTTCTTAAATACAGCTTTTCTTTTAGTCTTATCCAATTCTTTCAACTCTTGATTAGAAAGATCATCAATGTTTTTGTTAGAATACTGTTGATAATTTTGAATTCCATTTGTTTTAAAACTTGCCGATTGATCTGGATCAGCTGTAGTAAACCCTGTAGCCATAAATGTCATTTCAAAATCATGCGAAGTTGTCTTTGCTAGAACTTGTTTAAATTCCATAGGTTCAGCTACAAAATCAATTCCTATTTTTTTAAGATTTTCCTTTGCAACCGCAACAAATTTATCAGCTACAGTATTACCTGTAGATTGTAAAAAGTGTATTTGGAATTTCTTCCCATCTTTTGTTCTTATTCCATCAGAACCTTTTTTCCAGCCTGCTTCATCAAGAAGTTTATTAGCTTTATCTGGATCATATTTGTAATTTGTTATTCCTGATGCATCATATGCCCAAGAAACTACTGGCAAAGGCTGATTAATAACTTGTGCATATTTACCATATGCTGCCTTATCTATATTAGCTCTATCAAGACCATAAGCTAAAGCCCTACGAACTTTTACATCGCTAAACATTGGATTTTTATTATTAATGTAAAGCAATCCATATCCCCAAGTAGGATTTATGCGCATATTTATAAATCCTGCATCTGTAAGTTCGCTGACATTTTCTTCACTACAAACTGTAGATGAAGCTTCTATCATATCAACGCCGCCTGTCTTAATTTCCTGAATAGCTGTATCATCAGTAACGCTCTTAATCAATATATGTTTAATCTTAGGAGCCCCACCCCAATACTTATCATTAGCATCAAAGTCATATTCTTGACCATCTTTTTTAGATTTGAGCACCCAAGCTCCTGCTCCCACAGGGGCATTTTGAAGTGCATCTACAGCTGCATCATTTCCAGGTGCATAGTTTTTACCAAAATAATCTTTTGACATTATTAAAGTACTTGCAAGAGTATAAATTGCTGTGGCATTCTTTTGCTCAAGTGTAATTTTAACTGTCTTATCATCAACTACTTTTACTCCCTCAAGATCTTTTGAGGTTCCTTTATTGAAGGCTTCCCAACCTTTAATATAAGTTGTTGTAGGGTCAAACATTTTACCCTTATAACTAGGATCTAACAAATATTCAAAAGTAAACTTTACATCGTCAGCTTTTACTGGTGTACCATTACTGTACTTAGCTCCATCCTTTATTTTAAATGTGTAAGTCAATCCATCTGATGATACATTCCAACTTGCCATACCTGGTACTGGAGTACCATCATCAGCTATACTTCCAAGGGAACTATAGAGCATTTCACATAAATAATAGTTATACGAACTATCTGATAAATAAGGAATAAGGTTTCCTGCATCTGGTGATTGCATACCTATTACCATAGTATCCTTTCTAGCTTTAGCACTAGCAGGTAACTTACTAGTATCTGTTGCTTTTATAACTGTAGATGTTGCCTTTGTTAAATCTGTTTTCTTTTCATCATTTCCACTTGTTGTTGAGCTTGTTTGACCGCATGCAGTTAACAATACCGAAGCACTCATAACTGCTGCAAGTGCAGTAACTAAACTTTTTCTTTTCATGTTATTTCCCCCTTAAAATTTATAATAAATCTTTTTACAATATAAAACAAATTAAATTTAATTAACCAATATATTTAACATCTTTATATAATAATATATATTTGGGATGTATATTTATATGTATAATCATTAAAAATTACTTATGTAAAAATTAAATCTAAAATGTTTTTCATTTTTAATAATATTAATATTATCATTTTTCTTTTTTTTGGTCAACCCTACCAGATTGTCCTAAAACGTTTACAATTTATGACTTACTTATTTGATGATTATCATATTTGAATAAATACACTTTTCTTTTGCCCATACCAATGAAAGATTGTATACTTATATATTTACTATTTCCTCTACAAACATGATATTTCATGCACATCTTATTTAATATAAATTTAATTTCCTTGTTTTTACCATATACTTGTCTTTTATTATATTGCATAATTATTAATAAAAAAGAATAAAATATTTTTTATTAATATTTTTTTACATATTTTCTTACACCTCAATGATAAGTCTTTTATTTTATAGCCATAATTTTAACAAATTCTCAATTCTTATTTAATGAATTGCAAGATAATAAATAAATTCATAAATTCCTTAAAAAAAACTTTATTATTTCTCATATTAAACGCAATAAAATTATATATTTTTTACTCAAGCATTATATAATATTATAGATAATTTTATTTTAAAATATATTATGAGGAGTGAAGCTTATGAGCATTTTTAAAGGCTCTGCTGTTGCAATAATAACACCTTTCACTGATAATGGAGTAAACTTTAACAAACTGAAGGATTTACTCAACTGGCATATTGCCAATAATACAGATGCAATTGTCATATGTGGAACAAGTGGAGAAGCCTCAACAATGACCTTAGATGAAAAAAAGGAAACAATAAAATTTACTATAGATGTAGTAAACAAAAGGATCCCAGTAATTGCAGGCACAGGTAGTAACAATACTTCCGAGGCTGTTAAAATGAGCAAATTTGCAGAAGGTGCTGGTGCAGACGGTTTGCTTGTTATAACACCTTATTACAATAAGGCCACTCAAAAAGGTTTAATTGAGCATTTTAAAAAAATAAATGATAATGTAAATATTCCAATTATACTATATAATGTTCCTGGAAGAACAGGTGTAAATCTACTTCCAGACACTTTGTATAAAATGAGCAATTTAAAAAATATTATTGCAATAAAAGAGGCAAGCGGAAACATTAGTCAGATAGCCAAAATTAAAGCTTTATGTAGCGATAGATTTGATATATACTCTGGAAATGATGATCAAATCATACCTATACTGTCCTTAGGCGGAAAGGGTGTAATATCTGTTCTTGCAAACATCATTCCTGAAACAGTACATGATATGTGTATGCTATATCTGAATGGCAAAACCTCTGAAGCCTTAAAATTACAATTAGATTCTTTAGCCTTAATTAATAGTCTATTTATAGAGGTCAATCCCATACCTGTTAAAACAGCTATGAATCTTTTAGGAATGAATGTTGGCAGCCTAAGGCTTCCTCTATGCAGTATGGAAGATAAAAATCTTAATGTTTTAAAAAATGAATTAAAAAATTATGGTATATTATAATATAGGATGTTTATTTAACCAATAAATCTTAAAAATTATGGAGGTAATTTTATGACAAAAATTTTACTAAACGGATGCGGCGGGAAGATGGGGCATGCTGTGACAAA
This sequence comes from Clostridium sp. DMHC 10, assembly GCF_001270375.1. NCBI lineage: Bacteria > Bacillati > Bacillota > Clostridia > Eubacteriales > Clostridiaceae > Clostridium > Clostridium sp. DMHC 10. Next base: position 249,559 of record NZ_LGVB01000015.1, read on the forward strand.
TACTGCTAATAATAGAGATAATGTTTCAATTGCAGCTGGAATAGATAAATTTTCAAATGAAAACTTTTCTTACCCACTTTTTAAATCTATAGAAGAAGTAAATATTCCTTGTGATGTGCTTCTTGATTTTTCAAGACCAGATTCTCTTGATTCAATTTTAGATTACGCAGCTAAAAATAAAGTACCTATCGTTTTATGTACTACCGGATACTCTGATGAGCAGCTTGAAAAAATAAAAGATTTTAGCAAAGAACATGCAGTTTTTCGTTCTGCTAATATGTCTATCGGAATTAATGCACTTAATATAATTTTAAAAAAATTAAGTCAAATGCTTTATGATAATTATGATATCGAAATAATTGAAAAACACCACAATCAAAAAGTTGACTCCCCAAGTGGAACTGCAATTTTACTTGCGGATACAATTAAAAATTCTATAAGCAACGATAATATTTCATTTATAAATGGTAGAAGCGGCATAAGTCCTAAAAAACATAATGAAATTGGAATTCATGCTGTTAGAGGGGGCAGTATTGTTGGTGAGCATGAAATTTTGTTTGCAGGACAAGGTGAAACAATAGAACTTAAGCATACAGCGATTTCAAGAGAAGTTTTTGCAGTAGGTGCTATTAAAGCATGTAACTTTATGACTGGTAAAACTTCTGGTCTTTATGATATGGGAGATGTATTAGACATATAAAATCACAAAAATCATTTAAAGTTAAACGATGAGAAATAGAAGTTAAATTTTTATTTCTCATCCTTTCTCTATTCTAGCTTTTTTAAAGTCTATTATTCCAAATTTATCTGTGGTTAAACCTTTTATATAATTTTTTTTGCATCTTGTTATACTTAACTGATAAATAGGAATTATGGGCATATCCTCCATAAGTACACTTTCTGCTTTTCCCATCTCATCATACTTACTATTTTCTGTATTTTTAGTTTTAGCTTCCTCTACTAATGAATCATATTTAGGATTGCTATATCCTGACGTATTTTCCCCTCTTCCTGTTATGAAAGCGTCTAAAAATATCATTGGATCTGAATAATCAGAAACTATATCCTCCAAAGCCAGGGAATAATTCTTTTTTCCTACTTCCTCATTAAACTTTTTAGAATCATATCCTGACAATTTTACATCAATGTTCAAATTTTTCTTAAGCATATCCTTTATAGTTTTTGCTATAATATTATTGTTTCCTTCTTCAATATATAATAAGTTTAATTCAGGTACACTGTTTCCTTGTGTAGATTCATTTAAAAGGCTTTTGCCTGTTTTATATCGCCATCATTACTATAATACGCTTTACTAAATGTTTTACCATTATTATCCTTAATATCTAATGGAATTAAACTAACTGCTGCTTTTCCAGTTCCGCTTGAAATCTTATTTAATATTATATTTCTATTAATTCCTAAGGAAATTGCCCTTCTTAATTTCGAATCTGGAACTTTTTCTAAATTAACATTAAGATAACCTATCCCTTCAACTTGATATTCCTTTTCTTCACCATTTTTTATTAATTTATCAGTATCACTGCTAGGTGGGAAATCTATAACATCAATTTTTCCTTCTTTATAATTTTTATAATATTTTTTAGGATCTTTTTCAAAGGTAAATTTAAGACTTTCTAATTTAACATTCTTTTTATCCCAATAGTTTTTATTTTTTTTGAAAGTCATATTCTTATCTTTCTGCCATGAATTAATTACAAACGGTCCATTACTTATATTATTATCGATTTTACTTTCTACCATATCTTTTCTGAATGGCATAAAAGTTTGCGATGCGGTAATTGCTAAAAACTTAGAATTTGGGTTTTGAAGAAGTACATTTAATGTATACTTATCTACAGCTTTCACCCCAACTTTATCTTCTGATACTTTTCCCTTATTATAATCTTCACCATTTTTTATACAATATAATTTATATGCATATTTTGAACCTGTAGCTGGATTAAGTATTCTTTTCCATTGGTATTCAAAATCATTGGCTGTTACTTCTTTTCCATCAGACCATTTTGCATTTTTTTTTTTCTTATGAAAAAAGTATAATTAGTATATTCCTGAGAAATATTCCATTTTTCAGCTACACCATTTTCTATTTTATCCTTATCACCTAATCTTGTAAGACCTTCAAATACATTTTCAATTACATTATTTGCTTCTATAGAATAGTTAAACGCTGGATCCAATGATTGAGGTTCACTTGTTAAGTTATACGTAATGCTTTGTTTTTGTTCTTTCTTTTTATTTTTATTAATACTTTTGCAGGATGATAATTCTAATATAATAAATATTATCAAAAAAATTGAAATTACTTTTGATTTTGAAACTTTCAATTTTACACACCATCCTTTCTATAAAAAATAAATTTCGTCTATCTATTTTGTCCTAAATATATAAGTTTTATGATTATTTTTTTAAATAATCATATCTTTAAAATAAAGCAAAAATAATAAGCAGTACTTAAATTCTTATTAAGCACTACTTATTTTACTTATATTCTTAAAAGTTTTTATTAATCCACTTATCTATTCTATCAATACTGGTTTGTAATTCTTCCATGCTATATGCATACGAAATTCTAGCAAAGCCTTCCCCATTTTTACCAAAAGCGGAACCAGGTATTATTGCTACTTTTCCTTCCCTAAGCAGCCTATCACAAAATTCTTCACTTGATAAATTATATTTTTTTATACTAGGGAATATATAAAATGCACCTTTAGGAAGGCTCACTTCAAAACCTATATCCTTTAACGCTTTATATATGTAGTCTCTTCTTTTCTTAAATTCGTTTTTCATATATTCTACATCTTCAAGGCAATTTCTTAGTCCTTCATAAACACCATATTGGCATATTGATGGTGCACATGTAACAGCATATAAATGTGTTTTCATTATACCCTCCATAACCTCTCCGCTTGCACATATATATCCTATTCTAAGTCCAGTCATAGAAAAAGTTTTTGAAAATCCACTGACTAAAATAATCTTATCTCTAATATCACTATATTGCGCTATAGAATAATAATTATCCTCATAACATAAAGCACTATATATCTCATCAGTTACTACTAATATATCGTTATCTTTTATTATTTTATGTAATTTTTCTGCGCCTTCCTTATCAAGTATTGCTCCAGTAGGGTTGCATGGATATGACATAACTAATATTTTGGGTTTTTCTTTTGATATTATATCCTCAATTTGTTTATAATCTATTTCAAAATTTTCTCCCACTAAATCGTACTTTATAATGGTTGCACCATAAAGCTTAGCACAATTTAAATATGCTGGAAAAGCTGGATCTGGTACCATGACCTTGTCGCCAGAATTAATAATTGCAGCAAGTATGGACATTATACCTTCGCTTCCACCAACTGTAACACAAATTTCATCCCCACTATAATTTATATTAAAATTTTCAAGATACTTGCTTATTTCACTTCTAAGCTCTGGTATTCCAGGATTTGGAGTATACACAGTTTTATTCTCATTAAGTGCTTTAACAATTGCCTCTTTTATTTTGGGTGGAACTGGAAAATCTGGCTGCCCTAATGTCAAAGAAATTGCTCCTTTAACCTGTGGAACCTTATTGTGAAACTTTCTTATACCAGATGTTTCTATTGCCTGAACATTCCTAGATAATTTACTATTTTTCAAACTTATGACCCCCTAATATTCTATTCCTTTTCTTGCAGCTACTCCTTTTTCAAAATAATGTTTTATTGGTCTCATTTCAGTAACGAGATCCGCTTTATCTATTATTTTTGAAGGTGCATTTCTTCCTGTAAGAACTAATTCAACATTTTTAGGTTTTAAACTTATAAGCTTTAATATATCTTCTTCTCTTAAAAGGTTATTTTGTAAAACTCCCATAATTTCATCCATAATGAGAACATCACACTGTTTATTTTTTAAGACCTTAACGCAAAACTCATATGCTTTTCTTATTTCATCTTTTAGTTCTTCTTTTTGCTTATCATTTAAATTCCAAAAGAAGTCTCTTTCCCTCTCGAACCTAAATAATTTAAAATACGGTTCAAGTTTCTTTATGCTGGCCAGTTCACCTGTTGAGCTGCTTTTTAAGAATTGAACCATATATACTGTCATTCCATTTCCTACTGCCCTCATACCAAGTCCCAGCGCTGCTGTTGTCTTTCCTTTTCCATCACCAGTATATATCTCTATAAAGCCTTCTTCAATATTATTCATACTTAATCTTCCCTACATACTTTTTTAATTTGACAAGTTGCTTTTTTATGTATAATCATTATTAATTCAATACTATAGTGGGTATTTTAACTTATTAACTATAATTTATACAATATTTTTATATTTATATGATTATTTAATGATAAAATATAAACAGATATACATATATTATAGTTTACTAGTCTAAATGCGTGCATTAAGTTTAAGATTTTTTGTAGCGACAGCGGAGAAAAATCATCCTTCACTGTACTCTGTCCTCTGTACTTTGTACTCTGAGTTAAATTCCAGTTTGTCGAGATAAACTTGAAACTTATGATTTTTAAGTTCTAAGCTGCTCATTATATTAAGTGGGGTGATAATTTGATAAATTACATATGGTTTTTATTCATAGTTTTTGGCGCTATATTTGGCATTATAAGTGGTAGAGGAGAAGCTTTATCAAAGGCTATAGTAAATTCTTCTGGTTCTACTGTCGAACTTGTAATATCACTTGCTGGAATAATGTGCTTATGGTGCGGAGTTATGAGAATCGCACAACAAAGCGGACTTACGGACAAGCTATCAAAGATATTAAGACCAATATTAAAGTTGATTTTTAGAGAATCCAGTAAAAATGATAATGTTATGGGACCAATGATAATGAATATAACTTCTAATATGATGGGGCTTGGCAATGCAGCAACGCCTTTTGGCATAAAGACTATGCAGGAAATGGAGAAAGAAAACCGAAACAATGGAACAGCAACTAATGATATGGCAAAATTTCTTGTGCTTAATGCAGCATGTATTCAATTTGTTCCAACTACAGTTTTATCTGTGAGAGCGGCTTGTGGGTCAAAAAATCCAGCTATTATAATCCCGTCAGCTATTGCAACGTCGGTTACGGCGGCAGTACTTGGGATAATTTACTGCAAAATACTAGAGAGATATTTTTAATAGTTCACAGTGCACAGTTCACAATTTACAGTGAAGGATGATTTATCTTCCTCTCGTCAGATAAATCTAAAATTATATAAAAAACTGATATGATGTTCCAGTAGGCTGAATGAACGCAATAAAGCATTATATCAAAATGGCGTCAGCAATAAGTTTTAGATTTTCTGTAGAGAAACGGAAGAAAATCATCCTAAACTGTGCATTGTGAACTGTGAATTGATTGGGGGGATTAATTTGGATTATATTATAAAAGCCTTGATTCCAATTATAATAGTTACAATAGTTTTATATGGAATGCTTAAAGGAGTAAAGGTTTATGAGTGCTTTGTTGAAGGAGCAAAAGATGGAATTAAGATATGTATTAATATATTTCCATACTTATTGGCTATGATTTTAGCAGTTACTATATTTAGAGAGTCAAATGCTATGAATTATGTTATAGATTTTGTTAGACCAGCAGCAGAACTTGTTGGTTTTCCACCGGAACTTGTACCTCTTGCTATAATAAAGCCATTGTCAGGGAGTGGAGCATTAGGAGTTTTTGCAGAAGTGTTAAAAAAATATGGGGCTGATTCGTATATAGGCGTTGTAGCTTCTATAATGATGGGATCAACAGAAACAATTTTTTATACAATAACCGTTTATTATGGCGCTGTAAAAATAAAAAAAATAAGACATACACTTTGGGCTGCTATAATGGCAGATATGAGTGCACTCATAATGGCAACTGTAATGGCTAAGTTCATAGTATTTTAATTAGGTTTTGTTTTAAATGAGTGTTGTAAAGCAGAGACTTTAATTGAAATTTATTATACCAAGGTATATTATGTTATTTAATGTAAAGTATGTAATAGTAGCGTTATAACTTAGGAGATGAAAGAATGGAGAAGAGCTTAAAACAAATCAAAATGGAAGTAACCAAAGTTTTAACTATTATTTTTTCGGTCACTTATCTTATGGGAATAATATTATTTTTGGTGTATAAAAATTTAGATAAATCTGCTGGTCAATATTTTGCTTTAGTTCAAATGCTTTACCCAGCGTTTGCGGCTATTTGTATGAAATTATATTATGAAAAGAGTAATATGCCCAAAGAACTTATCAAATTTTTTAAAGAGTATATTGCATTTTTTATATTGTGTATAGTTATTTTAATTGTTGGAATTTTTGCATATAGGAAATATGTAGAGTTAGTATTAAACATGGTAGTGGGAATATTTAGCTTGATTGCTTTTGTTAAAATTATAGATGACAAGAATAAATATTTTGAAAGAATAAGCATGATATTAAGAAAAAATATAAAAATTACTATGTTGTTATCATTAGCTTTTATTGTAATTAGATTAATTGAAGTTGGAACTTCGGGAGTAATCTGTGGATTTTCAAGCAGAGAAATAAAAAATGTTATAATTACTATTTCTTTTTTACCAATAAGCCTATTAATAGGTATTGTAGCAGCTTTTATGCCATATTTTGGTGAGGAGTTAGGTTGGAGGGGATATCTCCAGCCAAGGCTTCAAGTTTTATTTGGTAAAAAGGTTGGGATTGTTGTGCTGGGAGTAATATGGGGGATGTGGCATTTACCGCTGTGTATTACATTGTATGGACCTAAAACACCTGTCTATAGCATAATATCATATCCTTTTTTTTGCACATTTCTTGCTATATTTTTTGGTTTTGTATATATGAAAACAGGAAATTTGTGGTCAACAATAATTCTTCATATAATAAATAATTCTTTAGCTTCAGGAGCTAACGGAGGACAATATGCTCAAGTATTAACATTAAAAGATTTAGTAATAGGAATAGCAATAGAAGGTGTTTTATTTGTACCATTCATATTTACTAAAGAATACAAGAATAATGAAATTAACAAAGTTTCTCAATCATTATAAAATGAGTGGCGATTATAGGTAGTAAATATTTTTTTACAAGAGGAATTTAAACTTTTTATCTAATGTCTATATATAAAGAAGAAGAGGTTTATGAGCCTCTTCTTTATTGTAAGTTGGTGTTCAAACTAAAAGTTTCTTTAAGCAGTTCATCTCCGCTAATTAGATTATCTAGTTTTGGAAGGGATATACCTAAGGTTTCCTTTAAAACATCCTCTACGGTTTCAACAGCCTTAATCTCAAGACTGTCTTTTACTTCAGAAGGAATGTCCTTTAAATCAACTAAATTATCCTTTGGTATTAATACTTTTTTTATTCCAGCTCTATCAGCAGCTATGAGCTTTTCTTTTAATCCGCCTATAGGTAATACAGCACCTCTTAAGGTTATTTCACCAGTCATTGCAAGTTTTGAATCTACTTTTATTCCAGTTGTAAGGGATGCAAGAGCAGTAAACATTGTTATTCCGGCAGAAGGACCATCTTTTGGTACAGAGCCAGAAGGAACATGAATATGAATGTCTTTTTCCTTAAAATTAAAACTATTTAAAGGAAGTCTTGATTTTAAAAGACTTAAGGAAATTCTTGCTGATTCTTTCATTACATCTCCAAGTTGTCCTGTCAATATAGTTTGTCCACTACCGGGCATGTGAGTTGCTTCAATGAATAATATTTCACCACCAACAGATGTCCAGGCAAGTCCTGTTACAACACCAGGAGGGTTATCATTTTGAGCTTTTTCATGGTTAGAAACTTGTCTACCTAGCAGCTTAACAAGATCTTGTTTTTTTACTAAAAAAGTATCATTTATTTCTCCTAAAGCAATTTTTTCGGAGGCAACTCTTGCAATGGCCGCTATTTGCTTCTTTAATCCTCTTACTCCCGCTTCTAAAGTATAGTCACTTATTATACTTTTTAATGCTGAATCATCTATGCTTAAGTTATCAGGTGTAAGTCCATGATCTTTGAGTACCTCGGGAACTAAATGCTCTTTTGCAATGTGGAACTTTTCATTTGCAGTATAACTTGAAATTTCAATAATTTCCATTCTATCTAGAAGTGGACGAGGTATGCCGCTTAGTGAATTAGCTGTAGCTATAAAAAATATATTTGACAAATCATAAGGAGCGTCAAGGTAGTGATCTGTAAATGTATCATTTTGCTCTGGATCGAGAACTTCAAGTAAAGCACTAGCAGGATCACCATTATAATCACTTGTGAGCTTATCAACTTCATCTAATACTATAACAGGATTTTTTTCGCCGGCTTTTTTTATGCTTTGGATTATTCTCCCTGGCATTGCTCCCACATAAGTTCTTCTGTGTCCTCTTATCTCAGCTTCATCTCTTACTCCACCAAGGCTTAATCTTATATATTTTCTTTGGAGAACTTCTGCAATACTCTTTCCAAGGCTTGTCTTACCAGTTCCAGGAGGACCTACAAGTAGAAGAATAGAACCACTTTTATCTTTTCTTAGCTTCATAACAGCAAGATGTTGAATTATTCTTTCTTTAACCTTTTCCAGTCCATAATGTTGTTTATTTAAAATAGCCTTAGCTTCATTCAAATCAATGTCCTTTTCTTCTGGATTTTTCCAAGGAAGTTGTACTAACAAATCTAAATAGTTTTTTATTATACTGTAATCAGAATTACTTGGATTTTGATTTTTAAGTTTATTAAGTTCATCCATAGCTATTTCTTTTATATCATCTGGCATTCCAGAAGCTTCAATCTTATCTAAGTAGTCTGTGTCCTTTGAGGAAGCTTTATTTCCATTTTCATTTAGTTCACTTTGTATTGCCTTTAGTTGTTCTCTCAAAACAGATTCTCTGTAACGTTTATTAGCCTTTTCGGAAAGTTTTTCTGCAACTTCAAATTTAAATTTAATTGATTCTTTTTCCTTTAAGAGGTAATCCAGAAAGTTTAGGCTTCTTCCTTTTAAAGATTGAATGCTTAAAAATTTATATTTTTGTTCTAAAGAAAGGGGCATAAATTGTGATATATAGCCTATTAATTTGTTAATATGTTTTATCTTATTTATTTTATCAAGATATACTTCGGCTCCATTAAAATTCTTTGCTAGTTCATTAATGGTTTTTTTGATAGAGGAAAGCATTTCGTTTATGCTGGCTTGTGATAAGTCTATAATATCAGATGCTTTTTCGTATTCACCCATAATAAATCCATTTTGAAATTGAAGCGATGTTACGCTTACACGATCAAGTACTTTAATCTTTAAATCGTGACCTTTAAATGTTTTTTCTATATTTAAAATCTTGAAAGTAACTCCAATTTTATAAAAATCATCTTCCGATAGATTATCAAATTTGTTTTTTAAAGAAAGTGCTATATTTGAAGTATTTTCATTGCCTAAATAATTTAACGATACTTTATTAAGATTATTTAACTTTAATGTATATTCCATACCCGGCAGCAAAACGATGTCTAAAATTGGGATGATTATTGCTAAATTTATATTTTCCATAATTATTTCTCCTTTCTTAAACTTTAAATGAATATTCATTTAATAATTATTAAAATTTTAGTAAACAATTTGTAATTCATAGATGTTAAATAACTAAGGCGTCTTGAATAATTTTTATTAACTCCTCTAATAGTTTCAATTTTTTATCGATACCAATACACTTATTCATGCATATAGATTTTACAGGAGAAAATATTAAGGAGATAATTGTATTATTGCTATAATCTTTAATAATTTTATTTTTCTTTATCTTGTCTAGTAAATTATCAAAATCTTTTGTACTTTTTTGTGCTTTACAGCTATTTGTTAAAGCGGGACAACTAGAAAATTGTTCTACGAATAAGAATATTTCTTTATTATCTTTTATATAATTATAGTAACTTTTTATAAGAGTGTCTATAAGTTCTAAGCCTGTCATGTGTTCTGAAACCTTATTTAGCAAATGATTTAGTATTTCTTCAGAGTATTCAAAGTAAATTTCATGAAGCATTATATCTTTATTTTTGTAATAAACATATACTGTAGCAGGTGATACTTCTGCTTCCTTTGCTATTTTAGAAATAGATGTACCGTGAAAGCCTTCTTCTAGTATTAATTTAATTACTGCTCTTTTTATATTTTCCTGCTTTTTGTCGTCCTTCTTTCTCATTTGCCCACCTCTTTATACATATAATAAATGATCATTCGTTTATTGTCAATAGAAAAAATTTATTTAAAAATGATAATTTTTAGCGTATTATTATAAATAAACCTAAAGTGTTGGAGGAATAGCAATGAAAGTTAAGTTAACTATATTAGAAAGTAGATGCCGAGGAGGATACCATAAAGCTGGAGATACTTATATTGTAGAGGATATTTGCCCTTCTATATGTCATGAGCTGTGGCAATGTATATATCCAAGTGTTTATGTACTATTAAATAATGGAGAATTAGATTATGGCAGCACAAGAGAAAAGAAATTTCAATTTAGATGTCCAGACCAAGGAAGAGTTTTGATTCAAGGAGAGGTTATTAATGAAAGTGAGTCGGAATTATGAAATTTAAAAGAAATAGATCAATATATGGATTAATCATAGTAGTTATAATTATATTTGGAATATACTCAAAAAGAGTTAATAATTTTATTCCTGATTCTTTGAATGATTACTTAGGGGATTCACTTTGGGCAGTAATGATTTTCTTTGGATTTGCTTTTATTTTTAAGGATATGGACACGAAGAAGATTGCATTAAGTTCAATATTATTTTGTTATATTATTGAACTCAGCCAATTATATCATGCTAATTGGATAGATGATATAAGAAGGACAACTTTAGGTGGGTTAATATTAGGATATACATTTTCCTGGAGTGACTTAATAGCTTATGCTGTAGGGATAGGTACAGCTGTAGTTTTTGAAATGATTTTGAAAAAATATTGTACGTAAGGATATAGAGAAGGTGTTTTTGTGAAAATTTTATATGGTACAAAAAATCCAGCAAAAATCAAATACATGAAAAAAATACTTGAAGGACTGGATATACAATTACTCAGTTTAAATGATATAAATTTAGATACTCAAAATATAGATGAAAGCGGAAACAATCCATTAGATTCGCTTTCTGTAGATATAAATTCCAGGAAAATACTACATAGATATTATAACGGTTTAAATAAAATCTAATAAATATTAGAGCCAAAATTTTAAAATTATAGGAACTTTCAATAACTTGCTATTTGCTTATTTTGTTTTAAGTCTCTTAAGATTTTAGCTCCTAGATTTATGAACTTTATTTAATGTTATAAAACACTATTGCTTAGCCAGCTGCTTTAGGTGTAACGTTAAAGTCTTTTTCTCCAGATGCAGTTCTAGCCCTTATTCTTAAGGTGTTTCCTACGCCTGTGTTATATAGCGCTTCTCTCAAATCAGTTACAGTTTTGACATCTTTTCCATTCATAGAAAGAATAATGTCACCTTTTCTTATTCCAGCATTATAGGCACCACTTCCACTTGATACGCTATAAATGTAAATACCTCTATCAAAGGTTGTATTTAAATATCCGGACATTGATTTGTCGAACCCAACTATTCCTATTACTGGTGTAGTAAAACTCCCAGTTGCTTTTATACTTTTTAATACTGGCTTAATTATATTAGTTGGTACAGAAAAACCTATTCCTTCTGCACTTGTAATTTTAGCTGAATTTACACCTATGACGTTCCCATTTATATTTACAAGAGGTCCACCACTATTTCCAGGATTAATTGAAGCATCTGTTTGAAGCAAATCCTCCATGAAAGTTCCTTCACTAACTTCTATAGTTCTATTTACGGCACTTATAATTCCGGAAGTGACAGTTCTTTGGAAGTTTAAGCCTAATGGATTGCCTATAGCTATAGCATTTTCACCTACTTTAACTTTTGAAGAATCTCCAAATTTTACGGTAGGAAGATTTGCAGCATTTATTTTGATTATGGAAAGATCTAAGCCTGCTTGAGCCCATACTGGTTTTGCGGAGATATCTTTTCCATTGTACAGCGAGACAGTGATGGTTTTACTGTCTGCATTGGCAACATGATTGTTTGTAAGTATGTAACCATTACTATCAATTATCATTCCAGAACCTACACCTTGTACTGTATTACCGTTATTATCAACATAAGTCGCAGTGATACTTACTACTGAAGGTATTACTTTTTCAGCAGCAGTTGTTATTTGCGAGCCAGCTGAGGAAGTAGCATTTTGAGCATTTGCAGTTTCTTTATTATTATTAATTTTAGAAGTAGTAGTTTTGCAGCCAGTAAGTCCAGAGACAAGTAAAGCGTTTATTAAAAATGTACTAATTATTAATTTGAATTTTTTCATGACATCACCACCATTATTTTTTATTATTTTTTCACAAATGTACAAATAATATTCTTGCTTAGAAATTGATATCTATGTGGTGTTTACACAATAAAGCAGTTGGTATAAAATGATTGAAAAGGAAATTGAATAAAATAAGTTATTTTATACGAGGTGTTGTAAAAATGTATTATGGAGAAAAAGTTTGCTTAAGGGCTTATAAAGAAGAGGATATAAAGGTGGCAGCAGAACTTGTAAATGATGAGGAGCTTAAAAGATTTTTGACTCCAAGAATTCCATTTCCAATAAGTCCATGGGAGGAAGAGGATTGGATAAAATCTCAAAAAGGAAATCAAAGTGGACAGTTTAATTTTGCAATAGAAGATATGAAAACAAAAAAATATATTGGAGGCTGTGGTATTCAAGACGTAAACTGGCTTGCTCGTACAGCTACAGTTGGAATTATGATTGGAGATAAAGATTACTGGGGAAAAGGTTATGGAACTGATGCAATGAAGATTCTTATAAAGTTTATTTTTGAAAACATGAATATTAACAAAATAAAGTTAAGTACATTTTCATTCAATGAAAGAGCTAAAAAATGCTATGAAAAATGTGGATTTAAAGTAGAGGGCATTCTAAAAGATGAGATATTTAAGGATGGAAAATACTATGATGAAGTACTTATGGCAGTATTTAGAGAGGAATTTCAAGAATAGGTGATGTTATTATGATAAGTGTGGTCAGAGCAAATACGAATGAGGCATATGAAATTAAAAAGTTGTTATGGAAAAAACAATTCACAATAATGGAGGAAAATAAGTGTATTATGGAAAAAAGGTATGCCTGAGGGCGTACAAAGAAGAAGATATAAAGTTAGCAGCTAAATATATTAATGATGAAGAAATGATGAAATACTATGAGGATGAGATACCTTTTCCTGTAACCTTGTGGGAAAAGGAGAAATTAATAAAATCTAAAGGTGGTATTGGAGAATATAATTTTGCAATTGAAGATAGGGAAACTAGAAAGTATATTGGAGAATGTAACATTCAAAAAGTTAATTTAATTACAAGGACAGCCTTAGTTGGAATTATGATTGGAGATAGAGAATACTGGGGCCAGGGCTATGGAACGGATGCAATGAGGGTGCTTTTGAAATTTATTTTTCAAAAAATATGAATATGCACAAAGTAAAGCTAAGGGTCTTTTCGTTTAATGAAAGAGCAATAAAATCCTATGAAAAGTGCGGCTTTAAAGTGGAAGGTATTTTAAAAGATGAGATATTTAAGGATGGAAAGTATTATGATGAAGTGCTTATGGCGGTTTTTGAAAAGGAGTTTAACCAATAATTCTCTTGCAATATTTTCATAAATTGCGAAGCTTAAAGTGGCTGAAGTTAGTATACTTTTAATTTTTCCTCTATATATTGAATTTGATATTTATATTTAATTATGATAAAATTAAACAATAATTTTTAATTTTTAGGAGGAAGAAATAAATGGAATCTGACCCCGATCCTGCTACTATAGTTCCGCAATTAATTCTAATTGCAATATTAACATTAATAAATGCTTTTTTCTCTTCAGCAGAAATGGCAATTGTATCTCTGAATAAAACGAAGTTAAAGCTTTTAGTTGAGGAAGGAAATAAAAAAGCACAATTACTAGAAAAGTTAACTGAGGAACCAACTAAATTTTTATCGACTGTTCAAGTAGGAATTACTTTGGCAGGATTTTTTTCTAGTGCATCTGCAGCTACAGGACTTTCTAATACATTTGGTAGTTATTTGGAAAAAGTACATGTTCCGTATGCAAATCAAATTTCCTTAATTGTTGTAACGATTATTTTATCTTATTTTACACTTGTATTTGGTGAATTATTTCCAAAGAGAGTTGCACTTCAAAAATCAGAGAAAATTGCTATGGCATCCGCAAGGCCAATACTTTTTGTTTCGAAAATTGCAGTGCCTTTTGTTAAATTACTTTCAGCTTCTACTAATATTCTTATAAGAATTGTTGGCATGAATAGTAGTGATTTAGAAGAAAAGGTTTCGATAGAGGAAATAAGATCTGTTGTTGAGGCTGGTCAGGAATATGGCGTAATAAATGAAACTGAAAAAGAGATGATTAATAGCATTTTTGAGTTTGACGATAGAACTGCAGAAGAAGTTATGACACCAAGAACAGAGGTATATTTAATTAATATTGACAAGCCACTTACAGAATATTTGGATGAACTTCTTGAAGAAAAGTATTCTAGAATACCAGTTTTTCAAGATGACAGTGATAATATAATTGGTATTTTATATATGAAGGATTTTATGATTGAAGCACGTAAGGTTGGATTTGAAAATGTAGATATAAAGAGCATTCTCCATCAAGCCTATTTTGTGCCAGAAAGAAAAAATATAGACGAGCTATTTAAGGAACTCCAAAGTTCTAAAAAGCACATGGCTATATTAATAGATGAATATGGGGGCTTTTCTGGAATAGTAACTATAGAGGATTTAATAGAAGAAGTAATGGGCAATATTAATGATGAATATGATGAAGATGAGCCTAATATAAGAAAAGTTGATAATAACACATATATAGTTGATGGCATACTTCCTGTAAGGGAATTAAATGAAAAAATTCATTTAGAGTTAGATGAGGATTCTGAAGATTATGATACTTTAGGTGGTCTTTTAATTAAGCTTATGGGACATATACCAGAAGGTGAAGAAGAAAATGTTATTGAATATGAAAATATTAAATTTAAAATAGAAGAAGTTAAAGAAAAAAGAATAGAAAAAGTTAAAGTTTATATAGAAAAATAAAATACTATAAGGTTATTGACTCAACTATTAATTTATACATGTCTCATAATGTCCTGGATATATTATTTTGAAATGTGTATAAATTAAATTTCAGTACGGTAACCATTTAATTAAGGCTGGATATAAAGGAGGTCACAATGTTTAAATATAATGTTGAACCTATAAAATAAATTTCAGTCTTTATTTTTATATATAATTAATAAAAATATTGGAGGGTAATTATGGCGAGTAGGGAAATATTATTATTAGGAAATAAAAATTTATATAAGACTTGCAGTGAAATTTCAAAAGGTGAAATAGATAAAGCAAAGCAAGTAGTAGAGGATTTACATGATACTATAATGGAATTTAGAAAAGAGCATGGCTTTGGAAGAGCAATAGCTGCACCACAGATAGATGAACCATTTAGAATAATATATATGTATTATAATGAAAAATCTATAGCATTTATAAATCCTAGACTTGAGTTTGATGAAGATGATAAATTTGAAATGTGGGATGACTGTATGAGTTTTCCGGGACTAGAAGTAAAGGTATTAAGGCAGAAGAAATGTACGGTTTATTATAAAAATCTAGAGTGGAAGGATTGCAGGCTGGAATGTACAGGAGATTTATCTGAACTTTTGCAGCATGAATACGATCATTTAGATGGAATATTAGCTGTTCAAAGAGCTATTGATGATAAGTCCTTTAGAATTAACAAGGATAAGCTCGGAAAGGATTAAAAAATGATAATAAAAGAAGAACTTATAAAGGGATTTGTTAAGAATACTCATCCTTATGGTTGTAGGCAGGAAGTATTAAATCAGATAGATTATTGTGAGAATTCTAAGAAATTTACGGGACCTAAAAAGGTTTTAATCATAGGAGCATCATCTGGTTTTGGTCTTGCTACTAGAATTTCACTGGCATTTGGAGGAGCAAAAGCAGATACGATTGGATTATCCTATGAAACTGGAGTTACAGATAGGAGACTTGGAACACCGGGATGGTATAATAATATATTTTTTAAGGAATTTGCAGAAAAGGAAGGACTAATAGCAAAAAATTTTATTGGCGATGCTTTTTCAGATGAAGCTAAAGATGAAGTAATTAAATATATAAAAGAAAAGTTTGGAAAAATAGATTTATTTGTTTATAGTGTGGCTGCTCCAAGAAGGAAGGATTATAAAACTGGAATAGTGTATAACTCAAAGATAAAAACCACTTCAGGAGAATTCGAGGGACCAACTATTGATATTGAAAAAGGTGAAATGGTATTAAAAAAAGTTAATAGTGCTACTGTGGATGAAATTGAAGACACTAGAAAGGTTATGGGTGGAGAAGACTGGGAGAATTGGTGTGATATACTCCTTAAAGAAGAATGTTTTTCAAAGGGTGCTCTTACCATATCATACTCATATATTGGTTCTCCAAGAACTTACAAAATATACAGAGAGGGAACTATAGGAGCAGCTAAAAAAGATCTTGAAAATATAGCACACGAAATTAATGAAAAGCTAAAAAAAGAAATTGATGGGAAAGCTTTTGTTTCTGTAAATAAAGCACTAGTTACTAAGGCAAGTGCATATATACCTACTTTTCCGTTGTATGCGGCAGTTCTATATAAGGTTATGAAAGAAAAAGGCATTCATGAAAATTGCATTATGCAAATGCAAAGGATGTTTTCAGAAAAGATATATTCAAGCGGTGAAGTAGAATTTGATGACGTAGGAAGACTAAGAATGGATGATTTTGAACTTAGGGAAGATGTTCAAAGAGAAGTAGACAATATATGGAATAAAATTACTCCGGAAAATTTTAAGGAGTTATCTGATTATGAAGGATATAAAAAGGAATTTATGCAGGTAAATGGTTTCGAGGCTGAAGGAGTAGATTACGATATGGATATTGATGTTGAAGTATTAAAGAAATTAGAATATTAAGTGCGATAATTGTTAGTTGAAGTTCGGAAAATTATGTGAGATATTGTGAAGCTGTATTTAAGAGATACAAAGATAAGGTGAAATATTGGCTTATATTTAATGAGATTAATTGTCTTACCGTACCTTTCGGTGCAAGAAACTAATGGTTGGAATCTGGAGTAATAATGTTTTGAAATATCTATATATAGCGGTTTTAAATAAGAAGACATGTATGTTATGTCTTCTTATTTTTGATTTTATTTAATGTGCCGCAAAGCTTTTGCTTGTATTGTGTTTCTCCTGAAAAAATAATGCAAATGCTCCTGTTAAGATTACAGTTATTATTCCAACAGATGAAAATCCGGCTCTACCACCAAAAGCATTCATAACACTGCCTACAAAGAAATTTCCTATAGGTACTGAACCAGCGTTAAAAAGACTATATATACTCATTACTCTTCCTCGGTACTCATCTTCTGTATTAAGCTGAAGAATTGAGTTACTTCCATTTAGAAAAGCTAGATTTGCAAAGCCAGTTCCAAGAATAAAAAGCGCACACAAATAATAGTTATTTGAAAATGAAACTAAAAGCTGAAATATTGCTGTAGAAAATGCAGCTGTTTTTAAGAGCTTAAAATTTAAATTTTTTTTACGTGTGCTGGCCATTTTAAATGTGCCTAAAAGAGAACCAAAGCCCATGGCTGATAACAAAAATGTATAGCCATTTGCCCCTCTATGCAAAACTGTTTTAGAGAAGACAGGGGAAATGACATCTATATTCATGCAGAAGGTACAAACTATTCCCATCAGTATAAATGTTTTAACTAGTTTTATATTATTGCGAATATATACTAAACCGTCTTTAACCTCTTTTAATAAGTTTTGGTTATGTTTAACTTGCACCTTGTCTTTTGCAGATATGAAAAATAATCCAATAAGTACAGCCGTAAAACTGAGAAAGTTTAAAAAGAAACAAAAACTTGTGCCGAATTTAACCATTATAATTCCAGCTATAGAAGGTCCAATTATTTTTGCAATGTTAAAAATAGAAGAATTAAGAGAAACTGCGTTGGGCAAATCCTCTTTTCCGACAAGTTCTATGAAATAAGATTGCCTTGTTGGCATATCAAGTGTTGTTGCAAACCCGGAGATTACAGCTAAAATAAAAATAGACCAATAGTTTATGTGGTTAGTATAAACTAATATAAACAATATAAAGGCTTGAATCATAAATGTGATTTGAGTGCAGTAAAGTAGCTTTTTCTTTGGAAATCTATCAACTATTGCTCCTGAAAATGCGGAAAAGAGAAGAGTTGGTCCAAATTGAAATACTCCAAGCATACCTAAAAGTAATGGGGATTTTGTTAGCGTGTATAAAAGCCAAGTTTGAGCAGTTTTCTGAAGCCAGGTGCCTATAACTGATATTGCTTGACCGATAATGAAACATCTAAAATCCCTATGACGCAAAGATTTAAAAGTACTTTTTGTTTAGTAAAAGCATTAGCATTCCTCCGTATTGTAGATATTGTAATAAATAATTGCTAATGCACATACTTAAGCAAAAATGTGCCAAATATATTAAAAGTGTTATTTTTAATGTTAAACATAAGTGAAATAAAGCATTGGGACCTAGGAAATCTCAACTTAAGGCATTTATCTCAAAAACAATATGTTGTAAAAATGAAATATGATTTTTTAAAGATTGAGTATAAACCTTTAAATAAAATGGAGATATATGTGTTTCAAAAATGAAACCAAAATATTATTTTGAAACATAATAAAAATATATATCGGAATAATAAGACTAAATAAATTATTCAATTAAAGGAGCAATTTAAATGAGATATGTTTTAGTTTGCAACATAAATGGAGAAGCTGCAAAATTAAACGCAAAGATTGCAGCTGACTTAAAATATAAATTTAACGCTGGACGTTCTAAATTATCAGCACACTTTACTATAAAGGCACCTTTTGAGACTGATGAGAAAAATATAGTGGAACTAAAAAACATTTTAGAAAAGTTTCAAAATGATTTTAGAAGCTATGAAATGAGTATAAATGGATTTGACAAGTTTAGAGAAGATGTTATATACATGGCAGTTAGTCCATCAAAGGAAGCTAAAGAAGTGCATGATAAATTAATTGATGAACTTAAAAGTCTGCCTTGGCTTGAATGGAAAAGGAATGAGAGGAAGGATAAGGTTTTTCACTGTACAATTGTAAGCAAGAGGGTTAAAGAAAATTTTAAAGAAATTTGGGAGTATGTAAATAAATATGAATGTAATTTTAAATCTAACTTTGATAATCTAACTTTGTATAAGTGGGAGAAAAATACCTGGGTTTTAGATGAAGGCTATAAACTTAGCAGTAGATAATAAAGGAAAAATAAATTTAAATAAAATTTATTAAGTTAAAGGTGATGCTGTTGACACTAAAGGATATTATAAATACAAAGATTGATTCGTTAAAATTATTTTTATATTATTGATTTAGGACGTCAATGTTCGAGTATATCGAAGCTTAGTACGATAAAAGAAGGATACATGGAAGTATTGGATATATAACTCCTCAACAATGTGAGGAGTTATCAAGAAAAATTGCATAAAAAGTTAGACTTTTGTGTCTAAAATATTGACGTTAATCCATTATTCAATAAATTCGTCACTTAAAATTGCATAACTTTTTAAATCAACTGGAATACCATTTTTTAGGATGTCTTGCCTTCGAGTACCTTCATATTTCATCCCTATCTTCTTCATTACGCTATATGAAGCAACATTGCTAGCCATAGCTAAAGCATATATTCTATTTAAATTGAGTTCTTTAAATCCAAATTTTAGAAGGGCTTTAGATGCTTCACTGCAGTAACCTTTACGCCAATATGGTACTCCAATCCAGTAAGCCAATTCTGCTTTTCTATGAACATTATTTATATGTAGCGCTGCTGTACCTATTAGCTCATTATTATCTTTTGTTACTATTGCATATACAACTGCTTTTTTATTAATAAAAGATTCTTTATGAAAACTAATCCACGATTCTGCCATACCATCTTCATATGGATGAGGAACATTGAGTGTTGTTTCAGCTATTTTAGGATTGCCTGCCAATTCTTTTACTCTACTTGAGTCGGATAGTTCGAAAGGCCTTAGAATTAGTCTATCTGTATTTAGTATTGGTTGACTATGCATTTTTACCATCTCCCGTTAATTTTATGTTTGATACAAATCTACAGGTATTAACAATGCAATGTTTGGCGTTATTATACATTATTTAACTTGAAAATGATATAATAATTTAATAAATGTGAGGGGAATTATAATGTGAAGAGATAAATTATTAAATATTTTAAGGGCAGTTACTTTATTAATTGCAGTAATATGTTTCATATGAAAGTTTAATAATTCCTCTTTTGAAATTGTATAATTTATTTCCATATTAAAACCCCAATTATGTTTTTCTATTATAAACTAAAGTGGTAAAATGTGACTGATTACACTATATTGCATTATGTGTAAAATTTAAACATATAATAATTATAAAATATTTTAGTTCATATTAAAAAATACAGCATCTAAAAATTTTGTATTTCTTAGATTTATAGAATTTATTTAATATCTCAAAACACAATTACGGAGCCAGTTTCCTCCATAGGGTTGTTCGTCCTATTCCTAATTTTTCAGCGGCTTTTCCATGGTTATTATCACACCTTATAATTGTTGACGCTATTATTTGTTTTTCAACACTTTTTATCATATCCTTTATATTTAAGGATGTTGGAACTTTTAAATTTATAACATCTCTATCTTCAGATTTATTCATGACCATTTCAAGTATTTCACCCCATTTTAGAGGTGCGTTATTTTTTATAAAAAGGGCGATTCTCTCCATTATATTGTTAAGTTCTCTTACATTGCCTGGCCAATTATATGTCATCAAAAGTGGTGTTAAGTTTTTGAACACAGCATCATAATCAATATTTAGTGTGCTTGATGTCTTTAAAAAGTGAATTGCAAGGAGACCTACATCTTCCCCTCTATCTCTTAATGATGGAAGCTTTATGTTAAATACATTTAATCTATAATAAAGATCTTTTCTAAAAGTTCCTTTTTCTATATGTTTGGTTAGATTTTCATTTGTAGCGCTTATTATTCTTATATTTACTGGTATAATTTTATCTCCACCTATATGCATGACTTCTTTCTCTTCAAGAACTCTTAAAAGTCGTGCCTGTAGAGGTTTAGAAAGCTCACCTATTTCATCTAAAAAAATTGTTCCGTTGTGAGCTAATTCAAAAAGACCTTGTTTTCCTTCTCTTTTAGCGCCGGTGAAGGAACCTCCCTCGTAACCAAACAATTCACTTTCAAGAAGCTGTTCTGGAAGAGCTGCACAGTTTATTGCTACAAAAGGACCATTTTTTCGATTACTGCTGTTATGTATACTTTGTGCAAAAAGTTCTTTTCCGGTACCAGATTCACCTTGTATGAGTATTGAGGAATCGGTTTTAGAATATAAAAGAGCTAAATTTTTTAATTCATTCATGTGTTCATTTCTAGTTAAAATATCATCAAAATGATACTTTGCAATAAAGCCTTTTTCATGAATTTTTTTTTCTTATCATCTGCTCTAAAGTTTGAATTTTTGTAACATCTTCAAAGGTGTTTACAACACCTATTATTTTGTCTTCTACCTTAATAGGAAGCTGATTTGCAGCAATAGTTAGACCGTGCAAATCTTTAATAACTTTTGTTTCTGATTTTCCGCTTTTTAATATATTATCTATTTTATAATTTGGAATTACACAATGTATGTTTTTACCAAGCATTTTTTCGGATGTTTTATTAAACATTTTATTTGCGGAAGGATTGCTTGTTGTTATTTTTTTATGCTGATCAGTAACTATAATTCCCTCGCCTATTGAATCTAGAATTGCCTTAAAACGTGCAGAACGACTAAGTTCTGATCTTCTTACTTCTATTAAGTTTAAGGCCTCATCCACAGCTTGTCTAAGAGCTTCTTCACCGCTTTCTATAGTTATTCCTATGAGACCTTTAGCTTTTGCTATATCAGTAGAAGCCATTCCGCCTACAACAACCTTAAAGTTCTTTTCTTTTACCCCGGAAATTACTTCTTCAATTTCATATTCAGAGTTGAATTTAAATTCTGTTAGTTTAACTTTAAGCATGTTTTCTACATCTACTTTATTTATTCTAGTTTCTTTGTATGAGACTATAGCTACATTATTATTGATTCCTTTGGCTTTATAAATAGCTCTAAAAATATCCATGGAAGCTATAGGAATTGATACTACAGGTATATTTGCCACTTTTTTAATTAATTCACCAGTTGCTCCTCTGCTTATGATTGCATCTACTTCATTTTCTAGTTTTAATGCAATTTTGCGAGCTTTTGTAAAGGAAGCAGGTTTTATTATTGAATTAAATCCATTTTCTTTAGCAACTATAGGAAATAAGTTTGATAAGGTTTCATTTTGAGATATAAGTGCTATAGTTATTGGCATTGAATCACCTTCCTTTAGTTGAAGCAGTTTATATATAAAGATGTAAATTTTATTAACATTGTTTTGAAGCATAGTTTTCAATAAAATCATAAACTTTTTCATCCTCATATCTTGATATTTTTACATTGCCAAAACTCTTTTCTTTCGAGGTAAAATCAAGATATTCTTTTAAAACGTTGTAATTTTCTTTTCTGTTAATTTTAACTTTGCTTATTATTATTTTTTGACAGCAAGGTTTACTATTTGCATCTGAGGGTAAGCACAAAAGGGCTATTCCACCAACATATTTACTTTTATTTAAGCTTGGTTTAACCATCGTTATGTAAGCGCAGCCATCCTGTGAATTGTATAAATTAAAAAATATAAGATTGTCAGAAATCGTGTAACTTCCCTTAAATTCTTTAATCACAGTAGAAGAACCCAATATTGTAAAATTGACATTGCTTTCTGAAATTTTAAGAATACCCTCATGTATATTTTCTTTTTTAGATGAATTTGTGACTAGAAAGTAACAGTAGTAATTTTTTATAAATATACAATTAGAAGTATCGTCACAGTTTATAAATTTTTCAAAGTAAGATGAAGATAAAGGTACGTTTAAAAATGTGTCTATACTAATATGGTAAATTGAGCAAATATAAGCGATGGTTTCTATTGAAGGAAAGGCCTCAGAGGACTTATATTTTGAGAGTAAATCTTCTGAAACTCCTATTTTTTGAGCTAATTTTTTTGAGTTCCTTCAAGTTGTATTAATTTTTTTAAATTATGAACAAAAATTTTTGAGACTTTTTCATATATGTTATTCTTTATTATTTTTATTTTAAGGTTATTATCTTTCAATTTATAATATCCTCCTTTACGAGTTGAATATTTTTCAAGTTTATATAAGAAAATTATATTTAAAATAGTGAATATCTCAAGATAGTTTTTAAATTTGATATATGTATTGAGTTTGAAAACTAAATCAATTATTATTTTAATAATATTTTATGACTTATGTCTAAGCAAAGTCAAATGGTTTATCCTTGAGGAGAGATAATATGAGTGAAAATAAAATACCCGAGGTTGCACGAGCAATACTTGATGAGTATGTGTTTAACTTAAGAATATATTTTGGAAGTAAAGTATTTGGTGTGTATTTATATAATTCAATAGCACTTGGGGCATTTGATGAAAATAAGAGTGATATTGATTTTGTTACGGTTTTGAATAAAAGATTTACGGATAGAGAGATACAGGGGTTAAGAGAACTGCATAGGAAGCTTACAAAAACGTTTAAGTTTGCTAAAAGAATGGAAGGAATGTACATAACAATAGATGAGGTTGGAAAATGTGATTTTGAATTAGATCCATATATATATTTTGCAGGAGGAAAACTTCACAGTGGTCACTATGATGCCAATTATGTTACTTGGTGGACATTAGGCAAATATGGGATTGGGGTTGAAAGCCCGGATATAAGCAAACTTTCTATAGAAACTTATTTTGATAATGTGTTGGAAAATATGGATTACAATTTAAATTGCTACTGGAAAAGTAAACTTAATTCAAAAATTGTTTTCTTTTCGGATGGATGGATTGAATTTTCAGTTTTAACCATGTGTAGAATAATGTACACAATTAAAAATGGAGATGTAGCATCTAAAGTTGAAGCGGCAAAAAATATAATTGAAGATTTACCTAAGGAGTTTAGAATCATTGTAAAAGAGGCACTGAGAATAAGAGAGAGGAGTGATTCAAAATCCCTTTATACCTCAAGGTTTAAAAGAGGAAGGGAAGCAAAAATATTTATAAAGTATGTAATAGGGTGTTTCAATAATAATTACTTTACAAATGTTAAATGGAACTCAAATGTATGAAAGTAGGTTTACTTTAGAATGGAGTTGATATTTTGAATCTTCAAATTTTACTTGTGCTAATATTTAACTTTATTATTTCGCTTATAGGGACACTTGCATATTCAGTTAGGCTAGTTGGAGTTAGAACAGGTAAGATAGCTATTTCATTTACTGTATTTAATATACTATCTTTAATATCTAGAATGGCAGTAACTTTTCAAGAACCATTACTAACTAATTATGTTGAGAAAAACTTATATTCTAATAACCTGCTGCATATATTTAATTTAATAATATTAGTTTCAGGTGCAGCGGCAGCTTTTGGAGCGTTTTTAATACCAACTTTTCAAAAGATTTTTTCTAAAGGTGTTATGGTTTTTTCTATAGAAAGGTCTATTCCAAGACTAGTCATAGATGGCATGTCTAAAAGAGGAAGATAAAAAACTGTTAAGGTTAAGCTGCACAAAATATTTACAAGAAATTTACTGTAAAATCCTTGTAAAAGTATATAGAATAGATTAAAATATTCCCTAAGGTTTTACTGCACATATATGGAGGTGTTTGCATGATCAAAGCTATTTTATTTGATTCTGGCAAGGTTTTAGATAAGCCTGTATCTGGACATTGGTTTATACCGCCGAATTTTTTTGAATATGTTGACAGAGAAGCGTTTGATTCCGTACCATCATCAAACAAAAGAGCGGCATTTACTAGGGCTGGAAATTATATCAGTAAGAAAAAACTTGTTATTAGCGCAGACGAGGAATATAGCAATTTTGTTGAATACTATAGAATACTCGGAGAAGAGCTTCCAAGGCTTAAATTAAGAGATTCAGATGCTAAAGCTATTGCAAGAGATTTGGTTTATAATTATGATAAATATAGTTTTTATGAGGATGCTGTTAGTTTAATACCAGAACTAAGTAAAAAGTATAAACTGGCAGTTGTAACAGATGCATGGCCATCATTAGAAAATGTTTTTAAGCAGGCAGGCTTTAGAGACTACTTTTCATCTTTTATTATATCATCTATGATAGGAGTAACAAAGCCAGATGAACTTATGTATAAGGCTGCACTTTCTGAACTTAAGGTTTTGCCAGAGGAAGCAGTATTTATTGATGATCATGCAAAAAAATTGTGAAGGGGCTAGTAAACTTGGGATTAAATCTATTATTCTATCTAGGGAATTTAAATTTTATGTTTATAATAAATTGGTTAACCCAGGTTATCAGATAATTAGGAGTTTAAATGAGTTAAATGATGCAATTTATAATGAAGTAAGCCATACAAAAGATTAAATCTTTGTACGGCTTCACTTTTTATTATCTGTGTATAACTTTAATTATATAGCATATTTCATCATCTGTTATTGATACATCATATTCCTTTTCAAGAATAGCTGCAGCTCCTCTTACTGTATTAAATTGTTCTAAGTTTTTCAATTTAAATTGTTCTACATTTTCAAATTTTTGCAAAATCACCATGAACACATCTATCGAGCATACAGCCCATATGAACTATTAGGTCCACAAGGTTATCTTCAGAGTTTTCCTCATTATTAAGATTTAATTTTTCAATGAACTTTTTTATAACGATTATGGCAATTTTAGGGTTAACATACTTTACGTATTCATAAAGCATATCTCTTGAAATTTCATAAGCGTTTTTTGGCAGCGGGTCTTGAGCAGCAGTTTTATCAGATGAAGAAATTAATTTTGTATCTATAAATTTTATAAATTCCTGTTGAAAGTTTTTGGTTAAAAGCTTGTTTATAGGGAAATAAGGTATATCTGATTGAGGTCTTAAACTTCCTATGCAGGCGATAATGTCGTATTTTTCTTCTAAGCTTTTTAAATTATTCTCCATGTCAAAATAATTTATAGTTATTATTTCAACAGCTTTTTTATGATCTTCGTCTAATAGTTTTGTAATAATATCTTTAGATATAAGTCCTGCACCTTGGCCAGTAACACATACAGTTATTATAGCCTTTTTCTTTTGTTCTCCTTCTGTTTGTGGTGCTGTCATATTAATTATAGAATTATAGATAGTGTCTATATCAGATTTTTGATACAATACGCTCCTAAGGGTGTCAAGAGCAATAAGTGTGGAAATGTTACTTATAGTCCTTACCTTTATGCCGGTTTCACTCATTATTTTTTCTCCAAATCCAGATAGGGATCCCATATCTACAAGCAATAAAACGCCTTTTCCAGTATTTGAGTTTAAAACCGCAAGCTTAACTTTTTCATAGGTTTCAGGTATTTTTGCACTTAAAGGCATATCTACGGATATTATGTGCTCAACATTAAGGAGTTTGTTTGCTACATTTCCCATGCTTGTTGCAGTGCTGTCGCCGTGGCATACCAGAACAATTCCTATAGTATTATCAGTAGGATTACTTCCAGATTTATTGTTTGCAAGTAGAATTGATAAAAATCCTTTTTCGTCTTCTGGAATTGAAATGCTAAATTTGTCACTTAACATTTTAACCAGTTCTGAGGCTACTTTGAATTCCTCTTTATATTGTCTTCTAATGATTGCCAGATTAGGGTTCTTTATTGGTTTATTTTCCTCAAGTCTTTTTAGTAAGGAATAAATATGAAAAGTAAAGCCAAAAAAGAATTTATTATTAAATTTGGTATTTAGTCTATTTTGAGCAAGCTGAATTAAACTTGCAGATGAATCAACTAGTTCTTTTGGAATAATATTATATAGCTTTCGTATATTCAAATTGTCTGAACTAAACTTATTTATTACTGTGTTAAAGTGATTGTCAAGTTCGGAGTTTATATGGCGCTCAATTTCATTACTATCAAGTCCTTTACTTCTTAATTCCTCCATTTTTTGGTTTATACAATCATATAAATCTTCCTCATCATCTATATTGGAAGTTAAAATTTCATTTTTATCAAAAGAGGAAAAAGGATGTATTATTAAGTTTTCAGTAAACATGCTTAAAAAGTTTTTTACATCTGGTGGAATAGTGAGATTAAAAAGGTTTCCTTTGATTTCCTCGTTAAGCATTTTGAATTCTATATTAAGGGCCTCATTATTTTGAAGGTGTTGAAAGAAGGCTTTTGCGCAAACAAGTTTTATTTCCGAGCTAAGTTGACCTATATTTCCATCTCTAAATTCATATAAAGCTAGAGCTTTAACGACCTCTGGAGAAATACTTATTGGTATATTAAGTTTTAGGGCCTCATAATAAAAAAGTTTTTCAATAACTTCAAGTCTTTCGTCTATAGTTTTCTCTCTAAAAGATGGCAGTGTTATAGTAACTGGGATTCTTCTTAAAAATGTATTTAAGAATGTATCGTTTGGGTCTTCTGTGGTTGCTGCAATTATAAGTACATTGCTTTTTCTAGGTTTTGAGGTTTCACCGAGTCTTGAAAATTCACCCTTATCCATAAGGTAAAAAAGCATTTCCTGACCATCTGGAGGGAGTCTATGAACTTCATCCAAAAATAAGATTCCATTATGAGCTTTTTCTACAATTCCTATCTTATCACTGTCAGCTCCAGTAAAAGCACCCTTAGTATGCCCGAATAATTGGGAAAGTAAAAGTTGTGGAGCATTATAATAATCG
Source organism: Clostridium sp. DMHC 10 (assembly GCF_001270375.1). Lineage (NCBI taxonomy): Bacteria > Bacillati > Bacillota > Clostridia > Eubacteriales > Clostridiaceae > Clostridium > Clostridium sp. DMHC 10. The sequence continues at coordinate 277,588 of NZ_LGVB01000015.1, forward strand.
GAACAGTTAAAAGATATGAATGGAAAGTTGTCTGAATTTGTATTTTTATTTAGCAGTACATATTTATAAACCGCAGAAGCAAAAGTAGTTTTACCTACCCCACTTTCCCCTAAAATTAGAGTATGAAGACCATGAGGCGGATACATTACAGCTGCCTTTGCTTGCTCTATCTGATGAATGAGACTGTTGTTAAAACCTATTAAAACTTTAAATGGATCATCTATATCTGATTTTTTATTGTTTTTTTCAACAAGAGTTTTAAATTCTTCAGGTGAAAATACCCTGCTAGTATTGTTTATTTTTAATTTATTTAATATAGATTTTGGTATAAAGGTTACAGGTCTGCTATTTATTTTAATAAGTTTTTCTTCTTTTAAAAGATCATTTAAAATTGTACTTGCATTATTTCTTACGATATTAAACTTTTCTTGTATCTCAGAAGCATCAACTCCAAAATTGGCTTCTTCTTGTAAACGCTTTAACAAATAGTCAGTAGTTATCTTGTCACATATATAATTATAAACAATTTCAGATTTTTTCAAGAAAATCACCTACTTAAGATTAGTGTATATTTGTTTGTAAAGGTTTAAATTAGTTTTTTGAAGTATTATTTAATTTATTAAGAACTAGCGCTGCTATAAATATAAATGTTGCAAAATAAATATTTCTGTAAAATAATGATATAGCAAAGAACAAAAAGCTCAACACTATAAGTAAGTTTAAATATAACTTTTTCATAAATCATCCTCCTAATTCTCAAAAGATAGTATTTGGGTACAAATTAATTTTCAAGTTTCAAGTGGTTTATATTTAGAAGGTTGAGTGAGACTAATAGGAATGAAAATTGGAGTAAGGATAGATATTAATATAAAGAAACTAATCTATATTATTACTTTATTATAAAATATATAAAAAATCAATATAATTTTTAGGGTTATGTACATAGTAATTGTTGATATAGATGTAATTTAAAGGAACACTTTGTCTTTTATAAATGAAAAATAATTAAATAAAATAATAATTGTCTAAAAAGTAGTAATATTTGCATATAAAAATTATGCACTAATATAAAATAAAAAAAAGTAGTGCATAATTTATTTTTTGGAAGCTTCATTTATTGATGGTTTTCTCATTATGCACTAAGTTGGCACGCTAATTGCTATATAAAATGGTGTAAAGGTTTTAAAGAATAAGCAGCACTTTAAATATTAAATACAAGGCATTTGAGCAATCAATAAAAAGTATGTCTGATATTAAAGACATACTTACTAGGAGGGGAGAAGGTTGGAGGATAATTTATTACATGAAGAACTAATCTTTCTAAATTATGAAGCAAGTAGTAGGGAAGAACTCCTTAGAAGTTTATCATTAGAGTTGGAGAAAAGGGGGTATGTAAAGGAATCATACGTAAAAGGAATCTTAGATAGAGAAAAAGTTTTTCCAACAGGGCTCAATACAGAAGGAGTAAAGGTAGCACTTCCACATACTGATGCTGTACATGTTAATAAAGCAGCAATAGTTATCGCAAAGTTAAAAAATCCAGTTATATTTAAAGAAATGGGTTTTGGTGAAAAAGATGTGGAAGCAAAACTTATATTTATGATGGCTGTAAAAAATCCAGCAGAACAGGTTACAACTTTAAGCAGGCTTATGTCAATTCTATCTAATAAAGAAACACTTACAAACTTATATAATTGTACAACTAATTCAGAAGTAATAAAGATATTAACAGGTGTTTTATGCGGTAACTAAAAAATTAAAATATAAAATTATTTAAGGAGGAATTTATTATGAGTAATGTAAGAAAAATATTTTTGTAGCTTGTGGATCGGGTGTTGCAACATCACAAACAGTGGCATCAAAAATTGCAAGTATGTGCGAAGATGAAGGACTTAATGTAAACGTTGAAGCAGTTGATATTAAATCTCTTGAAAATATAATAGACCAATGTGATATATACGTATCAATAGTTTCAGCAGGACATGATTTTGGAAAACCTACAATAAATGGAATTGCATTTTTAACAGGTGTTGGTATTGATGAAGAATTTGAAAAGTTAAAAGAATATGTCAATTCATAAAAAAGTTTCCCAATAGAATACCTAAAAATTCTATTGGGAAGATGTTGAAATAAGTTATTATAATACAAATCAAGTTTATCACAAGTTAGAAAAAATTAATATAAAAATAAAAAAATAGGGGGAATTAAAAATGGCTGTTATCAATTATATTTTGGGCTTAGGTGCTGCAGTATTTTTACCTATAATCATGATAATCTTAGGTTTAGCTATGAGAATGAAACCTAAGAAAGCAATAATAGCGGGTCTTACACTTGGTATAGCATTTACAGGCATGAATGTGGTACTTGGCTTTATGTTCAATGCTATAAGTCCAGCAGCTACAGCTTTTGTTAATAATACAGGAATAAAATTGACTTCTATAGATGTTGGTTGGTCTCCTATGTCAGCTATAGCATGGGCATGGCCATATGCATTACTTGTTTTCCCACTTCAAATAGGAATAAATATAGTTATGCTTGCATTTAAATGGACGGATTGTTTAAACGTGGATTTATGGAATGTTTGGGGTAAAATTTTTACAGCAACGATGGTTGCAGCTGTAACGCACAGTGTTCCTTTAGGTTTTGTAGCGGCAGCAATTCAAGTTGTTTTAGAACTTAAAAGTGCAGATATCTCTCAAAAGGAATTATATAGAATTACTAAAATACCTGGAGTTGCATGTTCTCACTATATGACTATACAGGCAGCACTTCTTGCACCTATAAATAGAGTATTAGATTTTATACCTGGAATAAATAAAGTAAATATTAATGCAGAACAATTAAAAGCTAAAATAGGTGTTTTTGGTGAAAATAGTGTTATGGGGTTCATTGTTGGAGCGCTTATAGCAGCATTTGGAGGATATGATTTAAAAGGAATATTAACTACAGCTATGGAAGTTGCTACAGCTCTTGTTTTATTCCCAATGGTAGCTAAATTATTCATGCAGGCGCTTGCTCCAATAGCTGATGCTACAAGTGCAGTTATGAAGAAAAGATTCAAAGGAAGAGAAATTTATATTGGACTTGACTGGCCATTCCTTGCAGGACAATCAGAAATATGGGTTGGTGCGATACTTTTAGTTCCAGTTGAACTTGTTCTTGCAGTTGTAATGTCAAAAATGGGTTTAAACAATGTTATTCCGCTTGCTGGTGTAATTAATGTAATAGTATTTGTTCCGGCTTTAATCGTAACAGGCGGAAATTTAATAAGAATGATAATTTTAGGACTAGTTGCTACTCCTATATATTTAGCAGTTGCAACAAGCTTCTCTCCTATAGTAACTAACCTTGCGAAATCAGTTGGAACTATAAAAGTACCAGCAGGACAGTATATAACTTACTTTGGTGTAGAAATGCCAGAATTAAGATGGTTACTTGCTCATGGATTTAATGTATTAAGAGGTGAAATAATTCCAGCGGTTTTATTGGTAGGATACTTTGGATTATTTTACTGGTACAGCAGATATATGAAGAAGAGAGACGAAGCAGCAGAAGCAAAAGAAGCTAAATAATCCTACGCGGGGTTTGGGCGGAGCCCATTATCCTTCTAGAACCCAAAGCGAGCACTGTTTAAGCAACAGGCAAGAACAAAAAGTAATAAGAGATGAAAATCGCGGGGTTTGGGCGGAGCCATTATCCTTCTAGAACCCAAAGCGAGCACTGTTTAAGCAACAGGCAAAAACAAAAAGTAATAAGAGATGAAAATATATGAATGGAGTGATATTAATGTTAGAAGAATTAAAAAAAGAAGTTGTTAAAATAGCTAAAGAGGCTGATAGATCTGGATTATGCAAACATAGATCAGGTAACTTCAGTATAAGAGATAAAGAAACGGGGTATGTTGTTGTAACTCCTACAGGTGTAGACAGAGAAATATTAACTTACCATGATATATGCGTTATGGATTTAGATGCAAATGTAATTGAAAACGTTACAGGTTTAAGACCTACAAGTGAGGTTTTAATGCATCTTGAACTTTATAAAACAAGAGATGACATATTTGCAGTTGCTCATACACATTCACGTTTTGCAACAGCTTTTGCAGTTCTTAACAAGCCAATACCAGCAATAATATATGAGTGTGCAAATCTTGGACTTAAAGATGCTGTAATACCTGTAGCACCATATGGAAGACCAGGAACAAGAGCTCTTTCTGACAGCGTTATAGAACCTATAAAAAGAGCAGATACAATACTTCTTGAAAAGCATGGAGTAGTAGCTGTAGATAAAGATCCTGAAGAAGCACTATTAAAAGCTCACTATGTAGAAGAGTTAGCAGAGGTTTATTATAGGTCACTTACAATAAATGGAGGGAAAGAACCAGCTTCATTTGCACCAGAAGAACTTCAAAAATGGGAATATCCTTCAGAAATTAAATTAAAAGGATAAGAGAGGTGAATTACTATGAAGAAATTAATGAATAAGGCAGAGGATTTTTCAAGGGAAACTATAGAGGGAATTATCCTTGCACATTCAGAAAGTTTAAAAATGGTTAATAATAACTTCAGATGTATAGTTAGAGCGGATGAAAAGAGGCCTGGTAAGGTTGCAATTGCTACAGGTGGAGGTTCAGGACATCTTCCAACCTTCCTTGGATATGTTGGCTATGGGCTTGCTGATGGGGTAACTGTTGGAAATGTTTTTGCATCACCAAGTGCTGAAGCTATGTACGAAGTGGACAAAGCTATAGATAATGGAGCTGGAATTCTTCACTTATATGGAAGATACGGTGGAGACATAATGAATTTTGGAATGGCAGCAGATCTTGCTTCAATGGATGATATAAGAGTTGAAGAAGTTTTGGTTACAGATGATGTTGCATCAGCACCAAAGGGTGAGGAAGATAGAAGAAGAGGAGTTGCAGGACTTTTCTATGCATATAAGACAGCAGGAGCAGCAGCAGAAAAAATGTATTCACTTGATGAAGTTAAAAGAATTGCTCAGAAAACTGTGAATAACACAAGAACTATGGGAGTTGCTTTAAGTCCATGCACAGTTCCAGAAGCGGGAAAACCTACATTTGCTATTGCTGATGATGAAATGGAAATAGGTATGGGTATACATGGAGAGCCAGGAATTGAAAGAACAAAACTTAGAACTAATGATGAAATTGTAGAAATCATGTTAAATAAGATAATTGAAGATTTACCATTTGAAGAAGGAGATGAAGTTTCAGTTCTTGTTAATGGACTTGGAGCGACTTCACTTGAAGAACTTTATATTGCATATAGAAAAGCTTATGAGATATTAAATAAAAATGGTATAAAAATATACAGAAATTATATAGGAGAATTTGCTACTTCAATGGAGATGGCAGGTATGTCATTAACTCTTCTGAAACTAGATGACGAGCTAAAGGAAATGCTAGATTTTGAAGCTTATTCACCATTTTTTAAACAAGAATAGATTTAAATTACTTGTATAATATTAGACTTATTAACTTGAAAGGTTAAAATGACTAATGCCAAATTAATCCTGTTAAACTGGAATTTAACTCAGAGTACAAAGTACAGAGGACAGAGTACAGTGAAGGATGATTTTTCTCCGCTGTTGCTACAAAAAATCTTAAACTTAATGCACGCAAAGCGCTTAAAATATAGTGTTCAGCGCAGCTGACACTATTAAGTTCTAAGATTTACCTGAGAGTAACGAAAGGTAAATCTACCTTTACTGTACTCTGTACTTTGTACTCTGTGCTCTGAATCAACTTCCAGTTTGTCAGGATAAAGCTGGAACTTATAATTTTCAAGTTTCACGTTGTCTATCTATAGCATAATTAATTGGAGGGTGAAAAATGAATAAAGAATTTTTGAAAAAAATACTTGGAGAAATAACTAAGGTCATGAATGAAGAAAAAGAGTATCTTATAGAACTTGATGGTGCTATGGGCGATGGAGATCTTGGATTAACAATGTCAACCGGATTTAAAACTATGTATGATGAAGTTAATAATGTAGATTCAGATGATATAGGTACGGTAATGATGAAGCTTGGAATGAAAATGAACTCAACTGTGCCATCTACTATGGGAACTTTAATATCGATATGTTTTCTAAAAGCAGCTAAAGAAGCAAAAGGAAAAGCAGAAGTAGATCTTTTAACTGCTTCAAAAATGGGAAGGGCCGCTGTAAATGGAGTTATGGAAAGGGGAAAGGCTAAAGTAGGACAAAAGACAATGCTTGATGCTTTAGATCCAGCAGTAAGAGCACTTGAAAAGGCAGCAGAAGAAAACCAAGCTGCAAAAGCAGCTTTTGAAAAAGCTTATGAAGCAGCAAAACAGGGTGTCGAAAATACAAAACAAATAAAATCAGTTCATGGAAGAGCTGCATACTATGGAGAAAAGTCCCTTGGAAGACCAGATTCAGGAGCAGTTGCAGTTATGTTTATATTTAAAGGAATTGCGCAAAGCTTTTAAGTGTGAAGTAACAATGCTTCGTCATGTTAAAAAAATTCTATAAATCTAAGGCTGAAAAATTTATTAGAATTTTTTAAAATCATTCCTTCAGCATTGTTACTTCACTTCCACGGTAGTGCAAGGAAAAAATTCCTCCGTACCTACGGAATTTTTGGTGTGAACTTGTCCACTCATTTATTGATTAACAGTGATTATAGAGTATTTTTCGTAGGCAACCGTAGAAAAATTTACCTTGCATTTCCGGTTTAGCTAAGTAACAGTATTGAAGAGATGATTTAAATGAAAGCTAATAAATCTTAGGCAATGATTGTTAAAAGGCTTAGAAGCTTCAATTTGTTTGAGCCACAGGCGAGTTATTGAAACTTCTTAGAATTTTGACAATCATCGCCTTAGATTTATAGTTTTCATTTAACATCTCAAGATACTGTTAGTTCGCAATCTTTTTAATTTGTGTGATAAAGAATTGGGGGTGAGAAAATGGACGGTGATATGATTATTGGTCTTGCCAAGGTTACTGAAGCGGCGGCAATTAGATCGGCAAAGCTTGTTGGTAGAGGAGATAAAAATGAAGCAGATGGTGTAGCAGTAGATGGTATGAATGATGCATTTGCCTCTATGCCTATAAGGGGAACTGTGGTAATTGGAGAAGGTGAGCTGGATGAAGCACCAATGCTTTATATAGGACAGAAGGTAGGAAAATGGGAAATGGATATGCCAGAGATGGATATAGCTGTAGACCCAGTAGATGGTACTACATTAATAGCAAAAGGATTGTCTCATGGAATAGCTGTTGTGGCTATGGGAAAAAAGGGGACTCTTCTTCATGCTCCAGACATGTACATGGAAAAGATAGCAGTAGGTAGAGGTGCCAAAGGTGTAATAGATATAGGAAAATCTCCAATAGAAAATATGATAAACACTGCAAAAGCGCTAGGTAAGGATGTAAGAGAACTTACAGTTTTACTTCAAGATAGAGATAGACATAACTATATAATTGAAGATGCTAGAAGAATAGGTGCAAAGGTAAAAGTATTTGGCGAAGGTGATGTAGAAGCTATTTTAACATGTGGACTGGAAAATTTAGGTGTGGATATATTTATGGGAACAGGAGGGGCACCAGAAGGAGTAATAGCTGCTGCGGCAATAAAATGTTTAGGCGGAGATATGCAGTGTAGACTAAAACCATATACTACTGAAGAGATAAATAGATGTTTTGAAATGGGTATTAAGGATATTGGGAAAATGTTCACATTAGATGATCTTGTTAAAGGCGATGAGGTATACTTTTCTGCTACAGGAATTACTAAATGTGAATTTTTGGATGGTGTAATTTTTAATAATAATCAAGCTATAACTTATACTATGGTAATGAATTTAAAAGATAGGACAACAAGGTTTATAAAGACAATGCGAAGTAACATAGTGTCTTACAAAAATAAATAAAATTAATAAATTCTATTTAAGTTATTATGTTACTAAAGATATATTAATGTGAAACTTAAAGTTCATGTATATCAAAATTCGATATTTTGGGTATTTTGGTATATATGAATTTTACTAGTTTCAGTACTAAAAGGCAAGGAGGATTTTCTGTGAGAGGAAAATCTTCCTTTACTATTAACTTATTGTTAGTAGCTTGCAGAATACCGCAAGCAGTAAATATTATAACTTTTTAAGCATTAGGATATTCATCTAAATGTTGGCAAAAAATAACAAAATACTTATATATTTTAAGCTATCTTAGGCTGTAGATTATTGTACTAAGAATTAATATAAATTAAAATCATAAAAATATATTGAATTTATCGTATTATATGCTATAATTATTTATAGCTACCATACAAGTATGGTTGTATGGTAAGCCAAAAGGAGAGTTAATAGATGATTTTTGAAACGGGAAAAAAAATTAACAAGCAAAAAATTATATCAAATTTTGAAAGAAGAGATTATAAAATTAAATTTAAAACCAGGTCTTAGCATTTCTGAAAAGGGTATCTCAGAAAAGTTTGATGTAAGCAGAACTCCTGTTAGAGAAGCATTTTTACTTCTTTCTCAAGAGGGTCTCCTTGATATCTATCCTCAAAAGGGTACATTTGTTTCATTAATTGATCTTTCTCAAGTAGAGGAAGCAAGATTTTTACGTGAGCATATGGAAAGAGCCGTAGTTAAACTAGCTTGCACAACAGATTTTTCGGAAAAGAAGCTAATATCTCTTGAAATGAGTGTAAAAGTTCAAAAGATGTGCATCAAAAATAAGGATTATATAGGAGCTTTTAAAGCTGATGAAGATTTTCATAGGACTATCTTTGAAGGCTGCAATAAGTTAAGAACCTGGAATACGATTTGCCAGGTTGAAATGGATTTTCAACGTATTCGTATGCTGACGCTGGCTTCTAATTTAAAAGTTGATGATATAACTTCTCAGCACTCAGCTCTCATCGATTTAATAAAGAATAAAAAGCCTGAGGCTGCTGATGAAATTATGAAAAACCATCTAACAATGGTTAACTACAATTTAAAGAAAATAAAAGAAAACTATCCTGAGTATTTTAAATAATAATTGGTTTAAAAGAGGGGTGTTAAAATACTTCTGCAAAAGTATATAAAAATAACATCTCCTCTTTCAATAAATAATAATCGTTTTAATTTTAACACAACTACAAATTATATGCTATTAATTATTATTGGTGTATTTTAAATGAAATGGTTTACTAAAAACATTAATTTATGAGGAGGTAATTTTATTATGTTAAATTTAAGTAGTAAAGGCATTAAAGATAAAGAAGCATGGAAAAGTGCAGATATTGAACTTCCTAAATTCTCTTATGAAAACATGGCTAAGGAAACTAAAGCAAATCCAGCTTGGGTGCATTTTGGTTCAGGTAATATTTTCAGAGGTTTTATAGCTGCACTAGAACAAACACTTTTAAATTCAGGGAAAGAAAAATCTGGAATTGTTGCTGTTGAAACTTATGACTATGAAATCATAGACAAAATATATACACCATTTAATAACTTAAGCTTACAGGTGATTATGGAACCCAACGGAAAATTAAAGAATGCAGTAATTGCAAGTATAGGAGAAAGCATTGCAGCAGATACTGAAAGAAAAGAAAATTGGGCTAGATTAAATTCGATATTCGAAAATCCTTCACTTAAAATGATAAGCTTTACTATAACTGAAAAAGGATATAACTTAAAGAGTTTATCTGGAGATTTCTCAGCTGAAGTAGCACAGGATATAAAAAATGGACCAGCTAAGCCAAATAACGTTATGTCAAAGGTTACTTCTCTTTTGTACACTAGATTTAAGGCTGGAAAACTTCCACTTGCAGTAGTTAGTATGGATAACTGCTCTCACAATGGAGAAAAATTATATGCTTCAATAAACACAATAGCAACTAAATGGGCTGAAAACAAGCTTGTCGAGAAGGAGTTTGTTGACTATTTAAACGATACTACTAAAGTAACCTTCCCTTGGAGCATGATAGACAAGATTACCCCAAGACCTTCTGATATAGTAGAAGAAAAATTAACTAAGCTTGGCCTTACTAATCTATCTCTTATTATAACAAGCAAACATACTTATATAGCACCTTTTGTAAATGCTGAAGGACCGCAATACTTAGTTGTTGAAGATAGTTTTCCAAATGGAAGACCTGCTCTTGAGGATGCTGGAGTATATTTCACAAACAGAGAAACCGTTGAAAGAGTTGAAAGAATGAAGGTTTGCACATGCCTTAACCCTCTTCATACATCTTTGGCAGTTTTCGGCTGCGTACTTGGATATACTCTTATTGCTGATGAAATGAAAGATGACTGCTTATCAGCACTTGTAAACAAAATAGGCTATGAAGAAGGTATGCCTGTAGTTACAGACCCTAAGATACTTAACCCTAAGGATTTTATAAAAGAGGTTATAGAAGTAAGACTTCCAAATCCATTTATTCCTGATACTCCTCAAAGAATTGCCACAGATACCTCACAAAAGGTTGGTATAAGATTCGGAGAAACAATTAAGGAATATGTAAAGAGATCAGATTTGGATGTAACGTCACTTAAATATATACCACTTGTTATTGCAGGCTGGTTACGATACCTTCTTGGAGTAGATGACGATGGTAAAATTTTTGAAATTAGCTCTGACCCACTTCTAGAAAGTTTAAAAGAATATTTATCAGAAGTAGAACTAGGCAAAAAATACATCAAAGGTTCCTTAAAACCTATACTTTCAAATAAAGCCATCTTTGGATCAGATCTCTATGAAATAGGTCTTGGCGAGAAAGTTGAAAATTACTTTGAAGAAATGCTTGTAGGACCAAAGGCAGTAAGAAATACACTAAATAAATATTTAAAATAATGAAGAAAGAGGTGTTTTTATGAAAATGACATTTAGATGGTTCGGTGAAAATGATGACAGCGTCACACTTGACCAAATACGTCAAATACCAGGAGTTACAGGAGTTGTAGGCTTTTTATCAGATATTCCAGCAGGAGAATTATGGCCACTTGATACAATAATGGAGTACAAGAAGAACATAGAAGCTCATGGATTAGAGCTTGAAGTTATAGAGAGCGTAAATGTACACGAAGACATAAAGCTTGGCTTACCTTCAAGAGATAAATATATAGAAAATTACAAAGAAACAATCAAAAACTTATCAAAAGCTGGAGTAAAGGTTATATGCTATAACTTCATGCCTGTATTTGATTGGCTTAGGACAGACCTTGCAATGAAGCTTCCTGATGGTTCTGAAGCTATGGATTATGATGATGCTAAATTAAGGGGAATGGACCCAGTAAAATTAGTAGAAGCTACAACAAAAAATTCTAATGGCTTTACACTTCCTGGTTGGGAACCTGAAAGACTTAAGGAATTAAAAAGAGTTGTTGAACTTTATAAAGATGTAGATGAAGAAAAATTATTTGAAAACTACAAGTATTTTCTTGAAGGAATAATACCTACTTGCGAAAAATACGACGTTAAAATGGCAGTTCATCCAGATGACCCTGCATGGGGAATATTTGAACTTCCAAGAATAGTACATTCAAAGGAAAACTTAGATAGGATAGTTAAGCTTGTGGACAGCCCATACAACGGACTTTGTCTATGCAGTGGTGCACTTGGATGTGAAAGAAAGAATAACATTCCTGAAATTATAAGACACTTTGGTGCTATGGGAAGAATACACTTCGGTCATGTTAGAAACATAAAATTTGTAGGCGAAAGACATTTCCACGAGGTATCTCACCTTTCAAGCGATGGAGACTTCGATATGTTTGAAATAATGAAGGCATATCATGACGTAGGCTTTGAAGGCTATATAAGACCTGACCATGGAAGAATGTTATGGGGAGAAAAAGCAAGACCAGGATACGGTTTGTACGACAGAGCTCTTGGAGTAGCATACTTAAATGGATTGTGGGAAGCAATTAAAAAAACGAGTAAATAAATTAATTTATTTAAATAAAAAAAGACATTTCACAATTTGCTATTATAAGGACTACCATCCGAATATAACAAATTATGTATGAAATGTCTAATATAAAATGTTTTCAAGGCTTAATATAACACAAATTAAATTAATTAACAAATGCATTTAAAACAGTTTTTTATTTTTTAATATGCATAAAAACGTTTTTCTAGTACAAAAGTTTAAGGTCATATTTAAAATATCAAATGTTTACTAGATATTGACGTTTTTTTATTACAACAGATTTTTAATAAAGTTTCTAAGTTAAAATTATTAATTTGGCTTTATTAATAAATAAAATTTTACGAAATTAACACAAAAATAGGAGGAAAAAGTTATGAAAATTGCAAGAGTTTATGCGAAAGACGATCTTAGGGTGGAAGAAGTTGAGATACCTAAAGTTATAAAATCAGATGATGTTTTGATAAAAACAAAGAGAGTTGGCATTTGTGGGTCTGATGTTCATCTATATCATGGTGAAAATCCATTAGCTGTACTACCAAGAGTTATGGGACATGAAGTTGTTGGTGAAGTTGTTGAAATAGGCAGCGATGTAAAAAATCTTAATGTTGGTGATCATGTTGTAATTGAACCAATTAACTATTGTGGAAAATGTTACGCGTGCCGTCATGGTATGCCTAATGTATGTAAGGATCTATCTGTATTTGGTGTTCATGAGGATGGTGGCATGAGAGAATATTTCACAGTATCTGAAAAACAATGTCATGTAATGAATAAGGATTTGGATTGGGATACTGCAGTATTAACTGAACCATATACGATTGGTGCTAATTCAACAGCTCGTGGTAATGTTGGTGTCGGAGATACTGTACTTATTCAAGGAGCAGGCCCTATAGGGGTATGCATACTTAAATTGGCTAAGATAAAGGGTGCATCCGTAATGATAACAGATGTTGTTGAGGATAAGTTAAAATTTGCTAAAGAAAATGGAGCAGATAGAGTTGTCAATATTGCTAAGGAAGATATTAAAGAAGCAGTTAAAGATTGGACAAATGGTGAAGGCGTAAATAAAGTTATTGATGCAGTTGGATCTACAAAGACATTTGAAGTTAGCTTTGATTTGATATCACCAGCTGGTACAATTGTTGTTTTGGGATTTTCTGAAAAAGCATCACAAATTCCTCAACTTCCTATTACTAAAAATCAATTAACTGTTGTGGGCACTAGACTACAAGCATATCAATTTGCTAATGTCATTCGTTTAATGGAATCTGGAATGTTAAAAAATGATGGATTAATTACGCATAGATTTAAATTTTGATCAAATTCAACAAGCTTTTGATTTTATTAATGAACACCCTGAAGAGGTTAAAAAAATGATTCTTACTTTTGATGATTAGTTAAAATTGCTTTTTGTTTATAAACATCTAAGGTTAAGTGCGGGAAGATAAAGTTAATTTTTGTAAATAGTAAGGAAGGTGTATTAAAAATGCAGAAGAATGGTAATGATACTTATGAAATTGAAACAAAAGAATTGGTTAAAGTTGCTGCAAGTGGCTGGCTTGGAACAGCAATGGAATTCATGGATTTTCAGTTGTATTCTCTTGCAGCTGCTATTGTTTTTAATAAGGTATTTTTTCCAAATGCAAGTCCTGCCATAGGTTTAATAATGTCGATGGGAACATATGGAGCTGGATATATTGCTAGGTTAGTCGGAGCATATATATTTGGAAGAATTGGTGATAAAGTAGGCCGTAGAGCAGTTCTTTTTATTACTATAACTCTTATGGGTCTTACATCAACACTCATAGGTTTCCTGCCTACTTATCAAAAAGTTGGTATATTAGCTCCAATTGGATTAGTTATACTAAGAATTTTCCAGGGTTTAGGTGCTGGAGCAGAAATAAGTGGTGCCGGTGTTATGGTTGCTGAATTTTCAAAAGTGAAAAATAGAGGTTTAATTGGTAGTTTAGTTTGTTTAGGAACTTCATCTGGGACATTATTAGCAAATTTAATTTGGACTGTCATTTTGACGAATATTAATGAAAATGATTTATTTGCGTGGGGATGGAGAATTCCATTCTTTGCATCTTTTATTGTTATGATTGCAGCAATTTTAATTAGAATTTTCGTTAAAGAAAGTCCGGTTATGGCAGAGAAGAAAAAGCTGCTTTTAGAAGAAAGACAGGAAATAGGGAAGAATGGCAAATCAGTTGAGGCTAATAGAAAAGGAAAAAAGAGTTTTTTAGTTGCACTAGGATTACGTTTTGGACAAGCTGGAAATAGCGGTATTTTACAAACATATTTAGCTGGTTTTGTTGTTACTGTCCTTTTGATGCAAAAAACAATTGCAACAGATGCAAATATTATTTCATCTTTAGTATCTTTTATAACTATTCCTGTGGTTGGATATCTTGGCGATAAATTTGGAAGAAGAAAAATATATATGATTTTGTCATTGGCAATGGCAGTTTATTCAATCCCAATGATGATGTTGATTAATTCAAAAAATGTTGTTTTACTGACTATTGCACTGGTAATCGGTTTGAATGTTGGCTGTCAAGGAATATTTGCTTTGGAAAATGTAATGCTAAGCGAATTATTTGGATCAAAAAATAGAGTTACTTTGGTTTCACTTGCTAAAGAAGTAGCAGGAGTTATAGCTACTGGTTTTGGTCCCTTAATTGCAGCTAGTTGGGTATCAGCAATGTCAGGTAGTTGGATTCCAGTTGCTATAATGCTAATTATTTTTTCTTTAAGCACCTTCTTTAGTTCTTATGTTTCTGAAGACGTTACCGGAAGAGATTTAAACGATTTAGATGATGCAATGTAACTTTAGATATATTTGACATGCACATTTTAATATTAATTAATATTTAATTTTTAGCTAAATTGACATATTAAGGAAGTTTGCGTGAAATAAAAAAACTCACATGAACTTTCTTAATATTTTTAGTAATTTGAGGAGTTATAGTATAAGTAGCAAATTATAAGTTTTAACATTTTAAAATATTAAAGTTTATAATTTGTCATTCATAGTATCAATAAATTCTTTAATTTTAATTATGTGGTGATTTTTTATGTTATCATATATTTCATTTTCTGGAATTTCAATTATAGGATTAATTTCCGTCTATTATTGATAATACAGACTTTGATAATGATTTTATTAAACAATAACTAAATTTTCTGCTATATTATTAAAAAACTATGCTATAATTATAACATAATGAGGCAAAGCTAATTATGGATAAGTATTAAATACTTAGTGTTAAAAGGATGGTATTATGAACAATTTTGAGGAAAAAGCACCTAAAGTATATTTAAAGAAATCTATGGTAATAGAACTTATAAGTATAACTTTAAGTATCTTTAATAAGGATGAAGAATGTAAGGGTTTAGTCCAAAAAGTATATGGAAAAACATTTGTGGACGAAGTGACAAGCAAATATAAAAATTTAGAAGTTTTAATAAAGTCTCTTAAAGATGGTGGATATGGAATTTTTGAGTTTTTATATTTAAATAGAGAGTTTGATGACGTTGAAAAATACATAGAAAGCGTAAAGAATACTACAAAAGAATCATTTTTTTATAATTTTTGGGGACTTGAAATAAACGAGGAAAAAATCAAAAAGGTTTTAAAAAATGACAGAAATCTAGAAGAATTTTTTTACGGATACAAATATTTATGTGATGATTTGGATTGCTTTAAATTTATAGTTAATAATAGGCAAGAGTTTTTGGATATGATTTTAAAGTGCACTTTAGAATTTTATACAGATGAATTTAATAAGCTTATGGATAATTTATATGACAGCTATAAAAACGAATTCATAAAATTGGAAAATGAGTTAAAATCAAATGAACCTATTGAAATATCTCAAAACATAATGGGTAGAAATTTTAGAAGAAAAGATCCATATGAAGAATACATATTTATACCATCATATTTTTTAATTGGAAGGTATGTAAGGTATATGAGTGATATTCAGGTTTTAGCATATAAGATGATAGAAAGTGCAGAAGTCAAAGTTGATAAAATGTTTCAAGTACTTAAGGTTATTTCTGATAGTACACGTTTTGAAATATTGAAACTTTTAATGAAGGAACCAATGTATGGTAAACAAATTTCTGAAATAGTAAATTTAACAACTCCAACAATATCACATCATCTTGAATTGTTGAGAAGCGTTGGAATAATAAGTGAAGAAAGAATAAAAAATATTAAATATTTTAGTGCAAACGGCAATGAAATTAAAAAATTTTTAAGTTGGATTGGTGAGAACCTTGATATAAGTCAGCTTCCTCACGCCGAAAATAAGTAGAATATTTTACAGGGAAAAATTAATATAAGTCTGTAATTGCGAAGTTAACATCAGTAAGCTTACTGGTGTTAATTTTTTTGAAATATTTGTGAATACTTCTAATATTATTTATTTTGTATGTTATAATGTTCTATATAATTATGAGGAGCAGAAAGGACAATATTTTTATGAAAATGAAAGATGAATTTTTAAAACGTATAGATCATTTTAAGAGCGAGGAAGCCAAGAATAAAAAAAAGTTATGGATTAATAAGTTTACTTAGATTTGCAGCTTTTATACTTGCAGCATGCTTTACATACCTTGTCATTAAAAGTCTATCTATATTTATGATTTTCGGAACAGTACTATCTTACATATTATTTATATATTTATTAAGTATTCACAGTAAAATATCTTATAATCTTTTAAGAATAAAAAACATGATAGAGGTTAATGAAAAGTACTTAAAAAGGCTTGATGGTACATGGACTTCATTTGAGGACTGTGGCATTGACAAGGTCGATGAGGAAAAACCATATCTTACTGACCTTGATATACTAGGTGAAAAGTCTCTTTTTCAGCTTATAAATACTACAAAAACCTTCTTTGGTAGAGAAAAATTAATAGCAATCTTGAAAAATCCTGATAAGGATATTAATAAAATAAAAGAAAGACAGGAAGCTGTAAGAGAGCTTGGAGAAAAACTTGATTTTACCCAAAAAATTGAAGGCGAAGGTATTATAAATAAAAACACAGTTGAGAATCCAACGCAGCTATTAGATTATGTTGAAAATTTAAAAAGGGCTTTTTCTAGCCCTATAGCTAAAATAATATCATGGGTGGTTCCAGTTATAACAATAATAACGTCTATTATTATTGTTTATTATAAATTAGATAGATATTATGGTTATATAGGATTGTTTTTTACAATTCATCTTCTCATAAATGGAATTGGATATGCTAAGATATCTCCAGTATTAGGACCGATATATAAAAGAAAAAACGATTTAGAATCCTATTTTAATATTTTGAAGCTAATAGAAAATGAGGAATTTAAAAGCCCATATTTAAAGGAGCTCAAAGAAAAACTCATATTTGATGGAAAAAGTGCTAATACAATTCTTAAAGAGCTTACCTCTATAGTTGAAAGAATTGAATACACAAGCAATATAATTGGATATGTAATATTGAGCGTTATATTTTTTTGGGATTACCATAGACTTTTTGAATTTGAAAATTGGAAATCTAAATATGGAAAATACATAAGAGAGTGGCTTGATGTAATAGGAGAGTTTGAGAGTTTATCTAGTCTTTCTGCTGTGTTTCATTTAAATTCAAAGCTTACATTCCCAGAATTCTCAAAGGAACAGCTAGTGTTTTCTGGAGAAGAAATTGGGCATCCATTAATCGATGAAAAAACTAGGATATATAATGATGTTGATATGACAGATAGTATTTTTATAATTACTGGTTCAAATATGTCTGGAAAAACTACTTTTTTAAGAACAGTTGGAATTAATCTTGTTCTTGCATATGCAGGAGCACCAGTATGTGGCAAAAAGCTTACTTGCTCTGTTGTTGATATATATACCTCTATGAGAATAACTGATGATTTAAACAGGGGAATGTCTACTTTTTATGTTGAACTTATTAGAATGAAAAAGATGATAGAAAATATAAAAACAAAGCATCCAATGATTTTCTTAATAGATGAGATATTCCGTGGTACTAATTCGAATGACAGGATAGTAGGGGCAAAAAGTGTTCTTAAAAGTCTCAATGAAAAATGGGTATTTGGACTTATTTCTACTCATGACTTTGAATTATGCAATCTTGAGTATGATGATAAAAACAGAATTAAAAATTACCATTTCTCAGAAAGCTATGAGGGAAATAAAATAAAGTTTGATTATAAACTTAAAAAAGGACGTTCAGATACCACTAATGCTAAATATCTTATGAAAATGATTGGAATAGATATTATAGAGTAACATTATCATTTTCAGATATAATAAAATTTGCAAAAATCAATAGTGTTTTGAAAGATTAAAAATTTAGATCTATCTTTTAATGGTAGGTCTTTTTTTATGGAAATTAATTATAAAAAGCATTATGTAAAGAAAATTCTAGTATACATATAAGGTGATATTATATAAATTATTTATCTAGGAGGATTTTATGTATAAAGAAAGAATATCAGTATTCAAAGTTCTTTCAAATGTTATTTCTATCGGAGCAGGTAATATAGCGAAGTTTGTTTTGGCTATGCTTATACCATCCTTAGTATTTTTCATTATATGCCTTTTTTCGGGATTAATAACTGGCAGTGTAACTATACTATCTGGATTTTCTATAGGTGAAGTTTTACTTTGCATAATTGTATATTTGGTAATGATTTTTGCAATTTGTATACCGCTTAGTGTGGGAACTTATTATATAGCAAGAAATTATCAAGATACACATGAGATTGTATTTTCAGATATACTTGTTTGTTTTAAGAAGAATATGGTATTAAAATCAATAGGATTAAGCTTACTTATGACAATAATACTGATTGTAGGTTATATATTGCTTGTAATTCCAGGTGTAATACTTACTTATATGTTTATATTTGCATTTATCGTTATGATTGATAATCCTAAACTTGGAATTTTAGAAGTTATTAGCTTAAGTGCAAAGCTTTCTAAAGGATATAAGCTTAAAATTTTTGGATACAATATACTTTTAGGGATTATACCTGCACTTGTATATGTTTTGCTTAGAGGGAGTATAGTGGGAATTTTAATATATTTTATAATTTGTTTAGTTATATCAGCTTTCAATTTATTAGGTTTAGGCTTCTTTTATATGGATAGTTTAGACTGGTTACAAAATCAGGTGAAGTAATATTTTGAAACACCATTACGTTACTTGGAACATATAGTTATACAGTATGTATTTTATTTAAATCACTTCTTCAATATTATTATTTCTTTTAAATATAGAGCAGTGCCAATCCTTGACATTGAGTATATTTAGCTATATAATTTAACTAAACATATAAGAATACTATAAATTATCTTATCAAGAGTGGTGGAGGGACTGGCCCTGTGAAACCCGACAACCGGCATTAAAGAGAAATTATTGTGAAACTTAAATTATACATTATAAAAGGATGGAATTGGTAGAGATTTTTATGATGTATAAGTTAATAGTTGAATTAGTTTCACTATTGTATGCACGGTGTTAATTCCTGCAAAGTAATTTGGAAGATAAGAAAATGGTGATAAAAGTCTGTTATAAAAGCTGTTTTCTTTTAAAAGGAAAATGGCTTTTATTTTTGGAGAGGTGAATAATTTGAACGGAAAAGATAGGATAGATATTGTAAAAAACAAAAATTAATTTTGAAAAAGGATATAGAAGGAGAAAAAATTTTAGATATTGGCGGCGGCGGTGAAGGTGTAATTGGCGGTTTATATGGAAAAAGAGTAACAGCCATAGATAAAAGGCAAGATGAACTTGATGCTGCAGCAGAAGGACCGGTGAAAATGATTATGGATGCTTCAGATCTAAAATTTGAGGATAAATGTTTTGATGTGGCAACATCATTTTTTACAATGATGTTTATTGATAAAGATGAACATAAAAAGGTATTTAATGAAATATACAGAGTGATAAAAAGCGGTTCGAGTTTTGTATTGTGGGATGCGGTTATTCCAAAGGAGGATGATGGTAAAAAGGATATATTTATCATAGAACTTGAGATAGATACACCTAATGGTCTAATTGAGACATCATATGGTGTGATGAAAAAAAATAATGAGCAGGATTTAAAGTATTTTAAAAGACTAGGAAAAAAAGCTGGTTTTAAAATTGAAAGTGAAGAACAGTATGATAAGATATTCAAAATCGTATTTAAAAAACCATAGTAAAAAAATTAAGGAAGCCTAAATAAAAGATTTTAACACCTATATTGTCGTTAAAATCTTTTATAAATTATTTTATAAATACAGCATTTGTGTCTTTACAATTTACATTTTGTTTATTATATGTAAAAATTTCTCTCTTTTAAATCTAAAAATATTATAGGAACAACTAAAGATTTTACTTTATCTTTTATTGAGGCTATATCAACGCTTAATATAAGATCTCCGGCCTTAACTCTATCTTCACTTGAGACGTGAGCGGTGAAACCTTCACCTTTTAAGTTAACTGTATCAAGTCCAAAATGAATTAATACTTCTATACCATCACTATTTTTAATTGTAATTGCGTGTTTAGTTGGAAAGATGCTTGTCACTATACCATCGAAAGGAGAAAATACATTTCCATCTGAAGGTATTATTGCAAAACCATCACCCATCATGCGTTGAGAGAAGACGTCATCATCTACAGTATCTAAACTTATTATTTCACCAGATACTGGTACTAAAAAATTTGGTGATTTTTTCATTTTTTTTGTTTGTTATTATATTTTTTAATTTGCTGAACATTTTAATCCCTCCTGATTTTTAACCTAAATTATTTCTGATTTTTAGGATTTGTTTTAGATTTTTTTAAATATTGACTAAATATAACTTCAAATAACATAAGTACATTAGGATAAAAAGAATTTGGTATTTTATTTCTATCATCCATAACGTGCTTATCATATATTTTAAAATTAATAAAGGATAAGCTTGCTAAAGTATTATTTGTTTGATTTGTAAAAGATACTATTTTAATGTTGTTTTTTTGGCAAGTTTTGCAGCGTTTATAATAAAATCAGTTTCTCCGGATTTTGAAACTACAATTAATAATTTAGCATTTTGTGCATTTACATCGTAATTTTCGTATGCATCACTTAAAATACATCGGAAACCAGATATAAGTAATTTTTTATTTATGTATTCTATTATTGGTATAGAAAATCCTTGACCACAGGTATACATTATTTCATGCTTATTTTTTTCAAGTAAGTTTACAAATTTGTTTATATTGTCGATGTCTATTAGTGATAACAATTCATTTACATTTATGCCGAAGTATTCGTTGGTAACATCATTATTTTGCGGAATATTTTTAGCTTTTAGAGTGAAAAATAAATTGTAGTACATATCTAAGAATCCTGAATAACCTAATTTTTTAGACAAATTCATTATAGTTGAAGTGCTTGTATAATGTTTTTTGGCGATTCCCCTTACTCCAATTTTTTTAACAATTTGTATATTATTTATTATGTATATTAATATGTTTTCTTCTATTTTGGTAAGATGGTTTTTGTAAACTATTTTACTTATATCAATTTTAGCCATGATTCAATTCACCTCTTATATAAAGTATATTAAATAATTTTTTTTTTATACAAGAGTGTTGAAAATAAGGAACTGCCATGTGGATAATTACTATATTGGGACAGCTCCTTATTATTATTTTATTATTTTAATTCTGGCCAGTAATCTTTATTTGCCTCGATTAAATCATCTAATATTTTTTTTGCAACGGTTGCATTTGGAACAATTTTTGAAAGTGTAAGTGCTTGCCATAATTTTAAATAAGAGCCTTCAATCCAAGCATCTACAACTAATTTTTCAACAGATACCTGTTCTTCCATGAGTCCTTTTTGGAATTGAGGTATTTTGCCAACAGAAAGAGGTTCAGGACCAGTACTTCCGACTAAACAAGGTATTTCAACCATTGCTGTGCTATCAAAATTTACTATTGCGCCATTGTTTGGAACTATAAGAAGCATTCTTTCTTTTGTATTAAAAGCTATTGCAGTTGCAAGATCAACGATGAATGAAGCATGTTCTTCAACTTCAAGTTTTGAATTTTTAAAAGTTCCTTCTTTAACTATTTTTCTACATTCACTAAATACGAATTTTTCTCTACCGTCCATTACTTCATTAGCTCTTGTGTAGTTTTTATTTGAATGTTCTACAACAAAATCAGGATATAAATAGTATTTTAAATAAGTATTTGGGATTGTTTCTGGATCAAGAGCATATACATCTTTTGCTTTCTCATAAGTTTCAAGCCAACTAGCTTCATCACTTTTACGTTCTTCCTTATTTACAACATATCCATATTTTGAAATATGTTCTTTAAGTTTAGGCATTAAATCGTTACCAGATTTGTCCCTTACATCTGTCCACCAACCAAAATGGTTTAAGCCATAGTAGCGAACATAAAGATCTTTAAGGCTTTTTAGTCCTACTATTTGAGCCATACGATTTTCTAGTCCAACTGGCATATCACAAATATTTAGTATCTTTGAATTAGGTCTTAATCTTCTAGTTGCTTCTGCTACTATTGCAGCTGGATTTGAGTAGTTAAGCATCCAAGCATTTTGAGAGTATTTTTCCATATAATCAAGTATTTCTATAACTCCGCCGATAGATCTCATTCCATAAGCAATTCCTCCGGGTCCACAAGTTTCTTGTCCAACTACGTCATATTTAAGCGGTATCTTTTCGTCAAGTTCACGCATAGCATATTTTCCAACTCTTATATGTGCCATTACAAAGTCTATATCAGTAAAGGCTTCTTCAGGTTCTGTAGTAGCCTTGAATTCAATTTCAGGAGCTTTTTCTTTTAGAATTATTTTGCAAGCTTCTGCTACAATATCCTGTCTCTCTTTATCGTTATCGTATAATTTCAGCTTCCTTATTGGAAATCTTTCTGAATTATCGAGAAGCATTAAGACTATTCCAGCGGTAAATGTACTTCCTCCGCCAGCTATTGTTACTGAAAATTTTTTCATAGTATTTCCCTCTTTCTATCTTATTTTTATATATAACAGTTCTAAAAATAAAATTTTATATAATTAAAACTGAATACTGACTGAAATTTTTAGTTATTATCAAGGTATTTATCTACCTTATTTCTTATATTACTTACTTTAGGACCATATATTACTTGAATGTTATTACCATTTTTTATTACTCCAGAAGCACCTGTGCTTTTCAATGTAGTTTCATTTATAATACTTGGGTCTTTGACATCTACTCTAAGTCTTGAAAAACAATTGTTAACAGTTTCTATGTTAGTTTTACCACCTAATGCTTCAACAATTGTAAAGGCTATGTCGTCACCTTTTTCATTTGTGCTTTTAGTAGATTTATTTATTTTAGCTTTATAATCAGCCTTTGTGTGAAGTTTAACGTCTTCTGCAGCATCTTCTCGACCAGGAGTTTTTAGATTCATTTTCTTTATTAAGAAAGTAAAAAGAAAATAAAAAACAACTATTTCTATGAGACCTACAAGTATAAATACAGGATATCTCGTTTTAGATATTCCTGCGGGAAGATTATAAGCTAAAAAGTCTATCATTCCTCCAGCTGCATAGCATCTTGCTCCAAAGATTACTGCTACTGTTTGAAACAATCCATCAAATATAGAATATATCACCCATAAGATAGGAGCTACAAATAAAAATGTAAATTCAAGAGGCTCAGTAATTCCTACAAGAAAAGAAGTTGCAGCAGCAGGTATAAGTAGGGCTTTTACTTTTTGTTTATTTTGTGGTTTTGCAGTTTTGTAAAAGGCAAGTGATGCACCAATTAATCCAAACATTTTGACCATTCCATATTGAAGATATTTTGCAGATGGATCAAATAGTTTGGAAGATGAGTTACCTAATTCCGCTAAGAATATATTATAGGCACCATAGTATGTTTTGCCAGCAATTGTTAAGGTGCCACCTATATTTGAGTAAGAAAATGGAGTCCATATTAGATGATGAAGTCCTGTTGGAATGAGGACTCTGTTGAGGAAACCATAAATAAATACTCCAATATAACCAGAAACATTAATAAAGTTTGTAAGACTGTTAATACCAATTGCAATAACAGGCCAAATGTAACTTAAAATTATAGCGAGAACTAGAAGGATTGGTACTAGTACTATAAATACAAATCGTGTGTTGCCATAAAACGAAAATGCACCAGGAAATTCAGTGTTGCAAAATTTATTATGAATAATAGCTATTAGGATTCCTAAAATTATTCCTAAGAACACACCCATATCTATTACTTGAAAACCAAGTATGACGGTTTGACCAGTCCCATATAAGTCTGAAGTGGCTTTATATTTTACGAGCTTTCCTGTGAGTTTTAACCATTGATTATCTGCCCCAAGAAATACTAAAAAAGAAAGCAGTGATATTAATGCTGATTCAGCTTTTTTTTCTCTTGCAAGCCCCATTGTTATACCAACACAAAGAACTAAACTAAGATTGTTCATTATAGGCCATAAACCACTTGAAATAAAATTTCCTATGTTTATTAAGAAGTTAGTATGACCGACAATTGCAGGATTGCTTAAAATTGATGACAATGCAATTATTATACCAACGATTGGAAGAAAAAGTACTGGAACAATAATTGCTCGTGAAAATGTTTGCATGCCGTTTAATATTTTTTCTTTCATAATTATCCCTCTTTTATAAATATTATTTAACAGGTTTATATTTTTAATAATGCGTTTTAAAAAATTTTAGCAGCTGCTAGTAAATTTTGTTTACTTTTTACAGTTTTAATTTATCAAATATTTTATAAAAAAAAATACTTTTCGGACATTATGAAACTTGTTATGCTTAGTTGTAACATGTTTTAAACGTTTTCTATATTGAAATGTATTTTTTAAGCTATATTTTAAAATATAACTTTATATGGCATATACGAATTTTAAGAGGAAGTTTTTGAAATATTTTTTGTATTAGGCTAAATATAAAAACTTTTTTTTATTACTTTTTTGTAATGAACAATTTATGCTAGGGTAATAAAAAGAATTATTATAATAATTGAAGTTATAATGATTGGAGTTGAAATGTTTATGTTTAAAATTTTTGAAGGAATACTTTAAGAGTATAGTCTTTTGCTGCCGCTTATTTGGACTATAGGAGGATATGAAAATGGAAATACAAGAGTAGAGGCTCTAAAAAATATAAATTTAACCGTAAATGAAGGAGAATTTGAAGTAGTTGTAGGACCAAGTGGTTCTGGCAAAAGTACTTTTCTTCATATTGTTGGAGGGGGTGAAAAGCAGTGGACAAAAATTATCTTGAAGCAATAATGGATATTTTAGGTATAAAGGATAGAAGATTTAAGATCTTATTTTCAAAGTCCAAATGAACTTAGAAATAATTTTATAGTTAAGATTATAGTATTTTTAGTAAGCATAATAGTGGTATCTAGTGCTGCACTTATATATAATTCTTTTAATATATCAGTTATGGAGGGAATAAAACATTTTGGAATTTTGAGATCTATAGGTGAAACTCCAAAGCAAATAAAAAAGCTAATTATTAACATAGATTTATGGAGGATTTTTTTGTAAATAATACATAAATCTTAATCTTAAAATGCATAAATATTTAATTTAAAATGTCATAAAATAACTGGTACAAACTTAAATCGCAGTGCAATTTTCCGTAGGTACGTAGGAAAATGTTACTTAAACTACCGTGTAATGAGAAGTAAAAGTATTGAAGAAATAGTTTAAATAAAATTTTATAAATCTTAGGTAGAAAACTTAAAAAAACCTTAGATGTTTCAATTGTTTAAGCATTTTTCTAGCGAGTTATTGAAACTTCTTAGGCTTTTAAAGTTTTTTATCTTAGATTTATTAATTTTATTCAATATTTTAAGATACTTTTACTTCGCATTATTCTATTAGTATTTTATCTATTGCTAAGCTATTTTCGGATAATAGATTTACAAAATATTTTTTAGATTTAATGACTACCTGTATAACTGGACGAAGAGGAAAACCCTTATTTTGCATAATTACTTTTCCTTCAATGCCATTTGTAAGTGAAACTCTAATGCCATTTGGATAACAATATATTGAAGCAGTAAAATCTTTATATATTGTAAAATCATATTTTTGGTTTGTATCAGCAGTTATTTTTTCAATAATTTCTAATGGAAAATATGCATTCTCTCCGTATGTTAAGTTTGCATATTCATCA
This sequence comes from Clostridium sp. DMHC 10, assembly GCF_001270375.1. Lineage (NCBI taxonomy): Bacteria > Bacillati > Bacillota > Clostridia > Eubacteriales > Clostridiaceae > Clostridium > Clostridium sp. DMHC 10. Next base: position 303,734 of record NZ_LGVB01000015.1, read on the forward strand.
CATATTGATATAATCTTGCCAAATTCATATATTTTATCTTCTTCTAATCCTTCTGGATAACCTTTACCATCTACTCTTTCATGATGATGAAGTATACCAATTGCAGTTGTGGAGGGAAAGTCATTCGTCTTTTTTAATAGCTTGTACCCTGCATTCACATGCTCTTTACCTGGCTTGAATAATTTGCCAACATCATGAAGAAGTGCACTTATGCATAAGTTTAATAGCTTAGAACCGCTGTAATTTTTATTTATTCCAACCATTAATGTTAGTATAGCTACATCAATTGAATGAATCTCTAGATTTAAGCTATCATCTAATTTTCCTATGTTATTAAAAAGAAAGGCGTTCTCGGATAAATTTATGTTTTCAATTAATTCATTGGCGATGCTTTCAATTTCACTGTATTTAATTGCTGCTTCTTTTTTTGCAATTTTAAATTTTTCATTTAATTTTCTTATAATAGTTATTTTTTTAGATGGATCTATAACTTGCTGAAGTGTAAATTCATCGCTGCCATCTTCTACATAAACAGTATTTATGCCCATTTTTTGAATTTTTTTGATTGCAATTTCATTAAGTATTACGCCTTTATTCATGTATAGGATACCATTCGTATTATATAATGCTACAGCTAAAGTTTCTCCATCTAGTTTCTTATTTAGTACGACTAATTTCATAAAGTATTTCGTTATTTGAAAATATTAAAATATTTGTATATTCTAATAAAGTGATAACGACTTTCACCATCCTTTATTTTTATATTTTATTATTGAGTAAATAAATTCAATGCAATTAGAGGTGTAAGCGCTTATAGTTGCCATATTTGTATAGATAGAATTATATTTTTATTGTTATAAAAATAAGAAGATGAAGTTGGCGTGTTAAACATGAAATGACTCCCTAGAATACCTGCGTTAATCATAATTAATGAAGCTTTTGTATAAATATAATTATATATTTATTTTACATAAAATTACTTTTATTAGTTTAAATCTATTTTTAAATTCTCAATAAAAATTCTCACATAAATTATTAATTTACCAACATATTTTTAATAAAATAAAAATTCTACATAAAATTTTAATCTTCTTTTAAAAGATTAACTTTATGGCAACCTGACGATCATGGCATGATTGCTTTAGACTCATGGCTTTGCGCGTCATCTTTCGATGATTTTGCCCATAATTAGCAAAAAATTATAAATATATATTAATAATAGCATTGTTATTACAAAATGTCCATTTAAATTAAAAGCTATTTTATGATGTAGAAATAATTAAAAAAATAATATATAATGAAATTTAAGAGGTAAGTAAACGGTTAACATACTGTTGAAAACGATTTATAAAAAAGGAGATTTAGATATGAAGTATATTCTAGAAAGAGTACAGAAAACATGTGATGAATTAAAAGGTTATGTTTATTCACAAAAAATACCAATAACTAGTTATAAAATTCACGATGGTAATTTTCTTGGAATGAAGGAAATGGATAAAATCAAAGAAGGCTGGCGAGATTTTAAAACAGAAGATTTATGGGGAGGAAGGGATAAACATTCATGGTTCAAAACTAAAGTTGAAGTGCCAAAAGAATTTGCTGGCAAGACCATTGCATTAAATTTTTATACTTTTGAAGAGGGTTGGGATGCAGTAAATCCGCAATTTATAATCTATATAAATGGCAAACAAGTACAAGCATTGGATATTAATCATAGAGAGGTAATGATATCTCATAAGGCCCAAGGTGGTGAGATTTACAATATAGACTTACATGCTTATGGGGGTATGCTTAAGGATAAAAAGGCTACACTTAATGGTGAACTAGTTATTATAGACAGTAAAACAAGAGAATTATACTTTAATCTACAAGTTCCTGCATTGGTCTGCAAAAATTTAGATTCTCAAGACAAAAGAAGAATAGACATGCTTAATGTGTTAAATAGCGCAGTTAATATACTTGATTTTAGAAAAGTATTTTCGGAAGAGTACTATAGCAGTATTAATAAGGCAAATCAATATTTAAAAAGTGAGTTCTATGAAAAACTTTGTGGTGATAGTGATGTTACTGCTACTTGTGTAGGTCATACTCACATAGATGTTGCATGGATGTGGACAGTGGCACAAACAAGGGAAAAGGCTGGAAGAAGTTTTTCAACTGTTTTAAAGCTTATGGAGGAATATCCAGAGTATATTTTTATGTCTAGCCAGCCTCAGCTTTATAAGTTTGTGAAAGAAGATTATCCAGAAATATATTCTAAAATAAAGGAAAAGGTTAAAGAAGGGAAATGGGAACCAGAAGGTGCTATGTGGCTTGAAGCAGATTGTAATGTGACTTCAGGAGAATCTCTTGTGCGTCAAATATTATTTGGCAAGAGATTTTTTAAAGAAGAATTTGATGTCGAAAGTGAAGTACTGTGGCTTCCAGATGTATTTGGATACAGTGCAGCACTTCCGCAGATACTAAAAAAGTCTGATGTTAATTATTTTATGACAACTAAAATTTCTTGGAATCAATTTAATAAAATACCTTATGATACATTTATGTGGAAAGGTATAGATGGAACTGAAATTCTCACACACTTTGTAACAACTAAAGATATATCCGGTCCGTTAAGCGATCATTTTACAACATATAATGGGAATATACATCCGGAAGCTATTATGGGAGCGTGGGATAGATACCAGCAAAAGGATATAAATGATGATGTTCTTGTATGCTTTGGCTATGGAGATGGTGGCGGTGGAGCCACATATGAGATGCTTGAAACTGCAAGAAGATTAAATAAAGGAATTCCAGGGTGTCCTAAGGTTAAAATGGGGACTTCGAAGGATTATTTTAAAAGAATTGAAAGTAAGGTTAAGGATAATAAAAGGCTTCCAAAATGGGTAGGCGAATTGTATCTTGAATATCATAGAGGAACATATACTTCAATGGCAAGAAATAAAAGAGATAACAGACTTAGTGAAAACATTTATATTGCTGCTGAAAAGTTAAATTCTATGGCTGCATTTTTGAATAAAGATTATTGTAGTGAAAAATTAAATAAGGGTTGGGAAAACATACTTCTTAATCAATTTCATGATATATTACCTGGTTCATCCATAAAAGAGGTATATGAGGTTACAAATGAAGAATATAAAGATATAATAAGTTCTGGTAAGGAGGTTTTAAAAGATTCAGCTGAATTTATAGCATCAAGGATAGGATTAAATGAAAAATCAGTTGCGGTGTTTAATTCATTGTCTTTTACAAGAAGTGATATTTCTAAGTTTGAAGTTCCTCTTGATATAAAAAATCCAGCTGTTATTGATGAAAATGGACTGGAAATAGTTTGCCAGAGAATTCCACAAAATAAAGCTATTTTCTTTGCAGATAGTGTCCCTGCAAATGGATATAAAGCTTATTCTGTAGTAGAAGCATCAAAAGACAATGTATTACCTGAAATATTATCTAGTACTAGACTAGCAGAAAACAAATTTTTTAAGATTGCATTTGATGAAAATGGAGAAGTAAGCTCATTATATGACAAGAGAAATGAAAGAGAGGTTATAAAGGTAGGTTCATTAGGAAATGAACTTCAGGCATTTGAGGATAAGCCTATGAATTTTGATAACTGGGATATAGATATATACTATTCGGAAAAGATGTGGAAGGTCAATGATGTATCCAGTATAAGTATTGTAGAAAATGGATCTGTTAGAGCAGCTTTAGAAATAAAAAGAAAGTTTGTCGATTCAACTATAGTCCAAAAAATATATATTTATAGAGACATCGCAAGAATTGACTTTAATAGTTATGTTGATTGGAAGCAATCTCAAGTTCTTCTCAAAGCAGCATTTCCAGTTGATATTAATTCAAGTAAAGCTACTTATGATATTCAATATGGAAATATAGAAAGACCAACGCACGAAAATACTTCCTGGGATATGGCTAGGTTTGAGGTTTGTGGACATAAATGGACTGATTTATCAGAAGATGGTTTTGGCATAAGTTTGCTAAATGACAGCAAATATGGATATGATATAAAAGATGGTATTATGAGACTTACACTTATAAAGAGTGGGGTAGATCCCAATCCTGATGCAGATAAAGAAGAGCATTTTTTTACCTATTCACTTTATCCTCATAAAGGAGATTGGAGAGAAGGAAATACTGTCCAAATGGCATATATGCTTAATAATCCTCTTTATACTGTTTTAGAGGAAAAGCATGATGGGATTTTACAAAGAGAAATTTCTTTTGCAAAAAAATTGATAAAGATAATGTAATAATGGAAGTTATGAAAAAAGCAGAAGATAGTTCTCATGTAATAATAAGAGTATATGAGTGTTATAATAAAAGAAGTAATGTAACTATGAAATTCTTTAAGAATATAGAAAGCGTATGTGAGTGTAATTTAATGGAAAGATATTTGAATGATGTGGAGTTTATAGGAAACAAAATTATCTTTGCAATTAAGCCTTATGAGATAAAAAGCTTTAAAATCAAGTTTGACATTTAAGAGCATCTTTGGTAACATATAAAAAATAAATAATTAAAGGCTTTGAAGAGAAAGAGTAGGTTATCTAGGGTTTCTACAGAGAAATTCCGTTGTATATAATTCACAAATTCTAATGCAGTCTGCTTTTTAAGTTATCATAGGGCTAAACAAATTTAGCATTGATAATTTAAAAGTTATAATGCAAGAAATTTAGCGTTATATCTTGGTGAGAGGAAAATGAAAACAGGATATTCTGAATACGTCTCTGAGCTTAACACTGAAAATATTAGGTGTCTACGGAAGCTTCAACCGTTAAAATGATAGAGTATAAACAAAGTGGGAATACTGCAAAACTTAAATTAGTTATGTTCCAAAATCTAAATATTCAAGAAATTTTGGGGTATATATAGTTTTTAGTTGAAATCGGTTCTACTATTTATTGTTGTACTTGAAAAGAGATTAATATTGCGAAATATTAGTAAATTAAGGTGGTACCGCGGGAATATAACTCTCGTCCTTGTGAATTTTTCATGAGGACGGGAGTTTTTTATTCATAAAATTACCTGCAATTTTTAAATTAGATAAAAGTAATTTGGGTAGTTAAAAAAATATATAAAGGTGGTAATAAAAATGTTAAGTGTAAAAGATCAAATAAAAATTATAAATAAAGGAACTGTGGAAATAATAAACAAAGAAGAACTTGAAGAAAAACTAAAAAAATCTATTGAAGAAGGAAAACCTCTTACAGTAAAATTAGGACTTGATCCTACAGCACCAGATATACATCTTGGGCATGCAGTGGTACTAAGGAAGATAAAGCAAATGCAGGATTTAGGACACAGAGCTGTAATAATTATAGGTGATTTTACTGGAATGGTAGGAGATCCAACTGGAAAATCAAAAACAAGAAAGCAGCTTACAAGAGAAGAGGCAGTGGAAAATGCAAAAACTTATGAAAAGCAAGTTTTTAAGGTGCTAGATAGAGAGAAAACAGAACTTAGATTTAATAGTGAATGGTTATCAACATTGAGTTTTAAAGATGTAATAGAGTTGGCATCAAAATACAGTGTCACAAGGATGCTTGAGAGAGAAGATTTTAAAAAGCGTTTTAGTAATCATATAAGCATAGGCATTCACGAGTTTTTCTATCCTTTAATGCAGGCATATGATTCTGTTGCAATTAAAGCTGACATTGAAATAGGAGGAACTGATCAAAAGTTTAATGTGCTTATGGGAAGAAATCTGCAAAGTGAATATGGTGAGGAAAAACAAATTGCACTTTTTATGCCGATTCTAGAGGGAATAGATGGGGTAGAAAAAATGAGCAAAAGCCTGGGAAATTATGTTGGAATAAATGAAGATGAAAATACAATGTATGAGAAAATAATGAAGATACCAGATAATTTAATAATAAAGTACTTTGAACTTGCCACAGATATACATCCAGATGAAATTGATAATATAAAAAATGATCTTAAAAGCAAAAATCCAAGGGATATAAAAATGAGACTTGCAAAAGAAATTGTAAAATTGTATCATGGAGAAAAAAATGCAGTTAAAGCAGAAGAACACTTTAAAACAATATTTCAAAATAATAGCGTACCTGAGGATATCAAAGAAATAAAAATTGACAAAGATGAAGATATAATATCCTGTATTGTTAAAGCAGCGTTTTCAAATTCCAAAAGTGATGCAAGAAGACTTATAAAACAAGGTGCAGTAAAGGTAAATGGAAATAAGGTATTTGACGTTAATTTATGTTTGAAACAGGACGATATATTGAAGGTTGGTAAATCAAAAATTGTTAAACTTATTAAATAGAATTGCAAAAAATATGAGATTCAAAGGATAGATTGTAAAAAAATTATAAAATTCTACTCTTATATGGTATAATAATCATATATTTATGCATACTTATTGGGGAGGGGGATAATGTGTGGGTAGTGTTATGATAAGGGATATGAATAGCGTTCAGTTAAAAAAATATATAAAAAACACTAAGGAATTAATAGAACAGCAATTAGAGGAATACGTAAAACTTAATAATGAAAAATTAATGGATAATGAGCAGATAAATAACTTGAGAAAAAGAGCCTATAACATTAAAGAAATTTTTGAATATGTAGATTGGGCTAACAGTAAAATGCAAATTAATGAGAATATAGCCGCAAGCATAAAAACAATACCAAAGCGCGGAGAAATTTGGACCTGTCAGTTGGGGAAGAATATAGGCTCGGAAGAAAATAAAGTAAGACCAGTAGTGATTATACAGAATAATACAGGAAATGAAAAAGGACCTACAACAATAATAGCCCCAATATCAAACAGAAGAAAAAAAATAGCGGCGCATATAGAAATACGGGAAAGTGATTACACGCTTGTAAAGGGAGAGGAAAATAAAATTACAGGTACTGTTTTATGTGAGCAGATAAAAGTTGTATCAAAGGCAAGGCTTGGAAGACATATTGCGACATTAAATGATGAATTTATCAATAAAATATTGAATTTAAAATTAAAGTTATCTATAGATGTTTAATTTGTTGGTTTAGGTCATATAATAGAAAATTTATATAAAAAAATGTTGATTAAAATTCAAATTAGTAATATAATAACTTTGTGAGTGATTTACATACCTAGTCTTGTCTAGGAGATTATATCCCATATTTCTTTTATCATGTTATCATACCTGGCATTGGCCGGGAGACTATATATCATATAATACCATTAAAAATGCTTCCAAAGTGCAATCAATGATTACATTTTGGAAGCATTTTTTATTTATATTAAATTATCATATAGTTTGTAGTTCTACAAAAAAGCTTATTTTATTTTCTTCGCAGCTAGCGTTTATTTTTCCGCCATGAAGATCAACTATACTTTTTGCAATTGCAAGCCCAAGACCGCTTCCACCAGTTGAAGTTGAACGGGATTTTTCAATTCTATAAAATCTTTCGAATATTTTTTCTAGGTCGTTGTGGTTAATGTGATTTCCTTCATTTTGGATACAAAATACAGCATAAATATCTTCTCTGTAAAGTTTTATAGTTATTTCACCTGGTTTTACACTATACTTTATTGCATTAGTAATTAGGTTTTCAAATACTCTTAATATTTTATTGGTGTCTACATCTACAATTAATTTTTCTTTTGAAATTTCTTTTACTAGCTTTAGATTATTTTCATCAAATATAGGAATCATTTCTTCTATAAGCTGTTCTATAAATTCATTTAATGCAACACATTCCCTGCGAAGCTTTATATTTTCGTTTGTAAGTTTTGTATATTCGAATAAATCTTCAATAAGTATTTTCAATTTTTCTGATTTATTATAGGCTATATTTAAGTATTCCTCCATTTGAGATTGATTTTCATATTTTTTATTTTTTATTAGACCAAGATATCCCATAATGGAAGTAAGAGGTGTTCTTAAGTCATGCGATACATTAGTTATAAGCTCACTTTTAGCCTTTTCAGCATTTCTTTCCCTTTCAATCTTAGAATTAACCTCACAAGCCATGTAATTTATGTTAGTTGATAATTTTGAAAGCTCATCATGGCCTTTGGCATTTACTCTATAGTTTAAATTTCCTTTGGATATTTCAATCAAGCCACTGGATATTTCCTCTATATATTTCATCTTTTTTCTAGTGAATAAAAGAAATAATACTATAAAGGATATTATTCCTAAAATTATGGATAATAAACCATCACTGGAGTGACTGTATACAATGACACCTTGAGGAATACCATTTACTATTAAAAATCCCTTTTTATCCTTTAAATTAACAGGATAGAATGAATAAAATTCCTTGTTATAAGCATTAGAAGTATATTTACGATTGGTAGAATCGTATTCCTCTAAAAATTTGTTGGTGGAATTCTTAATGACATCATATAAGTTTATCTTTTTTAAAAAGGAATAGGGCTTAGAATTAATAATTACATTTCCCTGTAAATCTGTTATTACTGCGTTTAAATGAGAATCCTCATATAGGTCATCCATAACATTTTGTATATTAGATGAGGAGCTATTTTTACTATAAATATTATTGAGTTTATCTGCGGCTTTTTTTTGTGGCATTATCTATTTTTCTAATTCCATAAGTGTACTCTATGCTTGCATTTTTTTTTTTTAGCGGAAATTGAATTTAAAATTCCGTTAAATAAAAATCCAATTACTATAGATAAAAAAATGAAAGTACAAATACAAAAATAAGTTCCAGCCTTAAACTTCTTCTTGCAATACTCCACAACTTTATAACTGGGCTTAAGAGGACTTTTAATGGTGGAAAGTTAATTTTCAATTTTATAGCCTACCCCCCAAACAGTTTTTATATATATCGGCTTTCGTGGATTTTGCTCTGTTTTTTCACGAATTTTTCTTATATGAACCATTACTGTATTTTCAGATTCCATAAAGGATTCCTTCCACACGATTTCATAAATTTTTTCTATACTGAATACTATGCCTCTATTTTCGGCTAAAAGTCTTAAAATATCAAATTCCCTAGGGGTAAGTTTTATATCTTTATTACCTACTTTGACCTCATGAGTATTGACATTTATTATTAAGTCATCAACCTCGATGAAACCATTTTTACTATCTGGTTTTTTGAATTCATTAAGTTTTAAATAACGTCTTAATTGAGACTTAACTCTTGCAACAAGTTCAAGTGGATTAAATGGTTTCGTAATATAGTCATCAGCTCCTGTTGTTAATCCCATTATCTTATCTATATCTTCGCTTTTAGCTGAAAGCATAATTATAGGGGTGTTTTTTTCTTCACGTATTTTCATGCAGGTTTCAATACCATCCATTTTAGGCATCATAATATCAAGCAATATTAAATCAATATTATCATTATTTAAAATATTAAGTGCTTCTATGCCATTTTCTGCCTTTAAGGTTTTATATCCTTCATTTTTTAAATATATATCAATTAAGTCTCTAATTTCTTTTTCGTCATCCACAATAAGAATTGTTTCTTTTTCCATGCGATAAATCTCTCCTAATCAAATTTGAAAACAGGTTTTGTAACTGTTTCAACTAATAATATAGCACATAATATGTCTAAAAGCACATGTTGCTTCAAGAATAATGTTGAGAGTATTATTAATATACTTATAGAGTATGTTAATAATTTTATATATTTGTTTTGCAGATTTAATTCTGTTATAGATTTCATTATTATATAACATCACAATAAATGAAAATTTCTTTACATTTTTAAGTCGGTATAATTTAGATTAATTAAAATAACTTTTCTTCATTTTATTATAAAGTTTAATTAATGGTTTACATATACTATTTGAAATTGCATTTCCCATTAAGAAAGCTAAAGCGATTATTATTAAATTAATTATTAACAATAATATAAGTTAAATTTTTTAGTTTATTATATAATAATGTTAGTGGAATAGCTAAAATTGCTTTGTTGTTGTAAAATAAATTATCATATAGCAATAAAAATTTATTCTTATAATCGATCCAATACTTTGGGTTTGATTTCAATGAAATTTCTTTTTTTAGATAATTATCGAGATAATCTTCATTTCTATGAGAAAGTATCTTAATTGTATCAATAGATATGTATATTCTAGAATTATTTATAAAACCACTATTATTATCTAGAAATAGGCTGTATAAATAATTTGGATCTATATCAATACAAAGAAAACCTAACATTTTTTTATTTTTATCAAATATCTTTGTCATAAATGTAATTACACCAAGTTTTTCATCATAAATGTTTCGGTTGTAATATTCTGCTGTATAGTTATCCCGGATGAACCAAAATGAATTTTTTTTGCTTGAAATAAAATTGTTTATATCCTTATTATACCTTAGCACAGTTAGAGAAGGGTAATATGATACACTTTCTGATAAATATTCATTTCCATAAGAATTGATTAGAACAACCCCTAGTATTCCTGAATAAGAGTTTTTGGGCAAATTTAATACAGAAGTAATATCTGTATTGTAATCATTAGTTCTTAAAACCTCTAAAACTGTGTTATTTTCCATCAATAAATTTGAGGATTCTTGAATAAGCTTCATATACGTGGAAACGTTATCAATACTTTGAGAAAAACTATTTGAAGCTAATGATATGAAATTATTTGTTATAAAAAACTTTAATGCTATATACGAAGTGATGCTAATTATAATGGAACTTATGACTAATATTAGCATAATAGTGCCCTCAATTTTAAGTTTCAAATGCTTAAACATAGAATTATCCCCTACATATCTTAATAATTAAATTATAATAATTTTATTATAGATTACAAATATCTATGCTAAAAGAAAAACAATTTAGTAAACGTTTTAACAGCATTGTATACTTTTATACTAATTATACCTATGATAACATTAAAATATCAAATCCGGATTTTGAAAAAATGAAGTTGGGGGAGACTTTAATGAAAAAGAGAATTTTAAGTTTACTTATGTGTTCTATTGTTATTGCAACTACTTTTGCAGGATGTGGAAGTACTAGTAGTGATAAAATTAATGGACATAAACAAGTCACAATAAATGTTGGTATGTGGCCACAGGATAATGATAAGGCAGGGCAAGCGCTATGGAAGGGTTATCAAGCTAAGATGAAGAAAAAGTACCCTTATATAACTTTAAAACCAGATAGATATGAATTTTCTCCAGATACTTTTATGCCAAAAGCAGCCAGTGGACAGCTACCTACGGTATATTATGCATACTATACTGAAGCAAATAAAATTATGTCTGCAAATTATGCAGCAGATATAACAAAATATGTTCATGAATATGGATATGATAAAGCATTAAATCCTACTATTTCGAAAATATATCAAAGTAATGGAAAGTATTATGGACTTCCTTATGATGGTTATGCTTTAGGCTTGTATATGAATATGAATTTGTTCAAAAAGGCAGGACTAGTAGATAGTAATGGGCTTCCTAAATATCCTAAAAGTTTTGATGAATTAGCTCAAGATGCAGTAATAATAAAGCATAAAACAGGTAAAGCAGGTATGTTCATTCCTACAAAAGACCATGTAGGAGGATGGCAGTTTGTTCAATTAGCATGGAATTTTGGAGCACAATTTGAAAAGAAAGTGAATGGAAAATGGGTGAATGGAATTAATAGCCCAGAAACAGTTGCAGCTCTTCAATACGTAAAGGATTTAAAATGGAAATACGATGTATTATTACCTAGTACATTATTAGGTTGGGATGATTGGATTAAAAATTTTGGAACTGACCAAGTGGGAATGGTAATGGCTGCTCCAGATGCAATTATCAATCCTGTAAATGATTATAAGATGAGTAAAGATGCTATAGCTATGGCATCAATACCTTCTGGATCAAGTGGACAATATTCATTACTTGGAGGAGATGCATATCTAGTTGCACCTAATGCTACAGCTGATCAAATTGATGCTGTATTTAAGCTTTTTCAAGTAATGGGATATACACCAAAGGCAGATACAGAATCACTTTCTGGTTTGGAATCAGATTTAAAGTCAAAAGCAAGTGTTAATGAACCTACTGGTCTTCCAGGTTTACCAGTTTGGGTTAACAAAGATAGAGTAGATGCTCAAAATAACTTATACAAAAAATATAGAAATGTAAATTATGATTTGTTTAAACCTTATTACGATAGTGCATTTAATAATGTTAAAGTTGAAGAACCATATAATACACAAGATTTGTACGGAGTTTTAGATTCTTGTTTACAGGTTGTTTTAACAAATAAAAATGCAGATCCAAAATCAGTTCTTGATAAAGCAGCTAATGATTTTCAGACAAGATTTCTTGATAAGGTAAAATAATTATTTTAAAAGGAATAAAGTAGTGTATACTTTGTTCCTTTTAAACAGGATTAAATTTGAAAAGAGGTGCGTAAATGAATAATACTCAAGTTGTTAATTCTAAACTTAGTATTCACCAAAATACACTTAAAAATAAATTGAAAAAAATTATAAGTAAAAACATTGTAGGTTGGTTAATTTTATTACCTAGTGTAGTACTATTTGCTTTTTATATATGGGAACCTCTTGTTTATGGAATCAAATTGTCTTTTTTTGAAACTAGAGGTTATAATGCAGTTAATTTTATAGGACTTCGAAACTATCTTGATATTTTCAGTGATTCTATATTTAAAAAAGCTGTAATGAATACCGTTTCTTACACTCTATGGTCATTATTGATTGGATATTTAATACCAATTATTGTAGCAATAATACTAAATGAAGTTATACATTTTAAAGGCTTTTTTAGATTTGCTGTTTATTTTCCTAATATGGTTCCAGGAGTTGCAAATCTTTTATTGTGGGGCTTTTTATTTGACCCAAGCCAAGGAGGATTACTTAATGCAGTATTGAGTGCATTGAAACTTCCACAATCACAATGGCTTCAAAATCCTCATCTTACTATACCACTTCTTGTAGTTACAATGACTTGGAAGTCATTTGGTGCAACTGCTCTTGTATATTTAGCAAGTTTGCAGGATGTTAATCAGGAGTTATATGAAGCAGCAACATTAGATGGAGCAGGTATATGGGCGAGAATAAGGTATGTAACAATACCATGTATAAGTAATATAGCAAAGTTACTATTAATGATGCAGATAATTGCAGTCTTTCAAGTTTTGTATGAACCAATGGTAATGACAGGTGGAGGACCTAATAATGCATCCATTTCTCTTATGGAATTAAACTATAATTATGCTTTTATAGATGTTGCAGTTGGAAAAGCAGCCGCTGTTGGAGCAACAGTGGGATTAATCTTAATTGTGCTTACGATTATATATCTTAGATTAAATAAAGAAAGTGAAACTGCATAGAAAGGGTGGATAGTATGTTTAAATCGAGGAAAAAGGATTTTGGAATTATAAATTATCAAGATCTCAAGAGTATTAAGGGTAAAATATTATACTATAGTATGTTAGCTTTGTGCATTTTAATTGCATTTATATGTATTGTTCCTATTTTATGGGTTATGCTTTCAAGTTTGAAGGATATAAAAGAATTTGTATCTATACCGCCGACAATCATTCCAAGAAGCTTTCATCCTGAAAAGATAGCTAATATATGGCACGATTTAAATTTTGGAAAGTATTATCTAAATTCATTAATATCAGTTAGCGGAAGTATACTATGTTCTGTAATATTTAATGGATTTGCAGGATTTGTAATTTCTGTATTAAAGCCTAAAGGGAGTAGAGTTATATTTTATCTCATACTTGGAAGTTTTGATGGTTCCTGCAACAACAAACTTAGTACCTATTTTTAAAAATATTGTAGGAGTTCATCTTACAAATTCTTTTATACCACTATGGCTTAGTTTCGGAGCTAACGCTTTCAATGTACTTTTATATAAGAGTTTTTTTGATGGTATACCTCGATCATTAATTGAAGCTGCGAGACTTGATGGTTGCAATGATTTTCAGATCTTTTATAAATTAATACTACCATTAAGTAAGGCCGTAAATATGGTGGTAATAATATTTTCTTTAAATGCGGCTTGGTCAGATTTTTTGTTACCAATGTTAGTGCTAAAAGATACAGATAAATACACTGTAATGCTAAAGATATACTATATGTCTACTGGAAATAACGCTTTTTCAGTGGATTATAGATTACTTGCTTTAGGATTTTCAATAATACCACCAGCTATACTTTTTATCTTCTTCCAAAAGTATATTACAAAAGGACTTGCACTATCTGGAATAAAAGGTTAGTTTTAAGTTTTATTTCATTATTCATGCTACAAGTGGCATAGATAAAATTAATGCGGGTATATGTTAAAAAAATGCTTTATATAGAAAGGAAGTTTAAAGTGGGTAAAATTGCAGATAAATATATTAAAATTGATAAATGGAAAATCATTGAGGACGGATTTAATGCTTATAACGGAATGGTATCGGAATCCATATTTTCGTTAGGAAATGAATATATGGGTGTTAGAGGATATTTTGATGAAGGATATAGTGGGGAAAAGCTTATTGGCAGTTATTTGAATGGAATAATTGAAAAGGATGAGATAAAGCTGTCAAATAGCTATAAAGGCATGGTAAAAAACAAAACTTATATGGTTAATACTGTAGACTGGCTTTATACAAGGATTTCTATAGATGGGGAAGAATTAGATTTAAGTAGAAGTAACATAAGAGAATTTAAAAGAATTCTCGATATGAAACAGGGTATACTTACTCGAGAATTTATTTGGGATACATCAAAAGGGAAAAGTATTAAAATTACTTTCGAAAGATTTGTAAGTATGGTTGAGTCTAAGTTAGGTTGCCAAAAAATTGTTTTTGAACCTTTAAATTTTTCAGGGAATATTGAAGTAGAAAGTGGACTTGACTTTTCAAGATGGCATCAAGCTGAGAAGAAAAATCTATGGGCATGTCCTAAAAAAGGAAAAGAAAAAAATATTATAGCGATTTTAGGAGAAACATTAAAGAGTAAACAGAAAGTGTTGTCGGCTTTTGAGCTTAAGGGAGTACCAGAAGAAATAGTTAGATATTTTATGGAAGAAAAAATTTGTAGGAGTAAAATTTTCACTTTTTTAGATAAAAGTAAAAAAAAGAAGGTTAGAAAAAAATTGTAGTTAATTATGCAGAAAAAAATATAAGCAAAACTATTGAAGAAGTATGGAAAGACGGAATGGCTGTAGCTAAGAAATTATGTAGTATTGAATATGAAAAGGCATTTGGGCAGCAAAGAGATTATTGGGAGAGTGTATGGAAAAGTTCTGATATAGTCATTGAAGGCGATGAGGAAAATCAGCAGGGCATAAGATATTGCATTTTTCAACTTTATCAGACTTATCATGGGGAGGACTCTCGTTTTAATATTGGAGCAAAGGGGTTAACAGGAGAGGCATATAGTGGAAATACCTTCTGGGATACTGAGACATATTGTTTACCTTTTTATATATTTAACAATCCAAGGGCAGCAAAGAATTTAATTGAATTTAGATACAAGACACTACCAGAAGCCAGAAAAAGAGCTGCTGAACTTGATTGTGAAGGAGCATTTTATCCTATTGCAACTAATGATGGAAGCGAAACTTGTGGATTATGGCAGCATGCTAGTCTTCAATTACAAGCAAGTACCGGAGTGGCATATGCTATATGGCATTATGATAAGCTAATAGAGGATAAGAAATTTTTGTATACAAAAGGTATAGAAATGCTTATAGAAATTAGTAGAATGCTTGCAAGTAGAGGGCAGTGGGGCAGAAAAATAATAAATTTGGATATTTTGCAGTAATGGGACCAGATGAGTTTCAAATGATGGTTAATAATAATTTTTATACCAATATAATGGGAAAGAAGACATTAGCTTATACACTAGAAGTTCTAATAGAAATGACATTAAAAGCGCCTCAACAGCTAAATGAAATAGAAAAAAAGTTGAAACTGTGTTCACAAGAATTGGAAGACTGGAAGCTAAAGGAAGAAAATATGTATATACCATATGATGAAAAAACAGGAATATACGAGCAGCACGATGGATATTTTGATTTGCCACATATTAATATTCATTCAATTCCGGTTGAGCAATTTCCACTTTATCATAGTTGGTCATATGACAGAATATATAGAAATGATATGATAAAGCAACCAGATGTGTTGATGTATATGTTTTTGCATAATCAAGAATTTTCTTTTGAGACTAAGAAAATAAATTATGAATATTATGAACCAAGAACTATACATGAATCTTCATTATCTCCATCAATTCACTCTATATTAGCTTCTGAATTAAAGAAATACGGCGAAGCTTTTGAATTTTTTAAATTTGCAACTAGAATGGATCTTGATAACTACAATAGAAACACAAATGAAGGTCTTCACACTACATCGATAGCAGCGGCATGGATGAATATAGTTTATGGTTTTGGTGGAATGAGATCTGATGGAAAAATATTGGCATTTAAACCGTCAATACCAGATACTTGGAAATCATATAGTTTTAATTTGCTATACAAAGGTACATTGTTGCATTTTAAAATAGATAATAAATTTGTTACCGTTTACAGGATTAACGGCCCAGTAGTTAAAGTTAATATTTATGATGAAAACTATTTATTAGATAGTAATGAAGTTAAGATTGCCTTACAATAAAACTTTTGGAGGTGAGAAAAATAAGCTGGATAATTAAAGATGAGAATTTTGATAAAAGTAAGATTGAATTCAATGGCAATAAGTATATGCTTGGAAATGGATATATAGGTTATCGTGGAACTATGGAAGAATACTCAAAAGAAGGGCTGACTGCCTGTGTTCTACCATCAGTGTATGATAAGGTTGAAGGAAAATGGAGAGAGCCAGTTAATCTACCTAATGGTTTTTTTCTAAAGCTATACTGTGACGGAGAACCTCTGAGTGTACTTTCCAGTAAGATAGAACAGCATGAGCAGGGTATAGATGTAAGAAATGCAGTTCATTTTAGAAAAACTATCTTTCAGACTAAAACTGGAAAAAAAAGTACAATTATCGATTGAAAGATTTTTAAGTTCAGATAATGTGCATATAATGTGCATGAAATGCAGCTTTATTTGTAAAGAAGATTCGAAGATTATAATTCAAATAGGATTTGATGATAATATATGGGACTTGAATGGTCCACATCTTAGGAAAGTGAAAGTAGATAAAAAGGATGAAATATTAATATTAGAGACAGTTACGAAAGAACTCGGTGTAAATATATTTGAAGGAGAAGCAATAAAATGCGATTTTCAATTTATTGAATATACTGATGAAGCAAATACATTAAGAGAACTTGAGGTAAACGCGAAAGCTGGAAAAGAATATGAGCTTACTAGATATATTTCGATATATTCAAGTAAAGATTGCTATAACCCAGAAGAAAAAGTTATTAAAACCTGTTCAGATGTCTTAAAAGATGGATATGATAAGCTTTATGAAATTCATTCTCAAATATGGAATAATAAATGGGAGGCTTCAGACGTAAAGCTTACAGGAGACGATGAGGCTCAACTAGCTTTAAGATACAGTATTTATCAGCTTTTATCAATTGCGCCTACCCATTCTGATAAAGTATCTATACCTGCTAGAGGACTTTCAGGGCAAGTGTATAAGGGAGCTGTATTTTGGGATACAGAGATGTTTATGCTACCTTTTTTTAATGCTACAAACCCAAAGATCGCAAGAAATCTTTTAATGTATAGATATTATACACTGGATGGTGCAAGGAGAAAAGCAAGTGAATATGGATATAGAGGAGCATTTTATGCATGGGAGAGTCAGGACACAGGTGATGACGCATGTACGTTGTTTAATGTTGCAGATGTGTTTACAGGAAGACCAATGAGAACATATTTTAGAGATAAACAAATCCATATTAGTGCTGATGTTGTCTATGGAATATGGGAGTACTATAAGCATACCGGAGATTTTAGTATATTTATTGATGGTGGCGCAGAAGTAATATTAGAATGTGCTAGATTTTTTTATTCTTATGCATACTATAAACCAGAAAAAAGAAGATATGAACTGTTAGATGTTACTGGTCCAGATGAGTATCATGAGAGAGTAGGCAATAATGCATTTACAAATGTAATGGTTAAACATACGCTTGAAATTGCAATTTCAGTTTTAGAGCTTTTATCTAATAAGAAAAAGGAATTTTTTGATAAGCTGATCATAAAGCTGAATTATTTCAAAGATATTGAAAATATAAAAAACATGAATGAAGCTTTGTATATTCCAAAACCAGATGCTGAAACTGATTTAATTGAACAGTTTGATGGATACTTTAAACTTGAAGATTTGAGTTTAGACAAGCTAAAGTCAAGAATGTTAAATAAAAATGAATATCTTGGTGGAGGTAATGGAATTGCCACAACCACTAGGATATTAAAACAAGCAGATGTTGTTACTATGCTAAATTTATTTAAAGATAATTATTCTTCAGAAGTGAAAAAAGCAAACTGGGAGTATTATGAAAAAAGAACTGAACATGGTTCAACTTTAAGTGCCTGCATGTATGGCATGCTTGCAGCCAATTTAGAAAAAACTCAATGCGCATATAATTATTTTATTAAAACAGCTTTTGTCGATTTAAATGGCAATGCAAAACAGTATGTAGGAAACTTGTATATTGGTGGAACACATCCTGCAGCCAATGGTGGGGCTTGGATGGATGTAGTATATGGTTTTTCAGGTATAACGATTGATGAGAATAAAATATCCATTAATCCACATCTCCCTTTAAAGTGGCAGGAGGTTAATTTTAAATTAGTATACAAAGGAATTAAATTTAATATTAAAATAACAAAAATACTATTATTATAGATTGTGTTGGAAAAGAGCCTAAAAAGATTTTGGTCAATATTAAAAATGAAGACGTTTATATTAAAGCTGGAGATACTATTGAAGTTTCATATTAACTATAAATGGAGTGATTTTATGATAGAAAGTATTAAGGGAGCAATATTTGATTTAGATGGAGTAATAGTTGATACTGCAAAATATCATTATATTGCATGGAAAAAACTCGCTTGTGAGCTTGGTTTTGAATTTACAGAAAAAGATAATGAAAGATTAAAAGGTGTAAGCAGAATGAGATCTTTAGATATACTTCTGGATATTGGTAATATAAGTTTAGATAAATACGAAAAGGAAAAGCTTGCGGATAAAAAAAATAGATGGTATGTAGAATATATTAAAGCTATGGATGAATCGGAGATATTGCCAGGAGTTAAGGAGTTTCTATATAAACTTAAGTCTAGTGGAGTAAAAATAGCATTAGGTTCTGCTAGCAAGAATGCCCCGATTATACTTCAAAATTTAAATATTACAAATTTATTTGATGTAATTGTGGACGGAAATCAAGTCTCAAAAGCTAAACCTGATCCTGAAGTATTTCTGCTGTGTGCAAGAAAACTTAAATTAGATCCAATTGACTGTGTTGTTTTTGAGGATGCAAAAGCTGGAATTGAGGCTGCAAAAAGAGCTGGCATGAAAGCTATTGGAATTGGTACTAAAGAAAATTTACCTAATGCTGATAAGGCTGTTGAAGGTTTATATGTACTTTAATAAGAAAAATGAGGAGCTTGGCATTTATTGCAATAGCTCCCTTTTAAGTCATAAAACATTAAATTAATCCTAATTTTATTTTTACACAGGTCCCGTTACCAACAATGCTTTGTATGCTTATACCGCAATCTTTTCCGTATTCAAGTTTTATTCTTTCATCAACATTTTTAATTCCATATCCACTAAATTTATTATTATTCTTATTTTGAGTAAGTGCTTCTGAAATGTTAAAGCCTATACCATCATCTATTACTTCCAGCAGCATATAATTATCTTGTTTTTTTCCTGTCACTAGAATATGACCTTTTTCATCTTTAGGTCCAAGACCATGTTTTATAGCATTTTCAACTATAGGTTGAAGAGTTATTTTTAATATTTTATTATCAAGTATATCTTCATCAACATTGAAATCTATATCAAATTTATCTGGAAAACGAATTAATTCAATTATTACATAACTTTTTATTAATTCTATTTCTTCCTTGAGGCTTATGAATTTATCACCTTTATGAAGACTTATTCTGAAAAATTGTGCTAGGGCAAGAACTAGAGATTCTATGTCTTTTTGCTTTTTCATTTTTGCAATCCACCCTATGGCATCTAAAGTGTTATATAAAAAATGTGGATTGATTTGTGCTTGAAGAGCTGTTAGCTCTAGTTTTCTTTGCTTTTCTTTTTCCTCATTATTTTTTCCTATTAAATTACTTATTCTTGAGGTCATTTCATTGTAGCATTTTTCAAGTTCCCATATTTCATCTTGAGGTTGTCGGTATAATGACGGATTTATTGTATTATCTTCTCCAAAGTTTTTAAGTTTATTCTTTAGTAGCCTTATTGGGTTAACGATTCGAGAAGAAATGCTTATGGAAATAAATATCGTAACTATAGATATTATTAGTACAATAATGATAATATAAGTATTAATTTTTTTGACTATACTAAATAGCTTGTCTTTATTTATGATACTTACAATTTTCCAGTAACAATTTAATCTACTAATCTTATCATCAAAATTACTAATTGTTATTATAGCAGGTTTACCATTAATTGTTTCTGAATCATGTGTGAAGTCAGAAGTTGTCCTAAAGATATTATCATCGAATATTTTATCTCCAATCTTTGATTTATCATTATCAGATATTATGTAGTTATTATTTGATATTAAGAAAGAATAACCACCATATGGAGTTTTTTTGTTATAGATATCATTAATAACACTTTCGCGTATATAAAGAATAAGACATCCTATATCCTGACCGGTTAGAAAATTTCTATATCTATTTCCTTCTAAAAGATATGCATTTCCATCAGCATCTTTTTTTATAGCTCCCCAAGCTATAGTTCCTTTAGTATTTCTAATTTTGTTTATATAATTTTCATCTGGCTTTTCTATAGTATCTTTTGGATAATTTATATTAAATTGTTCACCGTTATTAGTTATAATATAAATTTGAGCAATAATTTGTTTGTTAATTGACATACTATTAAAAATAGTATTAAGATTATTTTCTTTTTCCCTGTGAGATAAATTATTATCTTGCAATAAACTATAGATATCATCATTTGATAATAATCTAATATTTGTTGAATTTACTTTGTCTAAGGTGTACTCAAGGTCTACACCTATTTCTCTTTGAGTGAGTTCTAAATAGCTAAAAAGTTGGCTTTTTATAAGGTATTCAGAAAATTTACCTGAAGCATAAAGTAGAATGCTTGAAAACAGGATTATTCCTATTAGCAGGGATGCCATTAATCTAAATTTAATACTAAATTTTCTTAAAGCTTTAATATACATCATTTATCACCATATATTAAAATTGAGCTTTAATATATTCACTTGGCGTCATTCCAGTAGTTTTTTTAAATATTTGACTAAAATATTTTACATCCCTATAACCTATTCTTGTGCTCACCTCATAAATTTTATATTTTCTATTTAAAAGCAACTTTTTTGCCATTGTGATTCTGTAATCTGTTAAACATTCATTAAAGGTTTTTCCTAAATCTTTTTTAATATATGCATAAGATATGATGGACTAATATAAAGTTCTTTTGCTGCATGTTCAACAGTTATATTATTATTATAATTATCTTGTATATATTTAATAGTTTCTTTGATTTCACGCCTATATCCATTAAAAGAGATATCATTTATGTGTATTATGGTACTGGTTTCTTCTGAAAGTTTATTTTGACAAGCAGTTAAAGCATCTTTGTATGTTTTATTAATTTCAAGGACGCTAGTACATAAATTACTTATTCCAATGGAAATGGTTTCTTTAAAGTGTAATTTTAAATTTTCAACTATTTTAGTGCAGCAAACCTTAATTAGCTGAAGTTCATTGCTATTATGAAGTTTAAAATCTATAATAATTACAAATTCTTCTTCAGTTCTATTTATAAAAATTGAATTAAAAGCACTATTCCCTATAAAAATGGTTGAGATAAGTTTATTTATATAATATTTAAACTTATTGAGTTCTTCAATGGAAAGCTTATGCATTATATTCTGATATTTATTTATTTTTAAAACTACAATATAGCAATTATTAAAATCAACTGAAATATTTAAGAAACATATTTTTTCATTAATTTTTCCAATGTCAGTAATATCACCAGATACCAAGTCTGATAAAAATTGTTTTGTTATTGCGGGAATTTCATCTTTTAAGGTATCAATATATTTTTTTGTGTTTTTTTCATTTGTGATTTTATTTATAACATCTTTAATAATGTTAGTTAACTGATTATTATCAATTGGCTTCAATAGATAGGCAACAGCTCCATTATGCATGGCCGTCCTAACATAATTAAAGTCTTCATAACCACTCAAAATTATTATTTTTGGATTTAAATCTTTTTCTTTAAGTTTTTGCATAAATTCAAGACCGTTCATTATTGGCATTTTTAACATCGGTTAAAATAATATCAGGTTTTAGTTCTTCTGCTAAAGTTAATCCTTTAGTTCCATTGGAAGCTTCTCCAACTATTTGAATTCCAAATCCTTGCCAATCAATTGTTTGGCGTAAACCTTTTCTTACTAAAAATTCATCATCTACAATTAGTAAATTTAACATAGTATATACCCCCTTAAAATATTTTACTATAAAATATCTAATTAGAGAAATGCATATGATTTGAAGTAATTAAGCTTATTTTAGTGATGCAAATTTTTATTAACATTTTTTAAACATAGCTTAATTTTAATATTATCATGTTAAGTTTGAAAACTATAATTTCAAACTTAAGTTATATTTCAAACCATTTAGCAGTATTACGCACTTTTAATAAAAAGTAAAGTAAAGTAAAATATAACTAATTAGACAGTATATTACTACTTGTTTGCCATAAATGTCTAAGTACTATACCTTAAATTTTTAAATTGGAGGGTGTTTTATGAAGAAAAAATTACAAAAAATTAGCTGCTGGATTGTGTCATGCATCATGATTTTTACGCAAGCTGTGGTATTATCAAACAAGGTATATGCCGATTCAACTAATTTAGCTTTAGGTAAACCTATAACTGCAAATTGTAATACGCAAACTTATGTAGCTACAAATGCTAACGATGGAAACGTTAACACTTACTGGGAGGGAGCTTCTAATTCATATCCAAATACTCTTACTGTAGATTTACAAGGTACGGATACTATTAATAAGATTGTTTTAAAATTAAATCCTAATAGTATTTGGACAGAAAGAACTCAAGCACTTTCAGTACTTACTAGTACAGATGATGTTACCTATAATACAATAGTATCAGCTAGTAATTACACATTTGACCCTTCATCAGGTAATACTGTTACAATATCGTTTGAAGATACTAAGGCTCGGTATGTTAGATTGAATTTTACAGCAAATTCTGGCGCTACTGGAGGACAAGTTGGAGAGTTTGAGGTATATGGAACGGCAGATAATTCTGGTACACAATCTGGAAACAAATATGAAGGCGAAGCAGCTGTTCTCTCAGGAGGTGCAAAGGTAAATGTAGACCATACTGGATATTCTGGTACAGGGTTTGTTGATGGAATTCAAACAGTAGGTGCAGATGTAGATTTCAATGTAAATGTACAAACAGCTGGTTATTATGACGTAGATTTAAGATATGGAAATTCAATGGGAAGTACTATGACTGAAAGTATATATGTTAATAATACTAAGATAAGACAAGCAGCCCTTCCTAATCTATCTAGTTGGAATACTTGGGGAGATAAAGTGGATACATTGTATCTTAACGCAGGAAATAATAGTATAGCATATAAATATGATAGTACAGATACTGGCAATATAAATATAGACTATATTACTATTAATCCAACACAAGTATCTTCCCCAGATTTAATAGTAACTGATGTAAACTGGTCTCCAGCAAGCCCTAATGAAGAGGATGATGTCACATTTAGTGCAATAGTTAAAAACATAGGAACGGCAGCAACAATGGATGGAACGATTAATTCTGTTGAATTTGATGTTGATGGAACAATTGTAGATACATCAAGCTATTATAAATCTTCAATTCCAGTAGGAGGTACAGCTACTATTACAGCAAGTTCAAAATGGAGTGCAACTCAGGGAAATCATACTGTAAAGGCTGTGGTAGATAGTAAAAATAATATAGCAGAAATTGATGAAAACAATAACTCTTTGAGTAAAAATATTACTGTTAGTCCATTGCCTGGGTGTGATCTTGTAGTGACGGATATATCTTGGAGTCCTGAAAATCCGACTGCTGGGGACAAGGTAACATTAAGTGCTACAATAAAGAATATAGGAACAATTGCAACACCTTCAGTAAAACATGAGGTGGAATTTTCAATAGATGGAGCACCAGCATCATTTTATTCAGATAGCTATAGTTCATCTTTGGCTCCAGGAGCTTCCGTTACTTTAACTGCTGGTTCAGGAAATTGGACAGCAGTGGATGGAAGTCATAGTATAACTGCCTATGTTGACTATGATAATTTTATAAATGAATCAAGAGAAAATAATAATGCACTTACTAAAAATGTTTTTGTAGGCAGAGGAGCTGAGATTCCATGGATTGAATATGAAGCAGAAAAAGGCACTACAAATGGAACAGTACTGCTGCCAAATAGAAATGTAGGAGATCTTGCAGGTGAGGCTTCTGGGCGTCAAGCAGTAAAACTTACTGAAAAAGGACAATACGTTGAATGGACTAGTCTGAAAGAGGCAAATTCAATAGTTGTTAGAAATTGTATACCAGATGCACAGAATGGAGGTGGAACAACTGCAACTATAAGTCTTTATGTAAATGGAGAATTTAGGCAAAGGTTAACACTATCTTCAAAAAACAGCTGGTTATATGGATCAGAAAGCCAACCTACAAATAACCCTAGTGATGGTTCGCCAAGACGTATATACGATGAAGCACAAGCACTCACAGGAGATATACCAGAAGGATCAAAGGTAAGACTTCAGGTGGATTCAAGCGATACAGCTGCATATTATGGAATAGATTTTATAGACTTAGAAGAAGTCGCTCCAGCAAAGACTATGCCAAATGGATATCTCTCTATTACTGATTTTGGTGCAGTACCAGGAAGTACACAAGATTGTTCGAATGCAATTACTCAGTGCATGAATGCTGTGGCACAGGGAAAAGGTAAAGGGGTATGGATACCAGTAGGTACTTTCTATCAAACAAATAAAATAATAGCTCAAAGCAATGTTACTATTCAAGGAGCAGGAATGTGGTATTCAAAGCTTTATTGTCCAGATACAAATCAAAGTGATTGGGGTAATATAGGATTTAATTTAAATGGTGCCAATAATTTTAAGGTTTATGATCTAGCATTATTTGGAGAGGGTGCTATTCGTGATACAGGTGGAAAGGCATTTTGTAATACGCCAGGAACTGGAGCAGAGTTTGGGGATATATGGATAGAACATACAAACTGTGGATTCTGGTGTGGTTCTCCAAGCACAGCATCAGGTATTAATATATATGGATGGAGAATAAGAGATACTTTTGCTGATGGTATCAATTTATGTAATAGCACAAATAATACTACCATTCAAAATTGTACGGCAAGAACAACTGGTGATGATTCTTTTGCAATTTGGTCAGCTACGGATATGAGCAGTGCGCCATGTCAGAATAATGTAATAAGGAATTGTTCGGCTCAACTTACTTGGAGAGCTAATGGATTTGCAATTTATGGTGGAGCAAATAATACAATAGAAAATTGTACAGCAGCAGATACATTGACATATGCAGGTGTAAATATTAGTTCTTGTTTCAAACCAGTACCTTTTAGTGGAACTACTACTGTTGAAAATGTTACGCTTACTAGATGTGGAGGAGCATTTTGGAATGGTATACAATTTGGTGCTTTATGGATATATGCAGTTGATTCTCCACTGAATGGAATTAAAATAAATAATATAGATATTAATGATTCCACTTATGCAGGACTGGTATTCCAAAGTGAAACTTACAATTATCCTAATCCAGCACCAATTAATAATGTATCTTTAAGTAATATAAATATTAATAACAGCGGTACAGATGGAATTTGGGTTAAACCAGGAACGATAGGTTCAGCTACTCTTTCCGATGTACATGTAACTAACTCAACAGGATTACCATTAAGGAATGATGCAAACTCAACTTTTACAATAAATAAAAGTACAGGGAATAGTGGCTGGTAAATGATTAAGTTTATTTATTGATGATAATTGTTTAAAAGAGTATTATAAATTTAGCTAAATAATATTTAGGGCACATCGAAGCTAATGAAGATTGGTTTTCGCAGTGCCCATATTTTTTCATAAATTGTTTTTTGAAAATATTAATAAATTAACTCTTTAAAATCACACATTTTAATGTATACTAAAATTACAGAAACTACTCTGTCTTTAAGGGGGTACAGCATGAATAAAGTAATTGGAATATTAGCACATGTAGACGCTGGAAAAACTACATTTTCTGAGCAAGTTTTATATCACACTAAAAGTATAAGAAGTAGAGGAAGAGTTGATCATAAAGATTCATTCTTAGATAATAACAGTATAGAAAAAGAAAGAGGTATAACAGTGTTTTCTGAACAAGCTGTTTTTAATTATAAAGATTCTACATATTATTTAGTAGATACCCCAGGGCATAATGATTTTTCAGCTGAAATGGAAAGATCAATAAAAATTATGGATTATGCAATTGTAATAATAAGCGCAGTT
This sequence comes from Clostridium sp. DMHC 10, assembly GCF_001270375.1. Taxonomy (NCBI): domain Bacteria; kingdom Bacillati; phylum Bacillota; class Clostridia; order Eubacteriales; family Clostridiaceae; genus Clostridium; species Clostridium sp. DMHC 10. Next base: position 330,470 of record NZ_LGVB01000015.1, read on the forward strand.
GAAGGGATTCAAGGACAGACACAGGTAATATGGGAACTTTTGCGAAAGCACAATATTCCAACGTTCTTTTTATTAATAAAATAGATAGGATTGGTGCAGATGTTAAAAGGGTAATTAAAGATATACAGGAGAATTTAACTAAGGATGTCTTTTTTATTAATGATGTTAATCTTAGTAATGAAGTTATGGAATTTGTTGCTGAAAGGGACGAAAGGCTTCTAGAAATATATTTGGAAGATGGATATGAAAAAGATTTATGGATTTCTTCTATGAGAAGATTAATAAGAGAAAATAAAATATTTCCATGTATGAGTGGGACAGCGCTTGAAGATAAGGGAATTGAAGAATTTTTAGAAACTTTTGATTTATTGACTTTTACTGAATATGACAGCAAGGATGCTTTTAAAGGTAGTGTTTACAAGATAAGGCATGATAATATTGGAAATAAAATTACATATATAAAGGCTCTTTCGGGAAGTTTAAAGATTAAAGAAGAATTAGAAATTGAAGATAAGTTTGAGAAGATAAATGAAATAAGAATTTATAATGGAGATAAATTTAAAAGCATTAGTGAAGCATTTGCAGGGGAAATATTTGGTGTTACAGGACTTATGAGTTCAAAGGTTGGACTTGGAGTAGGAAAATTTCATGAAAAAATCAATTATGATTTAGTACCAACCTTAAAATCAAAAGTTTTGTTTTATGAAAAAATAAATGCAAAAGATGTGCTTAATTATTTTAAGATTTTAGAAGAAGAGGATCCAGCACTTAATGTAATATGGCATGAAAAGTTGAAAGAAATAGAAATTCACATTATGGGTAAGATTCAGCTTGAGGTTTTAAAAGAAATAGTTAAGGATAGATTTAATTTAAAAGTCGAGTTTGGACCATGTGAAATATTATACAAAGAAACAATAGCAAAGGAGACAATTGGATGCGGACATTTTGAACCATTAAGACATTATGCTGAAGTTCATTTAAAATTAGAACCTAGTGAAAGAAATAGTGGAATTGTGTTTTCAAGCGAATGCAGCTTAGAAAATCTCGAAATTAACTATCAAAGGCTAATAAGAACACATATTTTTGAAAGAGAGCATAGAGGAATACTTACAGGTTCTAGCGTCACAGATCTTAAAATTACGCTTATAAATGGACGATCTCATATTAAGCATACAAGCGGGGGAGACTTTAGGGAAGCTACATATAGAGCTTTGAGGCAGGGACTTGAGAATACGGAGAACATATTGCTTGAACCATATTATAAATTTAAAATAGATGTAGATGTAGACCATATGGGAAGGATTTTGTCAGATATACAAAAGTTAAATGGAAGTTTTAATCCTCCAGAAATTTCTCAAAATAAGGTCACTATAGTAGGAAGAGGACCTGTAGCTACATTTATGAATTATGCAATGGAAATCACAGAAATAACAAGTGGAAATGGACATATAAGCTTTAATTTTGACGGTTATGATGTTTGTCATAATGCGGAAGATGTAATAAATAAAATTGGTTATAATAAAAATAGTGATATGGAATATACATCAACTTCAGTTTTTTGTTCAAAGGGCCAATCATATTTAGTTAGCGGAAAAGAAGCAAAAGAATATATGCATTGCAAATAAAGTGCAAAATGAGAGAATTTATTTAAATCAAAGGCAAAGAAAAAAGGAGTGAGTACTTTTAGTGAGTTTGTATGCTTTAAACAAGCTCGCTCACTAAAGATAAATTATGAAAGAAAAGGATATTGAATTTATGAAAAAATTAATTGAGGAAAAAAAGAACAAGGGATTGAAAAAAGGATTAAGGGAAAAAGCACATAAGAGCATTGGAGGCAAACAAAAAGGTTTTAACAATAAAAAATCAGGTGGCTTATTTGATAAATAGTTAACAAAGTTATACTATATAATTATATAGACGTATTTGGAGGGATTTCATGAAAAAAATTATCAAAAAATCAATTGTAATATTTACCACTTTAGTATTCATACTTGCTTTAACAGCATGTGGAGAAAATAAACAAAATAGTACAACTAAAGATATAACTAAAAAAACTGTTATGAACATTGCTGCTCTAAAAGGTCCAACTGGAATGGGAATGGTGCAGTTGATGGAGAATCAAGATGAAAAAAAATCTGCGTTAGATTATAAGTTTACACTTTCTGATAGTCCAGATGAATTGGTGGGTAAAATAGTTAATGGTGAAATAGATGTTGCAGCAGTACCAACTAATTTGGCTCTTTCGCTATATAATAAGACAAAAGGTAAGGTTCAATTTGCGGCCGTAAATACTTTAGGTATTCTTTATGTGCTTGAAAATGGTAGTAGTATAAAAAGTGTTTCAGATCTTAAAGGAAAAACTATTGGTGCAAGTGGTAAAGGAACTACAGCAGATTATGTATTGCAGAACATATTAAAGAAGAATAACTTAACCATTGGAAAAGACATAAACGTAGAGTACAAAACTCAGCATGCGGATTTAGCTACAGCACTTGCAGCTGGAAATACAAACGTAGCTGTATTGCCGCAGCCTTTTGTAACTACAGCTATGATGAAAAATAAAAATTTGAGGATTGCACTTGATTTGACTAAGGAATGGAACAAATCAATGGGCAGTGATAGTAAACTTGCTATGGGCTGCATAATAGTTCAGAAAAAATATATAGAAAAAAATAAGAAGGATTTCAACAAGTTCCTTGATGAATATAAAAAATCTGTGGATTTTGTAAATAACAATGTGGATAAAGCTTCAACTTTGATAGAAAAATATAAGATTGTTCCAAAAGCACAAGTTGCCAAAAAAGCAATACCATATTCTAATATAGTATATATAGATAGTAAAGAGGCAAAAACATTTATGAATCAATTTTATAAGGTTTTATTTGCTTTTAATCCTAAGTCTGTAGGGGGAAAATTACCAGATGAAGGGTTCTATTACGAGAGATAATAAAAAAATACTAAATAAATTTGTAGTTTTATTATTCTGGATTGGTGTATGGCAGGTCATTTATCTATTAATTAATAATGAGCTATATGTTCCTGCACCAATCAGCGTTCTTAAAGCTTTAAAAGTATTTGTTTTTAAGTTAGAATTTTGGAAGTCTGTTGAAGCTTCAATGCTTAGAACTCTAGCAGGAATTGTGATATCTATTGTACTTGGCATTATCTTTGGTATTATATGCAGTGTAAATAAGTTTATTTATGAATTAATGAATCCAATGGTAATTGCTATAAAAACCACGCCAATAATGTCTTTTATAATAATAGCTTTAGTGTGGTTTTCTTCTAATAATGTGAATGTATTTATATGTTTTTTAATGTGTTTTCCACTCATTTGGACTAATATCATTGAAGGAATAAGAAATGTTGATGAGAATATTTTAGAGATGGCCAAGTTATACAAAGTAAAAAAAGTAATGATTTTTAATAAAATTTATGTGCCTTGTGTCATACCTTATTTTTCAGCAGCTTGCATTAGCAGTATAGGTTTGGGATGGAAAGCAAGTATTGCAGCAGAAGTTTTAAGCAATCCTAAATATAGCATAGGTGGGCAGCTGTACAATGCAAAATTATATATGGATTCAGATGAACTTTTTGCGTGGACCTTTGTTGTTATAGTTATTAGTATCGCACTTGAAAGTTTATTTAAATTAACGCTCAAGGATAAGTTTAAATATTAACGTGCGAAGTATATATATTATGTTAAAAGGGGTGATGAGTAAGTATTGGAGATAAAACTTGAAGACATTAAAAAAAATATAACAATTTAAAAGTAATTGAAAATTTTAATATGAGCTTTTCATCGGATAAAGTTCATTGCATTTTTGGACCTTCAGGCTGTGGAAAATCAACTTTATTAAACATAATTACAGGAATTATAACTTCATATTCTGGCAAAATAGAAGGAATGGAAGATAAAAGCTTTTCATATGTTTTTCAGGAAAATAGGCTACTTCCTTGGCTAAGTGTTGAAGGAAATATTATGTTTGTTCTTGAAAGTAATTATAGTAAAAGAGAAGCTGAAAAAATTTCTGAAAAATATATAGATTTGGTTAAACTATCTAAGTTTAAAAATAATTTTCCAAGGGAACTCAGCGGTGGTATGAAACAAAGAGTGTCAATAGCAAGGGCACTTGCCTATAATGGAGATATTATAGTTATGGATGAGCCTTTTAAGGGGTTAGATATGGAACTTAAAACAAGCTTAATGAATTTTATAGTTAACCATTGTAAATATAATAACAAGCTTTTTATATATACAACTCATGATACTTTTGAAGCTGCATACATGGCTGACAATATATATGTTTTTGAAGGACCACCTTTAAAAATCAAGAAATATATGACCATTGATATTCCATTTGAAGAAAGATGTACAAGAATAAGCGAAGTGAAAAATTATGAAGAAATTTTGAAAAATAGGGACGAAAGTAAGGAGCACAGTTAAGATTAATTTTTAATTGACAAAATACATAACTAAGTTTATTGTAAAATTATTCAGAGCAAATAATGGAGGGATACATAGTATGAAGATTTCGGTTATTGAACCACTTGGACTTTCTGAAAAAGAACTCAGGGATATTGCAAAACCTATTACTGATAGGGGAAATGAGCTTGTAATTTACAATAATAAAGTTACAGATGCCAAAACCTTAAAGGAAAGAGTTAATGATGCGGAGGTTATTGTTTTAGCTAATATGCCTCTTAAAGCAGAAGTAATAAATACAGATGCTAAACTTAAAATGATGTCAATAGCCTTTACAGGAGTAGATCATGTTGAACTTGCAGCATTAAAAGGCAAAGAAGTAACAGTTTCTAATGCTGCAGGTTATAGTACTAGTTCTGTTGCTGAACTTACTTTTGGACTAACCCTATCTGTACTTAGAAATATAGTTCCACTTGATAAACTTACAAGGGAAGGGAAAACTAAAGATGGATATTCTCAAAGTGATTTAAGTGGAAAAACTTTTGGTGTTGTTGGCACAGGGGCCATAGGTGCACAGGTATGTAAAATTGCAAAAGTTTTTGGATGTAATGTTATTGCATATAATAGAAGTCAAAAAGAAGAACTTAAAAAAATAGGTGTAAAATACGTAGGCTTAGACGAGCTTCTTTCACAAAGTGATGTTGTATCAATCCATCTTCCACAAACCAATGATACAAAAGGCTTAATAAGCAAAGAAAAAATTGCTATTATGAAGAAGAGTGCTGTATTAATAAATGTAGCAAGAGGACCAATTGTAGATAATAATGCTTTAGCAGAAGCTTTAAGTAAGGGGGAAATTGCAGGAGCTGGAATTGATGTATTTGATGTAGAACCACCTCTTGATAAGGAATATACTATTCTTAAAGAAAACAACGCAGTTCTCACTCCTCATATTGGTTTTGCGACAAAAGAAGCCATGATAAGAAGGGCACATATTACGTTTGATAATATAATTAAATGGATGGACGGAGAGCCTCAAAATATAGTGGAATATTAAAAAATTTTATTTATAAAAAATTAATATGTGGCTGTCACACTGGATATAAAAAATTACGAACTAATTAAAGTGAAGAGGGGGGTAACTTCACTATTATGATTGTTTTGCAATTTTTTAGTGGGACAGCCACATTTTGTCTTAAGCTGCTTTCAAAAAATATATAATGAAATAAAATTATGGCAAATTGCACTATAGATTACGTAGAATTTTGTGTATTTTACACATTATAATAAATAATTAAAAATTGTTAGATATATACTGGCAGTATATATTATAATTGAACGTGGCAGGTTAATATATAGCAAAAATAAGATTAAGAGATAAATTAGAAAGTATGGGGTAAGGGATATGTCAACAAAATATGTACATGATATGACACAAGGAAATGAAATTTCACTTTTGATAAGGTTTTCTCTGCCGATGCTTATCGGCAATATTTTTCAACAGTTTTATAATATAATTGATTCTATTGTTGTAGGAAAATATGTTGGCGCTAATGCTTTGGCAGCAGTTGGTGCTACTGGTTCCTTAAACTTTTTGTTTTTTTCTGTGTGTTTAGGGTTATCGGTTGGAATAGGAATCATTATTTCACAGTACTTTGGTGCTAAACAAGAAGAACATGTTAAAAGAGCCATTACCAATGCAATTTATGTTATTGGAACAGCAGGAATAGTTATGAGTATATTAGCTGTTATTTTTGCACGTTTAGTTTTACAAATCATGCAGACACCACCTGAAATTTTAGATGATGCTACTAGATTTTTAAGAATTGTATCTGGCGGTATGATAGCAGTGGCAGCATATAATGCTATAGCTGCGATACTTAGAGCTTTAGGGGATTCAAAAACACCTCTAATTTTTTTAGTTGCGTCTTGCGCAATCAATGTTGTTTTAGATTTGATTTTTGTTCTTAAATTTGGATTCGGTGTAGTTGGGACAGCTTATGCTACTGTAATTTCTCAAGGAACTGCGGCTTTTGGCTGTGCTGCCTTTGCAGTATTAAAAAATCCGTATTTCAAATTGAAAAGAAAACATTGGGAGGTAAGCTGGCCAATTATTAATAAATGTATAAAGATTGGTATTCCTGTAGCAGTACAAAATTCTATGATTGCTTTGTCTTTAGTGGCATTGCAAGGAGTTGTAAATCACTTTGGAGAGATAGCTGTTGCTGCCTATACCGCAACAAGTAGAGTAGAGCAGCTTATACAGCAGCCTTTTAATTCCTTAGGTGCAGCAATGTCTACTTTTGCAGGACAGAATATGGGAGCTAATAAACTAGAGCGAGTTAAAAAAGGATATCATAAAAGCATTTTAATAGTGATTGTGTTTAGCATCGTGGCACTTATTGCAGCTCAACTTGGTGGACATGCTATTATGCAAGTATTTGTTAATGATAAAGCTGTAATAGCGCTTGGAGCTAAGGCAATTAAGATTACTAGTTGCATGTATTTTCCACTTGGAATGATTTATATTACAAGGGGATTATTAAATGGTACAGGAGATGCATTTTATGCTATGATTAATGGTTTTGTAGAGGTTATTGGAAGAGTTGGGTTTTCAAGTGCTTTGGCTATGGTTCCTGCTTTTGGAGTTTGGAGTGTATGGCTCACTACAGGGCTTACATGGCTTATTACAGGTACTGCGAGTGTAGTACGTTATAAACAAGGTAAGTGGAGAGAAAAATCAATAGTTGTACATAAGTAAAAATAATATAATTATTTAGTTATGTTTTAAAAGAATACTAATAAAAATTTATGAAATTATGTATTACAAAATTTACTTAACATGAAATTTGCTATTTTTATTAGTTATATCCTATATAATACAAATTTATTTAAGTTATACAGGATATATTTGACATTTTTGATTTTAGTGATAATATGGAATTCATATGAATTAATGTACATAATTTACAAAAACGATATGGGGATTTTTTATGAAAAAATTTTTGATTTCATCGATTTTATGTGCTTCGCTAATTACAACTTTGGGAATGACTATTTTTGCAGCAAGTATTTTTTCATCTAATTCACATACTGGTCACTTACCAGGATCAGACAACTGGAATAGATGAATAAATTTCAACTTATATGGGGCAAAAAATAGATAAGACAAAAATGGATACTCACTAGTTTTTATCCACTGAAAATATTTGAAAAATATAAATTTAATCAACATTAAAATGAACGCTGAAAAGCATGACTTTGACGAAATTTATATAAGGTCAGATATTAATGATACACTTAGTTGATGCATTAAAAGGTCTTTAGGTATATATAAAAATATCTAGAGACTTTTTTATTTGACACTACATAAAAAATTAGGCATAATAAAAAAATTTATATATATTAAAAAATTGCATATGAATGAAACCTTTTGAGAGTAATTCAAGAAAAATATAAACTTCAATAGGCGTGATTTTTGTTATTTTTTTAGGAAAATGATGAAATAAAAAGTATTTAAAACTTTTATAAAACAACTAACAAATAAATATCAATATTTGGAAATTTGTTGTATACTTTAATTGTTATATATAATAAAATGAGATGGAGTAAAAGAAAAAATGAAAAGGTACAAGCAAGTTACAAAAAGAGATTTGGTTTTATCAATGGCGGCCGACTTATTATTTATATTAGTATATTGGATTTCATTTTATGAACTATACACTTTATGTAGATTTGGAAGAATCAATAATAATATAAGTATATTGTTTGGGTGCATGGTATTCTTTTTGGCTTGGTTTATAATTCTAATAATTAGAACTGTGAAAAAGCCAGAAGCTGCACTAGAGCAAAGTTTAGATAGAAGTGAGTTCTATTCGAAGTGTAAGACTAAGTGGATTTGTGTAGTTATAATAGGAATAGTTCTCATAACATGTTTTTATGGAGTAAAAAATATATCATAGTGGAACAAAATACAATGGAAAACTAGCATGGGTTTTAGAAGATTTAAAGAATAAAAGAACTGTAAAACTTGAGCATGATAATATATATAAAGATGGCATAGACGGGATTTTTACAGATATCAACTCTAAAGTAAATATGCCTAAGAAGCTGTATATTTCAAATAATTTTAGTCTTAAATTTGATTCTAACGGAAAAATTATATCTTTTGATACATATCTTTATGGAAAAAATGATAAAGGTAAGCTCCAGAGTTATTTAATTAGTTATGATAGCATTAAGTCAGGAAATGTAACTGTACTTTTAAATGGTTATGTAAATGCGAATTATAGCAAGGATAAACTTTTAGCACCATTAATTGAGACAATGAAGGTAATTCCACTTAAGAAGACAGTTAGCAGATGGAATGAAAAACAATATGGCATTCTTTATTATGGCAAGCGAAGCTTTGGATATAACACAAATGGCATTGTTTATATTGATTCAAAGAGAAATATGAATTCAAATGTTAATGCCTACTCAGAAATAATAGGATATATTGTTTCTGTATTTGTGCCAGGGAAAGAGAGTATAGATACTCCTGTAAGATATAATTTAGTAGATAATATATATAATACTAAAACATCACAATCTTCAAAGGGAAAAGATGATATTGCTGATGAGTCTTATAATGCTACAAATCAATTTTATTTATCCAAAAAGGTTGGATATCGTTTAAAAGTAACAGCAGTAGCATTAGGAAATAGAGCTTATTCACTAAACAAAACTACTGATGGGGGAGTCACATGGAAAACTATAAATGAGGATCCATTTTCAGGAGTTATAGGTTCGGCAGCTGGAATAACTTTCTTGAATGATAAACTTGGATTTTTATGCTTATCCTATAATGGTGGAGGTAATGGACAATTATATCGTACAGAAGATGGAGGGATATCTTACAAAAAGATTGATTTTCCAGAGGTAAAAGTATCGTTAAATAATGGTCAAACTTATAATCCTTTTGATTTACCTGGAATGCCTTATAAGAAAGATGGAAGTCTTAATGTTTTAGTGGGACAAGGATCCGATGGAGATTATAATGCAGGATGCAAGGCCTTGTATCAATCAAAAGATGATGGAATAACATGGCGCTATGTAAAAGAAGTTCCTAAAGCTTAATATCTAAAATTATAAAATATTAAATATATTTTTTATATGAAAAATGGAGATAAAGGCAAAGAAACTTAGAAATATATAAGCTGTATAAAAATGGAATAAAGATTACAGAGTTTTTAAATGAATATAGCCTTTCAGAAGACAGCATAAGGAAAATTGTGTTAGACTAAGTGATATGCAACTGCTAGTTGTCAGAGTTGTTATGTTAAATTGGTAGAAATATGCTGATAGTAATAGTATACTGATTTTAGAGGTGAAGAAAAATGAGTTTTCAGAAACAGCTGCAAGCACTCAGAAAATCAAGGGGATTATCGCAGGAAAAGCTAGCTGAAGTTTTAGGGGTATCCAGGCAGGCAGTTGCAAAGTGGGAAGCTTCTCAGTCATATCCTGATATTGCTAGATTAATTGCATTAAGTGAGTTCTTTAATGTAAGTATTGATGAACTAGTGAATGATTATGAGGAAAATTGTCGTTTAAATATAGAAGAGAACAAAGTTAGTTTTACTGATGAAAAGGTAATAGATTTTTTAATAAGGGCTAAAAAATCAACGTATGCAGGAAAAGGCGATGAAACTAAACCTTCAAGGCCTAATTCCCATGACCTTGAGTATATAGAAGACGATTTGAAATATATTGATACATATTTAGGTGGAGAACAATTTTCAGGAGAAGAAGCTTTGTGGAAAAATAATGTTCCTTTTTGGGCCATGAATTATACAGGAAGAGTTTTAAGTGAAGAATTTTCTGGAAATTTTTTAAAGGAAGTATTGAGATTAGTAACTAAAGCTAATCCTTATCGCGGACCAATTATATATCAAAGAGGGCAGTATAAATATCACTGTATTATTAACGGAGATTTTAAATGGTTTCAAGGATATGAGGAAATTTACTATAATAATAGTAAGACCTATGAATGTTTTTTTCATGGTGGAAAAATTGAATAATGGAGATAATATTATGAAATTAAGTAGAAATGATTTATGTTGGTGCAGAAGTGGATTAAAGTATAAGAATTGTCACTTTGAATTTGATAAGAAGTTAAAAAATTTAAAGAGACAAGGAGTCATAATACCAACGAGAAAAATGATAAAAAATAAAGAACAAGTTGAGGGAATAAGAAAAAGTGCAATAATTAATAATGGTCTTTTAGATTTAATTAGCGAGAATATTAAAGAGGGAATGACAACAGAAGAGATAGACAAATTAGCATATGAATACACAGTAGATAATGGAGGAATCCCAGCAACTCTTAATTATGAAGGATATCCTAAAAGCATTTGCACATCTATAAATAATGTAGTATGTCATGGAATACCAAATAAAGATGTGGTGCTTAAAAGTGGAGACATAGTAAATGTAGATGCGACAACTATACTAAATGGATACTATTCAGATGCATCAAGAATGTTTATGATTGGTGAGGTAAGTAAGGAAGCTAAAAAACTAGTTGAAGTAACTAAAGAGTGTTTAGAAAAAGGACTTAAAGCAGTTAAGCCTTGGGGATTTTTAGGAGATATAGGGGCTGTAATTCAGGAGTATGCAGAAAGTGAAGGTTGCTCAGTAGTTAGAGAATTTGGCGGTCATGGAGTTGGAATAGATATTCATGAAGATCCTTATGTTTGTCATGTAGGAAAAAAGGGAACTGGAATGGTTTTGGCACCTGGAATGGTGTTTACAATTGAACCAATGATAAATGCTGGAGGACGTGAAATAGTTATAGATGAAAGCGATGGATGGACTGTTCTAACAGCTGATGGCTCGCTTTCAGCACAGTGGGAAAATACTGTTCTTGTAACTGAAAATGGCATAGAGATAATTGCAAAGTAACAATTTAAAAAACTCTAATAAATCTTGGTGAAAAAATCACAAAATACTTACATGTTTCAATTTGCATTTTTTCACTTTAGATTTATAGAATTTTTTTAATACAACGAAGCATTGTTAATTCGCAATTATTTTATTTACCTAGATCATTCCAATGTTCTTTTGCCGAACTTAATTCAATTAATGCTGAGGATTTATCTTTAGCAGCAATAGAGGCTTTAAGACGGGCAATATTTAAAGAAATATTATTTATTTCAGTTCTTTCAGTGCTGAATTGAATTCTCTTAATAACAATTTCCCAAGCAGAATCTAATTTTTTTGTGTTTTGTTCTGCTAGTTTCCAATTCTCTGATAATACTGCTTTTGTGGTTATATCAATATTTTTTATGACATCGTCGTAGCTTCCTCTAGGTTTCTTAAGAAATGGACCACTAAGCATGATTAGTATAAAAAAGATTAAGATTAAAATAGGAATTAACATAGCAAATAATTTTTTCATTATTGCACCTTCTTTTATAAGAATACATCAATTTTTCAAGTTTGAAATAAGGCGAAGTTCAGTTAGAGTATAATTTTAATATGGACCTTTAAAGTCATGATTTTTTTGTATTTTATCTTTAAATTTATCTATGTATAGAGAATCTGAGGCTTCATAAGTAGCTAAAAAAACATCAGAAGGGTCATTTACGCCTTGTTTCTTTAGTTCTGACTTAAGCCATTGGCGATTGCGATTAATTTGTTTTAAATTTAAATCTACAACAACGCCATCATAAATTAAATCTATACCTATTCCAATTTTAGTTGATGGGATATTCATATCGTTTGCAGTTGCAGGCTGTAATCCAGGTTTTTTTAAAACAGAAAGCTCACCGTTTGCTTCTAATATTGCAAAATGAACTTCGCTTATGTCAAATATATTCTTGCATCTTAATTGCTGCTGTAGATTTGCAGCAGTGTATCTTAACTTTTGCATATTTTTTTCTAATATTTTACCATTCATTATTATTATAACTGGTTCTCCTTCTATATATCTTGCTGCAGTTCTTGATTTTGTTGTGAGAAAATCAATAGCTAATCCAGCAGCTACCCAAGTAAAAAGTCCGACCCAATGAGGCCAAGCCATGCTTGATAAATCAGTTGTCATGCTGCCTGCTATAGATCCAATGGTAATTCCTAATATGTAATCAAATGAGGTAAGTTGGGATATTTGTTTCTTGCCCAGAAGTTCAGTAAATATCAATAATGATAAAAAAGCCATAATTGCTCTTACAAATACTACAAGCCCTTCGTTCAATGATATCACTCCATATTTAAGTTTTACTATATTATAGTAGGATAACACAAAATTGTCATGATTATTCACGTAAAATTATTATTAGTTTACATAAAAAGAAAAAGACAATATACTGACTTTATTTTTGCGCAGATTTATAATAAAAGTAAATACATTGTCTATATAAAAAGTCAAATTTATTGCTTTGGCTAGAACTATATGCACAAACTTTATTTTTGAGACGTAAAAAATAGCCTGTATATTAGTGAATGAAGAAAAACAATAAAAATATTTGACAGTATATTGACTTTTATTAATTAAGATGATACTATTAATTTAGACAGTAAGCTTACTATTTTATAGGAGGATTTTTATGAGTAAATTTGAAGAGATGGATAATTACAGAGAAATATTTTTAATACAGCAAATTTATACAACAATATTTTCTCTTACAAATAAGATGCAGGTGCATGAAGCTAAATATTTTGATAAATTGTCTTCTAGGCAACTCATGGCAATAATGGCAATTTACCATTTACCAGAAGGGAAAGCAACACTAAATAATATTGCTAAAAAGCTTGGGACTACTAAACAAAGTGTAAAGCAAATTATAACAATATTAGAGAATAAGGGTTATGTTATTACGATGCCTAGTGAAAGTGATAAACGGGCGGTTAATGTGAGTGTTACAGAGGCAGGACGTGAGGCAACTATAGAAAGCGGAAAAAAATCTACATACTTTTTTGCAGAACTTTCAAAGTCTCTTACAAGAGAGGAAATGGAAATATTGTGGATGCTTTTAAAGAAGATGTACCGATTTGATGGTGAAGAAATGGACGGTTTTGAAGAAAATGCAAATGCAAATATAGGAATTGAAGAGAAGAAACTAGAAAAGGAAAATGAAAAGTTATTAAAAGAGTTCGGAAGAATAAGAAATGGAGGAAATAAAAATGAATAATACGCTTACAGTTAAGAATTTAGAAAAAATTTATGATGGCAAGAAAGGTGTTAAAGGAATAAGTTTTCAGGTGAAGGAAGGTGAAATACTTGGTCTGCTTGGGCCAAATGGAGCAGGAAAAAGTACAACTATTAATATTTTAGCTACAATACTAAAAGCGGACAGCGGAGAGGTAAATATACTTGGAAAGGACTTTAGAAGGGATGCAAAGACTATAAAATATGGAATTGGAATAGTTCCGCAGGATTTAGCTATTTACGAGGAAATTTCCGCTGAAGCAAATGTGCGATTCTTTGCAAGCTTATATAAATTAAAGGGTAAACAGCTTGAAGATAATGTAAAAGAAGCACTTGAATTAGTAGCACTTTATGACAGGAAAGATGACAAGCCAAAGACTTTTTCAGGAGGAATGAAGAGAAGACTTAACATAGCTTGTGCTATTGCGCATAAACCAAAGCTTATTATTATGGATGAGCCAACAGTAGGCATTGATCCTCAATCGAGAAATCATATATTAGAATCTATTAAAAGGCTTAGGAAAAATGGAGCAACTATAATTTATTCTACACACTACATGGAAGAGGTAGAAGCAATTTCAGATAGAATTATAATTATGAATGAAGGGAAAATTATTGCAGAAGGTACCAAAGAGGAACTTAAAAAAGAAGTTGATGATCAGATAACCTATTCTATTAAGGTCAGCGATGTAAGTAAGTTAAAAGATGATGAATTTGATAAAATAGAAGGTGTATTAAAAACAAAAATATCAGAAAATTCAGTAAAAATAACTGCAAAAAATCTAAAAATAGCTTTAATAAAATAATATCAGAAATAACTAAAACAGATTGCACCATTGAAGGTATGACAAGTACAGAAGCCTCTTTAGAAACTGTATTTCTAGAACTAACAGGAAAAAAATTAAGAGATTAGGGGTGGAAACATGAATTTTATAAATATAGTTAAATTTGATATTAAGAATACTCTCAGAAATCCAATGCTATTAATTATAAATACTTTACTTCCTATAATATTGCTTGGAACTATAGGTTTTATTGCAAAGGAAGGTTATGGTTCGGAAAATGTAACTTCTTATGACTATTATGGAATTACACTTATGATTTTTATGGGTATGATGCTTTCTATGACGGCAACAAATGTATTTATGGAAGAAACCGTGAGAAAGGGAAATACAAGAATTGTATATGCACCTGTTTCTAAAACAGAAATATATTTATCTAAAATTATAGTTAGTTATATTGTTGGTGCAGTTTGTTATAGTCTTATAATGCTTGGTGAACAATATCTTTTTCACATCAATTTTGGAGGAAAAAATATTTTATATATTTTACTGTTAATAAATGCACTAGGATTTTTTGGCAGCTGCTTAGGTGTACTATTTTGCTGCATTTTTAAAAGTGAACAAGGAGCAAATGGAGTAATGCAAATTCCTATTTTAATATTTGTATTTTTGGGCGGTGTATTTTTTCCTATAGCAAGCCTAGGGAAAACCGTAGAGGCATTATCTAATATATCACCTCTAAGATGGATTACGCAGTGTGCTTTTCAAGTAATTTATGATAATAACTTTAGCATATATTTGCCAACCATAGTTATAACATTGCTTGCAGCAATAATCTGCATTATTCTATGTCAAATTATTTTTAAACCGGAGGAATATGTATAATGAATTTAATTAATTTATTAAAGAATAATTTTAGAAGAATCATGGCACAGAAGGCTGTTATTATAGTAGCAATTATAGTTGTACCAATTATGATCGGGCTTGGAGTGCTATTTTCGGCAAAAGCACAGCCTAAAGCTCAAATTGCATTAATAACTAGCAGCAGCAAAGCTTTTCCTAAAAATGATAAGGTTCAAATTGATGTGATGACTAAAAAACCAGCAAAATCTAAATTGCTTCTTGGTGAGTATGCGGCTATTGTAGAGGAAAAAAGCGATGAAAGCTATAAAATAACTACCTTAAAAAATAAAGAAGATAAGAAAAAAATAGAACAATTTTTAAAAACAGATAAAATTACAGAAACTGAAAAAGATAGAGAAAATCAAAGAGGAATTGGAACTAACATATTAGGCTTTGTTACAATGATTATTTTAATGCAGGGAGTAGCTTTGACTTTACTTTTCTCAGAAGACAAGCTTTTAAATACCTTTAGAAGAATTTTAACGGGTCCAGTAAGTGAAAGACAATATATTTTAGCACAAGGAATATTTACATTTGTATGTTTATATGTTCCAAGCTATATTGCAATTGTAATAACAAAGGTATGTTTTGGAGTAACGATGGGCTTTGATCTTCCAATGCTTGCTGTATTAATTGCAATTTTAAGTTTACTTTCTACATCTCTTGCCTTATTTTTTACAGCAGCTATTGAAAGAGAAACCTAAATGGCAGCGACTGGTATTTACACGATAACATCAATACTTGCAGGCTGCTTTATTTCCTTCACTGGAAGCAATAAAATTCTAGATACCATATGCAATGTAATACCTCAAAAAGCATACATGACTATGAGCCAAGGAATAGAAAATGGAAGCAGCATTTTTAAGTTTAAGGGTGAACTTATATATTTATTCGTTTGGATTGTAGCTCTTTGGTTTATAGGAAGTTTTATTACTAATAAAAAAGTGAAAAAAGGTGTTTATTAAAGGAATTAGTTAAAAAATATGTTACAATAATGTAGTAAATACTAAAGTGAAAATGGAGAATTATTATAATGACAAAAGATATGACAATTGGAAAACCAACAAAGCTAATACTTCAATTTTCTGCACCAATGCTAATAGGTAACATATTTCAGCAATTTTATAGTATGGTAGATAGTATTGTAGTAGGAAAGGGAATAGGCGTTAATGCTCTTGCAGCTGTTGGTTCTACGGGATCTATTAATTTTATGATTATTGGATTTATAATTGGACTTGCAAATGGTTTTGGCATATTGGTATCTCAAAGATTTGGAGCGGGTGATGAAGCTGGAGTAAGGAAAACAGTTGCAATGTCTGTATATTTATCGCTTTTTATTGCTATTATTGTAACTATTTTAAGCTTGTTAACCTCAATGCCACTTCTTAAATTACTAAATACGCCATCAGATATAATAAAGGATGCTAATCTTTACATAAGTATTATTTATGCAGGCATCATAGCAACTATATTTTACAACTTGCTTTCTTCAATCTTAAGGGCGTTTGGAGATAGCAAAACACCTTTTTATGTAATGATTATTTCATCCCTAGTTAATATAGTGTTAAATATTATGTGCGTTATGGGATTCAAATTGGGTGTTGCAGGATCGGCTATTTCAACTGATATTGCACAGGTTTTATCATGTATTCTTTGTTATAGAGTGGTTCGTAAACATGAAATGCTTAAAATTGCAAAGAAGGATTGGAAGCTTAATCTTAAGGTGTGCAAGAAGTTATTTATTTTAGGGATTCCAGCTGCAATTCAAAATTCTGTTACTGCGGTTGGAGGCATGATTTTACAAACAATTGTAAATGGTTATGGTTCAGTATATGTTGCAGGATACACTGCTGCTATGAAAATTGCGGCGTTGGCAGAACAACCCGGGGTTACCTTTGGCTTTGCCATGTCCACTTTTACAGGACAAAACTTAGGAGCTAAAAAGTACGATAGAATTCGTATAGGAATTATAGATTGTATTAAAGTATCTACGACAGTAAATATTTTTATTAGTTTGTTTTTATTTTTCTTTAGACATCAAATTGTCTCATTATTTGTAGCATCAAATCAAATAGGAGTATTTAAGGTATCTGGACAATTTTTAGTTGTTATGTCCTTGCTTATATGGGATTTAGGTTTGTTATTCATATATCGTTCTGCACTACAAGGAATGGGGAATACCATGATTCCTATGATATCAGGTGTGCTTGAATTAGTTATAAGATTATCTGTAGCTATTATTTTACCAAGGTACTTAGGTTTTTTAGGAGTTTGTATTGCAGAAGTATCTGCTTGGGCAGGAGCGGAGTTATTACTCATGATTGCTTATTATGTAGCATATCATAAATTGAATGTTAAAAGTATTACAGCTAGTGAACAAAGTTGTATTTAAGATAATTTATTACTATGTTTTAAGTTTAAGCCGCATAAGCATTAAGTTTTTCTGATGCGGTTTTTTTTGTGTGTGCAGAAATTAAGGAAGAAGGAGAATCTATGTTAAATAGTTAAATGAGTTTATTGATAGATATAACCTAATATGTTACCTATTGGTAACCATTTAGTAACAATTAAAATATTATTAAGGTATATAATATCAATAGTCGCTATATGCATTTGGAGGGATTAAATTGCTTAAAAAAAATATAATTTTATGTATGGCCTTGACTGCACTCCTGTCTGGCTGCATGGGAGTAAATCAAAATGCAGCAAAAAATAATAAACATACGTCTGTTTCAAGTAATAAGGGGATAAATAAAACTCTTGATAATAAAAGATTAACAGAGCCAAAGAAAGTAACATCTACACCAAAGACATTTACACCATTAGTGATATCTAATACATCATCGCTTAGCACTAAAGCTATATTTTGGTCATGGCTTTATTCAGCAAGGGATAGCGCAGCGTTGCTATCTAAATATAAAGGGTATGGATTTGGAGATACTTCAAAAAAGTTATTTATCTTACTTTTGATGAAGGATATGAAAATGGATATACTCCCAGCATTTTAGATACTCTAAAGAAAAATGATGTTCATGTTACTTTTTTTGTGACTAAGCCGTTTGTAACTGGCAGTTTTAAAGGAGTTGCAGATGCTGATTTATTAAAAAGGATGATTAAAGAGGGGCATCTAATAGGAAATCATTCTGTACATCATAAATCTATGCCTACATTTACGAATGAGACTACTTTTGATGCTGAAATTACTGGAGTAGAAAAAGCTGTAAACAGTATCCCAGGCTGTAAAATGTCAAAATATTTTAGGCCGCCAGAGGGTACGTTTAGTGAGTTATCACTTTATTATACTCAAAAGCTTGGGTATAAATCTATATTTTTTACTCTTGCACATGAGGACTACAATGCAGATAAACAGCCTGATCCAGAGGCGGCTAAGAAAATGCTTCTAAAAAATACCCGTGGTGGTATGATTTGTTTACTTCATGCAATGTCTAAAACCAATGCCAATATTTTAGATAGCTTAATTAAAGAATGGAAAAATAGGGGATATGTATTTAAAACTTTAGATGATCTTCCAAATTAACAAGATAGGGGAGTTTTTAAATGAATCAAAGGCACAGTATATATAAAATTAAAATTGGAAGTTTGGCTTTTTGCTTATTGATGATTTTTTTATTATCTTTATTAAGTACTAATAATAGAGGGATTAATTTATTTAGCAGTAAAGTCAGAAGCACTAATAAAATTCATAAGGCTATTAAAATAAATAAAAATTCAGTATTAGCTGAGTCATCAAAGTCATTAAAGGTATTAAAGCAAAATTTTGTTGTATGTATTGATCCTGGTCATGGAGCATATGATAATGGAGCTAAGGGTATTAATGGCATATATGAAAAAGACGTAGCTCTTAAAGTTGGACTAAAAGTCGGACAAGCACTGGAAAAGAGCAATATAAAAGTCGTATATACCCGTAAAGATGATAAGACAGTTTTAGGAAAAAGTGAAATACAAGATTTACAAAAAAGAGTACAGATCTCAAGTAATAATAAGGCTGATGTTTTTGTTTCCATTCATTGTAATGACTTTGTTAATCAATCAATTAGGGGAATTGAATTATGGTGTAATTATCCTAATACAAGGGATGAAGAGTTAGCAAAAGATATTGAAAATGAACTTTGTCAGTTAAAATATACTAAGGAACGCAAGGTTAAGTATAAAAGCAATCGTGGAATATACGTGCTTAAAAATAATAAGGCTATATCTACACTGGTAGAGCTTGGGTATTTAAGTAATAAAGATGATTGTAGTTTTTTATCTTCTGATAGTGGACAAGCTAAGTGTGCTGAGGCTATAGCAAAAGCCATTCTAAAATTTAAAAAAGACGTGCGGAAATAATGTGATTTGTACATCTATAGAAAAGAAGCAAAAATAACTTTAAGGTGCTGTCGCACTAAATATAAAAAATTGCGAGCTAATTAAAGTGAAGGTTTTTAACTTCACTTTGCTCGTTAAAAGACTAACTTTTTCATATAAATGAAAAAGTTAGTTTTTTAATGCGCAGAGCCAGTTAAAACCCTTCACTATTATGATTGCTTCGCAATTTTTTTAGTGCGATAGCTCCTTAAAATATATATTTGGAATAGTATTATCTATTTTCCATACCTAAAGAATTGATAATCTTACAATCCAGTAAGTTAACTACTTTTTATTGTAAGCCATAAGTCATGGAGATAAGGGTGCACAGCGTATATAATAAAACCAAGTTATGTTTTAATAAGTGTAAAAATTAATACTTATTTAAAATATATCCTAAAATTAAAGAAAAACAAAACGGCTTTGAAAATATGTGAGGAGAGTAAATATGGAGATTTTAAAAGTAGAAAATTTAAGCAAAACTTATGGAAAAGGAGCAAATAAAGTAGAGGCACTTAAGAATGTTAACTTATCCGTTAATAAAGGAGAATTTTGCTCTATTGTTGGTGCATCAGGTTCAGGAAAAAGTACGCTTTTGCATTTGCTTGGAGGGCTTGATAGACCAACTAATGGTAGAGTCATTATTGATGGTGAAAATATTTATGATTATAAGGAAGAGAGATTGGCGATTTTTAGAAGGAGAAAGATAGGTTTTATATTTCAGTTTTTTAATCTTATACCGGTTTTAGATGTAGAAGAAAATATAGCTCTTCCAGCACTAATGGATAATGATAAGGTAGATAAGGCATATTTAGATGAAATTATTGATGTGCTTGGATTAAAGGAAAGAAAAAATCATTTGCCTTCGGAACTTTCAGGAGGACAACAGCAGAGGGTGTCAATAGGAAGAGCGCTTTTGAATAAGCCGTCTATAATATTTGCAGATGAACCTACAGGAAATTTGGATAGCAAAAATTCAAGAGAAGTGATAGAACTGCTTAAATTTACAGCAAAAAAATACAACCAAACTTTAGTATTAATTACCCATGATGTAAATATAGCAGCTTTATCGGATAGGATTATTACTATTCAAGATGGTGAAATAGTCTCAGACGAGTATTTAAAGAATAATTAGAGGGGAGAGATAGAAAGTAATGATTAGCGGTTATAAGCAGCTTACGGGAAGGTATCTAAAAGCTAATAAAAGGAGAAGTATACTTACTATTATTGGTATAATTTTATCTGTGGCATTGATTTCTTCTATAGGATTTTTTCTAAAAGGGCTACAGAAGGCGGAAATAGAAAGTATGGAAAGTCAGTATGGTTCATGGCATGTAGCATACCAAAAGGTAGATAATAATTTGTTATCTAAGATAAAAGGTAATCCTAAAGTGTCTATGAGTGGACTTTTTGAACAAGGAAAAGAGATAAAGCTTGAAAAAGGAGTTTCAATTGTTCCAGATATAGCAACGGATAGGGCGCTAGAACTTTTACCATATAAATTAAAAAGTGGAACCTTTCCAAACAATGAAAAAGAAATTGCCGTGGAAAAATGGATTTTGAAATATTTAAAAAAAGGTGCTAAGCTTGGAGATACAATAGAATTAAATAATAAAAAGTATAAATTAGTTGGAATTTTACAGGATAATGCTCAAAGCCAGGATGAAAATAAAGGAATAATGCTTTGCAAAAGTAATAATATAGATATAAGTAAAGCAACGTTACTTGTAAGAATAAATTCTAAAGCTAACCTAAAAAAAGCAGTTAATGAATTAAAAAGTTTGGGAACTAAGAAAGCAGTTATAGATAATAGGCATGTTGTTGATTTAGAGGGGGAGGAGACGATGCAAATACTAAGGCTATGTATAGCGTTGTTGCTGTAATTATTGGAATAGTACTAATTGCAACAATTGCTGTAATATATAATTCATTTCAAATAAGTGTTGTGGAAAGAATAAAGCAATTTGGGCTTTTAAGAGCTGTGGGTATGACACCAAGGCAGCTTAGGGTTATTGTTTTAAGAGAAGCCTCTATTTTAGCTGTAATTTCTATACCAATTGGATTAATATGTGGAATTATAGCTATTAATGGTATTAGTATCGCATTTAAATTAATAGGTGCAGATAATTTTACATTGATGAAAATTTCTATATCTCCATCAGTAATATTAATAAGTGCAGTAATAGGAATTATCTCTGTTTATTTATCAGCCCTGCTTCCAGCATACTTTGCAGGAAGAATTTCACCACTTGTTGCAATAAGTAGTAAAGCATCTATAACGAAAGAAAAAATAAAAAGAAGAAAAAGCACAATATTAAAGACGATTTTTGGTTTCGAAGGCAATTTGGCATCAAAAAATATCAAACGAAATAAGAAAAGGTACAGAATAACAGTATTTTCTATAGTAATAAGTGTGGTTTTATTTGTAACTTTTAAATCTTTTATGGATATGGCTTTGAATTTTAATAGCACCTCAAATGAGTTAAGCAAAATTCATTTTTCTGTTGAGGAAAATGGCAAGAATTCTACAGGAAAGACTATAGATGATGATATTATAAATTCTATTAATGGTTTAAGCGTCGTAAAAAAAAGTTTACAAAGTATATGATAAGTCAGTTTTTAAGGAATATGTAGACACTAATAAAGAAATAGATGATGTTAAAGATCTTGGAAAGTTCTATGAGAGAGAAGAGTTAAATGGTAAGGAAAAAACAGTACTTGAGCAGGGAACTGTATCTATATATGATGATAATTCCATGGAAGCAGCTAAAAATTATCTAGAGAAAGGCAGCATTGATGTAAATAATGAAAATGGAGTTATCGTTATAAACAAAAATATTATATTAAATCAAAAAACTAAGAAAAACTATAAAGGAAAAGTTTTAGATATAAAGCCTGGAGATGAAATAGATCTAAAATATATAAACAATGAAAAAGGAATTGGATCAACAAAGAAGGCTAAAGTAACTGCGGTTTTAAATGATGACCCATTTGAACCTGATTTAGCCTGTAAGGGAGTAAAGCTTATAACAACTGAAAAAGTGTTAAAAAACTTAACAGGTGCTAATAGCATTAAACCTGTGGCGCTAAATATTGAATTAAAGGATGTAAAGTCAGAAGAAGAAGCTAAAACTCAAATTCAAAATGTAGTAGCAAGTAATCCAAATTTGCAGGTTATAAACTATATAGACATGAACAGAGAAGTAGGTTCTGCATCGTTAATGGTTAAAATATTGATATATGGCTTTGTAATTGTAGTATCTTTAATAGGAAGTGTAAATATAGTAAACACTTTAACTACAAATATAATTTTAAGGAAAAGAGAATTTGCAGCTTTGAAGGCTATAGGTTTTACACAAAAGGGACTTAAGAAAATGATTGTATTAGAAGGAATCTTATATGGAGTAGTTGGTACTGTATACGGTTCAGTAATATCATGTGGACTTTCGTATCTTATGTATAAAGGTATGAGTGGGATACAGGAATCTCAGTGGAGTATACCTTGGACAGCGATTGGGATAGCGGGTTTGGCAGCAATAATAATAGGGTATCTATCTGTACTTTCACCACTGGCAAGAATAAACAGAGAAAATATAATAGAGACAATAAGAGAAGACAGTTAAATAATAGGGAGTGTTTCATTTAAAAGAATAAATGGGACACTTCTTATGTTATAATCTAAATTAGGAAAAACTGTAGTCTTTACTTTAAATTTGAGGTGGTTAAAATGTTTAAAATACTATTAGTAGAGGATGATGAGGCTTTAGCACTTGGAATAGAATTTACACTTCAAGAAGAAGGATATAAAGTTTTTAGGGCAGGAACCCTTAAAGAAGGAAAAAGTATATTTGAAACTGAAGCGTTAGAATTGATTATTTTAGATGTAAGTTTACCAGATGGAAGTGGATATTCTTTATGTAAATATATAAGAACGAAAAGTGAAGTGCCAATAATGTTTCTTACTGCTCTAGATGAAGAAGTTAATATAGTGCTTGGATTAGAAATTGGTGGAGATGACTACATGACAAAACCCTTTGGAGTGAGGGAATTTTTGTCTAGGATTAAAGTATTAATAAGAAGAAATAATAAAAATCATACTAATAAGAATAAACTCACTAGTGGCGATATTACTGTGGACGTATCTACAGCTGCCGTTAATAAAGGTGAAAATAAAATTACACTTACTGCTCAGGAATATAAACTACTTTTAATATTCATGAATAAGCCCAACACACTTCTTAAAAGAAGCGAAATACTGAAAGAACTTACAGAAGATGAGGAGGTTTTTTTTGACGAAAATACACTTTCTGTTTATATTAAGAGAATTAGAGAAAAAATAGAGAGAAATGACAAAGAACCTAAGTATATAATAACTAAAAGAGGCTTAGGGTACATGTGGAATAAGCCAGTTGCTAAGGAGTAGATGAAATGGGAAAGTATTTTGTAAATCCGGAATTAAAAAAAAAAGCTCAATTATTCTTCTTTTTATAAACTGTATATTTTTAATTACCACTTTAGCTATAATAAAAATAAATAATGATAATTTAAAAGAGGGATATATAAAGAGTATTGGAGTTATAACTGAAAAAATAAATGAAAAAAATCCTGAATTACTGCAATATATAATTCCATCAGTAACAAAAGAAGCTCAAACCAAAGATGCAGAAAGTGGAATAAAAATTCTTAAGCAATATGGACTTACTAAGGATTTAGAAGATAGGCTTTTTCCTTATGTTAATAAAGCTATTTTAAATAATATATATTGTATTATTATTTTATTTTTTATTATGTCAGCATTGCTTTTTCTTATTAACTATTTTGAGTATGCTTATTTTTATGAAAGAATACGAAAAATTACAAAAGCAGCTAAGAAGGTAATAGAAGGTCAGTATGATATTGCAATAGATGAAGATAAAGAAGGGGATTTTTCAAAACTTGCAAATTCTTTCAACTCTATGAAGGGGGTAATAAGAAATAATATCGATTCGTTAAATAAAGAAAAACAATTTTTAGTTAATTTGTTGTCAGATATATCTCATCAATTAAAAACTCCACTTTCATCAATGATTTTATACAATGATATTTTACTTACCAAGGAACTTTCAAAAGAAAAAAAGACAGTTATTTCTGGAAAACAATAAAAAACAGCTGTACAGAATGGATTGGCTTATAAAAAGTATATTAAAGCTTGCAAGGTTAGATGCCAGAGCAATAGAGTTTTCAAAAGAAAGTATAAGCTTAAATGAAACTATTGAAAATTCAATTGATGCGCTTAGAGAAAAAGCAGGTGAAGCAAAGGTTTCTGTGATTTTCAAGAAAACAGATGATATAAATTTTGAGCATGATAGAAGATGGATGGAGGAAGCTTTTATCAATATAATTAAAAATGATATAGAGCATACACCAGGTGGTGGAGAAATAAAAATTGACATAATAGAGAACTCTATTTATGTAAGAATTGAAATAGTTGATACAGGGGAAGGTATAAGTAAAGCTGATTTACCCAATGTATTTAAAAGATTTTATAAGGCGAAAAATTCAAGCAGCAATTCGGTAGGAATAGGGTTATCTCTTTCAAAGTCCATAATTGAAGCACATAATGGTATAATTGAGGTACAAAGTAAGCTTAAAATTGGAAGTAAATTTATTATTACTTTTCTTAAGTACTAGATTATGCTTTAAAGGAATATCAATAAAAATTTATGTTGTTAATGGATTCTAAGGATTATATGATTAACTCAATGGCATTTATGGAAAGATTATTAATTGAAATTTAATTTAAAGAAAGGGGAAAAACGTATGAAATTTGGAGTTAATACAATAAAAATTGGAACAGCGGATGCAGTTATAGTTCCTGTAACATACAAAAATTTTTGATAAAGCAAAAGGTTTTGAAAATACAGTTAGGCATTTGTTTGACACTGAAAGATTCAAAGCAGAGTTTAACGAAATATTTACTTTGTCTTGTTTAAAAGATGATAATTACCAAAACTTAGTGTTTATTGGACTTGGTAAGGAAAAAGAGGTAACAAGTGAAAAAATAAGAGTTGCCTTTTCAACAGTAATTAAGAAATGCAGAAAACTTAAAGTAGAAAAAGTATATGTAAACTCTATATATGTTGAAGGATTAGGCTTTAATGAGTTAGTAAATGCTATGATAGAAGGCATTGGTTTTGGAGACTATAAATTCAATAAATATAAAAGTGATAAAAAAGAGCAAAAGGATATAGAAATATGCATAGGAAATGTGCCTTCTTCAGAAAAGGGAAAAGAGGTTAAAGAGTACATTGCAGAAGCTGCCACTTTAATTGAAACGACTTTATTTGCTAGGGATCTTGTAAATGAACCAGCTAATATTATGACACCGAAGGCTCTTGCAGAAGCAGCTAGTGATGCAGGTAGAAAGTGTGGTTTTGAAGTAGAGGTATTTGATAAAGCTCAAATTGAAGAACTTAATATGAAGGCATTTTTGTCTGTAACTGCTGGCTCAGAAAATTCTCCAAAACTTATAGTAATGAGGTATTTTGGCGACAAAGATAGCAAAGAAATATTGGGTTTTGTAGGAAAGGGGCTTACTTATGATTCTGGTGGATATTCCATAAAAACTAATAGTGGAATGGTAACAATGAAATCAGATATGGGTGGCGGAGCAGCAGTTATAGGAGCAATAAGCGCAGTAGCTAAAAGAAAGCTTAAAGTAAATGTTATAGCAGTAGTTGCAGCTTGTGAAAATCTTATTTCTGGAGGAGCGTATAAACCAGGAGATATTATTAGTTCTATGGCTGAAAAAAGCATTGAGGTTTTAAGTACAGATGCAGAAGGAAGACTTACTCTTGCTGATGCTGTCTATTATGCAGTTTCAAGGGAAAATGTTACTAAGATTATTGATATAGCAACGCTTACGGGAGCAGCCTTAACTGCATTGGGTATAACTACTACAGCTGTTGTAACTAATGATAAGGATTTTTATAATGAACTTGAAAATGCTTCTTATAAGTCTGGAGAAAAAGTATGGATGCTTCCAGCTTTTGATGAATACAAAGAGCTTATAAAATCTGATATAGCTGACCTTAAAAATGTTGGAGGCAAATTTGCAGGAACAATAACAGCAGGACTATTTATAGGCGAATTTGTAAAGAAAAAACCATGGCTTCATCTAGATATAGCAGGAACAGCATGGAGAGACAATAAAGAAGGCTATTTTTCAAAAGGTGGAACAGGTGTAGGAGTTAGAACGCTTTATTATTTAGCTAAAAATGAATAAATAATTTGTGAGCTATAGAACTAATCTATAGCTCCTTTTTTATGAGAATTTTAAGTTCAAATGCAGATAGGCTTTGGCTTTTGTTTAAAAAGGTAATTTATATAACTTGTTAAAAAATACCATAATATATAAAGTTATATTATTATATATTTTCATACAGAAATTTCATGAAAGTATATAGTAATTTTATTATTTGAGATTTGGGTTCTTCTTTATTAACTTCATCTAAAATTAGTTAAGAATTTTCTTCAATTATTTCTTTTAAGCCTTATTATCTATGCACATTTCATTTATACGTGAATGAGGAAGTAGAAATACAATAATAATTGCTACTATTAAAATTAAAATTCCAAAATAATAGGTATCTCTTTGTGCAAGTAGATAAATTTCTTTATGATTCAAATTTGTAGATTTGTTGTAGAATAGTTGTCGGCATGTTAAAATCACAGTACTGCAAGCAACTCCTAAAACTTGTCCTAGATTACGCATAGTTGCTAACATTCCAGAAGCAATACCTGCATTTTTTCTAGGAGCTGAATTTAAAATAGCAGTATTTATAGATGAAACACTAAGACCATTCCCTATTCCCATAAGGAGCAATGTGAAAATCACCATAATATAACTAGATGATTGCTTTAATGAACTCATAATAACACAACTAACGCATATAAAAACCAAACCAATACCTGCGGGTAATCGTGTACCACGTTTATCAGTAAGACTTCCTCCAAAGGGGACATAACCATCATCATAATTGGAGATGCTAGCATTATCATTCCAGATTGATCTGATGGTAACTTTAGTATATCTATTAAATAAAATGGTACTAAATAAGTAATCAACTGCTGCACCATATATGAAAGCATACAAACTACATTTGCCATGGAGAATATTTTATTTTTAAATAGACTTAAATAAATTAAAGGTGACTCTACACGTTTTTCATGAATTATAAGTAAATTTAAGGTTAAGATACTAAAAATCATACAACCTAAAAAATAAATTGACATCAATCCCCAACTGCTACTAAAATTAAATCCAATTGAAAAGATGCCTACTGATGTTGCAAATAAAATTGCACCGAGCCAGTCCATATTTTTTCTTTTAGAATTTTCATTTCTATCATCGTCCATAACAACACATGTTAAAATAAAACCTAAAATGCAGAATGGTACATTAAAATAAAAAATTGAATGCCATGAAAAATGAGTTAATAAAAATCCACCAATAGTAGGACCTGCCGCTAATCCTATAGAAATAAACACAGAATTAATACCAAGAGCCTTACCACGATCAGCTGAATCAAAAGTTCGACTGATAATTGCTTGAGTAATAGAAATCATAATGCTATATCCGATTCCCTGAAAACATCTAAAAAATATTAATAAACTCAAATTTACTGATAATATGGGAGTTATTGTACATATTATGCCAAAAAAGAAAAAACCAATTTTAAATTGATTTTTATATCCATAAAGCTCTGCGGTTCTTCCAAAAATTAATAAAGTGCAGCATGGTATTAGTGAATATACTAAAGATAACCAACTTATACTATTTTGATTTGCGCCAAATTCTTTTGCTAATATTGGAAGAGCAAGATTCAAGCTATTTATAGAAAATGATACAACCAGATTTGCCATACTAGTTACAGCGAAAATAAACCATTTATTACATTTGTTTTTGTGTATTCTTTTCAATAAATACATCCCCTTTTTAATACTTCATTGATTTATTATATTACATATGCTACTATTTGTTAAATAGATGTTATTGAGAATATTAATTTGTTTTTCGAATTATAAAAGGAGTTTTAAAATGGATACACAAAATTTACGTACATTCATTCTGCTTTCAAAATTTAAAAACTTTACTATTACATCTGAAAAACTATTTGTAGCACAATCAACTGTTACAAATCGTATTGCAGAATTGGAAAGGGAGATTGGTAAAAAATTATTTGTTCGAGATAAAAAACATATTCACCTTACCCAAGAAGGTGCTTTGTTCGAAAGTTATGCAAAGAGAATTTTAGAATTGGAGGAAAGTGCTGTACAAAAAATAAATGAAACAAATTTTTATAAAAATATAATTAGAATTGGAAGTGCTAATACTATTTATGAATGTCATTTATATCCCATTATTCAATCTTTTTTGATTTCAAATCAGGATACTTCAATCAAAATAATGCTGAATCATTCACAGGATTTACTTCAAATGTTAGAAGATCAAATGCTTGACATAGTTTTCTCATATACATCTTATGATAAGTATGGGTATCAATGTATAAATTTTGCTGTAGATGAGTTGATTTTGGTTACTAGTCCTAAAAATATTGAATTTACAAGTGGCATATATAAAAAAGATTTGTTGAAAATAAATTACCTAATGTCTGATCTTGCATTACAGGAAACAGGACAATTCATACGCTCATTATTTCCTCCTTATTATCAATTTAGATTTGAGATTGATAATAGCACAAAACTAGTGCAATATTTACTTAACGGTATTGGGTATAGTTTTTTACCTAAAAGTATTGCAAAATTGTATATAGAGAATCATTCTTTAATTTCAATTCCCTTAATAGATTTTAACACACCATTGATTAACAATTATTTAATTTATAGGATTAATGATCATTTAGCAGAAAAATTTTTGTCAAGGTATTTGCCTTAGCATTTAATGCCCAGAAGACGGCATTTTGGTACAAATAAATTTCAAGCTTCAAGATGGTTTATCTTTAGAAAAAGATATAGTCTGTGTTCCCTTCATTTAGATAATTTATTATATCATCTTTATGAAGGGAACACAGACTATTTTACACTCTTAAAATCTATTTCAAGTTTTTCATTTCAGTTAATAAGTTATCTAATTCTACTGCTGCTGATGTTATTGTATTTGTATCTACTGGATTTGCTTTTGCAGATGATTGTATTGCTCCCATAGGTACTTCGATTCTTTCATAAAGTTTAGCATCCTTTTGTTTTACAATATCCTCACTTGTACTCCAATATTTTTCTAATCTTGCAGTATATTTTGTGATTTTTTCTTTATCAACAGGTGATGTGAATTTTTTTATTTTAGCTAAAGCTGTTTTCATATCTTGCGGAGCTGTTGAGAAAGCAATAGATTTTTGCAATTGCTCTAATGTCTTATCTAATTCATCAATTGAAGCAGTTAATGATTTTTTATCAAGAGGATTTACTTTTACACCTGCATTAATAACTCCTAATGGTGATTCAACTTTTTCATAAAGGTCTTTATAGCTATCTTTTATTTCATCTTCAATTGGTTCCCAATTTTTTTCTAATTTTTCAGATGTCTTAACAGCTTTAGCTTCTTCTTTGTTATTTAACTCTGAATTTATTTCTTTTAATGTAGTTCTCATATTATCAAGACCAGTTGCAGTTGCAGCACTTTTTTGTAACTTTACTAATTCTACATCTAGTTTGTCTATTGATTCATTTAAAACTTTTGTATCTAGAGGTTTAACCTTAGATGCTGCTTCAATAACTTCTAGCGGATCTTCAATCTTAACATATAAATCTAAATACTTATCCTTTAAATCTTCTTCAAATTTCTCCTCAAATTCCTTCCAAGATTCTTGTAATTTTGTACCATCTTCACTAACTTTATCTTCATTGTTATTAGAAACTTGAGTTTTTATATCTTTAAGAATATTTCTCATATTGTTACTTGCATCGTTCATAGTAAAGGTCTTCGTCTCTTGGGATACTGTTTGTGCTGTACTATCTGTTGATTTAGTTTGCTCAGTTTTTTGTACTCCACAACCTGTTACTGTAATTGCTGTTCCTAATACTGCTGCTAATACTAAGTTTCTTACTGATTTCATAAATAGCTCCTCCTGCTAATTTCTTTTTAATTTTTTATGCAATGTTACAAGTATTGCTATGACAACTAATACTGCTTGAGGTATTACTCCTTGCCAAGTGGGATATACCGCTAAAGCAGATATTGTTGGCAATGAATCACTTGATGTTGCTCTTAATACACCAGCCAGTTGAAGACCATTAATTCCCATGCCTGTAAACTTTAATCCTAAATAAAAAACTAAAAGACTAGATACAAGGAAGAATGGTTTCATTGGTATACGTAAACCAATCTTTAGCATTAATACGGCTATAATTATTAATGTTGCAAATCCTAATGCTATGCCTAAAAATAAATCCGTTAGTTTAATTGAAGATGCCATTCCAATATAGAAAAGTACTACTTCGGTTCCTTCTCTAAAGACTGCTAGGAATGCTAAAAATCCTAAAGAGAACAGACTGCCATTAGCTAATGATTTATAGCTTTTATTTTGTATACCCTGGTTACGTGAATCTACACTTGATTTACTATGTAACCAATAACTCACATAAATAAGCATTACAGCTGCAAAGACACCTGTCCAGCCTGATATTAAGAAATTATTATTTCCAAAAGTTCCTGATGTAAATAAAAGCTTAACTAAAACAGCTAGTATAACACTTACTATACTTCCAATTACTACTCCGCCATATATCCAATTTTTCTTATCTTCTTGGTTTGATTTCTTTAGAAAACCTAGTAAAGCAATTACAACTAAAAGCGCTTCTAAACCTTCACGAAGTATAATTGTAATTACATCTACTATACCGTATGATGTATTTCCATCTAATAAAGATAGGTATCCATACATTCTATCAATAACCTTTACTGCCTTATCTTTTTGAATTGGATCTACTGTAAGATAAGCTTTTGCACTAACCATATCTCTTTCAGCGTCATCATATACAGTCTTTGATTTCGTTAAAACTACACCTTCTACATCAAGCCAAGATGAACTAAAAGTATCCATAGTTCTAACAGCTTCATCATTATTTCCACTTTCAATCTGACTCTTTGCTTTTTTTAAAAGCTCTACCAAATTTTTTATGGTTATCGTTTCATCTTTTGTTTTTGTTTCTTGGCTAGTACTTTTTCCTTCTATAAACGCTTTATTAGTTTTTTCTAAATCCTCTAAAGCACTTATGATTTTATCTTTTTTCACAGAGTCTTGAGAAAACAAAAATCTAACCATTCCCATTTTGCCTTCAATATCTCCATAAGCTTGTTTTGATTGTTCCTTAACTCCATCTTCAAGTTCAATCCAAGCTTGATTATATTCCTCATAAAAATCCTTTCCTTTAGAAAAATCATCTGCTTTTACAGCTTTAAGTGATTTTTCAATAAATTCATTGCTCTTAGACAAATTTGCCTTCGCATCTGCTGCTAATACTTTAACTGTAAACATTGGTAACATCAAAAATATTACCAATAACAATGTAAATAACTTACGCAACAATTGTCACTCCTTATCTTTTGTAATTTTATTTTTTAGTATATATAAAATATTTCACAATGAAGTATATGGTAATTTTTATTTGCATTTATTATAAAAATTAAATTTACTTCAATATTGATGATAATATTTCTCAATTACACCTGATTATCATTATAAATTATGTCGAAAAATAATGCAAGATGTTTATAAAATAAATATATAAGGAAATATTTATCTATTACTTATTCTTCATTGCATAATGTATTTATCACATTAAAATTAAAGATGATTTTAATATAACAAAAGGCGTATCAACCATTGATACGCCTTATAAGAACAATACTTATATTATTGTGATATTAAGTTAAAGGTTGAAATGCCTTAGCAACTTTCCTAGCAAAAGATAAAGGGGGCTCTATTGACTCAAAATGAATATACATAATTCTTGGATTATCAAATAACCAATGATTATGCAAAGCAGTTACAATTATACCTTGATTTTGGAGTATAACAGAAAATCTATATATCTCGCTAGGAAGAATGACAGTTTCTCCTAGATTTAATGTATAACCCTGTTGATCCATAGATTCATAGGAGAACATAGCAGCCAAAGTTAGTCCAGATGTACTAGGTCTCCCTAAAATATCTATATTCTCTACCTTGGATTTTAGTGAAGTAGTTTGTTTTGTGCTATAATAATATATTACAAATACCTATTATCAAGGAGAAAACAATGAACAAAAATGAACTGCTCCAGATGTTTAACACACAAACTAGTGGAAAAAATGGAACTAAGGGAATTAGAGTTTTAAATAACGATTTGGTTTCGGCTTTAGATATTCACGATGAAGATGACTTAATATATGTAAGTGGAAAGGTTATATCGGAAAGCCTTTTTAATGAATATAATACAAAAATAGAAATAGATGCTTTAAGTAAGAAGATAATATCAACCTACTGTACTTGTCCAGATTATGAAAATAATGAAGGTAAAAAGGATAATTACTGCTGTAAACACCTTGCTGCAACTTTTTATAAGTCTTTAGATGAACTTGCTCGGCAGCCTGCATTTAAAAAGAAATCTGTACCTAAAACCGAAAATTTGGATGATACACTTAGCATACTTTTGGGTGATGAAGAGGGAAAAGAAGATTTAAAAATAGAGGTTTATATAAATAGAAATGAATGGAATAGCCAGCTTTCTTTTGAACTAAAAATAGGGCTTGCCTCAATGAGCTCTGGTACCTTGTATGTATTAAAGGATATAAATAGTTTTGTTGCAGCTATTTATCACAATGTCCCAATAACTTATGGCAAAAATCTTACATTAAATTTGAAGAAGCAAAAACTAGCTACAAAGGATAAGAAGCTTATAGACTTTATTCAAATGCTTGTAAACATTGATGAAGGTTCTGGATATAAAAGTAGAAATAAAAAGCCTGCTATTGATGGAAAATACGTACATATACCAGATTATCTAGCAAGAGAATTTTTTGAAACTATAAAGGAGCATAGAGTTTATTTAAATGAAGGTTTTAAGTTTAGAACCATTGAAGTTGAGATAATAGAAGATAATCCAGATTTGCCTTTTGAATTAAAGGATAAAAACGGTGAGTATATTTTAGCAATGCAAGGAGGGATGCCTCTGACTTTAAATTCAAAAGGTACGGCATTTTTATATGGACTTAACATATACATTCCAAGTTATGAATACTGTGAAAAATTAGAACCTTATTTTCGTGTGTTTAATAAGGTGAACTCTATAATGCTTCCAGCAGCAAGAGAAGATACAGTGCTCAGAAAGCTTATTCCTAAGTTAAGTTTATTATCTCAAAATATAAATTTATCTAAAAATGTAAGAAGTAAAGTGGTCATGGCAAAAAGTGAATTTAAATTTTACTTTGATAAATCGGGAAAAGATGTGGTACTTACTGCAAAGGTTAAATATGGAGAATTTGAATTTAACATATTTGAGGACTGCACAGAAAAAGTTATATATAGGGATTCTAAAAAGGAAACTGAGGTTTTAGAAACTATAAGGGCACTTGGTTTTGAAAGAGAAAAGAATAAATTTCATCTTAAATGGGGCGATGATTATATCTTTAGATTTTTTAAAACCGAAATAGATAGGCTTCAAAGGCTAGGAGAGGTATTTTTATTCTGAAAATTTTTAAAGGAATAAAAAATATCAATTCTAAAAGCATAGTTGGAGACATAAGAACGGGAAAGTACAATTATTTTGAAATGGAGTTTAAAATAGATGATGTATCTCCAGCAGAAACAACAGCAATACTTAGGGCTTTTAGGGATAATATTAAATATTATAGGCTTAAAAATGGTGAATTTTTGGACTTGGACCAGCTTGAACTAAAAAAAATTTCTAAAGCTTCTAGATGCGGTTTCGCCAAAAGAAGTGAAGGATAATCACATAGAAATATCTAAGAGCAAAGGAATATACGCTTACGAATATCTTGAAGAAAATAAAATTAGATACATTAAAGGTAAAAGTGAACTTAAAAAAATAAGAAATAAGCTCAAAAATATAGATGAATTGACTTTTAAAGTTCCTAAAAATTTAAAGGGCAGTTTAAGAAAATATCAACAGGTGGGATTTAACTGGTTTAAAACTCTTGATTATCTTGGCTTTGGAGGGATACTGGGAGATGAAATGGGACTTGGAAAAACCTTTCAAACCATTGCATTTTTATTGTCCAATTTAGGAAAAAAGTCTTTAATTGTAGTCCCAACTTCACTTGTATACAATTGGAAGCAGGAATTTGAAAATTTTGCTCCAGATATGAAGGTTGCGGCAGTAAATGGCAGTAAAGTGGAAAGAGAAGAGATACTTAAAAATATAAAAATTTATGATGCTGTTATAACTACTTACAATCTTTTAAAACGTGATCTCAAGTTTTACAGTAGCATCGAATTTGATTACTGCATAATTGATGAGGCACAGTATATAAAAAATTCACACTCTCAAAATGCATTAACAGTTAAAAAAATAAAGTCTAAAAATAGATTTGCATTGTCAGGAACACCAATAGAAAACTCTGTTATGGAACTTTGGTCTATATTTGATTTTTTAATGCCTGGATATTTGTATGATGAAAAAAAGGTTCAGCGTTAGATATTACAAAAAAACTTAAAGAAGAGCCAGAGGTTATTGAGGATTTAAATAGACTTATAAAACCATTTATTTTGAGAAGAAAGAAAAAGGATGTTGTAAAAGAGCTTCCAGATAAAATAGAAAAAATAATGGCAGTTGATATGGAGGATAAGCAGAAGAAGGTTTATTCAACTTATGCCAAGCATGCAGTTAATTTAATTGAAAAGAAAGTTAAGGAAGAAGAATTTAAAAATAGCAAAATAGAAATACTTGCTTATATAACGAAGCTTAGAGAAATTTGTCTTGATCCGTCTGTTGTTATGGAAAATTATACAGGAACAAGCGCTAAAATTGAAGCCCTTACAGAACTTTTACTTCACAGCATAGATGAGGGGCACAGAGTTCTTGTATTTTCACAGTTTACCTCTGTTCTTAAAAATATAGCTAAAAGAATAAAAGTAGAAAATTTGGATTACAGTTATCTCGATGGAAGTGTAGCATCTAAGAAGAGAATGGAAATTGTTGAAGCTTTTAATTTGGGGAAAAATTCAGTCTTTCTCATAAGTTTAAAGGCAGGAGGAACTGGGCTTAACTTAACCTCAGCAGATGTAGTTGTGCATTTTGATCCCTGGTGGAATCCGGCTGTAGAGGAGCAGGCAACAGATAGAGCCCATAGAATAGGACAAAAAAATGTAGTTGAAGTTATAAAACTAATTGCAAAAGGTACTATTGAAGAGAAAATCATACTTTTGCAAAATGAAAAGAAAAAGCTTGCGGAAAGTCTTTTAAGTGATGATCTTTCTAAAGGTGAGAATCTTTCAAGTTTAAATGAAGAAGAAATTTTAAAGTTGTTTAAATAAAGAGAGCAGTAATAATAATTTGATATGTTTAAGCCAATGCACAATTCACAGTTCACAATGCACAGTGAAGGTTGATTTATCTTCCTTACGTCAGATAAATCTAAAATTATATAAAAACATAAAGACTATGTTCAGCTGACTGAACGAGTCAATAGGACTTTATTTTAAACTGGCGTCAGCAATAAGTTTTAGATTTTCTGTAGCAAAGTGGAAGAAAATCATCCTTCATTGTACTCTGTGCTCTGTACTTTGTACTCTTAGTATTTTTTTTGTTACTTGTAAAAACTAAAAAATAGCTAATATAAAAATTGCAAGCATTATTATATAGAAAGTGAGCTGATTTTATTGAGAATACTCCACACTTCTGACTGGCACCTTGGTAAAAATTTAGAAGGCTGTAGTCGTATGGATGAGCAGGAAGCTTTTCTTAAGGATTTTGTTGAAATTGTACAGGAAAATAACATAGATATGGTGCTTATTGCAGGAGATATTTATGATAATTCTAATCCTCCTGCCAGAGCCGAAAAAATGTTTTATGATACATTAAAGAAAATATCGGCAAACGGTGAGAGAACAACTCTTGTTATAGCTGGAAACCATGATAATCCAGAAAGACTTGTTGCAGCAGGACCACTTGCAAGAGATCATGGAATTATAATGGTTGGAACTCCAAAATCTGTAGTTTCTCTTGGTGAGTATGGAAACTCAAAGGTTTTAGAAGCTGGAGAAGGATTCATTGAAGTACAAATAAAAGATGAAAAGGCTGTAATTTTAACAGTTCCATATCCAAGTGAAAAGAGATTAAATGAAGTCTTGTACGGTGAAATGGATGAGGAAGAGGAAAAGGTTAAAACCTATGGGGAGAGGATAAAAGCATTATTTGATAGGCTTGGCTCAAAATATAGGGATGATACAATAAATCTTGTTGTGTCACATCTATTTACAATGGGCAGTGAAGAAGCTGGTTCAGAGAGAAACGTTCAGCTTGGCGGAAGCTTTATTGTAGATGGAGGATGTTTTCCAGAAAAGGCTCAGTATATTGCACTTGGACATGTACATAAACCTCAATTAGTGCCAGGAACAAATAAAAAAGCTAGATATTCTGGTTCACCACTTCAATATAATAAGAAGGAAATCAATTTTAAAAAGAAATGTTTTATTGTAGATGTAAAAGCTCATGAAGAATGCAAAATTGAAGAAGTTGAATTTAAAGTTTATAAGCCAATAGAGGTTTGGAAGTGCGAAAGTATAGAGGCGGCTATTGAAAGGTGTGAAGAAAATAAGGATAAGGACTGCTGGGTATATCTTGAGATAACAACGGATAGTACATAAGAGAAGATGAAATAAAGAAAATGAAAAGCACTAAAAAAGACATACTTGAAATTATGCCTAAAATAGTTGGAAAAGACGATGAAAAGTTTGATGTAAATAGCTTTTCGGAAAAATCCTTTGAAGAAATATTTAAAGAATTTTATTTGAAAGAAAGAAAAGTTGAGCCGCAGGAAGAGGTAGTGGATTTGCTAATGTCTATTGTAGATGAGAAGGAGGGGCACAATGAAGCCAATTAAGCTTAAAATAAAAGGATTAAACAGTTTTATAGAAACTCAAGAAATTGATTTTGAAAAGCTTACAGAGAAAGGTCTTTTTGGCATATTTGGACCTACTGGAAGCGGAAAATCATCAATTTTGGATGGAATTACTCTTGCACTTTATGGTGAGGTGGCGAGAAAAAGCTCAAATTACATGAACACTAATTGCAGCAGCTTAAACGTAAGCTATGAATTTCGAATATCAGGCAGTGAAGTGAAGAGGTATGTAGTAGATAGAGAATTTAGAAGAGATAACAGAACAGGAAGCGTAAGAAGCAAGTCTGCGAAAATAGTTGATATAACGGATGGAGCTGAAAACATACTTGAAGAAGGTGCAAAGCTTGTAACTGAAAAGTGCGAAGAAATAATAGGACTTAAACTAGAGGATTTTACAAGAACTGTAGTGCTTCCACAGGGAAAATTCAGCGAGTTTTTAAAGCTAGAGGGAAAAGACAGAAGAAACATGCTTGAAAGGCTATTTAATCTTCAAAAATATGGCGATGAGCTTTCGTATAAATTGATGTCGAAAATTAAAGCAGAAAGACAAAAATCAAATGTACTTGAAGGTCAGTTTAAAGGCTATGAAGATATAAGCGAAGAAAAACTTGAGGAGATCAATAAAAAACTTTCTGAAAGTAAGGAAAACTGTGAAATCTATAAAAAGGAACTTAAAACTGCGGAAGAAAAGTTTAATGAGGCTAGGGAATTGTGGCAGCTTCAACATGAATTTAAGGCTAATACTTTAAAGCAGGAAGAACTTAAAAAGAAAGAACCTGAAATTAAGGAAAAGCAAATTAAAGTCATTAAGGGTGAAAGTGCACTTAAAGTTAAGCCTTATATTGACAGCTATGAAAAGACTATTCAGGATATAAAAAATTCAAACAATAAAATTGAAAGCTTAAAAAATAAAATAGTAATTATAAAAGAAAACAAGCAAAAGATAAGTGAAAGTTTTAATTACATAAGTGAAAAGAAAGATAGAGAACTACCAGAATTAAGTGTGAAAAAGCAGAAAGTTATTGATGCTATAGCTGAAAAAAGCATATTAGATAGATTATTAAATGAGAAAATTGCCTTGGAAAAGGAAGCTAATAATCTTGAAAATTCAGCACAAAAGACAGAAAAAGATATTGATGACAATAAAGCTGCTATGGATAAAACAGCTAGTACTATCGGCAGAGGAGAAAAAAAGTTAGAGGAATTAAAGATTTCAGAGGACTACAAGAAAAAGGTTAATGAAGGTATAGTTATTTTAAATGATTATAAAAATGGCTTTAAGAGAAAAAGTAGTTTAGTTAAAGATATTGAAACTGCTAAGCTTACTATAGAAAATTCAAATAAGAAATCTGAAATTTTATCTAAAAGCATTAAGGAAAAGGATGAAACTTTAAATACTATAAAAACTAAGTTAGAAAAGATAAATGCAAATTGCCCGGGAAATCAAGATACGCTTTTAAATCTTCAAATAAAGCTGGCAGAGGTAAAAGATAAGTGGAACAAATATGAAGAGTACAGCAAAAGCTTAAATAAGTCTGCTGAAAATATAGGCTCTTTTAAAGAAAAGCTAAGTAAATCGAAATTGCAAAAGGAACTTATAGAAAATAATATAAAAGAATTTGAAGAAGCTATTCATAAAATAGAAACTGAGAATTTAGCACAAACTTTAAGAAAAAATTTGATCGATGGTGAACCTTGTCCTGTATGTGGAGCTGTTCATCATATTACAGAAAACATAAAAATTGTGGATTTAGGCAAGCTTGAAGAATTTAAGAATAACTTAGAAAATAGTAAATCACAATATGAAAGCTTAAATTCTGAAATTATAAAGCTTGAGGCTAATATTAAAATAGAAGAAGAAAATTCACAGGGTTATAAAGAAAGAATTAATTTGCTTGGAGAAGAATTTAAAGCTTATTCTGTATCTGAAATTGAAGGCGAATTT
Organism: Clostridium sp. DMHC 10; assembly: GCF_001270375.1. NCBI lineage: Bacteria > Bacillati > Bacillota > Clostridia > Eubacteriales > Clostridiaceae > Clostridium > Clostridium sp. DMHC 10. The sequence goes on from NZ_LGVB01000015.1 coordinate 370,202, forward strand.
AAAAAGTTAAAAGATGAATTAGAAAAATTCAATGCAGAAAAAGCAGAACTTGAAGGCAAATTAAATTTATTAAATAAAGAAAAGAACTCACTTGAAATTGAGTACAGCAGAGAAGTTACTATTAAAAGTGAAAATGATGCTCAGTTAGAAAAATTAAATGGTGAGCTTGAAACAGTAAGTAAAGAGGTAGAAGAAACTCAAACCAAACTTCAATTTTTAAAGGATGAGCTTAATATTGATGATTTCAATGAAAAAAATAAAGAAATTCTTGAGAAAGAAAAAGAAAGAGCTAAAGTTGAAGAAATCTTAAAAAAACTTAGGAATAATCTTAATTTGATGCAGGAAAAAAAGGAAAGCTTGAATAATAATCTAGGAAAGCTAAAAGAAAAACTAAGTGAAAATAAAACTGCTGTTTTGGAAAGAAATAAAAATATAGAAGAAAAACAGGCAAGTATAATAAGCAAGGTTGGAAATGAAACGAACTTAGAAGGACTTCAAATACAAATAGATGAGGCAATAAAATTAATAACTGAAAATTATAGAGCCGTGGAAAAGCAGAAAAATGAGATAGAGGAACAGTATAATGAATGTAATAATGATATAGTATCTGTTCAAAGCAATCTTACAAATTTAACAAGTAGAAGTTTAAATGACAAAGAAAATCTTAATAAAGTACTTGAAGAAGAAAAGTTTGAAGATGTACTTGAGGTTAAAAACAGTATCATGAGGAAAATTGAAATTGAAAAGCTAAAGCTTGAAATTGAAGAATACAAAAATGTAGTTTTAAAGCTATCTGGTGCTTTGGAAAATCTCAAAAACAAGATAAGTGGAAGAAATTTAACAGAGGAAACCTGGCTTGAAATACAAAATGCAAGGCTTGAAAAAGAAAGTAAATTAAAAGAGTTTGAAGCTGCTGCGGTAAAATTTCAAGAGGAAGTTAAAAGGATAAATGAAAAGCTTACAGAATTAAAGGAGCTTGTTAAGCAAAGACAGGAGCTTGATCACAAATTAAGCCTTTTGGATGATCTTGAAAAGTTATTTAAGGGAAAGAAATTTGTTGAGTTTGTGGCTGCAAATCAGCTTAAATATATATCCATAGAGGCAAGCAAAAGACTTGAGGAAATTACCTGTGGCAACTATGGATTAGAAGTTGATGACAACGGAAAATTCATAATAAGGGATTATAAAAATGGCGGAGCAGAGAGAGATGCTTCTACATTATCTGGAGGCGAGACTTTTGTAACCTCACTAGCTTTAGCACTAGCACTGTCCGCACAAATACAGCTTAAAGGAACTGCACCACTAGAACTATTTTTCCTTGACGAAGGTTTTGGAACTCTTGATGATAACTTACTTGAAGTTGTAATGGATTCTTTGGAGAAAATTCATAATGACAAGTTATCTATAGGATTGATAAGCCATCTTGAAACAATAAAGGAGAGAATGCCAGTAAAGCTTATTGTAAGCCCAGCTGAAGCTGGTATGGGAGGAAGTAAAGTTAGGATAGAGACGAATTAAATTTGCATTGAGGTTTGAATTAAAATATAATCTACTTAACACAAATGGTAAGTTACTTGAAACTTTTCTAAGTTTACTTGAAACGGGGAAAGGAGGATTAATCTTATATGAATACTAAGATGTCATTAGAAGAAATTATAAATATTGGTGAAGGCCAGTACTTTGATAGAAAATCATCAAAAATACAAATAAATAAGTTAGCAGAAACAATAATTGCATTTGCTAATGCTGATGGCGGAACAATGGCTATAGGTATTGAAGATGGCAAAGTTGTAGGTATAAATAGTCAGGGAAATATAAAAATAAATGATTTTATACAGTGTAGTTTTGATAAATGTATACCGGCTGTTAAAGTAACTTATGAGTTTATTGGTATAACTAAAGAAAATGGAGTTAAAGACAAAATACTTCTTATAAATGTTGAACCAAGCATAGATAAGGTACATAAAACTACATCAGATGAAGTTTTATTAAGAGTTGGAGATGAAAATAAAAAGCTTAATTTTGATCAAAGATTAAATCTTGAATATGATAAAGGTGAAAGACTTTTTGAAGATAAGATAATAGAAGAGTGTACTATGGAAGATTTAGATGGAGATGTACCTAAAAGTTATGCACAAGCAGTTAAATATTCAGGAAATGATTATGAAAAACTTCTTTATGCAAGAGGATTAGCTAGGAGAAGCAAAAATGGACCTAGAATAACTATTGCAGCGGTGCTATTATTTGCTGAGAATCCAAGCATATTTTTACCTAATGCAAGAATTAGATTTTTTAGATATGAAGGAAGCAGTGCTGAAGTAGGAGTTGGCATGAATATTGTAAAACAGGAAACAATAGAAGGAACGATTAAAAAAAACTCTAATAAATCTTGGTTAAAAAATCATAAAATACTTAGATATTTCAATTGTCTGAGCATTTTTCCAGCGAGTAAACATGCACGGGGCATGGGCTAATATATATATGCGTAATACAAGTTAAAGAAGGATAATGGGATTATATCCCAAACCTCGTGTATGATCGTTATCCTTCTATACCCTGAGCAGGTACTCACTTAAATTCACCACTTAGATTTATAGAGTTTTTTTAACGCGACGAAGCATTGTTACTTCGCATTCTTTATATTTAGTGAAACAACCAGTAATATTATCGGTTATCTATTTTCTCCGGGTACATATCATGATAAAATAGTCTCTTCTCCGCCATTTTTTCCACTTAGTGCCTTCCATACCGTAGTTAGCATAAGGGTCAATAGAAATTCCACCTCTAGGTTTAAATTTCCCTTGAACTTCGATGTATCTAGGATTCATGAGTTTAATTAAGTCTTTCATTATTATGTTTACGCAGTCCTCGTGAAAGTCGCCGTGGTTTCTAAAGCTGAAAAGATAAAGTTTTAAAGATTTACTTTCAACCATTATTTTATCAGGAACATAGGATATATAAATAGTACCAAAATCAGGTTGACCTGTTATTGGACATAAAGTTGTAAATTCAGGACAATTGAATTTTACAAAATAATCATTGCCAGGATGCTTATTAACAAAAGTCTCTAATATCTCTGGGTTATAATTGTAATTGTATTTTGTGCCTTGATTTCCAAGAAGGGTTATTCCTTCTTTTTCTTTTTCAGTTCTACCTTCCATATAAAAAATCTCCTATCTATTTAAGTTTGGTATTCTTCAATGCTGTTACCTGGCATTTTTTAAATTTTGTCTTTTAGCTGCTTTAATAAAATAACTCCTAAAATTGCAGGTATAATTTGACCTATACACAAGCTTATAGCTAGTACGGTATAAGGAACATTAAGTGTAAAAGAAAGCCAAATTGGAACTAAAAGTCCGGGACCAAGTATTATAGGAAGTATTATAAACCAATCATTCATTCCAAGTCTTTTTATAGCATATACGATGCTGCTGGTTATTATTCCAACAAGACATCCACCTATAATATCGTAAATCCCCATACCTCCCATAATAGTATTGGATATGAGGTTTGCGAGACCTAGCGGAACTATTAAAACTGGAGTTATTGCACTAAGTGAATACATAGCTGTAGCTAGTCTTATTTGATACTGACCAAAAGAAAATCCTTGAGTAAAATACATAATAACTGTATAAAGAGCTATTACAAGTCCAGAAAATGCTATTTTTTTAGTTGAAGAAAAATTTTTGTTTGACATTTTTGCCTCCTAAGTGCAGCGTTATAACATCCTATACACAAAAAAGGCAAATAAAAAAGCGCATAAGCGCTCTAAATAGACATAATAAATTATTTTGTCTTAAGCCCTAGTTTTGTTTATAGACAGGATGGTACGAACGAACTGTCTTTATTAAATTATTACCTCAAATATTATAATATAAATTTAAGATAATTACAAATGCTTTATAAAAATTTTATGCATATATATGATTGAAAAGTGATAATGTCTTAGTGTACCACATTTGATTATGTCCTCAAAAACAAAATTTATAGTATAATAAACCTCATTGCTAGAAATGAGGTGTACGGAAAATCTTTAACGTATTTAAATTATTTATTTTTCGTAGAGAAACGGAGAAAAATATTCCTTAACCTTTTTGCCGTGGCAAAAACCTTCACCTTTTGACAAGCAAAGCTATGTCAAACCCTTCACTTTTTCACATAAGTGAAAAAGTTAGTTTTTTAATGAGCAGGGCGAATTAAAACCCTTCACTCAGCTCGACAAATTCCAGTTTATCAGGATAAATTTGGAGATTGCAATTTTAAAGTTTCAAGTTGTCTATCTATAGTTATAGAATCCAGTTAAATATTAAGAAAGGAATGTTAGTTATGAAATCTGACAGAATCAGAAAAATTGAAGAATATATAATTAGTAATGAAGTAGTATCCCTAGATACGTTATGTGAAGTCTTTAACATATCAAAAAATACAGTAAGAAGGGATATAAACGATTTAGTTGAAAAAGGAAGTATTAAAAAGGTTTATGGAGGAGTAACAGTTAATTCAGATTTTAAAAATTCTCCAAATGGTTTAGTTTCATTTGAAGAAAGAAACATAAGAAATAATGAAGCCAAAATATCTATTGGAAAAGCTGCTGCTTCTTTTGTACAAGATAACGATATAATTTTTATAGATTCTGGTACAACCACTCTTCACATGATCGAGTATCTTAAAGATATAAAAAATGTCACTATACTTACTAACAATATAAATGCAATAGCCGCAGCTATTCCATTTGAAAATTTAAATATAATATGTCTCGGAGGAAGTCTTATAAGAAAAACAAATTCTTTTGAAGGCATAAGAAACTTTGAAATTTTCAAAGATTACAACATAAATAAAGCCTTTATGCTGCCACCGGAATTTCTTTATCTAGTGGTGCCACAAATTCTTCTCCATTAGAATATAAAATCAAAAAGAATATCGTAGAAAAAAGCAAAGAGGTTTACTTATTAGCTGATGACTCAAAGTTTAATATTTCAGCACTTATGACTTATTGTAAGCTAAGTGATATAGATCATCTAATAACCAATACAGAACCTCCAAAGGAATATTCAAACTACTTTAATGAAAATAATGTAAAATATACTGTAAGCCAATAAAAAATGAAAAGGCAAGAACTGCCTTTTCATTTTTTATTAAATCTTAAACTTATCAGCCTCACCATTAAGTTTATTTGCGACACTGTTAAGATCGCCTGCAAATTTTGCAACATTTTCAGAAGAAGCATACATTTCCTCGGAGGACGCTGATATTTCTTCTGAAGATGCAGAAGATTCTTCTGAAATAGCAGTAATTGAATCTATCTTTTCTAATATTACCTCTTTGGAATTCATAATGATTTCTATAGATTTATAAGTATCGTCCACCAAAGGAGCTATAGCTTTAACCGATGATAGCATATCCTCAAAGGCTTCAATAGTATTTTTTGCAATATTAGATTGTTCTTTAAATGCCGTCTTAACATCATTAGAAGTCAGCATTACATTTTTTGTTTCACTGCTTATACTTTCTACAAGCTTATATATTTGCTCTGTAGATTCCTTTGTTTGTTCTGCCAGCTTTCTAACTTCCTCTGCAACAACAGCAAATCCTTTTCCTGCCTCACCAGCCCTTGCTGCTTCTATAGCTGCATTTAACGCAAGTAGATTAGTTTGTTCAGATACTCCATTTATTACTTCTGTTATATTTCCAACCTTAGAAACACTGGAATTTAAATTATTTATCTTATCAGCAACAATTGTAAAAGATTTGTTTACCGTATTTATAGACTCTAAAAGTACATTTATTTCTTCTTTTCCTTTTGTTACCTTGATTTCTGTTTTATTTGAACTTTCATTTACCTTTGATATTTTTTCGTTCATAATTTGCAGCTGTTCTGCAAATTTAGAAATTATATTGGATATATTAACAAGGTCATTTGCTTCTTCTGTTGCTCCATGCGCTACATCCTGTATAGCCCTTGCAACATCGCTAGCAGCATTTGTCATCTCTTCTGAACTTGAAGTAAGCTCCTGTGACATTGTATTTACTTTTAAAGTTCCACTTTTTATAGCTGAAATAGTATTCTTTAAATTATCTGCCATACCTTTAAATGAGCTTGCAAGCAGCCCTATTTCATCTGAACTACTTATATTTATTTCATTATTTAGTTCTCCCTCAGATATTCTTTTAGATATATCAACTAAATGTTTAAGTGGAACTGTTATACCTTTTGATATTTTAGTTAATATAGCGGCAAATATAATAAATGCAACTATTGATATAGCAACTATAATCATTATAGTTGTATAAACAGTTTTGTTCACATTCTCCATAGACATACCTACATCTATAGCGCCAACAATCTGTCCATTTTTATGTACTGGAACAATTACATCATAAACAGGAATTTTATTTTTATACTCGTACTGTGAAGTATAAACTTTTCCTTTCGTTACTGCCGCTTTACTTCCAATATTGCTTAAAGTTATTCCCAGCCTGCTTTTATCACTATGTGCTTCAACTTTCAAATCTTTATCCATATATAATGCATAAATCATAGATTTATTATTTTTTACCATATCCTCAACAATAGTTTGAGTTTTAAGGGAATCAGTCAGCTTTTGCACCCTATTTGCGAGTATTCCAATTTGAACCATCCCACCACTCGTATTTTTTATATACCCATATTTATAATAATCATTTGTTTTAGAGCTTTTCCTTATCTCCTCCATAAATTCATCTTTTTCGCCTTTAAGTACAGGATATCCCAAGCTTTTGCTGTCAAATACATATCCTATAGACGTATTTAAATTAGAGTATATAATTTTGCCAGATGCATCCGTATAATTTATTTCATCAACTTGAAACTGCTCTGCTAAAGTTTTTAAGTAACTATTATTGATACTAGAGCTATTAGCTACTATGAAATCTCCTAACGTCTCTATTCTATTGTCAATAGACTCATTAAGCGAATCTACTGCACTATTATTTTTTTCTGTATCTTTTGATATTTGATTTGCCATGTTAATTCCATCAGATTTCATCTGAGATAATATTTTATTTCTTGATGTTATTACTGAAACAGCTGCTATAGTCATAATAATAACAAACATTATTATCATTGGAACAACAAGAATTTTAAAAGATACAGATCTCCTAAACCCTTTTTTCATTAAACAAATACCCCTTTTCTATCAATACTTAACTAAAAAGTAAACTTTTGTTTTATCGTATAATTATATATTTACTGTAGAAATTATCGTATTAACCTTTAGTATCCTGTAGCATATCAGCAAACATTTATAAAAATGCAATTAAAAGAATAATCATATTTAATGCTGTATGTTATTAATTTCACAAGAAAAATGAGCATTTTGTACTACTAATGAAAGTATATTTCATTCATTATAAAATATATTAAAACTTAATTGTATTAACTTAAATACCTTTTTATAACAGCTTCAGCAAGGCACTTTGAAGAATCAACAATATTAATTGGGACTTCTGTTTTTTTCAAAACAGGATTTAAATCCGTACATCCAATTATTATGTTCTGTATATCTTCTTCCTCCACTTCTTTAATTAGCTTTTTCAAAGTCTCAACATTTTTTTCGTCATCTTTATTCTCTTTTATGCTTTTGATCAAATTATTTAATATTACCTGCCATTCATTCTTAAATACAAATTCATGTTTATAATTTTTTATCCCTTTTTGATAAATTCCAAATTCATATGTAAAGCTTGTTGAAAATAATGTTGTTCTTTCACTATTTGTAGGAAGTTCTTTAACCGTTTCATCTACAATATTTAAAAGAGGAACATTAATCGACTTTTCAAGATCTTCAAAGTAAATATGTGCAAAATTACAGGGCATTGCTATAAAATCCACCCCTGTTTTTTCAAGTTTTTGAAGTCCCTCAATTATGGTTTCCTTCATAGCCTTATGATTTATTGGTTTATCTACATAAAAAGGTGTTGGCAGCGAATATATCATCATTTTAGGAAAATCATTGTCATTTCTTGCTCCATATTGTCTTTGGCATTCATCTATAACAAGCTCAAGAAAAGGAGCTGTAGATCTAGGCCCCATTCCTGCTAATATTCCTATTGTTTTCTTCATGTTAATCCATCTCCAATTTATTCTTCTATCATTCTATAACCAACTCCAACTTCAGTATAAATATACTCTGGTTGCGCTGGATCTTTTTCTATTTTTCTTCTTAAATTCGCCATAAAAACTCTTAAGGATTGAGTTTCATTTCCTAAAGAGGTTCCCCATATTTCACGAATTATAAAATTGTGTGTTAATACCTTACCTGAATATTTAGCCAATAGCACAATAATTTTATACTCTATAGGCGTTAAGTGAATTTCCTTATTATCAATGGTTACTCTTCTTTTCCCAAAATCTATTTTTAATGTTTTAACCTGAAAAGTCTCAATATTTTCTTTCTTTAAGTTATCATTAATACTACTATGTCTTAAAGACACTCTTATTCTTGCAAGAAGCTCACTTATACCAAATGGTTTAGTTAAATAATCATCTGCTCCCATGTCAAGTGCTTCAACCTTTTGACGTTCATTTTCCCTAGCCGAAACTATTATTATTGGAATGTTTAGTAACTCTCTTACTCTTTCTATAACCTGAGTACCATCAATATCTGGAAGTCCTAAATCAAGTATTATTAAATCTGGATGATTTGATATAGAAAGCGTAATAGCTTCATTCCCTTTATCAGTTTCAATATACTTATAACCCTGTGAGGATAGTGCTGCTGTTATAAAATTTCTTATAGGTCTATCATCTTCAACAACAAGAATGTAAGGATTATTATTCATTGCTCATCACCCTTTCTTTGTATAAGGTATACCACTTTCAACTATCAAAATTCATTTGCACCAAAATGCTCAGAAGATAGCATCTTAGTACAAATAAATTCTAAGTTTCAATCGATTTATATTTAGGAACATTAAAACTAAATACTGCTCCACCACCCTTTTTATTTATAGCTCTAATCTTTCCACCATGTGCCTCAACTATTGATTTGCAAATGGCAAGTCCAAGACCTACACCACGCCTCGAATCTGAAATTTTACTGCCATTTGTAAAAAATCTGTCAAATATATGTGGTAATATATCCTCTGCTACACCTATTCCATTATCAATGACTTCAAATATTACATCTTCACTTTTTTCATAAACCTTTATTTCTATAGTGGTTTCCTTTGGAGAAAATTTCACAGCATTATCAACCAAATTAATTATAACCTGCTCAATTAATCCTCCATCCATAGGTACCATTATAACATCTTCCGGAACGCTTACCTTTATTTTATGACTTTTTGCATATTTAGAACATCTCTGAACTGCTTCCGATACTACTTCTTCAACAAGTTCAATATCCTTTTTTATCTCCATTCTTCCTTCATCAAATTTAGTCATACTAAGCAAATTTTCCACAAGCCTTATAAGCCATTCAGTATCATCATATATTCCCTCTATAAGAGTGTTTTTTGTAGCTTCTGATATAAGCTTTCCATTTTCAAGTATAGTACTTGCAGCACCCTTGATTCCAGCAAGAGGACTTCTAAGATCATGTGAAATAGATCTTAAAAGATTACTTCTAAGTCTTTCTCTTTCAATTTCAACTTTTGAATCCTCCTGCTGCTTAGATAAAATTTCTCTATCCAGGGCAATTGCTATTTGTCCCGTTACGGTTTCAACAATAAATCTTTGTTCCGGCTTTAAAAAACCTTCTGTGCACGAAACTCCAATAACTCCAATAAGCTTTCCTTGAACCTCTATTGGCATATAATACCCCTGTGCCCTGTAAAAGGTATCCGTACCAGCACCGGACTCTTTTCCATTTAAAAATGTCCAAAAAGCTGCTGCATTTTCATCTGTGCCTACAAGCTTATGATTTTTAACACCTTTTTCTGGATTATATATAAATGGAGTAGAAAGTTTATTCCCATTTGAAAGATACCCCACAACAGTTCTATTAGTAAGCCTAGAAATATATTTTATGCCAACCGATATAACATCAGAGTCGCCTGATGCACTTAAAAGCTTAGCACTTACCCTATATAATATTTGAGTTCTTTTTTCATTAGCATTTGAAATTTTGGCTTCAGCTTGAATTTTATTAGTAAGAGTTCCAACCACCAGTGAAACTACCAGCATTATGGAAAATGTTGCAAGATAGCTTTTATCATAAAATTGAAAAGAATATCTTGGTTCTGTAAATAAATAATTAAAAATAAGCATTCCTACTATAGAAGATACTATACCAATAAAATAACCTGCTGTTGTCACATATACAATTATAACGCCTAAAATAAATATCATAATAACATTTGCTTCGGCAAAACCCATAAGATCAAACATTTTTCCCGCCGCAGTAGTTATTAAAATTATAATGATAGCTTTAATAAAATCTTTTAAAGATGAATTAAGTTTAATGCTTTCAAAACGTACTTTTCTTTTTTTCTGATACGTTGAATTAGGTATAGTATATACATCAATATATGCATTAGAATCCATAAGCTTATCTACAATATCCTTAGCATAAAAATGAAATACCTTACTGGTTTTCTTATGATTTTTTCCTATTACAATCTTAGTTATATTCCTAAGCTCTGCATATTGTATTACCTCTTCAACAAAATTTTCTCCATATATAGTTATAACTTCCCCACCAAGCTGCTCTGCTAAACTAAAATGAGAATTTAATCTTTCTTTATCTTCTTTGCTAAGTTTAGAGGATTTTGTGTTTTCTACATAAAGTACAACCCATTTTGAATGATATACTTCTGCCATTCTTGCTGCAGTTCTTATTATTCTTTGAGAGGAAGGTGAAGGTCCAATGCAGGCCATTATTTTATCCGAAGTTGGCATAACCGTTATTTCCCTTTTTGAAAGTCTTGCACTTTCAACTTCATTGTTTACTCTGTCTGCCGTTCTCCTTAAAGCAATCTCTCTCAAAGCATATAAATTATTTTTAGTAAAAAAGTTATGAAATGCTCTCTTTACCTGCTCCTTTTTGTATATTTTGCCATCGCTAAAACGCTTTAAAAGTTCATCTGGTTCAATATCAATTATTTCAACCTTATCCGCTTCATCAAAAACCTTATCTGGAATTGTCTCTCTCACACAAATTCTTGTTATATTAGCAACAACATCATTTAAACTTTCTATATGCTGAACATTTAATGTAGTGTAAACGTCAATACCAGCTGCCAAAAGTTCTTCTATATCCTGCCATCTCTTTCTATTTCTTTGCCTTTTTGCATTTGTGTGTGCAAGTTCATCTACAAGTATTATCTCTGGCTTTCTTTTAAGTGCTTTATCTATATCAAATTCCCTTATATTTACTCCCCTGTAATTCACAACTTTTGTTCTTATAGTTTCAAATCCTTTAGTTAATGCCATAGTTTCCGTTCTTGCATGTGGTTCTATATATCCTATTATTATATCTTTCCCAAGCTCTTTTACCTCTTGTGCCTCCCTAAGCATAGCATAAGTTTTGCCAACTCCTGCTGCATAACCAAAAAATATTTTTAACTTTCCCCTCATAGCTTTACTTTCTTCCTTTTCGATTTGATTCAAAAGATAGTATGGATCTGGTCTCTGATTGATATTCATTTCAATTCCCTTACCTTATATTATTCTTTGCCTATCAAGACACACTTATTATCTCTTTTTAATAATAAAGTAGTATTACTTTCTGGAGATTCATATTTTCCCCAATATGGATTGTTACCATAATTATACACCATATATATTTTCCAGCAAAATAATATAATGATTAAACTTATAACTATTTTTTTCATAATACTTTCACCTATCCCTATTAAATAAATGTCACTTAAGTAATGAAGCCACCTCTAAGTTTACTTTAAGAACATTTACTCTAGGTTCACCTAAAATCCCTATCGTTCTACCTGTCGTATATTTTTTAATAATTTCCTTTAATTTTTCTTCACTTATACCAGTAGCTTTTGATATAGCTGGCACTTGAATTTCTGCAGCTTTAGGACTAATGTCTGGGTCAAGTCCTGAACCTGAACTTGTAAGCAAATCTGTAGGTATATCTTTTTTACTTACTCCTGGATGAGTTTTTAAAAAATCGTTTATATCATTTTTCACCCTTTTTGAAAGTTCTTTATTTGAAGGAGCTAACTGCTGTGAACCAGAACCAACTCCAGCATAGGCAGTCTTTCCATTTTTATCAGGTTTTAAATCAGCTTTTGTATAAGTATTATAATTTACAGCCGAAACCCTTCCTCTAAAAAACCTTTTGTCCGTAAAATTCTGACCTAAAAGTGCAGAACCAACTTCTTTACCTTTATAAGTTATAATACTTCCATTTGCCTTTTTATTAAGAAATGCCTGACCTATTCCAGTTATAAAAAGCGGATAAATTATTCCACACACTACTACAAGAACAATACATAAACGAACAGCTTTAATTATTGATTTCATTTTCAAAGCTCCTTTCCATTAACCCAAATTAAAAATTCTAACTAGTGGAGTAATTAATAAATCTAAAATCTTAATACCAATAAAAGGAACAATTATGCCGCCAACTCCAAATATAAGCATATTTCTTAAAAGCATTGCTTCTGATTTCATAGGCTTATACTTGACACCCTTCATAGCAATAGGTATTAAAAGCGGTATTATTATAGCATTAAATATTAAAGCTGATAATATCGCACTGTGTGGTGTAGAAAGTTTCATTATATTCATAACCTGCATTTGTGGTATAGCCGATACAAATATAGCAGGTATTACAGCAAAATACTTTGCAACATCGTTTGCTATACTAAAAGTCGTAAGAGCTCCTCTTGTTATTAAAAGCTGCTTTCCTATTTCAACAACTTCGAGTACTTTTGTAGGATCAGAATCCAAATCAACCATATTAGCAGCTTCCTTTGCTGCTGTAGTACCACTGTTCATCGCAAGTCCGACATCTGCCTGCGCAAGTGCTGGAGCATCATTCGTTCCATCTCCTGTCATTGCAACAAGTTTACCCTCTGCCTGTTCTTTCTTAATGGCTTCTATTTTATCTTCTGGTTTACATTCTGCAATAAAACCATCAACTCCAGCTTCCTTTGCTATAGTTGCCGCTGTCAAAGGATTATCTCCCGTACACATTATGGTTTTTATTCCAATTTCACGAAGCCTTTCGAATCTCTCTACAAGCCCTGGTTTTACGGTGTCTTTAAGGTATATAACACCATAAATTTTGTTATTTACACAAACTACAAGAGGAGTTCCACCTAATTTTGCAACTTTATTTACAGTTTCCTCCAAATCTTTTGGAATAACTCCTTTTAATTGAAAGATTCTATTTTTTATAGCATCATAGGCTCCCTTTCTTACTTCAGTACCGTCCTCAAGATCTATTCCACTCATTCTAGTTTGTGCTGTAAATTCTATAAATTCTATATCCTCATATTTCTTTTTATCAATTGATGAACCAAGTTTATTTCCAAGCTCAACTATGGATTTTCCTTCAGGAGTATCATCCTTTAAAGAACACATTACAGAATAATCAATAAGCTCCTTTTTATTAGAATTACCTACAGTTATAAAATCTGCTGCAAGTCTATTTCCAAAGGTTATCGTTCCTGTTTTATCAAGTATCATAGTATCAACATCGCCGCAAGCTTCAACAGCCTTTCCCGACATAGCTATTACATTAAATCTGGTTACTCTATCCATACCTGCAATTCCTATTGCAGATAAAAGCCCTCCTATGGTTGTAGGTATAAGGCAAACTAAAAGAGCTATTAAAGTAGACATCTGGATCTTAACTCCTGTATATGAAGCTATAGGATAAAGTGCTACCATTACAATTAAAAAAATAAGAGTTAAACTTACAAGTATTGTATTAAGTGCAATTTCATTAGGCGTTTTTTGTCTCGAAGCACCCTCTACAAGGTTTATCATCTTATCAAGAAAAGATTCCCCTGGGGTTGCAGTAATTTCAATCTTAAGCCAGTCACTTACAACCTTTGTTCCTCCAGTAACGGAAGCAAAATCTCCTCCAGATTCCTTCATAACCGGTGCAGATTCACCTGTTATTGCAGATTCATCTACAGATGCTATACCATCTATTACTTCACCATCATTTGGAATTATATCTCCATTTTCTGCTAAAACTATATCTCCTTTTTTAAGTTCATTAGCATTTATAGTTTTTATACTTCCATCTGACTGTAAAAGCTTCGCAATAGTATCTTTACGAGTTTTTTTAAGGGTTTCCGCTTGAGCTTTACCTCTTCCTTCTGCTACAGATTCTGCAAAATTGGCAAATAAAATAGTTATAAATAAAATCACAGCAACAATTAGATTATATATTCTAAGATTGTTTCCTTTATCACCAAATACTCCAGGAAAAACAGTAAGAATAACCGATATAAAAAATCCTATTTCAACTACAAACATTACTGGATTCTTCATCATATATTTAGGATTTAACTTCTTAAAAGATTCTAAAATTGCTGTATTTAATATATCCTTTGTAATAAATTTAGATTTTCTATCCTCATTTTTCATAATATACCATCATCCTTCTTTTAATTACAATGTAAGATGCTCAGCAATAGGTCCAAGTGCCACTGCTGGAAGAAAAGTAAGTGCTCCAATTATAAGCACAATAAATACAAGCGTTAATGTAAATGTTGTGTTATCTGTTTTAAATGTACCTGTAGTTTCTGGTATAGCTCTTTTTGACGCTAAGGAAGCTGCTACAGCTATAAGTATTATCATTGACAAATACCTACCTAAAAACATTACAATTCCAGTTGATACATTCCAAAACATAGTATTATCCGCTAAGCCTTCAAATCCCGAACCATTATTGGCCGCTGCACTTGAAAACTGATATAGTATTTGTGTAAGACCATGGAAGCCCGGATTCGATATACCTGCTAACCCATTTCTTGTTACTAAAGCTAATGCTGAAGACATTAGTATTAAAAATGGGTGAATAATTATGGCAAATGCAACTAATTTTATTTCCTTTCCTTCTACCTTCTTTGATAAGAATTCTGGTGTTCTTCCTACCATAAGTCCACACAAGAAAACCGTAAGTATTGCGTACATAATCATATTCATGAAGCCTACACCTTTTCCACCAAATACAACATTGAGCATCATATTCATAAGAGCTGTAGCTCCACCTATAGGAGTTAAAGAATCATGCATATTATTTACTGCTCCACAAGAGGTTGAGGTTGTTGCTGTTGTGAAAAGAGTAGACGCTCCTAAACCAAATCTAACCTCTTTGCCTTCCATATTTCCCATAGCTTGACTAAATCCAATTCGTGCAAGAACTGGATTACCTGCTTTTTCAGCATTGTAGCATATAGCTAAAAATATAATAAACAGTACACTCATGGCTGCAAAAATTGAAATTGCCTGTTTTTTCTTTTTAATCATATGCCCAAAACATACCACAGTTGAACCAGCAAACAAAAGCATTGAAATTATTTGCACTGCATTTGTAAGTGGGGTTGGATTTTCAAATGGATGTGCAGAATTTGCTCCAAAAAATCCTCCCCCATTAGTCCCCAAAAGCTTTATAGATTCCAAACTCGCCACAGGTCCAAGAGGTATATCTTGAAGTTTACCTTCAATAGTTGTTATAGTTTTAGTTGGTGCTAAACTTTGAGGAACACCCTGTCCAATATAAAATATAGCTACTACAATTGACACTGGAATTAAAATTCTAGTTATAATTCTTACAATATCAACATAAAAATTTCCTATCTCATCCTTCTTTCCAGAAAGTGCTCTCATAAACGCCAATGCTGCTGCAAGTCCTGTTGCTGCCGCAAAAAACATCATAAAAGTAATAACGAGCATTTGACTTAAATATGAAAGTCCAGATTCTCCACTGTAATCTTGAAGATTTGTATTAGTTAAAAAACTTACTACTGTATTAAAGGTAAGTCCTTGTTCCATTCCTTTTATCCGATCAGGATTTAATAAATTAATAGCTTGTAGCCTTAAAATTAGGTATGCAATAAGCGCTGCAATAGCATTAGTCGATAATAATGCCAAAATGTATTTTTTCCATGTCATTTCTTCTCTTTTTATTCCTGACACTTTATAAATAAAACTATCAATTTTATTAAACACAGGATCAATAAAAGTTTTTTCATGCTCTGAAACCTTGTATATATACTTTCCAGTTGGTATACAAAGTAAAACAAAAACAATTAGTATAATTGCAATTTGTAATATTTCCATTTTAGTGCCTCCACCATTTAAAATTTTTCTGGGTTAAACAATGCATAACATAAATACACAAACAATAAAATTATTACAATAATTAAAAATATCATTATGCTCCCCCCTTACTGTTTCCTAGATATTTGATCTTCACACCAATCTGTAAAAAATTTAAGTGCTAAAAAACCAACTATTAATAAAATAATAAATATAATATCAAGCATTTTTCTCCCCCCTCTTTTCAGTGTTAATACTATCATCTTGTACATAAAATTTGGGTTAAGATTTTATCTAAGCGTATAAAGATTTCATAAAGATTTTTCGCGTAAACGTACACATATCGGGGTTTGGGCGATAGCCCATGTGATTCTTGAACTATATTATTAGTCTTCTCCCAATATCGGGGTTTGGGCGATAGCCCATGTGATTCTTGAACTATATTATTAGTCTTCTCCCAATATCGGGGTTTGGGCGATAGCCCATATGATTCTTGAACTATATTATTAGTCTTCTCCCAATATCGGGGTTTGGGCGATAGCCCATATGATTCTTGAACTATGTATTAGTTATCTATATAATGTGTAGGTTTAATTTTAAATCTATTTATCATAAAAATAAGCCATCAAAATTTGACGGCTTATTTTTTATCTAATGTTAAATTTTATTTTTCATATAAAAAAGTGCGAATAACTCGCACTTTCTTGTTTGAAACTTATTTCAACTTAATTAATAACTCTCTTCCTTGAACTTGTTTCCCCTCTTCAACAAGTATAGATTCAATAACACCGTCAATACTTGCTACTACATTTGTCTCCATTTTCATAGCCTCTATTACCATTAAGCTTTGACCTTTCTTTACCTGATCACCTTCATTTACAAGTATTTTTATTACATTTCCAGGTATACTTGCTCCTATTTCTTTCTTGTTGTCAGGATTTGCCATAACTGTTTCTTCAAACACTTCTTGCTTAGCAGCACTCATCTTATCTTTAATTTTAATTTCTCTTCTATTTCCATTTATTTCAAACACAAGTGTTCTATTACCTTGTTTATCTAACTTACCTATATCTAGAAGTTGAACAACCATTGTCTTTCCTTCGGCTATTTCAAGTTCAGAAATTTCACCTTCAGAGAGTCCATGGAAAAATACATCACTGCCTATTCTGCTTAAATCGCCATATTCGTCCTTATATCTCAAATAACTTTCAAAAACCTCAGGATACAATGCATAGCTTATTACATCTTTATCTGTAGGTTCAATTTTGCAATCTTTCTTAAGGTGAGTTCTTACAGCATCAAAATCCTCTGGAGGTAAAAGTTCTCCTGGTCTGCAAGTAATTGGCTTCTCTCCTTTTAACACAATTTCTTGAAGGTCTTTTGGAAATCCTCCCATAGGCTGCCCCATCATACCTTTAAAGAAAGAAACAACAGAATCAGGGAATGGCATATCCTTAGCTTTTTCAATTATATTTTCAGGAGTAAGGTTGTTTTTAACCATAAATATTGCTAAATCTCCTACCATCTTTGAAGATGGAGTAACTTTTACTATATCTCCAACCATCAAATTTACCTTTCTATACATTTCCTTTACCTGTTCAAATCTATGCCCTAAACCAAAACTTTCTACCTGAGGTTTCAAATTAGAGTATTGTCCACCAGGTATTTCATATTTATATATTTCTGCTGAAACGGCCTTAAGTCCAGATTCAAATTGACTGTATACAGGTCTTACTGTACTCCAGTAATCTGATATCTGCTGTATATCTCCTATATCTATTCCCGTATCCCTTTCAGTATTCTTAAGTGCAGCTACCACAGAGTTAAGCGCTGGTTGACTTGTAAGTCCTGCCATGCTGTTAAAGGCAGTATCAGCTATATCCACACCTGCATGAGCTGCCATAAGTACTGTAGCTACTCCATTTCCTGTTGTATCATGAGTATGCAAATGAATAGGTATAGATATTTCATTTTTAAGTGCTCTTATAAGTTTTAATGCCGCATATGGCTTTAACAATGCCGACATATCCTTTATTCCAAGAATATGAGCGCCTGATTTTTCTATTTCCTTTGCAAATTTTACATAGTAATCCAAAGTATATTTATCTCTGTTAGTATCAAGTATGTCTCCTGTATAGCACATACATGCTTCTGCTACTTTTCCTTGATTCAAAACTTCATCTATAGCAACTTCCATACCCTTTAACCAATTTAAAGAATCAAATATTCTAAATACATCTATTCCAGATTTTGCAGATTGCTTTATGAATTCTCTTACTACATTATCAGGATAGTTCTTATATCCTACCGCATTTGCCCCTCTTAACAGCATTTGAAATAATATGTTAGGAACTCTTTTTCTAAGTCTTTCAAGTCTTTCCCATGGTGATTCCTTCAAAAATCTATAAGCCGTATCAAAGGTAGCTCCTCCCCACATTTCCATGGAGAATAAATCTTTTGCAAGCAGCGATTCTGCTCTTGCTATTTTAACCATATCTACTGTTCTAAGTCTCGTAGCCATTAAAGATTGATGTGCATCCCTCATAGTCGTATCTGTAAGGAGTAATTTGTCTTGTTTTTTAATCCACTCCACAAGTCCGTTTGGTCCTTTTTCATCCAATATTTGCTTCGTTCCAATCAAAGGCTCCTTTATTTCATACTTAGGTACTGCTGGAACATCAAATTCAGTTTTATTTCCGTGAGTTTCATTTACTACCTTTTCTCCTATGAACTTAAGTATTCTAAGTTCAGTATCTACTCTAGGAGTTATGGCAAAAAGTTCTGGGTTATTAGCTATAAAATTAGTATCACACTGGCCTTTTCTGAAAGTATCATGGTTAAGTACATTTATAAGAAAATCTATGTTTGTTTTCACACCAGATATATAAGTTTCTTTTATTGCACGAATTGACTTTCTTATAGCATCTTCAAAGGTTCTTGACCATGATGTTGATTTTACTAGTAGGCTATCATAATATGGGCTAATTACTGCTCCTGTAAAACCATTTCCTCCATCAAGTCTTATTCCAAAACCGGAACCCGTCCTGTATACATCGATTCTTCCAGTATCTGGCGCAAAACTGTTAGAAGGGTCTTCTGTTGTTATTCTGCATTGTATTGCATATCCATTTAAATGTACATCCTTTTGACTCTTTATTCCCACTTCATCTGAATCAAGCCTATATCCTTCTGCTACTAAAATTTGACTTTGAACTATATCTATTCCCGTAACCATTTCTGTTATTGTATGCTCTACCTGTATTCTTGGATTCATTTCAATAAAATAATGGTTACCGTCTTTATCTAATAAGAATTCTAGTGTTCCAGCACTTCTGTAGCTTATAGAGCTTGCTATTTTAAGAGCATCCTCACATATTTGAACTCTTTTTTCCTCCGAAAGCGCTACTGCTGGAGTAATTTCTATTACCTTTTGATGTCTTCTTTGAACAGAGCAATCTCTTTCATATAAATGAACTATGTTTCCATATTTATCTCCGAGCACCTGCACCTCTATATGTTTTGGATTTTCAAGATACTTTTCTATAAAAATGTCATCTATTCCAAAAGCCTTTTTAGCTTCATTTTTAGCACTTCTACAAGCAGCTATAAGATCTTCCTCTGATTTAACTATTCTCATTCCTCTTCCACCGCCGCCTGCTGCCGCTTTAACCATAACTGGATATCCACAGCTTCTGGCAAATTCTAGTGCTTGTTCTTCTGATTCTATAGGTTTTTCAACTCCTGGTATAGTAGCAACTCCTGCTCCCTTGGAGGTTATCTTGGAATTTATCTTATCTCCAAGTTTATCCATCATATCTCCAGTTGGTCCTATAAATTCTATACCAGCTTCAGTACATCTTCGTGCAAATTCAGCATTTTCTGACAAGAAACCATATCCAGGGTGTATTGCATCTACGCCTTTTTTCAAAGCTAAATTTATTATTTCATCAATATTTAGATATGCCTCTACTGGTCCTTTATTCTTACCTATTAAATAGGATTCATCGGCTTTTGTTCTAAATAAAGCTAACTTATCCTCCTCAGAATATATAGCAACCGTTCTTATTCCAAGTTCATGACAAGCCCTAAAAACTCTTATTGCAATTTCGCCCCTATTGGCTACCAGAACTCTTTTAAATTTTTTTATCACTTTTTAGCCCCCTCTAGAAATCAAAATTATGTATATTTATTTTGTACAATAATATTATTATATATAAGGTATAAAATTTTTTCAATTGAATTTTTTATTTTTTGTGTCTTGCATTAAATTAAATAATTTTTCATAGAGTTCCCATTTTAACTAATGCCTTTATTTCAATATGAAATTTTATTTTATTCATAAAATCATTTTGAACTATAATTCATTTTAAATTCCATCGACTCCTAAAGCTTCCGCTTGATTTTCCATCTTTTTCAAAACACTTTACCTATATTTGTCACTATGATTTTTTGCATAAAAAATTAACAAATTATTAGTTGTAGTTTTATACTTTACTACCAATATTTTAATTAAAATAACTCGCTAATATTGTTTTTTTTTATTTCATTATAGACTAAATATAACAAACTTCTATTAAATCAATTTATTTTTTTAAAAAATATGTTAATTTATTAACTATGAACTTCATTTTATGTTATAATAACCAAGTATGGATTTTACTAAAGGATTACTGCAAAAATATAATCAATTAAAGCAGTACATCCATAAACTAATTATAATAACTATTCATAATATTAAAGGAAGGCGATCAATCTTATGAAAAAGAAATTAATACTTGTTGGTTCACCACCAGCTTGTGGCAAAAGTTATGTTTCTATGGAACTATGCAAAAATTTAAGTAATCCTGTGTATTTGGACAAAGACACAATAATTCCATTATCTAAAAAGGTATTTGAAGCTGCTAACGAACCAATAAATAGAAGTTCAGCTTTTTTCGAAAAATACGTAAGAGATGCAGAATACGTTGCAATCATGGATGTTGCATTTGAAAGTCTTAGATTCAACGATCACGTAATAGTAAATGCACCTTTTTCAAAAGAATATAGAAATAAAGAATATATAGGAAGTTTAAAAGAAAAACTTAAAGATTATGATGCAGAGCTTATACCTGTTTGGGTAAGCTGTGATATTGAAGTTTGCCATGAAAGAATGATAAAAAGAAATTCAGAAAGAGATACATGGAAACTTGAACATTGGGATGAATACATAAAAGGAAGGGACTATTCAGTTCCAGATCTTGACGGAGTTTATGTAATAGATAACTCATCTACAGAAAGCTTCAAAAAAGATTTAGACGGATTATTAAAGGTTTTATAATATCCCTTATCCTTTAGAGCCTTTTTTGATTTATAAAAAGGTTTTCTATATAACATTTTAAAATGTTGTCTTCAAAAAAAACCTTATAAACTTCCACGCAAAAAAAACTTCCGTAAAATTAAGTGCTTCCAAACTTAATTTTTATGGGAGTTTCATTTTTAAGCAAATTAGAAGGAACTGGACAACAAATTGCATTTAGATTCAGGAACACTTACCCCTCTTTTAAAGAATATTTCACCATATCTAAACAAGTAATTTAATCCGAAAAAAGTTTTCTCAAGCTTTAATTTACTGAGAAAAATTTTTTCTACATTAAATTTATAAAACAATAGTAAAACTATTTATTTTCTGCTCTTGATATCATTTCTTTTACAATATTTACATATTTTTCAGAAACCTGAGGACATGCCTTTAATATATTATCTATTGTATAATCCACATTGCTATCATTTATAATTTTTAAATTTTTACCTTCTTCACAAAGCATACCTTCATCTGATAAAGAGTTATAAATTTCATCTACTACATGTGATTTAATTATTTCATCACTTTCAATGCAATCATTAGAAAAATATAAAACATCTTCGACTACCACAAGTTGACCATATACATATTCCTTTTCATATTCCTTTAAACCATCAGCAATCTTATGCTTTGCGTGCTCAACATGTTTTATATCTAGCACATTAGACTTGTCTTTTCTAGTTAGCAAAGTTCTTACATCTAACTCCATAAGTCTTTTTTTTCATATGCTCAGAAAAATTTTCTCCAAATTCCTCTATAAACATTTTTATAGATATTCTTTTTTTTCTTCTATTATTGATTCTCAATATGAACGCACTCCTTTTTCACTTAATTTTTCAAACTAAATTGGCAGCATATCCATTATAAAAAACCACCTATATAAGGTGGCATATAACTATTAATAGAAATATTTAAGTTTTTCGTATTAACTTTTTATAAAGCCAAAATTTTTAGTAATAATATTTATCACTTATTATTAGTATATCACAAATTTCAATAAGCAACAAATTTGCTTAAATACTAACGCCATAAAATGCTACAAAAGATTTATAGTAATATAAAAATGGTGTTGTAAAACTTCGTTTCTAGTAACTTTACAACACCATTTTAACTTCGAGAGTTTTTATTTACTGTTTGCATTTTTCAAATTAATAATTCCGAATCATTATACTATTGACCATTTTTATAAGTTTAAAGACCAAAACTAAATTACACCCTTTTAACCATAATTAAAAGATTTTAAATTTTCTATTATAAAAGTCAACTCCTCCCCTCTATTATTAATTCATCAACCATTCTTAACTATAAATAAAGTTTATAAAAGCAATAGTTATATTTCAGAAATTTCAAAAATAAAACCAACAATTAATTAAACATAATAATTAATTGTTGGCCGGTTGCACAAGTAACTCCAAATCTCTAAAGTGCCCACATAGAAGAGATTTATCATAGTTTCCAACTTTTCTAAAAAAACTATTAATAATATTATTATAATATCACATAAGCATAAAAAGTCAATATTTAACTTGATAATTATAAAGTTTAAACATTAGTGACATAAGCTTTTACTAACATTCTTTTAAAACATAGTCTTTAGGTCAAATCTTCTTTCCTTTTTCTTTCAAGCTGTGAAAATATACACCCACAATAATCCTGCCTATATAAATTATATTCTCTTGAAAGCTCTATAGAACGCTTATAACCATTTTTCTTTTTAAAATCAGAATAGAGATATTGTATATCATACTCTTTTCCAAATTTCTCTCCTATTTCATTTAGTTTTTGAGCATTTTTATAAGGACTTATTGACAAGGTAGTTGTAAAATAATCATATCCTTTATCTTTAGCAACAGAAGCAGTTTCTCTAAGTCTTAATTCATAACACCTAAAGCATCTCTCTCCTCCTTCACTTTCACTTTCAAATCCCTTAGCAATTGAATAAAATTTATCAGTATCATAGTTTCCTTCTATAAAATCAACTTTATGCTTAGTTTTAAATCTAACTATGAAGTCTTTCTCTTCCTCAACTCTTTTTGTATACTCGTCTTGAGGATATATATTAGGATTATAATAAAAAACCGTTATTTTAAAATAATTAGATAAATATTCAATTACATAACTACTGCAAGGTGCACAGCAACTATGAAGTAAAAGTGAAGGAACTTTGTTCTCCTTTAATATTTCCTTTATAATATCATCAAGCTTATTTTGATAATTTATTTTCATCTTTTCACCTCAAACTAAAGTAACTATTAGTATGTAATTCTCCATGTATTTTAATTTATTATATCATGTTTAATTTTATTTTAAAATGTATATACTACTACATATAAAATACAGAAAGGAAGATTTTTAAATGGAAAAACAGAAGAAATCAAGTACAAATAATCAATGGGCATCATTACCTGAAGAAAAAACTCAAAACTGCAATTCAAGTACTAAAAATGATAAAACTGCCACTGATAATAAATGGACATCAACTTTAAAAAACAATGTTGAGGACAAATAAAAAATTGGGGCTGCCGCACTAAAAAAATTGCGAAACAATCATAACAGTTAAGGATTTTAACAAGCAAAGTGAAGTTAAAATCCTTAACTTTAATTATTTTCTTTATTTATTATTAATGTTATGCCGTTCTTTTACTCTTCAAGGCTATATTTATTGCATTGAAAAGTACAATTGACGCAACCGTGTTAATAGCACATGCTGGTATTACAATTGATAAAAACAATATTCTAAAACTCCCTGGAAGTCCCACCATAATTGATGCAGAAGTTAAAAACACAAAGCCGCTTATTATAGTTCCTATTGCAGTTATCACCACTATTTTTATTTGATTATTCAATATTTTTCTAAAAGGTATCATAATTAAAAATATGACATTAGTAGTAATAAATTTATCTATTATATTAGGAAGCTGACCTCCTGGAAATGTTGTACTAGCTGCACTTAGTAAGCCAGCAACAATTCCACAGCAGAGACAAGTTTTATAATCATCATTAAGAATTATTATTATAAATAGCAGTGTTAAATAAAAATCAGGTTTCATGCCTAAAACTAAAGGCGGTGTGATTTGATGCAATATAGCACCTATAGCTAAAAGCAAAGAATTAATAACTATCTTTTTTATATTCATAATATTTCTCCCCTTATATTTTTAATTTGTAACAAAAGCAAAACTATTATTTAATGAAGCCGGCCTTTTATTAAAAAATAGTTAAAAATAAAAAACTCCGCCCAAATACATACTATAAACTATGTATTAGGACGGAGATACTTCCGCGGTACCACCTAATTTGTGTCAAAAACACCTCTTGATTCGAATACTAACATATTCTATCCGTTATAACGTACGGCAAACGTTAACTACTACTCTTCTTTAATTAAAAGAATTTCGGTTTACTCTTCAAGGTCCATTCACCATTAGTTATTGCACCGAGATTCCACCATCCTCAGCTCTCTTTAGCTAAACTAAATACTTACTCTTCCCTATCAACAGATTTGTCATTACTTTATTTTATAATACCATTTTTATAGAATTTGTCAATAGAAAAAATATTGAATATAAATTTGAATTTAAATAAAGTTTTTTTAAACAAAAGGCAAATTAGCCTAAAAAACTATTTAGAAGTAAATTTTCAATACGATAATATATTCATAGATAGATATTATATGTTAAGAAAAATATAATAATTTATAGTTATATAAAAAGTACTAATAAAATAAATTATTACAACAGTTTAAATATTATATATGAGGTGAGTTAGATGTTGTCGAAAAGTAAATTATTGCCTATTAATGAACTAAAAGCAGGAATGATATCTGCTAGTGATATAAAATTCGGAAATAGCCTGCTATTAGCAAAAGGAGTTCCTATATCCGAATCAAGCATAAACATATTAAGCGAAAATTACATTGTTGATAAAGTAGAAATTTATGAAGAAGATGATGATTATAATAAACAGCTGCAGACTAAAGTTAAAACTGTAGAAGAATTAGAAAGAAACTTCAACGAATTATCATCAAATCTTGAAGATATCTTTAATAATATATACTCCCTGCAAGTTAACGGCATTGAAGATCTAAGAGTTTTCTCAAAAAAATTCAAGAAGAATTTAAATCTACAGGTTTAGTAATTAGGGACATAGTATCTCACGGAAGTAATGATAAAAATATATACAGACATAGTGTTAATGTAGCAGCTATTAGTTTTATACTTGCAAAATGGCTTGGTTTCAATGAAAAAGAAGTAAACTTATTAACCTATGCTGCACTACTACATGATTTTGGGAAAACACAAATAGATCCAAAAATAATTAATAAAGAAGGAATTCTAACGAGAGATGAAGTAGAAATTATTAAAACGCATCCTGTCATAGCATATCACTTTGTTAAAAAAATTCCATTCATTGATTCATCCGTTGGAATTGGAGTATTAATGCATCATGAAAGAATGGATGGTACCGGATATCCTATGCATATAAAGGAAGATAAGATTCACAAGTTTGCTAAAGTAATAGCAATAGCCGACTTATTTGACAATGTCAGCTCTAACAGATATTTTAAAGAGGTGTCAGGTCCGTTTGATGCACTAAAAGTAATTCAAGAAGAAAGTTTAGGAAAGCTTGATAATATGTATTGCAATATGTTTTTAAATCACATAGTTAATTATTATATGGGGGAAAATGTTATTCTTAATGATGAAAGATCATGTAAAATAATCCAAATTGATTTAAATGATATTACAAAGCCTCTTTTACTGGATGATAATGGATTTTTAGATCTTAGAAAAGAAAAAGACTTGTATGTAACAAAATTAGTTGTTTAGTTACATATTATAGATGTACTGCCTTCAGGCAGTACATCTATAATATGTTTTCACTGTATATTACTTAATGTTTCATCAAGAACTCTGCATACAAAATCACATTGATTTTTTTCTATTGTTAAAGGTGGTTCTATTCTTATAGTTTTTGCATTTATAAGAGTTCCTGCAACTAGCACCCCTTTATCAAACAAACCTTTTGATACTTTATAGCCAGTTTTATCACTTTCAAATTCAATTCCTATCATAAGTCCCATTCCTCTTACTTCTTTAACTATATTTTTATATTTACTGGCTACTTTTCTAAGTTCAGCCATAAAATATGCTCCTATTTTTCTGCTCTCTCTGGCATCTTATCTTCAATTAAAACATCGATTGTAGCAATTGCTGCTGCGCAGGATAGTGGATTTCCTCCAAATGTAGTAGTATGAATAAATGGATTAGGAAAGAATTCCGAGAATACATCCTCCGTTGCAATTACAGCGCCAATTGGCATTATTCCTCCTCCTAAAGCTTTTGCAAGACACATTATATCAGGTTCTACTCCATAGTTTTCAACACAAAACATTTTTCCTGTACGTCCCATTCCAGTTTGAACTTCATCTGCAATAAGTAAAATATCAAAATCTTCACATATTTCTTTTACCTTTGCAAAATAATCATGGGGAGGAACTATGACCCCTCCCTCACCTTGAATAGGCTCCAGAATAATCGCGGCAATATCTTCACCAACCATGCTAGATGCCCTTACTGTTTTATACATCATATCCACATCACCATAAAATACACGTTTAAATCCTGAAACAAGAGGCATAAAAGGCTTTCTAAACATTCCTTTTGATGTAGCTGACAGTGAACCTAAACTTTTTCCGTGAAATGCTCCAACAGTAGATATAAAGTAATTTTTGCCTTTTTTCTTTTGATGTATTTTTGCAAGCTTTATAGCTCCTTCCACAGCTTCTGTTCCACTATTACCAAAGAAGGAATATTGAAGTTTTCCAGGTGCTATTTGTGCAAGAAGTTTTGCCAGTATTGCTCTTAAAGGGTCAAGCAAGTCCTGACTATGAAGCGCCTGATGCTTTAGTTGAGCATTTACTGCTTTTAAGACTTTTGGGTTTCTATGACCCACATTATAAATTCCAAAGCCTCCAAGGCAATCAATATATTCTTTACCATTTACATCAACAAAACTGTTGAGTCCTGCATCTTTCCATTCTACTGCCGCATATTGTCCACCTTTAGTAACAGATTTTCTATACTCAAGAAAACCAGGATTAACAAAGTTTCTAAAATCATCAACTGTTTCCTTTATTATGAATTTTCTGTCATTTTCATCTAGTTTGTCCTTGGATATAAAATTCAATACCTTATGAGTATATTCAATTAAAGAATCCTCATCCTCCTCTTCTAGCTGATACTTATTTTTTAAGTCTTCTTCCATAATTTCAGCATTGTTGCTTATCATAAAACCACACTCCTTAATTTTTATTTAATTTTAATTGAAGCAATTCTGAAATAATAGCAACACTTAATGTTATCACTATCATCACAGTTGACAGCGCATTTATTTCTGGTGTAACCCCTACTCTTACCATTGAATATATTTTTAATGGCAAGGTTTCGTAACTTGGTCCCGAAACAAAAAAGCTTATTATTACATCATCAAGAGAAAGAGTAATTGCCATAAGAGCACCTGCCGCTATTCCTGGTAGTATTATTGGCAGTGTAATCTTAGAAAAAGTTTGAAATTCATTTGCATAAAGATCCATTGCCGCATCCTCAAGAGAACTGTCAAATCCACTTAATTTTGCTCTTACAACGACAACTACATAAGATATACTAAAGGTTACATGTGCAAGTATAAGTGTTATAATTCCAAGAGTTATTTTAGCTTGAGAAAAAAACACTAAAAGCGAAATTCCCATTACAATTTCAGGTATTATTATTGGCACATACAAAAGACCATCTAAAGCCGTTTTTCCTTTAAACTTATATTTATACATTCCTACTGCCGCAAGAGTACCTATAGTTGTAGATATAAGTGTACTTGCAAATGCTACCAAAAGACTATTTTTAAGTGCAATAAGTATATCTCCATCACTAGCAAGCTGATAATACCACTTCATTGTAAATCCCTTCCACACCGCATTAACCTTAGAATCATTAAAAGAATATACTATAAGAATTATTATTGGAGCATATAAAACCAAATAGATAAGAAAAGAATATGAAGCTAAAATACTTTTTTTTCACTTTATTCCTTTTCATCTAAAACACCTCCAATTTTTTACTGCCTTTTTTAAAGTAAATCACTATAAATAATACAGTTATAGCTATAAGGAATATTGAAATAGCAGAACCAAAAGGCCAATTTCTAGCTGTCAAAAATTGATTTTGTATTAAATTACTTATAAGCATTACCTTACTTCCCCCAAGAAGATCTGGAATAAAAAATAATCCTAAAGCTGGTATAAAAACAAGTAAGCAGCCTGCTGATATTCCCGGAAGTGTAAGTGGTAAAATCACCCTTAAGAATGTCTGAACTGGGTATGCGCCAAGATCACTTGATGCTTCTATATAACTTTTATCTATATTATCAATGGAAGTATACAAAGGAAGAACCATGAACGGAAATAACGTGTATATAAGTCCAAGAAGTACTGAACCATTAGTGTAAAGCATCTGAAGTGGATTTTTTATAATGCCCAAACCAGTTAAGTATGAATTTATAACTCCAGTAGTTCTTAATATAACAATCCATGCATAGGTTCTTACTAAAGAATTTGTCCAAAATGGTATCATAATAAGTATAAACATAATCATTTTATATTTTTTAGGTAAAGTCGCCACAAAATACGCAAATGGATATCCTAAAACAAGACATATTGATGTGGTTAAGAATGAAATCCAAAGTGAATACATCAATATTTTAATATACATTGGCTGCACTAAAGTCTTATAATTTTCAAGCGTAAATTTATATTCAATTTGACCATAGCTTCCCCTTGTCAAAAACCCCATAATTAAAACTATAATAAGTGGAACAGCAACTAACATAAGCATCCAGAACATTACAGGTGATATAGTAAATATATGTCCATATTTCTTTTTCCTTTTTACACTTTTTCTTTAACATAAATGGTTCTCTTTGAAATTGCTTTATCCATTAACTTATCACCACCCCATCTTCAGATTTCCAGCAAACAAAAATTTCTTTTTTACCCTTTTCAATTTTGAAAGTATCTGCTGCTGGTTCATTTACTATAATTTCTCTTCCACTGTTTAATGTAACAACGGTTCTATTTAGAGCCCCAACAAATATTCTTTCTTTTATTTTTCCTGCCATAACATTGTCAAATTCATTTTTATCATAGCTTAATTTTATTCTTTCAGGTCTTACAGCAATATAAACAGAATTATCCTTTTTAAGCTTAGCTATACTTTCTTTTTTGTCTACAATCTTTACTATTTCACTATCACCTATCAAAGCTCGTGCTTCTATGCCATTGTTTTCTTTAACCCTTCTTGCAAATATATTTGTGTCCCCTATAAAATCGGCAACAAACTTTGTTTTTGGCCTTTCATAAATCTCATCTGGAGTCCCTATCTGTTCGATTTTGCCGTTATTCATTACAGCAATTCTATCTGACATAGTAAGAGCTTCTTCTTGATCATGAGTTACATATATAAATGTAATTCCAAGTTTTCTTTGAAGATGCTTTAGTTCAAATTGCATCTGCTTTCTAAGTTTTAGATCCAACGCTCCAAGGGGTTCATCCAAAAGTAAAACCTTAGGATTATTTACAATAGCCCTTGCAATAGCAATTCTTTGCTTCTGTCCTCCACTTAGTTTATTAGGATATCTTTTTTCAAAGCCGTTAAGCTCGACAAGCTTTAAAACTTCTATAACTTTTTCTCTTATTTTTTCTTTTGAAAACTTTTTTATTTTAAGCCCAAAGGTATATTGTCAAATATATTCATGTGAGGGAAAAGTGCATAATTTTGAAATACTGTATTTACATCTCTCTCGTATGGATTTTTATTTGAAACATCTTCTCCATCAAGTAATATTTTGCCTGATGTAGGTTCCTCAAATCCAGCGATCATCCTAAGAGTGGTTGTTTTTCCACATCCACTTGGCCCAAGAAGAGTTAAAAATTCGCCTTTTGTTATACTTGCACTTATATTGTCAACTGCTTTTTGAGACGAAAATGCCTTCACAACATTTAAGAGTTGAATCATATATTCCATAATACTTGCCTCCTTTTTTACTGTTTAAATTGTGTCCATATAGAATCATATATTTTTGTAGTATCACCTACATCCTTTATGTGCTCATCCTTAGCAGAAACATCCTTATCTGGGTAAAGGGTTTTATTATTTAAATACTCATTTCCAATATACTTACGTGCCGCCTCATTTGGATTAGTATATGGATATGCCTTTGATATTTCTGCGCTTACCTGCGGCTGCAGTACAAAATTTATGAATAACTCTGCATTTTCCTTATGTTTTGCACCTTTGGGAATTACAAAATTATCTTCAAAAGCATACATACCCTCCTTTGGAAAAAATGTTTTAAGATCCTTATTGTCCTTTTCTGCTAAATAAGCTTCTGCTGTCCAGCAATATCCGACAGATGCCTCTCCATTAATTAATGCCGTTTTAGGACTATCGCTGTCAAATATCTTTATATTTGGTTTTAACTTTTGAAGCTCACTTTTCGCCTCATCAAGCCTACTTTTATTTGTTTCATTAAACGAGTATCCAAGTTTTTTAAGCGTCATACCTATAAGTGCTCTTTCATCATTTAAAACCACCATAGAGCCTTTAAATTTACTATTCCAAAGATCACTATAGCTGCTTATACCTTGAGGAAACTTCTTAGTATTTACAACTGTAACTACATTCCCACATAAGTACGGAACACTATATTCATTTTTAGGATCAAAGGATAAATTTTTATATTGAGTTCCTATATTTTTTAAATTAGTCACCTTATCCTTATCAACCTTCTCAAGTAAATCTTGTTTTTCATAATATCAACCATATAATCACTTGCAACTGCTATATCATATTGACCTCCACTTGCCTGAATTTTAGCAAGCATTTCTTCATTTGATGAATAAGTTGTATAGTTAACTTTAATGTTATATTTTTTTGAAATTCATTGATTACTGATTTAGGTAAAATATTCTGTCCAGTTAAAAAACGTTAAGTGTTCCACCTCCAGAATTAGAATTTGCAGTACTTGAACTACTGCACCCTGTTAACACAGCTACTATGATAATAGTTGCTAAAGATATACTTACAAATCTCTTTATTGTCTTATATTTCATTTTCAATATCCCTCCTAACTTTAACTTATCATTTCAATTTTATCCTTTTCATTTGCATCTGCTATTTTATCTTCAAAATACAGCTTATACAAAACAGCGCCAAATCCGACAAGAATTATTAAAGTTTTATTCTTTAAACCAATTTATAGGCTTAACATCTAAATTAATATTTATTTGTTTAACCTCTGTATATTCTTCATATCCAAACACACCCAGCTCCCTTCCAATACCGCTTTGTTTATATCCACCCCAAGGTGCCTCATTATATGTTGGATTATATGTGTTTATCCACGTTATTCCAGCGCGCAATTTCTTTATAACTCTATGAGCTTTTGCAATATCATTTGTAAAAACTCCTCCTGCAAGACCATAAGGTGTATTGTTAGCAAGATATACAGCTTCTTTTTCATCTTTAAATTTTTGTACTGCTAAAACCGGTCCAAAAATTTCCTCTCTAACAATTTTCATATCTGGTGTAGTATCTATAAATATAGTAGGCTCAACAAAATACCCATTTTTAAGTTCATCTGTGAGAATTCTATTTCCACCGCAAACTAATTTAGCTCCTTCCTCCTTACCATATTCAATATACTTAAGCACCTTATTCATATGCTCTTCTGAAATTAAAGGTCCCATTTCAACTCCTTCTTCTGTACCCTTACCTATTTTTATTCTTTTAGCTCTAGCTACAAGTCTTTCTATGAATCTATTATAAATGCCTTCTTGTAAAATAAGCCTCGAACCAGCGGAACAAACCTGCCCTTGATTACAAAATATAGCAAACAGTGCATAATCAACTGCTGTTTCAAAATCAGCATCATCAAAAACTATATTTGGTGATTTTCCTCCAAGTTCAAGAGAAATATTTTTTATATTCGAACTAGCCGCTTTCATTATGCTTCTTCCTGTAGATGTGCCACCTGTAAATGCAACCTTATCCACTTCCATATTTACTGCTATTTCATGACCAACTGTTTCTCCTGCTCCTAAGACCAAATTAACTACACCTTTTGGGAAACCCACTTCTTCAAATATTTCAAAAAGTTTAATAGCAGATAACGGTGTCAGTTCTGAAGGCTTAAAAACAATTGTATTGCCAGCTGCAAGTGCAGGAGCAATTTTCCATATTGACATCAAAAGTGGATAATTCCATGGAACTATCATTCCACAAACACCTATAGGCTCCCTTACAACCATCGCTTGCACATCATCTGGAACTTCATAAGTCATACCATGTGGTTTTGTAGTAAGTCCTGCAGAATACCTAAGACAAGCAGCAGAATCACTTAAATCACATTTTGTTTCCCTTAACGCTTTACCATTATCAATAGTTTCTAAGTACGCAAGTTCCTCTGATCTTTTTTCTATTATATCTGCCACCTCAAATAATAATCTTGCTCTTTCTACTGCTGATGTATCCATCCATCCATCATCATAAAAAGCTTTCTTTGCTGCCTTTACTGCTAATTTTACATCATCTTTATTTCCTTCTGTAGCCACAGCTATAATTTCTCCATTTGCTGGATTTATTATATTTCTTGTTTGACCACTTGCTGAAATCTTCCATTCTCCGCCAATGTACATTCTTAAAACATTTTCCATCCAAAGCACTCCTTTTACATTTTTATAAATTTACGAACTATTTTTTAACGATTATTTATAATTTTATTCATATGTTTAATATTTTATTACTAATGTCATATATAATTTATCATATTGTTAATAAAACTTCCATGTTTAAACTGGACAAATATAAACCGACATTTATGTATTCTTGTAACAAAGGTATCCTAATATGTAAATAAAAGCATATAAGCATAACTAAAAAGAGGCTGTCGCACTAAAAAAATTTCGAAGCAATCATAATAGTGAAGTTAAAACCCTTCACTTTAATTAGTTCGCAATTTTTTATATTCAGTGCAACAGCCTCTTTTATATTGGATAAACAACCCAGAACTCAAAAATTGTAAATTTCAAATTCCACATTGTCTATCTATACAATATGCTAATACCTTATTTCCCAAGGGTTTTCTTTACCCTCAATAAATGAAATACAACTTAGTATAGAGTTTTCTACCATATCACTTACTGCCTGATCTGTATAAAATGCAGTATGTGGAGTGACAATTACATTAGGATAAGATTTCAAAATCGCAAGCTGTCTGTTGTCAAGTATCTCGCATTTTAAATCATTATAATAAAGATTTGTTTCATGCTCAATAACATCTAAAGCTGCACCACCAATCTTTTTACTTTCAATGGCATCGATAAAATCATCTGTATTTATAAGTGAACCTCTAGCTGTATTTATAATAAATACACTATCTTTCATTTTCTTTATTGACTCTTTATTTATAAGATGATAATTATCCTCTGTTGCTGGGGCATGCATAGTAATAACATCGCTATTTTTAAACAATTCATCTAAAGAAACATAATCCACATATTTCTTCATTTTTTCGTTTTCATATATGTCGTAAGCTATTATTTTACAATCAAATCCACTTAAATTTTTAATTACAGTTTGTCCAATTCTTCCTGTTCCAATAACCCCTATAGTTAAATTAT
Source organism: Clostridium sp. DMHC 10 (assembly GCF_001270375.1). Lineage (NCBI taxonomy): Bacteria > Bacillati > Bacillota > Clostridia > Eubacteriales > Clostridiaceae > Clostridium > Clostridium sp. DMHC 10. The sequence goes on from NZ_LGVB01000015.1 coordinate 404,501, forward strand.
GTAATTCTTTGCCTTGAACGCCTATTAAAGAATAATCCTGTACTCTACTTCTCTCCATAATAGGTTTCATTTTTCTTGTAGCCATAAGAATAAGCATAGTGGTGTAATCAGCAACACTCCTTGGAGAATATGTAACATTTCCAATATGCATCCCCAATTCCTTAGCTTTCTTAATATCAATATGATCGTATCCTATTGTTCTTGTTGATATGAATTTAACCCCAATTTCATAAAATTTTTGCATTAATTCAGCATTAATAGGTGTAGTTATAATACTTAAAGCATCAAACCCCTTTGCCAAATTTACAGTTTCTAAATTTGGTGCTTCCTCCGTAAGTGTTAAATCTACATTATACTTTTCTTTAAATTTGTTAAAATATTCTGTCTCATCTGACCTATGCTATATGCCAATATTTTCATGGTCTAAGCCCCCTTCTTATAAATATAACTAATACGTAATAGTTGTCAATTCTATTATATCACCTTTTTAATGAATAAATCTTAATTTATTCTATTAAAGCCAAGGTTTTAAATAAGCTTCTCTGTTTTAATGCACATCATTTTTTACACTTTTTTATACTCAAAATTATGCCTAAAATAAAGGTTATAATTAAAACAATTTCTCCAAGTGAATAATTAGTGTAAGTTCGTCCATCTAAGTGAGGACCCAATATAGTTGGAACTGTCCATGGAAATAAAGTATTAAACGGAGTATTTAATATTAAAAGATTAACACAAATTGAAGCAACTCCAAGTATTAAAGAAGGAATCATGCTTTTATTGTAAATGCTTAAAAATGCCATTATAGGAACCAATGCAAAATGCATGATAATCATAAGCACATATGCTTTGCCATATGCAAGTAAAATATTTGCAGTAAGCGGTTCATGTTTTATAATAATTCCCGAAGTCATCAATAAAACAAATGAAGTTATAGTAGTAATTGAAATCAAAATTAACATTACAATCAATTTTCCAATAAAAAATTGAACTCGGCTTATTGGATATGTGAACATAACATTCACTGTATTTTCGCCATATTCTCTTGAAAATATAAATCCAGCTATTAAAGCAAAAAATCCAACTGCCATAAGTAAATTAAAAAATGTAGCAGCATTTGAAACATATTCATTCCAATCAACTATTGGATATTTTTTATTAAATGCATACATAGAAAATATTAAAGCATCTGGCAAAATAGCACACAATGGAATGCACCATAAAATCTTACACTTTTTTAATTTTATAAATTCTGTACTGATAACAGCTGGCAAACTCCAAACCTTATTCATTTTTGTCACCTCCAACCAAGTTAAGGAAATAACTTTCAAGACTATCTCTCATTAATAATATTTCTTTAACCTCAATGCCATTTTGTATAAGCGTTTTATTTATATTGGAAGTTTCATTAAGCTTCTCATAAATTTTAATTTCTCCAGCCTTTGATATTAAATAATCTTTTATACCTAGCTTTTGCTCCAATATAACAACAGTTTCCCTATCATTAGCAACTTTTAAATCTATATAATGCCTGTTCTTCTTCTTTAAAGTTTCCGAATCCACCTCTTCTAAAAGTTTCCCTTTATGCATTATGCCAAGTCTTGTGGCAAGCTGCTGGACTTCACTTAAAATATGACTTGATATTAAAACAGTTATGTGCCTTTTTTTAGATAAATCAAGTATAAGATTTCGTATTTCCATTATTCCCATTGGATCTAATCCATTGGTAGGTTCATCCAATACTAAAAATTCTGGATTATGCAAAAGTGCTCTTGCAATTCCAAGCCTTTGCTTCATTCCAAGTGAAAAATCCTTTGCCCTTTTATTTGCCGCTTCTGTAAGCCCTACAATTTCAAGCACTTCTTTTATGCAGTTTTCCTCTGGAATACCCATAAGCTTTCTATGAATATTTAAATTTTCTACAGCAGTTAAATTACCATAAAAACCAGGGAACTCTATTATTGATCCAACTCTTGCTAAAATATGCTTTTTGCCTTCCGTTAATTTCTCACCAAATAGTTCAACGCTCCCGTTTGTTGGTTTTATAAGTCCCAAAATCATTCTCATTATAGTTGTTTTGCCTGCACCATTTTCACCCAAAAGTCCATAAATATCACCCTTTAATATATTCATGTTTAAATTATCAGCTGCTGTATTTTCTTTATACTGCTTAGTTAAATTACACGTTTTAAGTACACTCTCCAACTTTAAAGCCTCCCAACTTTAATTCTTTTGCCTTATTACATAAAAGATAATATAACTTAACTTTTAAGCAGCTTTTACAAAAACCTTACAAAAGTCTTAAATCTAATATAACGGCAGTGAAAAGGAAAAGGTAGTTTTCTCATTGCTGCAAACCGAAACTTCTCCATTTAACTTTTCTACAAGACTTTTAACTATAGCAAGCCCCAGTCCACTTCCTTTAACTTCTTCGTTTCTTGAAGGTTCTGCTGTGTAAAGCCTATCAAAAACATATGATATATCCTTTTGTGGAATGTTTTTCCCCATATTCCATATCTCAATCCAGGCATTAAGTTTTTCCTTCCGCATTCTTATGCCAATAACTTTTCCATCTGCTCCGTATCTAAATGCATTGTTCAAAAGATTAGAAAGTATTCTATCAACAGCCTTTACATCCGCTAAAACAAATAAATCCTCTTTAGGCAGCTCAATACTAGGCTCAATCCCCCTATTTACAAATTCTTGATAAAAGCTAGCTATAGCTTCTTTAACTGTATCTGTTAAATTAACTTTTTCTTTCTTAATAGCTATGTCTCCAGCATCCAGCTTTGACATTTGAAAAAAATCTTCAAGAAGCAAATATAATTTTTTAGCTTTTGAGTATGCTATCCCCCAATATTTGTTTTTTTCTTCTAAGCTTAAGTTCTCATCTTTTTTTACAGCCTCTAAATATCCTAGTACCGAAGTTAATGGTGTTCTTAAATCATGTGATATATTAGCTATCATTCTTTTTCTTGATTCTTCAAGATATTCTTTCTTATCATAAATTTCTTGAAATTCTTCCATAATTGCATTCATATTAATTCCTAGTTCTTTTATCCTCCTGTCACCTGAATAAAAACGCAGCCTGGCATTAAAATTTCCTTTTCTTATAAGGCTCAAAGTTTTATTAATCTCGTTTATTTGACTTGAAATATAAATATCTCTTAAAATTAAAATCATACAAATAATTCCTATCAAAATTGATATACATATATTCAAAATTTAAGCTTCCCCCTTTTAATCACTTAATTTATATCCTATACCCCAAACAGTTTTTATATATTCATGCTTCTCTGTATTTTTATTTATTTTATTTCTAAGACGGCTTATATGAACCATAACCGTATTTTCATCAGTCATATATTCTTCCTGCCAAACAACATTAAAAATTTGTGATTTAGTAAATACTTTATCTGGATATTGCATAAAAAGCTTCAATATTTCAAATTCTTTTGCAGTAAGCGTAATATCTATACCCTTGACTGTTAACTTATATGTACTTAAATTCAATATAAGTTCTTCATACTCCAAAATTTCATTTTCTTTAACTTCACCCTTATTAAATTCTATATACCTTCTTAACTGTGCTTTAACCCGGGCTAACAATTCTCCTATTTCAAATGGTTTAGTCATATAATCATCGGCTCCAAGTTCTAAACCAAATATTTTATCAGTTTGTTCATCCTTTGCTGAAAGTATAATAACCGGAATTGTATACTTATTTCTTATTTTTAAAAGAACCTCTCCGCCACTTAACTTTGGCAGCATTAAGTCTAAAATTACTAATTGATATTCTTCATTTTCTAATTTTTCCACAGCTTGTACCCCATCGAAACTGCATTCTACATTGTAGCCTTCTTTTTTTAAATAACTTGAAATCAGATAATTGATTTCCTTATCATCCTCAGCAACCAAAATATTAACTTTAATCACGTTATCCCTTCATTTCTTAAGTAAAATATTATATTTTATATTCTATTCTTACTTTGTATTACATTCAATATAAAAATATCGCAGAATAATAATATCTTCTAATACTATTATCCTGCGATTACTGTTATTATTAAAAAACTAAAGTTAAAAACTACTATCACTCAGCAATTTTTCAATTCCAAGTCCAGGTCCTTCATTTAACGTAATGCCGCTGTTATTATAAATTGCTCCTCCCACAACATCATCTCTGCTGCATAAAACCGGGCCATCAAGATCAATTTTTGTTATTACTTTTTTAGCCGCTGCAAGATGAACCGCAGCAGTAACACTGACTTTTCCCTCAAGCATGCATCCAAGCATACATTCCATTCCATAAACTTCTGCTAATGAACATATCTTTAATGCATTGTATATTCCACCAGTCTTCATAAGCTTTATATTTATTAAATCTGATGCTCTCATTTCCATTACCTTTGCTGCATCCTTTGGCGAAAATACACTCTCATCCGCCATAACTGGAGTATCTACATTATCTGTAACCAGCTTTAGTCCCTCTAAATTTGAAGCTATCACGGGCTGTTCTACAAGTTCTATATCCACAGCTGCATCTTCAATTTTTCTAAGTGTCCTTACAGCTTCTTTAGGCTCCCAGCTTGATTTGCATCTATTCTAAGCTTAACATCATAGCCAACAGCTTTTCTTATAGCCTTCATTCTTTCTATATCAAGCTTTGAATCCTTTCCAACTTTTATTTTCAAAGTTTTATATCCAAGTTTTACAGCTTCTATGCTATCCCTAGTCATTTCTTCTGGGGAATTAACACTTATTGTAATATCAGTTTCAAGCTTATTTCTGCAGCCCCCAAGAAGCTTATATAATGGTGCTTTATAAAGTTGTCCATATAAATCATAAAGTGCAATATCTACTGCTGCTTTGGCACTCGTGTTTCTTACAATGCAGGAATTTAATTTTAAAAGTATACCTTCTAAATTTTCAATATCCATTCCAACTATAGCTTTTTTTATATAACTTTTTATGGCACCTTCTATGGATTCTGTTGTGTCGCCAGTTACAAGTGCTGTAGATGCTGCACTTCCAAAACCAATGTTTCCTGTATCTGTAATTATCTTAATAATGACATCATCTACGCTATTTACACTTCTAATAGCCGTTTTAAATGGCTTTTTTAACGGCACAGACATATGTCCTATAACTATATCTTTAATAATCACACTACGCACTTCCTTATCGTATTCTTTTCATTCTTGTCGACATCCTTGTATTTTCAAGAAACTCTTTTACATCCTCAAACATACATCCAGCTACTGAAGTAAATAATATGTCTATAACATTTAATTGAGCTATTCTTGAAGACATGGCTCCACTTCTAAATGTGATTTCTGGAGACAAGACAAATAAATTTATGTCACATAAATTACTTATAGAATTGCTTCCAAACTTAGTTACACTTATTGTAGTTGCCCCTGCATTTTTAGCAACCTCAATAGATTCAAAAGTATCCCTTGTTTCACCAGAATATGAAATAGCAACAGCAACATCATCTTTTTTAAGGTTCGATGCAAATTCCATTTGTAGATGTGTATCAGAAGTGGCTCTCACATTTTTGTTTATTCTTGTGAACTTTTGAAATGCGTCTAAAGCTACTATATAAGATGCACCTACACCATAAAAATCTATTTTATCAGCTTTTGAAATAACTCTAATAGCTTCTTCTAAAGATTTCTTCGATAAAACCTCCATAGTATTATCTATAGATTTTTTATTATTATAGCTTATGTTTTTTATTATAGTATCTATGCTGTCTTGCGGATTTATATCAGTATACATATCTTCATCTTTATTAACTGTTACAGTATCTTTCGCTATAGTTATCCTAAACTCTTTATAACCCTTGTAGCCTAAAATTTTACAAAGCCTTACTACGGCCGATTGAGAAGAATTACTTTTATCAGCAAGATCTTTTATTGATAGATCAGATATTTCCTTGGGATTAGTTAAAATATAATTAGCTATTTTCTTTTCTGATGGATTTAAATCGTTAATTATCTCTTTTACACGAATTAGACTCCCGTACATCAAATTATCCTCACTTTTGCTCTTATTTTTAGTCTTTATTTTAAATAAGCATTGGTTTCTACTCTTGTTTAAAACAAAGTTTCATCATAAATCTTTATTAAAATTCTTTTAAAAAATAGTTTGCTTTTTACAACAATAATATCATGTTTTAATTCACAATGCACTATAAAAAAAGCCATATACAAGCTTTGAAAGCTTTCCTATAATATCCTTTGAAATATAATTAAATTCCGAATTTCGTACAAATATACCTAGTATATATTCGTTATCATTAATATTAAAAATTCCAATGTCATGATTCAAATTATCTAAATCTCCAGTTTTGTGAGCACACTTAACATCACTTGGTAAATACCTTAGCAGCATTTCATGATCAGTATTTTCACTCAAAATTTTTATCATTAAGTTGCACATCTCTCTGTCTAATATTTCATGGTTATAAATTTTTTGAAATAAAATCAGCATATCAGAAGCACTTGTAAGGTTTTCTCTACCACTTTTTACTGCAACTACATCCATCATTTTTCTTTTTAAAATAGTAGTTTTTAATCCTATCTTTTTAGCGTAGTCATTTATTTTTTCCATTCCAAGCAAATCTATGAGTATATTTGAAGCAGTGTTATCACTGGATATTATCATGAGAGTTAAAATATCAATAAATTCATAAGTACTGTTTTCAAGACATGTTATTATACTATAAGGAGTTCTATCAGAAGCTTTTACCCTAATTTTCTCATGTAAATCATGTACACCGTTAATAACTTGATTTAAGCTTCTGCCATTATAATTACTTTTATTGTGCTTGCAGAGGGAAAAGTTTCATTTTCATTAATGTATACGTAATTTGAAGTATTTTTGAGATCTAAAAAAACCACAGAAACATTTTCTTTTCTTAAATTTATAAACCTTTGTATACTCTCCTTTAAGCTTTTAATTTCATACAACTTACATCACTCTCTCTAATATAAATGATACCTTTTCTTTAATTTTTTGAACTTTACAACTTCTTCCTGCCACTGCTTATATATCTTATTAACATCTATTTCATTTTTCCTAAGAATGCTATCTCCAGCTAACAAATCAATTCCATATACTAGTTTTTTTCCTTCAAATGTAATAAACTGAAACTTATTTTTGCTTTCCTGTTTTATAATCTTATAAAGAAAAAGTGCTGTTTTAACAGGCTTATATGTTTTTCTGTCCGTCACATGAATTTGCACTCCTTCACAAAGTTTACCTGCATATTTTGAAAAAGTTGGGGTAAAAAATATTGGTCTAAATTTAACACCGTCAAGTTTTAATTCATTCATTATATTTGCAATTTTAAAGCCATCAAGCCATGGTGTTCCAATAATTTCAAAGGGTCTAGTTGTTCCCCTTCCTTCTGAAATATTTGTTCCTTCAAAAATGCAAGTTCCAGGGTAAACTACAGCTGTATCAACAGTTGGCATATTAGGTGATGGCATTATAAAACTTAGTCCAGTAGCTTCATAATACATTTCCCTTCTCCAATTCTTCATAGGAATAACCTTTAATTTACAGCCTATTAAAAACTCTTCGTTAAAAAGCTTAGCTGTTTCTCCTATTGTAAGACCATATCTTTGAGGAATTGGATATCGACCAACAAAAGAGCTGTAATTTTTATTCAAAATATTACCTTCAACATCATTTCCATTGATTGGGTTGGGTCTATCAAATACAACAAATTCCTTATTAAACTCCTCACAGCTTTCCATAGCATACGACATAGTATAAAGGTATGTGTAAAATCTTGCGCCCACATCTTGAATATCAAAAGTAAGTACATCAACATTTTTAAGTATTTCTTTAGATGGCCTTTTGTTTTTTCCATACAAGCTGTACACCTTTATTCCAGTTTTTAAATCAATATAACTTTCAACTTCTTTTCCTGCCTGTATATCCCCTCTTATCCCATGTTCTGGTGAATAAAGTGTTGTTAAATTTGTACTTTTCCTTAAAATATCTATTGTGCTTTTAAATTCACTATTATATCCGGTATTATTAGTAATGAGACCAATTCTTTTATCTTTAAAAATGCCTATATACTCATTTATATTATCTATACCAGTTTTAACTTTTTCCATTTACAATACCTCTTTAGATGCCTTTTTATATTGCTTCCAGGGCATAAAATTAAACTTTCCATAAAAATCAAGCAAATCTCTATCAACCCAATCTATAACCATTTTATTTACATGCCTTTTTTGTAATATTTCAAGTGATTTGCAGAGTATAAGCATACCAAGCCCACGTTTTCTATAATCCTTATCTACTCCTATAGGGCCTAATCCACCATAATTTCCACCAAGAAGTCCTCTCCAGTATATAGACGGTCCAATAAATTTGCTTTTGTTGTCATATATATGTGCAAAGCCAATTACAGTGTTTTTGTCTTTTAAGACCACTACATCCCTATCTTCCATTCCTATATCAAAGAATTCCATAAATTCCTCATACCATCTTCCAGAAAAATTTTTTTCTAAAAGAGCCATAAGACTTTTTCTATCATCAAATTTTAAAATATTTACTTTGTAACCTTCAAAATCGCTTAAAGCTTTAAATTTTATTTTAGATATATCACATATTAAATCATAAAAACTATCTTCTATTTTATAATTTCTTTTCTTAAAAAACTCTTCCGAAACTAAACATTCTAGAGGAATTCCAGGAAAAAAAGTGATAAGTATCGCTGCCTAAACGTATTATTTTAACTCCTAAATTAATTAAATCTCTTTCTGCCATATCCAAAAGTTTGGTTCCTATTCCTCGATTTCTATAATTTATATCTACAATTATCGAATTTATATATCCTATTTCATCATTTGGATTTAATTTGCCGCTTTTATAGCTCCACTGTTTATATATTACAAAACCTATTAAAATTTCATTTTCAAAAACACCTAATATATTTTTGCTTTGTTTGTCATTTTCATAGTTCTGCTGAAAAAGTTTTAAATCCATGGGATATATAGCTTCCATATTTGTATTCCACAATTTTACAACATTCCTTAAATCATGAACTTTTTCAAACTCCATTTAATCACTCTCACCTCTTGCTATAAGTACAGCTCCAAAAGCAGAATCATTTTTCATAGGTATTACACTAATTTTAGGATAAAATTCATTTACGTTGTTTTTAAATTCGTCATATAAATATTTAATATTGTTAATAGCTCCTCCTGCCGTTGTCAAAAATATACTTGTATTACCCATATTAAGCCTATTTATAACTGCTTTCACACTTAAAAATAGTTCCTTTGCCGCATATTTAAGTATTTTTTTAGCCACCTCATCTCCTAACTCATATGTGTTAGCTACGACCTTTGTAAGACTGGCTATTTCCTTCTTTCCAGCACCACTTCTATATATATAGTCTATTAAATCCTCATGATATTTTAAATTGAAATGCTCTAATACGCTGCTTTCAAGAATAGTTTTTGGTCCTCTGCCATCATAACTTTTAAGTGCTGACTTTATTGCATTTATCCCTATATCATATCCGCTTCCTTCATCACCTATAATATGTCCCCAACCGCCTGAACGGCAGCTCTTTCCTTCTTCTGTTCTACCATAACAAATAGACCCTGTTCCGCTTATAACTATAATACCACTTCTTTTGCCAATACCGCCTGCCAACGCCACTTCAGCATCATTAACTACTATAACCTTTCCGTTATATCTCATATCTTTTATCATATTTTCTATTATGATTTTATCTTCATCTCTATCAGCTCCTGCAGCACCAATACAAATTGCACTGCATTCACCCAAAGATGCTCCTATGCTTCTTATTCCTTCATATATTAAATCCCGAAATGCTTTTTTAACCTCTTCCTCCGCTGCAGAATTTATATTTGATGGTCCTTTAGTACCTTCTGCAAGAATATTTCCATTCAAATCAGAAAGTTTCATATGAGTTTTAGTTCCTCCACCATCTATTCCTATTACATATTTCATAAACTCACCTCAATCACTTATAGTTTAACTGGCGATACACCTTCTGCCTTTATTTTACCTGTTAAAACTTTAATAGTGCTTTCTATTGATAATTCAGTATATTCATAGGCATTTATATAAGTAGAAATTTCTTTAAAACACAAAATGTCATATGGATTTCTGAGAGAAACCAACACTACGTTAGGATTTATTTCGTTAACTCTTCCCACAAGTTCTATCTGATTTTTATTTAAATGTGCATTGTAACACCCTATTACGACTCTATCGGCATGCGGGCATTCTCCCATTATAGTATCAATTAAACTCTCATCTGGATTCATTGGAATTTGAAATTCAACGCCTTTACATATGCTGTTTAATTTATGGCAAAAGAAGCAGCAACTTTAATCTTATCATCGGCTCCTGTAAGTGCAATTGCTCTTGGTGATATAGAAACCACTTTTCCTTTAAGAGGTATTAATTTTCTATGATCCTTTAGAACAGTTATGCTCTTACTGCTTATTCTCTCTGCAAAATTTCTATTTTTTTCACTGCATGAATTTTGCTTCAAATTACAGGAAATATTATATTTATCCTTTATTTTCAATATCTTTTTTACAGATTCATTTATTCTTTCTTCTAAAATCTCTCCACCTAATACAGCTTTTTTAATAGCAGCAATACATTTTTTCTGAACATCTTTACTATGAGATATACAAATCAAATCGGCTCCAGCAATAATTGCCTTAACGGCTGCATTATCACTCCCATAAAAATCTGCTATTGCCTTCATTTCCATACAATCTGTAATTATAAGCCCTTTAAACCCCATTTTATTCCTTAGTAGTTCTGTAAGAACGTTATACGAGAGAGTAGCAGGAAGTTTTTTCGGCTCTACCTTAGGTAAAAGAACATGAGCCGACATTATAGCATCAACTCCTACATTGATTGCATTTTTAAACGGCAAAAGTTCAACTTCCTGAAGCCTTTTAATATTATGATTAACTACAGGTAAACTAAGATGGGAATCTACAGAGGTATCTCCATGTCCAGGGAAATGCTTTGCTACCGCAATTACCTTTTTTTCTTTAAGTCCTTTTATGATATCAATTCCAAGCTTAGAAACATTCTCAGCATCGTCCCCATAAGAACGACATCCAATAACGGGATTTTCAGGATTGCAATTAACGTCCATAACAGGAGCTATGTTCATGTTTATGCCAAGGCTTCTAAGCTCTTCTCCTTCTATCTTTCCCTGAATAAAAGTACTTCCTTCTTCTTTTGCCGCTGCAAAAGCCATATTAGAAGGAAATATTGTAACCCCTTGATGTATCCTTGTTACCATTCCACCTTCTTGATCAGTAGAAATAATTCCAGGTATTCCAATGTATCTTTCAAGGCTTTTTTGAATATTGTCTGTAAGTTTTATAATTTCATCTTTATTTCCTATATTATCTGCAAATAATATGAAATTCCCTATTTTTTTTCATCTCTAATTAACTCTTCTATATTAGCATCATAATACTTCGAAGAAAAACCAGCTATTATCATTTGGCCTATTCTCACATTCAAGGGAAGCTTTTTTACATCCATCATATAAACTCCTCCTTAACATATATATAGTAAAACTTTGTACTCTAACCAAGTGTGGCCAGCACAGCATTACTAAAAAGCCTTCTAAATCTTATTATATTAAGATTATCCCTCGTAGGATGAACTCTATTTGTTAAGAGTATTATATATATATCATTTTTACATCAACCCAAAGTGAAGTCCCCGTAAACCCAGTATGTCCAAAAGCTTCTGGAAATGCTATATCTCCTGCTGAAGAATTTTTATCTCCTTTGATAGACCAACCATATCCCCTATTGTCTTCAAGGCCAAAAGTATGATTAGTGGTCATAGCCCTAAAAGAGGCATAAGATATAAAATTATTTCCCTTATTTATAAGCATATTTGAAAATTTACATAAATCATCTATGTTAGAAAATAATCCAGCATGACCTGATATACCATCAAAAAATCTTCCATTTTCATCGTGACAGATGCCAATAAAAGGCTTTTTAGTGCTGCCATCTATTTCTGTTGCAGCTATATTATCCCCTTTAGGATTAAAGGCTGTATCTCCCATTTGAAGAGGTTCAAAAATATATTTTTGCATAAAACATTAAGCCTTGCACCGCCTATCTTTTCAAGTATATAGCCAAGTAAAATGTAGCTAAAATCGCTATATATGCATCTTGTACCAGGCTTATAATCAAGTTCAAGCCAACATATATAGCCTATAGCATCCTCGTAATTACTGCAGAGCTCATAAAGTGGCTTAAATGGTACAAAACCAGCAGTATGCGTTAACAAATTAAATATAGTTACATTCTCCTTATAGGTTCCTTTAAATTCACTTAAATAATAATCTACACTATCATAAACCGAAATAAGTCCTTTTTCTAAAAAAATCATAAATAAAGTATTCGTAGCCACAACCTTAGTCAAAGAAGCTAAATCAAACAGAGTGTCTTTGCTCATAGGCAATTTTTCTGGGTATAAGCACCTGCTTCCAAAGTTCTCCACTTTTATTATACCTTCTTTATTTCCTACAGCTGCTACTGCACCTGGAAAATCTCCTTTTAAAACTCCATCGTTTATAAGCTCAAAAGCTTTATTAAGCTTATCCATATTGATAAACATAAAATTCACTTCTTTCTTTAAAGTCACTCTTTATTTCACCCAAAATTTCATAAGCAAAAAGGCCAATAATACGAATACCGCAAAAATAGCTAAAAAAATAGGTACCAACACTTGGATTGACGCAATAGTCAATGCTAAAAAATCTTTAAAATGAATTTTTATTTTATTAATGGGTATATCCTCATTACTCATACTTTTTTCAGCGTTTTGAATTTTAATAACAAACACCTCCTAATATAAATGGCATGCTACAAAATGATTTTTATCAATTTTCCTATATTCAGGAATTTCCTTTGAGCATCTATTAGTAGCATAATTGCATCTTGTGTGAAATTTACACCCAGAGGGAGGGTTTGCTGGACTTGGTATATCACCTTTAAGAATTATTCTATTTCTTTTAAATTTAGGATCTGGAACTGGAACTGCTGAAAGAAGAGCTTTAGTATACGGATGCAGTGGATTTTTAAATAATTCTTCATTTTCTGCAAGTTCAACCATATTTCCTAAATACATAACTCCAACCTTTTGGCATATATACTCCACAACACTAAGATCATGTGATATAAAAAGACACGAAAATCCCTTTTCCCTTTGAAGTTTAATAAGTAAATTTATAATCTGCGCCTGTATAGAAACATCTAAAGCCGATACTGGTTCGTCTGCAACTATAAATTTAGGATTTAGTATAAGTGCACGAGCTATTCCTATTCTTTGTCTTTGACCACCAGAAAATTGATGTGGAAATCTTTTTATATGATATGGAGCAAGGCCACATGCTGTTATTATTTCTTTAACTCTTTCATCAACTTCACTTTTTGAACAAAGTCCATGATCTAAAAGTGCCTCTCCAACAGTTTCTCCTACAGTCATTCTTGGATTTAATGAGCTGTATGGATCTTGAAATATCATTTGCATTTCAGGTCTCAATTTTAGTATACTCTTTTTATCCATACTAAAAATATCCTTGCCATTATATAAAACTTCTCCCCCTGTTTTTTCCATGAGCCTTAGTATAGTTCTACCTGTAGTTGTCTTGCCGCAGCCCGATTCACCAACTAAACCCATAATCTCATTTTTTCCAATATCAAAAGATATATCATCAACACTCTTCACATATCCCGTAGTTTTTCTAAAAAATCCACTCTTGATTGGAAAATATTTTTTTAAGTGTCTAACTTTTAAAACAGCCTCTTCCAATTATTTTCCCTCCCCATAAAGCCAGCATGAAACGCTGTGTCCTTCTCCAACTTCCTTTAAACTTGGTCTCTTCTTTCTACATATGTCTTTTGCCATTTTACATCTTGGATTAAAATAACAGCCTTCAGGCATTTCCAGCGGATTAGGTACTTGGCCTTTAATAGAATATAGTTCACTTTGTAATTTATTTATCACAGGTTTCGACTTTAAAAGTCCTATAGTATAAGGATGCTTTGGATTTTCGTAAAGTTCAATAACGGGTGCCTCTTCAACTATTTTTCCAGAATACATTACAACTACATAATCTGCCATTTCAGCAACTACTCCAAGATCATGAGTTATTAACATAATAGATGTATTTATTTTTTCTTTAAGTTCCCTCATAATATCTAATATTTGTGCTTGAATGGTAACATCCAATGCTGTAGTAGGTTCATCTGCTATTAAAAGTTTAGGATTGCAAGCTATTGCCATAGCTATTACCACTCTTTGTCTCATTCCACCGCTTAACTCGTAAGGATAACAATCTACTATTTCCTCAGCCTTGGTACCCTTACCATTGAAAGTAATTTTATGGTCTCCTCTCTTGCTTCTTTTTTTGTAAGCCTTTTATGTAATATGAGTACTTCTTCAATTTGGTATCCTATAGTAAAAACTGGGTTTAATGAAGTCATTGGTTCCTGAAATATTAAAGATATTTGATTTCCTCTTACATCTCTTATATCATTTTTATCCATAGTAAGTATATCTTTACCTTCAAATATTATTTCTCCGCTCTCTATTTTACCTATAGGCTTTGGAACTAATCGCATTATAGACATTGCAGTAATACTTTTACCACATCCTGATTCTCCGACCACTGCTAAAGTCTCTTTTTTCTTGATTTTAAAACTTACATCATCAACAGCCTTTACTATACCTTCTTCTGTATGAAAATATGTTTTAAGATTTTTAACCTCAAGTAAATCTTTTGACATTCTATCTCCTCCTATCTTTTTAGTTTTGGATCTAAAGCATCTCTAAGCCCATCACCAAAAAGATTTATAGCTATAACAGTAAATAATATACATATACCTGCCGGCATCCAAAGCCATGGATAATGTTGAAGCTTATATAAATCACTTACTGATTGAACCATATTTCCCCAAGATGGTGTTGGTGGAACAACTCCTAAGCCCAAAAAGCTAAGAGAAGATTCTGTTAAAATTGCACTACCAATATTAAGTGTAGCTGATACAATAATTGATGGAATTGTATTTGGAAGAAGATGTTTAAATATTTTCTTTCTATCCTTAAGTCCTAAACAGTTTGTGGCAAGCATAAATTCTTGTTCTCTTAAGGTAAGTATTTGCCCTCTTACAATACGACTTAATCCAGGCCAAGAAAGTATTCCTATTATAAACATTAAAAAAGGAACTTTATATTGAGATTGAATCTTTAAATCACTAAAAAGCGCCGCTAGAGTAATTAATATTGGGAAAAATGGAACACACATAAAAATATCCGCTATTCTCATAATTATGTTATCTATTATTCCGCCGTAAAATCCAGAAATAGCGCCAAGCGCACTTCCAACAACTATTTCAACAACAACAGCCGCTGCACCAACTGCCAATGATATTCTTCCTGCATACATAAGTCTTGTAAGCACATCTCTCCCAAGTTCATCTGTTCCAAGTAAATGTTTAAAACCTGGACCCACAGTTGGATTATTATAATCCATAGTTTCAGTAGTATATGGAGATATTATAGGACCTACAACTGCAAATAAAATCATAAATATAATTATAAACAACCCTACTAACGCAAGTTTATTCTTTTTTAATCTATTCCATGCCATTCTTGCAGGGCTTATAATTTTATCATCAACGTTTACTGTTTTTATATTAGCATTTACCTTACTTTCCACTACAATACCCCCTTATTCTTCAAGCCTAATTCTAGGATCAACAATGGCATAAGTAACATCTGCAACTAAATTTCCAAGAAGAGTAAGTACTGCAATCAGCATATTAAAACCCATGAGAAGAGGATAATCTCTATGACTTACTGCCTGAAGTGCCACTCTACCGATGCCCGGCCATGAAAATATTTGTTCTGTTATTATAGCTCCACAAAATAATCCTGGAATCCACATTCCAAGTATTGTTATTACAGGAATCAAACTATTTTTAAGAGCATGTTTATATATAACAATGCTTTCCTTCAATCCCTTTGCTCTAGCCGTCACTATATAGTCCTGTCTTATAACCTCAAGCATACTTGTTCTCATATATCTCATAAGACTTGCAACGCTTTCAAAGGTAAGTACTATAAATGGTAAAAACATATGGTAAGCTATATCTCCTAATCTTTTTATACCTACAGCATTGCTGCCAGAGGTTGTCATCCCTGATACTGGAAATAAATTAACATCAATACACAACCATTTTATAAGAAGTAAACCTGTAAAAAATGCTGGTATTGATATTCCTATAAGGGCTATAACTGTAAAAACAGAATCAAAAATTGAGTACTGCTTAGTAGCAGATATGATTCCTATAGGTATTGCAATAAGTATAGCTGCTATAAAAGCTGCAAAGGAAAGAGCAAATGAATTCCATATATAGCTTTTTATAACTGTACTTACAGGTTGTCTATAATCAAGCGAATATCCGAAATTTCCGGTTAAAGCCTCCTTTAGCCAATACAAATACTGCATAGGTTTTGACTGATCAAGATGATACAAATGCCTTAATTGAGCTGCTTTAGCTGTAGTCATATGACTATTTACACCCATATTATCAACTATGTCTCCTGGTGCAAGTGAGAATACTAAAAATATAAGTATTGAAACTCCTATAAGTATAGGAATCATTTGAAGCAGCCTTTTCACTATATATCGTAACATTTATAATCCTCCTTTTTATTCTACGTCGTATTTTAATATGTAAAAATCTATGTAATTTCATCCTAAATAATAAATATGTTTAAGCAGCAAGCAATAGAATGTTTATAAATTTTATTACTTGCTACTTAAAAAAGGTTCTATTTTACTTCTGCTTTAAAGAGGCTATGAGGGTAAGATTTATAAGGTAAAAATTTAATTCCACTTACTCTTGAATTACATGCCCATACGGTTTGTGGTTGATAAGTAAATATAAATGGTAAATCCTCGTTAATAGTCTTGAATATCTTTTGTTCAATAGCAGTTCTTTTAGTTTCATTATTTTCTTCATAATCCTGCCCGATAAGTTCATCTACTTTTGAGTTTGAATAGGACATATTGTTACTTGGAGCACCTGTTTTAAAGTTCGCAGCTAAATTTGAAGATAAAGCATCAGCTCCCAAGGAAGTTCCCATTAAGTATGCTTCAAAATCTTTTTTATCTGTTTTGCTTAAAAGTGTATTAAGATCCATAAGCTGAGGCTCAACATCTATACCGAGCTTTTTATAATTATCCTTTATAATTGGTATTTCTAGTTTGTGCGCAGCATTAGTTGATGAAGACATCAAATGAATTACAAATTTTTTGCCATTTTTTTCTCTTATACCATCGGAACCTTTTTTCCATCCTGCTTCATCAAGAAGTTTATTTGCCTTATCAACATTATAATTGTAGTTATTAACATCTTTTGTGTAAGATGGATTTGCTTTAGACTGTGGTTCATTTATTATATAAGCATTTCCTTTGAAAACTGTCTTAGCCATTTGTTCTCTATTCAATCCATATTCAAGTGCTTGACGTACTTTTTTGTCACTAAACTTTGGATCTTTACAATTTACACCTATATAAAAAATACTTGAAGAAGGAAAAGTTGTTAAATCAACAAATCCCATTGATTTTAACTGACTTATATTTTCAGGAGTACCATCGAATGTATCTATATCAGTTTCCCCAGAAGCTAAATTCTGCATTTTGTTTTCTTCAGTTGTGGCTTTAAATATCAAATTTTTAATTTTAGGTGTACCTTTCCAATAATACTTATTAGCTGTAAGATCAACTTCCTGTCCAGGTACATATTTAGTAACTTCATATGCGCCACAGCCTACAGGATTTTGAAGTTTTGCTTCAACTCCTTTAGTATTTCCTGGTGTATAATCTTTGCCAAAATAATCCTTTGAAATAATGGTTGTACCTATGAGATATAGTATTGATGAATTAGGTTTTTCAAGTGTAACCGATATTGTATATGGATCTTTAACTTTTATCCCTTCAAGATCCTTGGCAGTTCCTTTATTAAAGACTTCTCCACCCTTAATTGGTATCGCTGTGTGATCTACTGCCCCTGAGAAACTAGGATCAAATACTAATTGTAAGGAAAACTTAACATCTTCAGCTGTAAGTGGTTTACCATCACTAAATTTAACATCATCTCTTAAATGAAAAGTATAAGTAAGCCCATCACTTGATATATCCCATTTTTTAGCTATACCTGGAATTGGTTTTCCATTATCATCCCAATCTACCAAACCATCAGTAACAGCATCACTAATATAAGCATCAGTAAGCGTTTGAGCATAAAAGCTTACAAAATTTCCTCCTGGCACTCCATTTCCTATTATTAAAGTATCCTTTCTTTTCTTGGCTGCTTCAGGAATTTTACTCTTATCTGAAGCTTTAGTTACTTTTATAACATTTTCCACCTTAGGTTCAGCACTATCCTTTACAATAGTAGTCTTGCTTCCACATCCGGTAAGTGCTATCGAAGAAATCACAGCTGCAATCACGGAAAAGGCAATTAATTTATTTTTCATATTTTTCCCCCTTAATTTAATTGTTTTAGTATTTATATAAATGCCTTATTTAAAATATGCTTCTATGGCTTTTGTCACAAATCCATTTTCTTTTTGTAGTAATTCTTTAGACTTATCCTTCTCTTCACCAGTCTTTAACATTACAATGGCAATTTTAGGATTAAAATCTGACTTTTCTAAATATTCTTTAGCCTTCTCGCTTTTTACATTTGCAGCGTATTCAATTATTCTGACTGCTCTATCCAACAACTTTTTATTGGTAAGTTGAAGATCAATCATAAGATTTCCATATACTTTTCCAAGTTTCACCATTGAGGCGGTAGTTATCATATTAAGAATAAGCTTTTGTGAAGTTCCAGCTTTCATTCTTGTGGAACCCATAATAACCTCTGGTCCTACAATAGGATTAATTTTAATGTCCACTTCTTCATTTATCATGGAATTTTTATTATTACTTATTCCTATAGTTGTAATTCCATTTCTTTTAGCCGCTTTCATAGCTCCAATTACAAAAGGAGTTCGTCCACTTGCTGTTATTCCTATTACAACATCTTTTGAATTTATGCCTCTTTCTTTTATAATACTTTTCTGGGTGATATACTATGTTATTTTTTGAATCAATAATATAAACATATCCTTGTTTCATGTATTTAAAATTATCAAATCTTTTAGAGAAATAATCTATGAACATTGTTTTGCCAATAATTCCTATTGTATTTCCATCTCCATTTTTTACTGGGCTTACAAAGGTTATAACTGGTTTACTGGTTATAACTGAAATATATACTGAACTTACTGCTGAATTTCCCTTAAGGGCTTCTTTTACATATTCATAATGTGAATTATCATACCCCTCATAATCACTATTAGTACATATAGTTGTTATGCCGTCATTGCCTGTAAAAAATACATTTTCCGTATTTTCTTTATTCATAACATTTAAGTTAAATTTATTTTTGATTAAATCTATTTCATCACTTTCCTTGCTTAAAACTTCTTGTCTTGAACTTTTACTTTCTTCTACTGCAATTTTCTGAAGTTCTAGATCTTTTGACATTTTTTCGACATCACTTATTTGAACCTTCATCATGCTTTCAAAATTATTTCTCATTTCAGAAGTTACAGCTCCCATATTACTAGTGCTCATATCATAAATTTTGTAATAAGTTAAATAGTAAATTATAATATTTGTTGCAAGCATTAAAACTATAATCAAAATTGAAACAGCAAACATTATTCTAAATGCAATTGAATTTCTTTTAATTTTTGATTGCTTAAAAACATCTTTTAGAGTTGAAGCTTTCATATACAGTCTCCTTTTCTTCATAGAATTAAAAATTTATATTTTTAATTGTCTAATTATAATGTTATTAAATTAATGTTAAATCTGTATAAGAAATTGTTATTTTTAAGTTAAAAAATGAAGAAGGTGTTAAACCTTCTTCATTTTCAAAATAGTTCCAATGATTAAATTTGTATTTCTATGATATCGGTAAAGTAACTGTAAATTTACTTCCACGATTAAGTGCACTTTCAATTTCTATTGTCCCCTTAAAATTCATAACTATATGCTTTACTATAGCAAGACCAAGCCCTGTTCCCCCCTTAGCTCTAGAACGTGCCTTATCCACTCTATAGAAAGTTTCAAAAAGCCTAGGTATATCCTTTTCTGGTATACCGACACCGGTATCTTCCACCCATATAATGCATTTATTATTTTCATACTTACTTCCAATAAAAACCTTATCGCCACTTTCACTATATTTTATAGCATTATCGGTAAGATTAATAATAATCTGTTTAAATTTATCAATATCGCCTGTTATCATTGGGCCTTCTGCACACTCAATTTTAATCTCAATATTTTTTTTACCAGCAGTATCCTTAAGCAAATTGTATACTTCTGTAATGCAAACTTTTACGTCTATTTTTTCCTTTTGTATATCTGTATTGATTTCTATATCTGAAAGTACAAGTATATCTCCTATAAGCCTTGTTAATCTATCTACTTCATTATCTATTATATCTAAAAATTCATTTCTCTCTTTATCATCATCAACATACCTTATGGTTTCAGCAAATCCTTTTATTGAAGTAAGTGGAGTTTTAAGTTCATGAGAAACATTTGCAACAAATTGAGTTCTCATATTTTCAAGTTTTTTCATATCCGTAATATCCTGAAATACAGCAACGATTCCTATACATTCATATCCATTTATTATATCAGCAGTCTTAACTCTAAGAATTCTTTCCGTTGGCCACACAATTTTAAGTTCTTTGTATTTTTTTGACTTCTCTCTAAATATATTTTCAAGATCATAATTTCTTATGTTATCAATAAGCTTTAAACCTATTATATTTTTTTCAATTCCAAATATCTTTTCAGCATAAGGATTTATCATTATTACATTATTTTTTCTATCCACAGCTATAACTCCACTATCCATACTTTCAAGTATAGCCTCAAGCTTATTCTGTTTTTCCATAGAATCGATGATTGTACTCTGAAGTTTATCTGCCATATTATTGAAAGTCCTGCCCAGATCACTTATTTCATCATTAGATGACACTTTAACCCTTCCTTCAAGCTCCCCTTTTGCTATTGCAGAAGTTATAAATTCCAAATCTTTTATAGGACTTGTAATTCGATTCGAAAGTTTAAATGATAAAAGCATAGCTACAAGACCGCTTACTGCGACAACTCCCATGTAATATTTCAAGTAAATACGTTTAAAACTATTAACATATGAAATTTGCATAGCACTTCTAATTATAGTACCGTCGTTTCTACTATATGCATAATATATTATATTCTTTTTTAAGGAATCACTGTACCTTATACTATAGCCCTCTCCATTTTTCCTCGCTTCAATTACCTCAGTTCTTTTATTATGATTATCAAGTTTTTTAGGATCTACATCATTATCATATAACACTACTCCATTTTTATTTATATATGTAATTCTAAAATCACAGTTTTTGAACTCTTCTTTTAATATATCAATTGTCTTATCTTCATGATTAAAATTCAGCAAATTTGAAACTAGAATGCTGTTTCTTTTCAAATTCTGTTTTAAATTTTCTTCATACTCCTTGTTTACAATCTTCATAAATAAAAATGTTACAATAAAAAGAGTAAAAACAAGGATAATTATATTATATAAAAATAACTTTTTCCTCATCTTACTCACCTTCAAAATTAAATCTATAACCTATTCCTCTTATAGTTTCTATATACTTTGGATTTTTATCATCCTGTTCAATTTTTTGTCTTAAATGTCTTATATGTACATCAACTGTACGTGTTTCTCCAACATACTCGTAACCCCAAATTTTATCAAGAAGAAAATCTCTTGTCATAACTCTTCCTTTATTTTTTACTAAAACTTCAAGCAATTCAAATTCTTTTAATGTGAGCTCTATCTTTTCATTATTTTTAATAACTTCATGCTTTTGAAAATCAATTGATATATCACTAAATTTATAGATTTTATCGTTATACTCAACTTTAGTTCTTCTTAAAACAGCTTTAACTCTTGCTATAAGTTCTCTTACTGAAAAAGGCTTTGTAATGTAATCATCAGCACCAAGTTCAAGCCCTAAAATCTTATCAAGTTCCTCACTTTTTGCCGTAAGCATAATAACAGGCATATTTGATATATTATTATCACGTCTTATTTCTCTGCACACATCATACCCGTCTAATTCAGGAAGCATGAGATCAAGAAGTACTAATTGTGGTAATTCTTGTTTTGCCATTTTTAATCCATCAACTCCATTATTTGCACTTATTACTTTATACCCGTTCTTTTCGAGATTGAAAGTAATAAGTTGCACAATATGAGGTTCGTCATCTACTACTAAAATTTTTTCTCCAGCCATATTTTATACCTCCAGTTCTATTTTAGAAAAATAAAGGAAAACATTCTTCCGGCCTTATTTCCATCTCTTCTATAAGAATAAAATTCATATTTGGTGCTGCAATTAGTACACTGATTTAAGCTTTTAAAACTTTTTACTCCACTATTCTCAAGCTGCTTCTCTATGCATTTTTGCAAATTTAGCCTTCCATTTAAGTATATTTTTTCCCTCTTATATATTGATACCTCTTTAAATTTTTCTGCAGTATCATATCCAAATTCATAACAGCACTCCATATTATGTGGACCTATAACTGCATTTATATCTTCAACTTTACATCCAAATTCCTCTTTCATCTTGATAACTGTTTTTTCTACTATGCAAGCTAATGTACCCTTCCAGCCACTGTGAACAGCCGCAAAGACTTGATTTTTTTTATCATAAATTAGGATAGGAACACAATCAGCAGTAAAAACTCCTATTGCTATATTTTTTTTATCTGAAATTAAGCATCGCCATTGTAAGTTTTTTCATCATATATATAAATATCATCACTATGAATCTGATTTAGATATCCAACTTCATCTACACCGAACCATTTTTTAATATTATTAATGTTATTTAATCCAATATCAGATTTTAAATTAAAGTCTAAATTATTTTTAGCAGTTGAGAAATATAAATGAGCGTTACCATCTTTTATTTCTATAAAATCATAATCTCCTATGCTTTTTATTTTCATAGATAATTATCCTCCCAATAATATATTAGCATACTTTATTTTTTTGTGTTAATACAAACAATATTTTAACATAATTAACAATATCTTAATATAAAAAAAATTGATAGGTTTAACCCTATCAATTTTAAATTTTTAAGAGACAAATCAAATAAAATTATTCCTCACACTTCTTGTTTATTAAATTTGACAATTCCTTCATAAAAGTGTTTATGTCCTTAAATTGTCTATACACGGAAGCAAATCTAACATAAGATATTTCGTCAATATCCTTAAGTTTATCCATAGCCATTTCTCCAATGGTATTTGATTTTATTTCCGTCAGCATTTGATTACTTATAGTCTTTTCGATCTCAGACGCTATATCTTCAATTTGCTTTCTCGAAACTGGTCTTTTCTCACAAGATTTTATGAGTCCATTAACTATTTTAGATTTATCAAAAAATTCTCTACTGGAATCCTTTTTTACAACTAATATTGGTATATCTTCAACTTTTTCATATGTAGTATATCTTTTAGAACATCCAAGACATTCTCTTCTTCTTCTTATTGCCATATTATCTTCTGTTGATCTTGAGTCTACTACTTTACTTTCATCATATCCGCAAAATGGACATTTCAATACTTTCACGTCCTTTGTTATAAAACTTTAACATAATTATACACTTTATGTAACACATTATTCAATCCCTATTTTCAAATAAGTTATCTCCATCTAAGAGTATTACATCTACCCCTATAACTTTTATTTTATCCCATCCTATTTCTATATCATCACTTTTTGGAAAACCAATGTGAACTTTTAGAATTTGGAATTGTTAAAGATAGAACTTTATAATTTTCAGTATCAACTTTTAAATCCTTTATAAAGCCAAGCTTTGTTCCAGTATTTATATCTATAAGCTCCATTGATTTTAAACCATTCAAAGAATGCATATAGCTCCCTCCAAAAAATTAATTTATACATTATATGAATCTCAAACGTAAATTAGACTTATGAGCATGCACCTTCTAACGGAAATAATAAAAAGTAATAGTTTTGAATTATCAACTATTACTTTTTATTATGATTAAATTAAACATATTTCCTCATATGCTTTAGCGCAGTTTTTTCAAGTCTGGAGACCTGAGCCTGAGAAATCCCTATTTCATCCGCAACCTCCATTTGAGTTCTTCCATCGAAAAAACGCATATTGAGTATCATTTTTTCTCTACTGCTCAATTTTTTCATAGCTTCCTTAATAGATATGTCCTGAACCCAAGTTTGATCATGACTTTTATTGTCACTTATCTGATCCATAACATATATTGCATCTCCATCATCGTGATATATTGGTTCATATAGTGACATTGGTTCTTGTATAGCATCTAGTGCAAATATTACTTCTTCCCTTGGCACCTTGAGCTCCTTTGCAATTTGAGATACAGTTGGTTCTTTATTATTTTTTGCTACAAATTTATCTCTTACTTGAAGAGCTCTATATGCAATATCCCTAAGTGATCTGCTTACCCTTATTGAATTATTATCTCTTAAATACCTTCTTATTTCACCTATGATCATAGGAACTGCATATGTCGAAAACTTTACATTTTTGACTCAAATCAAAATTGTCTATTGACTTTATAAGCCCTATACAGCCAACTTGAAATAAATCATCAGCATTTTCACCCCTATTATTAAATCTTTGTATTACACTTAACACTAATCTCAAATTTCCCTTGATGAACTTTTCTCTTGAACTCTCATTGCCATTTCTCATACTTATCAAAAGTTCCCGCATTTCCTTCTCCTTTAAAACAGGAAGTTTTGATGTATTAACTCCACATATTTCCACCTTATTTATAATCACTTTATCAGCCCCTTCGGAATAATAGCATTAAAATTATTCCCCTTAAAAACTGATTTTATACGATAGACAGCCTATAGCATTTTATTTATCTCTCGCTTTAAACGTTTTAATTATTCTTTTCTCAAGCCTTGAAATATATGACTGAGAAATGCCTAACATGTCTGCAACCTCCTTCTGAGTTTTTTCACCATAACCCGTAAGACCATATCTTAATTCAACTATCTCCTTCTCTCTGCTATTTAATTTTTGAAGAGCTACTACAAGAAGTTGCTTATCCACTTCATCTTCAATGAAATTATACACACAATCGTTATCTGTACCTAATATATCCGATAACAATAATTCATTTCCATCCCAATCTACATTTAATGGTTCATAAAAAGATATTTCAGATTTCACCTTGCTGTTTCTTCTAAGATACATAAGTATTTCATTTTCTATACATCTTGATGCATATGTAGCTAATTTGATTTTTTCCTTGGATCAAAAGTGTTTACGGCTTTAATTAATCCTATAGTTCCTACTGATATTAAATCTTCAACTCCAACACCGGTGTTTTCAAACTTCCTAGCAATATACACAACAAGCCTTAAATTTCTCTCTATTAAAATTGACCTTACACTTTCATCACCTTCAATTAGTCTATTTACTAAATCATCTTCTTCATCTTTTGACAATGGAGGAGGAAGAGCATCATTTCCACCTATATAATAAAGTTTTCCCGAAAATAATTTAATTTTGCTTAATAACCTATTTATCAATACTAATAATCGCCTCATAAAACCCCTCCATTCATATACATCCTCTAGGCAAAAGTGCTGTATAGTCATTATATTCACTTAATTTATTATCACTTAAAGCTATTATCATATCCTTATTTTTTATTTTGTTTCCCACATATATTTTTACATAGGATGGCTTAAAAGCTCCAAGTTTCCAATCTTACCATTTACAACTTTATATTTTATGTAATATTTGTACCTATCATCTACTACAATATTATCTAATGAATTTCTTTCAATAATCATTACTGGAAGATTAGTTACTGGTTCTCTTAATTCATTTCCAGTATCTAAAAATGCTTTTACAAATTTTTTGGTATTATCTACGCCAATCTCAACAGAATATATTAAATTGTATATATCCTTCCTATCCTTTACAAAAGTAATTATTCTAAATATGAGCATATACAAAATCATTATCCCAATTATCAGATATCTATAAGATATATTTTTAAAATTAAAATCAAAAATGTAAATTGTGACTGTGAAAAATCTAGAAACATACATATACCTGCTAAAGTCATTGAGTAAATTATAAGTATAGCTAAAGCTTTTATATTAAACAATATGTTTTTACTTCTAAACGTAATATAAATCATAATCTCAGCAGCAATTATTTTAAATGCAAAACCAGATAAAAATCTAATTTTAGGAAAAATCAATGTACAAATATATAGGCCGCCTATTGTTCCTGCTATAAATAAATATCTAAATTTAACTTTTTTCATTAGTGTTTGAGATGTTATGTAAAGCAAAAATGTATTTACAATGGCATTTTCAATTATCAGTACATCAAGGTATATTACCAATGCTACTCACCTCTTTTATGATAATTATATTACTAACATCTTCAAAATTTTGTCATTTTATATTAATTGAATAATTTTTTTAATTCTTAATTTTTGATAATAAGTTTTTTATAATGCTATATAATATCTTTTTTATGGATAATCTGCCCTGAATATAAAAATGAACTAAAAATATTGGGTATTATATGATTAGTGAGAGTAGAAAATAAGAATGGCATTTTAGTTAAATAATTATAAAAAAAAGTGCCTATAAAAGCACTTTTTAAAATCTATTTTTATTATGTTGTCTTCTTAAAAAGCAGGTATATCAAGATCATCCTTTTTTACAGTAAATGAACCCGTATTGTCTAAAGCACTAGCAGCTTCATCTTCTGGCTTGTTAGCTGATGAAACTATATTTTCATCTTCATCTTTTTGTTCCTCTTTATCATTTTCAAATCCTGTTGCTATTACTGTTATTCTTATTTCGTCTTTTAAATTTTCATCTATTACAGCACCAAATATTATATTAGCATCTGGATCTGCTGCTTCTTGCACTACCTGGCTGCTTCGTTTATTTCAAGAAGACCAAGATCTGCCCCACCAGTAACATTTAGAAGAACACCAGTAGCCCCAACAATTGAAGTTTCCAAAAGAGGACTTGATATTGCTTGTTTCGCTGCATCAGCTGCTCTTGTATCTCCTGCCCCTCTTCCAACACCCATATGCGCAAGACCTTTATCAATCATAACAGTTCTTACATCTGCAAAATCTAAATTTACAAGTCCTGGAATAGTGATCAAATCAGAAATACCTTGAACACCTTGTCTTAAAACATCATCTGCAAGTTTAAATGCTTCAACAAGTGTAGTTTTTTTATCTACAATAGCAAGCAATCTTTCATTAGGAATAGTTACAAGTGTATCCACTCCCTCTTTTAAGTTTTTGATTCCTGCTTCAGCATGAAGCATTCTTTTTCTGCCTTCAAATGGGAAAGGCTTTGTAACTACACCTACAGTTAAAATCCCCATAGATTTTGCAACTTCCGCAACAACTGGAGCTGCACCTGTTCCTGTACCGCCTCCCATACCAGCTGTTATAAATACCATATCCGCGCCCTTTATAGCTTGGGCAATTTCATCTTTACTTTCTTCTGCTGCCTTTTTACCAATTTCCGGATTCGCCCCTGCACCTAAACCTTTAGTAAGTTTATCACCTATTTGTATTTTTTGTGAAGCTTTAGAAAGAGCTAAAGCCTGCTTGTCCGTATTTATTGCAATAAATTCTACATTTTTAAGTCCTTCTACAATCATTCTGTTTACGGCATTATTTCCACCACCGCCGCAACCTATTACCTTTATCTGAGCAAATTGCTGAACATCAACATCAAAATCAAGCACAATAATACCTCCCTCATTAGAAAAGATCTGTAAAAAAATCCTTAACCCTTGAAAAAACATTTATATTTTCCTGGCTTTTTTTACTGCTTTTATTCCATATACTTTTTATTTCATCTTCATTGCTAAAACTTGAAAAATCATCATTTTCAATATTCACACTATTGCATATATCATATGTAATGCCTACCGCACCTGCATACATTGGATTAGACGCTCCTACATAATTAGGTGAACCTATTTCTACACTTTTGCCTAAAATATTATTACCAAGCTCATCTGCTCCTCTTATTAACGCTATACCACCACCAACTATTACCACATTTGATATTTCATTGTAGTATCCACTATCAACTATTTTCTTTTTTATAAACTCATATAATTCTTCTACTCTTGACTTTATTATTAGTTTTAAAAATTTACAATCAACACTAGTAACTTCATTATTGGATAATTTTACACTGACCTTTTCAGCATATCCGGAATTACCATTCCTTATATCTGCAAACTTGAACTTTAATTTTTCCGCCTCGTTAAACGGTATTTTTAGTCCAATTGAAATGTCATTAGTTATATTGTTACCGCCTAAAGGAATAAAATCTTCATAACAAATATTATCATTTTTTATAATAGTTATGTCTATTGTTTCTGCTCCAACGTCTATTAAGGCACATCCAAGTTCTCTATCTTCTGATGATAATACAACATTTGAAACAACTTTAGGTGCAAAACAAATCCCTTTCACATTATATCCAGCTTTAGCTACACTCTTTATAAAATTATTTACAATTGCAGATTGCGCCGTAATAACATGAACATCAGCCTCTAATCTCATTCCACTCATTCCAATAGGATCCTTAATGTTATCATATCCATCAACAATAAACTGCTGAGGTTCAACTCCTATAATTTCATTGTTTGCTGGCACAGATATAAGCTTAGCAGATTCCAAAAGCCTTTCAACATCCTTATTTTTTATTTCTCTGTCATCTGACGAAACGGCAATTACAGCCTTGTTATGTACCAATCCACATATACTTCCTGGAAGCGATATATAGATATTGTCTATCGTAATATCAATTATCATTTGTAATTTTTCAATACACTCTCTTATTGATTCAGCAGTTTTATCTATATTAACAATAATTGATTTCTTCAATCCCTTACAATCGGAAGAAGTTATTCCAAGTATTTCAATTGTCCCTCTTTTTGTAATTTTTCCTGCTGCTGCACAAATTTTTGATGATCCTATGTCTAAACCTACAATGTAACTATCCATTTACTTCCCTCCCTCTATGAGAACTCACATGTAGGAGAATATGCTTAAGATTTAACATATTTTGTATGAAAATCCCCTTAAATATTAATTTATTTCAACTTAATATTTAATTAATAATTTAAATTCCCTATATTAAATTATATTCAACATAAATACAAATTTTCCTTTAATAATTTTAATAAAAATATAAGTCTGCTTAAACAGCATATATAATTATAGTATATACAAAAATAAGAGATATACAAGATATCTCTTCTAATTTTTATCATGATTATATAAAATATTCTTAATTAACCTTTTCCAGTTCAGATATATCTACACTTCTTGTATGTACTGTATGATTCCATTTTTTGTCATTTTTTATTAACAATTCCAATTAAAGCAATTGGTGCCCATGTCAATAAATAAATAGGATAAAATATTACATAGTATATTAGTATTTTAAAATTTAATTTTTTATCTATAAGTATTATTAAAGGTGTATACAAATACTGAGCTACAGCAATGATAATGGCACAAATTTTAAACAGATTAAAATCTATATATAATCCTACAGAGCTAATCATATACACAAAGTCAGAAACTTGTGATAATAACTGTGAAAAATTCAATATTGTAGCCACTCCTAAAAGTACCGTAATAATAGGTTGAATTGTATATATTGCGCAATCAAAAGCTGTAAAACTCCTCTTTAAAATAGCTCTTTTCATAAGTTTAAAGAAGTATCTACTATAAACATCTGCAAATCCCTGCATCCATCTCTTTCTTTGATTCCAAGACTGCTTTAATTTTAATGGTTTCTCATCATATACAATGGCGTCATGTGCCCAACCAACCTTATAGCCATTCAATATAAGTTTACACGTAAACTCTAAATCCTCTGTTAGACAAGTTGCTCCCCATCCAAGGTTCCTTAAAATCTCAACATCAATACAAAGACCTGTTCCTCCTAATTGAGCTGAAAGTCCTAGATTAGTTTTTGCTAATTGAACCATTCTGTCAGTTGACCAAAAAGCTATTGAATAACTTCCAGTAATCCATGAATCAACTGGATTTTTACTATCAAGATATCCTTGAACAACCTTATACCCTTCACATAACTTTTTATTCATCTCATTCAAAAAATTTCTAGAGGCCAAATTGTCCGCATCGAATATTATAACTGCATCATACTTCTTATCCATTTTAAATATTTTACCAAACATCCACTCTAATGCATAACCCTTACCACGTTTTTCCTTATCTTTTCTTTCGTACACAATAGCTCCCTTTTCACTAGCTCTCATTGTTGTATTGTCATTAGAGTTGTCAGAAATAACATATATATCATATAATTCCTTAGGATAATCTAATTTATTAAGACTATCAACCATTTCACCAATTACAGCTTCTTCATTGTGTGCAGCAACTATGATTGCAAATCTCTTTTCTGGTTTAAACTTTTTGTTATCTTTTTTTCTATAGAGTCCAAAAAAGGATATAAACAAATAATATATAGCGATAATTAAAACTGTATCCATAAATACACGTGAAATTCCATGTATTATGGTATTTACTATGTTCACTATGTATCCCCCCTAGTCAAAAATATTTTAGCACAAATATGCGTCAAATACTATACTTTTGATGATTTTATAACATTTTATTGGAAATACGAGTTTTAAAAGCTCTGAAAATTCAGAGCTTTTGTTTTTAATTCAATATTATGATTTTCCATTTTAATAAAATATATACATAATTTTAAAAAACTATAAAACCAACATTTTTGTCATAAATTCTCTATCAACGCATGAAGCTATAGCAACATCATATGAAATAATTCCTTGCTTATATAAATCCTCAATAGACATGTCCATTGTTTTCATTCCATATTTAGATCCTGTTTGTACTAATGACTGAATTTGATGAGTTTTTCCTTCCCTTATAAGGTTCTGTATTCCTGGAGTAGCAGTCATTATTTCAAGTGCAGCAACTCTACCCTTTCCATCTTTTTTTGAAAGAAGTTGTTGAGATATAATTCCCTGCAGTACTCCTGAAAGTTGAATCTTTATTTGCTGCTGTTGATGATCTGGAAAAACATCTACAATTCTATCTATTGTTTTTGCAGCTCCTATAGTATGAAGCGTTGAAAGCACCAAATGCCCTGTTTCGGCTGCTGTAATAGCTGTAGATATAGTTTCAAGATCTCTCATTTCTCCAATTAATATAACATCTGGGTCCTCTCTTAAAATAGATTTTAAAGCATCCTTATAAGAAGAACAATCTTTTCCTATTTCCCTTTGATTTATTATACTTTTATTGTGTTTATGTACATACTCTATTGGATCCTCTAAAGTAATAATATGTTCAGATCTAGTTTCATTTATCTCATTAATCATAGACGCAAGAGTTGTACTTTTACCAGAACCTGTTGGTCCTGTTACAAGTATAAGTCCCCTTTTATTTTCTAATAAATCTTTTATAACCATAGGAAGATTAAGTTCTTTAAGTGATGGAATTTTTAATTCAACAACCCTTATTGCTATTGCATCGCTACCCCTTTGTCTATACACATTTACTCTAAAACGTCCAACTCCAGAAATTGAATAAGATTTATCATATTCCCCTATTTTTAAATATTTTTCGTAATCATCATCCAGTATCTTTTTAGCATATTTACTACTGTCCTCAGGCAAAATTATTTCTTCTTTATTTAAAATGTTTAATTTACCATTTATTCTTAAAATTGGTGGCAACCCAACTGTAATATGTAAATCGGAAGCTTTTTTTTCTACGGTTAATTTCAATAATTCATTAAGTGTCTTCAATGCTATTCCTCCCTCGTATATCATTTATATAATATGGTCATTTTTACATGAGGTACTTTTTTATGCTAGTTTTAACTGTAATTATACTACATTTTAATTTTAATTAAAATAGAAAGATTTATTCCTTTGTATTTTAAAATCCACCTTATATGTTAGTTATTTGTTATATTTTGCAACATTATTGTCAAGTTGTTTACACAACTTTTTTAGTGCTCTTTTCTCTATTCTTGATACATACGATCTTGATATACCCAAAATTTTAGCAATTTCTCTTTGATTTTTAGGCTTTCCATCACCAAGTCCATATCGCATCTTTATTATAATCTTTTCTCTTCCTTTAAGTGAATTTTCAATTTCTATATACAGTTTACTTATTTGTATCCTATTTTCAACAATTTCAATAACCGAATCCTCATCACTGCTTAATATATCCATAAGAGATATTTCATTGCCCTCCTTGTCAACTCCTATTGGGTCCTGCAGATACACTTCATTTTTTATCTTCTTGTTATTTCTTATAAGCATCAATATCTCATTTTCGATACATCTTGCAGCATAAGTAGCAAGCCTTGTGCCTTTTAAGCTATTATAGGAATCTATTGCCTTTATAAGTCCTATAGTACCTATTGATATTAAATCATCAACTTCTTTTCCGTAATAGGAATATTTTTTTACAATATGAGCAACTAATCTTAAATTCCTTTCAATAAGTACACTTTTTGCTTGAGGATTACCTTCTTCTAATTTTTTAATATACTCTTTTTCTTCACTTTCAGTTAAAGGTTTAGGAAACGATGTTCCATTGCCAATGTACGCCGTAAAAAAAGACATTCCACCCATTATATTTAATAAATAATATATTGATAACAAAGGTTTTCCTCCTAATAGTGCTTATTAATATATTATTTAAATAGCTTGTATAATGTTCCTAAAAAACAAATATTTTTTTAAATAGTTTTTAATTTTTATTATTTAAAGACTCAACTATTTTTTTAAATATAGGTGCTGTTGTGATAGCGGCACTCATATTCTTATCTATATTTGGTGCAAATATAACTGCAGAATAATTAATACCATTAGCGTTAAAAAATCCAGCAAACCATGCATCTACATTTTCAATCGTCTTATCTTTATTTTCTCCTCTTTGCGCAGTTCCTGTTTTGCCTCCAATGCATGGATTAGGAGTATAGGCAAGAAGTCCAGTTCCATGTTTATCAGTAAGAACTTCTTTAAAAAGCTCAAGCATCGTATTGGCTGTATTCTCACTTATAACTCTATTGCTATATATTTTCTCTTTTTCTACTTTACCAGTAATTCCATTAATATATGAATCAACA
The DNA here is from genome assembly GCF_001270375.1 of Clostridium sp. DMHC 10. Taxonomy (NCBI): domain Bacteria; kingdom Bacillati; phylum Bacillota; class Clostridia; order Eubacteriales; family Clostridiaceae; genus Clostridium; species Clostridium sp. DMHC 10. The sequence goes on from NZ_LGVB01000015.1 coordinate 437,953, forward strand.
ATATGAGGCTTAACATAGATACCTTTATTAACTACAGTATTAGGAATAGCTAAGGCTTCCACTGGAGTTATTCTAAGACTTTGCCCATATGATAGTAAACTTAGATTTCCTGTATCATTAGAATCCATACTATCCATAGAACCATTGCTTTCCCCGTCAATATTTAGCACTTTATCAAACAATCCCTGGTTTTTAGCTGTGTTATATATATTATAAAAACCTGTCTTTTGACCTATATTTATGAAAACATCATTAGACGAAACAACAAATGCCTGCTTTGGTGTACAATAATCATAAACTTTTTCCTGACTAAACTTTCCTGTATCTTTTATAGGTGTATTTAGATCTACGCTTTTACTTTCAATAGCTGCTTCTTCAACTATAGTTTTAAATATAGAACCTGGATAATAAATTCCCTTTAGTCCAAAATTTATATTAGCATCGTATAAATCCTTTTGAGCAGCTGCTCTTATAGCTCCGTTTTCACTTTCCATGACAATTGCAGAAGCCTGCTTAAGATCACTGTCATCTAATATGTTTTGAACCTTATCATTTATTGTTTTATCTATAGTAAGCTTAACTTTTGAAAGATTTTTATTATTTATTTCATTTGAAGAAATAATATTACCATTGCTGTCATTCTTAAATACTTTTTCAGGATATTCATCATTTTTAAACCTGTCATATATTGTTTTTTCAAGCGAATTATTTGCTTTGAATTTTTTATTATTTTTATCCTTAGGATTAGTTATAATATTGAATATATCTGCTGCTTCACTTCTGTCTACTTTATTAACATAGTAAGTGTATATACCATTTACATCCTTGAACTTTTGAAGATTATTATAAATAGTTTCATCTATCTTCCAATATAGCTTATTAGTTGAACTTTCTATGGATACCTGACTTAAATCATAATTCTTATTATAATTTTTCAAAATATAATTCAATGCAGTTAATTTTCTTATATTGGTGTCACTATTATTTCTACTAAAAATATATGGATTTATTACAACATAGTAATCCTTATTAAATGGCAAAAGATCTTTTCCATTACAATCTATAACTTCATAATTTAAATCAGAAGTTTTTTCAAAAGATGACATTTGCGCTGCATAATTAACCTCTAACTCCTCATTGTAATTCATAATAATGTACAATCTATATATTAAAAAAGAAAAAGCAATAACTAGTATAACAAGTATAGACATGCATCTGATTTTTGATTTATACATAAAAACACCTCACCATAGTCTAAATCTTTGACTAAAATGAGGCATTTTATTCAATCTTAAATTATTATTTCTGCTTAATTAGCATATTACCCTTTTCTAAAACCATATCACATTTTATTGTATAAATCATTTGTGCAACAGGTGTACTTTCTATTTCTTCACCTTTTTCATTTCTAATATCTGTTAGCATAATTTCGAAATTTTCGCCTTTAGGTCTTAAAACTTCTACAATATCTCCAGAATACACCTTATTCTTCTGCTCTATAGTTGCAGTATTTGTTTCTTTATCATAGTCTTTTACTATTCCAGCTATATCAAAATCTCTTATATATGATGAAGATCCATAATACTGTCTATTGTCTTCTCCATAATAAAATCCTGTACAATATCCTCTGTGACTTGGTTTCATTAAATAATCCATCCATTTAGGATCAAATTTATACTCAGAAGGATTTTCAAAATACTTGTCTAAAGCTTCCCTGTATGCTTTCACAACAGAGGCAACATAATATGCACTTTTCATTCTTCCTTCAATTTTTAAAGAATTTATACCTGACTCAACTAAATCGGGAATATGTTCAATCATGCAAAGATCCTTTGAATTCATTATATATGTCCCTTTATCATCTTCCATTATAGGGAAATACTGTCCAGGCCTTTTTTCCTCAACAAGAGCGTATTTATATCTGCATGGTTGAGCGCATTGTCCTCTATTTGAATCTCTTCCCGTCATATAATTAGATAAAAGACATCTTCCTGAATAAGAAATACACATAGAGCCATGAACAAAAGCTTCAATTTCACAAGTTTCTGGAAGATTTCTTCTAATTTCTTTTATTTCCTCAAGAGACATTTCTCTTGCAAGAACTATTCTTTTAACTCCTTGTTTGTGCCAAAATAATGCTGATTTCCAATTTACATTATTTGCCTGAGTGCTTAAATGTAATTCAAGTTCTGGAACAACTTCTTTTGCAGTCATTATTATTCCAGGATCTGAAACTAAAATTGCATCAACTTTTAAATTATACAGTTCTTTCAAATAATCTTCTAGTCCAATTAAATCTTCATTATGAGGAAAAACATTTAAAGTTACATATACTTTTTTTCCTAATGAATGTGCAAAATCAATTCCCTGTTTTAATTCATCCGAACCAAAGTTATCTGCAAATGCTCTTAAATTAAGCTTACTTCCCCCAAGATAAACTGCATCTGCTCCATACTCAATGGCAGTCTTTAATTTTTCTAAGTTTCCAGCTGGTGCTAATATCTCCGGTTTATTCACAATCCTGCCTCCTTGTTGTAACTGCAATTCCATCTCCCATTGGAATTACAGAAGTAATTAAACTTTTATTATTAGAAACCATATCAAGATAATTTTTCATTCTTTTAACTATGGTGATTTTTCTTCTTTGTAATAATTCTCTATTCGCTACCATACCTCTAAATAGTACATTGTCGGCTATTACAATTCCATCCTTTTTTAACATTCTAAGACATTCATTAAAAAAAATCCTCATAATGCCCTTTTCCAGCATCTATAAATATAATGTCATATTCATCATTAAGCTTTTTTAAACACTCCATACAATCACCCAATATAACATCTATTCTTTTGTCCAATCCATATTTATGTATATTTTCGAGTGCTATATTTACCATATCTTCACTTCTATCTACAGATGTTATATGAGCCTCTGAATTAATAGCCATTAAAATTGCAGAATACCCTATGGCGGTTCCAAGTTCAAGTATTTTAAGCGGCCTTTTTATTTTTACCATTAATTCAAGAAATTTAGCAGTCTCCTTTTGAACTATTGGCACGTTATTACTTTCAGCGTATTCTTCTAACTCTTTAAGTAAACCCTGTCTTTCAGGAATTAATTCTCTTATATAATTTTCAATGTAATCGTACATTATTTTGCTCATTAGAATTCCTCCAAAATTAAAATCCCTGAGTTTTTTCTTTAATCTTTAAAAATTCTTTGTAATCTTTTGTGAAAAAATGTGTTCCATCATTTTGGGATACAAAATAAATATAATCTGTATTTTTAGGATTAATTGCTGCAATTATTGAAGCCTTACCTGGAGAACATATAGGCCCTTCTGGCATACCATCTACAAGATATGTATTATAAGTAGAATTTATTTTAAGATCATTATATGTAAGTTTATCTTTATGATAGCCAAGAGCATATTCTACAGTAGCACAGGATTGAAGCTTCATATTGAGCCTCATTCTATTATAGAAAACCGATGAAATTACTGCTCTTTCTTTCTGAACCTCTGCTTCACGTTCTACAATTGAAGCCATTGTTATTATCCTATCAATATCATTTATTTTAGTTCCAGACTCCTTTTTAATACCAGTAATCACTGATTTAAATCTTTCAAGCATAATGTCTATTATTTCTTTTCCTGTCATGTTTTTTTTGAATTCATAAGTATCCGGGAAAAGATAGCCTTCAAGTTTATACTTTCTTTTATTATCATTTTTTATGTAACTAGGAATAGTATATTCTTGACATGCTTTTAAAAACTTATCACTTGATATTACTCCCTTTTTCTCTAGCAAACTTGCCATCTGCGTTATTTGAAATCCTTCCGGCATTGTCACCCTTATATATGTGTCATCAAAAATTCCATTTTTCATGTCATTTACAAGCGAATCTATATTTTCTCCAGCTTTTATTGAATAAAATCCCGGTTTAATTTCACCGGGAAATTTTTTGTATTTAACATATGCCTTAAGAAAGAACTTGTTTTTAATTAAATTATTCTTATCCAACGAATCTATTATTTTATATAAGTTATCATCTTTTTTAACTTCAAATCTATACTTATTATTTATCTTAAACGGATTTCGTATTACAGAATTTAAATATGATAATAAAACTAAAATAACAATCAGACAACAAATTAAAATAGAAATTTTTCTTTTAATAAATAATTTCTTATTTTCCATAAACCCATTCCCCTTAATTATGGTTCTCTATTTTCCTCTGTTTTTTCTTCTAAGATTAGTATCCAATATCTTCTTTCTCATTCTAATACTTTTAGGTGTAACTTCTACAAATTCATCTGCTGCAATGAATTCAAGGCATTTCTCCAAAGTCATATCTGGTGGTGGTACAAGCTTTAAGGATTCATCTGCACCTGATGATCTACAGTTTGAAAGATGTTTCTTCTTACATACATTAACTTCCAAATCTTCTGCCCTTGAACATTCTCCAACTATCATTCCTTCATACGTTTCAACGCCTGCTCCTATAAATAGCTTTCCTCTGTCCTGAGCACTAAACAATCCATAAGCTACTGATGTTCCTGTATCGAAGGAAACAATTGATCCTCTTGATCTTCCAGGAATATCTCCTTTATATGGCTCATAATCGTCTAAAACCGAGTTCATTATACCATTTCCTTTAGTGTCTGTCATAAACTCATTTTTAAAACCAATTAAACCTCTTGATGGTATTTTAAATTCAAGTCTTGTATAACCATTTATTGCAGATGTCATATTAACAAGTTCTGCTTTTCTAGGTCCAAGCTTTTCCATTACAACACCCATAAATTCTTCTGGCACATCTATTGTAAGATATTCTATTGGCTCAAGCTTCTTTCCATTTTCTTCTTTGTATATTACCATTGGTTTTGAAACTTGAAACTCAAATCCTTCTCTTCTCATAGTTTCTATTAATATTGAAAGATGAAGTTCTCCTCTTCCACTGACTTTAAATTTATCAGGCGAATCAGTTTCTTCAACTCTTAAGCTTACATTTGTTTCAAGCTCTTTTGTTAGTCTATCTCTTATATGTCTAGAAGTTATAAATTCACCTTCCTTGCCTGCAAAAGGAGAATCATTTACCATAAAATACATACTAAGTGTAGGTTCATCAATATCTATAAAAGGTAGTGCTTCAGGTCTTGAAGTATCCGCAATTGTTTCTCCTATATTAACATCTGGTATTCCCGAAACAACAGCTATATCTCCAAGTTTTACTTCTGATGCTTCCACTCTTTTTAAACCTTCATAAACAAATAAGCTAGAAATTTTTACATTTTCTTGTGCCCCATCTCTTCTTATTAAGACAGCCTGTTGATTCTTTTTAATAGTACCTCTTTCAACTTTTCCTATAGCTATTCTTCCAACATATTCATTTGAATCGATTGTTGAAACAAGCATCTGCATAGGTTCATCCAAATATCCTTCAGGTGGAGCTACATGTTTTATTATTGTTTCAAATATTGGCTCCATTGTATTATTATCATCCTCAAGCTCATACTTTGCAATTCCAGCCTTTGCTGATGCATAAACAATAGGGAATTCAAGCTGTTCATCATTTGCTCCAAGTTCTACAAATAAATCAAATATCTCATCTAAAACTTGAGCTGGTCTTGCATTTGGCTTATCAATTTTATTAACTACAACAATTGGCTTTAATCCAAGTTCTAATGCTTTCTTTAATACAAATTTTGTCTGTGGCATAGGACCTTCAAAAGCATCTACTAATAAAAGTACGCTGTCCACCATCTTAAGAACACGTTCAACTTCTCCACCAAAATCAGCATGACCTGGAGTATCAACTATATTTATTTTAACTCCTTTATGCATTACAGATGTATTCTTAGAAAGTATTGTTATTCCTCTTTCCTTTTCAAGATCATTAGAATCCATAACTCTTTCCTGAACTTTTTCATTACTTCTAAATATATGACTTTGTCTCAATAATGCATCTACAAGAGTTGTTTTACCGTGGTCAACGTGCGCGATTATTGCAACATTTCTTATATCTTCTCTGGTAAACTTTTCCATTTCTTTTCCTCCATATATTGATAAAATATTAACTTTAAATATCATAAAAATAAATTGGCTACTTAATAGTACCCAATTTATTTTAATATTACTATGCTAAAATGTCAAATTCATAATATTATTTAACTCAAAGGGTTATATTTCCATTATAATAGGTAATATCATTGGTTTCCTCTTAGTTTTTTCATACAAGAAACCTCTTAAAACTTCTTTAACATTTGACTTAATTGTAGCCCATTCTTTAATGTGGTTATCTTCACACTCTTTAAGAGCATTTTTTACAAGTTCTCTTGCCTGATCCATTAAATCTTCAGATTCTCTTACATAAACAAATCCTCTTGAAATGATATCTGGTCCAGCAATAACACTTCCACTTTCCTTTTCTATGGTAACCACAACAGTCAATATGCCATCCTGAGATAAATGCTTTCTATCTCTCAAAACAATATTACCAACATCTCCAACGCCGAGCCCATCTACAAAAACTTGACCTGAAACTACTGTACCACTTTTCTTTATACTGTCTCTTGTTACCTCTATAACATCACCATTATCTGAAAGTACAATATTTTGTCTTGGCATACCTAAACTTACTGCAAGTTCTGCATGCTGCTTAAGGTGTCTATACTCACCATGAACAGGAATAAAAAATCTTGGTTTTATAAGCGTATGCATCATTTTCAATTCTTCTTGACATGCATGACCAGAAACATGTACATCTGCAAGTCCTTCATAAATAACATCTGCACCTTTTTTAAACAGCTGATTTATAACCCTTGAAACTAACTTTTCATTTCCAGGAATAGGGTTAGCAGATATTATTACAGTATCCCCGTCTTGAATAGTTACCTTCTTATGTTCTGAAGCTGCCATTCTTGAAAGTGCTGACATTGGCTCTCCCTGACTTCCTGTTGTTATAATCACAATTTTATCATCTGGATATCTATTTATTGCCTCAACTCCTATAACAACACCTTCATTAACTTTGAGGTATCCAAGTTCTATAGCAACTGCTACAATATTTTCCATACTTCTTCCTGAAACAGCAACTTTTCTGTCAAACTTTTCAGCAGCTTCAACTATTTGCTGTATTCTATGAATATTTGAAGCAAACGTAGCAATAATAATTCTGCCCTTAGTTTTTGCAAATATATTATTGAATGTCTCCCCCACCGTACGTTCAGTTCTCGTATATCCTGGCCTTTCAACATTTGTACTGTCGCACATCATTGCTAATACTCCTTTTTTGCCAAGTTCTGCAAAACGTGCAAAATCAGCAACACATCCATCTATAGGAGTATAATCGATTTTAAAATCCCCAGTGTGAAGAACGACCCCCATTGGTGTGTGAATAGCTATGGCTACAGAATCAGCAATACTATGGCTTTGCCTTATAAATTCAACGGACATATTATCAAGCTTAACTATATCTCTAGCCTTAATAACCTTTAAATCTACACTGCCGAGCAAGTTATGTTCCTTAAGTTTTGTTTCAACTATTCCTATAGTAAGCTTTGTACCATATACCGGAACATTTAAATCTCTTAACACATATGGAAGCGCACCAATATGATCTTCATGCCCATGTGTTAAAAATATCCCCTTTACTTTTTCTGCATTTTTAATCAAATAACTGATATCTGGTATTACAATATCTATACCAAACATCTCTTCATCTGGAAACTTAAGGCCGCAGTCTATAACGACTATTTCATTTCTATATTCAATAACCGTTAAGTTCTTACCTATTTCATTTACACCACCAAGGGGAATTATTTTTATTTTATCTTTTTCTCTTCGCGTGGTTCTCCCCTCCTTCTTTTTTATATTTTATATCAACTATAAATTGTTTAAAATTTACAGCTTCTTTCTGCAATCACTACATAAACCATAAAATTTAACACTGTGGTTTTTAACAAGGAAATCATATTGCTTTTCTATTTTTTCTTCTAAGCTTTCTAATAAATCTCCTTGCACTTCCATTACCTTGCCACAATTAGTACAAATTAAATGGTGGTGTTGATGAATTTCACTTCCATGAACCAGTTCATATCTACTGCATCCGTCATTTAGCTCAAGTTTAGAAACAACTCCTATATCTTCCAGAAGTTGTATGGTTCTATAAACAGTTGCAAGACCAATTTCAGGACACTCAACTTTAACTAGATCATATAATTCCTCAACTGTAAGGTGTTTACCTTCATTCTTTATTATTATATCTAAAACCGCTCTCCTTTGAGGAGTTAGTTTATAGCCTTTATCTTTAAGATTGTTCTTAAGCTTTTCAATCTCTGTTGGAGACATTACATTCATTTTTATCACCCATTTCAAAAAGTTAAATAAACATACACTATTCTGAATCTCCAGAAAATAAAGCTTCATATGCTTCTGATACTATTTTAAATTCATCATCATCTTCAACTGTAAATAAAATATCATCGCCATTTTCATCTTTATCTATTTTTAGTATTATAGCTTCTGAATCTTCAGGAGCATTTTCAGGGATAACAATTACATATTCATTATCTTCAATATCCATTTTAGTTACAACTTCAAAGGTGTTTTCTTTTCCATCTTCATCCAAAAGAGTTATTTTATCTACATCATTTTCCATATGATTAAATCCTCCAGTATAATATTATATTTTAGATTTCAAATAAGATTTTGTCAAATTTGACTTTTATATATGCTATCTAAATATCCTTGTAAAATATATGTAGCTGCGACCTTATCAACTATTTTTTTTCTTTTAGCCCTTGATAAATCTGCTTCAAGCATAGCCCTATTGGCTGCAACAGTTGTAAGTCTTTCATCCCACATTTTTATTGGAAGCTTAATAACTTCCTTTATTATTTCACAAAATGCTAATACCTTTTCGCTTTGTGGTCCTACAGTACCATTCATGTTTTTAGGGAGTCCACATACTATGGTATCAACATTATAATTATCACAAACTTTTTTTAGTTCATCAATATCGTATTGTTCATTTTTCCTTCTTATTGTTCCTATACCTTGAGCGGTAAAACCAAGTGGATCACTTATTGCCATACCTATTGTTCTATCTCCAACATCTATTCCAAGTATCCTCATTTAATAACTCCTTAAATTATAATAACGTAACAAAATTAACTCTACTTTGATGCATTTTTAGACAAATCAACTTAATCATAAAACAAAAATGCCCTAAAAGGGCACTTTTATTTAAACATCAAGATAAGATTTCAAAACTTCTTCTAGTATTTCATCTCTCTCTAATTTTCTAACTAAAGCACGTGCACCATTGTAGTTAGTTATGTAAGTAGGGTCACCGGATATCAAATATCCAACCAATTGGTCTACCGGATTGTATCCTTTTTCTTTTAATGCTTTATATACTTCACTTAAAATTGCTTTTGTGAGATCCTTTTTATTTTTTAGTACATCAAATTCTATAGTATCGTCGTTATTTATATTCCCCATTTTACATATTCACCCCTTTTTAATTAGTAATAAACTTGTGCTTTAATATTATTATAAATCATATTATAGTAATTGTATACTACTTTACTAATTTTTCCAGTACTTTTTTTGCTTCACTAAGTGCAAAATTCTAATTTTTCAGGGGATTTTCCACCTGCTTGAGCCATATCAGGTCTTCCTCCTCCATTTCCACCACAAATATTTGCAACTTCTTTTATGAGTTTACCACAGTGAACTCCTTTCGATACTGCTCCTTTACTAGCCATAGCTACTAATTGAACCTTATTCTCGCTTGAAGTTCCGAGAAGAACTACACCTTCTCCGATCTTGCTTCTAACCTTATCACATAGTTCTCTTAATGAATTTGAATCAATATCTTTTACATAATAAGCAGCATATTTAACATCTTTGACATTATCTAAGGCTTTAAGTATTTCATCTTCAGCTCCACCAGCAAGTTTTGATTTAAGTGCAGCTATTTCTTTTTCTTTTGCCTTAATTTCTGATACTTGCTGCTCTATTTTATTTATTATATCCTTATCTGAACATTTAAATTCATTTTCTATGCTTCTTATTAAATTTTCTTTTTCTTCTACGTATTCAACAGCAGTAATTCCAGTCACAGCCTCTATTCTTCTTATGCCTGCTGCAACTCCACTTTCAGATACTATTTTAAATAATCCTATTTCCCCACTATTTTTTACATGAGTACCACCACAAAATTCCTTGCTGAAATCGCCAACTGAAACAACCCTTACACTTTCACCATATTTATCATCAAATAAAGCAGTTGCACCAGTTTTCTTAGCTTCTTCAAGAGTCATTACATCAGTATTAACATCGTAAATTTTCATTATTTCTTTATTTACTATTCTCTCTACTTCTACAAGTTCTTTATCGGTAACCCCTGTAAAATGAGTAAAATCAAATCTTAATTTTTCATCATCAACATAAGAACCTGATTGATGTACATGATCTCCAAGCACTGACTTTAAAGCCCCCTGAAGCATATGAGTTGCTGTATGGTTCTTTGCTATATTTTCTCTTCTATCTTTATTAACTTTTAATTGAACCTCTTCACCTTTTTCGATATATCCACTTAAAATTTCAACAAATTGAATTGTTTTACCAGATATATTTTTCCTACAGTCAACAACTTTTGCTTCACCATGCTTTCCTATAATTGCTCCTGTGTCACCTATTTGACCACCCATTTCAGCATAAAAAGGCGTTTTGGAAACAACTACTGCTCCTGTTTCTCCTGCATTCAATATTTCAACCATTTCTTCATCTTTTATTAAGATATCAGCCTTTGAAGTGCTCTCCAAAGAATCATATCCTGTAAAAACAGTCTCTACAGTAGAATCTATCTTATCTATAGTTTTTATGTCCTTACCCATATAGTTTGATTCTTCTCTTGCTTCTCTTGCTCTTTTTCTTTGAAGCTGCATTTCTCTATCAAAACCATCTCTATCGACTTTGATTCCTTTTTCTTCAAGTATTTCTTCTGTAAGTTCAACTGGGAAACCGTAAGTATCATAAAGCTTAAATGCCTTAGCTCCATCTAAAACTTTATCTTCTTTTCCAATCTCATCTACATATTCCTTAAGTATTTGAATACCACTATCTATAGTTTGAGAGAATCTTTCTTCTTCAAGTTGTATTACTTTCTTTATATAATCCTTCTTTTCTGCAAGTTCAGGATAAGCACCTTTTGAATCCTCTATTACAACTTTACAAATATCACATAAAAATGCTTTATTAATTCCAAGTGCTTTACCATGTCTTGAAGCTCTTCTTAAAAGTCTTCTAAGAACATATCCTCTTCCTTCATTTGATGGCAATATTCCATCGCTTATCATGAATGTAACACTTCTAACATGATCAGTTATAATCCTGATTGAAAGATCTTTCTTGTCATCTTCACCATATTTTGCATTTGATACTTTTGCAACTTCATTTAATATATTTTTCATAGTATCAACTTCAAATATAGTGCTTGTTCCCTGCATTATAGTTGCCATTCTTTCAAGTCCCATACCTGTATCTATATTAGGGTTTAAAAGTTTATTATAGTTTCCTTCTTCATCCTTATCAAATTGTGTAAAAACAAGATTCCAAAATTCTATTATTCTATCTTCGTCTTGTGCCTTTACAAATTCTTCAATAGTTTCTACAGTTTTTCCGCCTTTTCTATCAAAATGTATTTCAGAGCAAGGTCCGCATGGGCCGGAACCATGTTCCCAAAAGTTATCTTCTTTTCCAAGTCTAAATATTCTCTTAGGATCTACTCCTGCTTTTTCAGTCCATATTTTAAAAGCTTCATCATCATCAAGATAAATAGTTATATATAATCTATCCTTTGGCAATTCCAAGACTTCAGTTATAAACTCCCAAGCCCATGGAATAACTTCATTTTTAAAATAGTCTCCAAAAGAAAAATTACCTAACATCTCAAAGAAAGTAGCATGTCTTGCAGTCTTTCCTACATTTTCTATATCCCCTGTTCTTACGCACTTTTGGCAAGTGGTTACTCTTTTTCTAGGTGGAACTTGAAGTCCTGTAAAATATGGCTTTAAAGGTGTCATTCCTGCATTAATTAGTAATAAACTTTTATCGTTATTAGGAACAAGTGAAAAACTTGGAAGCCTTAGATGTCCTTTACTTTCAAAAAAACTTAAATATGCTTCTCTAATATCATTTAACCCCATATATTTCATTATGTATCTCCTCCAAATATTTTTTAAAATTCTATGTAAAACAAAAAGCCTTCATCCTTCAAACGAAGGGACGAAAGCCAAATTTCCGCGGTACCACCCTAATTACACATATGTGCCACTTATATTAACAAATAGCTCAAAGACAGCTTCAAAATGCCAAATAAAAAGTTTTCACCAACCACTTTTTCTCTAAATATTAAGACATATTTACTAATTCTTATCATCGCTTCACTATATTTAAAAAGACAAATAAATTATAGTTAATATTTAATGCATTGTCAAGCAAAATAGTTTTAACAGCTAAAATAAATAATAATTTAAGTCCTCATAAATCACCCTTACTATAACTGCTGCTGGAATAACTAAAACCATTCCAACAAAACCTCCAAGTTTTTCTCCAATTATTAGTAGTATTATTACAACAAGTGGATGCATATCAACTGAGTCTCCTGTCATTTTAGGAGAAATAATATTTCCCTCTATAATTTGAATTAAATAAAGTGCTATTGCTGTATAAATTGCCTTTCTAGGTGAAATCAAAAGCGCTACTATTATGGAGGGTATTGCACCAAATATAGGTCCAAAATACGGTATTATATTGAATAGTCCATTTATTATAGATAGTAAAATAGGATAATTTACCTTCAGAATACTCAGTATAATAAATGTAAGTATACCTATAAATGTGCACAAATGCAAGTTGACATATAGTATATTTGCTTAAAATAATATCAACATCATAGGCTATTTTTTTACTACATTTCTATATTTATAAGGGACAATTTTTATTACTCCTTTTCTTATTTCATCCCAATCAGCTAAAAAGTAATATGATATTATTGGGAATATTGTAGCATCCAATGCATTTTGACAAATTATAAGAACTAAATTTACTATTTTATTTATTATAATTTTAAGTTCATAATTAAATTTGTCATATATACTTATGACTAAATTGTCTCCAGGTGAACTTTTAGACAATGGCTTCACAAAATTCTGTATTTTTTCAATGTAATTTTTTATCTCTGATCTCGTAACATCAACAGTTAGCGTCTCTTTCAATATTGATGGAATAAGAAAAACTATAAAGCCTAAAATGGTAATTATCATAACACTTACAAGAAACAGTGCAGAAACTTTTTTATTTACCCCTCTATTTATTAAAATTAAGTGTATTGGTTTTAATAAATATGCCATAATAAAACTTAGAAGAACTAAATAAAATACTGTTTTAAATATTTTTAATTTTACTAAGTACAATTAAAATAATTATAATTAATACTATCGCTATTATGTATTTATATATTTTTTCATTTTTATCAACTTCCATTGCAATATTATGAAATATCCTTACAAAATTAAATTTTTCTTGTTTAGCAAGACAAAGTAAATTATTTTTCCCTATTATATAGTTTCCTTGCAAAATAATTTTCTTACCAGATATTATATTGTCAAAAATGCCTTTTGATATAATAAGACCTTTGATTTTAAGATTCATTTCATCAAATATTATTTCCTCTACAACCCCAAGTATAAGCCCATCAACATTTATAGTCTCCATACCCTTTATATTTTTAAACTCAACAAATTCTCCTCTAAATTCTTCTTCCCTAACTATAAGTTTTGAGCTAATGCATATAACATTATCTTTACTAATACAAATACTTTTGTTAAATATACTACCCTTATTTATTCTAAATCCCTCAATAGTACCGTCATTAAAATTTAGCAATAAGTCTTCTATTCTCCCTATCCTTTTACCGTCTACAGAGTATGCATTTGCAAACATAAAATCTCTACTTCTCATCATAAAAATCACCCTAATTGTAGGTTAACCCCTTTTTTTTAAGGATATACTTGTAATTTAATTTTTCCGCTTAAAAATATTACAAATAGAGTACAAAGTACAGAGCACAGAGTACAATGAATGTGGATTTACCTTTCGTTTCTCTCAGGTAAATCTTAGAACTTAATAGTTTCATCTGCGCTGAACACTATATTTTACCCCATGCGCAAGCATTAAATTTTAGATTTTTTGCAGCATAGCGGAGAAAAGTCATCCTTCACTGTACTCTGTACTTTGTACTCTGTTCTCTGTTTTAATTGCATTCAAAAAAGCAGAGACCCTTCTAAGTCTCTGCTTTTTATTTTTCCTCATTCGTTTTTATACCATTATAATCATCTATCATATCTTGTAAACTAATAGTATTAGTAACATGATCTATGCTTTCTTTAATTTTGACCCATAACAACCTTGTAGGACATGAATTGCTGTTACCACATATTCCTTCTTCCTCAACGCATTCTGATACTTCTATAGGTCCCTCTAAGACATCTAAAATATCAGAAATAAATATATCTTTAGGATCTTTTCCAAGCACATAGCCTCCTTGAGCACCTCTTATACTTTTAATCAACTTTGCCTTTCTTAAAGGGGCAAAAAGTTGCTCTAAGTAAGCCTCTGATATAGCTTGTCTTTCTGAAATACTTTTTATTGAAACTGGTTCGCTGTTACAGTGAAGTGCCAAATCTACCATCGCTTTAACACCATATCGTCCTTTAGTAGACAGTTTCATTAACTCACTTCCTTTAAAACGGGAAAATTTTCTATAATATAATTTATAATATCAAATCCGAGTGTTTTTGTCAACTATAAAAACAGAGTACAATGAAGGTGGATTTACCTTTCGTTTCTCTTAGGTAAATCTTAGAACTTAATAATGTCCGCTTCGCTGACATTATATTTTATGCCATGCACAGCATTAAGTTTAAGATTTTTCAAAGCGATAGCGGAGAAAAATCATCCTTCACTGTACTCTGTCATCTGTACTCTGTACTCTAAAATAATCTTTTCCTCCACATTAAAAAACTTAGGAGAGCCTAACTTACCGCTCTCCTAAATTTCCTATCCCATAAGTGAAGTCTCACCCATTAGATATTCATCTATAGCTTTTGCTGCCTGTCTACCATCGTGCATTGCACGAACTACAAGTGATTGTCCAGTTCTCATATCACCAGCAGAAAATACTTTTTTTACACTAGTCATATGATTTTCATCTGTAAGGACATTTCCTCTTCCATCAAGCTTTAAGCTAAGGTCATTTATAATTCCTTCATGTTGAGGATGTACAAAGCCCATTGCTATGAGTATTAAATCAACATGCTCTGAAAATTCACTGCCAGGTACTTCTGTCATAGTCATTCTTCCAGTATCATCTTTCTTCCATTCTACCCTAATGCCATGCAGAGTATCGATATGTCCATCCTTGCCCTCAACCTTTTTAGTTGAAACACAAAATTCCCTTACACAGCCTTCTTCATGAGAAGATGTTGTTTTAAAGGTTCTAGGGAAAAGCGGCCATGGCATAGTTTTGTCTCTTTTAATTGGTGCCTTAGGCATTATTTCATACTGTAATACCTTTTTAGCTCCCTGCCTTATAGCTGTTCCTATACAGTCAGAACCTGTATCTCCACCACCTACAACTACAACAACCTTGTCCTTTGCATTAATTTCTTCACCATCTATTTTAATTCCTGCGTTTCGCATATTCTGCTGCTTTAAGTAATCTACAGCAAAGTGAATTCCATCAAGTTCTCTTCCTTCAACTTTTAAATTTCTTGGTATAGTAGAACCTCCAGTTAAAAGCACACTATCAAATTTATCAAATATATCTTTTATGTCCACATCAAGTCCAACATTCACAGATGTTTTAAACTCTATACCAGACTTCTCCATTATATCTATTCTTCTATCTATAACATGCTTTTCAAGCTTAAAATCTGGAATACCATATCTTAAAAGTCCTCCAATTTGGTCAGCTCTTTCAAATACAGTTACAGAATGGCCAACAGAATTAAGTTCTGCTGCTGCTGCAAGTCCTGCTGGGCCTGAACCTATAACAGCTACCTTCTTTCCAGTTCTAACCTTTGGCTGCTGCACCTTAACCCAACCTTCTTTATATGCTCTTTCAATTATTGCATACTCTATTTCTTCAATGGAAACAGAGTCAGAATTTGAGCCAAGAGTACAAGAACCTTCACATAGTGCAGGGCAAACTCTTCCTGTAAATTCTGGGAAGTTGCTTGTGAGAGAAATTCTCTCATAAGCCTTTTTCCATTCATTTTTATATATCATATCATTAAAATCAGGTACTAAATTTCCAAGTGGACATCCCCATGAGCAAAAAGGTATACCGCAATCCATACATCTTGCTGCTTGAGTTTTAATGCCATCCTCATTTAGTCTTTCATATACTTCTTTATAATCCTTTATTCTTACATTTACAGGACGTTTAATAGAAACTTCTCTTTTATATTCTTTAAATCCAGTTAATTTTCCCATCTCTGCACCTCCCACTACATGTCTGCTGCCACAGATTTTTGTCTGTCCGCTTCTAAAATAAGCTTATAAGCTGTAGGTATGACTCTCTTGAACTTTGACTTATATTCATCCCAATTATCAAGAATATCTTTAGCTTTAACACTTTCAGTATAATCGTAATGTTCTTTTATAAAGTCATATAACATTTTCTCATCTTCAGCGTCATCTACAGGTGTAATTTCAATAATTTCATTAGTACATTTTGAAGCAAAGTCACCATCTTCATCAAGTATAAAAGCAAGTCCACCGCTCATACCAGCTGCAAAGTTTCTGCCAGTTTTACCTATAACAACAACTGCGCCGCCAGTCATGTATTCGCAGCCGTGATCTCCTACACCTTCAACAACAGCGTATGCTCCACTGTTTCTAACTGCAAAACGCTCTCCTACGAGTCCATTTATAAATACTTTTCCGCTTGTTGCACCATACATAATAGTGTTTCCAGCTATTACATTTTCATCCTGCTTATAAGTAGCAGCTTTAGGAGTTTTTATTATTATCTTTCCACCAGAAAGACCTTTTCCTACATAATCATTTGCATCTCCCTCAAGTTCAAGTGTAAGTCCCTTCATGCCAAATGCACCAAAGCTTTGACCTGCTGAACCTGTGAAGTGATATTTAATAGTATCCTCTTCTAGTCCTTCTTCACCATACAATTTTGCTATCTTGCCACTGAGCATTGCTCCAACTGATCTATCTACATTTTTTATTTCAAAATTTCCAACTACACTCTTCTTGTTATTAAGAGCTTCTTTTGCAACTTCTATAAGCTTGTAATCCATGCATTTATCAAGACCATGATCTTGAGCTACAGTGCAGTAAGGTTTAATTCTCTTAGGCATATCAGGTTTATATAGTATATTTGAGAAGTCTAATTTCTTTGCTTTCCAATGAGTTACAGCATCCTTAGTATCTAATTTATCTACTCTGCCTATCATCTCATTTATGCTTCTAAAACCAAGTCGAGCCATATACTCTCTTACTTCCTCTGCTATAAATGTAAGGAAGTTAATAATATATTCTGGTTTTCCTTTAAATCTCTTTCTAAGCTCAGGATCTTGAGTTGCTATTCCCATGTCACAAGTATTTGAATGACATTTTCTAAGCATTGTACATCCCATTACTACAAGAAGTGTTGTTGCAAATACATATTCTTCAGCTCCAAGAAGTGCTGCTACTACAACATCTCTTCCTGTTTTTAATTGTCCATCTGTTTGAAGTACAACTCTACTTCTAAGGCTGTTTAAAAGAAGTACCTGTTGAGTTTCAGATAATCCAAGTTCCCAAGGAATACCAGCATGTTTTACTGAAGATAATGGTGCTGCACCTGTTCCTCCATCATGACCGCTTATAAGTATTGAATCTGCATGTGCCTTTGCAACTCCAGCTGCAACTGTTCCAACTCCTACCTCTGAAACAAGCTTTACGCTTACTCTTGAAGAAGGATTTACACATTTAAGATCAAATATAAGCTGTGCCAAATCTTCAATTGAATATATATCATGGTGAGGTGGTGGTGAAATAAGATCTATGCCAGGTGTTGAGTGTCTAACTCTACCAATATTTTTATCTACTTTTTTCCCTGGAAGCTGACCGCCTTCTCCTGGTTTTGCACCCTGAGCCATTTTTATTTGAAGTTCATCTGCATTTACAAGATACTCTGTAGTAACTCCAAATCTACCAGAAGCTATCTGCTTAATAGCACTTCTTCTCCAGTCTCCATTAGGATCTTTCTTATATCTTTCGTTGTCTTCTCCGCCTTCTCCACAGTTGCTTTTTCCGCCAATTCTATTCATTGCAATAGCTATTGTTTCATGTGCCTCTTTGCTTATAGAACCAAAAGACATAGCTCCAGAACAAAATCTCTTTAATATTTCATTTACAGGTTCAACTTCATCAATTGGAATAGGATTTAAGTTCTTAAATTTAAATAATCCTCTTATAGTACATAATTCCTTGTCTTGATTATTTACGGCACCTGTATATTCTTTAAACAATTTGTAGTCTTTATTTCTAGCTGAAACCTGAAGTTTATATATTGTTTCAGGATTGAAAAGATGGAATTCACCACTTTTTCTCCATTTATACTGTCCTCCAACATCAAGTACAGAAACAGGCTTTCTTATTTTATTAAAGGCATTTTCGTGTCTTATAAGCACTTCTTTAGCAACTTCTTCTATGCCTATACCTTCAATTCTAGAAGGAGTTCCTTCAAAATATTTATTTGTAAATTCGCTGTTTAATCCAATTGCTTCAAAAATTTCTGCTCCATGATAACTTCTAAGTGTTGATATTCCCATTTTTGACAAAATCTTAAGAAGTCCATGATTTATTGCATTTAAGTAGTTAGCTACTGCTTTTTTCTCATCAACGCCTTCTATTTCATCTTCCTTAACTAGCTCACTTATAGTTTCAAAAGCAATGTAAGGATTAACTGCTGTAGCACCATAGCCTATTAAAAGTGCAAAGTGCATTGTTTCTCTTGCTTCTCCTGTTTCAACTATAATAGATACCTTTGTACGTGTTTTTTCTCTTATAAGATGATGCTGTACTGCTGAAACTGCAAGAAGACTAGGTATTGCTGCTTCATAGGAATCCATATTTTTATCACTTAAAACAATTATATTGAAGCCTTCTTTAATTCTAAGAGAAGCTCTTTCACATATTCCCTTAAGTGCTTCTTTAAAACCTTCAACACCTGTATCATATTTAAAAGTAATAGGTATAGTTGTAGTTCTAAAATCCTTGTTTCTAAGATTTTTTATTTTGCTTATTTCCGCATCGGAAAGTATTGGTTCTTCTATCTCTATAAATGGATTTTCAGAAGCTTCCTTATTGAGTATATTTCCTTGTGATCCAATATAATTTTTAAGTGAAGTTACAAGCTCTTCTCTTATAGGATCAATAGGTGGATTTGTAACCTGAGCAAAAAGCTGTTTAAAGTATGCAAAAAGAACTTGTGGTCTATTTGATAAAACTGCAAGAGGAGCATCATTACCCATTGAACCTACTGGCTCTTTTCCAGTCCTCGCCATAGGTCCTATAAGAATTTTTAAATCCTCCATAGTATATCCAAATGCCTGTTGCTTTTCTTTTAAAACATCTTCATTATTAGTTTTATTTACTTCAGCAGCAGCAAAATCTTTAAGTGTAAATTTATTTTTTTCTATTACTTCTTTATATTCTTTGCTGCAGCAGATTTTTTTCTTTATTTCAGAATCATCTATTATTCTTCCCTCTTTAGTATCAATGAGAAACATCTTTCCTGGTTGAAGTTTTCCCTTGCAAGCTATTTCCTCAGGTGCATACTTAAGAACTCCTGTTTCTGAAGCAAGTACAACTACCCCACCTTTAGTTATAACGTATCTAGCAGGTCTAAGTCCATTTCTGTCAAGAACTGCTCCAACTTGAACTCCATCAGTAAAGGAAACTGCTGCTGGTCCATCCCATGCTCTATTAAGGTACCTTGATATTCATAAAAGGCTTTTTCCAATCTTCCATTTTCTTATTGTTTTCCCATGCTTCAGGAATAAGCATCATAAGTGCTTCGGCTGGTGTTCTTCCATCGGCCACAAGAAGTTCAAATACATTATCAAGAGAAGTAGAATCACTGCCCTTTGGATTTATTATTGGAAACAGTTTTGAAATATCTTTACCTAAGGTAGTTGATTTCAAACTCCTTCTCTTGCATTCATCCAGTTTCTATTTCCTCTTATAGTGTTAATTTCACCATTATGAGCTAAAAATCTAAATGGCTGTGCAAGATCCCAGGTTGGGAAAGTATTTGTACTATATCTTTGATGAACTAAAGCTATAGCACTTTTAAAGTTTATATCATTTAAGTCCATATAAAAACTTTTTATTTGGTCTGCAAGTAAAAGTCCCTTGTACACTATTGTACGGCTTGAAAGACTGCAAATATAGAAGTATTCAGTACTTCTTTCAACAAGTCTCTTTACTTCGCTTTCAGATTTTTTTCTTATTATATAGAGTTTTCTTTCAAATTCTACTTGGCTTTCACAGTTGCTGCCTATAAAAACCTGTTTTATAATAGGTTCACTTCCCTTAGCTGTTTGTCCTATTGATCTATTGTCTCTTGGAACCTCTCTCCAGCCTAAAACTTTTTGTCCTTCTTCTTCAGCTGCTCTTTCTAAAATTCCTTCACATTGATTTGAGAGTGCTATTTCTTTAGGTAAAAATACCATTCCAACTGCATATTTTCCTTCTTCCGGAAGTTCTATA
This sequence comes from Clostridium sp. DMHC 10, assembly GCF_001270375.1. NCBI lineage: Bacteria > Bacillati > Bacillota > Clostridia > Eubacteriales > Clostridiaceae > Clostridium > Clostridium sp. DMHC 10. Next base: position 458,800 of record NZ_LGVB01000015.1, read on the forward strand.
CCTAAATTATCACAGGTAATTCTAAAAAATTCATCTGGAATTTGAAGCATTATTCCAGCACCATCACCTGTTTTTGTATCAGCCCCTACAGCACCTCTATGTGTAAGATTTACTAAAATCTCAATTCCTTTTTTTACAATACTGTGAGTTTTTTCACCTTTAATACTTGCTATGAATCCAATACCACAATTATCTCTTTCAAAGGCTGGATCATAGAGTCCTTGTTTTTCAGGTAACCCCGTACTTTTTATCATTTTCAAGCCCCCTAACTTACATATCTATATAATTTTATATTCTATTACGGAAAAAATTATAATATTTTATAACATAACCTGTATATTTATTAAGAAAAATGCTATAGTTTTTATTATAATCTTAAAATGAAATTTTTCAATACTAATCTTGCATTTTTAAATGTCTTCCCAGAATTTTTTCGTATTTTTTTCTATTTCCACTTTATTTTTAACATAATGATAAAAAAGTAGTCTTTTTTCAGCAAACTGATATACTCGTTGGTACCAAACCTTTCATCTAAAAACATAATAATCCCATTATCATTTTCAGTTCGTATTACCCTTCCTGCTGATTGAAGCACTTTATTTATCCCTGGATACATATATGCATATTTGTATCCGAAATTATTCTTTTTATTGAAATATTCTTTAATTAAATCTCTCTCCATACATATTTGTGGAAGACCGACTCCAACTATTACAGCCCCAATAAGTTTATCATGGGCAAGATCAATGCCTTCAGAAAAAACTCCTCCCATAACGCAAAAACCTATAACTTCTTCATCTTGCTTGTTGTTAAATTTATTAATAAAGTCTATTCTTGCTTCTTCATCCATAGTACTATCTTGAACTATAGCATTATGGCTATATTCTTCTGCAAATATGGAATACACTTCATTCATATATTTATAGGAAGGAAAAAAACCATATAGTTTCCAATTTTACTGCTTACCATTGCATCTATATATTGTGCAATAGTTTTACAACTTTTTTCCCTATTTACATATTTAGTTGAAATTCTATTTCCAATTAAGACACATTTATTTTCACTCGGAAAGGGAGACCTTAAGGATATAATATAATCTTCCTCCTCTGCTCCAAACATTTCTTTATAATATGGCAAGGGTTCTAGAGTTGCTGAAAAAAATACAGCACTTTTCCCTCTCTTTAAAGCCTCTGAAATAAGTTTTGAAGGATCTAAGCAAAAAAAGTTTTATTTTAAATTCATTTTTTAGATCATTTTCACCATAAAAAACAAATTTATCATCATAAAATTCTGCTATTCTAATAAATGAAATACAGTCAAAATAAAATTGAAGCATATCTTCATATATTTCATCACTAGAATTTTGAATAAGCCACTCTTCGCATACTACTGTAAATTTGTATACATACCTTAATAAATCATCAGGAATTTCCTTATTCACAACAGTGTTTTTTTCTTCTGCTGATTTCCTCACATTTATAAGCACTTTATTTATGTTATCAAGTACCTTATAAATTTTGCTTTTTTTACTCTTGAGATTCTTTTTTAAGCTCATAACCGTACTTTTTAAAAGCTCCTTTGAATACATATCTCTTGCCCTATCTACAAGGTTATGTGCCTCATCAATTAAAAATGTGTAATTTCCTCCATTTTCTGAAAAAAATCTCTTTAAATAAACAGCAGGATCAAATACATAGTTATAATCACATATTATAATGTCCGACCAAAGTGTTAAATCCAAAGAAAATTCAAAAGGACACAATTTATACTTTTTTGCATACTCTTCTATTACAACTCTTGTAAAATTATCTTCATTATTTATAATGTCTAAAATAGCTTCATTTACCCTGTCATAATGTCCTCTGGCAAATTCACAGCCTTCTGGATTACAGGAAACCTTATCATTAAAGCATATTTTTTCTTTTGAAGTTACTGTAATAGATTTAACCTTAAGTCCCTTACTCCTCATAAATTCTAGTGCATCCTCAGGTGCTTTTCCATTTGTGCCTTTAGCCGTCAAATAAAAAATTCTTTCATTTATTTCTTCTCCCATAGCTTTAACTGCTGGAAATATAACTGACATAGTTTTTCCAATACCCGTAGGAGCTTTTATAAATGCTTTTTTATCCTTTTGTATAGCTTTATATACCCGCACTGCCAGTTCTCTTTGACCATTTCTATACTCATCAAAGGGAAATTTAAATTCCTTCATAGATGCATTTCTTTTTGATGTCCAGTCTTGTATAAAATGAGCCCATACTATGTATTTATCTAAAATATTAAAAAAATATTCCTGGAGTTTAGAATGGGACATAATTTCTTCAAATTGTTTATTTTCGTAGCTGTCTGCATTTATATATGTAAGCCTTATATTCACATTATCTAGTTTATTTTCCTCAGAATACATATATCCATAGCATTTTGCCTGTGCCCAATGAAGTTCATTGTAATCAGAATCAATAAATTCAAGTGATCTTCCTGTACTTTTAATTTCATTTATAATAACTCTATTTTCCTCTTCTATTATCTCATCCGCACGGCCATCAATTAAAAACTCTACTCCTTTATACTCAGTTTCATATTTCAAATAAACTTCCTTTGAATATTTACAGTTTTCTATACCCTCATACAGCTTTTTATTTTCTCTTTGAAATTTTCCATGAATTTTAGTTCCTTCTAGAGCTCTTCCCATTCCTTGAAATCTATTATCAATACTTCCGCTTCTCATTACAAATTCCACAAGATTTCTTATTGATATTTTTATCTTATTATTTTCACTCATTATTTGTTCCTTTTATCCTATCCCAATAATTTTTAGAGGCCTGCTCTATCTTGTTTTCACCATAAATATAATACTTTTTATCCTTAACCTTATCAGGTAAATACTGCTGTTTTACATAGTTATTTTTATAATCATATGGATATTTGTAATTTTGCATTCTACCTAGTGCCTTTGCCCCTTCGTAATGACCATCCCGTAAGTACACTGGAAGTTCTCCAATATTGGTGTTATCAAGTTCTGAAAGTGCTAAATCTATAGCGCTTATTGCAGAATTTGATTTAGGAGCTGTTGCAAGAAGTATTGTTGCCTCTGAAAGTGGAATTCTTGCTTCTGGAAAACCAATTTCAAGTGCTGCATCTGTACATGCCTTTACTATTGAAATAGCCTGTGGATACGCAAGACCTATATCCTCCGCTGCAATAACTAAAAGCCTCCTGCATATTGACTTTAAGTCACCGCCTTTAATAAGCATAGCAAGATATAAAGAAGCTGCATCAGGATCACTTCCTCGTATTGATTTTTGAAAAGCACTTAAAATATCATAGTGATTGTCACCATTTTTATCATATTTAAATATATTTTTTTGAGTACACTCTTTCATTATATTTAAATTTACATTTATATTCCCATCTTCATCCTTTGGAGTTGAGAAAATGGCTATTTCAAGAGAATTTAAAGCTTTTCTTATATCTCCTCCGCTTACATTTGCACAGTATTCTAAAGCTTCTTCCTCTATATTTATAGCCGTACTTTCAAATTCACTTTGAACTATTTTTAAAGCTCTTTTCATTGCCTTAACAATATCCTCATTTTTAAGTGGTTTAAATTCAAATATTATGGATCGGCTTAAAATGGCATTGTACACATAAAAATACGGATTTTCAGTTGTACTTGCAATTAAAGTAATACTGCCATTTTCCATAAATTGAAGAAGCAACTGCTGCTGCTTTTTATTGAAGTTTTGGATTTCATCAAGGTATAATAGTACCCCTTCTCTTGCCATTAAAGTATTTAAACTTTCTATTACTTCTTTTACATCACTTAAAGATGCTGTAGTGGCATTAAGCTTATATAATTTTTTATTTGTCTTACTTGCAATTATATTTGCAACAGTAGTTTTTCCAGTCCCCGGTGGACCATAAAAAATCATGTTGGGTATCATTTTACTTTTTAAAATTCTATGGAGTATCTTTCCTTCTCCAAGTATATGTTCTTGACCAAATACGTCTTCAAACTTCTCTGGTCTAATCCTATCTGGTAATGGCTTCAAAATGGAACCCCCTTCTTTGGATAAACAAGTTGAAAAATTTAAATTGCTAATACCAAGTTCATCCTGATAAATTGAAATTTAAAGCAAAGTACAATTGACAAAGTACAAAGTACAATGAAGGAGGATTTGCCTTCCTCACGTCAGGCAAATCTTAAAATTTAAATATTATCAGCTTCGCTGAGCGCAATGCTTTGCGCGATTATGTAATCATTAAATTTAAGATTTTCTACGCTCACGGAGAAAAATCAACCTTCATTGTACTTTGTACTTTGTACTCTGGTTTAACTTTCTACATAAACAAATTTGTTTTTGTGCCATTTAATAAACCTCTCAAAATCCTCATACAAAACCCCTATTGTTGCTGTATTAACATTGGATGAAAGTTTATAAAATGCTTACCTACTAAATCTTTATCTATCAAAATTATAACAGAACTTTCTTTATCATTTATTATACCAAAAGGAGTTACAGATCCAGGTTTGACGCCTAAGTGTTTAAATAATCTTTCTTCTGACGCAAATGATAACTGTGTACTGTTTATTTGTTTTGATAAAAATTTTAAATCTGCACGTTTTGTTTCTTCTAAAATCACAAGATAGTGAATATTACCTTTTCTATTTCTCAAGAATAAGTTTTTACAACATTTTCCTTTAATATCTATTTCCAATTTATCAGCTTCTTCAACAGTATATACTGCTTTATGTTCATATCTTATGTATTTAATTTTTAGTTCATTTAAAATATCATATACCTTTTGTTCCTCTGTACTAATCATTTTTTCACTTCCTAATTTTGCTTAACACATTCATGTATTTTGGTTTTTGAAGTCATATGCGCTCCCGCGCAAACTCTAGATTATTAAAAGTAATTGTATTTTTATTTTGCTTAACACATTCATGTATTTTGGTTTTTTGAAGATTATATAATATTTTTATAGTTTATATAATAAAGGATGGTGCATATGAATAGCATAACAAGAAACAATTTAAAGAAAAAAAGCTAAAAATTTAACTCCTCAAAGAATAGCTGTATATAAATATCTACAATCAACTACTGAACATCCTTCTGCCGAAACAATTTATAAAGCACTTCAAGAAGATTATCCAACTATGAGTTTAGCTACAGTTTATAAATCATTGAAAACTCTTGTTGAAGTGAATCTTATTCAAGAATTAAATGTCGGAGAAGGGAATTTTAGATACGATGCTAACATTCTTTCTCATCCTCATATACAATGTTTAGTTTGTGGTAAGGTGGATGATATCCGTGACTTAAGCTTTGAAGAATTAAACCAAAAAGTAGCTTCATATACTGAGTATGAAGTTATGTCAAATCAAGTGTATTTTTATGGAATGTGCAAAAAATGCAAATCCAAAAAACCACTTTAATTAAAATTTCATGCAAAATATTTAATCGCCCCGCATATAATTAAATATGTTAATTATATGCGGGGTGATTTATTTGAAATTCAATGTGATTTTTTTTAAAAGAAAACATCTATACTATATAATTCTTTTTGTTTCCATGGTTATATTATTTATGATATTTGTTTTGTCCAAGCAATCAGTATCAACTTTTAATATAACTTCCAAAAATACAGTAATTAAAGACTATGATGTAAATGGTGATGGCAACAATGATATTATTTACATAAAAACAAATAATGATAAATATTTTATACAAGTTAACTGTAAGGATAGAAGCTATATATTAAAGCCAAATAAAGTTATAAAGACAATGGGTTCCTATAAAAATTATTGGCCTATTACGCTTACTCTAGCTGATGTAACAAGAGATAAAGTAAATGAAATGTTTGTTCAAAGCTCACAAAATGATACACCAATACAACATATGTTTATATGGGATAATAACAACTTCAAGGATGTACTTTATAATTATAATAACATAATCGGTTTAATAGACAGCCATAATAACGAGACACCAAAAATAATATCTGCCAACTTTTTTAATAATAAAATAGACTTTTCAAACTTCATTCTTATTAGAAATAAATTAAAGAACTATACAGCTAATTATAAAGATAATGCTATAGGAAAAGACAGCGTAGCGGCGCTTATATGTAAAATACAAACATTGGATCCTAATGAACTAAAAAATCAAGATAAAATTTTTTACTCCGATTCTTGGAGCACATTTGCCCAAATATATAACAAGTTAATTAAAGACAATAATACCTATACTTTTGAAGATGGTTCATTTAAAGACACTCGTTATAACAAAGATGGAGAAATCTCAGAAGTTAAGTGGATACTTAACTTTAAAAGTATATCTAAATCTAATGTAAATGAGCTAAAAAACTATTCACTGGATGTTACACTTAGGGCTTCGGAAGAAAATAAGGACAATCCATATTATTTTAAAATATCAAATCTAGATCTAAGCTATAACTAGTATGGTTAAGCAACAGATCTTAGAACATTAAATAGAATTCATAAATCTAAGAGCATAAAAGAAGGGACCGCACTTAAGCGATCCCAATGGGGATGGGGGGTTTCGGTATAAAATAAATTTCATTTTATACCAATGGAGTTTCATTTCTCCACTCACAATTTATGATAACCACTTTTACTAATTTTATTCACTATTTTATTTTATCAGACAAAATTGCGGCAACTGTAATAAAATTAAACAAAGAATGATTTAAAACAGAATACCAAAAACCTTTTTTGTGAATTAGATAACAATTTTCTACAGCAAGAATAAACAAAACTGGAAGGGCCTTTAAATTATAATGTAAAGTTGAAAATAACATACTTGAAACAATACAGCTTGCATATAAGCCTATTTTGCCTTTTAAAATTTTTTCAAACAAAATAAATCTAAATATAAATTCCTCTAATATGGGAGCAAAAATTACACTCACAGGTATATATTTAATAATACTAAGCAATTTCATTTTTCCATATCACTTACAACTTCTTGTTGCTGTACATCAATATTAAACTTTAAAAAAATCCATTGAAAAATAAAAGCTGCCACTATATTCATTGTATAAAACACTATAAAGTATTCAACAGCTTTTATAATATTAACCCTTCTAATACTAAAACTGTACTTATCATAGTCATTTTCATCAATATTATTTTTTAAAATTAATATTGATAAAATAATAAAGATAAATGGAAAAAGGTTGTCCATAAAATTAGAAGTTATAATAACACCTACTGCGTATATTACAATATATAAAAAATTCATATACTTATTATGTTTTGTCTTGCTGAAATATTTAATAAAAATAACTATTGGGAACACATAAATAAAGATTATTATAAATATATCAACTATAATTTCAATCATCTTTATACCTCAAAAATATTCCTTGATTTCTGGTTAGGCAAATCAACAATATTTAATGTTCCGAAATATTATTGATTCACCTTTATTCCTCATCAAATAAATTATCCAAAACTTCTTGTTTGCCATCTTTAGTAAGAGATGAAAAGAAATATATCTTTTCATTGTTATCTAGCTTTAATGTATCTCTTATTATTTTTTCGTTTTTAGCTTTTTCATTTTTAGTTATTTTATCACTTTTAGTAGCCACAATCATACACTTATAATCATAATACTTAATCCATTCATACATGGTTATATCGTCTTTTGTAGGCTTATGCTTGAATCTACTAGTAATACAACCTTAAAAAGCTGTCTCCTGCCCACCAAATAATTTTCTATAGTAGCAGCCCAGTTTTCAAGCTGGCTTTTTGAAACTTTTGCATAACCATAACCTGGTAAATCAACAAAATAAAATTCATTATTAATCAAAAAGAAGTTAACTAACCTTGTTTTACCTGGCGTTGAACTAACCTTAACTAATTTTCTTCTATTAGTAAGAGAATTAATTAAAGAAGACTTGCCAACATTTGATCTTCCTACAAAGGCAATTTCCGCCATGTTGTTAGAGGGAAATTGTGTTTTTTGAGCTGCTGAAATTATAAATTCAGCTTGTTTTATTTCCATCGCTAATACCACCTATTAAAGCATTTTGTAATACTGTATCTATTCTATCTGCAGGTATAAAATTTATTTTTCCTCTTATGGATTTTGGAATCTTCTTAATATCCTTTTCGTTTTCCTTTGGAATTATTACAGTATCTACTCCTGCACGATATGCTGCTAAAGTTTTCTCTTTAAGTCCACCTATAGCAAGTACTCTGCCTGTTAAAGTAATTTCTCCTGTCATAGCCACATTATGTTTAACTTTTTTTATCACTTAATGCAGATACCATAGCAGTTATCATTGTTACACCTGCTGATGGTCCATCTTTAGGAACTGCTCCCTCTGGCACATGTATGTGAACATCTTTTTCTTTATAAAATTTATCTTTTATATTATACTTTTCAGCATTTGCCCTAACATAACTGTAACCTGCTTCCGCTGATTCCTTCATTACATCTCCAAGTTGGCCTGTTAATTGAAGTTTACCATTTCCAGGCATAATTACTACTTCTACAGGAAGTGTGTCTCCACCATAAGCCGTCCAAGCCATTCCTGTAACAACTCCAACTTTATCTTCCTTGTCAATCTTTTCAAACATATATACATCTGTTCCTAAATACTTTTTTACTGTGCTTGTATTTATGTTTATAATTTTCTTATCCTTTTCAACCATGTCAGTTATAGACTTTCTTATAACTGTTGCTATTTTTCTCTCTAAATTTCTCACTCCAGATTCTCTTGTATAATTTTCAATAATATAATATATTGCAGAATCCATAAACTTTATCTTATCTTCATCAACATTGTGCTGTTCCAGCTGTTTTTTTATAAGATAATTTTTTGCTATGTGAAACTTTTCTTCATAAGTATATCCTGACACCTCTATTACTTCCATTCTATCTAGTAAAGGTGTTGGTATAGTATCTAAAGTGTTTGCCGTAGTTACAAACATTACATCGGATAAATCAAAATCAAGCTCTAGGTAGTGATCTCTAAAAGTACTATTTTGCTCACTATCAAGAACTTCAAGAAGTGCATCAGCAGATTCACCCTTATAATTTGAACTCATTTTATCTATTTCATCTAATAAAAATAACGGATTTTTAGCTTTTGCCTGTTTCATTCCGTAAATTATTCTGCCAGGTATTGCTCCAACATAAGTTCTTCTATGACCTCTTATCTCAGCCTCATCATTTACTCCGCCCAGTGACATTCTCACAAAATTTCTATTTACAGCATGTGCTATTGACTTTGCAATTGACGTTTTACCAACTCCAGGTGGACCTACAAGACAAAGTATAGGTCCTCTTAAAGAGCCACTCATTTTCTTAACAGCAAGGTATTCTATAATTCTATCCTTTACATCTTTTAGCCCATAATGCTCCTTATCAAACACTTCTCTAGCTCTTTTAATATCAAGATTATCTTTTGTTTTTTTATTCCAAGGGAGATCTAAAATCCAGTCTATATATGTTTTTATCCCCCTCCCTTCTGAAGAATAACTGCCTATATTTTCTAGTTTTTTAAGTTCATATAAGCTTTTTTCTTTTATTTCTTTTGGAAGTTTTGCTTTAGAAATTTTTTGCTTATATTTTTCTATCTCTTCTTTTTCTTCGTCTTCTTCCCCAAGTTCTTCCTTCATAGCTTTTATTTGCTCTTTTAGATAATATTCTTTTTGAGTTTTATCAATCTTTTCTTTTACTTTACTTCCAATTTGCCTTTCAAGCTCAAGTATTTGAAGCTCATTTTTAAGTATTGTAAGTACAACTTCTAGTCTTTCTATTGAATCACAAGCTTCAATCATTTTTTGTTTATCTTCAAAATCTATGATTAAATACGAAGCGACAATATCAGCATATCTTCCAGGTTCATTAATATCCTCAATAGATGTTAATGTATCTTTAGGTATTGCCCCCGACAATTGTACATATTTTTTAAAAGATTTTTCTACCAGCCTTATAAGAGCCTCTGCTTCATTCTTATCATATTTCTGTTCATCATCATTTATAATATTAATGTTAGCTTTTATAAAAGGTTCTTTTTCTAAATACTCTTCTATTTTTCCACGATATAATCCTTCTACTAAAACCCTAACAGCATCTCCTGGAAGTCTAAGTATTTGTTTTATACTGCAAACTGTTCCTATTTCATTTATTTCATCTTCAATCGGTTCTTCTACCTTTGCATCCTTTTGAGAAACCAAAAATACTCTCTGTTCTTTTATCATGGCATCCTCTAATGCAAGGATAGACTTCTCTCTACCTACATCAAAATGTGTTACCATATATGGAAATACTATAAGTCCTCTTAATGGAATTAAAGGAAGAATTTCTTTCACCTTTTCATGTTTCTCCCCTCCCTTTCAATCTGTAATAAAATATAGTCAATTTAGTATATTATAAACATAAAATAACAACTTTTCAAATTCTAAATCATGTAATTATCCTTATTTATCCCCTTTGCAGTAAGTATTCCTTGTTCATTCCCAATAAAGTTTTCAACATTTTTATTTTCAACCAAAGCATATTTAAAAACCTCTTTTATATTTTTAACTGGTATTATTCTCATGTTTTTATATGTTTTTAATATATTTTGATAGTTTGAAGCCGGAATTAACACAGTAGTAACTCCTGCTTTTTCAGCAGCACTTACTTTACTATTTATTCCTCCAACAGGTTTTACATCTCCGTAAAGGGTTATTTCTCCAGTCATTGCCACTTTATTATCTACACTTGCATTTTTTATAGCACTGTATATTGCGCAGGAAATACTTATTCCAGCGGAAGGACCATCAACAGGAACACCTCCTGCAAAATTAACATGGATATCATAGTTATTAACATCAATTCCAAACACTTTTTCCAGCATAGTAAGTGCATTTTCAACTGAACACCTTGCAGTACTCATCTTTTTTATTTTTCTATTGCTTACATTCATTTCTTCTTCTTCAACTATTCCTGTAGCTTTTACTCTTCCATTTCCATCGCCAACCTCAATAGCTGTAGCTTCAATTTCCATAAGTGCTCCACTGTTTATTCCATAAACTCCCAGTCCATTTACATATCCGACTCTTGGTACATCATTTATTCTTGGCTCAATGTGCGGCAAATATTGACCATTCTCTACAATCCATTCTATTTCTTTAGATGTGATGGTAGTATTTTTTTCATTTAAAACGATGCCAGCACCTAACTGAACCATATTTACTGTTTCTCTCCCATTTGAAGCGTATTTTCCTATAAGCTTAATTGCCTCATCATCAATACTTATATTGATTTTTTCAACAGCATTCTTAGCTATAAGTTCAATTTCATTTTCTTTTAAACTTCTAAAAAATATTTCTACACATCTTGAACGAATAGCTGGGTTGATTTCATCTGGTCTTCTTGTAGTTGCTCCTATAAGTCTGAAGTCTGCTGGCAGTCCATTTTCAAAAACTTCCCTTATGTACTCTGGCATATTGCCATTCATAGAATTGTAATATGAACTATCAAAAAACACCTTTCTATCTTCCAAAACCTTCAAAAGCTTATTAAGTTCAATTGGATGTAATTCACCAATCTCATCTATAAAAAGTATTCCCCCATGCGCTTTAGTTACAGCTCCCGGTTTAGGTTGAGGTATTCCAGCAACCCCAAGTGCACCAGCTCCTTGATAAATCGGATCATGAACTGACCCTATAAGTGGATCAGCTATACCTCTATCATCAAACCTTACTGTAGTTGCATCTATTTCTATAAATTTAGCTTCGCCAGAAAATGGTGAATATGAGCACTTCTTGGCATATTCTAAAACCAATCTTGCTGCTGCTGTTTTTCCAACTCCAGGAGGTCCATATATTATAACATGCTGTGGATTAGGTCCACATATTGCCGCCTGCAATGCTTTTATTCCCTTTTCCTGCCCTATTATTTCTTCAAATTTATTAGGTCTGCTTTTTTCAGATAAAGGAATAGATAAATTAATTTTTTTCATTTTATTTAGATTATCCATTTCTTTTTTGCTGCTTTTATCAATAACAATTTTATTGGTCTGCTGCCCTTTTAAAGCATTAAAAAAATACAATCCCATTATTAATGTAAAAACTATTTCTATCGTCATTAATATTGCAATCATAAAATACGCCTCACTTTTATTTATAATTAAACTATACGCTATTTTATATCAACAATATTATGTGATATTTTAGTATTTAATATACAGCAAAAATAAAAGGAGTAGTTAAAATTTTAGCTACTCCTCCTATAATAAATTATGCAGTTTCTATACCTTTTTTGCCTTTTAGATCATCAGTCTTCTTAGGAGCAGAAATCTTTTTAGCACCATCAGAAAGTACAAGATCAAGCTGCTTACTCTTTACAGATTCTTTAGTAACTACTACTTTTTCAACATCCTCTCTGGATGGAATGTCAAACATAGTATCTTTAAGCATTTCTTCCAGGATTGCTCTTAAGCCTCTAGCTCCAGTATTTCTTTGAATAGCTTCTTTTGCAATCGCTTCAAGAGCTTCATTTTGAAATTCAAGTTCCACATTATCAAGTTGGAACAATTTTTTATACTGCTTAACAAGAGCATTTTTAGGCTGTGATAAAACCTTTATAAGTGCATCTTCATCAAGTGCATTAAGGGTAACTATTATAGGAATTCTTCCTATGAATTCAGGTATCAAGCCAAATTTGAGAAGATCTCCAGGCATAATTCCCTTAAGAAGCTTCCCTATATCCTTTTCATTCTTTGATTTAATATTTGCACCAAAACCAATAGTACTTACTCTTGTTCTTTTTTCTATAATTTTATCAATTCCATCAAAAGCTCCTCCACAAATAAATAATATATTTGTAGTATTTATTTGTATAAACTCTTGATGAGGATGTTTTCTGCCTCCTTGAGGTGGAACTGAAGCTACAGTACCCTCAAGTATTTTTAAAAGTGCTTGTTGAACGCCTTCACCAGAAACATCCCTTGTTATAGATGGATTTTCAGATTTTCTAGCTATTTTATCTATTTCATCGATATAAATTATACCTTTTTCAGCTCTTTCAATATCATAATCCGCATTTTGAATTAACTTTAACAATATATTTTCTACATCTTCACCAACATAACCAGCCTCTGTTAAAGTTGTAGCATCAGCAATTGCAAAAGGAACGTTTAAATACTTTGCAAGTGTTTGTGCAAGCAATGTTTTACCACTACCAGTTGGTCCGAGAAGAAGTATATTACTCTTTTGAAGTTCTACATCATCACTAGCAGCATTGGAATTTATTCTCTTGTAATGATTATAAACGGCAACTGATAATGATTTTTTAGACTCTTCCTGCCCAATTACATATTGGTCAAGATAATTTTTTATTTCTGTTGGCTTAGGTAATGCTCCTACATCAATTTGTGGATTTTCTTCAAACTCATCTGCAATTATTTCAGAACACAACTCTATACATTCATCACATATATAAACTCCTGGTCCTGCAATTAATCTTCTAACTTGATCTTGACTTTTACCGCAAAACGAACAACGTAATTGTTTTTTATCATCGAATTTTGCCATTTCATCACCTCTTTCAAAGGTTATTTGTTTTAGTGACTAGTAATCACATCATCTATAAGTCCATACTCTTTAGCTTCATATGCATCCATAAAGTTATCTCTCTCTGTATCCTTTTCTATTACTTCAAGAGGCTTTCCTGTTCTTTCACTATATACAGTGTTTAGTTTCTTTTTTATGTGAAGAATTCTATTAGCGTGAATTCCTATGTCAGTAGCCTGACCTTGGAATCCTCCAAGTGGCTGATGTATCATAATTTCACTATTAGGAAGTGCAAATCTCTTTCCTTTAGCACCTGCCGTAAGTAAAAATGATCCCATAGAAGCAGCCATTCCTATACAAATTGTAGAAACATCGCATTTTACATATTGCATTGTATCGTAAATAGCCATTCCTGCAGTTATTGATCCACCAGGACTGTTTATGTAAAGATAAACATCTTTATCAGGATCTTCACTTTCCAAAAACAATAATTGTGCAACTATTAAACTAGCTGATGTATCATTTACTTCTTCACCAAGAAAAATTACTCTGTCTTTAAGTAATCTTGAATATATATCGTAAGACCTTTCACCTCTATTTGTTTGCTCTATTACATAAGGAACTAAACTCATACAAATCCCCTCCTACTAATTAAGAATTATGATTTTATTTAAAATTAATTGCCAAGAAGTATCCTGGCAATTAAGTCCTTTTATATATTATGCTATATTTTTAATTTTCTAATCAAAATAATTATATTTTAAGCTACAACTTTAGAATTTTTTACTAATAAATCAATTACTTTGCTGTTGACAACATCGTTTTCTATCATAGGTTTTTGAGCCTGTAATATTAATTCTGCCATCTTATCTAAGTCTTTATCAGTATATTGTTTTGCATATTCCATAGCTTTTTCTTTTAATTCTTCTTCTGTTGCTTTAACTTCTTCAACTTCAGCTATTTTTTCTATAACCAACTTTGTTTTCACTCTTTTTTCAGCTGTTTCTCTCATATAATCTCTAACTTTTTCTTCTGAACTATTTGTAAATTGATAATAAGAATTAAGATCCAATCCTTGATATTTTAATCTTGATTCTAATTCCTTAAGCATGCTATCAGTTTCATTTTTTATCATTACTTCTGGAATGTCAATTTTGGCATTTTCAGTTGCTGCATCAACAACACTATCTTCAAATTCAGTCTTTGCTCTTTCAGCATTAGCTTCTTCAATTTTCTTTTTGATATCAGCTTTTACTTCTTCTAAAGTGTCAAATTCTGAAATTTCTTTTGCAAATTCATCATCAAGAGTAGGTATTTCCTTTATTTTTATTTCTTTTATATCAACTTCGAATCTAGCTTGTTTGCCATTTAATTCTTCTTTACCATATTCTTCTGGAAAGGTTACATTAACAGTTACATGATCGCCTTTTTTAGCGCCAATAAGTTGTTCTTCAAAGTTATCTATAAAAGTACCACTTCCTATTTCTAGTGAAAAATCAGTTCCTTCTCCACCTTCAAAAGCCTTATCTTCTACATATCCTTTGAAATCGATAACTGCTAAATTTCCTTTTTCTATTGCTTCGTTATCTTCTTTTGTTTCAATTCTTGCGTTCTTTTCCTGCATTTTCTTTAATTCGTTTTGTACATCCTCATCTTTTACTTCGTGATCAACTTTTTTAACTTCTACGCCCTTGTATTCTCCAAGTTCAACTTCAGGTTTAACAGTAACTTTTGCAGTATATACAAAATCTTTTTCTTCCTCTAAAGTAACAATATCTATTTCTGGATAAGCTACAGGATCTATATTATTTTCTTCCACTACTTTAGGATATGTAGCATCTATACAATAATTAACTGCATCTTCATAAAATACACCAATTCCATAATATTGTTTTATTATTTGAAATGGTGCCTTTCCTTTTCTAAATCCAGGTATATTGTACTTTCCGCGATTTTTATTATATGCTTTCATAACAAATTCTTTAAATTTTTCTGCTTCAACTGTTATATCGAATTTAACAATATTTTTCTCTGATTTTTCCACATTAACGTTCATAATGAATATTCCTCCTAATTAAAGTACCTTACTTGATAACTTAAACATTATAACATATGCAAATAGTTATTTACAATTAAATTTTTAATTCACATTAATACATTATAACATAATTTATATTATTTTAAAAACTTTTCTAGTTTTTTCTTACATTCTTTAAGTTCATCATAGGATGTGTAGTTTTCTCTATAAATTTCTACTATTCCATTCCCACAATAATTGTTTTCTTTAAGAAGACTAATTATATCTAAATAATTAACCTCTCCCTTCCCTGGGAGTAAACACGTTTCTTCTTTGCTTCTATCATTTATGTGAAAATTTATTAACTTTTCACCCATTATATCTATATACCTATAAGGTTCCGTATTAGCTCTATAAGCTTGCTTTATATCAAAGGTAAAAAATAAATCATATTTGCAATTCTCTTTTAAAAACTTTAGAAAATCCAGACTTTGAGACATACACCACGACACATTTTCCTGTGCAAGTTTTATACCATTTTCAAGAGCTATATATGTAAGTTCGTTATAAATATCAATAATTAATTTTTTGTTAATAGTCGCCATATCTTGATATCTCATTCCATGAAAAGTATAACACATTGCTCCAAGCCTGCTGCCAGCCTTGCATACTTTTTTAAAACTTTCAATCATATCCTTTCTTCTTCTTCTATAAGCATCAAAAATATATGGTTCGAAGGAAGAAGAAAAAGCATGAACTGAATTTATACTTATATTATAATTATTTTTTTCTTGAATAAGTTTATCTATAAAATCATCAGAATACTCTGAAAAGCTGTTTAAAAAAATTTCAGCACATTCAAACCCAAGACTATTTATAATTTCAAGTGAATCTTCAGTATCTACATAAGGATAAAAAACTGCTGATGATAATCCTATTTTCAAGTCCTTTCAACTCCTGACTAATTTGTAGTTGTTCCATCTGCCTTCATATACTGTGTAGTAGTATCTGTCACTATTTCTATGCCTTTATCTGTCATACCATTAATCTTCACATCATTACCATGTATATTAGTGTTAGCATAAGCTTTATCTTTGATTGTAGTTCTCCATACATATTTATCAGTTCTATTATCAAACCAAGGAAGCTGAGATATATAAACCACTGTATTATCATCTATAAATTTAGGTGAAGCACACCAAATATAATTCTGGTTACTTTGAATAATATTATCTTTAGAAAAAAGTGGTACCACTAGTAGACGTATATGTTTTATATGTTATATCTGAAACATTTCCATTAGCATCAACATAATACATATTTTGTCCAGCCTTTTCATATATAATTAAATTTTGTGATGAAGGGCTTATGTTGTATTCTCCATCGACTCCATTTAAATTAACAGATTTTATTTTTCTGACATTTCCACTAATATTATAAGTCACAATCACCTGCTTCCCGTCAGCCAATTTAGCATTAACCACTTGATCTTTACTTTCATTTTTATTAGGTTTCGTCGTTGAATTACCCTTAGTAGTTTTACTAACCCTCTCAGATGATTTCTTATTAGCAGCCTCTTTCTTATTTTGTTCTTGTTCAAGCTTAGTTGCAATATTTTTAAAGCTAACCCCATTAAAGTTAATTCCTAGATATATTTTTACAACTAAATAAATCCCTAAACAACAAACAAAAAAAACTATTATCTTTTTTCTTCGCTTTCTTCTTCTTACTTGCCTGTCATACTGATTACTAAAAATACTAGGTCTAGCCAATTTTCAAACCTCCTAAGTAATTATCAATTTTATTATAACGCAAATTGACCCAATTTAGTAATAATTTTTTATGAATTTAAGTATTTTTTATAAGTATAGTAAAGTAAAAGAAACTTGCCAACATTTAAGTTCTCAAGTTTCTTTACCTACATATTTATTTAAAGTACTCTTTCATTGGTAAATAATTTATTTCTCTGTTTTCTTTTTTTACCTTAATTGCAGTTATAAAAGCCTTAGCTGTATCTATACAAGTAAATACAGGCACTCTATATACTGCTGCTTTTCTTCTTATCTTAAAGCCTGTAGTTCCAACTACGTTACCTTTTGTAGGTGCATTTATTATAAGATTTATCTTACTGTCATCTATAAGCTGCATAAGCTCATTATAGCTTATTATTTCACAATCTATTCCGTTTTTAATTAAATATTTTCCTGTTCCACCTGAAGCAAAAATTTTATATCCAATTTCACTATACTCTTTAACTAGTGCTACGCTTTCTTTCTTATCTACATCTTTAACTGATACATATAAATTCCCCTTAGTAGGTATACTATATCCTGCTGCTCTAAAACCTTTATATATTGCTATATCGAAATCTTTATCCACACCCATAACTTCACCCGTTGAACGCATTTCAGGTCCAAGGTATGTATCTACATTTGCAAGCTTTTCATTTGAAAATACAGGTACTTTAATCGCATAAAGTTTATTATCTCTTTTTAAATCAACTCCGTAGCCTAAATCTTTAAGTTTTTTACCTGTAGCAATTTCAATGGCTAACTTAACCATTGGTACTCCAGTAACCTTACTTAATATTGGCACTGTTCTAGAGGCTCTAGGATTTACTTCTATTACATACACACTGTCTCCATCGTACACATACTGTATATTCATAAGTCCCTTAACATCAAGTGCTTTTGCAAGCTTTTTAGTATATTTTACAAGTGTATCAACCACTTTCTCTGGAAGGGTATGGTAAGGATACATAGTTATACTATCACCTGAATGCACTCCTGTTCTTTCTATGTGTTCCATAATTCCTGGCATAAGAATATTTTCACCATCTGATATTGTATCTACTTCTATTTCTGTACCCTTTATATATCTGTCAATAAGTACAGGATGTTCAGTTGAAAGCGTAACTGCCTCTCTCATATATTTTTGAAGACCTGCAAGATCATATACAACTTGCATTGCACGTCCCCCTATTACATAAGATGGTCTTACTATAACGGGATATCCTAACTTTTCAATTGCATCATAAGCTTCTTCCATGCTTGTTACAGCAGTTCCTTCTGCTTGAGGTATATCAAGCTTCTTTAAAAGCTCACTGAATTTTTCTCTATCCTCTGCGAGATCTATAGATTCAAAGGAGGTTCCAAGTATTTTAACGCCTCTTTCAGCAAGCTTTCCCGAAAGATTTATAGCTGTTTGACCACCAAGCTGAACTATAACACCTTCTGGTTTCTCCTTCTCTACTATATCCATTACGTTATCTATATAAAGTGATTCAAAATAAAGCTTATCAGCAGTATCAAAATCCGTACTTACAGTTTCAGGATTGTTGTTTATAGTTATTGATTTATAGCCAGCTTCCTTTATTGCCCATACTCCATGAACGCAGCAGTAGTCAAACTCTATTCCCTGTCCTATTCTTATAGGACCTGATCCAATAACTATTATCTTTTTATCATTTGTAACTTCATCTTCATCTTCATTCTCATAGCATGAGTAGTAATAAGGAGTTTTAGCTTCAAATTCACCACTACAGGTATCAACCATTTTATATACTGGTTTTACAACTTTAACTATGGCATAAATCTCCCCTTCAGAGAGTTCAGTAAGTCTTGCTATTTCTTTAACCGTAAATCCCATCTTTTTAGCCTTTATTATAGCTTCAGATTTATTTTTATTTTCTTCATCTTCAAGTTCTTTTTCCATGTTAACTATATTGTTAATTCCATTTAAATACCAGTTATCTATTTGAGTCACATCGTGTATCTTGCTTATTTCAACACCTCTTCTAAAAGCCTCAGCTATAGCAAATATTCTCTCATCATCCTGCTTTTTTATTTTTTCAATAAGTTCTCTAACTGTAGTATATCTGAACTTTTTCAAGTCTAAGACCTGTCATTTTACCTTCAATTGAGGTTACAGCTTTTAAAAGTGCATTTTCAAAAGTTCTGTCTATTGCCATTACCTCTCCAGTAGCTTTCATCTGAGTTCCAAGCTTTCTTTCTGCTGTATTAAACTTCTCAAAAGGCCACTTAGGTATTTTTACAACAACATAGTCTAGTGCTGGTTCAAAACATGCACTTGAGTTTTTAGTTACATAATTTTTAAGTTCATCTAAACTATATCCTATGGCAATTTTTGCTGCAATTTTTGCTATAGGATAGCCTGCTGCCTTTGAAGCAAGCGCACTTGAACGACTAACTCTTGGATTAACCTCTATTACTATATATCTGCTGCTCTTTGGATCAAGGGCAAACTGTATATTACATCCACCTTCTATTTGAAGATTTCTTATTATTTTAAGTGCTGAATTTCTAAGCATGTGATATTCTTTATCTCTAAGCGTCTGCGATGGTGCTGTAACTATGCTATCTCCAGTATGCACTCCAACTGGGTCCAAGTTTTCCATATTACATACTATAATACAGTTATCTTTTTTATCTCTCATAACCTCATACTCAAGTTCTTTCCATCCCGCAACACTTTGCTCTAAGAGTATCTGACCAATAGGACTAAGCATTATTCCTCTTGCACATATTTCATGAAGTTCTTCCATGGTTGTTGCTATTCCGCCGCCTGTTCCACCTAATGTATATGCTGGTCTTATTATAACTGGAAGACCATATTTATTTACGAAATCAACACATTCATCTACATGTGTTGCTATAATACTTTTAGGAACTGGTTCATCTATTCTTTCCATGAGTTCCTTAAATTCTTCTCTATCTTCTGCCTTTTTTATAGCCTCACTATTTATTCCGAGAAGTTTTACATTATATTTTTCAAGTACTCCATCGTCTTTTAACTGCATAGCAAGATTTAAAGCAGTCTGACCTCCAAATCCAGCTAATATGCCATCAGGCTTTTCATTTTTTATTATCTCTCCTACTGATTCTACAGTAAGAGGCTCAATATAAACTTTATCTGCAATATGTGAATCGGTCATTATAGTTGCAGGATTGCTGTTTACAAGAATTGTCTCTATTCCCTCTTCTCTTACAGCCTTACAAGCCTGTGTTCCCGAGTAATCGAATTCTGCTGCCTGACCTATTATTATAGGTCCTGAACCTATTATTAGTACTTTTTTTATTGTCTTATCTAAAGGCATAGTTATCCTCCTCTTAATGCTTAAAAATTTGAATGTTTTATATAAACTTCTTAATTAATATGCCACTTTTTCCAAACATGAGTCTATTTGAAGCTTACATTTCACTTCATTTATCTTACTATTTTTTATATTTTTCTTAAACTTATCGAAAAGATATGTCGTATCAGTAGGTCCTGGAGCACCTTCAGGATGAAATTGAACTGAGAAAATTGGAAGTTTACTGTGTTTCATTCCTTCTACCGTACCGTCATTTAAATTTCTATGCGTAATTATCATGCCTTTTTCCATAACACTTTTTTCCTCTACTGCGTATCCATGATTTTGTGCTGTTATATACGCCTTATCTCTTTCAATATCATAGATACCATGATTTCCACCTCTATGACCAAATTTAAGTTTATAAGTATCTCCACCAACTGCAAGTGCAATTATTTGATGTCCAAGGCATATCCCAAAGGTAGGTAAATGTTTTATAAGTTTCTTTACATTTTTAACTGTCTCTGGAATTGATTTAGGATCTCCAGGTCCATTGCTTAAAAACAATCCATCTGGATTAATACTTAAAATTTCTTCTGGACTAGCATCATATGGAAATACTGTTATATCGAAATCTTTTGCCTTAAGATTTTCTATTATATCACTTTTTATACCAAAGTCCATAACGGCAATTTTATATCCATTGCCACTTATATGCAAAATTTCTTTAGTACTTACTTCTGAAACATACTTATCTACAATTTCAGTTGAAGCCATGATTTTCTTAAGTTCGTTTAAGTCAAAAATTTCATTAGAAATCACGCATTTCATAACTCCAGTATTTCTAATTTTTTTAGTAATACTTCTTGTATCTACTCCATAAACTCCAACTACCTCCATATCCTTTTACCACAGCCCCATTTTTATAACAGATGTCCACCTCCACCAAACTTACCACCTTCACTTCCTTCACCATCTGCCCAAAAAGCTCCTCATCAAATTCCTTAATAGTATTTTGCCTCCCCCTTAATATATTTTCAATTTCTTTTACCTTCTCAATCCCATTCTTCCTTATCACTTCCACATTATCAAACCTTTGCTTCTTTGCCTTCAGCTGCTTTATTTCTTCTTCAAGCCTTCCGTATTCCTCATCGTAAATTTCATGGTCTAATCCTTTCCTTACATCCAACCTTACTAGGTTCATCATTTGCTCTTTCAGTTCTTCCAATCTTTCATTTACAGCTCGCACATCATCGCTATTTGTTTCACTTTCTAAAACCCTATTTATATTATCCATCATAGTTTTTAGAAAGGTTTCTTTGTTTTCAATGATTTTATTTATAGACCTTACAAATGCAGCTTTTAGTTTTTCTTCAGATACAGCCTTCATGCTGCAAGCTTTTACACCATTATCTATATGATTGGCACAAAGCCACACATACTTTCTATATTTCTCACCGGGTCCCCACCTTTTTCTTGTACATTTACTGCCGCAATTACCGCATATTATCTTGCCTGAAAAGGCATATTTATTGCTGTATCTACTTTTCGTTTTTTCTGAATAACCTGCAAGTGATGCCCTTCTCTTTATTTCTTCCCGCACCCTTTGAAATATTTCTTTTGGTATTATTGCTGGATGGCTATCTTCAACATAATACTGCTGCACTTCACCTTTATTTTTTACTCTTTTATGTGTTAGAAAATCCGTTGTTATAGTTTTTTGAAGCAGCGCATCTCCTGAATATTTTTCATTTCTCAATATTTTTTGTACAGTGGAATCGTACCACTTCCTGCCTCCTGCACCTGTTAAAATATTATCCTTCTGAAGTCCTTTGCCTATAGATCTTATACCCTTTCCTGAAAGGAACTCATTGTATATTCTTCTAACTACTTTAGCCTGTTCTTCATTTATAATAAGTTCTCCATTTTCATCTTTGTCATAACCTAAAAATCTTGTATGATTTACCCTTATCTTTCCCTGTTGAAATCTTCTAACTATGCCCCATCTGCTGTTTTCAGAAATGTTTCTTGATTCATCTTGGGCAAGTGAAGATAAAATAGTAAGTAAAACCTCTCCTTTTGAATCTAGAGTATCAATGTTTTCTTTTTCAAAATAAACTCCTATACCTTTATCCTTGAGTAGTCTTACATATTTAAGGCAATCCAGTGTATTGCGGGCAAATCTCGAAATTGACTTTGTAATAATCATATCAAACTGACCTGCGAGCCCTGCATCTATCATCCTTTTAAACTCATTTCTGCGTTTTGTATTTGTAGCAGTTATTCCTTCATCAGCAAAAATCCCTGCAAACTCATATTCTGGTTTACTTTTAATATAATTTTCATAATATGTCACTTGAGTTTCATAACTCGTAAGCTGCTCTTCTGTATCCGTACTTACTCTGCAGTAAGCGCAAACCCTTTTCTTTGTTCCTTTTGGCAAACCTTTTATCACTTGCATAGGTTTTGCTGGTATTACTGAAACCTTTGGCATGAAAATTCCTCCTTTACTGCAGCCCCTTAATTCCTCGCTTTTTAATAAATTTTTCTTCCAATATCATTCCATTCTTGAAATGAAGCTCTAAATGTGTTGGTGTAATAACTACTACCTTTTCTATTAGATTTTCAAATATATCATCATCAAACTCTGTAAGAGTGTTTTTTCTTTCTTCAATAAAGCTTTTAATTTCTAAGTTCCTTTTAAGAACCTCTTTATATTTATCATCATCATAAGTTAATTTATCTTTTTGCTGTTTAAATACTTGAAGCTTTTCATTTAAAACTACATATTTCTTATCAAATGCACTTTCCTTTAACTGACCTTTTATCTGCTGCCTCACAAGGCTTTTCATTTCTTCATTAATATTCTTTATTTCCATGTCTATTTTAAATGCCACCTCACAGCTTGCACTTTGCCTTATAACCTTTTGAACATTATCAATAAAAGCTTTAAAAAACTTTTCTTTGTTTTCATAAAGTTTATTAAAGACTCTTACAAATACTGCTTTTAATGTGATATCATCTACTGCTTTCATGGCACAATACTTTTTTCCTTTGCTTATATATGTACTGCACTGCCACACAATTTGTTTTGATTTTAACTTGCTGTTCCAGGTTCTTCTTTTAAAAACACTGCCACAGTTATCACATATTATTTTCCCGCTGAAAGCATATCTTTGAAGGTATTTATCTCTATCTCCAAATAAATTGCCATATTTTAAAGCTTTCTTTGCCATTATATCCTGAACCTTTAAGAAATCTTCTTTTGATACTATTGGTTCATGATCACACTTAATTACATACTTTGGAGCTTGACCTTTATTTTTCTTCCTCTTCTTAGTCAAATAGCTTACTGTTATAGTTTTCTGAAGTACAGCATCGCCATAGTATTTTTCATTTTTTAAAATGCCTTTTATTGAGTTTTCACTCCATAAAAACATTTCCTGATATAGTTTTTATATTATCTTTTTCAAGTTCTAATTTTATAGCCTTGAAAACTTTTGCCCTCAAGGTACCTATTATAAATTTTCTTCACTATTTCTGCTTGTTCCTTATTTACAATAAGCTTACCTTTATCATTCATGTCATAGCCAAGAAACCTTTTTGTATTAATTTTAAATTTTCCTTTCTTGAAATTTTTCTGAATACTCCATTTAACATTTTCTGAAATGCTCCTTGATTCATCTTGTGCAATAGAGCTTAATATACTTAAAATCACTTCACTATCAGCATTTAATGTATTTATATTTTCTTTTTCAAAATATACACCTACCCCAAAACTTTTAAGGTACCTTACCACTTCTAAGCAATCAGCTGTATTTCTCGCAAATCTTGATATGCTTTTCGTTATTATCAGGTCCACTTTTCCTAATTCACAAACTTTAAGCATTCTATTAAACTCTGTTCTTTTACCTGTTCCAGTACCCGAAATACCTTCATCTGCAAAAACACCATCATAATCCCATCCAGTTTTGCTTTTTATATAACTTTCATAATAGGAAACTTGTGTTTCAAATGATTCCATTTGTTTTAGACTATCTGTGCTCACCCTGCAGTATGCACAAACCCTTCTCTTTTTTAATAACTCTTGATTATCAGCAGACACTGTATTTCTTGCTGTAATGGCAGTTACCCTTTTCAACGTAAAACCTCCTTTCATTGGTAGTACATGTTACCTCTACTACCGCCTCAAAGCAAGTAATTTAGGCAGAGGAAACATGTAGAAAAAGTTAAAAAATAAAGAGCCTGAACCATTACAGTTCAAGCCCTCAATTTACTTATTAAAAGATTTTTTATTTTCCGTGTCTATTTTATTAAACTCAACTTCTGTTATAAGCTTATCTTTTAGAAGTTCCTTTAATATAGATTTACTGATTAAATATTCAACTGAAGCATTTTCAGCATTAAACATTTATATCACCTCTTAAAAACTTCCCTTATTTGTAGGATCATTAAATATTCCAAAGGCTGTAAGCACAGAAAATATTAAAGTCGTTAACTCTTTGTAACTATCTTCTGTAAGTCCTATTGGTGCTAAAAGTCCATAAGTTTTCAAAATAAAAAGCACCAGAGCTGCTACTGCTGCCCATGATGCCATGCTTTTAAATCTATTCTGCTTTTGATTATTTCCGCTTACTCCATTGTTATTTTCATTGCTATTTTGTACTTGATTATTATTATTTTCCATTATAATTCTCCCCTTCTATTTAATATAATCAGCGTAAACATATCCGCCATGATCACCAAAATATATTGACCACCAACTGCCTACTTTTTTATCAAGTCTTACTTTTTGTCCATTTTTAAGTTGTCCTATTACATTGTAATTAGTTCCTGCGCCACTTCTTACATTAAGCACGCTAGCTGTTACAGTTCCATAAATCACATTGCTATTTGCTACTTGATTTGATGTACCTGAAGAAATTCTATTTTTAAAGCTCCACCATCTTTGCCAATTGTTTGCGCTCATGCTCTGTGGACACATTTTTCTACTGGCATCATAATGCCTAACAACTTTATCAATAGGAACATTATATTTCACCATAAGAAATTTCACTAAATCAACTGCATTACTTACAGCCTTTTCATAATTACAATCGCAATTAACACATATTTCAACACCAATGGAATTATGATTTGTTATACCGTATCTTCCACCACCATCTCCGCAGTGCCATGAAGCATTATAATCCTCAAGCAATTGAACTATTTCCTTATCATCTACAAAGTAATGAGCTGAAGACTGTCTATCCCCTCCATTAAAATATCTATAGTGTGCTTCAGCATCTGCACCTCTATCCATATTTGCTGTATCATGAACAACAATGTATTTAATATCATTGCCGGAGGAATAGTTAAATTTAATAAGCTTTTTTGTTATTGGTAACATATTTTTTCCTTCCTTCTACTTTAAAATTTTTGATATTATAAATATTGCTATCTGAGTAACTAAAACTAGAATTATTGTTTTTGTGGTTTCATCCCATTTCTTAGCTGGTTTTTCTTCAAGTACTTTTATTCTTGCAGACAGCTCCTTAATATCATCCTTCAAAACTACTACTGTCTCACTTCCTGGTGGATCTCTTTCAAAATTATCTATCTTATCTGCTATTATTTTTACACTGTCCTTTATTTCATTTAAAATATTAAATATCATGGACACTCTTTCTTCATTCTTGTCTCCCTGTCTTTCCAATTTCCCCACCCTATCCTGAAGTTTTAAAATCATGTCATAACCCTTTCCCTCTGAGTCTTTTAATCCCCTTTCAAAGCCTTCTAGTTTATTCTTAAGATTTTCAATCTGCAAACAATCCTTGCAACTCTTATCCTCCAAAGTTTTCATCTCCTTTCTTTCAAAAAATAAAAAAAGACATCCTTGATTTAGATATCTTATATACTTAATGAGCAGGCATATCTAATGGATACACATAATCACAAGTAAAATCATATTGAATTTTCATTGTATTTGTCGGTGTTTTTGTTATTGCCTCTGGAAGCAAAGTATGTGCTGAAGCTGGAATAATATATTGCTGCCTTATTTGTCCACAATTACTATTATCAAATGTAAACATTGTAGATGTATCACTATCCCAAGATATACTACTGCATCTGATATAGCTAAAACTTGATGTACTATAAACGGTCAAATCATTATTTAACTGCAAATAAACATCATGTCCTATCATAGCCCACAATTTGTTATTAGGTATTTTAGTTAAAGTAATGTCATTATAATTTCCAGAACATATTTGAGCTTTATCAGCAAAAGTGCCATCCTTATTGTATCTTGCTATATAACTTTTATATTTGGCCTCTGAATCTGATGTATCTGTGCATCCTTTATAAGCTATATAAATATAAGCATCATTTGCTGCAATATCTGGATATCGTACATTGTATACAAGATCAGCTGGAATAGCTGCACTTTTGGAATAGGATGCAACCACGGCAAAATTTTTATCTAACTTTTTAAAAGAACCATCACTTATTAGTATCCAAAAGTTTGTGCCATCATAGGTAATAGCCTTCGCTGACACCGAAACTGCTGCATCACTTTTCTTTTGACCTGTAATTTTATCATATACCTTTAAATCTGTTGAATCTATTTGTAATGCATAAACATTGCTTTCATCTGTGCATACATTGCAGTAAGGCAAATAATTGTCATTATTTCCTGTCTCTAATGTTTTTCTAGTATAGGTTGAATTTATTACCGGACTTCGTGGACTTCCATCAGTGTCATCCCCACCTGTCCAATATATGCTTTTAAATGTTCCATTGGCTGCATTTGTTGGAAAATCCATAACATAGTGCCTTGTAGTATCGTTTCTCGTGGTCTCTGATTTATTTAAGCTTCCTCTTAAATTGTCATTACCACTGTAGGGATATACACTATCTGCATATCCAACAATATTTCCCCAAGTCCAATAATCATAAGCATCTTCTGGAATATCTCCTGTAGTCAAAACCATTATTCTAAAGGGATACGTTGTGTATATGTTCCTAAGTATGTCCTTTATATTATTATCCAACATAGGATAGTAAAACCCATCAAGGTAAGCAGTATTTCCAAATACAGCAGATATTCTATTTTCACTCTTAGCTTCATAGGTTTGCTTTCCTGTAAGGGAATCATATAATTTAACTGTAGCAGTACCTGTGAAAGGTAATATTGGTTTTTTCTTTAATACTTCTAGCTTGGTTCCTTTTATTAGGTCTTGGCTGTAAGATAAACTTTGTTTGTATGGCATTAATTTTCCTCCTCGCTATCATTTTTGAATACAAAAAAAGCCTATATATCTAAACACAGGCTTTAAATCTTTTATTATTTTAAGTTGTTAAACATTTTTTGTTTCAAATCATATTGTTCAATAGTAAAGCTTATTGCAATAAAAGTTTTAATATATCTTCTTGACGTTTTTCTAATACCTTACAAGTCCATTCAGTATATGTTAATACTTTTTGACTTCTTGTCAAATCACTTATACGCCCCTTAAAATATTTTTCCCTCTTAATTTCAAATTCATAATTGCTAGCAGAAGAATTTTTCCTTTTACTTAGCAATATTAAATTTGCAATTTTATGTTTCCAATAAATATGTTTTTCTTCATCAAACCAACTTTTCCACTTACTTTTATTGTTTATATTTTGTGGCATTACATGTTCTACACTTATTGTATTATATTTTCTTTCTATATTATGTTCAGACTCTAAATACTCTAATTTTAACAATACGTACTTGCAATAGGATTCATTGTACATATCACCATTAATTTTATCTTTTAAAGCATCTTTTTCAAATCCCATTACTTCACTTCTTATAATCTCTTCCGGTCTACTTGACATTTCAATTTTTCTTAATATAGAATTCATATTAACAACTCTTTTAGTTGATGTCGCTCCTAAAATCCAATCTGCAGCAAACTTTTTTTCTAATACTTTTACAAATTCAAAAATATTTTCTTCCTTAAAACGCTTATAATAATACAAAATAGGTGGAATCCAATCTGTTGATGGTAAAAAATCCGTCATTATATTTAATAAATTTTTATATTCTATGTCTTCAGAATTCCCATTCAACACATCCTTATCTAATATAAGTTTTTCATATATAGCCTTATAATCATTTAAGTATTCTATGAAGTCCTTTCCCTTCAAAATTTTGTTCTTTGCAAAAATTAATTTTCATATTCTTTTAATATATCATCTTTAGCCTTTTCTTTTACTTCAATTGTTCTTATATAAGAAATAAGTTTTTCAAATAATTCAGTTCCTAAATCTTCTTCTATTTGTTCCCATATGGATGCATATTTTTTCATTTCACTATTATTCATTACATTAGGTGATAGGTTAGTTGCTTTTAATATATCAACTCTTCTTAATTGCATTCCTCTATCATTTACTATTGTAAAAAGTTTGAATGCATCTTCAAATTCTTTCGTTGCGATGTAAATAACAATACATCGTTGCGATATATGCTGAATTAATGATTCAATTTGTAATTGCGTCAAATTTAAAAGCTTGTCTCTAAAAATATTTACTGCATTTATTATATTGCTTTGTGCAGAATTTTGAGGTTCTACATTTTTAATATCTAATGTTCCATTCTCATGTTGAATATATTTTTTAAAAATAAACTTTCCTTAACCTCTATTCTTGCTTTCTCAGGAATTCCATCTGCTAAATTTTCTTTTTGAAAAATTTTACATTGATTAGAACTTTTAAATTGAGCATCGGTAACACAATCACGCAAGCAAGCCAATAAAATTTGAAGTGTTGTTATCCTTTGTTGCCCATCAATTATTGCATACTTTTTTCCTGTTCCTATGCTCTCGAGCTCCTGTAATATTATTGTTCCCAAAAAATATTCATTGTCTCTATTAGACTCATAGATATCATCAAATAATTGTTCACAATTCTCTTTCTCCCATGAATATGGTCTTTGATATTCTGGAATTATAAAGAAAAATTCATCACTAAAAAGCTTTTTTAAAGAAATTTTTTCTCCTATTATTACAGACATAAACTCCCCTCCCAAATCTATGTATTGTAACTTTATTGTTAATCAAATAAAGAATGTCGTTAATTTTTTATACAATTTTAGTATATCACAGTAATTAAGTCAATTAAACCCAAACATAAATAGGCTTAACTTTTTATTCTACACCGTAGTTAATAATTACTTGTTTTAGCTTTAAAACATCTGTACTTGTTGTAACTTCCATATACCACCCAAACCTCATTTTTTTATTCAAAAGTCCAAGCGATGTCCATTGTGCTTCAGCAATTCCTTGAATCACTGCCACAGTCATCCCCTTACTTTTTATATCCTGCATATTCGTTACATCCACCAATATCCATGAACTACCATCCCAAGCCTTCCATGTAACTCCGCTATCTACACTTACTATAAAAACTATGATTCCACTGCCTGTATTCTTTAAAGTAACTACTACATTCATAATATCATTTATATAAGCTTCACTAAAAGAAATATCGTCCTTCATAGTTACTATTACAGGCTTAGGTTTAATTGTTTGAGTTATCTTTGGTGACGGCATTTCTGATGAGGATGACCATATTTTTAAGATTGGAGAAGTAGATATTATTCCAGTTCTTTCTTTATGACACGCATCATCACCATGAGTTTGAAATTTATCTGCTGTTAGTGGTAATTCTGAAACCTTAACATAACTTGAAGTGCTTGCATCCCAATGTTTAATATCATTTCCGTCTACTATAAGGTATTTTATATTAGCTTGAATATAAGAACCTTCTTTAACGGTGTATGACTTTCCCTGATCCTGCTGTGGAATAAAAGCATAGGATTTATTATTTTCAAGGGTTAAAGTAATCATCCCTAGTGTAGGATTTTCAAAAGAATTTGTTCCTGTATTAGGTATCTTTTCAATAACAAGTACCATAGCACTATCGTTAAATAATATAAGCTCCCAAACCAAATCAAGAGTTCCCCAACTACTGTAACTTTGATGACCTTCCCATCTTATCCTAAAAGTTAGTTTGCCATTTACCGTTTCTTTTGCATAGTAAATATTATCTGCTCCTGCATCCCTTTTGTTTACTCTAAGCTGCTCATT
This sequence comes from Clostridium sp. DMHC 10, assembly GCF_001270375.1. Taxonomy (NCBI): domain Bacteria; kingdom Bacillati; phylum Bacillota; class Clostridia; order Eubacteriales; family Clostridiaceae; genus Clostridium; species Clostridium sp. DMHC 10. The sequence goes on from NZ_LGVB01000015.1 coordinate 489,546, forward strand.
TGAAGTAAAACCAATCCATGAATTGCCGTTGCTAATGATTGTAGTTCTGCAGTTTACACCATTATAGAAAAAATCAAAACCTAAGTCTGGAAAGTTAATTGTACCATCATCATTATGAGTACTTATTGAAGTCATGCCGCTATTTCCTTTTGGAGAAATTATATTAGTACTATATACCCCCAAATTACTTCACCTCTAGTTTTTCAACACTTGCAAATTTACTGCTATCAAGCAGCTTAAAACTGTACAATTTTCCTGAATCTATACTCTCATCAACTGCTGTACCTTCATAAACAGTTTTAAAATAAAGTCCATCATCATCTATTAATAAAACATTGTCATCTATTGAATACTTGTATTTATACTGAGAATTAAAATATAAAATTTCACCTAACTTTTTAATTGAAACAGCATAATTTGTGTTCCACTTCCTGCCACTGGTTATTGAAGATATATCAGCTGTTTTATGAGCACTAAGTATTGAAGTAAATGGACTTTCTAATTCTGTCCCTATATAATCGTATTTTACTTTACTTAAATATAAACCATTCATATCCACAAGCTCTTGTTTTTGAACGCATTCTGCGTGTGGATGCTCAGCGCTTAAACCACCTTGAAGATTTCTTCCATCAATCATACATTGAAGATTAAACATTGGTATATTTACTGTACCTGCATCTACCTTTAAAAACACAGCAATATAATGAGCTCCCTCGGTCACCTGTGGAATTCCTAAAGGTATGCCTATAACATTATCTCCTTGCTGCAATTTTTGTTTTGGTGTAAAAGGAATATCCTTATTATCCAATTGAATTTCAATCGTTAATGTACATAAACTGCTCGCTGTACAATACATAGAAAAATTCATAGACAAGTTTGTATCTGCCACTGCTGTTATTCCTAAATAAATTGGTTCTACGACTACAGTTTCTACGGTTAAAGCGATTGGATTAGCATAATAAAGCATAGAGCTAAAAGATTCAGCCACCTTATTTCCGAGGTCATCTATTGTTGTCTTAATATCTGCTGTATCAAGTTTATTTAATATACTGTCTTTGGGCTGTCCTAACTCAATTTTAATATTTGTACAGTTTAATATATCCTTCTTTATTTTTATTACAGGTAATTTTATATCAATATTAAAATCCTTATGCGTTACTATAACTAAATCCCCTATGTTAACACTTTGAAGATGTTTATATTTTTCATATTCTTTTGTCTTGCTGAGTTCTATAAAATCAACCTCAATATTTACTCTGCTTAAACCTATTACGGTTGCTGCTTCTTTTGCAAGTGCTCTTAAAGTAACTTCATCACCAGCATCCTTAAATTCCACCTTCTTTATAATAGGAAAAGGTGGATATGCCTCACTATTCCAATTAGGAACACTAATATATTTTTCAGTAAGTTTTATGCCATTCTTTCCTACAGGATAAAGCTTTGTTACAACACTTGTAGTATCTATATTAAACTTTAAACCAGCTATATTTTTCCCTTGTGCAATCAGTACACCTGCATCTTTTCCAATAGCTTCTAGTATTTTTATATCAAAATTATCTCTTTTAAGTTCCCCGCAATTCCATACATCGATTATTGAAAACATAACCTCTACAGGGTTCTTTTCCTCTACATCAATTGTATTTGCAGTTATAATATCGCTGTCCACTGTATATATGGTTATTAAGTCTCCAATTAAAGCTTTCTGCATAGCCGTTTTTACACTACAATTTTCAGCCTTCATACTTTCTATAAAATAATAAGAAAGATCATAAAAAATATGCTTTGCCCATACACTTATAATATTTTTACCATCACTGCTTTTCTCAACTTTATATATTCTAAAAAGCTGGTCATCTGCCTTAATAATATTCCACTCAACTAAATGCTTTGATTTTTTAGCATTAGCAGGATATTCTAGCTCCAAAGAATAATCTCCATTTAATTCTTCCGTTATGTAGCAATTTATAGCTTCATTTAAAATTCCAAGACCATTGTTATCAAAGTTACCTTTAGTAGTTTTCTTATCATAAATACATATCATTATAACCACCGCCAGTTTGGTAAAAGCTCAACTTTAGTAACATTCCCACTCCATCCTATGATATTTTCACCAGGTTTTATTTTTAAGAATTCGCCTGACATATTTCCATTTAAATTGTTTCCAGCATCATCATAACAATCCTGTATAACTGAATCTACTATGATTTTATCAGTTACCCCTTTAAAGCTTATCTGCTGTTCATTTATTTTAAAAATAATATTGCCAGAACCATAAATGCTTATTATAGGCTCACTTTCAATAGAGCCTAAGTTAGTTATTTTGGCGCCTGACGTAGTTATAGTTTCTATATTATTTTCTACTGAATACTTAAAAGGTCTGCAATCAAATATTATTGGAAACTCACTAAAATATTTATAAACTTGCTTAAAATCAATAGCATTTACTACTTGAGCAATGTATTTCTTATCGGCTTGAAAGCTAAATATCAAATCACTGTCACCTGTTTCAAAAAGCCAGCCTTTTATAGCATCGATTTTATTTGAGATATCCTGTTTATCCTTTACTGAACATTCCACTTCTATTGTTATATCATCATAAGTTTTCTCATCAAATCTTAGATTAGAATCTCTTCCGGGAATATTTATTGTATTTACTCTACGTTTAGGAGAAGGAAAATTAGGTCTTTGAGCTATTAAAATTCCAAAATCATCATAACTATTTTTATCACCAAAATTAAAGCTGAGCACCTTAAATTCCTCCTTTCCCCATAGCCATTCTTTTTCTGCAAAATTCTAATTCGTAAGCAAGCTGCTCTATATCTTTCTCTGTATAATTATTAAAGTTCTCTATGTTCAAAATCACACTGCTATTTGCCTGTGTTTTTTCTTTTAAGCTATTTCTAACTGGTACCGCTACAGCTGATATATTAGTATTCATTTTCATACCCAATGACAATCCCTTTACAGCTTCTGCAACAAGGTGCTTATTCTTATTTATTCCATCCGCTAAGCCTGACATAAAATCCGGCATCCATTTTTCATAATCAACTAGAGGTCCTTCATCTGGCACTGAAAAATGAAGATAACTTCTTATCTTAGCTGCTAAAGCACCTACTGCATCCTCAACTGCACCTACCGCTGATTTTATACCTTTTACAATTCCATTTACAAAATCTTCTCCATAGTTCCATGCTTTACCCGGTAGACTTGCTAAGAAATTTAAGGCGCTGTTTATGCCACTTTCTATAGAACTTTTAACATTTCCTATGGTACTACTTACACCATCCCTCATTCTTGAAAACATATTAGATCCATAATTATAAAGTTTACTTGGTAATTCACCAAACCAATTTAAAAGAGCATTCCAAATATTTATAACCCCTTGCTTTATGTTAGTACATAAATTAATTACTGTATTTTTTAAACTAGTCCAGGCATTTTTCCCACTCTGTTTTATATTATTCCATAGGTTTACTATAAAACTTTTAAAGTCATTCCAGATATTTTTCGCTGTACTTGATATTGAGTTCCATATTGAAGCACAAAATGACGATATAGCTTGTAACGCATTGTTAAATGTATTACTTATACTAGTCCATATATTTGTAAAAAAAGCACCTATTGCTGTGAATATGCTCGTCACAGTAGTTTTTATCCAATTCCAAACCGCACCTAATCCAGCTTTAATATCATCCCAGTATTTTACAATTTCTAAGGGTATACCTATAAATGGAGCTATTACAACCAATATTTCAGTACCCCATTTACTAAAAAAAGTTCTTGAGCCAATTCCAAAAATTATTAAAAGTAGTTTTGATTCCATTCCAAAGATCACCAAAGAATTTCTTTATTGGCTCCCAGTTTTTTATTATTAAATAAGCAGCAGTAGCTATGGCTGTAATTCCTATGATAATACCAAAGGCTAAAGGATTTATTTTAAAGATTGCTTCAAAGATCTTTCCTATTTTAGATAAGCCTTGAAGTCCTCTACCGCTTTTTTTATGTTATTAATGCCTGTAATTATATCCGTTACAAGTTTGGCTATCTTTATTTCTGCTATTACTGCAACAATGCCTACTATAATTGCTTTTGTTAATTCTCCATGCTTAGCTATAAAATCAAATAAATTCTTGATAATTGGTGTTATTACTGCCCCCATTTCCTTTACAACACCAGCTATACTGTTTACAGCATCTTGTATAGTTTTTTTATTGTCAGATATAACCTTTCCTAAACTTGTAAACAAATTAGTTATAGTCGGAAGTACTGCACTTGCTATTGGCATTAACACCTGAGCTATAGCCATTGAAAATTGACTCATTTCCATTTTTAACACTTGCAGTTGCACAGCTTGCTCATGTGCTTGTTTAGGATCTACACCAAAGCCTTTAACCTTACTTGCAGCTTCTGAAGCCTCCGTATAATCCTGCAATATTGGTATTAATTCTTGTCCTCTTGCACCCAATACTTGTGCTACAAAGGCCTCTTCATTTCCACTTGCAGCCGCTTTTTGATAGCCTTCAGATAATTTTTTAAGCTGCTCAGGCATTGGCAGTAATTTACCACTGGCATCTGTAAGCTTAACACCAAATTCATTTAGTGCTTTAGTTGTTGAATTACCGCTTTTTCCTGCACCTTCTATGCCTTTGTCAAGCTTCAACATTGTAGCTATAAAAGGCTGCGTATCTGTATCAGTTATTTTTAACATCTTATTAAGATTGGCAGCTTCCGATGAGGTTACTCCTAATTTTTGTGAAAGCTTATATGCAGCATCACCACTTTCAACAGCTTTCTCTGTGAGAGAAAATAATCCAAGTCCTCCGGCAAGAGTGGCACCTACTCCAATTGCTGCATTTTTAATGCCATCAAAAGCATTTGAAACGTGTGTATGCATTTTTGTCATAGCTTCTTGTATGCTACTTCCAAGTTTCTTTGAGGCAGAAGATTCTTTTTCTATTTCTTTAGTTGTTTTTACTAATTCTGTATCCATATTAGAAAGTGCTTGTTTTGCTTTATTAAGTTTTATTTCAAGTTCTTGTGTGGCTTTGCTGTCTTTACCCTTTATTTCAGCACTTTTAATATAGGCTTGTTCTAGTGCACTTACCTTTTGCTTTTGAAGTTCCATTTGCTTAGAAAGAGTTTCTTCTTTTAATCTAAGTCCTTCAATTCCCTTTGAATTTTCTCCAAGAGCTGCTGTATTAGCTTTAAATTCACTATCAAGAACTCTAAGATTTCTATTAATGCTACTTATACCATTTTGAAAACCACTTGAATTTAAGCCTATTTTTACAGCTAAACTTCCAAGTTCCTCTGCCACACTCTCACCACCATTTACAATAGATTTAAAACATTATTTAAATTCTCTGCATATTCTTTGTTAAACCTATAAATTAAAATATCAAAATAAAAAAATATGTCCATGTCATCAATATCATTTAAAGTCCATCCCTGCTCTAGGAGCTGACAATAAATTTCTTTTATAAAATTAAGCGGAGATAGCTTTTCTTGTGCCTCTCCGCTTACTTGTTTGGGAATTCCTTTAACTTATTTCCTAGGTTACCCACTATTCCATTTATACTGTTATTAAGAGTTTCTACAAGTTTATCTGCATCTAAGCCATCATAAAAATTGTCCCTTGTAAACTTATTTCCATATAGTTCTACTATGAAATCTACAAGTCCATCTAAATCCTTTGTCTTCATGTTATTGAAGTCTATATTTTCATTAATCTCAATGGCTTTTCTAAGCATTCTTGTTTTTACCTTAGGCATTACATATGTTTTATTGTTTAATACTATTTCCACACTCGCTACCTCCTAAAATTAGCTTGCTGTATAAGCCGCAGTTGAACTTAATACTAAGCCTGTTGATCTATTTGTTTCTGAATCTGCTTTTACCCTTACCTGAACTTTTCCTACAGCATAACTTGCATTGCCAACACTTTGTGGATTTGCTGTTACTGCTGACCAAGTTGTACCACCATCAACGCTGTATTCATAATCTGAAGCATTACTATACCCACTTACATTTGTCCATCCAAAAGTATTAGCTGTATCATCTTGAACTGGATTAGTTGGTGCTGCTGGTATTATTGACTGCCCATAAACTTTATTAAACCATGTATCCCCTCCTGTAAATCCACTATCTTCATCAGCTGTATACTTCCACTTGCCATCTGTTCTTGTTAAAAATGTACCTTTGATTTTTGGTGTCTGAAATTTTGTTTTATCTTCCTGTGAAGAATGTTCTTCGTCTGGTTCACTAAACTTTCCCTTAAGAAGCCATACATATCTATGTTTACTATTTGCTTTTTTTATTTTAAACCCCATAGCAACATATGGTGCTGAATCTTGAACATCAGAACACATTACTTTACTTGTTGAATCAATCTTATGTCCTAGAAGCTCTGCCTGCACTTCAAGTGGCAAATCTTGTGTTTCAATTTCTACATCTATCTCTCCTAAAGATGTAGCTGTTTCTACTGCTCTATTATCAGCATATAAAGTGTCTGAACTACTTTTGGGACTTATCTTTATATTTATTGCTGGAGAAACTAATTTTGGTGTATCATAAGTAAAAACATCTTCGTCGGCTAAAATTGCATAGACTAAATTTTCAACTCCTATAGGAGCACTATTTATTACCCCTGACATAAGCTGCTACCTCCTTCCATTTGAATAAAAAATCTTATTGTTTTGTGATATATTTTAGTGTCTTCTTCAAATAAATCAGCCGCAGAAGTTCTTGTAAACCCTGCGGCTTTCATATAATTTATTATTTTTTCCACTAATTCTGTGTAATCATTTTTACTCCACAGATCTAATTGAATATAGTATCCTGTAGCCTTTTCTTCATTATCGGCATACTGTTCACCCTGCTCTAAATAATTAAAGAAGGTAATATAGGTAGTTTCTTTTCCATTATACTTTTGAAAGGAAACTGGTATATTAAGAGGTTTTAATGTCTCCATTAATAATTTATTTATCACTTTAAACCCTCTTTCAAAGTCGCAGCTATAATTTCTTTTATCCTATTTTTATTTTTCTCATAAGCAGGCTGTAAAAATGGATGAGCCGCTCTTTTACTTGTACCAAACTCAATAAATTTTCCATAAAATATCTCTGAATTATCACCTCTGTCCACCCCTACAAGGATATATTTAACCCCATCTTTGTTTTTAATCTTGCCTATCTTAAGACCCTCTTTAAGTTTTCCAGTTCTTATAGGAACATTTGCTTTTGCGTCTTCAAGTACTGGTTCAGCGGCATTTTTTAGAGCTTTATTTTCAAGTCTTACAACATTTTCACCCATTTGCTGAAGTCTATTTAATATTTCATCAACACCTGTAAGTTCTATCTCAGCCACTATTCTCAACCTCCAAAGCCTTTATTTCTATATACTTATTCCTGTATTGAATATTATCTATAAAAGTTATGTTATACTGTTTATCTTCAAATAATATTCTCATATCCTCCGTTAAGTCTTGTAAATATCTTATAGTAAATTTAACAGTTTTTTCTGCTTGTACAGCTTCAGCTGCGAAAAATTCTTTACCTCTAAGATTTTCAATCTTTGCCCAGCAAGTAATAAAATCCTGCCATACCTCTACTTCAAATCCATTTTCATTTGTAGTTATTGAAAGCTTTTGAAAAGTTATTTTATGCTTAAATTCTTCTGTTCTCATACTGGTATCACTCTATTCATACTTAATAATGAATTTCTTGCTTCTTCAATTTTAGTTCTTTCATCTGGCTTGTAATCATCATACAAAAGTTTCATATGAAGGATCATTGCCCATTTAACTGTTTCTGGAACAGCTTCAGCTTTATCTCCAAACCCAGCTGTGAATCTAATTCTCACAGCATTAATTGGCTGTAAAACTATTGTAGGCCATAACTTGCAGTAACCAAGCACAATTCTATTAACAAAGCTATCAGTATCAACAATATAATTATTTGAATCAAATATAAGCTCTTTTCCATTTGTATCATAATATTTTACACTTTCTACATTTTGAACCGGTGAAGAACTATCAAAAGAAATATAATTATCATCCGGGAAAGAATCTAATACAAGTTCTAAAGTTTGAGTAATATATTTTTTATTTTGAAAATCCTCGCAAAACTCTCTAGCCTGTTTAATCATACTAAGTAATATAATATCATCATCACTGCCAACTATTCTTAAGTGCTGTTTTGCCTCATCCAAAGTTATAGGTTCAATTAAAGGTGGTGTTATAATTTTTAACGCCATAAAATCACCCCAAAATAAAAAAGCCCCTAAGGCTTATAAATTTTAATCAGTTACCGCAGAATGTGTTTCATCCTCGGCATATTTATTCTCTAATATAAATTCTCCACTAGCGAAATTTGTAGCTTGTGTACTTGCCCCTATTCTTATATTTAAACAGCAAAATCCGTTATTCACATCTAGTTTTGCAGGATCTATATAAAATACTACCTGTTTATTCTTTGCTGTATTGGCTACAGTATAACTCACTCCATCTGTCTGCCTTGCAAGTATGTCATTTGCTGAAACATCTTCATTTACAAGTATAGGAACATCACAAGCTAAAGGTTTAGCACCTGTTCCTTCTATATCTTGTGATTGATATAACGAAATTTGTGTTGCATGAGCAACTGCTTGAGCTAAGTTAATAACAACTGCAACTGTAATAGCATTTTTTAAGGTTACATAATTGCTTATTATTGCAGCATTTGTTGTTTTTGGTTCAAAGACTTGTATTAATTTATATTTTTCAATTAACGCCATAGTTTATTTCTCCTCCTTAAATAGTAAAGGCAGCACTAAGGCTGCCTTTAAACAAGTTTAAATTAACACTATTTGCATTTTAATCTTATTAGAAATAGTTACATATTCTATGTCCACAATACATTAACTATACGTTATATCATTTTATAATTCTAGAGTATCTATCTTTATACCAACTAGGAATTGAAAGCTTATTTCCCATTAAAGCATATGTTTTAAATAAATTTTCAATTATATCAGGTGATTGTTTAATTAATTCTACAAACTTCTCACTATGCACATCTTTACTATTTCTAACTGCGTAATGAATAACTGAATTTCTCATATTACTTAACTCTATATAATTTTCAAAACTTTCCTCAGGAGCACTTTTCCAATTAATTCCAGTCTTGTTTATACATTCTGGAATAAAATTATATAACTTATTTCTCACATTATTAAAACCATTTGGCATTTTTGATTTATAATCTTTAATAAAATCTAATAGCTCCTTTTCATTATTATTTAGAGGTTTCATTCTTTTCTCCAAGTTGTCCTTAATAATACAATTCATCCATGACTCCGTTGAAGCACAAAAGGATATTATAGAAGACCTTCTATAACGCCATTTTATATAAAAATCCTCATTTTTATCTGCCATTTCTCTATAGTATAGTGCATCATTGAATAACTCACACGACATATTTGAAATCATAATTGAACATGCTAAATCATTTTCATTAGGCATACAAAATCACTTCCCATATAATTTTTTTACATTGTAATTTATCCTATAATATACATCAAATTTTACTATCAATTACAAATATTATACCAAATATTCATGTAAAATTGTACAAGTTATAAGCTTTTATAACAATATAATTTACCTCTATCTATCCGCCAAAGTAACAAATGGGCTCAAAGCATTAGCTCCCTTATAAGGTGTAATTGGTTTATTTCTATAAGGAGCACCATTGAATTTATAAATAAATCTAAATACCTGCTCATCATATAAAAATCTTACATGTATTGATACATCTGCTGTTGGTGCCTTCTTATCTATTCCAATATACTGCGTAGGATCAGCAAGTATAATATCACCCTTTTTACCTAATGGAGAACATTGTTCAATAGGAATTATAGGCCTATTTAAAAGAGTACTGTATTGCGAACTTAAAGCTCCTCCTGAAGGTAAAAACACTGGTGCTCCTCCTGTTCCTATATTTAGAGCCATGGTATAAAGTTGTGGCTCAATTTCCTGATTAATATACCAAACCGCATTTGCCCTTAATCTAGCCGGCATAGAACTCCACATTTTAAGTATATTTTCATATTTTATTGTACTCGCAGCTTGATTTGATTCTTTTGGTACTGCTACAAGTGCATCTGAATTAAGTATTCCAAGTGGCATACCAACACCTGTACCATTTATTATTGCATCATCAATTTTAAAAGACATTTCATCTGCATAAGCTTGCCTTACTATTGCTTCAAGAGCTGTTGCATCCTGAAGTAAATCGTCTGTAACATAGCAAAGAGCTAACAATTTCTGAAGTGCCATATCAATTTCTCTAAACTTAGGCTTTGATTTTGTAACAGTTTCTGCTTCAGCTATCCAGTAAGCTTGAACACCACCCCATCTACTTCCGTTAGCCCTGCTAGTTTCATCAATTCCAAGAGTTCTAAGTCTATTTGTATTTGAACCAATTGGAATCATCCTTATTCTATTTGCAACTTGGCTTTCTGACATCATAACATCAAACATATCTTGTATAAAATCATTTTCCAGCATAAATCCACCTTCAGAACTTACACTTTCATTTAAACCAGAGGCTGAATTTTGATATACAAGTCTATTATCCATTCTTCCACCAGGTGAAGATGCCTTTGCTACAGCTTGAAGAAATTCTCCCATGCCACCTTTCCACTTTTTTTTCATTTGGATCTTTAGGTTTTGCATATATAGGTTCATTTACTGGTGTCTTATTAAGTTTTTCTCTTTCTTTTAGCTTGTCTTCTGCTTCTATTGTTTTTTCAAGGTTGTTAATTTCAGTTTCTAAACTATCATATAATTTTTGTTCTTCCTCAGTCATTGCTCTTGCTGAATCAATTGCACCTTTTACTATAGCTGCTTGTGAATCAAGTTTTTGTTTTAACATTTCTTTTAAATTCATATATTAAATCTCCTCTCATGAATTTCATTTAGTTTTTCATATAAATCTATTGGGACTTGCTTTTCAATTTTGGCTGCTATTTTTTTATTATTTATAGGTTCTTCTTTAGTCTTTTCTCCATTTGTGATTGGATTTTTAAATTGTATTTTATTTATTTGAAGATTTTTATATTTGGTTATATCAACCTTAAGCCCATTGATAGCAAATATTTCATTACTTAATGAAGCTGATAACTGCTTTTCTTCCTCAATTTCATCTGCAAAACCAAATTCCACTGCTTCTTCTGCTGTCATCCAAGTTTCTGCATCCAATAATTCAACTATCTTGTCTTTTTCCATGCCTGTTTTATCTTCATATACTGAAATCATACTTTCTCGCACTTTATCCAAATCATCAGCTAATTTTCTAAAATCATTTGCATTACCACTTCCAAAAGACCAAGGATTATGCACCATAAGCATTGCATTTTTAGGCATTTTAACATTATCTCCTGCCATAGCAATTATTGAAGCTATACTTGCTGCAAGTCCATCAACATAAACATTAACTGTTGCATCATGACGTTTTAGCATTGAATATATTGCCTGTCCTGCAAACACATCGCCTCCACCACTGTTTATATAAACATTCAAAGTTTTAACAGCACCAAGAGAATCTAATTCTTCCTTAAAATTTTTAGGTGTCACTTCATCTCCCCACCAAGTTGAATCACTAATATCTCCATACAGAAGAAGTTCTCCTTCATCACTGTCTTCCTTGGCATTAAACTTCCAAAACTTCTTACCATTACTCATGTTTTTCACCACCCTTTGAAATCATTTCATATATTTTTTCTGCCAGTTCCTTATTTTTCGTATCATTAGTACTAGCTTCATTCATATTCAAAGGTTGCAAGTATATATCTCCATTTGGAATTGGGTCCATATTTTCAAGCCTTCTTATATCATTTACACTTAGCCACCCCCACTGTCTACCTTGTGCATAAGCTGAAGCTCTAGTCGCAGCATCTCCCTTAAAAGTGCATCCACCTTAAATTCAAAGTATCTATTTTTCCTTTTGGATTCATCAGAAAGAAGTTGTAGATTTAAATTTTCTTCCCACCTTTTAAACCAAGGAAGCATAGTATAAACAATAAACTCAAGACTTTGGTGTTCTATATTATTGTTAGTGGATCTTGTTAAATCCTGCACTAAGTGAAGTGGTATTCTAAATATTCTGCACACATCTTCTATTCTGAATCTCTTAGATTCCAAGAATTGCGCATCTGTAAGCTTCATTGTAACTTCCTTAAATTGGCCTCCACCTTCAAGTATCATCGGCACTCCTGCATTTTGAAGTCCAGTATAGTTTTTCTTAATATCTTTTTTTAGCCTTTGAAATGCTTCATCACCCAATTCATTAGGATACTGAAATATTCCACTAGTAGATGCTCTATTAAAATAAAAGTTTCTTTCAAATTTATCTTGCGATAAACCAATATCAATGGTTAGTGCGGCATAAGTTAAGGGTGTTACTCCTATATAACCATCTAAAGTTAAACCGGGTATGTGCAATATTTCATCTCTCATTTTAGGTTCAGTTTTTCCATCAATAAAATAAAGAAGCCTACCAGTACTTTTATCTATATCAATTTTTACCCTATTCCATAAAATAGGTCTTAGTTCCAATAAGTCACCACGAAGATTAAATACCTTTTGAGCTATAAAGTTTCCACCCAAATTCATATTGCTCATTCCCGTTTCTTTAAACTGACCCGGTGTCATTTCTGCATTTGGCGCATAATGTAATATCTGATATTCTGGAGCATCTGTAACCTGAACTCTATTCCCCTTATTGTCTTTTTCATATAAAAATACAGGGCAACTTGCAAGTGTTTCTGAAAGTACCCTGTTACATGCAAAAACTGCTGTAAAACTCATAGCTGTGTCTGCATCTATATTTGCATTACTTGATGTGGGGACATCTTCTCCACTTAAAAAATCCTGCGAATATTTCTGCAGGACTTCAAACAATGCATTTTGTGGAGTTAAAAAAAGCTTACATCTATCTATAAATTTCAAAACATCACCTCCTAATCAAGCAAACTTCTCATTCCTCTTTTTCATAAACTGATTCTTTTGCTTCATGTCTTATTGCCCTATCGAGAGCCATTATTAATGCAACAGCTCCATCTATTTTTTCAGTAGACTTCTCTTTATCTGGTTTTATATTTCCGGCAGGATCTGTTCTTACAAATATGTTGTCCATCATCCAACTTAAAACTGGATGTCCCCCATGTGCTATTTTCTTTTCTAAAGTTATCTTCATAAGTTCCTTCGTTGGTGGACTCATATCTTTGTATCCTTGTCCAAAAGGAATTACAGTAAAGCCTAAACCATCTAAGTTTTGAACCATTTGTACTGCTCCCCAACGGTCAAAAGCTATCTCTTTTATATTAAATTTGGTTCCGAGTTCATCTATGAAATTTTCAATAAAGCCATAATGAATAACATTGCCCTCTGTAGTTTTAAGAAAACCCTGCTTTTTCCATATATCATAAGGAACATGATCTCTTTTGACTCTAAGCTTCAAGTTATCCTCTGGTATCCAAAAATAAGCTAAGACATAATATTTATCATCTCCCGGTATTGGAGGAAACACTAAAACAAAGGCAGTAATATCATTAGTGCTCGAAAGATCTAAGCCACCATAACATTCCCTACCTTTAAGCTTTTCAATATCAACTTCAAAAGAGCACTTGTTCCAAACATCCATAGGCATCCATCGAACTGACTGCTTTACCCATTGATTAAGTCTAAGCTGTCTAAATATATTTTCTTCAGCTGGATTTTCTTTTGCACTGTTAAAAGCATCCCTAACCTTTTCAATAGGTATAGTATGTCCAAGGGAAGGATTAGATTTATACCAATTTTCTTCTAAACTCCAGTCTTCTCCATCTTTAATTCCATATATAACAGGATAAAAAGTTCTATCGTGTTTTTTACCTCTTAAAATATCCTCCGCTTTTTGATGTACCTCATAACATATAGAGTTTCTATCTGTTCCTGCTGTTGTAATTAAAAAAAACAGCGGCTGCATTCTTGCATCACCACTGCCTTTTGTCATAACATCATACAATTCTCTATTTGGTTGTGCATGGAGCTCATCAAAAATTACCCCGTGCACATTAAGTCCATGTTTTGAAAAAGCCTCCGAGGATAAAACTTGATAGAAGCTTCCAAGAGGTATATACACCAATCTTTTTTGAGATATTACAGGTTTTATTCTTTTCTTAAGTGCTGGACATTGGTCCACCATATCCACTGCAACATCAAATACAATAGATGCCTGCTGTCTATCTGCAGCACAACCATAAACCTCTGCTCCCCACTCATTATCTGCACAAGTAAGATAAAGTGCTACTGCAGCTGCAATTTCACTTTTTCCATTCTTTTTTGGTATTTCCACATATGCCGTATTATACTGCCTAAATCCGTTGTCTTTAACATTTCCAAATATATCTTTAATGATCTTATCCTGCCAAGGTAATAAATCAAACGGAACTCCATGCCACACACCTTTTGTGTGCTTCAAATTATTTATAAACTTTACTACCCTTTCTGCTTTCTTTTCATCAAACACTTTTACACCATCCTTAAAATGTCTTCCATTGGATCTGATGTATCTCCTTTTGAAGTTCCAACATTTATTCTAGACCTTGCAGATGGAGTAAGTCCAAATTCCGAACAGAAGTCCTTCATGATTTTAAGATATGTTTGTGCTATAGATACCTGCGGCACTTGTTGAATATATCCTGATGGTGTTTTAAAAATAGTACCATGCTTTGTTAAAAATTCTTCTGCTTCCTTCCATCTTGCGTATGCTTGGCAGTAGCCTGCAAAAGCAGCTGCATCCACTTTTGTAAGTACACCTATTTGCTCTAATGTCTTTGTCATCCTTCTCCACTCTTTTTTTGCCTCTGGCTCAAGCCATGACGGACATTTTGGAGCTTTATTTTCAGGCCTTGGTTCATTTAAATTTAAAGGTCTTTTTCCTGGATTTCCTTCAAGGACTTTTTAGAGCTGTTGGTTTTGGTTTTCTTCCTCTTGTCGCCATGGGGTTCACCTCCTAATTTTTTTTCAATTAAATATTGACAGTTACTTCTTTATTTAATATAATGTAATTACATAGTATGTATGTACATACTATGTAATTACATTATATATTGAAAGGGATGGTAATTATGCCTCAGATAACTTTAAGAGTTTCAGATGAAATATTAAGAACACTTCAAACAAATGCAGATACTGAAAATTTAACACTAACTGACTATATTCTATGCAAATCAATACCTGACTATATTAGTGGAATATTAACCGTTGGCAAAGTTGTTGCTAAAATACCTTGTAAAAAAGCAGGTGATACTTTTTCAATTAAAGATTTATTTTCTACTAGCGATTGGAAAAATTCTACACCTGGCAGCCACATATCTACTGGCAGACTATTTTATGAAGCTTATAAAAAAAATGAATTTAATTTAAAATCGCGCATTGAATTTGTTGGAAAAAATTCAGCAAACCTTGCAATTTATAAAAAACTTACTGATAATTAAAAAAGTAATAGGATCACTTCCTATTACCTTTTTCTAAATGCACTATTTCCTTTTAAATTTTCAGTCAATTCATGTCTTGCCTCTTTATACCTATCTCCTATAAATTCAAGCCTTAAAAGCCAAGTCCTAAAGGTATATTTTTCATTATCGGTTTGTCTTTCTTTTGCTGATGAATATTTAATCTTTTTTGCACTTTCATTAAGCGCTTCAGCAAACTGATTAGCAATTTCAGCGTTTTCAAAGCCCTCTAAAAATTTAAATTGCAAATTACCTTTTTCAAAATTTAAATTAATACCTTGGCACTTTTCCAATCCAATTCCTAGTGCTGCTGTTTTAAAATCTTCAATGCTTACAATCCTAACATTGTTTATGCCTTTTATAAATTCTTCCGTAACAATATCATTTTCAATTCCTATGGCCTTTTTGATAAGAGTCTGCTTGCTAGCTATCATGTTTATTAAATTTCTTAGGCTAATTCCTGTGTGTCCTTCCATTGAAAAAGTTACTTCTGAATTTTCAGCTTCTTCTTTTACTTGATCTTTTTCAGAATCCCTTAGTAACTCTTCAAGTTCTATCTCTACACCTTCTGAATTTTTAACCTTGCCAGCTTTATCAATAATCATAACTCCTTCTGTTGTTTCTATTTGGTATGCAAAACTTGGTGCTCCCATGTACTTTGGTTTAACACCGAAATGCTCACCTAATAATTTTACGATTTCTTTTCTTTCCATAATGCATTCCTCCTGTACTTTTTTTGTTACTACATTAATCACTCTAAAGCACAGTAATATCAAGTTATTTATAAAGGTTTATTTTATTTAAATAAAGGCTAATATGAGTACCAAGGCGGTGATGATATTGAAAACTTCAAGTTTTGTAAGAATAGATATTCTTATGGTTACCTCGGTAATTTTTATTTTAATATTAACAACAGTTTTGGTTTCAAACTAAAAAAAGCCCTTGCAGGCTTTATTTTTCTAATGCTGTATATCTTGGGTAGGTATATCCTTCTGAATCTACCAAGATGCCTTTATTCGTTTTTGTATTTCTAACTCTTATGCATCTTAATTCTCCTTTTGAATTGCAGCCCCCATCTTCTTTTGTTATCCAAGGTTGATCCTTACAAAAATCTTTTGCAAATTCTTTGAATTCTTCATCGTTTAATTTAACCTCTTTTATAACTTCATACTCTGTTCCTTTTAATCCATTAGCTTTTACTTCTTTTGTAAGTTCCTTAAGCTCCTTTAAGTTTAAAACCTTTCTTCCAAATAATGCTCTCATTTTGTTTCCCTCCATGTGTTTTTTTGTTATACTATATATCACTCTAAAACACAGTAATAGCAAGGGTTTTATTCACTTTTAATTACATTCTTATAAGCTGTTTTACTGCCATTTCTAATTAGGAAAACTTTATCTTCCCCTGCAGTTTCAATATATCTTTTAATAATAACATCACAGTACTTTTCATCAAGTTCCACTGCATAACATATTCTTCCTGTCTGCTCACAGGCAATTAGTGTAGAACCGCTTCCAGCAAAGGGTTCAAATACTATACAATTTGTCATGCTGCTATTTTGAATCGGGTAAGCTATTAGAGGTACAGGCTTCATTGTTGGATGATCTGGACTTTTACTTGGTCTATCAAAATTCCATACGGTAGTTTGTTTCCTATCCGAATACCATCTATGCTTTCCTGTTGGCTTCCACCCATAAAGTACAGGTTCATGCTGGAATTGATAATCGCTTCTTCCTAAAACTAATGACTGCTTTACCCAAACGCACACGCTCGAAAGATGAAAACCTGACTCTTTAAAAGCCTTCCTAAAATTCAAACCTTCTGTATCAGCATGAAAAATATAAGCTCCTGCCCCATCATCTAATGCTGAATAGATATTTTTAAAAGCAGCTAATAAAAATTCGTGAAAACTCTTATCATCCATACTATCATTTTTAATAACTCTTTCATTTTCTTTTCCCGCAGAATAATTAACATTGTACGGTGGATCAGTAACACATAAATTTGCCTTTTTTCCATCCATAAGCTTTTCAACATCTGAAATCTTAGTGCTGTCTCCACATATTAATTTATGTTTGCCCAAAAGCCATATATCTCCCAGCTTAGTTATGGGTTCTTTTATTTCTTCAAGAGCTTTATCTGCATCAAAGTCATCATCCTTAACTTCTTTATCATGAACTTTTGAAAATAAATCTTCTATTTCAGCGGCATCAAAGCTGTAAGAGAAATATCGAACATGGATTTATCAAGTTCATCTAAAATATCAGCTAACTTTGGCATGTCCCATTCTCCACTTACTTTGTTAAGAGCTATATTTAAAGCCTTTTCTTCATCTGTATCTATATCAATAACAACACATTCTATCTCTTTTGCACCCTCATGCTTTAAAACCTTAAATCTTTGATGTCCTCCAACTATATTACCTGTTTTCTTATTCCAAATTACAGGTTCTACATATCCAAAGGTTTCAATTGATCTTTTAAGCTTTTCATATTCAGGATCACCTGGTTTTAAATCTTTTCTTGGATTATATTTAGCTGGATTGAGTTTTTCAACTGCTATTTTCTGAATCTCCATCTTCTCACCTTCTTTAAAACAATAAAAAATGCCCTAAAAAGTACAAGTTTTTACTAAACTTTTTTAAGGCATAAATCTTCTTAAACTGTTTGAACTTCTATGTTCTTCATCTCAAAATTTGACTTATACCCCCCTCTGGAATTTTGCGTTTTTTCACACGAAGGGGACCACCCGGCCCTTTTCGTTTAAGTCTAGAGGAAATGTATCCCCCCATCTTTAATTTTCTACATTATTCCAAGGATAAGAATAAACTTCATTTTTGTTTCCAAACCTTCCGTCTTCCTTTGCAGTCTTTACATCATGGTGATGTTTACATAACGATTGCCAATTGCTTTCATCCCAAAAGAGTTCTTCATTACCTTTGTGAGGTATAATATGATCAACCACTTCTGCAGCAGTAACTACTCCTTCTCTTTTACATTCTTCACAAAGAGGATGCTTCAAAAGAAACTGCTTTCTTAATTTATACCACCTGTTGTTGTAGAGTTTCTTAAAAGGTCTGCTTGTCTTGTTATACTTACTTTCTATTTCTTTTTGATGTTTGCTGCAGTACCTTTCACTTGTAAGTTCAGGACATCCTGGATAACTGCAAGGTCTTTGATGTTTAAATGGCACAAAACTCACCTCTACTTATTCATTTAAATACGACTTGTACTATTTTAATTAACTGTTCTTTGCTAAGTGCTTGTAAATACTTTTGTCTTTCTTTATATGAACATTCTTCAAGCCGCTTTCTTTTTTTCCCTTGCCTTATAAAAATTCCTGATAACTGCAAATCATTTTTAGTTGATTCTAGGTAATGTCTTCTCCAAATATTATAATAAATTGATGCAGTACTTTTGCTACATCCTTTATATATTAATTCCTTTATACCAGTTCTTCTGTCTTTTACCTCAAGACCATTACACAATTTGTAAATTTCCTGAAGCTTTATCATTTTCCTCATCTCCATTATTAATGCATCTTGGAAATATGCAAAATATATGTTCCTTACTTATCTTGTCATGCCATACACATTTTCTGCATTTTTTTTTTCATATCTTCCTCCAATGACTTAAAACTTATGAATGTATTTTAAAACCTTGATTTTTTTGCATAAGAAAAGCCCCAAAGCATTATGCTCCAGAGCTGTTTTTTTATTTATTCATACTTCTTTACATTTTACATTATAGCATCGTTTTTACTGGATTTACAATGGACACTTATCGTATTTTTTATGACCACTTACTAACCAGTCACTTACCTTTTTATAATTTTGAGAACAATGCAGTAACATTTATAATCATAAATTTAATTAAGATTTAAACCAAATGCTTTGCTGCCAAGTTTTCGTTTATAAATTGATTCGATCTCAATAACCTCATTGCTGGTAAGTGTTCTCGGTAGAGTTCTCAAAATAGAGTACTGAAACTTTTTATATCGAAGTGGGGCTTTTTCTAAAATGTCTATCAATAACTTATTCCCACCATGACCATTTTTAGAATATTGTTTCCACCTTCCTAAAATGCCTTCTTTACCATAAGCAGAACCAACATACTGCATACCAGTTTCCATATCTACAATCAAATATACACCTGCTACAGAAGATAACATTTTATGCCACTCTCTATTAGCATCAGAATAATCAATAATTTTTTTTAACTCATCATAATTAATAATTACTTTATCAAATCCAGGAAAATTATTATAATATCCTTTAGGCAATATTTCAACAACTTCCTTATTACTTAGATTTTGACACCAGTTTCTTGCACCTTTCCCCCATTCAATAACAAGTCTATCTTTCAAATCTGCAAGAATTGTTACTTCTATCTGTTCATAATAAAATTGATCACCTTTATAAAAATCTGGTATTCCTTGAATATCAGGCAATTTTTTGATTTTTCTTCTTTGCTTTACTGTCGTTTTATTAACAATTTCATAAGCACCAACAAATATTGCTTTTGTACTTTCTGTAGCAATAAAAGAAATAATATATTCGCAGTCTTTAAAAAAATCTTTTGATTGAACTGCCTGATAATCCCTTAGTTGCCCAGCTTTATAAATTAAATTAACATCATATCCATTTTCAGTTGTATGTCTAACCAATTTTATCTTTTTACTAAGATCAAACTTTCTTAATTGAAGTATTTCTATTAAATCCATAGGTTCCCTCTTTTAATTCATAATACTATTATTTAAGAATAATCTATATTTATTTAATATCATACCACAATTTACAAAAGACCAGCAAACTAAATTGCCAGTCTTCTCAAATCAAACATGGATACAATTTCGTCAATTCCTTTTTTTCTGTAATTATTCAAAGTTTTTTCACTGACTGAATTTTTTCTTGAAATGTCTTTCCATTGGAGTCCTTCAAAAAACATCTCCTTTACTACTTCCCTTATATTAGGTTCAAGCCTATCTATGCAATAATTCAATCTTGATATTTCAAGTTCAGAAACTTTTATCATTTTATAAATTTCTTCTCTGCTTTCTTTATTCATGCGTTTTGCAGCTTCTTTATAAATCAAAGCTATTTTACAGGTTTTATCAGAAACACTGTTACTTTGAATTTTTTCATCACTTACTGAAGAAAAATTAAGTGATTCTATAACTTCATTTTCTTCAATATCTTTATAAACTTTATATTCAAATTTAAGTTGTTCTATATCTTTCAATATCTCCCTGTAATTTTTCAAAAGATACTCCACATATTCTCTAGTTTCCACACTCTCATCCCCTAATCATTAATTTTACTAAGTCTTGCTTTTACCGCCTGAAGTAGTGCTTCCTGTCCTACTTCCTTATTTTGAAGTGCTTTCATTACATCTTCATCCATAGTTCCTTTTGCTACAAGATGATGTATAATAACATTTTCCTTTTGACCTTGCCTATATAACCTTGCATTAGCTTGCTGATATAATTCCAAGCTCCACGTAAGTCCAAACCAAACTATTATGTTTCCTCCTGCCTGAAGATTAAGTCCATGTCCTGCTGATGCTGGATGAACTAGCATTATAGGAATTTCTCCTCTATTCCAGGCTTTAATATCATCTGATGTTTTTAATTCTTTTGCTTTAAAATACTTCTGAAGCCTATCTCTATCATGTTTATAAGAATAAAATATAAGTACTGGTTTTCCGTTTGCAACTTCAATAATGTCTTCTAGCGCTTTAAGTTTTTCATCATGAATTTCTAAGGCATCACCATTTTCATCATAGACAGCTCCATTTGCCATTTGAAGTAATTTATTTGTAAGTACAGCTGCATTATTTGCAACTATATCCGAATCCTTAAGCGGAAGAAGTAAATCTTTTTCTAATTGCCTGTACTTATCCATAGCTGTCTTTGATAAATTAATTTTTATTATGTTATTTATTCTCTCAGGAAGTTTTAAATAATCCTCTGATTTAATGCTCACACATATATCTTTTAATTTTTCATAAATGTTTTCTTTTGCACCTTCTTTAGGCTTATAGCTAAAAATTACATTTTGATTTCTCTTATCTGGTAAAAAATATCTTTCTCTATATCCCGTTATTGTTTTTCCAAGTCTTTCTCCACCATCTAGAAGATAAATTTCTGACCATAAATCCATAAGTCCATTTGGTGCTGGTGTTCCTGTAAGTCCTACAATTCTTTTAGGTCTAACTTTTTTTAACGCCCTAAACCTTTGAGATTTTGAAGATTTAAAACTTGAAAGTTCATCTATAACAACCATATCAAAAGGCCAGTCCTTGCCATAATACTTTACAAGCCACACCACATTTTCTCTATTTATAACATAAATATCTGCCCTATGATTTAATGCTGATATTCGTCCTTTTTCTGATCCTAGCACCTTTGATATTTTTAAATACCCTAGGTGATCCCATTTTTCACTTTCACTACTCCAGGTATCTTCTGCTACTCTAAGTGGAGCTATGACCAAAACCCTTATAACATCAAAATAATCATACATAAGTTCACCTATCGCTGTAAGTGTTACTACAGTTTTTCCAAGCCCCATGTCCATCAAGAGTCCAACTTTTTCTTTATCTAAAATCCACTTCGTAGCATATTCCTGATAACTGTGTGGTTTATAAATCACACTATCATATCCTCCATAAAATCCTTAATTCCTTGTATTGAATCTATTAAATAAACTTTAAAACCTAACGTTTCGAACTGCTTTTTTCTTTTAAGCTGCAGCGGTCTCATTTTCTTTTTTGGTGCCTTAAGCTCTACAAAGACCACTTTTCCATTTGGCATTAAAACAACTCTATCTGGTACACCTGCCATACCCGGTGATACAAACTTTAGTGCCAGTCCTCCACGCTTTTCAACTTCAAGTTTTAATCTACTCTCAATTTCACTTTCTAACATCTCTTGCCTTCTTTCAAATGTATCCATAGTATCCTTAACAGACCATTTTCCTTACGCGGGCGTATATATAGATTATGTGTATATAGGTATTTCTATATTTTATATACATCTATATAATAATAGGGATATATAAGATACGAAGTGAGCTAAGCCCTTATGTTTACTAATTTCAAACGGTATCCTTAAACGTATCTATACCAAGTTTTTATGGATATTAAGGATACCTTTAATTCTATAAATTTAATGATTATAGAAAAATAATATTTTAAGGGATACATGGATACTCAATTAAAAATTATATTAATTGACACTTACAGATACCCTATTTTCCTTAAGGATACGTTTCCCTTATAAATGCTCTTTGGAGTCCGTAGTTTCTCCCAAATTTAAGTCTTCCAGTTCCCTTAGAATATTCCTTCCACCCTTCAATTTTTCTCAAAATGTCATTAATCTCTCTTGCTTGAATAGGTGACAGTTGTTTTGGATCTGCTTGAAAAAGCTCTACCCATATTTCCATTGCACATACTTTGTCCCTTTGAACAGTACCTTCTTTAGCTTCACCAAAATCAGTACCATGGATAAATAGCCTTCGAGCTCCTATATCAAGTTTGCCCCAATCTTTAGGTAACAACCTATCAAGGTATTCTCTAATTAATCCTTCCTTGGAACTTTCCTCTGTATGCTGTTCTTGAACTTTAACAGCTTCTTTTTCTATATCAGGCGAAAGGAATAAACCTTCTCCATTTCTCCAAAGTGTCAAAGTTTCCGCCCATATTTGATCTATTTCATCTTGACTCAGTTCTTTCCATAAATTTTTATTACTTTTATTTATTGCTACAACTACAGGCCAATAACGTCTATTTCCTGTTTTATCTCTTAAGAAATCATTATCATTGGTAGTTCCAAAGAATACGCACTGCCTTGGGAACTTGGTTACACGCTTACCATAAGCAACTCTG
This sequence comes from Clostridium sp. DMHC 10, assembly GCF_001270375.1. Taxonomy (NCBI): domain Bacteria; kingdom Bacillati; phylum Bacillota; class Clostridia; order Eubacteriales; family Clostridiaceae; genus Clostridium; species Clostridium sp. DMHC 10. The sequence continues at coordinate 512,967 of NZ_LGVB01000015.1, forward strand.
TAAATATCCTCTCTTTTAGATATAAAATGTTTTACTGCTTCAGTTTCTGCTTTTTTAGTTGCAGAAAGTTCTGCCATTTCAATAATCCAGGCATCTTGAAGTTGTTCATAGGCTTCTTTACCCTGCACTGTATTTAAAGAATCTGAATACCAATTTTGCCCTAGTAAACTTATAATATGACTTTTCCCTATTCCCTGTTTGCCAACTAAAACAAGCATATAATCAAACTTTATTCCAGGTACAAATACACGAGCAACTGCTGCAACTATAGCTTTTCTTGTTACTGTTCTTGTATAAGAAGTATCTTCTGCACCAAGATAATCAATGAATAAAGTTTCAACTCTTTTTTGACCATCCCATTTAATTTCTTCAAGATAATCTCTAATTGGATGATATTTATTTTTTTCCTCTACAATTAATAAGGCATCGCTTATTTTTGTAGGTGAAGTTATTCCGTATACTTTTTCAATATAATATCTTAAGGCAGCATCATCGCTATCTTTCCAAGGATCACCTTCGGCTGTATTTTTTAATCTGTGCCATGGAAGATTTCCTCTTATAATTGTTCTATGTGAAAACTCATTTAGAGCTATTTTTTCTTTTAAATATGGATCATTTTCAAGAATCAAAACTATATTGCCTATTGTAGGCTTATAAAAGCCTCTTTTATCAACTTCAAGAAGCTTCAGCCATTCCGTATCAGTAACTTCTGAATCATCAATTTCTATAAAATCTTCTTTTGCTGTACTTAACTTTTCTTGTCCAATAGTCTGTTTTACTTCCTCGTCTTTTCTGCTAAAATCCATCATAGCTTGATAAGAAGGTAACTTTACCACTGGTGTTCCTCCCTTAACATCTTCATCCAATTCTCCAAATTTATGAAGCCTTACTAAATCAAATGCATTACAAAGCTTTCCTGATGCTGGATCTGTTCCATGATGAGAATAAGCAAAATCACCGTTTTCATAAATAACAAGGCCTCCTGATGTTGAACCTTTAACATATGTGTACCTGTTTTCATCAGCACAAGGTACATAAGTATCACTTAAAAACTTTTCAATAGCATCCACTACAGAATAAGTCCTACAAAATGCACCTACAATGCCACCCTTTTCTCTTGGATTTCCCTGTTTATCTGCTGACTTTTCTCTAATTTTTATACTTCTTGAAGACTCAGGCCAAAAACTTGTATCCTGCCAATTTTCATATCTACTTAAAATATCATCTGGATTTAGCCATTCTTCATCTTGATATTTAAAAATAAATTCTCCATTTTGTGACGTAGAAGGCCAGTACATAAGTCTTGAAGGTTCATAAGTTGTATCATCAAAGTAATCTATTCCTATATCAGCTGCAATTCTTCTAGATACCGCTCCATATTCTTCAGGAGTCACAGTTCTGCTTAATGGAATAACTAATCTAAACCTTGGTTTATCCTTACTGTGTTTATGAGTTGTATATATGCAGCAGCCAAAATCAAATAACATTTCTATTGTATCCCACAGTCCATTTTGCCCATAATCAGCATCTAAAGTGAGAATACTTCTACTTAAAACTGCAGCACTTTTTCTTCTGCCATCTTTTAAAGCTCCACCAACAAAGCCTCCAACATCTTTTATGTCATCTTGTTCATTTTTAGATAATTTTTTATATTCCTCATAGTTTTCAGGTGTTCTTGTAGTTTTACTTACTCTATCTAAAAACTCTGACCACTTCATCTCTTTATTTTTCCAATTCAATTCTTTGCGATTTCTGCCTACAGCAATTTTAATAATTCCATCGTGTTTCAATCATATTCACCTCCAAAATTAATGTCTAACCTAGATATATCGCTTCAACTAAAAAATTTATGTGCACCAAAATGCTGACAAAATAGCATTTTGTTACAAATAAATTTTAAGTTTCAAGGTATATATCTTTAATCTTTCTTATAGTAATCCGTTTCAAAACCTGCTGCTTTTAATGGAAGTCCCTTTGCCCATTCAATGGATTCTCCCATAATTTCATTTACCTCTTCTAAAGAACCAAACCCTTTAGGCACATCTAATATAACTTCATCATGAACATGAAATACTATTTTATATCCTGCTTTATCTAGTCTAAGCATAGCCTCAGCTAAACAATCTCTTGCAATTGCTTGAACTATATTTTCCGTAAGTTTTCCTCCATAAGTGCTGAGTCTGCCCCATACCTTAGTTCCCTGTTCTATTCCTTCATAAGTTAGTTCGGGTTTGTTAAATCTAATATCTTCCTCAATTCTAGGTCTTACATAAGCAAGACTTCTTCCAGAAGGCAGCTTAATAAATAAAAATCCTCCATTACATGAAAACTCAAGTCCATATTGCATTTTTACTACTTTATTTTCTTCTACTGATTTTATTGCTGCACTCTCAATTTTCTTCCACAATCTCACTATATTAGAATTTGATTTTCTCCAAGCTGCTACTATACTTGGAAGTTCTTCTTCCTTTAATCCCATCTTTACAGCACCCATAGCTATAAGTGCACCAGAACTTCCTTGATAACCGCAGGCAAGAGTTGCAACTTTACCTTTTTGCCTGAGTGCATATTCAGGATTTCCCTTCGATATCTTTTCAATAGGCACTCCAAACATTCTACTTGCTGTCATTTCATAAATCTTTCCACTGCTTTTAAAAGTATCTATAACCCACTTTTCTCCTGCAAGCCATGCTATGACTCTAGCTTCAATGGCACTAAAGTCTGATACTATAAATCTTGAATTAGCCGATGGAATAAAAGCGGTTCTTATAAGTTCAGATAAAACCTCTGGTACGCTGTTAAATAGAACTTCCAGCATTTCATAATTTCCTGATTTAAGAAGTACGCGAGCATCTTCTAAATTATCCATACTGTTTCTTGGTAAGTTTTGAGTCTGAACTAATTTTCCTGACCAGCGGCCAGTCCGATTTGCTCCATAAAATTTCATAAGTCCCCGTACTCTTTCATCCCTGCACTTAGCTCTTGCCATAGCTTCATATTTTTTAACAGAGGTTTTAGATAATTCTTGCCTAAGCTCAAGTGCTCTTTTAACCTTATCATCTTCTACTTCTTCTAATAATTCCTTTACTTTTTCTTTTGATAAACTTTTGACTTTTATTCCGTTAGTTTCAAGCCAACCTTTTAACTGCGCACTACTATTAGGATTTTCAAGTCCTGTTAAAGTTACAGCTTCTTTCATTTTTTTATTTTGATAGGCTTTGTCAGACTTTATAGCATTATGAACTAAGGCTTTATCTATTTTTACTCCTGCATCATTTATTTTTTGGTCCAAAGCCCAAAGCTGCCATTCCTTTTCTGTTACTGGATACCTCTCTAACTTTTTTCTTATAGCTCTTTCAACTTCTACATCCTGTTTACAATAAGTTTTAAATATCTCCCATTTTCCTATATCCTGCTCCGGTAAATTGCGAGTTCTTCCACAATTAGCTTTAGTAGGTTTGCATGGCATAGAAAAATATCTGATAAGAGCCTTTCCTTCATTCATTTTTTGTTGCTCTAAATTCATGCATTTAGCAACTCCTTCAAGACTTGCTTTAAGACCTAATTCAAGTGAATGAACAGCACTACATCTCCACTCTTCAGGCTGCATAGGTTTATTTAGATATTTTGCTAGACATGTTCTTTCAAAGTTAGCATTAAAAGCTGTTTTTATAAGCTTAGGATTTGTTAAATCATATTCTATATTTTGTGGTAACTTTTCATCACAAGCTAAATCTATTATTTGAACAGGTTCATCATCATAGGCATAAGCAAATAATAATATTTCAAAATCTTCTGCCTCTGTGTATGCATAAACTCCACATTTTGTAATATCAACACTCGAATAGGTTTCTATATCAATGGCCAGCAAAATAATCATCCCCTATAAATTAAGGGAGATTTCTCTCCCCCTAAAAAATTAATCTAAAAAGTTATCTTCTACTGCATCAAAGTCATCTTCAGCTCTACTATGTCCACCAAGTGGATCTCCATCTTCTAATTTTTGAAGGTTTTGAAGTCCACAGGCTATACCTTTATTTCCATTAGCATTGTAAGCATAAAATGTAATGCTGGCTCTTCCATAGCAACCGCTGTAAAACTCACTTTGATCTAGTATAGTTTGTACATTTTTGTCTACTATTCCAGGCTTTGTATTACTATTTGCATTTATAAAATAGCTATCAGCATAGGATTCATCATCTGCTCTATCAACATCTCCATCTCTAAGTGGTGTTTTTAAATTAGCTGGTATTTTTCCTCCAAGTTTTGCTGTTCCTTCTTTTTTAGCTTCTTCAATAGCTTCTTTTACTTTTTTAAGTGTATCCTTATCAGATTTAGGTATTATCAAACTTACTGAATACTTTGGATCACTTCCATTAATACTTTTAGGCTCCCACACATTTGCATAACTAAATCTTACTTTTCCTGTAACAATTTTCATGAATAATTCCTCCCTAATTTTTAAAATCTGCTTCTGCAGTATTATTAATTTCTGGTCTTTTGTCACTTTCAACTACTAATGTCAGTTTCCCTTTAGGCTTCATAACTAAGCTACCTATCAAATCTTTAAATTTCTTTTTACCTATAGCTTTTTCCATAGCTGTAATACCTAATAAGGATTTAGAATATATAACATCTTCTGTGTATCCTGCCTCTATTAAAGTCTTAGCAGTAGCTTCTTCATCACTGTATTTTCTAATACTTCTGCCCTCTACTAATTTAAAGCCTTCCCATTTCTTATTTTCATTTATAGCTTTATCTAAGGCATATGCCTGTATATCAGACGCCCATTTTTGAAATTCATCTATTCTAGATAGTATTTCACTTATCTCATCTTCACTTAAAAGAGGAGCTTTTTTAAAATCATATTGTGCCATTTTCATGTTTTCATCTGACCTTGCCCTGCAGTTAAATCTAGCTCTGCAGAATCTACAATGCTCACCTGCACAAAATTCTCCCTCACCTTTTATAGCCAAGGCTGCTTTTGGTTTCACCGTATCATCTGCCCACTTCTTCAGTTCATCCACTGTAATTTCAAAAGTTGATATGTTATCAAGTCTTGGCTGCACTATTGTCATTCTTATATTTTCAATATCATAAAGACTGTCAAATAAATTTAAAGCTCCTATAGCATATAACATCATTTGAGGATTATTAACTGCAGATACTTCAACACCTTTTCCATACTTTAAATCCACTATATCAAGTATTCCATCGGCTACAATAACAAGGTCTCCTGTGCCAAAGCCTTCTGGCACACAAGAACTAAAATCAAGTTTTTGCTCCACAAGAATAATTGGATCTTTTGATCTGATTTTTGCCTCTGATATAAGTCCACAACCATATTCAAAATAAATGTCTGTATAATACTCTAGTTCCTTTAAATCAAATTCACTTTTTGGCTTTTTAATCTTTATTCCAAGATATTTTTTCAGCTTATATTCAGCTAGCTCGTGTGCAGCAGTACCTTCTTCTGCAAAAGCACTGCTTTCATTTTTAAAATTTTCTTCTAAAAGAGCCGATGGAGTACATACAAGCCATCTATGAGAATTTGACGCTGATAAAAGTGCATGTTCAGCCATTTCTAAATCACCTCAGCTTCTTTTAAGAGTTCACTGTATTTTTCTTGTGAAATATCTGTTAGTTTTTTACCTCCAAATTTTTTTTATGAGTGCTTTCACTTCCTGCTGCTTGCCATTTTGTGAAAGCTTTGCAAGTACTCCTCTTACTTCTTCTAAAGTTACTGTTTTAGGTTTTTCTTCTTTTTGAACTTTTTTCTTTTGGTGCTTGTACTTCTTTAGGCTTTATCTCATGCTCCTCTTTTATTTCTGCTCCTGTTCTCACTTGTAGCATCGCATCTGCTAAAGCTAATAAAGAATTCATAATATCTGGTGAATCAACTCTAACTGTAATATTAATATCCATTTATAACACTTCTTCCTTTTAATTTTTATTTGTTTCAAACAAAGTATCTATTGTTTCATTTGGAAATATTCTTAATAAGCCGCTTGCCACCTTACGTCCAACACCTCTCTTTCCACTAAGAACCCTGCTTATAGTTCCTTTAGATACATTGGCTTTAACTGCTAGTTTATTCTGTGATAAGCCATTTATCTCCATTAGTTCTTTCAATTTATCAGAATTTAAATTCATAAGCTCCCCTCCCTTAGTTATCTGTTAAGCTTGTCAGCTAACTTGCTAACATAATGACAAAAAAATAAATATATAAGAAACATCAACCTGTATAATTTTTAAATAAATCAGCTATTTGCTTCTCATAAAATTTGTAGGACATTGAATTTTTACAAAAGCAAATAGCGATTTACTAATAACAATTAGTATATTGCCAATTGTACTGTTTTTTCTCTTATAAATCTTAATTGACTGAGTCTTATTGAAGCAGCTGTTACTGAAACTCCAAATACTCTAGAAACTTTTTTGCTATTTCAATTGCAATTTCATCAGTTTCAAAGTCTTGTCCTAATATTATATAATCACCCTTAATTCTAAACTTTTTAAATATTTCACTTGTTACCACTTTAAACATCTTTTTTGGCATAAGCAAGCAAGATGCCATATAGTTAGCCTGCCACTCCATCCAATCATTATTCGTTTTAAAAGTTCTCCTTGATGCATAATTTTCAAAGCTCCTTTTAAAACATTTTATTGATGGCATTTCTTTACCATTTATACTATCCCAAAAACCAAATTGATCTCTCTTTGCTTTAAACATTTCCCTATGCAATATCCAATGCCCAGCTTCATGACCACTGGTAAAATTATATCTTCCTTCTTGATTTTCAGTAAGTAATGAATTATCAATAATTACAGTACCTTTTTTTACGTATATATTTCTTATTTTCTTGCTTTCAGAATCATATACATTTAGAAATCCATTATCAAAGGCTGTTAAACCAAGAATACTTCCATCTTGTGTTATATCCTTATAATCCATATCTAACTTCAAATAATTTTCTAAGAATTCATCAATAGGAGTCTGCATAGGTTCTTTCAATATTTGAGGATTGAAATCCCACAAATACATTTCAGCAATTTCTTCTATGTCACTTTTGTATAGTAATGGTAAGCCATCTTTTTTTCTTGGGATACTTACATCCACTAAATCTTTTTCCCCCTATCATTTAGCTTTTTAACAAATTCATCCCAATCTTCTTCCGTTGCAACTTCCTTAGCTTTCCTAAGTGCTACCCTAACTTTTTCTGATGACATAATATACTCTGGAAGATCAGGCGATATTGTATTTTTACCTTCACCGGCTAAATCAAACATTGTATGTTTTTCATCCTCAGTTAATTTTAAAATTTCAGCTATTTGTAAGAGTTTCTCCATGTCTGGTGGATATCTTCTGCCTTTTTCAATATCACTGAGATATGCGGGTGCAATTCCTAGTTCTGAGGCCATTCCTCTTAAGGTTATTCCGAGTGCCTTCCTTTTATCTGCAATATAATTTCCGAAACCTAATATATTATTCATTTCAATCCCCTTCTAAACAAATTAGCGTGTTCGCATATCTGATAACATTATTGTATAGGAAACAGTTTCCATTGTCAATATGTTTTTTACAATTTATTCAATTTTTTATATTTTAATGTATATTTCTAAAACATAATATTTTTAAATTTTCCTTCTTCGATTTGTAAAATAGACTTTTCATAAATTTTCTTTAATTTGCACATCTTAATAGTAAAAACACAAATATCATCAATTACTACTGGTTCTACAATATCAGCATACTCTTTTATAATATTCTCCATAAATTCTATATCTGTATTGTCAATGAAATCATTTTGACTAAAATTCAATAAGGCTAGCTCATGTATTAATTCATCCTTTTTATATTTAATTAATTCATATTTATTTTTATCCATATATAAATTTAATTTTTCGATAATTAAAGCAAGAATTTGATAATTAGGTTCCGCCTCAAGTTCTACATTATCCTTTAAATATATAAATCCTTTCTTGTGTAAATTTTTCGCTATTTTTATAGTTTCCTTAAGTTTTTTTTCCATAAAAATCACCTTCACTTATTATATATGCATAGCATTTAGAAAATTCAGTAATTTTATAAAAAATTTATGTACACAATAAAAAACAAGGGTATTTATATTATTGTACAAATTCTACCCTTGTTTTCTATTTATCTTATTCTATTTCATTTTCCAAAGACAACATTTTCTCCTGTCTCATGTCATGTAAAGTCTTATCACTGTCTTTGATCATAGCCCAAGAATAAATTCTGATTGTAGACCATCCAGTAACCTTTTGCCCCCATTTATTGAATGTAATTTTTTCACCATTAAAATCAACATACTTAGCATCAACAACCGTTGCTTCTGAATTCTCAGAGTTCTTAATTACAACAATGTCTCCACTTTTAATTATTCCCCATTCAAAAAGCTTATCCATTCCTGGAAGTTTAGTTCTTATAATTGGTGTTAATTCAAAACAACTAATATCTACATTATTAGCTATAAACCAAGCTGCGGCTTATAATGTTTGATTGTCAAATGAAGAAGCTATAAGTATTATTCTCTGTTTTGAATTTAAAGTTTTAACAGCATTATTTTTTTAGAAAACCATTTAGTTTGTTCATTTTAACAATGAAAGTGTAAACATCATCAATTAAATAATTTTCATTAACGTTTAATAAGGCAAGTTCATCTTCATCATCTCTAATTAATTCATTTTCCACTTTATCCATATATAAGTTTAGATTCTAGCAAGTATCTGATAATTAGGCTCTGCAACAAGTTCTACACTGTCCTTTAAATATATGAGTCCTTTCTTATGTAAGCTTTTTGCTATTTTTATAGTATCCTTAAGTTTTTTATCCATAAAAAATCTTTAACTATGTTCTTAGACGTTCACTATATTATTTTAGATAATATAGTTGTAAAATTAAAGATACCTTGGAATTAGTATGTTTCAATATAAACTATGTGTATCCTTGAAAACATCTGCACCTGAGATACAGGCAAACTACTTTGCATCAGCAGAATTTCTTATCCCAGATAATAATTTTTTTAAGTTAGCAGTTGAAAAATATACCTATGATCACATAGCTAGTGTAATAGGCATGCATACCGAGCTTGCTATTACTGATTCACTAAATCAATTACATATTTCAACCATGATAAATTAAATATTTTTTATCCCACTATTTTAATATAAGTGTTAGTAATTGTCTTCTTACCTACTATAAACTAATCTAATGAATATCCATTCGTGAATTGTTTATATTATAAACTATAATATCAATTTGATTTTTCCACTCAGGTGCCTCACGCCCTTCTTTTGCTTCAAAGCACATATTAAATAGATTTATTACGTTATCAGGGTGAGCTTTATCATTTTCAAATATTTCTTTAAAGAAGAAAGAAAACTGCCCTAATGTTAATGGTACAATTTTTAATGCCATTTTCTCATCTTGTGGAGTATACCAAACTCCAATTCTAAAAGTTTCTGCTGTATTTGAATCAATTTTATTAGCAATGAATATTCCATACACAGGCTTGTCCTTATGTAAAACAAGATCTGCAACATGCCTACGAACTGGTTCACCTTCCATAGCTTCTTGCCTTGAATTTGTCGACATTGTAACTTCAACCACGATGATATAATCTTCAAATTCAAAAATCATATCTGGACCCCCGCCAGGCGCAGTGCCTACTGGTAAATAATCTTGATCTATACTAAATCCTCTAGCTTCATATGGTTTATTAGATATATGATCTATTGCTAAAAAAGCTCTCCATAAAACCCATTCTAAATATGCTGCCGCCTCGGATTTAGGCACTTTAATTGTACAATCTTCATTTAATTCTTTTTCCTTTCCATTGTTAACAATTAGTAAATTCATATACTCATAAATTTCTTTCCAATCTTTATGCTGCCTTTTAGAATATTCATCTTCCTTGAATTTATCGATATCCCTTTTTAAACTATTTCGAACCATATTTACGTTTGCAGCTGAATTAAGCGGCACATCAGGAATTACATATGGAATATTATATGTTTTTAATTCTGTAATTAAATCTTGTAAAACTCTATTTGCTGTTTCAACATTATCTGTTGGCAATGGTGCACCATTACACAATTTATTATATCGTTCTTTTAATGGCTCTGTGCTTGTAACTTTTCTACTAAGTTCAAATGCTAGAGTACGATATTCAGGTACAATACATATTCCTCTTCCTGCTCTCTTAACAATTCCTGAAGACACAATATAGCGTAGATTCATATCAGCATAATCTTTAAAATTCACTTTCGATTTCAAATAATGAATCCATACTAAATCAATTAATTCACGATCGTATTTTTTCTTGTTATCTGCTTTCTTTCTATTTTGCCTTATATTTAAAATATTCTCTACAACTTTATTAATATCATAACTAGGGTTTGTTGTTTGAACGCACGTTGCAAATTCAATAAAATTAAGCTTTGTATCCCCTGTACTTTCCTCCAACTTAAACATTACTGCAAGCACCCATAAAAATGGTGAATACGTAAGTTCTTCAGTTAGTTTTTCCATTGGCACCGTTAACCCGCGCAAAAAACACTCCTGTTGTGCTAAAATAGTATCTGCATTATAAAATGTTTTTCCTATAGGCGTTATATCATCTACAATTCCCAATTCATTTTGAGAAAAACCATCCTTTAAAGTTACTTCCGGATATGCAAACCCGTACTTATTAAACATAAGTCTATATTTACGGGTTATACTTGCATCCTTATCTTTATTTATATCCCCACCTATTTCTCCTACATTAAATAACAATTTTTTAAATGCAACCTGATCCTTTGGTTCCCGTAATTTTCCTACCAAATTAGATTCTACATATACTTTAAACCCACTAGGTATACGCCATGGATTTCTCATGCCAGTATTACCAATTAACCATATGTCTATTGGTTCTTTTACTATTCTAACTTCTTTAACTATTTTTTCTTTTGTCTTTTCACCTTCTTTATATTTAACTTTCTTTTTTTCAATTACCTCGTAAACACCAGGTTCTATCTCATTTATGTTTTCCTTCCCCATTATTATACCCCACAAAAATATATTCTTTTACGTTATTGCGTGTTGTATTAGTTCGTGTTCCAAAACTATACTTATAATCTACAGGTACAACATTAACATTTTCTTTATAACGTTTCAATAAATTTACCATCTCCTCCATAGTCGGCAAACTATTTGATGAGTAAGAAACTATAAGTATGCTATTTTTATGCTTTTTAAAAATGCTATCAAATGCCTCTGCAGCACCATTCTTTGTTGAAAATGGTGTCGGATATGACTTAAACTTCTTGGTTAGTGTATTCTCTTGAATTTCTACCCCTTCCCAATCTCTTGCAAGTCCTTCAACAAAATGATATCGACGTACATACTCGTTATCAGATTTCGGAGTATAATACGGTGGATCAATATAAACCAAATCCGCCTTTTTTTCATTTCTATCGAATCCATATTGTATGATTTATTTCTTTTTTTGTTATTAAAGACTGCATTGTTAATAACTTCAACAGCTTCCAAAAACTGCTCTTTGAACGTTTTTTTGTAAATCTCTCCTTCCATCATTATAACGATCTCCTACATAAGTAAAAATTCCTCTAGGACGTTTTTTTTGTGCATGCTCGTATTAAAGCTTCCATAGCAATTGCTCTTTGGTATTCATTTTCTATTTTCTTAATATTTGACCTTAGAATATCAATAAATTGATTATCTTCATCACTATAGTAAATTCCTTTAAATGTTTCTGAAACAAAGTTATTAACATTACCATTGGATATTAGCAATTCTTTTGCTTTTTCTATTGGAAGAATCACTTTATTATTCTCTATTAATGCCTTCGTAATTACTGCAGACATTGTCATATAATCATTACTAATTACTCGCTTTCCCTGCGCCTTATACATATAACTTACTATTCCAGAACCTGAAAAAAGATCTATAACTGAATCAAACTCAAATTTAGATGAATTCTTCCATATTTGTCCTATTAGTTTACTTTTAGACCCCATATATCTCGTTGAAGGAAATTTTGTTACTTGCTCCGATAATTCCATGTTGTTATTAGTTTGGATATGCTGTGACAATAATATCTTCTCCTGTTCTTCCATTACTCTTGCTATTAATACTTCGTTTGGTCTGGATAATGTCTATCTTAAAATCTTTATAAAGTTCATGTATCAAAGGATGGTTTGAATTTGTTAGTAATACATAACATCCTTTTTCATATAATCGATGTACTTGTTGCGCAAGATTAACTTGATCTTGTTCATAAAATTGCTCTTTTGTATATCGTTTAAAATCTGAGTAATTAGATATTGGCATATACGGTGGATCTAAAAAAATAAAATCCCCTTCAGTTGCATACGTTTCTAAAACTTCCAAATAATCTCCGCATATAATTGTAGTATTTTTAAGAACTTCAGCAGCTGCATGAAGTTTATCTGGATTACATATAGTTGGATTTTTATACCTTCCAAAAGGCGTATTAAATTTTCCTTTCTTATTCAGGCGATATAATCCATTAAAGCAAGTCTTGTTCAAATAAAGCATTCTCGCTGCTGCTTCAATTGGAGCGCACTCTAACCAATCTTTGGCTCTAACTTCATAATACATCTCTTCAGTATTTTTGTACACCTGTAGTTCTTCTATAACTTGATCACAATTTGCTGCTAACTGTTTATATAAATTTATAAGTTCCGGATTGGAATCTGCAATAATAGATTTAGAATACCCTAATTTGAAAAACAACGCTCCTCCACCTATAAAAGGTTCGATATATTTTTCATATTTTTTAGGAACCCTTGGAATTATCTCATTAAACATTTGTGTTTTTCCCCCTGCCCATTTTAGAACTGGGGTTACAGACTTACCTTCATCTACATTACTATTTGATCTTCTCCAATTTATATATTTTCCTGTTTTCACACGATTATCTTTTGGGTATTCAGCCCCAGTTGGAATAGCCCACATATTTCCAAACTTTTCTATTCCCTCTATTTTTTTTCATTACATAAAGTTTGAATTCTTCTAATCGATAATTGCCATTTTTCAGAGGCTTCTTTTATTGTCATGTACTCCACGATATTCACCCTGTTCCAAACACACCACTAAAAGTAAATCAGTAGTATGTTTTAAATTATAGTAATATTCATCTTATTATAAGCGTCCTTACGCCAAATGTCAATTTACAACTACTTTCTTTATAGGTGTTTTCAGTCTTTTACTATAAACTTTTTTAGTTTCTACTATCACTAATCACAAGCCAACTAATATCCTAAAACTTATTCACTATATATTATTTATTATAAAATACACAACACAATTTACTATTCTAACTTCCCATTTAATAATTTTATTTAACCTAAAAAAAGAGATAGAATTAAATAATTCCACCTCAATCTTAACTTTTTTAATCTTTTTAAATACACTTAAAATTTCTATTTATACATATAGCTCCAACATATTTAATTCATCTCATAAGCCCTATCAATGTATTCCTTAGCTTTTTCAAAATCCCTAACATCTTTTATTGTAATTTCTAAATCCCCAGTTCCCCAATGTCCAATTTTAGTTACATCTCTTGTAAAACCATCTTCAATAGCAATATCTTTAGGCTCTAATCTTAAATATAAGACTATACTTTTCATCTTAACTTCTACACATATAATATTTTTTATCTTCTTGAATACACTATACAATTTTAATTTATTTTCAGTAACATCATCACCAAGAGCCAATATGTAATCCCTAATAGAATAGTATAATCCTCTTATTTTTTCACTTGTTGCTTCTAATTGATCATCAAAATTCTTATCATTACTTTGCGGCTTTGTTACTTTATCTCCATCAATATCCTTAAGTCTTGTAGCAACATTAGAATTTATTAAATCAAACATCAATAAATCATCACCAAATTTTTTATATCTAATAAGATCTATGTTTCTATTTATTTGCTTCACAGCATACTCATCGTATTTAGTAAAATCTCCTGCTATGCAAATGAGACGTGGCATGGTCCAATCTAATTTATCTGAACATTCTTTTCCTAATGTTTTCATAACTAAAAGTTGAAAATCAGCCTTATGATCTAAAAGCCAGTCTAAATAAAACAGTCCTTGATTTATTACATTTTCATTGCTAGCTCTTTTATATTCAAAAATTACAGGACAATTATTCTCATCTATTCCTAGGCTATCCATACGCCCACCATTGGAAGTTGTATATTCACTTTTGAGAAATGTAACGCCAAAAAATACAGACATGTTTTTTTCAATTAATGTCTGCAATGCTCTTTCTAGTGTAGCCCATTTAGCTGGTAATTCTTCTACTTTACCATTTATTTTAAATAATTTTATATCAGACATTTTAACAGCTCCTAACCATATTTCACATAAATATTATAACATAGGTATTTCCGATTCATAGTGATACATTAAATTATATCCATTTTTCGTATATAAAAAAAGCCCCTGAGTGTAAATAAACACATCAGGAGCTTTAATTAGTATATTACCTAATTCTTATTTTCTTCCTGTTTCCTACCCACGTCCAAGGAAACATGTAAGATTTTTTTAACTTTCTAAACTTAACTTTATCAATGTCTCTAACTGTGTTTTCTTTCTAGCCTTACTACCGTCTCCACGTGTGTCGTGTTCTGTATAGGAACACACTTTTTCATCTTTTGAATCACCATTAAATTTTACCACATCTTTACCTTTTAATGAATGGCTCATGCCAGAATTAAATATGAATGTTAGCATATATGGATCTTTATTTCCTTCTTCATCCGTTCCACCTAATATTATTTTATTAACTGCACTTTCAAAAACTACTCTATCAAATTCTCTTATAGGCTTATTGCTATCAAAAACTTTTCTAAAACTTTCAATTCGTTTTTTTACATCAATATTATCTTCATTTACAAGTTCTGCTTCATCTCTTTGAGCTTTAAGTTTTTCTAACTCAGTTGATAGTTCTGTATATTTAAGTTCATAAGTATCTTTGTCTATCATTTCATCTATTCTCATATCAACTAATTTTCTAATCTTATTTTCTATAGAAGAAACTTCTCTTTGAAGCTTTTTTAATTCTTTTATAGAATTAGTAGCATTAATTGTATTTTCTACTGTTTCCATAAATTCTTCTACTATTTCTTTATTTTGAAGACAAAACATATTAAATGCTTCAAGAAATGCATTTTCTATTATCTTTTCATCTATTCCTTTACTATCTGGGCAGTATTTCTTACCTTTTTTAGTTGATACTACACAATGCCAAATGGTCTTTTCATGAGAAGTATTACTATGCCATCTTCTTCTTGTAGCAGTTCCTCCACAGAAACCACATTCTATTTTACTGCTAAATGCAAACTGCCTGCTATATTTTTCTTTTCTTCCCATGTTGCTGCTTCCTGAACTTCTCTTATTTAATATCTTCTGAGCTTCATTAAACATTTCTTCTGAAATAATTGCTTCGTGATGGGAGTTAATATAGTATTTTTCTTCTTCTCCCATATTATCAAGCCTTCTATGGGATATTGGATCAACTGTAAAAGTCTTACCTAGCAGTAAATCGCCTTTGTATTTTTCATTTTTAATAATACCTCTTACAGAACCATCATTCCAATTTGTACTTCCTTTTTTTGTTTTATACTTTAATTTAGTAAGCTCTTTTGCTATTACAAAACAACCTGCACCTTCCACATATCTTTGAAAAATGTATCTAACCGTCTTAGCTTCTTCTTCATTTATTGTAATTACTTTATTTATTGGATCGTAGTCATACCCTAAACAACCATTGAATCCAACCATTTCTCCTCTTTTCATTTTCATCTTCAATCCCATTTTTACATTAGCTGAAATAGATTCGCTTTCTTGTTGAGCTAAAGAACTTAAAATAACCAGCAGCATTTCACCATTCATTGTTAGTGTATTGATATTTTCCTTTTCAAATAAGATTGCAACATTATGTTCTTTAAGAAGTCTTACATATTTTAATGTATCTAAAGTGTTTCTTGCAAATCTGGATATTGATTTAGTTATTATTAAATCAATCTTCCCATCTACCGCATCATTTATCATTCTTTGAAAATCTAATCTTTTATCTGTCTGCGTTCCACTAATCGCTTCATCTGCATATATATCAACAAGTGCCCAATCCAGCTTATTTTCTACCATATTTCTATAATGTTCTACTTGGGAATTATAACTACTTAATTGTTCTTCTGAATCCGTACTTACTCTGCAATAAGCAGCTACTCTTAATCTTTCAATAACCTTTGCGTTTTTTCTATTGACTCTGCTTGTATTAGCTTTTATCACCTGAACATCTGCCATATGAATCGCTCCTTCAAAACATGTATTCCTATAACTTATTAGTTACTATTATATGACTCCTATCATGTTTTTTCAAGCGCTGACCATACTAATCTTATATTTTTTCATTAATTCATTTTTTATTGCTACAAATTCTTTATTTGATATCAAATTTAACTTTAATAGTTGACTTAACATTGCAAGCTGAACACTATATTTCATGTTATTATCCATATAATAATATCCCCCTTACTTCTTCTAATCAAAATAACAGGCAAAAAATTGAAAACTAACTAATTCTTCTTTGCCTGTTATTTATAAATACAATTTGTGTTTGTTAATTTTTAATATAGAGAAAGCAGCTACTCCTGTAACTACTTTATATTGCTATAAAAAATATTCTTCTCTTTTAACTTTCTTAAAAAATCTTCTCACATCATCAAGAGAATCTGTTATCCTGTATTCATTAAGAGCTTGAAGCACTCTTTTTCTGTACTTCCCTTTTAAGCTTACTCTATAATCAAGTATTGAAATAACACCTGTATCCGTCTCACATCTTATAAGCCTTCCCATACCTTGCTTTAGCTTTATTAGCATTTCTGGAAACACAATGTGCTTTATAAATTCCTTTAGCTCCTCATACTGCATTTTTTTATGTTCATAAATAGGTGTAGGTGTTGGGAAAGGCAAATTCACAATTATAAGTGATGATAAAATATCTCCAGGACAGTCAACGCCTTCCCAAAAGGAACCAGTTGCAAATAAAACACCGTTTTTGCTCCTTTTATAAGCATCAACGATGTTCTTCTCACTTTTATCCATCTTAAATAATGGATATTTTATTTTAGTTTTTGTTAATTCATAAACCTTTGACAACAGTGAATAGGCTGTAAATAGAACTACTGCATGTCCAAAAGATGCATCTATAAGTCTTAAAATTTCATCTGCTATGGCTGAAATATATTCCTCACTTTGCTTATCTGGATAAGGTATGTTTTCACTAATATATAGTAAGGTATTATTTTTATAGTCATAGGGTGATGAATAACTAACTTCACTTAGCTTATTACTGTAGCTCATATCTATTCCTGAAGTGCTTTTAAAATAATTAAAGCCTCTATCATCTGAAAGTGTACCTGATGTTAGTATCTTAGGCACTCTATTTTTCCATAGAACCTTATAAAGCTGTTTTTCCATATCCGTTGGAATAGAGCAAATAGAAATTAATCTTTCACTTTGTGGATTTTCAAGCCAATAAATTATATTAACCGACCCATGAAATATTTCTATAACTTCTCTTAAATTTTCAATCATTAACTCAAGCTGTCTATTTTTTTCAATATCAGCTTTACAATATAGACTTATCTTATCAAGTTTTAAAATGATATTTCCAAGTATTTTTCTTTCATATGCTCCAAGTTTAATTCTAATCTGTGAACTATCTTCCTCAAGCTCAATGTTTTTTAACTGATTTAAAAGACCTTGATAGAACTTTTTAGCCTCCAGAGATAAATCATCTAAATAGCCTTTTTGCACTGTCAAATATGCTTTATTTCCCTTCATTTTACTTTTTAAAACATTAACAATAATAAGTACATCTTCATAAGAAAATCTTTTTTCAAAAATTTGAATGGCAGCATCCATTAATTTATGTGCTTCATCAATTATTGCTAATGAATGCTCTGGCATAAGACTTGTCTTTCCTTTATATCTTTTAATTGCATCGGCTATATAGTAGTTATGATTACAAACTTGAAAATCATGGGTTGATGATTTTACATATTTCATAAGTTCTATATACCTACAATTTTCATAAAAAGGACAACTATAATTACAACCTTTAGGTACATTTATCTTTTGTACTATATGATTTTTAAGCCCCTTATACTCATCTAAATCTATTGAAATTTCTCCTATTTTTAAACCTATTAATTTATTAAGCAGTTCCTTATCAATATCCTTATCACTGCTTTTCAAATAGTTCATTATTCTCTTAAATCTTAATATACAAAAATAATGTTCTTTACCTTTTCTTAAAACTGCACTTAATGGCTTATCTATAATCTTATTATCAACTAAAATTTTTGATAGAACTGGTACATAGTTCTTAATTATGGCATTCTGTAACTCAATACTTGATGTTGATATTATTGAAACTGATTTCTTCTCACCTGTTTTATAAAGTGAATATACTATAGAGGCTACTAAATATGCATAGGTCTTACCAGTACCTACCCCTGCTTCACAGATTAAAATATTATTATTTTTTATACCATCAAATATTTTTTTAGATAGTTCAATTTGGTTATCTCTTACTATAAATCCATTTCCGCACATAAGCCTTTTGAAAATGAATTCAATCATTTCTTTAGGCTCCAATGGGAAATTTTCTCTTTCCTTTTTCATTTTCTTCTCCTCATATCTCCTTGACAGCACAAGGATACGGTGGAATTTATTCCACCGCATAGTTTCTGCTGTCAAGCAGTTTATTTATCTTATAAAAATAATTTCTTCTAAATTAATGTGCATCATATTTGTTCTCAACACCCCTGACACCTTCGGACATATATCAAGTTGCTTTTGGATAAGCATCATATAAGCTGCCATGCTATAAGTTCTCAAGCCAAAGGAGCGTTATCCCATCATTCCTTGTGGGCTGCCCAATGCCGATAAGCGTTCAAGGCAGAAGTATCATTATTTATCCCTTTGCCTATCATCGCAATTAGTCTTTCCACAGACTATTTAAAGCCAGAGTTAATCGCTCGCATATTTAATGGTCATGGCGCTCTGCTTAAGTTGCTTTCCGTGTCCCAGCAGCAAAGGTAGTTTTCTTGATATATGGAGTATTAAATTCTCAAAGAACTATAAAAGCACTTATAAAAAATGCCTTCACTATATAGCCTTGAGAAAATACATAAGGGGACAAAATTTGAAAATTTTATTTATTTTTTTCTAAAATTACTTTTAATTTTTTTATTGCTCTTTGATGTTTCTTTTTTGCAGCTTCATCCTTTAGTTGAAGTTTTACTGCTATTTCATTTATAGAAAGCCCAAATCTATATCTAAGCTCAATCACTCTAAGATCATCTTCTTTTAAACTTTTCAGGGCTTTTATAAGCCTTGGGTCTGAAATTAAATCAATAAATTTCATAAGCTTGTCTACCTCTTTTTCAACCTGAGAATCTTTTTCTGTTTCTGCAAATTCCACTGGTACCTCACAACTTTGTAAGTATTCCAGCGAAATGTTATGCCTATAATACTTCCGTTCATTGTTCTTTTCTTTTTTGTTTTCTTCCTCAATAACAACTTTAAATTCTTCATTAAATTTTTGATTTTCTTCCTTTGACATTTTTAATAACTCCTTTCAGAACGCAAAAAGGAGCCGCACAAAATGTGCGACTCCTTCCTGAGTTTTTATATTAATTTTTAATTTTGGGTATAAAAAAGCCCTGAGGCGTATATAAACGCTTCAAGGCTAAAAAACAGCTAATATTATTTCCATTGTATATATCATAGCAGTATCAAAGTATGGTGTCAGTACCAGTTATGTATCTTTTTAGTATCAATCTTGTATCAATTTTATGCTTTTAATTTCTTTCATAAAATTAGGAAATAAAAATCCCCATAGTATTGTTCCAAGTAAATTAATTGCATTTTTCTTCTCTCTATAATAGGTAGCCCTTGAACAGCATAAGTAATCAATTATTTCACTTTCACTATAAGTGTAGGCAGAAATATATATCTTATAAATTATTGAATAATACCTCTCTCCATTTTTAGGATAGGACTTTAACATAAGTAAGGCTTTTTCAATTAAATTTATAATACTTTTACTATCTTCTATAGATTGCAGCCTGCTTTCAAGTCTTGCCTCTGTTATGAATTCTTCTGTATCAGTAAGACTATGTAATAGTTCGTCCAGTCTCTTTCCAGAGAAAGAAATACAATCTTCCTCTATTTCTTCAAAGGAATTATTTATTCTCCATAGAACCTTATTATATAATTTTAAAAGCAGCTTAGTATTATGATAAATATTAGGACTTACTTTCTTATTATCTTTTAAGTTATCAATTCCAGCATTAATATTATTACTTTGAATTTCTTTAAAAATAGCCATATGACACATCCCCCTTACACTTTATCATTGACAGAAATATTGTTCTGAATTAGAATAATATTATGAACTTTCGTTCTAATTATAAGTATATATTGGCAAATTTATCTTGTCAATAATTTCAAGAACAAATGTTCTGTATTTAAATTTATATATTTGGAGGTCACGGAAATGAATTTTGGTGATAAAATAAAATTACTCCGTAGAGAAGCTGGACTTTCTCAGGAAGACTTAGCAAAAAAGTTAGGTATTACTCAAAAATCTATCTGTAATTACGAAAATAATACTAGATTCCCTAAAGGGCAAAAAATTATTACTGGACTTGCTGAAATATTCAATGTTTCTGTAGATTACTTAATTTCAGATAATGAAAATGTTTCAAGAGATGAGAATTTTATATCTTCTGCTAAAGCTGATTTTGGTTATAAAGGAAAAAAAGAAGCAGAAATGATTTTAAGGAGAACTTCTGCAGTACTTGCAGGAGGGGAATTATCCGATGAAGATAAGGATGCTTTTTTTAAGTCTATTACGGAAATATATTTTGATGCAAAACAAAAGGCAAGAAAAAAATATGGTAAGAAATCAGCATCTATAGGCAATGACGGTAATAAAACTCCTTAAGAGAGGTAATTGCTTATGACTAATTTTATTTCTAAAGAAGTGGATAAGCTTATTAAAAAATATAAGACAAGAGATCCTTTTGAAATGGCTAAAGGTATGAAAATTAATATATGCTATCATGATTTAGGTAACTTAAAGGGATACTATTTTTACCAGTCTAAATTTAGATACATTGTAATAAACAAGAACATTCAAGAAGAACTTTTGCCAGTAATATGTGCTCACGAGCTTGGACACGATAGGTTTCACCAAAATTATGCCAAAAATGATGCTATAAGAGAATTCTCTTTGTTTGATATGACATCAAAACCTGAAAGAGAAGCTAATCTTTTCGCATCAGAACTTTTAATTCCAGACTCTACTATTATGGATTTATTTAATGAAGATTGTACGTTTTCATCTGTAGCTGCAAAACTAAAAGTACCTGTTGAATTAGTTGATTTTAAAAGTCAAATTTTAAAATACAAAGGATATTCGATAACTCCTCTTGAACTTGCAAAAGGCAATTTTTTAAAAAGTTAATCACTACAAATTACTACTCTTTAATTATTAGGCAATATAAAGAGTAGTAATTTGATCATGCTTCTAATTGATAATACTTAATTTTTAGTATATCTCTAAACTCCATTTAAAGTCTTTTTATTGTTCATTCCTATATCATGGTGTATCCCTGTTCTTTTTATTAACTTAGTAATAATAATAAATGTTATATAAGTACCAACTGCTACAATTATTATTGATGCTCCAGAAGCAATATGAAGTTTATATGATATAAAAAGTCCTAATAGTGAAAATACCACACCAAACAAAATAGATAACTCCATAATTTTTCTTAAATTAAATGTAAATATTTTAGAAATAGCAGGTGGAACTGTTAATAATGCAATTACAAGTATTATTCCAACTACTCTTATAAGTACAACTACACTAAAAGCTATTAGTAGAAATACTATATACTCCATTAATTTAGCATTAATACCTATTACCATAGAAAATTCTTCATCAAAAAGATAAGCTTTTAAATTATTATAAAATGCTATTATAATAAAAATAACAACAAAATCTAAAATAGCCATTATACAAAGATCCATTTTAGAAACTGTAAGTATATCTCCAAATAAATATGATGATATGTCTGGTGGATATCCTGGAGTTAATGAAATAAATATTATTCCAAGTGCCATACCTAACGACCAAAACATTCCTATAATAGTGTCTGTATTTACTCTTGATTTTCTTTTGATTCCAACTATTCCAAAAGAAGATATTATAGCAAAAATCAGAGCCCCTATTATTGGTTCTATTTTTAAAAAGTAGCCCATACCTACCCCGCCAAATGCAGTATGTGCTATACCACCACTCATCATCACAAGTTTTTTTTCAACAATTATTGTTCCAATAATGCCACATATTATACTTGCAAGTATTGCCCCAATTATAGCATGCTGCAAGAATGTATATTTTAAAATAGAATCTAACATTTAACTCTCCTCCTGATGACTTCTAAACACTCTATGAGGTATATCTCCATGTGCTATAACATCTACTGGGCATCTATAAACCTTGTCCATTATATTTTTATCAAGTTCAGGTTCACCGTGATAAAATAACTTCTTATTTAAGCAGGCGATTTTATCAATATAAGAATATATAAACCCAGTATCATGAGTAACTACCAATATAGTAATATTTTTATTAAGTTCTTTTAGCAATGAATAAATACTGGTCTTTGATTGTATATCAAGACTTGCTGTTGGTTCATCTAAAAGTAAAAGTTTGGGTTCTGTACAAAGTGCTCTTGCAATCAAAACTCTTTGCATCTGACCACCAGAAAGCTGCCCTATTTGTCTATCCTTTAATTCATATATCTCTAACATATCCATTATATTTTTAGCAAATTCTACATCCTCTTTAGAATACTTATGAAAAAAATTCATACCAAATTTTAATCTTCCCGTTAGAACCACATCTATTACATCAATAGGAAAAGTTTTTTCGAACTTTGTAAATTGAGGTACATATCCTATAGAATTTTTTTTATAACTTGGATCTTTACCATATACTTTTATTTGTCCTAATGAAGGTTTAATTAGTCCTAAAATTGCATTTAAAAGTGTTGTTTTTCCACCTCCATTAGGACCTAAGATAGCAATAAACTCCTTATCTTTAACAGTAATATTTATATTCTCTAGAGCATTTACATTTTCATAGTAAACACTTAGATTTTCTATTTCAACTGCATTCATACTAATTCACTTCCATTACTTTTTTAAAAGTTTCCGCTATTTTTTCTAAGTTATTTATATAATCTGATGAGAGTGGATCTACCATTTCAGTCTTACCACCAATTTCTGAAGCAAAAGTTTTAGATTGTTTACTATCTATTTCTGCTTGATAAAATATTGTTTTTATTCCTTCTTTTTTTGCAAAATCAATAGTTTTTTGAAAATCTTCTGTTGTAGCTTCTTTTCCTTCTTGTTCAAGTGATACCATCTTAAGTCCGTAATCATCAGCCAAATATCCAAAAGCAGGATGATAACATATAAAAGCCTTATTCTTTAGTGGTAACAATGAACTTTTTAAATCAGCATCCAGTTTATCCAGCTTATTTAAATAATTCTCAGCATTAGTTTTATAAAAACTTTTGTTAGCAGGATCTTTTGCGGAAAGTTCTTTTTCTATTTCGTTAATCATAACTTTAACTCTTTTTGGAGAAAGCCATATATGAGGGTCTCTTCCTTCTGATACAAATTTTCTTTCTGCATACACCTTTGAAACCTCATCTGCCATATTTACTATTTCTATACTTTTGTTAAAATCTCTTATCTTCGGCAATATACTTGCTTCTTCAGTAGGTACGCCTATACTAAAATATATAGATGCACCACTAAGCTTTTCCATTATATCTGGTGTAGTTGCAAAATTTTCTGGACTTTTTCCAGGCGGAATCATTGTAATAACATCAACTTTATCTCCACCAACTTCTTTTACAAAAGCTTCCTGAGGAACAATAGAAACTGCAACACTAAGTTTCTTTTCTTTATTTTTATTACTACTTTTTTCAAGAATACTACATCCAGAAGAAAATATAACAGAAATAGAAATCAAAAATACTAATAAATTTTTACTTATTTTTAACATTAGACCACCCCTCTATATTTATGTAAATGCAAACTATTTGCATTTACACTCAATTTCATTATACTCTTTTCTTAGAATTTATCAATAACTAGTATTATCAATTTCTACTAATTGAATTAGTGTAATAAATTCAATTAATAACATATCTTAATTTTTTTAAATCCCTATTGATTAGCTAATAAAAATTTGTTAAAATAAAACAGTAAGTCACGAAGACTTATAATTGTTATTAATGTTTATAATTTTTAAATTTGTACCACGAAGGTAGAGTCAATTTTGCTCTACCTTTTATTTTATTATGGGGGTGTTATAATGAAATTCAAAACAAATGAAATGATTAAGGCAAGTTTGTTTATTGCATTAGGACTTGTTCTTCCATTTGCTTTTCATCAAATTGGGTTGGGTCAAGCATTGCTTCCTATGCATATTCCAGTTTTATTATGTGGATTTATTCTTGGAGGAAGGTATGGTATAATTGTTGGACTTATAACTCCATTTCTAAATTCTATACTTACAGGTATGCCACCTATATATCCTGCTGCATTATCAATGGCTTTAGAGCTTGCTACATATGGTTTTGTTTCAGGATATTTGTATAAGAAAAAGAACACAAATATTTTTCTATCTTTAATAATTTCAATGTTACTTGGAAGATTAGTATCTGGAACAACTAATTATCTTTTACTTTCAATGGCTGGAAAGCCATATGCTTTTAAAATATTTATTACAGCATCTTTTATTACCCCAATTTCAGGAATAATTCTACAATTAGTACTAATCCCTGTTATTGTAAAATCATTATATAAAATTCAAAAAGGAACTACTATAAATGGATAGCAGAGATTTTTTTAACAACCTTGCTTTTAAATGGGACGAAATTTGTAATCATGAGCCTTTAAAATTAAAGAAAATTATTGATTTATCTAATATCAAATATAACTCTAAAATAATAGATATTGGTACAGGTACTGGAATCATGTTAGACTATCTCATGCAGACTAATCCACTAAAAATTACTGCTATAGATATATCTGAAAACATGATTGCAGTTGCTAAATCAAAATATAAAGATAATAAAATCTCCTTTGTAAATGATGATATATTTAATTTTAAAGAAGATGGTTACGATTATGCCCTCTTATACTCTGTATATCCTCATTTTGAAGATAAGGAAGCTCTTTTTAGACAAATTTCAAATCTGCTAAATAATAACGGGAAAATAATTATTGCACATTCTGAAAGTAAAGAAAAAATTAATGCTGTTCATTCACTTAGTGAATCTGTAAAACATGATATTCTTCCGTCTATTGAAATAACAGCTAAAATTATGTGTAAATACTTTAAAATATCTACAATAATAGACAATGAAGAAATGTATTTTATTGATGGAATCAAAATATAATATTTAAAAACACTACCATGAAAAATTGGTAGTGTTTTTATACCCATCTTTTTATTTTCTTTTAGCTAAATAACTTTTCTTTTTATTAATGCTTCAATAATTATTAAAGCAAAAACTCCGCCTGCAAGTGCAGTTATAAGTTGAGGAGTACTCATACTTATTGATAATGTTTTAACCACCTTAGGTGGAAAGTTTAAGCCAAGAAGATCTATTAATTTAGTAGAAGCAAAAGTTAAAAAAGCATATTTCCCTATTGCTCCAAGAATAATTCCAATACCTCTTTTTAACAGTTGTCCTTCCATAAATAATGAAAATAAAAATACAAATAAAAAATTTCCAATTATAATAAATGGTATAAATGGAGCTAAAGGAGTTGCAAGTTGACCAACAAACCATGCTAACATAGGCGTTAAAATTCCTACTCCTACACCCCACCACTTACCGCAAATAAAAGCCGTTAGTATTAAAATACAATTAATTATCGGACCCACTAAAAATTGATTAATCTGTGGTATATTTCTACCTATTATTTGAAATATGATGCCCATTGCTAATAGTAAAGAAGCTTGGACTAATTTTTTTGTGTTAATGTTCATTTTCATATCCCCAATCTTTTATATTACTTTTATTATGTTTCCGGTATTGTTATATATAAATTTTTCTTTAAATTCATGCTTAATTTCTTCAGCAGCTTTTTCTCCTGTACAATGAGACAATCCTAAAATTTGTATATGCTTTTCTTTTAAAAAATCAATTGTTTTACTTAACCTTAATTCATCAGCTTCAAGTAAATGAGTTCCCCCTATGACACCATAGATTGGAATACCTGTCCTTTCTATAATTGTCTCTAAAATATTAATTATTCCTATATGGGAACATCCTAATATAACCATAAATCCCTTATCAGTTTTTACTCCCAAAACTATTTCATCTGAAAAAATTATCCAATACAAAATTTTCATCCTGTTTTATTTTAAATTTCTCACTTGTGACTTCAAAATCATTATTTCTTTTAAAATTAGCAAATATCATTATATTTTCAGTAATATAATATATATCTTCTTTAACATATTTTATTGGTATATTATTTTGATTAACAAATTCCTCATAAAAAGAATTGCCGATATACTTATAAGTTCCTTCTTCTATAAGTTTATATTTGTTGTTAAAAAATCCTTTCCCAACAATTAATTTATATGAGGTTTCAACTTTATCCACAAGTTTTTTAAACCCTCCACTATGATCGTAATGGCCATGACTTAATATAACGTATTTTAAATTTTTTAAATCGACATCTAATTTCTCAGCATTTTCAATAAAATTGCCGCTTTTACCAGTATCAAACAACATCTTTGTTCCATCAACTTCTATATATAGAGATAATCCATGTTCATTAAATAAATTTAAATTAATACTAGGATTATCTTCTATAAGGGTTATTATTTTTAGATTCATTTTAATTATCAACTCCATTATTTTTCTTGCTTAATTCCAGATTATTATCAGATAATACCTACGTTGAACTAATTCTCTCGTCCTTAAACTATATACTCTAAAGACTTCATTTCTAATTGTGATTATATCCTATCATATCTTTCACATTTCTTTCATTAACAAAAATACCTTTAAACTTTTCTATATTAAACCTTCTAGTAAATAAATCACATTTACATAAAAAGATATAATAAATATTCTTGCCGCAACCGAAGAGGGTTTCAAAATTTCCTTGTCCTTTTGCAATTATTAAATCTGCATTATCAATTATTTCTTTTGACTTTAAATTAATTTTATCTAATTGTGTACCTGGTATATCTGTTCCATTTTCTATGACATTAGCTATTTCACAGAGACCTACTTCTTCTGCATCAATTATAGTTGCATCATTAAGTGCTGGTTTTCCTCTTACAATAACATTTACAATTATATTGGGATATATTTAATTTATAACTTTAATAAATATTTTATCAAACACTATTTCCCCAGCATTATCAACTATATATGCTATTTGTTTAGCATCTTTTAGTCCTTGAAGAAATTCTTGATATTCCTTAACATCAATTACTTGTTCTTTAGCACCTATAATTAATTTTTTTAATTTTTCAATATCCACTTGATCCATAGCACCAAAATCAATAAAATTACCAACCATTGCATACTTTAATGCTGTAAGAAGTTTATCTTGAGAACTATAAATGTATCTTAAAATCTCTTCTTGCATAGAAATTAAAAGATTATTATATTCCTTTTTTATTTCATAATAAATATCCCCTAAGTTAAATTTACTGTTTAAAAATCTCATTATCCGTGTATTTAAATAGGGAGATGTGTCTCCTTTTTCAGACATTGAAATTATTTTAAATACTTCTTTCATAAATTTTAACTTTTCATCTTCATCAGTTTCATACTTACTAAATAAAGAATCTGCTTTTTTTATAGTACAATAAATACATTCCAAATTAATATCCACAGTTATCCCCCATCATTTTATTTCTTCCATGTCTATGTCTACCACAAATACATTTTTCGCAATTTTCTCTATCTCCAAAATCACTGCATAGCTTATAATCACCACCTTCTATTTTTAGTATCTTACCATTTACTAAGCTATCTGCTATTTTCTTGCGTGCATCATCATATATTCTTTGTATCGTAGAACGTGCAACCCCCATTGTATCTGCACATAGTTCTTGATTTAACCCTTCTAAATCCATAAGTCTTATTGTTTCATATTCCTCTACTGTCATTATTATTGCTTCACTTACACTTTTAGATAAATCAATAGGACCAAATTTATCTACTTCCGGTAATGTACAAACTCTTCTCCACTTTCTTGGTCTTGCCATTACTTACAACACTCCTCAGCCTTTTTATTTCTATAATATTGTAGTGCTATTGCATACTCAATTCTTTTTCTTTGCATATTGCATCCAATTTCATAAGGTATTTTTGTGTCTCCATTAAAATTATAATTATTAGCTTGGCAACCTCCACTACAAAAAAATCTTGCCCAACAATTTTTACATTCTGCTTTATTATATATATTTGATTTTCTAAAATCACTTGATATTTTTTTATTATTAATGCCTTCATATACATTTCCCATATAAAAATCTTTATTACCTACAAATTGGTGGCAAGGATAAATATCGCCATCAGGAGTTACTGCAATATATTCAAAGCCAGCTCCACAACCTGATATTCTTTTATAAATACATGCGCCTCCATTAATATCAATATTAAAATGATAAAAAATAACATCATCATGCTGTAATAATTCATCTAAAATTTTATCATATTCCTCATAAATCTTATCTAAATATTCTTCCTTAATAGAAAGTACATTATCCTCTGATAATACTACTGGTTCAATAGAAATTTCTTTAAATCCAAGCTCTATAAAATGCTTTATTTCTTCAGAAAAATCTAAATTTTGTGATGTAAAGGTTCCTCTTATATAATATTGCTTTTTAGATTTATGTCTTCTTTCAACCATCCTTTTTATTTTAGGAAGAATATCATCATAAGTACCGCTTCCATCAACTTTTAATCTTATACTGTCTTGCACCTTTTTCCTACCGTCAATACTCAAAACAATATTCACCATATTTTCTTCCAAATAATCCATTACTTCTTCAGTTAAAAGCGTTGCATTCGTAGTAATTGTAAATCTGAAATTTTTATTATATTGTTTCTCCAAGCTTCTTGCATAATCAATGGTTTTCTTTACAACACCAATATTTAAAAGTGGTTCCCCGCCAAAAAAATCCACTTCTATATTCTTTCTTGGGCCTGAATTTTTAATTAGAAAATCAATACTTTTTTTAGCTACCTCAAAACTCATCAACTTTTTTGCTGATCATATCCTTCACCATCAGCAAAACAATACTTGCATCTCAAATTACAATCATGGGCAATATTAAGGCATACTGCTTTTATATAATTAGGTTCTTCTTCAAATTTTTTAGCAATATTCTCATATATATCTTTAGTATATAACTGCTCATTATAAATGAGTTCTTCTATTTCATCATAACACTCATTTATAATAGCTTCATCACATATTCCTTTGAATTTATTTAAAACATTATCTCTACTTTCAATGTTATTTTCATCAATTATGTCATAAACAATTTTATCTACTACATGAATAGCCCCAGAATTTACATCCAAAATAAAATAATCATCTTTACATTTAAATTTATGTATATTTTTCATCGATTTATTGTCCTTCTTTCTCTACTTACACTTATATCTATTAGAAACCATATCCTAAATATCAGTATTCTTAATGGTTCCTGAAACAACCTTATCAATAAATAGGACACCATCAAGGTGATCTATCTCATGACAAAAGGCTCTTGCAAGCAATCCTTGAGCTTCAATTTCCACTTTTACACCAATTTCATTAAGAGCTTTAACCCTAACCTTATACGGTCGTTTAACTTCGCCTACAATGCTAGGAATACTTAAACATCCTTCTGTATCTTGTTCTTCACCTTCTTGTGCTACTATTTCAGGATTTATCAGTTTTATAAGACCATCACCAATATCAACCACAATTGCTCTTTTTAGTATTCCTACCTGAGGAGCAGCTAATCCTACACCATTCTCTTTATACATTGTTTCAGCCATATCATCTAACAATTGTAATGTTCTTTTATCAATTTTATCTATATACTTTGATTTTTTTCTCAATATATCATCTGTTTTATAATTAGTAATATTTCTTAAAGCCATATTTTTTTCTCTCCTTACAATAAAATTCAAATTAATAATATATACTTATACCTTAAGCATAAATAAAGGGTGGAAAGCCACCCCTTATTTACTTGTCATCTTGAAAATTATTTAATTGATTATTGATTAGATCAAGTCTGTTTTCAAGAATAGCTTTTTGTTCATTTAGTAAATCCTTTATATTGTCAGAATTAATTGTATTATTAAAGCCATTCCTTCTCAAACCTCTTCTGCAACCTAATCCTAATCCTCCAATTGCACCAAGAGCTTTAGCTGTATTACATAAGCCCATACCTCGTCCTGTCATTGATCCCATTCCTATTGGACCTGTACCATCTCTTCTTGGCATAACTCCATCTCCTTTTTAATTTTTGTTTTGGGCATTTGCCCTTTACAATTATTATTATACTCAGTTTTGGGTATATGTCAATAATCATTTGTATTGATTTTAAAGAAGTTCAATTTTAGAAAAATCAATGTTCCCTTTATCATCAACTATTTTTCTATCAGTATGAACATATTCAATTTTACTCACAAACATTTCATGTGAACCAGTTACTATGGAGTCCACTACCTTACACTCTATATTTATAGGACAATCTGCTAGTAAAGGAGCATTAACCTTTATTCCCTCTTCAACCTTAATATTAAATTTTGAAAATTTATCCTCTTCCCTGCCACTATGGCTTCCTAAATAATCAAACATTTCCTTTTGTAGCAATATTTACAACAAAAACTCCTGTTTCCTTCACAATTTTATAAGAATATCTTGAAGGAACAATACCCACCATAAGCATTGGCGGATCATAACTGCAATTACAACAGTAGGCTATTGCTAATGCATTGTTTTTACCTTCTGTATCCCTACAAGAAACTAGTATCTTTGGCATTGGCTGAAGACAGCTCTTCATATTTCCTTGAATTTTTTCCATAGTAATTCCTCCATTATTTATACAATTTATTTTTATAATAACCATCTGAAAGATATAATGCACCAATAGGGTTATGCGCAAGGACTCTATCTTTAACTGCAAAAACAGTTACAGGTGCATCGGAATATTTTATAAATAGTGAATCATGTCCTACACATAATCCTAAAATAATATTCAAATCCGTTTTAGCATTATTTAAAAGTATTGCCTGTCCTATAGGATTGCACATCGGTTCATAAGTATCCGGTCTTACTTTTTCACTATCTTTAATTTTTAGAAATTCTTTAGGTATGCTTCCGTTTTTGCAAACTACTGAATTAACCTCAAAACCATTATGCTTTAATATTGAACATAAAATTTTAGCCTCATTACTTAATCCAATGCAAAAGGCTACTCCTAATTTTTTATAGTTACATTTATTTGCAAAATCAATTATTTCTTCAAGTCTTGTTTTCTTACAATAGCCTTCGGCTTCAACCAATGCAGAATTATAAGCTAATTTATGATTTTCTTCTTCCAAATATAGTTTCTTTATTTTTTCCTGTTCTTCTTTTTCATTGCATGGACAATTAAGCGGAAGATTTTCATACTCTCCTGTTTTACAGTAATGTTCTCTACACATTGCACAAGTATACATATTGTCACCTCAACCATTTTAATCTATATAAAATCAATCGTAATTTTTCATTATTGCCTCTGTATCTTTAAATAACTCTGGAGCAATTGTACTCATGTTCATTTCCTTCCAAAATGACATTTTTTCATGGTCTAAAAAATATTTCATAGGAATTGGATGTGTTCCAACTATAACTGGTATTTTATAATGAGTCTCGATAAATTCTTTAAATTTTTCAATACTAGGGCATGGAGGATATCCCACTACAAAACCAGTCGCTAAATGAATTGCCTCTGCCCCATTTTTAATCATTTCTGCTGGAACATATTCTATGTTACCACCTGGACATCCCCCACAATACGAATATCCAACTATTTCAACTTCTTCTTCTTGCGAGTAGATTGAAAACCCTCCTACACGTTCCCTTAAAGCTCTAAAGCATTTTCCTCCACCACAGTTCTGATAGCGTCCACATATAATAATTCCTATCTTTTTCATAAGATCCACCCCCATTGTTCATATTTAAATAATATTTAATCTTAATATAAATTAATGTTTTCTCTTAAATTTTTTATTATATTTCTTATCCTATCATCATGTATAGAATATGTAATAGAAAGTCCATTTTTATATGAATCTACTATTCTATGAGCTTTTAAAATAGCTAGATGCTGTGATAATGCTGGCTGTGTAAGATTATTCATCCTTTTATGAAGCTCACTTACTGTCATTGACGATTCTAATAGATAGCAAACAATTATTACTCTATTTTCGTTTGCTAATACCTTTAATAATTCTGATATATCTTTAGCATTATCTATCATGTTATCTCTCATTATGAGGTATTGTATAATGTAGTTATACCATTTGATAAAAGACAGACGTATTTTCAAACAAATATTACAAGCTCACTTAATTCTCTAGTAATTATATTACCATTTAAACTTGTCCAATTTTTAAGTTTTATTCTATATATAATGCTATAAACAAAAGCACAATTTGTGTTTATCAAATTTACAACTAGGCCAATTAAAAGCACTGGAAGATACCTAGTCTTAAGTCCTAGATTTGGAGTAAAATTATTTTTTACGTATATTATATTTTGTTAATTAAATATTACTTCTTAAAATAAAAGCACAAAAGAATATCTCATTTTGTGCATAACCTTCTTTTGTGCTTTATTAAAATTTTAAAATTTATTGTACATTATACATTCTTTTACTTTCCATATACTTAAATATAGATTCTCCATGCTTTTGTTCTTCTTTTTGTATGTGATTTAATATATCACGAACATTAGTATCTCTAAATTCAAAAATTGTAGTATCATAAGTTCCTGAAACATATTTTTCTGTCATTAATAAATCTGAGCATATATCCTTATCAGATAAATTATTTTCCTTAGTTTGAATACTACCAATATTCTGCTGAATATTTTGATTTTGCTGTTGGTTCATATCAGGAATCTTACCACTTAGCAATTGATTAATAGTGTCAAGATGATTTTTTCGACTTGCTCATTAGCCTTACATATTTGTTTTAATTGATTATCTTTTGCTTGATTTGCATAATTATTATACTTTTGTATACAAAATTTGTTCATGACTTTTTGATCTTCTAGTAACATTCTTCCTTTTTGTGATAAAGTTATTTCCAAAATAAAACACCTCCTGTCTTATTTTGTGTAAACTTTGTTTTTTATACTATTCTTCTTTATGAATACTTTTAGCAAAATAGTCATCAATAGCTTTTCTTAATGCTTTAACCCCAAGATTTGAACAATGCTTCTTATTTTCAGGTAATCCGCCAAGCGCATTTACTATATCATCTTCTGTTAGTTTTAATGCTTGTTCTGTAGTTTTTCCCTTTACAAGTTCTGTGGTCATGCTGCTTGTTGCAATTGAAGCAGGGCATCCAAAAACTAAAAAACTAATATCATCAATTATATTATTTTTCACATTAATATATATACATAAAGAGTCCCCACATCCTGGATCTCCTATTGTTCCTTCTCCATTTGCATCCTTTATTATTCCAACATTTCTTGGACACATAAAATGTTCAATTACTGTGTCAGTATAATCTTCAGAAAACATAAGATTCACCTCATCACTCTATTGGCTTATAATTACTCTGATATAATTTTATTTTTTAAAAACTCTAATAATTCAGAGACACTTTCAAAAATGCAATTCATAGATGCCTCTATCATTGGATTTAATTTGGAATATTTATATGCACCTCTTTTATCAGTTTGTAATCCTATTAACAATTTATTATTATTTACTAAACTTTTGTGCATATAACACATTCCTAATGCAACGCAGGCTCCCTCATCTGGTATTCTACCATCTAATACAAAAAGAAATATATCAGAGCTAAACATTTCTTTTTTATCTAATTCAAATATAAATTTTGATTTTTCATGATTGGTTATTTCTCTTGAACATTTTTCATCTAAATCAATATTGGCTCTTTGAGGTAAAAACACTTCATATCCTAATCTTTCAATCTGATTAGTTATTTTTTCATTAAATTCTCTTTCTGCATCACAAAATAATGGTGCTGCAAAATATAGTTTTATATATTTCACCATCCTTATAAATTTATATCTACTCAAACATATCTGAAAGCATATAATGGTCAATTACTTTATCAATATAATTTTCTGAAAATAAACAATTAAATTAATTACTCTGTAGTTTTACACCATTTTGTGCAAAAAATCTGCCTTTTTACTGCACATAACTTTATCTGAACCGCAAACAGGACAGTTATATTTATCCTGCTCATAGTTTATTTCATATACATTCCCACAATTAAAGCATTTAAACTTACAAAATGTTGCTCTGTAATTACCACCACTTATCCTTATAGCATTCCCTTCTGTCAAAGCTATAGCTATCTTTTTTCTGGCACTATCAATAATATTTTGAAAAGTTTGCCTTGATACCTGCATTCTATCAGCACACTCTTCTTGATTTAGCTCCTCAATATCCTTAAGCCTCATTGCTTCAAGTTCTTCTACTTTTAATACTATTTCTTCAATCTCGCATTTAGGCTTACCCCATGGAACAAAATAAGTATCCTCTGGAAAAAATTCTACTCTTCTAAATTTTGTTGGTCTTGGCATTTTAATTCCTCCCTGCATTTACTGCATAATCCTTCGAACATAATATTTGAATCATATATTACTATGTTATTTTCTTCTTCCACTTTTTTTATTTAACTTTAGATAGTCAATTTAAACTTTGTACTATCTAAATCAATTATACTTATTACATTTAAAACATTTAAAATGAATATTGCAGGGTTTAGTATATTGCTTTTTCTCTATTAACATATAAACACATCCTTCTCTTATCTATATTTTAATGTGTTCGGTCTTTCGTGTCTACAATATTATACTAGCACCATTATAAGATTTACCTAAGCGAAGCAAAAGGTAAATCCACCTTCATTGTACTCTGTACTCTGCTTTACAACTTCCAGTTTGTAGGGATGAACTTAAAATCTATAGTTAACCATTTTGAATGTCATTTAAAATCTGCTTTGCAATAGCATCTGCATCTAAGTCGTCTTCTACCTGCAGCATTAGGTTTTGATATTTACCTTTCGCTTCTCCTGTAAGGTACATTATTTCACCAGTTTTTTCATCAACTTTTTTTATGACTCTTGCAGTATCGCCTTTTTTTACTAATATTTTTCCACCTTTTTCTAGTGAAATGTAATGATCACTTTGAAATCTAATCATTTGACCAAGTTTAACCTTTTGCATAATTATCTCCTATTCCCTTATTTGTCCGTTCCCATATATAATATATTTAAGAGTTGTAAGTTCGTTAAGTCCCATAGGTCCCCTTGCATGAAGCTTTTGATTGCTTATTCCAATTTCTGCACCAAAACCAAATTGTCCGCCGTCGGTGAAACGTGTCGAAGCATTTACATAAACGGCAGCAGCATCAACTTCAGTTAAGAACTTTTGAGAGTTAGCATAATTATTTGTTATTATTGCCTCTGAGTGCTTTGTACCGTATTTAAATATGTGATCAATAGCTTCATCTATAGAGTCAACTACTTTTATAGATAAGATTAAGTCTGAAAATTCTGTTGCGAAGTCTTCGTCTGAAGCAGGTACTATTTTAACTGTTTTAACTATTTCACT
This sequence comes from Clostridium sp. DMHC 10, assembly GCF_001270375.1. Classification (NCBI taxonomy): domain Bacteria; kingdom Bacillati; phylum Bacillota; class Clostridia; order Eubacteriales; family Clostridiaceae; genus Clostridium; species Clostridium sp. DMHC 10. The sequence continues at coordinate 549,045 of NZ_LGVB01000015.1, forward strand.
AGTTTTAGCACAACCCCTTATTTCTACATGGAAGGAATTTAACTTTTCACATATGCGAGGTAAGAATTCCTTTGCAATATCCTTGTGAACTAGAAGAGTTTCCATAGCATTGCAGGTAGAAGGACGCTGTACTTTTGCATTTACAATTATGTTTTCTGCCATTGAAAAATCAGCATCTTTATCCACATAAACATGGCAGTTTCCAACTCCTGTTTGTATAACTGGAACTGTTGAATTTTGCACAACGTTTTTTATGAGGTTTCCGCCGCCCCTTGGTATAATTACATCTATATAATCATTTAACTTCATTAATATGTTTACTGCTTCTCTGCCACCAGCATCTATAAGTTGTATACTTCCCTCAGGAAGACCAGCCTTAGTTGCTGCTTCAGTTATGATTTTAGCAATTGCTAAATTGGAGTTTAAAGCTTCCTTACCACCCTTAAGTATAACGGCATTTCCTGATTTTATGCATAAGGCAGCAGCATCAACAGTTACATTTGGTCTTGATTCATAAATTATGCCTATTACTCCAATAGGAACTCTTGTTTGACCTATTCGAAGTCCATTAGGTCTTTTCCACATTTTTACTACTTCACCAATAGGATCAGGAAGAGTGGCTGTATCTTTAAGACCTTGAGCCATTTCATTTATTCTTTTTTCGGTGAGAGTTAATCTGTCAATAAAAGATTCGGAAAGTCCAGTTTCTCTAGCCAATTTAATATCTTTTGCATTTTCAGATATTAGATAATCTTTGTTTTTTAAGATAGCATCACTCATCATTAAAAGAGCTTTGTTTTTAGTGTTTGTATCCGCATAAGATAGCTTTTTCGCTGACAACTTTGATAAGGAAGCCATTTTTATAATGTGATCTTTTAATTCCATTTAAATTCCTCCCATTTTAATTATGATGTGAAATAAATAAGGTTCCTATATTCTTATAATTAAGTAGATCTACTATTACATTTTGGGCTTCACCGTTAGCTATTATCATTGATGCACCTGCTTCAGTTGCAATTTTAGCAGCTTTAATTTTTGTAAACATTCCACCAGTTCCTAGATTAGAGCCTGCTCCCTCAGCAGAATCTTCTATTTCAGTTGTTATTTCGTCTACTTTGCTTATAAGAATTGCATCTGGATTAGTTCTAGGATTGCAATTGTATAAGCCATCAATGTCTGATAGTAAAATAAGGAGATCCGCGCCGATTAATGAGGCAACATGTGCTGATAAAGTGTCGTTATCTCCAAATTTAATTTCTTCTACTATTGTGGCATCATTTTCGTTTACTATAGGAATGATGCTTTTTTTTAGAAGTTCGGAAAAGGTATTTTGAGCATTTTCAAATCGTTCTTCATTAAAAATATCTTCTCTATTTATCAAAATTTGAGCTACAGTTTGACCGTATTCAGAAAAGAATTTTTCGTATGTATGCATTAAAATTCCTTGCCCAACAGCAGCTGCAGCCTGATTTTCTGGAATACTTTTGGGTTTTTCTTTAAAACCAAGTTTCCTAAAACCAGCCCCTATAGCTCCAGAGGTTACTAAAACGACTTCTAGTCCTCTATTGTTTAAATCCGAAATTTGTCTTACAAGGTGTTCTATTCTGTATAGATTTAGGAGACCATTTGGATGTGTTATAGTTGAACTGCCTACTTTTATTACTACCTTACGTACTCTGCCGAGATAATTTTCTCTATCGTTCATTTAAATTAGTTATGTAAGTGGCTGCATAAATTATACTGTTTTATGAAATAATATAATTCTATAGTTAGGATATATTACTTCAACTAAGAAAATTTATGTGCAATAAAATGTTGAGAAGATAGTATTTTATTACAGATAAATTCTAAGTTTTAGATGCTATATCTTTAGCCCTCAGATAACTGACGCCCCCTTTATTATTTAAATGTATTTGTAAAATAAGTTTTATATAAACTCTATGTAGGTGTATAATCATGTATATATTATTTTTAGATTATAGCACAAAAAATTGATGATTTTCAAGGAGTGATAAACTATGTATAAGAAAATAGGTTTTATTGGATGCGGAAACATGGCGCAGGCAATGATAAAGGGAATTGTTAAATCGGAAAAAGTTTCACCTGAAAATATAATTGTAAGCAATCCATCGGAAGAGAAGCTTAAAAACATTAAAAGGGAATGCGGTGTAAATGTAACTAAGGATAATAAGAAAGTTGCTTTAAATTCAGATATATTAATTTTATCAGTGAAACCAAATAAATACGGAGATGTTATTAAAGAAATAAAGGAAGAGGTAAGTCCAAGAGCAATAATTGTTACTATAGCAGCAGGTATATCTATAGATAAGGTAAGATTGTTTTTCAAAAGTGATGATGTAAAAGTAATAAGAACTATGCCAAATACTCCAGCGCTTGTAGGCGAAGCATGACGGCTTTATGTGCATCAGATAATGTGCACGATGAGGAAATTGACTTGATAAGAGAATTGTTTGATAGCTTTGGAAGAACAGAGGTTATAGATGAAAAATTAATGGACGTTATAACTGGGCTTAGTGGTTCATCACCGGCTTACGTTTACATGTTTATAGAAGCCATGGCAGATGGTGCTGTGCTTCAAGGAATGCCGAGGGAAAAGGCATATAAAATTGCAGCTCAGTCTGTTTTAGGTGCGGCAAAAATGGTACTTGAAACAAAGAAACATCCAGGAGAACTTAAAGATCAAGTATGCTCTCCTGGAGGAACTACAATAGAAGCTGTATATTATCTTGAAAAAAGTAATTTTAGAGCCTCCATTATGGGAGCCGTTGATAAATGCACTGAAAAATCAAAAGAAATGGCGAAGAAATAGTGCTTTGAAATATTAAAAAAATTCTATAAATCTTGGTGGCTATTTTAAAATAGTGCTTGCTTTGGGTTATAGAAGGATAAGGGCAAAGCCCAAACCTCGTATATGTTTATACTCGCTGAAAAGATGCTGAGACAATTGAAATATCTAAGTATTTTACGATTTTTTTATCAAGATTTATTAGAATTTTTTTAAATCATTTCTTCAGCACTATTTCTTCTCCCACACGGTAGTTCAAGTAAAAAATTCCTCCGTACCTACGGAATTTTAGTTGTGAAAGAGTTAAATATCAGGAAATTTGTCTCTTACTTCTAATATCTGATGTAAACTCTTAAAAAATATTTTAACTATTTTAGGATCAAAGTGCTGGCCGCTTTCTTCTTTGAAATAGTTTATAATTTTGCTTAGTTCCCAAGCCTTTTTATAAACTCTGTCACTTCCAAGAGCATCAAATACATCAGCTACAGCAGTTATTCTACCATATAAGTGAATGTCTTCTCCAGATAGTCCATAAGGATAGCCAGTACCATTGTATTTTTCATGATGTTCGAGTGCGATAATTGAAGCACTTTTCATTAGTCTTTTATTGGATTTCTTTAACATTTCATATCCTATTCTTGAATGGGTTTTCATAATTTCAAATTCTTCCTTTGTTAGTTTTGCAGGTTTGTTAAGGATAGAATCCGGTATTGCAAGCTTGCCAACATCATGCATAGGAGAAGCCATACGTATTAGTTCTGCTTCTTTGTGTGACAAGCCATAGCTAAGAGCCAAAATTTTAGAATATTCTGCTACACGCTTTACATGATGACCTGTTTCTCTTGAACGTGCTTCGGATATTTCACCAAGAGTAAAAATTAATTCTTTTTCAGTTGTTTCTAATTCTTGATTAAGATGCATATTATTTATAGCAGCGGAGATATTTGTGCAAAATATTTCTATTAAATCAATTGTAATTGAAGATAATGGCTGCGGAATTTCAAAATAAATTATGTTCTGGTTTGCTTCATCTTCTCCCAAAAAGATAATAAAGTAATCATCAAAATATCTATTTTTTTTAAAGTTTTCAGCATCGTATAACTTTTCAATAATATCTGAGGGTATATTATTTGTTATAAGATGTGAACCATATTTACCAGTTCCACAGAGAAAGTAAAAATTGTTTTGTGATTTAGTTAACATAAAAGAAGACAATGTTTTTGAGGATATTATGGAAGATAATTGATTTAATACCATGAGTGAAAGTTTTTTCATAGACTGAGTCCTAAAAAGCGTAGACGATGATTTTATTATTTGTTCAAGACCCTTTCTGTTTTTATTCATGGTATATAAATCTTGAAAATTTCTAAGGCATGTTAATATGCAAGCCGTAACTGAATCATTATCTAACGCCTCGTTATTTATAAAACCATTAATATTGTATTTTAAAGCGTATGTTGTTGAAGCATCTTTTTTGGAAAAGGTTCCTTTTAATATAATTCGCATTGTCTTGTTTTTTAGTACATTTCTTATATAATTAATCAGTTCTAATCTGAAAGCCTTTACATCATCATTATCATCTAAATCTATAATACTTAAAGCAGTATCAGGATTACTATTTATAAATTCCTTACAATCTTCTATTAGGTTTAGTGAGGTGGTTTCTAGGTACATATTATTAAATTTTATATGCGATAATAATTTTATTAGATAATCTTGGTTTATATTGTAATTGCTTATAATTAATACTTTCAAGTATTTGATTTTAGTATTTCTATACAATTTAATCCCTCCCATATGTTGGGTTTGTAGGTTTACTCATTCAATGGTTTATCTATTGCCTATCTTAGTAACTAAACTATTACTTATATAATATTCGAAATATTATTAAAAAATTATAGACTAGAATGACTTAATTTATACAAAATTATTATGAATTTATATATATTTATCTGCTTAAGCCATGATTTTAGTACATATAAAGACTAATTAAATTAATTTTAATAGGTAAGTAAAGTATGTATATACTAATATTAATATAATATTGAATAGTTTTCAATATATGGAAACAAAAATATTAAAAAGGTTATTATTATGTAGTGAAAAAGGTGATATATGTTGTATAATTATGAGGTATGAATTATAGTGAAATCAGTGTAACTGAAAACTATATATGCACCATAATTCTTTTAAGCTTTGGATTTTGAAGCATATATAGTTTAAGATTTGCGGTGGTCTCACTCTATTAGAGGTGATATTCTTGGAAAATAAATATAAACCAATAGGTGTTTTTGATTCTGGTGTTGGTGGTATAAGTGTTCTTAAAGAAGCGGTTAAGCAGCTACCCAATGAGGATTTTATATATTATGGAGATTCTAAAAATGCACCGTATGGAGAAAAGAGTGTTGAGGAAATAAAAAAATTAGCATTTGAAGTTGCAGAGAAGCTTATAAATAGACAAGTTAAGGCAATTGTCGTTGCGTGCAATACTGCTACAAGTGCAGCAATAAATGATCTTAGGGAAAGATATAAAAACATGCCAGTTATAGGGATTGAGCCAGCACTTAAACCCGCAATAAAGCTTAAAAGAGACGGAAAGGTAATAGTTATGGCTACACCTGTAACTTTAAAAGAAAATAAATTTATGAATTTGATGAAAAGATATGAGGATACTGCTGAAATGATTCCAGTACCTTGCGCAGGGCTTGCGGAAATAATAGAGCATGGGTATTTTGATGGACCAATTGTGAATAATTATATTGAAACGAAATTGGCTGCATACAAAAATGATAAAATTGCAGCTATTGTACTTGGATGCACTCATTATCCATTTATTCAAGAGGAAATTTCTAAAGTTGTGAATGATAGTATTCCAATTATAGATGGAAGTGAAGGAACTATAAAACAGCTTAAAAGAAAACTTCAATCTTGTAATATACTAAATAATAAAGAAGAAAAGGGAGCGATTGAAATATTTAATTCTCTTAATAATGAGATGGTTGAATTGAGTTACAAGCTGCTTAGCAAATAGCAGCATATTTAAATCATAGCATTCAATTTTATTTCACCATAACATAGTTGTTTGAATAAATTATTAGTATTAGAGGTTTATTTGTATATAGTGAAACTAGCTCAACTACAAACTATATAATATAACTATGGAAATAAGGTGATTTAAAAAATGAAAGTTTTTGCTTGTGGAAAAGTTAATGAGTGTAATATGTACTTAAATAACAGTGAAATAAAAGAAAAGTCCATAAAAATTTCATATGATGAATTATATAACTCTTTAAAATTTGTGAATCCTAAAAATGGAAATTTAATATATATTATTGAAAAACTTGAAGTAATTCTTTGTGATAATGATAATAAGCTAGAAGTGCTCATAGGAGAAGAAAACTATGAAGCTGAGAATGATGATTTAAATATAAGTTGTAGTTTTACTAAAAATTTCGATGATTGTATTGAAATTAAAAATTTTTTGTGTGGTAAAATCTAATAGAAAAGAGATATTTAAAGAACAAAGAATTTTTGTTTTGCCAGGTGGATGTATAATATTAAATTTTGATAGTAAAGTTAAAAGCCTAGAGGTAAATATAGTATGGCATGAAGAAACTATTCACCAGTAAAAAATATGTATTAAAGAAAGAAGGGGCTTTATGGAGAACAACAGTAAAATACTAATATATGGTTATACTGAAGAAGAAATTCAAAAGATTAAAGATTTATTGCATAAAAACAGGATGCCTGATTTATTGGTAATAAATAAGAATATGTCACAAATGAAAATATGTGATATATTAAAAGGTCTTGAGATTTTAACTTATGATGTTAAATTGCCAGATGAAAAGTTGGTACTGTTTAATAATGTTCCTGATAAAAAAATAGATAAGGGAATACAAATTATAAAAGACATATCAGATAAAAGACCTATATTTGCACAGGTCACACCAGTTTCTCAAAATTGGTCATTAAAGTATCTTATAGAACACATGATTGAAGAAAGACAGTGGTACATTGATAACGGTTATAAGTAATTGTTTAGTTTTTGCAGTTTGAAAATATTAAGAACCTTAAACCACAGTAGAGAGTAAAAAGTGGAGTGAATACTCCTTACTTTCTACTCTGTACAAAAAGTTAAATGGAATAAAAATATTTTAACTAAATTAAATCTTATAGGCAAATTATGTATATAACGCAAAGTAAGAGGGATGATAAGATGAGTAGAGTAGGAGAAAAGGTAAAGAACATAAGATTAGAAGCTAAACTTAGTGAGAAGCAGTTTGGAAAAAAGCTTGGAGTAAATGAAAATTTTATTAAAGAAATAGAAAATGGAAAAAAAGTTATAAATGACAGCTTGATAGCAAGAATAAAAAAGGTATTTGGAAAAGATATAAATGATATTAACATGAACGACTTAAATGATGAAATAGTAGAAGAGAAGAAAAACACTGCGTTTAGTAATAAAAGCACTGAAGCTAATGAAACTTGGACAAATGCTATGAGTTCAATATTGAAGGAAGTTTCAATATATGATTATAATTTTAATAAAAAGCTTGGTTCAAAGCAGCTTCCGGTAGTGTCAAATAAAATTGAAGGTTATAATCACGATAAGGTGTTCTTTGTTAAAATAGAAAATAATGATATGGCTGGATTTAGAATGATGAAGGACGATATAGCCTTTGGTCATATAATACATGAAATTGAAAATAATTCAATATGCCTTTTGGAATTTAATGGAGAAAGATTTATAAGACAAATTAAAAAATTAGATAACACTAAGGCACTTTTAATAAGTAACAATGGAAATGTTCAAACACAAACTGTAAACATAAAGGAAATTAAAGTTATAGGCAAGTTAGAGAAGGTTGAATTTAATCTATAATTTATATTAAAACTAAAATCTTATTAAAAATTCATTTAAGATTTCAGAAGGTTTATTTATAATACTATCTGAAATCTTATTTTTTTACTATAATTTAAGTAATAAGATTATTCTCCTTATATATCTTTCACCAATCATACATAGCTTGAACAATTTTTTCCATTGACATGCCGAGTTCAGTAAGTTCGTATTCAACGCAAATACGTATATTTTTATCTTTACTCATAATATCACATCCAGGTATAAAATTTTATACTTATATACAATCATATATATTATATATCAATAATGTGCCTACTTAAAGAGTATATCATTATGTGCTAAGATTATCTCTTAATTCCTTTGGTTTTGAGCCTTGGAAGTTTCTCGTTACAAAGGATTTCAGTTTACTTGAGAAGAGAAATAAATGATTTTAAACTGTTAGAAAATGACAGCGCTATATTTGATTGGGTATGCAATAAAGTAGAAATTGATTGTGCATATGTATTGAAAAAAAGTACCTATGCACAGTCTTTTTTTCATTTATAATTCATATATTTTATTATAGTGAAACTGGCTTAACTAGAAATTATATATGTAACATAAGAGTACATTCTCTGTACTCTCTACTTTCTACTCTGCTTTATAAATTCCAGTTTAGCAGGGTAAATTTGGTATTAGTCATTTTAACCTTTTAAGTTGTATATCTATAATACTTTAAGGAAGTGTTGTTGTGAGAAATAATGATGCCTTTCTAGACCTATTTTTAAACGTACCTGCGCCAATACGAAACCAGTTATTTTCGCTTAAAAATGAAAATAATCCACAAAATGTAGAATTAATAATAAAATATGTGGATAACCCAACAAAATTGAACTCAGCTGTGAATAACATTGGAGGAACATTTGAAGACTTAGGTTTTAGCTTTGGGATAATAACAATACCAATAGATAAACTTAAGAGTGTTAATACAATAACACAAATAGAATATGCAGAGCTTCCTAAAAATTTGTATACGGGTTTTTCAGAAAGCAATAGAGCTAGCTGCATAGATGAAGCATGGAAAGTATATAAATTGTCTGGCAGTGGGGTTCTTGTTGGCTTTATAGATTCGGGAATAGATTATACACATCCAGCCTTTATAGATAAAAATAAAAAAAGCAGAATAGATTATATTTATGATTTAAGTTCTGGAGGAAAAGTGTGGAATAATAATGATATAAATAAAGCTATAGCATCGCCAAATCCTTATACTATAGTCACGGAAAGAGATGACGTAGGACATGGAACTCATGTTGCTGGAATCGCTTGTGGTAATGGAAATATAAATGAAAGATATTATGGAGTTGCCTATGAAAGTAGAATAGCCATGGTTAAAATGACAGGAGAAGGTAAGGTAAACTATGGTAAGAGTACTCAACTTATGAGGGGAGTAAAATTTTTAGTTGATAGAGCAAATGAAAAAAACCTGCCTCTTGTTATAAATCTTAGTTTTAGCACTAATGATGGAGCTCATGATGGAGCAAGTCTTCTTGAACAGTATGTACAGACTATATGCAATTTGGAAAGGATAACCTTTGTTATAGCAGCAGGAAATGAGGGAGATAGAGCTCATCATGTTGGAGGTACTTTAAGAGATAGACAGACCATATCCATGAGTGTTGCTTCTGAAGAAAGAAATATATTAGTGCAGCTTTATAAAAGCTTCATATCCGATATAAGTATTGAAGTGAAAAATCCTGCTGGAAATACAACGGGAGTTTTTGAAGTTAGGGAAGGATATAAAGATGGAAAGCTTCAGGCAGATAATTACTTTATATATAATAGTGGACCAAAACCTTTTAGCATGAACGGTGAAATTTTAATAAGCTTAATATCTAGTGGCAATTATCTTCTTTCAGGTACCTGGAGTATTACTATATATACTTCCTCTGGAATTGGAAATAGATATGACATGTGGATGCCCATATCAGAGGGGCTTAGCTCCCAAACTAAATTTTTAAGACCAGATGTATATAATACTTTAGGGATACCAGGAACTGTTCAAAATGCACTTACTGTTGGAAGCTATGATTATTTAACTGGAGCTGTTTCAAGTTTTTCTGGAAGAGGAAGCCAAGTAGGATGCTTTACAAAACCAGATTTATTGGCTCCTGGTGAAAAAATAGAATCATCAATTCCGGGTGGTGGATATGATAAATTATCGGGAACTTCTATGGCTACACCTTCAGTATCTGGGGCATCAGCTCTTTTAATGCAGTGGGGAATCGTACTTAAAAATGATCCATACATGTATGGCGATAGGCTGAAATATTATATGTTAAAAGGTTCAGCAAGAAATAGAAATGATGTTAAGTATCCAGACCCAACCTTTGGATATGGAAATTTGTGTTTGGGCAGAAGTCTTGCATTAGCTTCTGGAAGTAGACGTGAAAGAAGCCTTACAAGGATTGACTGCGGAGCACTGTACCTTGCGGAAAACTACGAAAGTTTTATAGTTGAATACGAAGGAGATTTAGCATCTGAATTTTCAAGGATAGACTATGCATGTCAATTTCCACTTGGTAATAATTATGCAGTTATTACTGTTAGGCAAGATAAAATAAGTGATCTTTTAAACACTGTTACTGAAATAACGTATGCAGAAAGAGCTGTGCTGTATACATTATGTGCAATTTCACCTTTGGATACCTCGAATATAAGTTCATTTCACAATAATCCATACCTAATGCTTACAGGAAGAGAAGTTGTAGCAGGAATAATAGATACAGGCATAGATTATTTAAATGAGGAATTTATAAATGAAGATGGAACTACAAGAATTTTAAATGCATGGGATCAAACAGGAACTTCAGGAAATAAGCCACAGGGATTTAATTTTGGCACAGAATATAGTTATGAGGATATGAATGCTGCTATACAATTAAGTAAAAATAAAGGTGATCCATACAGTAAAGTTCCAATGAAGGATGATATAGGCCATGGTACATGTACAGCAAGTATAATAGGCGGAAGAGGAAAATATATAGGAGCAGCTCCAGAGTGTGCTTTTATGGTTGTAAAACTTAAAACTGCAAAAGCAAGCACGTTAGCTAGAGAAGGAGTTACAAATCCAAAGTGTCAAGTGTTTAGCAGTACCGATTTAATTCAAGCAATAAGATATTTATTTGAAAGAGCTTCAAAGCTTAATAAACCACTAGTTATATATATACCTCTAGGCGCTAATATGGGAGGACATGATGGAAATTCAATTATTGAAAGGTATATAGATGAAATATCTAAAATTAAAGGAGTAGCAGTTGTTACAGGTACAGGAAATGAAGGGGATGCTGATACTCATACTTCAGGGACAATAGCTAAAACTGGAGATCAAAAAACAATTGAACTTAAAGTAGCTAATAATGAAAATTCAATAGTAGTTCAAATATGGGGACATAAACCAGATAAATTATCAATTAGCATTGTATCTCCATCGGGAGAAATCATAGAAAAAATACCAGCAAAGTCAAAAGGAGATATCATAAATAAATTAGTTTATGAAGGAAGCACTATCAATGTTAGATATTATTTTCCAGAATCTCTTACAGGGGATGAATTAATACGAATATTTATAGGAGATATAAAACCTGGTATATGGAAATTAAATCTTATAGGAGATGTTATAACTGATGGGAGATATGATGCATGGATACCACAAAGACCTTTGATTGAGCAAGACACTAGATTTTTAAATCCATCTCAGTATACTACACTTACTCTTCCATCGACTAGTAATCAAGTAATAACCTGCAGTTATTATAATCAAGATAATAAAACACTTATGGCAGCGTCAGGTAGGGGGTATACAAGGGATGACAGAATAAAACCAGATGTTGCTACTGGAGGATATGAGGTTCCATGTGTTGGAACTGAAGGGAACACTCAAACTTTAAGTGGAAGTAGTGCGGCTTCTGCTGTTTTAGCTGGTGCAGTAGCACTAATTTTACAATGGGGAATAGTAGATGGAAATAATAGAAATATGCATGCGGCAGAAATTAGAACCTATATTATAAGAGGTGCATATCAAATGCCAGGGCAAACATATCCTAATAGGGATATAGGCTATGGAATTTTAGATTTAAATGGCGTTTTTCAAAGCCAAAGAGGAAGAATATCAAGAGGTGTATTTATAAGATATCCGAAAAAAGTAATGTGACATATAATATGATACCTGTGTATACTATTAATATAAATAATATTAAGGATGTAAATAAATGGCTAATGGTCAACTTCAAATACAAGTATTTAGAGGAGATAATTATGTACCTATAGATAAGGCTAAAGTTACTATAACACAAACAGATGGCGTTGCAAAACCAACAAAGCAGCAGGTTGCAAATACGGATAGCTCAGGACTTACAGGGAATGTTGAACTTACTACACCGCCTTTAGAATATTCAATGAATCCAACCGATAAAGTGCCATATAGTTTTTGTGACATAAGGGTAGATGCGCCAAATTTTAAAACATTATTTGTAAAGGGCTGTCAAATCATGCCAGACAGTTTAGCAATTCAAAATTGTAATTTAACACCTCAAACGCCTATGCAAAGTAGGCAGGAAGAAATTATAGATATAAAACCTAATACATTGGTTGGAAAGTATCCTCCAAAGATACCGGAAGATCCTAATAAGCCGCTGCCACCTCCACCAAGTGGTTTTGTTGTATTGCCAGAGCCTGTTGTTCCACAGTATATTGTAGTGCATACTGGGGGACCAGATGAGGCAGCACCTAATTATACATTACGGTTTATGGATTATATAAAAAATGTTGCATCTTGTGAGATATTTTCAACCTGGCCAGAAAGCACAATAAGAGCTAACGTGCTTTGTATAATATCTTTTGTTCTAAATAGAGTGTATACAGAATGGTATAGAGGCAAAGGTAAGAATTTTACAATAACTAATTCAACAGCTTTTGATCAGGCTTTTAATTATGGAAGAAACATATATAAAAGCATTAGCAACGTAGTCGATGAGATATTTTCAACTTATATAAAACGACCTGGGGCAAAGCAGCCACTTTTAACTCAGTTTTGTGATGGCAAAAATGTAAGTTGTCCTGGATGGCTCACTCAATGGGGAAGTAAGTATTTAGGTGATCAAGGTAAAAAGGCTCCAGAAATAATTAGAAACTTTTATGGCTCGGATGTCCAGTTTGTTACTGCTAAAAAGGTAACAGGAATACCAGAATCTTATCCTGGATATGTTTTGAAAATTGGATCAACAGGGCAGCCGGTAAGAACCATTCAAACCTATTTAAATAGGATTTCTGTAAATTATCCAGCCATTCCTAAAGTTGCAGTTAGCGCATATTATAATGAAGCAACTAAGAATGCAGTAACACAATTTCAAAAGATATTTTCAATGCCTGCAATTGGCGTTGTTGATTATCCTACTTGGTATAGAATTTCAGATATATATGTTGCAGTTACAAAAATAGGGGAACTTAGAAGAAGTGAAAAACTTGAAGAATATCATGAAAAAATTTTTGTCCCACCGTATATATATAGAAACGGTCGTGTACCAACTATGAAGTATCCAGAAGACTAATTATATTATGGGGAAACTGATTGAAAGTTTTAAAATCTATTTAACAAGGTCTTACAAGTAATTTATATTAAGAGTACAGGGTAGAGTGAAGGATGATTTTTCTTCGTTTTACTGTGGAAATCTTCAAATGTAATTATTTAGCCATACTTATAAACAGGCTGCAGCATTAAGTTTAAAAATCTTGTGCAGTAGTAGAAAATTAACCTTCATTGTACTCTGTACTTTGCTCTTTGCTTTTGAGATTTATTATTAGATAAAAAAAATTATTAATTATTTGAAGGAAACGTTTACTTGGAAATAAAAGGCTTCAAAAAACAAGTGATTATATGTATAATTTAAGTAAGAAGAAATTGATTGGGGGGAATTTAATGAAAGGTACTGTAGTTGGTACATGGGTTAATACATGTAAAAAACTGTATGGTGAAGATATTGCTAAGAATGCACTTGAGGAGTGTGGACTTGGAAGAGACAAGATATTTTCTCCAATGGAGGATGTACAGGATAGTACGGTTTATAAATTAATTGAAATTATATCTAGCAGGGTTGATAAAGATAAAAAGGAAATATGGGAAAGCATAGGAGAAGATAATATAAATGCTTTTTTTGATAGCTTTCCTGCTTTCTTTGAGCATGAAAATTTGTTTTCATTTTTAAAATCCATGTTTGATGTCCATGTTGTCATGACAAAAAAGTTTCCTGGTGCGAAGCCACCTTTAATAACTATAAATCCAATATCAAAAAGAAAAGCAGTTTTTTTGTATAAATCAAAACGCGGAATGTTTGACTACCTTCAAGGAATGCTAAAAGGAAGCGCTAAATTTTTTAATGAGGAAATTAAATGCGATATCTTGGAGCAAGGTGATGATTTTGTAAAAATAAAAATAACTTTTGATAAAGATATTTACTATAAGAAAACTTTTAGATTTAATAAACTTTTATCATTTGGATTTATAAAAAGTTTTGGTGCTAAGGTTGGAATATTTACATTTATTGTATCCATAGTAACGTTTATTCCTATAATGGGGCTGAATAATTACATAAAGGCAATTATAGCAGCTTTAATATCTTCAGTATCAGCATTTGTTGCTGCTGAAATTATGACAGGGCCTAAAAAAATTATAAGCGAAACTATACAAGACTTAAAAAATAATAATTTTACTGTTAATGGTAACATAGTCACCGGTGATTTTTGGGAACAGCTATATGATGAATTAGGAAATTACATAAAAGCTATGACTGCTAATTTTGTTGGCTTTAAAGGATTAACAGATGAAATGAATGCATTTGTAGGCAATGTTAGCGGCATATCTGATTCTATGAAAGAAACTTCAGGTCAAATATCCACAGTTGTTGAACAGGTATCAGAATCATTTGTAAGTCAAGCTGAAAATACTCAGGATAGTGTAACAGTTCTTAACGGCAATATTGAATCATTAAATCAAGTAGTTGAAAATGAAAATACAAACAAGAGGCAGCTTGAGGAAACAATAGATAAGATAAATAATAGTTATAAGAGTGTTGATACTACAAGTAAAAATATTCTTGAAAGTCTTACAAAATTCCAAGAAGTAAAAAGCAAAGGTTTAGAACTTTCAAGCAAAGCTAAAGATATAAATAATATTGTGCTTATAGTAGCTGAAATATCAGATCAAACAAATCTTTTAGCACTTAATGCATCTATAGAGGCAGCAAGAGCAGGGGAAATGGGCAAAGGATTTTCAGTTGTAGCAGAAGAAGTAAGAAAACTTGCAGAAGAGACCAAAGACGCAGTTCAAAAGATAAACTCTAATCTTGAAAGCTTTGTAACTGACATCGGTGAACTTGTTGGAAAAATAGAAACACAATATGATGTACTTGAAAATGAAACTTCAAACTTAGAAAATGTAAGAAAATTAAGCCAGGATGCAAATGCTTCAGCTAAGTCAGTTGCAGATTCAATGATTGAAACTGTTGAAAAGTTAAACAATGAAGCAAATTCAATATCAAAAATCTATGAAAATATAGAGGCCATTGCAGCTATATCAGAAGAAAATTCAGCTTCTTCAGAAGAGGTAAGTGCTAGTGTTACAGAATATATGTCTCAGATAGGAAAGCTTACTGAGGGTATAGATGAGTTTAAAAAGATTGCAGAAAACTTTAAGGGAGACCTTAAAAAATATAAAATATAGAGTAAAGAGTAGAGTGAAGGTTGATTTTCCTACGTTTCTCTACGGAAAATTTTTAATTTATTTATTTTCCGTAGAGAAACGTAGGAAAAATTACCTTCACTTTTGGCTTTAGCCGAAAAATTCATCTTTGGCAAGCGAAGCAAGTTAAAACCCTTCACTTGTGTTCGTGTAGTATTAACTTAATTTGATCAAATTAACATCCGCGGAGATCAAACTCAGGTACAAAGTCTTTTGAGTTTGTTCCTGTTTCTTGTATAAAGCCATTTTTAACACCAATAGATAAACTGTAATCTATAAGTGCATCGTAGTGTTTTGGGTTAAGTGGCTTATTTATTTCTGGATATTTTTCAGCATTAAACATAGGCGTATATTGATTCATTATGCTTATATAAACGGAATCCCCAAAGGTATTATAAATATAGTCAATTACTTTTTTGAATCAAAAAGAAGACCGGGAAGCATTAAATGCCTTATAATAACGCCTTTTTTTATTAAGTTGTTCTCATCGAATACAGGAGTACCAACTTGAGATACCATTTCGTTTATAGCTTTAGAAGCTATTTTAAAATAATTTGGTGCCTTTGAATATTTAATAGCATACTTGTCATTAAAGTATTTCAAATCAGGAAGATAAACGTCTATATAGCCTTTGAGCATTTTTAGTGTTTCAACATTTTCGTATCCATTTGAATTATATAAAATAGGTATTGATAAACCATTTTTCTTTGATAATTTTATTGCTTTAATTATTTGATAAGCATAATGAGTTGGTGTTACAAGATTTATATTATGAGCACCTCTTGCTTGCTGTTCCAAAAAAATTTCGCTAAGTCTTTCTATTGAAACTTCTTTTCCAAAGCCTTCCTGACTTATAGTATGATTTTGGCAAAATACACATCTAAGGTTACAGTTTGAAAAAAATACGGTGCCTGATCCTTTTGTTCCAGAAATACAAGGCTCTTCCCAGTTATGAAGAGAAACTCTTGAAATTTTTATGTTTTTTCCCGATAAGCAAAAGCCTAATTTATCATCTAATCTATTAACATCACACTTTCTAGGACATAAGTTACATTCTGAAAGTAAATCGGTCAATTTAAAACAACTCCTCTTTTTATGGTATATAGTAAACTACATGAAAGCTTTAAACTCTATTCTTTGCTCTCTACTCTATAATTGACAAATTTAAATGCTTAAAAAATTTATCATATTTAAAGCTTATAGGTAGTAAATTTTTATTTATGCTTAACATAGAAATAACTACATTGTATCATAAAAAATACACTTACGACGCCAAAAGCAGGATATAAAACTGAAATTAAATTTTTAAAACCTATTTGTGAAATAGGGAGTGCAATGATTATTACTATTATTATAGATTTTTTATATGAAAATTTTAAAAAACTATTTTCTATGCTTTTGGCAATACTATATATATCTGAAATTTCAGTGGACAGCATTTCACACCATATTGTAATAAGGAGTATGAATTGAATCATTTTGCCAAACCTGCTTGAGATGTACAGCAAAGGTATTTCATATTTTAAAGTGTAAGGCAAATTTAGTATTAACATTAGATTTATCATTGAAGAAATGAGTAAAAGTGCCAAAGAACCTAAAGCTATGCCTAAAATTAAATGAATAAAACTGCTGTATTCTTTTTCTGTACTTAAAGGTACAAGAACACCAGAACAACATAGTATATTGAAGGCTGAATATAGAATACTAGAAATAAGCCAGTTTTTTTTGTAAACAATAAATTGAGAGGCATGAATGGGCTCTATATTGTTTGAAAATAGAAAATAGAGTATAAATACTAATGATATAACTGTAATTAATATAGGAACTATTATTGAATTTATTTCAATAATTCCTGCAGTATTTCTAAATAGAACAAATAGAGTACAAGTTATCATTATAATAGTTCCAAATAGTTTTGGAATTTTAAAAAATTCGGCTAATAAAGATCCGCTTCCGGCTAGAATTATAGCTGCACTGCTAAGCATGAAAAAACTTACAATGATAGTAATTATATTTCCTAATATTCCAGGACTAACAAGACTTATCAGTTCTTTATAGGAATTAAGCTTAAAATTTTTACTTAACTTTATTATTATATTTCCTAAAACTATGTATAGTAATGTACATATTACAAGACCTAAAAAACTTTTGTTTCCGTATATGGTAAAAAATTGAGAGATTTCTTGTCCAGAAGCTAGTCCAGCTCCAACGATTGTACCTATAAAGACAGCTGCAATTTGGAAAATTACTTTTAAATTACTTTTTAGGCTGTTCATAACCCAATATATCCTCCAAAGAAAATGTTTCTATATATGTATATAGATTTAAAAGAAAATAATGATTACGATTATAAACTTTGTGACAAACTATATATAAAAATATAACCGTAATTAAAGAAATATTGATAAAAATTTATGTCATTAATGGAATTTAAAAATATATATTGGAGGCAGTATATATGAAAAAAATAATTTGTTTTTTTATATCTTTGTTTTTTATCTTCAATCTCACAGGATGTGTTAAGAAAAAAGATAAAATTACAAACGTAAATGAATTTGAAATTACAAAAGCCAATAAATTGGTTGAGAGTTATATTAAGTATTACATGAAAAATGATTTTACAAGTATGGATTATATGTATAGTAAGGATTTTAAAAGCAAGGTTAAAAAGCAAAATGAACCTAGCCTTAAGATAACTGGATATAAGATTATGGATTCGACTGAAATGGGAACAAAGGCAAATATAAAGGCCAATGTGATTAGTGTTGATGAAACATCACCATATTCCAGCACAGATGTTTATACTTTTAAAGTAAAAAAAGAAAAAGGTGCTTATGTTATAGATAGCATAGAGACAAATAATGAGAAAGAAGTATATATATATAAAAGAAGCTTGATGGTAAGAGCAAGAGATGAGGCAATGAGCAATGTTCTTATTAATTTAAGAGGTATTCCAGAATATTATTTTCAAAAAAGCGATATTGCTAATATAGATAAGTTAAAGGTATCTAAAGATGGTTTTAAAAATATAAATCTATCATATACAGGTGATAATATAGCCATATCTACGCAGGGAGCAAATGCATTTGTAGCAGTATGTCCAATAACTGATTTGCAGCAGCAGTCTGGTGGCTCAGATCAAGGAGGTGGCGGAGGTCAAGGTGGAACCAGTGGTGTGAGTCAAATTGAAGGAATGGGAAGTACTCAAGATGATTTGCAGCCATTGAAGGTATCCGCACAAGCTTTGACGGCTATTGATGTATATAAGGATTCAGAAGTACAAAAAATGGCATTTTCAAGAGATGAAAAAAATATTGCTGTTCAATATAAAAGTGGTGATGGTACTAATTTTAAAATATATGCTATACAGACTGGGAAACCTTTATCAGAGAATATAGAAAAAAGGTTTCAAAAGGAAAAAGTTGATTTAAAAGTAAATATGTTTGATGATGAAAATCTTATATTTGAAAGTTCTCCTAAGGATAAGTATGCAAATGACTATTCTGTGAAGAAATTAGCAGGAATGTGGAAATGGAACATAAAAACTCAAAAAGTAGAAAGACAAAATGAGTAAAATAATGCGAAGTAACAATGCTTCGTCACGTTAAAAAAGTCATATAAATCTAAGATTTATTATGGCTTTTTTAAATCGTTCCTTCAGCATTGTACTCTTTACTCTCTACTCTGATTTAAGGTTCCTGGTGTTTATAAATTGTAGCTGAAATAATTATTAGTGCAATAAATAACGCCTTAATTTTTGCAATACAGGTGGTATAATTATATTGTTGCTTTTTAGAGGAGGTAAACTAAGTTGGATAACGTTAATAATAGAAATATGTGGGGAGATAAGCCTTATTACAATTTAAACTATTTCCTAAGAAATAAGTTTGGAGAAAAAGTTTTTAAGATATCACTGGATGCAGGCTTTTCTTGCCCTAATAGAGATGGCACTATAAGCAGCGGTGGATGTATATTTTGCAGCGAGAGAGGTTCTGGTGATTTCGCCGGAAACAGAAATTATTCCATATCAAAGCAGTTTGAAGATATAAAAGTTATGATGAATAAAAAGTGGAAGAATGGAGAATATATAGCTTACTTTCAGGCATACACCAATACCTATGCACCCTGCAGCATTCTTAGACAAAAATACAGTGAGGCACTTCAGCAGAAAGGAGTAGTTGGACTTGCTATTGCTACACGTCCAGATTGTTTGGAAGAAGATGTACTTGATTTAATAGAAGAGTTTAGTAAAAAAACTTATGTCTGGGTAGAATTGGGTTTGCAAACTGTAAATGATGAAACTGCAAAAATAATAAACAGGGGTTATGATTTGGGAGTTTTTGAAGATGCAGTAGAAAGGCTTAGAAAAAGAAATATAGATGTTGTAGTTCACACTATATTTGGGCTGCCTTATGAAAATAGAGAAAATATGCTAGACACAGTAAGATATATATCACAAATTGATATCCAAGGTGTAAAATTTCACTTGCTTCATTTACTTTATGATACTCCTTTAGCTAATTTATATGAACAGAATAAGTTTAAGTTTATGGACAAGGAAGAATATGTAGATATAGTTTGTACATCAATAGCGATGCTGCGCCAAGATATAGTTGTTCACAGACTTACAGGGGATGCTCCTAGAAATTTACTCATAGGACCGATGTGGAGTCTTAAAAAGTGGGAGGTATTAAATGCAATAAACAACAAAATGGTACGAGAAGGCTTGTATCAAGGTTTGTACTTTTACACAAATAAGATAAAATAGTTTTGTGTTTTTTATGTATAGATAAAAGGTTTTCAATAAGATAATATATAAGCAATGAGAGAAAAAAAGTTGAGGAGGAGTTAGCAATGTCAAATTTATCATTAAGACATATCTATAAAGTTTATGAAGGAAACGTAACAGCAGTTAAAGATTTTAATCTTGAAATAGAAGATAAGGAATTCGTAGTATTTGTAGGACCTTCTGGATGTGGTAAATCAACAACACTTAGAATGATTGCTGGACTTGAAGAAATTTCCCAAGGAGAGCTTTACATAGGAGACAAGTTAGTTAACGATGTTTCACCAAAAGACAGAGATATAGCAATGGTTTTCCAGAACTATGCATTATATCCGCACATGACCGTTTATGATAATATGGCTTTTGGATTGAAACTTAGAAAAATACCTAAAGCAGAAATAGATCAAAAAGTTAAGGAAGCGGCAAAAATACTTGACATAGATCACTTATTAGATAGAAAACCAAAGGCACTTTCTGGTGGACAAAGACAAAGAGTTGCCATGGGAAGAGCTATAGTAAGAAATCCAAAGGTATTCCTTCTTGATGAACCTTTGTCAAACTTGGATGCTAAACTTAGAGTTCAAATGAGAACTGAAATATCAAAACTTCATACTAAATTACAGACAACATTTATATACGTTACACATGACCAGACAGAAGCTATGACATTAGGAACAAAACTTGTTGTTATGAAAGATGGTATAGTTCAACAAGTTGATACTCCTCAGAAAATATATGAGCATCCTATAAATATATTTGTTGCAGGATTTATTGGAAGTCCTCAAATGAACTTTGTAGATGCCAAAGTAACAGAAAGTAATGGTAAGATAACTTTAATAGTAGAAGGCGATACTATTCCACTTCCACAAGATAAAGCAGAAGTACTTAAAAAAGGTGGATATATTGGAAAAGAAGTTATTATGGGTATAAGACCTGAAAATATAGATGAAGATCCAGAATTCCTAGAGAAACATAAGGATGCAGTAATAGAAGCTAAGGTAGAAGTAACAGAACTTATGGGTTCAGAAACATATATATATCTTACAAAGGGTAAATCTAACTTTACTGCAAGAGTTGCTGGAACTTCACAAGCTAAAGCTGGAGACGCTTTAAAGATAGGTATGAACACATCTAAGATTCATATATTCGATAAAGAAACTGAACAAACTTTAGTTTAATAAAATTTGTTTCCCAATAAATATATTTTAAATATATTGAAAAAGCTCCTGTTTTATAGGAGCTTTTTCAATATATAATGATATAATTATACTTACAAATATAAGTTAACATAGGAGGAATAAAAATGTACGAATTTAAGGATTTTTCTACAAGAATTAAGTGGAAATACAAATATATCATTTAAGCTTACTGGAGAAAATGGAAAAGTAATATATACTAGTAATTCTTACGTAGAAAACTGTGATAAGATTTATTTTCCTGTGTATTTAGGAAAAAATAAGCATGTTGTAAGTATACATAAAGGAAATGAGTCTTGTTTAAAGCTCTTGAGGTATACTATAGAAAATAAATATAAAGAACTTTATTCTGTAAAGGAACAATCTATAATTAATTTATTAGAAGCTAGTGAAATTGATAAGGATAAATTTGAAAGTGAAGAGTTTTTTATATCTAAGGGTTCTAGTCTTTTTATTGTAAATATAAGTTCTAGTAGGTATGAGGGAATAAACGTAATAGAGCAAATGTACAACGATGAAAATATTATAAGTATAATATATAAGGGCAATATCATTGTAATAGGATACTTTGAGGACCCATATGAACATGCCGTAAGTATTAGAGACGCTATAGTTTCTAATTTATTTTGCGAATGTACTGTAAGCTATAGTAAAACTATACATGATAAATATGAATTAAAAGAAGCTTATGATGAGGCAAGAGAAGCATTAATACTTGGTAAGAAATTTTCCCTAAAGGAAGGGGTTCTTGACTACAATAAATTACTGTTTGAGAAAATAGTTTATAACATTGAACCTAAATTAAAAAAGGAATTCTTAGATAAATTCAAAGAAAAGTTTAATCAATTTGATGCAGAAATGATAAACACTATAGATGAGTTTGTTAAAACTGGTCTTAATATAAGCGAATCCGCTAGAAAACTGTATATACATAGAAATACTTTGATATACAGACTTGATAAAATAAAAAAGAAACGGGTTTTGATATAAGAAATTTTAAAGAGGCGACAGTATTTATAACCGCATTTCTTGTGTGGAGAGAAGTTAAATAAAAAAACAGCATATGGGCTGTTTTTTTTTTACGAATTTTATCGAAAATAATAAAAAATTTAATAATATTAGATATTATATTAATTTTGTATGAAAATTTTATTAGTAAGTGGTAAAATGTTTAGTATATGAATTTTATATTAATAAAATATGCCTTTTTTGTGAACTACAGGGTTATAAACGGAGGATGATAATTATGAAATATTGTTACAAGTGTGGATATCAACTTGAAGATGATGATTTATTTTGTGGCAACTGTGGAGAAAAGCAAATGCAAGATAATAGTGCAAATGGTGAAAATTTTGACCATAATAAAAATGATATGAAGAAAAAAACTACAGAACATGAGAATTTAAGTAACTATAGAAGAAGCAGTAACGTAAATTTGTCTTATATAATAGATAATTTGTTAAAGATGTTTACGAAACCAATAAGTACTAGTAAAAGATTTATAGAGGACAGAGATAATAATACCGTTATAGCAGTAAGTATATTCTCAATTTTATTTTATGGAATTTTAGGAATTTGGAGAATTAAGCAATTATTTTATAGTGCAGAAAATATTATGATAAATGGGTTGAAAAAAATAGAAAGTATATATAGGTTATTCGGTAATATTGGTTCAAGTACTGATACATCGGATATTAATCAAGCTATGATTGCAATTAATAAAGTAAGGCAGTCTATTGTTATACCTTATGGAAAAATATTTTTTCAAAACTGCATTGTTTTTATAATGTTACTGATAATTATATTTGCATTTATAAGTGTTGCAACCAATATTACAAATCATAAACAAACTTCAGCATTAGAAACCTATAAAATTTCTCTTATCGTGTTAATTCCATTTTTATATTTTAAAACACTTTCTATATTAATATCATATGGATCAAATTATGTTGGAATTGGAATTCAATTAATTGGAATTATAGTATCAATAGGGTGCTTATTTATATTAATTAAGGATGTATTGGGAGTTAAAGAAGATTGTAGTTTATTTATTGTTTCAATTTGTTTTGTAGTTATATGCATTGCTTATTTGGTTTGCTTATCAAATTTTATATATTCTGATTTGCAGCAAGTAATAACATCATTTAAAGGTATTAATTTTTAACATAAGATAGGAGAGGATTAATTTGAAGTTTTGCCCTAAATGTGGTGCTGAATTGAAAGATGGACAAACATTTTGTTCTAAGTGCGGTAGTAAAGTAGGTTCCCAAGATATTGACAATAACCATAAGAATGATACTACACGTGAAATTGAAATTATACAGGATGGGTCATCTAAATTTCAAGACCACAATTTTAAGTTTGGTTTTAGAAAAAAAATTATTTCTTGTGTTGTACTAGTTTTAGTTATATTATCTATATTCCTTTATATTGTAGGCAGCAATGTTACAAAGCCAGATGTAGTTGTTGATAAATTTAAAAGTGCAGTTACATCTAATGATAAGAAAGAACTTAAAAGCTTATTATTTTGTGATGATAGTGAATTAAATATAAATGACGAAAATGTATCAATGCTTTTAAAATATTTTAAAAAAAATCCATCTAATTTAAATAGTATTGTGGCAAATTTAAATAAACAAGCAGCAGTAGCATCAGAAATAAAAAACTTTCAGAAAGATTCAAGTATGGCTTTTAATATTGAACGTGTAGGAAAAAAATATTTATTTTTTCCAAAGTATAAAATAAATATGCAGCCAGCATTTATAGAAATAAAGGCGTCAACTAAAGGTATAAAATTTATATTAGATAATAAAGAAATAGGAAAAAGTGATAGCGATAGCTTTAAGAAAAAATATGGACCTTTTATGCCAATAGGGTATACTCTTTTGGCTGACTATAAGGGAAAATATGTGTCTTTAAGCAAAGCCTATGATGTTAATCTTGATAAGGCAAGCCATGAAGAGAGCATAGAGGCTTTAAATGATTTAAAATACATAAGTATTGATAGTGATAGGCCAGAAGCTGAAATATTTGTAAACAATAAA
Source organism: Clostridium sp. DMHC 10 (assembly GCF_001270375.1). NCBI lineage: Bacteria > Bacillati > Bacillota > Clostridia > Eubacteriales > Clostridiaceae > Clostridium > Clostridium sp. DMHC 10. The sequence goes on from NZ_LGVB01000015.1 coordinate 573,518, forward strand.
GATACCGGAGTTAAGGTAGCAGAGGCTAATAATTTCGGACCTGTTGGCAAAAATACGCAAATTTATGGAGTTGTTCAAAAAGATGGCGCAAAATTAAGAAGCAATAATTATAATGTTTCTGATGATGATAGAATTTATTTAGATTTTGGTGATGCTGAAAACAAACTTAATGATGTACAAGATAAGGTTAAGAATCTTGCCTATTGGTATACTAATGCATTTACTCAAGCTGTTAATTCAAACGATATTTCCCAAATACAATCATACGTATATCCTGGAAGTGACTTGTATAACGAACAAACGAAGTATATTCCTAGTACATATGAAAAGGGAATAAAAGAGTATCTTAGAAATTGCAATGTTGTATCTGTAAATGTAAATGATGATAATGATTCAGGAACAGTTATTACAAATGAGGTTTATGATATCGAGGATAATAGTGGTAATATTACTACAAAATCATTTAACTATAAATATGCTTTTAAATACAATGATAGTATTAATAGTTATCAACTTACAAGTATAGCAAATGCACAATGAAAATCATTTAAAGGAAGCGTAGGTTATGTTTTGTACAAAGTGTGGTAATAAGTTGAAAGATGGAGCAAAATTTTGTGACAAGTGCGGGACTCCAGTACAATTAAAAAGCGAAGTACAAGATGATAATAAAATAATAGAGCAGCATTATGAAGAAGAAAATAATGCTATAAAGAAATCTAAAAATAAAAATTCTATTATAGTTATACTAGGATGTATAGCATTTATAGTTGCAGTTATAATCGTATATGGTGTATTTTTTGCTAAACCAGGTAGTGTATTTAGCTTTTTATCTTTTGGATCAAGTTCTTCTAGTCAGCCAGTAAAGGTTAAAAATAAAGTTAGTACAAAAAAGGTTAATAAGACTAATAATAAAAAAGTTGATACCGATAAAGAGGACAATATAAAGTTAGGTACTACATCTGGTAATCTTACAAATTGTAGTTTTGTTTTTGAAAAAAATGGCGCTATTTACTATTCTAATTTTACAAAACAGTACAAGCTTTATGAGATGAATTATGATAGCTCAAATCCAATACAATTAAACAATGACGACAGTGGATATTTTACTCAAAATGGAGATTATATATATTATACTAATGATTCAGATGGTGGTAAGATATATAGTATAAGCACAAATGGTTCTGGTAGGAAAAAAATATGTGAAGATAAGAGCTCATACCTGGAATATGCTGATGGATACATATACTATAGAAATGAAAGTGATGGAAGCCTGGTATACAAAATCAAGGAAGATGGAACAGCTAAGGAAAAGGTTTCTGGACCGTGCAATTTATTTAATATTGATTCTAATTTTTTATATTATCTTAAAGATGGTATATTAAAAAGAAAAAATTTAAAAACAGGTGATGAAATAAAGATAGGGGATACTATATCAACTATTGTTGTACAAGATAATACAGTGTATTTTACAGATAGTTCTCAAAATAAACTTTACAAGATGAAAAATGATGGCAGCAATAAAATAAAGATATGCGATGATGAATTTGGAACTTTTAATGTTAATGGAAATAAAATTTTCTATAGAAATAGATCTGATAACAGCAAATTATACAGTATTGATTTAGACGGTAATAATAAGCAAAAAATATCAGATATACCTGTAGCACTTATAATTTCAGCTGGAGATTATGTTTATTGCAATGCTACAGACAAGACTATGTTTAAGGTAAGGAAAGATGGAACTGATGAACAATCCATAGCACAATAATACTCACATCAGTGCACAATTCACAATGAAGGATGATTTTTCTCCGCTAGCATTGTGAACTGTGCATTGAGTTAACTTCCAATTTAACAGGATAAACTTGGCACTTGTAATTTTCAGATTTCAAGTAGTCTATCCATATATAAGAGGGTGTGTATAATGAAAATAGATATAATAATATCTGCTGATGATATAAAAAAGGACAAGGTACTTCATAAATCTGCTGTTGTAATAGACATGCTTAGAGCTACTTCAGTAATAACTACAGCTATGAATAATGGCTGTAAAAGGGTTATTCCCGTACTTACCATAGATGAAGCACTTGAAACAGCAAAAAATATTAAAGAGGATGTTATTCTTGGTGGAGAAAGAAAGGGCTTAAAAATAGATGGTTTCGATTTTTCTAATTCTCCACTTGAATATAGCAGGGATGTAATAGAAAGAAAAACTCTTGTTATGACAACCACAAATGGTACTAAAGCAATAAGAGGAAGTATAGGGGCTAATAATGTACTCGTAGGTTCGGTTCTAAATGCAAGCGCAGTGGCAGAAAGGCTTATAGAACTAAAAAATGATGTTGTTATAGTAAATGCTGGTACATATGGTCAGTTTTCAATTGATGACTTTATATGCAGTGGATACATAATAAGTTGCCTAAAGGAAATGACAGCTGTAGAGTTATCCGATGTTGCCATTACTGCAAATTATGTATATGAAAACAACAAGGATATAAAAAAGTTTTGCAAAGTTTGCAAAGCACTACAAAAGAATAATGGAATTAAATCTTGAAGAGGATTTTGAATACTGCTGCAAAAAAGACATTATAAAGGTAGTGCCGGAATTTATAAATGGAGAAATAGTAATTAGATAATATAAATATTGCGAACAAAATCAAGTGGAGGGTTTTAACTTCGCCCTGCTTGTTTAAAAGACTAACTTTTTCACTTACGCGAAAAGTGAAGGGTTTAACGATGCTACGCACGTTAAAGGTGAACTTTTCGTATAAATCCGAAAGTTAAGGTTATTTTTCCTCCGCTTTGCTACAGAAAAATTATAAATTTAAATTAAAGATTTTCCGTAGTAAAACGGAGGAAAATCAACATTAACTTTTTACCGAAGGTAAAACCCTTCACCTTTTACAGCGTAGCTATGTCAAACCCTTCACTTTTTTCACATAGTGAAAAAGTTAACCTTTTTAACGTGCAAAGCATCGTTAAAAACTTTCACTTGAGTTGCTTCGCAACATTTATATATATTGAATTAATTAAATTACCTGGAATATGTAAAATTTAAGATAGTAGGATTCATCATCAGTCCAAAGTATTGGATGATCTGGTGCCTGTGTTCTAAATTCTACCTGTCTTAGAGTTCTTCCAGCATCAAAGGCTGCAGAAGCTATTGCATCTTTAAATAATTCTGGACTCATAAAATGTGAACATGAGCAGGTAACTAAAAATCCGCCTGGTTTAACAAGCTTCATTCCTCTAAGATTAATTTCTTTGTAGCCCTTGGAAGCACTTTTTATAGTAGTCCTTGATTTTGTGAAAGCAGGTGGGTCCAGTATTACAACATCAAAGGTTTTACCTTCATCTGACCATTCTCTAAGTACATCAAAGGCATTATGACATTCAAATTTCACTGTATCAGATAAATTGTTAAGCTCAGCGTTTTTTCTGCAGAAATTAACTGCATGCTGAGATATATCTACACCAAGAACGCTTTTAGCACCGGCAATTCCAGCATTAAGCGCAAATGACCCAGTATGGGTAAAGCAGTCTAGTACAGTACTGTCTTTGCATATTTTATGTATTGCTTTTCTGTTTTCCTTTTGATCAAGGAAGAAACCTGTTTTTTGACCCTCTGCAATGTCAACATAATATCTAACACCATTTTCTGTTATTTGAACCATAGTATTAAAAGGTTCGGATAAAAATCCTTTTGTTTGTTTTAAGCCTTCTTTTTCTCTTACAGCTGCATCGCTTCTTTCATAAATTCCCTTTGCACCGTAATCTTCTTGTAGAATTTTAACGATAGTATCTTTGTATTTATCTATCCCAAGAGCCAAAGATTGAATTACATAATAGTCTTCAAATTTATCTATTATAAGACCAGGTAGAAAATCAGCTTCACCAAAGACAAATCTACAGCTTGAAGTGTCTATAACTTTTTTTCTGTATTCCCATGCAGCTTTAAGCTTTCTTCTAAAAAATTCTTTATCTATTTCTTCATTTATGTCTCTTGTTAAAATTCTTATTGTTATTTTAGAATTGTCATTTACATATCCTTTACCTATAAAATGATTATTATGAGCATATACTTCAACTATGTCACCATTTTCATATGTACCATAGTAGCCTTCTATGTCAGATGAGAACACCCATGGATGACCGAATTCTGCTAAAAGGTTTTTTCTCTTAATTAAATAAAATTTGCACGCCACTCTTACTACCTCCAATAATTTGAATGTATTACCTGGAAACTTTAAATTGACTAAAAGTTTTTGATAACATTTAATTTATGTAAAGTTAGTTCACAGTGCACAATTCACAGTTCACAATGAATGACAATTTTCTTCCGTTTCACTACGGAAAATTTTTAGATTTATCTGACCATAGGAAAGATAAATTATCCTTAACTGTGAACTGTGCATTGTGAATTGTGCACTGAAAAAATATTACTTGTAGAACTAATATTTTCGCTTTTTCAAGTATTACATTTATATTTAAAGTTTATTACCTATAGAATTATACCATACAGTAAAATTATGTGTTAAAAAGAAATAAAAATGCTTTGACTTTCGAGTATTATTAATTTAATATTTTATTATATATTTTAAAAAATTACGGAGGTAAGCGATGAGCATTTTTAACAGTTAAAAATGTAAATCATGGTTTTGGGGATAGAGCTATTTTTGAAGATGTATCCTTTAGACTTTTAAAGGGAGAACACGTAGGTCTTATAGGTGCTAATGGTGAAGGTAAGTCTACATTTATGAATATAATTACAGGTAATTTAATGCCAGATGAAGGTACAGTTACCTGGTCAAATAAGGTTAGAGTTGGCTATATGGACCAGCATGCTAAATTAACTAAGGGAATGAGCATTAGAGATGCTTTAAAGGGTGCATTTAAGTATCTTTTTGATATGGAAGCTGAAATGATGCAAATTACGGACAAGATGGCAGAAGCTTCTCCAGAGGAATTGGAAAAACTTATGGAGGATATGGGTACTATCCAGGATACTTTAGATAACAATGGTTTTTACACTATAGACATAAAAATAGAAAGCGTTGCAAAGGGACTTGGACTTACAGGTATAGGCCTTGATAAGGATGTTTCTGATTTAAGTGGTGGACAGAGAACAAAGGTACTTCTGGCAAAATTACTTCTTGAAAATCCTGATATTTTATTACTAGACGAGCCTACAAATTACCTTGATGAAGAGCACATTGAATGGTTAAAAAGATATTTGAAGGATTACGAAAATGCCTTTATTTTAATATCACATGATATACCTTTTTTAAATGAAGTTATAAATCTTATATACCACATTGATAATAGAAGACTTACAAGGTATGTTGGAGATTATGACAATTTTCAGAGAGTTTATGAAGCCAACAAAAAGCAGATTGAAGCTGCATATGAAAGACAGCAGCAGGAAATTTCAAAACTTGAAGACTTTGTTGCAAGAAATAAAGCTAGAGTTGCTACAACAGGTATGGCTAAATCAAGACAAAAGCAGCTTGATAAAATGGAAAGAATAGAATTAGACAAGGAAAAACCAAAGCCAGAATTCAATTTCAAGGAAGCAAGAGCAGCTGGAAAACTTATATTTGAAACAAGGAAACTTGTTATAGGTTATGATGAACCGCTTACAAAACCATTAAATCTTATGATGGAAAGAGGACAAAAAATAGCTTTAGTTGGCGCAAATGGTCTTGGAAAAACTACACTTTTAAAAAGTCTTCTTGGGAAAATTCCTGCCTTATCTGGTGAAGTTGAACTTGGAGATTATCAGTATTTAGGTTACTTTGAACAGGAAATAAAAGAAGCAAACTACAATACTTGTATAGATGAACTTTGGAAAGAGTTCCCTTCCTACAATCAATATGAAATAAGAGCAGCCTTGGCAAAGTGCGGACTTATGACTAAGCATATTGAAAGCAAGATAGCGGTATTAAGTGGAGGGGAGCAGGCTAAAGTAAGGCTTTGTAAACTTATTAATAGAGAAACCAATATATTAATACTAGACGAGCCTACTAACCACTTAGATGTAGATGCTAAAGATGAATTAAAAAGAGCATTGCAAGAATACAGGGGAAGTATATTGCTTGTTTGCCACGAACCTGAATTTTATAGGGACGTTGTTACGGATATTTGGAATTGTGAGGATTGGACAACGAAAATTGTATAATTGATATTGAGTAAAGAAGTCATAAGAAATGGCTTCTTTATTTTTTGTTAATTGTAATAATATACAAAATGTAATAATATATAGAATATAAATGATAATAAATGATGAAAGAGGGAGAATAATGTTTTATCATAAATTTGAGGCAATTGCATCATGGTACGGTTATGATTATCAAGGTATTCTTTCAATATATTATGCTATAAAAAAAATTAACAATTTGATTGATAGTATGTATGATGTCAAAAAAATGGAGATTAAAGATATATATAAGGCAATAGATGGATATAGTATTGAATTGGAGTATATGGAGGATTTTTCGATAAAATTTAATAAGAAATATGTATCAATTCATCAAGTTAAGAGTGGAGAAGGAAGTCTTAAGGAAAGTGATGTAAGAGATACATACTTAAAGCTATTAGAAGAATATAGTGAAGATAATAGAGACATAGTTGGTTATTTTCATGTAAATAAAAGTGGAAAGTTAAATGGTATTAAAGCGACATTACAGAATGGTATAGAGAGTTATTTTAATAGTTTAAAAATAGAGTTATTAGAGTTAAAGAATAAAGAATTAGGTTCAAAGAAGGGTGAAAAAGGTAGTGCAATACAAATTCTAAGATCATATATGGTAGAGAATAATTCTAATTGAGATAGAAGCACTGCATATAGCACCATTTACAGGAATTCACATGTTTAAAGGGAAACCTATTCAAACAATGGTTGGATTTATGCTAGTACAGGGCATTGACCAATTGTATGAGTTTGTGAAAAAAAAGTGGATGGAATCAAATTGCAGAGGTTATTACTGAACCATGGGGTGGAAAGACCTGTGAGGTTATTACAATTGATGGGAGTATTCTAAGGTTCTTTGAAATAAATGCGTGCATACAAAAATAAACATGTATTTTTAATATCTTTATGATAATATATATTATATAATTCATCTTAAGGAAGTGATGTTCTATGAATTGGAAAGAAGTTAGAACTTTGTATCCAGAACAATGGGTTAAATTGCATATAGTTAAATCACATAAAGAAAATGACTATTTATATATTGATGAAATGGATGTTATTCAAGCAATTTCAAATGACAAAGATGCTACTCATGAACTTGCTAATTGCAAGGGCAATTATATTGTATTTCATACGAGTCATGATACTATAAGAACTAAAATAATAAATAACATGGGGCTATTTAGGAGGATTCCAAATTGAAGCTTGAATATAAAAACGGATTATTGTATACGTCAATTAAACTCAAATATGGCAGCAAGATAGTTGAAATAAACAATATTGTGGTTGATACAGGAGCTTCATTTTGCATTATTGAACCTTCAGCTATTGAGATGCTTGGAATCACAATAAGTAAAGATGATGAGATTGAAAACGTTTTACGGTGTAAATGGTGCTTATAGTTATGTGAAAAGAATAGCTGAGAGTATTATCATAGATAAAGTAACCTTAAATAATGTAGAATTTTATTTAGGAACAATTGATGAAAATATTAATGGATTATTAGGACTTGATGTTTTAATTAAATCTAAGTCTATCATTAATCTCAATAAAATGGAAATTGAGATTAAGTACAACTAAATTACTATTAGGCGTTTAGTTTAATATTTAAATTATTGGATAACGAAAATAGTTTAATGCAGCATAGTTAATAAGATAGCTTAAACAGCAGTGTTTAGGCTATTTTTGTTTTAAATAGATATTTTATTTAAAGAAAATGCCATAATGCAGGAAAAGGTAATAAGAGTTTATTTAAAAATGGCTAAGATATGCATTAACACAAAAAGACACTTGTTCACTGACAAATGTCTCTATATTGACATAACGAAATAAAAATGATACACTAAATTAGAATTACTCACAATACTATATAATATAATCTTACAATTAAATTATACAGTATTGCGATGCTGATGTCAATAGTACTGCGAAAAGTATTTCATTATTTATGAAAATAGGGGGTATATCATGAACAGAAACGATGTTGAATGGAAGCTTGAAAATGAATGGCTGCAGGGGGTTCTTAAAGAAGTTCAAAAACAGTATAATGAAAAACGGGATTTTAAAGAAAAGTTTAAAAAAGACGGTATTGAAACACAAAGGGAACTTTGGCAGGAGATAGGGTCAGTTTCTGTGAGCAATGGACTTGAGCAAATTGTAGACTTTATGCAGTATATTAATACGATGAAAATGGAGAAGAGAAACTATGAGTTCACCAGAAAACTTGAGGAAAAATATGAGAGAATACTTTTATCACCCTATTTTGGAAGAATTGATTTCCTTGAAAAGGGAGATAAGAAAGCTGAAAAGTATTATATTGGAATCTCAAATCTTATTAATGATAATTATGATATTCTCATATATGACTGGCGCGCACCTGTTTCCAGTATGTTTTATGATCACGAAATTGGAGAGGCTAGTTACGAATGTCCCGAAGGAATTGTAGATGGGAAGCTTACAATGAAAAGACAGTATAAAATTAATAATGGTAAGCTTGAGTATATGTTTGACAGCAATCTTAAGATAGACGATGAAGTGCTGCAGGATATCTTGAGTAAAAGCACTGATAGCAAGATGAAGACAATAGTAACAACTATTCAGAAAGAGCAGAATAAAGTGATTCGCAATGAGGAGTACAAAAATCTGATTGTTCAGGGCCCTGCCGGAAGTGGGAAGACCTCTATTGCTCTTCATAGAATTGCCTATCTCTTATATAAACATAAGGATAAAATAAAACCTCAAAATATAGTAATATTCTCTCCAAATAATATTTTTAATGATTATATTTCTAATGTATTGCCGCAGCTTGGAGAAGACAATATGTACCAGACTACTTTTAAGGAATATATGCATGCAGCATTAGGAAATGGTTTTATAAAGGAAAATTATTGCGAGATGATGGAATATATCCTTGTCTCTAAGAAGCAAGATTCTTACCAAAAGAGGATTAGCAGTATAAAGTTTAAGTCTTCCATGGAATTTGTAGATATACTAAAACGATATGTATCCTATTTGGGAAATATGGATATAAATTTTAGAGATATCATTTTTAGAGGTAATTTGATAATTTCCTCTAAGGATATACAAGAATTATTTTTTAAAGATTATGCACAGCTTCCATTGAAAAGGAGGCTTGAAAAGATAAGGAAAAGAATTTTGTTCCTTTTAGAGTCTTATAAAGAACTACGGATAGAAGAAGTGGCTAGCGACCTTAAGGATTCAGATTCCTATATGGATAAAGTGGAAATTATGAGACGAAGTATACTTATTGTAAAGGAAGAAATGAAGAATATTTATTATGAAATCAATAGAGCCACAGAACTTGATTTGATGGATATTTATAAAAAACTTTTTGAGAAACTTGAGTTTTTTTGTGCAAGTTCAAATGTTAAGCACAGCAAGACTGAAATTGATGAAATTAAAAAGTATACTTTAGAAAACCTAAAGAATGGAATACTTAATTATGAGGATCAGCTGCCACTTTTATATCTAAAGGGGGCGATTGGCGACCTTCCAAAAGCGTCAGAAATCAAATATGTTATTATTGATGAAGCACAGGACTATACACCGTTACAGTATGAGATATTTCATCAACTTTTCGGGTCTGCCAATATTACAATATTGGGAGATTTGCATCAATCCATCAATCCGTTTATGAATGTAGGAGATTATAGTAATATAGCCAGTATATTTTCAAAAGATAATACCTGCATAATAAACTTAACCAAAAGTTATAGATCAACAGTGGAAATCACTAAGTTTTCAAGAAGGTTGCTTAATAAGGAGATTTCTGCTGAATGTGTAGAAAGAAGTGGAGATGAGCCTTTACTCCTTGGCTTCATAGATGAAGAGGCTATAAAAGAAAGACTTCTTGAGGATATAAAAATGTATAACGAAAAAGGTTACAAATCAATTGGTATTATAACAAGAGACGTAAACGAAGCAGAGGAGGTATACAGTTTCTTAAAAGACAAGGTACATGTTAAAGCCATAATAAAGGATGATGATGAATATGTAAGTGATACATTGATAATTCCGTCTTACCTTTCTAAAGGATTAGAATTTGATGTGGTACTTATATATAATGCAGGAGATGGAAATTATAGTTGTGAGGAGGAAAGACTGCTGCTTTATACTGCTTGCACCAGAGCACTTCATGTTTTATGCATATACTATTCCGGTAAGAGTACACCATTACTGAAAGGAATTTAATAAATGTAATAGTGTATTAAAATATTATTTATTCCGATGCATCCTTATCCTAGGTTGGAAGGTTTATCAAATTGATATTCAAATAACTTATTTATTTAAGTACAAATTTGTGAATTATTGATACATCATACCCCTCTAAATAATTTATATTATGCGTATAAACTTATGGCATCTTATATGCTGAGCAAGGAAGACGTAAAAATATATGTAGACGAGTTTTATAAGTTGGTGGTGAAAACATGCTAAATCAAGGACAGATACTAGAAGGAAAATACGAAGTGATAAGGATTTTAGGACAAGGCGGTATGGGAACAGTGTACCTCTGCAAGAATAATAGACTAGGAAATCTTTGGGCAGTTAAAGAAGTAAATAGTGAGTGGAAGAATAAAGTTGATCTTCTTGCTGAGCCTAATATACTAAAGAATTTAAATCACATAGGAATCGTACGAATTATTGATATATTTTATGAACATGATAATTTATATATTGTGGAAGATTATATTAAGGGGAAGAACCTAAAGGAGTATGTAGATGCTGATGGCCCTCTGTCTTCAGAATTGGTGATAGATATGTCATTTCAGTTGTGCAGTATATTAGATTATCTTCATAGCCTTAATCCACCAATTATATATAGAGACTTAAAGCCATCTAATATAATGATAACACCAAGCAACAAGGTAGTGCTAATCGACTTTGGAATAGCACGAGTCTATAAGGAAGGGCAGGAAGGCGACACTATGGTTTTAGGTTCTAAAGGATATATAGCACCGGAACAGCTTATGAATAATCAATCTAATGCAAAAACTGATATTTATTCTCTTGGTGTAACTATGTTTTTTATGCTCACAGGAAAAACCATAAGTTTAAATGCGGATGCAATGTGTAAAGAAAATTATCCTACACATGCAGCTGAAGGTTTAGTTAAAGTTATTCAAAAGGCTTTAACTGTAAATGCTGAAATCCGTTATAGTAATGTAAAGCTGATAATGTCTGAACTTAGTACTATCATGTCTGATAAGGAATGTAATAAAACAAAGTTAATGAATTCTAATAAGTCTTATGCCAAAGATGATAAAACAGTTCTTGTACAGAATAAAAAGCATAGTAAGAGAGTTAAACTAACCATAATAGCAGTGCTTGCGTGTATAATAATTTTGTCTATTTTTCTAATATCAATTATTAGTAAAAAAGAATCTGATAAAAAAGATTTTGAAGCTCCTGCTGTTCATAAAACATCTGTGAAGACTGAATCGAAACAGTTGAATAAGGCTTACGAGAAATCAGGAGAAGAGCAAAAAAATCAAGAGCAAAATTCTAGTGATAAACTGAAAAGTCAGAAACAAAATTCAAATGAGCAATTGAAGAATCAAGAAGAGCAAAGAGAAGAACTGAATAATGTGGAGGAGAAGCGAGGGCAAGGGCTTAAAAAGTCAGAAGAGAAACAAAACAAGAAGCAAAAAAAGTCTAAAAAAAGCCAAAAAAGTTAAGTATGATTACAAAAAGGATAAGGATTATTGAATAAGGTATTAAATGAACATTAAGAAATCTACATTGTAAGCTCCTTTATAAAATCTTCATATGAATAAGGTAATATATAATAAAGTTAAAAATCTGGAGGGATTTATATGAATTGTCATGGAGGTAATGAAGGAAAACAAGGTACTCATAACCATAGTCCACTTAAGCACATGTTTCATATGATTATTTGCTGCGGTTTACCAGTAGTTATTATAGTACTTTTACCAACTATAGCTAGATTTAGTCCTGGAGCAAGTAGAGTATTAGGATTAATAACACCGTTTTTGTGTCCATTAATGATGATTGGAATGATACCGATGATGATGAAGAGTATGAAGGGTGATAAAAAGAAAGATTGTTGTGATGATAAAAATAATGAGATAGAAAATGGAAAAGTGCCTAAATTAAATAAAACTATTAAATAGTAATAGTGTGATATTATTAGTTGTTTAGAAATGCTTTTAATTTAGGCATTTCTTTTTATTTATATTCATTTTATTTTTTAAATGTTTAATATGCATACAAGTTGCACATACTAGCTTAGAAAAAATATATAAAGAATAAAAAGGAGGAATGAAGATGAGAAAGCTTTCAGAAGGAGAATTGATTTCCTTGACTGGAATATTAAAGCTTGAGAGTGATGGTTTAGCAGTTTCAAGGACAATGCACCCACTTATAAAGGACGATGAATTAAAGAAACAAGCAGAAGCAGGCATATTAGCTGCGGAAGGTAGAGTTAAAGGATTACAACAATTTATTAATGAGAACAGTGTTACAAGATCATAAAAAGGAGGAAAAAGATATGCCAAGTATTTTAGACAATATAGTTAGAAGCACTACAGATATAAATGATGAGGTTATATGTGCAAATATGCTTGCATCGGCAAAATGTGCGGCAGATGCATATTTAAATGCAATGATGACAAGTACAACACCAGAATTAAGATCACTTTATTCAGCAAGTCTCAATGAAGTTGTTGCTGGTCATTCAGCACTTACTGAGTTAAGTGTAAATAAGGGCTGGGCTAAACCATATACTCCACCTGTGGATCAATTGACAGAAGTTATAGATAAGTCTCAAAGAGTAGTTGAATAATTTTAGAGTTTTAGAAAACGGGGTTGCCGCACTAAATGCAAAAAATTCATAAATCTAGTAGGTAAGTTGTAAATAATTACTGATAAGCAGACATATTATATAGTAATAAATTGATCATTAAAGGAGTAACTATGTTTGTATTTATTCTTTTTCTTATAATTATAGGTGTGTCTGCTTATTTTATATTAACCTATAGCAAAAAAATAGAAGAACAGAAGCGAAAGATTATGGTTTTGTCTAGACAAAATAAAAAGTTAAAAGCATCAATAAAGGGAAACCCTAAGGTTTATAAAGAAATAGATAATATTATTGTAAAATATATCTCTAGTAACTACTCAATTGGAATCGTAAATTGCGATACTTTATTATATATAGCACCTATAGAGAATACTTTTATTTTAGGTAAAATAATGGAGGGCTTAAATGTTGAAGTACTAGATGAGTGTATTGTTAATAATGAAAATTGGTATGAAATTAGATTTCATTCAAATCAAAATATAAATAATAAAGGCTGGATACAGGAAGACTATATAACCTTTTAAGATGATTGAAATTTTTAAAGATTTTCTCCGAAGATGCTTTGCACGTCAAAGGTGAACTCTTTGGCAAAACCAAAAGTTAAGGTGATTTTTCTTCCGCTTTGCTACAAAAAAATTATTAATTTAAATTAAAGAATTTTCCTATAGAAAAACGGAGAAAAATCATCATTATGCTGTGAGTTCCTCAAAGCTCAAAATAAATTTATCTGCTTCTTTTTTTAGACGTTCTATTTCTGTTATTGAGTATTTATCATGTACGGCTATTACCTTCATTCCTGCTTTTTTAGCAGAAAGTACAGCAGCAAGTATATCTTCGAATACAACACATTCACTTGGATCTGCACCGAGCTTTTTTGCTGCAAGCAGGTATACGTCTGGAAAGTCCTTGCATTTTCCGGTTTCATCAGTTGTGGTAATTGAATCAAAAAAATCATATATACAAAGTCTTTTTAAAACGGTATCGATAAGAAAGGTACAATTGCTTGTAGCAAGACCTATTTTTATGTTTTTAGACTTTAAAAATTTTAAATATACTTTAACGCCGTCTTTTAGTTCTACGTCATTTAAGTAATGTTTATATGCCATTTCGTTCCAATCGTTCATAATGTCATCTATAGAATCAGGTATGTTAAATCTATTCTTGAAATATTTTGCTGTTTCAATAAAGTTGAGATGCTCAATATCCCTTCTAAGGTCTTTTGGAATTTCTATACTAAACCTTTTTAGGTATTCTACATCTATTTGTTCCCAAACCCACATGGAATCAATTAAAGTTCCATCCATATCAAAAATAGCTGCTTTTATTTTATTGCACATAATTATTCACCTCAATTATAATTTTAGCACAATTACTATATTAATTTAAATACAAAAAAGAGCATAAACTTCCGAGGAGTGTCCCAAAGGCTACATCTGTAGGATAGTGAACACCTAGATATATTCTGGATACTCCAACAAGAGTGCTTAAAACTAAAAATAGCAATGAGAGCTTGGGAAAAAACAGGCTAATCATTGTTGACATTGTAAATGCAGAAGTTGTATGACCTGAGGGAAAAGAATAGTTGTCCACGTCTATTTTTATGACATTCAGGTTGGTAAGTTTTATATAAGGTCTTATTCTATTAACGCTTTTCTTTATTATATTAGATAGAAGAGTACTTAATATCATTGCAGAGGTTAATTTGAAGCCAAGTGAGTTTATAGAGAATTTAGTTAATGCTAATGCTGCAAGACAAGATGAAACTCCAAATATAACTGAACCAATGTAAGTTACGCAGGTCATAAGTTTATCCAGAGCAGTACATCTTATTTTTAGATTAAGTATTTCTAAAATATCTACATCATGTTTCTTAATATTTAACAGAAAATTACCCATAATAATACAACCCCTTTGTATGGATATACTACCTCCAAGTTTTAAATTAATAAATATACTTTTGCCAGCATTTAACTTTTATAAGGTCAATGCACTGTGAACTAAACCAACATTATTTGTGTAATGTTGGCATTTTTATTTTTTAGTTTGGAGGTAGTTTCATTATATATTAGTTATAGTATACATTTGCATTGTTAAGGGTGTATTAAATAGGGTTTAAAATTCTCTTTCAAATATTTCTACCTTATGATGATCTTTAAAATCTTCTTCTGAATTTATGCCGATTTTAGCTAGAATGTCTTTCATACAGCTGCTATTAAGGGAAATTTTAATTTCTGAGTTTTCTGCTGTTCTGTTAGCATGAAATGTTCCTTTATCTATTGGAATTATGGCTTTGGGTCCACCGACACATCCACCAACACATCCCATGCCTTCTAGAAAATTGGCTTTCATTTCTCCGTTCTGAGCTTTTTCAAGTATAGCTTTGCAATCTTTGACGCCATCAACATGTAGTGATTTAAATAAATTTTTTTTATTTGGAAATAACTGAGCAACAGCTTCATTTACTGCTGTAGATACTCCACCTGCACGGGCATATAGTCTTCCTTCTCTTGAAGCATAGCTTTTTGTAGGCTCAGGGGTTAATTCCTCAGGATATACATTTAGAGTATCAAATATATCTTTTAATTCTTGAAATGTAAGTACAAAATCTATAGCTCCTAAAAGATCCTTTTGTTTAATTTCAGCTTTTTTTGCTATACAAGGACCCACGAAAACGACTTTGCAGTCTGGATTTAATTCTTTTATTACTCTACCAGAAGCAATCATTGGAGAAACTGATGGAGATACGTATTTAACTAAATCTTTATAGGCTCTTTTTACCATTCCAACCCATATAGGACAACAACATGAGGTTATAAGTAGGTCGTCTTTTGAATTTACATGTTCATCGAATTCAACAGCTTCTTTTAAAGTAAGCATATCAGCAAAAAAAGCAACCTCAACCATGTCAGAAAATCCAATTTTCTTAAATGCAGCTCGTAATTTATCAAGAGTTACATTTTCGCCAAATTGACCTGCAATTGCTGGGGCTACTGCAGCAATTACAGTCTTATTATTCTTCATTAGTTCAAGAATTGGTAGAAATTCGGTTTTGTCTAATAAAGAATCTGACGGACAAACTTCTACGCATTTTCCACAATCTGTGCATAAGTCAGCATCTATGTATGTGTTTTGCTTTTGTTTATCTAATAGTATAGCATCAAATGGGCAAGATTTTTGACATGCAGTTTCTTCACCATCATTTGTACACTTAGTAGAACAATCCTTTATTTTTTCAACAAGCTTTATATCTGGATTATAGTTTTTAATTGCTTTTTTCAAAGCATCAGTAAATTCATCTATAGTAGTAAATTTTATATTTGTTCCACATAAAGATGATATTACTTTAGCAAGCTCCTCTTTGTTCACAGAATCATCTGAAAGCACATGGTAAACGAAAGAATCAAAGGTATCTGAATAATAAGAGTCAACTAAAGATTTAAATAGCTCTGTATATTTGTCAATCAAGATAATCACTCCTTTATTTTGAACTGTGTTTTAAAAGTGTTGATATTATATGTTAAAGTCTATTAACAATATTCTTTTAGATATAGTCTTATTTTTAGTATATCCAATTTTATATGTATCTATTTTGCAAATATTATTTTAAAGATAGACAAAAAAATTTATTGTTATAAAATTTATTATTATAGGCAAATAAATAGCTTAGTTGAAATAATTGTAATAATTTAAGGGGGAAATAGTAGTGAAAGATGTTGTAAAAAAGATACTTCTATGTGCAGCGATAGTTGTTTTAATTCAGGTATTACCAGCTGGAAAACTTATTTTTGCAGAAACAAATAGTGGACAAACTAGCTCTGATACTTCAGTTCAACAAACAACAAGTTCTTCAAATGCAACTGAAGTTAATAAGATTGATGAAAAGACAGGTGTAGCTCTTAATAAAATATGGACTATTAAATTGTCAAAACCTGTAAATTTTTCTACGGTTACTAATGACATAATTAAAGTTATTGAAAAAGATACTGGCAATTCTTTTCAAATAAACTTACATATTCAACAGTCTGATCCAAGTTGTATAAACATAATTCCAGTAAATGATTATGCACCTAGTAAAGAATATTCAATTGTTATTTCAAAGAATTTAAAATCTCAAGATGGTTCTAATCTAAAAAGTGATGTTACAATGGATTTTAAGACGCAAGATTTGCCAGTATCTGCGGATAATATAAACATTTCAGTTATGCAATTTAATGATTATACTCTTCCAAATGAGGTTCAGGCTAAGATGCCTGATGGAACCACCAAGCAATGGGATGTTCAGTGGAATAATAATAGTATTGATACGAGTATCGTTGGAACATATACTTTTACAGGTACGTTGAATGGAACAAATGTGAGTGTTAATTTAAATTTGAATGTAACACCATATCAAATAACATCTGCAAGCAATGGGACAAGAAATCAATCTGCTCTACAAATAAGTCATCTTAATTATTTAATGGCAAGTAAAGCAAATAGAGATTCTGTTGAAGATGCAGCAGCAAAGCTTAATGGCAATAGCGAAACAAATACGTGCGTTTATTTTGCTAGTGAATCTTATAGAAGAGTTGGATTTGCTATACCTACTTGGGTTTGTAATACTCACAAATTTAGCGATTTGCTTACAAGCTATGGATGGAAAAAGGATTATAATAAGGATAATTTGATTTCAGGAGATCAGGCTTTTACTAAAAATGATTCGACAGGGTATCCTAATCACACATATACTTTTGTAAAATGGGTTAATGATAATGATCATTCATGGGCCTATATAGTTGATAATCAAAGAAGTATTTTTAATGACGGGCTTCATAAAAGAGATATATTACTTGTTGATACAGATCAATTTACTGCTTTTCAATATTTTATGTACAAGCCTAATTAACAGTTGAATTAGTGCACAGTTCATAATTCACAGTTCACAGTGAACTGTGAATTGTGCACTTTTTTAAATTTACTATTGATTTTTTATTAAAGTTTGTGTATAATAGTACATGTTTGCGGGGTGTGGCGCAGATGGGAGCGCGCGTGGTTTGGGACCATGAGGTCGCAGGTTCAATCCCTGTCACCCCGACCAGTATAAAACTCATATTATATGAGGTTTTATTGTTTTATTCAAAAGTAATTTCACGGGGTGTAGCGCAGTGGTAGCGCGCATGCTTCGGGAGCATGATGTCGCAAGTTCAACTCTTGTCACCCCGACCAAATTAGTTAACAGTAGATGCGAAGTAACATTGCTGAAGGAACGGTTTAAAAAAATTCTAACAAATCTTAGTAAAAAAATCATAAAATACTTAGATATTTCAATTTGTATAAGCTATAGCGAGTTATTGAAATATCTTAGGATTTTATGATTTTTTACCTTAGATTTATGGAATCTTTTTAATGTGACGAAGCAATGTTACTTCGCATTTTTGTTTAAAAAAGCTTATTAAGGGTAAACTATAAGTGATTCACTGAAGTCTATATATTATGGTTTTTAAAATATATTTTGCAGGTTGGCTTTATATCGGTATTTTAGGAAGCAAAATGTAATAGATTTATAGTGTTTGGGTTTATTAAAATTATAGGTAGGGAGTGTTTTTTTATGACGAATTTTTTGATTTCAGCAGCAGTTGATATAGTCCTTATTTTTGCATCGTATTTTATATTTAGAAGTGTAATAAGTGGTCCTACAAGACATAAAATATATGAAAAATTTATCAGTTCCTTTGGTAAGTTTGTTATATATATTTTTGTGGTTTCAACTGTTATAACAGGTCTGGCTGCCTTTATACTATATAGAACAAGATATGTTGGATATCTTAATATAGCAGCTCCAGCATTAGTTTCAATATTTATAGGATTTGTTGTATCTACTGTGCCAACAAGAGGAGTAAATGAGAATAAAAAAAATCATGCGCATTAATTATTTTTCAGTGCGTTAAATAAAGTTTATAAATCTAAAGCCTCAATTTCAAGAAAATGCAATAAATCTTAATAGAAAAATCACAAAATACTTAGATATTTCAATCTGTCTGAGCGGTTAGCGAGTTATTGAAATATTTTAGGATTTTGTGATTTTTCTATTTTAGATTTATGAATTTTTTTAATGTTACAAAGAATTATTACTTTGCAATATTTTTATTTTAAGAACATCTCGCCTACTTTGTACACGTCTCCTGCCCCTATTGTGAATAGAACGTCTCCTTCAGTTAAATTTTCTTTGAGATAAGTTACTATATCATCAAAGCTGTGGAGGTTTTTACATGGAACACCATTTTTTCTTATTTCGTCTCCAAGCATATTGGAGCTCACAACACCTGTATCTTTTTCTCTTGCTGCATATATATCTGCTAAAACTAATGCATCAACATTTGAAAATGCATTAGCAAATTCATTAAATAAACTTTGAGTTCTTGAATAAGTATGAGGTTGAAAAACGCAGAATATTCTTTCATGAGGATAATTTTGTGCAGCTGCAAGTGTAGCCTTTATTTCAGTTGGATGATGTGCATAATCATCTATAACTGTAACACCATCCTTGGTGCCCTTTATTTCAAAAACGTCTGTGAGTACCATTGAAACTTTGAATTCCAGCTATTATTGAATTAGCATCAATGTCAAGTACAAGAGCAGTAGCTATACTTGCAAGGGTATTTAAAATATTGTGTTTACCAGGTATATTTAATCTTATATTAAATAAAAATTTATTTCCATTGTAAACATCAAATACTGCACAGCCATGATCATCATAACCTATATTTTTAGCAGTTATTTTACCATTTTCTATACCATAAGACACTATATTGCATTTTGCTTTTGAGGCAACACGAGCGGTTCTTTCATCATCATAATTTGCTATCAAATATCCATCTTCAGGTATTAAATTTGAGAACTTTGTAAAAGTCCTCTCAATATCATCTATATCCTTATAGTAATCAAGGTGATCAGCATCAATATCCAATATGACACCTATATAAGGGAAAAATTGAAGGAAGGATGCTTTATATTCACAGGCTTCTGTAATAAAATAATCACTTTTGCCAGCACGTACATTTCCACCTATTATATCTAAATCTCCTCCTACCAAAATTGTTGGATCGAGATTTGCTTTTAATACTATGTGGGAAATTATAGATGTTGTAGTCGTTTTTCCGTGAGTTCCAGATACTGCAACGTTAAATTTATGATCTTTCATTAGGGTGCCTAGAAATTCAGCCCTGGTTACAAGGGGGATGTTCAATTCTTTTGCACGTATTAATTCAGGATTATCATTAGGTATTGCAGCAGTATACACTATAAGATCTACATTATTTATATTACTGCTGTTATGACCTATATATATTTCAGCACCATTTTTTTCTAGTTTATCTGTAGCAAGGGATTTTTTTGCATCAGAACCAGAAACTTTATAATTGTGCTCAAGTAGGATTTCAGCAAGACCACTCATACTAACTCCACCTATTCCTATAAAGTGGATTTTTTTATTTGAATCATGTTTAAAATTAAAAGACATAAGCCATTCACTCCTAATATTTATAATATAGATGTTACCTGAAAGGTTGAAACTGCCAATTTAATAGTTTTATACAGGTAACTTGTAAAGATTAAGAGTAGAGAGTAGAGAGCAAAGAGTGGAGTGAAGGTGGATTTTTCTACGTTTTACTATGAAAAATCTTTAATTATTAAAACACAATGAAGCTTAGCAAACATAAGCAAAGCGATTTGAAAAAATTGGCAAAAGCATTAAGTTTTAAGATTTTCTGTGGTAACAGAAAATCATCCTTCACTCTACTCTCTACTCTGTACTCTTTACTCTATAATTTGACAAAATTAAAATGTTACCAAAAATATTATAGTCAATTTAAAAATTCTCAGTAGTTTCATATGGTATTCAGTTTTAATTATATACGAATATGCATAAAAACAATACATAAATTCAAAAAAAGTTTAAAGTTTTAAATATAACTATTGCTTAACAATAGAAATAAGAATAAAATATGAATAATAGCAAAAAATAATTTGCTATAGTTCGTATACAGAATTTAAATAGAACAGGTGGTAAAATGGAAAAGTTCAGCAGAAATAATAGAGTTTCAGCTATAACTAAAATTTTAATAGAAAATCCAAATACTATCATTAATCTAAATACATTTACTGAAAAGTTTAATGCAGCAAAGTCTACTATAAGTGAAGATATTGTGATAGTAAGAGATGCAATGGAAAGACTAAAATGTGGAAAAGTAGAAACAATTTCCGGAGCAGCAGGGGGAGTCAGATATATCTGTGATATATCTGATGAAGAAGTTGAACGATTTATAACAAGTTTATGTTTAATTTTGAGACAAAAGGAGAGAATAATACCAGGGAACTTTTTATACATGACAGATATAATGTCTGATCCTAAAATAATACGCTCAGCTGGATTGATACTTGCTAAACAATTTAATCATATTGACATTGATTATGTTGTTACAGTTGAAACAAAAGGTATTCCTCTTGCGTATGAGGTTGCGAAGCTTTTGGGAGTTCAACTTGTTGTTGTTAGAAGAGGTAACAAGGTCACAGAGGGACCAGTTGTTACTATAAATTATGTAACAGGTTCATCTAAAAGAATTCAAAGCATGTCTTTATCTAGAATGTGCATGAATAAAGGAAGCAAATGTATATTTATAGATGATCTTATGAAAGCTGGAGGGACAGCATTTGGAATAGCAGATTTACTTAAAGAATTTGATAGTGAACTAGTGGGAACAGGTGTACTTGTAGATAATATGGAAAACCCTCAAAAATTAGTTCAGGATTATTATTCAATGGTTCAATTTAAAGGCATCTCAGAGGATAATTTTCCAATTGTTGAGCCTTCACCAGAACATAAATAATAAAATTTTCAAAAAATTTAATTTTTTTTTTAAAAAAATTAGAAGGAAAAACATAAGTTATAGAGAATATTATATTTAAATCATAAAGGTAAAGCATCTTTGGAGGTGTATTGTATGCAGATTACAGATGTAAGAATAAGAAAAATTACTTCAGAAGGAAAAATGAAGGCAATTGTTTCAGTAACTTTTGATAATGAATTTGTTGTTCATGATATAAAAGTTATTGAAGGACAAAATGGTCTCTTTATTGCTATGCCTAGCAGAAAGACACCTGATGGTGAGTTTAAGGATATAGCTCATCCAATAAACACATTGACTAGAGAAAAGATTCAGACAGCAATATTGGAAGAATATGAAAAAGTAAAGAATGAAGAAGAAACAAAAACAGAAACAGAGGAATAAAATAAAAAGGAGTTTAAGAACTCCTTTTTTATTTTTTTGAAATATTACACTATTGAAATTATGTTTACAATAAAATATAATAAAACTTGTTTAAAGGTTTTATTATATTTATATAGAAAAAATACAATGTTTAAAACTTTTATGTAGTTTCAACATATATAGTATGTGAAGGGAGTTGAAAATCGTTAGCTGTGTAAGCTGAACGATGTTAAAATGTATAATTGTGCGTTGATATTAGCAGCAGGTAAAGGCAAAAGAATGAAATCAGATTTGCCTAAGGTGCTGCATAAAGTATGTGGTAAAGAAATGGTTAATATAGTTATAGATACTATGAAAAAATCTGGAATAGATGATGTAAATGTAATAATAGGAAAAGGAGCAGAACTGGTAGAGGAAGCAACAAAAAAGCAAAATGTATCTTATTCTTTTCAAAAGGAACAATTAGGGACAGGCGATGCGGTCAAATGTGCTAGGGAGTTTTTGAAAGGAAAAAAAGGTACTGTTGCTATATTTACAGGTGATGCTCCTTTAATTACGGAAAGTACTGTAAAGAAGACCCTTGAATTTCATGAGGTTGGTGGATATGCAGCTACTGTCTTGACTTCTATAGTAGATGATCCGGAAGGATATGGTAGGATAATAAGAAATAAAGATGGTTCTTTAAAGAAAATAGTAGAACATAAGGATTGCAATGAAGAAGAACTTTGTGTTAAAGAGATAAACTCTGCGATGTATTGTTTTGATATTGAAAATCTTCTTAATAATTTGGATAAAATAAATAATAATAACGCTCAGGGTGAATATTATTTAACTGATGTTATAGAAATTTTAGAAAGCCAAGGAAAAAAGGTAGGAGCCATTTCAGTTCCATTTGAACAAACTTTGGGTATAAATTCAAGAGTACAGCTTTCAGAAGTTGCTCAAATAATGAAAAAAAGAATAAATAATTTTCATATGGAAAATGGAGTTACAATTATAGATCCGAATAATACATATATAGGACTAGATGTTGAAATTGGTTCAGATACCATAATATATCCTGGTAACGTTCTTGAAGGTAATACAGTTATTAAAGGAAATTGTACATTATATCCTAATTCTAGAATAGATAATAGTGTTATTGAAAAAGGTGTAACAATTCAAAGCTCAGTAATACTTGACAGCCATGTTGGAGAAAATACAACAGTTGGACCTTATGCGTACATAAGACCAGAAAGCAAAGTTGGAAATAATGTTAGAATTGGTGATTTTGTTGAAATCAAAAAGTCTACAATAGGAGATGGTACTAAGGTATCACACTTGACATATATAGGGGATGCAGAAGTAGGTGGAAATTGTAACTTTGGATGCGGAACCGTAGTTGTAAATTATGACGGAAAAGAAAAACATAAAACTATTATAGGAAATCACTCATTTATAGGTTGCAACACAAATTTAGTATCTCCAGTTACTGTAGAAGATAATACATATATTGCTGCTGGGTCAACTATAACAGATAAGGTTCCAGAGGGAGCGTTTGCAATTGCTAGAGCAAGACAAGTAGTAAAAGAAGGATGGACTAAAAAAAGGGATTAAGTAAATAAAGTTAGGGAGGAATTTTTATAAATGATAAACCATGGAAAAATATAAAAATTTTTACAGGAAATTCTTATCCTGAGTTAGCACATGATATTGCGGACATAATTGGAGTTAGTGTTGGAGATTCTAAAGTGTCTAAATTTAGCAATGGAGAAACGTCTGTTGATATTAATGAAACTGTAAGAGGAACAGATTTGTTTTTGGTTCAAACTTTATGTGAGCCAGTTAATGATAATATTATGGAACTTCTAATTATGCTTGATGCATTTAAAAGAGCATCGGCAGGAAGAATTACAGCTGTTATTCCTCACTATTCATATGCAAGGCAAGATAGAAAGGCTAAAGCAAGACAGCCGATTACAGCTAAATTAATGGCTGATTTAATTCATACCGCAGGTGCAGACAGAGTTCTTACCATGGATTTACATGCCCCTCAAATACAGGGCTTTTTCGATATACCTGTTGATCATCTCGAAGGAGTTCCTATAATAGCTAAATATTTTAAGAATCTAAATCTTGGTTGTGAAGATGTTATTGCTGTTTCACCAGATATAGGAGGGGTAAAAAGAACAAGGAAGTTTGCAGAAAAACTTCATATACCTATAGCTATAATAGATAAAAGAAGACCTAAGCCTAATGTTTCAGAAGTAATGAGCATAATAGGTGACGTTAAAAATAAGAAGGTAATACTTGTTGATGATATGATAGATACTGCTGGTTCAATTGTAAATGCAGCAGAAGCTCTTCTTAAAATGGGGGCAAAAGAAGTTTATGCTTGCTGTACCCACGGAGTTTTGTCAGGACCGGCAATTGAAAGATTAGAAACTCTCCAATAAAGGAAATTGTAACGTTAAATACGATTCCTGTTGAAGCTGAGAAAAAATAGATAAAATAAAAGTTTTATCTGTAGCACCTATATTTGCTGAAGCTATAAGAAGAATATATGAAGACATATCAGTAAGCAAAATTTTTTCAAGAGGAATAAAAACTGCGAAGTAACAATGATTTATCACCTAAGATTTATAAAGCTCTATTTAAACTGTTTTTTCATCACTATTACTTCGCTTTCACGGTAGTGTAAGGAAAAAGTTTCTCCGTTCCTATGGAATTTTGGGTATTAACTTATGCAATCAATTATTGGCTTATTTAATAAAAAAGGCGGTTTTAAACCGCTTTTTTAGTTAATAATGTATAATGATGATGATTTAATTAAAAAAGTGTGCTAAATTATAATTATATAATATTTGGAGTTTGGAGTGAGTATATGGATAATACATTAGGTAAGGTACTAATAGTCGATGATGACGAAAATATAAGTGAAGTAATAAAGCTATACCTTGACAGCAGTGGATATTCAACTAGAGTATGTAATGATGGAAAAGAAGCTGAGGATAACTTTTTAGAATATAAGCCAGATATAGTGCTTTTGGATATAATGCTGCCTAAAATAGATGGAGTAGATGTACTTAAATGGATAAGAAAAGAATTTAACACTCCAGTTATAATGCTTACTGCAAAAGGAGAGACATTTGACAAAGTCCTTGCACTTGAACTTGGAGCCGATGATTACATAGTTAAGCCATTTGAACCTAAAGAACTTATAGCAAGAGTAAAAGCAGTGCTTAGAAGAACGAGCATGGAAGATGTATCAAAAAACGAATTAAGTTTTGAAGATTTAAAAATAGATATGAGTTCTTATACTGTAATTTATAAGGGCGAAGAAATAAAGATGCCTCCTAAAGAGTTTGAACTTTTATTTTACCTTGCTAACAATAAAAATAAAGTTTTTACAAGGGAGCAGTTACTCTGTGAGGTTTGGGGTTATGATTATCCGGGAGATTCAAGAACTGTTGATGTACATGTAAAGAGACTAAGAGAAAAGTTAAAGGGTGGAGCCAACTGGCAGATAGAAACTGTGTGGGGTGTAGGATACAAATTTGAGGTTAAGTAGCATGAAAAATGGATTGTTTTCTAAAATGATAGCAGCCTTTACCATAATTATTTCACTTAGTTTTGTAGTGACTTCAGCTATTTTATCATTTTGGTTTCAAAATTACTACTTAACTCAAAGAAGAAATCAAATAGTAAGCCAATCTCAATTTGTGAGGACCGTAGCCCTTCAATATTTTGCAGGCAATATATCACAGGAAAGAACCAATGATACTCTTGAAGAGTTATCAGGATACTTAAGTGCAGATATAAAAGCAGATATGTTTATTATGGATATGTATGGTTATATTCATGCAACATCCAATCCCCAGTATGATAAATTGATAGGAAAGCAAATTGTAAGTAAGGATATAAAGGATATAAAAAGCGGTAAAATGGTGGAGAATACTAATGTCTATAACGGGATATTTGACAAAGCTGTTCATACTTATGAAATTCCTATAACTTATAATGGTACATTTGAAGGAATTATAATGATAAATACCTCCGTTACTGACATTAAGCATCCACTTAGAAGAGTATATATAATAATATGGATATCAGCTATATTGGCAATAATCGCAGCATGCTTTGTAATTTATTATTTTTCTCAAAAAATTATAATTAAACCTTTAGGAGAAATTAATAGTGTTGCAAGAAAAATAGCAAAAGGTGAAGTTGACAAAAGGGTAGGTATTGAATCAGATGATGAAATAGGTGAACTTGCGGAATCCTTTAATTTTATGGCAGATTCTCTTGAAAAAGTAGAAAATAATAGAAGAGAATTTATATCAAATGTATCTCATGAGATTAGATCACCTATAACCTCTATAAAAGGATTTATTGGCGGTATACTTGATGGAATAATACCTCAGGACAGAGAAAAATATTATTTATCTTTAACTTATGATGAAATAAATAGGCTTACAAGGCTTGTAAATGATTTACTTGATTTATCTTCTATGGAGGCTGGGCATTTAAAATTAAATATTGTAAAATTAAATATTAATGAGATGATAAAGAATACTGTAATTAAATTTGAAACAAAAATAAATGAAAAGAAACTAAAGGTTGATGTATGCTTTAATTCTGATGCCTTGTATGTTTTAGGTGATGAAGACAGAATAAATCAAGTTTTAACTAATCTTATAGATAATGCTATAAAGTATGTAAATGATGATGGAAAAGTAGTAATAACCACAAGAGGAAAGTCAAATAAAGCATATATATCAATTTATAATAATGGTCCCCAAATTAATGAAGAGGATTTTAAGCATATATGGAATAGATTTTATAAATCAGATAAATCACGTACTACTAAGATGAGTACTGGTCTTGGACTTCCTATTGTAAGAAGTATACTTACACAACATGGTGAGGATATACATGTTGAAAATAAAAAAGAGGGCGGAGTTGAGTTTACTTTTTCACTTAAATTAGTAACTTAATTTATTGAATTATAATAATTTATTCATAATTCTTTAAACTACTAAGCTTATAATATAATAAATAATCCTATATGGGGGTGCACTAATTGCCAAACGATGATAATGAAATAAAGGATGTTGACTGGAGAGAAGTGAATATAGAAGACAGCGATAGCAGTTTGGGTCAAATTAAGTTCAAGAAAAACAGAAATAAGACTAGGTTAAGATCAGCACTAAAATTTGTTTTTATGATAGCTGTTGCGTCTATTTCTGGTGCTGTTACGGCTGCGTATATTGTTAATGTTAAGTACTCAGATTCTTTGGTGAAAAGCAATACTCCAATATTTCAGAAAAAGAAAGCGTTAAGTAGCAATAATACTAATAGTGATACTTCGGTAACTGAAAATTCAATAAATAAAGTTGCACAGGAAGTAGGACCGTCAGTTGTTGGAGTAAAAAATAGTTTAAATGGATTTGATGGAAAAAGCCAAGAGTATGTAGGTTCTGGAATAATAATAAGGTCAGATGGGTATATTGTAACTAATTACCATGTTATACAAGATCAAAGTGCTATAACTGTTAAATTGCCTAATGGAAAAAACGGTAATGTATTTAAGGCTAAACTCATTGGATATGATAATTTGTCTGATTTAGCTATAATTAAAATAGATTCACGTAATTTGCCTGCAGCAGTATTTGGAGATTCTTCAAAGATTAAGATTGGAGATAGTGCTATTGCTATTGGAAATCCCTTAGGACAAGAATTTCAAGGCTCTGTTACATCAGGTGTTATAAGTGCTATAAATAAAGATATAAATTTGCCAGACGATACAAATGGGGAGATTTCAAAATATAAAATTATTGAAACAGATGCGGTAATAAATCAAGGTAACAGCGGTGGAGCGTTATGCAATGAAAACGGAGAAGTAATAGGAATAAATAGTCTTAAACTTGGAGATAAATATGCTGATTCTGGCATGAGTGTTGCAATATCAGTAAATGAAGCAAAAAAAATAATAGATGAAATTATAAAGAATGGAAAAGTAACAAGGCCATTTCTTGGAGTAGTTGGAGGAACAGCACTTGCTGATAAAAACAATGGAATTCAAGGAGCTTACGTAAAATCAGTTGTTAGTGGAAGTGGACTCGCAAAGGCTGGAATAAAAGCAGATGATATAATAGTTGAACTAGATGGAGTTAAAGTAACAAGTATTGATGATATAAGAGATATAATTCAGGATAAAAAGATTGGAGATAAAATACCATGTAAAGTATATAGAAAGGGTAAATATATAAAGTGTGAAGTTGTATTATCTGAAAATAAAGAATAAATTTAATAATTTAAGTAATGAAAGTAGTGATAAATAATATGTTTTTAGTAGTTGGACTTGGAAATATTGGAGAGGAGTATGCACACACTAGACATAACATTGGTTTTGATGCAATAGATGCCTTAGCAGATAAGTTCAATGTTTCTATAAATAAAGCTAAGTTTAAAGGAATGTATGGAAGCTTAAATATAGGAGAAAATAAAGTTATACTTTTAAAGCCGTCAACATACATGAATTTAAGTGGAGAAAGTGTTGTAGAAGCTGTGAATTTTTACAAAATAAAGAAGGAAAATATCATAGTGCTTTATGATGATATAAGCTTTGAGGTTGGTAGGTTTAGGATAAGAAGAAAGGGAAGTGCTGGAGGGCATAATGGAATTAAAAATATTATACAGAATTTATCTTCAGATGAATTTACAAGGGTGAAAATAGGTGTTGGACAGCCTAAAGGTGATCTTGTAAAACATGTTCTTGGGCATTTTTGTGATGAAGATAGGAAAAAAAGTGGAAAAAATTTTTAAAATAACTTGCGATGCAGTTGAACTTATTATAGACAAAGATGTTGAAAGTGCTATGAATAAATTTAATTGCATTGAAGTTTAATAAATTTAGAGGTGTTAAGATGAGACTTAAAGGGCTTATGCAGCCTTTGAAAAGTGATAAGAGATTTCAAGATGCTGTTCTTAATATAAAAAATCGTGAGTTCCCTATAGAGCTATGTGGAATCTCCGAATCAGGAAAAAGCTATCTTATAAGCGGGCTGTATGAAGAAACAGATAGCCCATTTTTGGTGATTACAGATAGTGATATTGAGGCTAAAAAAATATATGAAGATTTGTCTTTGTATATGTCAAATGTTTATTATTTTCCTACTAAAGAGATAGTTTTCTACAATATATATGCAATATCTGGTGATTTGAGGTGGGAAAGGTTAAACGTTATAAAGCACATGCTTTCTAAAGGGAAGAAGATAATAGTAACCTGTGCTGAAGCTTTAATTTCTACATATATACCAGTAGACTTATATAGAAAATATACTTTTAAACTTTCACTTGGAGCAAACTTAAATCTAGATGATTTTATAACAAAACTTGTTCAATCGGGATATGATAGGGTTGAATGCGTAGATGCCAAAGGTCAATTTTCTGTAAGAGGAGGAATACTTGATGTATACCCACCAACGTCTGTAGTACCATACAGAATTGAACTTTTTGGAGATGAGATCGATTCAATTAGAAGCTTTAATACCGAATCTCAGAGAAGCATAGAAAAGGTTAATAAAATAGAAATTTTTCCGGCAAAAGAAATAGTGCTTCCAGATGAAAATATAAAATATGGATATGAAAAAATAGAAAAAGAACTACAAACTTCATTAAAGGCATTTTTAAATAAAGATGAAAAAGAAAATGCAGAAAGGCTAAAAAAGACTATTGAATATAATCTAGAAAGTCTTAAAGAAAAAGGTGGATTTGAAACTATAGATAGTTTTATGCCTTACTTTTTTAAGAGCACATCGTCATTTTTTGATTTTATGAAAGATGCGGTTATCTTTATAGATGATTTTGAAAGATGTAGAGGCAAAATTGAAAGTGCTTATTATGAATTTGAAGAGAATTATAATGGATTTTTACAAAGAGGTGATATACTTCCAGGGCAAGGTAATATGGTTATTTCTAAAGATCACCTATGGATTATGTTAAATGAAGAAAAAAGTTGTGAAAATGTTTTCTCTTGAAAATTCAACTGATAAAAATTTAACAAGCAAAAGCTTTTATTTCAAGGAAGTTACTCTTTTGAGTTATCGTGGGCAAATGGAACTTTTAATAAATGATATAAAAGAAAAAAAGAAAAATAATTATAGAATATTAATACTTAGTGGTACTAAAGCTAGAGGGCAAAGGTTGGTTGATACTTTAAGGGATTTAAAAATTGAAAGTGTATATCGGGATGATGTTTCTGAGATAAATTGTGGTGAAGTTGTAGTTACGTATGGCAGCCAGCTTAAGGGATTTGAATATCCTGAACTTAAGCTTTGTTTAATAGCAGATAAAGAGGTATTTGGAGAGTCTAAAAAAGAAGAAAAAAAATAAAACAAGAAAAAATCAAAAAGGTGTAAGCAAGATAAAGAGTTTTACTGAACTTAAACCAGGAGATTATGTTGTACATGTTAATCATGGAATAGGTGTATTTAAGGGAATAGAGCAGCTTGATGTTCAAGGACATAAAAAAGACTATCTTACACTTAGCTATGCTTTAGATGATAAACTTTATGTTCCAGTAGAACAGCTTGATTTAGTTCAAAAATATGTTGGAAGTGAAGGAAAGGCTCCTAAAGTAAATAAACTTGGTGGAAATGAGTGGAATAAAGCTAAAAATAAAGTAAGAAAATCAATAAATGAAATTGCTGAAGAACTTGTGAAATTATATGCAGTAAGGTCTACGGTAAATGGATTTAAATTTTCCAAGGATACTGTTTGGCAAAAGCAATTTGAAGAAGAATTTCCTTACAATGAAACCCCTGATCAAATGTTTGCTATAGAAGAAATAAAAAAAGACATGGAAATTGGAAAGGTAATGGACAGATTAATTTGCGGCGATGTTGGTTATGGAAAAACAGAAGTGGCAATAAGAGCTGCATTTAAATGTGTAATGGACGGTAAGCAGGTAGCGTTTTTAGTTCCAACCACAATTTTAGCTGAACAACATTATAATAACTTTGTAAAAAGGTTTTCAGATTTTCCAGTTAAGGTTGATATGATAAGCAGATTTAGAACAGCTGCGCAGCAAAAAGTTACATTAAAGGCGCTTAAAGAAGGAAATGTAGATATAATAATTGGAACTCATAGGATACTTAATAAGGAAATAAAATTTAAAGATTTAGGACTTTTAATAATAGATGAGGAGCAAAGATTTGGAGTGACTCATAAGGAAAAATTAAAACAGTTTAAAAAGAATATAGATGTACTTACTCTATCTGCGACACCTATTCCAAGAACTCTTCATATGTCGCTTACTGGAGTTAGAGATATAAGCGTTATTGAAACTGCACCAGAGGAGAGATACCCTGTTCAGACATATGTAGTTGAATACAATGATCAGCTTATAAGAGATGCTGTAATGAGAGAAATAAGCAGAAAAGGACAGGTATTTTTTGTTTATAATAGGGTTGAAAATATAAAGGAAATGAGTTCTAATATTTCAAAATTGATACCAGAAGCAAGAGTTGCTATAGCGCATGGGCAGATGACAGAAAGAGAACTTGAAAAAGTTATGATTGAATTTGGAAATAATGAATATGATTTACTGCTATGTACAACAATAATAGAGACAGGTATTGATATTCAAAATGTAAATACTATGATAATATATGATGCAGATAAAATGGGGCTTTCACAGCTTTATCAACTTAGAGGAAGAGTTGGAAGAACAAATAGAATGGCATATGCTTACTTCACTTATAGAAAAAATAAAATCTTAACAGAAGTTGCAGAAAAAAGGCTTAAAGCTATAAAAGAGTTCACAGAGCTTGGTTCAGGATTTAAAATAGCTATGAAGGATCTCGAAATAAGAGGAGCAGGAAATATAATGGGTTCTGCCCAGCATGGTCATATGGCATCAGTAGGATATGATTTGTATTGTAGAATGCTTGAAAATACTATAAAGCAAATAAAGGGAGAAATAGATGAAGAACCTGTAGAATCAACCGTTGATCTTAAAGTGGATGCATATATTCCTTCTTCATATATACAAGATGAAACTCAGAAAATCTCTATTTATAAGAAGATAGCAGCTATAGATTCATACGATGAAATGATGGAGGTTCAAGAAGAATTACAAGATAGATTTTCAGATATACCAGAGGCGGTTAATAATCTTATAGATATAGCATATTTAAGAAGCATCGCAAGCAGCCTTGGAATACTTGAAGTGAAGGATAAGAATACGCAAATAGAACTTCAATTTGAAAATAATGAAAAAATTAACGAAAGTTTAATAAAAGGGTTACTTCAGAATTATAGCAAGGAAATTGTGTTTAAAATGGGTGAAAAGCCGATAATATTGTATAGTTTGAAGAATATAAAAAGAGATGAGATGATAAAAAAATTAAAAGAACTTTTACAATATATGAAGTCCATAGTTGAAACAAAGTAATTTTATGATAAAATAAAAATTTGTGCATAATAAAGTTATTAATATGAAACTTAATTAAATAAATAATTAGAAAAGCGAGGTAAATTTATGAAAAGTGCTAAAAAGATCATAAGTGCATTAATGCTAGGAATGTTTGTATTTTCAGCTGCCGGATGCGATATGATAGAAAAGACACCTGAAGGAATTTCAAAACAAGTGGTAGCGAAAGTAAACGATGAAAAGGTAACAAAAGGAGAAATTGACAAGCTTGTAAAGCAATCTGGAGTAATTGCAAGTATTGAGCAGCAGTATGGAACTAATTACACAAGTAATGAAGAAGCAATGAATGCATTAAACCAGCAAAAAGGGCAATTGCTTGATAGTAAAATAACTGAAGTGTTATTTTTACAGAAAGCAAAAGAGCTTAAGTTAATGCCAAGTGATTCGGAATTAAATAAACAAGTAACGTCTCAATATAATTCAGCTAAGAAACAATATAAAACAGATACTGAGTGGAAATCAGCATTAAAGCAGGCTGGTTATACAGAAGATGAGCTTAAAGAACAAATGAAAAACGGTATAATAGAACAAAAAAGTCCTAAATTACATATATAAGGGAATAAGCATAAGTGATTCAGCTGCAAAATCATATTATGAAAAGAATCAAAGCAGCTATACAGAAAAAACAAACACAATTAATGTATCACATATTTTACTTAAAACTGAAGATGAAGCTAAAAAGGTTGAAACAAGAATAAAAAATGGAGAAGATTTTGCTAAAATAGCTAAAGAGGTATCCACTGATACTGGCTCAAAGGATAAGGGTGGAAGTTTAGGAGATATACAACAAGGTGATACAAATTACGATGCAACTTTTATGGCAGCAGCATGGAAATTAAAAGCTGGAGAAGTTAGTCAGCCAGTTAAAACTCAATTTGGATGGCATGTAATAAAGTGTGTAAAGAAAACAGAGTATCCTGTAAAGGCATTTGATAAAGTTAAAGCAGATATAAAGAGCACTCTTTTAAAACAAAAACAACAAACTAAGTTACAAGATACTATTACTAAATGGAAAAAAGCGGCTAAGATAACTAAATACGAAAAAATCTATAAATAAAAAATCCATAGAAGGTAACTTCTATGGATTTTTTTATAAAGAAAACTATGCATATATGCATAAAATTTCAAAATAAGTTGGATACTATAAATGTAAAAAAAATTTAGGAGGGAAACAAGTGATGAAAGCAACAGGTATTGTTAGACGTATAGACGATCTTGGAAGAGTTGTAATACCAAAGGAAATAAGAAGAACTCTTAGGATAAGAGAAGGAGATCCTTTAGAAATATTTACAGATAGAGAAGGGGGAGTTATTTTAAAAAAATATTCACCTATAAATGAGCTTAACGATTTTGCAAAGGAGTATGCAGAATCATTAAATTCTTCAATAGGGCAAATGGTAGCAATTTGCGATAAAGATGCAATAATATCAGTTAGTGGATCAGCTAAAAAGGAATATGTTGATAAGAGAGTAAGCGACGAAATTGAAAGCTTAATGGATGAAAGAAAGTCATTTAATATGGCTGAGGAAGGAAAGCCAATGCCATTATATGATGAAGATGAGGCAGAAGGAAAATATACGGCACAAGTTGCTGCTCCAATAATAGCAGAGGGTGATGCTGTGGGTGCAGTAGTTATTTTTCAAAGGATGAAGATGCAAAATTTGGAGAGATGGAAGAGAAAATGGCGGAAACAGCAGCACTATTTTTAGGAAAACAAATGGAACAATAATATAATATAGTAATAATACCTCTAAAATTTAAATATTAATACTTATAGAAATTTTGGAGGTATTTTAATATGAAAAAACAATCTTTAATAAAAGGCACTTTTATATTAGGTATAGCAGGCATAATTGCGAAATTCTTGGGATTATTTTTTAGGTTTCCCCTTGTTATGCTTATAGGTGATGATGGAATAGGATATTACCAAATGTCATATCCGTTGTATACATTTTTTATTGCTGCAGCATCTGGAATACCTGTAGCTGTGTCTAAAATGGTTTCAGAGAGAAATGCAGTTGGAGATACAGAGGGAATAATATTAATACTTAGAAAAGCCATTATTCTTATGGTTATGCTTGGAGGAGGATTTACACTATTCCTTTTAGCATTTTCTAAAGAACTTGTAAGATTTCTCAATTGGGACAGCCATGCATTATATTCACTGATGGGGATAGCTTTTGCACCGCTATTTATATCTATAGTAAGCCCATTTAGAGGCTTCTTTCAAGGACTTCAGAATATGACACCTACGGCTATATCTCAAATACTAGAGCAAATTGGAAGGGTAATTGTAGGAGTTGGACTAGCATATCTATTTTTAAATAAAGGAGTAGAGTATTCGGCAGGTGGAGCAGCTTTTGGGGCAACTTTTGGAGCTATAATGGCTGGAATATATTTATTTTACAAGTACATTAAAGCTGAAAAACAATTGGGAAAAATAAAAATTAAAAATGATAGTTCTATTTTAACTAAAATAATATGTATAGCTATTCCAGTGTCACTTGGTTCCGCAGTAGGAAGTATAATGAGTCTTTTAGATTCTATTCTTGTACCTCAAAATTTGCTTAAAGCAGGATTTGATTATAGGCAGGCTACTGAGCTATATGGACAACTTACAGGAAAAGCATTTGTGCTTGTTAATGTTCCTCTTACATTATCAATGGCGCTTTGTATCTCTATTGTGCCAATGATTTCAGAAGCGTTTATTTTAAAAAGAAAATTTCAACTAATAAGTAAAGTTGACACAGCATTAAGAATGTCAATGGTAATAGCAATACCATCTTTTTAGGGCTATTTTTTATGTCAAATCCAATAATGAGATTAATATTTCCAGGACACTCAGCAGGAAGCGATATTTTAAAATATTTAAGTATTAGCATACCATTTATAATTTTATTTCAAACAACTACAGCGATATTGCAGGGTGTAGGAAAGTATTTATTGCCTGTAATAAATTTATTTATAGGCTGTGTGGTTAAGGTATTTATAACTATACATTTAGTGCCATCACCCAATATAAATGTTTATGGAGCTGTAATAGGGACTATAATTGGATATTTTGTTGCTACTATATTAAATGTAGCAGCGTTCAGTATAAAGTTAAAAATTAAGCCTAAATACTATGATATTTTAATAAAACCTGCTTATGCCTCAATTATTATGATAATAAGTGTTGTATTTATTTATACGTATGTTTATAATAAAACAATGAATAATATAATAAGTTGTGGCATATCTGTGCTTTCAGGTGTTATAATTTATTTTATATTAATTATTGTTTTTGGAGTATTTAATTATAGCGATATTAAACGAAGATTTGTTAAAGGATAAATAAAGGAAAAGAGGTAGAAGTTTTAGTGATTAAAATTGTTGGACTTGGACCTGGATCGAAGGATGCAATTACTTTTGGTACCTTAGAACTGCTAAAAAGCAGTAGTAATGTTATTCTAAGAACAGAAAAACATCCTACAGTAAAGTATCTAAAAGAAATGGGCATAGCATTTCAAACTTATGATGAAAAGTATGAGAAAAGTGAAAGCTTTGATGATGTGTATAGTTCTATAGCTGAAGATATAATAAAAAGATATTCCGAAGCTGGAGAAGTGGTTTATGCGGTCCCAGGGCATCCTCTTGTTGCAGAAAAGTCTGTCGAGATATTATTAAAATTATGTAAAAAACAAAACATAGAAGCAGAAGTACTTCCTGCAGTAAGTTTTATAGATGTTGTCATGGAAAGACTTCAAATAGATCCAGTTAGAGGTCTTAAAATAATAGACGCGTTTGATATAAAAAATCAAATTTTAGATAAAAGAATAGGACTAATAGTAACTCAAGTGTATAATAAGTTTATTGCATCAGATGTAAAATTAGCGCTGCTTGAGTATTATAAAGATGATACAGAAATATATTTTATAAGAGCCGCAGGAGTAAAAGATACAGAGAGTATACGCACAATGCCTTTGTATGAGCTTGATAGGCAGGGAGATATAGATTATTTGACATCGATATATATACCACGTGATGTAGAAAACAATAAAGATTTCTATGACTTACTTGATATTATGGAGAAGCTTAGAAGCAGTGATGGTTGTCCATGGGATAGAGAACAAACGCATGAATCTATAAAGAAATCTATGATTGAGGAAAGTTATGAAGTTGTTGAAGCTATTGAAAAAATGACGATAATATGGTTATTGAAGAACTTGGAGATGTACTTTTTCAGATAGTTTTTCATGCTCAACTTGGAAAAGAAGAAGGAATGTATAATATCAATGATATAATATCTGGTATATGCAGTAAAATGATATATAGGCATCCCCATGTATTTGGAGATTCAAACTGTGAAACATCTTCAGACGTAATTAAAAAGTGGGATGAAATAAAGAAAAATGAGCAAGGATTAAAATCTCATACTGATGAATTAAAACATGTACCTAAAATTTTGCCAGCACTTATGAGGCAGATAAGGTTCAAAAGAAAGCTGCAAAAGTTGGATTTGATTTGGACAGCATTGAAGGTGTATTTAACAAGGTTTTAGAGGAGTTTTATGAGGTAAAAAATGAATATAATGCTAGCAAAAAGGATAGAATATTAGAAGAAGTTGGAGATTTAATATTTTCTGTAGTAAATGTTGCTAGATTTCTTGACATTGATAGTGAGTTTGCATTAAATTATACTATAGATAAATTTATAAAACGCTTTGAGTACATAGAAAACGAAGCTTGTAATAATAACTTGAGATTAGAGGACATGACATTAAAGCAAATGGATGATCTTTGGAATAAGAGCAAATCAATTGAAAAAGACAAAATTTAATAAAAATATCTTTCGAAAGAAGGATTTTTATAATTAATGCAGAATATGCTAATGTATAGTTAAGCATACTCTTAAAATTTAAGGAGGTAACAAAAGTGAATAAAGCAGAATTAATAGCTAGTATAGCAGAAAAAGGAAATTTAACTAAGAAAGATGCAGAGACAGCATTAAAAGCATTTATAGAAAGTATTGAAGAATCTTTAGAGAAAAATGAAAAGGTTCAATTAGTTGGTTTCGGAACTTTTGAAACTAGAGAAAGAGCTGAAAGAAAGGGTAGAAACCCAAGATCAAAAGAAGAAATAACAATACCAGCGTCTACTGTACCAGTATTTAAAGCAGGAAAAGAATTTAAAGAGAGAGTAAATAAATAATAAATTTAGGCACAAATTAAAAATCCCGGTTAATCCGGGATTTTTAAGTATAATCCTACACGAGGTTTGGGCGGAGCCATTATCCTTCTAGAACAAGAAATAGGCACTCATAAAAATACACGAGGTTTGGGCGGAGCCATTATCCTTCTTACAGTCAGATAAATCTTAAAACTTAATGATGCTCAGCTTTGCTGAACGAAATAAATATAGGTGATTTTAAAAGTTTGGAATAAGCATTAATAAGATTTTAAATTTTCTATGGTGAAATGAAAGAAAATTATTTTTTATTGCGCATTGTGTATTGTAAACTGAATTAAATATGGTTTCACTGAATATTTGTTTAAATCATATAATAACGATTGGGAGGAAAAAATGAGACTAGATAAATACTTGAAAATTTCAAGAATAATAAAAAGAAGAACTGTTGCTAAAGAAGCTTGTGAAAGTGGAAGAGTATCTATAAATGGAAAGGTTGCAAAACCAAGTACAGAGGTGAAAGAAGAAGATGTAATAGAAATTAGATATGCTTCAAAGGTATTAAAAGCTAAAATTTTAAATATTTCAAGCCATGTACTTAAAGAAGAAGCAAAACAAATGTATGAGGTAATATCAGGTGAAGAAATTTAGGTTATAACTTGCGAATATTCTACATATATATTAAAAAGTAGAATAGGAGGTAATCTGGTATGGAATCAAAAAAAGAATCAAATACTGATAATAGTAAGAAAAGTCTTATGACTATAGAAAATAGAAAAAAGCTTTTATTGACAGGTGTGAGTGAAGTTGTCAGCTTTAATGATGAGCAAATTATACTTAATACTAATGTAGGTTCACTTGTTATTAGAGGAAGAGAACTTAAAATGAATAAATTGGATGTACAAAATGGAGATATAGTTATAATTGGAGTAGTCAATTCCTGCGTATATAACAGCAATGAGGATAAGCATAATAAAGATAGTATTTTGTCAAGATTATTTAGATAGGTAATAAATTATGATTTTGACTATATATGATCAGTTTGTTTTTTTATTATGCAATTTCATAGCAGGAATTGTAGTCGCAGGACTTTTTGATTTATATAGAGTTATAAGAAATATAAAAAAAGTAAATAGAATTTTGGTTTTTATACAAGACATAATATTTCTTATTTTATGCGGATTTATTGTATTTGCATTCTTATTGTATACAAATGAAGCTTACATAAATATTTATGTATATGTATTTATGATATTAGGAATAATTTTTTATGTTAAGGTAATAAGCCGTGGGTATGTAAAGGCTGTTGATACTATAATAAGAAAGTTAATGAAACTTACTAGAATTATTGTAAATTTTATAATTTTTCATTTTTGAATCAATATTCTTAAATAAAAAATAAAAATTAGTTAATAAATAGCTTGAATAAATCTAAAAAAGCTTTTAAAATGTATATATGGGTATTAAGTTTTAACTCTAGAGGAGAGTTTTATTTATGAGTAAAAAGTCAAAACTAAAAATTATAATACTTATGGTTTTTATTATAAATATAGGATATATATTTGTTAATCAAGAACTCACTATGTTAAGAATAAAAAATGACATAAAGACTAAACAGGAAACCGTAGATAAGCTTAGCAGTGAGAATAGAAAATTACAGGATCAAATTAAACTTACTAAGACTGATAAATATACTGAAAAGCTCGCAAGGGAAAGATTGGGTCTTATAAAAGAAGGTGAAACTCCTGTAATGGATTCAAGTGAAAAAAATAAATAGCTTAATAAATTATAATTAACATACACAATATAAAATCAAGGAGGAGTCTTTTTAATATGACCTTAAAGGCAGGAAGTATTTTAGAAGGTACTGTTGTTAATATCACCAATTTTGGAGCTTTTGTTGAAGTAGATGGAAAAACTGGACTTGTTCATATATCCGAGGTGGCAGATTCATTTGTTAAGGATATAAGAGAATATTTAAAGGAAAAGGATAAAGTAAAAGTTAAAGTTCTTTCCGTAGATGACAATGGAAAAATAAGTTTATCGATAAAACAAGCTTCTGCACCTAAGAAATCAGCAAGACCAATTGAGATAGATTGGGTAAAGAAAAGTAAGCCACAGCCAACTGTTAATTTTGAGGATAAATTATCAAAATTTTTAAAGGACAGTGAAGAAAAATTTCAGGATTTAAAGAAACATCAAGATTCTAGAGCTAGAGGTTATAGAAAAAATTCAAGTAATTAAGATGGCTTTTAAAGGGAAGCATATCTATTTAAGAGGGTTTAATACCCTCTTAAATTTTGCCTTAAATTAATATATGTATATAGGAGGATGTGAAAAAAGGTATTCTATAGGTTTTACTATACAGCACATAAAGCCTTATGAGCGGCTCGTAAAAAAGAATACCTATATTTTTCACATGCTCCTATAGATGAACAACTTGAAACTTACAATTTTTGGGTTTCTTAATAAATAAATAAAAAAGTTTAAAAATGTTGTTGACAATAGTCTATGTATCATATATAATAAATATTGTCGCTGATGAGTGACATGCCGAAGTGGCGGAACTGGCAGACGCACAGGACTTAAAATCCTGCGATGCTAATCACATCGTACCGGTTCGATTCCGGTCTTCGGCACCAAATAATATATCGCGGGGTGGAGCAGTTGGTAGCTCGTCGGGCTCATAACCCGAAGGTCATAGGTTCAAGTCCTGTCCCCGCAACCATTAGTTTTTATATGCCGAAGTGGCGGAACTGGCAGACGCACAGGACTTAAAATCCTGCGATGCTAATCACATCGTACCGGTTCGATTCCGGTCTTCGGCACCAAGTAGCATATCGCGGGGTGGAGCAGTTGGTAGCTCGTCGGGCTCATAACCCGAAGGTCATAGGTTCAAGTCCTGTCCCCGCAACCATTATGGCGGAATAGCTCAGCTGGCTAGAGCATTCGGTTCATACCCGAAGTGTCGTAGGTTCAAGTCCTATTTCCGCTACCAAAAGACTGTTTGAATAAAACAGTCTTTTTTTATGTCCTTAATTAGAAGCACAATATATATGAACAACTTGAAACATAGAAATTATAAGTGCCAAATGTATTCTGTTAAATTAAAATTTAACTCAATGCACAATTCACAGTTCACAATGCACAATGAAGGTAGATTTACCTTTTGCTACGCTCAGGTAAATCTTAGAACTTGATAGTGTCAGTTTCGCTGAGCACTATATTTTAAGCACCTTGAGCATATTAAGTTTTTGGATTTTTCGAAGCATAGCGGAGAAAAATCGTCCTTCATTGTGAACTGTGCATTGTGCATTGTGAATTGCGTCA
This sequence comes from Clostridium sp. DMHC 10, assembly GCF_001270375.1. Lineage (NCBI taxonomy): Bacteria > Bacillati > Bacillota > Clostridia > Eubacteriales > Clostridiaceae > Clostridium > Clostridium sp. DMHC 10. Next base: position 614,769 of record NZ_LGVB01000015.1, read on the forward strand.
ACTTTCAGTTTAACAGGATTAATTTGGCATTAGTCATTTTAACCTTTCAAGTTGTCTATCTATGTATATGTACTTTAAAATACTAAAATTTCACATGCAGCACTGTAAAAAAAGACGTAAAATACAAAAATAAAAAATCATGTTTAGTCATAATGTAAACTTATAGTATTTTATATATAGTAAAAATAAGTAAATAAGTATTGTAGGGATAAATGTCTTAAAAAAAACTTTTTGAATAAACATCAATTGACAAACATTTCCAGAACACTTTGATATAATTAACCTAAATTGTTTGTTATGGGTGGTGGATGTTATAATGCAATACGATAGCAATGTATTAACTTATGAGAGGGTTGCTAAGGAAAATAAAAAAGATACTAAAGTTAATAATGTAAACAAAATATTCATGATAAAACTTATACTATTTGCAGTGAGTTCGTTTTTTATAAGTAGGGTTGTAATTGTAGATTCTATGGCTCCGTTTGGAATTGCTTTTACAATTGTAATTTTAAATTTTAAGTTTGATAAAAAGATAGATACGGTATCGTGTATTTCATCTGCACTTGGATATATTTCTATTCATAGTGAACTTAAGGATTTCCATATGTATGTAATATCTATTTTAATTATGGGGGTTATATCCTTTACATTAAGCAAAATAACAAAGATTAAAAAACTGATTTTTATGTTTTCAACTATTTTTATAGAATTTACTATTTTTAAGTTCTTAATTTTAAATTTAACTATTGAGTCTGCCATTTTATTTTCTTTAATACAAGTGGCTTGTACCGTATCATTATATTATATTCTGAATTACTGTATTATATGTTTCGATAATATTAATTCTAGACATCTTTTTTCAAATGAAGAAATCATAAGCATGGCTATAACGATTTCTATTGCCATTTCAGGTACTAAAGGAACTGAACTTTTTGGTGTATCAATAAGAAACACATTATCGATGCTTTTTATACTAATTCTCGCATATGTAAGTGGAAGTGCAGTAGGAGCAGCATCTGGTATAGCTTTGGGTGCAATAGTTGGTATGAATACAGATAATATGCTTGTGTATATAAGTGTATTTGGTATAGCTGCATTAATAGTAGGAATTTTTAAGGAATCAGGAAAGCTAGTATCTGGAGCATCATATGTTATTATTTTGTGTATATTAATTTTATATTGTAAGGATCATGGAGATTTAAATTTTATAGAGGTTTTTTTAACCAGTGCAGCATTTGTAATAATACCAGATAAGGTTTATGAAAGAATTAGAAGTGAAATTAGCTGGGATAAAAAGCAGGAAATTATAAATGATAATTATATTGAGAAAATAAAGAATATTTTTGTGAATAGACTTGATAGTTTTTCTGAAGTTTTGTTTACAATGTCAAATATACTAAATAATTTAGCAGATAATGATAAACTTGCACTTAAAACTAAAAGCTGTGGACTCATTGAAAATCTTGCAGATAGGGTATGTGGAAGCTGTAATATGAGAAGTATATGTTGGAAAAGGGAAACTTATTATACTTATGCAGGATTTGAAGAACTTATCCAAAACTACCAAAATAATATATTCAAAATTCCTAAAGAGATAGAAAAGAAATGTATAAAGAGAACAGCACTTATTAAAAATACAGAAGATATAGTTAATAATTATATTATCAGTGAAATGTGGAGAATGCAATTAAGCAAAGGAAGAGAAATTATGTCCTCACAGATAAATAACATGGGAGGATCTATTAAAGAAATATTATCTGAATTTAAAAGTGAACTAAAAATTGATAGTGATATGGAAAGAAAGCTAATAAAAGCTTTAAGCAAAAATAATGTTGAGTTTAAAGACTTAATATGCCTAACTTCTAAAAATGATAAATTAATGATAAAAATGACTATGCCGGCATGCGGAGGAAGGCAAATTTGTGTTAAGGATGTACTGCCTATTATAAATAGATCAGTAGAGAAAATTATGTGTGTTGGAGATGACGGCTGCAGTATATCTCCTGAAAATAATTTATGTACTGTAATATTTGAGGAAACTCCTAAATATTATATAGCATCATATGTTAGTAGAGTTTGTAAGAATGGTGAAAAACAAAATGGAGATAGTTATAGCTTTGGAAAGACAAAAGATGGAAACTATATGATGATAATAAGCGATGGTATGGGATATGGACCACAGGCACAGCGTGAAAGTAAAGCAGTTGTGGATTTAATAGAAAAGTTTACAATGGCAGGGCTTAATCAAAATACGGCTATAAATGCTGTTAATTCTATTATGACCCTTAAATTTAATGAAGATGAAAAATTTTCAACAGTTGATCTATGCAAGGTAGACCTTTATTCTGGTAATGCTGATTTTTTAAAGGTTGGTGGAGTTAATAGCTTTATAAAGCGTAAAAATAAGGTTCAAGTAATTAATTCAAAGACATTACCCATTGGTGTACTAGACAAAGCAGATATTCAAATTACAAGTAAAAATGTACAAAATGGGGATGTAATAGTTATGATAAGTGATGGAGTAATGGATTGTAAGAAAGAAGATACAGGCGAAGCTAAATGGATTGTAGATTTTTTAAGTAAATGTGACGGATCTAAACCTAAAGAACTTGCAGATGTGATTATAAATAAAGCTTTAGAATTTTGCAATGGAAAGGCAGAAGACGATATGACTGTAATAGTAAATAAAGTATATAATTTATATTAAGTATAAAGTAATTTTTAAAATTGTGGTATAATGAAAAAGCAATATGCATACGTGAAAGTGCATGAAAACTTTAAAAGCTACTTTTGATGTTTTACAGGTAATTTATAAACATTAAGAGTACGGAGTATAGAGTACAGTGAAGGATGATTTCTCTTCCTTACATCAGAGAAACCTAAAATTATAAAAAGATGATGTTAAGCATGTTGAATGAATGCAATTGTGCATTATCTCAAAATGATGTTAGCAGTAAGTTTTAAGATTTTCTGTGTTAACAGAAAAATCATCTATCACTGTACTCTGTACTCTCTACTCTGGTTAAGTGGGAGTGTTATTTTTGATAAATAAGGTTATAGAAACTATAGAAAGAAACTCTATGTTTAATAAGGGAGATAGGGTCGTAGCCGCTGTTTCTGGAGGCCCTGATTCTATTTGCCTTCTTCATCTTTTAAATTCTATTAAAGATAGGTTTGGCATAGAAATCTGCGCAGCTCATGTTAATCATTGCCTAAGGGGCGCAGAAGCCGATGAAGATGAAGGGTTCGTAAGAGCGTTTTGTAAAAAACTACATATAGATTTTTATGTAAAAAGAATTGATGTAAATAAACTTGCTAAAGAAAAAAAATTATCTAGTGAACTTGCTGGAAGAGAAGCAAGGTACGATTTCTTTGAAGAAGTAAGAAAAAAGTTTTGTGGAAATAAGATAGCAATTGCACATAATGCCAATGATAGGGCTGAGACAATCCTTATGAGGATAATAAGAGGTACTGGATTGGATGGGATGGTAGGTATAAAACCAATAAGAGATGAAGTCTTTGTAAGACCACTTATAAATATAAGCAGAGCTGAGATAGAAAAGTACTGCTTTGACAATGAGATTTCTCCAAGAATAGACAAGACAAATCTTGAGAGGTTATATACGAGGAATAAAATTAGATTAGATTTAATACCTTACATAATGAGTAATTTTAATGAAGATGTAGTGGCATCCTTGAATAGATTAGGTGATATTGTAAGCATCGATAATGACTATATGCAAAAAATTGCAGATAAAAAATACAATAATTATTGTTATCGTGGTAAGAAAAATATTATAATAAAAAAAGAAGCTTTTTGTGAGCATGAAGCTATTTTGTCAAGGATACTAAGAAGAGCCATAAGTGAGCTGACTGGAAATGTATATAATATTGAAAAAAAACATATATCAGATGTAATTCATATTGAAAAAATAGGAACAGGTAAAAAGGTTGATCTCCCTAATAATATTGTTGCACGCAATAATTATGGAGATATTTGTTTTGAAATTAAAGAAAATGATATTATGGATAGTAAGAAAATATATGAGGCAAGCATAGAAAATTTAGATGTAATATCGTTTGGTGGTTTTAAATTCGAATTTACGCTGCTAAAGAGTAAAGTTAGCGTAAAACTAAATCAAGATGATTATGTGAAGTATTTCGATGTGGATAAGGTAGGAAAAAGTATAAACATAAGATATAGAATTGATGGTGATAAATTTAAGCCCCTTGGCATGAAAAGCTATAAAAAGCTTAAGGATATATTTATTAATCTTAAAATACCACGTGAAGATAGGATAAAAATTCCACTTGTATGCTTTAACGGAGAAATAGGATGGATTGTAGGGCATAAAATAAGTGAAGATTTCAAAATAGATGATAAAACAAAAGCAATTTTAAAAATAAAAGTTGAAAGAGAGGATAACTAATGAGGGAAGACATTGAAAAAATATTGATTGATGAGGAGCAAATAGGTAAGAAAATTAAAGAAATTGGTAACAATATAAGTAGAGACTATAAAGGAAAAGATCTTATACTTATAGGAGTGCTAAAAGGTTCAGTAATGTATATGGCTAATCTTGCTAAAGAAATAGATATTCCATGTACAATGGATTTTATGTCAGTATCAAGTTATGGTAATTCCACAACTTCATCAGGAGTAGTGAAAATATTAAAAGATTTAGATGCTAGTGTTGAAGGAAAAGATGTATTAATAGTAGAAGATATAATAGATTCAGGAATTACTCTTAAATATCTTCAAAAATATCTTAGAGCTAAAAATCCAAATAGTGTAGAAATAACAACACTTTTAAATAAGCCAGAAAGGAGGAAGGCTGATATAGATGTAAAATATATAGGATTTGAAGTTCCAGATTATTTTTTAGTTGGATATGGACTTGATTATGCTGAAAAGTATAGAAACTTGCCTTACATAGGTATTTTAAAGGAAGAAATTTATAAATAATTAATATATATTTTATTGTAAACAAAAATGTGTTGTGATACAATCTTAAAATAACTAACTATACATAGAGAGGGGGGCCTAGAGTGAAAAAAATTTCTAGTGCTACGGTCTGGATTGTAGCAATTATATTGTTTATTGCAGCTATATTTGCGTTGTCTCAACAAGGAAAAAGCAGCAATATAATAAGTTTTAATGAATTTCAAAAAGAATATACTCAGAATAATATAAAGAGCTTCCAAATGAAAGATGATAAGATGACAGTTGATGGAAAACTAAAGGATGGAAGAACTTTTGAAACAGTTGTACCACTTGAAAGATTAGATCAATTTCTTTCAGATCATCCTAATAATGGAGAAGTTGAAGAGTCTTATGTACCTCCAACAAATGTTCCAGCTTGGTTTAGCTGGATACCCAATATACTACTCATATTAATGATGGTAGTACTTTGGGTTATGTTTATGCAGCAAGCCCAAGGTGGTGGAGGAAAAGGTGTCATGGGTTTTGGAAAGAGTAAAGCTAAAATGACATCACCAAATGATACGAAAAAGCGAATAACCTTTGAAGACGTTGCAGGCGCCGATGAGGAAAAGGCAGAACTTGAAGAAGTAGTTGACTTTTTAAAGCAGCCTAAAAAATATATGGAAATGGGTGCAAGGATACCTAAAGGTGTTCTTTTAGTAGGACCACCAGGAACTGGAAAAACTTTACTTGCCAAAGCTGTTTCTGGAGAAGCAGGAAGACCATTTTTCAGCATATCTGGTTCTGATTTTGTTGAAATGTTTGTTGGTGTTGGTGCTTCAAGAGTAAGAGATTTATTTGAACAGGCAAAGAAAAATGCTCCATGCATAGTTTTCATAGATGAAATTGATGCTGTAGGTAGACAGAGAGGTGCAGGACTTGGTGGTGGTCATGATGAAAGAGAACAGACACTTAACCAACTTCTTGTTGAAATGGATGGTTTTGGAGTAAATGAAGGAATAATTGTGATTGCAGCTACTAACAGACCAGATATACTTGATCATGCGCTTTTAAGACCTGGTAGATTTGACAGACAGGTTTTTGTAGGTGCACCAGATGTTAAAGGCAGAGAAGCAGTATTAAAAGTTCATTCAAAGAATAAGAAACTTGATCCTGATATTAAACTTGACGTACTTGCCAAAAGTACACCTGGCTTTACAGGAGCTGATCTTGAAAACTTAATGAATGAAGCAGCACTTTTAGCTGTTAGAGATAAAAAAACTTCAATAGGAATGACTGAACTTGAAGAAGCAGTTAAAAGAGTCATAATGGGACCAGAAAAGAAGAGTAGAGTAATAGATGAAGAAGATAGAAAACTTACAGCTTATCATGAAGCAGGTCATGCAGTTTTAGGAAGATTACTTCCAAATGGAGATCCTGTTCATCAAGTAAGTATAATTCCTAGAGGTATGGCTGGTGGTTATACAATGCATCTTCCAGAGAAAGATAGTTCTTATATGTCTAAGAGCAAACTTCTTGATGAGATGGTTGGTCTTCTTGGAGGAAGAGTTGCAGAAAAACTTGTAATTGGAGATATAAGTACTGGAGCTAAGAGCGACATAGAAAGAGCAACAAGTATTGCAAGAAAAATGGTTATGGAATATGGTATGAGTGAAGAACTTGGTACTATTAGCTTTGGTAAAGATCAAGATGAAGTATTTCTTGGAAGAGATCTTGGAACAAATAGAAACTTTAGTGAGGAAATTGCAGCTAAAATTGACAGCGAAATCAAAAAATTTATTGATGATGCATACATGAGCGCTGAGAAGTTACTTAAGGAAAACATGTCAAAGCTTGATGGTGTGGCAAAAGCACTTCTTGAAAAAGAAAAAATTGAAGCTGATGAGTTTGAGGAGATATTCCAAAACAGTTAATGCAATATAGGACTTTAAAAAATAAAATTCATTTTTCGTATTAGAATGAAGAAAAATTTTCGTAGATGAAAAAATAGTGTTGAGAGAACAATTTAATAAATTTTAGAGGGTACATTTTAAAAAGACTTAGAAATTTCAATCTGTTTGAACCACAGTGAGTTATTGAAAATTTGTTAGGATTTTTAATGTACCCCTTTAGATTTATAAATTTTATTTAATGTGATGAAACATTATTTTTTTACACTTATTGTGATATAATTAAAAAGTGATTTTTGATAAAGCTATAAAACGAAGGGAGGTTCCGCTGTTAAATATATATTGTTAGGATAACGGCGGTGTTTATTTATGAAAACTGATATTGAAATAGCTCAAGAAGCTAAAATGGAACCTGTAGTTAAAATTGCTAAAAATATTGGACTCACAGAAGATGATATTGACTTATACGGTAAATATAAATGTAAGATATCACTTGATGTTTTACAAAAAAACAAGGACAAAAAAGATGGAAAGTTAATACTTGTAACAGCTATAAATCCAACTCCGGCGGGAGAAGGAAAATCAACTGTAACTGTTGGACTTGGTGAAGCATTGTGTAAAATGAATAAAAACACTGTAATTGCATTAAGAGAACCATCGCTTGGACCTGTATTTGGAATTAAGGGTGGAGCAGCTGGCGGTGGATACGCGCAAGTGGTGCCAATGGATGATATTAATCTTCACTTTACAGGAGATATGCATGCTATAACTTCAGCAAATAATTTACTATGTGCTGCTATAGATAATCATATTCATCAAGGAAATCCTTTGAGAATAGATCAAAGGAGAATTGTGTTTAAAAGAGTCATGGATATGAATGATAGAGCACTTAGAAGTATAGTTGTAGGCCTTGGCGGAAAGGTTAATGGATTCCCAAGAGAAGATGGGTTTATGATTACAGTAGCATCTGAAATCATGGCAATATTATGTCTTGCAAATAATCTTATGGATCTAAAGGAAAGAATGGGGAATATACTTGTAGCCTATGACCTTGATGGAAATCCTGTATATTGTAAGGATTTAAGGGTTCAAGGAGCAATGGCTCTTTTAATGAAAGATGCTATAAAGCCTAATTTGGTTCAAACACTTGAAAATACTCCAGCAATAATACATGGAGGACCTTTTGCTAATATAGCTCATGGATGTAATAGTATATTAGCTACTAAAATGGCATTAAAACTTGGAGATTATGCTGTAACAGAAGCAGGTTTTGGTGCGGATTTAGGAGCAGAAAAGTTCCTGGATATAAAGTGTAGATACGGCAATCTAAACCCAGATTGTGTTGTTATAGTTGCAACAATGAGAGCCCTTAAGCACCACGGAGGCGTTGCTAAGAATGAATTAAATACGCCTAATGTTGAGGCTCTTAAAAAGGGTATTTCAAATCTTGAAAAGCAAATTGAAAACATTAAAAAGTATGGTGTGCCTGTAGTTGTTGCTATAAATAAATTTATAAGTGATAGTGATGAAGAAGTTAAATACATAAAGGAATTCTGCAGTAAGCTAGGAGTTAAAGTTGCGCTTGCCGAAGTATGGGAAAAAGGCGGAGAAGGTGGACTTGAACTTGCAAAACAAGTAATAGATGTACTTGAAAAAGAGAAGAGCAATTTCAAATGCTTGTATGATGAAAAGCTTAGTATAAAAGAAAAAATGAATATAATAGCAAAAGAAATATATGGTGCTGATAGTGTTGAATATACAACTCAAGCAGAAAAACAAGTAAAAGAAATAGAAAAGTTTAATTTGGATAAACTACCTATATGTGTTGCAAAGACGCAGTATTCATTATCAGATAATCCATCACTTTTAGGAAGGCCAGAAGGATTTAAAATAACTGTAAAAGAAGTAAGGGTATCTAACGGAGCGGGATTTATAGTAGTGCAAACAGGAAATATAATGACTATGCCAGGACTTCCTAAAATACCAGCCGCTGAAAAAATGGATATATTTGAGGATGGTTCGATAGTTGGATTATTTTAAGGAGTGTAAATTATTGTGATATTGGTTTTAGATGTTGGAAATACAAATATAGTTTTAGGAGTATATGATGATAAAAAACTTGTAGCTGAATGGAGACTCGCAACAATGTCTGTAAGAACAGCTGACGAATATGGAATACAGGTTTTAAATCTTTTTCACCATGATAAGCTTAATCCAGATGATGTTGAAGGTGCTATAATTTCTTCAGTTGTTCCTAATGTAATGTATTCTCTCGAACATATGATAAGAAAGTATTTTAAAATTTATCCAATAGTAGTAGGACCTGGAGTAAAAACTGGAATAAATATAAAATATGATAATCCTAGAGAAGTCGGGCAGATAGAATAGTTAATGCTGTGGCTGCCCATGAATTATATAAAAGATCTCTTATAATAATAGATTTTGGAACAGCTACTACATTTTGTGCGGTTAGAAAAAACGGTGACTATCTAGGTGGAGTAATATGCCCAGGAGTAAGAATATCTTCAGAAGCATTATTTCAAAAAGCTGCAAAGCTTCCTAGGGTAGAGCTTATAAAGACTCCTAGTTTAATTTGTAAAAATACAATATCTAGTATGCAAGCAGGCATTGTCTATGGATATATAGGTCAAGTTGAATATATAGTGGAAAAAATGAGTAAAGAACTTATTGAACTAGGAGAAGAAAAGCCATTTGTAGTTGCAACTGGAGGACTCGCTAAACTTATAAGTGAAGAATCGGATAAAGTTGATGTTATTAATCCTTTTATTACACTTGAAGGACTTAGAATAATTTATGAAAAAAATAGAAGTAGGTGATTTTTTGAAAATATCGGGGCTTGAGTTTGAAAATAATGTATTTTTAGCTCCTATGGCTGGTGTTACAGATATTGCCTATAGAGAAATATGCAGAGAAATGGGATGCGGACTTACTTACACTGAAATGGTAAGTGCCAAAGCTCTATATTACGGAAGCGAAAAAACAGAAGAGCTATTTAGAATATCAGAAGAAGAGGGTACAGCTGCTGTTCAAATTTTTGGTAGTGAACCTCTTATTATGGCAAAATCATGCGAAATATTTAATAAAGACAATAGAATATGTATTATTGATATCAATATGGGATGTCCAGCACATAAGATAGTAAAAAATGGTGAAGGTTCAGCACTTATGAAAAATCCTAAATTGGCAGCTGAAATAGTAAGAGAAGTAAAAAAAGCTACTTTTAAACCAGTTACGGTTAAGTTTAGAAAGGCATTTGATGAAAATAGTATAAACGCAGTTGATTTTGCAAAGATTATTGAAGAAGCTGGTGCAGATGCTGTAACAGTTCATGGGAGAACAGCTGTGCAAATGTATACGGGAAGGGCCGATTGGAATATTATAAAAGCTGTAAAAGATAATGTAACTATTCCTGTAATAGGGAATGGAGATGTATTTTCTCCAGAGGCTGGACTTAGATTGGTTAATGAAACAAACTGTGATGGAATTATGATCGCAAGAGGTGCGCTTGGAAATCCATGGATATTTAGTCAAATAGGGGAAAATATAAAAAATGGAACATATTCGCATCCAAGTGATGCAGAAAAAATAGATATGTGCATGAAGCATTATAAAACAGCCCTAAAGTATTATAATAAGAACAGAGTTGTTCGAGAAATGAGAAAGCAAGTAGCTTGGTACATAAAAGGAATAAAGAACTGTACAGAGATTAAATGTGACATCAATACAGCTAAGACCAGTGAAGAGGCAATAGAAATTTTAGAGGAATACAAACAAAATTTATTATAAATATTGTAATTAAAAATTAAAAATGGAATAAATATATTGTAATATACAAATCAATATTGACAATAATAAGGTGCTGCTTTATAATAACTTAAATCAATATATTTATGAGGGTTTAGACTTTAATCTTATGTAAAGGGGAGAATTATAATGAGTGATGGAAAAAAAGTATGTCATTACTTATTCAGGAGTAAAAAAATTAGAAGAAGAATTACAGTATTTAAAAACTACTAAAAGAAAAGAAATAACTGAAAAAATAAAATTAGCTCTTTCATTTGGTGATCTAAGTGAAAATTCTGAATATGATGAAGCTAAAAATGATCAGGCATTTCTCGAAGGAAAAATAGCTCAAATAGAGAACATGCTTAAAAATGCCGTAATTATAGATGAAAGCGAACTTAAGAACGATGTTGTGAGCGTTGGATCAAAAGTTAAAGTAATGGATTATGAATTTGATGAAGAGGTTTTATTTTCAATAGTGGGTTCCGCTGAGGCTGATCCTATGGAAAATAAGATATCAAATGAATCTCCAGTAGGTAGCTCTCTTATCGGCAAAAAAGTTGGAGATGTTGTAGAAGTTCAAGTTCCAGATGGCGTGAATAAATACAAAATATTGGACATAACAAGATAATTTGGAGGTGTAGTAATGTCAAATGAAGAAAAGCAGTTGACAAAAGACGAAATTAAAAGGAGAAAGCTTGAAGCAAAAGCTGAGGCTGAAATGAATGATCTCTTAAGAGAGAGAAGACAAAAGTTAGAAGCGCTTCAGGCACAGGGTAAAGATCCTTTTGATGTATATAAGGTTGAAAGATCACATACGTCAGAACAAATAAGAGATGATTATGATAATTTAGAAGGAAAAGAAGTATCTGTTGCTGGAAGACTTATGTCTAAAAGAGTTCATGGAAAAGCAGGATTTTCTGATATATATGATAGATATGGAAAGATACAGTTATATATAAAAATAGATGATGTTGGAGAAGAAAAGTTAAAAGAGTATAAGACTTTTGATATAGGAGATCTCTTATCAGTTAAGGGTAAGGTGTTTAAAACAAAAACTGGTGAGATAACTTTACATATAACTGATTTTGAATTAGTAGCTAAGTCATTAAAACCACTTCCTGAAAAGTTTCATGGACTTAAAGATCCTGATTTGAAATATAGACAAAGGTATGTAGACTTAATAATAAATCAAGATGTAAGAGAAACATTTATGAAAAGAACAGCAATAATAAAAGCAATTAGGGAATTTTTGGATAATAAGAATTATATAGAGGTAGAAACACCAATATTAGCAACTATAGCTAGTGGTGCATCTGCTAGACCATTTACAACACATCATAATGCTCTTAGCCTGGATATGTATTTAAGAATTGCAACAGAATTGTATTTAAAGAGATTAATAGTTGGTGGATTTGAAAGAGTATATGAAATAGGAAAAGATTTTAGAAATGAAGGTATAGATGTAAGACATAATCCTGAATTTACTATGATTGAATTATATGAAGCATATGCAGATTATAATGATATGATGGAAATTACAGAAAATATGGTTGCCTATGCTTGTAAAAAAGTAAATGGAACTACAAAAATAACATATGAAGGAACAGAAATAGATTTAACACCACCATGGAGAAGAATAACTATGGTAGATGCAGTTAAGGAATATGCTGGAGTAGACTTTAGTAATGTAAAAACTGATGAAGAAGCAAGAACTATTGCAAAAGAAAAGCATGTTGAACTTAAAAAAGAACTGAAAGATTGTACAAAGGGCGATATCTTAAATGCGCTATTTGAAGAATACGGCGAAAAAAATATGATACAGCAACATTTATATGCGATTATCCAGTTGAAATTTCACCTCTTACTAAGAAAAAGAGAGGAAATCCTGAATTTACTGAAAGATTTGAAGGATTTATATATGGAAGAGAAATATGTAATGCATATTCAGAATTAAATGATCCTATAGTTCAGAAGGAAAGATTTTTACAGCAGCTTAAGGAAAGAGAACTTGGTGACGATGAAGCTTACATGATGGATGATGACTTCATAAATTCTCTTGAAATAGGTATGCCGCCAACAGGTGGTATGGGAATGGGAATAGATAGGCTTGTAATGTTCCTTACAGATTCATCTTCAATAAGAGATGTAATACTGTTCCCTACAATGAAACCAGCTCCAAGTAAAGAACAATAGTGTTTTAATATAGATGGAAAGTTGAAAATTTATGAGAAATTGTGGCTTTCCATCTATGTTTTTGTCTAAACAAGAAAAAATAAAAAAAACTCAAAAAAGTATTGCATTTTTTTAGATAGATGGTATAATAATATACGTGGTAAGCAAGACCGCAAAACATTCCGCGATAGCTCAACGGTGGAGCACTCGGCTGTTAACCGATAGGTTGAAGGTTCGAATCCTTTTCGCGGAGCCATTTTATTTTTTGATAATTCAATATGGATACAATGATGAAGATGAGTAGTTGTGTGTTTTTTAGAGAGATTGTGGTTGGTGAAAACAGTTAAAAATACATAGTGAAGTGGAGTCTTTGGAGTAATGATATAGTATAAAGTAGGGCTATTGCCAAAAAGGGTGGAACCGCGGAATTTTATTTCGTCCCTTTGAGGTGATAGCTTTTTTTGTACATAAAAATAAAAGATAAATTTTAGGAGGTAATTAATATGGCTGTTGAAAAGACTATGGATAAAATAGTATCACTAGCAAAAAGTAGAGGATTTGTATATCCAGGATCAGAAATATACGGAGGACTTGCAAATGCATGGGATTACGGTCCTTTAGGTGTAGAACTTAAAAATAACGTAAAAAAAGCATGGTGGAAAAAATTCGTACAAGAAAGTAAGTATAATGTTGGATTAGATTGTGCTATTTTAATGAACAGAGAAGTTTGGGTTGCATCAGGACACATTGGGGGATTTTCAGATCCACTTATGGACTGTAAAGAGTGTAAAGCAAGATTTAGAGCAGATAAATTAGTAGAAGAAGATTTAATAGCCAAGGGAGAAGAAAATACCAGTGCTGATGGATGGACTAATGAGCAATTAAAAGATTATATAGAAAAAAATGATATAAAATGTCCAAAATGCGGTGCTAAAAGTTTTACAGACATAAGAAAATTTAATTTAATGTTTAAAACTTTTCAAGGCGTAACAGAGGATGCGTCATCAGAAATATATTTAAGACCCGAAACAGCACAAGGAATATTTGTTAATTTTAAAAATGCTCAAAGAACATCAAGAAAAAAGATACCTTTTGGAATAGGACAGATAGGAAAAGCTTTTAGAAATGAAATAACTCCAGGTAATTTTACTTTTAGAACAAGAGAATTTGAACAAATGGAATTAGAGTTTTTCTGCAAACCTGGAACTGACTTAGAATGGTTCAATTATTGGAAAGATTACTCGTGGAACTTTTTACTTAGCTTAGGATTAAATAAAGAAAATTTAAGATTTAGAAATCATTCACCAGAAGAACTTGTATTTTACAGTAAGGCAACATCTGATATTGAATATCTATTTCCATTTGGATGGGGAGAACTTTGGGGTGTAGCAGATAGAACTGATTATGATCTAACACAACATATGAATCATTCAGGGCATGACATGAACTATATAGATCCAGTGACAAATGAAAAGTATGTTCCATATGTTATAGAGCCATCACTAGGTGCAGATAGAGTAACCTTGGCATTTTTAATTGATGCTTATGATGAGGAAGAACTTGAAAATGGAGATAAGAGAACTGTACTTCATTTTAGTCCTGCACTAGCTCCAATTAAAGCTGCAGTATTGCCATTAAGCAAAAAATTATCAGATAAGGCTTCTGAAGTATATGATAAGTTAAGTAAGAAATTTAATATAGAATATGATGAGGCAGGAAGCATAGGAAAGAGATACAGAAGACAGGATGAAATAGGAACACCGTTCTGTATAACTGTAGACTTTGACACATTAAATGATGAGTCAGTTACTTTAAGAAATAGAGATACAATGGATCAAGTTAGACTAAAAATAGATGAACTTGATACATTCTTAGAAGAAAAAATTGAATTTTAATAAGAATTAATTATATTAAAAGCAGAAAGATATTATATTGTTCTTTCTGCTTTTTTATTTATGGCTTTATTTTATGTTTATATATAGATAGCAACGTAAAACTTGAAAATTTCAATAGTTGAAGCGGTATATCTATAGATAAATACCTTGAAATATAGAAATTACAAGTACCAAGTGTATCCTGTTAAATCAGATACTGTACTTTCTACTTTGTAATTTTACTTTCAATATTTTTTAAAATATAGATTTATTCAAAAAAGAAAAATGCCGGATTCAAAAATCCGGCAAAATAGGGTTTAATCATGGGGATATGTTATATGTTCAATTAAAACTTGGGGAATTATATTAATGTTTTCCTTACGGCACGAATTTATTATATCACAACATGCATTTATTTTTCAATACCCTACACTAAAGTTTTTATATTAATTAAATTTATTAAATTTCGACATGAATAAATTGATGAATCTTGTTAGATTGTAAACCAGTTATACATAAGTTAAATTAAAGAAGCTTTAAGTCCTTTTTATTTTAATTCAAAGTGGTATAATAAAAAATTAGAAATAGGAGGATGGAGAAATGAATAAGAATTTTGAAGAATTTAAACAATTTATTTTAGGAAAGAAAACAGCAGTAGTTGGTATGGGTATAAGCAACAGACCTTTAATACATTTTTTGGTTGAACTTGGTGCAGAAGTAACTGCTTTTGATAAAAAAAGCAAAGAACAATTAGGTGCCGATGTCGTAAGTGAATTTGAAAAAATTGGAGTAGAGTTAGAACTTGGAGAAAATTATCTGGATAGATTAAAAGGATTTGAAGTTATATTTAAAACACCTTCCATGAGAATAGATAGTGAAGCTTTGCTAAAAGCAAAAGAAGAGGGCTCATATATAACTTCTGAAATGAAAGAGTTTATAAAGTATTGTCCTGCAAAAATATTTGGTGTAACAGGCAGTGATGGAAAGACAACAACAACTACTTTAATATACAACATGTTAAAAGAAGAAGGATATGTAACATGGGTTGGTGGAAATATAGGTATGCCTTTATTTTCAAAAATTCAACAAATTAAACCTTCTGATAAAGTGGTATTAGAACTTTCAAGTTTCCAACTAATGACTATAGATATATCGCCAGAAGTTGCGGTTATAACAAATTTAAGTCCAAATCATTTAGATATACACAAAGATATGAATGAGTATATAGAAGCTAAAAAGAATATATTTAAGTTTCAAGGTAAAAATGATATCTTAGTACTTAATACGGATAATGATATAACTAGAGGTATGGTTAAAGAAGCTAAAGGTAGGGTTTTTACATTTAGCAGAAAAGAAAAAGTTGAAGTAGGAGCGTATTATAGTAATAATAAATTATATTTACTTGGAAAAGAAGTTTGTGATAAAGATGAAATAGTTATTAAAGGAATGGATAATGTAGAAAATTATATGACTGCATTTTGTGCAGTTAGTGCTGATGTTTCTATAGAAAGTATGAGGAAAGTTGCAAAAACTTTCTCAGGTGTTGAGCATAGACGTGAATTTGTAAGAGAACTTAATGGAGTTAGATATTATAATGATTCTATAGCCTCAAGTCCAACTAGAACACTTTCAGGATTAAATGCATATGGAAAACCGGTTATATTAATAGCAGGGGGATATGACAAGCATATACCATTTGAACCATTGGCTGAAAAAGGATATGATAAAATTAAAACCCTAATACTTGTTGGAAATACTAAATATAAAATCAAAGAAGTATTTGATAAATTTGAAAAAGAAAAGGGAATTAAAGTTCCTATTATAATGACTGAAACTTTTGAAGAAGCTGTTAATGAGGCTAGGAGAATAGGACAAAAAGGAGACATAGTAACATTATCTCCTGCGTGTGCAAGTTTTGATATGTTCCCTAATTTTGAAGATAGAGGAAAAAAATTTAAGGATATAGTTAATAAGTTAAGGTAGAAGAAATTAGCCTATATAGAGTCAATCTTAAAGATTAAGATCAGAGAGTACAGAGTTGAGTGAATGCATTAAAATATTAACTTTCACCATATTCTGTACTTTTGCATTTTATTTTACAACTTGTAAAAGTTAGAGGATATAAAAAGTTATTTAATTATTTCGAAACTTCAAGGTGACTTTAATATATGAATCAAGTAATGGAGATATAGAGATAAAAATACATCAGATCGAAATAAACTGTACTTGGAGTGTCAGTATAAAAGAAAATGAGAAAAATGAAGAAAAACTTTAATAATCGAATGTAACTTCAATTACTCTGCTATAAGTATAGAAATCATTTATATAAACATGTTATTATATTAAAACGTCGTCGCGAGATGACAGTGATTAATGAGTTCTGAAAAGACATAAAAAAAAAGTGTTGACAGAGCAAATTAAACATGATATTATAAATAAGCTGTCTCGTGCAGCACATTGAACTTTGAAAATTAAACAGAGAAGAATTAAGTAAACCAGCAATTCTTTTGAATAGAAGAAATTCTATTTAATATATAAAGCGATGAGCTTAGGAATACAGCAGGTCATTATATATAAGTAATGATGAGAGAATTTTGGGAAAGACGAGGAAATAAAATAGGTTAATAACTATTTATTAGCGTGTTTTGTTGACGAAGTATTGCACAAAAGCTTAGTTGTAACACCCGTTCCCATTCCGAACACGAAGGTTAAGAACTAATACGCCGATGGTAGTGCAGGGGAGGCCCTGTGTGAGAGTAGGACGTTGCCGGGTAAGATATTCCGCGATAGCTCAACGGTGGAGCACTCGGCTGTTAACCGATAGGTTGAAGGTTCGAATCCTTTTCGCGGAGCCATTTTATTTTTTGGAGAATTAGAGGTATAAATATGAAAACGATTTTTTTATATGTTTATTTTGGAATTTATATAGTTATAACATTATTTTTTCAAATTAAGACTTGCATATGTAAAACGATACAAAAGTGAGGATGAGTATGAAAAATTAGTTCATAAAATTGTTATGAGCTGGTCCCGAAATATACTTAAGACAGTTGGAGTAAAAGTAAATATAAAGGGACTTGAAAATATACCTGATGGAACGTGTGTTTTTGTTTCCAATCATCAAGGAAATTTTGATTTTTTAGTAATACTTGCCAATATAGATAAGCACATAGGCTTTTTAGCTAAAAAAGAAATTTTAAAATTAAGAATTGTAAGCAGCTGGATGAAAAAAATGCATTGTGTTTTTATTAATAGAAGTGATGTGAGAGATTCGCTTAAGGCTATTAATCAAGGTGTTGAAAATATTAAAAATGGTTATTCTATGGTTATTTTTCCGGAAGGAACTAGAAGCAAGGCAAGTGAACTTGGAGAATTTAAAAAGGGAGCATTAAAGCTTGCGACTAAAACAGATGTACCTATAGTTCCAATAGTTTTAGATAGAACTTATAAAATTTTTGAAGAAGGAAACGGTAAATTAAAATCTGGGACCGTTGAAATGTCAATTTTAAAGCCAATTAATATTAGTGAGATGGATAGAAAACAAAGAGCAGATTTGTCGGAAATGCTTAGGAATAAAATAAATGATGAACTTAAAGTTATTAAACAATAAAATAGGATTTGTATTTATAAATACATACAAAACGATTTAATCATTTTGTATGTATTTTTTTAGGCTTTGTTTTAATAAGTGTGATATTTTGTAATACCTATAAATTAAATTTCATGCTAATAATAATTCACTTGCAAAAATCTATAAATGCATGTAGATTCTAAAATAAAATGAAATTTATATATAAATAAATTCAAAAATACAAAATTCATAATTGAAATAATAAATTTAATATGTTAATATATTCATATAAAAGCTATTATACTTATTAAAAAACCTATAGATATTAAAGAAATAATTAATATAAACTCAATATGTATAATATTTATACAATAAATGCTGTATATACTAATGTTTTAAGATGAATAATTTTAAAAAAATAAGTCATTTTTATTTTTGGGTAGGAAGTGAAAGTGTTAAAATGAATAATTTTAATTATGTAAATGAAGGTAAAGAACCGAATTTCTACAGAGAGATATTCCCATATTCTGAAGTCCCTAAGATTAGATTTGATGGTAGTGAAAACCGCATAGATTTACCGGAATCCATATGGATAACAGATACTACATTTAGGGATGGTCAACAATCTATGACCCCATTTACAGTGGAACAGATAGTTAAAATATATGACTATTTAAATAAACTTGATAACAATTCTGGTGTAATTAGACAAACTGAATTTTTTTTGTATAACGCACATGATAGAGAAGCAGTTTTAAGATGTATGGATAAGGGGTATAAATTTCCTGAAATAACTACATGGATAAGAGCTAATAAAAATGATTTTAAATTAGTAAAGCAAATGCATGTAAAAGAGACAGGAATATTAATGTCATGCTCCGACTATCATATTTTTAAGAAGTTAGGTCTTAATAGACAAGAAGCTTTGAAAAAATACAGTGAAATTGTTGAAGAGGCTCTTTCAAACGGAATAGTTCCAAGATGTCATTTGGAGGACATCACCAGGGCTGATTTCTTTGGATTTGTTGCTCCTTTAGTAAATAACTTTATGGATTTGAGTAAAAAGTATAATATTCAAGTTAAGATAAGAGCATGTGATACACTTGGATTAGGAGTAAGTTTTCCAGGCGTAGAAATGCCAAGAAGTATTCCAGGTATAATAGGTGGACTTAAAAGAATTTGCAATGTGCCATCAGAAGCGTTAGAATGGCATGGACACAATGATTTTTATTGTGTTGTACCAAATGCTGTTTCGGCGTGGTTATATGGATGTTCATCGGTAAATACTACATTACTTGGTATAGGTGAAAGAACTGGAAATTGTCCATTAGAAGGCATGATATTTCAATATTGTCAACTAAAAGGTAAGAAGAATATAAATCTCGAAGTGATTACTGAAATTGCAGAATATTTTAAGAAAGAAATGAAATATGAGATACCTGTTAGAACTCCTTTTGTTGGAGATGACTTTAATGTCACAAGAGCTGGAATTCATGCAGATGGAATATTGAAGGATGAGGAAATTTATAATATATTTGATACAGATAAAATATTAAACAGACCTGTAGTTGTAGCTGTTAATGAATATTCAGGACTTGCTGGTATAGCAGCCTGGATTAACACTTATTTTAAGCTTCCGCAAAAGGACAAAGTAAGTAAAAAAGATGAAAGAATCTTGAAAATAAAAAATTGGGTTGATGCGCAGTATGAAAAAGGCAGGACAACACCTATAGCAAATAAAGAACTTGAAATTGAAGTTAAAAGATATTTTGAGGAGTTAATTGATATAGAAAAAACTAGAGCAAGTTAATTTTATGCAAGGAGTGATATATATAATGGGTTTAACAATGACAGAAAAAATTATACAAAATCATTTAGTAGTTGGTGAAATGAAAAAAGGTAGTGAGATTGGAATAAAAATTGATCATACTCTTACACAGGATTCAACGGGCACTATGGCTTATTTACAGTTTGAAGCTTTAGGAATAGATAAAGTAAAAACTAAAAGATCTGTTGCCTACATTGATCATAATATACTTCAAACTGGTCCTGAGAATGCAGATGATCATTTGTATATTCAAACTGTAGCCAAAAAACATGGAATATACTTCTCAAAGCCTGGAAATGGAATATGCCATCAGGTTAATCTTGAGAGATTTGATGTACCTGGAGAGACACTTATAGGTTCAGACAGTCATACGCCTACAGCAGGAGGAATGGGAATGCTTGCAATAGGAGCAGGTGGACTTGACGTTGCTGTAGCAATGGGCGGAGGAGAATATTATATAATAATGCCTGAGGTAATTAAAATTAATTTATTAGGAAAGCTTAAACCCATGGTATCTGCTAAGGATATAATATTAAAGGTATTAAGTATGCTTACAGTAAAAGGCGGGGTTGGAAAAGTTTTTGAGTATGTTGGAGAAGGAGTAAAATCTTTATCTGTGCCTGAAAGAGCAACCATATGTAATATGGGAGCAGAGCTTGGAGCAACTACATCAATTTTTCCAAGTGATGAAAATACTGTTGAATTTCTTAAAGCTCAGGGAAGAGAAGAGGATTTTAAAGTTGTAAAACCAGATGATGATGCAGTATATGATGATTCTATAACTATAGATTTAAATGAATTGGAGCCTCTAGTTGCGTGTCCACATAGTCCTGATAAGGTTAAGAAGGTTTCGGAAATAACTAATTTAAAAGTAAATCAAATTGCTATAGGAAGTTGCACTAATTCATCCCTATTTGATTTAATGAAAGTTGCAGAAATATTAAAAGGAAAAACAATAGCTGAAAATGTTTCATTAGTAATAGCACCAGGTTCAAAGCAGGTTTTAACTATGCTTGCTGAAAATGGAATATTAGCAGAACTTGTAGCGTCGGGAGCTAGAATACTTGAATGTGCATGTGGCCCTTGCATAGGAATGGGTCAGTCACCATGTACTAATGGTGTATCATTAAGAACTTTTAATAGAAACTTTGAAGGAAGATCTGGAACTGTTTCTGCGCAGGTTTATCTTTTGAGTCCGGAAACAGCTGCGGTATCAGCTTTAACAGGATATTTAACAGATCCTACTACCTTTAATTGTAAGGTTGAAGTAAAACTTCCGAAACATTTTCTTGTAAATGATAATTTAATTGTTCCACCAGCTGAAAATGGGGAAGAAGTGGAGATTGTGAGAGGACCTAATATTAAGCCATTTCCTAAGGCGAAACCTATAGCAGCTAAATTAGAAGGAATTGCACTTACGAAGGTTGGGGATAATATAACAACAGATCATATTATGCCTTCAAATGCAAAACTTCTTCCATTTAGATCAAATATTCCTCATCTTGCAGATTACTGCTTAACTCCATGTGATCCTGATTTTCCTAAAAAAGCAAAGGAAAATGGCGGAGGCTTTATAATTGGAGGAGCTAATTATGGGCAAGGTTCAAGTAGAGAACACGCGGCATTAGCGCCTTTGTATCTTGGAATAAAAGCTGTACTTGCTAAATCATTTGCAAGAATACACAAGGCAAATTTAATAAACAATGGTATAGTTCCTATTGTATTTAAGAATAGTGATGACTATGATAAGATAGAAAATAATGATAAGCTTGTGATAGATAATGTTGTAAAACAAATTAATGATGGAATTGTTACTGTATACAATGAAACAAAGAATGAAAATTATGAGATGATTTTAGATATACCGGAAAGACAAAAAGATATGCTTATTTGCGGTGGAAAGTTAAATCAAATAAAAAAGCAAAATGCATAGGACATAATATATAAATTTGGAGGTAAAAGTATGGGAAATGTACATGAGATAACTTTAATTCCTGGTGACGGAATAGGACCAGAAGTTACGGGAGCAGCAAGAAAGGTAATAGAAGCAGCAGGAGTTAAGGTTAAATGGGATGTGGTTGAAGCAGGAGCAAAGGTTATGGATGAATATAAAACTCCACTCCCAGATTACGTTCTTGAAAGTATAAGAAAAAATAAAATAGCACTTAAAGGACCAGTTACTACACCAGTAGGTTCAGGATTTAGAAGTGTAAATGTTGCACTTAGACAAGCTTTTAATTTATATGCAAATGTTAGACCAATAAAGACGTATGAAGGAATTCCTACAAGATATGATAATGTTGATTTGATAATCGTACGTGAAAATACAGAAGATCTTTACGCAGGAGTAGAACATAAAATAGGAGATTATGCAGCAGAGAGTATAAAAATTATTACAAGAGAAGCAAGTACAAGAATTTCAAAATTTGCTTTTGATATGGCTAAAAAACAAAATAGAAAAAAGGTTACTGCTGTTCATAAGGCTAACATTATGAAATACTCTGATGGATTATTTTTGGAATGTGCAAGAGAGATTTCAAAACAGTATGAAGATATAAATTTTGAAGATATGATCGTAGATGCCATGAGCATGAGACTTGTTCAAAGCCCAGAAAATTACGATGTGTTAGTAATGCCTAATCTTTATGGAGATATATTGTCTGACATGGCTGCTGGACTTGTTGGAGGGCTTGGTGTGGCTCCTGGAGCTAATATAGGTGATGAAATATCAGTTTTTGAGTCTATTCATGGTTCAGCACCGGACATTGCAGGCAAAAATATTGCAAATCCAACTGCTGCAATGCTATCAGGTGTTATGATGCTTAGATTCATTGGCGAAATGGAAGCTGCTGATAAAATTGATACGGCAATAAAAAATGTTCTAAAAGAGGGCAAGACTGTTACAGTTGATCTTGGTGGAAAAGCTACCACTGATGAATTTACAGAAGAAGTAATTAAAAACCTTTAGCAAGGTTTATGGAATAGCAGATAATTTTGCATAAAAACAAAATTATCTGCTATTTTTTATGCAAAATCATGCTTAAAAATTTGCTGAGATATTAAATTAAAAGAGCTATCTCTATGTTTTTAAATGAATATTTATAAATTATGTTGAATATTTATGATAGAAGTTGTATAATAATAATCATTAACTAATGGAAATTAATTTTTTATTATATATGAAAAGGAGATTGTTATTATGAAAGAAAAAGTTGTTTTAGCATATTCAGGAGGATTGGATACTTCAGTAACAATTCCATGGCTTAAAGATAATTATGATGTAGATGTAATAGCAGTATGTGTTAATGTTGGTCAAGATGATGATATGGAAAAAGTTAAAGTTAAAGCAATAGAGAGTGGTGCTGCTAAAATATATGTTGAAGATGTAAAGGAAGAGTTTGTAACAGATTATTTATATCAGGCAATAAAATGGAATGCTGTTTATGAAGGTAAATACCTTTTAGGAACATCATTTGCAAGACCTCTTATAGCAAAAAAATTAGTTGAAATTGCACATAAAGAAGGGGCAGCTTATATATGCCACGGCTGCACAGGAAAGGGAAATGATCAGGTTCGTTTTGAAACAGCAATAGCAGCAATGGACCCTTATATAAAAATTATAGCACCATGGAGAATTTGGGATATTGATTCAAGAGAAGCAGAAATAGATTATGCAAAATCTAAGGGAGTAGAAGTTCCTGTAACAAAAGAAAAAATATATTCAGAAGATAAGAATTTATGGCATACAAGCATGAAGGTGGAGATCTTGAAGATCCTAAAAATGAGCATAAGGAAGAAATGTACTCAATGGTTATACCACCAGAAAAGGCAAAAGATGAAGTTACTTATTTAAGTATATCATTTAAAAAAGGAATTCCATACAAGGTTAATGGAAAAGAATTATCTCCAGTAGAACTTATGCAGGCATTAAATAAAATAGCTGGAGAAAATGGCATAGGAGTTGCAGATCTTGTAGAAAACAGACTTGTAGGAATGAAATCAAGAGGTGTGTATGAAACTCCAGGTGGAACAGTTCTTTATGAGGCTCATAATCAACTTGAATTTTTGACAGTTGAAAAATATTCATATCAATATAAACAAGTTCTTGCACATAAATATTCAGAACTTGTCTATGATGGATTATGGTTTACTACTTTAAGAGAAGCGCTTGATGCATTTGTAGATAAAACTCAAGAAAATGTAACAGGAACAGTAAAGCTTAAATTATATAAAGGAAATATAAAAGTGGCAGGAATAGATACAGAATATGCACTCTATGATCAAGGAATATCTTCTTTTGGTGCTAGTGAGTTATACAGCCATAAAGATGCAGAAGGATTTATAAATTTATTCAGTCTTCCAAGTAAAATAAAGGCTATGAAACATTTGGGTGATAAATAATGAAGCTTTGGGGTGGAAGATTTAGAGAAAGTGAAAGTAAGCTTATGGAGGAATTTAATGCCTCCCTAGGCTTTGACAAAAGATTGTTTTTAGAAGACGTCACTGGAAGCATTGCACATGTAAAAATGCTTGTTAAATGTGGAATAATAAATGAAAATGAGTGCATAAATATAATTAATGGCCTAGAAAGTATATTAGAAGATATTAATGCAGGAAAACTTGAAATAGATGGCGATTATGAAGATATACACAGCTTTATAGAAACCAATTTGATTGAGAGAATTGGGGAAGATGGTAAGAAACTTCATACTGCTAGAAGTAGAAATGACCAGGTAGCAGTTGATATGAAAATGTATGCTAAAAAAACATCAATGAATATAATAAAATGTATAGATAATTTGCTTGAAACACTAAAAGAAAAAGGTGAAAAAAACAAATATATAATGCCAGGTTATACCCATATGCAAAGGGCACAGGTGGTTACATTTACTCACCATATGATGGCTTATTATAGTATGCTTAAAAGAGATAAGATGAGAATTGAAAATGCAGTGGAAATTTTAAATGAAAGTCCGCTTGGATGTTGTGCACTTGCAGGAACTACATATGATACAGATAGAGAATTTACTGCAAAAGAACTTGGTTTTAAAAGGCCGGTAGATAATTTTTTGGATGGAGTTAGTGATAGAGATTATATAATTGAACTTCTTTCAGATTTTTCAATTTGTATGATGCATTTAAGCAGATTAAGTGAAGAACTTATTATTTGGAGTACTAAAGAATTTAACTTCATTGAAATGAATGATAAGTTTTCAACAGGAAGCAGTATAATGCCTCAAAAAAAGAATCCTGATGCAGCTGAGCTTATTCGTGGAAAGACAGGAAGGTTTATGGAAGTCTTATGGCAATGCTTACTGTAATGAAAGGATTGCACTTGCATATGATAAAGATATGCAGGAAGATAAGGAGCAATTTTTTGATGCAGCAGATACTTTAGAAATGTGTCTAATGGTTATGCAGGGAATGATTTCAACAATGGCAGTAAGAGAAGAAAAACTAAAGGAAGCTGTAAAACAGGGATTTTTAAATGCAACAGATGTCGCGGACTATCTTGTTAAAAAAGGAATACCTTTTAGAGATGCGCATAGAATTTCTGGTGAGATAGTGATTTATTGTGAAGAAAATCAGAAAAGTATAGAAGACATATCAATAGAAGAATTTAAAAAATTTAGTGATTTATTTGAAAAAGATGTTTATGATTCCATAGATTATAATGAAATTTTGAAAAAAGGAATAAAGAAAATAATGAAACAATAACGGAAAACATTAACAAAAAATCATAAAATGAAGTGTTTGTAATGAAAAAATTTCATAGTTGTGGTATAATATTCATTGTTGTGGTTGAAATTGAATAATTACAACTGTTCAGATTTCATTTTTCGCATTAGGGGGTTATAATAATATGCAGAAAGAATTTTCCATGAGCAATGATAAAGTAATAATTAATTTCACAGCTAAATATTGTGATACTTCAGAAAAAGTATTAAATAGTAGTGGATTTAAAAAAATCATAAGTGCCTTTATAAAAAATATAAAATTTAGAAATTCAAATGATTTCAAATATATTGAAAAGGCAATTAAGGAAAATGATGATGATGAAATTGTAGATAAGGTAGTGGAAATATTTAAACTATTGCTTGTTTTTACAAGAGAAGAGGTCATCAAAATTAATCCTAAATATGAAACTTTACTACAAAATCCAGATTCACTTACGAAAATAACGGAAGATATATATGGATTTTGGAGAAAACTTGAGAGATATACCATAATTCATAATAGTAAAATTAATGATGGTTTAGAAAATGTAAGTTTTGTAGATTCAAATACGCAGTTTTCACAGCTTATACTTAGCACATATAGAAAAGTTGAGGAGAATATTCAAGGAGAAAAGCCTAAAGTTTATAGACAGCTTCCAGCAGGAGCGAATGCAGGACTTATAGTTAATAGTATAAAGTGGAAGTATCCAGAGGGGTATGAATGTTTAAATGGAGTTCCTGTGATTGATTCTGTTTTCATAGATCCACCTTTTATATCTTACCCTAAAAAAATAAAAAGAGATGGAACTTTTTCGGAGGTATTTGAGAATCCGTTAAACTGTAGGATAAATAGAGATCATTGGTTTTGTTTTCCTATAAAGGTTGGAGAACTTCTCGCTTTTGTATATTTCCATAGAGATTTTATGGCCCATGGCATTACTCTGTGTAATTTATTTGAAATAGCTAAGGAAAAGGAATATACAAATTCTAAACCAGATATAATATTTGTTTTTGGGGCAAAAGATAATAGTGAAGCTACTAGAACTATATTTTATGATGACAAGAAAAATGATATTATGCTTGGATATATAAACTATAGCGAAGATATAGATTACTTTGGATATATGAAAAAAATGACGCTTACACTGCATAATTTGATCATGATAAAAAGAGGATATTTACCAATCCATGGAGCCATGGTAAATATAATTACTAAAGATGGAAAAACAGTGAATGCAGTAATAATGGGGGATAGTGGAGCTGGAAAATCAGAAAGCCTTGAGGCATTTAGAGAACTTGGAGAAAAATATATAAGCGATATGACAGTAATATTTGACGACATGGGTGTAATTAAACTAAATGAAAATGACAAGCCAAAGGGTTATGGTACTGAAACAGGTGCATTCGTAAGGCTTGATGATCTTGATCCTGGATATGCTTTTAGGGAGATAGACAGAAGTATATTTATGAATCCGGATAAGACAAATGCTAGACTTGTAATACCAGTTGCTACTTATAACGATATAACAAGAGGATATCCTGTAGATATATTTCTATATGCTAATAACTACGAAGATGGCGGAAGTGAATTGGAATTTTTCGATTCAGTAGATAAGGCAATAGGCGTGTTTAAGGATGGGGCGAGAATGGCTAAAGGAACAACAACAGAAAAAGGACTTGTAAAGACATTTTTTGCAAATCCATTTGGGCCAACTCAAAAGCAAAGTGAAACTGAGAAGTTAATAGATGTGTATTTTAATAAGCTTTTTGAAACAGGTGTCAAAGTTGGACAAATAAGGACACGTCTTGGAATAAAGGGAGAAGAAAAAGAGGGGCCTAAAAAGGCGGCTATTCGACTTTTAGATATAGTTAAAACATTATGATGAAAAAAGTAAGGTTGGTTCAAACAAATATTTAATTTGAACCAGCCTTTTGTTATAAAGCATATAAATTTTGAAATTATATTATTTTTCTACCCTTACTTCTCTATCTCTTCCTAAGAATGATATAGCATATAATCCAGCTATGCCAACGATCGCATATATTACTCTAGTAAGTGAGGTCATAGTGCCAAATAATGCTGCAACTAAATCAAAATTAAAGAAGCCTATTAATCCCCAATTTACAGACCCTATTATAACTAAAAGCAGTGCAATTATGTCTAAAGTCTTCATGTTTTACATCTCCTTTAAATAGTTTTTACAGCATTATTATGTGCAAATTTTAATATATTATGTTTAAATTAAATATTTTTATATTTCTATGTTTCTATCTATTGGCTGAGAAAGAGATATAAATGTATTAGTTCTTTGTATGCCCTCAATCATTTGTATTTTGTTAATTAAAAGATCTTGAAGGTCATTGATACTTTTACATATTACTTTAGCAAAAATTGAAAATTCACCAGTTATGTAATAAAGTTCAACTATTTCTTTAATTTCACTCATAGAGTCGAGTACATTTGTATAAGTTGCAGCCTTATCAAGATATATGCCTATAAAACAGCAAACATCATAACCAAGTTTTGGGTTGTTTAATATAAGCTTTGTGCCTTTTATTATGCCCATTTCCTCCATCTTTTTCATTCTTACGTGTATCGTACCACCGCTTACATGGCATTGTCTGGCTATCTCCAAGTAAGGTGTTCTTGAGTCCTTAACTAAAATATCTAATATTTGTAAATCCAAATCATCTAATCCATTAACTTGCAAATTCATTTAAATCACTCCTATACATTAAGTAGACATTAATATTATATCAAACTTACCACCCATATATCAAACTTAATGATTATATATCGAAAATTTTATTTTATAATTTAGCTAAATAAGGTATATTATTTATATTCGTCATATTTTATTATAAATTTAATTAGTGTATAATAAAAATCTGTAGATTATTAGGGGGAGTAAAATATGTATATAAATAAAAAGGAAAATGAAATAAATATCTCTCCTCAAATAGTATTGCACTATAGCATGTCCGATATAGCATATTTTGATATAGAAACAACTGGATTTGACAAAGAAAAGGATAATATAGTTTTAATTTCATTAGGATATTATGTGAAAGGCAGCATTTTTGCTGTAAAGCAGTACTTTGGGGAAAATTTAGAAGATGAAAAAATATATTAGAAAATTTTCTTAGTGATTTAAAGAATTTTAAAGTTTGGTGTTCGTATAATGGTAAAGCCTTTGATGAACCATTTATAAAACGTAGAATGGATAAGTATGGAATAAAAGTTAACTTACCAGATGAGCATATTGATTTATACAGAATTATAAAGCCATACAAGCAGCAGCTTAACCTTGAGAGATGCAATTTAAAATCAGTGGAAAAATATGCTGGCATAGTGAGAAAAGATACTATTGATGGTGGAATGAGTGTTGAACTTTATAAAAAATATCTCCAAAAAAGAGATGAAAAATTGAGAAAAAAAATCATGCTGCATAATTTTGAAGATGTTTTTAATCTTCCTAATATATTTCAAGTAGTTTGGAAAATTGAAAATGAAAGCAATTTTATAAGAGAAGATCATATTACAGACAAACAATTGAATTATTTAAAGCATTTGATGTCTAAAAGTGGTGTAAGCATAAATATGGAATTAGAAAAAATATCTAAAAAAAGTGCTTCAAAAGTTATATCAGCTTTGTTAGGTGGAGAAACAGATGAAGATGAACTTAAAGAAATTATACAAAAATACTGTTAATTGAAACTATATAATTTAGTATTGACATAAAGTTTTAAATATGATATTTTATTGTCATAAGATTTAAATAGAATCGATTATATGACCGGCGGAAGTGGAATAACCACAGGGAGTATGATTTTGATAGAGAGCCGACCGCCTGGGCAAATTTAGCCTGGGCGTTTTTTTTATTCTATACAATCTATAAAATGGTAAAAATGAAAATAAGTGTTGGCCGCACTTTGAAAATATATAGCTTCTTTATGAAAGATATAATATTTTATTCAAATATGCTAAATATAATTGTAAGAAAATTTTGACAAATATGAAAATAAGTAATATTGACTCTAAATTTAAAATATGATATTCTTATAACATAATTGAAAATGATTATCAACTATTAAAATAATAAATAGAGGATGGGATAAAATGAGAAAAGAATGGATAGATTTTAAAACAGGAGCATGGAATGAAACTATTGATGTTAGAAATTTTATACAAAAAAACTATACTCCGTATGAGGGCGATGAAAATTTTTTAGAGGATCCAACTGAAAAGACAAAAGCTGTGTGGAATAAATGTGAAAACTTAATTTTAGAAGAAATTAAAAAAGGTGGAGTGTTAAAGACTGACCCTAAGACAATCTCTGGTATAAATAGTTTTAAACCTGGATATGTAGATAAAGATAATGAAGTAATTGTTGGTCTTCAAACTGATGAACCATTAAAGAGAATGGTAAATCCATTTGGTGGAGTAAGAATGGCAAAGCAAGCATTAGAGGCTTATGGCTCTCAAATTGATGACAATGTATATGAAATATTTACAAGATACAGAAAGACTCACAATGAAGGCGTTTTTGATGCATATACTGAGGAAATGAGAACTGCAAGACACGTTGGACTTCTTACTGGACTTCCTGATGCTTATGGAAGAGGAAGAATAATAGGTGATTTCAGAAGAGTAGCATTGTATGGTATAGATTACTTAATAGAGCAAAAGAAAATTGATTTAAATGAATCAAAAGGTGATATGACAGAAGAATTAATAAGAAGAAGAGAGGAAATTTCACAGCAAATTAAAGCTCTCAAGGAAATGAAAGCTATGGCTGAAAGTTATGGTATAGACATTTCAAAGCCTGCTTCAAATGCAAGAGAAGCTGTTCAATTTACTTACATGGGATATTTAGCTGGAATAAAAGAAAATAATGGTGCAGCAATGTCTCTTGGAAGGGTATCAACCTTTCTTGATATATATATCGAAAGGGACTTAAAAAATGGAGTTATAACAGAAAAGCAAGCTCAAGAGCTTATAGACCAGTTTGTAATAAAATTAAGATTAGAAAGACATTTAAGAACTCCAGAATACAATGAATTGTTTGCAGGAGATCCTAATTGGGTTACAGAATCTATAGGTGGAATGGGAATAAACGGAGAAACCTTAGTAAGTAAAAATTCATTTAGATTTCTTCATACCTTAACAAATCTAGGACCAGCACCAGAACCTAATATGACTGTTTTGTGGTCTGAAAAACTTCCAGAAACATTTAAAAAATATTGTACTAAAATGTCAATAGAAACAGATGCACTTCAATATGAAAATGACGATGTAATGAGACCTATTTATGGAGACGATTATGGAATAGCATGTTGTGTATCTGCAATGCAAATAGGAAAACAAATGCAGTTCTTTGGTGCTAGATGTAACCTCGCAAAATCTCTTCTCTATGGAATAAATGGGGGAATAGATGAGAAAAAAGTTTGATAAAGTAGTTCCTAATATTGAAAAAATAGATGACGAAGTTTTAAATTATGATAAGGTTAAAGAAAATTATTTTAAAACTTTAGAGTATGTAGCTAAGCTTTATGTAAATACTCTAAATACTATACACTATATGCATGATAAGTATGCATATGAAGCAGGACTTATGGCCCTTCATGATACTGATGTTCATAGATTCTTAGCATGTGGTATAGCAGGACTTTCTGTTGCAGCTGATTCCTTAAGCGCTATAAAGTATGCAAAGGTTAAACCTATAAGAAATGAACGAGGTATAGCAGTTGATTTTGAAATAGAAGGAGATTTCCCTAAATACGGAAATGATGATGATAGAGTAGATGATATAGCAGTAGAAATTGTAAATAAATTCATAAAAGAGCTTAGAAAAACTAAAGCATACAGAGATGCGGAACATACATTATCAGCTTTAACTATAACTTCAAATGTAATGTATGGTAAAAAGACAGGTTCAACACCGGATGGAAGAAAATCTGGAGAGCCTTTAGCACCAGGAGCAAATCCAATGCATGGCAGAGATAAAAATGGAGCTCTTGCATCATTAAATAGTGTTGCTAAGATACCTTACAGAAGTGTATGTCAGGACGGAGTATCAAATACATTTTCTATCATTCCAGATGCGCTTGGAAAAGATAAGGATTCTAGAATAAACAATCTTAAAGCACTTTTAGATGGATATTTTGTGCAAGGTGCTCATCATTTAAATGTAAATGTAATGAATAGGGAAATGCTTCTCGATGCTATGGAGAACCCTGAAAAGTATCCTACACTTACAATAAGAGTATCTGGGTACGCAGTTCATTTTGTAAAACTTACAAGGGAGCAGCAGCTTGAAGTTGTAAACAGAACCTTCCACGAAAGAGTATAAGAGGGTGATTATATGGGTAAAATTCATTCTATAGAGACGATGGGACTTGTTGATGGACCAGGTATAAGAGTAGTTGTATTTTTTCAAGGTTGCAAACTTAGATGTGCATTTTGTCATAATCCTGATACGTGGAATTTTAGCGGTGGGAGTATGGAGATAAGTCCTATTGAACTTTTAAATAGGGTAAAGAAATTTAAACCGTATTTTAAAGCATCAGGTGGAGGAGTTACATGCTCAGGAGGGGAACCTCTTATGCAGCCAGAATTTTTGCTTGGATTTTTAAAACTGTGTAAAGAAAATGGAATCAATACTGCACTTGATACAGCAGGGTTTGGACAAGGAGATTATGAAGAAATATTAAGCTATACGGATACAGTAATTCTAGATATAAAGCATGTAAATGGGAATGGATATAAAACCCTTACTGGTGGAGACATGGGTGAATTTTATAAATTTTTGAAGGCCGTTAATAAAGCTAAATGCAAGATATGGATAAGACATGTTATGGTTCCTGGTATTACGGACAATTATGAGGCTATGGATGACCTTGTGAAAATTATAAAAAGGTTAAGGTCTATAGAAAAGTTTGAAATTTTGCCATATCACACTCTTGGAAACACAAAATACGATAAATTAGGAATTCAATATAGGCTTAAGGATATACCTCCTATGGATAAAGAAGTAGCATTGAAATTTCAAGATTATGTTAAAGATTTATTGAAAAATAATCCCTAATAATATAAAATAATGTTGTATTATACATGGAAACTAGGTTAATCATAAATTTATTTGTGCATAATAATTTTCTAATATATTATGCTGCATAAGTAAATTATGCTTAAAGTCTGGTTTCCTTGTCTTATGAATAAAAGGGTAAATTATTAGGGGGGATTTATGTGTCATTAACTTCACAATCAAGCTTTTACGATAATAGAGAATATAAGTATAAAAGTGAAAAAAGAAAAAAATACAGAATTAAATTTCCAGTTGAAATTTTATACCCAAGAGTAAATAATGA
Source organism: Clostridium sp. DMHC 10 (assembly GCF_001270375.1). Taxonomy (NCBI): domain Bacteria; kingdom Bacillati; phylum Bacillota; class Clostridia; order Eubacteriales; family Clostridiaceae; genus Clostridium; species Clostridium sp. DMHC 10. Next base: position 647,943 of record NZ_LGVB01000015.1, read on the forward strand.
GAGTGTTCATGAAAAATATGGAACAGGCGAGTTCATATTAAAGGCAATAAATTTATCAGAGCAAGGGATTTGCTTTAAAAGTAAAATTAAATTAAATGTTGGAGATTTTATTAATTTTTCTCTTAGAATTGATGATAATCCTTCGTTTTGGTGTATGGCTCTAGTAAAATGGGTTAATATTGATGACAATTCGTATGTTGCTGGCTGTGAATTTATATTACAAACACTTGTACAAATAGATGCTATAAGAAAATATATAGAAACAAAACTTTAAGATTAAATTATATGCAGGATTTTGGTGTAAGTCCAAATCCTGCATATTTATTTTATAAACAGAAAACACATTGTGCAAACTATGCATATATTGTGTTACAATAATATTTATAGGACATAATAATTACGTAGTCTTTTAGAAAGAGTGGTAAAAGTGATAGTAGAAGAAAAATATATACATGTAAATGGTATAAATAATAAAGAATGCCTTGAGAAAAATGGTAATAATGAAATATATAAAAAAGCACTATTTTTTGATTTAGAACATTATATTTATAAGAAGCCAGTTTGTATTGGAGTTTTCGGATGTGCATATTATGATGAAGCTTTAAGAAAAATAAAAATAACTCAATATATGATAGAAAATAAATCCGATGCTTTAAGGATACTTGATTTGGCAAAAGAATACTTTTATAAAGCTAAAAATGAGCTTGATAAGGAATACATAGTAACCTTTTCGGGAAATAACGATTTTACAATTATAAATTATTTATTTGAAAAAAATAATATCAACATTAAAGTAAATGAATATTTTGAGTCAATTGATTTACAAAAAGAATATGAAAAAATTGCAGGAAAGGTTATAGGACTTAAGAATTTAGAAAAGATATTCAATATTTCAAGAGAAAGTGAGCTAATAAGTGGAGCAACTCTTGCAAAGACATTTTATAGGGTAATTAAGGATGATGATTATTTTAGTAGAATGCCAGATGAAAAGAAAACAAAAATTTTAAGATATAATGGTCAGGATGTAATTAGCTTATTTTATATGTTAATTAGCTGGTCTAGGTATGCACACAAATTAGGCGAGTAAGATTTATTTATTACGTATGATTATTTTTGCAAAATCTGGTCACAATTTATTTATAGAATGATCTTTATGATATTAATAAATTGTGACAGGAGGCAGCAATAAATGACTTTACACTTAAAAAATACAAAAAAGGGATTTACATTAATAGAATTAATTGCGGTGGTATCAATTATAATGATTCTTGCCTTGTTATTAGTGCCAAATGTAATTGGATACATAAATAAATCAAAGATAGCGGTTGTTAAAAATGATGCTAAAACAGTCCTAAATGTAATTAAAACCGCCAGAGCTTCTTCACCAGATTCTGAAAATATAGCAACTTATGATGATGCGGTGGATAATTCAAAAGGAGGAGATTCAGCTTTTAAAACTTCTAAGGATCCAGCAGCAAATTTAAAAAACGCCGACGAAAATGAATTGCAAGCTATTATCGATAATAATAGTTCTAATTGGGATATATATAAAGAATACTATGGCAACTGATTAAAAAAGATCTTATTTATTCAAAAAATTCATTTCTATTTATTGCATTTTTAAGATTGGTTTTATTTACCTTCAAAATAATGTAGTAAGGGTCCTCATATACAGAACTCACTATATTCGTTCTTTTTATTATTCGTATATTCATATAGTCTTTTTTCATAAAAATAAAATCAATATTGTAATTTTTTAAAACAGACAGCATTTGCCTATAATCATTAGTAGCGTTACCTTGGTCGATAAAGGAATTAGTTTTATTAAAACCATTGATAAATATATCGGTTCGACTATCAACAAAAGTTGGAATCCCCCTAAAAATTAAGTAAGGACTTGTATTATAGTCATTAAATATTTTGGAATTTTTAATTTTAGGATTATTGTTTATGTAGGTGCAAGCATCTATAGGATATTGAGAGTTATACAAAGTAATTGAATAATTTTGATGTTTTATAAATAATTTATTTGTATAGTCATCAAGAAAAGCTACTGAAGCAAAAAAACACAGAGTTAATACTAAAGCGTAAAAAGTACTTATAATTATCTTCTCTTTTGATTTTTTAAATTTATCCTCTAAAAATTTTATAGTAATATTAGGCTTATAGTATAATTTGCAAAATTTCCATATGCTTTCTTCAAAGAAAGGACATATGACAGCAGGAAGCAGCATAAATAATACAAGTATTTGCCTTACGGCAGTTATAGACAAAAAAATGAGCCCGCCAGAAAAAATAACATTTCTTAGCGATATATTAGAAAGCCAGTATATGAGAACACTTAGAATTATAACTAGGAGCAGCATTTTGTAATTATAAATTTGAGTATAATTCCATTCAGAAATTTTAGGAGTACCCTTAAAAGAAGAAAAAAGATTAAAATCATATAAATATAGATTGTAGGTGTATGGATTTATTAATATGCATATAAATGCTGCAATAAAGTATTTATAGTGTTTAAAAAGTGTATAGCATCCCAATATAAATAGATATAATGGATAAACTCCACCTTGGATATTTATTCCTAAGACTAAAACTATAAGGCTTGGCATAAATTTTTTATTTTCAAGTAATATGCAAAAAGTTTAGAAGCATAATTCGAGTTAACATCATTGGTCTAAAAGACATAGTATAAAAACTAAAAAGTACGTAAAAATATAAACATATAAGAGATAAGAAAAAATTTTTTGCAGCGTTTAAAAGAATATATGTATACTAAAATTGATGATGCAACATTAAATAATCCCATAAATATTGTAACGGAGGTAAAGCCATTTATAGAATAAATTAAATAAGCAATTATTCCAAAAAGCCATTCGTGATTTATCCACTTAAGGTTTTTTTCAAGACCATACCATGAAAATACAGCATTTTTAGGTACAAATCCATTTTTTAAAATGTACTCTCCAGATTTTATATGCCAAAAACCATCATTTATAACATTAAAATTAGAACCAATACAAAAGGAAGTTATAATGCCTATTATAAACAGTAAACTTAGTATTAACTTACCATTTGAAGCTTTATTATTTAAAAATTTGTAATGCAAAATTATTACCCCCTTATTTCAACAATACAACTATAATATAGTATTATACTGTAAAAAACAATACAAAATTTAATAAAAAATGTAATAAATGTATATAACGTATATTATATGGTTGTAAATAAAAATATAAAGATATATAATAAAAATATGGAATAAAATTCATTCTATGTAATAACAAAGAAATATTATTTTAAATACAATTAAATTACATATAGTACTGGGGATGAAATATGTGGCAAGTAAAAAGCTTGGTGATTTATTAGTTGATTACGGAATAATAACTAAAGAGCAGCTTGAAAGCGCACTTAAAAAGCAAAAATATAGGGGAAAAAGAATTGGAGAAATATTGGTAAGTGAAAAAATTGTTACAGAGGATGAAATAGTTGACGTTCTTCAAATGCAAACAGGAATACCAAAAGCTTATTTTGATGAATATTTTGTTGATAAAAAAGCAGTATTAACTATACCAGAAGGACTTGCACAAAAGTATAATTTAATTCCAATATCATTTAATGGGGACAAGCTAAATGTTGCCATGAGTGATCCCATGAATATGTTTGCTTTGGATGATGTAAGAATAGCCTCCGGTTATGAAGTTGTACCTATGATTGCTACATCAACACAAATTAGAAGAGCTATTGAAACTTATTATACATCACAAAAGATTGAAAAAGCAGCAGCGGAAGCAACAAAAAATTATAATATAAGCCCTAAGGAAATAGATGACAATGAAGCTGGCATTTCTAGAGAAAATGTAAACGAAGCGCCTATAGTAAAACTCGTTGATTTTATAATAAGAGAAGCGGTAAGGCTGCAAAGCAGTGATATTCATATAGAGCCTTTTGAAAAATACATAAGGGTAAGATATAGAATTGATGGCGAGCTTCACGAAAAGCAAAAAATTCAAACACAATCATTGCAGGCGATAATGACACGTATAAAAATAATATCCAATTTAAATATTGCAGAAAAAAGGCTTCCACAAGACGGAAGAATGAAGGTTTTTATAGATGGAAAAAACATTGATTTAAGAGTATCTATTTTGCCAACTATTTTGGTGAAAAGGCAGTAATAAGAATCTTAAAAAATGACAGTAAAAATATAAGTAAAGAAAAGTTAGGTATGGGCAAAGAAAGTATGCAAAAGCTAGAAAATATAATTAAAAGCCCATATGGAATTATACTTACAACAGGACCAACGGGAAGCGGAAAATCTACAACTCTTTATGCCATATTAAAAGAACTTAATGATGAACACAGAAATATAGTTACTGTTGAAGATCCAGTTGAGTACATGATGGAAGGTATAAATCAGGTTAATGTTAATGTAAAAGCTGGACTTACTTTTTCAAGTGGGTTAAGAGCAATCTTAAGGCAGGACCCAGATATAATAATGATTGGAGAAATGCGAGACAATGAAACGGCTGAAATTGCGGTAAGGGCAGCAATAACAGGACATCTGGTTTTAAGCACAATACATACTAATGGGGCGGCAGCTTCAATAATACGTCTTTTTGATATGGGAATTCAACCATATCTTGTGGCAAATTCACTAAGTGGAATAATAGCTCAAAGACTTGTTAAACGTATATGTCCTAATTGTAGGGAAGAGTATGAAGCAAAAGCTTATGAAAAAAAAATATTAGGAATTGATAACAGTAGAAAAATAATTTTATATAGGGGAAAAGGGTGCCCTAAATGTAATGGAACTGGATATTTAGGTAGAACTGGAGTTTATGAGATAATGGAGATAACAAAAGAAATGAGAGATAAAATAGTAGAAAATCCTGATATCGATTTCATTGAAAGGCAAGCAATAGAAAATGGTATGAGCACTATAAGAAGTTCTTGTGAGAAGTTGGTTTATGAGGGGAAAACTACTATAGATGAATTGATAAAAATAGCATTCTTAGGCAATTAGTAGGGGGGAAGTTGATGTCTGTATACTTGTATGAGGCTAAAACAATAAAAGGAACGATTGAAAATGGAAGAATAGAAGGAGAAGATGAAAATGAGGTTGCAACTTATTTAAGAAAAAAGAATTGTTGGCTTGTTTCAATTAGAGAAGAAAATGAATCAGGATTAAATGCAGATATAGATATGTTTTCAAAAATAAGTATAAAAGATATATCTATATTTTGCAGACAGCTTTCCTATACTTTAAATGCTGGGATAAGCTTAAATAAGGCACTTGATATAGTTGGAACGCAAACAGAAAATAGGAAACTAAGGAAGATAATTTCAAAAGTATTTGATGAAGTAGAAAGAGGAAAAAGTTTAGCGGATTCTATGAAGAAGCATAGGGAAATTCCCTCACTTCTTGTAAATATGGTGGCTGCAGGAGAAACTAGTGGAACTCTTGATGAAATTATGACTAGAATGTCTGAATATTATTACAGTGAATTTAAGCAAAGACAAAAAGTTAGACAAGCATTAACCTATCCTGTGGTAGTAGCAATTTTTGCCCTTGTAGTTGTAAATTTTTTAGCGATTAAAATTCTTCCTATGCTTATAAATAATATTGTAAGCATTTCTGGAAAAAATGATATACCGTGGCCAACCAAGGTTTCAATGGGATTTAGCAATTTTGTTTTACATAATTTTATTTTTATAATTTTGTGTATTCCAGTTATTATAATTTTGCTTAAAATAGCAAGAAAATACAGCATGAATCTTGAGCCTTTAGACAAATTTAAACTTAAAATGCCGGCTGTTGGAAAAATAAATTATAAGATTGTAACATCAAGATTTGCAAGAACTTTTGGGATGCTTGTAGCCAGCGGCATACCAATTATAAAAAGTATGGATATATGCGGAAATATCGTAGGCAATAAATTTATACAAAATTCTCTTGAAGATGTAAAAGAAAATATAAAGAAAGGTTCAAGTATTGGAAAAGTTTTTGAAGAGAAAAATCTATTTCCACCAATGCTCACTCAAATGGTAAAAATAGGGGAGGAATCTGGAGAACTGGAAGATGTATTAAAAAAGGTAGCTGAATTTTATGATGGAGAGGTTGAAACAACAGTGGCACAAATAACAACACTAATTGAACCTCTGATTATAATTTTACTAGCTTTTGTTGTTGGTTTTATAGTTTTATCAATAATTCTTCCAATTTTTCAAATGTACAATAGTGTTTCAAATGTAGCATTAATAATGCATACAGCAGATTCATATTTAAAGTTTTTATAATATTAAAACGGGGAGGGACGATTAAAATATTTTTTATTTGAATCTGTTAAATATAAATTAAAAGTAGGGGGAAATAAAAATGAAGTTATTAAAAGATAGAAAAAAGAAAAAAGGATTCACACTCATTGAACTTATTGCTGTAGTTGCAATTTTGGTAATTCTTGCAGTAATTTTGATTCCTAATGTAATGGGATATGTACACAATTCTAAAATAGCAACTGTAAGAAGTAATGCAAAAATTGTACTTAATGTAATAAGAACAGCTAAGGCAAATTCAGATACTCCTGATCAAATTGTCAATTACACAACGGCTATTACTAATAATGACACTATAAAAGGAGATCCAAATTTAGCACCATCAAATTCAATACCAGCTAACTTGCAGAGCAAAACTGAAGATGAGCTTGAATCCATAATTGACGATAATAGTGGTAATTGGAGCGATTTCTCTCAATATTATTAAAGATAATATTTATACAGGAATTTTATCTTAGCTATATCATGATAAAATTCTGTTAAATTGAATATCTATAGAGAGGAGACATTATGTTTATTATATATTTTTTCATATTTATATTTGGTACTATAATTGGAAGCTTTTTAAACGTATGCATATTTAGAATACCACTGGAGCAATCCATAGCTTTTCCGCCTTCGCACTGCATGGGTTGTGGAAAAAAATTAAAATGGTACGATATGTTTCCAATAATAAGCTGGATAATTTTAAAAGGAAAGTGTAGATACTGCAAAACCAAAATTTCATATAGATACCCGTTAGTTGAATGTATAACGGGAATTATTTTTTTAGCTATTTATTTAAAATATGGCTTCGCATTTGATACAATTAAATTTTGCATTTTTGCTTCACTGATTATAGTTATAGGATTAATAGATTTGGATACAACAGATGTATATACTTCAACTATAATTACAGGAATAATAAGTTTTATAATTTTATCTATTTTAAATTTTACATTATTTAAAGTACATTTCATTAATCAATTTTCTATTTTAGATTATATTTTGGGAGGCATTATAGGCGGAGGGCTTATTTTAATTGTAATAATTGTTACTAATATAATAATTAATGCTAATGGAATGGGAACAGGAGATGCGGAAATATGTCTTATTTGTGGATTATTTTTAGGAATTAAAGGTGTTGTATTTATGTTGTTTTTGGCTGTAGTAATAGGCGGTGTAGTAGGAATTACATTAATTTTACTTAAAAAGAAGAAAAAAAAAGATTACATACCTTTTGGTCCATTTATAGCAGTTAGCTCAATTATTGCTGTATTATTTGGAGCAGGAATTGTTAATTGGTACTTAGGAATGATATAGATAAGTTGGCTGAAATATTTAAATTTTATTTATAAAGGTTGCACAAGTAATTATATTAAGAGCAGAGCTTAGAGAGTAAAGAGTAGAGTGAATGTGGATTTTTCTACGTTTAACTACGAAAAATCTTTAATTATAAAAGCGAGGAAGCTTAACATAGCTAAGCAAATCAATTAAAAAAATTGGTGTCAGCAGTAAGTTTAAAATTTTCTGCCAAAGCAGAAAATTAACCTTCACCCTACTCTATAAATTAGCAAAGTTAAATGCTATTAAAAAATTCTAACTAATTTTAGTATTTTAAGTTAACTATATATGTCATGATTAAAGGGGGCAATATTATGGTAAAGGACATTATGTCTGTAGAAATAGAAAACAGATACATAAAAATATTGGTTGGAAATAAGGGGAAAATATCTAGAAATGCAATTATAAATACACCTGAGGGAGCAATAGAAGATGATAAGATAGTTGATGTAGAGGCTATTACTGAGGTTTTAAAAAAATTTATAAAAACTAACAAGGTTACTACAGAGAATATAGTATATACAATTCATGGAAAGGATACCATAATAAGGCATACAGAAATAGCCATAATGCAAGAAATACAGGTTGGAAAAGCAGCTATTATGGAGATAGGACAATATCTGCCAAGGCAAGGAGTAAATTATTATATTGATTATCAAATTATAGATAAAATTAATACAGATGAAAAGAAGGTATATAAAGTTCTTGTTGCTGCAGTTCCGAGAGTGAAAATTAATGGTTATGTTGAGCTTACCCAAAAACTTGGAATGAAGCTAAAAGCTATTGATATACTTCCAATAAGTATTTCGAGAACATTTAAGAATTATTTTGATAAAACAAATGGAATAAATAATATAGGTGTTATTGACATAGAAAATTTAAGTACCAGCATTGTAATACTACATCATGGTAAGATTTTTATTGAAAAGGAAGTCAATAAAGGAATTTCAAATGTAGTAGACGCAATTTCAAAAAATCTAAATATTGATTATGAGAAAGCTTATTTTTATTTTATGTCAAAATTTAATTTTTGCAAAACAAAATTATTCGGAGGACATATATAAGGACATAAAAAGCAACTTTGATGAAATTTTTAAAGCTTTTGATAGAATTGTTAAGTTTTATACTGCGGGTAAAGTGAAAAAGACATTAGATAAAGTATTTATTGTTGGAGAAGGGGCCAAAATTTATGGAATAGAAGCGTATCTTCAGAATTTTATGGGTACAGACGCAGCTGTAATTAATAATGCGGAAAGTATAAAATTGAAAATAAATTTTAATGATGAAAGTGAATTTAAGCATTATTTGAATGCGTATGGAGCTATTTTAAGAAACAGCAAAAGGAATTAAATTTAATACCTGATAATAAAAGAAAATATAAGACAAGTATTATAAATTCTAGTTCTGTTAAAGTAACTTCAGTAGTTTTAATAATCGCATTTATTGTAGCCTGCGCAATTCCAATTATTATAGCTCATAATTATTCTAATAAAGAAGAAAGTGCTAAGTATGAAGTTAAGGAACTTAATAATTTGCAGGCTCAGCATGATTTATTAACAAAAAAAATTTCTAAATATAAGTCTAGAATTGAAATTGTAGATAAACTTACTAAGAATAAGGTGATGCTTAATCAAAAGATTGAAGATATAAGTAAAGGTGTCTCATCAGATATCAAATTTGATTCTATAAGTTTTGACGATAAAGAAGGAATAACGATAGTAGGAGAAACTTCTAATAGTAAGGCACCAGCTGCTTGGGTTGCAAATCTTCAAATGGCATATAATTATGCAAATGCAAGACTTACAAATGTAACAAATTTACAAGATGATAATTCAAATTCAAGTTCAAATAATGGTTATAAGTTTACTGTAAACTTAGGAGATGGTTTAGATGCAAAAAATAACACAAAGAGATAAAAAAATATTAATGGTTTTGGCGGTAATTGCCGTATTAGCAGTGTATTTCCAATTTGTATTTTTTCCATCATTAAGATCTATAAGTCAAAGTAAAAGTGCTATAAATGATTTAAAGTTAAAGGAAGATCAGATGGAGACAGTTAGATTACAAAATATAAGCATGAAAAAAACTTGAAAAAAGTTACTGATGAATATGATGCCTCTCAAAGCAAGCTGCCAGTAAATGAGAGAAATCCTGAGATTGAATATGATATACAGAGTATAGCAACAAGTAGTAAGGTTGTTGTTTCAAGTTTAACTTTTGATGGACCCCAATTATATACAGGATTAAATAGCAGCAAGAACAAAGGAACGAATGATCAAAGATCATCCCAAAATAATGGAGATTTAATGCAAATACCTGTAAGTATAAGTGTGACTGGTGATACCAAAGAAAGCGTTATGGCATTTTTAAAAGGTATTGAATCAACAAATAGAATTTCAAAAGTAGATAATGCAAATATAGTTTCAAATGAAAATAGCAAAGAAAATCAAAATTTTACTCTTAGTATAACTGCAAATTATTTTTATATTGTCAGCAAAGATAAAAGTAATATTCAGTATGATTTTAGTTCTGAAAATTAAAAATTTGTTTTTCTGAGGTGTGTATTAATGATAAATGTAAAGCATAAAGGATTTTCATTAATAGAAGTTTTAGCAGCAATAGCCATATTTGCAGTAGCATCTTCTAGCATAGTTCTTGCAATAGATTTTTCAGCAAAAGTTTATAGAGAAGAAAATATAAAGTTTTCTACGTATTCTGCCGCAAATGATTTGGTTCAGCAGCTTAAGGCAAAGGAAGTTAGCAATGAAACAAGTGATGATTTTAAAAATAATAGGAAGCTTATTAATTTAGAAGATGTGTATGAAATTGATGGTGATAAAAGTATAGAAACCAAGAATTATATTATTTATTTTAATTATGAGGAGTTGAAAGATACTCTAAAAGATGCCAGTTCATTTATAAACGTGGCGGATAGTGTTAATTCTAATTTCTCTGATGTTATTAAATATGATGAAAAGAAGGCTTCTGGAAAAAGGTATGCAGCTTATATAACGATAACCAAGGATGTTAATCAAAAGGTTAATAAGGGTAATGTTGATGTTGGATGGTTTTATAATGTCTATAATACAGGTGTAACAGTATGGGATATGAATGCAGGGGCTGGTTCTATGGCAAAGGCAAGCACTAGTGTAAGTAGGTGATAGCATGAAAATGAAACATAGGGGATTTACTTTAATAGAGGTTATGGCGGTTGTAGCAATGATGGCTATTTTTTCACTTGGAGTATTTTATTTCGAAAGTGGAAGCTTTAAAATATACAGTTATGAAAAAGAAGAAGCTGATTTGCAGTTTGATTGTAAAACGGCAGTTACGGAAATATCTCAGGATATAAAAAAGGCAAAACAAAGTGAGTATTCAGTAATATCAAATTTTTCAAATGATGATAGATTTTCTACATTATTTAATAGACTTGAAGGTAATTATGAACCGATTGTTTATATAGAAGGAATGGATGGAACCAATTGCATTTATGCCAAAAAGACTGATGTTTCAAGCAATATAAGTATTGTAAGATTTGAAATTAATTCAAATAGTCCTTTTTCATTGCATAAAGATGAAAATGGAAAGGTGGAGAGTGGAAGAAGAATACTGGATTATAAAGAAGATTTCAAGGAAGAGGATTATCCACAGCAATTAAGCCATAATGAAATTGAGCACTTAAATATTCCTGAAAATTGGAGTTGTAAATTTGTCTATGAACAAAATGGAAAATTTAATCTTGTATACAACATCAAAGGCGACAGTGATACTTTCGAGGTACCGCTTGATGAAAAGGCAAGTTCTATAAGTTTACTACAAGGAAGCAGCGGAAAAGTTGTGGCTAAAAATGTAAATGAATTTTCTGTGGAAGCTACTGATGGATATAAAAATAATGCTTATAATATTACAATATCACTTCAGGGTAAAAAATATCCAAGCATTAAAAAAAGTTATGCTATGTGTGTTTCAAAAATAAAATATGAGGGGGATGATTAGCAGTGCATAGGAGTAAAAAAGGTGGATTTGCTCTCATATATGTAATATGTGTAATTGTAATTTTAAGTGCACTAACTCTTTCTGCTTTAGTGCTGCTATCTACTAATAGAATTTCAAGTGCACACATAGATAGGGTAAACAAAGCACAGTTAGCTGCAGAAACAGGAATAGATAAAGGAATTTCAAAACTTAAAACAGAAATAGCACAACAAAACAATTGGACGAAATATCTTGATTTTGAAAAAGATCCTAGTAAAGGACATATTTATTCTGATTCTGATATTGAAAGCATAAATAAAGAGCTGGAAAGCAATGCTCCAAATGTGACTATTGATAATGTAGATTCACATTATGATAGCGTGACGGGAACAAATAAAAAGTGTATAAAAATAACATCTACAGGGAAATATCAATCAGTAACTAAAACTATAGAGGCATATATAGATGAACAAAATATTTCTAATATATACTTTGATAGATTGTTTGATAACCCTTTGACTAGTACAGACTATGATAGTTCCGATAAATTTACATTTAATGATTCTGCAACTGGCGGAGCGCCAGCAGGAAATAATAATTTTACAGTTGTAAAGAGTGCAAAAGAAAATTCGGATGGAAAACCAGAAGAAAAGTGGGATTTAATTGCGTATAAAGAGAACAATCCTAAAACAACTGATTTGGAAAGTATTGTATCTAAAATGTATGATTATATTGAAGATAGAATTAAGAATGGAGATCCTAATTGGGGTGCAACTAAGGAAGAGATAGAAAAAAGCTGGATACCAACATCTCAAAATGATAGATATATGAAAATGTTAGAAGCTGCAAAGGGTTCGGCCGATTATAATAAGATTAAAAATTACAACTTGGATGACTATATTAAAATTGTAGATAAAGATGGTGAGAATGACTTTGAAAAAATGCTTCAATATTCAACCTTTTATAAAGTTATATTTATTAATGGAGATATAAAAGCAAGTAATATAAAGAGACCTTTGGTGAATTATGTAATATATTGTAATGGTGATATTGATTTTGGTTCTCCATCAGAAGAAAATAAAATTAGGTTTTGGAACTGCAATATTTATGCAAGCACTATAACTATAGGAGGTGTACACTATAAAATAAGCAAAAGTGAAGACACTAATTTTACTGATTCAAATAAGGATATTGCTTATTATGATAGAACACAAGGAAAAGTTGTATTTAGGAGTAATGGAGAAGATCTTAATCCTCAACCAAATGTTGAAATAATAGGTGTAACTTCAAATGAATCTAAAAAATCAATACTTAAATATATTATGAATTATGATGATGACCCTGAGCCGTATGTAAGATTAGAAGGTTATTATAATATTTCTAATCAGCATGCAGAAGCGGTTTTTCCAAGTACTGCAGTAGGTCAATTTAGTCAGCCGGATATGGTTGCTATAAACGATTTTCTTTTAAAAAATATTAATGAATATGCTTATGGTCTTAAATTTAGAATCATAGATTGGAAAGAAAAGTAAATTTATGTGGGGTGAAGCAATGAATAAGTATATAAAGAAAATGCTTAGTTTAGTGCTTATATTAGTTTTTGTACTAGCACAGATGAATTTAAATATAAATGTGAAAAATGTAAAGGCAGCAGATAACAATGATGCAGCTAAGTTAAAGATACTTGAAATAGAACCAGGGGATGAGTATGTTTTAAGCAAAAACATGTTTTCAAATAATGTTGATATTACACAAATGCCTATGTCAGAATTCATAGGCAAAATAGATAAAGTAAACGGAATGTATGATATTGTGTATGTTGGGAATAAAACCCACACAAAATATGTTACAACCTATAGTGGAAATAAAGTATCAGGTAAAAATGCATATGCAATTAAGTACAGTAAAGTTGGTACAAAAGCTCCAAAAACAGGTGTCGATTTTGGTGAAAGCAATCAGAATGACCCTGGTCATGTAGAATATTATAGCGAAAATGATATTACGGATAAAAAAGCCAAAGAACTTAAGGAATACATAGAATCAGGACAGTTGTTTTTGTTTGACAGTTCAATATTCAAGGATGAAGAACTTGATGGATCAAAGCTGTGGAATAATCTAAAAAACTATCAGAATATGCCTAATTTTAAAGCTGTGGATTCAAATTTAACTTCAAGCTTAATAACGAATTATTATAACAATTCTAACAAAAGACCTATTGTTACAATAAAAAGTTCTCCACTCCCCTATACTGGTGATTTGAAAAATTATAATCCGGACAGAAATATGAATTTTGTATTTGATATAAGTGGTGACACTTCTCATACTTTTACTACTAAGTTATATTGTGATATGAATGGGGACGGGCTTTTTAAGGATTATGAAAGTTATGCATCGGTAAATAAACAGACAGGTGGGGCTAACCTGCAATTGAGTTATATGGTGCCTGACTATTTTGTTGGCTTAATGCATGGAAGCTTGAGGTTACGGATGATGTTACGAATGTCAAAAGTTATCAGTATGGATATACACTTTATAAAAGCGATAATGTGGTCCCAATAAGAGTACTGCAGATATATCCTAAAGGTAATTCATTGGATTTGACACAAGATTTAACAAAGGTTCAATTACAACAACAAGGATACTATAATGTTCAAATAACTAAAAAGAGTTGTGATGAGTTTAATAAATACAATGATAAAGAATATCAGTCAACCTATAATGAGGCTTTAAATGATTATAATACCGCATTAAATAATTACAACAAATACGGAAGGTATGGTGGTTCATGGTGGAATCCAATAGATTATCTTGAAGTACTTAATGATGCCAAAGCTAATCTAAATGAAGTAAAAAATTCAATGCTATCTCTTAATGGAAATTATGATATGGTCATAATTGGATTTGCAGATATGTATGGAAAATCTAGTTTTACTGAAAATGCGACGGATGCTATAATTGATTTTATAAAGACTGGTCAAAGCGTTATGTTTACACATGATACTCTTTCTGCTTATTTAAGTCCTGAGAAAAAGAATATGTATGGATTCCAATTTAATAAAAAGCTTAGGGACTATTTAGGACAAAGTAGATATGTAGATGAAAATAATCCTAATGAAACTGATTATGATGGAAGTGAAATTCCTCATGATAGCTATCCAGATGCTGATGGAATACCATCATATGGTTTTACAACAGATATGATATTATCTCATAATGATTATAATAATGAAAAACCTAAATCTTGGGGGCTCATGATTATTTTGATCACAAACAGGCGGCTAAAGTGAATGACGGAGTTTTTTCTGAATATCCATATGTTTTAGGCAGAAATAACGTTAATCCTAACACTTTAAATATATCTCAAACGCATCATCAATATTTTCAGCTTAATTTAGAGGATGAAGATGTTGTGCCATGGTATGATTTAAGTGGGGTAATAAATACTGGTGGAAGTGCAGGAAATGTAAATGACCCTAGAAATTATTATTACACTTATTCTAAAGGCAATATAACTTATTCAGGTACAGGTCATAGCTCTCCTAGGGATAGTCAAGATGAGCAGGAAATGTTCTTAAATACCATTGTTAAAGCTGCTAGGACGGCAAATCATGCACCTACTGTAAATGTGTTTAATTTAAACGAGGGACAATTGGTATCAAAAAGTCAAAATTCACTTGATTTTAGTTTTATGGCACAGGATTCAGATCAAAATGATGAAAAAAAAAGATGCATTGAGAAGAAATATTTATATTAATGATAAATTGGTAGATGAGAATGGTAACGGTATAAGTGATTATAAAACAATGACTTCTGGAGATGAAGTAAAGGTATCTATACCGAAGGATAAATTAAAAGAATTAGCTGGAACAAATGCAGATGTATCAATTAAAATTGAAGTTTTGGATACTCAAAATGCAAAAGGAGAAAAAACTATTAATTTTAAATACGTAGATGAACCAACTCTTAGTGCAAGTGTATCTGGGCTTAAAAATGGATATTTAGTAGGCGATACTGCAGAGACAAGTCTTAGCATAAATGCTATAAATTCTACTAGCGCAATTACAGATACAATGTTTCTTAGTGATAATAATGCTGCAGCATTACAAAATGATGGGCTATCTTTAAATTGTATAAATACTGCAAATGGCAGTAATGCTGATGTAGTAGAAAGCTCGGATCTAAATTTAAAGGATATTAATTTTAAGTCAGGAAATATCGATAATCCAAACACACCAAAAAACTTTACCCTTAAGCTTAACAGTGAAGGAAGTTATAAAGTTGAAAATTTATTTAAATACAATTTCTTAAATCTCGATAGCAAAGTTCAGAAGAATTATGAATATGACTACAACCTTAATGTTAAAGAGGGAGACATTTACGTAAAGTGTGTTGATAGCTCTGGAAGGGTATTTACTCCATCAGTTAAAATTAACATTACAAGACCGAATAGTGAGGTCGTGAGTCAAAATACAGATAATACGGGGCAAACACAGTTTTTAAAGGAGGCTTCCGGTAGTTATAAAGTATCTGTAGACAATACCACTGGATATAGTTTAGTTGGTAGTAGCACTCAAGATATAAATTTATCTTATGATAATCCTAAACCAACTGTCATATTTGAATTTCAAACTTTGACGGCGCCAGATATACAATTAAGTCCTGCTCCTAACACGAATGGATGGAATAATACGAATGTTACTGCTACTTTAGTGAAACCTGCTAATTTCCCTGATAGTTTACAAAAGATTCAGTACAAAATAGATGATGGGGATTGGACTGATTATATAGAACCAGTTGTTATGCGAGATGATGGAAAACATGAAATTGCGGCAAAAACTGTTGATAAAATTACTTTAGGCGAGAGCGCTATAAATCAAAAGGAGGTTAAAATAGATAAGATAAAACCTCCAAAGCCTCAGATAACAAACAAGGATGGAAACATTTCTATAAAAGAGGCGAACATTTTAATAGAATTTGGAAATGACGGAGAAAATGGGTCTGGTATTGACAAGAGAGAGTATAGCTTGGATGGAGTAAATTGGACGGAAGGTGCTTCTGAAAACACAAGCATTAAAGTTACAAATAGTTGCACTGTATATGCAAGAGAAGAAGATAAAGCAGGAAATTACTCTGATACTGCTGAACTTGAAGTAAATATCATAAATATAACAAACAACGATATTGAATTAGAAGGTTTGACTTTTAATACTATACCTGAAGGGGGAAGTGTTGATTTTATAGTAAAGGTTAAAATAGGAACAGATGAAAAAGGAGAACCAATATATTCATCAAAAGATGATAATGTAAAAGTTGTAGTAAAATCAGATGATGGTAATATAATAAAAGTGGCAAATAATAGCAAAAACATTAGCGATTCAGATCAAAGTAAAAGTGATGTTATAGCTGGAGCTGATGTGTTAACTGCATTTGGAATTGATGGAGCGGGAGGCAAGAATACTAATATAACTGTTACTTTGGAGAAAGATGATAGCATAAGTATTACTAAAAATATAAAAGTAATTAAAAAAGAAAGTGGTCTTCTATATTAAATTTAAAATTGAATTAAAAATATAAACAATAGTTGATAAAATATGATATAATTTTTATTGTGATTTTTTAAACTCGTATATAATCGGTAATATGGTCCGAAAGTTTCTACCTGCTAACCTTAAATGGGCAGACTACGAGGTGTTTTTGAATTATTGTGCTATTGTTTTCAAAAATACTTCATATATTTATGAGGTATTTTTTGCATACAATAATAAAATGTAAGGGAGAAAAAGATGGAGACACAAAAAGAAAATGAAAAACAAATTGAATTAGCTTATGAAGTAGACGATAAACCAAAGTTATTATCTCAAATTTTATTGGGATTTCAGCATATTTTTGCTGCTTTTGGTGGTATCATAGTAGTACCAATAATTATAGCAGCTGCACTAAAACTTGATGTAAAAACATCTACAGCCTTGATAAGCGCTGCAATTTTAATGGCCGGAATTGCTACCTTTATACAATCTAAAGGTATAGGACCTATTGGAGCACGTGTAGCATGTATTATGGGAACAGATATAACATTTGTTGCGCCTGCTGCAGTGGTAGGTAAAAAATTTGGTTTAGCAGGTATATTTGGAGCTACCATATTAGGAGCTTTTTTAGTAATAATTTTAAGTTTTTTTATTAAGTATATAATGAAGCTATTTCCGGAAAATTGTAACAGGTATTGTAGTTTGCTTAATAGGGCTTACTCTTTTACCAGTTTCAATAGATTGGGCAGCAGGAGGCTCTGGAGCGCATGATTATGGAAGCTTAAGAAATATAAGCATAGCGCTAGTTGTTACTTTAATAACACTGCTATTAAATCATTATGGAAAAGGACTTTTTAGCAGTGCATCAATTTTAATAGGAATGGCAGTAGGATATGTGATTTGCATTTGCCTTGGCATGGTTGATTTTTCATCGGTATCTAAGGCAAACATAATATCTCTTCCACAGGTTTTTGGTCATGGTATAAAATTTAACTTAGATGTGCTTTTGCCTTTTATTCCAGCTTACTGTGTGTCTGTTATAAGCACTGTTGGAAACTTAAGGGCTATTAATGAGATTTCTGGTATTAAAGAGGACGATAGTAGAATTTCTAAAGGAATACTTTCAGATGGAGTTGGAAGTGTGCTTGCAGGTGTATTTGGAGCAATGCCGAACACCTCATTTAGTCAAAATGTAGGTCTTATACCCCTTACAAAGGTTGCAAGTAGATTTGTAACTATGACAGCTGGAATACTTCTTGTTATACTAGGCTTATTTCCTAAATTTGCAGCAATTATAAATGTAATGCCTCAGCCAGTACTTGGAGGAGTTGGAATTGTTATGTTCGGAACAGTAGCTGCTGCTGGAATTCAGACTTTAAGTAATGTAAAACTAGATAATAGAAACATACTTATAATAGCAACTTCAATTGGATTAGGGTTAGGAGTAACTTTTAGACCAGAGATTTTATCGAATCTTCCAGAAAGTTTAAAAATGATTTTTTCGTCTGGAATTTCAACTGGAACAATTGTTGCACTTATACTAAATCTTATACTAAAAGAGAAAAAGTAAGATATGTTTTAAGTAAGCATAAAAATTAACTTTTATGCTTATTTAAAACAAAACCTAAAAATAAAATATACGAGGTGTTTAAATATGGAAGAACTACGTAAAAAGATTTTAGAAGAAGGACATGCACTTAATGAGTCAGTATTAAAGGTAGATTCTTTTTTGAATCATAAAGTTGATCCTAAATTGATGTATGAAATAGGGACATATTTTAAAAAATATTTTGAAAATAAAGGAATTACGAAGGTTTTTACTATTGAAAGTTCAGGTATAGCTCCAGCAGTTATGACTGCAATGCAAATGAATATACCTATGGTTATACTAAAAAAGCAAACATCAAAAGTATTAAAGGATGATTTTTATCAAACTACTGTACATTCCTTTACTAAGGGTTCAGATTATGAACTTACTTTGTCAAAAAAGTATATATCAAAAGAAGATAATGTGCTTATAATTGATGATTTCTTAGCCAATGGAGAAGCTTCTTTAGGTGCAATACGTTTGGTAGAAGAATGTGGGGCAAAGGTTTCTGGGATAGGAATTGTTATTGAAAAGTCATTTCAACCTGGACGTAAAACATTGGAAAAAAGAGGATATGATGTTTATTCTCTTGCACGTATAAAAAAGCTTGGAAAAGATTTAATTGAATTTAAATAAAAATGCGAAATAACAATGCTTTGTCACATTAAAAAATCCTATAAATCTAAGGTAAAAAAATCATAAAATACTAAGATATTTCAATAACTCGCTATCGCTCAGACAGATTGAAATATCTAAGTGTTTTATGATTTTTTTACCAAGATTTATTAGTATTTTTTTAAATCGTTCCTTCAGCATTGTTATTTCGCTCTCACGGTAGTGCAAGGAAAAAATTCCTCCGTGCCTACGGAATTTTAGGTATGAATTCTTGTAATCACTTAAATTTTTATAATATATTCTCTGAAATAGACTAGTACAATTTCATCAAAATACGTTTACAGTGTATTTTTCGTAAAGAAACGGAGAAAAATCTACCTTGATTTTCGTCAGCACAGCGAAGTAACAACATTGAAGGAATAGTTTAAATAAAATTCTATAAATCTTAGTGGCAAATTGTTAAAAGCTTTAGAAATTTCAATTTGTTTGAGTCAAAGACGAGTTATTGAAACCTCTTAAGCTTTTAACAATTTGACGCTTAGATTTATTAATTTTATTTAATATTCCAAAATGTTGTTACTTGCCATTTTTTAATTTTTCAATACCAATTTTTATTCTTTTTATGGATTCTTCTTTGCCAATTATATCTGCAATTTCAAAAGCGCCACCTGGTGTGAATTTTTTACCTGAAAGAGCTGTTCTTAAAGGCCATAATATTAAACCATTTTTTACACCTAATTCTTTAATAAATCCCATTACCGTAGTTTGAATGGATTCCAAATTCCAGTTCTTTAATTCTTCAAGAATAGGGAGAGATTTTAAAAGTCCATCTAAAGAGTTTTCAGTGTTTGTTTTCATTTTTTTATGAGTGTACATTTCTATATCATATTCAGGAAGTTCATCAAAGAAATCTACCATGTCTGGAATTTCACTGAATACTTCAACTCTAGTGTGAAGTAGTTCACTTATTTCATTTAAATTTATGTTTTCCTTTTTTATAACTTTTTTGTAATATGGTAAAGCAAGTTCATGGAACTCCTCTAAGGAAAGCTTTCTTATATATTCTCCGTTCATCCACTTAAGTTTTACAGGGTCAAAAACAGCAGGAGATTTGTTTATATGTTTATAATCAAATACCTTTATCATATCGGAAAGAGATAGTATTTCATTTTCTCCTTCAGGATTCCAACCTAAAAGTGCTATGTAATTTAAAACAGCTTCTTTTAGATAACCTTTTGCAAGTAAATCTTCAAAAGATGCATCGCCATTTCTTTTACTTAATTTGCTGTGAGCATCCTTCATTATTGGTGGGCAGTGAACGTATATAGGAACTTCCCATCCAAAGGCTTCATATAATCTGTTGTATTTTGGAGCAGAAGATAAGTATTCATTTCCTCTAACTACATGAGTTATTCCCATTAGATGGTCATCGACAACATTTGCAAAATTATATGTAGGGAATCCATCAGATTTTATTAAAATCATGTCGTCAAGTTCAGAATTGTCAACGGAAATTCTTCCATAAATAACGTCATCAAAACTTGTAGTACCTTCTGTTGGATTGTTTTGTCTTATAACGTAAGGAACTCCTGCATCAAGCTTTTCTTGAATTTCTTCTTTAGATAAATGCATGCAGTGTTTATCATACTTAAAAGGTCTTTTTAGTGCTTCTGAATTTGTCTTTAAAATGTCAAGTCTTTCCTTACTACAGAAACAATAGTAAGCTTCACCTTTTTCAATCAATTTCTTTGCATATTCAAGGTAAAGTCCTTTTCTTTCACTTTGGATATATGGACCTACCGGACCACCTATATCAGGACCTTCATCGTGCTTTAAACCAGTTGTTTTAAGGGTGTTATAAATTACATCTACAGCACCTTCAACGTATCTTTCCTGATCTGTATCCTCAATTCTTAATATAAATTTACCATCTTCATGTTTTGCAATTAAATAAGTATATAAAGCAGTTCGTAAATTTCCAATGTGCATATAACCGGTAGGGCTAGGTGCAAATCTTGTTCTTACTTCTTTTGCAACCATTAAAAAATCACTCCTATTTTTATTAATAATAAACGCCTCCCATCCAAAGGGACGAAAGGCTTCATAAAATGCTAATCTAATAATATAATATAACGTATTTTATGTCAAGATTATGTATGAGAAATCATATAAAATTACGGCATTGACAGTCTTTTTTTATTTGACTACAATTATAATGAAATGTTAACAGAAAGCTTTTTATTAATTTTAAGTTTAAGTTTCGTAGTGGTTTATCCATAATTAAAAGATTAAGGAAAGATGATTATATGATAAATTTATGTTATACAATAGGGTATGATAAAAGAGAATTAAAAGATTTTAGTGAGATTTTAAAAGAATACGGAATTAATTGTGTGGTAGATATAAGAGCTATGAGAAATGATATAAGTGGTGTATACAATGGGGACAATATTAAAAACTTTCTCAACAAGCTTGGAATTTATTATATACCTATGGGAAAGGAATTTGATTTAAGAAATTATGAGTTTGACGGCAATGACTTTGAAAAAGTACGTTCAAATGAAAAATTTATAAATGGAATACTTAGGATAGAAAATGGAATTAGAAAAGGCTTTAAAATTGTAGTTATGGGTATAGAGAAAGAGCCTATTTGCTGCAATAGAGGCGTAATTATAGCTTATGTACTTAAGAATAGAGGAATAAGACTAGAGCATATAATTAATAAAGAAAGTTTAAAAAATCAAAGTGATGTTGAGGAAGAACTTTTGAAATTATATGGTGTTAAGCTCATAAAAAAAAAAGTTGCAGAGTTATCCATAAAAAGTATTAAAAATAATGTAGATCTAGATATGGATGAGAGAGACTTTAAAAATGAAATGGTTGAGGAAGCTTATAGAGTGAGAAATGCCGAGTTGAACAAAAATATATAAAATAAAAATAGTTTTCATTTTCCTAAATTATTGCAAAATATGAAAATTAATTTTATAATTATTATGACGATAACGTTTACGTTTGGGAGGGATAATTGTGAAGTTTAATCATGTGTCAGAGTATGAAAAATGTGAAAATTTGAAGTTAACTCCTGAAGAATTTAAGAAACTTATAGGTTATAATGAAGTGAAATTGGACAATGAAATTGAGCTGCTTTCAAAAGAAGAATTTGATAAGTACACAATAAAATTAATTAGGTATAAAGTTAATGTAAATGAAAGAGTGGAGGCATACGCGCTTATTCCTAAAAATATAAAAAATAAGGTGCCGGGGATTTTAGCTATACATGGAAATAAAAATGATGAGGATTATAAGTTTGGAAAAAGTACTGCTGCTGGAATATGCAAAAACGATGAACTAAATTATGGGCTTGAACTTTGTCTAAATGGATATGTTGTTATATGTCCTGATAGATTTCCTTATGAAAGTAGAAGCTTTGAAAAATCTAATTTATATGATGATTTTATGAAAAAAAATTCTATAGGTAGAAAAGCAAATGTAAGCGAGAACTATAGGATATTTAGATGTAATGAGCTTTTGTATAGCGGATGTACTGAAATGGCTAATGAAATGTTTGAAATGAAAAGAGCAATTGATATTCTGCAAAGTTTCGAGGAGGTGAATAGTGAAAAAATAGGTATAATTGGATCTGAAGAAGGCGGATTATTTGCAATATTGACTATGTTTTTAGACAAAAGGATAAAGGTTGGGTGCTGTAATTACAATATGTATTTTACTACCAACTTGTATAATGATAATAATGTGAAATTTATTAAAGGGTTTGATATGTGCATTTCTATTCCTGGGTTAAAAGAGTATGCTGCTGAATATGACATACTTTCAGGTATTGCACCAAGGCCTTTTATTTTTACCCAAAATAGTAAAAATGACTTTGAATTATCTTTTGAAAAAATAAATAGCAAAGTTAGAGAAAGATATTTAGATATGAGGGTACCTAATAAATACAGCAGCATAGTGTTTAACAGCGAAAGTTCGTTCCCACAGGATATTAGAGAAAAATGCTATTACTTTATAGATAAATGGATTAAGAACAAGTAAAATATATAGAATTATATGTTTATTCTATATAAAAGTTAAAAGCTGCTCCAAATATTTTAGTCAACCTAAATATTTGGAGCAGCTTTAATTTTAACGCGTTGTTTTAAAGATTAAAAGTATGATTTTTTGCTTCTTGATCTTTTAGCTATTTTGTAAATTATAGTAATTAAAATTCCAATTACTGCGATTATGCAAAGTAAGCTAAATCCATATAAAAGCTTGTTAGCAGCTAATAAATCCTTTGTAGAAATGGATGAATATAATTTATAAGTTTTGGTGATTCCTCTTTCACTAAGAGTTACTGATCCAACTGCGCTATTCGAATTTAGCTTCCAAGGATCTATGCTGGAAACGCTTTGCTTAAGTGACTTTTCGCTGTCGTTTAGCTGGTTTTTATAATAAATTATGTTTTTATTTAAAGTTAAGTTAATATTAGCTGTTTTTTCAGGTCCGAAAAATTTAAAAAGTTTGTAAGATACCTTTATTGAACTATAAGGGGTATTTTTATTATAAAGTGTTGTAGGTAAACTCTCATAGCTGTAATTTATTAAATTCTCCATGTCTTTAAATACTTGAAGATCTTGACTATCATACACGGATTTCATTACTACACCTATTATTCTTTTGCCGTTCCTATTATATAATGCTATAAGACATTTGCCAGCATTTGAAGTTGAACCTGTCTTACCGCCTATACAAGTTTTATCATAAACTGGCTGTTTAGGGTCTATTATTTTATTTGTGTTTGTTATTGGAAATTTTACTTTGTCTTCAGTAAATACAGTTGATTTTTGTTTTGAAATAGTGTCATATATCCACTTATTTTCAAAGGCTACTTTAGCAAGTCTACTCATATCATAAGCAGTGCTGTAATGATTATCATCATGAAGGCCATTTGGAGTAACAAAATGTGTATTTTTTAATCCAAGAGCTTGTACTTCTTTGTTCATAATGGATGAAAAGTTGTTTTTTGTTTCATCAGTGGAATCATTTGTTTTTCCTAATAAGTTTGACGCAATAACATATGCCATATCATTTCCAGAGTAAATTAAAAGTCCCTGCATAACGCTATCGGCAGAAATTTTTTCTCCTACATTTAAAGGATGAATATTTTTGTTGAGTGAAAATTCTGGCTGCTCTTTTGCACTATTTGAATAAGTTAATATATCAGTAGGCTTTTTATTTTTAGCGAGTAAAAGAGCAGTTAATAGTTTGGTAGTACTTGCTGGATAAATTTTATTATCTGAATTTTTAGAATAAATTACCTCGCCAGTATCTGCATCAATTGAGATAGCAGTTTTTCCAACTATGTTTGGCTCCGAAGAGGTGGGTGCAGCAGCAAATGCAGTTGAAGATATAGAAAATAATAATGTAAAACTTATTAAGGTAGATAAAAATTTGTGTTTCAATGTCATCGCTCCATTTATTTAAGTATTTAAAATTATATAAAAAGTATATCATAATGGAAGTAGTAAAAAACATTGTTTCAAAAATATAATAAAATTATAGCTTTTGAAACAATAATTCTAAAAGTGCATAAATCTCGTAATATAATATCAACATTTTTTAAATATAGCTAAGAGTGATAAAAAGCTTTGTTTTAAATAAGTGTAAAGCCAATACTTATTTAAAACAAAGCTTAGAATTATTCCGCACTTTTGTTTTTTACATTTACGAAAAGCAATGAGATCGCAATTAAAGCGACATATGCGAATACATAATAAGCTGGAAGCAAACCAGCAGTAGATAAAAACTTTAAATATATAAATAGTATTAAAGAAACAACGGTCCAAAATATGGATATGTATGATAACATATTATTTTTTTGACGCCAAGACATAGGATCCTTCATAGTACCTAAAATTTTATCTCTGGATTTATTTCCGGGAGAAGTTTTTGTAACTAACGATTTAAAATATATTGAAAATAAAATTCCAATTAAAGCTATTCCTAAGAACCAATATGATAAAGATATAGTTGTAACATTCATGAAAATCGCTCCTTATAGTAAAGTGAATAAAATATGATTTTGTTTACTTTACTATAAGTTTATCCTTAAACTAGAAAATTATACTCTATTTTTATTGGTGTGAACCTTTATATTTTTAAATTTATTGAACAATCTTATACACTTTATATATTGATACTCTATATATGGATTTTCATTTTTAGGCAAATCTTTTTCTACATCATCTTTTGGGATGGTTATGTTGATTAGCTGATTTTTATGCTTAAATTTAACTACATAAACATCTTCAGAATCATAACCTATTTCTACAAATCCAAGTGAAAGTGATTTTTCTGAAACTTTTTTCGATAGAAATAATTTCAGAGCGTATAACTGGGCTTTTACTTATTCTATATAGTATTGAATTTTTTATATATGTTAATATTTTATATATAATTAGCCCTAACAAACTTACAAATATATACATTGTAACAATATTTTTTTGGGGACTAAGTATACTATATGTTCAAAAGATGATGTACTTAAAAGAGCATAAAGAATGGCTGGTGCAATTATGATACAAATGAGTAAAGTTAAAATT
The DNA here is from genome assembly GCF_001270375.1 of Clostridium sp. DMHC 10. NCBI lineage: Bacteria > Bacillati > Bacillota > Clostridia > Eubacteriales > Clostridiaceae > Clostridium > Clostridium sp. DMHC 10. The sequence continues at coordinate 673,907 of NZ_LGVB01000015.1, forward strand.
ATGTTTAGTATTTTATTTTTCATAATATCATCTCCATATAATACTTTATAGTAAAATTATAAAATAAAAATAAAATTTTTAAAGCATAAATTTATATTAGCTGTGAACTAAAGAGTAGTACTTGAACAATTTTGGTGTTTTAAATGTTTAAGTAAACTCACTATATACATATTTGAAAAAAAAAATATATATGGTAACATAAACTTAATATTTAATATTAGCTTTAATATAAGGGAATGTGGTATATGCCACAGCAGCCCCCGCTACTGTAATCATAGACGAATGATTTGTAGGTATATGGTGGAACCACCGTAAAACTAATCTATTTATGTTCTAAAATCCTAATTTTTAAGGAATTATGTACATATATAGATTTTACTTGAGCTGGTTTCAATGAGTATATCTTTAACGCCACTCATTTTTAAGGTGATTTCTATAGTAATTATCTTAATTTGGGGAAGGTAAATCATGAGGATGAAGTGAAAGCCAGGATATCTTATATTAAAGATAAACTACTTGAAACTTGAAAATTAATTTGTACCAAAATGCTACCTTTTTAGCATTTTGGCATAAATTGACTTTAGCGGTTGAAATTGTTTATCTATAAAGGAAAACAATGAGAAGCTTAATTTATACATCGTGAAAATATTGAATTATCAGCGATATATATAAGTTAATAGTTGAGTTGTTTTTCCCATTATGGCAATTCCACCTTCGGAGGGAAGGTTAAGGTTTTTATGAGAAATAGCTGTGAGCAGCTTTTGTTGTATTATGAACCTTAGGGTTCTTTTGTTTTTTTTGTTAATATATTTTTAATAATTAAAGGTGGTAAATTTGGAGAAAATTCATGTTATTAGTCCTGTTAATTTGTGTTTGGTACTGCTTATAATAACTTTTTTAGAAGATAATCCACTTATAATATTTTGTATATTTGTTTTTATAATAATAGGTTTTATTAGAAATCATGAAATTTTAAAATTAAAAAATGGATTTATATATTTCGTACCACTAGCGGCCATAAATATAATAATAAATATGCTTTTTGTATCTAAAGGAAGTTTTGTATTTTTAAGCATTTTTGGAAGATATTTTACTCTAGAATCAGTTATTTATGCTTTTACACTTACCTTTAAGCTTTTAGTAGTAATATACATATTTATATTCTTAGGCATTCTTATAGATTCAGATGCAGCAGTGTCATACTTTTTAAGTAAAATGCCTAAAACGACTTTAGCTATGATGATTGGTATTAAGTTTTTTCCTGCAATGAAAGAAAGATTAAAAAGCATAAAAATGATATATAAAGTTAGAGGCGTTGAATTTGAAAGTGGAAATTTAAAAGACAAAGTAAAAAGCAATATGGAAATACTATCAGTGCTTTTGGAGGACTCCTTAGAGACTTTTTTTAATATAGCTGAAACTTCATATGTAAGAGGATTTTTAAGTGGAAGAAGAACTATGTATGAAAAGCAAAAGTTTCATAAAAAGGATTATATATTAATGATTATATATTCAAGTTATTTAACATGTTTTATTGTAGTACACTTGTTAAAGCTAGATAAATTTGATATATATTCTCAAGGTATAAATAAAAGTTCATTTTTAAATTCATCTGTCTATGTATTTGCAGTTATGACCTTATTAAGCTTAATCTTAGCAGGCAAAAAATTGAAATTAAGCAGAGTGGAGAGTTGAGAAAAGATATGTCTTACATAAAAGTGGAAAATTTAAATTATTCCTATCCTGACGAAAAAAATAAAAGCATTTGTGACATAAATCTTGAAATTGATAATGGGGAAATACTTCTTCTTTGTGGAAAATCAGGGTCTGGAAAGTCAACTCTTGGGAGATGTTTCACAGGTGCAGTTCCAAATTTTTATGGAGGGACAATAGGAGGAAATATAATAATAAACGGAAAGAGATTAAACGAACTTTCTGAAAGGGAAAGGGCCTCTTATGTAACAATGGTATTTCAAGATCCTGAAAAACAAATTTTAATGGATAGAGTATTTAGAGAAATAGCTTTTGGACCTGAAAATGTTGGGGTAGAAAGCAAAGTTATAAAAAGAAGAGTAATTGAAACCATGCAGTTTTGTAATATATTACATTTAAGAGATAGGCTTATAAATACACTTTCTGGAGGAGAAAAACAAAAGGTAGCAGTAGCATCGGCTTTAGCATATATGCCTAAGATTATTGTATTTGATGAGCCAACCTCGCAGCTGGATCCAGAAGCTTCAGATGAAATTGTAAATCTCATAAAAAAAATTAACAGTGAACTTGGCATTACAGTTGTTTTAATAGAGCAAAGAATAGATAGATGTTTTGATGCTGCAGATAAAATAGCTGTTATGAAGGATGGAAGAATAGTTTTTTATGGAGATAAAGTGAAAATGTACAGTGATAATTTAAATGAGGTGAAAAGTTTTTTGCCATCATATTTAAAGGCTTCTAAAATTTTAGGAAGAAAAAAAATGCCACAAAGTTTTAAAAGCCTTAGAAAGAGTTTAAGTAAATCTGAAGTTTCCATAACTAATTTAGATGAGCAAAAAATCAATTCAGTGCGAGAAGACTGTGCTATTGAGATGAGAAAAGTGACCTGCAAATATGGAGATATTGCGGCAAATAACAATATTGACTTAAATATAAAAAGTGGAAGCTTTAATGCAATTATAGGTTCTAATGGTGCAGGAAAAAGTACGTTGGTTAAGGCGATTATGGGTTTTGTAAATTATAATGGGAACATAAAAATATTAGGACATGAAGTAAAAAAATTAAAATTTAAAGATATAGGAATTAAAATTGGTTATGTATCACAAAACCCAAATGATTATTTATCAAAGGATACGGTTTATGATGAGTTAAAATTTACATTAAACAATTATAGAATAAATGATGACAACTTAATAGACCATACTTTAAAAGAACTTGATATATATAAGCTTAAATCAAAAAATCCTAGAGATTTAAGCGGAGGAGAAAAACAAAGGGCAGCTATTGCCTCAGTGCTTGTACTTAAACCAGAAATTTTAATATTGGATGAACCTACAAGGGGACTTGATGAAGAAGGAAAGTATAAGCTGGGCAGCATCCTTAAAACTTTAAATAACAATGGATCTACTATAATTATGATTACGCATGATTTGGATTTTGCAGCTAGGTTTTGTAGTAATTTTATTTTAATGTTTGATGGAAAGGTAATCAGCAGCGGTAGTAAATATGATGTACTTAAAGATGGAATATACTATACAACAAACATAAATAAGCTGTTTAGGGATGTGGAGCCAAATGTTTTTGTCATTGAGGACATAAAAGGAGATGCATTATAATGAAAAGATTGCTTTCTTTTTTGATGATGATGTTTGTTCTTTTTCTTATGGCAATAGCATTTAAGTATGGAGGAGAAAATTATTTTCCTTTAATAATTACTTTGATAGTTTTTTGTATTGTCATTATTTCATATTTTTATTTTGAAAAAAAGTTATATGGGCACAAAGGAAATAGCGCTTATTGGAGGGATTTCTGCCTTTGCAGCTGCTTCTAGGGTTGTATTGGCAGCTATACCAAATGTTCAGCCTGTAACTTTTATTGTGGCACTTTCAGGAATTGTTTTTGGCTCTTTTGAGGGGTTCCTCATTGGAAGTACTACAGCTTCATATCTAATATATTTTTAGGCCAAGGACCATGGACACCATGGCAGATGTTTTCATGGGGGATTGTGGGATATCTATCTGGTATTATTGGTAAAAAGGATAAAAAATTATCTGTTGAACTATTTTCTGTGATATGTTTTTTATATGGATTTATGTTTGATTGGATAATGGATTTATGGCATGTCCTAGGTTTCATAAGGCCTATAAATATAAAAACTGTATTTTTGGCTTACGCATCTGGAATTACCTTTGATGTAATGCATGCAGTAGGTAATTTTGTATTTTGTATTGTGTTTTATGATAAATTTTATAAAATACTTCTTAGATTTAAGAAGAAAATGAAAGTAACATATATAAAAGAGGGGGAAAAGACATGAAATTAAAAAAAATTATGGGTAAGTGTATTTGCTGCTTACTAAGTTTTATTATTATCTTTGCATATGCGCTAAGTGCTTCACCTTTAATTGCAAAGGCTGATGTAACAACAATAAAGGTTGTTGTTGATGGTACTCAGGGTCAAATTGCAAGTGGTGTAACTGAGCAACATAATGCATTAGAAGCTATGAAAGATGTTTTAGATAGTAAAGGAATAAAATATAGCGTTCCTGATGGACAGTATGGAAAATTTATAGATAGCATAGGCGATTTAAAAACCAATGATGTTCAAAAAGGTTCAGGGTGGATGTATGCAATTAAAAAATCAGATGGAACTTACGTTAGTCCTAATAATTCTATTAATAACACAAATTTAGATAGTATGGATGAGCTTTTGGTGTACTTTTCACTTTGGGGAACTACTTATCTTGCAAATGATATAGAGTTTTCAACAAAACAAGCGAATAAACCTGTTACTATTTCAATTAACAATAAAAGTTTAGACTGGAATACAAACCAAACTGTTACTACTCCAATTGAAAATATAACTGCAAAAGTTATCAGCGAAAATGGAGATGAAGTGCCAGTTTCCTTAGATAAAAATACAATAAATATAAGTGGTGGGCTTAAGGAAGGAAATTACTATTTGGACTTAAGCGATTATAGTAATACTTCAATACCTAAAGTTGCAGCAGATAGATTTGAATTTAATATTACAAAAGAAGATACCACGAGTAACGGAAATGGGCAAGGCAACACACAAAATGGCAATGGTGATAATAACAGTAATAGCAACTTTAATATCGAAAATGAAATGAAGCTTACAGAAAATGTAGTAAAGAATTACACTGATGAGTGGGCTGCACTAGATTTTTATAAAACTGGAATGCAGGGCAGCATAAATAAGCAATTTATAACGGATGCCTTAAATAACATAAATAAAAATGGAATATCAAAATATTATAATACTCAAATTGAAAAGCTAATAATAGGATTAACAGCAGCAGGATATACACCATATAACTTTGCAGGAATAAACTTAGTATCTGAACTTTATAATAGAAATATAGATGATTTTCTCGTCAATGATGCTATTTATGGGCTAATGGCGTATAACTTTGCCAATATAAACGATGAAAATTATAAAATAAAAAAAGATACACTTAAAAATTATATACTTCAAAATGCTATAAAAGATGATAATGGAAATGTTGTAGGCTGGTCTTATGATGCTTCAACTAAAACTGCAGATGCAGATATGACAGGAGCTACTATTTCTGCTTTATCTACTTATTATAATTCTGGCGATAAGGAAGTTATTTCGGCTGTAGATTCAGCTATTAAACATTTAAATGACATTGAAAACGACAGTGGGTATATACCTGGAACTTATGGAGATTCAAGTGAAACAAATGCTTTTGCTATAATAGGCCTTTTATCGGTAAATGTTGATCCATATGGTACCACTAAAATTTCAAGTGGAGAAGTTAATTTTCAAAAGCCAAAAGGGAATTTAGTTAGTGCTCTTCTTTCATATAAAACTTCAGATGGACATTATAAGCACAATCTTCAAGATGAAGAAGGAAATGACTTTTCAACTGAGGAAGCATTTAGAGCTCTTTTTTCACTTAATGAATTTAGTAAAAGCAAAGGTGTCTATAATTATTATGAAAGTAACATAAATGCTGCTCAATTACCAGTGTATAATGTAGCAATTAGTTCAGGGGCAAGCAACACTAATACTAATGTAAATAATTCTAAAAATGTAAGTGAAAATCAAGTGTTAAAAGGAAGTACAGATTTTAGAGGAACACTTCCTAAAACAGGATATTTCTTTGATTTCAAGTTGCTATTTATAATGGGAATAGCTCTTATGGCAATAGGTTTTTGTATAATAGGTATACTGCAGAAAAGGGCATATATACTAATTCAAATTAAAAAAATTATAGGATATATTTCTAAGGGGAGAAAGGGATCATATTGAAGAAAAAGATAGTTTTAAGTATTTCAATAATAGTTTTATCTTTAGTTTTAATTTTAGGTGGCAATGCGTTAAGAAATAATTTGGAAGATAACAAGCCTAATAATATTTCTAAAAAGATTACAGCTGTAAATAAAGCCAAGGAAAAACAAGTAAAAAGTACTCCGGTTAAGGATGTTTCACAAATAGAAACAAAAACGTCAAGTGATGAAAAGGATACAAAGGAAAAACAAAGTACTGATAATAGTAAAGAAACTGCTGTAAGTAATAAGTCAAGTGCTGTAAATAAGAGCAGTAATACTAGTAATAAAAGTGTAAGTAGTAGTAATAGTAATACTGGTGTATCGTCACCAATTTCACCTAAGCCGAGTGAAGAGCCTAATCTCACTGTAGTAGATGCTTTGAATAACAAGACAATTCTTTCGACATATGTTGATGTAAATGGAAAAACTGTTGGAGAAGTTACGTTAGATGCATTGAGGTCAAAGGGAATACCAGTTGAAAGCACAGGTTCAGGATATGCTTTATATATTTCATCGATATCTGGAATAAGGGAAAGAGAGCATGGAAAAAATAGTGGGTGGATATATTTTGTAAATAGAAATTCACCACAAGTTGGCTGCGGTGGTTATAAACTTAAGCAAGGTGATAAAATTGAATGGAAATATTCATCAAATTAAAGAGGGTTTATGCCCTCTTTAATTTTTACTATTAAATAGTTTTCTAAAAATTAAGAAAATACTTTAATTTTGATTTGTATGGCTGTATAATGTAATAAATAAAATTAATTTCTATTTTTGGATTAGCAATAGGGGGTATGTGCTATGGATGATTGTCCATTTTTAACCACAACTGAGGAAAAGGTGGAATGTTTTAGGGAATGTGTTTTTTTTAAAGAAAAGGGTAATCATAATTTATGTCCCTTTAAAAGGTTAGAATCAAGTAAAAACACTTCAGCAGGTTTATACGAGTATGTTTCAATGAAAGATGATGAAAATGATATAATTGAACATTATAAAAAATACATTGGTGCCAATTTTTAATAATTAGGAATATATATTAAATATGTGGATAGAATAACTAAAAAATAGTGTGAATTTTCATTTAAATTTTATAGTTGTATGCCTGGAAAAATATTTGAAAGGGTGTTTTTTATGATTGAGAGAACATTAGTTTTAATAAAACCAGATGGAATAAAGAGAAAAATAATGGGAGAAATAATAAGTTTTTATGAACAAAAGGATCTCAATATAGTTGAGTTAAAACTTGTTCAATGCAGTAGAAAAACAGCAGAAAAGCATTATGAGGAGCATAAGGGTAAATCTTATTTTGAGGAATTGATAAACTATATTACAAGCGGAAAATTATGTGCAATGATTATAGAAGGAGAAGAAGCAATAAACATAGTTAGAAAAATTAATGGGAATAAGGACCCTAATCTAGCTGAATTGGGAAGTATAAGAGGAAAATATGCCGATGATAGAACAAAAAATCTAGTACATGCTTCGGATAATTTTAAGAATGCAGAAAGAGAAATAGCAATATGGTTTCCAGACATAGTAAGTAAAGTTGCTTTCGATGAGAAAAAATTCTATTAATATATAAATTTATTAAATACAGCTTTCAAATAAACTGCTTAAAAATTCAATGTACAATGAAGTTTGAATTTTAGGCAGTTTATCTTTATTAAAAATCAAGGGAAAGTGGTTATATGGGTAAATCTAAAGTTATTATGAAAACTAGAGATATATTTGAACTTAATAAAAGGAATCTTAAAGCTTATTTGAAAAAGCCAGTAAGGCCTAAATCTGAAAAAATAGTTACAAATTCAATTCAATGGGTTGGGCATGCAACTACCATAATAAACATGGAAGGCAAAATTATATTGACAGACCCTGTTACGAAACATTTAGGTTACATGAAAAGACTTGTAAAACCATCTGTGAATTTAAAAAATCTAAAAATAGATTACATTCTCATAACCCATGGACATATGGATCATCTTGATTATAGTGTTCTTGCAGGACTTGATAAGAATGCTACTGTTATAACTTCAAGAGGAGTTAAAAAGACACTAAAAATTATAGGATTTAAAAAAGTAAATGTGCTTAGTGAAAATGAAGCTTATAAGGATAGAAATATAGAGGTTGATGCTATAAAAGCTAATCATAATGGAAAAAGATATTATTTTTTTGGATACAAGGACAGTAATTCATACCTTATTAAAGGAAATAAAAAAAGTGTCTTATTTGCAGGAGATACTGCTTATACAACAGTATATAAGGATATAAAAGTGGATGCAGCAATTATGCCAGTAGGATGTTATAAACCAGATGAGTTTTTAAAGATGCATTGTTCACCTGAGCAGGCCTTTAAAAAATGTTTAAAATGATGAGAGCAAAGCAAATGATTCCAATACACTATAAAACATATATTTTAGCTCAAGATGATGATAATGAAACGTTAAAAAGACTTAATACTATCAATGATGGCTCAATAAAAATTGTAGATGTTGGGCAAACAATTGTATTTTGACACTAAACATGTTAATATATAATAAGTTATAAATAAACATTTATTACATGTATATTTAGGAGGCTTGGTTGACGTGAATAAAGTTAAAATAGGTATTTTGGGTTTAGGTAATGTAGGAACAGGTGTATGGAAGATATTAAATACAAATAAAGAGGAGATACGAAAAAGATCTGGATATGATATTGAAATTGAAAAAATTTTAGTAAGAGATGTTAATAAAGATAGAGGAATCGATGTTCCAAAGGAGCTTCTAACAGATAATCCAGATGATGTGTTAAAAGATAATTCTATTGAAATAGTAGTAGAACTTATGGGTGGAGTTGAGCCTGCGAAGGAATATATATTAGAAGCTATGAAAAATAAAAAACATGTGGTTACTGCAAATAAGATGCTTCTTGCAACGGAAGGTGATGAACTATTTGCAAAGGCAGAAAATGAGGGGGTAATGTTTTATTATGAAGCTAGTGTTGCAGGTGGTATACCGATAATACATGCTATAAATGAAAGTTTGACTGCCAATAAAATAGAACAGGTAATAGGAATAATAAATGGTACTACAAATTACATACTTACAAAAATGACATTTGAAAATATGACTTTTGAAGATGCCTTAAGAGAAGCGCAGGAGAAAGGTTTCGCTGAAGCTGATCCAACCTCTGATGTTGAAGGATATGATGCGATGTATAAGCTTGCTATACTAACTTCCTTGTCCTTTGGAACAAGAATTAATATAAAGGATATATATAGAGAGGGAATAACAAACATAAAACCAATAGATATAAAATATGCGAAGGATTTTGGGTATGTTATCAAACTTATAGCTATAGTAAAAGAAGTTTCTGGTAAGCTTGAAATGAGAGTTCATCCAGCAATGCTTCCAGAAAGGCATCCACTTGCAAGTGTAAATGATTCATTTAATGCTATATTTATAAGAGGAAATGCAGTTGGAGATATGATGCTCTATGGAAGGGGCGCAGGAGACCTTCCAACAGGAAGCGCAGTAGTATCTGATATAATATCAATATTAAGAGGAAATACAGATGTAGAGGCTATAAGTGCGGTTAAAAACAATTACTGGAATATAAAGCCTAGTCCGATGGCAAACACTAAAAGTGAATACTATATAAGGATTTCGGTCATGGATTTACCGGGAGTTCTTGGTGAAATTTCAACAATCTTTGGAGAAGAAGATGTAAGCATACTTTCAGTGATGCAAAAAGGTAAACGTGAAGAGTTTACATCTGTAGTGTATTTTACTCATACTACATTTGAAGGGAATATAAATAGAGCTATAGAGAAGATAAATGCTTCGGCTCATGTAAAATGTGTGGATAACATAATAAGAATAGAAAACATACAATAGATTTGGAGGAATTTTAATATGGAAGATATTTATTATAGTAGTACAAGAGGAAGTGAAACTAAAGTCTCTGCTTCAGAAGCAATTTTAAAGGGAATTTCAGAAGACGGTGGACTTTTTATACCAAATGAAATCCCTAAGCTTAAATGCACTATTGAAGAAATTTCAAAACTAGACTATAAAGAAACAGCATATACTGTAATGAGCAGCTTTTTGACAGATTTTGCTGAAGAAGAACTTAAAAACTGCATAGAAAAAGCATATGATGCTAAATTTGATACAGAAGAAATAGCACCTATAAAGAAGACTGATGATGCTTATTTTCTTGAATTGTATCATGGTCCTACGCTTGCTTTCAAGGATATGGCACTTTCAATACTTCCACATTTATTAAAAACTTCAGCGAGGAAGCACAATATTAAAGATAAAATAGTTATTTTGACAGCTACTTCTGGAGATACTGGAAAAGCAGCACTTGAAGGATTCGCAGACGTAGAGGATACTGAAATTATAGTGTTTTTTCCAGAAGATGGTGTAAGTGAAGTTCAAAGACTGCAAATGGTAACTCAAAAAGGTTCAAACACTCATGTTGTAGGTATTGAGGGGAATTTTGATGACGCTCAAAGTGGCGTTAAGAAAATTTTTACTGACAAGGAATTTGGAGACAAACTTAAGGAAAATGGTTATAGGTTTTCATCAGCTAATTCAATAAATATAGGCAGACTTGTTCCTCAAATTGTTTACTATTTTTATGCTTATGGAAGCTTATGCAAAAAGAAAGAGATAGAGTGTGGTGAAAAAGTAAATTTTGTTGTTCCAACAGGAAATTTCGGAAATATACTTGCTGCGTATTTTGCAAAGAACATGGGACTTCCTGTAAATAAGCTTATATGTGCTTCAAATGATAATAAAGTCCTCTTTGATTTCTTTAAAACAGGAGTTTATGATAGGGATAGAGAATTTGTAACTACAATATCACCATCTATGGATATACTTATATCAAGCAATCTCGAGAGACTTATATATCTTGTTAGCGGTAGAACTCCTAAGAAGGTATCTCAACTTATGAGTGAACTTTCGGTAAATGGAAAATATCAAATAACAAGTGAGATGAGTGATAAGCTTCAGGATTTTTATGGAGGATATGCTACAGAAGAAGAGACTAAAAGGGCAATATCAAAAATGTATAATGAGAATGATTATTTAATTGATACTCATACAGCAGTGGCATACAGTGTGTATGAAAAATATAAAGATGAGAAGAATGACAGTACAAAAACTGTAATAGCTTCAACAGCAAGCCCATATAAATTTACAAATGCAGTAATGGAAGCGGTAGATGATAAATATTTAAACTGCAATAGTTTTGAACTTATGAAAAAAAATGAGTGCTTTAATGAATTCAGATATACCAGCAGGAATACGTGGCATAGAAGAAAGAGAAATTCTCCACAAAAACACTTGTAAGAAAGATGAAATGAAAAATATAGTTGAAAAGTTTTTGAACTTATAAAAGTTTGGGGTTTATTTTTCTTAGTAAAACGGAGAAAAATTTTCCTTGATTATTGGGTAGGTTAAGGAATAGTATTGAAAGAACAGTTTAAATAAAATTCTATAAATCTTAGGGGTACGTTTTGAAAAGAATTAGAACTTTTAAAATGTACCCTCTAGATTTATTAATTTTATTTAATGTTCTGAAATATTATTTCTTAACCTTTTTACTCATTAAAGGTATCAGAGTAACCTTGAAGTAAATTGTGCTTTAAGTTCCAAAGCTTTGAAGATAAATCAACATAATAAGTATGAGGATTTTCAAGACGCAAAACTTCAGGCCAAAGCTTTTCTGTTTCTTTCTCTGCTATATCCCTTATTTCAAGTACATCAGGATTTTCATATTTTTGAACTCCAGCTTTAAATAATTGAACTCTTAAATCTTTTACATAATAGTTTGTAAGCTTCTTCTTTTTCCAGGTATAAACTGGATCAAATATTACAAGAGGCTTGCCTTCATCTATTACTTCATCATCTAAAGCTATTAAGTCACCTACAGCTTTATCTGTTTTTTTGTCAAAAATTCTGTATATCTTTTTAAAGCCGGGAGTTGTTATTTTAGCTTCATTTTCACTTATTTTAATTTTGGGAATTATTTTACCATTGCTTTCAACAGCAACGAGCTTATATACACCACCAAAAACTGGTTCTGATTTTGCTGTTATAAGTCTTTCACCAACACCAAAGCTGTCAATGCAGGCACCTTGTGTAAGAACGTCTTCAATTATGTGCTCATCAAGGGAATTTGAAATTACAATCTTAGCATCTTCATAACCAGCATCATCAAGTGCTTTTCTACATAACTTTGTCAAATAAGTTATATCTCCACTATCTATTCTTATTCCAGCAGGTCTTATTCCCTGTGGTTTTAATATTTCATCAAAAACCTTTATAGCATTTGGAAGTCCAGACTTAAGCACATTATAAGTGTCAATTAAAAGTAGACAATTATTTGGGTAAACTTCAGCCCAAGCTTTAAAAGCTTCGTATTCAGTATCAAATAACTGTATCCAGCTGTGTGCCATTGTTCCTACAGCATTTATACCAAACATCTGCTCAGAAATTGTACATGCGGTTGAGCTGCAGCCACCTATTACAGCAGATCTTGCACCATATATTGCAGCATCATAACCTTGTGCTCTTCTAGAACCAAATTCCATAACAGGTCGTCCTTTAGCAGCACGGCATATTCTGTTTGCTTTTGTTGCAATTAAAGTTTGATGATTAATAGTTAACAGTACCATGGTTTCAACAAGTTGTGCCTGAATTGCAGGACCTTTTACAGTTACAATAGGTTCACCTGGAAAAACAGGATAGCCTTCTGGAACTGCCCATACATCACAGGAAAATTTGAAATCTGATAAATAAGTTAAAAATTCCTCTGAAAAATCACCCTTGCTTCTTAAATATTCTATATCATCATCAGTGAATTTTAAAGCTGACAGATACTCTACTAGCTGTTGAACGCCTGCCATTATGCAGTATCCACCGTTATCTGGGATTTGTCTAAAAAACATGTCGAAATAAGTTGTTTTGTTTCCAAGTTTTTTATCTAAGTATCCATTTCCCATAGTTAGTTCGTAAAAATCAACAAGCATAGTTAGATTACGTTCATTTCTTACATCAAAGTTCTTTCTATATTCCATAAAAAAATCTCCCATCATAAACTAAATAGGCTAATCATAGTTTATTTATTTTTAAACAAGCATGCCCTACATTTAATCATGCGAGCATGTTTATTATATATTTTAATACCATATCGTTATTATTACAATACTTTTGTATATACAAAGAATATTCTAAGGATATTGTAACCAAGCATTTAGCGAGTTATTGAAATATCTTAGAATTTTACGATTTTTCCACCTTAGATTTATAGAGTTTTTTAATGTTAGAAAGCATTGTTACTTCCCGTAATCTTAGGGAGAGTGTTAGCAGCCTGTGGCATAAGGGTGATTGTGGCATCTTTGCTGTTTGTTTTATAAGCTAGCTCTAAAGCTTCCTCTATGGTTTTAACAACGGTTATGTTTGTCCTTTTAAGTAAATCCGGATTTAAAGAAGATACTAAAATGACATTGAACTTATCTGCACTTTCGCAGAAATAGTAGCCAACGTATTTTGAAATGCTGTATTTATTTCTAAGATCCTTTTCCCTTTCCTCTGAGGTATCAAAGTTCAAAAGCATAGATTGCATTTCTTCGTCGCCGCCAAGACCTTCACTACATTCAGATAAAATTATGACTGTACCATTATCTTTGGTTGCTGTTCTAGCATTTATCATGGTTTTTATAGATTGATATAAATTAATGTCTTTTGGATATCCTCCAGCGGTGGCAATGGTAATATCGGCTTTTTTAGATATGTTAACACCGTCCTTATCATCTACCATCTGACGTCCTTTAGCATGTGCAGATATGTAATTCCCGGATACTGCACCAACAATATTACCATCCTTATCTACTACTACGTTAAACATAAAATCAGGTTTTACAAAGCTTGCAGCCTCAAGCATGTCTATATGTACAGGATTATTTTCTATGTTTCCAGAACGAACAGTTGGGTAAGTTCCGCCTCCAAAATCCTTGCTTAAGGACAAAGCGTGATTTGCCATTATTGTTTCATAAGAAGCTATCCCTGGAAGTATAGTTTTCTTACCGCCACTCCAGCCAACTAGAAAGTGATATATTATTCCCCCAGTTATAACGATATGATCACAATTTAATGCTATTTTATTTATTGAAACTGGTGTGCCATAGTTGGTTTTGCCTAAATAAACTAAGCTATCTTTGTCAAGGCAGTCATGATCAATTACCTTAAATCTTTTAGAAAGCTCTTTTCCTAAAAGTTTTTCATGTTCTTCAGCTGTTTGTCTTCTATGAGTTCCTGTAGCGGATAAAAAAGTTATATCCTTGTCTTGCACTCCACCAGCATTTATTTCGTCTACAAGGTGAGAAAGATACTTATCTGTTCTTTGCCATGCTCTTGTTACATCTGGTATGACTATACAAACAGTTTCCCCAGAATGTACTAATTCTTTTAATCTAGCACTATCTGTTGGGTGTTCTATTGCATCCTGTATAATTTGATCTTCTGATTTTGTAACTTCAAATTTATTGCTTTTTATTACTTGAATTACGTTTTTTTCATGTACCGGAATATCTATTTCTAAATTTCCGTATTTCATTTTTTTGTCCATAATAGCCCTCTTTTCATAAATGTTATAATTGTATTAAAGAAAAAACGAGTATAAAATTTAACTTATATATTTGTGAAGAGACTTAGCATGGATGAGTCTTTCAGAATATATAAGTTAATAATTAAACTGCTTTTCTTATATACAAATATAAAATAATTATTTAAATTTTACTACTGACGAGTAGTATGTCAATAGAAAATATAAAAAAATAAAAAACTATTAAAAAATAGCACATATGTTATCTAAAATGAAAAAAATGCACATAATTAATGTAGAATATATATTATAAGGAGAAATTATGAAATACAAATTAGATGATTCACAAAAGAATGCAGTTATTGCAAATGAAAAGAATATACTTGTTGTTGCAGCGCCTGGTTCTGGAAAGACGCTTGTTATAATAAATAGAACTGCATATTTGATAAAAAATAGAGGGATATCACCTAAAAATATCATTGTTATAACTTTTACTAAAGCCGCAGCTAAAAATATGAAAGAAAGGTATATTAAGATTTATGGAGAAAAGTATACACCTTTTTTTGGAACCTTTCATGGCTTGTTTTATAAAATATTGAAAAGATACAAGGGAAGCATAAAAATAATTGAGGAGTATGAAAAGTACAGACTTATTCGAGGTATTTTATTAAAGTATATGGACGAAATAAGTGATGATAAAATAAAAGAAGTTGTAAATGATATATCTTTGATGAAAAGCAGGCAGGAAGCTATAAACGATTTTAAATCCCATGTCGATTTAGAGGTTTTTAAGGAATGTGTTGAAGGCTATAATAGATATAAAGAAGAAAATGAACTTATGGATTTTGATGATTTACAGATAGAATGCATAAAATTATTTAAGGAAAATAAAAAGCTTCTTCAAGGTTATGGCAAGCTTTTTAAGCATATTTTAGTAGATGAATTTCAAGATGTAGATTCGCTTCAAATAGAACTTCTTAAAATGTTTAATGATACAAGTAACATATATGCAGTTGGTGATGAGGATCAGTGCATTTATTCCTTTAGAGGTTCAAAACCTGAATGTATGGTGGAGTTTCAAAATATATTTAATGGTGGACAAAGGAGTATTTAAATACTAATTACAGAAGTGTAAATAATATTATTGAAATATCAAAGAAACTTATAGGTAATAACATTATGAGAAACTCAAAAGATATAAATCCATTTAAGAGCTCTAATGGAAACATAACTGTTATTAATAGTAAAAATGAAAATGGTGAAGCGGAAAAAATAACCTTGGAAATACATAAGATAAAGGCGGCATCGGGGGGTAATTATTCTGACATCGCTGTGCTTTATAGAACTAATGTGGAAAGTAGAAGTTTAATTGATAGTTTTATAAGAAGAAATATTCCTTTTACATTTTTAGACAGAGAGTATAATTTTTTTCAACATTTTATATGTAAGGATTTAATCGCATATTTAAAACTCAGCATAGATGGATGTAACAGAGAAAGTTTTCTTAGGATAATAAATAAACCTTTTAGATATATTAGTAAACTTGCACTTGAAAAAATTAGAAGAGGGACTTATAAGGAAAATTGTTTCGATGCATTAAAGGACATAGATGATATTCCTGTTTTTCAACTGAACGCTATAGATAAGCTTAAAAAGGACATAGTTTCATTAAATAAGATGTCGCTTTTAAGTGCGGTGCAGTATATTATTTCGGACTTGGGATATGCCGATTATGTAAAAGAGTATTCAACAAAGTATGGAATTGATGTAAATGAGCTTAATGATATAATGGAGGAATTTAAAAGTTCTTGTGAAGGTTACAGTACTATAATCACTTTTTTAGTCCATGTTGATAAAGTAGCAGAGACGATGAAGAAGGTAGATTTTGTAGGGATGAAGATAGAGTAATTTTAAGTACTATACATGGCGTAAAAGGTATGGAATTTAAAAATGTATTTATAGTAAACTGCGTAGAGGACAACATCCCTCATAAAAACAGCATTCCAGATAATATAGAAGAGGAGAGACGGCTTTTTTATGTTGGAATTACAAGGGCAATAGATAATTTATGGCTTTGCATAACAAATGAAGTTAAGGGAAGTGTGAGAAAGCCATCAAGATTTATAGCAGAATGTAAACTTCAAGAAAACGGAGTAGAACTTGCCTTTAAAAAGGGAGATATCGTGGAGCATATGGCTTTTGGTAGAGGAAAGATAGTTAATATTACTGCTGAGGTTACGGAAATTCAGTTTGAAAATGCGGTGAGGAAGTTTGATACTACGGTGCTGGTTAATTGTGATTTGGTTAAAAAAGTATACTGATCATCAGTGTATAAATACATTCCTTTTTAAAGTAGGAGATTGAGCTTTTTTAAATTTTCCTACCTAAAAGAAAGCCATCGGCTTAGTTGAGGTTGTTAAACTAAGATGGACAACTTCAATAAGTTGATGGCTATTTATTTAACTTCATTAATTTGATAAAAATAGTTTATTCAGATATGATTAGGTTTATCATATTTTTTTTAATAAAGTCTACATATTCACTAGGTGGAGTTTTATCTGTTATTAAATAGTCTATATCGCTCAAATTACAATAGGTTATTAAAGAGCAAACATCGAATTTTGAATAATCAGCTAGTACAAATACCTTATTGCTTTTTTTTACAGCCATTTTTTTTATCTCTCCCTCAAGAGGAGAAGAATTTGTAATTCCATTAGTTGTTGATATACCTGTAGTGGCCATAAATGCTTTATTTATATTATAATTTTTGAGCAAATTTAGTGAATCTATTCCTGCAAAAGAATTGGTTTCTCTAACCAAGGTACCTCCAGTAGAGATTATATTTAAATTTTCATATTTAGTGGAGTTTGTGATGAAAATTAAATTGTTAGTTATTATAGTTAGATTGTTTTTATCCTTTAGAAAATCCACCATATTTACTGTGGTTGTGCCAGAGTCTATAAATATTATGTCTCCATCATTAACAAAATTTGAAGCTGCTTTAGCTATTAAGGTTTTAGAAAAACTATTCTTTATTTGTCTTTCATTAAAAGGTACTAGCGAATTGAAGTTAACAGATACTCCTCCATATACCTTTTTTATATTTCCTCTTTTGATTAACTCTTGAATATCTCTTCTTATAGTATTTTTAGAGACTTTAAAAATATCAGTTAGTTTATCAAGGGTCACAGTATCATTTTCTAAAACATACTCTTCTATTTGGTTCATTCTCGTTGATTTCATAGGCTTTCTCCTTTTGACAAAGTCTCATAAATATATTTATTGTGTAGAATAAATGTTTTTATGATGTAATTTGAAATTTTATTACTATTGAGTAAGTTCAAGTCTTTATACTATATATTATACATTAAAATTCATAAAAGTAAACAATTAATTGGTGGATTTAGTTACAATATAGCCAAAACATACTCATAAAGTTGCTAAGAATACAATAAAAATAAAAAAATATCAAAAAAATCGTGGGAATTATTGACAACGTAATGCCACAGTGGTAATATATAACCAAACGTAATTACAATATAACCAAAACATAATTATGAAATAATCAATACATAATTATAATATAACCATAATATAATTATAATATAACGATGCAGTGATAAATATAATGAGGAGAGGGTGAATAAATGAGTAATTTATTTTTGATGCCAAGGTATGCTTTCACAGGAGAAGGAGCTTTAAATACAGCAGGTGAAAAAATAAAATCACTTGGTAGTAAAGCTTTAATTATAACAGATGATGTTATGATGAAATTAGGAAGTGTGAACAATGTTACAAGCTTATTGGAAAAAGAAAATGTAGAGTTTTTTATTTATCATGAAGTAAATGGTGAACCTACTGATATTATGGTTAACAATGGAATTAAGAAATATAAAGAGGAAGATTGCGATTTCTTAATAGCATTAGGGGGAGGTAGTCCTATTGATACAGCAAAAGCTGTGGGAGCAATGATAACTAATTCTGGCAATATAAATGATTATCTAGGAAAAGTAATACAAAAAGAAACACCTCCACTGGTTGCTATACCAACAACAGCAGGAACAGGTTCAGAGGCAACTCAATTTACTATAATAACTGATACCAATAGAAATATAAAAATGCTTTTGAAAGGACCTTATTTGATTCCAACTGTTGCAGTCATAGATCCTATTTTTACAATTACATCTCCAAAAAGTGTTACTTCTGCAACAGGACTTGATGCATTAACTCATGCAATTGAGTCATATACATCAAAACTTGCACAACCTATGTCTGAAATGTTTTCAATTTCTGCCGTAAAAAAGATATTTAATAATTTGCTTGAAGCTTATAACAATGGAACTAATGTTAAAGCAAGAACAGAAATGTCCATAGCAGCACTTCAAGCTGGAATAGCATTTAATAACGCTTCAGTTACTATAGTACATGGCATGAGTAGACCAATAGGAGCTCTTTTTCATGTGCCACATGGCCTTTCTAATGCAATGCTTCTTACAGACTGCTTAAAGTTTGCGTTACCTGGTGCTCCTGATAAGTTTTGTGATCTTGCAAAAGCCGTTCAAATATATAAAGACGGAATGAGTGATATAGAGGCTGGTCAGGCATTTATAGATAAAGTGGGAAAGCTGTGCTTTGATTTACATGTACAAAGTTTAGAAGAGTTTGGAGTAGATAAAAATAGATTTTTCAATAGCTTAGACAAAATGGCAGAAGATGCACTAGCTAGTGGAAGCCCACAAAATACAAGAAGAGAAGTAAAGAAAGAAGATATAATATGCATATATAAAGGATTGTGGAATTGAGGCGAAGCTTATGTCATTAGAAAAATTAGAAAATTTACTAACTAAAGCAGATAAAAAAGGTTATGGAGTAGGAGCTTTTAGCATTGCAAATATGGAAATGGTAATGGGAGTTATAAAGGCGGCAGAAGAATTAAATGCACCTATTATACTTCAAATTGCAGAAGTAAGATTACCTTATTCTCCGCTTCAATTAATAGGACCTGTTATGATGAAAGCAGCAATCAATGCTAAAGTTCCTGTGGCAGTGCATTTGGATCATGGTATTAGTATGGAATGCATAATGGAGGCTCTTAAGTTAGGATTTACTTCTGTTATGATGGATGGATCAAAATATCCATTAGAGAAAAACATAAATTTGACAAAACAAGTTATAAAGGAAGCAAATAAATATGAGGCTTCTGTAGAAGCTGAAATAGGAAGGGTTGGTGGAAGTGAAGACGGCTCTGAAAAAATATCGGCCATGTATACTAATCCCCGTGAAGCGAAAAAATTCTTTGAAGAAACGGGCGTAAATGCACTGGCTGTAGGAATTGGAAATGCCCATGGAGTATACAAGGGTTCACCTAATTTAAATTTTGAAGTGCTTAAAGATGTAGATGAGAATGTAAACGTACCACTAGTACTCCATGGAGGATCAGGTATAAGTGCTGATGATTTTAGAAAATGTGTATCTTTGGGAATCAGAAAGATAAATATAGCAACTGCTACATTTATGTCTGTCGCTAGAAATGTAAAGGCGCTTTGTGAAAAATGTGACAGCGTTGATTATTTTAAATTGCATGAAGCTGAGATTAATGGCGCTTACCTAAATGCAAAGAAGCATATTGAAATATTTGGAACTGAAAATAAAGCGTAGGGGGATAAAAATGAAGTATATTGAATTTGATAATAATAGAAAATTTGATGTAATACCACTTGGAAGAGCAGCAATAGACTTTAATCCAGTAGATATAAATAAAACTTTGGCTGAAAGCACAACTTTCAAAAAGTATCTAGGAGGTTCGCCTGCAAACGTAGCAGTTGGACTTGCAAGATTAGGGAAAAAAGTAGGCTTTATAGGAAAGGTATCAAATGATAGATTTGGTGATTTTATAATTGATTACTTTAAAAAAGAAGGAATAGATACATCGCAAATTTGTAGAGCAAAAAATGGTGAATCCTTAGGACTTACATTTACAGAAATATTAAGTCCTATAGAGAGCAGTATTTTAATGTATAGAAATAGCATTGCAGATTTAAGTCTTAATGTAGATGAAATTGATGAAGAATATATAAAAAATGCAAAGGCTATTTCAATATCAGGAACAGCATTAGCACAAAGTCCATCTAGAGAGGCTGCCCTAAAAGCATTAGAATATGCTAAAAAGCATAATACAGTAGTTATTTTCGATATAGATTATAGAGAATATAATTGGCATAATAAAGATGAAATTGCAATTTATTATTCTATAGTTGGAAAAAGTAGTGATTTGGTAATAGGCTCAAGAGAAGAATTTGATCTTATGGAAGGACTAATTGCAAATGACAGCAGTGATGAAGAAACTGCTAAAAGATGGATTGGATATGGAAATAAAATTGTGGTTATAAAACATGGTAAAGATGGTTCAACGGCATATACAAGCGACGGAAAGAGTTACAATATAAAACCTTTCCCTGTAAAGCTTTTAAAATCCTTTGGTGGTGGAGATGCCTATGGTTCTGCATTTATATATGCACTTTTAGAAGGATGGGACATAATGGATGCACTTGAGTTTGGTAGTGCTTCTGCTGCAATGCTTGTTGCAAGCCACAGCTGTTCAGATGCAATGCCTACAGCTGATGAGATAAAGGAATTTATAATGACGGAAAAGGCTGAATATGGAGAAATGGTAGCAAGAGCTTAGAGTTAGGAGGAATTTATATATGAGTATGAGTAAATTTGGTGAGTTAGGTTCTTTAAAATATGGAGCTAATAAGATATGTAGCATAGATGGTTCATATAAAGAAATGCTTATGGATATTTCCGTAAACAAATTAAAAAAAGGTTCAAGTGAAGTTTATGAAGAAAGTGAAAAGGAAATAGCTGTGCTTCTTTTAACAGGGAAAATAGAAATAGAATGGTCACATAACAAGAAAGTTATGGAAAGGCATTCTGTATTTGATGAGGATCCATGGTGTCTTCATGTACCACATGGCACAAAAGTAACAGTAAAAGCTGAGGAAGAAAGTGAAATAGTATATCAGGCTGCAAAAAATGAAAGAGATTTTGAAGCAAAGTTTTATTCTCCAAATGACTGCCAAAGTGATGTTTTTGGAAAGGGAGTATGGAATGATACTGCAAGAAGGGTGGTAAGAACAGTATTTGACTATCACAACGCCCCTTATTCTAATATGGTAATGGGAGAAGTTATAACTTATCCTGGTAAATGGTCAAGTTATCCTCCACATTATCATCCACAACCAGAAGTTTATTACTATAAATTTAATAAACCTCAAGGACTAGGGTTATGCCTTACAGGAGATGATGCACATAAGATATCAGATAATAGTTTTGTTGCCATACATGGAGGAGATGTGCATCCTCAAACATCAGCACCAGGATATGCTATGTATTATTGCTGGATGATAAGGCACCTTAAAGATAATCCATGGACTGATAGGATAGATGTGGATGAGCATAAATGGCTATGGGATAAAGATGTGAAAATATGGCCTGAAAAATAACTGGTAAAGAAGAATAGGAGGGGATTTGAAATGGGCACAATTAGGCTTACTACAGCTCAAGCGCTAGTTAGATTTTTAAACAATCAATATATAAGATTTGATGGAAAAGAAGATAAATTTATAGAGGGAGTATTTGCAATATTTGGACATGGAAATGTGTTAGGACTTGGTCAAGCATTACAGCAGGATTCTGGAGAACTTAAGGTTCGTCAGGGAAAAAATGAACAAGGCATGGCTCAAGCGGCTGTGGCATTTGCAAAGCAGAACAAGAGGAAAAAGATATATGCCTGTACATCATCTGTAGGACCTGGGGCAGCAAATATGGTAACAGCTGCTGGAACTGCAACTGCTAATAATATACCGGTTTTATTACTTCCAGGAGATACTTTTGCGACAAGACAGCCAGATCCTGTACTTCAGCAGGTTGAACATATAAATAATGCGTCTGTTACCACAAATGATGCCTATAAAGCCGTATGTAAATATTGGGATAGAGTAACCAGACCTGAACAATTAATGAATGCTATGATAAATGCTATGAGAGTTCTTACAAGTGTAGATAATACAGGAGCAGTATGTATTGCTCTACCTCAAGACGTTCAGGGGGAAGCTTATGATTTCCCAGATTATTTCTTTAAAAAGAGGATACATGTAATTCCTAGAAGAAAAGCAGATGATGAGGAAATAGAAGATGCCATTAAATTGATAGTTTTAAAGAAAAAGCCGCTAATTATTTGTGGTGGTGGTGTAAAGTATTCAGAAGCTGGTGAAGAACTTAAAAAAATTTGCTTTAGAATTTAATATACCTATTGGAGAAACTCAAGCTGGAAAGAGTTCAATAGAAAGTGATTTTGAATTAAATCTTGGAGGTGTTGGCGTTACAGGAAATTTAGCAGCCAATCTTATAGCTGAAAGTGCAGATCTTATAATAGGCGTTGGAACTAGATTCACCGATTTTACATCAGGCTCGAAGGAATTATTTAGAAATAAAGATGTTGACTTTGTTACAGTAAATGCTTCTGTATTCCATGCTTATAAAATGGATGGGACAAAGGTAGTAGGAGATGCTAAGGCATGTCTTGAACAATTAGGAGCAGCTCTTAAAAAATTAGGATATAAGAGCTCATATACAAATGAAATAGCAGGAGCAAAAGAAAAATGGGCAAATGAAGTAAAGAGGTTATATAGCATTGAATATCCCAAAGCAGATTTTAAACCTGAAATAGCTGGGCAAAATGAAGGATTTTTGAAAGAATTTTATAAAATATATGGATCAGCACTTCCACAAACTACTGTTGTAGGACAAATTAATAAATTTCTAGAAGAAGAGCTTAATGGTGACTATATAGTTATTGGCGCAGCTGGAAGCCTTCCTGGAGATTTACAAAGATTGTGGAGATCAAGCAAGAAATATAGCTATCATATGGAATATGGTTATTCATGCATGGGGTATGAGATATCAGGTGCTTTGGGTGTAAAACTTGCAGAACCTAATAAAGAAGTATATGCCATGGTTGGTGATGGCAGTTATTTAATGCTGCACTCAGAACTTATAACTTCAATTCAAGAAAGAAAGAAAATAAATGTTCTTTTGTTTGATAATTGTGGCTTTGGATGCATAAATAATCTGCAAATGGCAAATGGAGTGGATAGTTTTGGAACAGAATTTAGATTTAGAAATGAAGAACAGAATAGACTAAATGCTGACTATGTTCCTATAGATTTTGCAAAATGTGCAGAGGGATATGGAGCTAAGACATATACAGTAAAGACTATTGATGAATTAAAAAATGCGTTGAAAGATGCTAAAAATCAGAGTGTATCTACCTTAATTGATATAAAGATTTTACCTAAGACTATGACAGATGGTTATAATGCTTGGTGGCATGTTGGTGTTGCTGAAGTTTCGAATAAAGAGTCTATACAAAATGCTTATATAAAAAGACAAAAATTTTTAAGCAATGCAAGAAAATACTAAATGAATTTGGTTAACATTTTAAAACACTAAATAAATTTAAAATAACTATAAATTTTAAGGAGATGTATTATATGTTAAAGGTTGGAATTATTGGTGCAGGAAGAATAGGAAAGGTACATGGAGAAAGTATAACAAAGTATGTAAAGGAAGCACAAATCAAAGCAATAGCTGATCCATTTTTAAATGAAGCTCAAAAAGAGTGGGCTAAGGAAAAAGGAATACCATATGCATACACTGATTACAAAAAAATATTAGAAGATCCTGAAATTGATGCTGTTTTAATTTGTTCTTCAACAGATACTCACTCAAAAATTTCAATAGAAGCTATAAGAGCTCATAAGCATGTTTTCTGTGAAAAACCAATAGATCACGATGTGTCTAAAATAAAAGAGGTTATAGATGAACTTAAGAAGAATCCTGGAGTTAAATATCAGGTTGGATTTAACAGAAGATATGATCATAATTTTAAAGCTGTTAAACAAGCTGTTGCTGAGGGAAAAATAGGCCAGCCTCAAATACTTAAAATAACTTCAAGAGATCCAGAACCACCATCAATTAGTTATATAAAAGTATCTGGTGGAATATTTCTTGATATGACAATACACGATTTTGATATGGTTAGATACCTTATGGACAGTGAAGTTGTTGAAGTTTATGCCGCAGGAAATGTTTTGGTTGATAACGCCATAGGAGAAGCTGGAGATATAGATACAGCTATAATAACTTTAAAACTTGCAAGTGGAGCAATGGCAGTTATTGATAACTCAAGAAAGTCAGCTTATGGATATGATCAAAGGGCAGAAGTATTCGGATCAAAAGGTCAAGTTGCTATATCAAATGATTCGGATTCCTCAGCAGTCATATCAACAGAAGATGGAGTTAAAGGTGAAAAACCAATGTTTTTCTTCCTTCAAAGATATATGCAAGCTTATGCAGAAGAAATAAGAGAGTTTATTGATGCTATAGTAAATGACAAAGACACTCCAGTAAATGCAGATGATGGCTTGAAGCCTGTACTTATAGGCCTTGCAGCTAGGAAATCTCTAGAAGAGAATAGACCTGTTAAAATATCAGAGATAGAATATTAAACCTAAAGGTAGGAGGAATTATAAGATGTTTAATCAAGATAAAGTAAAAATAGGAATTTGCCCAATAGGTTGGACAAATGATGACATGCCTGATTTAGGAAAAGAAAATACTTTTGAACAGGCCGTAAGTGAAATGGCTCTTGCAGGATTTAAAGGTACAGAAATAGGAAATAAATATCCTAAAGATGTAAAGGTTTTAAAAAGAGCTCTTGACTTAAGAGGATTACAAATAGCAAGTGCTTGGTTCAGTTCATTTTTAACAACTAAAGCTTTTGAAGAAACCAAAAAAGCTTTTATTGAACATAGGGATTTCTTACATGCCATGGGGGCGAAGGTAATAGTTGTATCGGAGCAAGGACACAGTATACAAGGACAAATGGATGTTCCTATATTTGAAGGAAAATACCATATGAATGAAAAAGAATGGAAAATGCTTGCAAATGGACTTAATGAACTTGGAAAACTTGCAAAAGAAAAAAATATGAAGATAGTTTACCATCATCACATGGGAACAGTAGTTCAAACTACTGAAGAAATAGACAAACTTATGGATATGACAGATGATAACCTTGTTTATTTATTATTTGATACAGGACATTTAGTATATTCAGGAGAAGATCCTGTAGCTATAGTAAAGAAATATGCAAAAAGAATAAAACATGTACATTTAAAAGATGTAAGACCAGAAATGAAGGAAAAAGTGAAAAAGGAAAGTTTAAGTTTTCTTAGAGGGGTTAGATTGGGGGCATTTACAGTGCCTGGAGATGGATGCATAGATTTTGAACCAATATTTAAGGTTCTTGCTGATAGTGACTATGAAGGATGGATGTTAGTTGAAGCAGAGCAGGATCCAGCCATAGCAAATCCGCTTGAATATGCAATTAAAGGTAGAGGGTATATTCGTAAAACAGCTAAATTGTAAAGAAAAGATCTGTGCAATAAAGCATCCTTTTTATAACGGTTTCGCGTATAAAATAAAAAGGATGCTTAGAATGAATGAGAAAAAGTTATTTAAAACAATTCTCATACACTAAAAAGATATACTATATGGATTAAAAAATCAATAGTTAAAGTGACGAAATATTTTAGAAAATAGGGTTTTAAGTCAAAGTATGTGTAAATAAATGGGAGGAACCAAAATGGAACAGGATAGAGGTAAGAAAAAATTCTTAAGAAAGATATCAATATTAGCAACTTTTGGATCACTTTTATTTGGATATGATAGTGGAGTAATTAATGGTGCACTTAGTTTTATATCTAGAAAGGATCAACTTAATCTTACACCTTTAACTGAAGGATTTGTTACGAGTTCTTTATTGCTTGGAGCAGCTTTGGGAGCTGTAATTATGGGACGTTTTTTCTGATAAATATGGAAGAAAAAAAATTCTAAAATTACTTGCAGCGATTTTCTTTCTCTCAACTTTAGGATGTGCTTTATCTCCTACTGCAGCAGTTATTATTGTATGTAGATTTATAGTTGGATTAGGAGTAGGTGGAGTATCAGTAGTTGTACCAACATTGCTTGCAGAAATGGCACCTACTGAAATAAGAGGAAGTCTTGTCTCACAAGATCAACTTATGATTGTTACAGGACAGCTCTTAGCATATGTTTTTAATGGTGTTTTGGGTAATGTTTCTCAAAATCCTGGTATTTGGCGTTATATGATAGCGTTGTCATCAATTCCTGCAGTAGTTTTGTGGTTTGGTATGTTAGTAGTTCCTGAGACTCCAAGATGGTTAGCAGCAAATGGAAGAATTGCTGAGGCTCTAGAGGTTTTGAAGGAAGTACGCAGCGAAGCAGCAGCAGAAGCGGAAATTAAAGAAATTCAGAAAAACATTGAATCAGAAAAGCATTTGGATCGTGCTACTTTTAAGGATTTAGGAACTCCATGGATACGTCGTATTGTAGTGATTGGATGCGTAATTGCAATTATTCAGCAGTTTGCAGGAGTAAATGTAATGATGTATTATGGTACAACTCTTTTAGAAAAGTCAGGTTTTGGAACTAAAACAGCTTTGATTGCTAATATAGGTAATGGAGTTATGTCTGTTATATCATCATGGTTTTATATGCACGTAATGGCAAACAGGTGCAATAGAAGAACTGTACTAATATTTGGATATTGTGGAACCACTGTAATTTGGCTTATTATATCTATAGTTTCGCATGTGTTTGCAGGTGCAGCTGTACTACCTTATATGATAATTACTTTGACTATGATGTTCCTTGCTGTTGATCAAGCTACTATAGGACCATTAACATGGCTTTTGTTATCTGAGATTTTCCCGCTCAGAGTAAGAGGAATTGGTTTTGGTGTTGCAACTTTCTTTAACTGGATAGGTAATTTTTCGGTAGGTTTGACTTTTCCTGTATTAATAGCAGCTTTTGGACTTTCTAAGACATTTATAATATTTATAGCACTTGGACTTGTATGTATAGGATGTGTAGCTAAATTTGTACCTGAAACTAGAGGAAAGTCATTAGAAGAAATGGAACTATACTTTAGAAATTATGATAAAAAGCTTAATAACATAAATGTTGCAAAGGACTAAAAGAGTTTTAGAATTATTAAATAGAGAATGAAAGTTTAAAAGCTTTCATTCTCTATTTAATATTGGAGTTTAACGACAATTATGTTTCTTTAATATTATTCAACAATACCTTTAAACTTCTTAAATATATTGTTAAATATGTTAGTTTTGTCTGTATTTTCAGAATTATTTGAATATATTTCAGATATAATTAAGTTTATAAGTTTTTCATCTTTTGCTTTTAATTTTTTTTCTTGGCTATCTAAAAGTACTTGTAGCTTGTCAACTTTATTGTTAATTTCAATGTTAGACTTTATTAACTTTTCGTTCGTTTCTATTATTTTAGAATAAAGATCTGATGAATTTAATTTATTACCTTCTTCTAAGTGTTTTTTTACATCGCTTGAATCTTCTATATCTTCTTTATAAATCATTTTCTACCCCCTATAAATCTTCAATATAATATCCATATTTTACCATAAGATAAACTACCTGTAAAGGTAACTAAAGATAATTTAGTATTTTGTGTGGTATATATTAATCAGCTTGTATTATAATGAATATAAGTATTTAGTGACTAGTTTCATATATGGAGGATGAATGTATGCAGCTTAAAAATGATGTGCAAAATGAAGGTATTGATAAATGTATAAAATATCTAAAGCTTCTTTCAAAGCAATATCCAACAATTAACGAGGCGGCAACTGAGATAATAAATCTTAAGGCTATATTAAATTTGCCAAAAGGAACCGAACATTTTCTTTCTGATGTTCATGGAGAATATGAACAATTTGTACATGTACTTAAAAATGCTTCAGGAGTAATTAGAAGAAAAATTGATGATATTTTTGGAAATAGACTAATGCAGAAAGATAAAAAAAGTTTAGCTACTTTAATTTATTATCCAGAACAAAAGTTAGATATAGTATTAAGACAGCAAAAAAATATAGATGATTGGTATAGAATTACACTCTATAGACTTATCGAGGTTTGTAGAAATGTTTCTTCTAAATATACTCGTTCAAAGGTCAGAAAAGCTCTTCCAAAAGAATTTTCATATATAATAGAAGAACTTTTACATGAACAGCAGCAGGGAGTAGATAAGCAGGAGTATTATGATGAAATAATAAATACAATCATAGACATAGATAGGGCAAGAGACTTTATAATCGCCATATCAAAACTTATTCAGAGATTAGTAATAGATAGGCTTCATATTATAGGAGACATATTTGACAGAGGTCCAGGTGCAGATATAATTATGGACAAACTTGAAGAATATCATTCAGTGGATATTCAGTGGGGAAATCACGATATTGTATGGATGGGTGCGGCAGCAGGTTCACTTGTATGCATAGCAAATGTAATTAGAAACTCTGCAAGATATGCTAATTTATCTACAATAGAAGATGGTTATGGAATTAATCTTTTACCTCTTGCTACTTTTGCAGTTGAATTTTATGGCGATGATTCATGCGAGAATTTTTTGCCCAAAATTGAGACAGAAAAAAAATTATACCGTAAAGGAAATGCAATTAATTGCAAAGATGCATAAAGCTATTGCAATAATACAATTTAAGCTTGAAGGAGAAGTTATTAAAAGACACCAAGAATTTAAAATGGACCATAGACTGCTTTTGAATAATATAGATTTTAAAAATGGGACTATAAAGCTTTATGGAAAGGAATATAAGCTTAATGATAATAAATTTCCAACTATAGATACAGAAAATCCTTATAAACTTTTAGAGGAAGAAGTTGAATTAATTGAAAAATTAAGGTCATCTTTCGTAAATAGTGAAAAGTTAAATAGACATGTTCGTTTTTTGTTTTCTCATGGGAGTTTATATTTAAAATTTAATTCAAATTTACTTTATCATGGATGTATACCTTTAAATGAGGATGGAAGTTTTAGAAAAGTTATTATAGGGGATAAAAAATATAGTGGAAAAGCTCTATTAGATAAGCTCGATATGCTGGCTAGAGAAGGCTTTTTTTACGAAACAAACTCAAAAGAAAAACAAGTTGCTGTTGATATGATTTGGTATCTATGGACAGGACCTTTTTCACCACTTTTTGGAAAAGAAAAAATGACTACCTTTGAAAGGTATTTTATTGATGACACCAAAACACATTATGAGAAAAAGGACCCATATTATTTTTATAGAGATAATGCTGAAATATGCAATAAAATTTTATATGAATTTGATCTTGATCCTAATGAATCACATATAATTAATGGACATGTACCTGTAAAGAAAAAGGATGGAGAAAATCCTATAAAAGCAGGAGGCAAGCTCATAGTAATAGATGGTGGATTTTCTAAAGCTTATCATAGTAAAACGGGAATTGCAGGATATACTCTAATATATAACTCTTTTGGACTTCAACTTGTGTCCCATGAGCTTTTTGAGTCCACAGAAAAGGCGATTGCAGAAGAAAAGGATATATTATCGTCTACAGTTATATTTGAAAAGGCAGTAAAAAGAAAAAGAGTTGGAGACACTGACATAGGAGCTGAACTTAAAAGACAACTGCATGAGCTTAAGCTTTTACTTTTAGCTTATAAAAAAGGATTAATAAAGGAAGTTATAAAAAAATAGGGCGAAGCAACAGTATTTTTGAACTACAAAAGTTGAATTAATTATTGATGCAGCAGTTTCCAAAATCAAGTTCAAATTTTCATTTATTGAATATTTCAATTTAGTATTATATAATTTTAATATACTTATGAAGGATGGGATATGGAACTTATGAATATTAATTTAGAAGATTTAGTCTTTTCACTTGATATTGGAACAAGAACAGTTATTGGAACTGTTGGAATTGTAAAAGACAAAAAGTTTCACGTAATAGCTGAAAAGTATACAGAACATGAAGAAAGAGCCATGGTAGATGGTCAAATTCATGATATAGGTCTTGTAGCTAAAGCTGTAAATAAAATTAAGACTGAAATAGAGGATGAAATTGGTCTTACACTTAAAAATGTGGCTATTGCAGCTGCAGGAAGGTTTCTTAGAACTGCTGAAGTTAAATCTGAAATTGAAATAGATCAAGATAAAGAAATAGATAATGATTTAATAAGAAGTATTGAGTTAACAGCTGTAAAAAAAGCAGAAGAAGAAGTAAATAAAGATACGGAAGGAAAGCTTTATTGTGTCGGATATAGTGTAAAGAGCTATTATTTAAATGGATATGCTATGTCTAATTTACTATCACATAAAGGGCATAGTGCTTCAGCTGAGGTTATAGCTACATTTTTACCCAGATCTGTAGTTGATAGTCTATATACCGTAATTAGAAAAGTGGGTTTAAATGTAAGCAATTTAACACTTGAGCCTATTGCAGCAATGGAAGCGGCAGTTCCTAAAAATTTGAGGCTTTTAAATATAGCACTTGTTGATATAGGCGCTGGAACTTCAGATATAGCTATAAGTTCAAAGGACACCATAAGTGCCTATGGAATGGTGCCTATAGCAGGAGATGAAGTTACAGAGGTTATAGCACAAAATTATCTTG
Organism: Clostridium sp. DMHC 10; assembly: GCF_001270375.1. NCBI lineage: Bacteria > Bacillati > Bacillota > Clostridia > Eubacteriales > Clostridiaceae > Clostridium > Clostridium sp. DMHC 10. The sequence continues at coordinate 705,156 of NZ_LGVB01000015.1, forward strand.
TGGACTTTAATACTGCTGAAGCAATAAAAAGAAAATGCACTGTAGATAGTGAAATAAAGTATACAGATGTACTTGGAATTGAGGCATCAGTAAAAACTGAAGAAGTTATAAAAGCAATAAAGCCTACAGTTGAAAAGCTTGCAGAAGAAGTGGCAAAGAGAATAATAGAGCTTAATGGGGGGAAAGCTCCTAATGCACTGTTTCTTGTTGGTGGGGGAGCTCATACGCCTCTTGTAAAAGAATTAATAGCAGAAAAATTAGGGCTTCAAGTTCAAAGAGTTGCTATAAAGGGAAGAGATGCAGTAACAGATTGCATATGTACAGATAACTCACTTGAAAGTACTGGGGTTACAGTACTTGGTATAGCACTTGTAGCTATAAGAAGGTTAGGTAATGATTTTATAGATGTTATGCTTAATGACAGCATAGTAAGCTTATTTAATTCAAGAGTTCATAGTGTTATGGATGTTGTTGTGCAATCTGGAATAAATCCTAGACTTTTAATAGGCAAAAACGGGAAAAATATAAGGTTTACATTAAATGGTGATAAAAGAGTGGCATTTGGCACAGTGGCTAAAAATGCTGAAATAAAGGTAAATGGTATTATTTCAAATATAGATTCAGAGATAAAAGAAAATGATAAAATAGAAATTAAATATGCAAAGGATGGTACTGATGCACATCCTTTAATAAGAAATTACATAAGTAAGCTTTGCAGTGTTGGATTTTATGTTGATGATAACATTGTAAATTTTGATCCTATTTTTTTAATAAATGGAGAAAAAGCTTTTTTGGATAGTGAAATACATGAAGGTGATGAAGTAGAAACTATATATCCATCAACGTTACTTCACTACATAAAATATTTTGATAAGGATTTAAATAAAGAGTACTATTTAAATAACAAAAGATTAAATGATGATTATGTTATAAGCGAGGATGACAGAATATATACATATAAAGAAAATACCCCTAATGATGAAATTTATGTTGAAGTACCAAAATTTGGAGTGCCCAAGGAAGATATAAAATTAGAGGAAAAAGAAGAAGTTAAAGTTGACGAAGAAAAGAAAGTAGAAATTTCAAATAATGAAATAGTAGTCGTTATAAATGACACTCCTGTAAAATTAACAGGAAAAGATAAATTTAAATTTGTAGATATATTTGATTTCTTTAATTTTGATTTAACAATACCTAAAGGAAGTCTTGTTTTAAAACTTAATGGAAATAATGTTGGATTCTTTGATGAACTGCATGATAAAGATATTATTGAAGTTAGATGGAAATGACTATTAAAACAAAGCCTAAAAGAAAGAAGGAACAAAATGGATTATTTAAATGAAGCAAAAAAAATTGAAAAAGAGCTTATTGGTATTAGAAGGGACTTTCACCAAAATCCTGAACTTGGATTTGAACTTCAAAGAACCAGTAGTAAGGTGAAAGAGTTTTTACAAAAGGAAGGCATAGAATATAAAGAAACAGCGAAAACAGGAATATGCGCAATTATAAAAGGAAAGAATACAGGTAAGACAGTAGCTCTTAGAGGTGATATGGATGCACTTCCACTAAAGGATAAAAAATTATGTGAGTACTCTTCAAAAGTTGATGGTAAAATGCATGCTTGTGGACATGATGCACATACTACTATACTTATGGGAGCAGCTAAACTTTTAAATAGCATGAAAGATGAACTTTGTGGAAATGTAAAGTTATTCTTCGAGCCAGCAGAAGAAACTACGGGTGGAGCACAAATTATGATTTCAGAGGGAGCACTTGAAAATCCAAGGGTAGATGCGGTTTTAGGGCTTCATGTTTCAGAAACTATAGATTGCGGAAAAATAGGCATAAAAAAAAGGTGTAGTAAATGCAGCGTCTAATCCATTTCAAATATTAATAAAAGGAAAGGGAACTCATGGAGCACATCCCAATTTAGGCGTTGACCCAATTACCATTGCTTGTAATGTGGTGAACGTAATTCAGACTATAGTTAGTAGAGAAATTTCACCTACAAATCCTTCTGTAATAACAATTGGATATATTCATGGAGGAACTGCTGGAAACATAGTGCCAGATGAGGTTAAAATAGGTGGTATAATAAGGACAATGAAAAGCGAAGACAGGGAATTTGTTAAAAAGAGGCTTGTAGAAGTTGTTAAAGGGGTTGCAAATTCTATGAGAGCTGAAGCAGAAGTAAATATAGAAGAGAGTTACCCATGTCTTTATAATGATGACAGTATGTATAGTTTTATGAAGGAAGAAGCAGAAGAACTCCTTGGCAAGGAAAACGTAATAGAGCTTGAAGAGCCTAGCCTTGGCGTAGAAAGTTTTGCATATTTTTCTATGGAGAGACCATCAGTATTTTATTATCTTGGAATTAAAAATGAAAAAAAAAAGGTATAATAAACCCGGCTCATGGAAATTTATTTGATATTGATGAAAATTGTCTTCATATAGGGGCAGCACTTCAATGTAAAGCAGCTTTTGAAGCATTAAAAAAACTTTCACAAAAATAATATAATATTCACAGGAGGAAAGATGGAAATAACAATAGGACCAAACGAAGCAGGGCAGAGGGCAGATAAATTTATAAGAAAGTGGCTTAATGATGTTCCATTAAGCGCTATATATAAAGCCTTTAGAAAAGGCGATATAAGGGTAAATGGAAGCAAGTGTAAGGACAAATATATACTTGTAGAAGGTGATGTGCTGCTAGTAAAATATGTAAGCTCATCACCTGAAAAGAAAAAATTTAAGAGAATAGATAACAATTTTAAAGTAGTTTATGAAGACGAAAATATGCTCTTAGTTGAAAAATGGCCTGGAGTGCTCGTACATTCAAATAAGCCAAATGGAGCACCTACTTTAACGGATTATGCGCTTTCATATTTATATGATAAAGGGGACTATAGACCTGAGGAAGAAGTTACTTTTATTCCAGCACCTTGCAATAGGCTTGACATGAATACTTCTGGTATAGTGGTTTATGGTAAAAATTTTGAGTCACTTAAAATTTTAAATGAAATGATAAGGGACAAAAAATAGAAAAATATTATTTGTCTCTCGTAAAGGGTAAAATAAAAGATGGAATTTATGAAGGATATATACATAAAAATGAGGATTCAAACATAATCTGTAGTATTTGATGAAGAAAGAGAAGGCACTAAAAAATTCCAATGAAGATAAAAACATAAGAAAGCTGTGGATCATTTTCTTTTATTTGAAATTGAAACTTTTAACATGGAAGGAAATACTCAAGTATTGGATATATAACTCCTCAACAATGTGAGGAGCTATCAAGAAAAATTGCATAAAAAGTTCGACTTTTTGTGTCTAAAATATTGACATCGATCCACGCTATCGCTCAGACAGATTGAAATATCTAAGCATTTTACAATTTTTGAACCAAGATTTATTAGAATTTTTTTAAATCGTTCCTTCAGTATTGTTACTTCACTCCCACAGTAGTGCAAGGAAAAAATTCCTCCGTTCCTACGGAATTTTTGCGTGAATCTTTATATTCCATTATTTAAACGATTTATTATTACTTTTATTGTAAAATCTCGTTAACAGTGCATTTTTCGTAGAGAAACGGAGAAAAATATTCCTTGTTTTCCGGGCATAGTGAAGTAATGTTGATTTGGGATGATTTAAATAAAGCTTTATAAATCTTAGATGATAAATCGTAAAAGTCTTAGAGAATTTAATCTGTTTGAACGATAGTGAGTTATTAAATTCTCTTAGAATTTTAGGATTTATCATCTTAGATTTATTAGCTTTATTTAATATCCCAAATTAATATTACTTCACAAATTCCAATTTGTCGATGTGATGTTGATATTATGTCCTATTGGTAAATTAGAATTAATATTAAAATTACCAATATTTCATTATGAAAAATAGATTTAATATATTTTTTATTAATAATAAAAAGTTAGATAAAAATTTTGCTGTGGTTACATACTATTTCAAAAATGCAGCTATTCCAGTTTCAGCACATACTTTGCTTCCAAAGGCAATAACAAAAACACTGACAAATACAATGAAAATTCAATATGATTTTACTTGTGATTATGTGTATCCATTAGATATGCCTGCCCATTAAGCATATAAGATATCTTAAATTAAGGATATCTTTTTTATTTTTTGAAAGAAATAAAAAGAAATAAGATGTAAGCTTTGGAGGATAAGAGCTGCAAGGATTGTTTGTAGATTGAAAATCAGGTTTGTGCTTACTGCAGAGTAAGTACGGATACAGAAGAACAGTTTAAAATTTATGAAACTTATATAAATAAATTAAAAAATAGATTAAAACACATTGAAGCTTATGGAATATAATAGTAATATTAACATGGAAATTACAAACTGATTAGTAAAGTTATGAGATGTGACACTGTTGGGGGCAAGTGAACTAGAATATTCAGCAAGTATAATAAGTGAATGTTCATGCAATATAAAAAATGGGAAAAGCAGTAAATGATATAATAAATGAAAAGAATGAAGTAGGTTCACTTATAAAGGTTGATGAAGATATAAAGAAAGTAAATGTAAGCAGTGATGAAGAAAAAATAGAAACTGATTCAAAGAAAGTAAGTGCACCTAAGAGTGAACAGCTTAAAGGCTGCAAAAGACAGTGGAGCGAATGAAGAAATAAATACAAAGGGTGATGAGGCTAAAGGTGAAGATGGAAGTTCAAAAGTTGCTTGTGGATTCTGTAAGAAGAGAGATAGGTTTACCAACAGCAGCCACGTTAATGTGTAAAACAGTACCGCAAAGTGACATATATAAATATTTATATAATCAATATGACGGAGATATTATTAAGATTATAGATGGTAATACAGGCAAAGTAGTACAACAGTATATTTATGATATGGATACAGATACGAAGTGGGTTATGATAGGAGGAAATTAAAATGATATATGCTATTTATAAAAATAAAGTATATTTGGCTAATGTTAGAGAGTCAAAAATTAGACTAAAAACAAGAATTAATGAATTAGTTGATTTAGCAGGTAATGTTCATAAGGATATATTTATAAAAGAAGTTGATATAAATAATGTGGAAATCATATATGAAGTAGATTACAGAGTTTTATATAAAGGAAATGAATACAAGTGTTTAAAAGTTGCCAAGGAAACCTTAGATATAAACTATATAACCATATATACTAGTGATTCTGATATTGCTGCCAAGTATGAATTTATAAAAAAAGAGCAGTTTATTTTTGATAAAGATGTATCCTTAGATGAAATAGATGCATTAATTGAAATTAAAAAACCTATATTAAAATTCAATTGCTTAAAAGAGCAAAGAACAAAGATAGAGCAAAAAGATATTAAAGACTATCTTTCAAAGATTATTGAATAGTAACTGCAAAATAATATCATAATTGGATTCTGATGAGATATATGTCACATGATACAGAAGCTTTAGTCACAAGAAGTTATGGTGGAACAACCATAGAGGATGTAAAAACAGCTCAAAATGTTCTAGGACTTAATGAAAATAATACATTTTTAAATAAAGAGCCATATTTAGGCACTTCCAACCCAGAAGAGTCTATTAATAAAATAAATTCTATTATTGACATACAAAATAAACGGAACAAGCTTGGAGAAAGTAGATGCAGCAGATATTGTTTTATGGAAAGATGTATGATCTAATAAGCAAACATAAAGAATATATTATTGGAGATAAGAGAATTATTTGGTTTTGGGATGAAGATAATCATAGTGTAAAAGAATTAAAAGTAAATAACTTATGTATATGTGATTCAAACTATAAAGAGCTATGGAACATGAGGCAGATTTTAATCTGTGACGATTCTTGTGTTTGTGTGAATTTATTAGATTATTCGAAAAGTAGAAAAATGAAGAAAGTTATATATCATGATTTAGAATGTAGACTAAATACATATAACAGACAAAAGTTTTTGACATTAGAGAATGATAAAGATTGGGAGAAATCTTGCAAACTTGGCTTTTCAGAGCCTCATTATGGGCTATGGGGATTAGTGTACTGACTTTTACGGATTATAAAAAGGACAAGGATATTGTTGTGAGAGACATGAATACAAGGCCTTATGCGGCTTTGTGAAAAATAAAGAAGTTTTTTCTGAATATGATTGTGATGAAAAGCTGATATATATGAAGGAGTAAAATATGGGATTATTTGACAGATTAAAAAACGTGGATTAGAAAAGAAAAATATTAAATATGCTTCTAATATTAGTTTGGGGCAGCTTGGCTTTATGGAGCAGCTTGACCGCAGCGTAGTAGTGATAAGTGATGGTGAAAATATCGAAATAGATAAAGCTGTGCATATGTGTATTTCACAGGAAGCCTTAAATCAGATTTTACAGGAGTTTAAACAGGCGAAGCAGAAGGACTATCAGTGCATTCAGATGCCTCTTGGAATGGCAGTAGATAATGTGATTCAGCAGCCTTTCTTTGATGCTTTGATAATTCGTGGTCTTACACCACAGGCGCTTATTATTACTAAAGAAGATTTAATTCCAATAAAGGATTTAATTGATTCCTTTTGCATTATGTATGCAGCAGCTAGAAATAGGATTAGTAATGAAAAGGCATTTGAACTTATGAAGGACAAGGTGGTATACATTCTTGGAACATTGCCTGTTATTGGGATGAAGGATAGAGAAAAATTTGGCTTTGATATCATTAAGCGAAAGGCAGAAAATGGCGAAGAATATGAGTCTGTTAAGTGCTTTCTGACGAGGGAAAGTGCAAATAATTATAATGGGTCCAAAAGCGAAATTACTCCAGTAGCAGTTAATGAAATTAAACATTTCTTTGGTTCTATTATTATTGAGCCACATAGAAATTATTGGGTTGAGTTCAGAAAATAGATGCACGAACGTGGTAAGTTTTATGATACAAGAAAAGCAATACTTATGAAAAAAATACGAGATTTGTTATTGTGATTCACTTTTACTTTTGATATACAAATCAAAGAATTTAAAGCAAAGGCGAAATTTCTAATCATAAATAAAAAATATAGCAAGCTTCTTTATTATTCCATAAGATATTCTGAAGGCTAATAATAAAAAGGAGTTATCATGTATAATTGTTGTTTCAGGGAAGATATGATATATCCTAGAGTTGTTTCTTATGGGCGTGGAGATGTAAATGGCGATAAAGTACCTGATAATGTATATTTAACTGCTGTAAAGACACAAGACAGTCCTTTTGAACAAAATGTTACTCTTGTAATTCAAGATGGAGTTACAGGAAGGTTTACAAGTATACCGCTTAAAGAAAATGCAGGCTACGACCCCAAGCTGTTTTTGGCTGATTTTACAGGTGATAAGGTGAAGGATATTAAAATAAGCATTTTTTCTGGCGGCAGCAGTGGGTATACCTTTCACTATATTTATTCATTTGCAAACAATATACCAAAGCTAATCTTTGACTTTGAAGTATATAATCAGGAATATAAATATGATATAACTTTTAAAAATAACTACAAAGTTGAAGCTTTCAGTAGGAAAAATAAAGAAAGATATATTATAGATATATCTGCTAGGGATCCAGATTATTTGAATGAAACATATGATGCAAATGGAGTGTTAAAGCAGTCAATAAGCGGTTTTGTAGATCCAATAAGCAGCCTTTATCCTGTGGATTATGATTTAGATGGAGTATATGATTTAATGGCTTATCAAAAAATAGCTGGAAGATCTAATGTTGATGGTTTAGGCTATTTTTTGAATGTTTTAAAATGGAAGGATAATAGATTTGATTTATATGACCAGAATGTAGCTATTTTTGGAGTTCAAGCATAGGAATTTCTTTAGCTAGCTGATAAATTACGTATATCTAATAATATTGCTGCTCTTAGAAATAAATATTTATTAAGAAATACAAAACGTTAGTCTAAATTTTGCAATGAAGAGGAGTGTCAAGTAAACTTTTAGAGTGAATATCCAAAATACGGGATGGTTAGCCGCTACTTTGTTTATAAGCAAGCTCTGATGAAAGAAGCCGAGCAACTCGTGAAAGTAGGTGCTATTCATGAAAAAGAAGATATTTACTATCTCACTTTTGAAGAACTTCGGAAAGTTGTATGCACAAAAAAGTTTGATTACCACATCATAAGTAAACGAAAAAATGAGTACAAATTATATGAAAAACTAGCTCCTCCACGTGTTATTACCTCTGATGGTGAAATTATTACAGGTGAGTATAAACGAGAAAATCTACCGGCTGGAGCCCTTGTAGGGCTATCTGTTTCTTCGGGAGTTACAGAAATTTGGAAATTTTGATATGAAGACATCTAGCTGGTTGAAAACACCTTTAATAATAGAATTTAAATCGTTAAATTCCATATATCGAATATTAGAAATTCCTTTTGATTTAAGCCAGGCTTCAAGCTGAATTCTATTAGGACATCCTATGGTGTTCATTAAAAAGGGCTTGCAGTATATACTTTCTATATCCCTATATTTTGGATGATAAATTAATACTAAGTTCTCTTCAAATACAAGTTCTTTTTCAATGTTATCATCATTAATAGAGAGTGTTTTAACAAAAGCACCATCTAATTGGAAGTGGTTTATTTTATAAATAAGTTCTTCAGATTGATTCGTTATAAGTGATAAATCCACTTTTGGATAGGATTTATGGTATTTGGCTAAAAGTTCTGGAAGACGAATTGATGATATGGTATTGCTTGCACCAATTGTCAATGTTCCAGATGGCTCACAAGAATCTTTTATTGCTTTGTCAGCTTCATCTAATAAATAAATTATTTTTTCAGCATAAGCGAGCAGCCTTTCACCAGTAGGAGTTAAAATCATACCATGTTGTCTATAGAACAATTGAGTATTTAAATCAGATTCTAATTGCTGAATTCTTGCAGTGACGTTAGATTGAACATAGCCTAAAACTTGGGCTGCCTTAGCACTAGCAACTGCAACTCCTACTATAGTAAAGACCTTTCCTGATAGTCAGCTTGGGTTAGCTTTGGGTATTAATGCTACCTCATGGGTTATTGGTGCAATAATAGGACCTGTAGTTGGCGGCATTTTAATTACTCAGTTTGGATGGCGTTCAATATTTTTTGTAACAGTACCATTTGTTTTTATTTGTATAATTGGAGCAGTTTTATTATGTGTTACATTTATAATTACAGAATTACATGTGGAAAATCCATTATTTAATTTGAATTTGCTCTCATACAGAAAGTATTCTATTGGACTTGGAATTACTTTATGTTACTGCATTGCATATTTCTCATTACCTTTATTGTTAAGTGTATATCTGCAAAGTGCACTACATTTAAGTCCTACTATGTCGGGCGTATTAATGATTTCACTATCTGTACCACAACTTATACTTGGCCCTTTTGCAGGTAAAGTTGTAGATTATATGGGATCTGTTAAAACTCTTTCCTTGGGAATCATATTTTTAATTATAGGCATATTTATGCTTGGAAATCTTGGATCACAACTATCTATCCCCACAATAGTTACACCATTAATATTGTTATCAATAGCCAATAGTTTAGCTTGGCCATCACTGTCAAAAACTGTATTATCGGCAGTTCCTAAAGAGCAAAGTGGTTCGGCATCAGGCATGCAGTATACAATTATGAATGTTGGTAAAGCACTGAGCCAGACCTTTGCAATATTAACTATAGAGGTTAGTATACCTGCGGATGCAGTTTCTAAAGCAATAATAGGAATAGGAAATTTAAATAGCATAAATATAAGTGGTAATTTAGTTAGTTCTATTGATTCTAGCTTTAGATTTTTTACTGTTTTCTTTGTAGTTGCGTTAATGCTAAGTTTAATTCTGTTGTATTCAAAAGATAAAATATTAACAAGCCTCGAGAAGTAAAATAAAAATTGTGGATTTCAAAGGTTATGCTTCATTTTCACTAATGAAATCCACAAATATATTAATTTATCAAGATGAGGTTAAATATTGCTTTTTATTTTAGTTCTATAGGGTCTGAAGAATGTACGGATTTCTTCTGCTAGAAGCTCAGGTTCTTCCATGGCAGTAAAATGTCCACCCCTAGGCATTGTAGTAAAGCGCTTTATATTTAGATTATGTTCAGCCCATTCTTTGGGAGGTAACAATATATCAGCAGGGAAAAGAGCCATACCTGTGGGCACTTCTATATGCCCCATTGGTGGCAAAGAATGCATGTTTTCATAATATATACGCGCTGATGATCCTATTGTATTTGTAACCCAATAAATCATTATATTAGTAAGTAATTCATCCTTGCTAAATTTTTGCTGCAGTTCACCATTACAATCGCTCCATGCACGAAACTTTTCAATAATCCAAGCAGCCAAACCTACTGGTGAGTCTGAAAGTCCGTATGCAAGAGTTTGGGGTTTTGAGGATTGAATAGACATATAACCTCCTTCATTGGACGTCCATTCCATGGCACTTTTTTTTTGTAGTGTAATTCGTTTTCTGAAAGTTTTGTATTGTCCTGTGAAGTCATGAGATCTCTGATGATACCGATGTCTGTTAGGTGGATTCCAATTAAAAGTTCTGGGTGTTTTAGCGCCAGATATCTTGTAACACCGGAACCAACATCCCCGCCCGCGGCAGCAAATTTATTATAGCCAAGTTTTTCAGTCATTAGTTTTGCCCAAAGTTCAGAAATGCGGTAGTTGTTGACGCCACTATATTTAGGTCTGCTGGAAAATCCAAATCCGGGCAATGAAGGAACAATTACATCAAAAGAATCTTCAGGCTTGCCTCCGTGATTAGCGGGATCAGTAAGAAGAGGAATAATCTTTTGGTAGCGTATGTAACTGTCAGGCCATCCATGAGTAAGTATAATCGGTATAGGATTAGGCCCCTTACCTCGCTCGTGTATGAAGTGAATATCTATTCCGTCAACATTACAGCGAAATTGAGAAAAACGGTTTAACTCTTTTTCTTGTGAGCGCCAATCAAATTGTTCCCGCCAATAGGAAATGAGAGACTTTAAATAGTTTATTTCAGTGCCTCTTTCCCAACCTAAGCCTTCTAATTGATCAGGCCAGCGAACATGCTCCAGCTTGTATTTTAAATCATCAAGTATTTCATCAGAAACTTTAATATGGAAGCGTTCAATTGACATAATGATTCTCCTTTCATATAAGTTATAGAAAAATATATCTCAATAGTTGAAGCGGTATATCTATATTAATAATAGTTTAGCATTAATAAATTATGATACAATATTATAAATGAAGCTTTTAACTATACTATTTGTTAATGGAGGACTTTTTATGCCGCAAATGGATCGTTACAAGAATAGAAATGTATATATTGAATTTGTTGCAAATGAAGGTTTTGTAAATTTGCCTTATAAGGAACGTTTTACTATAACCTTTATTACAAGTGGGGGTATGAATTTACGATTGAATGACCAGCCAAGAAAGGTTGTGGCTCCAAGTATTCTTTGTTTATCTATGGAGGATAAGCTGCAAGTTTTTGAAGAACACAATGTATCTGCACAATCATTTTCTTTTCACCCTGATTTTTTTAATACTGCTCATTTTTCTGAAGCACAGGGGTATCTGTCAACTAGCCTAAAAATAGAAATGGGTCTTTCACTTTTTAAAAAAAATAATATTCATACTGGTGTGTATGCTGTAAATGAGAAAGTTTATCCAAAATTATATGAGTGGTTCTTTGTTATGGGAACAGAAGTATATGCACAGAGTGATTCACTTTGGGTGTGTAGAATAAAAAAGTATCTAATACAAATATTAGGATTACTTGAAGAGCTAAGCATTCATAATGGAGAATCACCTGTTAATTTAGTTTTAGAATATATGCATACAAATTATTCTGATAAAATAAGCTTAGAAGATTTAACAAGATGTGCTCACTTGAATCGCGTGTCACTAAATAGATTGTTCCAAGATTTATATGGATGTACAGCAATGGGATACTTATTGTCATATCGTTTAAAAGTTGCAGAGAGTCTTCTCACACATACAGGTATGAGATTAAATGAAATTGCATATGCTGTTGGCTTTGAATATGATACATATTTTATTAAACAATTTACTGCTAAAAGAGGTATGACTCCAACTGAATTTCGAAATAGTTCACGAGAGTTTGGAAAGTGCCAATAATAAAATTTTGGCTCATTTGAAACTTATGCATCTAGATTTGTTGTTAAGTTATGGTTACCTAATATTAGAACAACAATTTGGAATGCAGCATTTTTATTAGAATTCATTGTCTTGTATATCTTGATGGATCACCACATGAAGGGGCATTCTGGAGCAGAGATGTTTTGGAGGTAATAAATAAATTTATTGTTAAAAGTCTGTAAGACTTGCTTTATTTCATGATATAATGTAATTGAATAAAATCAAAGGAGTCTAAAAAATGAACCAAGAACAGGAAAAATTTTTAAATTTCATTTTAGAAAGAGTACAAGACGATAAAGTAGAAGAAGCAAAAGTATTGCTTATAGATAATTTTAGAAAGCAAGCAGAAGGTGCTTTTGCAAAGGAGGATATTTCACAATTTGCTCTTAAAATAGTTTCTTTGTTAAGACCTGAAAATGTAGAGGAAGTTCAATCAATAATGAAACAATTTGCTCAAAATACTGGAAAATAATACATAACAGACTTGCAATTTATTGCTGGTCTGTTTTTTAATACAAAGTAATTTCTATTTCATTAAAAAATTGAAGTATACTTAAATTTTTTAAAAGCTGTTGAAGCAGAAAGTGAAATTTTGCATTATTTATGTTATAATATTTTAGCATCTTATTACTGTGATACTTTAGCGAACTAATGCAACAACGTTATGCCAGCATATAGAATGTAAAAATTGAGAAAAGATAATCTTAGCGTAGCAGCTAAAAAATTGATTTTTTAATATACTTAAGCAGAAGAGGTGGCAATTTTAATGATGGCGGATTTAGATAAAAAACAAAAGAGCGAATTACAAAGAAATTTACAAACACGACATATGAATATGATTGCTATAGGAGGTTCCATTGGAACAGGGCTATTTTTTACTAGTGGCAACACAATTAGTACAGCAGGTCCGGGCGGAGCAATTGCAGCGTACGCTATTATGGGAGTGCTTGTATATTTTTTAATGACGTCCCTTGGAGAGATGGCAACGATGATACCAAACTCTGGGTCATTTGAAACTTATGCATCAAAATTTGTTGATCCAGCATTAGGCTTTGCGCTGGGTTGGAATTATTGGTTTAACTGGGCAATTACTGTTGCAGCAGAGTTAGTTGCAGCGGGACTTGTTATTAAGTTCTGGCTACCTAATACTGGGACAACCATTTGGAGTATAGCCTTCTTAGTTATTTTATTTGGTTTGAATTTATTATCTGCTAAGGCATATGGCGAAGGAGAATATTGGTTTGCAAGCATAAAGGTTGTAACAATTATTGTGTTTCTTGTTATTGGTACACTTATGATATTTGGAATCATGGGAGGACATTCTGTAGGATTTAGCAATTGGGTGCTTAAAGATGGAAAAGGAAATTCAGCACCATTTGTAGGCGGCGGAATGGCTATACTTATGAGCTTCTTAACAGCAGGATTTTCTTTTGCAGGTACAGAAGTAGTTGGTTTAGCTGCTGGTGAATCTGAAAATCCAGAAGAGGACGTGCCAAAAGCAATAAATTCGGTTTTTTGGAGAATACTTATCTTTTATATAGGTGCGATTATTGTTATCGGTTTTATCATTCCTTTTACAGATTCTAATTTACTTAAAAATGGTGTGTCAGAGGTAGCGTACAGCCCATTTACTATTGTATTCAAAAGATCTGGTATTGCTGCAGCGGCTTCAATAATGAATGCAGTTATATTAACGTCTGTTCTTTCCTGTGGAAACTCGGGGCTTTATGCAGGATCTCGTATGCTATATGCAATGGCTAAACAGGGAAAAGCACCCAAAATGCTTGGGAAGGTAAACAAGAGAGGTGTTCCAATAAATTCGCTTGTTTTTACATCAATTATTGCGTCAACAGCATTTTTTGCATCACTTATAGGCGATGGCAAGATATATGCTATTCTTTACAATTTATCGGGAATAACAACCTTTATAACCTGGCTTGGAATAGCAATTTGTCACTATAGATTTAGAAAAGCTTATGTTGCACAAGGCAGGAAGCTTGAAGATTTAAAGTATAAAGCTTTATGGTATCCATTTGGACCTATACTTGCAGCAATACTTTGTACTGTAGTTCTATTTGGTGCTAACATATGGATATTTCAAGCTAAAACCTTCAGCTTTTTTGATTTTATAACTAACTATGGAAGTATTCCTTTATTTTTATGTTTTTATTTTGTATACAAGAAAGTACATAATACAAAGTTAGTTCCTTTAATGGAATGCGATTTTGAACGGGAGTGAGCTGTTTTGGAGTACATGTAGTAAATTTAATTGGTTACAAAGATTATGCCTAAAATTCCGTAGGTACGGAGGAATTTTTTCCTTGTATTACCGTGAGAGCGAAGTAACAATGCTGAAGGAACAGTTTAAAAAAATCCTAATAAATCTTGGTAAAAAATTGTAAAATACTTAGATATTTCAATCTGTTTGAGCATTTTTTTAGCGAGTTATTGAAATATCTTAGGATTTTACGATTTTTTTACCTTAGATTTATAGGATTTTTTTAATGCGATGAAGCATTGTTACTTCGTAATTTTCTTCTAGTTCCGTCTGGTTCAACAACTACTGTATTATCTAATGTAGCTTTAAGATTTGCTCTAAAGCTTGCAATATATTCTTTCCTTAATTTATCTCTTTCTGCTAATTCCTCCTCTGTAAGGGGACCTTCTTTAGCTTTTTTTGCTAATTCGTTGATACGTTCAAGTTTGCTTTTCTCCATAATATTATTCATCCTCTCTAAGGTTCATTGTACACTAATTTATTATATATGAAGTTCAGATTAAATCAATACTTTAGACATTATGGATTGCAGAAAATAGTGTGATTTAGCAGATGAAATATTATATAATTATTATATTCTTCAATTAATAATTAACAGTAAACTTTTGTAAGATAAAAATAAATTATGCAAGGAGAGTTTCTATGAAAACATTACTTTTTTTAGCAAAAGGCTTTGAAACAATGGAATTTAGCGTTTTTGTGGATGTTATGGGTTGGGCCAGAAATGATTATGGATACGATGTTGACGTTATTACTTGCGGTTTTCAAAAGGAAGTTATGAGTACCTTCAATATTCCTGTGTTAGTTGAAAAAACAATTGATGAAATTGATGTAAATGATTATGACGCATTAGCAATCCCAGGTGGATTTGAAGAATATGGTTTTTATGAAGAAGCCTATGATGAAAAATTCCTAAAGCTTATTCGAGAATTTGATAAACAGGGAAAAATAATTGCAACCATATGTGTAGCTGCACTTCCTGTTGGAAAGAGTGGAGTATTAAATGGAAGGAAAGCTACAACATATCATTTAAAAGATGCGTATCGTCAAAAACAACTTAAAGAATTTGGTGTGAATGTAGTAAATGAACCTATTGTTGTAGACGAAAATATTATTACCTCTTACTGCCCAGAGACTGCACCGGGAGTGGCATTTAAGCTTTTAGAAAAATTGACTTCTACTGAGAAAATGGAAATTGTTAAAAGAGATATGGGATTTTAGATAAGATTATAGAGGAAACGGTTGGAAGATAAAAATTGCAAATGCCAAACTTATACTGGTAAATTTGAATTTGTGGAGTAGAGTAAAGGTGGATGGAGAAACAAATCTGTTGTTTCGTAAAAAATGAAAGAGTACTATTAGTCATTGATTTTTTAAGCGTATAGTGGTACAATGTAAAAAAATGAAATTTGAGGTGAAAAAATGATTAAATTTTCTTGCTAATTTTTAAAGTACATTTTATAGGTAAATAAACGGATTTGTTCTGTTTGTTTTATTGTGCTTATGCAAGAAAGTTATTCTTTTTTTCTCTTAATATATACTTTTATGTTATGCTATAATGATTAGCTTAACTACGTATATCTATGAGCTGTAAGAATAATAAATTCTTTCGGCTCTTATTTTTTATAAATAATGAGAATTAGGAGGATGAATAATATTATGAATAATAAAGATACTATGCTAACACATGATAATCTCCATATAGAGCCGGATACTGCAGGTGACATTCATATGGAGTAATAACAAAGTCGCCTATTGTTCCGACTTTGTTATTGAACTATTAATTACAGAGGAGGACAAAAATATGTCTTTAATAAATGTTGTAAATTTAACCTTTGCTTATGAAGGTAGTTATGATAATATCTTTGAAAATATAAGTTTTCAAATTGATACCGATTGGAAATTAGGTTTTACCGGAAGAAATGGAAGAGGAAAAACTACTTTTCTAAATCTTTTACTTGGAAAATACAAATATAATGGAAATATTTCGGCTGATGTAACTTTTGAATATTTTCCTTATGAGGTGCAGGAACAAGGCAATTTCACCATAGATGTCATAAGAGAAATTAGCCCAAATTCAATGGATTGGGAGATAATGAAAGAATTATCGCTGCTAGATATGGACTATGATGCTTTATATAGAGAGTTTTATACACTATCTAAAGGAGAACAGACTAAAGCACTGCTGGCTGCTATGTTTTTGAAAGAGAACTCCTTCTTACTTATTGATGAGCCTACAAATCATTTGGATGCTGAAGCTAGAAAAAAACTAAGCAATTACTTGAAAAAAAAGAAAGGATTTATTCTGATTTCACATGATAGATTTTTTTTAGACAATTGTGTTGATCATATTTTGGCCATTAATAAAACTAATATTGAAATACAGAAAGGAAACTTTTCTTCCTGGTGGAGTAACAAGGAATTACAGGATGGTTTTGAATTGGCAGAAAATGAAAAATTGAAAAAGGATATTGTAAGGCTTTCCAGTTCGTCAAAACGCACATCTGCATGGTCAGATAGTGTGGAAAGCAGCAAACATGGAACTACTAGTTCTGGAAGTAAATTAGATAAAGGGTATGTTGGACACAAAGCGGCTAAAATGATGAAGCGTGCTAAAAACATAGAAGCTAGACAACAAAACATGATTGAAGAAAAATCAAAGCTTCTTAAAAATATTGAATCTAATGAAAGATTAAAAATAACACCACTTACTTTTTATGATAATAAACTTGTGGAACTTACAGATGTTTCAATTTATTATGATGATAAAATTGTTTGTGAAGGATTAAATTTTACCATAGAGCAAGGTGAAAGAATTGCTATTCAGGGAAAGAATGGTACTGGAAAATCAAGTATATTAAAATTGATTTGCGGAGAAGATATTCCCCATAGTGGAATTGTGAAGAAAAATAATCAGTTAAGCATTTCGTATGTTTCGCAGGATACATCAGATTTATATGGCAGTTTATCTGAGTATGCATATAAACAACGTATAGATGAAAGTTTATTTAAATCGATTCTTAGAAAGCTTGATTTTTCAAGAGAGCAGTTTGAAAAGAATATGAAGGATTTTAGCGGAGGACAGAAGAAAAAAGTATTGATTGCAAAAAGTTTGTGTGAGCAGGCACATTTGTATATTTGGGATGAACCATTGAATTTTATTGATGTCATTTCTCGTATGCAGATTGAGAAATTATTAATTGAGTACAAACCAACAATTTTGTTTGTTGAGCATGATCGTACATTTTGTGAGAAAGTGGCGACAAAAACGATAAAATTGTAAATATAAGAACGGATGAGGCTAATGTTCATTTTCCTCCATTTCACTATATAGTGAAATGGAGGGAAAATTACTTTACATATTAATCATGCATGGATTCTGTGGAAGAAAGGGCATTTTTATTTCTTGTGGCTGGTTCTACATTTGTACTTTCATTAGGGCGAACTCGGCGAGCCATAACAACGAAACGCGCATCATTGAAACTGTAATAACAGGTTGAGAGTGTCAAAAGAGTATCGCCCGGTACAACATCCACTGATGGAACATTGATTAAAGAACGTGCTCTTACTTCTTTAATAAAATTGTTAAAAGCCCTATTAGAAGGAAAATTTGTAACAAGATAATTGAAGATATAACCATTTTTTGGATCTGCATTAGCAACAAATGCAGCAAATACTTTCCATGAATAATGACCATATATTGTGTTGAAGGTTATAAGGGATGAGGCTTTATAGAAATCAGTTTGCTGATAGTTGACTATAGAAGTAAGCATCTGGCCGTCCTTCATATTGTGCCCATATATTATTAGATTTTGAGATTGTGCATTAACATTATCTCTATAATCAAGAAAAATACAGCCATAGTAATCGTCAGCCTTATTGAAATTATTGTGAAGATAATAGTCATTATTCGTGGATTGTACAACAGGATAGTTGATCACTGTTTGAGGAATTGAAATCCAGCCTTTAATATCAGAATTAGTATCATATAATTTATAAAATTCAGGTAACATTCCCAAAGGATAGTGGTTTGTTTTATTAGAGGAAGAATGGTGCTTATATTTTTGCACAAGCTTTTTATTTAAATTCATATTATGCAATTTGCTAATATAATGTACTGAAATACCAATGATCGAAATAACAAAAAGCATTGAGGCTGCAATGCTAATGTAGATAACTTTATTATTAAGTTTACTTGATTTTGTAATTATAAAGTTCCATAACTTCTTAAACATAATAAAACCATTCCTTTATAGCTTATCCTTGTAAAATAAGGGTAAAAAATTTGCCGAAATGAAGGACACAAGTGGCACTGTAAAAATTACAGCAAAACTTCCTGAAATAGCCTGTACAATCTCAATAGCAATAGTGTTTGAATTAAAAATTTGGTAATAGTTCATATTATAAGCGTAAATAAGAATAAGCATATTGAGTGAAGTACCTGTAAATGCAAGAATAAGAGTATTTGCCATTGTTCCCATCATATCGCGTCCAACATTAATTCCAGATTTGAAAAGCAGCTTTGAATTGAACTTGTGGTTGACCATATAGATTTCCTGTACGGATGATGCAATAGAAATTGCAATGTCCATTACAGCACCTAGTGATGAAATAATAATAGCAGAAAACAGGAGCTCATCAACACGTAAACCAGTATGACTAGAGAGAGCCATAAGTGAGTCATATTCAGGCATATTGTAACCAGACAGTGAGGTTAAACGTTGAAAAATAAGTAGAATAAGTGCAGAAAATACAACCCCCAGTACAGTTCCGAGAATAGCTGAAAGGTCTTTACTTCCCATCCAGCTGTTAGCAAAAGCGTAACACATGCGGTAAATATCGCCATAAGCAAAGATGCTGTCACTGGAGAAAAACCATTATATATTAGTGGAATAAAAATAAAGATAACACTTGTAATTGTAAAAACTATACCAATAACCGACTTAAAACCATGTCGTCCGCCAATTAAACATAACGCTATAACAAATAGACCAACAAGAACGTAAAGCCAGACTTCACGGTAGGGACCATATAGAAAAATATTGACGGTCTTGTTTTTGGAATTTCCTGCAGTATTTATTGACACGATGATGTTGTTCCCAGGTTTAAGTAGATAATTTGTATCATAGTTCAGTCCATTTGCAATTTTCATTTCCTTGCCTTTGTATTCGCCAGTTAATATACAAATGGTAATCTGCTGCGAACCTAATAGTAGATTCTTATAATGCTTATCAGGCTCAATATTTTGTGCATCAACAGATATAACACGTGCTTTCTCATAGGAAATGTGATCACCGTTTCCTAGACCATACATGTTATAATAAGAGTTATGCTTGCTAAAAGCATAGGCACATATAACGTATACGAACAGTGCAAATAGCAAAACTATTGTTCTAATTATACTGTTTATTTTATTTTTATCCATAAAATACTCCTACAAATTTATTTTTTATAAGGCCATGTTTTATAAAGTAAAAACAAGATAACTTTATATGCTTTAAAGCACATGAAGCTACTTGTTTTATGTGTCTATAAATAAACCGAAGTTAAGTTTTAATTTAATCTTTTCTTTCTGTAAATAATTGTACCTATGGCTGCAAGAACAATAATTCCTGAAAATCCAGCTAAAGAAATCAAAGCAAAATTACTTGAACTATTATCACCAGTCTTTGGATTCTGTACTTGATTTGTAGTGCTATTTGTAGTGGTATTTCCTGCTGCAGGTGTAGTTGTTTGTCCTGAAGAAGTAGAGGCTTTAGTAATTGTGTAATTATCAATTGATGCTCCTGTGTCAGTACGTACAGTATTTATAGTAAATTTGGAATCGTCCATTGTAACATATGAATAAGTAGGTACGTATTGTTGCCAGAATACGCTGCTGAAAGTATGATCTGATGTGCTCTTAAAATCATAGTATTTACTTCCACTACCAGAATCAAGAGTAAAGTATACTGTACCTTTTGGATTTGTTACAGCATTTGTTTTTGTAGTATTAACAGGAACGCCACCATACATCTGGAAGGTTCTAGTATATTCATGATCATGTCCCTGAAGAACAATGTCAATGCCATATTTGTCCATTAGTTTAGGCCAAGTCTTACGTACTGTCATAATTGGGTCATCAGCAGATGAACTATCAGAGTGATTTGCTTCACTATAAGCAGATTGATGCCATGCTGCAACTTTCCATTTTACATTAGGGTTAGCTGCAATTGCCTGCTGCATAAATTGATCATGAGCTGCTGTATCAAGAGCGTCATTAGCATTTAGTACCATAAAGAGCACATTGCCATAAGTGAACCAGTAATCACCGTCATTATTGTCAACGCTGCTGTTTGATGTTTGCCCTAATGAGGAAAGATTCGGATGATTATAGTGAAAATTGTAGTAAGTTCCCATTTGATGATCGTGATTGCCTTCAAATGCAACAAGCGGATAGTTCTGAAAAAAGTTTTGAGTTGAATCAGGATTGAAAAACGCTTTATATTCATCTTGCTGTTTTGAGAGATCGTCATAATTATTTACTTGATCACCAAGTGAAAATAGAAAATTAATAGAAGGGTGATTTGAAGTAACTTCTTTAAGTGTATTACTCCAACCGGTTTTATCATCTGCTAAGCTAGCATGAGGAAGTGATGAGTGCTTATTGCTGTCAAACGCACCAATTTGAGGATCTCCAAAAACTGCAAAACTAAAGCCGCTATTTGGATTACCAGTAGTGAAAGAGTAATTGGCACTCCAAGTTGTTCCATCTCCAACACGATAAATGTATTTTGTTGAAGGAGCTAAACCAGTAGCAGTAGCTCTATTGGTATATTCATTTTTACCAGTTACACTGTCTACTGCTGGCTGATTTGGGTTTCCAGGCTTATCCTCAACACTTGCGGTAGCTGTTACGGGAGTACTTGTTCCAGCGATTATAGAATTTGAAGGAAATTGACCATTTTGTACATCGTTTGCTTTTGCAATTTGCAATTTAGATCCATTGTTATAGACGCTAAACCAATTGAAACGCATTTGAGATGCATTAGTTCCAATTTGAAAATTAATATTATAAGGTGTGTTAGCTATGTCAGCGGCTTTCACAAGGTTTTTTGGACATGCCAACAGTAGAGCAGGTATAATTCCAAGTAAGACTAGGCTTTTTCGTTTATTAGTTCTTTTCATTAATGTTCCCCCTCAATTCTTAAAATTGTAAGTTTGTTACAAAGAATATAGTATAGGAAATACATTAAAAGAAAATTATGCAAATGTTAAATATAGGTTAAGAAGCCAAACCTTGTTTAAAGCGTACTCAATAAGTGAATCACCAAACTTTAATATAATTTTTACCTTTTTTCAAAAGTGAAATTGGTCCTAATGAATTTTTGAAAGCTTTCTGCACGTCTAGAAAATCATTATCTAGGATTACAGCACTACCATCTGGATTTTCAAATTCAGCATCAACGATACGTACCCGAGTTAATGTTGCTGTGGATTGAACTTCGCCGAGAATATTCTCGAAGCTTTCTGGAAATTCACAGAAAAGATATACTTCTTCTCCTTTATCAATAATACGGAAGTTTGGGTTAAAACTTTTATCAACAAGATTATAATTTTCTCTTTCAAATGACTCTGCTCCATTGAAATATGCGTTGTTATTAATGTAAACAGGTTGTTCTACTAATACAAATTCTTCAAGATCTCCAGGCTTTTTATTGACTTTTTCCATGTATTCTTTTAATGACGTTGTATAATTTTTATAATGAGATGTTCCAATACCCTCTAGACCATCTTTTCCAATGAAGATATTATTGTAGAAACGATCATCTCCACCGTAAACAAATGAAAAACCTGCGATTTTAGTACTATGTGGAAGGTGATATTGTGTGGAACGATCTAACCCTTTCCATTGAGCCATCTTACCGCAGATTAGATTGTTGATATATGCTCCGCCTTGTGATGCATTATCTATGCTGTGTTCAGAAGCCAAGATATTATGATCTACAATATATGGTCCGTGGCTTATTTCCACAAATAAATCACGATTATTGTTATAGAATAGGTTCTTGCTGATCCTTGTTCCTTGTGTCTGCCAATCTGACCACAAGCCTAAAGAGCAGTCATGAATGCGGTTATGATGAATCTGGACATCTATGGCTGCATGAAGCTTGATTCCTGCAATTTCATAACCGTAGAATTCACGTTTTAGAGCAATATTGTAAATATGGTTGTGATGGATTTCACTAAAGATACATCCTAAGTGACCTACAATCCCATTTTGACCGCAATCATAGATGGTATTGTTACGTATAATATGGGAACCAATTTTTTCCTTGCTCCAACCATTTCGTTCAGCAGAAAAGACAGCTTCTAACTGGTATTGATATCCAGGCTTATCTTTACGAATAGAACGGTAGTTATTCCCTGTGGAGGCCTCTTTACCAATGCTGATAGCACTGCATTTTGCATCATGAATGACATTGTTTTCAATAATCCAACCTTTACTCCAATTTGCACCAATTAGTCCCGGCTGATCTGCTGTCGGAGGCGCCCATGGTGTTGCTGCATGTGCCATTTCAAAGCCTCTTACAGTTATATAATCAATACCTGTTTCTTTAGGATAGAAACAAGATCTACGCACATTTATTTCAACAAATTCTTTGTTTGGATCAGCACCCTGGAAATTTGCATAAATAGTTGTATTATCAGCATCCTTTTCTGTAAACCAAACATATTTCGTTTGTTCTCGATTGTGGACAGGGACAATTTTTTGTGTCCAGTTATCCAATATTTCTGTTCTGATACTTGGATTAAGCAGTTGTTCATAACGACTGACCTCATAAAAAGACATGCCATTTAGATAGACATCCCCTAAATGCTTGGTTTCTTCAGTTTTGACGAGCCAATCTCCAAACACTTCTTTTACATATGGATTATAGTCACCGAAAAATGTATTCGGAAGTACTACTTTCCATACATTTCCCTCAATATGCTGCCAATCTTGAATGTGCTCTGAGCCTTTGATAACTACTTTTTCACCTTCTGCGGACTCATAAATAATCCTTCTTTTATTGCTTAATCCTTTGTATCTTGGGTTTACCCATTCACGATATATCCCTTCATGGACGGTAACTGTGTCTCCAGCAATAGCAACAGAAGCCGCTTTATTTATTGTTAGAAATGGATCTTGCGTAGTTCCTTGACCTTGATCAGAACCGGTTTTTGCTACATGATATTCCATAATTTTAAATCCTCCTTGAATTCGTTTTCTTTTATTATAAGAAATAGGAGTTGTTAGTTCTATTCAAAATGTAGTATACTTTAAGACAATATTTGTGTTTTTTATTAGGAGAAAAAATTATGGTGTTTTTTGAAAAGCATGGAGTTTGTGAAAAAGAATTGTTTAGGTCTTTTCCATTAAGGAATTATCATTTTCCACTTCATTTTCACCGGGCATATGAGCTAATCTTTGTCAATGATGGGCAGTTATCTGTATCTATTGATCAAAAAGAATATCTGATTAAGAAAAATGATTTGGTATTTATTTTTAATAATCAGCTGCATGAATTTAAGACTATTGATTATTCCGAGATTACGATTATCCTTTTCTCACCAGAGCTAATCGGTGATTTTTTCATGAAGTTCAAAGGTGTTATTCCAGATGACAATGTACTGCATTTTGATGGAAAGTTTGATCTGGAAAAAATGAATTGTATATATAGCAAGAAAAGCTTTCTATATGCTGCCTGCGCTGATTTGATAAATCAGACGTTATTTGTTCCCATTGAGCAATCATCTCAAACAAAGGTGCTCTATAAAATTCTGCTTTATATAGAAAAACATTACTTTGCCGATTGCACATTAAAAACCGTTGCAAAACATCTGCAGTACGATTATCCTTATTTATCAAAACTGTTTGTTAAGTTGATGAACATGAGTTTCACTGATTATTTAAATCATTATAGAATTTCACAAGCATGTTATTTACTAAAAAATACCAATCAGTCAATTGATGAAGTTGCAGCCAATTGTGGTTATAACAACTTAAGGACCTTCCATCGCAATTTTAGGAAAATAACCAATCATTCGCCTAAAGAATATCGATCATTATGACTAGACGAAAGTTTGCTAGTATGTTATTGATAGGGGCTGCTCAACTGAAAAAATTGCGAGGCAATCTTAATAGTGAAGTTAAAACCCTTCACTCTAATTAATTCGCAATTTTTTATATTTAGTACAACAGCCCCTTTTTTAGTGTTATTCTATGCTAAATCCGTTTTAACATCTTCTTCATTTTTTGCTTTTGATTTAAGTATCTTGTAGATTCCCCAGAGCATTATAAACCATACAGGTGTTATAAATAGAGCTACACGAGTTTCATTATTAAGTGCCAATGTAACTATAACAAAATCAAAAAATGCTAGAATTATATAGTTGGCGATTGGGTAAAATGGCAGCTTGAATTTGCTTTTAGCAGCAAGCTCAGGGTTAGCTTTGTGATATCTTATATGGCAGATAACTATAATTGCCCAAATGAAGATAAAGCAGAATGTTGATATGCTTGTAATCAGTACAAATACTCCTTCTGGCATAATATAGTTCAAAACAACTGCAATTAAAAGAACAGCTGCAGAAAATATTGTGGCATTAGCAGGTATTTTATGAGAAGTTAAACTTTTCATTGATCTAGGTGCATTATTTTCTTTAGCAAGAGAGTAAACCATACGGCTCGTGCTAAAAATACCGCTGTTACAAGCGGATGCAGCTGATGTTAGTACAACGAAATTTACAATACTTGCTGCTGCTGTAATTCCAACTGCAGCAAATACCTGCACAAATGGGCTTTTATCTGGATTGATTGAATTCCATGGGTATATGCTCATAATAACAGCAAGTGCTCCGATATAGAAAATAATAATTCTAATTGGAATATTGTCAATAGCCCTTGGGATAACATGTTCTGGATTTTCAGTTTCACCAGCTGTAAGTCCTACTAACTCAATTCCAGTAAAAGCAAATACAACCATTTGAAAGGAAAGTATAAAACCGCTCACTCCATTTGGAAATAAACCTCCATGCTTCCAAAGGTTTGCAAAGCTAGATACACCAGCATTTGTAGAAAATCCTTTAATAATCATGAATGTACCAAGTATAATTAGTGCTAAAATTGCAACAACCTTAATTAAGGCAAACCAGAATTCCATTTCACCAAATAGCTTTACTGCGGTAAGATTCATAATTAGCAAAATCACGAGAACTACAAGGCTTGGAATCCATCTAGGTATATTTGGGAACCAGTATTGTACATAAAGTCCAGCGGCAGTTACATCAGCATAGCAAGTGAAATCCAGCAGAACCAGTAGGTCCATCCAGTGATAAATGCTGCTCCGTTTCCAAGATAATCCTGCACAAAGTCCACAAAGGAATGGTAGTTTAAATTAGAAAGCAGTAATTCCCCAAGGGCACGCATAACCAAAAAACAAATTCCACCTGTTATCATATAGGCAAATAAAATAGATGGACCAGCCAAGTGAATGGATCTGCCTGAACCAAGGAATAACCCGGTACCAATTGCACCTCCAATGGCAAGTAATTGAACGTGACGATTTTTTAGTCCTCTTGATAAATTTTCATTTTGTGATTTTAGTTGATCCATTTTATTCCTCCATTTTAGTCAAAAGGCACTTGATATAGATGAAAAACTTGAAAGGTTAAAATTTAGAAAAAATTTTTTTGGTAACATTTTAATTTTGGTAAATTATAGAGTAGAGAGAAAAGAGTAAAGTGATGGATGATTTTCTGCTTTTGCAGAAAATCTAAAACTTGCTGCTGATGCCATTTCAACATAATACCTTATTATGTTCGTTCAGCCAACTGAACATCATTTGTTTTTATATAATTTTAGATTTATCTGACGAAAGGAAGATAATCATCCTTCACTCTACTCTTTGCTCTTAATATTTATAAATTATTTGTAAAACTTACCAAATAGATTTTAAAACTTTAAGGTTTTCTATCTATATAGATAAACCATTTCAACTATTAAAATTCATGTTCACCATAATGTCCAGAAGACAGCATTTTGGTGCAAATAAATTTCAAGTTTCAAGGTGGTTTATCTTTAAAAGCCTTTTACTATAAGTATTTTGTGATTGGAGATACAAATGGGAATAGATAAGATCTAAATGAAGTAACCTATAGGTCATGTGAAAAATATAGATATTCTTTTTTACGAGCCACTCATGAGGTTTTATGTGCGGTACAGTAAAACATGTAGAGTATCCTTTTCACATTCTCTTAGCAATATATTACTTTTGTAAGATATGTTATCTGTCCCTGTCCTTTTACCTGAGAGTTTCACCTTTGCGGCTTGCTCCTTCGGTGCTCTTTAAGAGTCTCTCCAAGGGTTCATCCAATAGCGGTCATCTCTATTTAAATAAATTTATTTAAATACATACCTGAAAGATTTACTTCTTCGGTGAATGGCAATAGCCATAACTCTCCCGCTGTCTTCATCTGAACTATTAAAATTCAATATGTATATACTAATACATATTGAATAGGGGTGCAATAATGCTTTTATTATTTAAATTTCAACAAAATACTCTTCTAATTAAAAAAAACTTATAATAATGGTGATTAAATCATGATATTTGTTATATTATAAGCAAATTTTTAAAATATTATTAATTATTTTATGATTAGGTTTTACCAGTGTCAGTTAAAGCTTTAAATGAAATAGAAGAATTTATAAATGATATATCTTCATATATCCAATTACTTTTACAAAAAGGAATGCTACAGCAGAAGAAAATTCCATATTATAAAAGTAGGGGGGAAAATTATGGAGAGATTTTTTGGTGTTCTTCTTAACTTATTTTTTTTAGCTATAGAAATTAGCTGCGTTATAGGCTCTATAGGACTTATAATAATAATCTGTAATAGAATGGAGGATAATTTGAATATAATTGGAATTCCATTCGCTGTTATAATGGCTGTAATAGGTTTTTGGTTAACTATAACTGATATTGTAAGTATCGTTAAAGATGAATAAGAGTATACAAATATATTGGACAAAGATATTCAAATAAAAGTGTAGATTTTTAGACGTATAAACTGTTGCACAAAGGAGTTAATATAGTATTTAAATGAGCTTCTGGTAAAGAGAGATATAATAATCCTTTATGTTAATATGAAGATTTAATGTAATAGGACATTTAGTTATCTAAATAGAAATGTTATAATAATTCTACTTAGAAATGATTGGAGTGATTATATGGATAATTGTGCATGGCCTGGAAAAAATCAAACAATGCAAGAATATCATGATAAAGAATGGTGTGTATCAAGTTATGATGATAGATATATATTTGAGATGCTTTCGTTGGAGGGAGCTCAGGCGGGGCTATCCTGGAATACTGTGCTTTCTAAAAGGGAGGAGTATAAAAAAGCTTTTAATAATTTCGATATTGTGTATTGTTCAAAGCTTAGTGACGAGGAACTTGAAGAAATAAGACAGAAATATGCTGTAATTAAAAACAAGTTAAAGCTTAAATCAGTAAGAAACAATGCATTAGAAATATTAAAAATACAAGATGAGTTTGGAAGCTTTTCTAATTATTTATGGAAGTATGTAGACTTTAAACCTATTATAAATAATTGGAAAAGTGAAGCTGAAGTTCCAGCAGAAACTGAACTGTCACAGAAAATTAGTAAGGATTTGAAGAAGAGAAACTTTAAATTTGTTGGGCCTCTCATAATTTACTCATTTATGCAGGCGATAGGGATGATTGATGACCATATAATATCATGTCAGTATCATTCTTTTAATATAGATGAACACCTTGAAAGTTTGAAATAACTAATACTAAATTTATCTTGATAAACTGGAATTTCATTCAGAGTACAAAGTACAATTGACACTATTAAGTTTTAAGATTAACCTAAGCGAAGCAAAAGGTAAATCATCCTTAACTGTCGATTGTTCTCTGTCCATTGTCAACTGATTAAATCATACAAAATATTACTTGTAAAATTATAACATCAGCTATTTTAAATTTTTAGGTTGTCTATCTATAATTGATGTGAACTATAGTTAAAAAGTTGGAATAATAAAATATGAATTATAATATTGTAATAATATCAGAAGTAAGATAAAATTATATAAAGCGAGGTGATATTCATGGAAAATGAAATGCTTGAAATATTAAAGAGATTAGAAAGCCGATTCGATAGTGTGGAAAGTAGACTTGACAAAATGGATAACAGGTTTAACATGATCGATGATAGATTTGATAATATGGAAAACAAAATTAGCAATTTAGAAGAAGGACAAAAGAGGATTGAGAAAAAACTTGATGGAGTTCATGAGCAAACTGCTGATTTGACAGAATTTAAAACAGAAACTAAGCAAGGTATTGAAGAAATAAAAAAAGATATTCATACATTGAAAAATGTTACAAGAACAAATTGCTATGATATTGCAGACTTAAAGGCAGTTAATTAATATAATATTATAATTTACATATAGCTTATTATGGCACTTTCTTTAATTTGAGGGTGTATTTTATTATGTATTTAAACATTAAAAAGTGAATAATTTAATTGTAAATAAAATTATTTTATTAAAGGGTGCTGCACTTCATGCAGTACCCTTACTTAAATATCTGCCGTATTTTTTAACAAAGTGCACAGCATTTCTACCGCCTGTTCAATATATAAATCCGTATTTTTAATAGAATTATCATAGAGAACTTGATGACAAACATCATCTATTAGAACATTACAGTAGTGAAGAAATATATCAAAAGCATCTTTATTCTTAAAAGGGATGGAGAGCAGATTGAGTATGTTTCTTGTACGTTCTATACGTGCCTTGGAATCTTTTTTATCTAATAAGGCAATATCCTTATCTAAAAGTTTTAGAGCTGTCATGTCATCATGAAAAAGCTTTGAAAAGTTGTGATGATTCATCATGTCTTTAATAAAAATTTTAAAAATCTTTTTTACATTTTTTATGTCTTTAAAGTCTAATTTCTTGTTTTCTTCCCAAAAACTTTCAGTAGGTTCAAATATATTTTTGCTTATTCTATTTGAAATTTCAATATAAATATCCTTTTTATCGTTAAAATATGTATATACAGATCCTGTGGCAATATTGGCCTCTTTAGCAATATCTGTAGTAGTGGTATTAAAATAACCTTTTTCATTAAAAAGCTTGAAAGCGGCTTCAATAATTTTTTCATATTTTTCAATAGATCTTTTTTGTGTTGGCTTTTTTATTTTTTTCTCCATTATAGTGTACTCCTTTCATAAAATAGAAGCTTTTTTTATTGTATAGCTTAAATAAATTTAAATCAAGACATATTGACTTAAGTAAATTATGATGATAATATATGAAATGAAATTGAATTCAACTTCAACTTTTGAAGCAATTATATCATATATAAGAGAGGAATTGATTTAATTATGAAAAAATCACAAAAAATTTTGGCCTTCATATCGATAGCTATAGCATGTTTTTTAACGGTATTAGATAGTACTATAGTAAATGTTTCCCTTCCAAGCATGGCGACTTACTTTAATACCAATACAACAGGAATATCCTGGGTGAGTACTGCATACTTAATTGCTTTTTCTTCACTGCTTATTAATTTTTCAAAAATAGCAGATATATATGGAAGAAAAAAATTATTTTTAATTGGTCTTGTTTTATTTGGAGCAGCATCAATATTATGTGGACTTGCAAATTCTTTGAATATGCTCATAATTTTTAGAGTCCTTCAAGGAGTAGGTGCTGCTATATTAACACCGCTTTCCATACCACTAGGAATTGAACTATTTGGAAAAAAGGCAATGGCCAAATTAGCAGTTATTGTAGGAATGACAATATCTGTTTCTGCAGCTTCTGGTCCTGTTATTGGTGGTGTTTTAAATGAATATTTTAATTACAGAGCTATATTTTATGTAAATACACCTTTTGTTATTCTTGCATTTATACTTGGAGCACTATACGTTAAAGAATGTTATGATGAAACCATAGAAAAGAAAATAGATTTTATAGGCTGCATTCTTTTAGCAGTTGGCTTAGGTGCTTTGACTTTTTCACTTGTAAAAGGAAATGATTATGGATGGAACAGCACTAGGATAATTCTTATGTTTACAGTTTCAGCAGCAGCTATAATTGCTTTTGTAATATATGAAATGAAAATAAAAAATCCAATGATTGAATTTAGTTTATTTAAAGTTAAGAGTTTTACAGCTTCAATAATTTTAATAGCAGTATTTTTCTTTGCCTACATGCCTGTATCATATTTGCTCAACTTTTATTTTGAAAATACCCTTGGCTATTCAGTTTTAAAAGCAGGTTTAATGATGGGAATTCCAAGTGTGGCAGCACTTATATCAGCACCACTTTTGCCGCTTATAGCTAAAAATATTTCAGATAGAGTTGTATCTTTTGTATCTATAGTTATAGTAGCTGTGGGAAATCTTATGTTTGCCTTTATGAACAACGAAAATCACATGACAATAATTATTACAGCCTTTATACTGCTTGGTATTGGTGTTAGAATTACAACATCACTTTATCAAACTGCTTATGAAGAAATATCAAAGGATAAAAATGCTATGGCATCGGGAATACAAAACAGTTTAAGACAGTTATGTGCATGTATTGCAATAGCTTTGGTATCAACACTCAGCAGTAATTTTATGACCACTGCAGTTCAAAACACAAAGGATAAAATATTAGCGGAGATAAATAGGAGCACAGTTCTTGAAGCACAGGTGAAAACTTCCTTTAATGATAAAATAAAAGCTTCTAATAGCAAAAGTACCAGTGGGATTTCAAAGTCAGCTGTACACACTATATTTATCAGTAAGGAAGCAGGAGTATTAAAAACCGTGCCTGATAAAATGAAAAATACTGTAATTGAAAATTTTAAGATTCAGGAAAAAGAAGTAGATAAAATAATTGATGATGCTTCAAAAGTAAAGGAGGAGGAAAGCTATAAAGTTTATAATAAATGCTTTTTGATAACAGGAATTATATCAATATTTGGTTTGATCGCTGTGCCTTTTAATAAAAAGAAGGAAAATGCTGAAGCTGTTAATAGAGTAGAAACTGTAAATGAATAAATATTGTTTCAAATTTGTACAATTTAATATATAATTGTAGTAATTTTGAGTGAAAAAGTAATAGTAGAAAGAAGGGGCTTTATGAAGCTTATATTTAGACAACCTCAATTGTACAGATTTTTGAATTTTTGCAATGAAGAAGAGTTAGAGAAGACCGTATTGGATTGTGGAGCTGGTGGAAAAATGCCGCCGCTTTCACTTTTTTTACAAAATGGATACAAGACTTATGGTATTGAAATAAGCGATAAGCAAATAGAAAGGGCTGAAGCTTTTTCAAAGGAACATAAGGTTAATCTTAATATTGATAAGGGAGATATGAGAAAGCTTCCTTTTGAAAATGAGTCCTTTAATTATGTTTATTCTTATAATAGTATTTTCATATGAAAAAGCTGATATTAAAATAGCTGTAAATGAAATAAAAAGAGTATTAAAACCAGGAGGACTTTGTCTTGTAAATTTTCTTTCCATAAATGATGAGGACTATGGAAAAGGAGAAAAGGTAGGAGATGGTGAGTTTTTTAGAATTGAGGACGGTGAAAAAATTCTTCATGCTTATTATGATATTAATGAAGCAGAAGAGCACTTTAAGGATATGAAAATATTGTTTAAAGAAAATAGAATTTTAGAGAGAATATATGAAGGACAAAAAATAAAACAGGGGTACATTGATTATATAGTTAAAAGATAGTACATTTTTAGAAATGCAGCATATACTATTTACCATGAGTTTTTATATAAAGGAGTTTTATATGCGTAATAGACAATTTTTCTGTTGCCCATACTATCTTAAGCAAGTTCAATGTCATTCTTTTATTGATTCAAAGTGTAGAAATAAAACACAAAAGTTTGCGGGTTTTAGTGGCACTGCCATGCAGATTGAAGATTTCTATCCAAGTGAAAGTTTAGATGCAGGTTGCTACAAGTTAATGTCACTTGAAGGCAAGGATAAGGAACCTGTAAACTTTGTGATATCACCTGAAACTTATTTTGTTGATCATGAGGTGGTAAAGGTGGGAGATAAAGTAACTGGATTTTATGATGGAAATGCACCTGCCATTCTTATTTATCCTCCACAGTATCCTGCAATTGTTATTGCAAAAAACAAGGAATATCAAAATGTTGTTGTTGATTATTTTAACAAAGAGCTTATAAGCAGCGATGGAAATTTAAAACTAAATATTGCCCCATCTACGGAGATAATTCTGACAAACGATCAGCCTTTTACGAGGTATCCTGGAAATAGAAATCTAATTGTTATCTATGGACCTACAACCAAGAGTATACCTGCTCAAACTACTCCATATAAAATAATTGTTCTTTGCTAAGGCATCTGAAAGAAAATAATAAGCCCATTTTGCGAGATGATTTTGTGTAATATTCAAAGTTATTGATTTACTTACCAAATTAAAGGGATAAGTTTATATGGTGTTTTTAAGCAATAATTTTTATAGCCCTCAAGTTCCTTTAAAAGAGTTTTTTCTTCCCCTTTTATTCTAAATACAATTATAGGTATTATGAAAAGCATAGGTATTAGTGAAAAATAAGACCCCAGTGCAAGAGGCATAAATATAGACATTATTACCATTCCAGAGTACATTGGATGGCGAACTATTGAGTAAGGGAAGGTTGTAATAATCTTTTGCTTATTTTCTACCTGGATAACTGTTGAAGCATAAGTATTTTTCTTAAAAACAAAGAAAATAAAGATGTATGCTGCAAAAAATATAAGATTTGATAGAATTACAACCCATACTAGTTCTTTAGACCAATTAAAGCGAAAATCTATACCAGGAAGAATGAAACCTACAAAATATAGTTTGAAAAATGCCGGAGTTTTTGCTGTTTCTTTTTCCTTAGTTTTTGATCTCCTAGCTAGGAACTCGGGATTTTTTTTAGTAAAATAAACTGCAATAAAAAAAGTTATTAAGGAAAAACCTGCCCATAAAATCCACGCCTGCCAGAAGTTAATTGAACCTGCAGGGAGAAACAAAATAACCCACATAATAATAAGAAGAACTATTGGAAATACATAAACCTTGGCATTTGATTTATTAACATCATTTTTCATTATTATTTCCTCCTCTATAGTTTAGATATTTTTGTATAAGCTGCCTATGTTTTTTTGAGCAGGTGAAAGATAATCATCTGTTAGCTCATTAAGTAAATTTTCATAGGTCATTCCGAAACCAGACTGGTTGCATAATTTTTCTTTAAGAAGAGGTATACTCTTTATAAAATCAGAACCTTCTTTTGCTAAAGCTTCGACCTCTGGATCATCCTCATGCATTTCTTTTAGTTTAGCAAGGCGTTTGCCAAATCCTAAAGCTGTTTTATATTTTTCCGGATGCAGCTTAAAATATTCTACTATTTCTATGAAATTATCTTTATAATCCTTGCCCCACTTGAAATCCTCTATAATGCTAAAAATATTACGCTGCTGCTCAAAAAAGTTCTGTATAACTGTGAATTTGTTTTTCAACTTTGGTAGTTTCCAATATATTTGTTACCATTTCAAAGGTTTCAGATTCAAAGGAAGCTTTTTCAAGAGGTGTTATTTGATGCTTTAGCAGGGTCTCTACCCTAGATAATTGTTCATAAATGCGCTTTTTTTCTTTTAAAAGGTCAGTTTGCAGTGCTTTCAAAATTTCATTTAAATTAGTTTGCTCATTTGCATCTCCTAATATTTCTTTTATCTGCTTTAAATCCAAACCTAAGGTTTTTAGGTGTTTAATCATTAGCATACGTGAAAGTTCTTCTGCTCCATACAAGCGATAACCATTGGGTGAACGCTTTGGTTCTTTAAGTAAACCAATTTTATGATAGTATAAAACAGTTTTTAAAGTGCTTCCAGTTAACTTAACGAAATCACTGATTTTAATTTGATTATCCATTTTCACCATCCCTTCTTTGCTATATTATAGACCCAACCCTTGGGGAGGAGTCAAAGGGAAGTTTAGGTATGACAAATTTTCATTATAGGGTAGAAATATGTAAAAGTTTAAGGAAAATATATAATTCAAATAATTTACGTTATAGGTTATAATATAGTAAGTATATAGCTTAACAGAAATGAGAGGTGTTAAGATTGCCAAATTATAGATTAAAAAGAGATATATTAGAAGTTGTAGACAATCAAATTAGGATAATGATCCTAAGTGTACAAATGAAACTTTGCAAAAGCTGATAAGCATGGGATACATAAAAGAAAAAGCAAAGGAAATGATGCAGCAGTTTTATTAGAAGAACTCTATTATGTTATGAAGGATAAAGAACCATTTGATGAAGAAAGGTATAGTAACAATTTATCAAAATTATTAGGTTATAGTTTGGAAGAAAATTTTGATAATGAAGCTATTTCAATGCCAGTAAGAAATGAAAACAAAATAGGAAGAAATGACCCTTGTCCATGTGGGAGTGGTAAGAAATATAAAAAGTGCTGTGGGAAAAATAAATAGTAACTATTAAACATTAGAACTTTGGTTATAATTATAAGTAAAAGAAGTAATACAATGATCAAAAGTATTTATATTGATAATTTTAAGGCATTAAATGATTTTAGCATAGATTTAAAGCCACTTACAGTGCTAATCGGTGGAAATGGGAGTGGAAAAAGCACAATTCTTCAGGCAATAGACTTATTATGCAATATAGTAAAGATGGACATAGATAGTTATATACAATCTAGAGGATGGGAACCTTCGGATTTAAAGTCACAGTTAAGTAGTAGCAGCAAGAGACAAATTACATTTAGAACAACATTCGAGTTAGATATTGAGGAAAATGAAATTTTACTTAACATAGACTTAACAGTTTCTTTTATGAAAAATATTGATGAAGAAAAAGACAAAGATAAATATCCTGAACTTTGCAAAATAAAAAGTTTTTTAATTCAATCGGATTCATTTGAATTATTATCTACTGAAAAAATAAGAAATAGAGGTAGCAGAGGCAAGACTAATGATATTGGACTTGTTGGAGAGAAGTTAGCGTCATTTATTCACGGATTAAGTAATGCTCAAAATCAGAATTAAATAATAGGCTTAAAAAGTATGTTCCTTTTATGGAAGGATTTAATGTTTTTAATAGTAAAAGCAAGTCATACGAAGTGCTCTTAATATCAATGATGCCAATTAGGATGATAGAATCATGGTTATTAGGAGATGAAAGTGCCTATGAAAAATGTTTTGATAAAAAGCCATCTAAGCCTAAATTGCCTAAAAGACCAGAATTTTTATGGAGTAGGGAAGATGATCCTAATAGTGACTTCCCTAAGTGTTATTTAAATAGAGTGCTTAAACAATATAATGAAGTAAGTTCAAGAAAAGTTTTTAATGAAATTGCAGAAAATATAGATATAGAAATTTTAAAAAATACTTGCTATATTAGTTTTTTTAAGTTTTGTGAGGATTTTAAAAATATTAAAGATAAATATGGCAGTTATTAAAATTTTATGACTGAAATCTTATATGTGAAAGTAAAAAGTTGCATAATCATAATATGATATAAAGAAGGTGCCGCGTTAGTTGATATGCTCCCTTCTAGGTAGACAAGTGAAATAATAAAAAACTTGTCACTTAGGAGGGAGCATATTTTTTATGGCATTTAAACACAAGTATTCCTATGCACAAAAAGAGAAAATTATTATTGAATATCTCAATAACAATTATGGATTTAGAGAATTATGTCGTATATACGGAATGAGTCAAGGATCACTAAAAGGTTGGATTCGTCTATATAATGCTTTTGGACTTGAGGGATTAAGAACAAGTAGTCAAGCAAGTAGATATTCTTCTGTATTAAAACAGGCAGCGGTCAATGATTATCTGAACGGAAAGTATACAGCTCCTGAAATACTGAAAAAATATAAAATCCGGTCAGAAACTCAACTCAGAAGATGGATTAAGAAGTATAATGGTCATGAAGAATTAAAATCTTTGGGAACAGGAGAAAATACTATCATGACTAAAGGAAGAAAAACTACATTTGATGAAAGAGTTAAAATAGTACAGTATTGTATTTCACATGATCATAATTATTCTGATACTGCAAAGCAGTATCAGGTATCCTATCAACAAGTACGGAACTATACTGTTAAATATGAAAGCGGTGGCGTGGAAACTTTAAACGATAACCGTGGGAAAAGAAAATCTGAGAGTGAAATGAGCGAATTAGAAAAGCTACGTGCTGAAAATAAGATTTTAAAAGCTGAGAAAGAACGTGCTGAAATGGAGGCTTCTTTCTTAAAAAAACTCGAGGAAATAGAGAGGAGGCGGGGCTAAGCCTGGGACGACACAAATACATTTATCAGGCAATCAAAGAAGAAAATGAAGAACATGGTTATTCGATTGTTGCACTTTGTAAACTTGGGAAAGTATCACGGGGAGCTTATTATAAATGGTTGCATAGAGAAATTTCTGAAAACGAGAGTGTAAACCGCCTCATTGCTGATGAAATTGAAAAGATTCATGAAGAAAGCCCTGATAAAGGATATCGAAGAATACGAGATCATTTAGAACGATATCATGATATTAAAGTGAATGATAAACGTGTTTTACGCATATGTCGTAATCTTAATATAAAATCAACAATCAAATATGCAAACAATGGTTGTACTAGGCAAGCAGCAAATCCACAATACATAGCTGAAAATCTACTAAACCGCGAATTTACTGCCGATGCACCGAATAAAAAGTGGCTTACTGATGTAACTGAATTTAAGTATTACATTGGGGCAGAGAAAAGAAAGGTATATCTAAGTGCCATCTTGGATTTGTACGATAGGAGAATCGTCTCCTATGTTGTTCGTGATTCCAATAATAATGCGTTAGTCTTTGAAACATTTGACGTTGCTGTTAACGTAAATCGAGATGCACACCCGCTCTTTCATAGTGATAGAGGATTTCAATATACAAGTCGAGTTTTCCATGCTAAATTAGAAGCTGCAGGAATGACCCAGAGTATGTCAAGAGTAGCAAGATGCATTGATAATGGTCCAATGGAAGGCTTTTGGGGTATCCTTAAAAGAGAACGTTACTATGGAAATCGATTTGCCAGCAGGGAATCGGTAGTGAAAATGATCGAAGAATATATTGAGTATTACAACAATAAACGACTACAAAGAAATCTTGGTGTATTAACACCAATGGAGAAACATGATATGTATTTACATGCAGCATAAAAACTGCCAGCAGGGTATACCTGCTGGCAAAAAAGATTTTATTTTTTTAACTGTCTACTTGACGGGAAGCAGTTCAAACATATTTTTTTATGCTAATGTGACACGCTCATATTTATTATTTAATAAATCATAAAATCTACTTTGATAGATAATTTGTCAAAGTGGATTTTAAATTAAATTATTTCAAGAAAAATATCTGTTGGTGATGTCCAGGTAACTCTTACTGAGTTGTTAGGTGTTGCATTTTGACTTGCATACCATGTACCAATCATTCTTAGATTACCCTGTACGGAAAACTGTTTTGCATATATGTCTCCAGCAGTTTCAGAGCCCTGTGCGAGAAGTGGCATATTATTTAAGAAGCCATCAACAGATGAAGCATGAAATAAATTATATCCCCATCCTGTAGTAGGATTATTTGAGTTATATATATTAAATGATCTAGCAGTTGGTATAGGTAAAGAAATATATCCTTCTCCATAGATAATATTTCTAGTATTTGTATACCTATGATCTCCCCACCCAAGATGAGAAGGTCTCAATTGGATTGTATAAGTATTACCAGCCATAGCCATTAGTATCAGCTCCTTAAATAATTATCTACATTACATTATATTACAAAAATGGTATGTATACAATAACAGATTTATATTAATTAATAATTACAATACAAAAATAGTATATTAAAAACTGAACATACTAAACAAGGGCGAGAAAAAGAAATTAAAATTTAATATGATTACAGGGGTGTTTATAGATGAAAACAATTCAAGTATCAGCTGCAATTATAAAACACAATAATGAAATATGTGTAGCATGCCGCAGTTATGGCGATTTCAAAAATATGTGGGAATTCCCAGGCGGAAAAATAGAACCTGGAGAAACAAGAGAAGAAGCACTTATACGTGAAATCAAAGAAGAATTAGAACTGGATATAAAAATTTCTAAATACATAACTACAATTGATTATGATTATCCAAATTTTCATCTTACAATGCACTGCTTCTTGTGTGAGGTATGCGGAGGAAATCTGCATTTAAATGTTCATAATGAAGTTAGATGGGTGTCGTTAGATGAACTTTACAAACTTAATTGGGTACCAGCGGATGTATTAGTTGTTGAAAAACTAAAAAATTATAACGCTGAAGGTGATATTTATGGTTTTTAGAATACTATTCTAGTTAATAATAAGAATATGAGTACTAAAAAAAGGCAATAATGCTTATGGAATAAGAATATTTGGAATTAGAAAAAGTTCAAGTTGATTTAGGAATAAAAGAATTTGCAATAACAAGTGATGAAGAAATCTTCAGTAATCCAAAAAACTTAAAAAAATCAGAAAGAAGACTTAAAAAACTCCAAAAGGATTTGTCAAGAAAAGAAAAATGTAGTAATAATAGAAAAAAAGCAAGAATAAAAGTAGCAAAATTACATGAAAAAATAGCAAATCAAAGGAAAGATATGTTACATAAAGTAAGCACTCAATTGATTAACGAAAACCAAGTTATAGTAATTGAGGACTTAAAAGTAGGTCAAGTCAAACAAAGGACTTGTCTTGTAGGACGTATATATGTCCAGTTTGTAACATGGTAATGGATAGAGATATAAATGCAAGTAAAAATATGCTAAAACTAGCAATGTAATAAAAGATATATTGTTAGAGAGGTTGGAATGATCTTGATAGCGTGGGTAAACTTGCTACAGTAGTAGTATTGACCACGAAGCCATCCACTTCTTAAGTGGTGATAGTTTACGTATTCAGATGATTCTTCTGGAGATATAGGTTATTTAGCAGGAGATATTATACAATTTATAAGTGAAAACATAGTGCTAAGAGATGATCTAGATTTAAACTTAAGAAAACAAATATTCAATAAATTGATAGAACTAATTGATAATAATGTTTTTATTAATCTTGAGGATTATAGGAATGATATACTACAAATATGTACGGAATTTGCTGATATTAAAGAATTAATAGATTAGAATATAGATATGTGTGCGAAATATTAAAAAAAATATAAAAAAGATAGCAGGAAAAGAAAAACAAATCTAATTAAAAAATGAGTTGAGTGCTTTATATAAAAAGAGACCAGCGTTTGTAGATGAATTAAGTAAAATTAGATAAAAAATTTTAGCAAAAGGGGTAGTTATAATATGGCCAAATGTGCACTTTGTAATAAAAAAATAAAATTTGCAAGAAAATGTCCGGTTTTGAATGAAGTGATTTGCTCTACTTGCTGTGGAAGTAAAAAAGGATCTGAAATAAAATGTATAGACAGTTGCAGTTATTTTGTTGAAGGTCAAATTAAAGAAAATAAGAAGCAGATAATGAAGCTTGTAAAGGAATCCTTCAATAGAGAAGAAGATGACATATACCATGATAGTGAAATGTTGCAATTAGTAGGACCTTTTGAACAATTTATATTTGAAAATTATTATAATCATAAAGATGTTACAGATGAGTTTATAAGTAACTGCTATACTAAAATGTATTATTCTTTAGATGGAAAGGGAAATGTATATACTTTTAATGGAATTGAAACACATATATTTGATGAATTTGATAGGCTTGCAAAAGAAATAGAAATGCCAGTAGAGTCGCAGAAACTTATACTGATAAGAATGATGAAAACGGTAGACAACATGACAGGTGGAGCATTTGGAAACAGAATGTATCTTGAATTGTTAAGAAATGATTTTACTGGAACTGGACTTGTTTCAGAAATTATAGAACAAAATAATCTGTAACTAAGTACTTAATGAAAATTTATCATAGAAAGGTTGATTATATAATGTCCAGAAAACCAAGAGCTCACTATACCTTAAGTGATTTAAAAGACCAAACAGCACCATCAAAAAAGGATGTAGAAAAAATCCTTAGAGCTGCAGATGAAATTATTTTTACTGCAGGTAGGTCAATGCTTGCAAAAATACTAAAGGGATCTAAAGATAAGAAAGTTTTAGAAAGTCATCTTGACAGCTGCCCGAGTTATGGATATTACAAAGATTTAACTCTCAAAAAATCACTAAAATTATAGACTGGATGCTTGTGAATGATTATTTAGATATTGATTATAATGGAAGGCTTCCTATGATAATTTTTTCAGAGAAAGGTTGGGAAACCTATAAGCCTGTTTATGTAGAAGAGCTATATAATTGCATTTTAAACGTGAATATAGATGAATCTAATCAAGATGACATTGTAGAAAGACTTAAAGGAACTAATAGAGAGGTAATTAAGCTTTATATAAGTTTTTCCTCAGTTGCCAGTGGACATGAACTATCGAGCTCAGGATCTTTTAATGCTCTTGCCATAAATTTTATTTCCTTTAGTACTATTTTTATTAGTATATAACAAAAATGTGCGTACTTGAAAATTTGTACATTTAACCATATCATTATTGTATTAAGTTTTATCTGGAACAAATATGACAGTAAAACATCTTGATGGCATAATAGTGGAATATGTTGAGCATATCTAGCAACATCGTAAATCAGATTATGTATATGTTAGATATGAAAATTAATAAAATACAAAGAGAAAAGAAGTATTATGCTTCTTTTTTTTGTTATAATAATTTGTAAGAATATACAGAATTGAAGGGAAAGATATAATGCGTAGATATATAAAGCTTTTCTTTGATAATAAATGCAAAAACAATAAAAAATTTGAACTTGTTGATTTAGAAAAATTTATTATAGAAAAATGCGGTGGACAAAGTAACTACTATGAACTTGGCGGTTATGAGGCTTTTTATAAGGAAATGCAAAAGTTAAAGGAAGAAAAAATTATAAGAGAAATTGCAAGATCAGAAAGCAATAGGGCTAAATTGCCTATGAAATTAAAGTGGACTATAGTTACTTCTAAGGTAGAAAGCTCTTGGAAAGATGAAGATATTATTAAGTATTCTGATATGCTAAATTTTAAAACTTATATTAAACATCCAGAGTATCAAACTAAAAAAGAATGGATGTACATAAAAAATATATACAATTTTTTTAAAGGAAAGGGAAAACAGGCAGTGGGATAGTGTTGAGGAAAGATGCCTAGAGCTTTTTTACGATGAAAAATTTTTTGACAGACAGTGATAATGGCAAAAAGGATAATAAAGTGCTCAAAAGGCTTTCTTTAAGTCTTGAGGATATAAAAGCTAAGCAGTATGGTGAACAGTTTATCTACTGGAATAGAGGAGTTAGTGAAATCAAAACTATAATAATTCTGGAAAATCATTCTACATTTTTTTCTTTTAAGAGGGCAGTGCAAAAGGGCATAAAAGTATTTGGAATAGCGCCAGATGCACTTATTTTTGGATATGGAAAGAAAATTATAAAGAGTTTTTCTTTTCTAGATGAAATAGCTAAGACAAGTGAAGTTACGGTATATTATTTTGGAGACATGGACCCAGATGGATATTTTATATATAAAGCGTTGAAAGATAAGTATAATGATGTAAATATAAGTTTACTAGTACAGGCTTATGTGGAGCTTATAAAGGTACATAAAAAATATAAAAGCAAGGATCAGCAGAAAAATGAAGAATGTTTAAAGTGTATTTTGAAAGAATTTGAGGAAAAGAATTATGGTAGGTATAAGGATTATATAGTAGAGCTTTGGAAAGAAAATTGTAGAATTCCTCAAGAATTTATTACGTATGAATATTTGTTAGGGCTGGAAGGAGGAGTATAGAAAGATGGATTTAGTTCAAACTGGAATGATGGACAGGCTGAAAAAAATTAATGTTATAAGAATGCTTGGCACAGGCATGGACATAGGCGAGCTAAACAATTATGCTCATGAAATTTGCCTGTATCTTTTACTAAGCATATTCAGAAGAGAAATTACGGAAAACCCTAATAGAACACGTAACGATATGATATATATTGTTTCAGATATTTTAAGAGAAATGAAAATCTCTACTTCTGATAAAAATATAGAGAGAATTGTTGATGGAGTGCTGTGGTATAAAGATTCTAATAGACAGGATCCATTTAGCTGTCCAATATATAATGAAGAAACAAGAGAACATGAG
Organism: Clostridium sp. DMHC 10; assembly: GCF_001270375.1. Classification (NCBI taxonomy): domain Bacteria; kingdom Bacillati; phylum Bacillota; class Clostridia; order Eubacteriales; family Clostridiaceae; genus Clostridium; species Clostridium sp. DMHC 10. Next base: position 747,904 of record NZ_LGVB01000015.1, read on the forward strand.
ATATACAAATTTAGATATTTGAAACCTGATAGAGAGCATTCAAGATGGGAAAAGGGCGGCAGTACAGTGTATATGCTCACAGAAGAAGCGGAGGAAATGATATTTATAACACGGGAAATGCTTGAAGAGTTTGGTTTTGATGTGGAGCAGTTTTACACACTTCAATTAATTAAAAGTGGAAACTTTAATAAAGCTTTAAGCAGCGTAAATAACCTAATTGGAAGAGTTAGAAATTTAATACGTAGGGAAAAAGATTATAGACATGATATTATGAGAAATCCTCAGGTAATATTTTTGATGCCAAAAGGGACAGAAGAAAAACGGATCAGGAAATAAAAAGTCAATTTGAAGACGAAAAAAAGACTTTTGAGGATATGCTTTCCTGGAAAAGCAGACTTGAAAGTTTCCCTAAGGATAAAAGAAAAGATGGAGAAAAGCTTTTTGAAGAAGTAGAAAAGGCTAGAGTACTTCACAATTTACTTGCAAAAATAGTAGTAGACAATATGGCCTTTGAAGTGAAAATAAGAGTAAATTATCCAGAAAGCTTTTGGACAACATCTAGAGTATCTTTTAAGAAAGATATATGGCAAAATGTAATTGTTAAAAATGGACTGCCAAGTTTTGATTTGTTAGAGAACTTAGTGACGCCGCTTTTGTCTCCCAAGCTTGAATTTATATATCCTTTAGATTGGGCATGGCAGGAACAGCAGTCTATAAGGGAAAATGAAGAAGTTAATGTAGATGTACAAGGTGAGGAAGAAGAAAAAGAATTTATAAATAAAAAGAAAGTAGACTGGGAACTTATAGTAGATCTTTGGCAGCCAATTTTTGATAAATTTATAGATGGTGAAGGTTTTAGTATTACGGAACTTGAAAATATGGATGTTATTATTAAGGAAAGCTGGCTAAGCCAAAAAAAGAATACAGAAATATTTATGATGTTTGTGCTTACGGGGCTTACTTTTAGTGAGACAACTGAAGAATTTGATGAAATGGATGAAAGAATGATTTTGTTTAATAAATTGTGTGAAAAGGATGAAAAGTATAAAAAACTTATTGGAAAAACAGTTGCTTCAAAGTTAGAAGGAGAAAAGAAACCTTTAAGTTTGCAAAATTTATTTATATCACCATATAAAATATATATTAAAAATAATTTGGAGGATTAGTAATGGCATATACAACGGAAAATATACAAAAAGCATCTGCGTTATTTTTCATGCTTTTAAAAGAAAATATTGTATCTGTTAAAGAGCCTCTTGCAGAAGAATATTCAAATGATAACGAAATGAGGCAAATAGTAAAAACTATGGCAGCGGAGGCAGATCTTATGATAATAGACACCATGGAAAATCTTCATTTAGTTTCTTCTGCTAATGGATCTATTTTTGCAAATTCTTATACTCAAATGAAGGAAAAGTATAAGGATTTAAAAAACAAAAAGTACTTTTATTTGGCTAATTTGATAATATGCGTATTTTTATCTGAAGTGGACAAAGAAAATAACATAAGAATTAGATGGGAAGAAGAAGGTATATCTTATGCTAAGCTTGAAGACTTGGTGAATGGAATCATAAATTCCTGGATTGCAAGAGAAAAAAAGGAGGAAAGCTTTAGTCAAGATTGGGGTATAGCACTTAAGGAAATTGATGAGGTGTGGAATAAAGACTTTTCACCAATGAAAAACAGTAAAACTAAAGGCAGCATAGATGTGGTAAATACTACGGATAATAGATTTAATTTTATTTATAAGGCGTTAAAACCTTTAGCGGATCAAAAGCTTATTTACAACAATACTAAAGAACTTAAGTTGATTCCAAAATTAGAATTATACGAAAGATTAGACAAGCTGTATCACAATCAAGATAGATATAGAGAATTCATGAAACTTATAGAAGCTGCAAAGGAGGAAAAAAGCAATGCCGAGACTAACTAAAATTAGAATAGTAGGAAATAAGTATGATAATTTTAAAAAGTGTCACGACAATAGTATTTTTGATTTGACAAAGATGGGAGAACCAGACCATACTTTGTTTACTCTAAATAACGGAAGTGGTAAGGGAGTACTGATGCAGCTTATATCTCAGATAATGCTTCCAAATACGAGATGGGGTAAAAATGATGGAAATAAGATTGCTGGCATGTTTTTAAATAGAAACAATCAATTTAAACCCTACACTTTTCATGTGCTTTTAGAGTGGAAACTGGATACAATGCCGGATAGATGGTTAATGACAGGTATTTGCATCACTGCGGTAAAAAAGCTTGATAATAAGGAGGAGGAAAAGGAAGAAGAAAAAATAGGTGTAAAGTATTTTTTATATACTCATGAGCATTATGTTGATGACCCTTATATAGTAGAAAATATTCCTCTTTATTTAAAAGATGAAAGAAAAGCAGTGAGTTATAAAGCATTAGAAGAATTTTTAGGAGATAATAAAAGGGATTTTAGAAAATTTTCTGAGTCGGATTCCAGAAGTACAAACTCCGAATACTATCAGTATTTAGCGGGACTTGGAATATACCGCTCAGAGTGGTCTATTTTAAAGCTTATAAATAAAGTGGAAGGCGGAGTTGGGGAATATTTTTCAAAGGCAAAAGATAATAAAGGTATTTTTGATGAATACATAATTCCAGCTATTTCTGAAAATTTAAACAGTCAATTTGAAGAAAATAAGAATGTGCTTAAAGATATGTTTAAAAGCAATATTTCTATAACTAAAAATCTTCCTATACTTATAAATAGAGAAGTAGATTATAAAAATATATCTTCATTATTAGATCCGTTAATACGAGATGCAGAGCAGGGAATTATTTATGAAGATAAGAAAAATAGCTGTATTATAAATGGAAATAACCTTTACTGTAGTTTAAACAGTATTCAAAATAATGTGCTAAATGAAATAGAAACCTGGGAAAAAGAAAAAAGTAAGGCAGAAACAAGAAAACGTGAGCTGCTTTTTGAAAAGGACAATCTGGAGTATGCAAAACAAATTAGAGCAAAAAAGGATTATGAAGGGAATAAGGCCTTTGAACAAAAAGAATTTGACTATATAAACAGCGAAATAGATGATTTGAATGAGGAAAAGAAAAAATATGAAATAAATAAGCTTATTATTCCTATGGAGAAAGATGAATATAAGAAAAAATCTACTCTTGAAGAAATAGAAAAGCTCATGAATTCTTTAGCTTTAAAAGATGTACATGGGGAAATGAATAAGGTAGAAGAAGAAATTAAAGATAAATGGAAAATTACACAGGAAAAATGGAGCAATATAAGCAGCCAATATAAAGCTTATGAAGCTTTTCTAAATAATAAAGAAGCAAAGCTAAAAGTGGAAATTAAAAGTTTAAATGAAAAAAAGCAGAGTATACAGGTTAATTTAAAGGCAATTGAAGATAAAAAGAAAGAATTTAATAAAAAAGAAAAGGAACTTGGCACGGAGTTTGATCCTTTTAGGATAGTTTATCCAGAATTATTGCTTGAAGATATTAAAAAGGAAAAGGAAGAAGAGGATAAAAAACTTTTAACTTTAAATAGCAAGTGCGAAAAGCTGGAGGAAAAAATAAATAGCCTAAAGCTAAAAATAGCTGAGTTTAAAATGAAACTTGAACAATATGGGGATAGTAAAAAAGATATTACAAAAAAGTATAATGAAAAGAAAGAGGAGGAAGAAAAACTTTTTGCAAGAGTTTTAGAAGTTTGTAAGCTTGATCCTTTGATGGAAACTTATTCGGAAAATTGGCTTCAAAATAAGGCATTTGAGGTGAAGAAGCTTAAAGAAGAAAAAGAACTTCAAGAAAAGAAGCTTTACAAGGAATTATGGGAAAACAGTATTGATTTAAGCTTAAATACAGAAGAATACTGGATAGCAAATAACGATGTAAATAGTGTGAAAGATAAAATAGAGGCTTTAGGAATAAAAGTTATTTATGGAACTCAGTTTTTATATGCTCTTCATGAAGAACAAAAAAAGAACATGCTTTCAAATTACCCAATGCTGCCTTTTGGTTTAGTTATATCTAATGTTAATGAATGGAAAACCATAGAAAGTAACATAGATAAAGAAAGTTTTCTAAGAGCTTTAGTTCCAATTTATGTTCGAACAGAAATGAATAAGGTTGAAAGTGTTAACTATAAATTAGTAGACCACAAAGCTTTAAAGTTTGTAGAGGATTATGATAGTTATGTATCTTGGAAGGAAAGCTTAAGTAAAAAAGAACTTGAAGCAAAAGAAACTATTAGAGTAGTTGAAGGCTCTATAGAAAAAATAGGAGAACTTCTTAATGCTATTAGTCTTGCACTTAAAACTGAAAGCTCTGCAGCGTTAGACCAAAAACTTAAACAAATAGAGCTTAATATTAATGAAAATTTAAGTGAGATAAGTGCAGCGGAGACTGGCATAAATAATTCTACAGAAAAACTTAATATTAATAAAAAAAATAGAGAAAATGTGGATGAAAATATTAAAAAGCTTTCTTATCAAATTGAAAAACTTGTGAATTTTATAGAATTTAAAAATAAAATAGATAAAAAATTAAAAGAAGAAAAAGAAGCGATGCAGGAGTTAAACAATTTAGTTTCTAAGCTTAGTGAAAAAGAACTAGAAAAAGAGCTTTTAGATAAAAATATAAATGATGAGAATTTAAACTATGAAAGATGGAAGGTTAAACTTGTTGAGCCAGGACTTAAGGACATAAGGGAGGTTGTAAAGGAAGCGGAATTTAAGGAAATAAATCCTAAAGATAATTTACAGTGCAGCACAGCTCCAAATTATGAAGCTTCAAAAAAAGATGAGATATACAGCAGTATTTCCTACAGAAAGAGTTTAAATACAAAGCTTGAAAGCAAAAATAATAGCATTGCTCTTTTGAAAAAGAATGCAGAGGATATTCAAGAAAATATAGACAGGCAGATTAAAATGCTTAAAAAAATTGATTTGAATTGGAAAAACTATAAGGTAGAAAACATATCCTTGGAATTTGCTGAAATGGAATTTGATAATTTAGCTAAGAAAATAAAATTAAAAGAAAAGTTGGCTAAAGAGAAGTCTCAAAGCATAAGCAAGCTTGAAGGTCTTATAGAAGCTGTAATTAAAGACATAGAAAAGCAAGCTAATAAAATACTTGAAGAACACCAAAAAGCAGCTAATGTGTGGGAAAACTTAAATTTAGAAGAAAAGGAATTTAAAATTAAAAGTGGGATAGAGGATAATAGCAAATATTTAGCTAGAACAGAAAATATATTGAAAGCTTTAGAGGTTAGAAAGGCAAATATAAATAATTGTATTTCAGAAATTAAATACTTTGAAATTGATCCGCTAAAAGGAAAGACCTCAGAGTACGATATGAATAAGATAAAAGACAATGAAAAGAATGAAGTAGACAAATGGATACAAGATTTTAAGAATATAGATCAAAGTATAAAAAATCATACTACAAATGCCGAGGAGAATTTTGAAGTTTTTTTAGAGGCTTTAAAAAATGATATAAAAGATGAAATTTTAAAACACAAAATCAAAGAAATTATAGGGGATAAGACGAATATAGGCAATTTTACAAGCAACAAGGATTCTTTTAAAAGTATGAAGGAACACGCAGAAAGAGAAATAAATCAAATAAAAACTGACAAACTTGAAGCGGAAGAGGCAAAGGAACAGTGGGTTTCTAGAGCTGCAAGACAGGCAATTAAAATATCAGAGTGCTTAAAGGAAATGGTAAATAAAATGGTATATGTTAATGAAAATAATTATGCCTTTAAGCTTGTAAGACTTAAGGGAGAAGAACTTTTGCCTAAAGAAGAAAGTGATATTAATATACTTTTAAATGAATACTTTATTGAGTGCATTGAAAAGCTAGAAAAGAAGGACGCCGACTTTGATAATCTTGATAACAAGGAACTAAACGAGCTTATGAGCGATAAAAAAATATTCTCAAAGGCTCTGAGGGGGAAATATCCCAGCTTAGAAGTATACAAAATGTCAGAGAAGAATGAATTTTTATACGCAAAACCACAGGATTATCATTACGCAACCTGGGGAGCAGTGAATTCAGGAGAAGGAGATTCACCAGAAGGCAGCGGGGGACAAACTCTATCTATAAATACCTTTATAATTATGATGCTTATGAATTATAAAAAGAGAACCTTAGGCAATGAAAATCCATGGACTGTGTTAATGCTGGACAATCCTTTTGGCAAGGCTTCAGGAGCTCATGTATTAGACCCTATATTTACCATAGCAAACAAACTTAATTTCCAAATTATAGCCTTTGCAGCACCAGAAATTATAAAAACAGAAATAAGTGAAAGATTTCCTGTTTTTTGGGCTTTAAAGATTAATAATGAAGAGGAAGATGGAAATCTAGGCAATGTAGTTGGTAGAGTAGTGCATGGAGGTAGAGTTAGAGGATAGTTATCATAGATAAACCACTTGAAAGCTTTAAAATATGTTTGGTAAGTTTTACAAGTAATGTTTTTTTAATTCACAATTCACAATGCACAGTTCACAATGAAGGATGATTTTCTTTCGCTTTGTTACAGAAAATTTAAAACTTATTGCTGACGCCAATTTGAGATAAATCCATATCAGCTCGCTTTGCCAGCTGAACATTGCATTTTTATATAATTTTAGATTTATCTGGCGAGAGGAAGATAAATCATCCTTCATTGTGCATTGATTTTAAATAAGTTAAATGTTACCAAAAAAATCTTGCTAATTTTAACCTTTCAAGTTGTTTATCTTTAATCTACTATCTATTGTGTATATACACATCTACTGCTTCTTTTACATGTTTTTTTGCAGCTTCACTGCAGGTTATGCTAAACTCATTTCCTATAAGCTCAGAACTAAATTCAGTAAAGCCCTGTGTTTTTAAAAAACTTTTTATATCCTCAACTCTTTCACCTTCAGCTGCTAATACTTTTTTGCCAACATAATCTTTATTTACATATATATCGTAAAAATCATGAGCTGTTTTAGAGCTATAATCATCTCCGCCAAATTTATTCCAAAGAACTGGAAAATTCCAAAATCCATTATTATAATTACCATACATAAGAAACACATCCTTATAATATTTACTGTATATTATGTATTAAAAAATATTTTTTATTCATGCCTTTAAATTTATATTATTTTGCTGTATAATAACGCCTATTCATGAGCAAATAATTAAGTAAACGATAAGATTACAGCGAAAGTGGTCATAGTTGAGAATACGTTAGTTGAACTAATAAAAAATATATGATATATTAGCGCCATATGGTCAGACCACTACACCAATGATAAATTACAAAAGAGGTGATTTTTTGAAGCATATAAAGCAATTAATGATTATTTTGACCGCATATTTTTTAGGGGTGATTATACAGCTGGCTCTTAACTTGCCTATACCAGGCACAGTTCTTGGTTTGATACTACTTTTCTTGGCCTTATATTTTAAGATAGTTAAAGTTGAAATGATTGAGGACATATGTGAAGTTTTAATATCTTGTATGTCATTTTTATTTGTTCCTGCTGGTGTTGGCTTAATGACATCTTTTGGTATGCTTAAAGGTAAAGTTATGGCATTTTCTATTATTATTTTTATTTCTACCGTTGTTGTCTGGGTTGTAACTGCTTATGTTGTTAAATTTTTAAGAAAGGTGTGCTAAAGATGAGGGCTATAGCAACTTCACCTATTTTTGGTGTGTTAATATCTATAATTGCCTATGAAATAGGTGCTTTAATCAAGCAAAAATTCAAGTTATCAATTTTTAATCCATTACTTATTGCAATAATAATTTTAATTGTATTTTTGTTGAAATTTAATATTAAATATAATGATTATGATAAAGGCGGACAAGTAATTTCTTTCTTTTTGGCTCCTGCTACTGTGGCTTTAGCGTTACCTTTATATAAGAAGTTTTCCTTATTTAAAAAAATGCATTACCTATTATAGTAGGTATTTTATGTGGTGCTATTTCCGGAATGATATGTGTAATTGTACTTTCAAAATTATTCAATCTTTCAGATAAACTTACAAAATCATTAATACCTAAATCTATAACAACACCCATAGGAATGGCATTATCTAGACAATTAGGGGGAATTCCATCTATAGCTGTGGTTGCTATTATAATTACTGGAATATTAGGTTCTATTATTGGACCATTCTTGTACAAAATATTAAAAATAAATGATAAGGTAGCTATGGGAATAGCTATGGGTAGTGCATCGCATGCTGTTGGAACGGCTAAAGCTATAGAAATAGGGGAAATTGAAGGGGCTATGAGCAGTTTAACTATTGCTATTTCTGGAATTATGACAGTAATTATAGCACCCATATTGTGGAATTTATTTTCAGCGTTTTTTATTAAGTAATTTATGGAGGTATTAATGTGACTGATAATAAAAGTAATTCTAAAAAAGCATATGTGCATTTAATAAGTTATTTGATTCAATTGATAATTTATTAGTTGAAGAAAGAGAACAAAGATTAAAATTAAAACTTGGCAAAGAAATAAAAAACAATATATTTACTAATGAAATCTTAATAAAACTTAACGAAAATGACTTTTCTGGTTTAATTGATGAGGAAAATAATAATATGACAGAACTTTTTTCTAGCATATTCCCTATATTTATAAAGAATGGCGATATAATTTTTAGATTATACAAGCATAAAATTGAAGTTGATTTATCTGACGAAATGAGAGATAGATATATTTACATATTTTCTGATGGAAGATTAACTTCTGGATTATTTCAATGTTTTAGTCTCGGCGATGATGAATATGTGTATGGAATAAAAAAAATAATTGATGCTATCCCACTTTTTTAAAAATGCTATCATTGATACTTTGGAAAATTTTAAAAAGAATATTGATGTACATAATAATAAAATAGAAAATTCAAAAAATAGGGAACAATTAGCGGAAAAAAATTATAATGAATTACTTAATTATTTATCAAAAGGCAAAGAGAATTAACTTTTAGTAGAAACATATCAATTTAAGTAGAGGGAGATGACAGTCATGATTATTGACAAAATATTTTATAAAACATTGTTTAAAAAATTATTTTCAGATACCTTTGAATTAAAATTATGGGATGGAAGTTCTGAAGTTTATGGAGAAGGAGAAGTAAAATTTAAAATAATCTTCAATGAGCCTATTCCTAAAGCTGATATTATTAAAGATCCTTCATTAACCTTTGGAGAAGCTTATATGACTAAAAAAATAGATATTGAAGGAAGCGTTCAAACGGTTATAGAATCTCTATACAACAATAAAGAAAGTTTTTTATCCAACAGTGATAAATATGCAAGCTTATTAAAGATGGCTACAAATAATATTAAAAATAGCAGAAAAAATATCGAATTTCACTATGATATAGGAAATGATTTCTACAAGTTATGGTTAGATGATACTATGACATATTCTTGTGGTTACTTTAAGTCTAAAGACGATTCTTTAAATCAAGCTCAAAAAAATAAAGTACAGCATATTCTTAAAAAACTAGATTTGAAAGAAGGAGAGACTTTACTTGATATAGGTTGCGGCTGGGGAGAATTGATTATTTCAGCAGCAAAACAATATAAAGTAAAGGCTATGGGTATAACTTTAAGTTCTGAACAACTTAATAAAGTTAAGGAAAGAGTAAAAAATGAAGGCTTAGAGGATTTAGTTGAAGTTCAACTTGTAGATTATAGAGAATTAAAAAATAGAAAGTTTGATAAAGTAGTCAGTGTAGGCATGCTTGAACATGTAGGACAAGATCATCTTTCTGAGTATTTTGATACTATAGATAAACTACTAAATGATAAGGGTGTATCTTTACTTCATTGCATAACAGGCATAAAAACTGGAGGAAACAACACATGGATAAATAAGTACATTTTCCCAGGAGGATACGTTCCTGGAATTGCAGAACTCATTAACTGTATGTCGGAAAGAAATTTTAACGTAATTGATGTAGAGAATTTAAGATTGCACTATGGAAGAACTTTGGAACACTGGGCGGAAAACTTTGAAAATGCACTGCCTGAAATAAGAAAAACTAAAGATGAAACTTTTATAAGGATGTGGAGATTGTATTTAAATTCTTGTGCAGCATCATTTAATTGTGGAAATATAACTATCCATCAATTCTTATTTAATAAAGGCGTAAATAACGATTTAGAGTGGACTAGAGATTACATGTATAAATAGAAACTGTTTAAATATAATTTACCCTAGCTGGTCTATAAAAGAATAATACACATATCTCTTGAACATAATAAGCATTGAGTCAAAATCAATTTTAAAATTTTATTAAAGGAGATGTGTAGTTATGAGAAGTAATCCAGATGATAGAAGAGATAATGTGGATAGAATTCAAGAAAATATAGACAATACTATTCAAAATATTCATCAAGCAAATGAAATGATTAAAAATGAAGATAATGAAAAAACTAAACAAGATTTAAAGGCAAAAAATTGTAGAAGAGAAGAATCGTTAAATGAATTAAGATCAGAAATTAAAGATGAAGCAGCAGATAAAAAAGAGGATACGAATAAAGATATATTTAAAGAAAAAGGATATTCACTAAATGATAGTATTATTTAGTGAATATCCTTTTTTATACTTAACAAAAATAATTACTTATTAATAATTAATATTGATTAATAATAACTGGAGTGATATGATTAATTTGTAAGATAAATAATATTTTGAAAATTTAAAGAAAAGAGGGTTTTGAGTATGATTTACAATATTCTCATTGGAGGAGCAGCAGGTCAAGGTATGGAGACTCTTGCTTCTATATTAGAAAAAATCTTAAAAGAAAAGGGATTTGGAACTTTTTCAATTCAAGATTATATGTCTAGAGTTAGAGGTGGACATAATTTTTTTTCAAATTCGTTTTGGAAATGAAGAAATATACTCTCATTCTAAAAAAATTGATGGAATATTAGCGTTAAATAGTGATACAGTTAAACTTCATATAGGAGATTTAAAAGAAACAGGATTTGTAATTTGTGATGAAGAAGTAGATTATGAAGATGCCAGAATATATAAATTGCCTTTAAAAAAGATTGCTAAAAAGATAGGCAATTCAAGGGTTTTTGGAAGTGCTGCTTTGGGAGCAATTTTGAAATTATTTAATCAAGATTTGAGCTCTGTAGCGGATGTATTAAATAGGAAATTTAAGGCTGAAATTGCTGTTAAAAACCTAGAGGCCTTTAAAGAAGGTGCAAAATTGGTTTTGCCTAAATACTATACAGTATCAAACGGCAAAAACGATAATATTTTAATTAATGCTAATGATGCTATAGCACTAGGAGCTCTTGCTGCAGGCTGCAAACTTTATTCGGCTTATCCAATGACACCATCTACAAGTATTATGACTTATTTGGCATCAAAAATGGGAGAAGCTGAAATAGTTGTAGAGCAGGCAGAAGACGAAATTGCTGCTATTAATATGGCAATCGGTGCAGCCTATACAGGCGTTAGGGCAATGACTGGTAGCTCTGGAGGTGGCTTTGCATTGATGGTTGAAGCGGTAGGACTTTCAAGCATGCTGGAGGTTCCTATTGTAATAGCGGAAATACAAAGACCAGGCCCAACAACAGGACTACCTACTAGGACTGAACAAGGAGATTTAAGCTTTGTTATTCATGGTACGCCAGGAGAGATACCTAAAATGGTTATTGCAGTAAGAAGTCCAGAGGATGCTTTCTATCAGACGATGAGAGCCTTTAATCTTGCAGACAAGTATCAAATACCAGTAATTTTACTTGGAGACCAATTTCTTGCAGATAATTTAAGGACAGTAAAGCCATTTGATTTTAATAAAGTAAAAATCGAAAGGTATTTAAGTGATGATAAAATTGCAGGTGGTAAGGAGTATAGAAGATATGAGGTTACAGAAAACGGAGTTTCACCTAGAATAACACCTGGAAAGATACCTGGAACATCCGTTCTTGTAGACAGTGATGAGCACGATGAATCTGGACATATAACTGAATCCAGTGAAGTTAGAATAAAAATGAATGACAAGAGGCTTAGAAAAATTGAACATTTAAAAGAAGAACTTTTGGAACCTGAATATATAGGAGGAGAAGAAATAGATACACTTCTTGTTGGATGGGGTTCACTTTACAGCCCTATAAAAGGTGCGGTTAAATTTTTAAATAAAGAAGGAAAAGTAAAATATGGAGCTTTAGTTTTTGGAGATGTTTGGCCTCTTCCAGAAAAGCTTATAAGAGAAAAGGCAAAAAAGGTAAAGACACTTATAGATGTTGAACAAAATGCAACGGCACAGCTTGCTAGACTTATAAGAGAAAACACTGGAATAGAATTTGATGCTAAGATTTTAAGATATGACGGAAGTCTCTATCTTCAGAAGATATAATTAAAAAAGTAAAGGAGGATAAATAAAATGGAATTTTGTGCTTTAGAAACTGCATGGTGTCCTGGATGCGGAAATTTTATAATATTGGACGCGCTTAAGGAGACCCTCATAGAGTTAAATAAAAAACCACATGAAGTGCTTTTAGTTGGCGGTATTGGTCAGGCTGCGAAAATGCCTCAATATTTAAATACTAATGGATTTTGTGGACTTCATGGAAGAGCTCTTCCAGCAGCAGCGGCAGCAAAGATTGCAAACAAGGCTTTAACTGTAATTGTTGATTCTGGTGATGGAGATTCTTATGGTGAAGGAGGAAATCACTTTATTCACAATATTAGGAGAAATGTTGATATAACACATTTTGTTCACGATAACCAAATTTATGGACTTACAAAAGGTCAGGCATCTCCAACCACTGATATGGGTCAAGTTACATCAATACAGCCTTATGGATCAAATAACATTCCAATGAATCCTGTACTTCTTGCAATTACTTTAGGAGCAGGTTTTGTTGCAAGAGCTTTTAGCAATGATAAAGAACAACTAAAAGAAATAATGAAGGCGGCCATAAATTATAAAGGATATGCCTTGGTAGATATACTTCAACCATGTGTAAGCTTTAATAAGGTTAATACTTATCAATGGTATAAAAAGAGAATTTATACTTTAGATGAAAGCTATGATAAAACCAATAAATTAAAGGCCATGGAAAAAGCTATGGAATGGGGAGATAAGATTCCTGTTGGAATTCTTTATGAAGAAGAAAAGGAAGACTTTCACGATAAACTTAATTTCTTAAAGGATGGAAAACCCCTTGTATATAGTGATTTTGATATTGATAAGATTAGCACATTTATTGATGATTTTAAATAAGGATTACCTTCATAAAAAATAAGGATGTGAAAAATGTAGGTATTCTTTTTACGGACCGCTTATAATGCTTTATGCGTGGTGTAGTAAAACCTATAGAATACCTTTTTCACAACCTCCTATAAATGTTATGTAATAAAAATTTTTGAATTTATTAAGCATAATAATATAATATAAACAATTAATGTAAAATAAGTTAATAATAGGAGGATAATGAAGCTTTTTATAGTGCAAGCTTAGTTAAAAGAATAACAATTATCATAAAGGGGCTTTTATATGTTGGGGTTTATTAAAAAGATAATATATTTTATACTTATTTTTTTTATTGGGCTTTTTATAGGGTCTTCATTTTTTGTTAGAGCAGAGTATAACAACTTTATATATGGAGATAGAGCAGTTTTCCAAAGACAAAAGCTTAGTGATTTTATTTTACTTATAGTGATACTAATCTTATTAAGCATAGTCTTGTATTGGTTGTGTTTAAAGCTTAATAAATATAGTAGAAGAGATGTAATTACATTAACTCTCATAGCTAGTTTTATAATTCAAATGGTTATTATAGTTATATTTCCTAAGTTACCTACAGATGACTCTAATGAGGTACTTTCATTGGCTTTAAAAATGTTATACAATAATGATTATTCCTCATTTCAAACCGGTGGATATCTTTATATGTTTCCTTTTAATTTTTCAACGGTATTATATATAAAAATTTTATTATCTATATTTCAAATAGCTATTTGATTTTAAAAATTTTTAATATATTATTTTCCCTTGTTACAACTTCAATGATTTACTTAATATATAAAGAAGTAAACTATAGGTCAAAAGAAAATGACTATGGTGTTTTAATATTTGCTGCGACGTATATACCATCATTATTTATGAGTAACTATATATATAATGACATTATAGCTGCAGCATTTCTTACTACTGCTGTGTATTTTTTTGTAAGACTTGTAAAAGAAAAGTATATTAAGTATATTATTATTGCATCAATTCTTTTATCAATCGGTAATTACTTTAGAGGAATAGGAGCTATTTTCTTAATAGCGGCGCTTATCTACGTTTTACTAAATACAAAAGAGCTTGGAATTAAGAAGGCAATGATATCCCTTTGTGTAATGGGGCTGATATTTAATATTCCAGGATGGACTGAAAATATTGTTTTACAGGCAACCCATGTTGTAAATCAATCCATCACGAAAAATTCTGCACCTATATCTATGTGGCTTAATATGGGGATTAATAAGGACAAGTTTGGCTTTTGGGACGATATGCAAAGCTACAATATATATCAGGTAAAAGCAAAGTATAATAAAGAAAAAAGTACAGAGTTATTTAAAAAAGAAATTAAAAATAAATTTTCTAATGCAAGTTTTAGTGACTTAGTAAAAATGTATTATAAAAAGATTATATGGATTTGGACGGAAGGAACATATCAAATTGATACATTTGGTATTGGTAATGTAAGAATATTTAAATTAAATCAGAAAAGGATCATTATACAACAACCTTATAGCTACTATACTTTTGCCACAAAATTATTTAAAGGAAATTCAAAATATAGGAGTGGACTATTTTGGATATTATATGTAATGAATTTTCTAATGTATTGTTTCATTTTTATTAGATTAATAAATGAAATGAAAGTTAAAAGATTTGGGGAAGTGTTTTTAATTCTAATAATTTTAGGATTTATTGCATTCTATATTTTGTGGGAAATTAAATCTAGATATATTTATCCAGTATATCCACTATTAATAATTTTATCATATATGGGCTTTAAAGATTCATATGACTTTGTGTCAAAAAGAAATATTTCGCAGCACTTATCATTGCTTAGAAGAAGGTTGTAATGTAATTTTATTTGAAAATTTTTACTAGAATAAGCACGTATATCATCACCTATGAGTGGAAAAAATAAAAACGAGGTGATAACTTATGAAAAAAAATTGGCGTAGAAGAAGGATTATCTAACATTGCTAGTTATTTAAAAACTGAGGGTTATTCAGTAGAAACTTTAGGACCAGATATTGAAGGTAATGTTTGCAAGTGCAAAATTTAGATGCAATTATTACATCAGATCGCAACACAGACATGATGGGGATTAGTGATACTTCTACTAAGATACCTGTTATTAACGCTAGTGGTTTAACACAAGAAGAAGTAAAAAATATGATTCAGCAGAAGACAACTAGATAAATGATTGGATAATAGGATTAAGGAGAGAAATGCCTTAGTCCTATTTTTGGAGCGATATTATAAAAATACAATTAGTTAATTATTTTTATGTCCGCGTATTCGTACTATGAACATATTTTTACATATGATGTTATTTGAAATTGAATACATACTGGATAAATTTTGTAATTAGTATTGAAAACTATACCAATAAGGTATATAATAAATGTATACGATTTGGGTATACATTTAAGAAATATTTTTTACAATATGATTGGTGTAAAAAGGTATTCATTAAACCATATTAAGGGTTACAATTTTAAAACTTATTTGTATCAAAATTCTGTGTTCTTAGTATTTTATTACAAATAGTAGTATATCTATAATTAAAAGGAGGTGTTCTTATGTATTTCACAACTACAAAACAACATGAAATTTTTAGGACAAAAATTAGGGAGTTTGCTGAAGAAGAAGTTAAACCTATTGCATTTATGTTGGATCAGGAAAATAAATTTCCTGCAGAAACAATTCATAAGTTAAAAGATTTAGGAATGATGGGAATTCCATATTCTAAGGATTATGGTGGAGCAGGGTTGGATGTAATCAGCTATGCAATTGCTGTTGAAGAATTATCAAAGGTAGATGGTGGTACAGGTGTAATTCTTTCTGCTCATACATCTTTGGGAACATATCCTATTGCTGCCTATGGAACAGAGGAACAGAAGCAAAAATACTTAGTTCCACTAGCAAAAGGAGAGAAGCTTGGTGCTTTCGGTCTTACTGAAGAAAATGCTGGTAGTGACGCTGGTGGCACAGAGACTACTGCTGTTTTAGAAGGCGATTATTATATTTTAAATGGGGAAAAGATTTTTATTACTAATGGTGGTGAGGCTGATATTTACGTTGTTTTTGCCGTCACTACACCAAATATTGGTATTCATGGTATCAGTGCTTTTATCGTAGAGAAGGGCTATGAAGGTTTTAGTTTTGGCAAACATTATGACAAGATGGGTATTCGTTCTTCTGCTACTGCGGAACTAATTTTTAATGACGTAAAAGTACCAAAAAAAAATTTATTAGGCAAAGAAGGCGAAGGTTTTAAAATTGCTATGGCTACCTTAGATGGTGGACGTATTGGCATTGCAGCTCAGGCTCTTGGTATTGCTCAAGGTGCTTATGAACATGCACTTGAATATTCAAAAGAAAGAATTCAATTTGGTAAACCTATATGTCAGCAGCAAAGCATTGCTTTTAAGTTAGCAGATATGGCAACAAAGCTTAGAGCAGCTAGACTACTTATTTACAGTGCTGCAGAATTAAAGGAGAATCATGAGCATTATAGTATGGAAGCTGCTATGGCAAAACAATATGCTTCAGATGTTTGTCTTAAGATTGTAAACGATTCACTTCAAATATTTGGAGGAAGTGGATATTTAAAAGGAATGGAGGTTGAACGTGCTTATAGAGATGCTAAAATTTGTACAATATATGAGGGAACAAATGAAATTCAGCGTGTAGTTATTGCTGCTCATATAATTGGTAAAATGTCGAAGAGTGAGAGCTCAGGTAGAGCTTATAAGAGAGAATCTGCAACTGGCTATCGTAAAAAAGTGATTTTTAAGGATGGAACTTTGGAAGAGAAAGTTAATGCTCTTGTAGAAGCTCTTAAAAAAGATGGTTATGATTTCACAGTTGGGATTGCGTTGGATACTCCTATAAGTAAGGCTGAAAGAGTGGTTAGTGCAGGTTTAGGCATAGGAGAAAAAGAAAATATGAAGTTAATAGAAGCTTTGGCAGTTCAAGCTGGTGCAGCTATAGGTTCCTCTCGTCCTGTAGCTGAGACGCTTAGATATGTGCCGCTCAACCGTTATGTTGGTATGTCGGGTCAAAAATTTAATGGTAACCTTTATGTTGCCTGTGGAATTTCTGGTGCAGGCCAGCATTTGAAAGGTATAAAGGATGCAACTACAATTGTTGCTATAAATATTGATCCTAATGCTAAGATTTTTAAAAACTCAGATTACGGTATCGTTGGTGATTTAAAAGAAATATTGCCACTTCTAACTAAAGCTTTAGATAATGGGCAGCCGAAGAAGGAGGCTCCACCAATGAAGAAGATGAGGAGAGCAGTTCCAAAGAAAGCTGCTAAAGTTTGGAAGCACTATGTTTGTAACGGATGTGGTTATGAATATGATCCTGGTGTAGGAGATTCAGAAGGGGAAATATCTCCAGGTACACTTTTTGAAAATTTACCAGAAGAATGGACTTGTCCTGCTTGTGGTGAAGAAAAGGACATGTTTATAGAAGTTTAATTTTTATAAGAATATGCTTTTGGCGTAAAGGAGGATTAAGGCCATGTATTGTGTTAGAAAAATAACTGAAGATCTTTATTGGGCTGGTGGAAATGATCACCGCCTTGCATTGTTTGAAAATATTCATCCCATTCCACGAGGTGTTTCCTATAACTCTTACGTACTTTTAGATCAAAAAGCTGTGTTATTTGATACAGTAGATTGGTCAATTTGCCGTCAGTTTCTTGAGAATATTGAAGCAGTTTTAAATGACAGAAACTTAGATTATATGGTAATTAATCATGTGGAACCAGACCATGCAGCTTGCATTGAAGAGATTATTCTTCGTTATCCAGATGCAAAAATTATATGTACTGAAAAGGCTTTTATGTTTATGCATCAGTTTGGATTTCCAATTGATGATAAGGCAATAAAAGTCAAAGAAGGAGATACAATGTCTTTTGGAAAACATAAGGTCGCATTTGTTTCTGCTCCAATGGTGCATTGGCCAGAAGCTATGGTTAGTTATGATACTACAAATGGTGTATTGTTCTCTGCTGATGCTTTTGGATCTTTTGGTGCTTTGGATGGTAAACTATTTAATGATGAGGTAAATTTTGACCGTGATTGGATTGATGATGCTAGAAGATATTATACAAACATTGTAGGTAAGTATGGTCCTCATGTTCAAGCTCTTTTAAAGAAAGCAAGTAATCTTGATATTAAGTTTATTTGCCCACTTCATGGACCAGTATGGCGTAATGATTTTGTATACTTGCTAGATAAGTATGACAAATGGAGTCGTTATGAACCGGAAGAAAAGGGCGTAATGATTGTTTATGCAACAATGTATGGAAACACGGAGTCAGCCGCTAGTGATTTGGCAACAAGATTAGTTAAAAAGGGGATGACGAATGTAGTTATGTATGATGTTTCAAAAACGCATGTATCATATTTGATTTCTGAAACCTTTAAATATAGTCATGTAGTTCTTGCTTCTGTAACTTATAATTTAAAGATTTATCCTCCTATGCTTAACTATATAATGGATATGAAGGCACTAAATCTTCAAAAACGCATATTTGCTATTATAGAAAATGGCTCATGGGCTCCTCAAGCTGGTAAGCTTATGCGTGAACTTTTGGATGAGATGAAAGAAATGACCATTCTAGATAGTGACGTGACAGTAAGCTCAGCTATGAAGGAAGATAACGTGGACTCAATGGAGGCCATTGCCAACAGTATTGTTGATTCAATATAATATTGAGATTTAGGCGGTAATCTATGTGATTTTTGATAAACTTCAATAGTCATAAAAAATGTGATGCCAAGATGAATGGTGCAAAGCTTTAAAGAAGATTCAAGGAACAATCATTGAAGATTTGCTTAAGCGTTATAATGTAATCTAAAGAATATGTGAAAACGGATGTGCAGGCTATTGACAAAATAATATTGAAGTGGTTAAAGTTGAAGTAGAGTAAATAAGTTCATATTAAACACTATGGAGGTTATTATGTCAAGAATAACAAAAGCGCCGGAAGAACGTAGACAAGAAATTATTGAAACGGCACTGCAGATATTTCAAGAAAAGGGATATGAAAATACAACTATTAAAGATATAGCAGGAAGGATGAATGTAGCACAGGGATTATGCTATAGATATTTTAAATCTAAGCAAGAGATATTTGCTGCAACTTCTGATTATTATGCTTTAAATTTTGTAGATCACATTAAGGCACCACTGTTAAATGATAATATTGTTGATAATTTTAATTTGATAATATTAAGGATGCTTGAGTATGCTGTAAAGCATGAAGAATTTGAAGCGGCTTTTAAGAAAGAACCAGAAATAAGTGCAGCACGTTTAGAAAGAATTACAGATCAGGTTGTAGAATTGATGATACCTATAGTTAATAAAGGCGTTGAAAAAGGAATTTTTGAATGTTCGGATGTTCCAACAACGGTAAGATTTTTAACATTTGGATTAGTCAATATTATTCATCATGATATGCCTGAACAAAATATAAAAGATCATATTCTCTCTTTTACTAATGTGATTAAAACTATTTGCAAAAATGTTTTGCAATCAACAGATGAAAATATAGGAGCTAATTGGGATGATTTATAAAAGTTAAAATAATTAAAAAGCATTGTGGAAATACCATGATGCTTTTTTTGACATTAATGGATTTATAAATTATAATTACTTTAGTGAATGAATTCATTCACTAAAGTAATTAAGTTGTCTAAATAGGAAAAGGAGAAATAAATGAGTAATGTATTTTGGAACACAATAGCAAATTATAATTTGAATACGTGGATTATTCAAATTATTTTATTGATTGTATGCATAGCACTTACAATATCATTGTATTTAAAACCAACACCAATTTTTAAAAAAATTTATTAAGTTTTATGTTGGAATTATTTTTCTATGGATTGGAATAGTTTTCTTTTTATACTTATGGATCTGCAGAAGCAAAAAAATATTTAACAGGATCTTTGTTTGTTATAATTGGAATTTTATGGATCATAGATGTTTTATGGAAAAAGATTGATTTTGTATTTGAAAAAAAGCAAATGATATTTACCTGCATATTTTATGCTTTATGGCTTTTATATCCGGTTATAAGTATGCTATTTGGAAAGAGATACCCATCAATAAGTACTAGTATTATGCCGTGCCCAATGACCGTTTTTTCACTGGCTCTGCTTTGTTCATGCCCTAAAAAAACAAACCTATTTTTAGTAGGGCTGCTAATTATATGGGCATTAACTGGTTTTCCTAAGATATTTATTTTTAATGTACCAGAAGATTCAATTTTATTTGCCAGCGGCATTTATGCAATTATTACTTTTGGAAGCAGAATAATATAGTGAAACTAGCTTAACTACAAATTATATGTGTACCATAATCCCTTTAAGAGTGGTATTTTGGTACATAAATAGTTCAAGTTTCGCAGTAGTTTCACTATAAAAAGTCATCATAAGTAAGTTTTTTTGTACATACTGTATATTGTTAAGGTCTCTATAACACAAGATTTTATAATAGGTTATAGGGGCCTTTTATAAAAGAGTTTTTTCATTAAAACTATATAAAAGTTCATCAAAATTAAATCCAATAGAGGTGATTGAAATGCATAATATAATAAGATTAAATAATATAAATAAAGCCTATGGATGGTGATAAAGACAAAAGTTTTAAAGGGTATAAATCTTTCTTTTGAAGAGGGAACGTTTAATTCAATCATTGGAGCTTCTGGCAGTGGGAAAAGTACTTTACTAAATATAATGGGAACTTTAGACAGACCTACGGAGGGGGAAGTTTATATAGATGGAATAAGAACAGATACTATGAATAAAGATGAGTTAGCTGAACTTAGAAATAAAACTATAGGTTTTGTATTTCAATTTCATTATTTACTTCCTGAGTTTACTGCTATTGAGAATGTTCTAATCCCCTATATGATTGGAAATTCAAAACCTTCAAAAGAAGTAATAAGAAGGGCTAATGAACTTTTAGAACTAGTTTGTCTTGGAGAAGTTAAAAACAATCTCGTAAATGATATGTCTGGTGGGCAGCAGCAGAGAACAGCTATTGCTAGATCGCTTATAAATAACCCCAAAATTATACTGGCAGATGAACCTACAGGTAATTTAGATTCCGAAGCAACAGAGAATATATATGATCTTTTAAGGGATATCAATAAGAAAATAAAAACCACCTTTGTTGTAATTACTCATGATGATAAAATTGCTGAAAAGGCAGATAGAGTTATAAAAATTAAAGATGGAGTGATAGCCATGGATTCTCTAAAGAAAAGCAGGATGAGAATAATAAAATAGCATTTATATACAAATCATAGTATAATTACACTGATTTTAAAGAAATAAAAAAACTTTAAAACTAAGCGTAATTGATATAATATTAATATAATGAAGTAAAATTATAACTGTAAAACTGTTAAAAGTTATATGGAAGTGATGAGGAATGCTTGAAAATGATATTATGTTTATTTCTATTATCCCAAGCAGGGTAAGAGTTGGAATAATAGGTGGTGGAAGAGGAGCTTATATTAAGGCTCGCAGTTTTATTTATCACAACTGCGAGGTGCAAGTTGTGGCTAGGAATTTCATAAAAGAATTTGAAAGTTTAAGTGGTGTAGAAATAATTCAAGGTGAATATAAAAGTGAATTTATAGAAGATAAGCATATTATAATCATAGCTGTGAAAAAGGGAGAACTTGAAGAAGAGATAATTGCTGACTGCAATAAAAAATCAAAACTGTTTTTTACTTTAAGTGACTTTAAAAGAGGTATGGGAACAGTTCCAGCTCAAGCTTCTTTAGAAAATATAAGCTTTGCTTTGAATACTAAAGGTGGCAATCCTAAAGCAGCAGTTATGTTAAAAGAAGAAGTTAAACATAGTTTAAAGGATTATGATATATTTATAGGTTTCATAAATAATTTAAGAAATAAGGCAAAGAAATTTGATAGGCATAAAACGGAAATAATTAATTTTATAGCTACAAAAGATTATAAATTTATGTGGGAAAAGGGGAAGGCTAGAGAAGTTTTAATGCTGTTTTTTCCCGAAGACGTAATAGGTGAATTATTTGATTGAGGTGAAGTGAAAATATGAGTTTGATTATTGCTACAAGGAAAAGTAAATTAGCTCAAATTCAAACAGAAATAGTAATGGATTTGTTAAAAAAGGCACATGGAATAGAAAGTGAAAAGTTATTAATAACTACAGAGGGAGACAAAAAGCTAAATGTTACTTTAGATAAAATTGGTGGAAAGGGTGTTTTTGTTAAGGAAATTGAAATTGCACTTCTAGAAGAAAAAGCCCATGCCGCTGTTCACAGCATGAAGGATGTACCTTATGCGTTAGATCCCGCTTTGGAAATCGCGGCTATCCCTGAAAGAGAAGATGTTAGAGATGCAGTTATCACTAGAGAAGGAATAGCTTTTGAGGAATTAAAAAAAGGAGCTAAAATAGGTACTAGTAGCATAAGAAGGGCAGTTCAACTTAAAAAGAAGCGTGAGGATTTAGAAATTGTACCAATAAGGGGTAATGTTCAAACAAGGCTCAAAAAGATGAAGGAGGAAAAATTGGATGGAATAATACTAGCAGCTGCCGGTATTAAAAGATTGGGTTTAGAAAGCATTATTTCAACTTATTTAGATCCAAAAGAGTTTTTGCCAGCCGTAGGACAGGGCGCTTTAGCTATAGAAGTTAAGAAAAGCAGCAGCAAAAGGCATTATTTTGATACTTTAGACAATAAGGAGGAGAGATGTAAGCTGGAGGCTGAAAGAAGTTTCATGAGAGAATTGAATGGCGATTGTCATTCTTTAATAGGAACCTATAGTGAACTTGAGGGTTCAGAACTTTATTTATTGGGAACATATGAGGTTAATGGAAAGGTGATAAAAAAGGATTTGGTTGGAAGTAAAGAAGATAGTGTAAGGCTGGGTAAGGAACTAGCTAAGTTAATATTAAAGGCTTAAGGAGAAGAGTATGGGAAAAGTTTATTTAATTGGAGCAGGGCCTGGAGATGAAGAACTTATAACTTTGAAGGCCGTAAGAAAACTAAAGGAATGTACAGCTGTGCTTTATGATAGGCTTGTTGGAAATAATATTTTGAATTATGTAAGTGAAGGCTGTGAAGTTTATTACTGTGGAAAGGAACCAGGTGCACATTACAAAACCCAAGAGGAAATAAATAAGATATTAGTGAAATTGGCTAAAGAAGGTCATATAGTAGGAAGGGTTAAAGGTGGGGATCCATATGTCTTTGGCAGAGGAGGAGAAGAAGCTTTAGAATTAGTTAAAGAAAACATTCCGTTTGAGGTGATCCCAGGAATAACTTCTGCTATAGCTGTATTAAATTATGGAGGTATACCAATAACTCAAAGGGGAATTTCCCAAAGCTTCCATGTAATAACTGGTATGTCTGCTAGTGGTGAAAAGGTTAATTGGCAAGCTGTGGCTAAAGAAACAGGTACTTTGGTGTTTTTAATGGGGTTGGAAAATCTATCGAAAATAGTAGAAAATTTAGTTTATAACGGTAAAAATAAAAGCACGCCAGCTGCCATAATAATGAGAGGAACCTCTTCAAAGCAGAAAAAAGTAGTGGGAATTTTAGAAAATATAGAAGTGAAAAGCAAAAGAGCAGAGCTTAAATCTCCGTGTATAATCGTTGTAGGAGAAGTTGTTAATTTTAATGAAAGTTTAAACTGGTATGAAAGCCAGCCTTTGTTTGGAGCTAATATTTGCGTGACGAGGTCAAAAAAGCAAGCTTCTAGCATAAGATATACTTTAAAGGATTTGGGAGCAGAGGTTACAGAAATAAACTCCATTAAATTTAAATCAACTACATACAATCTAAAAGGATACTTATCAAGGCTTAATCATTATAATCATATAATATTTACTTCTGTAAATGGAGTGGATTTTTTCTTTGAGTATTTAAAAGAACAAAACTATGATATAAGAAACCTTAAGGCAAAGTTTAGTGTTGTTGGAAAGGCTACCTCAAAAGCTTTAAAAGAAAAAGGCGTAATGCCTTTAAAGGTAGCAGAGAAATTTCAAGCAGAGGGACTATTTGAGATTATAAAACCTATACTTAAGCCAGGCGAAAAGGTGCTTATGCCTAGTTCCTCAAAAGCTAGAAATTATTTAGCTCAAGAAATAAGTAAATTGAGTTTAGAGGTAGATAAGGTTAATATTTATGAAACAATAGTAGGCGAAGTTAAAAATACAAGAGCCTTTGACGAAACGGATATAGTTTTATTTACAAGTCCTAGCACTGTTAGAAATATGATAGAACTTGTAGGAATAGAAAAAATAAAGGAGAAGATATCCATAGCTATTGGACCTATAACTCTTGATGTGCTTAAGGAAAATAATATAGGTGCTGTATTATGCGAGGAGCACAGTGAAAAAGGGCTTGTAGAAAAAATACAAGAAGTATGGATAAATTTTGCTGTTAGGGCAAATAAGTGAAGTGAGAAATCTGTATGTAAATTTACCCACAGTTGACTTTTTTAACTTAAATCAACCACAAATCCATTGAGTGGTTGATTTTTTTTGCATACAATATAGATGTAAGAAGGAGGAGATCCTATGAAAGAAATAAACTTAGCAAAAGTAATTGTAAGTAAAAGAAGAGAAAAGGGAATAACACAAGAAGAGCTTGCAAATTATATTGGTGTTTCAAAGGCTTCTGTTTCAAAATGGGAAACAGGCTTAAGTTATCCTGATATTGTTTTTCTGCCGCAGCTTGCAGCATATTTTAACATCAGTGTTGACGAGCTAATTGGATATGAGCCGCAAATGACAAAGGAGGATATAAAAAAGCTTTATCATAAATTAGCCGCTGATTTTGTAGAAAAGCCTTTTGATGGGGTTATAAAACACTGCCGTGAAATTATAAAAAAATATTATTCATGTTTTCCGCTGTTATTGCAAATGGGTATACTTTTACTTAATCACAGTATGCTTTTAAAGGATAGAGAGGAACAAATGGCTTTGCTGAAGGAAGCAAAGGAGCTTTTTATAAGAGTAAAGGTGGAAAGTGAGGATATAGAGTTAACTAGACAGGCATTGAATTTAGAAGCAGCTTGCTTAATATATACTGCTGACCCTAAAGCTGCACTTGAACTGTTAGAGGATGCAAATGATAGGGTAATGATACCTAATGAAACCTTAGCAGCAATGGCATATCAAATGCTTGGTAAAAATGAAAATGCCAAAGAAACTTTGCAAATTAGCATGTATCAATATATATTGAGTTTAATTGATGCCTTTGATCTTTACAGTACTTTTTATATTAATGATAAAGAGAAATATGAAGAAATATTCCGCAGGGTGTTTGCAATTACAGAAGTTTTTAATATGGAAAAACTTCACCCAACATTTTTATTAAAGATTTATATATATGCAGCTCAAGGCTATGCAAGTTTGGGAGAGCAAGATAAAGCCCTGGATATACTAAATAAATATACAGAAATTTCAATAGGCGATATTTATCCAATTAAACTCCATGGAGATGATTTCTTTGACTTATTAGATGATTGGCTTTTGCAGCTTGATCTAGGAGTAAATCCTGTAACGAATGAAAAAACTATAAAACAAAACATGTTGAATTCTGTAATATGTAATCCAAGTTTTGCAGTGCTTAAGGAGAGTTCCCGCTTTAAAAGTATAGTAAAAAAACTAAAAAATAATTGCGAGGAGGCATAAATATGAGTAATCTTTCAGAATATTTACCTTTTTTAATCCCACTTGCTATTATAGAAATTGTTTTGGCAGTTACAGCTCTTATTCATGTACTAAGACACCCAAATTACCGTTTTGGAAATAAAGTAATGTGGATAGTTGTAGTGCTAATTCTTGAATTTATAGGTCCTATTGTTTATTTTACAATAGGTAGAGGTGATGAATAATGAATGTTTTAGAGATTAAAGGACTTTATAAAAGTTTTGGAAGCAATGCAGTAATAAATGACCTAAATTTAGTGGTGCCAGAACATTCAATATTTGGTTTCATGGGACAAAATGGTGCAGGAAAGACAACTACAATGAAAATGATACTTGGACTTTTAAGGCTAATAGTGGAAATATTTACGTGTGCGGTGAAAAAGTCAGTTATGGAGAAACAAAAACTAATCGCAATATAGGTTATCTTCCAGATGTACCTGAATTTTATGGATATATGAAACCTATGCAATATCTTAAGCTATGTGGTGAAATCACTGGCTTATCAAAAAATCAAATTAAGGAAAGAAGCGGAAAACTCCTTTCTTTAGTTGGAATTTCAAATGTAAATAGGAGAATTGGAGAGTTTTCCCGCGGCATGAAGCAGAGGCTTGGAATTGCACAGGCACTTTTAAATGAGCCCAAACTATTAATTTGTGATGAGCCTACTTCGGCACTTGATCCGATTGGTAGAAAGGAAATTCTTGATATTTTGCTGTCTGTAAAAGGAAAAGCTACAGTAATATTTTCAACGCATATTCTTTCTGATGTTGAGCGTATTTGTGATCATGTTGCCATTTTAAATAAAGGGAAAATTGCACTTTCAAGTACTTTTTCGGAGATAAAAGAGCAGTATAGAAGAGATTCTTTTATTATAGATTTTATAAGTGAGAAGGATGCGGTTTGTTTTTATGAGTGTGAAGAATTAAAAGCTTTAAAAGTACAGCTAAAAAGAGATGGATCTGAGATTATAGCTAAGGTTTCAAATATAAAAAATGGTGGTCAATTTTTTATTGACTTATTATCAAAAAAGCAAATAACACCTGTTAAATTTGAAATGATGGAACCAACATTGGAGAGTTTGTTTATGGAGGTGGTAAAATGAGGAATTATATTGCATTTTTAAAAAAAGAGCTTCTCGAAAGTGTTAGGACATACAAGTTTTTTGTTATTATAGCTGTTTTTTTTGCTTTTGGAATGATGAGTCCTCTTGCAGCAAAACTAATGCCAAAGCTTATTTCTTATGCACAAAAGGATGGAATGAAGATATCTATGCCAGAGCCAGCTGCAATTGATTCCTGGAAACAATTTTTTAAGAATATTTCGGGGATGGGGATAATTGTTACTGCTTTAATATTTAGTGGAGTTTTAGCAAATGAGCTGTCTAGAGGGACTTTAATAAATATGCTTACGAAGGGTTTAAATAGAAGTACAGTTATAATATCAAAATTTACTGCTATGATAATAATTTGGACTACAAGCTATGCTTTAGCCTTTACAATGGCTTTCATATATACAGCATATTTATTTAAAAATCATCAAATGCATAATTTGTTATTTTCAATATTTTGTCTATGGCTCTTTGGAGTGTTTTTATTAGCAGTAATTTTATTAGGAGGGGTTCTTGCAAAAAGCAGTTATGGATGCCTTTTTATAACAGGTACAGCTGCTGTGATTTTGATGATTCTTAATGCGTTTCCTAAAATGCAAAAGTACAATCCTTTTTCTCTTTCTTCTAATAATGTAGCTTTACTTACTAATTCAGTAAAGGTATCAGAGTTATATTATCCAATTTTTATATCAGGTGTGTTAATATTAGTTTGTGTTATAGGTTCTATTTCAATATTTAATAAGCAGCAAATTTAATATAGTTCAAGTTTCGCAGTAGTTTCACTATAGATAGACAACTTGAAACTTTAAAATTGCAATCTCCAAATTTATCCTGATAAACTGGAATTTGTCGAGCACTATAGTGAAGGGTTTTAACTCACTTCGTTTGTTAAAAGACTAAGGTTTTCGCTATGCGAAAGGTGAAGGGTTTTACGGTGCTGTGCACGTAAAATTTAATTTAAAGATTTTTCGTAGAGAAGCGAAGGAAAATCCTCATTAACTTTTCATGTAAATGAAAAAGTTCACTTTTTAACAAGCAAAGCAGGTTAAAACCCTTCACTTTTTACCGAAGGTAAAAAAGTTAGTCTTTTAACTAGCAGAGCAAGTTAAAATCTTTCACTATAGTTGCTTCGCAATATTTATGAATTACGGTTAAAAATAAATTTAATGCGACAGCCCCTTTTATTTTTTGTAATGTTAATTAGAGTGCGCTAATGCTTAAATATAATGCTTTTGCTTCAATGTGATTTTTATTGAGAAGTATTACTTAGAAAGTTGTATTATTGACTAAAAATGTAAATTATACTAATATATAACTTATAAGTAAATATGCAGTAAAATTAAAGGGATAGGGTGATTTGAATATGTGTAACATAAGAGTTGCAAATTTAGAAGATGAAAATCAATTGATAAATTTAGTTAAAGCTGGATTAGATACTGATAAGGTTAAGAAAACGGCAAGACAGGTGGTACATGATTTTTTTAATGATACAAAGTATGAGATTTTTGTAATTGAGGAAGCAAATTCTCTTAAAGGTTTTGGAAGTCTTGAATTTAAAAGAGAACCTGGAGAAGATGAAATTGCAGAATTGGTTATGATGAATGTTAATGACGATTTAAAGGAAAAGGGATATCAAAATAAGTTAATTAATTATATTGAAAAGTATGCACGGGAAACAGGGGTTAGAGAGATATACTTAAGACCATGGAAGTTTAGATAATTAGTGCACAGTTCACAATGCACAATGAAAGCCGATTTTTGCAGTGTGCATTGTGAAGTGAAAAAGTATTAATTGCGAGACAAATAATATATAAAATTTTAAAGTTCTATGTAGTTTATTGTAAATTAGTTATAATCCATATCATTATGAAGCTCAATATCATAGTTATATTACATAAAGTTCCAACGAGTTTTTTATCATAGTTAAATTGAACTGCATAAGGTATAACAGCCATACCAATGGGGAGTATTAAACCTATGAGAATTGTATATCTAAATGTTAAATTAAACGGTAAAACAAAAAATAAAATGATTCCAATTACTAGTCCAAAGCTGTATCTTACAAATAATATCTTTGCTATGCTTTTGTAGTATATTTTATCTATAGAAAAGTTTAGGCATACTCCAAGAAGCAAAAGTGATAGTGGCATATTTGCCTTTGATATTATTTTACAAATACTTATAACCGGAGAAGGAAAATGAAGACCGGATAAGTTTATTAGTAAGGCAATTATGTAAGACATAAGTGGTAAAGAGGCAAAAGATTTTTTTGTGATTTCTTTTATTCCGATATTAGCTTCTGAAGTTGAAAAAAGTGATGCAATTATATAACAAAATACGAATATTGGTATAGAATTTCCAATATCAAACATGCCTATATACTTTAAGCCTGGTTTACCAAATATTGCTTCAATAATTGGATATGCAAATAAGCCTACGTTAAAGCCAGGGACTACCATTGATAAAGCACCTCTTACATTTTGCGGAGCTTTTCTGAAAATAAACACTCCTAAAAATGACATAGCAAGTCCATAAATAGCACCTATTATTGTAAGTATTATTAAGGAAGAATCTAGTTTCATTGAGTTAAAGGTATCAATAATTAATGCAGGAAGTGTTACATTAAACAAAATTCTTGCCATACCATCGCCATCAGCTTCTTTTATTAAACCAAATCTTTTAAGTATATAACTCAATGTTATTATTATTACAAAAGAGATAAATTGATAATTCACACTACTAATTCTAAACACATCCAATCTTGAGTAT
This sequence comes from Clostridium sp. DMHC 10, assembly GCF_001270375.1. NCBI lineage: Bacteria > Bacillati > Bacillota > Clostridia > Eubacteriales > Clostridiaceae > Clostridium > Clostridium sp. DMHC 10. The sequence continues at coordinate 777,760 of NZ_LGVB01000015.1, forward strand.
ATAAGAGTTAATACTTAGATAAGTTTATCATATGAGGATGAGGAACTTCAACATATGATTTAGTATATAAATAAAATTTTTTATAATAAAAGGATGTATAAACATTAACTGGTCACAACACGAACAAAAAATTAAAAAATAAAAAAATGTATGTTATTTTTTTATGATATCTGGTATAATATACACTGACATTAAAAAATGTGCAAAGATTTAAAGGCTTTATTGTGTATTTTGAATAAAAATGCTGGAATTTATGTTGTACATTTTTGAAATGGTGAACATTATATAATTAACGAATTTTATTGTTAAGGAGGAAATCTAGTGAAGAAACCAATTTTCATAGATTATAATATTGGTTTGATAATATTATTTTTATTTTAAGTGCCATTTTTATAAGGGGCATCAGTTTAGATACTATTAATATAAATATATCACGTGACGTAAAATTAATAGATATTAACAATATTGTTAAACTTGACAAAAATTGTCTGATAAGAATATTAAGCTTATATTTGAAAAAAATAGTCCTATAATAAATTCAAATAAAGATGAAGATAGGGTTAATGAAGAAGTATTAGATTTTATAAGAAAGATTGATTATCAAATTGAAGATTCACCTAAAATTATGCTTAGGAAATTAAAGGAAAGTCATAAGAAGGCAAGTATTATTTCAACAGGAAACTTAAGTAATATAGCTAAAATGTTTTTATCATGTCCAGAGATTAAAAAGAACATAAATAAAATAGTAGTCGTAGGTGGCGCAATTTATGGTGGAAATTGTACTCCTTGTGCATGAAAAAAATATTTTTCAGATGCGTACGCAGCAGACATTGTTTTTAATTCAGGAGTTCCTATAATTATGTGTGGACTAGATGTAACTGAAAAAACACATCTAAGTAACGAAGAAATTAATGAATTATTAGAATGTATAAGGTCATCTACAAATAAATATATTACAGATTATATTAAAAATGAATTAATTTGTTTTTTGAAAGCTTAAAAATATCTGATAAGTCTCTTGCGAATTTGTGTGGTGTTATATATGCAAGTAATCCAGATATCTTTAAATTTGATAAGTGTTCAGTTTCTGTTGAAACTGGAGGAGAATTTACATATGGGTGCACTGTAGTTGATATTAATCATGTACTGCAAGAAACTAGAAATGTGGATGTTGTTTATTCTTTAGACATTAAAAAGTTTGTTTTCATATTAAAAAATTTTTAAGTAATATGTAATTTGATTTTATGGAGAGATGAATAGTGAAAATACCTATTATTATAGATACGGATCCTGGAATTGATGATGCCATAGCAATACTCATGGCATTTGCAGCAAAAAATATTGATATTAAGGCAATAACGACTGTAGTTGGAAATGTAGAACTTGAAAAGACCACTGTTAATGCGCTAAAGCTTGTTGAATTTTCGGGACTTGATATAAAAGTTGCGAGAGGTTCTGAGAAGCACATTAGGAGAGAACATTTTTCGGCAGAATGGTATCATGGAGTTTCTGGACTTGGTAATTTGAAATTTCCAGATCCTAAAATGAAGGTTTATGAGAAAAATGCATATGACACTATATATGAAGAAGCATGTAAATGCAAAGGAAAGTTAAAGCTTGTTTGCCTTGCACCACTTACAAATATTGCATCAACTATACTAATATATCCTGACATAGTTAATAAAATAGATAGTATTGTACTTATGGGTGGAGCAATAAATGGAGGCAATGACACCCCAGCGGCAGAATTTAATATGTATGCTGATCCAGAAGCTGCAAGAATAGTTTTTAATTCTAAAATACCAGTTACAATGGTTGGCTTAGATGTCACAAATAGAGCTTTGCTATATAAGAATGAAATTGAAGAAATAGATAAAGCTAATAACAAAATGGCAAAGTTAGTAGCCAAAATAGCAACTAGAATATATGAAAATTGTGCTAAATTTAATGTAGAAGGAGCTGCAATGCATGATCCATTTGCTATGGGATATGTAATTGACAGCAGCATTATGAAATATAAAAGTTTTCATGTAGATGTTGAAGCAAGCAGTGAATTAACTAGGGGGAAAACTATCGTAGATGTAAATAACCTACTTAATAAGCCCACAAATGTTAATGTAGGTGTGGATTTAGATAGGGATGCGTTTGTTTCAATGTTAAAAGAACTTTTTATATAAATAAGGCATCTTCAAAAAAATAATAGGTTCATCTAGCGGCTAATTTTGCGTAATATTTCGTCAACTGAACCCGCTAAGACTCCTAGTATTAACGGAACCAGTTTCCTTGTATTACACAAAATTATCTCGCAACATGGACTTATTATTTTCTTTCAGATGCCTAAATTAATTTTATCGGAGGTAATATAATGTTTAAAAAAGCAGCAGCAATTGTTTTATCATTAACACTAGTATCAAGCTTAATGGTAGGATGTGGAAGTACTAATGCTTCTAAAAGTGGTACTAGTACAACAAAGAAAATTAAAGTTGGGTTAACTACTAGTGAAGGTGGATTAAATGATAAATCCTTTAACCAATCAGCTAATACTGGAATAGAAAAAGCTAGGAAAGAGTTAGGTGTAGATTACAAGGCAGTAGAATCTATGAAAAAAGATGATTTTCAACCAAATCTTCAAGCCTTAATTAGCAATAATTCAGATCTTATTTTTGGTATTGGATTTCAAATGGGAGACGATTTAGATGCTATAGCTAAAAAGAATCCTAACAAGAAATTTGCAATAGTTGATACAGTTGTAAATGAAAAAAATGTAGTTTCACTTGTATTTAGAGAGCAAGAAGGTTCATTTTTAATGGGTGTTATTGCCGGAAAAATGACAAAATCAAATAAGATAGGTTTTGTTGGTGGAATGAATATTGATTCAATAAATAAATTTGCTGCTGGATATATTGCTGGAGCAAGAACTGTAAATCCTAAAATACAAGTAGAAGAAAAGTACGTAAACAGTTATACAGACACTAATATGGCTGAAGAAATAGCTAAGACTTTATACAATGATGGTTGTGACATTGTTTATCATGCAGCTGGCGGTAGTGGTGTTGGAGTTTTCAAGGCAGCAAAAGAAATGACTTCGCAAAGCAAACAGTTATGGGCAATTGGAGTTGATATGGATCAAGCTGAGACAGTTCCACAATATTCAGATGTAATACTTACAAGTATGGTAAAGAGAGTTGACAACGCTACATATCAAGTTGTTAAAGATCTTACTAAAGGAAAATTCGAAGGTGGAAAAACAGAGTACTTTGGTCTTAAAGAAAGCGGAGTTGATATAGCACCTTCTTCAAAGAAACACGTACCAGCTGATATATTAACTTTAGTTGACAAATATAAAGATGCAATAAAAACTGGAAAGATAAAAGTTCCAGATACAATTAAAGATGCTAATGCGTTTTAAGGCTGAAGCATTAAAATAAATTGAATTTACTTTTGTTATAAATAAATATCATTGATTCTTTTTAAAGAATCAATGATTTTATAATATAGTAAAAAAGTTCTTTTAGGAGGACAAGTAATGGAAAAAATTATAGAAATGAAAGAAATAACAAAAATATTTCCTGGAATCATTGCTAATAATAAAGTTAATTTTGACTTACTTCAAGGAGAAACACATGTACTTTTGGGAGAAAATGGTGCTGGAAAAACTACACTTATGAATGTACTCTATGGTCTATATCAACCGGAAAGTGGAGAAATATACATACAAGGTACAAGCACAAAAATTAATACACCTCATGCTGCAATTAAACTTGGAATAGGAATGGTTCATCAGCATTTTATGCTAATAAATAATTTCACTGTAGCTGAAAATATTATCTTAGGCATGGAACCTAAAAAAGGACTAAAAATAGATATGAAATCGGCTATTCTTGAAGTTGAAAAATTATCTAAGGCATATGGTTTTAATGTAAATGCCAAGGATAAGATAGAAGATTTATCTGTAGGACAGCAGCAAAAGGTTGAAATTTTAAAGGCTCTTTATAGAAAAGCAAGGGTATTAATATTAGATGAACCTACAGCAGTTTTAACACCTCAAGAAATAGAAGAACTTGCAAATATAATTAGCATGCTTAAAAAAGAAGGCAAATCATTCATTCTCATAACACATAAGCTTAAAGAAGTTATGAATATGAGTGACAGAATAACAATAATTAGGCGTGGAGAGGTTATCAAAACTTTAAACACTAAAGGCACTAATATAGATGAACTTGCGGAAATGATGGTTGGTAGAAAAGTTAATCTTAAGGTAAATAAAAGCAATAAAGAAGCTGGAGAAGCTATACTTGAAATAAATAAGCTTAATGCCGAAGATGAAAGAGGAGTAAAAGTTGTTAAAGATGTGGATTTAACAGTTAAAAGCGGTGAAATATTTGGTATAGCTGGTGTAGATGGTAATGGTCAAAGTGAACTAATTGATATTTTAACAGGACTTAGGAAAGCACAAAGCGGAAGTATAAAACTAAATGGTAAGGAAGTAACAGGAAGAAGCACAAGAGAAATAATGGATGAGGGTGTAGGACATATTCCAGAAGATAGACATAAGAGAGGTTTGGTTTTAAAATTTTCACTATTTGAAAATAGTATTTTAGGGCTACAAAACAATAAAGCTTTTAAAAATAAATTCTTTTTAAATTATAAGAAAATAAAAGAACATTGCAGAAGTTTAATAAAACAATTTGATGTAAGAACTCCTAGTGAGGAGGTAACAGCAGCATCTCTATCTGGTGGAAATCAGCAAAAATTAATTATTGCCAGGGAAATTTTTAAACAGCCGTCACTTTTAATAGCAGCTCAACCTACGCGTGGACTAGATGTTGGAGCTATAGAATACATTCATAAGCAGTTGGTCTCTGAGAGAGAAAATGGAAAAGCGGTACTACTTGTTTCACTTGAACTCGATGAAATTTTGAGCTTATCTGATAGAATAGGCGTTATGTATGATGGGAAAATTGTAGCAGTGCTAGAAAACAAGGGCGTAGATGAAAAGACATTGGGAATTCTCATGGCTGGCGGAAGTATTAATAAAGATAAAACACTTTGAAACTTGAAATTTATTTGTACCAAAATGTTGATTTCTAGATATTATGGTGCACATAAATTTCAATAGTTGAATTGGTTTATCTATAAATAGGAGTTGAATACATTTGAGTGAGATTGATGTTAAAGGTAAAATGAAAAATTCAAAAATAAAAGATAGTTTAAATGCGTTATTGTTTCCACTTATTTCAGTATTTCTTTCATTATTTATAGCTGTTTTTTTTGTAATGTGGGCAAAAAATATTCAATAACAGACTATTTTACTGCACTATCTGATTTAATGTCTATTATTGTATCATCAAGCTTTGGAAGTACACAGCAGATACTTGATACATCTGTTTATGTTGTGCCGCTTATTTTTACAGGTCTTGCTAATGCCATAGCAAATAGATGCGGATTATTCAACATTGGTGCAGAAGGTCAGTTCACAATGGGATTTCTTGCCGCATCACTTCTTGGACTAATACCTGGCTTAAGTGTGTGGATACATGTTCCACTTGTAATAATAGGTGGACTACTAGTTGGAGGTTTGTGGGCTTCTCTTCCAGGATATTTAAAAGCTAAGTTTGGAATAAATGAGGTTATCAACACTATAATGATGAACTATATTGCCATGTATGTTGTAAATATGGTTATAATGGAAACACATTTTGGTGTAAAGAATAAAGCTTGTACTCCTATAATACAGGAAAGTGCTCAATTGTTTAGATTTATTTCTGACAGTAGAGCTAACATTGGAATTATATTTGCTTTAATAGCTGTAGTATTAGTATATCTTTTAATGTCTAAAACTACTTTGGGATATGAAATAAGAGCAGTTGGAATCAATCCTTTTGCAGCAGAGTATGGTGGAATAAATATAAAAAGCAAAATGATTTTAGCTATGTTTATTTCAGGTGCAGTTTCGGGAATTGGTGGAGCACTTCATTTGTCAGGAACAATGTATCAAAGCAGTAGCATGACAAGTTTTATAGGATATGGTTTTGATGGTATCGCAGTTGCTCTTCTTGCAAAAAATAATCCTATAGGATGTATACCAGCGGCTATTTTATTTGGAGTACTTGAAAATAGTTCAAGGGTACTTCAGCTTAACAATATACCTAAAGAAGTTGTATCCTTAATTGAAGCAATAATAATAATATTTGTTTCAACTGATTATGTTTTGAAATACATAAAAAGGAAAAAGGAAATAAAAGGGGTGTAGAAGGTGAAGGATATAAATTTTATAATTTCAATAATAGATTCTACTTTAAGAATGGCAGCTCCTTTGATATTTGCTGCAATAGGCGGTGTTTTTTCCGAAAGATCCGGTGTTGCTAATATAGGAATTGAAGGTATGATGATTATGGGAGCTTTCTTTTCTGTATTAGGTACGTATAAAACAGGAAGCACTTTAGCTGGAATATTATGCGCAGTTTTAGCAGGGGCGGCTATATCGGCATTACTTGCTTTTTTAAGTATACATTTAAAATCCGATCAGATAATTGTAGGTACAGCAATTAATATATTTGCAGCAGCATTTACAAGTTTTATGATTTTTAAAGTATTTAAGATTGGTGGGCAAACTGAAATAGTTAAAGGAATTTCTTTTAATGTACCTAATTTCATAGTGAATATTCCTATACTTGGCAAGTTTATAAGCGGACTTAACTGGTTTATTATAGCAGCTTTTATACTTGTAGTAGTTGCAAACTTTATACTTTTTAAAACTCCACTTGGACTTAGAATAAGAGCAGTTGGTGAAAAGCCAATAGCAGCTGATACTATGGGAATAAGTGTTTATAAAATAAGATATTTATGTGTAATAATATCTGGTGCTCTTGCAGGAATTGGTGGTTCCTGTTTAACGCTAGGAATGACTCCTATATTTAAAGAAGGTATGGTATCCGGACGTGGATTTATAGCTCTTGCAGCACTTATATTTGGAAACTGGAAACCATATCCTACAATGATTGCATGTATTATATTTGCATTAGGTAATGCTCTTCAGATAAATGCACAGGGACTTGCATGGCATATTCCAAATGAATTGTATGCTATGTTCCCATATATATTAACAATGCTTGCTCTTGCAGGATTTGTTGGTAAAACTGTGGCACCAGCAGCTGACGGTATACCTTACGAAAAAGGTCAGAGATAAAGTTTATTTATGTATATTCTCTTGGATGCTTAAATATAATGTATTGAAATAGTTTTAAGAAAGGGAGTATACATGATTTATTTAAGAAATCCACTTGAAAGTAATAAAATGAGAGTTGTAAATAGTGTAACGCTCGTAAAACAAAAGCTTGTTCCAGATAAAACCACTATAGAGTATCCGTTTATTCCAAATGATAATGGTGATAAAAATTTTATCAAAAAGTGAACAATTATATTATAGATGAAGTAAGCAAACTTTTTAAAAGTCAGGTTTTGCTTCCGGAAAAAGTAGACTTTTATGAAATATTTGGTACCTATGAAGTTACAGTAAATAAAAATGATATTTTAAGTATTTTATTTAGTATGTATACCTATGTTAATAAAGCAGCTCATGGTGTTACAGCTTATTCATCATTAACTGTAAATACAAAAACTGGAGAAGTATATTCTTTTAATGATCTATTTAATCCTAAAATGAATTATGTGCCTATAATAAATACAATTGCAAAGCAATATATTAAAGATAATAATATTCAACTTATAAGTGAATATAATGGAATTATCCCAAATCAGCAGTATTACTTAACTGAAAATAAACTTGTACTTTATTATCAGCCTTATGAATATACTCCAGGTTATTATGGTATTTTTAAAATAGAAATTCCTTACGATAAAATTAGAAACCTTATAACACCATTAAGCCCGATTAGTAAACTTATTTTGTGAAGAACAGCTGTTTAGCTGTTCTTTTTTTAAAATTTATAAGTAGTGCTTAATTTCATATAATAAAATATCTGAAACTGATTTTTATTATGTAAAAATAATGCAAAGTAACTAAAGTTGAGATATGATATAATATCATTATATTATTTCTGGAGGAACTATAATTATATGGGTAATAATGAGAATTTTGTTATTATAAGATACATTACTATTTTCTTTATTATAGTAGGAATGGTAATATCAAAGAAAACTCTAACTAGTTCAATGTTCATTTTTATACTTATATTCATTATTAACAGCCAACTTCGCTTTTTTTCATTACAAAAACACTTTCATAAAATGTTTTCTTTTGTAATAGAAATTATTTTTACAATTACTGCAAATGTTTGGATAGGTGGTTTTCTTTTTACATATCTTATTTTGCTTGCTATTGACAGCAATGTAATATTCAATAAAAAAGAAGCTATAATATTTGATATTATAATAATTATTGAAGGAATAGTATTTTCTTTAAATTACGGAATGGAAAATAGGGGGATTAATTTAGGGGTAACGATACTAGTTATATTTGTTCTTTATTTTACCAAGGATGAAAAAGAAAGAAAACTTAAAGCACAGGATCTTTATGATAGGCTTAAAATATCAGAAGAAAATTTGAAAAATGCAAATAAAGAGCTTGAACTATATGCAGCTTCAATTGAAGAAATAACAACTCTTAGAGAAAGAAATAGAATATCTAGAGAAATACATGACAGTGTTGGACATGCTCTTTCTACAATGGTAATACAACTCGGTGCAGTGGAAAAAATGATAAAAAAAGATCCAGATGCGGCAGAGAAGATAACAAAGAATTTGAGAAAGTTTACTCAAAGGAGCCTAGATGAGGTCAGAATGGCTGTGAGAGAAATTAAACCTAAGGAATTTGAAAAATTTGAAGGTATTTTAAATATACAAGAGCTTATAAATAATTTTAAAAAAATGACAGGGGTAGATGTAAGACTGTCATTTACAAAAGAAAAATGGTCTTTTAATTCGGATCAATCTTTTGTTATATATAGAATAATTCAAGAATTTTTGTCTAATAGTGTTAGGCATGGAAAGGCTACGGTTATACATATTATGATGGCTTATACTCTAAAAAGTGTTGTTGTAACCTTGAAGGATAATGGAATCGGCTCGGATGGTTTAGTAGAAGGTTTTGGAATGAAAAGTATGAGGGAAAGAGTAGGAGCTTTAGGGGGATATTTTGAATACACAAGCAAAAAGGGACAAGGATTTTTAGTAAGAATTGAGATTGAAAAGCAAGAAAAGCTTAAGGTACACAATGAGGGGATTTTAATGGGAGCAATTAAGGTTTTATTGGCTGATGATGAAAGGTTAGTTGTGGATGGTCTTAAAATTATACTTGAAACTTATGAAGATATAGCAGTTGTTGGAACAGCAGCTAATGGTGAGGAGGCACTTAAAGAATGCAGGAAAAACAGCCCTGATGTAGTTTTAATGGATATAAGAATGCCCAAAAGTGATGGAGTTATGGGAACGAAACTTATAAAGAAAGAATTTAACAATATAAAAATACTAATATTAACAACCTTTAATGATGTTCAATATATTCACGAAGCACTAAAGTATGGAGCATCAGGTTATATATTAAAGGATAGTGATTATGATCTTATTTATGAAGGAATAAAAGCATGTACGAAAGGGAATGTAGTTATTAATCCCGAGGTAGCATCTAAAATAATAAGTGAAAATGTAGAGTACAATCAAAAAAATTCAATAGATAAGGTGAAAAAAGATTATAAGCTAAGTGATAAAGAAATTAGTATAATAAAAGAAATAGCAAATGGTTTTTCAAATAAAGAAATAGGCGAAAAGCTTTTTTTAACAGAGGGAACTATAAAAAATAATATAAGTTCAATACTTTCTAAGCTTGAACTTAGGGATAGAACTCAGCTTACAATTTTTGCATTTAAAAATAATATAGTTACTTAAGTAATTTTTTTAGTTACCATAAGCACTAGGAAAATATGTTATCATCTTCTAATATATATTTGGAGTGATAAATGTGACAGTACAAAACTTAATTGATTTTATAATTGAAAAGAAAATGGCATTTGTATGGTTAATAGTATGTGTATTTTTTAGTTATATCTATATACAACAATATATTTAAAAGAATAAATGAGATAAACGCGGGGTTGATTTTATGGATAACGATGTTAAAGTTGATAATATTACTAAGAGATTTAATGATAAACTTGTCTTAGATAATATTTCTTTTCATGTTAAGTCAGGCGATATATTTGGACTTATAGGTCCTAATGGAGCAGGAAAGTCAACTTTAATTAATATAATGTCAGGAATTGTAAAACCAAACAGTGGTGACGTATTGCTTGGAAAATATTCAATTTTAAAGGATACTGTGGAGGCAAAGAAAATGATAGGCCTTGTCCCACAGGAACTTGCTCTTATGGATGTATTTTCAGCATATGATAATCTAATGTATTTTGGAGCTTTTTATGGTCTTTCGGGAAGGCTTTTAAAAGACAGAATTAAGATGGCACTTGAAGTAACTGGTCTTACAGATAGAAAAAAGGAAAAGGTAAAGAAATTTTCAGGAGGAATGAAAAGGAGGCTTAATCTTGCTGCAGCAATCATGCATAAGCCTAAGATCTTAATAATGGACGAACCCACAGTGGGTGTAGATCCGCAGTCCAGAAATTGCATTTTTGAGTTCATAAGAAGAATAAACAAGGAAGATGGAACTACTGTGATTTATACATCACACTATATGGAGGAAGTTGAAGCACTATGCAATAACATATTTATCCTTGATTTGGGAAGTGAAGTTGCCTATGGGTCAAAATCTGAAATTAAGTCTATGGTGAGTGTGCATTCTACTATAAGATTGAAAATAGATGATTTTAACGATGAATTGCTATTAAGGTTGAAGGAATTAAGTGGGGTCAAAGATGTTTTCCTTAAAAATGAAGAAATTAGCGTATTTATAGATGAAAACAAATTTAATGTAGAAGAGCTCATCATGCTTTTATCAAAAGAAAATAAGAAAATAAGAAGTTTTAATCTTGAGGAAGCTTCTTTGGAGGAAGTCTTTTTAGCTATTACGGGTAAAAAAAAATTTAAGAGATTAAACATGCGAGGATGGAGTATATGTCAATTAGGAGCAATATTATTTTAGCGCTTAAGGGTATAGCTATAAGTTGGAAACAGATAGTATTAGTTTATTGCATTTTTCCTATTTTAATTACAAGTTGTTTAGGATACTTCTTTAAAGATGCTTATGAGCCTGAAACAAAAGTTGATAAAATTAATATAACCATAGTTGATAAGGATGATAGCAAAAGTTCTAAAGAGCTTAAAAAAGTTTTTCAAACACAAAATATAAAAAAAATATTTAGTGTATCTAAAAATTCCAAGTGCATCATTACAATACCAAAGGGATATGAGAAGAAAATAATTGAGCTAAATAAAGTGACCATAACCATTAGTGATAAAAGTGGTATAGCTCAAGGTGATAAAAACACCATAGAAAATGTCATAAACGAATATGGAAAATTCATTACAGAAAATAAGATGATTTCAAATAAAGTAATGTCTTTAAGCAAAGAAGATAGACAAAAAGTATATGATGATTTGGAAAATATATATTCAGATAAAATACTTAAGAATAATTTTGTGAAGCCTAAAAAAAATTTAAATGCTTATGAAAATTTAGGGTATACACTAATTAATTATATCATTATATCAATAGCTATCGGAATAGTTGGTTCTTATAAAAAAGAGAGAAAAGACGGTGTTCTTAAAAGAATCATGGCTATGCCAATGAAGAAGGAGAAGTTATTTAATTTAAATGTTATATGCTATTTTATATACAGTGTTGTTTATGGAGGGGTATATATATTAGGTTTTATTGTAACTGGCTTTGCCTTTGGAAAATGTAATTTTATAAATTTATCAATCATTTTAATTTGTCAAAGCTTAGTGGTTGCAAGTCTTTCAGCATTTATTATAGCATTTTTCAGCGAAAGGTTTTCTCTTTCTTTTCTTACGGCTTTACTTTTTTTTTCAAACACTTTTTTGGAGGAGCATTTATTCCAATAACAGAAACAACTAATAATGCTTATGCAAAAATATGTGATTTTTCTCCTTTAAATGTTATATCGGAAGCATATAAAAATTGTATGATTTTTAATTCTTTTGCAAGCATAGAAAAAGATTTATGTTATATGATTTTTTTCTCTATAGTTATTTATCTTATAGCATTTTTTAAGATTAAAATTAGATGGGAGACTAACTAAAAATGGATTTTATTATTGTGATATTTGCTAACTGCAAAAAGGTATCTTAAGGATAATAAAACTATAGCATATATGTTTTTTATACCAATATTTATTACAGGTTTTGTATATTTTATTAATAATAAAGGTGATGAAGCTCCTAATAATACGGCAGCAGTTATAAACTTAGATAAAGGAGTTTATGGAGATAAGCTCATTAAAAAATTAAAGGTTAAAAGGGTTTATAAAAGTAAAACTGAAGCTTTAAATGCGCTAAAAAGTTACAAATATACAGCCATATATGAACTTCCATATGATTTTTCTAACAGTATTAATAGTAAATTAAAGCCTATAGTTAATGTTTATAAGGTACAAGATGGGAATATCAATGAAAGACTTTGAAAACAACCTAAAGAATAGCATAAAAGAGAGCATGAAGATTAAATGTTTTGGAGAAAAATAATGTAATTAAAAATGGAAAGGAAATTAAAAAGAATATTTTACATATTAGTTATAAAAATATAAGCAATTCTATTAAGTATGATAAACTTTTTCCTGTAATAAATATTATGTATCTTATGTTTATATATTCGGTTTTGTTTAACAAGGACTTATTAGAACTTAAAAAAGATAAAATATTAAAGAGAGTATCCTCCACAGCAAGTTATGGATATCGCATATTAGCAAGTATATATATATCTATTGTTATAGTTCAATCATGTATTTCTATACTTTCGCTTTCAGCAGTAAATTTAGTTTTTACACACAGCTTTCAAAATTTTTCTATGGAAGTTTTAAATATAATTCTGGTAAGCATGATATCTACCTCTATAGCAATTATGGTGTCAAGAATTTTTGAAGAATATAGTATTGGATGTTTTATCATTACCTTAATGTATTTATTAATGTTTTCTATATATTTAATAGGCAGCGATGATAAAAGCAAATATGCAGCAGCTAAAATTTTAATGAAATTTACACCATTTTATTGGGCTGTAGATAGCATTAGAAAATTTAAAGTGTTTCCAAATGCTATAATTTTAATACTTATTGCTCTAGCATTTTTTACAGCGGGCAGTGTAAGAGATTCAACATTTGCCAAGAGTAAATAAACTGCCATTGACATAGATATGAAGGATAAAAAGAAGAGCTTTGCTTGGTACATTTATCTTTATTTATATTCAGCATTATTGTTTTTCTCCAGTTCCTCGTAAAATTTACGTACCCCTTCTCCCCAATGAGGATCTTCAGCATACTTTTTATTTATCCAGTGAAAAGGCTCCTCATTACTAGGCTTATCTTTACATAAATTAATTACAGTTCTGCTGGCTATTTCTGCAGCATCTTTAAGATTAGTATTATACTCTTTCCAGCTGTGGTAAACATTGAAAGGGTTGTTTACTATTTTTTTTGCGTATTGATTATTAGCTGGGACGAAAGCCTGTTCTTGTCCTGTAATTGCAAATAAAATAAGCGGGTTTAAATTAAATTCCCTTGCAACTCCAAGTAAGGTGGAAAAGTAAGGCTCTTGCTCTAAAATAGAATTTTTGCTCTTCAAATATTTTTTTAGAGAATTTTGATTTATATTTTTATAGTTAAAATAATTAGGCAAACTAGAATTAGATATTTTACTTGAAGCAACAAAATTTTCAGATTTATTTACTGTTTTTTTAGCAGAAATTTTTATATTATTTGATTTGGACTGACTTAAAATGTTTTTGATTATATTGTTATTTTGGATTGTTATCGAAAAAACAAATAAAGCTAAAATAGAAAACCTAAATGGCTTTGAAATGAAAATTGTTTTTATGATATTTTCATTTGTATTTAAAGGTGTAATTTTACGGATAGCTTCCGCAGAGGAATTCTCAGCTTCAATATTGGTTTTAGGTTCTTCCTCTTTATAAGGAGTTAATTTTATATTAAATTTCTCAAATTCTGACAAAGAAATTTTATTTTCAACCTTGGAGTTAACCCAATTTAAGACGCTTTCATAAAAACTAATTTCAGCACTTTTATTAGAAATGCAAGTGTTAAATATATCTATAAGAAAAATTGTTTGTCCATTTTTTAGTAAAGTATTTTTTAAAAGATCTTGTTTAAGCTTAGTAATATAATTCTTTTCTATACCATCAATATTTTTATCGAGAATTTGATGTATTGATGAAGTTAAAACATTTAGCTTTTGAACTTGAGTGTAATCACTAAACTTTTTATTTATATATTGTTTTAAAATTAAAACGTCATTTTTAGAAATAACTTTTTTACTTTGAAGCTCATACATAAAACTTTCCATAAAAAATCCATCCTTACTATAAAAAAGAAGAATACTACAATATTTAAATATTCTTTGTTTTATTACAAAATCCTCTTTATTATCGTTATAAAGTATAGTTAACATAAGCTGCCTGATTAAAATTAATATTAAAACTTTAAATTCACCTATGATAAATTTAACAAGCAATTTAACAGCATCTTTTTTTGCTGTATAATAAAAGTTAGATAAAAATCCATGCACGAAAAAATGTTTTGGAGGTAGTTCTTTATGAATAAAATAAGATTAATGGGAGTTGCTTTGGCAGCAGTAGTAACATTAATAAGTATGTCGTTTATTGCATTTGCAAGTAAAAATACAGAAAATTCTACCAGGAACATTGTTAAGGTTGCAGCTAGTAATGTAAATAATACATCAGTTAATATTAGTAATAAATTAATTGACATAAGTGATGATCAAGCTATCCAAATTGCAAAAAAGCTATAATAAATATTTATGGAGTTGATGTGGATAAGCACGGTTTTACTAGCATGCCTATACTATTTAGGATAACTGATTCTGATAAAGAAGCATATAAGTTGGAGGGGCCTACTATTGATGTGGCATTTAGTAAACCTGATGAGATGCAGCGTGTTGATAAGGAAAATCATCTACTTAGTTTCGATGATGTTAGAGTTGAAATATCGTTAACAGACGGAAAAGTTAAAGCTGCTTCATTTATAGACGGCATAGATATAAAAACAGAAGCTAAATATGATGAAAATAAACTTAAAGCAGCTGCTGAAGAATTTCTAAAGGAAAAGAGACTTAGAACAGATTATAAAAGTATAGTAAAGGTACAAAGAAGTCCTTATATACCTATTGGATGTGTTTCTTTTGATTATGGAGATGGGACAGGAGAAATGATAAGTATAAATTTACAAAATTATAAGGCATATGGATACTCTCCTTTAAATATAAAGGTGTTGTCACAGCTTAAACTGTTAAGATAAGTTAATTAAAAAACTAAAATAGATAAGAAGTGGGTCTTATCTATTTTAGTTCCTTAAAGTTTTAATTCTGAAATTAAAAAAGGGTGGGCGTAATAATGGTAAAAATATTAATTGTAGAAGATGATATTTCAATTTCTGACTTAATAAAGCTAAATCTTAATATGGCTAATTACGAGAGCAGACAAGCTTACGATGGTGAAGACGCATTAAAGCTAGTTGAAAGTGAAAAATTTGATTTAATACTTCTTGATGTCATGCTTCCCAAGGTTGACGGTTTCACTTTATTTGAAAAAATAAAAAAATTAAATATACCAACTATTTTTTTAACAGCTAAAGTCTCAGTTGCTGATAGAGTATATGGATTGAAATTAGGAGCCGATGATTATATTACAAAACCTTTTGAGGGGATCGAGCTTTTGGCTAGAATTGAAAATGCATTAAGGCACTAACAATAAAAAGAAAAATATATTTTTGTATAAAAATATAGAAATAAATGTAGATGAAAGAAAAGTAAAAATAGATAATAAAGATGTAGAACTTACTTTAAAGGAATTTGAACTGCTTTTATTTTTGGTTGAAAATAAAAATAGTGTGCTTACTAGAGAGAAAATACTTGAGCGAGTATGGAATTATGATTATTATGGAGAAACGAGAACGGTGGATAATCACATACAGCGCATAAGAAAAAAATTAAATTTAAAAAATGAAATAAAAACTATATTTGGATTAGGGTATAGGTTGGTGGATTAAATGAAACTTTGGGAAAAGATTTTTATGTGCACGTTAATTGTCTTTGAAGTTTTTTTATTCCATCTACCATGTATTTAATAAATAGAAGCTTTAAATTAAATTTAAATAGTGAGATTAATTCTGCAATAAGCGAGCAGAATAGATTTTGTAATTCTATAAAATTAAATATAACAGTCATGAATAAGGCAGAAAACCCTTTTACATATAATGATGTCAATTATGGAAATTTAAATAAAAATATTGTTTCTTATATGAAGTATTTATCTAATAAAAAAACACATTTTCAAGTATTCGATGATAGTGGTAGGAAAATATATGATGATTTTAAAATAGGGGCTATAGAAAATAAAGGACAATGGAATATTTCTAAAGATAAAGTAAGTTATGAAGTAAGTGAGATAAAAGAAAAAAATTATTTATATGTAAATAAGAGAATAAATATGTACAATAGTTATTATAGAGTCTCTTACATAAAAGAAATATCGTGGGTTTATGAAAATTATAGATACTTATGTAATGTTCTTATGAAACTAAATATTTTTGTATGCATAACATTGGTAATCATTATGATAATATTAAGTAAAATGATTATAAGTCCTGTTAATAAACTCATAAAATCAACTCAAAAGATATCAGATGGAAATTTTAATGAGAGGGTTGATATTAATAGTAAAGATGAAATTGGAATTTTGGCAAAAAACTTTAATTATATGACAAGTGTAATTGAAGATAACATAAATGAATTAAAAGAAAGCTCTGAGGACAAGCAGAAATTTATAGATAATTTATCTCATGAAATAAGAAGCCCTCTTACATCAATCATAGGATATACGGATTATCTTATAACCAACAAAGATTTTGATGAGGAAACTTTTAAGGCTTTGAATTATGTGTATAAAGAGGGAAAAAGATTAGAAAAGATGTCATCAAAATTAATGGATTTAATAGTAATAAGAAAAGAAAAACCAAAAATGAAGTATGAGAGCATCAAAGAAATCTTAGAAGAAATAAAAGCTTCAATGGTACCAAGATTAAGAGATAAAAATATAGATATTGTAGTCTCTTCAGAAGAATCTAGTATATTAATGGATAAGGAACTGATAATAATACTTATAAAAAATTTTATTGATAATGCGATTAAAGCATCTGGGGAAGGCAGTAAAATATATGTAAACGCGTATTTGAATATTGTTCCCATTATTGAGATCAAGGACAGAGGAGTAGGAATACCTAGAGATGATATAAAGAAAATTTTTGAACCATTTTATATGGTTGATAAATCTAGAGATAGGAGAAATAATGGGGTTGGACTTGGACTTTCCATATGTGCTAAAATTGCAGAAATACATAATGCTGAAATTAAGGTGGAAAGTGAAGTAGGCATTGGAACAACGGTGAGAATTGAATTTAATAATATGGAAGTGGAAGAATGAAAATAGGTGAATTTTATATAAATTTGTTACTTTACATTTAGCAGAAGCAATAAGTGATCTTGTATTTGAAAACATTTATTTAGTAAGCAATCTAAATAAAAGCCAATAAATCTTAAAACGTAAATCTAAAAAGGCTTAGAGATTTCAATTTGTCTGAACGATAGTAAGTTATCGAAATTTCTTGGAATTTTGGATTTACGCTGTTAAATTTATGGCTTTTATTTAGTGTTTAAAAATGCTATTCATCGACCTCTTCAAATTGATCTTTGCCAACGCCGCAGAGAGGACAAGTCCAGTCGTCAGGAACGTCTTTAAAAGCGGTTCCTGGGTTTACACCATTATCTGGATCACCTTCAGCTGGGTCATAAATATATCCGCATACTACACATACATATTTTTTCATATAAAAGCCTCCTCTTATTTGTTAAATAGTAAATTATCTATAGCGGGTTTGTCAAAGCCTACAATTATATTCCCATCTATATTTATAACTGGAACACCTGATTGCTTTGATAAATTGAGCATTTCCTCTCTTGCTTTTAAATCATCCTGAACATTTAAATCTTGAAAATCTATATTTTTTGACTTCAAGTATGACTTTGCCTTTGAGCACCAAGGACAAGTTGGTGTAGAGTATACTTTTACCATAATTAAATTCCTCCTTTAAAATCCTTTGATATATTTTTCAGCCATTAATGCAGCTATAGAACCATCATTAACAGCAGTAGTAAGCTGTCTTACTTCTTTTTCTCTAACATCTCCAGCGGCAAAAACACCTTTAATGTTAGTTTCAAGTTTTTCATTTGTTTTAATATGACCAGATTCTGATAAAGCTAAAGTATCTTTAAAAAGATCCACTTGAGGTTTAGTACCTATATATACAAAGATACCATCTGCTTTTAAGGAACCAGGTTCACCGGTTTTTCTGTTTTCTGTTATAATATTTTCAATTGAATTGTCACCAAGTACATGAAGTATTTCAGTATTTAATAATAATTTTACATTTTTATGTTTAAATAATTCATCCTGATTAATTTTTTGTGCTTTTAAATTTTCTGAGTGATGAACAACTGTAATGTTTTTTGCGTATTTTGTTAAAAATAATGCTGCATCAATAGCTGAGTTGCCACCTCCAACAACTATTAAATCTTTCCCATCATACATTGCTCCATCACATAATTCACAGTAGTGTATGCACTTACCATGAAGTTTTTCTTCTTCAGGGACTGTCAATCTTCTGCTTTTAGAACCAGTAGCTATGATTACAGATTTAGCTTTATATATAGAACTATCTGTTTCTATTATTTTTTCATCATCAGTTAGTTTAACCTTTTCTATATTTTCAAATTCATTTATATCTGCACCTGAATTTACAGTTTGTTCTTGCATTTTATCAGCTAGATCTGCACCTGAAATAGAGTTAAAACCGGGAAAATTTTCTACGGAAAAAAGTTTCTCTAATTTGACCTCCAACAAGACCATTTTCAAATATTAAAGTATTAAGTTTTGATCTTGAGGCATATAGACCGGCTGTAAGACCAGCAGCTCCAGCACCAACAATAGCTAAATCAAGTTCCTTTTCTTCCTTCATAATATATCAACTCCGATACTTGTAAATCTTTATTGCACTATAAGCATAGTATAAACAAAAATGCTTAAAATAATAATTACTTATTGATAATTATTATCTATTAATAATATAACACTTTTAGTTTATTTTGACAATAGTTTTTTGCATTATTATATATTTTATTTACAACGCATCCATAAGTGTATAAAATTAATATATGGAAATGCTACTTAAAAGTTTAAAATTAATAAAAAGTTTTGCATCTATACATAAACAGAAGAGGGCGAGGTTATTATGATTAATAAAAATATGCATTCGTTTAAAAGTATAATTGCGCAGACAGCCTTGTGCTTCATATCAATCTTAATAATATTATTATTTGCATATAAGTATGGTTACTTTGGAAAAAACTCTGCAAACATAAATAGTTTAGAAAATAATAAAATGGGAAATAAAAATTCAACATCACAAGATGCAGGTAAAACTAAAAGAAATCCTAATACCAGTGTGGTGATTAGTTTAGTTGGAGACTGTACAATAGGAACAGATCCTAGATTTGATGAATCAACGTCACTTATTACAGAAGTTAAAAAGCACAATAATGACTATTCTTATTTGTTTAAAAATGCAGTTAATATTTTTAAAGAAGATGACATAACTGTTGCAAATCTCGAAACAGTTTTTACAAATTCTAATATTAGAAGTAGAAAAACATATACATTTAAAGCACCACCAGAGTTTGCTGAAGCACTGAAAAAGGGTTCAATTGAAGGGGTGGATATAGACAACAATCATACTAAAGATTTTCTTGAAAAAGGGTTTGAAGATACGATTACTGCGTTAAAAAAATATAATATAAGTTATTTCGGAAATGATAATAAGTGGATTAAAGAAATTAAGGGAAACAAGATAGGATTTTTAGGATATCAAGCATGGACTTATGATGATGATGCTATGAACAAAGTTAAGAATGACATAAAAGATTTAAAAGGCAAAGGAGCTAGTATTGTAGTTGTAAGTTTTCACTGGGGAACAGAGGGGAGCTACTATGCAAATTCTCAGCAAAAGGAAATTGCACATTATGCTATAGATAATGGTGCTGATTTAGTAGTTGGCCACCATCCACATGTAATTCAAGGAATAGAAAGTTATAAAGGAAAGATAATAAGTTATAGCCTTGGAAACTTTTGTTTTGGAGGAAATTCAAATCCAAAGGACAAAGATACTCTTGTACTTCAGGCAAAATTTGATTTTAGTAATACCAAGCTTTTAAAATCAAGTATTAGGGTATTGCCATTTAGTGTTTCATCTATAAGTTATGTAAATGATTATTGCCCAAGTCCTCTAAAGGGTGATGACAAAGATAGGGTTCTTAAAAAAATTAACGATTTGTCTCCTAATTTGGGATTTAAGGTTAATGATTCTTTTAGCAAAAATATTGCGAAGTAACAGTATCTTGAGATGTTAAATGAAAACTATAAATCTAAGGCAATGATTGCCAAAATTCTAAGAAGTTTCAATAACTCGCCTGTGGCTCAAACAAATTGAAGCTTCTAAGCCTTTTAACAATCATTACCTAAGATTTATTAGCTTTCATTTAAATCATCTCTTCAATACTGTTACTTCGCTAAACCGGAAATGCAAGGTAAA
The DNA here is from genome assembly GCF_001270375.1 of Clostridium sp. DMHC 10. Lineage (NCBI taxonomy): Bacteria > Bacillati > Bacillota > Clostridia > Eubacteriales > Clostridiaceae > Clostridium > Clostridium sp. DMHC 10. The sequence continues at coordinate 798,642 of NZ_LGVB01000015.1, forward strand.
TTTTTCTCCGGTTCCCTACGAAAAATACTCTATAATCACTGTTAATCAATAAATGAATGGACAAGTTCACACCAAAAATTCCGTAGGTACGGAGGAATTTTTTTCCTTGCACTACCGTGGGAGCGAAGTAATACTGCTGAAGAAACAATTTAAAAAAAATTCTAATAAATCTTGGTAAAAAAATCATAAAATACTTAGATATTTCAATTTGTCTGAGCGCCCAGCGAGTATAAACATACGCGGGGTTTGGGCTCTGCCCATTATCCTTCTAGAACTCAAAGCAACCACTTTTTTTTAAATAACCACTTAGATTTATAGAATTTTTTTAATGTTGCAAAGCAGTATTACTTCGCAATATTTTTATTTTATGATGACCCCAAGAACATCAGCAAAGCACATTAACTGGTCTGGACGAACTATGCACCTTTTAGGCTATCTATTGTTACATTAATACCATCGATTTCACAAGTGCTTAGATCAATTCCATTAAGCTTTGTTTCACACATTTCAGTATCTGTTAAATTGCAATTTTTAAAACTTATTTTTGAAAAATTCGCTTTATAAAAATCTGAGCTTGTAAGTATGCAATTTTTAAAAAGCATTTGAGTGCATTTTGAAAAACGAAATAATGAATATTTTCCAATACAGTCTTCGAACAATACATTTCTCAAACCCGATTCAGTTAAATTGATGCCTGTTATTTTACAATTTATAAATTCAACTCTGCACATTATTGAATTTGTAAAATCAGCATTTGATAAATCACACTTTTCAAATTTAACGTCAGTTAAATCAACTTCACTAAAATTAGTATTTTTAAATATTACATTTTTAAATACTACTTCATTCATGGAAACTTTTCGTGCGCTTTGATTATCTATTTCTGCATTTTCAATAAGTTTTAAGTCAATAAATGATTCTTCTATTAGTAAAATATTATCATACATTTTATCGAGATTCTCCGAGATATTAGGAGAAACAATTTTAAGATCATTTTTTTTATTCATAGCGATACTCCTTTAAACCAATATATATAATTATATCATTTCAAATTAAATTGTTTAGTAAAAAATTTAATTTAGAATTATATAAATTATCTAGTAAAACTTATTAAAAATACTTTATAAAATGTATTTAAAAAGATTTATAAATATGATAAAATATAAGCATAAACCGTTAGGGGGTATGATATAGGTTATAGACAATAATATTAAAACTGTTTGTCTAGAAATATATTTTAAAAATTAGTGATTGTTTATGGACAACTTTTAGATTATAATCTGTCATGAGGTGTTATGAAGAATGTTTAATGTGGAAAGAAATCAGAATAAAGGTAGAATATTAAATTTGCTTTATAAGAAGAAAAAGCTTACAAAGCAAATTATTGCCAAGGAATTGGATATAAGTATACCTACAGTAATATCAAATGTAAATGAATTGATAAAAGATGAACTTGTAGAGGAATACGGAGTGGCAGATTCAACAGGTGGAAGAAAACCTGTTATTGTAAAATTTCTTGAAAATAGTAGATATTCTTTTGGAGTTAATATTAATCCAGAAAAAGCAAGAGTTGTACTTGCAAATTTAGATCTTGAAATAAAATATGATGAAGAATTTTTAATTGATGGTCTTAAGGATTTTAAGGCTATTATGCAAGAAATATCAGAGTGTGTAAAAAGAGCTTTAAAAGTAGAAAATATTAAAAGTGAAAGAATACTTGGTATAGGTTTCTCACTTCCGGGAACTGTAAATGAAGAAAAGTTTCTTTTAGAGCTTGCACCTAATATTGGAATAAAAAATGTAAATTTTAAAGAATTTGAAGATTATTTTAATATGCCAATGTTTGTAGAAAACGAAGCAAATGCAGCAGCATTAGCAGAGCTTAGTGTTGGCGTGGTAAAAGAGGATAAAAATCTTGTTTATATTTCAATCACTAGTGGAGTTGGTACAGGAATTGTAGTAAATGGATGCTTATATAAGGGGAAAAATAAAAGAGCAGGAGAGTTTGGGCATATGTCAATAATGCCGAATGGTAGAAGGTGCAAGTGTGGTAAAACTGGATGCTGGGAAATGTATGTTTCTGAAAAGGCACTTCTTAATGGATTTAATGAGATAAGTGATAAAAAAGTAAAAAATTTATTTGAGTTTTTTAAAGCATTGAGTTCTGATGATGAGAGATATAAACAATATTTTGATGATTATCTTAACATGCTTGCAATTGGCATTCAAAATATTGAGCTTATTTTAGATCCGCACTATATAATTTTAGGTGGAGAAATAAGCAAATATGAAAAGTATTATATGAAAGAACTTAAAGAAAAAATATTTATAGAAAATAGCTTTTATTCTAAGGGGGATATGAAACTTCTTACATCAAAGCTCAAAAAAGATTCTTCTGTAATAGGAGCAGCATTACTCCCTATAACATCAGCATTTTCTATAGAAGAAAAAATAATATAAGGAGGAGTCTTTATGGCTTATGTTTTAGGGATAGATATAGGAACTTCAGGAACTAAAACAGTACTATTTGATGAGAGTGGAAATAATATAGCAAGTGCACTTGAGGAATATCCCCTTTCTCAACCAGAAATAGGTTGGGCAGAGCAGAATCCAAAGGATTGGTGGAATGCTGTAGTAATTAGCATAAGAAAGGTGATTTCAAAAAGTAATGTAAATGTTAACGATGTTAAAGGAATAGGATTATCTGGACAGATGCATGGTCTTGTTATGCTTGACAAAAATGGAGAGGTTCTTAGACCATCTATTATATGGTGTGACCAGAGAACAAGCGAAGAGTGCGACGATATAACAGAAAGGGTTGGAAGGGAAAGATTAATAGAGATAACTGCAAATCCAGCTCTTACTGGCTTTACTGCATCAAAAATAATGTGGGTAAAGAAGCACGAACCAGAAGTATATGAAAAAACTGCAAAAATACTTTTGCCTAAGGATTATATAAGATATATGCTTACTGGAGAATTTGCCAGCGAGGTATCTGATGCTAGTGGCATGCAGCTTTTAGACGTGCCAAATAGAAAATGGAGTGATGAAGTTTTAGATAAACTTGAAATTGATAAGAATTTACTTGGAAAACTATACGAATCACAAGAAGTTACAGGTAAAGTGAATAGGGAAACATCAAGATTAACAGGACTTACGCAAGATACTATTGTAGTAGGTGGAGCTGGAGATCAGGCAGCTGGTGCAATAGGAAATGGAATTGTTAGACCAGGTGTAGTATCATCTACTATAGGTACTTCAGGAGTTGTGTTTGCATATACTGATAAGGTTACAATAGATAAAAAAGGTAGAGTTCATACATTCTGCCATGCAGTTCCAAACACTTGGCATATAATGGGTGTTACGCAGGGAGCAGGATTATCTTTAAAATGGTTTAGGGATAATTTCTGTACAGAAGAAAAGTACGCTGCTAACCTTTCAGGAATTGATGCATATGATATTTTAAATAAAGAAGCTGCAATGATTAAAGCAGGATGCGAAGGATTAATATACTTACCATATCTTATGGGGGAAAGAACTCCACATCTTGATCCATTTGCAAGAGGCGTATTCTTTGGGCTTACATCTAGACATGACAAAAGAGCCATGTTAAGGTCAGTAATGGAAGGTGTAGGATATAGCTTAAATGACTGCATGGAAATAATAAAAGGTATGGGAGCCGATGTAAACGAAGTCAGAGCATCTGGTGGCGGTGGAAAGAGTGCACTTTGGAGACAAATTCAAGCTGATATATTTAATTCTGAAATTACAACCATTAATTCTAGTGAAGGACCAGCTTTAGGAGTTGCAATATTAGCATTAAAAGGTGCTGGATTATATTCGTCAATACCTGAAGCTTGTGACAACATTATAAAAAGAGTTAGTACTCAAAAGCCAAATGAGGAAAATAGCAAACTTTATAAAAAATACTATGAGGTTTATAAAAATTTGTATGTTTCGCTTAAAGATCAATTTAATGTTTTAAGCAAAATAAGATAATTTAATTATATAATTAAAAAAGGCAGCTAAAAAATTGAAATGAAATACTGACTATTGCCAATAATACGATGTTTTATAAGTAGGATAAAAAATTAGGAGCTGTCGCACTAAATATAAAAAATTGCGAACCAATTAAAGTGAAGTTAAAACCTTTCACTATTATGATTGTTTCGCAACTTTTTTAGTGCGACAGCTCCTTTTGCTTATGAATAAAAACCCACATAGAATATTATGAAGTATACATTAAATTATTCATAAAATTAAAGACAGCTAATGGTGCTATTTTGGCTTAATTGTAAATTAAATACAAATTATAACGTTATTGACTATTGTACAGGTTTATACTAAAATGTAATAAAAAATAATAATATGTTATATAAAAAATAAAAAATATATTAAATTTCTAAAATTACAATATAAGTATTGAATAAATATATGTTGTGGTTTTGAAAATCTTTAAGTTAGGGGGAGACATCTTTGGAAATATTCAGAAAAAAAACAGTGTCTAATTTTAGGAGTGATGCCAATAAAAGTGCGCTTAAGAAAAGACTTACCAGTTTTGATCTTGCTGCAGTTGGCATAGGTTGTGTTGTTGGAACAGGAATATTCGTTGCAACAGGTCAAGGAGCGAAAATTGCAGGCCCAGCAGTTATAATTTCTTTTTTAGTAGCAGCAATAACCAGTGGATTATGTTCACTTACGTATTCAGAACTTACTTCTATGTTCCCGGTTTCTGGAAGCACATACTCATATTCGTACATTGCATTTGGAGAAATTGTAGCGTGGATAATAGGTTGGGATTTAATGCTTGAGTATTTAGTAGCTGCAGCAGCGGTAGCGTCTGCTTGGTCCGGAACTTTTGTTGGAATACTTAGTAACTTTGGAATAAAGCTTCCAAATGCTATTATTAAAACTCCAATGCTTGGAGGAATTGTAGACTTGCCAGCTGTTTTAATAACTTTGGCAGTAACTTTACTTTTATATAAGGGTGTTTCAGAAAGTGCAAAGGTAAACAATCTAATAGTGGGATTAAAGATAGTCATAATACTGTTGTTTGTGTTTTTTGGAATGACTCATATAAAAGTGGTAAATTATCATCCTTTTGCACCTTATGGAGTAAGCGGTGTAATGTCGGCTGCGTCCATAATATTTTTCTCATTTATAGGTTTTGATGCTATAGCAACTGCGGTAGAAGAAACTAAAAAGCCAGAAAGAGATGTTCCAAGAGGTATTATGATATGTTTCGGTGTAGTAGTAGTTTTGTACATGTCTGTTGCTTTAGTACTCACAGGTATAATACCGTTTAATAAGATTGATATAAACAATGCGCTTCCAGGAGCTCTTTCTTATATCGGAATAAGTTGGGGATCTGCTCTTGTTGGAGTTGGTGCGGTAATAGGAATGATTTCTACTCTTTTAGTTGTTTTGTACGGACAAGTTAGAATTTTTATGGTTATGTCAAGAGATGGACTTTTACCTAAGGTTTTTTCTCATGTGAATGAAAAACATGGTACTCCTGGTTTATGTACAGTAATTACTGGAGTGTTAATTTGCGTTCTTGCTGGTGTTGTTCCTCTTAATATAATAATGGAACTTTGTAATATAGGTACATTATTTGCGTTTATACTAGTGTCTTTAGGAATCATGGTTTTAAGGAAGACTATGCCAGATATAGAAAGAAAATTTAAATGTCCTGGGGTTCCATTTACGTCTATTCTTACAATAATTTTCTGCGTTTATTTGATGCTGGGTTTAAAACCTGCTACGTGGTTAAGATTTATAATTTGGCTTGTATTAGGTTTAGTTATATATTTTTTATATGGGGTTAAACATAGTATCATTAGAAATAATAAGGCTAATGGTGAAAATATATCAAATGATATTTAAATAAGTATATGTTTTAAATAAATATTTTGTATGCCTCTGGATAGAATAGTATTTAGAGGTGAATGATATGTCGGAAATAGAAGATTTATTAAAAGATATAGAAATATTGGGGGGCCAACTGGAAAAACTAATCGAAGAACATGAAGGAAATTTAATAGATCCTGAAGTGGTAGCAGCAAGCAAGATTTTAAATGGAGCGCTAAACCAGTATAATAAACTTATACAAGATAAAATAAAAAAATGAGCATGCAGCAAAGTTAGCTTTATTTGAAATGAAATGGATAAAAGTGCTTTAAATCATAGGAGTTAGTGATTTAAAGCACTTTTTATATAAGTAAACCTAAAAAATTCATGCTAATTAAATTAATATACGTATTTATTAAAAATTAAAGAAAATTTAATAAATTAATGTTGTCAAAGTGCCTGTTTTATCTAATTCTAAAACTATGATAAAGTAGACAACCAATCCGAATGAAATTATAATTAAAAACATAGTGTATTGATTTGAGGTGAATTTATTGCAGTGCGAAAATAAAGAAAAGATAATTAGCGAATTGAGAGATGAAATAGAGGTAGTTTTATCTGTAAAAGATGAAATTACGCAAGACGAAATAAATAACTTTAAAGAGGAATTTCCTATGATTACGGAAGAGGAAATAAGAAAGGAAATTTCAAAACTTACAAAAGATGAAAAATATATACAAAAGTGTTCGGAAGAAACAGATGATGTTAAGAAATATAAAATTAAAGAAAATAGCGGAAATCAAGAAGATACTAGTCTTAATGATACAATAAGAATTGACAGAAATAAAATAAAAGATGCCATTTTAAAGCTTAAAAATGAAGAAAGCTATAATAATAAAGATACTGAAATTGATGAGGATATTAAAATTAAAGAAATAAAGGAGTTAAATGAAGTCCCATATGGTGTAAAAGAAGTGGAATATATTGAGCCTGGCAGGTTACCTGAAAATATAAAAGTAATAAGAGGAGAGGTTAAGTACAATCACCTTTCAATAGACTGGGATTGGCCTTATGGTGTCCACAGGGTAATGATTTTATATAGGAATGATAAATTTCCAGCAAAGGTTGATGATAGTAGTGCCGTAAAAATAGCAGTAGAAAAAAATTGCGGAGAAGCTATAGGTCAGTTTACAATTCATAAGATAAAAGATGAAAGTTATTATTTTTGTGTTTTCCCTATTATTGAAACTGATGGTGAAATAACCTACCTTGAAGGCAAGAAAAGACTTATTGTAAGTAAAGCTCCAAATGAAATTTTCTACACCTTAAATGTTAAAAAAAGATTGTTTGGCGGTATTAAGACCATAAGTATAATATTTTCGACTTCAGTTGAAGAAGCTAATATGCCACCTACAGTACTTATTGATAAAAAGGGGAATATTCCTGTTTTAAAGTCTGACGGAGAAGAAATTTATAAGTTTGATTATATTAAATTAAGTAAGGATGAGTCTGTAGAGGTTGAATTACCAGTTAACATAATAAAGAAAAATACGTATATTAAATTGTTTTTAGATGATGAAAGAAATAGCTCTATGTTTAGAATAATACCACCGGAAAAAAAAGAATTATATTTTAAATAGGAAGTGAATTTATGAATTTCAGTAAGAAAGACTATTATATATGCCCATTTTGTTTTACAAAACATGCTTTAAATGAAGTTGGCTTCGTATGTAAAAACGATAAATATAATAAAGATGGACAAATATGTGCAAATGCTAAAGATAATAAGATAATGCTTTACGGGGAAAGTGAAGTTAAAGAAATTCCAAAATCCATGTATTGTGATGAATGTGGTGAAATATCAAATACAAAAGTATGCCCAACTTGTGGGTCTGAACTTCCATATACAATTGGTGAGTATGAGGATTTAGTTTTTGCTGTAATAGGAGCTAAGGAGGCTGGAAAAAGCCATTATATAGCAGTATTAATAGATAAAATAATGAACGAAATGGGTGCAGCTTTTGATTGCAGTCTTCAAGCAATAGATGATGCAACTATAAAAAGATATAGAAATGATTTTTACTATCCTGTATTTAGAAAAAACGAGCTTATAAAAATAACGCGTTCAGCCAAAGCAGATGAAAGTGTAAGCAAGCCTTTATTGTATACTCTTTCTTTTAGAGAAAAAAATAAGTTTGCAAGATTGATTAAGGGAAACAGCGTAAAAAAAAAAAAGTTGTTACTATAGCATTTTTTGATACGGCGGGTGAGGATTTGAATGAAGAAGATACTATGAAAACTGTTAATAAGTATATATACAATTCTTCTGGAATTATTTTTCTTTTAGATCCTCTTCAGCTTCCCGAGGTAAGAGAAAAGATGCCAAATGAAATGAAGCTTCCAGAACAAAATATAGAAATAGAAGACTTACTTTCAAGAACAGCAAATTTAATAAGAAAAGCAAATGATATAAGCTTAGAGAAAACCATAGATATACCAGTTGCCGTTGCATTTTCTAAAATTGATGCTTTGGAAGAGATAATAGGAAAATCATGCTGCATTAATTACCCTAGTAAGCATGTAGAAGAAGGAAAATTTGATATAGCAGATTTTGAGGATGTAAATGACACTATGGAGGCTCTAGTAAACGAATGGGGAGGAGCTAACTTTACAAATCAGTTAAGTGCTAACTTTAAAGATTATGCATACTTTGGACTTACGGCACTTGGATGTAATCCAGAAAGTAATAAAATATTAAAATTAAGACCTCATAGAGTAGAAGATCCTTTTCTATGGCTGCTTTGGAAACACAAACTCATAAAGGCTGAAAAAAGGAAGTGATCTTCTTGCCTATGAAGATATATCAATTGTATTATACATCTTGTAAAAAAGGGCTTACTTCTGGAATGGGGTTCCAAACATATTCTATGTCTGAAGGAATTACCGAAGAAGAAAGGCAAGAAATAGAAAAACACTGTAATTACATTCAACCAAGTAGCCTCCCTAGCAATCCAACGGAAGAAGAAATAAAAGAGCTTTTCCCAATAGCTTTTTCATTTTTTAAATTAAAAAATGAAAAAATCATGTGTTTGCAAAATAAAATATAAAGGAAAAGATTACTCTGGAAGGTTTGGAAATTATTTTTGCCATGTGCTTATATGGGATAAGGGGGAGCTGCCTTTTTACCCTATTGAAATTTATAATTCAAAAGTTTTTAAAGATGAACTTACAAAGGAAGAGGAGAATGCAGACTGTATAAAACCACTTCCAATATTAAATTATATTTCAAGAGAAGATTTTATAACTCCTCTCGATATTGAAAAATTTTTAAAGGGAACTTCTGCAAAAAAGAGAACTAAGTGTTTAAAGGATTTAATTGATGGTGTTATTGATGCTAAAGAAAGTGATAAGAAAATTATTTTTTTAGATGATGTTAAAAATCTTCATATGTGGATTGCAGCAGTAACTATGGTATTGCCAGTTTCTATGGCAAACAGCATAACGTTCAATACTTATAGTTTTGATTCTTTTACTAATAGTGAATTCTTATGTGGAAGTTTAGATGAAAATTTGGAAGTTAAATTAAATACTTCAAATAAAAATTATAAATTTAATATGTTTAATTTTAAAGTGGGAGATAACAGTGAAATAGAATTAAAAACTAAATTTGCGAAACAAGCTGGACTAGAATACACAATAATAAAAGATTATAGAGAAGCGATCATAAATTTTATTGAACTTTTTTAATTACAAAAAATAGATTTAAATATGGATAATTGCGTTAATCTATTTAGCATAATAAATAATGGACTTCAAAAGGTAAATGATGAGGATGCGGTAAATGCCATAGATTTTGCAAATAAATATGGCAGTGAGAATGCGCTTGAGAAAATCATGAGCACAATTAATGCTGAGGCTTTAAACAAAATAACTACAAATTTAAATCTCAAAATGGCAGAAGTTATTTTTAAGTTCTTATTTAGAATATCAAAAATGACTAAAAAGCATGAATATGTTGATAAGGCTTATGAATTTTTTTTTGATTCAATTCATTTTATGGTAGTAGACGGTGAAAATGTAAGTGTAGAAGATATAATAAGGCTTTATGAGGACATAAGAAGTTATAACGAAGATAATCTTAAAAATTTTGTTTCAAAATCAGCTTATGGCGATAGACTAAGAAATATTGCTGTTTATCTTGAAGGTGGAGCAGCAAGGCATGCTCAATTTTATTTTTGCAGTATAATTGGAGATTTTATGACTCTTGGAAAGGAAAATAAATCTCCAGTACCATGGAAATACTTTGGAGAAAATATGAATTTTAAAAAATTTATAGTTATGTGTGTTAAAGTACTCATAGGGGACAAGAATAAATTTAGCTACATACTTAGATATATCCATGATTATGCAGAGTATTTCTCCAATATAGTGAACATAGCTTATGAAGTTTGCCAATCGAGAGATAAATATATTAACATAATTTCAAGCTATAGTGAAATTTTATCTGAGATTTCTTATTATAAAGCAGCTGAGATAATTAAAAAGACTCTCGAAAAAGAATACGGTGCAAATATATTAATACTTTCATTTAAATATAAAATTATGAGTACAAGTGATAAGGTTAATTATTTTAACAGTTATTGTACTAATATATTTGATGAAAATATAGATTATAGGGATAAGTATTTTTCTAAGGTATTAGAAATGCTTATTTGTGATTTTACTAAAGTTGATTTTAATATGAGCTTTTATGAAACACTTACTAAATACATTGAACCAAGAAAGCTTGAAAAAAGCTTGGATAAAAAAATTGCAGAAAAGTTAGTTTGCCAGTTTCAAGATTTAGTTTCAATTAAGGTTCCAGAGGAAAATGAAAGAGATATTATAGCTGAGATTAATAATATAAAGTGTTTATACAATATAAATGTTAGTCCCAATATTTCGGAAATGATTGAATGTGTGGAGCTACTCTATGATGATAGAATGTTTGTAGAGGATTTTCTGTGCAACAACGATATTTTTAATTTTGATGGCATTAGTAAAGAAAAATATGAAGATTTTTTGAATTTAATGTTTAAAATGGTATGCCCTAAGTTAAATGATATTTTTGTCACATATGAAAATGAAAAAAATATTTATGTATGACAAATATATGGTTGTATATTTTAATAATTACATTAGAGCTATTGAGGAACTTTTTTGATTTAAAGGGGAGCAATAAAATTTATTTGGATTTTGTTTGCTTTATGATAAAAAATCAAGGTTTGTTTTCTAAAAATCAATTTAAAGACATAGAAAAAAATATAATTAGTAATGTGAGCAGGGGAGATATAACTCATATTGAAGATTATGATAAATACATTCAAAAACTATTGAAAATACAACAAAAGGCGAGGAAACAAGGGAAGTACGGAAAGTATGGCAGGAAATTTACAAAGCATCAAAGCAAAACATACAGGGAAAGTCGATTTTTAATAAGATACAAAGAATATACAAGAAATAAAACTCTGTGTTTTTTAATATATAATTGGAGGGGGATAAGGTGATTGCCGTAATTAAGGAATTTTTTATTGTGGCACTGTTATTTGGATTAATTAAAGTTATTATGATTATGTGTAAGCCACTTGATAAAATTATATCTTCTATAATTTTAAATATAGGTAAATGTATACTCTATGTAGTTACAGCAATAATTATTTTACCCAAAAGGATAACAGGTAAAGCCAGTGAAAATGCAAGTAAAAATAAGGATATACCTTTCAGTAAAATATTAACTAAATTTTTTAAGAGTGCAGCTGCTGAGCTTGTAAAACTTATTGGAAGGATATACATGTACAATAAAGTTAATTATAATATATGTCCTAAATGTTTTACAAAATACAGTGAACCTAGATACGTGTGTCCTAAATGTGGAACTGTATATCACAGCCTTGAACCTAGTATTAATGGCATACTTAATATAGAATGCAGCTGTGGATATAAAATACCTGTGACTGCTTTTGGAAAACGAAAATTAAAAATACTTTGCCCTACATGTGGAAATGAAAATCAACTTTCTGAAGTTCCTTCCTCTGTTATTGTAGTAACAGGAGGGGAAGGAAGTGGCAAGAGCACTTTCCTTGAAAATAGCAGCTTGAAAAAAAGAGTAAATGGTACGAAAGAAAATTTTTATGAAACAATAATTGAGAATGAAAAAGGCAAAGAACAACAGATTATAGTGGTTGAAACAAAGGGTATGGATTTTGCAAGCAGTGAAAGTTTAAGGAAATACAGGTATTATGAGTATAACAGTGGTTTTATATTTATAATTGATCCCTTTGCTGCAGCAAATGCAAATGCATTAAATAAGCCAAGTTATATGTTAAGTGATGTATTGGATACAATTATTTTAAATCTTCAAAGAAATTATAATTTTAGACCTGGGGAAATGATAGAAAAACCAACTGCATTTGTTTTAACAAAAAAGTGATATGCTCAGCAATATCGATATTAAAAAAAGGTGTTGAAAAGTTTCTTATAGAAAACGGAGAAGAAATGTTTATAAATAAGATATATAATAATTTTACAAACTACAAATTTTTTTTGAAACAAGGTTAGATAATAATACTATAGAAATAATTAAGTGGATCACAAGAAATATGTAATAAATTATTAAGAATTTTGACACAAAAAGTATGATATAGTTTAGATATAATTAGTTCTGGAGGGTTTTATGAAAATGTCGTTAAAAAAAGGTTATAAGCTGCTTTTAGTTATGCTAATAGTTATAATACAAGCTTTATACATACCAGAAGTTTATGCAGAAGGTACTTCACATTCAAATTTGGACACTGTGTTTTTACTTGATTCCAGTGGATCAATGAAAGAAAGTGACCCTGAAGAAATCAGAACAGAGGCTATTAAAATGTTTCTAGATATGAGTGAGGATTCTGGAAATAAATTTGGACTTGTAGCTTATTCTGATAATATCGTTAGAGAGCATAGCTTGGATGCTGTGAATTCAAAAGCTGATAAAGAAAACATTAAGAATATGACAAGTGGAATACAACTTGGACAAAAAACAGATACAGGCTTGGGGCTTAAAGAAGCTGTAAGTTTGATGAATAATGGACATGAAAGTGGACACAGACCAGTTATAATACTTTTGTCTGATGGAAAAAATGATCCGGAGAGAAGTAAAGCTGATTCAGAAAAAGATTTAAATAGTTCTATAGAAACAGCTAAAAGTAAGGGGTACAAAATATACACAATAGGACTTAATTATGATGGTACTGTGGATAAAGGTCAGCTTTCAAATATATCCGAGAGTACTGGTGGTAAAAGCTATATAACAAATACCGCAGCAGATTTACCTAAGATACTTACTGATATATATGCTGATAACTCAAAAGTAAAGGTTCAAGATGGTGGTGGAGTAACTGCAAATGGAGCTTTTCAAGATGTTAAGATAAGCATTCCTAACTCAGATGTAGCAGAGGCAAATATATCAATGCTTTCCAGTAAGCCTTTGGAAGTTAAGCTTGTTGATAATAAAGGTAAAGGAGTGGCACTTCCATCACAAAAGGCCTATTTATCAACATCAAAAAAGTATACACTGCTTAAGCTCATAAAACCAGAAAAGGGTGATTGGACGCTTAAAGTGAAGGGCATAAGTGGAGATAATATAAAAGTAAGTTTTATATACAATTATGATTTAACAGTAGGTACAAGCATAAATCCAACTTCAATAAATAAAGGTGACAGTGTTAATGTTTCTGCCTATCTTATGAGTAGTGGACAAAAGGTATCTGATAAAAGTGTATATAATGGCGTAAATGCAAAGCTTATAGTTAAAAATTTAAAGGATAATGATGCAAAGGAAATTGACTTGACTAAGAATTCAAATGATTTTACAGGAAAATATAAGTTTGACAGCGAAGGAAATTATGAAGTTAACGTTAAGCTTGATGGAAATAGCTTTTTTAGAGAAAGCAGTCCAGTAAAAATAACTGTGAAAAACGGTACAGCAGTAGGTTCTAAGAAATCAAATACCGTAAAGATAATTATAATAATTGTAGCAGCTTTAATTGCTTTGCTTTTAGCTTTATTTATAATAAAATCAATTAAAAAGAATATAAGAAAAGGCTTTGGACGAGTTATGCTGGAGGTAAGAGATGAAAGCACTGGTGAAGTAATGTCTCCTAAATACAAGCTTCTCGAAGGCTATACCGGCAAGTTTAGTTTATATGAAGTTTTAAGCTTAAAAGAAGAATTTTCCGAGACAGAAAACCTATATTTTAGATTTGGCAATGAATGCTTAATATTAGATAATAAATCTGAGTGCATTGTAAAAAAATCAGGAAGAAATGTTGAAAAGGGAGAAAATACAGAAATATTAAATGGAGATAGAATAGTTGTTTGTTTAAATAAAGTTGAAAAAAGTGTTTCGATGGAATTTTACACAGACTAGAAAACAAAGTACAGAGTACAAAGTACAAAGTACAAAGAAGGAGGATTTGCCTTCCTTGTGTCAGGCAAATCTTTAAATTTATAGATTCACTTTTGGTGAAAGGTAGGTTTGGGCGATAGCCCATTAAGTTATAAAATTTTTCGGCGATAGCAGAAAATTAACATTCATTGTACTCTGTACTTTGTACTTTGTACTTTGAACAAAGGAGTGTTTATAGTGAATGGTAAAGTAAGAGAACAAATAAGAGAATTTGATGTTATGACTGGCGGCGGTATTATAAGTGACAAAATCCGTATAGACAAGATAGATAATCCTGTACTTATTATTGGTATAGGTGGAACAGGAATAGATGCCCTTTTAAGAGTAAAGTATCAAATAAACAGGAGATTTAATCTTCCAGAGGACGAAATAACAAAGGTGAGAAAGGAAAAACCAAATGGGGTTGAATTCCTTGCTTTTGAAACCAATGCATATGAAAAAAATAAAAACTTTAGAGGAATAGGACTTGACCCTCAAAGTGAATTAGTGCTTTTATCAAATGCTCAAATAGGTTCTATATTAAATGACAGAGAAATCCTTGATGACTGCATAAAAGAATGGCTTTCACCTGAACTTAGCATATCAGACGGTATGCAGGGAGCAAACGGAAATAGGCAGGCAGGTAGACTTCTTTTATTTACAAAGATAAATGAAGTTGTTGAAAGCATAAGAAAGAAAATATGGAATGTAATGCAAAACACCAACGAAAAACTTGA
Source organism: Clostridium sp. DMHC 10 (assembly GCF_001270375.1). Classification (NCBI taxonomy): domain Bacteria; kingdom Bacillati; phylum Bacillota; class Clostridia; order Eubacteriales; family Clostridiaceae; genus Clostridium; species Clostridium sp. DMHC 10. The sequence goes on from NZ_LGVB01000015.1 coordinate 813,696, forward strand.
AGTATTTATACTTACAGGTATATCAGGAGGAACAGGAAGCGGAAGCTTTATTGATATTGCATATTTAGTAAGAGGACTCATACAAGAAAAGTTTGGAGATCAGGGAATAGACAAGGTAAATGTACTTGGATATTTATTTACTCCAGATGTAAATTTGTCTAAAAACCCAGAAATAAATGCTAGAAGCTACATAATAAAAAATGGTTATGCTGCACTTAAAGAAGTGGACTATTTAATGAACATACCTGAAAGAGGAGATAGGTTTGTACAAAATTATAAAAACTTTAAAGTGGATTCTCCTTCAGCACCTTTTGACGTTTGTCATTTAATATCTGCTACAAATAAGCAGGGAAAGATACTTGAAAATGGCTACGAGTATTCTATGAATGTTACAGCAGAAATAATAACAAACTTTATATCAAATGAACAGAGAGAATCTGGACAAGAATTTGCAATACACGATTGGCTAAGCAATGTGCCAACACTTATAAATCAAATGCCAAAGCCATATAAAGCAAATTATAAATACGTTATAATAGGAGCTTCTGCAGCAGTGCTTCCTATTGAGGAAATAACAACTTATCTTGGCTGCAGACTTTTTGATAAGATGAACAAGATGTTTGAAAAGTCTCCTACAGAGCAGGAAGTTGACCAGTTTATAAAAATTGTTAAGCTTGACGCAGATTCTATAGAAGCTAGATTTGAAAAAGAATTGTTTGGAAAGAAGCCATTATCAGGTTACGCAAACAGAGAAAAATTTAATTTTGACAATGTAATAAAAAAGCAGTCAATTAATGTAGATGATGAACTTTCAGCATATTTGAGAGAAGCAATTGATGAGTATGCTAAGGTAAATTATCAGTATCCAGGTGAAATGTCAAAAATTATAAGAGAAAATATAGATAGAATGTTCAAGGATGCAAATAAAGGACCATTTTATGCATCTAGAATGCTTTTTACAGATAAAGGCTTTAACGCTATAAAAACTGTTGAAGTTATAATTGAAGGTCTTGAAGATAAGAGAAGAAGTATGCCAGAATTAATTTCAGAGCTTAAAAATAGAGCAGAGGACAAGTTTGGGGAAGCAAGAAAGGCTCTTTTATCAAGAGAAACTAAGAAAAATGATTATATAAAAGCAAAAATAGAAGAATACAATGCAAGAGCTGATGAAGAAAAGCTTTCAAGAATGATAGATTTTTATCACAGAGTAATAGAAATAATAAGTCATGAAAACAATGTAATATACAATGTTTATACTGAAATACTTAATGAATTAAACAAGATATTTAAAGAAGATGCGGATATACTTGTAAAAGCTCATGAAGAAAATAATTTAGTTGGAGGAAAAACTTACTACTGGAATGTAATAGAGGTTCCAGATGTAGTTAAATCCATAGATGATATGGTTGACAGTCAAGATGCAGACGAGGTTATAAGAAGATTTACATCAACACTTTTAGAGGAATCACAAAAATGGATTGATGAACAGCAGGTTGATATAACAGGATCAATTTCAAAATTTGTTTCTGATCAATTTGAAAGCATAATAACAAAATCCATGGAAGAGTTTATAGTAATGAAATATGGTGAAGAAAAATCAATAGAGGACTTTGTTAGAAAGACTATAGCTCCTAAACTTGATGATGATGCAGTGCCTGTGTTCCAGCTTAATGATGCTGGCTCAAGCTTTACTTTCCCATCCTGGATATGGTTTCTGTGCCTATGAGAACATCAAGAATCAAGAAGGGTATAGAACAGTATAAAATGACATCAACTCACGGAAACCAAGTTAATGTAAGACAGAGCAAGGTTACAAATAGAATATTTTGGCTCAATACAGAGGTTGGAGTGCCACTTTATTCATATGCTCCAATAAAGCAATATGAACAGGAATATGAAAAGACAATACTTAAGCAAGATGGAATAGGAAGACACTTAGTTCAAAATAGGGACAACAACTGGGCATATCTACCATCACCTATACCAGAAGCTTCATGGGGAGTAACCTACGACAATGAAAGAGTGAGAAACCATAATAATGACATAAGAGAACTTTTTGACAAAGCAGTAAAATATGAATGCATAGTTATGACAGATTCTCAGTTAAGTTCAAAATACAAATGTGTAATAACTAAAGATTTTGATGTAAATAGTGTAATTAAAAAATATGAGCTTGGAATAGAAGAAGGAGAAACTCCGAGTATTGGTGAAATTAATAAGTGCTTAATGGAACTTAGAAAAATAATGAAAGAAAAGAGCCTTGAAAGGGTAGATTTTTCAGATAATCAAAAGTACTTTATATTTGACAGTAGAGATGAGGTATCCGCAAAAGAAAGCTTTTTAAGAACTCCAAGACTTATAAAATTAATAAAGGAAGAAGTACGCAAATATTCTTCAATAGAAGAAGAAATAAACAAACTGCAAGCTTATGTTGCAAAAATAAACAAGAAAACCAAGATAATAAATGACTTTTTACAGGCACTTTACACGGATACAATATGTAAAAAGGGAATAGTTTATATTTATGACAAGGATGAAAGTGAAAAAACAGATGTACCACCTTTCTTAAATATAATGAAGCAAAAGGAATACATTGAATTTTATATTTATAATAAATATAAAGAACTCGAAGAGAAAGAAATTAGCGTAATAAATGCGAAGGCGGAAAAGAGATTCAACGATCTTTCCATGGAAGAAAAAGGTCCGGATATAATCTACAAAAAGATAAGCGAAATGGTATCAAACTATAGCAAATATTTAAATGAACTTGAATACAGAAAATTCGAGTTTGAAAATGGAGACGAAATTTATAGTTTCTATTCTGTTATGCTTGATAAGGTTAAGGAACTTAAAAAGACGCTAGAATAACAGAGTACAAAGTACAGAGTACAGAGTACAGTGAATGAGGATTTATCTTCCTTACGTCAGATAAATCTTTGAACTTATAAAATCAGCTTTGCTGAGTAAAAATAGAGGTTTAGGCGTTAGCTCATTAAGTTGCAAAATTTTCTGCGATAGCAGAAAATTAACCATCACTGTACTCTGTACTCTGTCAATTGTCCTCTGAATAAAGGGTGATTTTATGGAAGAATTATTTGAAGAGTTTACGCATAAATATTCTAATGATATGGATAAAGAAGCACATAAGAGTGATGAGCAGAGAAGTGTTAGAAACCCCGTTCTTTTTGTATTCTTAGGAGATAAAGTTATTGAAGCCTCTAAAAAAATTTATTTACATATAACAAAGACTATAGATAACGGAGATGGAATTTTATTTTTTAATATATTTTCTGAAAAAAATTTGAAGGGAACAATGTATTTAATTTTAATATTCAATATGACAAAGAAGATTTTAAAAATTTAAGGAAAAACATATATGATAAATTGTATTGTGATGATGAAATATTAATCAATCTAAACAAAGAAATAGTGAAAATTAAAAATAAAATATTGGAACATGGGGAGGAATTTTCAAGCTTTGAAAAAATCAACATAGACGTTGTAACAAGGGCAGATGACGAACTTAATGTTTTAGTTCCAGAACTTACGATATTGATTAAAACAAAGCTTATGCAGCATTTTTTAATTACAGCGTGCGATTTATATACTCTTGTAGAAACTAAAATTCAAGATGAGAATGATGAATTTCATAGAGGAGCTTTGGCAGTAAGCTTCTTTAAAGAAATGAAAATTTTTCAAAGTAATAATTTTAATTATGAAAAAGAAATAGAAGTTTTCGATGGAAATAGAAAATTAGCTGTAAAATGGAGTAAGCAGATATTTGAGCTTGTTTATGTTTTAAGTGATGTTAATAAAAAGGGTATAGTTACTAAGAATAGTTTGGAAGAAAATTACAATATAATTTCATATATAAGTTTTATAAAAAATAGAAAGATAAATAGTGAAAGCTATTATGACATAAAGAATAAAATTTATGATGATAACATATTTAAAAGAAATATATCTGATGAAAGCGGGGAACTTACACTTGCTACAGCAGGACTGGCAGTTATAAAAAGACCAAACAGTGCTGTTTCAATGGCAGTACTTTCTTGCGTTTATGAAGATATGTTTAATACACTAAAGGATACTTCTGAAATAAAAGAAACAGATGTGCTTTTGAAGCTTAAATTGGATGAGGAAGCAGTTAATAAGGAAATAGAAAATCTTATACCAAGAGACAAAAGTGTAGAAGATATGATGGCAATTATGACTGTAAGCTCAAGAGTTGAAGGCGGTAGAGTAACTATTAAAGAAGCTGAAAGAGAACTATACGATGATATGTGCAAAAAGTTCTATGAAGCAAATTTTGAAAAATATGCAAGTAATAAATTAAGTGGTGTAAATTTTAGAAAAGAAATAAGTGAGGATATAGAAAAAATATCCAAAGATCCTACGCTTGGGGTGTATGCAGCATATTTATGTACTAAAGATGATGAAATAATAGATACGCTTAACGAAAGAATAAAAGAATATGAAATTTCTATAAAAAAGCTTCAGAGCGAAATTGATGAGATATATGAAAGTGAAATAAAAAGGCCCCCTTTTTTAAAAGCAGTGCTTGGAAAAGGCGAAATTACAAGAAATATAAAAAATCAGATATTTAATGGAGTATATCTTAGAAAAATAGAAATGCTTAAAATGCAGTTAAATTGTACTTATCTTAAGAATTGTATGGAGGAACTTTCAAATTTAAACACATTTTTTAGTAAATTGATAGAAAAATTAATTGTAACTAAAGAAAAAATCGATGGTTATACTCTAGAGCTTATAAAGGAAAATGATAACTATATAGGCCAAAATATAAGAGAATATTATGAAAGCATAGTAAAAGAAAAATTATCAAAGCTTAAAGAAAAGTTTGGAAAAAGATTTTATTTCAATCAAGAATTTGTAGGAAGCGTGTATGACGTAATTAAAACTGGAATAGATGAGATGCTATATAAGCTTCAAGATATATGTTTAAAATATATACTTACAGAAAATAAATTTTCAATGGCTTTTGAGGATGAGTTAAGTGAAAGAACCAATATATCAACTGCAGCTTACAATAGAGAAATATCAACTAAGGATGAAATATTTAAAAATTTATGCACTATACTTGAAAATAATTCTATTCCAAAGGCATTTATAATTGATTATAATGTTACAAAGTATGAGGAAAAGTATTTCTTTGGCGATTACAGCAGTGATTTTATAAAATATGTATATAATTTTGATAAGGAATCAAAAAGCTGTGAAATAGGATATATTCATGAGAGAAGGGCAACTGGAATTGAAAAACTTACTTTAATGGGAGGTTTTAAAATAAAGGATTTAATATATTATAAAAACTCCATTAAATATTATGAAGAGGCTTTAAAAGAAGGATATAAGCTTCATGGAGAAGTATAGATAAGGAGAAGTTTTATGAAATTAAAAATAAATTGGCTTATGGTTTTAATGAGTGCAATTGGTGGGGCAGTGGCTTTTGTAATTGGGGAAATACTTATGGATTCATTTAAGTACACAATGCCTCACAGTTTACTTATAGGCTTGTACTTTGGAATACTTTCTCTTTTAGTAGGATTAATGTGTTTATTGGCAGAAGTCATTCATCCAAGAATAAATGGACAGGAGTGGAGAAGGGATTATGTCAGCTTATCCTTTAAATTTTTAATTCCCTGTACTTTAGTAGTAACTTTTGCAGCGGGAACATTATTTCAATTTTTGTACGAGCTATCTTTTAAACAAAGTAATAAAATTATAAATGATGTTGTAGTTCTTATAGACACCTCTGGAAGTATGTCTAAAACAGATCCTAATAACGAAAGGTTTGATGCAGTAAATAACCTTTTAAATAGCATGAACAGTGGAAATAGGGCTGCGGTATACAAATTTGACGATCATGCAGCAAAGGTAAAAGAGATGTCCTATGTCACCAAAGCTGTTAAAGAAGATATAATAAATAAGCTTCAAGAGTATAGAAATCCATATGGAAATACAAATATGGGTGAAGCACTTAATATGGCTTATGACGAAATAACTAGGTCCAAAGAAAGTGGCAGAAATCCAATGGTTATAATGCTTTCCGATGGAGGAGACAATTATAATCTAGATAATAAGTTTGATAAAACAATGAAACCTTATAATGATAATGAAATACCAGTTTATACAGTTGGAATGTCGAGTGGTGATAATTTTTATATGCTTAAAAAGATAGCTAAGGCATCGGGTGGGGACTATTATAATGTAAAAGATGTTAAGGATATAAAAAATACTTTTGTTAAAATATATAGAGATAGACAAGAAAGAATTTTAAATGATAAAAGAAATGGAATTCGTGAAGGAAGCATATTTTATGGATTTTTAAGGGTTTTCTTTATAACTTTAATTGCAGTATTAATTTCCTCAGCTGTTAGTTTTGTTCTTGATAACAAATATCTCTTAAAAGGATTCATAATAGGAGGAATTGTTGCTGGAATAATTGCAGGGTTAATACTTGAAATTGGTTTTAACAATGTATCTTGGCATGGCACGATGTATAGATTTTTTGCAGATTTAGTAATAGCAGTTTTATTTACCTTATTTGCACGTGAGGCTTATGATGAAAAAGGCAGTGGAGAAAGAAAATCTTTTAGTAAAAAGAGAAGTGGAGAAGTAAATTTGCACAGCTTTGGAAAAGACAATAAAAATTCTAGACACAGCTTTAGCTAAAGCAGAGTAAAGAGTAGAGAGTAGAGTGAAGGAGGATTTATCTTCCTTGCATCGGATAAATCTTTGAACTTATAAATTCAGCTTTGATGTGAAGATATTGCAGGTTTTGGCGGCAGCACATTAGGTTTTAGATTTTCTGCGTTAGCAGAAAATCAACCTTCACTGTCCTCTGTACTTTGTACTCTGTTCTCTGAATACGGGGGTGATTTTTTGGAAATACGAGAATTAAATGCAGAGGATGGAAGGATAACGGATTTAAAAGCAGAGATTGATGAAAATATCCTAACACTAACGTGGAGGTGGCAGAGAAATTCTGATATTGTTTATATATTTAAGCAAAGAAACTCTAAAAATATAGACGAGATTAATATAAACGAAAAAAATGTAAAACTGTATACAAAGGATGAATACAGGGAATTCAATGGATATGTTGAAAAAATAAGAGATATAAATGAATATAAGTTTATTGTATTTCCAGCAAAAGAAGAAAAATTGGATGTAATTTTAATAAAACAATTAGATGAAGATAATCAAATTACAGTGTGTACAGGAAAACCTGAAATTATATATGACATTGCGGAGCATAAAAAATTATTTTCAAAAATGAAAAATGTTCAATTAATTATATTTGTAGATATACCAATAAGTAAAGATACACTTTGCTATGTTAAAAAGAAAGGTGCATATCCAACAGGCATCGATGATGGCTTAAAGTTTCAGTTCCCAGCTAATTTTCATGTTGGGAAAAATGAAATGCAGTCTTTTGAAATAGGTAAGGATGAATATATAAAAGTGTTTTTAAATGATGCCCAAAAAGGTGGAAGCAAATATATTTTGAAGCGAAGGTAAAGGTGATGTAAGTGGCTTTATTTAATAAAATATTTGGAGGGAAAGATAATAAGACTAAAATATCAAATGTAAATATGCGTAAGGGAACTTATGATATAATATGTCCATTTTGCTTTAAAAAAGTTCAAGTCAAACAATGTGGTTTTTAGAGCAGAGCACAGCGAAGAAGGCGATCCAGAATACGAAAAAACTGTGGATGAGGAGTTAAATAACTATAATCAAAAAATAGGCAAGTCATCTGTTCCAGAGCTTAATCCTATAATAAAGCCAGAAAGCCTTCCCAAAGGGAATATAAAAGTAGTTGATGGTGTTATTTTAGAGATTAAGGATAAATATGATGTGACAACAGATAAGAGATTGTGTCCATACTGTCATAATGAACTCCCAATAACTTCTGGAAGAGGGCCTACTAGCATAATATCTGTAGTAGGAGCATCTCAAGTTGGAAAGTCTGTTTATATGACATGTCTTCTTTATGTTTTAGAACATTATGTATCTGAGCGTTTTAATGGAGCTCTTATTGCAGGAAACTCGGAATATAATGAAGAAATAAAAGAAAATCAGCAGATAGTATTTGAATACAATAAGATGCTTGAACCAACGCCAAAAGAACACATAGATCCACTTATAGCAAATTTTAGATTTAAGGATGACACAAAACCTCCAATAACCTTTGCATTTTACGATGTTCCAGGAGAAGGAATGACAGATAAATCGTATATAGATAAACATGGGGAGCATATTAAAAATTCTAGTGGAATAATATTTTTAGTTGATCCACTTCAAATGAAAACCTTAAGAAAAAAATTAAATATTTTAAATAAAGAAGAACAAGGGGATTTTACTGCAAAATATCAAGAACCAAAGGATATTTTAGTTTATTTTTATGAAAATTTTATAGGAAAAGAAAGCGGGGCAGCAACAGATATACCAACGGCAGTGGTTGTCACGAAAACGGATATGCTTAAGAATTTAAATGATCCGGAGTACTTAAGTCCAAACAGCAATATATTTAAAAACTATAAGCATAGTATATATTTCGATTTAGATGAATTTGAAAATATAAATGGGGAAATGAAAAGATTTCTTGGTAAGGCTGATTCTCCATTTAAAGGAGCAATGGAAGCGTATTTTAGAAATACATCATATTTTGGAGTATCTGCTCTTGGAAGTAATCCTCAAAATCTTGAAATAAACATTAATAATACAATAAACCTTTGAGGGTAGAAGAACCATTTTTATGGCTTATGTACAAAATGAAATATATACCTGGAGGCAGTGAAAAATGATAAAACAACACTATTATACAAGGGAAAAACGTGGGATTTACAGTGATAATCCAGGCTATGATACAGTAGCAAAGAGCATGGGACTAAGTGATGAGTTTGTAAAGGAAGTGCTTCATAAATATTGCTTTTATGAAATTCCAGTAGAGCTTTTAAATGAAAGTAATTACGATAAATTTCCTAAGGCATTCACTGTATTTAATATTCCATCCGGTGAAATGATTATTGGAAGAACCTCTTTTGTACCAAAGGATTTTGAAGGAAAGAGGAGTACATTTTTTACTCATAATTATGTACTTGGAAGGAAGGAAAAAGAAGAATTTATAAAAAACCCTGATAAAATAATATATGTAGATGGTTTTAAAAATAGCTATAATATTGCATATGGTGGTGTTTTAGAGGATATTCGTAGTATTGAAATGGAAAGCATGGAAATGGGATTTTCATCATTTCAAGATTTACTTACAAAGCTTAAAATTGAGGAAAATACATTTAAAGAAATAGTAATGGCATGCTTTATTTCAGTGCTTCAAAACAGGAAAATATATATAATACTAGATGTAGATGTATCTATGCTTTCATTTTATGCAAAAGAGCTATTGAAGTTTATATATAGATCTCTTCCATATGCAGTTAGAGAGAAACTTGGCTTTATAACCTACACTAAAGATTATAAAAGTAGAGAATTCATACATATCGAATTTGTATCTAGGAGTGGGATAAAAAGTATTAATACAGATATAAATGCTGGTTATTTATTTGATTTTGTGAGAGACAGATTTTTGAAGGAAGGAATTAAAACTGAGCAGCATGAATATTTAGATTTTGTAGTGAGGAATATGAAGGATACTGAAAAAATCAACGATTTTATAGAGAAAGTTAGCAATTTTTGTCTTGATTCTCTCAATATAAATGAGTATGACGATTTCTGCAAAATACTTTTAACAAGTGAAGAAGAAGCGGCCTTTAGAAATGATGAAGAAGGCAAAATAAAATTATTTGAGAGTATAACGAAGAACGAAAAGCTTCTAGCGGAATTTATAAGAACAAATAAGCAAAATGAAAAAGTAAGTAAGAGCTTAAGGGAATATGCAAATTATTTAATAGAAAAATGTACTAACTTTGAAGAATATTTTCAAATTGTTGAGTTTTGTTTTATAATTTCATCGAAGTTCATTGGAATTTTAGCAGAAGAGCTTGAGGAAAAATCAGTAAAGCTTTTTTCACCTTCTATTTGTATGGCAAATGAGTTTGTATTTGCAGATGAAAAAAATTTCAATGCTAAAATACAAGCATAAAAATGAAGAACTTAAAAACTTTTTAAATGATATACTTGAAGGATTATTTACTATATTTATAAATACAGTACAACCTGAATTTATGAGTATATCATCAATAGAAAAAATTAATTTGTTACCACAAAATGTAGATAGTGAAAATTATGAAATTATAAGTGTACTTAAAAAAGTAGTAAATATTAAAAATTTTGATGATGCTGCATATGTGGGAGTAGCTATACAAGATTCAAAGTATAGAAATAAAATAGAAAAGGCTATAACAAGTGCATATAAAACATCAATAAACAATGAAAATTATTTGAAGATAACATGTGGATTTTTAAATAGTACCGGATGCGATATTAATGGAGTTATAAACTATGTATGGGAAAATGGTGAAATAAAGGAAGCAAGGGAATTTGTAATATGGCTTTGCAGCATGTATGAAAAGTTGTTTTCAAAACAGGCTGAACATGATCTTAAAAAAGCACTTTTAAATTATTTTGAAAACTTAGATCTACATTTCTTTCAAGATGCTGAAACTAGAGATAAGCTTATAAAAGAAAGCGAGAAAGGCATAAGGGCGTTTATAATTAGAGAAGATAAAAGTAAAGCAAAAGGAATTAGAAAATTAAAAATTACCTTAAGTAAAATTTTTCAACATAGCAAAGCGCACTGAACAAAGCTATAAATAAAAAAAAGTGGAGTTGGTATTGTGTCAAATTATGAAAAAATGAATAATTATATAAATTACCATAATGAAATAAAAGTAAAAAAATCTACTACAAAGCTTGTAGGTGCAGTTGCAGCTTTTATTATTATATTGATGATTTTTATTCATTTTAAAATACTAGCTGGTACATCTGCGAAAAAAAGTTGATAAATTAAACACAACAAATTCAAGCAAAACTGTAACAAAGGTTCACAAAACTTCGAAGAGCAGCAAATATATCCTGCAAGATAGTGATAAATATAAAGTGACGGATGTTCAGCTTAAAAAGCTTACAGGTTATGAGCTTATGATGGCAAGAAATGAGATATTTGCAAGACACGGATATGTTTTTAAAAAAGAGCCTTTTAAAAGTTATTTTGAAGCAAAAAGTTGGTATGCACCAAATCCAAGCTTTAAAGGATATGATTTACAGCTAAGCAGTGTAGAGAAATACAATATTAAACAGATATTAAAATACGAGAATATGAAATAGAATGTTTGCTTAATCTAAGGAACTTAATGTCTCTTTAGATTATTTGATGTTAGATACTATGAAATATTCTGAAAACAATAAAACATTATCCAATAGTATAATGGTACTAACGGGGAAAATTACAATTAAATCATATGATGGAAAATCAATTTATTTATTAAATTCAAGATACAGTTATGAAAAGTAAGCACTGTAAATTTGTAATGTCACGAAAAAAATTCTTGATTTTTGATTACAAAATCCTACAATATTAAATTTTCATATATAGTTGACAAAACATAAAATAAAGTTAGTTATAAAAGATTAACACGCAGCCTTCATGCAGTATTTTATATTGATATGTAAAGGTTGTGTGTTTTTATAATTGTTAAAAAAATTAATCAGTTACCGTTACTTCATATCAATACCTTTACTACTACGGCATCGACATTTTTTAAATCTTGAATCATAGCTTTTAATGTTTCTTCTTTGTCGCGAAAGTTTAAAGTTATAAGTCCATGCTCCCTTTCACCTGGGTCATGGGTTCCAAATCTAGAAATAATGCTATCACCGTATTTTGTTAGTATTTCTTGAACCTGTGGGGCAGACTTTGTTCTCTTATCAACAAGAATTCCAACTATACTTAATTTATCCAAAATGATTCATCCTCCTTCAATGTTGTATTATTATATCCAATTTTGGGTTTAATATTCATTTTGATACATCAAAATTCTTTGAAAAATCCAACACCTTTGAAGTTTTTAAAAGTAATGCTTAATGTTGTATGGCGTTTTAGTTTTAACTTAAAAAAGGAATTATAAAAAGAGAAGATAAAATAAAGTTATTTCAAAAAATACTATTTGATTTTGGAATAGGTACTAAAACTAATGTCGGATATGGAAGACTTGATGAAAATTACGACGGAGTTTAAATAAAAGAAATTTTCCAACCGCTAGAATAAATTAAAGTGTTTCAAAACATTGAATACCAATGCATTGAAGCGATTCTTATATGCTTTTTTAAAAAATGAAAATCGGTTGGAAAAATTTCTATGAAGTCCTTTATTAGCGCGGGCTAAAGGAGTATAATAAAAATAAAGAATGGCTTATTTACAGTGGTTGAACCTTAACATAGGATGTATTTAAATACTGACATATAAGCCAAACTTTTTTAGCACTTGCTTGTTGAACCTTAACATAGGATGTATTTAAATAGCTTTTAACTATAAAGCCACAGATAAAAAAAGTATGTTGAACCTTAACATAGGATGTATTTAAATTAAACAATACGTAACTCTACAGCATCTATTATATTGTTGAACCTTAACATAGGATGTATTTAAATTAATATTCACATCCTTTTATTATATAGTATATCCTTGTTGAACCTTAACATAGGATGTATTTAAATAAAAGAAGGACTTAAGTATTTTATACTTAACACCTAGTTGAACCTTAACATAGGATGTATTTAAATATAGAAAATGGTACTATTTCATTATCTACCTCAAAAGTTGAACCTTAACATAGGATGTATTTAAATTCCATAACTATAGCTGAGTCTTTTGGTTTAATTTTCGTTGAACCTTAACATAGGATGTATTTAAATATGTATTGAAATAGCAAACGAAAGGGACATGACTAGGTTGAACCTTAACATAGGATGTATTTAAATGTGTTTACATTAAATATGGCTGATTATATGTCTCGGTTGAACCTTAACATAGGATGTATTTAAATTTAGTAGTTTTAGACACTGAAAAAAGAAAATGCTTGTTGAACCTTAACATAGGATGTATTTAAATCAGACCAATACTAGCAGATTTAAGGGAAAGTGGAAGGTTGAACCTTAACATAGGATGTATTTAAATAATGAAAGAAAGTGTGGAAATGAACACTAAAACAGTTGAACCTTAACATAGGATGTATTTAAATAAAGTTTACAAGAAAGATTGCCGGATTTAGCAACTGGTTGAACCTTAACATAGGATGTATTTAAATGGTCTATGTGTATTTCCACCACTAAATCCTTCATCGTTGAACCTTAACATAGGATGTATTTAAATGAAGTAATTCATATAAGAAAAAAATATAGTGCAAATGTTGAACCTTAACATAGGATGTATTTAAATGACTTGGAAGAAAAAATAAAAGAAAAATTAGAAAGTTGAACCTTAACATAGGATGTATTTAAATATATACGTGGTATTTTTACTTCGTTTCTAATTATTTGTTGAACCTTAACATAGGATGTATTTAAATAAAGTTGTAAATAAAATAACTACATCTAATGACAAGTTGAACCTTAACATAGGATGTATTTAAATCTGTTTTGCCATCTGCTGTAGTAAAAGTTCCATTAGTTGAACCTTAACATAGGATGTATTTAAATAATACTGGTTGAAAATATGCCTCTATACCAAGTACAGTTGAACCTTAACATAGGATGTATTTAAATGTGTCTAATTTTTTATACATATCTTGAAAATACCCGGTTGAACCTTAACATAGGATGTATTTAAATTAAAAAACCACATTCTGGAAAACGACAAATAAAAAAGTTGAACCTTAACATAGGATGTATTTAAATGTAATTTTTATAGCTTGTTCTATTTTTGTTATTAAGTTGAACCTTAACATAGGATGTATTTAAATGACTTAGAAAGTGAGCAAGAAGACCCACAAGAAATTGTTGAACCTTAACATAGGATGTATTTAAATGCGACTCATTCAGAGAACCTTTTATTTTGTTTTTAAGTTGAACCTTAACATAGGATGTATTTAAATTTCTTAAATTTGATACCAGTATATTTATTTTTTGGGGGTTGAACCTTAACATAGGATGTATTTAAATGCGAGACAAGTGCTTATTACTAGAAGTGTTACTGCAAGTTGAACCTTAACATAGGATGTATTTAAATATAGGTGTTAAATCCGTATCTCCTCCATCAATAATGGTTGAACCTTAACATAGGATGTATTTAAATAAGAGAATAAACAGCTAGAAAAGGAAGTAAACCAGGTTGAACCTTAACATAGGATGTATTTAAATGTATTCATGCACATCATATTTATAGCCATTCTAATAGTTGAACCTTAACATAGGATGTATTTAAATAAGTCTTTAAAATAGCTGGGAAGTTGCCATTAGTGTTGAACCTTAACATAGGATGTATTTAAATTAATATAAACGTTGTGGCTAATTATGGGAATGGTTAGTTGAACCTTAACATAGGATGTATTTAAATAACACAGCTAAATGATTTTAAATCTCAAATTCAAAGGTTGAACCTTAACATAGGATGTATTTAAATAGCATATGGTAAAGATAGCGAAGTAACTCAAAATGGTTGAACCTTAACATAGGATGTATTTAAATTTACAAAAGCAAATAAAAGCATTAGCTGGGAAAGCAAGTTGAACCTTAACATAGGATGTATTTAAATGTATCATTGTTGCCATTAACCCAATCTTTTAATCTCGTTGAACCTTAACATAGGATGTATTTAAATTATCTTATTGCCTCCTAATTAAATTTTTTTCATAGTTGAACCTTAACATAGGATGTATTTAAATAATATATCATCAACAAATCTTCTTAAATCCTCACACGTTGAACCTTAACATAGGATGTATTTAAATATATTTTTCAGCTCCATTTGTATCAAAAACAATTGGTTGAACCTTAACATAGGATGTATTTAAATCAAGAAGAAGGATGGATGAAGTCGACAAAAGTATGGTTGAACCTTAACATAGGATGTATTTAAATAGCTAAGATAATGACAGGAAGTTATAACGAAACTCGTTGAACCTTAACATAGGATGTATTTAAATCTTAAAATAATGTCCGCTATTGTGTATGTTTTTCCGGTTGAACCTTAACATAGGATGTATTTAAATGAAGAATTCACCATACAAAGTAGCTGTTGAAGCCTGTTGAACCTTAACATAGGATGTATTTAAATACTGCATTAGGATTTATCTTTCCTGTTATCTTTAAGTTGAACCTTAACATAGGATGTATTTAAATCGATCTTAAAGTTTTAGATGTATATGCCTGTTTAATGTTGAACCTTAACATAGGATGTATTTAAATATTACAACACTTTCAGGGATGATTTTGATGTATGGTTGAACCTTAACATAGGATGTATTTAAATGTAAACTGATTTTTGCTTATACCAGAAACACCTATAGTTGAACCTTAACATAGGATGTATTTAAATTTCTTAATTACTTCCTTTCCTTTACCTTATGTACTGTTGAACCTTAACATAGGATGTATTTAAATATTTATGATTACAACACTATGATCTGGTATGATGTTGAACCTTAACATAGGATGTATTTAAATTAGATATTCTATCATTTGAGTATATGTTTAAACCGTTGAACCTTAACATAGGATGTATTTAAATTGCCCTTAAGCATTAAATACGCATCTGTGAAATAGTTGAACCTTAACATAGGATGTATTTAAATACCGATTTTTTAACATTTTCCGTTACTTCTTTAGGTTGAACCTTAACATAGGATGTATTTAAATTCACTGAGCCTCTCCAGCTCAGCAAATAAATGATTAGTTGAACCTTAACATAGGATGTATTTAAATTTAGAGGATGTGATGAAAGCTCTAAAACATCACACGTTGAACCTTAACATAGGATGTATTTAAATCCCGGAAGATTTGCAAGCTCATGGACTTTTTCTTTTAGTTGAACCTTAACATAGGATGTATTTAAATAATATCTTATAGGACTTACAAAGCAAGAAATAATGTTGAACCTTAACATAGGATGTATTTAAATCCACCATGGTTATAGATTGGAGTTCCACTTGCACGTTGAACCTTAACATAGGATGTATTTAAATTTATCACAATTCCAATCGTATTCTTCCCATTGCCAGTTGAACCTTAACATAGGATGTATTTAAATTGTCCATATTGCTATACTTACTGGAGATAGTAGACTGTTGAACTTTAACATAGAATGTACACATCTAGAGTTTGCGCGAGAGCGCATATGACTTCATGAACAAAATATTCGGCAATTAAAAAAATAATGCTCCAAACAAATAAACTATAATAAAATAGATAAAAGTTTGCGCGAGAACGCATAGGACTTCAAAAACCAAATATTCAGTAATAGAAAAAATAATGAACCAAACAGAATATAAGGATGTATTTAAATTATTTATGCACTTATAGGTTATACAATTTTAAGAGAGTACTTTATTAATTGAGTAAAATTGGTTATAATAAAATAAAAAGCAACTATTTATTGATTAACTTTAACATATGGTGTATTTAAATAAGTTTTTTATCTATTTTTTATTAGAGTTTGAACATCAACATAAAATGTATAAAAGAAGAAATGGTCATAAAAGATGTATGATTGTTTCTTTTTTTATTTATATCAAAGTTTTTTATATATTTTTTAAAAATAGTATTGAAATTCCATTTATGGAGATATACAATATAATTACAAAGTGATTTACAAAACTCTTAAAAGTAATAAACAAATAATGTCCTTCCATAATTTTTTTACTTAATGCAAATATTTTATACAATTAAGATTTTAATATCATAAGGGGAGGTGAACAAAATTGCTAAAAGTATATGAACTTTCGCTAAAAACATATCTTCTTGAAAATATAGAAGAAAAAAATGTCCTTCAATCAATAGCAGAACTAATAGATAAAAGTTTTACTAAAAATTCAGAATTGGCAGAATTTCACGAAACAAATACTTACAAAAAATATGTATTTAACGCATTGTACCCAATCGAAAGAAATAAAGTTTATTTTAAAGGGAGAATATATAGTTTTCAAATAAGAACTGTAGATGAAAAGCTGTGCAGTCATTTTGAAAAGGTGCTTGTTAATGAATATACTGATAAGCTTAAAGTTTTGACAGTACAGAAAAGAGTTGTTCCTAAAAAGAATATAGAAAAACTATATAGTATTACACCATGCATAGAAAAATTTGAAGAAGGCTATTGGAAAAACAATCATTCTGTAGAAGAGTTCGAAAAAAGATTGACAGATAACTTAATAAAAAAATATGCCCAAATCTTAGGTGAAAAAATAGATAAAGATATAGAGCTATTTACACTGATTAGCTTTGATAATAAAAAACCTATAGGAGTTAATTACAAGGGCGTAAAGCTGCTTGGAGATAAAGTAACACTATATGTAGCAGGAAATTCAACAGCTCAGGAAATTGCTTATCTGGCCCTTGGAACAGGAATTTTGGAAATGAATGCCAGGGGATACGGTTATGTAAACTACAAATGGATGTAGGAGGTGAGAAGACATGCTCAAGGATTGCATTGATAAGTTTTATAGTATTTATGATGAAGATAAAGAAAATTATATCTTAGATGATTATTATTTAAGAGAAGGAACTTATCTTTTGGTAAATGATAATGGAGATATAGAGCAAGAATTGAAAGTGAGTAAAAATAACATTGATAGAACTTATGAATATTATGGTTATTTTGTTGAAAGAGACTATTTGTCAAAATTTTCGATACAAATAAATCAATAGAAAATAAGAGATTGATTCACAGCAATAATTATCTGTCTTTTTTTATAAAGAAGGACAGCATAAAGGAAAAGCTTACAGAAGATATTATAGATACATACTATGATATACTTTTAAATCCTATGAAAAAATATGAAAAAGATAAAAACAAGAAGAGTATGTATGAGGAAGTTGAAAAGGAATGTGGCAAGGTAAATGAAGAAAAGCTGCAAAAAAATAAAAAGTTGGATCAAAGAACACATAAAAAAATTTTAATTGGAGACGGAAACAAGGAAAAAAATTATCTTAAAATATTTTTTGAAGCAGATATTGAGGAATATAGAAAAGAAAGCAAAAAATATATAATTCCTAACATATACAACAGTACGCAATATAACATAGATATTAGAGGTATAACTTATGGACTCCCAAATGACAATATGGGACTTAATGCTAAAAAGCCATATCTTGAAAATAAATCACGCAAAAACACACTTCCATATTTAATATCAACTGAAGAAGTAAGTAAGCAGAAAAAAGTTTTTTGATTACTTAATGAATAATGCAAACCAAGGAAAAAACAATGTATATATAAGTGACGATAAAATAAAATGCCTGCCTAAGGGGCAATTCCTAGAAGATAATTTTAATGGATATTTTTTGAGAATACAGAAAGGAAAAGAACTTGAAATTCACGATTTTGACAACATAGTAGGAATGAGATTTAAAATCAAAAATCTAAAAATTCAAATGGTTATCCCAATTGATTATAAAAATGTCAAACCAGCTTTAAAGCATGATAAGATAGAAAATCTTAAAGAACTTGAAGCTAATATAAATGCAGTTTTATTTAATAAATTTTTGTCTAACAATTATTTTACAAAGCCAAAGGATATAAGACTAAATGATTTTAGAGTTAAGGAAAATTTGCTAATATATAGAGAAGCTTTTTTTGCATGGTTTTATAAAGGAAATTCAAGTGTAATAAGAGAAAGCTTCGGAAAATTGACAATGAGTTTGATAAAGAACTCAATTAGAAATAATAATTTAATCAGGGCAAAAGAACAGTATAACCTTGGATATGGTGTACTAGAATATTTTGAAGGAGTGAAGAATATGGCAGATATCTTAAAAGGTTTGGCAGACAAGCTTAGAAGGAAAATCAATAGCGAAAATCCTAATGAAATTAGTCTTGAAAGCGATGATGAGTATTATTTTGCTGCGGGACAAGTTGTTAGTTACTTAATATCCTTAAATAAATCAAGTAAAAAAAATCTTTCTTTTATAAATCCTATCTTGAATTGTAAAAGCAATGAAAGGTTTAAACAAGAAATAATTTATCTACTGAGAAAATATAGTTATGCCATTTGGGATGTAAATAAGAGGTTTAAAAATTTACAGTCAATGATTTGCGGATATATACCAGAAGGAAAATTGAATGAAAATTTATTTGTTGCAGGTTATCTTTACATCAATTTAATATATGAGAAAAATAAAGTTGAAAATCAAAATAATGAAACTGAGGGAGGAAAAATCATGAATAAAAGAGTTTACGGAGTTATAGGAATAAAATCTGTTATGGCAAATTGGAATGCCGATTTTAGTGGGCATCCAAAGTCTATATTTAATGGGGAAATTTTTGGAAGTGATAAAGCACTAAAATATCCAATGAAAAAAATGTGGGATGAAAAAGGGGAAAAGGTGCTGTATATTAAATCCTTAAAAATTGAAGAGGATAAAAAGGAAGGCGTAAAGGTTAGACCAAAATCTCTTAAAGAAAGATATGAAGAGATATTTGAGGTGAAGGATTTAAAGAAAGAAAAGGATAGTAAAAAAGTTATTACAAATTTATTTAGTGCAGTAGATGTGAAAAATTTTGGAGCAACCTTTGCAGAGGAAGGAAATAATATAGCTATAACAGGGGCAGTGCAGATAGGTCAGGGCTTTAATAAATATGAAGATACAAGCGTTGAGGAGCAGCAAATATTATCACCATTTAGGGATGCCAGCAAGGAAAAAAATAATACTGGCGGAGAAGATGATAAAGAGGCTGCTAATTCAACTACCTTGGGAACTAAAATTGTAAGCAGCGAAGCACATTATTTTTATCCTTTTGTAATTAATCCACTTGCCTATAAAGATTATGTAAAAATGGAAGTGACAGAAGGATATACAGAAGAAGACTATAGTAAATTTAAAGAAGCTGCAATAATATCAGCAACAGCCTTTAACACAAATTCTAAGCTTGGTTGTGAAAATGAACTTGCAATTTTCATTGAGACAAAAGAAGATTTATATTTGCCAGACTTAACTCAATATATACATTTTGAAAAAGGAGAAGATAAAAATATTATAACTCTAGGTTTTGACAGCATATTAAGCAAGGTTTCAGATAGAATTTTAAATATTGAAGTATACTATAATCCACTAACTACTGAATTTGCAAATACGCTAGAAAAGGCAAAGCATTTTAATATTTTTACAAGGGAAGTGCTCTAAAACATGAAGGCTTTAAAATTTACACTGAAAGGACAAACGGCTTTTTTTAAGAAACCAGACGTGAATACATATTTGTATTTTACATATGGAAATATTCACAAAATAGCAGTTTTAGGTATACTCGGTGCTGCCTTAGGCTTTAGTGGTTATAATCAGCAGGATAAAAAAACTGTTTATCCAGAGTTTTATGAGAAGCTTAAGGATATAAAAATAGCTATAGTGCCTTTAAATGAAAGAGCTTATATTCCTAAGAGAGTGCAGAGCTTCAATAATTCCGTTGGATATGCCTCAAAGGAAGCAGGAGGAAATTTAATAGTTACAGAGCAATGGCTTGAAAAACCGCGTTGGGAAATATACGTGGAGCTTAATCCAAATATATATGGTGAGGAAATAGCAGGAAGTT
This sequence comes from Clostridium sp. DMHC 10, assembly GCF_001270375.1. Taxonomy (NCBI): domain Bacteria; kingdom Bacillati; phylum Bacillota; class Clostridia; order Eubacteriales; family Clostridiaceae; genus Clostridium; species Clostridium sp. DMHC 10. The sequence goes on from NZ_LGVB01000015.1 coordinate 834,418, forward strand.
TTAAGAAAAGCAGCTTCGTGTTTCTGCCATACCTTGGGAAAAATGATCATTTTGCTGATATAGAAGAGGTAGAAGAAGTAGAACTTCATGAAGAAAAAGAAGTTAATAAGCTTCATAGCTTGTTTTTTAAAAAGCACTTTGAAATATTGAAGAATGATAGCTTAGATTTATTTGAAGAAGAAGAGATTGTTTGGAAATACGAAGAAAGATTACCTGTACTTCTAGAGGAAAGCACAAATCAATATATAACAGAGAGAATGGTATTTACTAATGCCAGACTTGAATTAAAAGAGAAGTGCAAGGTTTATTCATCTGGCGATAAAAATCTATTTTTATTTTAGGAGGCAGCCATGTATTTTGAGGATGTAAAAAAATTTGATATAGAGAAAAATGTTTCGGATTTAGACGAGTTTTATGCGCATTTAAAGAAAGATGGAAGAGAAAAGCTCAAAAATCACATAGATTTAGTCTATAGTTATTTTTTAAAGCTCTGCGCAGAAAAAAATTTAGATGATGTGTTTTTGCGGCTCGAAGGAAGTTTTTTTAAACCTTCAGATAAAGTGGCAATAGGGCTTTGGAAGGAACTAATAGTCAATGCAATATATATCCATGATATTGGTAAGGTTAATGAACAATTTCAGCTTTTTAAAATGAAAAATGAGAAATTTAAGGATATAGATACTCTTACTGTGCATTCTAAACATTCAATGCTTTCTGCATGCATATATTTTGATTATTATTTAGAAAGGGTTAAGGGCATAGAAAAAAGTAGTTCAAGTACAATCATTTTGTTTTTAACCTTAAATTCATACATTATATCAAAGCATCATGGAACATTAGAAAACCTTGCACAGTTTAGAGAAAAGTTTTTTGATGCGTTTAGTGATTATAAAGAAAAATCAGCTTTGTATAGAAGCTATAGAGGGAAAATTAAAGAAAAATCTGATGGCTTTTTTGAAAAAGTATATAAAAATATAGAAAAAGCAATGTTAGATATTGAAAAGAATGAAAAGTGGAAATCCATTGAAGTATATATTTATTCAAAGCTTCTTTTTTCTCTTCTTACAGCTTCTGATTTTTATGCAACCTCAAATTACAGTACTGGCAAAAAAATAGATTATATGGGTACCATTAAAGATATAAATAAGTACTACTCTATTTATAAAAATAGCGAAATATATGAAAAAATACAACTTCATAAAGAATTTTTAAAGGGAAATGGAGAAAGTCCTTTTAAGAAAAATGATATAAATAGACTTAGGACGGAAATGTTTTTGGAGGCGGAGGAAAATTTAGAAAAAACAATTAATGAGAGTATATTTTATTTAGAAGCACCTACAGGGGCTGGAAAAACTAATACCTCAATAAATTTAGCTTTTAAATTGCTTGAAAAGTGTAAAAATTTAAATAAGATTTTTTATATATTTCCATTTAATACTTTAGTAGAGCAGACTAAAAATTCTTTGGATGATATATTTCAAAACAATAAGGAAATAAAAAGAGAAATAGCGGTTATAAATTCTATAACACCAATAATGACAGAGGATGAAGAAGAGGACGATAAGGAAATATATAATAAAGAGTTAAAGAGAAAGGTAGATTATGATAAATCACTTTTAGATAGACAATTTTTTCATTATCCTATTGTATTAACCACGCACGTAAATTTATTTACTCATTTATTTGGAAACAGTAGAGAAGCAGTGTTCCTAATAGCACATCTTGCAAACAGTGTAGTTATTCTAGATGAGATACAAAGTTATAGAAACAATCTTTGGAAGGAAATAATTATATTCTTAAAAAAATATGCTGAGGTACTTAATATTAAAATAATAATAATGTCTGCAACCCTTCCAAGGCTTGATAAATTAACTGATTCAGATAAGAGCTTTGTGCAGTTGATTAAAAATAGAAGTAACTATTTTGAAAATCCACTTTTTAAGAATAGGGTTAAATTAGATTTTTCATTGCTAAACGAAGAAGCTCCAATAGAAAAAATAAAGGAAAAAGTTATAGCTATATCAAAAATTCTAATAAGAACATATTAATTGAATTTATAAGTAAGAATACTTCTATGGATTTCTTTAAAGCTTTGATTGAAATCAATAAAAGTGAAAAGCTAAAAAGAAAGCTGCTGCTTATAACAGGTGATGATAATAAGGCAGAAAGAAATAAAATAATAAAACAGGTTAAAACGGAAAAAAATATAATTCTTGTGGCAACACAGGTTATAGAGGCTGGTGTGGATATTGATATGGACATCGGTTTTAAGGATATGTCTATATTGGATGCAGAGGAGCAGTTTCTTGGAAGAATAAATCGTTCCTGTAAAAAACCAGAAGGCGGTATGGTATATTTTTTTAATCTGGATAAAGCCACTTATGTTTATAAGGGAGATTATAGAAAGGAAAAAGACATTACGCTTCTAAATAAAGAAATAAGAGATATGCTAGTAAACAAAGATTTTTCTAAATTTTATGATTTAGTTATGGAAAGAATAGAAAAAGGCTTAAGCAAAGAAAATGATAGAAATATTGATGAATTTAGAGAAGATATGATTTTAAAATTAGATTTCCAGGGTATAGAAAAAAGGATGCAGCTTATAGAAGATGAGGATAAGGAGTATCAAATTTTTTTAAGCAGAAATATAGAGCTTGAAAATAGTGAAATCTTAAATGGGTATGAAGTTTGGGAGGAATACGTTGAACTGCTAAAGGATAACAAACTTGGGTACGCCGAAAAGAAGGTTAAGCTTTCTATAGTAAATGAAAAGATGAATTATTTCATATATAAGGTAAAACATTTATCTATTTCATACAATGATTTTGCTGGAAATATATATTATATAAAAATGGAGAAGATTATTTTACAGAAGGTAAGTTTGATAGAGATAAATTAAACAAAAGTGAGACAATTGGATGTGATATGTTATGAAAATAAATGGAACGCTAATAAACTATTATTTCCACTGCAAACGGCAATTTTGGCTTCATGGAAATAGAATCAATCTTGAAGATAACAGTGATGATGTCCGTATTGGTAAAATTCTTCATGAGCTTAAAAGCGAGGGTAAAAAGAATACTGAAATTTCAATAGATAATGTGAAAATAGATAAAATAACTGATGAATATCTTGTTGAAATAAAAAAATCTGATGCTGACATAGAAGCTGTGAAGTGGCAAGTACTCCTATATTTAAAGATATTGAAGGACAAAGGCATTGAGAGAAAAGGCAAAATTGAATTTGAAGAAAAAAACAAGCAAAATAAAAAAATAATATATATTGAGCTTACGGGAGAACTGGAAAAAGAATTGGAAAAATTAAAGATAGATATGGAAGAACTTATGGAAAGTGATATGCCTCCTAAAACCTACGAAGTTAAGAAGTGCAAAAAGTGTGCGTATTATGAATACTGTTATGTATAAGGTGTTAGGATGAAATTTAAGTCATTTAATTTTCAAAGGCTGTGGATTCGGTGTGAATAATTGGCAATCTATAAAATAAGCTGATGAGGAAGTGGAAATGGTGAGCAGTGGAACAAAATATATTATGAGTATGGGAGATATTAAAAGAAAAGATAATTCCATATTATTTAAAAATGAAAAGGGTAATTCTTATTTGCCTATAGAATCGGTAAAAGAAATATACTGTATGAATGAAGTGAATGTTAACAGCAGATTCCTCGATTTGGCAGCTAAAGCAGGTATTACAATTCATTTTTTTAATTATTACGGATATTACAGCGGAACTTTTTACCCTAAAGAGAATCTTGTAAGCGGTAACTTAACTATAAAGCAAGCTGAGGCATTTTTAAATAAAAGGAATGTAATAGCAAAGGCTTTTGTGCAGGGGATTGCAGATAACATATATGAGGTTTTATATCATTACTACAGACATGGCAAAAGTGAACTTAAGGAGACTTTAGATTGGATAAAAAAGGCTGTCCCTCTGTATTTGCAAAATGATAAGATAAATATAAAACAGATACTTAGAGTGGAAGGTGAAGTTTGGCAAAGATTTTATAGTGACTTTAAATATTTCCTTCCAGAGGAGTTTGTATTTAATAAAAGGGTAAAGAGACCGCCAGATAATCCTATGAATGCTCTTATTTCTTTTGGAAATTCTATTTTGTATTCTAAAACTGTGGCTCAAATTTACAATACCCATTTAAATCAAACTATAAGTTTTCTACACGAGCCATCCGAGGGCAGATTTTCGTTAAGTTTGGATTTATCGGAAGTATTTAAGCCAGCAATAGTATATAAAACTATATTTGAACTGGTCAATACTAAAAAGCTTCAGGTTACAAAGCATTTTGATAGAAAATATAATTATTGTTTATTAAATACTGCTGGAAAAAAGATATTTGTACAAGCTATAGAAGAAAGATTTGATGAGGTTTTTCAGCATAATAAATTGAAGAGAAAGATATCCTACAAAACTGCAATAAAATTGGATGGATACAAGCTTATAAAATTTATACTTGAAGGTAAGGAATTTAAGCCCTTTAGCTTGAAGGAGATGGTTTAATGCGGAAAAACTTTAATTTTAATTATGCTTTTGTTTTTTACGATGTAAATGAAAAGCGAGTAAATAAGGTTTTTAAGGTATGTAAGAAGTATTTTTACCATCACCAAAATTCTGTGTTTAGGGGTACAATAACCCCAGCCAATCTAATAAAGTTGAAGAATGAAATCGATAAAATAATTGAAGGTACAGACTTTGTAACGATAATAAAGCTCATAAATGGTGATTGCTTTGATGAGGAAACCTTAGGGATAAATGAAAAAAATACAGAGGATTTAATACTTTAAGTTACAATTTTAGTGACTATAAATAAATGAATTTTTCCAACCATTAAAATGAATAAAGGTGGTTCAATCTATTGCAAATCAATACCTTGAAGCACTTTTTATATACTTTTTTGAAAAAATGAAAATCGGTTGGAAAAATTTCCGCGAAATCCTTTATTAATGCGGGTTAAAAGAGTATAATAAAAAATAAATAATGGCTATTTTACAGTGGTTGAACATTAACATATGATGTATTTAAATAATAAATAATACTAATTTAATTACTAGAGTTGAAAGTTGAACATTAACATATGATGTATTTAAATTTTTTGCTTCATGTAAATCTAAGTCTTCCATAATGTTGAACATTAACATATGATGTATTTAAATTTTATTTATTGATACTGAAATAGAAATGTAACCTGTTGAACATTAACATATGATGTATTTAAATTATAAAGGACTATGTACCTTAGAACGTTGGAAAGCGTTGAACATTAACATATGATGTATTTAAATTGATTTAATGTCTCTTATACTTTATAAAACTTACCGTTGAACATTAACATATGATGTATTTAAATATAGACCACTTAACTCAGTAAGACTTGCACTTAAAGTTGAACATTAACATATGATGTATTTAAATCTTTAATGACTATGACCAGCGAGATTACGATTTTGGTTGAACATTAACATATGATGTATTTAAATAAATCATTCTGTTTTATTGCCTTTACTCCGTTCAAGTTGAACATTAACATATGATGTATTTAAATTCATCAGCCCACATTAATCCGCCACATTTGCTTGCAAGTTGAACATTAACATATGATGTATTTAAATGATTATTGAACCCCTTTTTTCCAAAAGCATATTTATGTTGAACATTAACATATGATGTATTTAAATCTTTTTAATCTCTTGTAATATAATCTGTCTTATTTGTTGAACATTAACATATGATGTATTTAAATTTTACTATCATCTTAAATGTTCCTATTCTACACATAGTTGAACATTAACATATGATGTATTTAAATTCAACACAGATAGCCTCATATTCCCCATTTGGAACGTTGAACATTAACATATGATGTATTTAAATTATTTAAATTCTACTATAATTGTTTCTGATATCTTCGTTGAACATTAACATATGATGTATTTAAATACAAACTCCATTGAGCCAAAAATCTTCATGAATAGTTGAACATTAACATATGATGTATTTAAATTTATTGTATTTATTTGTAATTATAGTATCATCACGTTGAACATTAACATATGATGTATTTAAATTTACATGAAGCCTATTGAAATAGTAGACGATAAACGTTGAACATTAACATATGATGTATTTAAATATTTTTAAATTTACATCCCCAGTTTCATTTTAAGTTGAACATTAACATATGATGTATTTAAATGAATTAAAACATTTTTGAACACCTTCTATAATAAAAGTTGAACATTAACATATGATGTATTTAAATATATAATATTAATATTATTTATTAAACATTTCAACTGTTGAACATTAACATATGATGTATTTAAATATTAAAAAGACTCTGTAAAACGGAATATAACGTTTGTTGAACATTAACATATGATGTATTTAAATTATGAATCAATTTACGCTGGGAATGGCCAAACGGAAGTTGAACATTAACATATGATGTATTTAAATGTTGCAAGCAATACAGCAGCACAGCAATAATAAAAGTTGAACATTAACATATGATGTATTTAAATAGCAATAAGAACAGCAGTATTTGCAAAAGACGTAAGTTGAACATTAACATATGATGTATTTAAATTATCAAATATAATTCCATTCTTTAAATCTATCTTTGTTGAACATTAACATATGATGTATTTAAATGTGCCAAAGTTTCTTTAGAAACAGAGGTTTTGCCGTTGAACATTAACATATGATGTATTTAAATAGTTCATAATGAGTATAAGTTACTCGATTCATATTAGTTGAACATTAACATATGATGTATTTAAATAATTCCTCCAATATATTTTTTATTTCTTCAACTTGTTGAACATTAACATATGATGTATTTAAATGTAAGTAAATACGTATCAAAATAAGTTACTGCCACGTTGAACATTAACATATGATGTATTTAAATTATTTAATTGTATTTACATTTTCAACATAAATACTGTTGAACATTAACATATGATGTATTTAAATTATTCCTTTACCTCCTAATTCTTTGATTCTCTTATGTTGAACATTAACATATGATGTATTTAAATCGATAAAAGACGCATTGTATTGACTTTTTTATGGTCAGTTGAACATTAACATATGATGTATTTAAATATACTTAATCCTTTAATTGAACTTCCATAATTTCTTGTTGAACATTAACATATGATGTATTTAAATAAATGCCAACGTGTTGTTTTATCTTTTGCCAATTGTTGAACATTAACATATGATGTATTTAAATTAAAATGACAAAGGAATTGAAAAAAGAATATTCTTCGTTGAACATTAACATATGATGTATTTAAATTCATCTTATTCATTGCCTGTTCACCATACCTTGCCGTTGAACATTAACATATGATGTATTTAAATCCGCTTAAGATTACTCTTGGTATAATATGCAAATAGTTGAACATTAACATATGATGTATTTAAATGAATTCAAAACAATGAATTCAATCTTTTTTACTTGTTGAACATTAACATATGATGTATTTAAATTTATAATATTAAAAATTCAATACTTCTAATATTATGTTGAACATTAACATATGATGTATTTAAATAAAAAGATGTCAAAAAGATACAATAAAAATTAAATGTTGAACATTAACATATGATGTATTTAAATACATAAATTATCATCCTCCTTTATATGTTATTTATTGTTGAACATTAACATATGATGTATTTAAATTAAACAGAAACCATATTTTGCATTAAATCAAACCAGTTGAACATTAACATATGATGTATTTAAATTGGCACTAGAATGTTATGTCTTAGATTAATTGGAACGTTGAACATTAACATATGATGTATTTAAATGTAAGCGTCAAAATTTTAGTACCTTTAATATGTTGCAAAACAGTATTAAAATATCCTAGTAGGCAATTTAAAACCTACTAGGATTAATTATTTCTTCGGTGGTGGTAAATAATGTTACAATGTGGGAGTATCAGTTTAAATTCTTCGTGAAATAGTGTTCTTTTAAGCTAATAAAAAATGCACGTGGAATTTAGGTTATAGTTAATGGATTGAATTCTATAAAGGGTATAACTTGTAAAAAACCTGAAGGTGCTTTTTATGCATTCCCAAATATAAGAGAAACAGGAATGACTAGTAAGGAAATAGCAAGCTATCTTCTTAATACAGCAGGGGTTGCAACTTTATCAGGAGCTAGTTTTGGCAGTTGTGGCGAAGGCCACCTGAGATTGTCTTATGCAAATTCAGTAGAAAACATTGAAAAAGCTTTGGAAAGAATTGATAAAGCCTTGAGAACAAGATTATAGTTAATCAATTAATTAATAGTGGTTGGAACTAACTCTCCAGCTAATCAAAATAGTGTCCAATCACTATTATTTGCAACAATATTATGAATATGAGTTATATTGGAGAATTTGATATGGATGAACAAAAATATCTTACCCCCGCTGAAATTGCGGAGTATACCATAGAGGCAGGGGTAAAAAAGACCAAATTAACTGCACTTAACATGTTTATTCTTGGTATTTTAGCTGGAGCTTTCATAGCTTTTGCGGCAGAGGGTTCGAATATGGCAGCTTATAACCTGTTTGCAAAACCTGATACCTACGGTCTTGGAAAGACTTTAGCAGGAGCAATATTTGGAACAGGGCTTATGCTGGTATTAGTTGCAGGAGGAGAGCTTTTTACAGGAAATACAATGATAATAGCAGGAGTTTTGGATAAAAGAGTAAATGTAAAGGCTATGCTTAAGAACTGGTTTTTCGTGTATTTAGGCAACTTTGCAGGAGCTGTATTTATTGCATACATGATGAATAAATCAGGATTGTACAGCAGCAGTGCAGGACTTCTTGGAGGAATGACCATAAAAATTGCCAGTTATAAAGTAGGGTTGAGCTTTATGCAAGCATTTTACCTTGGAATAATGTGCAACTGGCTGGTATGCCTTGCTGTATGGATGTGCTATGGGGCCAAAGACATGGCGGGCAAGATTTTGGCAGTGTTTTTTCCTATATGGCTGTTTATAACTTCTGGCTTTGAGCACAGTGTAGCAAACATGTACTATATTCCTGCAGGTATTATGGCAAAGAACACAAAGGCTTTTGCAGATGCTGCAATAACACTTGGGGTAACTTCTGAGAAACTTGCACACCTCAACTGGGGTAGCTTTGCAGTAAACAATTTAATTCCGGTGACCCTTGGAAACATAGTGGGAGGCGGAATATTTGTAGCAGCGGTATACTGGTTTGTATACCTGAAAAAAAAGAAACCAGCAGAAATTAAAAAAGAAGGGCAAAACAAACAAAGCCAGGCTGCAGTTTAAAAGAAAAATATACCATAAATAAAAGAAATAATCACATCAAATACAAGATATAAAAGAAAAGTAGAGTAGACAGGGCACGTTAAGTGTCAGATGACGGGAAGTTTGCATCTGAACGAAAGATCTTAACTGATTTGCGTTGCCTCTGTCGCATTCCGCTACTAAAGGGAATATCCTTCTCTTTAGGGGTAATTAATCAGGTGATATTGAGAGGAGATATTCAATATGAAAAATATAAATACCAAGAAACTAGTCTATTTAAGCTTGTTCATTTCTTTAGAAGTTATTCTCACCAGGTTCATTTCTATTCAAACTCCTATAATAAGAATAGGATTTACATTTCTTCCTGTAGCGCTTTCTGCCATAATGCTAGGTCCTATTTCCAGTGGAATATCAGCTGCGTTAGCTGATATTATAGGAATGGTAATCTTTCCGTCAGGAGCTTATTTCCCGGGGTTCACATTTACAGCGTTTTTAAGCGGAATAGTTTATGGGGCATTTCTATACAACAAAACTGTAAATTTATTTAGGATAAGTGCTGCAGTGATTATAATATCACTATTTGTTAATCTTGGATTAGATACGGTATGGCTTTGGATGATTACAGGAAAAGGTATAATGATACTGCTACCTGCAAGATTGATAAAATGTACTGCTATGATTCCTATTCAGATTATAACAATTGAAATTGTGTGGCGTCTTGTATCAGGCCGTATGAACATATCCTTGGAAAGTGGTTTCTAACCATGATTTGGGTCTGAAGAAATACGAATACATTTCAAATTGTATAAATGCAATAAGAATTAAGGACTTTTAACTACTTTACCTAGAAAATTAAAGTGTGGTTCATTTTCCTTCAAACTAATAGCGCGGTTGAATTCGAGGCCCATGATGGTATATAGTATATATTAAAATAGTAGAAGGAGAATGATTATGGATGGTACAAAAAGAGAAAATATTAAACTTGGTGCCAGGGTAAAGGTTGTTCAAAAGCAGGACCAGCGAACCGGAAAACTAACTGAGGGAATTGTATTTAAAATTCTTACAAACTCATCAAATCATCCGCATGGAATCAAAGTAATGCTTGAGGGCGGTATTGTTGGAAGAGTCAGTGAGGTTATGGATTAAATTTTAAAAAGGCACTCTGGGTTGTTTCTTTACAGAGTGCCTTGTGAATTTTGGAGTTATGCTTTTATATTTGGAAAATATGGATTCATGGGATATCCACCGATGCCTATAAATTTATTCACTCACAATACCTTTTCAAAGCTTCCATATCCTTTATTCTAAAGGCTGACAAATGAAAATCAATTATGCCTTCATCTCTCATTTGGCATATTTCCCTGGACATAGATGGTCTGGATACATTTAAGAAATCGGCCAGTTCGTTTCTCTTTAATGAGAGCGTCATATTTACGTTTTTCGTAATCTTATATTGATCCAGCAAATAGGTGCAAATCTTGCCCCGGATACTTTTTATGGATAAATATTGAACTTTTTTATTAAGCATTAAAGATTTATCAGATATCATCTTCATAAAGTTTTGAAGCATGGAAATATGCCAGGAACAATTATTTCCACACCTGGTTATCAGGTCTGAGTTAGTAAGAAATAGAACCTTGCAGGGGGATTGTGCCCACACTGTTACAGGACATATCTTGTTGCTTGAAAAGACAAGCATCTCTCCGAATAAATCACCTTTTTTAGAACTGATAAAATAACTCTATTTCCTTCGGCATTTTCTTTAACGATAATGGCCTCACCTTCTAAAATCATGCCAAACTTGTCAATTGACTCACCGGCATTTACTATAGATTCATTTTTGCCAAAGCTTTTTATTTTTGGTGTTAAGCATTTCAGCAGTGAGTATATCTCTTCTTTTTTATACCACGGAATAAAAGAGATTCCTTAATTATATCTATATATGCGTCAATCATTTTTTAATGTTCTCCTTTTTGTATCCTGAGATACCGAATTGTATCTAGTTAAATAATATAATTAAACCATGGATTTAACAAGTAGCAATATTAAATAAAAAATATAAATTAGGAGGCACATTATGTCAAATATGTTTTGTTTTCAATGTCAGGAAGCTGCAGGAGGTAAGGGCTGCACTGTAAATGGTGTATGCGGTAAAACTGCAGCCGTGGCAAATACTCAGGACTTATTAGTTTTTGTAACTAAGGGATTAGCATATAATAATGTCAGCAAGTGATGCTGAAATAAGACCCAAACTAAGAACTTTACGCTGACCAATCTTACTTGTAATTTTCCCACCCATTCTTCCACCGATTACTGACATAATTCCAAACCCAGTCATTATGAAACCAATGTAAAGATTATTATAATGATATATCTTAGAAATAAAAGAACCAGTATACGAAAAACTTCCAACTATAAACATTCCTTCAAGAATCACTATTATATAGGTAAATAAGCTTTTAGTATTAGAAATAAGTTTTATATAAGGCTTTATAATTTGACTATTAGGATTCTTTTCTGAAGGTAATAATTTATAATTTTTAATTAACAAAATTGCAGGAATAAGAGATATTATAGAATATATCAAAAATACCCCTCTCCAATTTAAGAAAAATGCAATTGTACCACCTATAGCCATACTTAATCCTTGCCCAAGAAATGATAATCCCATAAAAGTACCAATTGCTTGTTGTCTTTCTTGCATTGGAAAAACATCACCTATTAACGCCAGTGATATAGGCATTACTGAGGCTGCAAAAATTCCTGTTAATGCACGAAATAAAGCTAAACTTGTTAAGCTTGAACCTAAAGCACATAGACCCGTAGCAATTGTAAATGCCAACACCGAAAATGTAATTACTTGTTTTTTGCCATATCTATCAGCCAAAGGTCCGAAAATAATTTGGAAAATACCAAAAGGTATCATATATGCTGTTATTAGTAATCCTGCCTTTGCTATGTCTATATTTAAATTCTGAGATATAGTTGGAAGTATTGGAGACACTACCCAGTTATCAGCCATAACTATAAATCCAGCAAGTCCTAATAATACAATAAGACTTTTTTTATTAATAATTTTTTGTTCCATAATTCAAAACCCTCCCTAATTCATTTAAGCCCAACAATTTCATTTAAATTACCAGGACTAAATATGCTAATAGCCCTGGTATAGAACCCACTATTTAATTATGAAATTAAATAGATATCCAATAAATATAATTCCTACAGATACAATACTATAGAATACTGCTAATAATTTAGGCTTTAAAACTCTTCTTAAAAGAATCCCCTCTGGTAAGCTTAATCCTGTTACAGCCATCATAAATGCAAGAGAAGTTCCCATGGAAACCCCAGCTCTTGTAAGTTCACTAACTAATGGTATAACTCCGGCAGCATTAGAATATAACGGAACACCAATTAGTACAGCTATAAATACTGCAAATGGATTACTCTGTCCAGCATATTTTGCCAATGCCCCTGCTGGAATCCATCCATGCATAAAGCCACCTATAGCAATACCAATTATCACATATATCCATATTTTCTTTATTAAATCTTTTGTAAAGCTCCATGAGTCTAATAGTCTTTCCTTTGTAGTTGGATTAGGTAATTCTACATCAGAATTAACCTGCATTTCATAGACATAATCTTCTACCTGCTTTTCCATTTTTAGTTTTCCAATTATGATACCACTTACTATTGCTATAATTTCACCAGAAACTACATAAATTAGAGCTATTTTTATTCCAAATAAACCATATAAAAGCCCTAATGCAACCTCATTTACCATTGGTGCGGCCACTAAAAAGGAAAATGTAACTCCAAGTGGTACTCCTGCTTCAACAAATCCTATAAAAAGTGGAACTGCAGAGCATGAGCAAAATGGAGTAACAATACCAAGTAAAGCCCCAAGAATATGTCCTATAAATGTACTTCCTTTACTTCTTGCAAGTATCTTTCTTGTTTTTTCAGGAGGAAAGAAACTCCTTATAAAAGTGATTACATAGATAATAATTAGCAATAAAATAAATATCTTTATAGTATCAAATACAAAGAAATTCAAAGAACTACCAAGTTTACTTTCTTTAACAAGTCCAAACACAGTATAAATAAGCCAATCAGCAAAAATTTGTATAAGTGTAAACATACTATCCCTCCATCTAAATTATAACTTTATAATTAAATACTTATATAGTGTTTTAAAATAATGGACTTTTATCCTATAATATAGGGTTAAGTCCAGTTTTAATATTGTACACCATTATTTTTCATCGTTAATATATTTCTTAATTTCATCAACAGTGGAAACTTTACCATACATTTTTACTTTTTCATTAACAACTAAAGCAGGTGTTCTCATAACTCCATATTTCATAATATCTTTAATATCCTCTACCTTCGTAATTTTAGCCTTTACCTTAAGTTCTACAACAGCTTCCTTAGCATTAGCCTCCAGCTTCTTGCAGTTTGAGCATCCTGTTCCTAATATCTTAATTTCCATAATCTTACCCTCCTAAATTTATTATTAATATATTCTATTTAGAGTTATCAGAGTAACTCATAACATACTTCTCTACACTATCTATAATATTTTTTATTTCCTCACTACTAATTCTATAATGAGTTTCCATTCCTACCTTTTCAGATAGTAATACACCAGCCTCTTTAAGTATTTTTAAATGCTGAGATAAATTAGCTTGACTAAACTCTATATTTTCATTTAATTTGCATACACACTTTGGTCCATCATACAAAAACTTTACTATTTTATACCTTATAGGATGTCCTAATGCTTTAAAGATTCTAACACTTACTTCTTGTTGATTCATAATTATCCTCCGGAAATATAACCATATAATTAAATCGTTATAAAGTTAGTATATTCCTTATGGCTATATTTTGTCAACGCATAATAAAAAATAAAAACTTTCAAATTTAAAGCCTTTATTTCTAATACTTATACAACATTATTTATCTTTTTTTAATTTATGATTCTTATTTTGGTAGTTATTTTTGTCATATCCTAGATGTTCACCCATTTCTCCTTTAATCATCGGCTGAAGCAACCATACAAACAAATCTAACAATACATTTTGAGTATCCTCAGATGTTTTTATATTTGAATCCTTATAAAATATTTTTTTAATTCATCCTTAGAAAAAGACATAGTCTATACTCCCTTCAATATGATAATTTATTATATCATCTTCTGAAGTTTACAAAGACTATTTTACACTCTAAATATTAAAGTATTTTGATGTTTTTTATACCTTAAATATTTCCATTGAACTCATATTAATTTACAATCATTTATTGCCAATTATAAATATATACTTATCTTTCAATATCACTATAACTCTTATATTGTATAGTTCATGGAGGGTACAAATTGTCCCCCACCCCATGACATAGAGAATTTAATGTCAGTATTGTTCTAAGATTATTAATTCTTCTGTTTATTCTATAGAAAAGCATAGGGTGGCATTTTCCTTTGTTTATAAAATTTATATACTTCAAAGGTCTTTGGATTGAAATACTTGCTATACTTTGATTTAATTCCTCTATATTATTTGTTTCTATTAGTTTTGACTCTATATAATCCTCAAAACTTATTGCTTCAATATTCTTTATGTTGCTTGTCTCCTCTTTCACTTCAATATCTTTTAGCTTTTTTTCATCAAATTTCTTTTTATTAGCACTAGGTTTAATATTATTATTATTTTCAGACTCCATTTGAAGTCTATAAAGATTAGAACTTTGTCCCCCATTATCCCTATATCTTTCTTCTTTAAGAATGAATCCTTGTTCTACAAGAATATTCATGTTCCTTTGTATAGTTCTTTCTGATACTCCGCAGTCACTAGCTATAGTTTTTACAGAAGGAAAGCAGGTTCCTTCTGCATTGGCTCTATTTATAAGATAAAACATTATTTGCTTTGCTCTGCTTGGTAGATTTGATTTATATACTTTATCAAGCATTTCTCCTTTTTTCACAATAGCTCCTCCTCTCTTCAATTTTAGGTAATAAATGCATTAATTATTTCTTTGTATATATCTTCATTAATCTTTCCATCAAATAAACTTGGTGAATATTTAAGAAAATGTATATTATCATTACTATTTTCAAAGCTTTTTCTTATTTTAAAATTCTCTTCATTAGATACTGAAGTAAACAAAATATTATAATTAAAATCTTTTACAGAATTAGTTGTTTCATATGTTTCTATAAGCTCATAAGGCTTGCTTCCACTGCATAGAATTTTAATATTACAGCTTTTAAATATTACTATATTCCCTTTATTTAAACTGCCTAAATCAAAGATTTGATAGTTTACATCATTAGGAAATTGCTTATTAGGATAGTATTCAACTCCTTTGTATCTATAATAATTTTCTACCTTTAAAAATTCATAATAAGCAGCTATTTCTTTTAAATGCCCACTGTCATTAGCTTCTGTATAACTTACCTTAGCTCCAATATTAAATAAAAATCTTGCCATATTAAAAGCAGTTGTAGTTGTACCAACTCTTGATGATACTCCCGCAACTGCTATTTTTATATTTTTATGATTAAATATATACTGATTTTCATGAATTTCTTTTATGTTCCAATCTTCCTCTGTCTTTCCTATATTGCTTAAACATTTTAATATTTCATCTTTAATCTCTTGTATTTCTTTAGAAATTATAACATTATAGATTTTTTCTTCTATAAGGTTTGATATTATTTTGTCTTCTCTTTTTAATCCTTCAGCAAAGATTATTATTCTTGAATCATACATGGCTTTAAAGGCTGTTATTGCTTCAATTATTTCATTTTCGGTATCTTTAAGAGCTTTTAAATCAATGGCAAAATAAGAGTAGTGACTTAAGCTTCTCATATCATGAATTACAAATTTTTTCAAATAGAATTCCCCCGAAAGCTTTTTAATAACCATACCTTTTTCCTTAGATAAAAAATCAAATAATCCTATATTTTCACTGCTTGATAGATACAAAAGCACTGCCCTCACTCCTTGCCACTTTATAGTCTGCTGGTACGTCTATAGGTTTGTGTTTAGGTTTATAAGTAAATAGTAAAATAAACCCTATAACCACAATTACAATATATATAAATAGCTCTATTAATAACTTCTTTTTCAAAGTACTCTACCCCTTTCTATTTATTGTTTACTGATTATCCAAAATGGACCTCCTGCATCTGCTCCTTTATTTGCTTCATTTAATACCATTGATAAATCCCACTTTTTTTCACTTCTTGTCCTACTTACTGGATCAGCAACTAAAATCTTTTTATCTTCTGTTACTCCCCTAAGAACAATAAAATGTCCACAGCTAGTAAAATGACCCTTTGCCATAATGGCAATTATAAGTTTTCCTGCGGAAAGTGCATCTATAATTCTTTGTGGTTGACTAGAAGTACAACCTTCTACTGAAAGTCCAAAGTGTTTTGCTCCATCAGGTATTAAAGTATGATAAGAACCCACCCCTTCGCAGTAATAACCATTTTCATAAGCCCATGTGCTCATTTGAACTGGATCAATTTTTTTATCTGTAAGGCTTGACACAACTATAGCAAGAGAAGTCGGACCACAACCACTCCTTCCTATAGTACCTGTTCTCCCATAAGGCTTGTCCTTCCACCTTTCATCAGCTTGATTATAATAAACCACTTCTGTTACTCCATCTTTAAAAGATACTCCTGAAAAGTCTAATCCACTACTTTCTAAATAGCTATTATCATTAGGATTTATCAACTGTTCATATCCATACTGGCTTCTTATATTTTTAATCTGTGTTAACTCATTTCCAAAGAAAATGCTACTCAGCATTTCAAGTGGATTTGTAAGAATATATACAATAAAAGCCAAAATTAAAAGCACCGAAATAATCGGTGCCAGTGATATAAAAATTATTTTATTTCTGGTTTCATCATCTTTTGCAGCTTGAATTACTATTTTAGCAATTGTAGCTGCTGATTTCGGATCTAATAGCATAGAACCCGCCTCCATTATTATTTTTAAACTAAAAAAGAAGGATTGAATTATTACATATCCATCTCTAAACTAATATACAAATTGTTACTATACTATAGATTTATTAAGATTGTTACTATACTATAGATTTATTAAGATTTTATGCCGTTATACCTGTTTCAAAATCTTCAATAATAATATGATCATTATTATTCTGTTTTGCTTTTGTTGATGCTAAACTTGCTACATTTACTAAATTTCTTATTGTTTCTATCCTATCGTCAATTATTCTGTCACTGAAATTACAACATGCTATGCCAACAGATGCTGAAACTGGAATATTATAAGGATAATTATAATCTTTTATTGCCGTTACTATTTTTTTAGAAAGAATTTTACATTTATTCGCATTATATGTAGTCAAAATTGCAAATTCATCCCCTGCATATCTACATAAAAAATTATCTGGTTGTATATTTTTTTTAAGTAAATCTGCCACAATTTTCAAAACTTTATCTCCATTTATGTGTCCAAACTTCTTATCAATATATCCAAAATTATTTAAATCTATAAATATTAATGAAACTTCTTTTCTTTGCTCTATTAAACTATATATATTATAAAATAAATAATCGCTTTTATATAAACCCGTTAGTAAATCAATATGTCTTCCCAATTCTATCTTTAATTGACTTTTCGTAATAACCCCTACAACTTTACTATTATCTTCTACAAATATTACATCTATGTTCTGATTAAAATCAAATAAATTTTTAATTTCCCATGTAGAGGTTTCTGAGCCTACGCAAATATATCTATTAGTCATAACATCCGCAACTATTCTGTTAGGATTTGCAATTCCTAATTCTCTTAAAGTTAAGACTCCCACTAACTTTTTCTTATCATAAACGGCAGAACACTCTATGTTATTTTGATAAAAAAATCTCCTGAACTTTTTTTACTCCATCTAATACGTCTTACTTTATAAAAAATTTTTATCTATTATATCTAAAACCCTTTGTATCATAAATCTATAGATTTGCTAACATTGATAGTTATATTAACTTGCGCCTTTATAATCATATCTTCATTAGCAATCCTTTCAACCTCCTCCATTATTATTGGAATAAGTTTATCTTGCGGAAGCATATTTAAGATAGTCCTTCTAACAACTATTGCTTCCACGCACTGATGTTCTATTTTAACTATTTCATATTGATCAGGAGATAATATATCTACCATTCTTCTAGCAGCCTCTGGACCTATTGGAGCTTTCTTACCAACAATTAATATGTCTTGCATAGGAGGCATTTCAAACTCTGAAAATCTCATACTTATTTCAGCTTTTTTAGTTCCTTCTGATTTATATCCCATAAATATGTCACCTTCCTTAATTTCATAAACTATATTATCATAAATTGTCTAATTATTCTATTATTTTACTTGAAATTTATTTTATTGTCGATAAATTCCATAGTTTAATAATATTACTCTTATATTATTTATCTTCCCCCAGCTTTCCCCATATACTCAAATTTATATTCAGGTATCTCAAACACAACATGAAGTCTTTTAGACCCAATCATGAATAAGGCATTGCCTCTCTTTTTACTTGCAAGAAGCTCTTCTTCTGCATCTGTTAAATTGTAAAGTTCCTTTGTTTCTTGTAGATTTCTACCATCTGTACCCATTATGATTTTAAAGCAAGGTATATCAAGAAGTGCCTGTCCATACATTTTTATTTGTGAATCAAGAAAATCTACAACTGAATGGCTTATTATAGCAACTCCTGCTTCATATTTTCTTGCTCTCTTTTCAACATTTCTTAAAAATACTAGACTTTGAGGTACATTGGTATCAATCATAAGATAAGCTTCATCGCATATTAACAATACTCTTTCATTTCTATCTTTGCTCATCTCCTGCCAACACCAGGTAAGAATATTAAAATATTGAGTTCTTTTAATATTGTCATTAGTATTTTGTAAATCATGGGTATCAAGACAAATACATCTTGTGTTAGTCTTAATAGAGCTATATCCATTCCAAAGAAAAGAATCACTTCCCATAGCTATATCTTTTAAAAGCAGTGCAAGGTCATCATAAATATTAGCTTCGCTTTCTTTTCTTGTTTTTCTTTTGCTTTTTTATCTATCAAATTATATAAGTCTAAAAACATAGGAAAATCTTCATTACTAAGTTTGGTTATATCTGTATCCCAAGTTATGCCAAAGTTATTATATAGCTCAATTAAGCAATCTTTAAGAATAGCTCTTTCTCTATCTGTTAAGGATGGAATGTATAGACTAAAAAATATTTCTAAATTCTTAATATAAAGAGCATATCACCCATACCTTGACCTTCATCTTTATAAACTTCATCATTATCATCTACTGGTGTTGGTCTTATTTGGAGTGGATTTATTCTTCCATTGCTGCCTCCACCTGCATTAATCCAATCTCCATTTAAAGCTTCGCATAGCTCTTTGTATTCTCTTTCTGGATCTACAAATATAATTTTAGTACCTTTCATATATTCAGATAAAGCTATATGCTTAACTGCTGTAGACTTTCCAACCCCTGCTATGCCCATTATAACCATGTTAGTGTTGGTTCTATCATTTCCTCTTTTCCATGTATCCAGTATAATTAATCCACCACTAGAATCCCTTGCAAAATAATAACCTGTTCCATCATTATAACCGCTTGATGAAAAAGGAAATCCACCTACGAAGGTGGATAAAGGAACTATTCTGCTTACTATCTGCTCTATATTTTCATCTGAAGTATAGAATGGTGAACAGTTTTTAAATGCCTGTTCTTGCAAGTTTGACAGGTTTCTTGGTTTACATTTACTCATGGCACAGGTACTTTCAGTTTTTCTGCAAACTTTATTGAAATTTTCATCTTCTCTTGATATTGGCATAATGGTAATTCCCATAAGTCCAACTGTTTCACCGTTTTGATCTATTTGCACCATTATCTTTTCTCCATCTAAAGCTGAACGTTCTGCCCTTTTCTGAGCTAGTGGATCTTTGGCACTTTCTGCTGCCCCACGACTTTGTATTACATTTCTTGAAAGACTTTCGATAAAAGAAGAATTATCAATAGGTTTAAAGGTTATACTGACAATAGTACTTGGTATATTTGTAATTTTAGAAAGCCATCCATAATCAACTTTTTGAGGATATTTAACTATTCCATATACTTTTCCCGTATTTTCGCCTATAACTAAGCTGTTTCTTTTTATTTCTAGTCCCATTGGAGTTATTATATTTAGCAAGGATTTGTTTAATAATATTTCTTGATTTAAGGTATTTTTATTTTTTATCATTTTCACATCTCCCTTTTCTATTAAAAAATAGGGATAGTGGCTTCAAACTCACTATCCTCTATATTTGTATAAGCTGGATTATTTACAAGATTACATAACCTTACTATATCCTGCTGCTTTAATATTTCACATTGTATGTTTCCACTTTCAAGCTTTGACTTAAATTCATAGCATCTTTTAGATATTTCTCTTTCTATATCTTCTTCATACCTTTCCCAAAGCATTATATAAAACTGCCTTTCAACAACTTCTCCAGATAAGGCATAATTACTCATTACAAGCATTTCATTTCTTAACAAATCCTTTTGCTTTTGATCTGAGCTATTTGAAATAATACCAGTATACTCATTTATAAGTGGTGAAATATCTACTGGTCTTGATACTGCTAAAAACTTATAAGGCTTTTGCTCACTTGAAAGTTCTGCTGTGAGAGTCTTACATAAAGCTTTTTTTCTCTTTCTGATAGCAAATCAATGCTTATAGGATTAATTTTTATATACATGATAATGTAGCCATCTCGTGTATATAAATAGCGTTCTTTAACATCTTTTACATTTACAAACTCATTAGCAGTTTTCTGCTCTTTATTTTCTGTAACCTTTGTTCTTTTACTATTCTTCTTTAAAAATAACAGTGTTAAACCTCCACAAATTAAACAAAGCAATAACATAACAATTGGTATAATAGGTTTCATGGTGCACCTCCTATAGCTTTAATCCTTCTTTAATTCTTTCATGTTTTAATATTAATATCTTTTTTTCATAATCCTCATTTTTGCTATTCTTTAAGCAGTGCATATTATCTAAAATTCTAGTCACTCTACTCTTAATCTTGTGCCAATTTCATATACTATTGAAACGGTAACTGAATTACCAGCTTGCTTATATAACTGGCTATCTGAATTGACTGATTGTGCTTTATAATAAAATTCATCAGAAAATCCTTGCAATCTAAAACATTCAAGGGGCGTAAGTTTTCTTATCGCCCCACCCAATAATATTCCATGTCTATCTTGTGTTGTTAAAGTAAACATTGGTTCATTTTCATTTTTAAATCTACGCCCATTTTGACGTTTTTTTTAATCTTTCTGGGGTAAGAACAGCTCTTGGAATAACTAAAACTCCACTATTATCTGCAGCTCTATTTGTAATTCCAGAATTATATCTTGCTTTTATACATCTTGCATTTTCAGTTACTTGAGGTTTTAAATTTAAGTCAACAAAATATAATCCTGTTTTTGCTCCTTGACCGCCTCCATGAGAAGTTAATGTTGTACTTAAACCATCTATACTATATACCCTTTGTCCTTGTTTACCTCCTATAAGCTGCTTAAGAGTTTTTGGGTTGCAACTGATGATAGGAAATATTTTTGTGAAACTTCTTCCTCTAATATGTGCAATAATGAACACTCTTTCACGGTTTTGTGGCACTCCGAAATCTTTGCTGTTAAGCAATTGCCATTCAGCATCATACCCCAATTCATAAAGTGTACTGAGGATGGTTTTAAAAGTCCTGCCTTGGTCATGCGATAGCAGTCCTTTGACATTTTCAAGAAGAAGAAGTGGAGGTTTTCTTTCATTAACCAATCTGGCAATTTCAAAGAACATAGTTCCTCTAATATCTTCAAATCCTCTCCTTTTTCCTGCAATTGAGAAACTTTGACAAGGAAATCCTGCACAGAGCAATTCAAATTCGGGCATTTCTTTTGGATTGATTTTTCTGACATCATTAATAAACCACTCTCCTTCACAACTGTACATAGCTCTATAACTTCTATCTGCAAATTTATCTACTTCGCAATGACCTACGCATTCATGTCCAGCCAATTCAAGTCCTAATCTAAATCCGCCAATACCACTAAACAAATCAATAAACTTCAAGTATTCTCCCTCCTATATCTCCATATCATCTTCATAATCTGGTACATAAACATCCATAAAAGCTGAGTCTTCTACTTCTTCCCGAGAATAATACTCTGGTTCTCTAAACCTTTCATAGTATTTTGAAATCTGCTCATCTGTTAGTGAAATAGATGCTCCATCTTCATTAAAGCCGCAAAGAAAAAACGTACCAGCAATTATGTCTCTGCCGATACGTCTGTTTCCTTCAAGACCTCTTATTTTACCTTCTTCATTACAAACAAGGCTTGTATTATCATCTAAGTCTACCATTTCAATTGAGCCTCCAACTATCTCCTGCATAGGTTGTAAACCTTCTTCTATTTCTGCAACATAAGGCCTTATTTGAGGTTGAACTATTAATACTCTCATAAGTTTTTACATCTCCTTTACTTTTTTAATACTTTCTCTAATATCTAAACCATCAATTTCATTACCAAGACAAACCCATCCTTCATGAGTTTCTCGTGCAAAGAGTTCAACTCTTGGTAAATCTCCGCAAAGCTCAATTATTCTTTTCCTTACTTCCTCAGGTTTTTTACTATGCTTTTCAATAGGTAAATCTATAACTGAATGAACTGCTTTTGATATTCTTTTAGGGTGACCTTTAGTTCCAATTAGGCATATTTCCGGATTAGCTCTTGTCCAAAATCCCAGTCCCCAAAACCAATTTGGGCTTTTCTTATTTCTCTTTACCCAGCAAAACCCTAAAGTTTTATAAGTAAATCCCCATCTTTTCATAGTTTCAAGACCTACAAGTAAGTTAGGAAAAGTAACCCACAAAAATAAAATACAATCTTCCATAGCTAAACTTGCTACGTCAAGATTGTATATGTTTTCATGACTCATAGTATTATAATGATTTTCAGCAGATCTACCTCTACCTTTTTTAGAATATACTTTATAGCTCCAAGGTGGATCAGCATAAATTATATTAAATCGCATAAGTTTCACCCTAAAACTGTGGGCCTATATGCCAATCGTCATACAAGCTGCCTTTTATGTTTACATAATCATTCAAATTAACTGAAAGCATACCCTCTGGCGTCCATGCATCTATTACTTCTGCATATACAGAATAGATTCCATCTGGATACCATATTGGAGTAAAATGTACTCTTTGATTATAGGTAGAATATTTATTTTTTCTAAGCTGAAAACTTGAGGAATAACCTGCTGTTATCATTTCTAATACTCTATTATAGGTTTTATAATTAAATTCAGGATAATAAGAAATAACATTTTGAGCACCTGTTATGGATGAGCTTGGAGCATTAGAACTAAGATTAGAAGTTACATTTAAGTTTATTCCATATCCTGATTTCATAGTTTTTGAATAGGCTGTAGGGACTTTAGCATCTGGCTGAAGGTTCATATTGGCTGAAAGATAAGCATAGTAACTTATCCATTTATATTTCCAATCTCCTCTATCAACCCAATGACCATTATCAACCCAGTATCCAGTGTTTTTACCTGTACTAACCCAGTTCCAGTTTGCCTGCCATTCCCATTTAGGTTCCCAATAACAATCCCATTTTCCCCATGTAGCAGAAGTTTTTGGAGCTTTACTTGGAATACTAGAAGCTTTAAAACTTGGGTTCTTATCATTAGCAGTAGGATTTGGTGGAGTATTTTCTTTAAGGTCTACTATTTTGGCTGTAATATTTGCTTTATTTGCAGATGCTCCACTTATACTTACATCTATATTTAATGTTTGTGGTGTTTTGGGAGTGTGCCATTTAAACCAAACCTTTTGAGATTCTCCTTCTGGAATATAAATATTACTTACAGTGTAGTTTTGTCCATTTACTCTAAAGCTTACAGATACAGGATTGTCAGGTGTTCTTCTTCTATCTGTATTTACAGTTATTGAAGTAATAACATCTGTGTCACATCTATATTCATAGGAATTACTATCAATATCTACTCCCTTATCCGCCTCACTAAACCTTATAACACCAAGCCCTAAATAAGCTTTTATTTGAGTATTTGATACCTTTTGATTACTAGATCCTGACCAAGCAGCAAACCCTAAATCAGAAGTTTGTAAAAACAACGCAAGGGGTAAATTCTTATGAGATAAACTTACCATCTTTGCTCTTAATCCTCCACCGAGCTTTTCATCATATAATGCTGCTTCATGTGCAGTCATTGCCATATACACTCCTTGAAAAGTCATGTAAGCTATAGGTTCAATAAGTATTTTATAATCTCCGCTTATAAGATTTTCATAATTCATACCAGTAAGACTTGCAATTAACCTTAGAGCATATTCAGAACAAAAGTATTTTTTAGTAGCTTCAATATTTATAGTATAGCTACTTGAACCAATTATCCTTGGCATAGGTTGAGATGGAATATAATAGTTATACACACTTGTGTATGCTTGCAAGGAACTTCCGTTTCTATATTGAATTTTTGATTTCTTTCCAAAATGTATTTTTATATTATTTTGATTTTTATTTGAGAAATCAATAGGTGTAGTTACTGGCATTTGATCTCTACACCTGATAACAGTAATCCTTACCCCATCATTCCCTGGATTCCAAAAGTTTTGAGATGATCCATTTCCCATTCCACCTCCTCCGCCGTCAAAGTTTCCATCTCCTTCAGCAAATACACTTATAGGTACAGAAAAAATTATTAACATTAAACAAAGTAAAAATGCTGTTACTCTTTTCATAAGCTTACACCTCCAAAAAATAGAGAGTACAGATTTTAACCATACTCTCTAAAAATACTTTTTTATTAAACTAATCCATTGTACCCACTTGCTTATTAATATCACCATCAGATGTTACATTTGTTCCTTGACCACCACCACCTTCATCGTTAACCCAACCAAACCCTGGAACATATACTTGTCCTTTGTTATTTTTTTCTCCTCCCTTAGGACTTGATTCTTTCTGTGGTTTTACTGCTTTTTCAGGATAAGTAGGTACTTTATTTTTATTTGTTATATCATCTGTAGTCTTAGGTTTTTCCTTTGGTGGTTCTGGTTTTTTAGGTACTGTTTCAGTATTACTACTTACAACATTATTTTGAGAGGATTTTTCTGTACTATCAGCAGCATTAATAACTGGTACTTTAGCTTTTTCTTCATTTTCTGTTTTTATTTCCTCTACCTTAACTTCATCTACCTTATTAATATCTGATAAGACTTTATCCTCTTTATTTTTAGGTGTTTTATTTACATAACTTATTAAGCCTGCTCCAAGAGCTATAGCTAAAACAACAAGAAGTGTTACAGTTAAATTTTTCTTTACATTAAAATTAAGTTTTTTCATCCACATTCACTCCCTTAATTTTTTTCAACATAACGGGTTTTTCTGCCCTTGTTAAAAAATAAACACACTTTTTGTATTTTGTCCAGATGTTTTTTTATTTTTTTATTTTTACTTATTCACACGTTGTCCACATCCTCTCTTGTGGATATGTGATTAACTTTAGAACTTAGAAGTATACCCTGCATTGACCTTTAAGTTTATTTGTAGTGGTGGCAGCTTATCCCATCCAAAAGATAAAGGCACTTCAATATGGATAGTAGCTTGAGCTTGAAATTTATTTGAAGTATTAGGATTTAACGGTGCTAATGGTGTATTTATAATATTTATTTTAAGATCTGAAAGCTTATATTCTGTCTCTTTTCCCGTAAATTTAATGTGATATACACCATTTTTCTCTAAACCTAAAAGATTATCAAGATAAGTAAATATATCTCCTGTATCTACTTTACTCTCCCATAAATTAGCTTGGTTTAGATTATAGCCTCCACTATATCCTTCACGTAGCCCATTATATACATCATCATAATTTTGAGTCGCCACAGCTATTACAGAAGTTTGAAGTGCATCCCTTACTCCCTTTGCTATAATTTGAAGCCTCATGTATTCTGATACTGCACTAAATATTATTATCAGTGATAAAACTATTGCACAAGCAAGAGAAAGAGCATTTCCTTTTTTCTCCTTCAATATCCTTCTTATGTTTTTTACTTCCAATACACTTCACTCCTCCCCGTAGCTTTAGATTTAAGTTCAATAGGAAAAGAGCCAAAACTAAAGAACCCTATATCCACCGTTTTAGTAACTGTTACAGTAATTTCATCATTTAGCTGTACTTTATTTGTTCCACTAATGTAATTTACCTGCCATGATATAGCAGGACTTATTCCTGTTTGATCTTTTAAACTTTCTACCTTCGCACTTACTTCCGTACCTACTCTTCCTGAAATTTCTGCGGTTCTCATAATTTCATTGGCATAAGTATTTAATTGATTTTTTGCCACAAATACAGGAAATATTTTTACTGCAAAAGCAATAACCATCATAGCTGCAATTATAATAACTACAGTATCAATATATCCTTCGCCTTTCTTTTCTTTTAAAAGTTTAATCACTGCACCACCTCCTAGAACAATTGCCCCATGGTTTTCATTATTTGAATCCCCATTACAGCAAGATACATTAGTACAAAGCACATAAGCATTGCAAAGGAATATTTTCTTATTTTTGATGGCTGTTTTGCTGCTAGTGTTTTAAGCCTTTGAAGTTCTAATTGCTTTAAATCATGGGATAACATCTGAAAATATACCACTCCATCATCACCACGAAGTACGCTTATAAGCCCTCTTACGACCTCTGAAAGTGTTGAACTTCCAAGTCTTGTTTCAAACCTTGTAAGTGCTCCCTCAAAGCTTCCTGATTTCATATCTGCAACAGTTATTTCAAGTTCTCTTTTCATGGCTTTTCCTGCATTTTGCTTATAAGTTTCAAGAATAGACAGTATATCTCTGCTTGCTTTAAGCTCTTGAGTTAGAGTAGCAGTAAATCTTGGAAGTTCATATTCTATTTCCTCTCTTTGATTTTTAACCTTATCCTCAGCCACCTTAATTTCTTTAAAATATATTGCTATAGCTAAAAATAAGATTACTGGAGTTATTATTGGTAAAATAAATAAAGCAGGAATAATACTAAATAGTACTAAACCTGCTTTAACATAAGCTTTTGCAATATAGGTTTCTGGAGTTAAATTTATTTCTGCGGATTTTAAAATTGCTGTAAGTTTTCTTTTTTTATACTCATTAAGCTTTATAATTTTTGATAGCTTAGTTGATAGCTGTAATATATATAGTTCCGAATTGTGTGTCTTTTTCTTTTCTCTCCTGCTTATGCTTATTACTGCCTTTGAAGCTTTTAAACTAGGGAGTTTTAATAAATCTGCCATTAGCATGTATACTCCAAATGAAAATAGACAGGAAAATATAAATAGTATTGTTAACATATATTAATTTCACCTCACACAAAAACACGCAAAGCTTTTGCCTTGCGTGTTCCAATTATTTTACATTACCTTAATTCAATATGAATTTCTTTTCCTAATCCTTTTGCAAGCTTGCTAAGAAAGTCTAAAGAGGGATTGTAGTTTCCACTTTCAAGCCTGCTAATATTTGATTTTTGAGTTCCTATACGGTAAGCTAATTCTTCTTGAGTTAAATTTAGTTCTCTTCTTGCTTTTATTACTTCTGAAATAAGCTCATAGCGTGGTTTTAGTTTTTCATACTCATCTTTGAACTCATTATCCTTCATAAGTTCTTTTTTAATTACTGAAAAATCAACACTTGCTTTACTCATCTTCACACCTCTTTTCAAAATCTTCTTTATACCTTTTTGCTTTTTCAAGCTCTAGCTTTGGCGTTTTATCTGTTTTTTTAAGAAATCCATTTAACAATACAAAAGTGTCTCTATGATAAGTAAAATAAAATATTCTTGATGCATCTGATCCTAATTTTATTCTTAACTCATATACTCCTTTATATTGTTCCCCTTTAATGGTTTTACATAAGGTTCTTTTAAATAAATGCCATGCTCCTTTAAAAGTTCTATTTCACTATATGCTTTTGCTCTCATTTTAGGTGAGAGTGATGATAAAAATTCCATTACAGGGATATTACCATTTTCTCTTTGGTAGAATTCAACCTTCCAATCCACGTTTATATCTCCCTCTTTATAATATATGCATTTATTAATTATATGTTATCATATACGATAACTTTAGTCAATGTCTTATCTCTTATATTCCACTGGTTTAGTTAATTTAATTACTGCTGCTAATGATATAAATATGACAGTTATGCAAACTGCAAGTATTGCTTTCCCTATGCCAGTAAATAGTAGCGTTTCGTACCATTCCTTATTTAGAAAATACATTAGTGGAATATTTCCTATTAAAAGTATAGTCATAGTTATAAACTCTTTCATAGGTTCATAAAGAAGATAATCAAGTTCAGCTCCTACTATTCTCATATCTGAAAGCTTTGACACTATTGGTGTTAAGGTGGTTTTTAAGTTTTTATCCTCTTGGCAGGCTATTACTGCATCCACCCATTCTCTGAATACATCATTATCTATTTTGCTCCTAAGGTTTTCTAATGCTATTTTCATATTAGAATTTATAAGCTTTGTTTGAGTTAAAAAGCCTTTAAAAACATCTGATACTGGTGGATTTAGATAGGTTATATTTTCATCTACTGCGGTTATTATGCTTTCATTTCGCATATAGGATGTGGTAATTACTGAAAGAGCTGTTTCAAGTTCAGCATTTAACTGCTTTTTAAAAAAGTTTGCTGTGAATTTTATATACCAAAAGGGTACAAGCGAAAAGCCTATAGAGAGCACTGGAACTAAAAAGAAGTTATTCATAGATACAGCTACAATAACTCCCATTAAAATAAGAAAAATGAAGCTACACATAGAGTATAAAACTTTTTCTGTTTTTCCTGTAATCTTTATTATTTCTTTAGTTTCTTCAAGAAGAAGCTTTATTCCTCTTGGCTTTTTCTTATTTGTGGCTTCTTTAACCTTTGTTTTAATAGTTTTTTTCTTTCCTTTAAATTTATTTGCTATAGCTTCAAAAAATTCAAAGGGTGACAAGGAAAGTAATATAAAACTCCCTGCAATTATTCCTAAGAAAGCTATTAATTTTAATAAGGTCATTTTTCTTCACCTTCCTCTACTATATTTTTAGAAAGCAAGCTTTCTAGTACACTTAATGGCATTCCATTTTCAAGAAGCCTTTTTTGAAGATTCTTTGATATATCCTTTACTTTTTCATAGTTACCTATTATTTTAACTTTTCCATTTTTACTGTATTCTCTTTAATATGATAACGAAAAAGAGTGTGAATTTGCCTTTTACCATTAGGCAGTATTTCACACTCTGTAATTTCCATTACTTTTCTTGAATTATCTTCAAGCTTTTTAGTAAACAAAACTATTGGAAAAGCTTCTGTAACTAAAGAATATAAGGTGTCATCATTTATATCATATTTCATTTTACAAAGGGTCATCATGCGAAAATAGGTAGCCTCACAGGAATTTGCATGGGTTGTAGTTATTACTGCATGTCCTGTTCTTGCTGCCTCCTGAGCTGCAAAGGATTCTTCTCCCTTCATTTCAGCTACACATATATAATCAGGGTTAAAAGTTAAAGCACTTTCAAGGAGCTTTTCTTGATCTATATTCTGCTTTTTATCTTCACTATACCTTGTAACTGTATGGACTATATTGTTTATTACCTTTCCTTCTTCATCTGTTTTCACAAGGTCAAACTCTCTTGTTCCATTTTCTATGGTAAATATTCTTTTATCATCTGGAATTGTAGATAAAAGCCAGCTCATTAAGGTAGTTTTACCTGAAGACGTTGCTCCTGTTACACACATACTTATGCCATATCTTAAGCATATACTTAAAAAATCCAACATTTCTTCTGTAGCTGTGCCATTTTTAATAAAGTTCTCTTTAGCTAATTTTTGAGGATTTACAATACGGATAGAAGCTGAAATTCCTTTATCATCATCTATAACACCAATACCAAATACAGTTATTCTTATTTTATTTGATAAATGTCCTCTTACTATGGGCTGAGAGTTATCTAAAATCATTCCCGACTTATGAAGCAGTCTTCTTATTACATCTATAGCATGTTCAGGTGAATTGAATTTCTCTTTTGTAGGCAGAATTTCTCCGTTAGTATAAGTTATTTTAATATCTCTCCACTGATTTATATTGATTTCTTCTACATCTTTTCTAAATAAATACCTTGTTAAGAATGAAAACTCTGCCATTTCTGAATAAAGTTTTTCTACAAGTTCATCAAAACTTAATCCCTCTACCCCTAAGGAATAGTCCATAATATATTTTGAAATATAGGATTTTATTTGCTCCTTCTGCTCATTTGGGTTATTTGAAATAAGATTTGAATATTTATTTGAAATATGTTCCTGTACATCCTGTAGTATGTCTTGGAATTCTTTTAAATTTTTCCCTGTATTGAAAAACAAAGCTGCATTATTCATGAATTAGTTCCTCCCTTCCCAAAAGCTTTTTTAAATAAAGAAATCTCTTTTATTTTTGATTTAGTTTCTACAGTATACTCTTTTTCATCTATAAGATAATTACTTAAAGCTCTTATAGTATTTTCATATTCTAAGCTATTCTTATCCCTTAGCTGGTTAAAAAGAGATGCTGATAAAAATTGATTTTCTATTTCTTCTGTATAGGTCAGCTCATATCTCACCCCTCTATACATTTCTATTATCTGATCCTTTGGTTCCTTCTCCTTTACCTTTGATAAAACCTTAATATGCTTATCTACATTAAATCTTCTATCTGCAAGCAGTGGCAAATAAGAAGCGAAGTAGGATATTGCCTTTAAATTACTGCTGCAAAGCCTTACTACATTATCTGCCATTTCAAGTGCTACTGCTGATAAGGTATCATAGGCAAAAACACTTGAACAATCTATAATAACATAATCTGCAAGATGCCTTAGAAGTATTAAAAAATCTACTGCTCTTTCCTTTGAATAAGAAGCATAAGTAAATATATTCTCTCCTTGAGAATATCCCAGGAAACTTATATAAGGATTTTTTTCTAAGGTAATGCATTTTGATAAAATATCTTCCTGAGTTATTTCTGGAGCTGATAATATGCTACCTAAAGATTTATTTTCTTCTTTTGCATAGGGTAATATTGTCATAATGCTTGGTGAAAGCACATCACAAAGCACAACTATAACATTTTTCTTTTTTGTAGAAAGTTCTTTAGCAAGTTTAATGCTTACAGTAGTTTTTCCTGCATCAGGATTTCCCCAAAGAGCAATTATTTTATTATTGTTCATTTGTACTTGCCCCCTGACTTACTGAGTTATCTGTATTACTCATATTTCCTGTACTACTATCTTTATTATCATTTATAAGCTTCTTTTGCTCATCTAAGAATTTTTGAGAGTTTTCCTCTGAACCTCTATATATTAAGGACACATGGATTTTACTTTTTTTTGCTCAAGATCTGCAAGCAACTTTGCTTGAGTTCTATTTACTAAAAGAGTTATAGTAGATGGCAATTCTTGTTCCTTATCTTTTTCATTTGTTTGCTTTTGATTATAAACCCTATCTGCTCCTTCGCTAGTAGTTACTGCAAGGACTCTTACATATTGAAGCTCTTTTGGTATCACAGTTTCTCTAAGCTCACCATAATCTGATGCAATTATAGAAATAATATCTCCTGTTTGAAGTTTTCCTGAAAGCCCTGCAGCAAAACTTTTTATGCTTATTGATATCGCCTGATTATTGCTATCAAGACTATATAGATATTTATTTTCTGCTAAGGGACTATTTGAAATCTTGCTACTTAAAATATAATCTCCTTTACTTAAATCTGCTGTAGCATATTTGCCTATTGCATTTTCTTTGTTCTTTATAACTTCCTTTGGCAAATTGTAACTACCAACTTCTATAATTTCAACCTTATCTGCACTTATAATTTCTCCCTTAGGGACATCTTTACTTATCCTCACTATTTTGACCTTTGACTGTAGTGCATTATTGTATAATGGTGTTATACCAAAGCATATAATAAGAGATAAAACTATAGCTGAAAGTCCTATTACCGTTCTGTTTTTTAATAAATTTTTTTCATTCAAAAATTCCTCCTCAAAATAATAAATATGTTAAAAAGCACCCTGCCGAAAGATAAGGTGCTAATGGAAAGGATATGTTAATATCCTTATTTCTAATTTTGTAATAAATTTTATTTACTGTTATAGCAATGATAAGCCCTAAAAAGCTTCCAACAAGCCCTCCCTTCAATCCAAGAAAAAATCCATTAGCTCCCATAAACTTAACATCACCACCACCTATACCTCCACCTTTTATTAAAGCTGTAATAAAAAATGGAATAGGTATAAGTAATAATCCTATTATTGAATCTAAAATGTTAAAATCGATTAATGCTACAATAATTATTAAGATATGAACCTTATCTGGAATAGTTTTAGTCTTTATATCACAAAAACTTGCATAGGCTAAAATTAAGACATACAAGATACCCTTAAGAACAAATATATCCATCCCTAACTTTTCACCTTTCTTTCAGTCAAAATTAAAACACCCTTCATTTAATTAAGTAAATGTTAGGTGCTTATATTCCATTCATCCAAATATTTGTATCTATAAACCTTTTGAGATTTATGAAATCTAACCATGAATTTTATCTGATCTACTACTGAAATATTAGTCTTATCTTTTGTAAGCATCATAATTGAACCTGCGATGGATGTTAAAAGGAACACCACACAAAATGCTGTGCTCCTTGTTGTTATATACACTACTATATCAATTAATGCTGCAACAAAGGTAGATCCCATAGATTTCAAAAGTTCTTCCTTCCCAAAACCTTCAAAAATTTCTGTTCTTGTTTTAAGTCCCAGTGGTATATATAAAGTTTCTTTTTCAAGTTGCTCCATTGTCATCCTCCATTTTTATTTCATTTTTACTATTTTCCTTATTTGCTTCTATATAATCAATTATAAGTTTGTCCATTTGTCTGCTTATATCTAAAATTTCTTCCGTAAGACTTTCATCATCTATAGAGGCACATATTTCATTTAAAACAATTCTTAAATTTTCTATTTCATTATTTATATATTCTACACTCTTTTTCATACCCTTCACCCCATATTTTCCATAATAATATCGTATTGAGATATTATACCATATATTTTATCATTTGTAGACTATAGTCCGTGGACTTCTTGTCGCTTTTTTTGACAATTATATAGAAGGGGATGATTGTAATGCTTTTAGAAGAAGCTTTAGCTATTGTTTTAAAGGAATATAGAACTGAAAAAAATCTTTCTCAAGAAGAATTAGCAGATAAATGTAATTTAGACAGAACCTATATTAGCCTTTTAGAAAGAGGAAAAAGAAAGCCTACTCTTAGTGTTGTTTTTAATATTTGTGATAGTTTAGAAGTTAAGCCTAGTGCATTTGTTTCTAAAATAGAAATACTCCTTAAAGATAAAATTTAGCTATAATAGTTCATTATTAATTCTTTAATTTGCCATATACACTCAGCTATTATATAAAAAATCGCTGTGTTTTTTGCTCTTTTCTTATACATAGAGCTTTCTTCCTCAGATGCTCCCATACGAATAAGACAGTAAATTACTCTAAGTACTGCCCCTGCTCTTATTAATACCATAAAAGCATCTGCCATTTCTTTTACTAAATCCATTACTTAAAAGCTCCTTTCGCTATCTGTACAAGTCTTACAGATTGATATATATTCCCCATTAATCCAGAGCCTTGACCACCAGATACGATAATAAATTCTTGAAGGAATCTTGGTGTTTTTATGGCAAGCATTAGGGCTGCTATTCCCCAAAACACATGAGTATTAAGCATTAATGCTACTCCTACCTTTGCAAGCACTATCTGAACCATCACAGCTAAAGTTGATTGAAAAAACTTTTGTATATAGGTTCTAAATACTCCTTTATCTGCATCTAAAATACCTACACAGGCTAAGGGAAGTCCTATCCTTAGTATTAATATTTCCATACCTCTCATTAAAAACTGTAAGTATAAAAGAAAGAAACATATGAAAAATATCAGTGATATTATAGCTGTAAATAGTCCTGCACTTGATATTCCTGTTATTACTGCTGAAAAATCTGTTGTCATTCCCTTACTTATTAAATTTATTACCTTATTTGTTAAGTCTTCAACTATAGTAGCAAGCCAAAGATATAGCGTAGGAAAACTTACTGCTATTGCTAACGCTTTAAAAAATCCAGTGAGAAATACTAAAGGATCTGCATCTGCATCACCTTCAGTCCAAAGCACATACTGCTCAAAACCTTTCTTTAAAAATTTAAGCACTATAAGGGATATACCAAAAGCCAAAAATATATTAAACACTTCTGTAAATCCATTTGTACCAATTAGAGTATCCATATATTTTTCTGCATGAAGAGCTATAGGGACAAGATCATTTAAAAGAGAATTTACATATGCAAGGCAGCCACTTAATATCCCTGCAATTAGCATTACAAGTAATGCCTCCAACATCATCACCTCCAAGTTTAAAGGGCTTTGAAGTTTAAACTTGCAAGCCCTTTAAACGGTTTTATTAGCCTTTAAAATTAAACATATCCTTTATTCTTTGAGTTAATGTTGGTAAAACTGTATCTTTAAATAATAGATACAATCCGCCAAGTACGAGTGCTCCTATTACTACTGACATTAGGATCTTTACTGCGGTATCAACAAAACCCTCACCACTTTTGTTCTTTAAGGATTCCTTTACTGAATTCACCTTATTCATCGCTTTTAATTGCATTATTAATACTAAATTTCTCATTAATAAATACCTCCACTTTTTATATTTTCTTTTTACTTTTTTTATAACTTTTTAGCCCTTGAAATTGAACATATCTTTTATTCTTTGAGTTAATGTAGGGAGAACTGTGTCCTTAAATAATAGATATAATCCACCAAGAACTAATGCTCCTATTACTACTGACATTAGAATCTTTACTGCGGTATCAACAAAGCCCTCACCGCTTTTGTTCTTTAAGGCTTCCTTTACTGAATTCACCTTATTCATTGCTTTTAATTGCATCATTAATACTAAATTCCTCATTAATAAATACCTCCACTTTTTTTAAAATTATTTGTAATATCCAATTATTAAATTTAATGTAGCTGAAGCTATAACTGCACCTATGCAAGAAACTATAGCAACTACAATTCTGTTGTTCCACTTCTTCTGATCCATATCATCGGCAGCGCTACGTCTTATAAAGAAGTATATTATAAGCACTCCTGCCACTACTGGAGCAAATATCATAAGCCAAGTTGTTATGTCATTTATAAGTTTTTCTGTACCTTTTACAAGTTTGCTGTTTTGTACATTATCATCAGCATAGGCTGTATAGCTACTCATAAATAAGGCATATAAAGTTAAAATTACTGCCCAAGCCTTTTCTTTTACTTCCTTTAATAAATTCTTAATCTTCATCGCTGTATAGTTCTCCTTTCTTTTCGCTTTCTTCATAAAAATATCCTGATTGGATTTTAGAAGCCTGAATACCCATATTTCTTACTGATTGCTTTATTAATCCCATTTCTTCCTTTGCAGCATAGTAAAGCCATATTCCCCATAAGTCCATATCAACCATGTTTATGTTTCTTGATTTTCTTCTGTTTTGCCTTAGCTCCCTTACTTTTCTGTTATGTTCTTTATCTCCAAGTCCAAACATTTTATTAAACCCCCAAGCTGACAAATCTGGTGAATACATAATTGCAGGGTTATTTCTTGAAGTAATTAAGCTGTAAGGTCTTGATATTAGCCTTATTTCATCTGCTGCAAGTAGTGCTCTATGGGTTAAATTAATACTTTGAGAGCTAGATGGAGTAGAAAATTTTGCCTGGGATGCACTTAAAGAATAAGTAGATACTGTGTAGTTCCCAAGCTTTTTTGATATTTCCTCAAGAGTTTCAATATCGTCTGCCTGAAGATAAATCCAGTTTTCACAATTGCCTTTTATGGTCTTTGCCACCTCCTTTCCATACTTATCATCAAGCTGTGCAAAACTCTGTAGAAATAAATTAAACCTGATTCCCCTGCCACCGCCAACGGTTAGCTTATTAGAGAAATCAGGTATTGTAGCAAAATTACCAAATTCATCAAGTAAGAAATTTACTCTGTTTTTTAGTCTTCCACCTCTCTCATCTGCACTTTTTACAAGTTCAATATAATGCTGTGATACAAATAAACTTGCCAAGGTATAGTAAGTTGTTTTTTCATCTGGAAGTATTATAAATATAGCCCTCTTTTTACTTCCTGTTTCCTTAGGATTATAGTCACTTACATTAGTCATGGAGTTGATTAAAGGATTAGTAAATAATCTTAGTGTTGTAAGAGCTGCAGTATAAAAACTTCCTCTAGTTTTGCTTGGTGCTACTTCTGAAATGGCAAGTAAAGCTTTAGCAGGATGGGAAGGATTTAGCTTTTTAACATATTCAATTATTGGCATAGTGTTACCAGTAGCCTTGCACATCTCACTAATAAAGTAGTAAACATTAGTCATATTCTGATATTTTCTGTTATTGCCATCTTTGTTGTCATAAACCACACTCATAATAGCACTTGCAATTATAGAAGCTTCACCATCTGTCCATATTCTCTCACCCTTTGGTTCTCCTACAAGCTGTGAGGTTAAATCCCAGGTTGCATCAATAGCTTTAGCAACATCATTATTATCTACTGCATCGATTATAGGCTGCAGGAAATTATACCTACTGCTCTTTTCAGGATTTTTAAAATCTATTGCTATAACTTCATAGCCTAACCTTTCTAAATAAGGATAGGTATAAGCATACAATTCTCCCTTAGGATCACTTAATATCATACTTTCCCCTGCAAGTGCTATTGTACCTATACTTTCAAGTACTACAGTTCTTGTTTTACCTGAACGAGTAGCTCCAATACAAAGGCTATGAACATCTTCTCCTATAAAATAAATCTTTTCACTTCCCTTATGTTTTTTACAACCTAAAACTATCCCACCCTGCGGTAAAAGAGCTTTGGTAAATTCACCTGAGCATTTTGAGGTTTCATCTTTGGATTCTCCTTGAATATTTCCTTTTTCTCCTTCCATGGTAAATTGCTCTTTCCTCTCTGAGCATTTTTCTTGCTTCTTTTCCTCTTCATCTTCTCTTTCATTCCATCCTTTCTTCATTTCTTTTAGATCATCATATCCTTGTTCTATTAATGCCTTTACCCTGTTGTCATTTGGATTTAGAATAAAGTTATTAAAAGCTGAATCCTTCTCTTTTTCTGTGAGCCACTCAGCAGAACCAAATTGCTTTTGTCCAGCTGGCACTGGAGTTGAAATTTTAGGTGTTATTTCCCTTAAAGCACTTTGATAGGGCTTGTTGTTTGCTAGATAGTAGAATACTGAAAATAAAGCTATAAGCCCGTCAATACATAAAAAAAGCAGTAAGTGTTTTTTACTTACCGCCATGCTATGGATACAGATTATTAAGTTTGGGATTTTTAAAACTGTCATTTGCTTTGAAAGCAGCTGATGAATTATTGTTGAAAAATAAAGGTTAAATAAAATGCCACTCACTAATATGAGTAGGCTTATTAAAAGTTTTTTCTTTTTGGATTTCATTGATGGTGTTGCTCCTTTCTGAATTTAATTTTGGGAAAATGAAAAAGACCTACCTTCTCGGCAAGTCAAAAAAATTTGTACATTTATAATCTCCTTAGAAACTCATCATTCTTTTTAATAATGTCTTTTATTCTATATTTTATACTTTTTTCTTCCAATAACAAACTCGACACTGTCCATCATAATCTTGAACATATACATCTATCTTAATATTAGCATTAGCAGCTGAACATAACCTATGCTGTCCATCAGTAATTGCATAATGTCCACAAGAATTTCTTGTTATCCTTACTGGTGATAAATTATTTGTAACTCCTTTTTCTTTTAAAGAATGTGCTAATGATATGCAATACCTATAATCACATTCTTTGCAATAAATTGAATTAGATTCATCTTTATATTTTTCTTGTTCAAACTGTATACTGCATTTTCCCTTACTTAATCTATAACAATCATATTTACTTAAATTAAAAACAAAAGTTTTTCCCTTTGGATTAAAATTTCTAATAAGATTATATCCTGGATAATTGTCTTCTAACATAAAATCTCCCTTAAAAGTAAGTACTATTAACGTCTAAAGATACTTACTTGCCTCCCTAATACTTAGTGTAGATAATTTATTTTCTTTTAAAAAATTTCTGACCCATTCCTTATCAGTCTTTGAGTATTCTCTTAGTGACCATCCTATAGCTTTATTTATAAAAAATTCATCTGTGTTACAGTTACTAAGTATCGCTTTTCTTAATATATCAACATCTGTTTTATCTTTATATTGCAATTGAAAATCTATAGCTACCCTTTTTAACCAGATATTATCACAATCAATCCATTTTAATATTACAGATTCCTTTAATTGTGGATACTCCAAACACATATACCCAACAATAGCATCAAGACAATCTGTACTATCCCACCATGAATTTGTTATAATAAGCTTCTCAATCCTGCTAATATCCTCTGGTACAAGTTGTTTTTTTAATAGCAAAATATAATCTAAAGCTAAATAATGAAATTCCCTTTCTGGCATATCATAGCACTTAAATATAAATTCCCAATCAATAGATATATCTTTTTTATGTTGTTTAAGAAAATCCTTGCTTAACTTTGCTCTTTCAGGCTTTGCTATACCAAGAAACTCAAATTTATTCTTCATATATGCAGCCATTTTTTTAGAATATTCTTCATTTCTTGAAGCATAAAAAATTTCAAATATATTCATAACCTCATCCCTTATTCCATCAGTTTTCTATCTAACATAACTACATTATAGCATTATATATAATTTATTTAAATTTCTTGGTCATTACTTTTTTTCCAATCTAATCCCCTTCCTTTAGCCTCCTCAATTGCTCTTTCCTTCTTTGCTTGCCCCTCAAGTGCAGTTAAAGGTAAATGAGAATTATAATTATTGCTATTATCCTTGGAAATCATTTCAATTGCTGTCAATAGCAATTCCATTCTCGCTTCAAGTTGCTTTTTATCTTCTTTCTGTCTATTTAATTCAAAAGCCTTAAAAAGTGCCTCTTTTGTAAATTGTTCTGTGGGATATAGTTTTCTATTTCTGCACTTTTTTCCATCAGGAGTTGTAAAAGTTATATATTTTCTTTCATCTGTCCAATCAACTTTATAACCAAGCTTATTCATATTTTCTATAAACTCATCCTTACTTCTGCTACACCATTTACAATTCTTAACGGCAAGATACAGCTCGTATTTCCAACTTTGTTTGTTATCAATTGCTCTATATTCTCCTCTATTCTTATGCTTTCCTTTTTCTCCATCAACAACAATAAGACTATATTCCCGGCATAGCTCATCTGAATATTCCTTAAGACTTTCTAATTGTTCCTTTGATAACTGCCACTTATGTCCTTTTATGAAACTAACTGAATTGATAATAAAATGAGTATGCAGATGTCCTTTATCAGTATGAGTTGCATATAGTACCTGAAAATCCTTAAAAACTTCATGCTCTAAGAGTCTTTTACCTATCTCATTTATAACTTCTGGTGTTGCTTTATCATTAGGGGAAAATGACTGAATAAAATGTATAAACTGCCTTCCCTTTTCTTTATTGAAGTTCTGCTTAGTCATGATAAATTCTTCATAAGCTGTATCTGGCGAACAATCTTTTCCTCCAGTTAAATGTTCTGCTGTTTTTAAAGGATTCTTTATATAATTTATAGCTCTTTTCATACTTTTATAGGTGTTATTTGAACCATTGATAAACTCTATTACAGCCATGGTTTCACCTTATTTTTCTTATAGTAACCAAATACTCCCATATCTCTTTCAGCATCTTATTTACAGAATTTATATCAGGACAATTTATCTTTCCTTGGTGGCAAAGCATAGTTAATTGATTAATATTTGTACCTACTTTAGAAAGTTGATGAGCAAAATCTTTTATTCCATCAACAACCACAATATCTTTATTAAGTGCAGAAGCTATAACATAATTGCTAAATGTCATATTAGCTTTTTTAGCTTTCTTTTTTATTTGCTCTATTTCATCTTCTGTCATTCTAATATTAGTTTGAACATTTCTTTTTCTCATACCTTCCCTTCTTTCTAAGTAACTTTTAAAGGGGCTTGGGGATTTCCCCATTCTTAACGAGCTATTGGCTATACCAATAGGAAGCTTGCCTTCACCTCAAGCCCATGGCTTTCGCTCAGTCCTCTTGGATATTGAAAAAAGAACTCTTTACCTTTCTAAATACTAATATCCTCAAACTCAGTTGAGTAATCATTACTTCCATACATAGCTTCATTTTCACTTATTTTTGTTACTTTCGACTCCTCATCTAAAGCTATTAAATCTTCATTAAAATCTTTTCCTTTAGGTTTATGCCTTACAATTTCATATCTATCTTTATATTTATTAAAAATTTGATTACATGCAAAATGCCCTGCCTCATCATTATCAAGACAGAGCATTATTTTATTTATATTAGGATTTTCTTTTAAGTAGTATTCAAGAGCCTTATCCCCAACTCCTCCAAGAGAAATACAGTGATTATCAAAGCTTCGTATATTATGTTTTTTTATCAATGTAAGATAGCTCATTAAATCTATAGGAGCTTCAAATATACATACTGTATTATTATTTCCTTCCTTACAAAATGGATAGGTTTTATCTGAGTTTTTTACATCACATCTAAAAGAATTACCTGTAGTATTAGTACTTCTTATACTTGCATATTTAGGATTGTTTTCCTTATCAAAGCCTACAAATACGCAGCTACCATGTGCATTTTCATATAGCTTATGTTCTTTAACAAAATCTCTTACAATTTCACTATCAATGCCCCTTGAATTAATAAGATATGCAAAAATATGTTTAAAGGTAGTATTTTTTTCTGGAAGAATAAATTCTCCTTTTGTTTCTTCTTCAATAACTTCTAGAGGTTTATATCGTACAATTTCATCTGTTTTTCCTATTAGAGTTTTTACCGCATCTACCCAGGACTTATTCTCCATTTCCATTACAAACTGAATAGCTCCACCACCTTTATTCTGATAAAACCAATTCCATTTATGGCCATCACTATGAATATATAAACCTCCATAGCCTTCTATTTTAAAGGAACGAGAAGTAACTTGCTTTACTGGATATCCTGCACTTAAAGCATAGCTTATTATATTTACACTATCAGCTTTAGATATTTCTTCATCAGTAAATCTTAGTTTTTCCATTGCCATGAACTATTCCCTCCTATAAATAAAGTTAAAGCTCCAATTCCTCGTCTAACTGAGAATTGAAGCTTTGATTTTCTTCTAATATATTTTTATTTTCTATTTTTATTGGTTCATAGCTAGCTAATTCATTTATAGCTTGTGGCATATAACCTTTTTCAGCCATAGAACAAAAATTCACTCCTGCAACTATTATATGATCATGGATTTTAATATCTAAGGGATGAAATATATTTACAAGCTTTTGTGTTAATGCTTTATCCTCATTGGATGGGGAATTAGAACCTCCTGGATGATTATGTGCTAATATCATTGCTTTGCAGTCACAAGCTAGAGCTTCTTTTAAAATGTCTCTTGGATAAATTACTGCTTGAGCTATATTACCTTCTGACATTATTTTTGTCTGAATTATGTTGTTTCCATTATCTAAAAATGCCACCATAAATTTTTCTTTATCCTTTATACCACTTAATAATGGAATAAAGTAATCAGCTGCTTCTTTGGGAGATGAAAACTTAATTTTATTTTCACTTTCATGTACTTTAAGTAGGTTGTAAGAAGCTATAAATTCATTAAGCAGTCCTATTTTTTGAAGTTGCTTTTCATTTGGTTCTATAACTTTTGGATGCTCTAATATATTAAAAGGATTATTTTCTTTTGCATATTCTTGAATTTTCTTTATAGGAATACCTGTCAAACTGGTTAAGCCTTTTAAAAAGTTATTAGTATAGGGCATATTCTTATCCATTTACACCGCACCTCCCATATTTTCTATAATCATCCCTAAGCTTTCTAATTTTTCATAAATCTCATAAGAAAGCTCCATTTTGTCATAGTCTTTTAGGAAATTATCTACTCCATAGTTTTCAATATAACCTGTTATTTTTTCTTCGGTGTCTATATCAAGTTCTAAAAGTTGTGCTATTAAAGAACTTATATATTTATAATTATCTCTGTTTATTCCTTTATTTTTATTCACTTACCTCACCCCATCTTTTTCAAAATCTTTTTTACATTGCCATTTCATCATATTCCTGTTCTTTTAACCCTTCATTTTCCTCACATTCCTTACTTAATGCATCTTCATCTACTATAACTTCATTGTCTTTTTTATTAAGATCCAGTAATGAGTTTAGCTCAAATTGTCTTGATAGCTTTTCTTTTAATGCTTCTTCATAAGGAAATGGTTTTTCATATTCTATCTTTGACTGTTCTAAGTTTCTTTTATATTCCTCAATCTTTGTTTCTATATTCTCCATTTTGCTTTCAAGATTATTTAGTACATTTTCAATTCTAAGCATATTTCCATGAGCACTATCTCCAAGGTCTACCGTGTATTTTAAATTACCATGAATTAAGAGTTCATGCTTTTCATAGAAGAGATTTTTTCTAAGTTTTAATTCAAAACCTTTATAACTTCCTACATGAAGCTCCTCACCTTTAGGTATCTTCTCATAAAGACTCTGAAGCATTGTTCCTGCTTTTTCTCTTTCATCAAATAATTTACCATTTATAATTATTGAAAACTCCTTACCATCCTCCATATTTCTTTTATCAATATCCTTAATAACACATTCAAGCTGGCTGTTAGCTTCACTAATAAGTTTTGGATATTTGAAAGTGAAATTATCTTGAAGGGTATATTTTTGACTATCATAGGCAGCTTTTAAAACTCTTAGTCTTGATACTTCATTATCAATATCCATCTTTTCCTTTATTAAGGGATTCCCAGTAGCTAAAGCTTTAACTTCTGCATAGGACAGTACTGTTTCATCTACATCTTCACAGTTTCTTGCAACAGATTTGGAAGTCATTATCTGCGATATGAACTTTTGTTTTTGCTCTACAATCTGCCAAAGGTATGAATCAAAAGTATCTTTGGTAACATATCTATAAATATATACCTCTGGGTTCATATTCCCCTGCCTTAAAATTCTTCCTTCACGCTGCTCTATATCACTTGGTCTATAGGGACAATCTAAATGATGAAGTGCAATTAGTCTGTCTTGAATATTTGTTCCAGTTCCCATTTTAGGTGTACTTCCTATAATTATTCTTTTATTTCCGGCCCTCATATCAGAAAATATTTCTTCACGTTGTATTTCATTTTTAGCATCGTGGATAAAGCATATTTCATTTTCAGGAATTCCTTTATTTATTAGTTCTGCTTTAATTGAATCATAAACAGAAAAACGCCCATCTGAATTAGGCGTTCCAACATCACAAAATACTATTTGAGTTCCTTTTATACTTTCTGATTTTTTGTATTCTTCATAAATATTTTCAATGCACTTATTAACCTTTGAATCTGTCTCATTTATTGCTTCTTTATTGATAAGCCTTGGATCAGTTCCCAAAAGTCTTGCTTCATTAGTTATCTTAAGCATATTATCTACAGAAGGATCAACCATGCCATTTCTAATTCTTTCAGCTCTTTCAACATAGTTTTCCATTTCATGTTTTATAAACTCACTTGGCTCTGAAGATACTAAAATATATTTATCATCTTTAAGTTTTGGCACTGGAAGCTTTAACATATCTGAGGTTTGAACATCTGCTATATTTTTAAATAAGGTCATTAGTTCTGGAAGGTTTGTAAACTTTGAAAACCTGCTTCTAAACCTATAGCCTGTACCTTCTGGAGCAAGTTCTAATGAGGAAACCACTTCGCCAAAGCTAGCAGCCCAGGCATCAAAATGCTGTATTCCTCGCCTTTCAAGTTCATGATTTTGAAGATACCTCTGCATTACATACATTTCTGTCATAGAATTTGAAATAGGAGTTCCTGTAGCAAATATTACTCCCCTGCCTTCATTTATCTCATGGATATATTGGCATTTCATAAGCATATCACTGGCTTTTTTAGCTCTTGTATTTGATATTCCAGCCACATTTCTCATTTTAGAAAATACTGCACAGTTTTTATAATAATGTGCTTCATCTACAAACATA
Organism: Clostridium sp. DMHC 10; assembly: GCF_001270375.1. NCBI lineage: Bacteria > Bacillati > Bacillota > Clostridia > Eubacteriales > Clostridiaceae > Clostridium > Clostridium sp. DMHC 10. The sequence goes on from NZ_LGVB01000015.1 coordinate 879,110, forward strand.
GTGTCAATACCAAGCTCTTCAAAGTTTATAACATCATCCTTTCTTGATTCATCCAGAAGTCTTTTAAGTTCACTCTCTAAACTCTTTTTAAATTTCTCCATCTGCTTTACGGACCAGTTTTCTCCTCGCTCTCTTTTAGTAGCTTCTATGGCATAGGTCATTTGCTCAATTTGATAGTTTAACATCCTTTCTTGTCTTTTCTTTGAAATTGGTATTTTTTCAAATTGAGTATGACCTATAATTATTGCATCATAAGCCCCTGTTGCAATTCTACTTACAAATCTTCTTCTATTTTGTTTTTCAAAGTCTTTCTTTGTAGTAACTAAAATATTAGCTGAAGGATATAATCGTAAAAACTCTGCTCCCATCTGCTCTGTTAAATGATTAGGTACTACAAATATGCTTTTCTTAGAAAGTCCTAGTCTTTTAAGCTCAATTGCACTTGCTATCATTTCAAAGCTCTTTCCAGCACCAACACAATGAGCAAGAAGTGTACTTCCACCATATAAAATTCTAGCTATAGCATTTACTTGATGCTGTCTAAGTTTAATATCTGGATTCATTCCAGGGAAAATTAAATGGCTCCCATCATATTCTCTAAGCCTTATGTTATTAAAGTTTTCATTATAGAATTCAACATACTTCTTTCTTCTGTCAGAATCTCTAAATATCCAGTTCTTAAATTCTTCTTTAAGCTGATTTTGCTTTTCTCTAGCAAGCATAGTTTCCTTTTGATTAAGTACATATCTTACAGTATCGCCTTCTTCTATTCTGTCTTTTACTGTAACAGTTCTAAGGTTTAAGGTTTCTTCAATAATGTAGTAGCATTAAGCCTTTTAGTTCCAAAGGTTTCTGTTGCTGCCACGGAATAGCCATCTATACCTTTGTTTTCAATAACCCAAGATGCATTAAAATTATTATAATGAACTTTTATTTCATTGCTGCTATAACGAGAACCTGAGTTTTGTGCATACTTAGGAGTTCCTAAGGTTTCATAAATAAATTTTTCTATATCTCCTTCTTCAATCCATGTTGTTCCAAGCCTTATGTCAATTTCACTAGCCTCTAAATTTACTGGCTGAACTTTTTCTAAGGCTTCTACATTTTGTGTAAAAAGCTCTGGATTAGTTTCAGCATAAAGCTTTGCCAATTTTAATTTCTGCCTTACATTACCGCTTAAATATTCATCTTGAGTTTCCCAGCCTTGAAGTAAATCATCTTTATTATATTTTTCAGGATTTAAGAATATCAGACCTTTAAGTTCATTTATAATGTTTTCTCTTGTGCTATCATAAATTTCTAGCATTAGAGATAAATCTACCGTTCCCTTTTCATTTAAACTTACTGTAAGAGCTTCAATGGCTGTATCAACTTCTGTTATTTTTTCAAGAGGACGTATAGTTTGTTTAGTAAACATATCAGCTTTAGTAACTTTTTTATTTTCATCTACTACCTCAAGAGAACATAATAGAGGATAATCATTGTCATCTCTAAAAGCTGTGTTATTGGTTCTTGCTGTTATATATCCATAATTTTTAACAAATGTATCATACCTTTTATTCAATATTTCCTGCTTTTCTTTTAACTCTTCTTGGGTGCATCCATTTGTTTGAATATCTATTATTTCTCTAGTGATTTCCCTTATAGCATGGAGACCTTTTATCCTTTCTAAAGTCTTTCCTGTAGCTTCAATCTTTCTCATTACAGCATTTTCTCTATAATATAACTGATTCTCTATAAAGGTGTAAGTGTAGTTTCTAACATTAGGATCAGCAGGAATAAAATCTTCCGCAGCAGCTTCTTCTCTTTCAAAACTTGTTATGTTAGCATTTAGATTTCCAACTGCTTTATCTAAAGCTTCACTTAAATCAAAATTCTCATCATCATTAACTAAGGCTGTGTATTTACTACCTTCACCAAACATTCTCTGATCAAAAACCATTTTTCCAAGAAGCATTTCTGGATTATCAAGGAAGTATTCATTTATAGGCACTCCATCTTCTGTTTTTGATACATGAAGCCAATTTTCTTCTGTAACTTGTACCCTTTCTCTCTTTTGAAGAAATATAATATCCGCAGTAACATCTGTATTGGCATTTGATTTAAAGGCAGTATTAGGAAGTCTTATTGCTCCAATTAATTCTGCTCTTTCAGCAATGTACTTTCTTACACTGTTGTTTTCTTTATCCATAGTCCCTTTAGAAGTTATAAAAGCTATAATTCCACCTGGTCTTACTTTATCTAAAGTCTTAGCAAAAAAGTAATCGTGTATTAAAAAATTATATTTATCATATTTAGGATCATGAAGTTTATAATCTCCAAAGGGAACATTACCTATAGCAACATCAAAGAAATTATCTGGATAGTTATTTTCTTCAAAGCCTTGTATTTTAATATTCGCCTTTTGATAGAGCTGCTTTGCTATTCTTCCTGAAATATCCTCAAGTTCTACTCCATATAACTTAGAATCTTTCATGCTGTCTGGAAGCATAGAAAAGAAATTTCCAACTCCCATGGAAGGTTCTAATATATTACCTGTTTTAAATCCAAAGTTCTCAAGTGCTTTATATATTCCTTCAATCACTGTAGGTGAAGTATAATGAGCATTAGGTGTAGAAGCTCTTGCAGATGCATATTCTTCAGGAGAAAGTAGTGCTTTTAATTCTGTATATTCACTATTCCATCCTGTACTATTAATATCAAAAGCTTGAGCCATACCTCCCCATCCTACGTACTTAGCAAGTATTTTCTGTTCCTCTGGTGTTGCCAATCTATTTTCTTCTTCAATAACCTTTAAAGTTTTAATAGCTTCTATATTGTTTCTAAATTTAGTTTTAAGTCCTCCAACTCCAATTTCATCATCTGGACTATAGCTGTAGTTTATTTTCTCAGCTTTTTCTTTAGTTTCAGATTTTCTATGTACTTCATTGTTATTTAACCACCCTAAAATATTAGTTTCATAATTTTCTATGGCTTTATTTTTATAATCTTCCCATGTTGAATTTTTACCTGTAGTTATATATTCTGTATTTACTACATTGATGCTTCTGAATTGATTAAAGAGTTTATTCTATTTACAGCATTATTAATCTCAAATTCATTATAAGTAATATCTTTTATTATTTTATCAATTACATTTTGAATTTTTTCTAACTTGCTTTCTATATTTACTTCTTCTAATGCTACTTGACTTGTAATAAAGTTTGATATATTTTGTAAAGTCTTTGAGTAAAGGTTCTTTTCTAATGGTTCTTCAAACTCTACACTTTTATAATAATCAGCATTTAGTGCTTTTAGCTTATAAATAACCTGCTCATAGATTTTATCTTGAATATCGCCTTTATTACTAATATCTTCATTTTTATCATTTTTAGTATCTTCTATATTATTAGCTTCCTTATGCTTATTTTCAGACATTAAAAAAGAGCCACTTTTTTTTTGTGACTCAAAAATATCTATTTGCTTTATCTCATTTTGTATACTATTTCGTGAAGAACTATCTCCTCTGCTGTTTCCTTTATTCTCTTCCTGTGCTTGAAGCTTTCCATTGTATTCTCTGGATTCATTATTGGATCTGTTTTCAGCATTTGCTCCATTAATACTTCCAGCCTCTGATATGCTTCCTCGTTCACCTGATGCATTTTCTCCATTAGCTCCCCTTGTGCTAGAAGTAAGCTGTATCTGCTCTGATGATTGTTCTTTAGATAATTTAATGCCATCTGACCGTACTTCCCTAAAGGTTTCTGATCTACTTCCTTGTTCCTGGATATTTGTATCTCTGGATAAAATATTCCGTCTATCTCCTTGTAACTTAAGTTTAAGTTCTCTTTCATAATTTTTTTCACTCCTTTGCTCTTTTATTATTTTTACTATTTCACTTTCAAATTCTCTAAGAATTTGCTGAGATATATTGCATACAGAATTTCCAAGTCTAAAAGTTAATGGCAGCGTATTAAAATGATTTATTACTCTAAAGCTATTTTCATTGTAAAAGTTTGAAACTTCTATTCCACATCTTTTTGCCAACATGTAACTTATACTTTCAAGAATAGTTTGAGTAAAACAACTTATAAACCCTTCTTCTGGTAAACTTTCAAGCCACGTTTCTTTAATATCCTGTTCATAGCCTTCTAAAATATTATCAAAGCTTTCATTAACCTTAATATCTGTAAGCTGTAATATCAATTCTTCAATAGAACTACAATTTAACTCATATTTTTCATTTATATTTTCTAAAAGTTTTTCACTAATAGCATCGCTTAACTTCCACAGCTTAGGAATGGTATGAGGTTCTCCATTAGTATCTTTAATATCAAATAGATAGGTTAACCTAAGAGTTGGCATAGAAGTATCAAAAACTGCTATGCTTCTTGTTCCTCTGTTTACATATCTTCCTATTTTTTTATTCCAAATTTCCATAGTAGCAACCATTGTTGCGTCAGGTCTTTGAGCATAAATTAAAACTGCATTATCAAAGTTATATTTATAAATTTTTGCTGCAAAGTCTAAGAATTCTTTCCATTCCTTTTTATTGCTTGTAACTATTCCTGTTACTTTTTCGTAGATTTCTCTTACCTCTGTTAATCTACTCATCTAGTACCTCCTTCCCCTGTGTTTCAAAATATAGTTTTAAAGCCTTATCAATAATATCTTCAATCTCTGGCTGTTTAACTTCTGGTGCAAAATATTTGCTTATTAGTTTTGGCTTCAATTTTATAGCAGTAGGTTTATTTGATTTTGTTTTTTTGTTAATTTCTCCTGAAAGAATTGAATAAGCTGTTTCTTCGTTTAGTTTTCCCTTTTCTGAGTAATCCCTAAGTACTTCGGCTTTTTTCATGTCTAATTTAAAATTGTTGGAGTTTAGAATTTCGTTTATAATTTGCTGCTCTTCTTTTTTTATAAATGATATTGTTACTGCTGTCATAAATGCAATTTCATCAGCATCAAGTCTATTCATTAAATCACTATCTAATTCTCCAAGCCTAACATATCTGGCTATCATATTTCTTGAAAGATTATAACTTTGAGCTAATTTTTCATCTGTTCTTAACTTTGTCTCAACTTGGCACAAGGTTGCTTCATCTTTGATATTATAAGGGTTTGCAAGCTTTTCAATTTCATCTAAAAGGTCATTTCTTTTTCCTTGCTGCTTCATGGCTTTATATCTTTGTGATATTGCAGCTGTTCTCTCTGAATACCTTAAATCTGCAAAAGAACGTTGAATTAAATTAGTTTCAGTAACAATTAAAGTAGCTTCATCTTCAGTAAGTCCTTCCTTAATAACCGCTGGTACTTTAAGTATTCCTGCAAGTTTTGCAGCATTTACTCTATTGTGACCAGATAGGATCTGATAACTTGTACCTATAGGTCTTATAACTATAGGTACTATAACTCCAAACTCCTTAATACTTTCTACCATATCATCTAATCTTTCACCTTCATACAGCTTAAAAGGGTGATTACTAAAAGGCACAAGTTTTTCTATTTCAATCTCTGCTATTCCTGAATTAGTTTCTTGTTCAGATGAGATATCTCCAAACATATCATCTAAGCTCATTAACTTTCTCTCACTCATATTGCAGCCACCTCCTTAGCAAATTCTCTATATGCAATGGATACTTTATTTTTAGGATCATATTCTATGGTACTCTTACTTTTCATATTAGCCTCGCCAACCTTAACTGAAGTTGGTATCTTATTCTCAAAAATATTTATTTTACTTCCATAAGCATCTTGAATTATTGATAACACTTCTTTTGAAAGCTTCATTCTTTCTGAATACATTGTTAAAAGTATTCCATCAACCTCAATCTTAGGATTTATCCTCTTTTTAACTCTTATAATATTCCTAAGAAGTAACTCCAAGCCTTTAGCTGAAAGATATTGAGGAGTAACAGGAATGATCACACTATCACAAGCCGCAAGAGCATTTATAGTAAGCATTCCAAGTGATGGAGAACAATCAATAATAACGTAATCATAATCAGTTTTCACTTCATCAACTATAGATTTTAAAACAAGTTCTCTGCTCATAACATTAACAAGTGCTATTTCAATTGCTGATAGCTCTAAGTTGCATGGAATAATATCAATATTTCCTGATGTAATAATATACTCTTCCTTCTTAGGTAAGCTTTTTTCCTCAATAGCCTGCGACATCAAATTATATATTGTTGTTTTTATACTGTCTGTATTGTCATATCCAAAGCATACTGTTAAACTGCTCTGCGGGTCGAAGTCTATAAGCAATACCTTCTTTCCCATTTCTGCTAATGCATATCCTAAGTTTAAAGTTGTTACGGTTTTAGCTACACCTCCTTTTTGATTCACGATAGAAATTACTTTACTTTTACACATTTTTACCCTCCACCTTTATAAATTCATTTTTCCTGCTTTTCTAATTCACACTATTTAATTTAATATTACACTTATAAATGTAATTATTCAAGAAGAATCTTTTTTTATCAATTATTTTTCTTATTATTGAAAATTCACATTAAAAAGTGTATATTTAAATTTAAGGATGGTGAATCACATGCAATTAACTATGGGTGAAAAAATTCGTATTTTAATAAAAAGAAAAAATATTACTATATCGGAGCTTGCAAGATTAATTGGAACTACTAATCAAAATTTATCCAATAAACTATCACGTGATAATTTCTCAGAAAAAGAGCTCCAGCAAATTGCTGAAGCTCTTGGTTGTAAATTTGAAGGATTTTTTGTTTTTGAGGATGGGCAAACTATATAAAAGTCATATATCAACTATTTAAATTTAATTCATTTTTTGATATATCTATTAATCCTTTTAAGCTTTCATTGGGATTTACCCTTCTGAAAACAAATTCTTTACATGGCTTATTTATTTTAGGAGGTGTATTATCTATAATAAATATTTTGGTTATCATCAGAAAGTTCAACCAAATACTTATATAGTTCATTGTAAGTTTCAGGATCAATACTATCTTTTGAATCACTATTGGTTCCTATATTATTGCTTACTGTGTCCAAAAATAATATTCCTGGATGGCAATTATTTTCTTCTTCTATATTCAACTCTAAAATTGCACCTAAGTAAGCTATTTGCATACATAATAATAAGCACCCACTAGTATGTTTCAAAACACTAATACCATTGTAATATGGTAAATAAGTTTCTTTACTAATATAACACTTATCTTCTTGAGTATCTGTAAAGTTAAACCTACTCATTGATCTCCTATACTTTTTGTTTAATTTCTCAAGTATTAAGTCTTCTCTTTCAGCTAATTTTAATAATTTATCTTTCTTTTTATTCAATCTATCAATTTCTTTATTCAACCTGTCTAAGTTACTTAGATTCTCTTTAACCTCATTATGAATATCAATCAGCGAGTTTATCTTATTTTTTTCTGTAGTATAATCTTTAATCATTGAATTAATGGATTCAATCTCAGCTAAATAAGGTGTTTCAAGGTTATCTTGATATTCATTTAAAGCCATTATATATATTTTCTTTTTTTGGTATAGTTTTCCCAAGCTATTTGTAATTTTTAAAACCTTATCTTTGTCTATGGAAATTAAATCATTTAAAGTTTCAATTTTATCTTGAAGCTGATTTAATGCTTTTTCAATTTCCTCATTATTATCTTCTGTGTCACTTTTTATCGAAACAACATTATGACAAAGAGGACATCTTTCACTATGTTCTATAATTTTAATCTTTTTCATTGCTTCTAATGTGGCCATTAGTTTTGACTTTTCTTCATTATAGTCTATCAATAAAATTTCCTTATTTTTTATTGATAGTTCAGTAGTGCTCAAAATACTATTTTTCTCAAAAATTTGTTCATCTATTTCCCTGATATCTTTTTTTAAATCAGAGTATATTTCAGATTTACTATTCCTATTTTTCTTTATTACAGCCTTTTTATCATCATTTAAATTGTTAATTTTATTTTGTATTTCATCCCTATTGGCTATAAGTTGTTCCAATACAACGGCTTCTCTTTTATCTAAATAATCTTCTAATCCATCATTTATCTTTTCAAGTTTATTCAATTCATTTTGATTTACCTGTATAGATTTATTTATTTCTTCTAAATCTGGAATTACTAAATCATTTATTATTTTAAATATTTCTTTATTCTTTCCTGATATAAATGTATTATTGTGTTGTAAAAATTGATTTGTTCCAAGCTCTCCTTGATGTATAAATACAAATCTCATAAAATCCCTAAATGACAATTTTTCTTGGTTTAGATCTTTAGTACCAGATTTTTTCCTTAAAATAAAATGCAATGGTATTTGAAATTCTTCTGCAAAAAAATCATTTGCATCATCAACTTTTTTTCTCCAAGGCGAGTATTCTTTGTATTCATTATATTTGCACAAATAAATACTTATAATATTTCTATCATGCTTTAAATTCCTATTTATAGTATAATTTTTCTCTCCTGCTTTTATCTCTAAAAATACTTCATCACAATAATCGCTTAATTCTTTTTGTACTGTTAAATCTATTAATTCTGATTTACTGCCTAAACAATAAGCTATTAAATTTAATACTAATGATTTACCTGAGAATCCATCTCCTTTGATTAATATAAGCGATTCATCTATATCTAAAGTTCGTTTATATTTTTCACCACTAATAATTAATTTCTTCAACCTTAATTTAGTCTTCATTTCCTCTCAAAACTCCTTTTTGGCTTTTTGCACTAAATTTCTTAAACTGAATTAAGTATTCTCCCTTCTTTAACTCATTTATATAATATTCATTTTCAAGCGTCTCAACTGTCTTTTTCCCTATTTCACTTAACTTAATATACATTTCATTTTTCTTATCAAATTTTTCTACTCTGATTTCTACAAAATTTTGATTTGATAAAATTATTAAATCGTTTCTAATCTTTTCTTCTGATGCCAAATAGTTGTTTTGGATGTATTTTTCATTAATATAATAATTATCACCGTCTTCATTAACAGATGAAATTAGAGTAAAATAATACAATAGTTCTTCGAAGACAACGCCTTTCCTTTTTTTATTATTTAAAAAGAGGATTATTAATATTTGCATACACTCTATATACTTATTTTCAAATAAATATTTTAAATCTATTGGTAATTTACTTTTCATGGAATCTCTTTTCCCCCCACCACACTTCTTTCTCTGTATTAGAGTCATCTGCAGCAACATGTATAAATCCTTGTTTATTTATTTCATTAGGCATATTTTCTTCATTTATTTTATTTTTAAGCTTAGAATATTCTAATTTACTTAATGAATTATGTACAGCTTTTAAAAAAGCATCACTATCCTTATTTTCTGCAAACTCATTTATCAAAACTTCCTTATACTTCATATATGACAAGTCTAGAAGATGTTTTGCAATTTTATCATTATTTTTTATACCTGATTTTTTCAACCATCTAAAATACTGTTCTGCTGTAAAGAAGCATTCCTTACTATAGTCAACTTTAAGTTCTTCGATTTCTTCAATCCTAAGTTTTTTACAAAATAAATTCTTTTCTAATTCCTTTTTCTTTTCATTGTTAGGAAGTATATCTAAAAACTCTTCATCCAATTCATCTGTATCAAGTCCTTGCTTTGCTTCGATATTATAATCATCATTTGAACATATTGCGGTTAAAATTTTTCTTATCTCCTCAGAATGGGAAGATTTACTTGGATCATATGATATTGTTTCAATATTATAATTTTGCTTAAGCCATTTAACATTCTCCATAGTTGGGTTTGCCAATATAATATAATGCTTGGAATTAAAAAATTCATTATTATCCTTAATTATTTTTTGGATAAAAATATCATTAAAAGAAAATCCGATAAACAAAAAAGTCTTCACTCCTGTAAATATTGAAAAAAGTGTTTTATACTTATTATCGTTATATAATTCCTTATATTTTTCTTCACTTATAACTATACTACTACTATCACTTATATGCCCATGTAAATGAAAAATCCTCTTGTTCCCTTTTTCTGCAATTAATTTCTGCATATTTGAATTAACATCTTTTAAATTTACAGGGATATAATTAGTATCTAAATACCTCTGCAAAATGTGATCATAGTTAGTTGTGAGAAATATATCAAATCCATATTTAGATAAATCTGAATAATTGTTCTCTCCATCATTTACCTCTTTTAATATATTTGACTTTATTGTATTCACAATATATTCTTGAATATCTTCTTCCGTTCGATTTAAATATTTTTTAATTATTCTTACTGCTTCCCAATAGTCATATTGATTTAAGCTAAAATCTAACATTTGAATAAATGATGTTCCATTTACATTTTCTATTCCCATATTTATAGCACAATCACGTATTAGTTTTCCCCAATCTGGTATATTAAAAGGTATAGATAGACCTGCTCCTATAAATGGTATAATATTGTGCTCATTATATAACTTTTTCAATTCCTTTATAAAATTATCATTACTCATCTTATCCCATCCCAAATAAACATAATATAAACAAATTATAGCATTTATATTAATTTCTATCAATTTGAGAGAAATTAAAAAAGCTAAGGATATTCTCCAAAGCTTTTTCTTATTTTATATCTACTTACACCATATCAAATCCCCACTCTAACCTTAACCCCCTGAATAACCTCTTTATTTTTAAAATCATCACCATTTGTGTTAAAGTTATAAAAGCTTGCAAAGTGAGTAAATTCAATGATTATAAGAAATCCTTGCGACGTATTCCTACTACGCACTCCACGTGCCCAGTTTGTGGGAACATATCCACCACTTTAACCTTCTCCACACTATACCCCTTAGCAAGAAGCACGCCAAGGTCATCCACAAGTGTTTTTGGGTTGCAGGAAACATAAACTATAGTAGGAGCATTAAATTCTATGACATATCGCATAGCACTCGGATGAACGCCAGGTCTTGGAGGATCAAGAATTATAGCATCTGGCTTATCCTTGATCTCTGTTATAACCTTTGCAACATCGCCTGCTATAAAGGTGCAGTTTGAAATATTGTTAAATGCTGCATTTTCCTTGGCTGCCTCTACTGCTTCTTCTATTAATTCTATGCCTATTACCTTTTGTGCACTGGAGGCTGCAAGCTGACCTATAGTTCCAGTACCACAGTAAAGGTCAAAGACAGTTTTGTTTGAGGCGTCGCCCAAAAATTCCATTACAGTGCTGTATAGCCTTTCAGCACCCTTAGAATTTGTTTGGAAAAAGGAAAATGGAGAAATCTTAAACTTAAGGCCAAGAAGATTTTCTATTATGTAATCCTTACCAAATAATACATTTATCTTATCAGCACGAACCATATCTGCAAGACCATCATTTACAATATGTAGTATTCCTTTAAGAGTACCTTTGTAGTTTATGCCTTGAAGTTTAGAATTAATTTCTTCTAAATCAAAATCAATTTGAGAGGTTGTAACTATTCCAATTAGTATTTCACCAGTGTTCTTAGCCTTTCTTACTAAAAGATTTCTAAGATAACCAGTGTGTTTTAAAACTTTATAGTATGGAAGCTTTTTTTCTCTGAAATAAGTTACAACTGCATTCAAAATAGTGTTAAAGTCATCATCGACAATTTTGCAGCTACTTGTATTTATTATAGAAAAGCTGCTGTTTTTTGCGTGAAGACCAAGAGTAAGTTCACCATCCTTTTCAAGATCGCCAAAGGTGTACTCCATTTTATTTCTGTATTCAAAAGCCTCTGGACTGCCAAGTATTCCTTCATATTTAAAGCCTTCTATGTCTGCTTTTTTAAAAAGATCAAGAACCTGTTTTTCTTTAAGCTTAAGCTGATCTTCATAAGTTAAAAATTGATATATGCAGCCGCCGCAGTTTCCAAAATCAGAACATGCAGGCTGTACTGCTTCTGGTAAATTTTCTACAACTTGAAGCAGCTTACCTTTTGCATACTTTTCACGCTTTTTTGTTATTCTGGCAGTTACTTTTTGTCCAGGAACAGCTCCTTTTATATATACCTTTTTATCATCGCACATTGCTATTCCTTCAGCTGGAAATTCTATATCTTCTATTAAAAATCGTATACTCCATTCTTTTTCATGTAATACTTACTCCTAATTTAACTTTATTTTGATATTTTAAATCCACCTAGTATATACCCAACAGTAGCATTTTTCTTTGAACCTAGCATTATAAGTGTATATAATATGTTACATATTGCATAAATCAAGAAATACATTGCAGTAACATCTTTTATATAAAAATAGAACACATTTTTTAAGTACAAATCCTGTAATTAAAAGAAGTATGCCTGATAATGCAAAAAGCACAACTTGGTCAACAAATACTGAATAAATAACTCTTGGAAATGGAATTTTTTCTGAAGTAACATCGGTTAGTTCCTCTAACATTTCTTCTGTTGCTTCCTCTTTTGACTCTTGTTCAGATTTATTTTCTTCTAAAACTTCATCAGGAGCTTGTTCCTCTGAATATTTATTTTCATCTGACATTTTAATTCCTCCTAAATGTATAATATAATATTAATAAATAGCACATGTTTTATTATGCACCACTATGCTTTATATGTAAATACACTTAATAAATTATTTACTTTATATTAAAATTTTGGTCTGGAGGCACAACAATGAACAATAATTCAAATAAGTTAAAAATAAGTCCGCTAAAACTTTTACTTAGCTACATTGACATTTTTCTTTTTTTAGCAATACTCACCTTTAAATTGGTCATGTGTGATAAGTCAATTTCACCTGAATACTTCGATTACAAGCTGGTAATCAAACCAATCATATATTCAATTATATGTTTAATAGGCATTTCTTTAATTTTCAAAAGCAAAGGAAGAACCAGATTTTTATACATAGCAAACATAGTAATAAGCTTAATTCTAATTGCGGATACCGTTTATTTTAGATATTTTAAAGATGTAATTTCCGTTGGGGTACTTAGAAATGGCGTTATGCTAGGTGGTGTAAAATCAAGTGTGGCAGATTTAATAAAAGCAAAAGATTTTTTATACCTTGCAGACGTTTTTATCCTCATACCACTTCTAATACTTTATAAAAAATGTGATAGAAACCAAACACCCATTTTAAAAAGACTTGCCTCTTTTATAATTGTTTTTATCATAGGAATTGTTTTAAATGGACTATCAATATATAAAATGTCTGTTGAGCAACCAAGACTTATAACAACAATGTACAATAGAGTATATATAGCAAAGTTCTTAGGCGATATTAACTTTCACATACTGGATATATACAATGTTGCTTCAAACAAAATTATGAGCCTAAAAAAAATATCTCCTGAAAAAGAAAATAAAATAAAAACCTATTTAACTAAAAACAGTTCTACATCTACAACTAATATGAAAAGTATAGGAAAAGGCAAAAACCTTATAATGATTCAGGTTGAAGCTTTGCAGCAATTTGTCATAAATGCTAAAGTAAACGGTCAAGAAATAACTCCAAATTTAAATAGATGGCTTAAAAAATCTCTATATTTCGATAATTTCTTTTACCAAGTTGCCTCTGGTAACACCTCTGATGCAGAATTTTTGACAAATAATTCTCTATACCCCGCTTCTTCTGGTGCAGTATATTATATGTATGCTGGAAACACTTACAGTTCCCTTGCAAAAGAAATGAATGATAAAAATTATTATACTTCTGTACTGCATGGATATAGAGAAGGCTTTTGGAATAGAAATGTTATGTATAAGGCTGAAAAGTTTGATGACTTTTGGGGAGAAAAATCATATAATTTAAATGAAACTGTTGGGCTCGGTTTAAGTGACAAATCTTTTTTAAATCAATCTTTCACAAAGATGCAAAAGTTCAAACAGCCATTTTACTCATTTTTAATAACCCTAAGCAGCCATTATCCTTATGATGATGTTAAAGGCTATGGTAATGATCTTAATGTAGGATCACTTGAAGGTACCCTTACTGGCAATTACCTTAAAGGCATACATTACACAGATGCTCAACTTGGAATTTTTCTTGATAAGCTTGAAAAGAGCGGTATGCTGGACAATTCAATACTAATGCTTTATGGAGATCACTACGCTATACCTAAGGATAAAATTAATGAACTTTACAATTTTGAAGGAATAAAAAAGCCTACTGACCTGGACTGGTTTCAGCTTCAAAAGGTACCAATGTTAATGCATTTTCCAAAGGATCAATATAAAGGTGCAAATCATTCCTATACAGGACAAATTGATATATATCCAACTATAGCAAATATGTTTGGTTTACCTGAAAAATATTTGCTTGGACATGATTTATTTAATACGAAAAATGAAACTGTAATGTTTAGAAATGGCTCCTTTACTGATGGAAATACATTTTATATATCCTGGACTAACACCTACTACGATATAAAAACAGGCAAAGCAGTTCCAGAGACTAAAAAACTTAAAAACCTCAAAGACAAAACACTATTAAATCTTCAGTATTCAGATGACATATTAAACCACAATCTTATAAAAAAATTTGAAACTGAAAAATAATATGCAAAAGATAGGAAGTGCTAATTTTGAACTATATTTTTAATTTAAGCAGCATCAACGCTATATACCTAAATCACACTAAATTCTCTATAAGTATAATCATATTTCTCTTTTTAGCCTGCTTTGCAGCCGCAGCCGTGGACTCCATTGCAGGAGGCGGCGGTCTTATAAGTCTCCCCTCCTACATACTATGTGGCATACCATCGCATATAGCTTTAGGTACAAATAAATTTTCTTCAACCTCAGGTGCGATTGTCAGCGGCTTTCAATATTTTAAAAACGGAAAAGTTAACTTTAAGCTTTTAAAATACCTTATACCTTTTTCGTTTATAGGCTCTATGCTGGGAGTGTATACAGTACTCAAAATAAATGAAAATTTGATTAGAATCATTGTACTTATATTAATATTATTTGTTGGAATATACAGCTTATTTTCAAGAAAGTTAGGAATGGAGGACAACTTCAAGGGTATTACCAGAAAAAATATATTTCTAGGAATACTCCTTGCCTTTTGCCTTGGATTTTACGATGGCTTTTTTGGTCCAGGCACAGGTTCCTTTCTCATATTTGGAATGATAAAAATATATGGCTATAACTACATAAATGCAAGTGGAAATTCAAAAATCTTAAATCTTACTAGTAACGTGTCTGCACTCATAATATTTGCACTGCACAGCCAAATTTATTTTTATTTGGGACTTATAACAGCTTCTGCAATGATTTTAGGTGCTAACTTAGGAACTAAAAATAGCACTAAATAAGGGAAGCAAACTCATAAAACCTATATTCATATGCATGTCTTTAGGTGTTGCTGTAAAAATGATTTATTCACTGATTATTCAATAAAAACAGAAAACTTATTTATAGATAGACAGCATGAAATATTGAAATTGCTAATACTAAATTCATTCATATAAACTTGGATTTTACAATCTCTAGTTTCTAGCTGTTTATTTATAATTGTACCATTTGTTTATTACCTTTGTACTTTCACTACTTGGATAATACATTTTATCACTGCTCTTATCACCTACAGCAAATATTGAAAAACCTAGGAACCACTTTTCGTATTCAAAATTCATTCTATATGCTTCAAAACAATTTGCCTGCTCCTGACCATTTTCCTTTGATACTATTTTTTTACCATCTAGTACTTTTACAGGCGCAGGATTCCAAGGTTGAATTGATGCACCGGTTTGTCTTGGAAAACCCAGTTCTCCAAAGAAAATTGGCTTTTTCCACTTATCATGAAAATTTTTTATCTCTTGTTTGACATTTTGATTTCTATAGTATATTTCTGTTTTATTAATTGCATTTGAAAGTTCTTCTACAGAATTTGTTTCCCTATCGGTAAGCTCAAAATAAGCTGATATAGATATAAAATCAACTTTAGAGAACAACTTATTATTAAGTTTTTTATTGTAATTCTCCTGGGTTTTTTTATCCCATGACGCCGTGTACCAATATGGTGTTCTATATGTAACTAATCCTTTATAATATTTTCTAACAAAATTTATTGTATCGCACCAATAATTTTGAGCATATTCAATATAAACATAATTAGATGCGACATTCATAGCATCTACGTGATACGGAACTGCTATATCATCAATAAGTTTTTTTAATACATCATTCTTCCAATTCCAAAAAAAAGTATTAATTGATTTTGGTTTCCAACTAGTTTCCTCAAGTACTCCATTTGCTATCCATGGATATGGTTCTAAAATAACATTTATGCCCTTTTTATTTAATTTCTTTATAAGCTCTATGGCTTTTTCTTCACTTTCTTCATTTACCTTCATAGTATCTGATTTAAGATTTTTTATATCTACAATGACAGGTACATTTACAGTGTTTAAGTGAAATTTATCTACATCACTTATAGCTTGGTCAATTTTATAATCTGTTGAAAGATTAGCTGACTTTATTTTGCTTTTAAACTCCTTATTTAAAGTTTTGCCTTCAAATTTATTTAACTTATTATTAAAGTATCCCCTAGTATCCGGATTTTTATAGCATATTACTCCTGCAATAAAAATAATAATAACAAACAAAACACTTATTTTTTTAAGTTTCTTCATCAAAAATTCTGCCTCTCTAAATTAAAAATAATTACTTATACATTCATTTAAAACATCCATCTTGTTGCTTTTTTCTATATTTTTTCCAGCTTCTGCACTTTCTTCATCAACTGAAATTCCAAGACCAACTTCTTCAAACAAAGAAACATCCTTAGGATATTGTCCTATAGCTATAAAATTTTTCAGATTCCACTTTTTCTTTTTTGCAAGGCATCTTAAAGTTATCCCTTTATCAACCCTTGAATTTATAAAAATCACTTTATCTTTACAAATGCGTGAACAGCACTCCAAATAGTGCTTTGAAATAAACTTTGATAGCTCATTCTTAATTTCCTCATTTGATGTATACATAATAACTTCTAAAACACTAGGACAATCAATCATTGGGCAATTGAGCAAAAAGCTTTTCACTTCTACTGACCACTTTTCATAATTTATTTTTCCATTATCCGTAATAAGTTCAAAACATATATCCCTTTCTTTAGCCCACAAACAAAGCTCCTTAACGGTTTTTATAGACAAATGAAAGTCAAAACTATATTCACACTGAAACGGCGAATAAACTTTAGCCCCTCCATAACTATAGCAGGTTCTTTTATATGAAGATCGCGCATCGCACTTTCCACAAGCTTAGGATCACCATCTGTGTATAGTACTACAGGTATATCCTTATCAACTAAGCATTTTAAAACCTGAATTTTATTTATAAATTTATTTTTATCTAAAAACTTGAAATTATCAATATCAAGTACTAGTCCACTGTACTCCATGTATCTATACCCCCATTAGCATACTACATTTAAATATCTAAAAATACTCATTTTTACATTATATTACTTTTCACTTAAAAATATACAAAATAGCTTGTTGTTTTTATAAAAAACAGGTAAATCCAATACTATAATACTATTTTTTTATAATATAGTAAATAAGTAAATCAATAGTGTTACATTTTTTTAACTTCATATAACATATTGCTTTAATAAATATTTAATTTGAACTAGATTTATCACTGATTATCTAGCCTCCTAATGTTATATCTTGTTTATCGTACCATTCTAGTGCTTCATAAAAATGTTCCTCTCTAAAATCTGGCCAATAATCATCTATAACATAAAAATCCGCATAGGCTGATTGAACTGGTAAAAATCCACTTAATCTTCTTCTACCACCCCATCTAATTATCAAATCTACTCTAGATACATTTTTAGATGCTATATTATTCATTATATTTTTTGTATCAATGTTCTCTCTATTAATTATTTGGCCCAAATCCCACTGCCAGCTATAATTAACTAGAAAGTTTACCTTTATTCCACCACTCCCAAACTGTTTCCTTTCTGTATAATAATTTAATTTTTCTGGAAACATTTTTGAATCTCTATTTCCTACCACAAGAAGTGATGCGTTTTCTTTTGAAAGGACATCTACTGAATTCATGCATGCATTTGTAAACGCAATTCTCTGTTCTCTAGGTCTTTTTGTATTATCTACTGTAAAACCATAATATGTAATTTCACTTATTCCAACTTTTTCACATAGCTTAAAAAGGCAAAATCCCGGATTTATACCATTTTTATAACCCATTTCTTTTGGCATGCCCTTTGACTGTGCCCATCTTCTATTTCCATCTGGAATTATTCCTATATGTTTTGGTAATCTCAAATTAACCCCACCTTAAATATTGTATAAACATTTATTTAGATAGTATTGACTATAGTAATAATACTTATTCAATATAAGGCACATATTTCTATTTGAAATCAGAAGTATAAAAAATTTCTATCACTTTAAATTAAAGCATTAAACTCATAATTTAATCAAATCTTAAACCTTTCTGCAGCTATCCCTTATTATAAGTTTTGTATTTAATGTTATAATACTAGTTTGCTGATTTTTATTATTTATTACATCTAACAACATTTTAGCAGCATTTTCTCCGAGCTTATACATATTTTGATCTACAGTGGTTATTTGTGGTTCTACAAGGCTTGATATAACAATATTATCAAACCCAATTATTGATACATCTTTTGGAACATCATAATTTAATCTCTTACATGCATTAAGAACTCCTAATGCCATTAGATCATTACATGCAAAAACTGCTGTAGGTAAAGGAATATTTCTTAACTCCTTAAGCATAATATCCATAGTTACATACACAGTCTCATAACTGTTTCCTTGGCCTACATCTACAATGTGCTTATTTTTTAAGAGCTTATGTTTTTTAAGAATATCTATATAAACCTCTTTCTTTAAATCATAAGAATAAACTTTTTCTTCCTTTTACAAAAATAATATTTTTATGTCCAAGCTCTAATAAGTAATTAATTGCCTGCTTTGTGCCACTTTCTTGATCATTCAGCACAAAATTACATTTTATGTCTTTATTATATCCATTTATGCAAACAAGGGGCAAATTTTTTTCCAACACTTTCATAAAATCCATTTTTTATATTTTCAGTTTTGGGATCAATAGAAATAATGCCATCAACCTGCCTTGCTATAAGTGAATTTATATACATAACCTCTTGATTTGCTTTATCTCCCGTATCACAAAGATAAATAGAATATCCACTATTTTTAAGTGAAGTTTCTATAGCTTTTATAACAGTTGGAAAAAACAAATTATCTATTCTTGGAACTAAAACTCCTATAGTCTTAGTATTTTGGTTTATTAACGCTCTAGCAAGTACGTTAGGGCTAAATTTCAGTTTTTCTATTGCTGCTTCAACCCTTTTTCTTGTTTCATCCTTTACAGGATAATTATTATTTATAACTCTAGATACAGTACTCATTGAAACATTTGCTTCTTTTGCAACATCCTTAATATTTACCGCCATAAGTAGACCCCCACGCTAGAAAATCTTTTCTTAAATTTTACTAGTTAATTTTATAATTGTAAATACATCAAACAAAAAATAATGAAGATTTCCCTTTAATTTAAGTAAAACATATGATAAAATATATTTATGAATAGAAAACCTTTTCTGAATTTCTTATTTTATTAACAAAAACTTCAATAAAATAATTATTAATGTTTAAATTTGGGATTGCCTATTATGTTATAATATAGTAGAGCAATTTTAACTAAGTCTATATATGAGTCATAATCCCTTAGAAATTGAGATTTATGAACATAAATAAAACTTTTATTACACTTATATGATTTAATTTAGGAGGTTTTAAAATGAAAGTATTAGTTTGTGGTGGTGCTGGTTATATAGGAAGCCACATGGTAGCTCATTTATTAGAAAATAAACATGAAGTTGTTGTTCTTGATAATCTTCAGACTGGACATAAGTCCTCTTTACTTGGTGGTAAACTTTATATTGGCGATTTAAGAGATTCTGAAATTTTGGACAAAGTTTTTTCCGAAAATAAAATAGATGCTGTAATAGATTTTGCTGCTAATTCTCTTGTTGGTGAAAGTGTAGAAAAACCATTAAAGTATTTTGAAAATAACATTTATTCAGTTATAAAGCTTTTAGAAGCAATGAACAAACATGGAGTAAAATACATTGTATTTTCATCTACCGCTGCTACTTACGGGGAACCTGAAAATACACCTATACAAGAAGAAGATAAAACCTTCCCTACTAATCCATATGGTGAATCAAAACTTGCTGTTGAAAAGATATTAAAATGGTGTGACAAAGCATATGGAATAAAATATACAGCTTTAAGATATTTTAACGCTTGCGGTGCTCACATAAACGGCAAAATAGGAGAAGATCATAACCCTGAAAGTCATCTTATTCCAATAATATTACAGGCTGCCTCAGGTGTAAGAGAAAAGATAATGATTTTTGGTGATGACTATAATACTGCTGATGGATCGTGTGTAAGAGATTATGTACATGTTTCTGACCTTGCTTCTGCACATTTATTAGCTTTACAAAGGCTTCAAAATGGCGGCGACAGCAAAATATACAATTTGGGAAATGGCAAAGGCTTTTCTGTTAAAGAGGTTATAGATGTAGCAAGAAAAGTTACTGGAATAAACATAAAGGCAGAAGTTGCTGGAAGGCGTGCTGGTGATCCTGCTACTCTAATAGCTTCTTCTGAAAAGGCTATTAAAGAACTAGGTTGGGAGCCTAAATTTAATTCCCTTGAAACAATAATAGCTACAGCTTGGAAATGGCACAGCAGTCATCCACATGGCTACAGCGAAAAATAAAACTGAAAGAATTTAATAACTGGTTACTTTAGAGATTAAAAAAGATAAAAGAGTGCAAAAATCTAAAATTTTGCACTCTTTTATTTTACTTTAACTCAATGGTTTATTTATGATTTTATTGCAATTTACCTTTTTACTTGATGTGTGCCTTCACCAATTCCACTTAAATAAAAGCTCGGTTCATATCCTATTCTCTTAGTATAATTTGGCTTAACTTTATCTATAAAACTATCTATCTTATCCTTCTTGACTAAAGCTATAGCACAACCTCCAAAACCGGCACCTGTCATTCTAGCTCCATCACAGCCATCAGCTAAAAGAGCTTCCTCAACAATTGTATCAAGTTCTTTTCCTGTAACTTCATATAAATTCTTAAGTGAATTATGAGATTCTATTAAGAGCCTTCCAAACTCCGTTAAGTCTCCATTATTAAGACATTCAAATGCTTTAAGAACTCTTGCATTTTCATATACTGAATGCTTAGCTCTATTTTTAACATTTTCATCTGTAAAAAGTTTTTCAAGTTTCATCAAATTCCTCTGGCTTAATCTCACATAAGTTTTTCACAGGTTTAACTTTTCTAATTATTTCAAGCGCTTTCTCACACTCTGCTCTTCTCTCATTGTACTTTGACTCATTTAAAGCTCTTCTCTTGTTAGTATTCATTATAACTATAGAATAATCTAAAAGCTTTACATCCGCATAATCATATTCGCATGTTTCACAGTTTAAAAGTATTGCCTTGTCCTTTTTCCCCATTCCCACTGCAAATTGATCCATTATTCCACAATTTACACCTATAAATTCGTTTTCAGCCTTTTGAGAAAGTTTTACTATTTCTACTCTATCAATCTTTCCATCGTTAAATAAGTTATTTACTATAACTCCTACTAAAACTTCAAGAGATGCTGATGAAGAAAGACCTGCACCATTTGGTATGTTACCACTTATAAGTATATCCATTCCTTTCACACCGTATCCTTTATCTTGCATCATCTTAATTACACCTTTAGGATAGTTTGCCCAATCATCTTTTTTCTCATAGTGTAAATCGTTTAAATCACAGTTAACCTTTAACTCAAAGTTTGTCGAAGCGAAATTAACTTTATTATCATCTCTAATCTTTACCATAGCATATGTGCCAAAATCTAAAGCACATGGAAACACAAATCCTCCATTGTAGTCTATATGCTCTCCAATAAGATTAATTCTACCAGGTGAATGAAATACATATTCACTGTCACAGCCATATACTTCTTTGAATTTTTTTCTAATTTTAAAACTTCCATACTGCTACCTCCAAATTAATAAAAATTTATTAATAATATATTTAAATGTCCAACTTCTGTTGCATTATAGTTTTATTAATTTAATTTTAAGCTTATGCATGTCCTGTACTGTGTTAAATGCAGCCTTTTGAAACATGCATAAGCTAAACTTTGACTAATTTAATTATTTATCGTTTTTACTTAAATATTTCTTATAAGCTTCCTTTAACTCTTCTGCAGTTTCTTCAACTGATCTTGGATTACATGCTGCCCAGGCTCCCATTTCTGACGATGCATAATATTTAATCTTCTCTTTTGATCTTAATGGTGGATAAAATTCAACATGAAAATGATAATAATCATCATAGTTTCCATACTCAGGTGAATTAACAGGAGCTTGATGTATACACATCATATAAGGAAATCTTCTATCAAATAAAGAATCAAAAGTTCCTGACACCTTTTTTAAAATATCAGCAAAATTATTCTTTTCTCTATCATCAAAGTCTACCATTTTGCTTATATGATTTTTGCTAACTATAAACATACCATAGGGATAATCAGTAAAGAATGGTAAATAAGCTAAAAAATCTTCATTTTCAATTATTATTCTATTCTTAAACTCTTGTTCCTCTTTATTCATTCTACATATTAAGCATTCGTCATTTTCCTCATAATGCTTTTTACATGAATTAAGCTCAGTTTTAATTTTAAGAGGCATTTTAGAATATGCATATATCTGTCCATGAGGATGAGGCATTGTAACCCCAACTTCTTCTCCTCTATTTTCAAATTCAAAAATATATTTAACTTTTTCATCTTTGCTTAATTCAGTATATCTTTCACTCCATAAATCTACAAGTTTTCTTATATGATCTAAAGGCAATTCGCTGAGTGTCTTAGTATGTTCAGGTGAATAAAGGATTACTTCACATTTTCCATAAGCTTTTTCAGTTTTATAGAAATTTGATCCTACTGTATCTGGTTCTGGTGGTTCCTTTGATAATGCTGGAAAATCATTATCATATTCATAAACCTCATAATGTTCTGGTACCTTCTTTCCTGGTCCTGGACAAAATGGACACCAGTCTTTAGGCATTTGTGGTCTATTTTGTCTATTTGATGCCACCATTGTCCAATCTCCCAATAGTGGGTTCCATCTTAATTCTGCCATAGTATTCTCCTCCTAATTTAGAAATCCTTTTCTATAATTTTAAAAATAAATTTTAAAGTTATTTAGGGATATTTAGAAAACCTTTTCTATTTCTTATCTATATAATATCAGATGTTGAATTCATTTTCAATAGAATTTTTTAGTTTTTGGCCATATTTTAAAAATGCCACTATTCTCTTCTGCTACTATATGAACTCATTTTTCTTGACATCATTTTGTTTAAAAGTTATATTATTATTTAGAATAAAATTAAGGTGGTATCACATGAAAACTTTGTATGAAATTAAGGATAAATATTTAACCGAAAGCAATATTGAAAAAATATCTTACCTCATTTTTGGAGGGTTCACTACTTTAATCAATTTAGTATCTTACTGGTTTTTTGCATATATACTTAATTTTAATTATATGATTGCTTCTATATTCGCATGGGTTTTCGCTGTAGCTTTTGCATTTATAACAAACAAGCTATTTGTTTTTAAAAGCTATAGTAAAAATCTAAGCACCTTATTAAAAGAAACTATATCCTTTTTTACATTTAGAATTTTATCTCTTTTCATGGACTTAGGAACTATGTTTCTATGTGTTCAAATTATTAAAATGCACAGCTTAATTGCAAAAATAATAGCAAATATAATTGTAATTATATTTAATTATTTTGCAAGTAAGTTTATTATATTCAAAAATAGATATGTTCATTTTTCTAAATTTTCTATATTTATTTACAGAGTGCTTTATTGTGGTTATAGAAGGATAATGGGCTAAAGCCCAAACCTCGCGTATGATTACTCAAATTTTATTAATTCTTGGAAAATCTTTATGGCGAAATTGTCGGTCATTCCAGTTATGTAATAGACAACTGCTCTTGTGTAACCTTCCTTTGTATCGACGTTGTATATTGGCTTATTTTTATAACTTTGTGGTCTAAATCTATTATCTTCACCAAAAGAATATTTAATAAGCCAATCCTTAAAGGAATGTATTAACTCTGGATAATCTTTCCTTGCCAATTCAAGTTCCTTAAAAATATTCCTTTCATTATAAAAATCAATAAGAGTGCTATATATAGATTTAATTATAAGTCTTACATATTTTTTAAAGGGTTCTAGTCTTTTATGATTATATATATTTTCATAATTAAATTCCTTTATTGAGTTTAAAAGCTGTAAACACCTATCTGAAAACCTAAGCCCTTCTTCAATGGAACTATTCTCGCATAAATCTACAGTAAATTTATTCATGAAAAAAGTGTTATTTATATTTTCTACATTAAGATTTGAATATTCACCTATAATCTCTTTTAGTTCTTCAACCTTTTTTATTGATAATATTTTAAGAGTAAGTGCATCTTCTATATCTCGTCCTAAATATGATATTTTATCTGATATTTTTACAACACACCCTTCCCAGGTATAAGGGGAATACTGATTTGGTCTTGATATTTCATTTAAATCAATATACTCTTGTCTTGGAAACAATGCGCTCTCATTGACTTCACCGCAGTGACTTATAATTCCGTCTCTCACTGCATACGTTATATTTAAATTTCTCTCATTTCCCATTTGATCGGTTATAGTTTCTAGTTCATCTACAAATTTAAGGCTATTTCTTTCATGCCAATATGTACCATTTATTTCTTCTTTTATTACTTCTCTTAGTATTCTCTCACCCTCATGACCAAATGGAGCATGTCCCAAATCATGCCCAATTGCGATAGCATTAGAAAGTTCTGTATTAAGTCCCATAAATTTTGATATACTGTAGCTTACAGCTGCAACATGATTTACATGTTCTATTCTAGTGCATATATGATCATGATTTGTTGCAAAGAAAACCTGAGTTTTATGCTTTAACCGTCTATATGCCGTACAATGTAAAATTTTACTATAATCCCTTTCAAAGTCACTTTCTATATCAATTTCTCTTTCATAAATATTTTCATTCCTGCTTATATAATTATTCCATAATGGATTTTCAATGTTAGCAGCTACCTTTTTAAATTTACCTGTCTGCAAAACATCATCTCCTCTCTACAATATATTTATATATTAATAGTATACAAAATTTAGTGCTAATATATCAAATTAACTATTTTGAGTGAAAGATTTTAATTACTCACATATTAAAACCCTTCACCCATTATTATTCACATTGCTTTTAATATATCCAACCCATAATTATCATATACATCAAAAAAGTTTTATGGACCTCAATATCTCCTTTTTTGCCATCTCAATATATCCATGCTTATAATACAATTCCCCCAAAATATTCAGTACATTTTTGTCACTTATTAAATTTAAAAGTTCCAATGACAGTTCAAATTTATCGAATTCTTTATTTATAAGAAAAATATCACAAATTTTAAAAATTATATTTGTATACCCTTTTTCTTTTTCATCCTCCGATAATACCTTGATTTTTTTTCCCTCAAACAAATTTATAAACTGTTCATATACCTCAACTTCTTTTTTATTTCCCCTATTTATTTCGTCTTCCTTAATACTTTCTAGTAGTTTTTCTGCCTCCTCATATTGTTCATTTAAAACAAATGCTGTAACTTTGTTTATCACAAAATTAATATAATAGATACTTTCTTTTGTCATGCTATTCATTTTTATACATTCATCATAGTTTCCAGTTCTTAAAAGGCAGTTTGACTTAAACATCTTTAAATCTTCATTGGCAATTCCTGCTTCTTCACATTTTCTTTCATACTCAAGAGCAACTTCATAATATCCTTCACTAAAAAATATATCACCTATAATCTGATATGCTTTAGGATATTCTGAAAAAAGTCTTTCAATTATAGTTTTAATTTCTTCTATAGGTCTTTTTTCTTCTTTTAATATATGGCAAATATTATAAACACACTCTACAGAATCTCGCTTTGCCCTTATTGTATCTTCGTAATATTTAAAAGCACTCTTATAATCCTTAAGCTTCATATAAATATTTGCAAGTTCATAAGATGACTTAAAACTTTCTGTACCATATATGAATTTAATCTCAGGGGGTGGATTTCCTATTTTAATACATTTTTCAAAAACTCTTATTGCCATAGTATACTTACCTTGAATTTCATATATAATTCCTTTTAAATAATATATATCTGTAGACATTCTATAATATTCAATACCTTTATCTGCTAATTGAAGAGCATCATCGTATTTCTTTAGATCTATATTTACAATAATCATTCTAGTTATTAGTACAAAAGAATATCCTTTGTTCAAACTAAAATCTTCATAAGCTTTAGAATAAAACTCCAAGGCTTTTTCATTATCTCCCAAAGCATAATACTCGTTTCCAAGATTGAAGTAAGTGTACCCATCATTTGGATTTTTACTTATTTGATCTTTTAAAAGAGTTATATTCCTGTGTCTTTTATCCTTATCTTTCATAGTGCTTTCAAGATAACCATAGTGATATATTCTTATTTGACAGCTTGTTCCTCTGCACTCATGACTATTATTTATAAGTTGGTTATGAACCTCACCTTCATAAAGGAAACCATAGTTATTTTTAAACAGTCTAGGATTTAAGTTCACACTAATATTAGAGGTATCAGGTCTGTTGCCACAGTAATTTAAAGTTTCAAAATAGTAGATTACATTTTCATTCAAGTGCTGCACTAGCTCTTTAAATTTCACCTTATCTTCACTGCAAAATTCATCGTCAGCATCCATTATTAGTATCCAATCTTTAGTAGCATATTTTAAAGATACATTTCTTGCTTCACTAAAATTATTATTCCATTTAAAATAATATAATTTCGCTCCAAAACTTTTAGCTATATCTATAGTTTTATCACTTGACCCTGTATCAACTACAATGATTTCATCTACTATATCTTTAACACTATTAAGACATTGTGATAAATACTTTTCTTCATTTTTTACAATCATGCATAAGCTTATTTCATTATTCATGAAATATGACCCTCCTTAGGCTATACATAGAAAATTTATAAAACTGCTTAAAAAGGTACCTCACATTATTATGTGAGGTATCATAATTTAGCCGTAATGCATTAATCCTATAAAATTTAAACATCTTATAGAATTATTGATGTCTGTCCATTAATATCTAGCATTAAACACAACCGTAATGTCTTGACTAGTTGTTGCTGCGTCATTACTTTCCAATCTAACAGCAACATATTTCATATAATAATCTCTTGTTATAACTTTAGGTGTATTATTAACAAGTGTAGCAGTCTCATTAATCATTACTAAAGGATATAATGCTGTATTCGTGCTAGGAGTTGCTCCAAGTTGAACAGTTACATTTCCCGAAGCCTGAGCTTTTAACAAATACCATGACATTTCTGAGAAACCAGATATATCAATCAAATTAAGCCATGTTGGGGTAGCACTTGTTAAAGTTCTAGTTTGAACTGTTGCATAAAATGCTCTATCAACTAAACCAACTGATACTGTTGAAGTTATTCCGCTTAAAGTGCCCACTGCACTTAAAGTGCCAATTGTTTCTAACCTTGTTATTGTGCCGACCGTACTCAGCCTTGTTACAGTGCCTACTGCACTGACTTTACCTATCGTCGCTACGGAAGCCAATCTGTCTATGGTTCCGACTGAACTTAATCTTGTTACTGTGCCGACTCCTGAAACTCTTCCGATTGTTGCTACTGATGCTAATCTATCTATTGTTCCTACTGAGCTCAACCTCGTTACTGTTCCAACTGCGGCAACTCTTCCAATTGTTGCTACAGAAGCCAATCTGTCTATGGTTCCGACTGAACTTAATCTTGTTATGGTTCCGACTGCAGCAATTCTTCCGATTGTGGCTACTGATGCTAATCTATCTATTGTTCCGACTGAGCTTAATCTCGTTACTGTTCCAACTGCAGCAACTCTTCCGATTGTGGCTACTGATGCTAATCTATCTATTGTTCCTACTGAGCTCAACCTCGTTACTGTTCCAACTGCAGCAACTCTTCCAATTGTTGCTACTTTGCAAAAGAATCCGGATGTTTATTTTGTGCACCCTTTTTTAAGAAAAACATATCAAAACCTTTTAAAAATTATCTTGACATATTACCAGATTGCTTTTCTGTGCGATTATATAATCATCAGAGTAAGTATTTAAAAGTCCAAATATACTCTCAAATACTTTTAAACTTGATAATCCAAACCTAGGCTAATATAGCTTTTACATAAGCTCTTTTGTCTTTATAATATTCCCTGCCCTCTTCAGACATTTTATTATAACTTCTTTCAAGTTTATTTTTAACAAACTCAGTGCCTTCGTCAATATTCATCTTTCTCTGAACAAAGGCTAAGTAAAACAACGCAGGCAATTCATCATAATGAGAAATTGCATCAGCATCGGCAACACATCTTTCTTCTATAGTTCTTTTTTCTTTTAATACACTCCCACGATGATTCAATATGCATAATTTAACAAGTTCAATTTTATCTTTTGGGTAATTATATTTTTTCAAAATTTCTTCTGCCATAGCTGCTCCATAAATATGATGCTCTTTATAAAGCTTATAATCTGTAACAGATGCTATATCATGTAACCAGCCTGCTATTTAACACACCTTGACATCTGCTTTATATACTTTGGCAAGTGCAGCCGCATTTTTCGCTACACTTTTAATATGTTCATAGCTCACCTGTCCAAAAAAATTATTTGAACTCTCACATCTTCTCTTTATGTCTTCCTTTATATCCTCAAGCATACCCATTTTTTTATTCTCCTCCACGTTATACGAATTTTAAAACCAATCTATAAGCAATCATATAATCGAATATATTGAACATATGTTCAGATGTCAAATTTACATATAACTGGATTATGAAGAATTTATGGAAACAACTGCTATACCTTAAATATTTTTTACCTTTTCAAGTCTCTCCTTATAAAACTTACTCGTTCTATAATCTATAACATCCTTAAAATGCTTTATAAAAACTTTATTTTTCTCGAACTCTTTTAAGGAGGCTTTTATACAATACATATCTCCATTATCGTAAAAAAACTCATCAGCAGAATTTAAAAAAGCGGCTCTTGGATTTTTAGCAATCTTTAAATATTCTTTCTTTCCCCACGTTAAATAATCTTTAGTAGACTTATCTCTTATTAAATCTACTGCATTTGAAGCTTTGCTGTAAAATTCCTTAAAGCTTAAATAAATTTCATCCTCAGTTACAGATAATTTGAAGTATCCATTGTTATAAAAAGCAAGTAATAAAGGCATCTTATAAGTTTTAGTCATAGAAGTAGTTTCTAATAACTTTATAAAGTCATGCGCCTTAGTTTTTACGAGAGATTTTTCTTCTTCATTAAGTTCATCTATTGAATCTAAGAAACCTAAATAATCATTAAAAATATTGATTTTAGTTTTAGCTCTAATATTACTGTAAATATCATCATCCATATACTTGTACATTTCATATCTAGTCGGAACTCTTCCAAGTTCATTTTTTATTCTGTAAAACTCTTCTTTAACCAAATCTACTAACTTTTTCTCGTCTTCTGCCATTTTCTTAAACAAATCAATAAGCTTAAAATCAAAATCTACAATACAATCTTCTGGATATTCTTCTTCTTTTGGGAATACTTTATTTTTAGCTTTAGAATCTATATTTCTTACATCACCACTCAAAAGATATGGAACTAAATTCGCCTTTTTATAATTTCCTATGAAGTCCAGCACATTCAAATATTTTTTACTGCCGCACCTTCTAAGCCCACGACCTAACTGCTGCAAAAATACAGTGGTTGATTCCGTTGGTCGTAAAAACATAACCATATCTACATCAGGTACATCAAGCCCCTCATTAAACATGTCCACAGAAAAAAGTACTTTTATTTCTTCCTCCTTGAATTTCCTTAAAGCTTCTTCCCTATCCATAGAGCAGCTCATTTTTTCTCCACTCAATACAGCACAGGCAGATATTCCATTATGGCAAAAATATTCTGCCATATAATTTGCATGCTTTCTACTAGAACAAAAGCCTAATGCTCTTTTGCTGTTATATTTTTTATAATGATTTAAAATTAAATCTGCACGTTTCTCTATCATAAAAGCTTCATCTAATTCTTTTTCATTGTACTTTCCATTATTAAAGCTTATTTTACTATAATCCGTATCATCAAAAATACCATAATATCTAAATGGCACAAGCCAGCCTTTGTTTATGGCTTCTTTAAGTCTTACCTCATAAACAATATTATAGCTGCATATTTCAAAAACATCCTTGTTGTCCATTCTTTCTGGTGTAGCTGTAATTCCAAGCAAAAACTTTGGCTTAAAATAATCTATTATGTTTTGATAATTTCCTGCCGCTGCATGATGAAATTCATCTATTACAATATAATCAAAATAATCTCTTTTAAAATATTCTTCACATAAATATTGTGCTTGTCCTAAAGTTTGAACTGTTGCAAATAAAATATGACAATTGGTATCTTTATTACTGCCGCTAAAAAATCCTGTAGAATCCTTTGGCCTGACAGATTTAAATGAAGCCTCTGCTTGATTTAAAATTTCCTGCCTATGTGCTACGAACAGTACTTTTTCAAAACCTTTTGAATCAAAAGCCGCTAAATAGGTTTTTCCTATACCTGTAGCCGCAACTACAATGCCTCTATCCCAACCTTCCAGCCTTGATTTTTTAAGTTCATACAAAGCTTCTATTTGAGCAGCTTTAGGCGTAGGATAAGCAATTATATTTTCTTCTTCCCCATCTTCTAATTTTTCTATATCGTAAAAAACCTTTGGTCTTCTCCAAACTTTTGAATATCTCTGAAGTTCATTGTCATCCACTATAATTGTATGGTTCAAAAATAAATCTTCAAAAGTTCTTTTATACTGTTCAAAATCCTCTTCATGTCCATGTTTTGTAATTCTATAATTCCATTCAATCCCACTTGTTAAAGCCGACCTTGATATATTTGAAGAACCTATAAATATGTCCCCGCCATTTTCATATTCAAATATGTATGCCTTTGGATGAAAGGATTTATTGGGGACATTGTAAAACCTTAAGTCAACCTCGTCACCAAGGGCATCTTTTAAAAGATACAATGCCTGCGGCTGAGTTATGTTAAGATAGTTTCCTGTTAAAATTCTTATTGGCACACCCTTTTTTACAACCTCTTTCAAATCCTCTACTATTAGCTTAACTCCTGATTCCATTAGAAAAGCTACTATTATGTCCATAGATTTAGCTTGGGTAATAGAGGACTTTAACTGAGGGAGAAGGTGGTTGGTGTCGCCAGTGATGCAGTTTAAAGATTCTATGTCCTTATATTGTAAAAATTGTTCAGTTGTTAAATATTCTTTTGTATTCATAAATATCTTCCTTTTATAATTTACTGCATAAAATATTTAGCTATAATTTTAGTAATTATCGCCACAATTTACAATTAATATCTTAAATCTTTTATAGTCCTATCTTCATCATCATCCTTGTATTTCCAAAACGTCCATCCATTCGTAGATGTATCTTTCCCCGATATTTTTTTCTTTGCTACATCTGCAGCTTTAGATACTGATTTATACTTAATTCCATCTAAAAATATTTCCTGTGTTTCTCTATTAAATTTTGCATTAATTATTTTCTTATTATACTTAGCAAATACATTTATATTATTGCCTATTATTTTCTTCTTTTCTTTATAATATATTTCTTTAATTTTGTCTTTTTTATCTATAATATTTTCTTTAATACATTCAAAAATTCTTTTAGCCCTATCTTCAATAAATACAGAAAAAAATTCATTATAATCTCCATCCATAATTTCAATAGGTATCATATGTTTTTTTAATGATTCTTTTAATTTATCATTTTTATAATACAATTCATTTAAGTATTTATCTGGAGCACTTTTTCCTATCTTTATATTCGTAATTTTAGGAATTAAAGTTCTGTTAACAACACAATCAATACAAGCAAAATCCTCATCCTCAGAAATATATTCTTGTAAATAAGCTTTAGGAAATATATGATGATCATCAACTTTTCATTAAATGATATTTTAGAATTACTTGTCCAGTCTGTTAACCCTCCTGAAATATAGTTTATGAAATTTAATATACCCTTATATATTGCACTACCCTTTTTAGTAAAACTATATAAATCCTCTGGTTGATCTATTACTATCTTAAAATCTCTAAAATAACTTTCATCAGATATTTTTTCTTCCTTAGCTATAAGCGTTAACATTTTACTATCACGAATGATCACTTCATTTGTCGCCCCGCCTGCATACCTTTGAGAAAATATAGACCCCCAATACCAATATTTAATAAATTCTAATTGAAGTTGATTCATCTGGTTAAAAGATTTGTTAGGCAAATTATTTAGAAATATCATCAATGGAATTAGCATATTACTATGCGGTATCCAATCTTGCGTTATAATAAAATTATTTTTAAATAAAAAATCTAGTGTATTTGTATACAATCTACATATATTATTCCAGTACAAATTAAAGTGTTCACACGTTAAGGTCGATAAAATATATCCTTTGTCTATATTTTTTCCATTACTTACAAAAAACGCAATAGTTCTAACCAATATTTCTCTCTCAATATTATATCCTGTTGTACCTTTTAATTCATCTACTTTTGCTCTCAATCTAAAACCACTATTCAATTTAGCTACTAAAATATCAATAAAATCTAATCTAACTCCTAAACTATTACTTCTTTCAAAAAATAAAGCAAATTTTTCAGAACTCATATCTAAAAGAAAATATGATACCATTTTTTCTGCTTTAAAAAGATCTTGTAATTTACTAACAACAATCAAAAATTCTTCAAAATAGTAATCTATATTTTCATCATCTACCTGTTTTACAAACTCAAGGTTGTTAAAATATTTTTCTTGTAGTGGTTTTTCTCGCATTTTATTTTCAATCATTTCAAATGCGTCTCCAACATTTATAGATAATCTTGAATCATCTTGTTTTCCTGAAAATCCAAATATTATTTGTTCCAATGTCATATCATTAAAATCTTTATCTTGTCCCAATTCGTCTTCATTTTTTACTATCAACCATACATTATCAATTTTTTTCAGTGCTCTGTAAATAGATGTAATCCTTTGTTGTCCATCTAGTACAGCCTTAAAATTACCAACTTTAACTTTTTCGTTTATTTGTTCCTTGGTAAAAAATATTGTTTTTAAAGATTCACGTTTTTTTCCTTTCGTTTTTCTAGGCCTAGTATCTATTTCTCTAACTGCTATCTCAAATGATGGTATCCCATAAATAATTGATCCTATAAATATATCCCTTACTAATGAATCAAACAATTCATAAGTTTTGCTCTCATCCCATACAAAATCTCTTTGAAAATCTGGTAGTACTATCTGATTTTGTCTATTTCTTTTACTATATCCTGTATTGATTCTGTATTTTGCTTATTATTCTCGTTCATTTTCTTTACCTCCCTCATACATTTTTTAATAAAATCATGTAAATTCTTCACTTAACTACCATCATCTAAATTATAGATTATTTTTAACATATATTATAAAATGACTAACTAAATATATATTTTTCTTCTCTCTTTTTAAATGAATTCATAGTCCCTTCTAAAATTGTTACAACACATTCATTAATTGTAGCATCTTCTATTGCACCACTTTCAACTATTACTTTTTGATCCATTTCCTTATCAATTCTGATATGAATTATTTGATCCGAATCTGCTACAATTGCAAGGTTAGGATTATGAGTTACCATAATTATTTGCCTACGTTTTTTGCTACTTGAATAAATGGCACTAATATTTTTGCTACACTCTGATTATCTAAATTATCTTCTGGTTGATCAATTATTAATGGTATGTCACTCATATCCAATAATAAATAAAAAATTAATAACAACGCTCCCCTTTCACCTGGTGATAGCTTGTCTAATGTTTTAAAATCGCTGATAAGTTCATATTTATTAGTAACATAACTCATACCATATATATAATTATAAAACTCCAAAATTTTATTACCTTTTATTTGTTCATTTATACTAACTTTATAGTCTTTCATCTTTCTTACAATTAAATTTGGAATTTTAATATAATCATCCATATTATCAATATCTGCAAATTCATCTATAGTTTTTTCCAGCACATATTGGTCATCTCTAAATATATTTTTTCTTTGCTTATTTATATAGTAAAAAATTCCTCCTGAAAATTTTCTTTTATAACTAAACCAGATCTTATATTTATATTATAATCTTTTAAAAGATCACTATTTTGTTTTAAAAAATTATCTATTGGTACCTTAAACCTATTATATATTTCAATTATCTTCTTCTTTTCTTTATATATTTTTTCTGTAATATCATCTCTTTCTTTGCATAATAAGTTAAGATCATTTTGTATATCATTTGATACATAGTTAATTTCACTTTTAACCTTATCAACATCTAGTTTCTTATTAGTATTTTCTTTTTTCCACTCTTCAAAAGCGTTTATATATTTATCATATCTTTTAATATTATTATCTTCTTCAGCAATTATCTTTGCCTTATTTGCTTCTTCTACTTGTAATTTATATTTCAATCCAACTTTTTGAGCTTCATCGCCCAATATTTCTTCTGTTTCTTTTATTTCCTTTGCATATTTTGCAATTACATCTTCTATTTCCTTAACATTAAACTGTATATTTATTATATTTTCTATATTTATATTGTATTTCCTTAACTGTTCTCCCAGTTTTGATCTTTCAGATAAAAACCTAGCACTAATATCTTCTAAACTATGTTTTAATATTTCTAAATTACTCTTTTTAATTTTTATATCCACTAAAATTTTATCTTGCTTTGCTATTTCAATATTATATTTATCTATTTCTTTTACACTATAATCATATTGTTTTTGCTTCTCTTTGCCCAATGTTGGTTTTTCTACTTTAAGTGGGCGAATTTTTTGATGCGCTTCTAATTTTATTTGAGAATCTTGAAGTAAAGCCTTTTGACTCTCTAAATAAGATGGTATTAACTTATTTTCTAAATCAACTATTTCTTTATTCTTATCTGATAATTCATTCATAAAAAATTCTATATTGTCATTAATTGATTTTGTATGTTTTTTAATTAATGCTTTTAATGTTATTTCTTTTTCTTTTTCTTCTTCGCTTAGTCTAGAAAATATAACGCTATCAACTTCATTCGTAAATTTCTCCAGCTCAGTATCTGTACATATCTCTTCAAAATATTGTTGTGGAATACTCTTAACTCTTTCTACAGCACTAACATCAGGCTCTTCTCCAAGATTTCTTTCAATAAATGACTCATCAGATTTCCACTTTATTCTTCCAACAAAGTTATTTGCTAATTTATTCTTTAAAAACTTTTTATTATTTAAAAATGCAAATTTATTATATTTTTTACTATTAGCAATCCACGCAATTATCTCTGCTAATGCGGATTTTCCATTTCCTTTATTGCCAATTATGCTAATTAACCCACTATTTAATGGTATTGAAATGTCTTTGAACCATTCTCCTTTTTTTCCATCATAATTTTCACTCCATCCAACTCTAATCTCATCCAAAAATTTTGTTGGATTCTTTTTTACCCTTTCAAGTTGCTCTGGAATGTCTCTTAGATAAATTCTATTTTCATAATCGACTATTGCTTGCTTTAATCCATTAAAAGAGTTATTAGCTTTTATCCACGAGAATTTTTCACCAAAACTTTTATAATCTTTTTTTTCATGTGAATCCGAACCCACTATACAAGGTTTCCCAAATCTTTTCATGTAAAACGACGCATTTTTAGCTTCTCCCCTGTTAAAGTTAGGTAACTCAATCAAATCTATCTTTTTTGTCATAATTTCAGTTTTTGTAATATCTAATGCTTTATACAAGTTGTCAGGATTATTATTATATGGATTAGATAATTCTTTTTCTATACTCCCGTGTTTATCACCACCATGTATAATAACCAATCCTCCCAGCTTATGTGTCAATTCAACTGTTTCATCAAACGGAACCGATGTATTCAATAATCCCTTCGCATAATCTCCATTTCCTTTAGATTCTATTTTACTTTGCGTTAAATCTAACTTGGAACAAAAATTATCATAAATAATCGCCTTAGTTGTCTTTTTCATAGTATTTTCTATTTCAATTTCTTTAGGAAATACACATATTATATGTACTCCATGCTGTCCTTTATCAGTTTTAAGTTCAATTCCCGGCAAAAAATCTATCAAATCTTTATACTTTCCTTTATTACAAGCTTTAGTTTCATATACTTTCCAAATTTCATCTAATGCATCGACATTACTGTGATCTGTTATTGAAATCATTTTAATATCATTTTCAATCGCAACTTTAAAGATATCCTCAATTTCCATTTTAGTTCTACACTCTCTAGAATACTTAGAATGCAAATGCAAATCCCATTTTAGCCATTCCGATCCCCTTGTTATCATAAATCTAACTCCTTATTTAATATTTGTACATTTAAACTCAATGTACATTTTATCTAAAGCAGAATATAAGTATTATAAATCATAACTTTTTAGACCGATTAATTTTCCACTAATAAAAAATTATTTTATTATATTTCATCCCCATCTTACACTTGAATCCATTCTCATAACATATTTTCTCAATAAGTTTAACAAACCAACTATCAGCATCAGGATTTATAGCTATAGTATCCACTAATCTATTTAATTCAACTGGTATATTTAATCCAAAACCTCCAGATTCTTTTAGTTCATATTTAAATTCGTATAATCCACTGTCAAATTCATTTAGTTTGTATGCTACTACTCTAAGTTCACTCTCGCTATGATATCTCTTTCTCTTTAAAAACACATATCCTAATTTATCATAGCTGTCAACTGCTATATGCTTTTTTTCATTAACATAATTAATCTTTCTAATCTCAAAGAAGAAATTTTCTTTGCAATAAGCGAAAGCATCTACTAACATTTCATATTTCGTTACTATCGCCACACTATTCGGATTATTACTAGTATATTTGGACCACATTAATTCTGAATCCGTATCATCACAATTCCAGCAATTAACGAATGTATTTTTTTTAGCATCTTCGTAGATATTATAGAAGATATGCTTGAATTCTTCAGGTAGTAATCTATGCTTATCTTTACTAAATTGATTTTTAAGAATTAAATAAGGGGTATTTCCTAACATAATAGCTACCATATCATCTAAATTAAATTCTCCTTCACTTTTATCCGTAAAATCATCCAATTTTGAAAACCAAATAGCTTTAAACTCAACAATACACATAAATTGAGAAAAAGACATATATCTCCATAGTAATTGTTCCTTGCCAATATTATTGCTATATGTTACTTTTTCTTTTAATGAATACTTACTATAATCCATAAAATCACCTCTTCATAATGTGATAATCAATATAAATTGAGTCATCCCTTCATCACTCCCACAACAACTCCCATTATCTTCGCCTCATCATTTTTTATTTCAATAGGCTCGTACTTCTCGTTTTCAGGAATTAAAAGTATGCTGCTGTCCATTTTTAAAAATCTCTTAAGAGCAGTATTGTCACTGTCAACAGCCACTGCAACAATTTGACGTTTTTCAACAGTACTTTGTTTCTTTAAAACCACTATGTCACCGCTGCTAATATCCTCACCTATCATACTTTACCTTTAACCCCACAAAATTACAATAATTAATATTTATTTTTATTTTTTCTTAATTTTATACTTATATTTTACTACAAAATTATGTCAAAATCACTTTAATATACTATATTATGTGCTCATATTTTCAGTAAATATTAATAAAAAAAATGCCAGCGACACTTTCTCGTCACCAGCATTAATTCACATATTCGCTTTTGTAAGCAGCCTCCTAAAGCTCTCCTCAAATCTTTCATCATCCTCTGCCGTTCTTTTCTTCGGTCCTTTTAAATGATTTTTTGAGGCTGCTCTCCTAGCCTTCTTTGAGAGATGTCTTTCCATCAGCATTTGGTCAATGTTGTCATTGGTATACCACTTTCCAGATTGATGGATAGCATACGCACCCTTCCCAAGTGCCATAGCCGCAACACCATAATCCTGTGTAACAACCGCATCACCCTTCCTCGCAAGATTAACAAGAGCAAAGTCTACAGCATCAGCGCCTGCACCAATTATTTTAATATCGCTGTAATCAGAGTGCAAAACATGGTTTGTATCACATAAAAGCGTAACTGGAATACTCATTTCTTTAGCTACCTTCTCTACAATGCGAACTACAGGGCAGGCATCGGCATCAACATAAATTGTCATTTAGTCACATCCTATCAAAACTTAGTCATTTTTATCAGAGCAATTTGCTGCATCTATTGCAATAACAAGCAGGAGTCCCATTATCTCATCCTCAGGATTATAAAAATCAAGCATGTATGTATCTCCCCAATGAAAAGGTTCCTTTGAAATATGTACAATAGGTACAGAGCCGCTATAAACCTCGTAATCCCATCCAAAAAGATTTCCATTCACCTTCCAGCCGTTGCAGTCTATGGCATACCTAGGTTTAAAAAATGAAAGTTCCTTTTGTATTGTACCTACTGCCACTCCATTTATCTCTATTTCAAACTTAGGAAGAAACGTCAAAAGCTTCTGGTGAATTGCCCCTACTTCATTATTGTTTCTATCATATACGTGTATATTATGTCCAATGGACAAAAATTGAGATTTTACAAAGTACTTTGGCGTCTCACTTTCGTCATAAACATCATAAGTATCTGTCAAGGAAAATACACGCTGTTTTATCATCAATCGCATCTGTTTACCCCCTTTTATCCCAATAAATTTACAATAGTTAATAACAGTCGCATGTAAAAATTATAGAATACCTTTTTTCACATTCTCATATAATTATATTTTACTATAAAATTGAATAAACTCCTATTAATTTTTATCAGCTGCTTAACTTTCACGTATTTTGGGATATAGTGTTACCTACTTAGCTATTAAGTTATACATGCATCAAAATTCCTAGAACCATGTCATTTTGAAACATATATAACTTAAGTTTTGGTACGATAACCCTTTATCAATCCACATTTAGTTATTAGTATTGCCATGCTTTTTCACCCATATTTTAAATATTACCGCATTTATAATATCATATATACCATAAATAAATGGAAAAACACGGTTTATTGTATAATAACTAATGGCATAAAGAAGTGATGGAAAAACGACCGGCAAATTAAATTTTATACCTAGCAGCATACAGAAAGCTACCCATTTAGTCGGCTGAATAGGAAATGGTACAGGAGCCTTTTCACCTGATCTTTTAAAAAAATTTGATGCAGTTGCTATTGGATATACAATAATTAGTTTTCCCCTGTCGTTCTTTTCAAAACGGTAAGTGTGAGCAAAGTGAGCTATAGCTGCTTTAGTTGAACAGTAAAGGGCATAGCAGGAAGTGGTACATTACTTACTGCAGAACAAGTTATTGCTACAGTGTAACGCTTTCCTCTGTTTAGCTCTTTCATTTTTTCAAAAGAGTATATTGGGGAAATTACATTTGTATTGAAAATTTTTTCTGCATGGTTCCAATCAGCTTTATTAATTTCTTCACAATAAGCAAAACCCGCATTGGCAACAAAAATATCTATGCCTTTCATTTTTTCTAAGGTAAAATCAAATAATTCATCTATATTTTCCTTTTTAGATACATCACATTTATATGGAATTATTTTGCTATTTATAACAGGTATATTTTCAACATTTCGCCCCACTGCAATAATTGACGCATCATATTTTGATAGCATTTTCAAAAGTTCCAGTCCAATTCCAGAAGAAGCACCTGTTATTATAATTCTTTTTCCATTTAGATTCATAATATTCTCCTTTACTAAAGCAAGAAGTTCACCTACTAAAGAAAAGACATTAACAATTTTTATTTACAATTTCAACAATATCCTTACCATATCTTTCACACTTCACATTTCCAAAACCATTTACTTTCCTAAGCTCCTCTACATTTCTAGGCTTAGCTTTAACCAAAGCTTCTAGCTGCAAATTGCTGTATAAAAAATACGGTTTAACATTTTCCTCTCTGCTTTTATCTAAACGATACTTCCTGAGTTCTTTATATAGAGGTGTTTTCTCCATTGGTTCTTCATATGTAATATCTTTATTACTTAATTGAAATTTTTCATCATTATCAAATAAATTCCCATACTTTTTATTATAGTCAAAAGTATATGTACTATTGTGCTTTAATAATGTGTTTGCAATACTATACATCTTTTCTTCCGTAAACCAATATCCATCTTTATTCGCATAAGCTAATTCCTTCATTTTATTTATAAGTTGATCATGTTTTATTATATGTTCCTTTATTTCTTTTTTAGCAGATCTACTATTTATAATAGTTTTTGGATTTGCAATGACTACTAGTTGTTTAATTAATGAACACCTATGCTCACCAAAATCTTCTTCAGCCTTCAATATGTCTTTTATAAGCTCAACATACCTTTCATTCTGAACAATTGGGCTATACATCCCTTCCGGTTTATATGTTTTGCCCTTAGGCCCTTTAAAATATCTTCTAAATTCTCCCGTACTCGTTATTTGTATATCTCCAACCATGTTTTTACATTCTACTACTAACAAAAATCTAGGGTTAATTACAACAAAGTCAATTTGAGCTGTAAGATCATTATACTTAAGATATAAATCATGCAAAATTAATATTGGCATATGGCTATTTTTAAGTTCAAACGCAACATTCTTTTCTCCTGCCATTCCACAAGACAATAATTTTATATCTTGCTCTATTTGTTTATGCTTTTCTTCTGGTGCAACTTTCAAAAATTCCTCCAAAACTTTAAATTGATCGTTATTTTCATTAAATTCTTTAAAAAAAGTAGGCTCTCTTAATGTAGATGGCTTATTAGTTATAACTTCTTTTAATGTACCAAAAAATCCCATATTGGTCCTTCCCTAAATTCATATGATAATCCAAATGACTGATTATACATTTTACCTTGCTTGCTAAATATTGCAATTATATTTTACTACAATATTATACAAATATGTATATTTTATTATTTTAAAAAATACCAGCAGCAATTAAAATCGTTACTAAATAAAAAACACACCTGACCACCGCCAAGTGCTTAATTAAGCTATTTTTTATAAGTAACAATCATATGCTTAGACATAATCCTTCCAAGTAAATAAAACATATTTCCAAAAATCCTTTTAAATATTGATAGAGGCACCGCAGCATCATACGCTTTTTTAAGTCTATTTCCTTCCTGCCAAAATACTCCATCTTGTGTTGCATATTCTGAGCCTTTCACATAATCAAAGCTCATCCCTCTAAATAAATTGTATGGTATTAAAATTGGATATGATGGGGCATGCAGTTTTTTACTTGCAGTATCTTCATAAAATTTCCTTGCAGCAGCTTCTGCTTTTCTTTTATGCTTTTCTGTTGGCTCATAATTGTTCCAGCTAACTGAACTTATAGGGAGAGTATAACAGTAATTAAAGCCCCAGCCTTTCATAGTTCCTGCCATATTTTTTGTTGAATTTCCTGCTCCAACACCACCTGTAGTTGAAATTACTAGTCCTTTTTTATTAAAATATCTAGGTCGATGAAACATAAAACATAAATGATCCACAAAATTTTTAGTTAGCGCAGGCATCTGAAGATTATAAGTTGGAGCAGAAAAAATAACGCCATCGCTTTCTTCAATTTTATCCATGATTTTTTGTACAATGCTATTGTGAGGACAATAAATATGCCCCTTTCTAAAGCAGGAACTACAACCTGTGCAAAATGGCAAATTCAAATCCTTTAAGTGAAGTTCTGTAAACTCTATTTCACTAGACATTAATAATAGATATTCTTTTACAAGCATAGTTAACTTCCACGTATTTCCCCGCCTTGGCCCTCCATTAATTATTAGTATTTTCATATCACTGCCTCCCTCCAAATAATCTATCTATCATAAAATCAATAAAAATTTCTCTTTCTTTTTTGCTCTTAAAGTCAAGTCCTAAGCTTTCTTTCATAGTATCTTTTCTTAAAAATGCTGCTTGCAAAATAGAGGTCAAGCCAAAACTCAAAAGCATTTTCTCCTCTTTAGAAATATTGTAATCCTCCATGGAAAATAAAAATCCATTAACTGTTTTCATCGTATTATCTGCTTCCTTAGGAGCATTCATATCTCCCAATATAGAAATTTTGGAAACAGAAGGATTTTGCACTAAAAAGTTAGCTACCATTTTTGTAACCTTTTTAAGACGACTAATTGAATTTAATTCATCATTAGAATTTGGTTTAAAGGATTTAATTACATCACTAATAATCCTCTGAACACAGATTTCAACTAAATTTTCCTTAGATTCAAAATGATAGTTAATTAAACCAACTCCAACATTCGCTTCTTTTGCAATGGCACGAGTGGTTATTTTATGAGTCTCACCATTTGCTTTTTGTATTAAATCTATTGTAACTGCAATTATTTTTTCCTTTGCTAATTCTGATTTTTCCATATTATCTCCATTTCTGAACATTGTTCAGTTTTATTGTATGCTAAAATATTCCACTTGTCAAACAAAAAATGCCAGTAACCGTTTGAACATTACTAGCATTTATACATAATTGTTATTTGTTAAATTTTATCTGGTAAAAAATCTAATATATTATCTTTCTTAAGCTCTTTGATTAGTTGTTTATAAAATTCTTTATTATTTATCATATCTATAGAAATATCATAATAGTTTAATGTATAACTAAAACTATCAATAATACTATTGCTATCTGGAATCTTTTTTAGCTCTTCCTCTATTGCAATAGCATTGCTAATATTCTTATTTATTGAATAATCCTTTAACAAGCTTAACAAATGCTTTTTTAATTTTTCTCTACCATCGCATATTTCATCTTTTAATCTTTTTGATTTTTCCATTTCAAGCTTCTGTTTTTTAAAAAATTTATCTAGTGAACTTTCTAAATCTTTTTTCCTTCTTTTAGCTATTATAAACCCTATATCTTCAATTTTTATTAATTTCTCTTTTTTAATCTTTAATGCAAATTTATTAAACTCACTAGAACAATCTTTTATCGACTGTATGCCATCAAAAACTTTAAAATCTACTTTAATATCTTTTTTATATTCCTTATTTTTAAAAGCGTACTTTTTTAGAAAAGAACTTACATTTATTCTTTTATCCACAATTCTTACGCCATGAAAAGTCATATTAACGCACTGAACATAATCTCTTAACATTAACAAAATATTATTTTTGTCTTTTAAAATTTCATTTTTAAGTTCAACTGAAAATTTTTCATTCAATTCATTCTCTATTTGACCATTTAATATATCCTTCTTTGCCTTAACATAAGTTTCTTTTAAATTTTCCTCGCTAATCGCCATTGTTATACAACTTATACCTTTATTTTGGTCAATTATATTATAATTAAAACTGTAAATAATGTTATCACAAATTATTAATCCCAATTTTAAGTTTTTCAAAACTTTAACTTTGCATTTCAAGCTTTTTAATTTCTCTATAGATGATAGATATGTTTCTACATAAAAAACTTTTTTCTATATTAGAATCTTTTTCTATATTTTCACCTATAATGCACTCTACATTGCCTTGACCTAACACGTGCTCCATATCAATTAAAGCATCGGCTTCACTTGGAAGTATGTTGGGAGTTACCCACAAAATTGATTGTTTGGCTTTTCTTATCGCCTTAATTCTACTATCTTCATTAAAATTCTCAAATGCTATCATATTTTACATTCTTCTTTTACAATTACTACTATAGTATTTATATGATATCATTTTTCAATTAATCCACGTTATTTGTTAATATTATTCAATATCTTTTCATACAAACATTCATACAAATTCTCAAAAACAATCATATGTATTAGCAATTTAATATTTAACTCTAAATCTTTTCTCCCCAGGGTCAACAT
The DNA here is from genome assembly GCF_001270375.1 of Clostridium sp. DMHC 10. Classification (NCBI taxonomy): domain Bacteria; kingdom Bacillati; phylum Bacillota; class Clostridia; order Eubacteriales; family Clostridiaceae; genus Clostridium; species Clostridium sp. DMHC 10. Next base: position 923,242 of record NZ_LGVB01000015.1, read on the forward strand.
CAATTTTTTTAGTAACCATATCATCTACTCTAACAAAAGTATTTCCTCTTCTTATTTTTGCTAGAAACTCATTAATGCCAGACTCTTTTCCTTGAACTTCCATTCTAACTGTTCCGTCATCGCAATTTTCTACATACCCTGTTAAATCATAAGGAGCTGCTGTATATTGAGCAAAATATCTAAAACCTACTCCCTGAACTCTTCCACATACTTTTACTAAATATCTTTCCATAAAATTCACCCCAAAATATTAAACTTATGTTTTATATATTATAACATTTTTCATACAGTATTTATCATATAATTATTGCATAAAATATAAATACATTTATACTAATTTTTAATTAAATATGAACTTTTATAAAATCGCTTTGTCATATTTAATTCACTATGATAAAATATATAAACATAAAACAATTCAGGAGGTGTTTTTTATGGAATATTTAAAATTAAATGAAGATGAGCAGCGCGAACGCAGCTTCATACGCCAGGTTTACATGTGGATGGCACTAGCACTTTTAACTACAGCTGCAGTTGCATTTTCTATATCAATTTCTCCATCTTTAATGGAAGCTTTATTTAGCAATAGATCATCTTTCTTCGTTTTAGCTATAGCTGAAGTTCTTATTGTAGCATATTTATCTGGAAGAATACACAAAATGACCTCACAAACTGCACTTTTAGTATTTGCTATATATTCAATATTAAATGGAATTACGTTTTCTTGGATATTCCTTGCTTATAGCTTAGGTTCAATTGCAAGTGTATTTTTAACAACTGCTGGAACTTTCGGAGTTATGTGTGCTTATGGATATGTTACTAAAAGAGATCTTTCAAGTATAGGTAATTTATGCTTTATGGCACTTATAGGTTTAATTATTGCTTCCATTGTGAACATTTTTATAGTTAACGACACTTTCACTATGATGATATCCTTTATAGGCGTTATAATTTTTGTGGCACTTACTGCCTATGATACTCAAAAAATAAAAAGAATGGCTGTATCTTTAAACTACTCTTTAGATGCTGATTATACTTCAAAAGTAAGTATTCTTGGTGCACTTACACTATATCTTGATTTTATAAACCTATTTTTATACCTTTTAAGGTTGTTTGGAAAAAAAAGATAATGCTTTGCAAAAATACTAGCAGCACTGAAGCCGCTAGTATTTTTTATGCTTTATTTTAAATGAATACTTACATTTTTAATACAAGGCATTATAAAAAAGTCTTATAATCCTCATAATTCTTTCTAAGTAGTTCTGGAGTATTAAGTCCATATGGACATTTGCTTGCACATTTATTGCAGTGAAGGCAATTTTCTATTTTTTTCATCTTCTCCTGCCAAGCTGCTGATAAATAATCTTTAGCTGGTGCACGGCGAAGAAGGAGGCTCATTCTTGCACAGTTGTTAATTTCAATTCCAGAAGGACAAGGCATGCAGTAACCACAACCTCGGCAAAAGTCACCTGATAATTCTTTTCTGTCATGTTCAATATTTTTCTTCATTTCCTCCGTTAAAACTGGTGGATTCTCGTTATAAGATAAAAATTCGTCTAATTCTCTTTCTCTTTGTATTCCCCAAATTGGAGCAACATTATCATATTGTGCAAGATATGCATAAGCCATAGCTGAATTTGTAATGAGACCTCCAGATAGGGCTTTCATTGCAATAAAGCCCATATTACTATCCTTACATGCCTTTACAAGCTCTACATCTGCTGAACTTGCAAGATAAGAAAATGGAAACTGAAGAGTATCATATAAATTTGATTCTATTGCTTCTCTAGACACTGTAAATTTGTGATTTGTTATTCCGATAAAACGTATTTTCCCCTGCTTTTTTGCCTCCAGCATTGCATCATAAAGACCAGTTTTATCTCCTGGTTTTGGACAAAAATCAGGGTTATGAAATTGATAAATATCAATGTAGTCCGTTTGAAGATTTTTAAGACTTTGCTCTAAATCCTTCCAAAAATCATCTGCATTCTTTGCTCCCGTTTTTGTACTTATAATAATTTTTTCTCTTATGTAAGAAAAAGCAGCCCCAAGCTTCTCTTCACTATCTGAATATAGCCTAGCCGTATCAAAATAGTTGATTCCATTATAAAATGCTTTTTGTAATAAATAAACAGCTTCCTTTTTTTGAACACGTTGAACAGGAAGTGCTCCAAATCCATTTTTACTCACAACTAGTCCTGTCTTTCCTAATGTTACTGTCTGCATTTTACCCTTAACTCCTTAAATTTTAATTATTTTATATATTCTTTAGCTAACTTTTCAAAAGCAGGTAATGAATTTATTATTTGTTCTGTAGTTACGCAGTAAGAAATACGTACATGACCTGGGCATCCAAAATCATCTCCAGGAACTAAAAGAAGATTATATTTTTTTGCCTTTTCACAAAAAGCATATGCATCTTTTTCTAAGGACTGAGGGAATAAATAAAAAGCTCCTTGTGGTTTTACACATTTATATCCTAGCTTTACTAAACCATCATATAATAAATCTCTATTTTTCTTGTAAATTGAAATATCTGATGTATCAGCTGCACACTTTGCTACTACTTTTTGAAATAAGCTTCCAGCACATACATAACCTAAAGCTCTTGCAGCTCCGCAAACAGCAGCATATACCTTAGAGGCTTCTTCCATTTCATCTGGTACAACTATGTAACCTATTCTTTCACCTGGAAGTGACAAAGATTTACTATAGGAATAGCATACAAAGGTGTTATCATAGTATTTTGTTAAGTATGGAACCTTTACATCATCATATGCTATTTCACGATAAGGTTCATCTGAAATTAAGTATATTGTATGTCCATATTCTTTTGACTTAGCTTTAAGCAATTCAGTAAGCTTTACAATAGTTTCTTCTGTGTATACTATTCCAGAAGGGTTATTTGGAGTATTTACAATAATTGCTTTTGTATTTTCATTCATTCTTTTTTCAAACTCATTAAAGTCTATTTGAAAGTTTTCAATTTGAGCAGGAACTACTATAAGTTTAGCGCCAGCAGCTTCTACAAAGCATTTATACTCTGGAAAATATGGTGCAAAGGTTATAAATTCATCTCCAGCATTTGCTAATGCCTTAAAGCATGTGTTTATGGATGCAGCTGCACCTAAAGTCATATATAAATTACTAGCAGCAAATTTTGTTCCAAATCTTCTGTTAATGGAATCTGCTATTGATTTTCTTACATTAAAATCCCCCGGCGCACTTGTATATCCATGCACAGCTACAGGATCTTCATTTTCTAAAATTTCAATAATAGCTTTTTTTACGGATTCTGGTGCAGGAACATTTGGGTTTCCAATGCTAAAATCATATACATTTTCTGCTCCAACTTCAGCTGCTCTTTTTTTGCCAAATTCAAAAATCTCTCTTATTACGGAGCGCTTACTTCCTAGTTCATACATTTCTTGTGATATCATAAATTAATTCCTCCTAAAATTTTATAATCTGTTTACAATATTAATTGGTTTCTCACCATTTACGACCCTTGTAATATTTGTCCACACACCTTGATGCATTTTACGAAAAGCTCCATCGGTGGTTCCTGCGATATGCGGTGTAAATATAACCTTATACTTTACCCCTTCCGGAAGATACAGTAAAGGATTATCCAGTTTTACCGGTTCAGGAGATAAAGTATCAAGACCTGCTCCTGCTATTTCACCATTTATTAGTGCAGTCTTTAGTGCCTGTCCATCAACTATTTCTCCTCTTGCTGTGTTAATCAAAAGGGCTGATTTTTTCATGTTTTTTAAAAATGTTTTATCTACCATATTAGTTGTTTCCTCTGTTACTGGAACATGCAAACTAATTATATCGCATTCTTTTACAAGGTCACCTAATTTTTTATACTGAACGTTATATTCTTTTTCCACTTCAGTTGCAGCTTTTGTTCTGCTATAATAATAAGTCTTTGTGCCAAAGCTTATAAGGCGTTTAGCAGTCTCCTTAGCAATTGCGCCAAAGCCAATGAGCCCAACAGTGCAGTCTGCTAGTTCCTTAATTCCAGAAAGCATCATGCGTTCCTTTGTTTGTATTTGCTCTCCTGCTCTTACTTTAGAATCTCCTTCTAAAGCATTTCTGAGTAGAGCTAACATAAAAAATATTGTGTGTTCTGCCACTGCTCCTGCATTTGCTCCCCTGTTGTTGCAAACGTAAATGTTTAATTTTTTTGCAGTTTCAATGTCAATTCTATTAAATGCTACACCTTCAGAATGAATAAGCTTTAAATTAGGCATATTATTTATTAAATATCCGCTTACTTCCTTAATTGCATCTGCCAAAATAAAATCTGCATCCTTCGCTTTAGAAAGTATTTCATCGTCACTAGAAGATATATCCTCAAATATAAACTCCATATCCTTTGGTACGCTGCAATATTCAAGATACTTTTCTACACGCTTTCTATTGCTAAGTATTAGCGTTTTCAGTCAAATCACCTTCTATTCTTTAACTATCAATTTATTATTATATTATACATTATTTTAACATATTTTCATATGCTTTTATTCTTTCCACATAAGTCCGCAAAAAAGCTCAAAAAGCTGCATCAAATTTTTAGGATCCTTTCCTGTAAGCTTTTTAATTCTTTCAAGTCTGTAATTTAAAGTGTTTCTATGAATATTGAGTCTTTTAGCAACATCATTTATTTGGCCATTTTCTTCTATGTATGTTTGCAGCGTTTGAATAAGTTCAAGCTTATATTCTGACTTATCTATGTTAGAAAATAAAGAAGTAGTATCACTTTTATTCTCACAAGATAAGTTTATAACAAATTTTAAGTTTTCATATTGATATATCTTCGATTCCGGTTTAATTTTTATTCCCATATCAATAGCTTTCTCGGAATTTTCAAGGGAAATAGCTGCAATATTTTCTTTTTCACCTATACTTATTTTTTCTATATCCTTACATTGCTTTAAATCATTAATGAGTAATTGATATTTATATTCTTCACAAACAAAAAATACTATTTTATTATTATCCAAATCACAATTATAGGTATGCTTTTTACACAAGCTTATTATTTCTTTTGAACTGATATCCCCATAAACAAGAATCGCTCTATAGTCTTTTGAAATATCAAAGCCATAATCTCTAGCTATTTTACAAAATTTTTCATCATAAGCTGTCTTTCTATGCGCTAGTTCATGATAAAATCTTTCTTTTCCAAGTCTTCTATCTTGAATTTCTTTATTTGCTTCAGCCTGTTCAATTAAAAGCACTGCTGTTACTCTTACCAGTTTTATAAATTTTTTTACTTCATCAGAATAGCCAGTTATGCCTATTACTCCAATTACCTTACCATCTATTATAATAGGTTCGTTTACACCAGGTTTAACAGATTCACTTTCATCATATATTACATTTAAAGATTTTTTTCTGATTGCTTCTACAGCTCCCTCATGAATATCTCCAATACGACTTAAATCTCCACTTCCTACTATTATGCCATTTTCATTCATGACATTTATATTGTAAGGAACTACGCTCATCATTTCCTTTACAATATTTTGAGCAATAGTCTTTGATAACTTCATTTTATCACCTATTTCTTATATAAATCCCCACAGCTAACTTAAATTCACTATATAGCAATAATAAAATTATGTAAAGTTGTAATTTTTGCATATGAAAATAAAATCCAAACAGAATTAATTCTGCTTGAATTTTAAGTTAGTTTTATAAAAGCTATATATTTAAGTTTATTAATCTTATTACATTTTCAGAAGCTTTTTCAACATTCTCTTTTCCATTTTTAAGGGCATCTTCAATAGAAGCAGCTCCTCTCATTATTCCAAATATTGAATCTATGCCATTTTCATATAAATCATCAATATTATCTCCAACTCTTCCTGCAAGGGCAATTACAGGTTTGCCATATTTTTTAGCAACTCCTGCTACACCAATTGGAGTTTTTCCAAATTTAGTTTGATAATCTATACTTCCTTCTCCTGTAAAAACAACATCGCAAAGCTTTATCTTATCCTCTAAGCCTGAATATTCTATAACTAGTTCAATTCCATTTTTAAGTTTTCCATCTAAAAAGGCTAAAAGTCCTGCTCCTAATCCACCTGCAGCTCCTGCTCCTGGTATATTAATAATATCCTTCTTACACTGCTCTTTTATTATCTCTGCATAATGCTTTAAGTTTTTATCTAATATTTCAATCATTTCCTTTGTTGCACCCTTTTGTGGTCCAAATATATTTGAGGCTCCATTTTCACCACAAAGTGGATTGTTTACATCACAGGCAACTTCAATTTCTACACTTTTTAATCTCTTATCAAAGTTGGACAAATCTATTGTTTTTAGTTTGCCTAGTTCACCACCGCCAAAACCTATTTTTTTCCTTCTTCATCTAAAAAATTTTGCTCCAAGAGCACTTATAGCACCAGCTCCACCATCATTGGTTGAACTTCCTCCTATACCTATAAGTATTTTTTTTACGCCTTTATCAAGACAAGCTTTAATAAGCTGACCTGTACCATATGTAGTAGTAGTTAATGGATTTCTTTTTTCTTTTGGAACCAGATGAATTCCACTAGCACTTGCCATTTCAATTACTCCAACTTCTCCATCGCCTAAAATGCCATATTGTGCCTCTATCTCATTTAAAAGTGGTCCAACAACCTTTATGGAGTATATTTTTCCATTTGTAGCATCAATAAGAGACTGCATTGTTCCTTCTCCTCCATCAGCCATTGGAACATGTATACAGTTAATTTTATTGTTAATTTTCTTTATTCCTTTTTCCATTGCCATACAAACTTCTTTTGCAGTCATACTCTCTTTAAAAGAATCTGGTGCCAATACAATTGTAAAATTTTTCATAAGACATTCTCCTAACATAAGTTATTATAATAATCCATAAATAACAACTGCTGCTATTGCCATGGAACCTCCCACTATGGATTCATATGGTATTAATTTCATACGTTCACTGATGTTCATTTTTACCGCATCTGCTGAAGCGTGAAAGAAATTTCCATGAGGAAGATGATCAATAACTACAGCTCCTGTATTAATCATAACAGCTGCGCTTAAAGGTGCTATTCCCATGGAAAGTATAGCTTTTCCAAATGTCCCTGTTGCTACTATTGCTCCTGTTGATGTGGATGCTGTAGCTGCTGCCATAAGTATACCGGCTATTGGTGCTAAAAACGTTCCTGATATTCCAAGGGAATGTATTCCACTAACAACTACCTGACTTAAATTAGACTTTGAAATAACTCCAGCAATTGCTCCTGCTCCAATTAATATCATTACTGTTCCTGTCATTCTATTTAAGCCTGATGTAGTATAATCAATTACTTTATTAAATTGTCCCATTGCAGCTAAGCCTATCAGTCCTGCAATAGGCAATATAAACATAGCATCTATTTTAAGCTCTGTTAAAAATTTTATGTGAAGCATACTTCCAACAGGATTTAATGCTAGCAATATTACTGCTGTTATAGGTGCAACCATTGCCTTTCCAAAGCTTATTTTCTTTTTCTCTGAAGCTATTTTATCTATTTCGGTTTCTTTAATAAGTTCTCCTTTTTTGCTAATAAGTGTTGAAACTACATATGTAATTATAAGACCTATTATAGCAGGTATGAAAGCTCCTATCATAACCTGAGCAAGTTCTATATTAAAACCCTTGGCAACCGCAATAGTATTAGGATTAGGCGAAATTATGTTTCCTGCCTTACCTCCACCTATCATAGCTAAAAGTATAGACGATTTTGTTATTCCAACTTTTCTTGCCACTGGAAGTGCTATTGGCGCAACTATGATAACTGTAACTGGTATAAACACTCCTACAGCCGTAATTATCATGCTAGCTAGTGCAATTGCCAGAAGGACCTTCTTTTCTCCCATTTTTTCTACTATGGTTTCAGCAATTTTTTCTGCTGCTCCCGATTCAATCAAAATACCAGCTAAAACTCCAGCTGCAATTACACGAACCACTGCTCCCATTACACTGTTTGTGCCAGAAATTATAACATCAACTGTTTGTGATAAGCTTGCTCCTCCAACAAGTGCTCCTATGATTGCTCCTGTAAAAAGTGAATACACAGGATTTATTTTTCTAAAAATGAGTATTATGGCGATTATTAATCCAACTATCGCTCCACCCCAGTTAATAATATACATTTATGTTCCTCCCTTTGTTTTTGAGCGTTAACGTTTTCTTTTGTTATATAACAGTATTAATAATAATATATTTGAGGAACTCATAAAACTGTTTATTTAATAATTTATTTTGTTCATTTGCACTACATGATTAATTTATAAAAAAATACCAAGACATGCTAACCCGTTAACATATCTTGATATAGTGATTCCATCTCAACTAAAAACTACATTATATATACATGGTAATTCCTTTAAGCTCGGTATCTAGAAACATAAATAGTTTAAATCTTACTCCTATAATTGCTTTTATCTAGGCCATCTTTCTTCTTTAGATGGTAGTTCTTTGAATGAATTATGTGGTTCTGATTGATACCAATATGCAACAGTAGAAACATCATCCTGACGCTCAAAAAGGCCCTTATGGCATACTCCTATTTGTTGAATAGTAACCTTCAAGTCCTCCTCAAAACGAATTGGATCCATGATGTGCCATCTATACATTCCTCTCATTGGCATACAATCATTGTTATGATATGCATTATGAATATCCTCATCTTTATCTCTGTAAAAAGGATATCCCATAAATGGTGTACAATACGTATTTTCTACTGTTTTTCCATTTACCTGAGTTGCAAAACTCCATGCACCGCCAAAGTAATCTTCTGTTCCTGTACCGCATATTGTTGGGTATTCTTCATCACCATCCATATAAAATTTAACTTCACCTTCACCCCACCAATATCTTTCAAGCGTACTTAAAGCCATATATGTCCCTACATAATGTCCTTTTCCCTTTACATTGTCAAGTATTACATAATCCTGCTTTAATTTAGTTATTTTTTCACGTCTCCACTGTGCATGAAAATATGCGGTTTCCTCTGGAAGTTCATCATATAAACAGTAATCTATTTGATAAAAAATCCAGTTATATCATTAGCATGTTGATTTTCAATTGTTATCTTAGCCCTTTTACCAAATGGCATAGGAAAATAACAGTTAAATCCTCTTGTTGGATTTACTACAATAGGCATAGAATTTACTACAGCACTAGCCCCGAAACCAGAACAGAAAAAATCTCCTAATGGACTTTCAACCGAGGGTTCCTCTTCGTCATCCCAATACATTTTTAAAACAAGATCTCTTAAAACGAACCTATCTGCCTCAGATGTCCTATCTGTAACCGTTATCCAAATATGCTGAATAACTCCAGTTCCCTCTATTTCTGCAAGTGTAATCGTTTTATCGTGTTGTAAACTTATACATGGAGATCCTTTTCTTGATGGTCCTAAATTACTTGATGCCATACCGCCTTTTCCCTTTTCTCCTTTAGGGTTTTCCGCATTAATAGTTCTAGTTCTTCCGTTATTCATAATAGGAAGAGAACCCAGTCCTGTAATAAATGGATTGTTTAACATATAATTACCTCTACTTTCCTTCTAAATTTAATATTTTAGCTTATGTATTTTCATAAAAAATAAATTATAGTAAAATATTTTTTACATACAAATATTCTACTATAATTTAGTCATAAAATCACCTATTTTTTTATATCTAAATGCTCCAAATCATTGTTACTTCGCAGCCTAATTTATTTAGCAGCAGTATTCACTGCAATTTCCAAAGCTTTCACCATATTTAGAAGACTCATACTTGGCTGGTTCTTATAATTTACTGCCTGCTCTGGTAAGTAAGGAATATGTATAAAACCTCCTGTAATATTGGTATACTTTGTGCTTATTATATGCATAAGACCATAAAATAACTGGTTGCACACAAAGGTACCTGCAGTATTTGATACGGATGCTGGTATGCCAGCTTCTTTTATATTAGAAACAATATCCTTTACGGGAATAGTGGCAAAATATGCTGCAGATCCATTTTCTACAATTGGCATATCTACTGGTTTATTGTTTTCATTATCTGAAATTCTTGCATCAATGACATTAATTGCAACTCTTTCAACAGTTATTTCATTTCTTCCTCCTGCTTGTCCAACGCATATAACAACATCAGGTTTAAATTCTTCTACAGCTTCTTCAAGTACCTTTATTGATTTATAAAAAACCGTTGGAATTTCTTTTATTTTGAGTTCAATACCATGGAATTCATTGTTTTTTAATTCTTTGATAGCCTCCAAAGCTGGATTTATTTTTTCTCCTCCAAAAGGATCAAAACCTGTTATAAGTACTTTTTTCATTTTTTAGTTTTCTCCCTTCTATTAAACTTCAAACTTTTGCATCATTTCATTAAGCTTTTGTGCTAAAATAGCCTGATTTTGTGCTGTTAACGCAACTTGTTCTATGCCTTTTGAAGTTTCACTTATACTTTTTTCTATAGCTTCTACATTTTTATATGAAACTTGTGTATTTTTAGTCATTGTATTCATTGCTTCTCCTACCTGATGTATTGATATACTTATTTCTTTTGCCATATCTAAAATTTTTTTTGGGACATTTCACTTACAAAATTAGAGTCCTTGTAATACTCACTCCCTAAACTTTTAAAGCTTTCTAATTGTGGATTTATATCTTGTTTAACAAACTTGAGTATTTCGCTGCTATTGTTTGATAAATCACCGAACGCATATCTTACTCTTTTTATTATATCTTCTATTTCTTCTACCGCTTCTGAAGACTCACTTGCAAGCTTTCTAACTTCATCTGCAACAACTGCAAAACCTTTTCCATGTTCCCCAGCCCTTACTGCTTCAATAGCTGCATTAAGTGACAACAAGCTAGTCTCTTCTGATATGTCCTTTATAGTATTAACCATAATTATTATTTTTTCTACAATATTGCCTTCTTCTATGGATTTAATTATGCTTTTCTCTTTATCATTGTATATATTTTTAACCTTGTCAATAGATATTCTACTGTCCTTTTCTATTTTAGTAGCTCTTTCCTTAAATGAATCTGAATTTTTACCTCCTTCTTCCGCTTTACTTGACAATATTTCTACATTTCCATTAATTTCTTCTACTGATGCATTAATTTCTTCTGATACTGCGCTAGTTTCCTGAGATGCAGAAACAATATTTTTGATTTCTGCATCTATGCTTTGTATCATAGAATAAAATTCTTCTACTGTTGCAGAAAGTTCTTCACTTGATGCACTTATATCTTCCGAATCACTTACAATTTCCTTAACTAAATTTCCAACATCCCTTTGCATAATAACTACAGCATTGGCAAGCTCTCCAATTTCATCTTTTCTTTTTATAAAAGCATCTGAAATAGGTACATTAAACTTACCATTAGAAAGATTTTTAAAATGCTCTACAACACCTTGAAGAGGTTTCGAAACTTTTAAATTGATATATAAATAAATTGCAAATCCAAATATTAAAAGTGCAGCTAAGCCTATTATTATATTGCTTTTAATAAAATCATTTTTGACCATATTGCTTAATGACTTGTCTTTTCCCACAAATAAAATACCCGAAACTTTACTTCCAAAACTCATAATTGGTTCGTAGGAGGTAGTATAACTTCTTCCAAGTATATTTGCATCTCCAATATATTTATTTCCAGAAAGAACTTTTTTAGCTATAGCAGAATCTAATTTAGTACCAACTGTTCTCCTTCCATTCTTTTTTATAGTCGTTGCAATTCTTGTATCTCCCAAAAAAAATTGTTGCATCACAACCCAAGTTTGATTTTATATAATCTACAACTTTATTTGTATCAAGTCTATATCCTATTGATATAACACCAATAACTTCCCCATCACTATTTTTTACAGGTATACCAGACCTAACTGACATTTTAACGGAAGTTCCTCCTTCCACTTGAGTATTTGCTTCTCCTTTGAGTGCATTTTGTACATTAGTCTGATTAGTAACGCTGTCCCCTTTCTTATCCTTATCATGAGTTCGAGCCAAAACAATTCCTTTTTCATCTGTAACTGTAATAAAATCCATACCAGAATTATTAATAAGCGGCTCTAAAGTCTTCAATATAACATCAGTGTCCTTTTGTTTTATTGCTCCTACAACATCTTTATTTAACGATAATTGCATTCCCATATTAAAAGACACTTTTTTCATATCTGCTATTTTGTTGTCAAATATTTTAGTTGACTTTATGAGTTCTTCACTTATGCTTCCATCTACATATTTTTCAAACCTAAATACATCTTCCAACACAATAGAAGCTACAAGTATAACTATTACTACTGCTAAGAAGGCTACAATTTTAGTTTTTATTGATTTTCTCTTCATGTCCTCACCCCTTAATATAATTTTGCTCAAATGTATAATTGAACTAGCATAGTTGAGTCGATAGCCTTTTATATATTCTACCTAATTATATTTAAATCCTTTAGTCAAAAATTTACTATACTTACTAATCTTACTTGCATGTACATAATCTGAGTTGTAGAGACAAACAGAAATGATATAAATTAGACAGAAAATGGGCTGCCGCACTAAAATTGCGACAGCCTCATATTAAGTTTAAGAAGAATAATGAGCCTTCCACCAGACCTTCTCTAAGTTATTTTATATATTCTATTAAGTCTGCTCTAAAAATCTCTATTTTTTCTTATAATCTCCATTTTTTATTTCAGCCTTAGAGATATCCATTAAAGCCTTAATTCTTTTGCCTGTGATACTTTCTACATCCTTAAATGCTTTAATTTCTCTAGGTTTTTCTGCCCCATGTGTATTAAAAAATGCTGTACATTTAATTTTATCTTTATTTTCGCTTATATATGTCCTAATTGCTGGTGTAATATGTGAAGCCCATACTGGAGTGCCAATTATAACAACATCGTACTTTGAAGGATCCTTTTCAGTTTTACAAATGGTTGTCTTATTGCCCAGAATAGCATTTTTAATTTCAATTATATTTTTAAATATTCCTTTTCTACTTCTTTTTCTTTAATTTCTTCAATATCACAATTAAAACTTTTGCTTATGCTTTCTGCGACCTGCTTAGTATTTCCAGTCTTTGAGAAAAATACAACCAGAATCTTAACATCATCCATTTCGTTTCCTCCATTATTTTACAGGATTTGAATATTTTATAAATATTATATCACATATATTTTATGAATGGACATAAATTTAGCTTTCCGCAAAAATATTTATTACTCTTTTAAATTTATCCGCATTTTCATTTATTTTTTGCTCATTTCCAATGACGCATATATAATTTTCTTTCATACAATCCCCTATAAGCTTAGAACATTTTCTTATACTATAAATGTCAGCATTTATTATTTCATCTCTTATCCTTTGTATATAATCCATATCAATATTTGTAATATAATGCAGCACTGTTCTTTCACATTTAGACGCATTGCTTAAAGGTGCATCAATTCCGCTTATAGTTCCAAGTATATATTTTGTTATCTCTCTATAATCCGCATTAAAATTTTTGATATAATCAGCAAAGTCATCATATATTTCAATTGTTTCAGCTAAACCTGGATCCCTATAGGAACATAAATTCATATTTCCATTTCCAGAGAAAGAAGCAAATGCCCCATAGGCACCACCTTGAACTCTTACTTTACTCCACAGATAATCATAGTTTGCAATGGATTTTACTACAGATAAAACTCCACTATTTTGAAAATTAAGTTTTTTAAAATTATATCCCTTAACAACACATTGAATCTTTGAAGATATAATAAGCCCTTCATTTAGTTTTTCAAGCTTAAAATCATAATTGTATTTGTTTATTGGTTCATTTTTAAGCCTACCTCTAAACTCATTAAATAGCTTTAAGAACTCATTTAGTGCATCCCTATCTCCAGCATAACCAACCAACATATTATTGGAATTAAAAACAAGTTTTGCACATGCCTTTAACTTTTCCGAAATACTTTCTTTCTTTTCATCAAAGCTTCTCTCAAGATTACATAAAAATTTATAAAACTCTATTCCTGATATTATATCCACGTATTTATACATTTGAGAATAATATGAACCAATTCTTACTGCAGCAACCCTATGTGACCTGCTCTGCATAGACATTTCTAACCTAGACTTAAGCTCTTCAATGAGTTCTTTAAGTCTTTTATAATCATCATATATGGTTTTATTAATTACTTCCTCCAATAATTCAAGAAGCTTGAATGTTTTTTCTTTTAAAACCTTCGTTCTAATTACAAATTCAGGTACATATTTATCTACTTCATTTATATCTGAGTAAGGCTCCAAGCTAAAATCCATACCGCCAACATTCATATTTACCTGATTAGATAAATCCTTGAAATCATATTTTTTAGTATTCATTCTTCCAATTAAAATAGAAAACAGCGACAGATATGGTATCATATCTACAGGCACTACAGACGAATCAAAGTACAAATTCATATAATTTATACCATTAGTATTTAATGGAGTATATAAAATATCAACGCCATTTTGATTTATTTTTCACTCTCAAAGTAATCTGCCTTCGGATTAATATCTTTAATTGAAAGCATTGGTATTTTATCTAAATCCTCTTTTTTATCCTGAGTTTCATATCTCAATTTAAGCTTTCTGTTTTGTTCAAATATTTCTTCTAGTTGTTCTTTATTAAGATTATCTCTAAAAATTTTAAGATCTTTTAAAACGGCTTTATTTGTTTCATATTCAAGGTTTTTCTTAGGCTTCACAGTTATAAGTGCGCTATGCTTGTTATTAAGAAAATACTTTTTTATAATTTTTTCAAAGTAGTTGCTATTCATAGCATTCTTCATCTTTTTTAGTTTTTTCTCATACCTAAGGTTTTCAAAAGGTTCTCCTCCATAAAGCATTCTATCTAATATTTTTTCATTATATTCAAGTCCCCTTGGATAGCTTTCATAATCAGCCTCCTTTATTTCAAATTCTCTTGCATTTATTACAGCTTCAATTACTTTTCTATCTATACCATTTTTACATAATTCCTCTAGCACACTGAAAACAATGTCCTTAAATTTATTTTTGTCTTTCAAATTGGAATCCTTTAAAATGATGCTAAAGGTTGGCTGCAAAATAGAATTATCAAAAACTCCAAAAACATCTTTCCCTATATTTGCTTCAACAAGAGCTCTTTTAAGCGGCGAAGAAGAAAGTCCTAAAAGTATACTTTCAAGAATATCAAAAGCAAAATACAGCTCTTCATCTAAAATGCTTCCGGTGCAGAAGCTTAAGCTAAAAAAAGTTTTATCATCTTCGCTTTCACTGTTTGATATAGAATATTCAACTTCTTTTTCAGTCATTTCTTCAAAAGCCTTTTGCAGTACAATGTCATTTTTAATTGCTTTCTTTTCAAATTTATCTAAGTACTCATCATTTATAAATTTAAGTTCCTCATCAAGCTTAATATCTCCATAAAGATATATTATACTATTGGACGGATGATAGTATTCTTCGTGAAATTTTATAAATTCATTGCTTGAAAGCTTAACTATTTCTTCTGGTTTTCCACCAGAATCAAACCTATATATATTATCTTTAAAAAGTGTTTCATCTACAGTCCTTAGAAGAATGGCTACCGGGGAAGAATACGCTCCTTTCATTTCATTGTACACTATACCCTTGTAATCAATTTCTCCATTAATATTATCTATATCATAATGCCAGCCCTCTTGCATAAATATTTCAGGCTTTTCATATATGGCTGGATAAAAAACAGCATCAAGATACACATTCATTAAATTTCTAAAATCTTTATAATTTCTGCTTGCAACAGGAAACATAGTTTTATCTGGGTAAGTTGCTGCATTTAAATACGTATTCAAAGATCCTTTTAGTATTTCTACAAATGGTTCCTTAACAGGAAACTTTCTAGAACCACACAATACTGAATGCTCCAATATATGCGGTATTCCTTTGCTATTTTGAGGAAGGGTTTTAAAGGTTATTGAAAATGTTTTATTATCATCATCATTCTCGAGGCTCACAAGTTTAGCCCCACTTTTTATATGTGTAAATACTCTACCAATGGATTTTATCTCATCTATTTTCACTTCATTCTCAAGTTTAAACCCAAAATAAATATCACCAATTTTAAATTTCATTAACTTTCCTCCATCTTTCCACCGAACTTATAACTAATTTTATCACACTTTTATATTTTATAGTGGAACCAGCTCAACTATATATTACAAATTTCCTTAGCACTGTAGTAGTCTCCTACCATTGGATCTGTAACTATTGCTGAAATTCTTTCATTTTTGAGATCAAGAAAAGCATTGTTTTCTTTCTTTCATTTGTAATACTTACAGTTGACATTATAACATCAAATTTTTTAGAATTAAGTGCAAGAAAAATTCCGTCCCATGCATTTGAAACAAATTTTATTTTAATACCCATCTTTTTACCTAATTCATTAGCAAGATCACTTACTGAATTTAGTCCGTAAAAGTAAACTAAATAAATGTTTTAAATATTGTGCTTGTACTACAGCACTCATCTTTGATTCACCGGAATTTCTCGTATCAAATGCGTATGGAATTTCAACTAAATTATTATATTCACCCATAACAAGTACTTCAATTAATATCTTCCAACCTATATCACTTAGATTTTTATTAGCTATAACGGACTTTTTTAACATAAAAATCCCGCTTGTAGGATCAGAAATCTGCCTAAGCTTTTTAAATAACACCTTTCCCATATACCTTGCTGTCCAAGAGACAAATTTTCTAAATAAATTTAGTCCTCCATCGCTTCCACCTTGAATAAATCTACTCGGAATTACTATATCTGCACCCTCATTAATTTTATCTAGCATAAATGGTACTATTTCTGGTGGATGCTGTAAATCTCCATCCATTACTGAAAACACATCACCCTTTGCTTCCTTAAATCCCTCAATTACTGCTGAAGATAGTCCTCTTTTTTCTTCTCTATGTATTAATTTAACCTTATCGTCTTGTTTCGTTAAATTCATTATTACATCTGTAGTTTCATCATTACTATCATCTACAAATATAATTTCATAATTCTTACTCTTAAGTGCATTTTCCATTCTTATAACTAATTCCCTTATGTTTTTCTTTTCGTTGTATACAGGAATAATAATAGATAACAATTTTTTCACCTACTTTTTAATTGTTACTTAGCACAAAATATTAGAATTACCACATTGTAAAAATCAAGTTTTCTTCCTAATATTAACATTCAAATCAACTTTATATCATATTAATATTCGTGTCAATATATTTGTTAGTTGTTAATACCATTAAACTTTGTTAAAATGAAACTGAAATTTATAAAATACTTCAAGGAGGATTTGATTTGAATTTTAGATTAGAAAAGGATTTACTTGGAGAAGAACAAATTCCCCAAAATGCATATTACGGTATAAATGCCAAACGTGCTGAATTAAATTTTAAGGTAAGTGATAGAAAAGTTAATATAAATTTAATTTATTCTATTGTAACTGTAAAAAAAGCAGCTGCAATAGCCCATAAAAAAACAAATGAACTTTCTAGTGAAAAGGCTGATGCTATAATAAAAGCTTGCGATGAAATACTTTGTGGCAAGCTTAAAAATGAGTTTATAACAAATTTTCTTCAAGGTGGCGCGGGAACCTCTACAAACATGAATGTAAATGAGGTAATTGCAAATAGAGCTATAGAATTACTAGGCGAAAAAAAGGGAGACTATTCTATTATAAAACCCATAGAAGATGTAAACATGTCTCAATCTACAAATGATGTTTATCCTACTGCACTTAGAATTGCATCAATAAAACTTTTAAGGCCACTAGCAGATGCTCTTTCAGATCTTCAAGAATCTCTTCAATTTAAAGAGAATGAATTTGCTGATATAATAGCTCTTGGAAGAACAGAACTTATGGATGCCCTTCCAATGATGGTAGGTCAGCAATTTGGGACTTATGCAAAGGCTATTTCAAGAGATAGATGGAGAATATATAAGGTTGAAGAGAGATTAAGAGAAATAAATCTTGGTGGAACCGCTATGGGAACAGGCCTTAATGCTTCAGAAGAATATATATTTACTGTAACTGACATTCTTCAAGACCTAACCGGACTTGGCCTTTCAAGAAGCGATTATATGATGGATATAACTCAAAATATGGATGTATTTGTCGAAGTTTCTGGCCTTTTAAAATCTGCTGCTGTAAATTTAATGAAAATTTCAAATGATCTAAGATTGCTTGGCAGTGGTCCTAATGGCGGATTTGGAGAATATAAACTTCAAGAAGTTCAAGCTGGCTCCTCAATTATGCCTGGAAAGGTAAATCCAGTTATATGTGAAATGGTAGCTCAGGTTTCCATGAAAGTGATAGCAAACGATACAGCTATAACTTTAGCAGCTTCTCAAGGTCAGCTTCAACTTAATGCATTTTCTCCACTTATTTGTGAAAGTCTTCTTGAATCACTGGAGCTACTTACAAATGCAGTTAAAATATTTGACGATAAGTGCATTAAATCCATTAATATTAATGAAGAAAAGTGCAAAAAAAATTTAGAAAAATCGACCTCTATAGTTACAGCTTTAGTACACCATATTGGGTACAAAAAGGCTTCTGAAATTGCTCAAAAATCAGTAAAAGAAAACAAAACTATAAAAGAAATTCTTATTTCAGAAAATATTTTATCAAAAGAAGTCATGGAAGAAATATTAAATCCATATCAAATAACAAAGCCTGGAATACCAGGAAAATAAAAATTAATCAGAGGTGATAACATGAATGAACTTAATTCTACCCCAAAGGGTGATAGATTACATATAGCTTTATTTGGAAAAACTAATGCTGGTAAATCAAGTATAATAAACGCAATAACTTCTCAAAATATAGCTTTGGTATCTGACGTTAAAGGAACAACTACAGATCCTGTATACAAAGCAATGGAACTTTTGCCTATTGGTCCTGTAATGTTAATAGACACTGCTGGTCTTGATGACGAAAGTAGTCTTGGTGAACTTAGACGCGAAAAAACTTTACAGGTTTTAAATAAAACCGATGTTGCTTTACTTGTAGTAGACGCCTTAAATGGACTTACAGATTATGACAAGAATATAATATCAAAAATAAAAGCAAAAAATATTCCAATAATTGGTATTTTAAATAAAATAGACAAAATAGATAAAACCAAACTTAATATTTCTTCATATGAAAAAGAAGCTGGCATTTCTTTTGTTCCTGTTTCTTCTTTTACAGGTGAAGGTATAAAAGAACTTAAGAGCTCCATAATAAAATCAGTACCAGAAAATGAAGACAAATTTAAGATTGTTGGAGATTTAATTTCTCCCGGAGATTTCGTAATACTTGTAACCCCTATAGACAAGGCAGCTCCAAAGGGAAGGCTCATACTTCCACAACAGCAAACCATAAGAGATATTCTAGAAAGTGATGCAATGGCAATTGTAACAAAAGAATTTGAACTTAGGGAAACTTTAGCTGGGCTATCAAAAAAACCAAAAATGGTTATAACAGATTCGCAGGTATTTTTAAAAGTTTCTGCTGATACCCCAAAAGACATTTTAATGACATCTTTCTCCATTTTAATGGCAAGGCATAAAGGTGATTTAACTGAGCTTGTAAGAGGCGCAAAAGCAATTGAAAATTTAAAGGATGGAGATAAAATTCTCGTTTCAGAGGCTTGCACTCATCACCGTCAATCTGATGATATAGGTAAGGTTAAGATTCCAAGATGGCTCAGACAAAAAACAGGTAAAAAACTTGAATTTGATTTTTCAAGCGGCTTTTCCTTCCCTGAAAACATAAAAGACTATGCTCTTATTGTACATTGTGCTGGGTGCATGCTTAATAAAAAAGCAATGATGTATAGAATAACTGAAGCAAAAGCTCAAAATGTACCTATAGTTAATTATGGTGTTTTAATTGCCTATGTCCAAGGGATTCTTCCAAGAGCGTTAAAGCCATTTCCTGGTGCAGATAGAATGTACACCTCCAATTGTTAATTCAGTTTAACTATAACATTTTAATGATAAAGTTGAAAATTCAACGAATTATTTGTAGTTAAATAATAATAATAATAAATGGATAAAGTCATATTAAAATAGAATTTTGCTTCCATGGATTTCTTACACAATATAATAAAAGTATGGTAAAATTATATGGCATGAAAATTATGCATATTTAACTACAGGGAGGATTATAAATTGATAAAAATAGGTGAATATAATGAGCTTAAAGTTGCAAGAAAAAGTGATTTTGGTCTTTTTTTAGATGCTAAAACTGGAAATACAAGTGATGATATACTTTTACCAATAAAAGATGTTAAAGACAAAGAAGTAAATATAGGTGATACTCTAAATGTATTTATTTATAGGGATTCAAAGGATAGACCTATAGCTACTTTAAGAAAACCTTATGCAAAAGTATCTGACATTGCCTATCTAAAAGTAATATCAAACACAAAGATAGGTGCTTTTCTTGATATTGGTCTTGAACGAGATTTATTTGTCCCAATAAAAGAACAAGGCTATATATTAGAACCAAATAAGTCTTATCTTTTTTATGTTTATGTGGATAAAACCGGAAGGCTTGCTGGAACAACGAACATTGGCAATTACCTTGAACCTGCTGATGATACTATGGTTAACAAAGAAGTTACTGGTATTGTCTATGGTTTTCAAACCAATGGAAGTGCCATGGTAGCCATAGAAAACAAGTATGATGGTGTTATTTTAAAAAACGAGTACTTTAATAGATTATACCCTGGTGAAAAGCTTAATCTTAGAGTAAAAAAATTATTTGAAGATGGAAGGCTCTCCTTGACTCCTAGAAAATCTCCAAAAAACGAAAGATTAGAATTGGAAGACAAAATATATGAATATTTAAAGGCTCATGGGGGTTCTATGCCATATAACGATAAAAGCTCTCCTGAAGATATAAAAAGAACTTTTCACGAAAGCAAAAATTACTTTAAAAATGCCTTAGGTGGACTTATGAAAAAAGGATTAATAATTCAAAATGAAAATGGAACAAAGCTAAAATAGTCACATTATTTTATTGCCTCTCATAAATTATAAGTGGTTATACTTTTAGGAGGTTAATAATGTATATATCAAATAACTGCGGTTACTGTCCATATATGAAAAATTTTGTAAGAGAAGATACTGAGGCAAGTGAGGAAGAGGATTCTACAGTAGAAACAAATGCAGATCCTAACTCAACATTATGCGAGCAATTTGCAAGCATCCTTAAAGGCAAAGTAACTGAATCTAAGCCCGGCTCTTGTGCAGTAGAAAAGGACAGAGGTAATTTAAATGTTACTATATCCGGAATACCAGTTAAAACAGTCCTTAAAGGAGAATTTTCATTTCAAGGTATGAATGCAGTCGGTAGGGCTTTAAACCTAGGTGAAATAGTTGTTCTTCAGGATGAACTTAATAGATTTCTAACTGCTCTTAAAAGAAATGGAATTGATATTTCAGGAGTTCACAATCACTGGATATATGATAATCCTAGAATATTATATGTTCATTTTCAATCAGTTGAAAATCCTTTAAATTTTGCAAGAAAAGTAGCAGAAGCTCTTAGGGTACTTAAATAAAAAAATGCGAAGTAATTCAAGGAAAAAATTCCTCTGTGCCTACGGAATTTTAGCCTTGAATCTTTGTAACCCATTTTATTACAAAAGTAATTTATTTGGCTTTGCCCAAATCTACATTAGGAGATGTTATAATGGATAAACTTTTGTTTGGAATTTCTGGTCTTCCAATAGGAGATGGAAATACTAAATTTACATATAAAACCGGTATAGATTATTTAAGCAGTATTGGTCTCGATGCAATGGAACTCCCCTTCGTAAGAAATGTAAATGTAACCTCCAAAAATAAAGATGGCATAATGGACTCTAAAATTAAAAATAATTTTTATCTTTCTGCCCATGGTTCATATTACATCAATTTAAATGCAGATGATTTAGAAAAACAAGAAGCCTCCTTAGAGAGGATAATAAAGGGAGCAGAAGCTTTAAAAAGTCTTTCTGGTAGAAGCCTTGTATTCCATC
Organism: Clostridium sp. DMHC 10; assembly: GCF_001270375.1. Taxonomy (NCBI): domain Bacteria; kingdom Bacillati; phylum Bacillota; class Clostridia; order Eubacteriales; family Clostridiaceae; genus Clostridium; species Clostridium sp. DMHC 10. The sequence goes on from NZ_LGVB01000015.1 coordinate 945,322, forward strand.
CTGGCTTTTATTTAAAGGATTCGAAAGAAGAAACTTTCAATACAATTAGAGATAATCTTTTAAAGCTTCCTTCTATAAATGTAGATTATAGACTAGAAACCACAGGAAAAGGTACTCAATTTGGTTCCCTAAAAGAAAATATAGAATTGTGTAAAGCTGTTTCAAACTGCAAACTATGTATTGACTTTTCTCATATTCATGCTAGAGAAAACGGAAGTTTAAAATCACAGGATGATTTTGATAGGATTTTAAATTTTGTTGGAGAAGAACTCGGAGAAGATGCTCTTTATGATTTACACATACATATGGCAGGTATAAATTATGGTGAAAAAGGAGAAAAAAATCACCTTCCATTTTTAGAAAGTGATTTTCCATATAAAGAATGCATAAAATCTCTTATAAAATTCAACGCTAAAGGCTGCATTATATGCGAAAGCCCTATGCTTGAAAAAGATGCTTTACTTCTAAAAAAAATATACAGCAGCTAAACTACTTCTTGAGTCTTTCCTTTTCTAAAACCTTTAGTGTTAGATACATATCTACCAATCTTATTTATTTTAAGTGTAATGCACTTTCTGCAGTGTCCTGGAGTATCATTTACACAAATTTTACCTGGATAAAGCGCATACAGCTTTCTATATTCACCTTCAGTTACATTAGGCATAACTACATTTGCGCCAGCCATTAAAGCTTTTGATCTTCCATCTGGCTCTAATGATTCCATGGCAGTTGTCGCCGGTATGTTTATATCAACCATTAGAAGACGCATTATAGCCATGACTTTTACACTTAAGTGAAAATCACCCTTTTGGGCTTTTCCAAGAGGAGTATCTTCATTTGGGATAAATGGCCCAACACCAAGCATATCCGCATCTATTTCCTTAAAGAACAAAATATCATCTGCCAAAGATTCTATTGTTTGATTTGGGAGACCAACTAAGCAGCCGGAGCCAACTTCATATCCTAATTTTCTAAGATTATACAAACATTCCTTTCTATTCTCATGGCTCATACCAGGATCTAACTCTTCATAAAGCTTTTTATCAGTAGTTTCTATTCTTATAAGATATCTATCCGCACCTACTTCTTTATATGCCTTATATTCCTCATAGGTTTTTTCGCCTAAACTCAAAGTTATTGCAAGATCAAATTTTTTTATCTCTTTAACAATGTGTTTTAATTTATCTACAGTATAATAGTCATCTTCTCCTGATTGTAAAACTACTGTTTGATATCCATATGCTTTTGCCTTTTTAGCAAGCTCTATTAATTCATCTTCCTTCAGCCTATACCTCTTTAATTTTTTATTATCACGTCTAAGACCGCAGTACATGCAATTTCTTTTGCATATATTAGAAAATTCAATAAGACCTCTAAGGTGCACTTCATCGCCAAGATATTTTTTCCTAACTCTATCTGCTGCCGCATAAAGTTCATCCCTATTTTTGTCATCTTTTAAAAGAGTGATTATTTCTTCTTTAGTAAGTTCATGAGTATACTCAGCTTTTTTTATTATATCTAATATATTATTCATCTTATCTCCTTTGCTATGGCTCTACAACCTGAATAGAAGGATTTTGCAAAACTTTATTTACTGTCTTTAGAATAAAGTTCTCATTTATATTAAAATCTAAATCATAATAAACATCTATTGAAGTGCCATACATAATATAGTGAGTACATAACTGTGCAGCAAGTTGAATAGATCTTTCAAGTTCCAGTGCCCTTTTAAGTTTTATGCTTTTCTCCAAAGATTTTATTTTTAAATTTGTAAAATATCCACTAAGCTGCTTTGCTTCATTTATAGTATTGTCAATTATTTCAATGCTTTTAGCTATATTTTCCTTTGAAGTACCCATATTTATAGTATATAGCTTTATTCCGCCTTCATTTTTTATTTTACTATATATTTCGTATGCAAGTCCATACTTTGTTCTTATTTCATCGTAGATAAAGCTGCTAGTCCCTTCACCAAAAATGTTATTAAATATCCTTAAAGCCTTTATTTCCTTATTAGTTAAACTATGAATTGGAAATATATACTGAATTCTCGCTCCTTCTATCTCTCTTTTACTATAAAATAATCCGCTTTTATTATTTTCATATTTATAATCATGATTTACCTTTCCAGTTTTCTTAAAAGCAAGCATGTATCTTTCTATTATCTCCATTACAGTTTCTTCTGATAATGACGAAACTACACTTATGACACAATTTGATGGTATATAATACTTATTGTAAAATTCTTTTATATCATCTAAGGTGAATTTTTTTATATTTCTATGATTTCCTATAATACATTCTTTTATCCTTATATTGTTGAACGCATTTTTTAAAAGTTCATCTTCACAAAACTGTTCTTTATCATCTTTCCATTCATTAAGTTCCTCACAAATTATATTTTTTTCCTCTTCAAACCCTTCCTCTGGAAAACTTGGATTGATTATTATATCACTATACAATTCAAATCCCGCTTCAAAATCCTTAGAAAGCGTAGTTCCATAATATACGACATAAGGAAAGTTTGTCATAGCATTATTAAAACCAAAAATTTCATCACATAAATCATTTATTTCTTTTTCAGTTCTATTCTTCGTTCCCTTAAATATACAGTGTTCTACAGCATGTGCAATTCCATATTTATCTTGTAATTTTTCTTCTGACGCCCCTGCTTTAAATCCAATGCAAAAAGAGGTTATTTCTCCTATCCTCTGTTCATATATAACTTTAACTCCATTGATAAGTATATTTTCTTTCATTTATATATCTCTCCATGTCTTAAAAAAATTAGTATAAACTCAGTTGAATGTAGGATTATTAACTACATTCACTTGAAGGCTTTATTATTCTTGTATTATATAAGGTATAGTAGTTACTACTATGTTTCTTCTCTTAAGAAGCACACTTTTCACAAGCAAAGCGGTTTTATCTATAATTACGCTTTTATTTTACTTTCAAGAAAATTTACTAGCATACCTTCCTTAAGCTTTTCTACAGTTTCTATTCCCTTAAGTTTTTCTACAAGCTTTAAGGCAAAATAAATTGCTGTAGCAGGTCCTCTGCTTGTTATAATGTTATCATCCATTACAGCAATATCTTCCAAGTAATTGCACTTTCCAAGTTCATTTTCATATCCAGGATATGAAGTAACTTTTTTATCGTCTGTTACTTTTGCTTTTCCTAAAACAATTGGACCTGCGCAAATAGCCGAAACAACTTTTCCTTCATCATTAAAATCCTTTACTATTCTTACTACCTTATCACTGTTTTTTAAATTTTCTGCCCCTGGCATGCCTCCCGGAATAACAACAGCATCATAATTCTTTGCATTTATGTTTTCAATTGTTTTATCTGCAAAAACCTTTATGCCATGTGCTCCTATTACATTTTCTTCATTTAAAGAACATGTATCACATACTATTTCTGCTCTTCTAAGAACATCAACCACAGTAAGTGCTTCTATTTCCTCAAAACCTTCTGCTAAAAACAATAAAACTTTGCTCATCTTTTCCTCCTATAAAAAAACATTTTAAACTTAGTCTTTGCTTTATTCAATCTTCATTGTGGAAAGTGCATCAACCATTAAGCTTTTTCCTTTTCCACCCCTGTTTTGTTCTTTTATATTTTCAAATAGTATTTCTTTTTCTTCGCCTAATTTAGATTTAATACTCATCTTAATAAACTCCTTTTTAAGTATAAAACCATATTTTACAAAATCATCTTCGTTTAAACTTATTCCAGTAACACCAGATGCAATTCTGCCCATAGGATTTACTGAATTATTTTGAAATCTTATGCACATTGATTTTTCCGTAACCAAAATAATATCACTTTCAGTTTCCTCTCCAAGCTCAGCATTTATAAGTTCATCACTTTCATTTCTAAATTTATAGCATGGAGTTGTTAGATAATCCCCATCGAATTCACTTAATGCAGTCTTCTTTACAAAACCATTCTTGCTAAAGAAATAAATATATTTACCTTCATCAAACTTTTTTACTGAAATAATGCCAACTACTTTAGAGTCTTCTGTAAACTCATCGCAAATAGTTGATATGCTTATGCCTTCCTTAGAAATATTTTCAATTATAAAAGCTGGCACTCTTATAACTGCTCCTTTGTTCGTGAAAATAAGAATTTTTTCTGTCGTTGATGTAATTATAGCTGATTTACTATTTTTTATCAAATTTGTTTTTATAATTCCTTTTGAACTTATCTTTACTTCAAATGCTTTACATTCACTGTTTTCTATAAAATTTATATTTACAACTCTATCCTTAGAACTTAAATTAAACATAGTATATGACATTACGTTTCTATCTGCCTCTTCAATTGATGGTTCTTCTAACTTAAAACTAAGTCCAAGTTCTGTTGTTATCTCGATATATTTTTCTTTCCTCTCGTCTTCATCAAATATGACTTTCACAAGCTTTTCATCTTTTCTAAGCTTTAAGGCCATTATCTTAGAATAATTAGTTAAAAACTTATCTATGCCAGTCTTCTTAATGCCGCCTTTATCTGTAAACATAATAAAGTTCTTATCTTCCTGCATATCTTGTATAGAAAATATATTTATTACTTTTTCTTTATTTAAATCCAAGCCTTTTATTATATTATCTAATTTTTCGCCTTTTTCTTTCCATTTGCACTCTGGAATACTATCTCCCTTTATTTTATACATATTCCCGTTATCTGTAAAAAACAATATATTATGAACGGTATTAGACTCAAATAAATACTTATTAAAATCTCCCTCTCTATATTCAATATCAGAAGTATTTGCATTAGATCTTGAATAAGCTTTTTGAGATACTCTTTTTATGTAGCCTTCGTTTGACATAGTTACAACGATATCTTCTATTACTGCAAATTCTTCAACATCTATTCTTGCCACATCATCGTTTTCAATTATTTCAGTTCTTCTTTCTTCTCCATACTTATTCTTTATATCTATGAGTTCTTTTTTTATTACCTTAAAAAGTTCTTTTTCATTTTTAAGTATGTTATTAAGTTTTTTTATAATTTTTTCAAGTTCCTTGTATTCTTTTTCAAAAGTTTTTATTTCAAGTCCTGTAAGCCTATAAAGCATCAGTTCTACAATAGCCTGAGCCTGATCTTCTGTAAATCCAAACTCTTTAACTAAATTTTCTTCAGAATCTTTTTTAGATTTTGAAGCTCTTATAGTCTTTATGATATCATCCATAATTCCTATTGCTTTTATAAAGCCTTCAACTATATGAAATCTTTTTTGAGCAATTTCAAGTTCTTTTTGGGTTCTTCTTGTTACAACATCTTTTCTATGATTTACGTAATGCATTAAAATGGTCTTTAAGCTCATAGTTTCGGGTTTACCATCTGCTATTGCAACCATATTAAATATTATATTGCATTGGAGCTCAGTCTTCTTAAATAGATATTTTAGTATTTTATCAGCAGTTTTTTCATCAGCTGATTTTTTTAATTCTATTACCCCTCTTATACCATTTCTATCAGATTCATCACGTATATCTGATATACTTTCAAGAACTTTAGAATGCTTTTTATCTGCCGTCATCTCTGAAATTGTTTGAAGTAGCTTAGCTTTATTTCTTTTATAAGGAAATTCAGTTATAACTATGGCAAATCTTCCGTTTTCAAGCTTTTCAACTTTTGTCTTTGCTCTTAAAGTAACTCTGCCCTCTCCAGTTTCATAAGCTGCTCTAAGTGAATTTTTGCCTATTAATATTCCTCCTGTCGGAAGATCCGGCCCTTTTATGTAATTCATAAGTTCTTTTATTGTTATGTCGTTATTATCAATATACGCAAGAGAAGCATCTATAGTTTCATTTAAATTATGTGGCGGTATATTAGTTGAAAGTCCAACTGCTATACCGAAAGTTCCATTTACAAGTAAATTAGGATAGCCTCCTGGAAGCACCTCAGGTTCAAGTTCAGAACCTGAATAGTTGTCAACCATATTAACTACACCTTTATCTATATCCTTTAGCATTTCAAGCGCTATAGGTGTAAGCCTTGCCTCTGTATAACGCATGGCAGCTGCACTATCTCCATCTATGCTTCCCCAATTTCCGTGTCCATCAATAAGAGGATGCCTTGTTGTAAAATTCTGTGCTAAGATAACCATAGCCTCATAAACAGAACTGTCACCGTGTGGATGATACTTCCCTAGTATATCTCCAACTATTCTTGCTGATTTATAATAAGGCTTATCAGGAAAAGCCTTAAGCATATAAGCCCCATATAATATTCTTCTATGAACTGGTTTAAGTCCATCTCTTACATCAGGAAGTGCCCTTTCTTTTGCCACTTCTACTGCATAAGGTAAATAATTTTCGGGCATTGCTTCTTCTATTGGAATCCTTACTATATTATTATCCTTTGGTATATTTATTTTCTTTGCCATATTTTCATTCCTTCCAGATATAAGGTCACCTCATATGCTAATTTATAATAAATTAATTTTCAGCATGGTAACCCTTTAATTAAAATTCAGCATATTTGTACATGTAATTCTTTCTAGGCTCAACCACGTCACCCATTAAAAGTGAAACCATTTTTTCGGCTTTAGCCGCATCTTCTATAGTAACCTGCTGAAGCGTTCTTGTTTCCGGATTTAGTGTAGTCTCCCAGAGCTGATCTGGATTCATTTCGCCAAGTCCTTTGTATCTCTGTATAAGACTTCCTTTTCCAATTTTTCTTTTTGCCTCATCAAGATCATCATCACTATAAGCATATTTAACAATCTCTTTGCCTTTTGAATTTTTATATACCTTGTATAAAGGCGGCAGTGCTATATACAAATGATTATTTGATATAATATGTCTCATATATCTATATATATATGTCATCCATAATGTCCTTATATGATATCCATCTACATCAGCATCACTCATTATTATTATCTTATGATATCTTAAATCTTCTTCCTTATAATTCTCAAGTATTCCTGTCCCTATGGCCGCATTAAATATTTTAAGTTCTTCACTTCCAAGCACATTTTCAAGCTTTTGCTTTTCTGTATTCATTATTTTTCCTTTTGATGGCATTACACTTTGAAATCTTCTGTCTCTTGCTTGCTTTGCACTTCCTCCTGCTGAATCTCCTTCGACAATTATAAACTCACAAAGCTCTGGATCTTTTATTGTGCAAACAGCAATCTTTCCAGCAAGGGGTGCTGCGCCTTTGCCTATTTTTTTCTTTTCTGCATCATTTATTTTCTTTATTCTGTCTCTTCTTGCTGCAGCTTCTACGGCATTTTTCATTATCATTGATGCCAAGTCCTTATTATCCTCTACCCACTCACAGAGTTTAGTATAGGAAAGGTCATTCATCATGGTATAAGCTTCACTATTTCCAAGCTTTGTCTTAGTTTGTCCTTCAAAAATAGGATTTGTAAGCTTGATTTTTATTATTGCTGTCATCCCTTCTCTTATATCATCGCCTTCAAATTCCTTATCTTTTTCTTTTAAAATATTTAGTTTTTTTGCCCATTCTTTAAATGCCCTTGTCATTCCAGTTTTAAATCCAGATTCATGAGTACCCGCCTCTGTGGTTGGTATATTATTTACATAGCTCGCAATATATTCTGTAGTCGAATCCGTAAATTGCATACATACTTCTGCATAAAGCTTTACCCCAGCAATTTCCCTTTCGCCCTCAAATAAAATAGGCTCTTTATGAATAGGAGTTTTACTTTCATTTAAGTATTCTATAAAATCTAAAAGACCATTTTCAGAATGATACTCTTTCCTTACTTCCTCTTCATTTCTCCTATCTATAAAAACTAAAGTTATTCCCTTATTTTGAAAAGCAAGCTCTTTGAGTCTTTCATCTATAGTTTCAAATTTAAAATCTATAGTGCTAAAAATTTCTCTATCCGGTTTAAAGGTAACCTTTGTTCCAGTCTCATCTGTTTTTCCCACTTTCTCAAGTTTTGTAACAGGAGTTCCTGGCATTTTCTTCTTTAAGGATTTATCATAAGCATATTCAAATCTTTGCTTATACACAAAACCTCCTTGCATTACTTCAACCTCTACCCATTCAGATAATGCATTTACAACTGCTGCTCCAACACCATGTAGCCCTCCTGATGTTTTATAGTTTTTATTATCAAATTTTCCTCCAGTATGAAGTTCTGTATAAACCATTTCCACACCGGACTTTTTCTTTACAGGATGAATACCTGTAGGTATACCTCTACCATTATCTACAATAGTAACACTTCTATCTTCATTCAATATTACATAAGCCGTATCCCCAAAGCCATTAGTAAGCTCATCTATAGCATTATCTAATATTTCCCATATACAATGATGCAACCCCTTGCTTCCAGTAGAGCCTATATACATTCCAGGCCTAACTCTCACAGGTTCAAGCTTTTCAAGAGATGTGAGTGATGTTACATCATAAGTATTTTCATTATTCATCATGTTCTCCTCCAATATCTAAACTGCTTCAACTATCAAAATCAATAACATAAATAGCAAAAATAAAGTAATGAAATTAATTCCATTACTCTTGTTTATTTTATATGTTTATTATAAAATCGTAAAGTGTTTTTTTATTTTTTATCTGAAAGCATAAATGCACAACCAATTCTTATAATGATTCTTACGCTCTCATCATCTATTTTACTTTTAAGATTTAATTTACTTATTTCATCCTTTGAAATTTTAAGAGCAATGTTTTCTTTTCTTAAGTTAATGTCAAACTTATGATTTTCTTCAACATAAATTATGCTATTTTTTATTATTTTAAGTATAGCTTTTATATTTTCTTTACTATACTCTTCATTTTTTATGGTATTAAATACATTAAAATTAAGTCCGTAGTAATCTTCTCTTATCTCTATATCCTTTTCCTTCCATAGATAAAATATATACCCTAGTCCTATAACGAGCATCACAAGCAATATATAAAAAAATATAAGAACTACGCTGCTATCCATATAACTATCTCCTAAAAATACTTATAATTATATTATATGCAGCTCATGATAAACTTTCTAATAATGTATTTATAAGCAAGCAATTCTTAGATTCCATTAATGACATAGATCTTTATCATCATTTTTTAACCGTAGACTTTTATTTTAACACTTTCACTAAAATTTCATCTTCATCTATGATTTTTTTAGCTAAATCACGATTTCCTCTTACATGAAGGTAAGTATATCTTCCTGGTTTTATACTTGGTGCCATATCAACTGCTTTTTTATAATCTTCTTTTTTAAGCTCAAGGGTTTTAGTATAATCAAAAAAGCCAGTTTCTAAGAGAACTTTTTTTTATTCTCTCAAATCTATGCTCTTGAACTCTTGCCATTATATATGTTGCAATTCCTACTTGAATTCCATGAAGCTGCGGTTTCTCCAAAAACTTATCTAAAGCATGTGATATTAAATGTTCTGAGCCACTCGCTGGTGAGCTATTTCCTGCAATCTCCATAGCTATTCCATTCATGGTAAGGGAATCCACAAGCTCCTTTAAAAATAAATCATCTTTAATATCTTTAAAATCTGTTCTCACAAAGCTATTCACAGATTTTTTTGATATCATAGCTGCAAAATCATCCACATAGCTTTTGCCATTTTCTTCTTCAAATTTCCAGTCATAAAGAGCTGTTATATTTGAAACTAGATCGCCTATTCCAGAATATATAAACTTTTCTGGTGCTCCTTTTAAAACATCTATATCAACTATTATTCCATAAGGAGTTTTTGCTGGAAAAGAAGTTCTTTTGCCCTTTAAAGTAAGAGAAGCTACAGTACTTGAAAAACCATCATTTGATGTGGACGTTGGAACACTTATAAAAGGCATCCTTTTCAAAAAGCTCATGTATTTAACTACATCTATAGCCTTACCTCCACCTATAGCTATAAGAGCATCAACTTCTTTGGGTATTTCAAAAGCTTCTACACCAATTTCTTCAAAATCTATATTTTTAACTTCTCCCATATTTTGAAACCTTATATTAGCTTCAGCTATAGAATTTTCAATTTCTTTTCCAAACAACTCATGTATTCCATCTCCATAATAAATGGCTACATTTTCGAATTCACCTTTCTTTATTATGTTTCCTATATTTTTTAAGTTACCCTTTCCAACTTCAAGTATAGATGGTATTGAAATTCTATGATCAGATTTTTTCAACGCCTTCACCCTTTCAAATAAATTTTAACTTTATCCCATATTTCTTTAAAATTTTCAAATTTAAAATACTCTCTATTCTCACTTTGAAGAAGCTCTGCAAGACTATTTTTGCAAAAACCACGTCGGATATAAGAGCAGCACTTAAATCTGGTTCACTATCTCCTGCATAAAACACAAAATCATATTCTTCTTTTAATTTCTTCACTACTTTTCCCTTATCTATTCCATAAATATCGGAATAAAATTCATTTGTTTTATCCAATTCAAAATATATTCCATTATTTTTAAATACACCCTTATTTGAATAGACTTTTACATCTTTAATTCCTTTACTCATAAAAACCCTATCTATATAATAACTTGTGCCTGCACTTACAACAGCAAATTCCCCTCCATTTGCTTTTACATTATCTATGAGCTCCTTAGCAAATGGATCTAGCGATATCTTCATTATATCTTCGAATATTTGCTTTTCATTTCTACCTATATTTCTAAATACATAACCTAAATAATCGATATCCTTAATTTTTTTGTTTTTCCAATCTTTATATAGCTTTTTGCAATCTTCTTTTAAATATTCCTCCATAATAATTTTATAAAAATCCTTTTCTGTAAGAGTACCATCAAAATCAGACACAAATATAAATTTTTTCATAGTTATTGCTCCTTACTATTCTACTCACCTTTTAATATTTACTAATTTTATTAATATTATTTATAAACATATATTAAAAACCTTCTTAAGTTGATTTAAATTTACATCCGTAACTATGCCCTTATCGTCCCAATGATTTTTACAGCCACAATAATCCAAGATTACACATTGTGGAACCATATTAAGTCTGCGTGCCTTATAGCCACCCTCTAAAAGGTTAAGAATACATGCAACTCCAACTATACCTATTTTTCCGTATTCAATATTGGCATTCTTAAAGGCTGAGGATGCATGAGGAATTATAAGAACCTGAAAACCATACTGATTTCCAAGTTTAGTAAGCTTATTAACTCTGCACAAATTTGAGCAATATCTACAAACATATCCTTCATCTGTAGCTTTAGCCTTGCATTCATTTTGACCTTTATATCTCATGCATGCTGGAAGTATAAGTTTTTTCTCTTTAGTTTTCAAAAAATCTCCACTAAAAACGCAATTAAGTATTTCAGCCCCTACCATATTTAAATGATATTCTACTCTTTGTCTACCACAAAGAATTACATCTTCCTTCCACTTATGCTTTGGATATTCATTTTTTAAAAATTCATCTATTTTAACTGTATACTTTCCTAAAACTGCTTCACTTCTTGCACTAAAATATAGAGCTAAAGTAACTGCAATAGTAAAAAACTCCTTTGTTTTTTCCTCACCGATATAACATATATATTGTCCCCAATTTAAAAATCTTTTAACTTCTTCATTAAACTCACCTGAAGCTTTCAGCCAGCTTATAAGTTTGTTAAAATTCTCATAAGTTAAAGCAGCGTTTGAATTATAATTATCATTTGGCATTAAAAATATCGTAGATAATATTCCCCTTATAATATCTATCTTTCCCTTAATGTCTTTTCCTTTTTGCCTTAAGTCATTAAGTTCATTAAGAATCTTTTGAGGAAGTTTTGATAGCTTTATAGCATCATCACTATAAAGCTGCCAAAGTACACCTATAATTAAAAATTCAAGCATATATTCTTCTGTACTTCGCAGTTTTTCAATTTTATTTTGTTCAATATATTTTTTAAAGCTTTCAATTATTTTTTTGAAAGATCACTGCTATTATTTATAACTTCATCTGTAAATTTAGATATATCTTTATAATAATCATCAGAATTTACATTTCCACTTTTTAATGAATAAGTAATTATTTTTTCCATAATTAATATCCTAATTCTTTTCCAACTATAATTACCTTTATTCTTCCCTTTGAGCCCTGTCTCCTTATCAAGGTGTACTCATTGCATATCCTATAGCTACTTTTACAATCCATACACTGCCCTATCTTAGTGCATGGTGTTAGCTTATTAAGCCTTTTGGCATTTGTAGGTGCTGAAATTTCTCTATTTCTTTTTATTGCTGCATCTACATCCTTTACAATTTTATTAATACCTGCAATTACAATAACCTTATCAGGGCCATAAAGCATAGCTGCAACTCTGTTACCATTTCCATCAACATTATAAAGTTCACCATTTTGTGTTAAAGCATTTGTACTTACGAAATATGAATCTGCAAAAAAACTTTTCCTAAATATTTCTTTAATTTCATCTGAAGTAAGATCTTTTTTGTACCTATCAAGAAATTAAATTTTCCATTTCTCAAGTAATCTATAATCCCTGTTTCAAAAAGTGTCATAGATCCGCCAACCGCAACAGTTTCACCTTCGGTTACAATTTCTTTTACCTTGTCCATCATTTCTTCTTCATCTTTTACAAAATAGGCTTCCATATTATTTTTTTCTAAGTTTTCCATAGTTATTTTAACTCTTTGTTCCATATTCCACAGCATATTTTTATCCATAATATCTCTCCTATCCATATATTAAACTTAACCGCCTGGCATTGTATAATCTTTTGCCATTAATTATATCATATTTTAATTGATATAAAATAATAATCCATATGTATATTTTAATATTTTTAAGTAACATTTCTTTATATATTGAATATTATAATTATCGTAAATAAAATTTTCGGAGGAATCACATGTCAATCTATAGAGATAGTTCTGAAACTTCTAATGAAACCACTGATGAAAAGGAAGATTACGAAGAAACTTCCAATCCTTATTTTTATTGTCCATTTCTAGATAGTACTGAATCTCAATCTAGACAATATTATAGTCGTCCTAGGAGAAGGAGAAGAAGAAGAAGGAGAAGAAGACCTTATTATCCTTACTACTTTTCACCTTATTACTACTATGATGATTATTATGACGACTACTATGACGATTATGATGACTATTATGATTAAATCCACATAAACAAAAATTACATTAAAATTTAAATAGTTACCTATAAACAAAAATTCTATACCTGAATATGAATGCTAGCATCTGTATTCAGATATAGAATTTTTAATATTATGCAGTTAATCTTCAAATCTAGTTATCTTTATAGCATTTATTGTAATTATAAACTAATCCATTATAAACCACATCCCAAAAGGTTAATGCAATTACTACAAATAACATTATAGAACCTATTTTTAATGAAATTGAACTTAATTTTTCCAAAAATAAATAATTCCTGTATCCTAAAAGTGAAGCTATAACAGTCATAGGCAATATATACCATCTTTTATTGTTAAGACATACATACAACAAAGAAAATATTTCTGCCAAATAAAAATACCTTTCATGCATTTTAGGCAGCAAATATGGTATTATAAGCGTTAGCACAAAGCAAATTTCTATATATTTTCTGTTTTCTATTGCATCTTTAAAAAAATATGTTAAACAAATAAATAACAACATAACAACAGCAGCAAATAATAATGAAGGTAAATATAAAGCTTCATAATTACTACTTGTATTATCAACAAAAGAATACAAACTTGGACTATTTGCTGAAAGAAATTTAACATAGTCCGCTTGATTAAAATAAATCATAAAAATTTCATTTAAAGGTCTTCCACAAAATATAGCTGGAAGCAGCTCTATAAAAAAAATTATAGGAAATAAAATTAGATGTTTAATGTTATACTCTTCTTTAAATATAAACACTAATATTATTGGTAATATAAAAATACTTTGAAGCTTAAAACAAAAGGCTGTAGAAAATAATATAATTCCAAGATACTTTTTATTATTCAAAGTATAGTATAGCCCCATTAGGCAAAATAAAGCATATATACTATCACATTGCCCCCACATCGAGCTATTTAAAATAACCGTTGGTAAAAGTAAAAATACAAAAAATGAAATGAATGGTAAAAATGACTTTTGCGTTTTAAACTTATAAACCATTTTAAATATGTATACTGCAATTAAACAATCAAAAACAACAGAAATATATTTAATCAAATACAAAGAATCTAACTTAAATTTAGATATAATAAATAATATATACATATATGGTGGATTATAATTTCCAATATTTTTTGATAGTGCCTCCATTCCTCGATATTGCCTCATTTTGTCTATCCAAACTTTTAAATAATCCGTATAGTCTCCAGACACATATTTAAACATACTCATTCTAACATAAATAGCTAATCCTAAAAGAATCATAAATATAATTCTCATATTAGTTTTTTTACACACATTTCCATACCATTGCACTATAAAGTAGAAGAGTATAACAAATAAAATTAATAAGGCTAGTTTTCCTCGCCTTCCTACAGAATATATTTTCATAACCTTAATTAATTCTATTTCTCCTAAGCCAAATATAAGTGCTCCTATAATATTTAATAAATTTACCTTTAAAAAATTTATTAATTTATCAATAAATACATTTACATTCATTGCTGTTATCTCCTATATTTATTTCTTCATTTATAATATACAAAGGTCTTTTTTGCTTTCATCATATATTCTACTTATATATTCTCCTAATAAACACACAGCACCAAGTTGAATTCCATTAAAAAATGTAATAATCATAACAATAGGTAAATATGCTTGTATTTTATTATTAAATATAAATTTCATTTATAATTAGATATAAAAATATAAAATTGAAATTTCAATACATAAAAATCCTAAAAATCCAATTAACTTCAATGGTTTAGAAGAAAATGAAATTACTCCATCCTCTGCAAACTTAATCATTTTTTTTTAAAGGATATTTTGTTTTTCCTGCAAACCTTTCTTGCCTCTCGTACTCTATAGGAATTTGTCTAAAACCTATCCAGCTTATCATTCCTCTTATAAATCTATTATTTTCGTTCATAGTGCTAAAAATATTAGCAACTTTTCTATCTATAAGTCTAAAATCACCTACATCTAAAGGTATATCTATGCTTGTCATATTATTTAAAAATCTGTAAAAAAGCTTTGCTGTTAAAAGTTTAAATATTGATTCTCCTTTTCTTTTGATTCGCTTTCCATAAACAACCTCATATCCTTTTTCCCATAACTCAATCATCCTAGGAATTAATTCTGGTGGATCCTGCAAATCTGCATCAATTATAACAACAGCATCACCTTTAGCTTTATTTATCCCCGCAGTTACAGCTATCTGATGACCAAAATTTCTGGAAAAACTAATTACTTTAACTCTATTATTAAAAGCCGCAATATTCTTAAGAATGCTTAAAGTATTATCCCTACTTCCATCATCTACAAAAATCAGCTCGTATTTTATTGAATTATGTTCCATTGTGCTTTTTAACCTTTTGTAACATTCATTTGCAACATCCTCTTCATGGTACATAGGTACTATAATAGATACTAGTTTGTCATTCATTTTACATTCTCCAGTCTTTATAAATTTAATAACCATATTATTACTATATCACTATCTTTTTGCCAAACTTTATAAAGTTATTTCCAAATTGTTTCTAAGGTATATATTTTGCTTGAAATATAAATTTTACAGCTTTCCATTTGTTTTTACATTATTTAAAATAAAAACCCGCAAATAAATGCGGGTTTTTACTAAACTATTTTAAATTATTTTCGTAACTTTCAACCATCTTTTTAACCATTTGACCACCAACAGAGCCATTTTCTCTTGAAGTAAGGTCTCCATTGTAACCGTTCTTCAAGTTTACTCCTACTTCACTAGCAGCCTCCATCTTGAATTTATCTAATCCTTCTTTAGCTTCTGGTACTAATTTTCTATTACTATTGCTTCTTGCCATGGTTAATTCCTCCTATAATTTTATAATATTATAAAAATTTTTGTGCAATACTTCGTCAACAAAACACGCTAATAAATAGTTATTAACCTATTTTATTTCCTCGTCTTTCCCAAAATTCTCTCATCATTACTTATATATAATGACCTGCTGTATTCCTAAGCTCATCGCTTTATATATTAAATAGAATTTCTTCTATTCAAAAGAATTGCTGGTTTACTTAATTCTTCTCTGTTTAATTTTCAAAGTTCAATGTGCTGCACGAGACAGCTTATTTATAATACCACCTTTACGCATATGTGTCAACTATTTTTTTGTATTATTTTTTAATTTTGTGCAATAATATATAAATTAACTATTTTCCAACCGCGAATCACTAAATATTTCTAAGGCTTTAAACTTTTTTAATTTCTACAAGCAAAGAATATCATATAATCTTAATAAAGACAAATAACCTAGAAGTTTAAAATCAAGAAAAAAGCTTTTTGGCAACATTTAACTTTTATAAATTATAGAACAGAGTAAACTTAAACATTAAAGAAGAAAGGATTTATTAATATTAATAATGGCAAAGTTAAAATCTCATGTGTAGGTCAAATATAGAATGCCATCTATATACAAAGTTTATCTTTATGCGGTGGAATTTTATTTCATCTGTAAAGAAATGTTCTTCAATGTATCAAGTGACTTAACCGTAAAATTTGAAAATTATTTACTCATATGTATAGCAATATTATCTATATTATTAACGTTTATAGGTATAAAAATCCTTAAAAATAAAGCTTTTCCTAACTTTTTTTATAGTTGAATCGCTTGTCTTATTCGTAAAATCAGCCGCTTTTAAAACATTTACCAAAAACAATTTTACCGTATTATAGTTAAAAACCAACCAATTATATTATTTTATGGATATATTTCAAAAATCAATAAATTTTAAAGATTATTAAGTAACTCAAAAAAACTGTATCATCATTAATTGCTTTGTAAAATAACTTATTTAAACATTCTATTTGATACATTAGTTATATGAATCCTCATACTTTCTTCAGCGCCCAAATAATCTCCACCTTTTATTTGGGATACTATATTTTCATGTTCTTCAATAGCAACTTTTCTATATTTATTTAAGCTTCCAGATAAAATAAGATATCTCTGTATTATTGTATTTACATCCTTGACCATTTCATAAAGCCATTTATTATATGTAAACTTACCTATAGACACATGAAATTCATATTCCATTTTTATAAGTTCTTTATAGGTATTGCCCGCTGCGGCTTCCTTTTCATTTTTAAGTATTTGCTCAAGTATTTTTATTTCCTCTTTTTTTATATTTCCTTCAAGCTGCTTAACTGCAAGAGGTTCTAGTACTTCTCTTACAACAGTTATTTCTTCAACATCTTTTTCACCTATATTCGCCACAATAACATTTCTTGAAGAATTTATATCTACAAGATGTTCATAAGATAACCTTTTTAAAGCCGCTCTTAAAGGTGTTCTACTTATTGCAAGCTGATCTGCTAAACTTTCTTCTATCAGTAATTCTCCTGGCTTAAAAACATTAGTCATAATAGCATCTTTAATTGTTTCATAAGCCTTTTCTGTTAATGAAGTTTTCATTCCTATCTGTGGTAGTTTACTCATTTTATCACCTTAGCCTCAATATTTTCATATTTGTATTTGTACATGTATACTATCATATTAGCATTAAAAATAAAAGATTTAATGCTAAAATAAATTTTCACATTAAATCTTTTATCCAATATTATTCCCTTACAAGTGGAAATGTCATGCAATGTGCTCCTCCACCTTGCTTAAATATTTCCTTTAAATTAACTTCTATCACATCAATTCCATGAGCTCTAAGCTTACCATTGACAATTTTATTATTTTTAAAAGAAATTACTCTGTCTTTTCCAATTGCTTGTACATTACATCCATGTTTAAGTATAGCTTCTTTATCTATATCTATAAGTGTGAAGTTTTTATCTTCTAACGTTTTTATAAATTTTTCTTCAAAAATCTCTTTACATATAATCGCTAATTTTTCAGCTACTACATTAAAACACATATCAAGATGGAGATATTTTTCCGGTGCTTTAACCGATATTATTTCATATCCATACTTTCCTATTTGATGTCTTATGTCTTCTATTCCTTCTTCAGTAGTTCTTGCTATAGTTCCTATTGCAAGAGTCTTATCATCTAAAAACCAAAAATCCCCACCTTCAAAATAGCCTTTTTTACATTTTGCCACACATGGTACTCCGAGTTCTTTTAACTTATTTTCATAAGCTTCAGTTTCTCCCCATCTGATCTTTTCTTTAAACTTTCCTAAAATGTATCCTTCTTTTATACATGCCCCAAAGTCTCTTGCAAAGACTTCATTTGTCAGTTCACTGCAAGGTTCCATCATAACTACTTCTACTCCATTTACTTTGTAAGCCTGAATAAGTTCATTTTGCTCCTTTATACATACATCTCTATTAATTTCGCAGCTTTTACTTATCCATTTTCTTGAAACTTCGTTTATTGGTTGAAGTTTTGCATAAGTAGGTGGACACATAAGTACTTTCTTTAAAACTCCTGTAGAATTCCTAACGAAACATTTATCCATTATATTACCCCCGCAACTATTGTTCCTTTATTCCTTTACTTGCTATGGTACTATACTTATCTATCCAAGTATTTATTTTATTCTCTTTTATAAGTTCATCAATAACCTTGTTTAATCTTTTAACTAAATCTGATTTTCCCTTATTTACAGCTATTGCTGTATCTTTTTCACTCTTTTTAAAATTTATATTAACTATTTTTAAATTGTCATATTTTATAGTATATGGCTTGGCTACTGTATTTTCACATACTAATGCATCTATTTTCTTAGTTCTAAGTTCCATTATTAAGTCAGTAAACACAGGAATTGATACTAAATTTGGATTTGAAATTTCTGTTTGAGCAATTTGCTCTTGAGTACTTGACTTTTGTGCACCTATAGACTTACCTTTTAAATCCTCAACTGTTTTATATTTATTTTCATCTTCTTTTCTTATTAAAACAGACTGTTTTGCCTTGTAATATGGTTCTGAAAAATCAACACTCTTTTTTCTCTCTTCTGTAGGTGCCATTCCTCCAATAACCATATCTACAGTGTTGGTTTTAAGTGCTGGAAGTAATCCATCAAATTTCATATCCTTAATTTCTAGCTTTACTCCAAGATCCTTAGCTACAGCATTAGCTAATTCCATATCAAATCCTGATATTTTTGTGCTTCCATTGTTCTCAGTATAAAATTCATATGGTGGGTATCAGCTGCTGTTCCAACAACGAGCTTGCCCGCTTTCTTTATTTTATCAATAGTCGGTGTTGATGATAAAGTAGTAGATGAAGCCGTACTGCTTCCACATCCTGCTGCAGATAATGCTAATATTCCTACTAAAGCAACTAGTAGAGTCTTTTTAAAAGCTTTTTCATTTCTTTTCCTCCTCATAATTTTTATAATATTAAAAAAATTTTTGCAAATTAATTGTTTATAATGTTCATATTTTACCCATCACTCGCTCTTAATCTTTTCTCAAATTTTCTTAAAAGAGTTGTAAGTACACATGTAATGACAAAGTAGATTATTGCTATAACTATAAGTGCAGAGAAAGGATCATATGTAATTCCTCTTATAGTATCCGCAACATACATTAAATCAGGAACTCCTATAATTGAAATCATTGATGACTCCTTTATTATAGTTATAAATTCATTTCCAAGAGCAGGAAGAATATTTTTAAGTGCTTGAGGCAAAATAATAAATCTCATAGACATTTTATAATTGAAGCCCAAAGATTCAGCAGCCTCCTTTTGACCACTATCTATTGAAAGTATTCCAGTTCTTATTATTTCACATATGTAAGCTGAAGTATTGACTGAAAAAGCTATAATGCCAGAAGCAAATCTTGAGAAATCAACTCCAGCTATTTGAATACTTGGAAGTTTAAACCCCAACACAGGCAATCCATAAAATACAATGTATATTTGAACTAATAATGGAGTACCTCGTATAATTGAAACGTAAGCTGTAGAAATCCCCTTAATTATTTTACTTTTTGATAATTTCATAAGCGCTAGTATAAGTCCTATAATTATACTTATTAATACAGTAATAATGGATAAAATAATTGTATTTCTAGTACCTTGTATAAATAAATTATAATATTTTAATAATCCCATACTTTTCACCTCGATAAAATGTTTTATGTATTTGAATTTGTATTTGTATACAACTTTAAAATATAGTCACAATAAGATTTTAATTGCCTTTACACTAAAACTTTTCTCAAAAACTCCCTTGTTCTATCATTTTGTGGATTATCAAAAACCTCTTCTGGTGTCCCTTGTTCTACAATATTGCCACCATCCATGAATACAACCTTATCACATACTTCCCTTGCAAAACCCATTTCATGAGACACTACAATCATAGTCATTCCATCTTTGGCAAGTTCCTTCATTACCTGTAAAACCTCTCCTACCATTTCCGGATCAAGAGCTGATGTTGGTTCATCAAACAAAATTACATCTGGCGACATAGCTAAAGTTCTAGCAATAGCAACTCTTTGTTTCTGCCCTCCTGAAAGCCTGCTTGGAAAGCAATTACTTTTATCCTTTAAACCAACTCTCTCAAGTAAAGCAAGTGCTTTCTCCTCAGCCTCCTTGGGAGTTTCCTTTTTTATCTTTACAGGAGCTATAGTAAGATTTTGAAGCACCGTAAGATGAGGGAATAAATTAAAATGTTGAAATACCATACCTATTTTTTGTCTAAGTTCATTTTTTTTCTGTTTCTTAGAAAATACCGATTTACCATCAACTCTAATATCACCACTAGTAACCTGTTCAAGCTGATTTATGCATCTTAAAAGTGTACTTTTTCCTGTACCCGAAGGCCCTATTATTGCAATAACTTCTCCTTTTTCTACGGTTAAATTAATTCCTTTAAGTACCTCATTGCCATTAAAATCCTTCTTTATATCAACCAGGTCAATCATAAAATCCCCTCCTATATATTAAAAATCTTCTAAATCGGCATCGTTCTTTTTCCTATTATTAAAATTATAACATTTTATAATAAAATTTTCAACTTTAATAATAAATAATTATATTTTTTAATAAAGTTGAAAAATTAAATAGTTATTTTTAAATCAAATTGTTAATAGCCTTATCTACTATAGAAACAGCTGTATCTATTTCTTCCTTTGAAACAGTTAGTGGTGCTATAAACCTAAGTACATTATGATCTGTACCACATCCCAATAGTATAAGACCATTTTCAACTGCAAACTGTCTTATTTCCGTTACAATTTCTCCATAAGGTTCATTATTTTCTTTACAGAACTCAACACCAATCATCAAACCAATGCCTCTTATATCACCTATAACATCGTATTTATCTTTAAGCTTTAAAAGTTTGTCTTTAAGATACTTACCCATTTTATTTCCATTTTCTAAAGCTCCATTTTCCATTTCCTCTATTGTTGCAAGAGATACAGCACAGGATACAGGATTTCCACCAAAGGTTCCACCATGAGCTCCGGCTGGCCATTTTTTCCATAAGTTCCTTTTTCCCTATGACAGCACTTAAAGGAAAACCCGAAGCAATTGCTTTAGCACATGTAAAAATATCCGGTTCAACTCCAAAATGTTCATGTGCAAATAGTTTTCCTGTTCTTCCAAAACCGCATTGAACTTCATCAAAAATAAGGCATATTCCATATTTATCACAAATATCTCTAACAGCTTTTAAAAACCTTTTGGGAGGAACTATGTATCCACCTTCTCCTTGAATTGGTTCCATTATAATAGCTGCAACGCTGTATGGATCTATTAGTTTCTTAAACATATCGTCAAATTGTTTTATACATTCCATGCTGCAAGTTTCTTTATCCTGCTTGTAAGGACATCTAAAGCAATATGGATATTCTGCAAAATAAACGCTTGGAAGAAGTGCTTCATAATTTTTTCTATAAGCTGAACTTGAGCCAGTTATAGAAGCAGTGGCTAATGTTCTTCCATGAAAAGAGCCTTTAAATGATATAATTGCTGGTCTTTTAGTAGTATATTTAGCTAACTTTATAGCCCCTTCATTAGCTTCAGCCCCACTATTACTAAAATAAACCATAGTATTGTTTCCTGTGAGTTCAACTAATTTTTCTGCTAATCTAACATAGGACTCATAATAACTACGTTATGTCCTCCATGTATAAGCTTGTCTATTTGTTCTTTAGCAGCTTTTACAACAGCCTCATTATTATGTCCTAAATTACATACAGCAACTCCACTCGCAAAATCCAAAACTTTTTTGCCATCCTCTGTGTACAAATAAGAACCCTTACCCTTAACTACTCCTAACTTTGTAGCTCTCCCTGCCACAGGAGGAATAACTTTAAGACTTCTTTCATAAAGACTACTCAATTTAAATCAACTCCTTATTTAAATAATTTTTTAATTGTAAGCATTATTAATTTTGGTAAAACCTCAAAAGAATAAGGTTTATACACTCTCTCTGTCCACTTATGTGCATCCTTACCATAGCAGCCATAATTCACTGCTGATATATTAAGCTTTTTTATTTCTTTAAGTGGAACTCCATAAATTTTATTCCACCCAGGGAAATTTGAAGTTATGCTATAAAGCTCATCAAAATTGTCATCTACTTTAAGATAGCTGCTATCAGAAAGGCTTGGGAAAAATTGCATTATCTTAAACTCTTCATTTATTTCCTCTCTTTCATTTAGTTCATCTGTATAGGCTTTTATCTTATCTATAATTTCTTTTTCCCCATCATTTTCACTTTTCAATGTATTATGAGGACAATATGGAGCAGCAAAGAAAATCACTATACAAGGCTTTTTATTGGTACATATATTGAAAACTTCCTGAACAATCTTAAGTGATATATATCTTGAGTCCACGCTTTCACTTAAAAGTTTCTTTGCGTAATTTTCAATTTTCTTATCTAAATCTCCCTCAAAACTTTTTTCTGCCTCTTTATAAAGTTCTGAATAAGTTATAACCTTTGGTACAAAAATTTAATGGTTCATATTCCTGCTTTACCATTTCACAGTATTTTTTATACCTATCTTCATTTTTCTTTATTGCTCTTTCAAAAGCATCCCTTGCAGCCTTTTTAAGCTTTTCTAATGTTTTTTCCGGCGACTCGTTATGAACAGCATAATTAAAATACGCAAATGCAGAGAAAGGAGTTTGAACATTATAATTTTCTTTTAAATCTGTAAACTTCAAAACCGAAGGTGGTAATGTATACTCTCCTTTGTATTCATCACACATTCCCACATTAAGATTAATTTCATTTATGAGTTCTCCTGCAAGATCATCTGGATTTAAGCCTTCAAAACATTGTCCTACATGTGTTTCTTTTCCTACAAAATAAAAGGAAGGAAGAAGCTTGCCTACAGTTCCTGTGTATATATATTTTGCTTTATCGCCTTTATACATAGGACATATATAATCATTATTTATTGCCATAACATACTGAAGCTTATATTTATCTTTTAATTTATTTAGCACGTCTATTGCTTCAATTATCCCAGTATGCTGATTTTCCTCAACTGGATTTGACATAAAAAGTATATTTCCATCTATTTCACTGACCAATTTTGAAATTTCTTTTAATACTACCAAATGGACTGCATCACCACTTTTCATATCCGATGCTCCTCTTCCAAATAGCCAATCTCCACTTTCAAGATCTTCTTTTACTTCATTTGGCAATTCAATTTCCTTTAGTTTCTCCATTAAAGTTTTAGGATCAAAAGCGTACTTAGCTAAATTCCCAAAATCATCTACACCAACAGTATCCATATGCCCATGCAAAATTATTGTTCTACCTGAACTTCCATTTTCTCCTCTTAAAAGTGCAAAAACATTTGATCTCCCCAACTTATCATTTTTTAAAGGCACTTGAAAAATGTAATCTTGAT
This sequence comes from Clostridium sp. DMHC 10, assembly GCF_001270375.1. NCBI lineage: Bacteria > Bacillati > Bacillota > Clostridia > Eubacteriales > Clostridiaceae > Clostridium > Clostridium sp. DMHC 10. Next base: position 969,255 of record NZ_LGVB01000015.1, read on the forward strand.
GCTTTTTAAAATACTCAATTTCTTTTAAATAACTGAATATTTTATTACTTAGCTTTCCTTCCCCTTCCGTGCCATTGACACTAGGTATATTAACAAGTTCAATAGTTAATTTTTCTATTTCTTCACCTATTTTGTTCATTTAATCATCTCCTAAAATAATTCTATATTTTCAAAAGTACAATCGCAGCTGGTATAGTAATTATGGATAAAACTGTTGTTACAAATACTATTTTTGAAGCATACTTAAAATTTTCATTATAGCTTTTGGCGAGTATTGGACAAAGTGTAGCAGCTGGCATTGCTTCGCAAATTACTATTACCCCTATTACAAAATCATCTACTTTAATAAGCTTTAATACACAATAAATAATAAAAGGTATTATAATAAGCCTAAAAATTGAAATATAATAAAGAGACCAATCTTTAAAAATATCTCTAAACTGAATTTCTGTTAATATAGATCCAATTACCACCATTGAAAGCGGTGCTGTCATAGATCCTACAAGGTTACAAGCTGAATTTATAGTATATGGAATTTTTATATAGAGAAACATAAAAAGCATTCCAAAAGCAACAGCCATTATATTGGGATTAAAAAATATTTTTTTGTAATTCAAGTTTCCTTTGCTTTTATCTAAAATCGATACTCCGATAGTCCATACAAACACGTTATAAGCCAAATTAAATATAGAGGTATAAAGTACTCCCTTAGAACCATATATTATTTTTAAAATTGGGAATCCTATAAAGCCACAGTTGGAAAACATTCCAGCAAACATCAGTATATTTCTTTTCCCATATCCAAACTTAAATGAAATCAATTTGCCTAATCCCATGGAAAAAATAAAATGTTGCTATCGAAAACACTAAAATTTTTATTATAGTTAAAAAAATCTGTCTAGAATATTGAATATTAAAGGAAGTTAATATCATTAGTGGAAGTGTAATACTAACTATAAAATTTGAAATGCAACTTGTTGCATTATCATCAAGTATTTTAACCTTAGCTGAATAATACCCAACTCCCATTATTAAAAACAAAACTAAAATTTGCCTAAATACATATAAAGTTTTCATAATTAAAGCCCCATAAATTTATACTTCTATATCCTTTCCTTCATATATGTGTATTAGCATTTTTTTCATTTCTCCTTTTGAAATTGAGACTGGATTTACCTTAGTAGAACCAAGCATAGAATTAGAAACTAAAAGTTCAATATCTCTTTCAAATGTCTCCTTATTTATACCAGCTTCTTTAATAGATACAGGTATATTTAAAACCTTCTTTAAATTTTTTATCTCGTCTATTATGTCTTTACTTCCTATAACTTTAGAAAGGTATTTAAGCTTATCGCTTACTAAAATATTTCTTGAATTATATTGAAGAACATAAGGAAGTACTATGGCATTTGTAAGTCCATGGCCCAAATTATATCTTCCTCCAAAAGCATGAGAAATTCCGTGAACCATGCCAAGTCCAACATTTGCAAAAGCGCATCCAGCCATGCATTGAAAATTATGTACTTTTTCCCTGCTTTCAATATCTTTGTTTTTATACGAAAGTGGAAGATATTTTATTAAACCTTCAATAGCTCCCTTTGCAATACTTTCTGTAAAGTCATCAAGATTATTATTTGTATAACACTCAACCGCATGAGTCAAAGCATCCATTCCTGTTTCTGCTGCTATGTTATCCGGCATACTCATAGTTATTGCTGGATCAAGTATTGCAAGATCTGGTATCAAACTTTCAGCTTTTATCGCAAGTTTAAGACTTTTCTCTCTAAAAGTTATTACCGATACCTGAGTCACTTCAGTTCCAGTTCCAGATGTAGATGGAATCGCTATAAAAGCTGTATTTTTCTCTTTTAGGTATTGATATATCAAATACATTACCAAAATTAATTTCGGATATTCATAAAATAATGTCATAACCTTTGCTGCATCTATTGGAGAACCACCTCCTGCAGCAATTACCACATCAGGTTTAAACTTGTTCATATCCTCTAATCCACTTATTACGCTTTCCGTATCTGGATTTTTAGACACTCCAGCATGTACAAATACCTCTGAGCCCTTATCCTCAAAAATTTTTGTAATTTTATCTATGGTTCCATTTTTAAACATTGACTTTCCACCAGTTACTATAAATACCTTATTAAAATTTTCATTTTTTAAAAATTCTATTGAGTTTCTGCCTGTAACAATTGCATTTCCATGAAAAATTAATTTTTTCAATTTTGCTTCCCCCTTGTATTTGTATTTGTATACAATTGTGTGTAAAATTTATATAGCTGTTTTAATATATTGTTACTTTTTTCTTATACATTTTATTAATATGCTATCATATTTGATATTATTTTGCAATATTAATTTTATATTGTGTGATTTATATAAATCATGTAAAATATTTGTATATAAAGCAAATTAAGAGGGGGATTACTATGCAAGCTACTGCTATGTTCACATTTATTAATCTAATAATTATTCTAGTTTTATTAGTTATGGGAATTTACGGATTCGTACTATTTGTTAAACTCGCCAATCGAGGAATCAAAGCACTTGATATTTACATAAGTGAAAAGTCTAAAAATAATGATAACTAAGAATATCCTGTTACATTAAATTACATCAATAACCCTTACACCTTAAAAATCTTGGTAAAAAAATCGTAAAATACTTAGATATTTCAATCTGTTTGACCGATAGGGAGTTATTGAAATATCTTAGGATTTTACGATTTTTTTACCTTAGATTTATAGAATTTTTTTAATGCTACAAAGTACTGTTACTTCGCAGCATCTTTCATTTCAACTTTATATTTATTCTTAAGCTGATCAATATACCAAGTGTACTTCATGCTTTGCCTTTCCTGCATTAACCTTTTTCTTATAGCTTCTTTTACACTTTCAAAATCTCTTGGTGCTGGTGGTATTTTGTCTTCAACTTTGATTAAGTGATATCCAAATTGAGTTTTTACAGGATTGCCAACTACTCCAACCTCTTGAGAAAATGCTGCTTCTTCAAATTCTGGAACCATTTGTCCCTTTGAAAAAGCTCCAAGATCTCCACCTCTTTCTTTTGATGGACAGCTTGAGTATTCTACAGCTGCATCCTCAAATGTTTTTCCTGCTTCTATTTCCTTCTTTATTTTTAAAGCTTCTTCTTCTGAATTTACAAGTATATGTTTTGCACTTATCTTTTCTGAATCCTGAAATACTTCTTTATTTGCTTCATAATATCTTTCAAGTTCTGATTCTGCAACTGCTACTTCATTCATGACTTTATTTACTGCCATTTGAGTAAGTATCTGTTTCTTAGCTTCTTCTATTTGCTTTTTATAAATTTCATCATTCTCAAGTCCTGCATCCTTTGCATCCTCATAGATAAGTTCAAAAGAAATAACTTCATCTAAAAGTCTCTTTCTACCATCTTCCCCTTCAAAATACTGTTTTCTATCTTGTGGAAATCTTTCTGCAATTTCTTCAAGTTCTCTTTCTGTTATTTCTCTTCCGTTTACTACAGCCAAAATTTTCTCTTCCATTTATTATCTCCTCATAAACATATAATTTAAGTTAAACTAGATTAATAATAACATTATAACCATATCAGTTCAACTGCTAATCCCAAAGTATATGCAATTTCGATTTTCTATCTAACAGAATCTCTTTCAATCAACTCTACTTCCATCATTATGCTTTCTATAGGCTCATCTCTATGGTTAATTCTCCATAATAATCTACGTACAGCTTTCCTTCCCATCAATTCCTTATTTACTTTAACTGTAGTTAGTTTTGGCATCACCATATTGCACAAAACTGTATCATCAAATCCTATAATAGAAACATCTTTTGGAATTTTATATTTCAATGTATTTAATGCATTGCTTAATTGAATTGCCGCACTATCATTGGAACATATAAAGGCTTCTGGCATTTCTTTTATATTAGACAATTTTTCTATTATAGACTTTACATCACTCTTTATTACGAATTCCTCCAAATTCCTTGTTATTGAAAATCTACCTGTATACTCATTTATATTTTTAGCTACCATAAAATCTTTTAATGCTTCATTATATCCAAAATATCTCTCTTTAATACTAATAGAATAATCCAAATCTCCAAAAAACCTATATTTTTAAACCCCTTATCTATGAGATATTTAGTAGCTTTATATGTTCCAAAACTATTATTGGAAACTATACTATCTACATTTTCCATAAAAGAAGTGTTATCAACTAAAACCATCGGTAAATTCATTTTTTTTAAGTCTGCAATGTATTGATTTGGTATATTGCCCAATGCTATAACCGCTGATGTTTTCTTTTCTTGAACACAAATTGGAATGGAATAATTTTCAGGATCAATAAAATTTACTATTAAAGTAATGCTATTTTTTTTAGCTTCATCTTCTATTCCCTGAATTATTTTAGAATAAAAATATGGATCCTTAAAAAATCTACGTTCCAATAAAAGACATATATTTTTACTAGCAAATGTATTTAGATACTTAGTTTTTCTATCAAAGTATCCCATATCATTTGCCGTCTTTAACACCAGTGATCTTGTTTTCTCACTTACACCACTTTTATTATTTAGCACTAATGAGACTGCATTTATCGATAATTTTAAGCTTTCTGCAATATCTTTCATAGTGACCTTTTTTGACATAATATACATCATCCTTATAACCAATTTATTAGTTCACATTTATAAAATTCAGTACATCTTCTAAATGAAATTCAGCATAAGCCATAGAAGTATCTGATACACCGTAATATAATTTAATAATATTGTCTTCACATATAGCACCACATGTAAATACAACGTTGCCAAAAAATCCATCCGTTTCGTAATTCATCCTTGGTGCCAATATTGGATTATTGCAGCGAGCTATTATCTTACTTGGATCATTTAAATCAAGAAGTAGCGCACCTATACAGTATTTATCACTTTTATCTGCTCCATGGTATAATTCAAGCCAGCCTTTTGAAGTTTTTATAGGAACAGCACCAGCCCCTATTCTTCCATTATCCCATTTATTTTTTCTAAGCCCAATTAAGTGTTTGTGATTACCCCAATATAGCAAATTATCTGACTCAGAAATCCAAATTTCAGGATCTCCAACACTTTTTGATGCCGGTCTATTAAGAGCATAATATTTTCCGTTTATTTTTTCAGGAAATATTACAACATCTTTATTTTCTGGTGAAAATATCATACCACAATTTTCCTTATTTCTAAAGTCTTTTGTTTTGATCATTACTTCACCTATTCCAAATTTTGAAACTCCACTAAAATATATGTAGTAAACATCGCCTATTTGAGACACCCTTGGATCTTCAATTCCAAAAGCTTCAAGTTCACCTTCCGGAAATATGAACGGGAAATCTTCTACCGAAAATTGTTTTCCGTCTTTGCTTCTTGCAATTCTTATATAGGATATTGACGTCAAATATTTAAAGCTTCCATCTTTCTTTATATTATCTTTTATAACTCTTGAGTCAGAAAAATCATAATTCTTATCCTTTTTATCAAATTCTCTAACTTCTATTTTATTGGTTTCAGGGTTCATATATGCAGCTTTTATCTTTTCAGGATTGTTATTTATAGGCTTCTCTGCTACTCTCAAAAGAAGTATAGTTTCATCCTTATATCTAGCAGTTCCTGCATTAAAAGTGCCTATAACTTGGAATCCATCTATATATGGTCTTACATCTTGAGGTTTAATTATTGGGTTTTTTTCATAGCGATATACTTTCATTTCTCTGCCTCCTATAAGGTTATCAGCTCAAATATTAATTTATACATATCTCACAATGTCTTGAAAACATGTGAAAATTAAATTTCAACATGATAACCCTTCAATACGATTGATTCATTTTTATTTATCCTTTTGTTCCTGTAAAACTTATTCCCTCTACAAAATATTTCTGGCATGTAAAGAATAATATAAGCATCGGTAATAAGACCAATAAGGACGCTGCCATTAATGGTCCCCATTCCACTTTTTGTGCTCCATTAAACATAGCTAATCCCAGTTGAAGTGTAAACTTACTACTATCATTTAAATACATAAGAGGTCCAAGTAGATCATTCCATGAACCCTGAAATGACATTATTCCTATAGTTATTAATGCCGGTTTAGATATTGGTAAATAAATTTTATAAAATATTTGAAATTTATTTGCTCCGTCTAAAGTTGCAGCCTCCATCAATTCATTTGGCTGGCACATAAAAAATTGTCTTAGCAAAAATACAAATACAGCTTGGCCTCCAAAAAAGCAAGGAACTGTTAATGGAAGAAATGTATTTATCCAATTTAATCTTGTAAACATATTAAAAACAGGTATTAATGTAACTTCACTTGGAAGCATTATGGTAGATAATAAAATCAAAAACCATATATTTTTTCCCGGAAAATTAAATTTTGCAAATCCATAAGCTACCATTGCAGATACAAAAACCTCTGCAAAAACTCTTATAGCTGTTATAATAGTTGTATTACAAAAATATTTTAAAAAACTTATTTCTGTAACAGCTTTAGCATAATTTTGCCAGTGGAAACTATGTGGAAACCATTCAGGCGGCACCTGAAATATAATATTACTTGATTTTAAGGAAGTCGAAATCATCCACAAAAGTGGCAAGATGCACAATATTGAACATATAATTAAAAAAAGGTATATAAAAATATTTCTTATTAATATAGATCTACGCCTTTCTAAATTCCTCTTTACATTTTGCAATTTTTCCTGCCTCCTTCTTTGAATAACTTTTTAGAAAACCTTCTTTTTTTACTTGAACTAACTTCTCCACTATAAAACACCCAAATACTTGATGACTTAAATACCAATGCGGTCAAAATTAAAATTATTAAGAATAATATCCATGCCATAGCAGTGGCATATCCCATTTTGAAATATTTAAATGCATTTTCATATAAATAAATCATATAAAACTTACCCTGGTTTCCAGCGCCACCTATGATATACGCATCATTAAACTTTCTAAAAGCTCCTACTATACCCATTACTAAGTTATAAAATATTATTGGTGATAGCATAGGAACTGTTATTTTTGTAAATTTTTCAAACCAACCTGCGCCGTCTATTTCAGCTGCTTCATAAAGAGTTTTAGGTATGTCTTGAAGTCCTGCAAGATAAGTTAATATTCCTCCACCAGCTCCCCACACAGCTATCAATAAATATGATGGCAGAACCCAATTTGGATCCGAAAGCCAGCCCGGTCCGCTTATACCAATCTTAGCTAATACCATGTTAATAAGTCCAAAGTTTTTATCAAGTATCCATCTCCACAACAAGGCTATGGAAACTCCTGAAACTACGGCCGGTAAATATAAAATTGTCCTAAAAACAGATATTCCTTTAATTTTATTGTTAAGAAACACAGCCAATGTTAGTGATACCAATATACCTAAAGGGACAGAAAAAATTGCAAATTTAGCAGTTACAGTTAATGCATTTATAAACTGGTTATCGTGAAACAAATCTATATAGTTTTTGAATCCTATAAAGGTAGGTGCAGTAAGTGAATTCCAATCTGTAAATCCAAAATAAAGAGCTTGTACAATAGGAATTAATTTAAAAATTATGAATCCTAAAACCCAAGGTAATATAAATAAAAACCCTGCATATTTTTTTAAAAATTTTTCATACAGACAACTCCTTTAAAGTTCCTTAAATCTAAAACTTAGCACACAATCCACTTCTAATGTAGCTTGTGCGCTAAAACCTTTTTAATTATTATTCAGTAATAGATTTAATCTTATCTACTGCATCTTTTATCCCCTGCTCTGGTGTCTTTTTATTGTACAAAATTGGTTCATATAATTCATCGCTTAATGCAGTATCGATTTCCGCTTCCTTTTCTTGATTGTTAAAACCTCTTGCATAAGCTGATGATTTCTTAATTACGTCTAAAGCATAAGCCTTTTCAGGTCTTACCTTAATTACATTGCTAAGCCCAGATTTTGTAGGCGAAACTATTTTCCACTTTTGAATAGCATTTGTAAGATCTACTAAAGCTTCATATGCAACATCCTTATTTTTAGTTTGCGATGATATAACAGTAGATGCAATCCAGCTAAATGTACTCTTTTTAGTTTCATACGGTATTTCAGACATACCAACTTTAAATTTTTCATTTACCTGATTTTCTATGTCATCACCAGCTCCTCCAAAGAACATACCTATTTTCCCAGATTCAAATAACTGAGCATCACCCATGTTTTGAGCTTGTTCTTTATCCGGAGAAATTTTGTCCACATTTATCATTTTAGAAAGCATATTTAATCCTTTAAGTGCCTCTGGAGAGCCTAATTTTATCCTTCCATTTTTATCAATTGTTTCTCCACCATACGTCCATACCCATGTATTTATTGGTGGCCAACCATCTATTACCGTACCCCATTGATCTATTTTTCCATCACCATTTTTATCTTTTGTAAGTTTTTTTGCAGCATTATCAAAGTCTTCCCATTTCCAACTTCCATTTGGTTCTTCTATTCCAGCTTCCTTAAATAAAGCTTTGTTATAATACATAACAACTGGCTGACTTATCCATGGAAGCCCATATAATTTTTCTTTATATTTCGCAGTGTCAAGGGGTCCAGCATAATAATTTTCAAGCTCAACTTTTTTTATCTTTTTCAGCTTTATTCGTTATATCCATGATTGCTCCTACCTTAGCATACATAGGTATATATTCTTGAGACAACCACATTAAATCAGGTGCTTGTCTAGCTGATATCATGGTTTGAATTTTTTGATAATAATTTGACGGTATACTTTGAATTACTAATTTGTAATTCTTTGATTTAGCATTTAATTTGTTCACAAGATTTTGATATTCCTTTAATTCACTGGCACCTGCATAAGTTGCTACCTTTAAAGTTACTTTATTGGTATTTTTTTGCAAATCACCATTTGCTCCACAGCCGTAAAAAGTTGTTGTAATTAAAACTAAAGTTAATAACAATCCTACCTCTTTTATCCATTTACTATTCATAAGAATCCTTCCTTTTCTATTATATTTAATAAGTTTTATCATAAAGCTTATTTTTCATATTGTATAAATGGATCATCAATTACTATTTCGTGAGCTTCTGCGTCACTTACTCCACAATAAAGTTCTGCTTTGCCATCATCTCTTCTCACAATTCCTCCACTAAATATTACATCCACCAAATCTTTTCTCTTATAATCACCATCCTTAAAATTTTTCCTTGTAGCTATTATTTTCATTGGTGATGTTTCTCCTGTTGAAACATTAAATGCGAAGCTCGTTGAATAATAATGTCTGTTTCCATCCTTATCAAATTTAGCAATATGCCCTAAAACTCCAATTAATCCATTTGATAATTTATAAATACTATTAACCCCTCCCCATTCATCCTTAATAAATTGATTTTTAAGAAGCTTTGCTTTTAATATATTCTCTGCATTTAACTCATCTAAAGAATTTAAAATTAAATATCCTATATTTGCACCATCAAATTCATTTTTAGGTCTTGTAAAAACTAAAATCTTTCCGCCATTTAATTGTATAAGTCTTATATCTTTCATAAGTTCTGGGCCTTCTGCAAACCTCTGAAGTCTATTTAAGTTATTACCCTTATAAAAAACTGTTTTATAAAGGATACTATTTTTATCATCTTGTTTGTACCTTATTTCAACCCCACCCAAAATAAATTCATTGCTAACTTTTGTTATAAACGGATCTTGGAGCTTTAAAATAGGCATGTCATCCTTTTTAACCCATATATCATTACCTACACTTTTAAAAAATACTGCTTCTGAATTCTCACTATCTCTTTTTTCAACTCGTCCAACTATTAGAGTGTCCTGCCCATATTTAAATGGAGCTGTAATATTATATACGTCATTTTCATTCACACCCTTAAAATTTAACCGCTTAGAATAATAGCTTTGTAAATTCTTATTAGAAAATTCAAGTAAAAGTTCAGTTACATTTTTAACTTTTAAAGTAGTTTCCATTCATAGTCCCCCAATTCATATGTAATATTAACGTTTACATTTAAATGTTAAAACAGTTTTGCTTTAATTTCAATTGCATTTTACTTTAATTTTAAATTTAAAATCAAATTCACCTATTTACCTATCTATTACACCTGTACGTCATCAAAACACATGCTGAATATTTATTCAATGCTCATACTTAACTTCAGAATCTTTTTGAAATATAAGAATGGCTATTCTGCTCACTTTTAAGCACCAATTCAGTTATTACTATTTACTTTATAAGTTACCATAGTATAATATATAAATAATCATTAAAAGATTTAAAAAAACACACACATTTATTTTATAGGGGAAAGTTTTTTATATATAGGATTAATGCCTCAACTAAAGCTATGCATGTCTCTAATTCCTTGAACATATCATTTTGAAACATGTATAACTTAAGTTTCCGCACGATAATCCTTAAATCAAACAATATTAAAAAGGGTGGTTAAAATGAACAGGCTTATAGTAACAAAATTTGGAGGTAGCTCTCTTGCAGACTCAAATCAATTTAAAAAAGTTAAATCAATAATAGAAGGTAATAGCAGCAGAAAATACGTTGTACCTTCAGCCCCAGGTAAAAGAAACAGTAAAGATTACAAAATTACTGATCTTTTATACCTTTGTCATGCTCATGTACAAAATGGAATACCTTTTGATGATGTATTCAAACTTATATCTCAAAGATATAAAGAAATTGTGAATGAGCTTAACATAGATGTAAACATAGATACATATCTTGAAAAAGTAAGAAAGGACATAGAAAATGGTGCCTCCAGTGATTATGCTGCCAGCAGAGGAGAATATCTTAACGGTGTAGTACTTGCTAAATATTTAGGTGCCGAATTTATAGATGCAGCAACAGTAATATTTTTTGATGCATCTGGCAATTTTGATGAAAACAAAACATATAAGAGCATAAGAGAAACTGTCTTAAAATATGACAAAGCAGTTATACCTGGCTTCTACGGCTGTGATACAGATGGAAATATAAAAACTTTTTCTCGCGGTGGCTCAGACATAACAGGCTCAATTATTTCTTCAGCAATAGGTGCTGATCTATACGAAAACTGGACAGATGTTTCTGGCTTCTTAATGGCCGACCCTAGAATAGTAGAAAACCCTAAAACAATAGAAAAAGTAACTTACAAGGAGCTTAGAGAACTTTCTTATATGGGGGCCACTGTTTTGCACGAGGAAGCAATATTCCCAGTACGTGATGCTGGTATTCCTATAAATATAAAGAACACAAATAGGCCAGAAGATGTCGGTACTTTAATTGTCAATGATACTGAAGAACCTGCCCGCTTTGGAACTATAACAGGTATTGCAGGAAAAAAAGACTTTACTGTAATTGCAATAGAAAAAGCTCTTTTAAATTCAGAAATTGGATTCTGCAGAAGACTTCTTTCTATACTTGAAATGTATGGGATATCTTTCGAAAACATGCCTTCCGGTGTAGATTCTGTTTCACTTGTAATTGAGGACTCACAACTTAAAAACAAATGTGAAAAAGTAATAGACGAAATAAAAAGACAATGCAGTCCTGACTCAATAGAAGTACATCCTAATATGGCCCTGGTCGCCACAGTTGGACGCGGTATGGCCAAAAGTACAGGAATAGCGTCAAAAATATTCTCTGCACTTTCGGGTGAAAAAGTAAATATTAGAATGATAGATCAAGGCTCCAGCGAAATAAATGTGACCGTTGGTGTAGAAAATGCTGATTTTGAAAAAGCCGTAAGAGCTATCTACAATACTTTTAACTAATGCTTTGTTAAATAAATGCAAAAATCAACATTCTTTTAAAACATAGCCTTAAATAAAAATAAACTAACTTAAAGAGCCTGTATTAGCGATTTTTAAAATCATTAATACAGGCTCTTTTTTAGGCAGCTTTTCTTGCAAACTTACCATATTAGATAAAGCTCCCTTTAGATACGTTGATTTGTTATCATGCTAATATAAGTATTGTTTGATAACACACGCCATAAATAGTATAATCTTCTTATGCCAAATTTTTAACAAAAATGCGCCTTTTCCCGAGTTTTTGATCAAAAACTGCATTTTTTTGTTAAAAAAGAGGCTTACACTAATTTCTTAGTGCAACAACCCCATAAATTAAATTATGTAAGGAGGAAAATTTATGAAAGCTGCTTTATGGTATAACAGAAAGGACGTAAGAATAGAAGAAACAAAAGAACCAACAGTTTCATCTGACATTGTGAAAATTAAGGTTAAATGGTGTGGAATATGCGGTTCAGACTTGCATGAGTATCTAGCTGGCCCTATATTGATTCCAGTAGAACATCCTCATCCTTTAAGCAAAACTACTGCTCCGGTTATATTAGGCCATGAATTTTCGGGTGAAGTAGTTGAAATAGGTGAAAATGTTAAAAACATAAAAGTCGGTGATAGAGTAGTCGGAGAGCCTATGGTAGTATGCGGCAAATGTCCAGCATGCCTAGAAGGGAAATACAATTTATGCTGGTCTGTTGGAGCATATGGAATTTGCGGCACTGGAGGAGGTTTTGCTGAATATGCCTCACTTCCAGAGAGATTCATACATAAAATTCCAGATGAGCTTTCCTTTGATAAAGCTGCATTAGTAGAACCAATCACAGTAGGAATGCATTCTATAGCTAGAGCAAACTTTAAAATTGGAGAAACTGCCTTAGTCTTAGGTGCCGGTCCTATAGGTCTTGGTACAATAGAATGCCTTAAAGCCGCTGGTGCAAGCTTCGTAGCCTGTCTTCAAAGAAAATCCATAAGACAAGAATATGCTAAAAATGCTGGTGCTGATATAATCTTAGATCCAAATGAAGTTGATATCCCTTCTACAATTAAAAAATTAACTGGAGGTAAAGGCGTTGATGCTGTTTTTGAAACAACTGGTGCCGAATCATGCTTTTTAGCAGGATTAAACAGTTTAAAATCTGACGGAACATTAGTAGTAACAAGCGTCTGGGAAAATGATATTAAATTCAATCCTAATTTGCTAGTATTTACTGAGAAAAAAATTGTTGGAACTATGGGATATAGAAATAACTATCCTTCAACAATTTCACTTATGGGTAACGGAAAAATAAAAGCTAATGGATGGATTACTAAAAAAATTCACCTAGATGATCTTGTAAAAGAAGGGTTTGAAATATTAGCTGGCGCAGAAAAAAAGAAGCATATAAAAATATTAGTCACTCCTGATAAAAACTTGTTATAAATTTTCATAAACTGACGTTATTTGTTTTTATTTATCATTTTTTATTTCTTTAGGAAGGATTTTGTATTTTTGCGCAGAATTATAGTTATGTATAAAAATATACTTAAGTGTAAAGGAGATATATGAGATGAGTAATAATGTAATTGAAAATGTTAATGGTTCTAGTGTAATCAAAGATAAGGAAGGTAAGTACGAACTTAAAGCAGATCCTATAAAAAACAGATTGTATCAGACAACGATCGGGCTATGGAAGGAAGCAGATATTGAAAGATTTACAGAAGATGTAATGGATAAAATGATTCCAGTGTTCAAGGGGCATAAATGGGCATGTATAACAGATTTAAGACAATTTAAAGCATCTGCAATTTCAGAAAAAATGAATAACCTTTTAGAAAATTGTAAAAGTAAAGGTTTTTTTGGAGGCGCTATAATAGTTGATAGTGCTGTTGTTAAGATGCAGTTAAATATGGCTTCTAAAAAATCTGGACTTGCTCAAAAAGCTTTTACAGATACTAAAGAATGCGAAGAATGGTTAAATTCACAAGGATACTAAAAGCTAAAATTTAAAAGAGCTGGTGATTAAATGTTTAGAAATACTTTAATTAAAGGTATCGAAACTTATCTTCCTGGAAATAAAATAGGAAACGAAAAATATATAGAGCATTTTGATAAGCAAGATATCGATATTAGAAATCTTTTAGCCTCAATAAATAGAAAATATAGATACAAAGCTTCCAATGATGAAAATGTGATTACAATGGGAACTAAAGCGTCTTTAGAAGCACTTAAAAATTTTAATGTAAAAGCTGAAGATATAGACATTATAATATTTGCTTCTAATACTCCAGAGTATTTAACTCCATCTAATGCTATAAAAATACATCACGCAGTAGGAGCAAAAAATGATGCATTAGCTTTTGATATTAATGCTGATTGCATGGGTGCTGTACTTGCTATAAACTTAGCAAGTACACTTTTAAAAGGAAATCCAAAATATAAGAAAGCTTTAGTTGTTGCAAGTACACTAATGAGTGCTTTTTCTAGACAAGATGATGCTCTTTCATATGCCACTATGAGCGATGCTGCTGTATCTATTCTTCTAGAAGCTAAAGAAGAAGACTTTGAAAGAGGCATATTATCTACGGAATGCCAAACTGATTCTAGATTTCATGATGCTACTCAAAACCCAATACATGGATTTTCAAGTTACTGGAGATCAGCTTCAACAGATAAAGAAGAAGGCAAATTAAAATCATATCCTTTTGATACATCTGAATATCCAACTATATGGGCAAGCATGATAAAGAATACTATTGCAAATACAAAATATAAAATAGCTGATGTTAAATTCTTTATCATGTCACAGTTTGTTGAAAAAATGATAGTAGATACTTTAGAAAAGCTAAATGTTGAAGATTACAAAAATAAGTATAACTTCCTTACTCCTGAAATAGGATATACAGGTTTATGCTGTGAGATGTTCGCATTAAAAGACGCTCTTGATAAGAAACTTATTAATGAAGGTGATCTCATAGTATTTGGAGGAACCGGAATAGGCAGTAGCAATATGATGATGTCCTATAAGCTATAAGACATATTTAACTTCACAATATTAAGAAAATAGGATAAATACTTTTATTTTGTCATAGAAGTATTTACCCTATTTTTTATTCGTTCTTTAAAGACTTTAATCTATCCATTATAGGCGCTGGTTCAGTTCCATCAGTTATTAGTTCAATAACACAAGGGCCATCTAAATTAGCAGTGAATTCTTTAATATTAGATATATCTTTTATATCACTTATGCTCATAGCTTTTACACCAGCCGCTTTCATAAATTCAGATATAGAAATTCTTTGTTGTTTAAATACCTCAAGACCTCTTCCATATAAAAACTTGTGTCCATGTTCTACATAAGCAAGCATTGAATTATTTATTATGAAATATATAATTGGAAGCTTATATTCTTTAGCTGTTAAAATCTCCATACCATTCATAAAGAAGGATCCATCACCTGAAAATACTGCAACAGTTCTCCTTTTATTTTGGGATAAATAAGCGCCAATGGCACCAGCAATGCTTGATCCCATAGCAGCATAGTTAAGATTAACTTCAAAATCTCCTTCTGCTGGTACATTTAAATATTTGAACACAAAATTCATAAATTCGCCTAAGTCAGAAAGATACATAGTATCATCTGGCAGTAAGCCTGTAATTTGATCTAAAAATAATCTTAAAGATAAACCTGTATGATTGTTTACATATGGAGAATTTAATTCAGGTCTTTTTATATTAAGTTGATTCTTTGAATCCGTACCTTTTATTAATTCCGGTAAAACACATCTTAAATCTCCATTAATTTTTATATCTTCGTCGAATACCTTTCCTAATTCCTTTGAATCCCAATCTACATGAATTACCTTCTTACCTTTTACAAGTTCCTCATTAAAATTACAAGTAGAAGCTTCTCCAAGGCTTGTACCTAAAATTAAAAGACATTCTATTTCCTTTGAATATGCTAAATTTGAAGCCGCATCAGTACTAGAATATCCAAAGTTTCCATAATTAAGCGCAAAATCTGAAGACACGATTCCTTTACCTTCAGGAGTTGTTACAATTGGCCAATTAAGATGACTACTTAATTCCTTAACTTCATTTTTTACCTTTCTGCATCCCTTTCCAACCATTACAATACCAGATTTGCAATTATTAATTACTGAAATGGCATCCTTCACAGCTGCAGCATCGTAATGTAGAACTTTTTTATAGTTATTTATAAATTCCCATTTAAAATCATCCTTACATTCTAACAGTTGGACATCCAATGGAATTGAAACATGAACAGGACCATATGGTGGTGTTAATGCTATTTCTATAGCCTTTTTTACGGCACTAATTACCTGTGTTTCATCAACTACAGTTTTACTATATTTCGTGATAGGCTTTAGTATATCTTCGGTATTTAATTCCTGTAAAGCACCTTTACCTATTTGCCACCTATTAACATACCCAGAAATAACAAGCACAGGAGCCTTTGCTCTATTCGCATCTGCAATACCGTTTATCATATTATTTATTCCTACGCTCCAGCCACAATACAAACACCTAAATTTCCAGATATACTCGAGTATCTTGCAGCCATATATGCAGCTCCGCCTTCGTTCTTAGCAACAATTGGTTTTATATCTTCATCATTCATTGCATCGTAGAGTGGACTCACAGTTCCAGCTGGTAGTCCAAAAATATATTTGACATCAAGCATCTTCAAATATTTTAAAATCGCATCAGATATTCTCAAAATAATACATCTCCCATTATATTAAGTCTTCATAATTCTTTACTAATTCTAAACATTTATTTATTTGTTCATCAGAAAAATTATGAAGTTTATTAATTGAAACAATACATACTATTCCCTTTATTTGAGCTTTACTTTTGTCATGTACAGGTACAATTAATATACTATCTACACCGAAAAAGAAAAAAGCTTCAGAAGATCTCTTATCTTCTTTCGTATTATCAATATGTATATATTTAGCACCATTAATTATCTGTCTTAGAACCAGTGTTTTATCAATATAAACCGGATTTTCAGCATGTCCTTTTTTCCACTTATCAATTCCTAACACATCTGTATTAGTCTTATGCACTGGATTTAACCTTCCATTTCTTATCTCATGATAAGCTATATCAGTCAATTGTGTAACCTTTCCTATTTTATCAAACAAATCATTAAGTACATCATAGCTCATATTTCTTCCCTCCAAGTATTTAAATTATTTTTCTAGATTACTTTTTAACTTATTTGAATTATCAACAATATATTGTGAAAGTTCATTTATTTCTTTAATTCCAGAAGCTAGTTCATCTACGTTTTCTTTAATTGTTTCAATACCAGCTGTTACCTCCTGCATTCCAGAAGATTCCTGCATAGTTGTAGAAGCTATTTCTGAAATATTTTCATTTAATTCATCCATGTATTTTGCTATACCTTTACTTGATTCATTTTGTAACTTAGTACTTTCAGTGATAGAATTAGAATATTCATAAGTTTTATTTACTACCTCTATTATATTTTCTATAGATGTTCCACTTGCCTCTACTAAATTTATTCCTGATTTAAGTTCTGAGAGTCCCTCTCTTGATTTATCTACAGCTTCATTAATTCTATTTTGTATATCTATGATTAATTTGCTTATTCCGTCAGTTGCACTTTTACTTTTATCTGACAATTCTTTTATCGATTTAGCTACTACTGCGAATCCCTTACCATATTCACCTGCTCTAGCAGCTTCTATACTGGCATTTAATCCAAGCATATTAGTTTGGTTTGTTATGCCATTTATCATATATACAATCTTGCCTATCTCTTCTGTAGCCTGACCTAAAGCTGTCATATAATCCACTAAGTCACTTATTTTTGTAGATACATTATTCATTGCATTTATAGCATTCGTTACTACTTTTTTTCCATCCTCGGCAGCACTCTGAGCTTTTTGAGACTCATTTGTCATATTTCCTGAAGCGGCTGCAACTTCTTCAATTGATTCAACAAGTACCTCAACAGAATTTTTTACACTGGTCACAAATTCAGACGATTTTTCTGTATTTTGAGAAGTTTGCTGAACACCACTAGATATCTGTTGAAGTGCAGCAGAAAATTGTTCTATATTTGCTGCTTGGCTATCGCTAAATTCAGATAACTGAGATAGAGCGGCTGATATTTCTTGTCCATAATCATCCAAATTACTACAAAGTTCAGCATTCACCTCACTATTAGTATTTTTTTGAATACTCTTCTTGACCTCTTCATTCCTATGTTCTGATTTGGCATTTTTTCTTTTGATTCTCTCAAAAATTTTCAAATTTCTTCCCCCTAATTTTTATTTATAAATTTAATACAAAGTTATATAAAATCCAGATGAGCCTATGTAAAACTAAGCAATTTTACAAAGTGATACCACTAAAGATTCCTTTGATATAAATCTACTAACTTTTCACTCTTAGTTCTCTTCTAGAATAATGACTCTATCCCCTTGTTTTTCGGTAAATTTCTTTTATTAATTAGGATAAAAACTCAAAATACTGTAAATAACGACAATAGCTTTTTAAAAAATATATAAAAATATACAAGAATATATATTTATAGGATTTATTTAACATTGTATATAATATTAGTACCAAATTTTTATAATAAAATCAATACTTAATTAAACAATACATAAAAATTCATAAAAGTTTTATAAACCTTAAGCATAAAATATTGCATTATCTAGTATCCTCTTTACTTTTTCTACAAAATTTATATTTCAAAAAGCAATTAAGGGGATGTCACTATTTTTTATATTTAATGCGACAGCCCCTTTTTCATGAATTTTTCAGCTTATCTTTTCTTTCCCGTTATAAAGTCATATATAAAAACTGCAACCGCAGCTACTAGTAACCAGTGTATTAAAAATCCACCTATTCTAAATACAAGTCCTAAGACCCAAAAAATACTATTATCCCGCCTATAGTTCTAAGAAGCTTCATTTTCTGTTCCTCCTTTTCTTCTCTTATAAGTTTTATGATATTATTATAATACAAAGGTGGTGGATTTTCATGACTAAAATAACAATTGTTGAAGATAATTACGAATTAAGTTTGATTATGAAAGAAAAACTTGAAAACATGGGATTTGACTGTGAAATCATAGAAGACTTTAAAAACATTGAGGATGGAATATATAAAAGCTGTCCTAACTTAATTTTACTAGATATAAACTTACCATACAATGATGGATACTACCTATGCAGAAAATTAAGGAAGACCTCTGATATACCAATTATAATAGTATCTGCTAAAGATAAGGAAATGGAACAGGTCATGGGAATTGAACTTGGCGCAGATGACTATATAACTAAGCCCTTTAGTTTTGAAATACTAGCAGCAAAAATTAGAGCAGTTTTACGGAGAGTTTATGACACAAAAAAAGAAACAAGCTGTGAGTTCTATACCGTAGGAAAACTGCTTTTAAATGAAAGTACTTTTAGACTTACCTACAAAGATAAATTTGTTGAACTTACTAAAAATGAATTTAGACTACTAAAAAATCTAATGCAAAATAAAAATAAAATAGTTACAAGGGAAATTCTTATAAAAGATTTATGGGACACGGGTTCTTTCGTTGATGATAATAATTTGTCTGTAAACATCACACGGGTTAAAAACAAACTTGGAATACTAGGTTTAAAAGAAATTATAAAGACCAAAAGAAGTGTTGGTTATATGCTCAATTCTAACGTAATTGAAGGTGAACAAGATGAATAAAAGTTCTCAAATTTCATGTTTTGTTAATGACAATCTAATCTCAACAATCTTCTTCTTAAATAGCTCTTTTATAATATTATTTTTTAATCTTTTGAATAAAGAAAAAGCTGAAATACTTTATCCTTTAAGTATTTCTATTTTTCTGTACTTAATTTTTATTTTAATAGAATGGTTTAAATATACTGGCTTTATTGCAAGTCTAAATGACATAATAAAAAATCCTTACTATAATATTTCAACTCGCATCCAACAGCAAAAGTTAACCTTGTACGCAATTAAAGGCCTCCATGAGAATTACATGAGGGAATTAAAAATAACCAAAAGTGATATAAAAAAAGAAAGAGAATTCATATCCCAATGGATCCACAACATAAAAGGAAATTTAAATGTCATAGATTTAATTGCAGAAAAATCAGCTTCACCTATAAAAAGTCAAACTCAAAAAATATATTCAAGCTTAAACAACATACTTACAATGTTCAGACTCAATGAATTTTCTAAAGATTATATACCTACGGAATCAAATCTTGCTCAATCACTGAAAAAAATTATATCCCAAAGAAGTGATGAATTTATATATAACAATGTTTATCCAAAGTTACAGCTTCACTCTGAAGATATATGGATGCTTTCAGATGAAAAATGGAACGAATTTCTCATAGGCCAGATAATATCCAACGCAATAAAATACTCGAAATCACCAAAAGAAACTAAGTATATATATTTTATTACAAAGGAAATTAAGAACAAAATTTATTTAACCATAAAAGATGAAGGTATCGGAATACCTGCCTGGGATTTGAATAGAGTATTTGATGCATTTTTTACAGGAGAAAACGGTCGAAAATGCAAAAATTCAACAGGAATTGGTTTGTACCTTTGCCATACCATATGTGAAAACTTAGGTCACACAATAAGTATAACTTCTGAAATTTCAAAAGGTACTGAAGTTACCATTTCTTATCTTGCAAAAATGAAAGATTAATAAAAACTACTTCAATAGATACTTTTTTAGATATGATTTAATATATATGGTGAAAGTAGGTGAAATCATATTATGAGTATATTAATTACAAATGGCCTTACTAAAGTTTATAGTGAGAAAAACAGCGCAAATGAGGCACATGCACTAGAAGGCGTAAATCTTAAAATCGAGGTTGGAGAGTTTGTTGGTATTATGGGGGCTTCTGGGAGCGGCAAGAGCACACTTTTAAAACTTCTTTCTGGTATAGAAAAGCCATCCTCTGGAACAGTTGAAATTAATAATGAAGACATAAATAAATTAAATGATGACGATTTATCACTTTTTAGAAGACATAAATTAGGTTTCGTTTTTCAAGATTTTAAGCTTATGGACAGCCTATCTTTAAAAGAAAATATTATGCTTCCAATGATTTTAGATAAGAAAGAAGAAAAGCTTTTAAATGATAAATCTGATGAACTAATGAAACTTTTTGATATTTATAATATAAAAAACAAATATCCAAACGAAGTTTCTGGTGGACAAAAGCAAAAAACTGCTGTATGCCGTGCCTTAGTTAACAATCCACTGCTTGTTATGGCAGATGAACCAACTGGAAATCTTGATTCAAAGTCTTCTAATTCAATCATGAATTGTTTTAAGAAAATAAATGAAAATAATAAGAGTACTATAATAATGGTTACTCATGACCCATTCGCCGCAAGCTTTTGCAGTAGAATTATTTTTATTAAAGATGGCATGACAAGCACTGAACTTATAAAAAAACACAATAGAAAAGAATTTTTAGATACAATCCTTGATTATGAAGCTATCTTGGGAGGAGTATCCTATGAATTTTAATCACATCATAATTAAAACCTTCAAAGCAAACTTCAAAAAGTTTTTATCTTATTTTTTATGCTGCAGCTTTTCTATAACTGTATTTTTTATGTATACTACTTTAATTTTAAATAACGATATAAACCGCAGTATAACTAGTTTTGGTAAAGAAGGCACAGCTATTAAAACAATGATATATTCTTCATTAATCGCTCTTATACTATTTTCTATAGTTTTTATGAGCTATTCCCATGTCTCGTTTATTAACTGCAGAAAAAAAGAATTTGAGCTTTATTCAATACTTGGCATGAATAAACATGATATTAAAAAATTAATACTATTTGAAAATTTATTTATTGCTGTTTCTTCTTTGCTCACTGGTTTAATTTCTGGTTCCGTTTTTGGAAGACTTTTTTTATGATAGTTACTAAAATACTAAATCTCAATGTTTTAGCTTTTAACCTTAGCTACAAAAACTATTTGCTTACTACATGCTCTTTTATAGTTATTTTCGTTGTAGTTCTAATTATAAACAGATTTACTTCAAGTAAAATAAATAATATATGCAAAAGTGCATTTATAAAATCCAAAGGCTCAAACTACGCTTACTTAGCAGTATTGGGATTATCTACCGTGATATTATCATACGTGATAATATACTTTTCAAAAAATAATAGACTTATTTTATCCACAGTATTATGTTTTTCTGGTACTTACTTGTTGATAACTTGCCTTGGAAATCTGACTTTGTGGATAACTAAAAGAAAAAAAAGCTTCTATCATAGAAATCTACTAACCATTACAGAAATAAGTTATAAATTTGATAAAAATAAAAAAATAATATTTATACTTTCTATTTTGAGCTGCATTGCCATTTATTTTATTGGACTTGCCTACTCTTCTTACGTTGAAACTCCAAAAGAAGTAAACATTGAAAATCCATATGATTTAGTGTACATTGAAAATTCTAATTCTCTAGCAAATTTAGTAAATACTAATGACATTTTAATAGAAAAAAAACTGCAATTTATAACGCTTAATTTAAGAAACAAATCCTCAAAAATAAATATAATATCTCAAAGCCAGTTTAATAAATTTGCAAATAAACATATACATGTACCTGACGGACAATTTATAACTCTAACTTCACGCAGCATACCAGAAAGTTCACCTTGGCATAGAGGAAGTATTTTGCTATCTGATGATTTTAATAATAAATATGAATTATCTTATTCCTATGAAATCTGGCAAATTATAATAAACTCTAATGCTTCAAACATGCATATGCTCATTATAAGCGATGATGATTATACCAATATAATAAAAAATAAAAGCCCTAATTTTATAAAAACCTATCATGCTATAAACTTAAAGAATTGGACTATGGGTATGAAATACGAAAAGAAATTAAATAGTTCTGCAAAATCAGTTTCAAAATACAATACCTATGAAATTTTGAAAGCACAAAATCTTTTCTTTTTATTTATAATGCTTTTTATTGGAGTGTTATTTTTTATATCCTGCGGCTGTATTTTAAGTTTTAAGTTATTTTCAGAAATAGACGATACATTGGATACCTATAATAAATTACGTGGAATTGGTATTACCGGTTTAGAGATGAAAAAAATCATATCATTTCAAATTAAACTTATATTTTTTGTACCAACAATTTTAGGAAGTACTCTTGGATTCTTATACATCCTTCTTCAAATGAAAAGAAATTATTTTAAGGCAGCTTTAGTAGTACACTCTTTAATAATTATATTAATATACTTGTGCTTTCAATTTATTTACTGCTATTTTACTGAGACAAAATATTTTCAAACAATTAAACTGCATTCCAAAAAGTAATTTGAATTGTAATATAAAATTACTTTTTGGAAAAATTATGCCAATTCATCTATTGTTTTTCCTTTATCCGAATCACTTACAGCTTTATCTTCACCTGTATACCTGTCAATATCGCTCTTATCTTGTTCTTTATTAATTTCATCTCCCAAATCCATCACTTTTTTCTCTAGCTTAGATACCTTACGAGTTACTGAATTTGCACGGGCCTCATCTCCAGCAGCAAGTTTTCTCTTTTTTGCAGCTCCTCTATAATTTCCTAAGCTTTCATCCACATCGGCATCTGACTTAAGTACTGCTGATTCTCCTTTTAAATGTTTTCCTACACTATCTGTTTTGCTAATTTCATTATATACACTACCATACATTAATATTGAATCTTCACTCGCACTATTTTCATTATTACCATTTACTTTACTATTATCACTTACATTATTATCATCTGTTTTATCAGTTGTTTTGCTTACTTGCAGTTCTTGAATTTGTGCCTCAATTTCCTCAATTTGCTCCTGTAATGGTTTTATTTTTTCTTGCATATCGCTACCATTACCTGCCTTACCAGAACGTATTTCTGAAATCTGCTTTTTTAATTCATCTGCCTGGCTTTGGAGTGATTTAATCTGGTTGTCAGTGTCATCACTTGATTTATTTTTAGCTGGTATATAACTACTATGACTTACATTAGAAATACCTTGTACCATAATAATCCTATCCTCCCTATCTATGATTAAATTACAATATTATAATCGTACATTGATTAAATTTATTTATACAAATGAATAAACTTCCAAAATTATTTTCAAATAAAAAATAAGCATGATAACACGCCTATTTAAAGCATACGTGATGCCACATAAAGTCCTAAATTGCCACAAGAAAGTACCGGCGTAAGAATGACTGCATTCATAATACTAGCTGCAAATGCAAGTTCAACTATTTCAGTACCTGAAAATGAAAATCCAGCAACCAAAAATATATTTATTATATAATAATGTAATTTTTATACTTATTTTATTTTTATTTAATTTATCACATCTATAATAAAAATAACAAATTAAATGGAGGTAGTGAAAATAATGCGAGGTAACAATAGTACAAGGAAAAATTCCTCCGGACCTACGGAATTTTAGATGTAAACTTGTACAGTTCATTATATAAATCCTTATATCAAAATAGTGTCATTTATAAGTTTTACATTTTCTGTAGCAAAGCGGAAGAAAATCATCCTTCATTGTGAATTGTGAATTGATTTAGTGTAGCAATCCTATTTTAATAAGTATCCTATTATATAAATGCATCATGACGAAGTACAGCATGAACTCCCTTAACCTCATTAACAACTTGAGTAACTCTTAAATCAACAACTACTGTACTTCCTAATGCAATGGCTTCAACTCTCCTTAAATTAAACCCATTACTAATTAGATTTATTATTCCATCCATTGCCTTGTGCAGCATGTCCTGAATCTACATTTTCTCTTCTTTCAAAAGGTTCCATTCTTTTTCCATCATTTTAGAAATATAAATATATATTGCTATACATAGAGTTCAATGATAGAATATAGGAAACTTATGGATATAACAACTTTATTTTAACAACCTTTTTAAAAGAAAGGAGTTACTTACATGGATAATCTTAAGGGGATAAAAATCATGTTTTTGGGTATAACTTTGATTTTGATAGGTATATATATATATATACTAGGTTTAAGGGGTGATAATTATGGAATTATCAAAATTAAAAATTCAAGATAATTCTGACTTTAAGCTTGAAGCTATTAAAACCCACTGCACTTATGACATTGATTCCAAAGATGAAGCTAAATCACAGCTTGAAAAAAACATAGAAAAAATGGTAGAACTTCAAGATAAGCTTTATGCAGATGGAAAATACGGGATATTAATAATTTTTCAAGCTATGGATACTGCCGGGAAGGACGGAGCTATAAAACATGTAATGTCTGGACTTAATCCACAAGGCACATCCGTTTTTAACTTTAAGCAGCCTTCAAGTGAAGATCTTAAGCATCACTATCTTCACAGAGCTTTCATGCATCTGCCGCAAAGGGGACAAATTCAAATTTTTAATCGATCTTACTATGAAAAAGTTTTAGTTGTAAGAGTACATAAACTTCTAAAAACAGAAAACATACCCGATGACCTTGTTACGGATAATATATGGCAAAGAAGATATAATGAAATAAACAACTTTGAAAAATACCTTTTAGATAACGGCATAATTCCAATTAAAATATTTCTTCATATATCTAAAGAAGAACAAAAGAAAAGACTTTTAGCTAGAATAGACGACAAATCTAAAAAACTGGAAGTTTTCGGAGTCAGATATAAAAGAAAGGCAGCATTGGAAGAGTATCAAAAGTATTATGAAGAAACTATAGCAAATACAGGAATCAAAAACGCTCCATGGTATGTTATTCCAAGTGATAAAAAGTGGTTCGCCCGCCTTGTAATATCTGAAATCATGGTAAAAACTTTAGAAAATTTAAAGCTTGAATACCCTAAATTAAATGAAGAGGAAATAAAAAATTTAAAAAATACAAAGAAGAATTGACTAAGTAACAATGCTTCGTCGCGTTAAAAAAATTTGTCTAACCTTGTTTATAGTGTACCTTTCGTAGAGACGCGGGTTGCATAAAGTATTCTTATTGATGGAAACATTAAATAT
The DNA here is from genome assembly GCF_001270375.1 of Clostridium sp. DMHC 10. Classification (NCBI taxonomy): domain Bacteria; kingdom Bacillati; phylum Bacillota; class Clostridia; order Eubacteriales; family Clostridiaceae; genus Clostridium; species Clostridium sp. DMHC 10. The sequence continues at coordinate 995,167 of NZ_LGVB01000015.1, forward strand.
TGATTTTTTGTAATTTCTTTAATTTCAAAACCATTTTCTTTTAAAATATCAGCATATTCCTTTATATTGGCAAGATCTAGAATAGCTATTTTCCCATTTGTTTTGTAACCCTTGCTATTTCTTTTATTGCCTTTTTTCTTTCATCTTTGTTTTCTATGTTATGAATAGCAAGACTTGATATAATCACGTCAAAATAATTGTCTTCAAAAGGCATGCTTCTCATATATCCGTTCACTATTTCAAGCTTATTTTCCGTACCTTCTATAACTGCGTTTTTTAATAACTCTTCTTTACTGTTTCTTGACTGATCTTTTGAGTTCCATATATCTATCTCATAAGCCTTACCACTTTTTAATCTTTGTGCCACTCCATTAATCATTAATCCTCTTCCGCAACCAACATCAAGAACCTTCTCGTCTCCAGTAAGCGCTAGAAAGTTCCTTTTTCCCTATCACTTACTTCAACAGGAGATAGCCGCTTCATTTCTTTAAATTTTGCAATATCAGTGTTGCCATATGAAAGTTTAAATAGCTTATGCCATATTTTACTGAATGAATCTATATATGCTTTATTTTGCTCCATAATTCTCCTCCAATAATTATACGTTTATTCCATTATACAACATTCGTATAAACTGGCTAATTAGAAATTTTGATATCATCTTAGCCGCAACATCAAATCCATGTGTTGCGGTATCAATACCTACAATGAATTCTAAGAATAAAATTGTTGCAGTTCTTTGGGTAGATTTAAAAATAATACCATAATCTAAAGTTTTCTAAAACTTCACATAAGCTATTTTTTAATAAAAAGCACAAGTATAGGAGCAACCGTCGCAATTACTGCTATAATAATTGTTCCTATACTGCCAAGTTTATTATTTTCACTTTTCCATAAATAAATTCCATAAGTTAGTGTATAATAATTTGAGCCTATTATAAATAAAGAAAGCAAATAAAGCATGCTAAATCCACCTTTCAACGTTTTCCCTGATTTGAGAAAATATGCGATGTCCTTGTTCTAATTCCTGTTCTTCTAATATCAACCTTTACACTTAAATTAATCTTTGCTTCTTCGTAATGCTTAAGCCAATTATATTTTTCCCACTCTTGTATTGTAGGGAAATATCCTGCAAATTCCTCTCCAAATGCAAATACGTCTGACTTATACTTTTTTTTTGAGTCTTTTCTATAGTTTTTCTTATATCCTTTTCTAAATAATTTTCTATCTGACTATTTAAATTTTCAATTAAGTTTAAATCTGCATAATTAACTCTGCTTTGGATGCCTGCAATTTCTCCTTCTAGGTACAAATCTATATTAATTACAGGTTTATTATTTTCAAATTTACATTTTATCTTTGGTTTACGTGCTAATTTCAATTCAAAGGATACAATTTTACTTTCATTCTCCAATCTATCATAAACACCAAATATACCCCTATCAAATTTACCTGTTATCAAAAGTAAATATCGTGTTTCCCAAGGATTTAGTGAACCCACCATTTTATCTCCATTAAAAACCGCAGTTCCTACAAATTCTCTTTTTGCAACTCCAATTCTCGGAAGATTACCTGGCGAATAATCTGGATTTATTATAACAGGCGAGTTTTGCTCAGTACCATTTAGTATAAGCCTATTAAAATTATTCACTCCAGCATAAGTAGCAATTCCTTGACCATAATTATTAAATATACCTTCGTAAAACTCGTAAAATTTTGTATCTGGAAAAAAACCCGTAGTATTTGATTGTGTTTCCATAAGTTCTATGGACTTTGTAATACTGGTGCCTATATTGGACTTATTTTCTTTAATAAAATCTACTGCATTACCATTTGTAATTACTACGGCCATAGCCCTTCTAGGTTCCCTATACCTTGAAAATGGTGCAATGTATTGTGCTACTCCCTCTCTTGCAATTTTTTCAGAAATAACCAGCATTTTAATATGCTTAAGTGAAACCCTTCTTGATATAGCCATATTTAAAAGATTTATTCCCTCTAATACACCTGGAGCCTCAATTGAATGTACATTAGCATCTCCACCGCCGCCTCCTTGTGAAGCACCTCCTCCAGGGCCACCACTTTTGTACGTTGGATATTGTATTGTAATAATAACTTTATTATACGAACCTTTATCTATTCCAACAGTTATAGCATAAATATTATCATCAGTTTCAGAAGAATCACCACAACCTGTAGAAGTTATTAATAATATTATACTAATTATGATACAGCCTATTCTTTTAAACATTGTTTTTTTCACCACCCTTTTTTAAAAGCATAGAAATTACTAACACAATTACTGGTGGCACAAAGGAAAAAAATAGACCATATTGACGAATTATAATCATATTAATGTCAGTTACCTGTGGAAAATTACTAGGAATTAACGCTCCCATAAATCCGAAAAAACAGAATGGAAGTATTAAATTTCTATATCCTTTTATATTAAAACTTTTACAATAAGCGATTATAGAAAAATATAATGAAAGCGCAGCATTTTGAACAGCTGCTAGAACCCATATGAAAAGGAATATAGCTTCAATTCTTTGAAAATATCTATTGTAGTATATCATTCTAGATAATTGATACACTCCTGATATATTTTCTTGCCCAGTGCCGTATCCAAAATCCATAATACAGCAAAGTGCAGTCACGGCAAAAATAACTCCTGATAATACAATTGCAATCAATCCTGTTTTTTTTAAATTTTTAACACCATGTATAGACCTTACAACAAAGCACAACAATGTAACCTCTTGGTATGCAGAACTGCGCAAAAATCCAATAAATGCAGTTTTTTCAAAACCATATCCCAAATATGGTTTAATATAATTAAATTTATAATATGGTATTGCTAAAACTAAGATCAAACATATACCCAACAAAACAGGATAAAATATGAGATATGAAAATCTAGCTATATTTTCAATTCCCTTGTAACAAAGTAAAGCTGAAACCAAAATAAATGTTCCAATAATAACACTAGGAGGTGTATATGGTAAACTGTAGCTTTTTATCATCTCAAGAAATTCTCTTATACTGGAGCTGCAGTAAAACATTAAATACATAGAAAAAATTATTGTTACGAACTTTCCCAAAAACTTTCCTAAAACAGCTTCGTATATTTCAAATATATCCTTTCCAGGAAACCTCATCATAAGCTTATATATTAAAATAAAAAATATTATACTTATAATACATGATATTATAGTCATATACCACGCTGAAGTGCCAACTGTCTTAATCATTGCTGATGTGCTAGTATATAAAATTTTTGCAACCATTGCCATAGTAACTAATGCTACAGTTTCATATGTTCCAAATTTCTCACTTTTGCTTGCCATTATTTTTCCCCCCTTGCTCTCCTTCCCATGTTTTAGACTTCTTGGGCTGTCTTCTTACATTCAATGGATTAAATTGATCTGGTCTAAATTCCTGCTTCCATATTGGATATCTTATAATTTTATCTGAATTTTTATGGACTTTAGGAACGTATATAGACATGAAGGGCACTCCAAAGGATTTCATATCCGTGAGCAGAATAGTTATTACTATCATCATAAGAGTTATACCATAAAACCCTAAGAAACATCCTGCTACTATGAACAGTAGTCTTATTATCCTAATTCCCAAAGCAAAGGAAAAATCCGGTATAGCAAAAGTTCCTAGACCTGTAATTGATATTATAATTATTATTACGGGACTTATTAAATCCGCTTGTACAGCCGCTTGCCCTAATATTATGGCTCCAATTATACCTATAGTACTACCGAGTACTCCTGGTATTCTAATACCTGCTTCACGTATAAGTTCAAAGGACGATTCCATTAATAAAATTTCCACAATAGTAGGAAAAGGAACGTTTTCCCTTGCTTTTGCAATAGCAATTAAAATTTCTGTTGGTATCATCTCCTGGTGAAAATTAGTTGCAGCTATAAATAATCCCGGAAGAAGTGTTGCTACAAATACAGCATATATTCTTACAATTCTATTTAAGGTTCCGTATTGCCATCTTAAAGAAATATCTTCTGGTGTATGGAACAAATCAATTATAGTTATTGGAGCAATTAATGCAAATGGAGAACCATCTACTACAATACACACTTTGCCTTCAAGCATATTAGTGCTTGCCTTATCTGGCCTTTCTGTTGAAAGTATTGTTGGAATTAGGGCCATTGGATGATCTTCAATAAACTGCTCAACCATACCAGAGTTTTCTATTTCACCTGTTTCTATGCCATTTAATCTTCTTTTAACTTCACTTACAATAGCTGGATTTACGAGACCATTAATATAGCAAATAGCACACTGCTTATTATTTTGTTTTCCTATACTCATAAATTCTGTTGTAAAATTTTTATTCTTTATGATTCTTCTAATCAAAGTTACATTTGTACGTAAGTTTTCATTAAAGGCTTCTTGAGGTGCTCTTACAGACCCTTCTATCTTAGGAGCTTCAACTCCTCTTTTGTCATATCCTTTTGTTTCGTTAAAAATATAATAATCACATCCATCAACATAAATCCCCGTATCACCTAAAAGTATCTCAGATATAACTTCATCGTAAGAAAAAACTCTCTTTGTTTGGTTAGTTTCAATTGTATTTTCCAGCATATAGTCCATACCATATTTTTGTTCTTTCTCTGAGAATTCAGTATTCAATAGAGGTCTCAAAATAAAATTATTTATTGTTATTCTATCTACCATTCCATCAATATATACTATGAATGCCCTATACTTACCAAGCGCTTTAAATTCCCTTACTATAATGTCTTTATTTATGGGGTAATTAAACTGTTTTTGCACATAAGCGATATTATCTTCTACATCCTTTGAAATTGGAACTTTTGTATTTTTCTTTTGATCATTAGAATTTTGATTCCCCTCTGTACTTTCATTCACTTCTGGTATAGAAAATTCTTTTTTTTCTTGCTTTTTTTTATATGTGATAAGTCCCAGTACTTTTTTGACAACACTCGTATTGTTTTTCATAAAAACCACCTTATTCTTTTGTATTCAAATTTATTTTTCTCATATTTAATGGCTTTTATGTAGAAAAAAAGAAGTAATATTGCTAGAAGAACATCAAATAAAATTAATAAACCTAAAATTTTATTTGAATTGTCCTTCTAACAATATTACTTTTCTTACTCCAAGGCAGATTAAAAGTAAATCTGCACAAGGGTTGAGTTTTAGTCCTTTATCATCTTCATGTAATTCTTTTCTCCACACTTAGGGCATTTTAAATTAATTTCCCTTTTATAATTTTTTAACTTCAAACTTAAACGCATTATTCCATAAAACTACTATAGCAACAACAATTATGGCAATGTATACCCATATACCAAAGCTTACTCTAGTAGCTAAATAATGAATAACTCCCAATACCGCTGTCAATATCATAAATCCGAATGCAGAACCTGCACTGTATTTGTTTGTAAAGTCTCTTGAAAATGGTAATTCTTTAGGTGAAATTTTAATCGAAACTAAGACAAGCAGTACCAAATTAATCATCATTGCAATAACATCTGGAAGTATTTTGAATCCACATAAAGCAAGAAAAACCAAATTAGTAAGTAGAGTTATTGGGAACATAAGTCTAAGAAAGAAAGCCTTAGCTACTCCCTTATAAACCTGCGACATATCTTCTATTGGAAGCACATCATAAATCCATGCTCCTTTAAACTTTTCACTTCTCCCCATATAAACTATGCTCATAGAAGCACATGCAAGCGTATAGTAAACTCCAAAATAATATTTACCATTAGCAATCTTATCTAGTACGCTCGCCCCGCTGCTTTGAACATTAAAATTAAATACAAATACAAAAGGCAGCACTGCTCCAAAAGCAAGGTACGGATATATAGTTAATTTAAGCCTTCTTTCACTTGAAATCATATTGCTGGCAAATCTAAAAAATTCTTTTTGTATTTTATTTGGGCAAATTATACTCAAAGCCTTGTCACCAAAACCACCGCTTTTTTTTAATTTTTTATTTCCTTTATCTGAGTTTATAAGCTTAGATAAATTTCTTTCAAAGTATACAGATATATATTTTGTATAAACAATAAATGCAATTGCTGAAATCACTACACTTGTTAATGCTAGTACAACATATGCTATTTGATGCTGTCCTTCAACAATGACACTAAAAACTGCTGCAAACCAAGAGCTTGGTATAAAATACATCCATGCTTTAAGCTCATGATATCCACCTACAGTTGAAATATTCATTATTCTTCCCATAAGCTGATACAATACAAGCATAACAACCGTCAAAACTATTTGAATATAATTTATTATATCCTTTAATTTTTCTCCATCAAAAAAGCGTAATATGACGAAATACAGTATTGATGTAAAAAACAAAATAAATCCCATCATAAGTACATCTTCTACTAAAAAGATAACTAAAAATAGTGGTCCATATTTTATAGTTCCAAAAATCATAGGAAAAATGGATATAGAAAAAGTAACCTTGATCAAATAATAAGCTATATGTATTACTTTCGCAGTATTTATAGTTTTAGAATTAACTGATCTTGGGCTTAAAATATTTTTATCTTTTACATCTAAGAGCACACTTGAAAAATCCGCTATAAGCGAAGTCATTACCATAAACAAAATAATTCCCGTTAAAATATTGGTCTTTATAAAAATACTTGCATTAGTAAACATTAAGGTAGAAAACATTAGTCCAAAAAAACCATATAGAAACAATGTATAATCAGTATTTTTATCTTGACTTTTTTTCCTTCGCCCTTGAAATAAATTACTTGGTCTTCTTGTATCTAAAGTTAGCTTTATTTGGACAAGTCTTCTCATGGTTTTATAGTCAATTCCCGACTTATTAAAAATGGAGCTAAATATATCTAAAAATCTTAAAAATATAAATTCTTTCAAATTCACACCTCCTCAATTGTGGAGACAAACTCTTCTGCCAGTTCCTTATAACTATTAAATCCAGTTAACTGATTAAATATTTCCTCCAATGAACCTTCTTTTGATTTAGTTTTAAGCTCCTCAAAGCTGCCATCTGCTGCTATTGTCCCATTATTTAGAAGCAAAATTCTTGTGCTTATCTTTTCAACTACGTCCATTATATGAGATGAGTAAAATATAGTTTTACCTTGATTAGAAAGCTCGGTCAATATTTCCTTAAATATCATTACACTATTTGCATCTAATCCACTTAGAGGCTCATCTAAAAACAAAATGTCTGGATTATGTATTAAACTTGCTATTATAAGTACCTTTTGTTTCATCCCCTTTGAAAAAGAAGAAATTCTTGAATCATATGCATCCTGTATTTGAAATAATCCCATAAGTTCTTGCGCCTTTTTATCAGCTTTTTCATATTCAAGTCCATAAACTTCTCCTATAAAAGTCAAATACTCTCGTGCAGTTAGATTGTCATAAATATCGGCAACTTCCGGTATATATCCTATTCTTTTTTTATAATCCATATCGCTTTGTTTAATATCCTTGCCAAATATTTTAACTGTTCCAGTGTACTCAGGAATTATTCCAAGAAGCGTCTTAACTGTAGTACTCTTGCCAGCTCCATTAGTTCCAATATATCCTATTATTTGTCCACCATAAGCCTCCAAGTTAATGCCCTTTAGAACCTCATGGTCACCGTAACTTACTCTTAAATCTTTTATTAATATTATAGGCTTGTTATTATCCATAAATTCCCCTCCCAGTTATCTTAGCTATATGTATATATTACCAAATCATTCTAAACTTTACTATATGTATAATATCCAAAATACTAGTTAAATTTTCAGGCTTCACGTTGTCTATCTATAATAAAATAAGTATATACTTTAAATTATAAATATATGATATAATACTGCTATAAAATTGATTTTCTGATGATTGAGAAAATCATAAATTTAATGCTTACATAACCTTTAAGCACTAGGAGAATTACAATGATAAAATACATTCAAATTTCAAATGATATACGCAATAAAATACTAGACGGCACCTTTAAAGCAAATGAACAATTACCTTTTGAAAAAGAGCTTTGCAGCGAATATTCTGCAAGCAAAATGACTGTAAAAAAGGCTTTAGATAATCTTGTAAACGAAGGTTTAATTGTAAAAAGAAGAGGCTCTGGAACATTTGTAAAAGACATGAGTCCTCAAGATATATCTCATTTATCTGTTGCTAATCAGTTTAGAGGTCTCACAGCAGAAAACAGCTTTAAAAATATATTAAGCGAAATTCTCGAATTTAATGTTGTTTCGAGTGATGATAGAATAGAAAAAAACTTAAATTTATCTAAAGAAGAGTTCGTTTATAATATATTGAGAGTTAGAAGCGTAGATAGTATTCCAAGAGTAATTGAGCATACCTATATGCCTATAAATTTAATAACCGGATTAACCAAGAAACATTGCTTGTCATCAATTTATGAATATATAGAAGAAAATCTAAAACTCAAGATACAAAGTGCTAATAGAACCATAACTGTAAGAAAATGTACCGAATTTGAACGAAAGCATTTAGAGCTTCTAGAAGGTGACCCTGTAGCGGTTGTAACTCAAACCGGTTTTTAGAAAATGGACGTGCATTTGAATATTCCACTTGTGTGCATTCATACAAGTTCTTTCAATTTAAAACAGTAATATTTAGGTAAAATCAATTTTATAGTTAAGAATTAACCATAAATAAAATACACCGTATTACTTGTTTTCTGATAATTTACAGATAATGAAATGGAGCTATCTCACTAATTTTTTTAGTGCAACAGCCCCTTCTCTATACTCTAATAAAAAATTAATTGCACAACTACATTAATTACAATTTAAAGCTTCACTGCAATCTACCTTATATATTTTTTAAAACCCATTATTTTTTGTCAATTCTTTAAACCAGTATCCTGATTCCTTTATAGTTTTCTTCTGTGTTTTCAAATCCAAAGCAATAAATCCGTATCTATTTTTATATGCATTACTCCAGGACCAACAATCAATAGGCGTCCACAAATGATATCCAAAGCAGTTGCTTCCCTCTTCGATACCTTTATGCAAGTATTCAAGATGCTCTTTTATAAAATCAGTTCTGTATTTGTCTTCTACCATACCGTCTTTATTCATGAATTTTTCTTCTCCCTCAACACCCATACCATTCTCAGATATATACCAAGGAATATTGTTGTAATTTTCCTTTATATTAATTGCTATATCGTACATTGCTTTAGGGTATATTTCCCATCCTCTATATGTGTTCATTCTTCTTCCGGGCATGATATAATTATCAAAGCGTTTATCTGGAAGCCAGCCTTTTGAATTATCAAACGCTTCTTCTTTAGCTTTAATTCTTCTTGGTTGATAATAGTTTATTCCAAGATAATCAACAGTATTCTTGCTTATTAAATCTAGTTCTTCTTCCGTGCTATCCCATATAACAGAATTAACCTTTAATATTTCCACTAATTTTTTTGGGAATTTTCCTTTTACTGCTGTATCTAAAAACATTCTATTGAAAAACAAATCTGCAAAATCTGCTGCCTCCACATCCTTCCTTTCATTTGATCTAGGATAGGAAGGTGTTAAGTTAAGAACTATACCTATTCTTCCTCCAGCTTTATCAAAACCGCCATCTTTAAATTCTTTGATAGCTTTAGCAGAAGCGAGATTTAAATTATATCCAACCTGAACAGCCCTTTTACCATCTGTAATTTTGGGGTAATGGAAATTATACAAATATCCTCCCTCCACTACTACTATTGGTTCATTGAATGTAATCCAATTCTTAACCCTATCTGCAAATAACTCAAAACATTTTTTTGCAAATTTTGCATAGAGATCTACTACATATTTTGACTCCCAGCCACCATACTCTTTATAAAGATCATATGGAAGATCGAAGTGATGAAGATTCATGACAGGGGTCATTCCGAGCTTTAATGATTCATCAATAACGTTGTTATAAAAATTTAAACCGTCTTCATTTACTGATGCAGTTTCAAAATCATCTATTAATCTTGACCATTGAATTGATGTTCTAAAGGAATTGAACCCCAAATTTTTCATCATAGCCAAGTCCTCTTTATAACTGTGATAAAAAAAAATTTGATGTTACTTCTGGTCCTACTTTATTGAAAAATGCTTCTGGCTCTATTTCATACCAATAATCAAACATATTTTTATGTGGTTTATTGAAGCTGCCTTCTGCCTGTGGTCCGGAAGTAGCTGCTCCCCACCAAAAATTTTTAGGAAATTCATATTTCATTGATATCCCTCCATGGTTTATTTAGTACAAGATAATTATATATACATTTAACTCATAAGTCTATACTTTTATAATTTGTTATATAAATATTCACAAATTTTAAGCTGAGGTGCTAAAAATTTAGAACCTCAGCTTTTTTCAAAACTAATATCATATATTTAATTCATCATAATTTACTATTGTTCATTGAAGAATATCGAATTGATTTTCTATTCCTTAAATCTTTTACTATGTCATATGGTATAGCCTATTTTTCCAATTAACATCTATTTTTGACATTGTTTTAAAACATAGCCTAAAAAATATATTGGAGCTTCACCTTCTAGCTTTAGAAAAAACAATAGACTATTGAAATAGAGGAAACTACATTAAATGCAACGCCCTCTTTTAAAAAACAATATTATTTGCTTAAAACCTTCTCAGCTTTACGAATGACATTATCAACGGTAAAGCCATAGTGTTCAAATAGCACTTCTGCTTTTCCCGAGGCTCCAAAGTCATTCATTGCAATTATATCTCCATCAAGTCCTATATATTTATACCAGCCCATAGGCGATGCTGCTTCTACTGCAAGTCTCTTTCTTACTGCCTTTGGAAGTACACTTTCTTTGTATTCTTCGCTTTGAGCTTCAAAGAGTTCAAAGGATGGCATACTTACTACTCTTGCATCTATTCCTTTTTTCTTTAATACTTCATGAGCCTTGTATATAAGCTCTACTTCTGAACCTGATGCCATTAATATTATATCTGGTACTTTTTTCTCTGAATCCTTTAAGATATAAGCGCCTTTTAGTGCAGCTTTTCCGGTTTCCTCATATAAAGGAAGATCCTGTCTTGTAAGAACAAGAGAAGTTGGGTTTTTCTTTGAAGTTACTGCATAATACCAGGCTGCTGCTGTTTCCTTTGAATCCGCTGGTCTGAACACTATCATGTGTGGAATACTTCTAAGTGCCGCAAGCTGTTCTATTGGCTCATGAGTAGGTCCATCTTCTCCAACACCTATACTATCATGAGTAAGTACATAAGTTACTGGTATTCCAGCAAGTGCAGATATTCTCATGGCTCCCTTCATGTAATCGCTAAATACAAAGAAAGTCGAGCAGAAAGGTTTAAGTCCACCATGTACAGCAATACCATTTGAAATAGCTGCCATAGCATGCTCTCTAACTCCAAAGTGAAGGTTAGAACCACTTCTATCTTCTTTAGAGAAGTCTCCTCTTCCATTCATATAGGTTTTGTTTGAAGGTGCAAGGTCTGCAGAACCTCCTATTAAGTTTGGAACTATATCCTTTAATCTGTTTATTACAGCATAAGAAGAAATTCTAGTTGCCATTTTCTTATCAAAGCCCCAGAATTCACTGCTGCTTAGTGCTTCTTCATCTACTTTTCCACTAAACCAAAGTTCATATTCCTTGGCTTCACTTGGATATTCTTTACTGTAATTTGCAAATAATTCTTTCCAAGCTTGCTCTGTTTTTACACCATTTTCAATATACTCATTTACATTGTCGTATACTTCTTTTGGTACATAGAAAGGTTCAATTGACCATCCGAATTCTTCTTTCATGATCTTTATGTTTTCTTCTCCAAGTGGAGAACCGTGAACTCCTGCTGTTCCTTGTTTTGATGTACATCCGAAGCCGATTATGTTTTTAACAACAATTAAGCTAGGCTTTGAAGTTTCTTTTTTGGCTTCATCTATAGCAGCACTTACTTTATCGGTGTCATTTCCATCATCAACTTTAAGTACTTGCCAACCATAAGCTTCATATCTTTTAGCAACATCTTCTCTGAAGGCAATGTCTGTATTTCCTTCAATAGAAATATTGTTAGAATCATATAAAACTATTAATTTTCCAAGTCCAAGAGTTCCAGCGAGAGATGATGCTTCACCAGATACGCCTTCCATTAGACAGCCGTCTCCTGCTATAGCATAAGTATAGTGATTTACTATGTTAAAATTAGGCTTGTTGAATTTGTTTGCAAGATAAGCTTCTGCAATTGCCATTCCAACTGCATTACATATTCCCTGGCCAAGAGGTCCTGTTGTTATTTCAACTCCAGCGGTATGACCGTATTCAGGATGTCCAGGAGTTTTGCTTCCTACTTGTCTGAATTCTTTTATATCATCCATTGTGATTCCGTATCCAAATAAGTGAAGAAGACAATATTCAAGCATTGAACCGTGTCCTGCTGATAATACAAATCTATCTCTGTTATCCCACTTTGAATTTTTTCCGTTGTGTTTCATTTTTGTCCATAAAGTATATGCCATAGGAGCGCATCCAAGAGGTAATCCTGGATGTCCTGATTTTGCTCTTTCTATAGCTTCTGCAGAAATTACTCTTATCGCTTTAATAGATAAAGCATCTAATTCTTTACTCATTATTTGCAGCACCTCACATATTATTTTCCGAAAGTATTTGCCCAATCTTTCTTGAACTTTTCAATTCCTTGATCTGTTAATGGGTGTTTAACCATCTGCATGATAACTGCAAATGGTATCGTTGCAATATCAGCACCAGCTTTAGCTGCATCTATAACGTGAAGAGGTCCTCTTATGCTTGCAGCAATTATTTCTGTTTCTATGCCATATATATCAAAAATTTCTGCTATGTCACTTACAAGTGTCATTCCTTCTGCACCTATATCGTCTAATCTTCCAAGGAATGGACTTACATAAGTTGCTCCTGCATTAGCTGCTAAAAGAGCCTGTCCTACAGAGAATATTAAAGTTACATTTGTTTTAACTCCCTCTTCTGAAAGAACTTTAACTGCCTTAAGTCCAGCAGCAGTCATAGGAATTTTAACAACCATATTAGGATGAATATCTGCTATTTCCCTTCCTTCTGCTATCATCTTTTCTGCATCTTCGCTGCTTTCAGTATTAACTTCACCGCTAATTGGTCCATCTACTATTTCTGCTATTTCAGCTACAGTTTTCTTAAAGTCTCTTCCTTCCTTTGCAATTAAAGATGGGTTTGTTGTAACCCCGCATATTACTCCCATATTGTTAGCTTCTTTGATTTCGTTTACGTTAGCAGTGTCTAAAAAAAACTTCATAATAAATTCCTCCTAAAAATTATTTGTTTCCCTGACCATAATAAGCATTTGGTCCATGCTTTCTCATATAGTGTTTATCAAGAAGATAACTGTTTACTCTCTCTACATTTGTTTTCAAAGTCATCGTGTTATATGCAAGCTGTGCTACTTTATCCAAAACAACTGCATTATATACAGCGTTAGCGGCTGATTTGCCCCATGCAAAAGGTCCATGATTCTTAACAAGTATTGCAGGAATATCAAGTGGTTTTATATTTCTCTTTTTTAAAGTTTCTACTATAACATTACCTGTTTCCTTCTCGTATTCTCCATGTACTTCAGCTTCTGTAAGTTCTCTAGCACATGGAATATCTCCATAAAAATAATCTGCATGTGTAGTTCCAAATGCAGGTATATCCATTCCAGCTTGTGCAAATGTAGTAGCCCAATCTGAATGAGTATGCACAACCCCGCCAATTTCAGAATACTCTTTATAAAGTACAATATGTGTTGGTGTATCAGAGGAAGGTCTATAATGTCCTTCTACTACATTTCCTTCTAAATCAACTACTACCATATCATCAGATGTCATAGTATCGTAATCAACTCCGCTTGGCTTAATTACGAAAAGTCCACTTTCTCTATCTATTCCACTTACATTTCCCCAAGTATAAATTACAAGTCCCTTTTTTACTAATTCTATATTAGCATCAAATACTTCTTTTTTTAAGGTCTCTAACATGTTATTATTTGCCCTCCTTCAAATAGATAATCATTAATAACTCCTTATTTGTATGAAGTTACAGTCCTTGTAAGTTCCTTTCCGCCAGTTATATCAACAACTATTGCTGTTCCAGATTGTATTCCATAATAGATTTCTATTAAATATCTTTTATTTAACAAAATATCGCCTTCTAATAATTTTAGAAGTTAAAATAAACATTATTTTTTAGTACAAGAATCTCGTACTATAAGTTCCGCATCAAAAATGTATTGAGGTCTATTAAGCTTTCCTTCCACCATTCCTAATATATACTTAGCCGCTTGCATACCCATTTGCTTTTTAGGATGAATAATAGTAGTAAGCTTAACTTCTGATGCAACTGCAAGGCTAGAATCATCGAATCCAACTACAGATATATCTTTTGGAACTTGCAGTCCACCTTTTCTTAATATTTCTATGCACTTTAATGCAATATCGTCATTGTAACAAAAAATAGCACTTGGCATTTCCTTCATTTTTAAAATTTCTCTCAAAAACATATCTATATACATTTCTTTTGTATCTGTTGTATATTCTCCAATTATAGATTCATCGGTCTTCAGCCCGTTTTCTTTAAGAGCATTTAGATATCCAACTTTTCTTTTTTGACCTTGAATATCATCCTCTTTAAGAATTGCTGCTATTTTTTTGTGCCCAAGCTCTATTAGGTACTTTGTAATCCTATAACCACCTTGTTCATCATTCAATACAATATAGGCAGGATTAAGATCCTCATAATAAGCATTTATCATTATATATTTGATATTTTTTTCATCAAATTTTTCAAAGTACTTTTTATCCATGTTATTTATTGAACTTTGGGCAGGCTCAATGATAACTCCAGAAATATCTTGGCTTTCTATACTTTTAAGACAATTTATCTCGTTTTCGATATCATTGTTGCTATTAAAAAGAAGCAAGTTATATCCATTTTGTCTTAAAACTTCCTCAACTCCTTCAGTTATTTTAGGAAATATATAATTAGAAATATAGGTTGTAAGAAGCGCAATGTTCTTGGATTTCTTTTCTTCTTTTCCACTGCTTATACAAAATGTCCCCTTGCCTTTTTCTTTCATAATAAGCCCGCACTGTGATAGCCTTTCAAGCGCTTGCCTAACTGTATGTCTACTTACGTTAAACTGACTGGCAATCTCATTTTCCGATGGCAATTGATCTCCAATGTTTATTGTTTCATTTTTAATAAGTTCTATAAAATAGTTTTCAATAATTTCATGTTTAGTTTCATCTTTTTTCATAGGTATCAGCATTACTCCTTACTTTTAAAAGTATACACATGTATAAGTACATTTTATACTTCATGATAACTAACTTCAAGCTTCATGTAACAACAGTATATGTGCAATTTTAATATTTTGCTGACACATAAAATTATAACAATAGTTGTATGTAATTTTAGTCTTAATGTACGTACATATTTTTTAATTATATACTCGCTGTTCTATTTTATCAATACCTTATTGAAACTTTTACTTATATATTTATTATACCAATTAAGCTATTTATAAAATAACCTAAAAATATTTTTTTTAATTATTACAGCAATTCCTTATTTACAGCCATTTTATCATCTACACAAAAAAAATTATTATTGCAACTTATATTTTTTAGTTGTACGTACATATTTTAAGTATTATAATATAATTAAAATACAAAGTAAAATAAATATAATAATTTAGGAGGAACCTATATGTTAAATTTAAAACCTTATGAATTCTGGTTCATTACTGGAAGTCAGCATTTATATGGACCAGAGGCTTTAAAACAAGTTGATGAGGATTCACAAAAAATTGTAGAAGGATTAAACAATAGTTCCATCGCATATAAAATTGTATACAAACCTGTAGTCACAACTTCTGAAAGTATAAGGAAAGTTTGCAATGAAGCAAATCAAGATGGAAACTGCGCAGGTATTATAACATGGATGCATACGTTTTCTCCAGCAAAAATGTGGATTACTGGTTTATCAGAATTAAGAAAGCCTTTACTTCACTTGCATACACAATTCAATCAAAACATACCATGGAGCACTATGGACATGAATTTCATGAATTTAAATCAATCTGCTCATGGAGATAGAGAATATGGTTATATATGTACAAGAATGAACATTCCAAGAAAAGTTATTGTAGGTTATTGGAAAGATGAAGATTTAGTCAAAAAATTAGGAAGCTGGATGGGAGCCGCTGCTGCTTTTGTTCAAGGACCAAACATTAAAGTTGCTCGTTTCGGAGATAACATGAGAAACGTAGCTGTAACAGATGGTGACAAAATAGAAGCTCAAATAAAACTTGGATGGTCTGTAAGTTATTATGGCATAGGTGACTTAGTTGAAGTTATGAATAAAGTGACAGAAGAAGAAACGGACAAACTTATGGCTGAATATAAAGAAGAATATGACGTAGATCCTAAGGCCCCTGTTGAATCAATCCGTGAACAAGCTCGTATTGAGATTGCTCTTGAAAAATTCTTAAAAGCAAATGACTGCACTGCATTTACAACAAACTTCGAAGATCTTCATGGAATGAGACAACTTCCAGGACTTGCTGTACAGCACTTAATGGAAAAGGGTTATGGTTTTGGAGCTGAAGGAGACTGGAAGACTGCTGCTTTATTAAGAGCTATGAAAATAATGGCACAAGGAAAGTATACAGCTCTTATGGAAGATTACACTTATAATCTTGATCCAAATAACGGACTTATCTTAGGTGCTCATATGCTTGAAGTTTGTCCTACTGTAGCTGGTACAAAGCCTAGAATTGAAGTTCACCCACTTGATATAGGCGGTAAAGAAGATCCTGCTAGACTTGTATTTGATGGCATGGAAGGTCATGCTGTTGCAGCTTCACTTATTGACCTAGGAAATAGATTTAGACTTATCGTCAATGAAGTAAATGCAGTAAAAGGTGAAAAACCATTACCAAAACTTCCTGTTGCACGTGTTATATGGAAGCCAGAACCTTCACTTAAAGAAGCTGCTGAAGCATGGATACTTGCAGGAGGAGCACATCATACTAGCTTATCCTTTGCAATTACAGCAGAACAATTAATGGATTATGCTGAAATGGTAGGTATCGAATGTGTACTTATAAACAAAGATACTAATGTTACAAACTTTAGAAATGAACTTAAATGGAGCGACATAGCTTGGAAACTTAAATAAAAAAAAGAAAAGTCCTATATTACCAAGGCTTTTCTTTTTACACACAACTATGAACGTCCTCGCTCATTACAAATTAATCATGATTTTATTTGGACGCAATTTCAACTATTTTATTAATACCAACTTCATCAAAAGCTTCTACTATTATATTAGCCTTAGACAAATCCTGATTACCGGAATTTAAGTTTCTAAAGCCAACACATTTCATTCCTGCTGCTCTAGCTCCTGTAATTCCATTGTTTGAATCTTCTACCACAGTACAATCACAAGCTTTAGCATTAAACTTCTCTGCTGCCTTTAAAAATATATCCGGATTTGGTTTACCATTTTCTACATCCTCGCCACTAACAATATATTCAAAGTATTCTATAAGATTAATTCTATTTAAAATCACTTCTATATTTTTTTTAGGAGATGATGAAGCCATAGCTATGTTGAATCCCCTATTTTTAAGAGAAGAAAGAAGTTTTTCTATACCCCTTATTGGAATTATTTTCGAATCACTCTTTGAAAGATATTCATATTTTCTATTTTTTGAAGTTTCCATAAGTTCTTCAACTGATTGCTCTAAATTAGCCTTACTCTTTATCTTAGTCCATATTATTCTTGAACCATTACCTACAAAACTGAACTGTTCTTCTAATGTTATTTCTGCACCTAATTCTTTATACAATTGTTCATTTATCTCTCTGTATACTGGCTCTGTATCCACTATTACTCCATCCATATCAAATATAACTACTTTATTCAAACAATTACCTCCAATTATGTATTACAATTATTAATTATCTTCAGGCACTTCATACTCTACTCCTTGTATTACTATGGAATTCTCTTTAGAAAGTTCTAGTATAGAATCTACGCTCTCACTATTTTTACTATAAACAATTTTAACATCAGGCCTTAAAGGCATTTCAGAATAAACTTTAGTTACGACTGCTATATCTTGATTACTTAATCTTATTAATGAACCTTCAGGGTAAGGTATTACAACTTTAGAAAATGCCTGAACAACCTTATAATCAAACTTTGTGCCACCATTGGCCATTATATATTCTAAAACTTCATTTGGAGATAATGCTTTTCTATACACTCTTGTAGATGTCATAGCATCATATACATCTGCAACTGCTACTATTTTAGCAAGTATACTTATTCTTTCCCCTTCTCTACCTTCTGGATAGCCTTGTCCACCTATTCGTTCATGATGTTGAAGAACTATTATTCTAGCCGGCACCGATACATCATAACTGCCTTTTAAATATTCATAACCACTTTCAGGATGCCCTTCAATTACTTTCCTTTCTTCTTCTGTAAGCTTACCAGGTTTATTTAATATTTCGCTTGGAACAAAAACCTTACCTATATCGTGTAAAAGAGCGCCTATGCATAAATCAAAAAGTTCATATTTATGAAAATTCATCTTAATTCCTAATACAAGAGCTATAACAGCCACATTAACAGAGTGCTGATATGTATAGTCATCAAAACTCTTTATATCAACCAACCCTATCATTACATTTTTTCTAGATAAGATTTCTTCTATAAGCTCCCTTGCAACATATTGAACTGATTGAAAATCTTTTTCATTTTTTTTATAAAGGTTTTGTCCCTCATAATTGTTTGGATTTTTATTATAATGTTCTAAATTGTAAAAAACATCTCTAATTTTTTTTATAGATTTCTGCCTTATTTCAGGTTTTATCATATCTTCTATAACAGTATTGCTATATTTATCATTTATGTAAATAGTGTAAATATTTAAGAATTCTATTTTTTTAATAACCGCATCTTTAAGTTCAGTTCCTTCTTTTAAGAGAACTCTTCCTTCGCCATCATATATAGTCTTTGCTAAAATACTTCCTTCTTTCACACTTTGTATGGGAACTAACCTCATAAATCTAACACCCCGTAATTCTTCTTAGATATTTTTATTATACTACACCATATATAAAAAAGTATAGTTTTATTATCTTATTGATTTGAAAATTTAGTGTCAGCATTTTGTCATTCACATATTATGTTATTAGGAGGCGATAATGATGAGCAGAAAATGCAAGCAAATGGAGAACATCAGAAGAGTATTAAGAAGACACAGAGGTAGAAAAGTTACATTACTTCTTGAACAATGCAAGAAGTTGGAAAACGTAAAAATTAAAAAAGTATGTAGAGATGTAGTTTTAGTAAAACATCACGGCGAATGCATTTATGTAAGAATATGCTGCATCTGTGCAGTTACTCCTGAATGCGAATGTTGCCACCACCATCATCATCACGATGATGACTGTGGATGCGAGCAGGATCATTGCTAGAAAATTTTTATAAATAATCTTCTTACTACTAAAAACTTAATATTTGTAACATCAAAAAAGCAGATATATTCATATCTGCTTTTGGTGGCTTATCGGGGAATCGAACCCCGGACACCATGATTAAAAGTCATGTGCTCTACCAACTGAGCTAATAAACCATAAATTACCCGGCAACGTCCTCAGCGTAGCTGACACTATTAAGTTCTAAGATTTACCTGAGAGAAACGAAAGGTAAATCCACCTTCACTGTACTCTGTACTTTGTACTCTGTGCTCTGAATCAACTTCCAGTTGGTCAGGATAAATTTGGTGTTAGTCATTTTAAAGTTTCAAGTTGCCCATCTATCTTCTAGATTTAATATATTAAAATTATAGCACTATACATTGAGAGTAAAAAGGAATAGATATTTTTTTGCCACATTGCAATGAAAAATTATAATCTTGTGTAAACGTATAGATATATTATAATAAGATTGTAAGCGAAATTAAATGCAATTTAATATTAAATTTAGGAAGATGGTATACCTATGCTGAATAAACGTTGTTCAAAGCTGTTGAATGAAATTGTTAATACTGAAGATTATGTTAGTATTTTAGAACTATCAAAGAGTTTTGGAGTAAGTAACAGAACTATAAGATATGACCTTGATAAAATAGATGATTTTTTGAAAAGTAGTAATTTGCCACAATTAATCAGAAAGCCTAATGAGGGTATATCTTATAAATGTAGTCCAATACAAAAAAATAATTTATTAAATTTAATTGGCGAAGTTGATTTAAATCAATATGCATTATCTCAAGATGAAAGAATTAATATGATTCTTATTGAACTGTTAGAAAGTAGAAATTATATAACAATGGATAATCTTGCAGAACATTTGCTAGTAAGTAGAAGCACTATTTTAAAGGACATGGATAAAGTAAGAGAATGGCTTTTAGATAAAAATCTAGAGCTCAAGCCTTGTAAAAGGCATGGAGTAATGATTGCCGGAGAAGAAAAATATTTAAGAAAAGCGGCAATTAGTCTACTTACAAATAATGTGGATGTCTACAAAGCACTTAATTTGATAAAGTATCCTAAGATTTCAAGATCAGAATTTGCCTTAGATAAGTATAAAAAACAGTTTTTTAATGATATTGATATTCCTTATATAGAAAGTTGTGTAAACATTGCAGAGAAACAATTGCAAAACAAATTCACAGACGAAGCATGTTCTGGATTAGTTATACACATAGCCATTGCAATAAAAAGAATAAAGGAACAAAAGGATATTGTAATGGAAAAGGAAGAATTGAAGTCACTTGAAGTCACAGAAGAATTTGTTGTTGCATCAAGTATTGCAAAAGCACTTGAGAATAAATTTAACATTATTATACCTGTAGATGAAATAGGATATATAACTATACATTTGTTAGGAAGCAATGTTTCTATATCAAAAAATAATGATGTAGATTGGGGCACAATTGAATATATTGCCAATGATTTAATTAAGAAGGTTAGTTCAATTTTAAACATTAGTTTATTTGACGATAAGCAGTTGTTAAATGGACTTATACAGCATATAAGACCAGCGATATATAGATTAAAGCATGATATTATATTAAAAAATCCATTACTAAAAGAAATAAAAGAATCCTATCAAGAATTATTTTATGCCATTAAAAGTTCTGCTTATGAAATTGAGAGATATGGCAGAAATAAATTAAGCGAAGAAGAAATAGGATATATAACTTTACATTTTGGTGCAGCAATAGAGAGAAATAAGAAAGCAGATAATACAAATATAAATGTTATTGTAGTGTGTGCTACAGGTATGGGGACAGCAAAGCTTGTATCATCAAAAATTCAGTCACTTTTTAACTTAAATATAATTGATACTATATCATACCATGATTTAAGTGATGTACTTAAAAATCAAAAAGTGGACTTGATTATTACTACAGTGCCTATAAGATTAAATACTAATGATGTTCCATGTATTGAGGTAAATCCATTTTTAACAGAAAAAAATGTAAATGATATTAGTTCAGTTTTAAGAAAATATAACAGGGGATATACCAATAATGTACGCAAAATTTCATTAAAGGAAATAATGGACATAATAGGTCGTAACTGCACTATTTTAAATAGTGAAAGCTTGACACAAGAATTAGCAAGTTATCTTTCAATAAGTAACGACATTAAGAAAGGAGCATATGAACCAATGTTAAGAGAAGTATTAACAGATGATTTTATAAAATTAAATGTAGAAGCAGAAAATTGGGAACAAGCCGTAAGATTTGGAGGAGAGATACTAAAAAGTAACAATGTAATAGAGCAGAGTTATATTGAAGGCATGATTAATAGTGTTAAAACATTAGGACCATATATTGTAATTGCTCCTGGTATTGCAATGCCTCATGCAAGACCAGATGAAAGTGTAAAAAAAATAGGAATGAGCCTTATAACTTTAAAAAAGCCTATTAATTTTGGAAATGAAGATAATGATCCAGTTAGCTTAGTGGTATGTTTATGCGCAGTAGATCACTCAAGCCATTTAAAAGCTTTATCTGAGCTAGTTACATTTTTAGGTGATAAGGAATTTATAGAAATTGTTTCAAATGCAAATAATCCTAGTGAAATAACAAATTATATTAAAAATAAAGGAGAGATGTAAAAATGAATATTGTAACTGTATGTGGAATGGGAATGGGATCAAGTTTAATACTTAAAATGAATATGGATGATATATTAAAGAAAAATGGAGTAAGCGCTAATGTTGAAGCATGTGATTTAGGATCTTTAACAGGTAAAACTGCAGATTTAGTTGTAACAACTTATGAATTGAAATCTCAAATTGATGGTAAAGGATACAATACTGTTTATGTAAAAAATGTAATAGACAAAAAAACAATAGAAGAAGTAGTTATGGAGGCAATAAGAAATTTAAATAAGTAATGAGTAGTTATAATCTAATCTTTTTTAAAGAAATTAAGTGCTGTATATTAAATATAGCCTTTTAGCAAATATAAATAATATAGCAGCACTTGATATATAAAATTAAAAATCGGTGTAAATGATTGTGCTGATAATAAGCGGGGGGGAAAAAATAATGATTAATTTTATTGTAAGCTTTCTTGATCAACCTGCAATCGTCGTAGGAATTATGGCGTTGATAGGTTTAATTGCTCTAAAGAAACCAGTATCTCAGATTGTTACTGGAACATTTAAAACTATTATTGGTTTTATAATATTCCAGCTAGGTTCAGGTGCAATAGCTGACAATCTTAATATTTTGGGACCTGCATTTCAAAGTGCGTTCCATATACAAGGAGTTGTTCCAACCAATGAGGCGGTAATAGCGTTAGTTCAAAAGAACTTTGGTACAGAAATGGCCCTAATTATGGCATTCGGATTTATTGTAAATATTTTAATTGCTAGACTTACTTCATTGAAATACATATTTTTAACAGGGCATCATATGTTATTTATGGCAGGCTTATTAGCAGCAATATTATCTGTTTTAGGATTTAAAGGTCCTGAACTTATAATTGTGGCATCATTACTTTTAGGTGCAACTATGGTTATAACACCAGCAAATATTTTATTTGAAAAGTATGGTTTTACAGTACAAAATATAGTAGAAAGTGCAAAGAAATTGTGCAATAAATAGTGTTATAAATAACAAGCAGGTCGCTAAAATCTTGTTGACTTGCTTGTTATTCATTTTGTAACTATTCCGGTTTTAAAGCGTACATTATAATCTCGTTTGTAGTCATGCCGTTATAGCTTTCTTTAATATTATTTGAATACTTTCTTTTTAGTTTCTTGTATAAATTTTTCATATATCTAGGTGTATATGGAAAGTATGCCTTCATTTTTTTAAAGTATTTTTTACTGTAGAGGCTCTTATTCTTAGTAATAGCAAAGAGTATTAGTTTAAGACAGTTTTTTTGTATTAGCTCTTTAAGCAAATCTATATTAGGACAATTAAAAGCTTTAGTATTGTTTAAAAGATCAAAGGTGAAATTAATTAAACAGTTTGCTATATGATCTAAAGGCCATTTTGTAGATAATTGAGATACAATAGTCATATGACCATTTTTAAAATCCTCTTTTGCATCCTGAAGATCATCACATATTTGAAGCAGTACTCCGTATCCAAAGAAAAATTCAGCTTCTTCTTCAGTTAGGCTTCCGTTTACAATATAGGCATCGGCAAGCACAGAGCTGCCTCCCTTTTCCATACTAATTCCTAAAATATCGCATTCGTAAGGCAGAGTTAGTTTTCCCTGCTGTATTAAACTTTTCATTTGAGCGTTTTGAATGCAAAGTAAGCTTTCAAAAACCTCTATGTTTTTAGAACGATCAAACTCACCTTCTATTTTTTCTACAAGATTAAAAAGGTGTCTTTCGTAGGGTGAAATTGGCTGAACACTTTCTCCAGCCAATTTCTTTTCAAAGGTATCATTCATTTTTATTTTTTCTGATTTTGAGATATTATTGTCATCTAAAAAATTATCGGTGTAAGGATATAGCATGCTGTAACTAAATATAGAAGGGGTAAGCTTAGGCAATTTGCCAAACAGCATTTGTATTATATTCATAATCCATAGATTTCTCAATGCTTGGCCTATATTTTCAATAGGCATATCTGGATTGAAAGCTTGGGCTTCGTTAACAAAGTTTTCAGTATTTTTAAGCAAGGCTTCGCTAAATAGAATATTTTTATCCTCACTATTTATTAAATCTGAATTAGCTACGAAGTTATCAATTAAAAGGTTTATATTCTTTTTCCATATTCTTTGGTTCTGATTTCCTAAGGGAAAGCTTTTTATTGCTTTTACAAACTTGTCTATAAAATCATTTGTAAGCCTTTCCTGCTTCTTTTTATGCCAATAGGTGGTGGTGTTTTTTAGCTTTGGAAAGTCTTTGCTGGTACTCCACCAAGTATCAGTAAAAGAACTAATAAAGTTATGTACTTGATTAGAAACCTTTAGTTCATTTGCTTGTTCCATAATAAATTCTCTCCAATGTAAATTATTAAATTAATAATAACATTAGTTAGAGTAGAGAGTAAAGGGTAGAACCAATAAATTGATTTTTTGTTGACATAGCATAAATTTAATGGCAATATTTTAGTTGATAAGCTATTTATTATAGTATGAAGGGAGACAAAGTATGAAAAGATTATTAGATTGTACAGCTAGTGATATGAAAAGTATGACAGCTAAGGAATTAAAGCAAGCTATTCTAGCAAGTGAGGGAAGAACTGTGTTGTCTGAAAATATTGTTTCAGTTGAACCTTTGGTTTCTAGTGTTACAAATTCAGAATTGGCGGCTGCTTTTGGGGCGGATTTATTGCTCTTAAATGCGTTTGATTGCTATAAGTGTGAAATTAAAGGATTGCCACAAACAGATAATCCAATTGAACTTTTGAAAAATTATACAGGTAGACCTATAGGTCTTAATTTGGAGCCTGTGGATATTCATGCAAATATGATGGAAGATACTTTAAAAATACCTAAAGGAAGAACTGCTTGCGAGGATACCTTTAAGTTAGCGAATAAATTGGGATTTGATTTTGTTTGCTTAACTGGTAATCCTAAAACGGGAGTGACAAATAAACAAATTGAAGATGCTATAATTTTAGCAAAAAAACATTTTGATGGGCTTGTATTTGCTGGAAAAATGCATTCGTCTGGAGTGAATGAGCCAGTAGTTGATTTAAAAGCTGTTGAAAAATTTATAGATAATGGTGCAGATGTAATTTTAATGCCAGCGGTAGGAACTGTACCAGGATTTCAGGAAAGCGAACTTCATGAAGCTGTAGAACTTGTAAAAACTAAAGGTGCATTATCCATGAGTACAATTGGTACAAGTCAAGAAGGAGCGGACAGCAGCACTATTAGGGAGTTCGCACTTTCAAGCAAAAGAGCAGGAGTTGATATTCAACATATAGGTGATTCTGGATATGAAGGTATAGCAATTCCAGAAAATATAATGGCCATGTCTATAGCTATTAGAGGGAAAAGGCACACATATAGAAGAATTGCGAGATCAATCAATAGATAATGTCGTAATTGCATTCTGTTATATAGTGAGACTAGCTTAACTAAATATTATTTATATGATGTGATTTTTATAGTTTAATATTTTAGGTAGATTAATTATATGTATAACAAAATTGGTATATACAATATGTCAATATGATGATATAATAATATTATATATTGAAGTTGGGAGGTAGCAGCTTGAAGAAAATATCAAAATCAGATCCAGTTCCGCTGCATTATCAGCTTAAAACAATACTTTTGGATATGATTGAAAATGAAGAACTTAAACCTGGAGATATGATACCAACTGAAAGAGAATTATGTGATATTCAGGGAGTAAGCAGGATGACTATAAATAAAGCCATAATGTCACTTGTAAATGAAGGAGTACTTTATAGAGAACAGGGCAAGGGAACTTTTGTTGCTAAACCTAAAGAGAAGCAGGAAATATATAAGCTTAAAAGTTTTACTCAGGAAATGAGTGAAAAAGGATTAACTACATCAACTAAAATTATATCCTTTGAAATAAAAGAAGCTACTAAAAAAAATATAAGTATACTTAAAATACCAAAAGAATTTAATAAAGTAATAGAAATAAGAAGACTTAGAATGACAGAAAAAGATCCTGTGGCTATTGAAACTGTGTGGATTCCGGAACATTTATTTAAAGGAATGACAGCGGATATGATTGAGGGAAAATCGCTTTACGCTGTATTTGAGCAGAAATTTAATTATAAGCCTAAAAAAGCAAAGCAAACCATTGAGCCTGTGGCTTTAAGTGAATTTGAGGCAAAGCTTTTGAATCAGGAGGAAAATGCATTAGCACTTATGTTTAAAAGAATAACATACACAGAAAATAATATTCCTATTGAGTATACAAATACTATAAACCGAAGTGATAAATATGAATATGAAATACTCTTAACATAAGCATTGGAGGTAAATGTATGGAAGAAAGAAACATAAATACCATTAATTTAGATGATTTAAGTACATTTGAAGTATTAAAGAAAATAAATGAAGAAGACAAAAAAGTTGCAGAGGCTGTTGACAAAGAACTTCCTAGTATAGAAAAAGCAGTTGATATAATTGTGGAAGGTTTTAAAAATGGAGGAAGGCTATTTTATATAGGAAGCGGCAGTAGTGGGAAAATTGGTGTTATGGATGCATCAGAATGTCCACCTACTTTTGGCGTTGATGATTCTATGGTTCAAGGAATTATATCAGGAGGGAATAATGCTTTAAGTGGATGGCTTGAAGAAACAGAAGATGATGGAGATTTGGCAGTAAAAGATCTTAAAGAAAAAGGTATAAATAAAAAAGATGTTGTTGTTGGAATTACTGCAAGCGGAAATACCCCTTATGTGAATAGTGCAATAGAGTATTCAAATAAGATTGGATGTAAAACCATTGGTATTGTTTGTTCACAAGGAACGTTAAGTGAAAAATCTGATGTAACTATTTGTGTTAATGTTGGACCAGAAGTAATAATGGGATCAACAAGAATGAAAGCTGGTACAGCTGAAAAAATGGTCTTAAATATGCTTTCAACAACCTCCATGATTAAAATTGGAAATACATATTCAAATTTAATGGTAAATGTAAGACCAATCAATGAAAAGCTAAGAGAAAGAGTAAAAAAAATAGTTAAGCTTGCAACCAATGCTGATGATTTAGTTATAGATAAAATAGTTAAAGAGTGCAATTACAATGCTAAAGTAGCAATTGTTACAATAATGATGGGAGAAGATGTGCCAAAGGCTTGTGAACTCCTAAAAAAATTTCAAGGGAATATTTCAAAGGCTATAAAAAGCCTAAAATAAACAAGAGGGTGAAAATATGAAAGCTATAATTAATGGTAAGATAATAACGAAAGAAGATGTGTTAAAGAATAAAGTATTGTTATTTGATGAAAAAATAAATAAGATAGTAGACTCTAAAGATTTTAACAAAGATGGTGTAGAAATTATAGATGCTAAAGGTAATTACATTTCTCCGGGTTTTATAGATGTACATATACATGGCGCCAATGGAGAAGATGTTATGGATGGAGAAATGGAATCACTTGAAACCATAAGCAAATTTATTGCGGGAAAAGGTGTTACTGCATTTTTACCAACTACTATGACTATGGGTAAGGAGGATATATATAAGGCACTTGAGACTGTAAAAGAAGCTGTAAATAAGAAGTTTCATGGAGCAGCAATTATAGGTGTACATCTTGAGGGACCATTTATAAATGAAAAATATAAAGGCGCTCAAAGGGAAGATTATATAGTTAAGCCAAGTTATGATTTTATTAAGAAATATAAGGATATAATAAAAATTATAACAATGGCACCAGAAAAAGATGAAAACTTTAATTTTATAAAGGAAGTAAAGAAAAATACTGACATAGTGTTATCCATAGGACATTCTAACGCAACTTATGAGGAGGCTATGGAAGCAATTGAATGTGGTATGAATCATATTACTCATACTTTTAATGCTATGACGCCTTTACATCATAGAAACCCTGGAGTTGTAGGTGCTGCATTTAATAGCAATGCATATTGTGAAATTATAGCTGATAAGATTCACGTACATCCTGGTGTTTTTAATATACTTCTAAAAGCAAAGGGGAAGGAAAAAGTAATACTTATAACAGATTGTATGAGAGCAGGTGGGCTTAAGGATGGAGTTTCAGAAATTGGAGGCCAAAAGGTTTTTATAAAAAATAATTCTGTAAGGCTTTCCGACGGAACACTTGCAGGAAGCATACTAACGGTTAATAGAGCTGTTAAAAATATATATGAAAACACAAATTTAACACTTAATGAGGCTGTTAATTTGGCAACAATAAATCCAGCTAAAAGTATAAAAGTAGATGATAGAAAAGGAAGCATTGAAGAGGGAAAAGATGCTGATATAACAATATTTAATGATGAATTTGAAGTTATTCAAACTATTGTAGGTGGAAAAACAGTTTATAGAAATTAATTTGGAGGTGTTTTAATTGAGAATAATATGTGTAGATAATTATGATGAGATGAGTAAAAAGGCGGCAAGTATGGTTGCAAGTCAGATGATATTAAAGCATGACAGTGTGTTAGGGCTTGCTACGGGGGAGACTCCAACGGGCATGTATAAAGAGCTTATAAAATTATATGATGATAAAGAAATAGATTTTTCTGATATTAAGACTTTTAACTTAGATGAATACTATGGTTTATCTAAAGAGAATCCACAAAGCTATTATTGTTACATGATGAATAATTTATTTAAACATGTCAATATTAAACATGAAAACATAAACATACTTGATGGAAGGACAGATGATATTGATAAAGAATGTTTAGATTATGATAAGAAGATTAAAGCATCAGGAGGAATTGATATTCAAGTTCTTGGAATAGGTGTAAATGGGCATATTGGATTTAATGAACCTAGTATAAACTTTGAATCGGGAACACATCTTGTAAAGTTGGATAAGAAAACTATAGAGTCAAATTCAAGA
The DNA here is from genome assembly GCF_001270375.1 of Clostridium sp. DMHC 10. NCBI lineage: Bacteria > Bacillati > Bacillota > Clostridia > Eubacteriales > Clostridiaceae > Clostridium > Clostridium sp. DMHC 10. The sequence continues at coordinate 1,024,244 of NZ_LGVB01000015.1, forward strand.
TTTTTCAAATCAATGGATGAGGTGCCTAAGTCAGCTTTAAGTATGGGCATAAAAACAATAATGCAATCTAAGGTTATAGTACTTCTTGCAAATGGAGAAGCTAAAGCTGAAGCAATTTATAAAGCTATTAATGGTAAAATTTGCCCTGAAGTTCCAGCTTCAATTTTACAGCTTCATAATAATGTTAATATTATAGTTGATAAGGAAGCCGCTAAGTTGCTTTAATAAAGGGACTTAACTTTTTCGTTGATTATCTATTAAGCGAATAGATAGTATTTAGTGTTTTAAAATACTATCTATTCGCATTATTTTATTGTATAATTCCATTAAGAAATAAATAACATTTGTGCAAATGAGCAATTAGGTCTTGTAGAAGTATTTGGAGTAAAGGGGGAACTTATGAAAAATTTAGATAATGATTTTAGAATTATAAAAACATTAAATAATAATGTACTTTTTGTGACTCAAAACAATAAAGAAAAGATTTTGTTTGAGAGAGGAATTGGCTTTGGTAAAAAAGCAGGTGATATAGTTCCTTTTGACACCCCTGTAGATAAGATTTTTTCTATTGAAAACGAACGTAATTTAAGTAATTTTAAGAAAATAGTTTCAAATGTAGATAGCAATATTGTAGGCATGTGTGAAGAAATTATATCCATGATTTCAGAGGAACTAAGTGAAGATTTAAATGAAAAAATTCATATATCGCTAACTGATCATATTTCGTATACCATAAAAAGGCTCATGGCCAATGATATTATACAAAATCCATTTTTAATAGAAACTGAAACTTTATACAAGAGGGAATTTGAAATAGCAAGAAAAGCTGTAAAAATGCTTGAGAAAAAAATTAATATTAAAATACCAGAAGGTGAAATAGGTTTTATAACTCTTCATATTCATTCGTCAAGAAATGAGGGTAAGTTATCTAATACGATGAAATATGCCTTCCTTTCAAATGCCATAGTCAATTTGGTAGAAAAAGAGTTAAACATAAAAATATGCAAACATTCTTTAGATTACGCTCGTTTTATAACTCATATACGTTTTGCAATAGAGAGGATTATAAATGATGCTCCTATAAAAAATGAGCTACTTGATGCAATAAAAAATAAATATCCAGCTTCTTATGAAATATCAAATAAGGCTTGTAAGTTAATAGAAACAGAACTTCATAAAAAAGTAGCAGAAGACGAAACTGCATATTTAACTATACATATAGAACGTATAAAAATGGTTCCTTAACTGAATATAATTTTTATGTAACTGCTGCATTAATTATTAATGCAGCAGTTACATTGATTTTGCAGTTTTTTATTTTATCCTGTATTGAAAAATTTTATCTTTACCAGCTTCAACTTCTTGTCCTATACTGCATTTTATATCACTAACTATATTGGGATTAGTAATTAAAACTGGTGTAATTAAGGAATATTCTTTACTTTTAATAAAGTCTCTATCAATTGCTACTATTGGATCTCCCTTTTTTACTTGACTTCCTTGTTTTGCTAGAGCTTTAAAACCTTCTCCTTGAAGATTTACTGTGTCAATTCCTATATGAACTAAAAGTTCTACACCGTTACTTAAAGTTAATGCAAAGGCATGGCAAGTTTTGAATATTAAAGTTAATTCTCCATCAGCTGGTGCTACAAATGTATTTCCAGTTCCATCTATTGCAGCTCCATCACCTGCTAATCTTTGTGCAAAAACTTGATCAGGTACTTCTGATAGATCTAATACTTTTCCAGATACAGGGGCTATTATTTCATAATCTTTTTTAAAAAAACCTAACAATTATATTCCTCCAATCTAAATTGTTTTAAAATAATTAAGCAAAAAGCATAAGTTTATAAAAACTTATGCCTGATTTAACAGTTACACATTTTATTTATGATTTTAGTATATCTTTAACATTTTATTTTGTCAAATTTTTATTAGATTTTATGATAAAAACGATTTCATAGAAATATTTATTTACAGATATCGTTTTCTTTTTGATATAGTAATATTGACAACAGACTTTTATATGATATAATAATATTTGTCAGCGTGTTACCAACACGGGCAAGAGCTGAAAAAGGGATACCTTTTTCAGCTCTTTTTTGCTTAAAATAATGAGCGTACGGCATTATTTTAAATATTCAATAATGTGATTATATGAGGAGGATTTTATTATGGCTTCAAAAAGCAAAGCATTAGCAGCATGTCAAAAGTTGGGCAAGTCTCTTATGACGCCTATTGCAGTTCTTCCTGCAGCTGGTATTCTTTTAAGACTTGGACAAAAAGATGTTTTAAACATTTCATGGATGGCTTCTGCTGGTAATGCTATTTTTAATAATTTACCAATAATATTTGCACTTGGAATTGCAGTTGGTTTTGCAGAGGAAAATAATGGTGTTGCTGGTCTTTCAGCAGCTGTTGGATATTTTGTTTTAACAAATGTTGCTACTACTTTTAATAAGGCTATAAATTTAGGAGTACTTGGAGGTATCATAATTGGTATTTTGGCTGGTAATCTTTACAACAAGTACAAAGCTATTAAACTCCCGGATTTCTTAGGTTTCTTTGGTGGAAAGCGTTTTGTTCCTATTGTTACTTCGGGTTGTTCTTTGATATTGGGTGTAATTTTTGGATATGTTTGGCCAGCAATTCAAGGAGGTATTAATGCTTTTGGTAATGCTATTGCTAATTTAGGAGCTTTTGGTGCTTTTATTTTTGGATTTTTAAATAGACTACTTATACCAGTTGGATTACATCAAGTATTAAATTCATTATTTTTGTTTACATTTGGTTCCTACAAAACTGCAGCTGGGAAAATAGTAACTGGAGATTTAAACAGGTTCTATGCTTTAGATAAAACAGCTGGAACTTATATGACAGGATTTTTCCCTATTATGATGTTTGCACTTCCTGCTGCATGTTTAGCAATGATTACTGTTGCTAAAAAAGAGAATCGTAAGAAAGTTTCGGGTATGCTTTTGGGAATAGCTTTTACTGCATTTCTTACAGGTATAACTGAGCCAATTGAATTTACATTTATGTTTTTATCACCAGTTTTATATTTTGTACATGCAGTTCTTACAGGTACTTCGATGGCGGTAACGGCGGCACTTGGAATTAAATCTGGTTTTACATTTTCAGCGGGTTGTATAGATTATGTATTAAGTTATGGAATAGCAACAAAGCCTTTGTTATTAATTGTAGTAGGCTTAATATATGCTGTGATTTACTATTTTGTATTCTTATTTGTAATAACTAAATTTAATCTTCCTACTCCAGGAAGATTTGATGACATTGATGATGAGGAAGATGAAGTTTCAAGTTCTCCAGCATCTAATGGAGGTTCTGAACTTAGTGAAAGAGCTGCTAAAATATTAGAAGCGATAGGCGGTAAAGGAAACATCGATGTTCTTGATGCATGTGTAACTAGAATAAGACTTACGGTAAAGGATGGCAGCAAAATAAATGAAGCAAGATTAAAGAAATTAGGTGCGACAGGAGTTATGCGATTAGATGACAGCAATGTACAAATAGTTGTTGGAACAATTGCAGATATTCTTGTTACACATATGAAGGAAATAATAAAATCACAATCATTAAAATAATATATTCATTAACGAGGCTGTCGTATTAAATATAAAAAATTCCAAATTAATTGAAGTGAAGGGTTTTGACTTCACTTCGCTCGTTAAAAGACTAACTTTTTCATATAAATGAAAAGTGAAGGGTTTCACGATGCTTTGCACGTAAAAGGTGAACTTTTTTATCTTAGATAAAAAAGTTCACTTTTGACAAGCAAAGCTATGTCAAATCCTTCACTTTTCGCGTAGGTGAAAAAGTTAGTTTTTTAACGAACGGGGCGAGTTAAAACCCTTCACTATTATGCTACTTCATAATTTTTTTAGTGCGACAGCCCCGTTTTTATATGCTTAAATTAATTCAAAACGATAGATAGGTATTCCTAATAATAGCATAATTTGATACACTTAGAGATAAGATAAACAATAAGCATAAAGCAATAAATAAGAAAGGGGAGAATTAATGAGGGAATAATGTTTATATTATAATCTCTTATTATAAATATAAAATGGATAATGAAGTTGTTCTTATAGAAGTATTTGGATTAAACAGAGAAAGAGAGTGCGTACATGAAAACGGTGGTTCCTGCAGCGGCTGTAGTGGGTGTGGAAGTTCATCCTCGTGCTTTGGACATTCTGACTGTGAAGGAAATAAAAATATGTTTTTAATGTATAAAGAGCTTATAGAATATATTAAAAACACGGACCTAGCTAATAAAATTGAAATAGAATTTATAGATACAGATAAAATTGATATAGATAAATACGATTATTTGCAGGAGGCTTTTAAAAAGAAATTTATGCTGCCTATAGTTGCAATAAATGAGACTGTAAGATTTTATGGCGGAGTACCAAATAAGCTTATTTATAAAGAAGTTGAAAAAGAATTAGATAGCAGTGAAACCTTTAATAGATAAACAAGCTGAAAGAATTAATATCAAATTCATCATTACCTCACGAAAAATACACTGTTAACGAGATTTTACAATAAAAATAATGATAAATTGTTTAAATGATGAACTATAAATATTCACGCCAAAATTCCGTAGGAACAGAGGAATTTTTTTAACGTAACGAAGTATTGTTACTTCACAGATTGGTATATACAATATGTCAATATGAAGATATAATGATATTATAAATTTAGCCTAGGGGGTAGTATCTTGAGAAAAATATCAAAATTAGATCCAATCCCCCTGCACTATCAGCTTAAAACAATTCTTTTAGAAATGATTGAAAATGAAGAACTTAAGCCTGGAGATATGATACCCACTGAAAGGGAGCTTTGTGATATTCAAGGAGTAAGTAGAATGACCATAAATAAGGCTATAATGTCACTTGTAAATGAAGGGGTGTTGTATAAAAAGCAGGGCAGAGGAACATTTGTTGCAAAACCTAAAGAAAAGCAGGAGATATATAGACTTAAAAGTTTTACAGAGGAAATGAATGAAAAAGGATTGACTACTTCAACTAAAATTATATCTTTTGAGGTAAAGGAAGCTACTAAGAAAAATAAAAGTGTGCTTAAAATTGCGGAGGAGTTTAATAAAGTAATAGAAATAAGAAGACTTAGAATGACTGAGAAAGATCCTGTGGCAATTGAAACTGTGTGGATTCCAGAATATTTATTTAAAGGGATGACAGCAGATATGATTGAGGGAAAATCCCTTTATGATATATTTAATCAGCAGTATAATTATCATCCTAAAAAGCAAGGTAAACCATTGAACCTATAAGCTTAAGCGAATTTGAAGCTAAGCTTTTAAATCAGGAGGAGAATGCACTGGCACTTATGTTTAAAAGAATTACACATGCGGAAAATGATATTCCTATTGAATATACAAATACTATAAATAGAAGTGATAAATATGAGTACGAAATACTTTTAACATAAAAAGCTATTGGGGTGAGCTGCATGGAAGAAAGAAATATGAATACAATAAATTTAGACAATTTAAGTACATTTGAGATATTAAAAAAGATAAATGAAGAGGATAAAAAAGTTGCTAATGTTGTTGAAAATGAACTCCCAAGTATAGAGAAGGCGGTTGATATAATTGTAGAAGGTTTTAAAAATGGAGGAGGACTCTTTTATGTAGGAAGCGGGAGTAGTGGGAAAATTGGTGTTATAGATGCATCAGAATGTCCGCCGACCTTTGGTGTTGATGATTCCATGGTCCAAGGAATTATATCAGGTGGAGATAATGCTTTAAGCGGATGGCTTGAAGAAACAGAAGATGATGGAGATTTAGCAGTAAAAGATCTCAAAGAAAAAGGTACAAATGAAAATGATGTTGTTGTTGGAATTACTGCAAGTGGAAATACACCTTATGTAAATAGTGCTATAGAATACTCAAATGAAATTGGATGTAAAACCATTGGAGTTGTTTGTTCCAAGGGAATGCTAGCTGTATATAGAAAACTTCTTGGGGCATCAGTTATAGGTGCACACCTTGAAGGACCGTTTATAAGTGAAAAATATAGAGGTGCTCAAAAGAGTGATTATATAATAAAACCAAGCTACGATTTCATTGAAAGGTATAAAGATATTATAAAAATTATAACAATGGCCCCAGAGGAAGATGATGAATTTAATTTTATAAAAAAAGTAAAGGAAAGTACTGATATAGTGTTATCTATAGGTCATTCTGATGCGACTTATGAAGAAGCTATAGAAGCAATTAGATGTGGAGTAAACCATATTACTCATCTTTTTAGTGCTATGTCACCTTTAAATCATAGGAAGCCTAGGGTTGTAGGTGCTGCTTTTAATAGTGATGCTGCTTGCCAAGTTATAGCTGATAAAATCCACATACATCCTCAAATTTTTAGCATGCTTTTAAAAATTAAAGGTAAAGAAAAAGTAATACTTATAACTGATTGTATGAGGGCAGGTGGTCTTGAAGATGGAGTTTCCGAACTTGGAGGTCAAATGGTTTTTGTGAAAGATAATTCTGCAAGACTGAGAGATGGTACACTTGCTGGAAGCATATTAACTCTTAATAAGGCTATTAAAAATATATATGAAAATACGAATTTAGCACTAAATGAGGCTGTTAACTTAGCAACAATAAATCCAGCAAGAAGTATAAGAATTGATGATAGGAAAGGCAGCCTTGAAAATGGTAAGGATGCCGATATAACCATATTTAACGATGAACTTGAGGTTGTTGAAACCATAGTTGGTGGAAGAATAGTATATGAAAATTAATTTGGAGGTGTTTTAATTGAGAATAATAAGTGTAGATAATTATGATGAAATGAGCAAAAAGGCGGCGAGTATGGTTGCAAGTCAGATGATACTAAAGCATGACAGTGTGTTAGGGCTTGCTACGGGGGAGACTCCAACGGGCATGTATAAAGAGCTTATAAAATTATATGATGATGAAGAATGTTTAGATTATGATGAGAAGATTAAAGCATCAGGAGGAATTGATATTCAAGTTCTTGGAATGGGTACCTAAGTCAGCGCTAAGTATGGGAATAAAAACAATAATGCAATCTAAAGTTATAGTACTTCTTGCAAACGGAGAAGCTAAAGCTGAGGTGATTTATAAAACTATTAATGGTAAGATATGTCCAGAGGCTCCAGCTTCAATTTTGCAGCTTCATAATAATGTTAATATTATAGTTGATAAAGCTGCTGCTAAATTGCTTTTTTAGTAATTTAGCTTTAGTGAGGGATTTTCTACCGTACAGGGGGGATTTTATTGCTGAATGAAAGAAGAGAAAAAATTATAACTCTGCTTAAAAATAATAAAAACTGGATTACTGGTAAGGAAATGTCTCAAGTTTTAAATGTTTCAGATCGTACTATTAGATCCGATATTTCGCACATTAATATTTATTATGATAATATTCTGATAGAGTCTGATAATCGAAAAGGCTATCACTTAAATAAGAGAATATTGTCAAGTATGAGCAATCATTCAGAAAATATAATTCCACAGACATCCTTTCAAAGGTGTTTCTATATTGTACATGAATTATTATTTAAGAAAAATGAGCTTAACTTGATTTATGCAATGAACAGATTATTTATTAGCAATTCTTCAATGGAAAACGATTTAAAGGAAATAAAAAAAATGTTAGAAGTATATCCTACACTTAAGCTTATAAGGCATAAAAACTATATATCCATAGAAGGAAATGAAGAAAATAAAAGAGAGCTTTATATAAATTTACTTAAAAAAAAGATGAGAAAAAATTATCTTAATTTGGATTTCTTAGCTACTTTATTTTCTAATTTGAATTTTTTCTCCATAAAAGAATTGCTAGAAAATATATTAAATAAATATAAGCTTAATATTAGGGAAATGGAACTACCAACTATTATGGCATATGTTGGAGTAGCAATTGAACGTATGCTTTACTGTAATTATATACAGACGCATAACATAAACAAAAATATATCTATTGGTATAGAACTTTCTGTATCTAAGGAATTTTATCAAAGTATGTCGAAAAACTTAAATATTATCCTAGATGAAAATGAAAGCTTTTATTTAGCATTTTTATTATGTGGAAAATTAAAAGCTCAAAGGTGCGAAAATGAAATTTTACAGGATTCTAACTGTATGGTTAATCAATTAGTAAATACTATTTTGAAAAATATATATATTCAGTTTGATGTTGATTTAAGAGAAGATGAAGATTTGAAGGAAGGGTTATCTGCACATATTCTTCAGCTTCTTGAACGAAAGAAAAATAATGTTAATATTTGCAATTTATTCTTGGATGAATTAAAGTATAAATATCCTTTCTTTTTTGAAATGAGTGTTTGTGTGGGAAAGATTATAGAGGAACATTTAAATGTAACTATTGATGAAATTGATATCAGTTTTATTGAACAGCATCTTGGGGCAGCATTGGAAAGAATAAATTCTAAAAGTAAATACAAAGTAATTTTGATAAATCCCAATAATCAAGCTTTGTCAAGTTTATGTCAAAAAAAAATAGAGAGTATATTCCATGAGCGAATGATAATAGTTAAGTCAATGAATTACTTTGAGAAAAAAGAAATTATTAAGATAGAACCTGATTTAATTCTTACTACATTGTCTCTAGAGCATAATCTTAATATTTTAACAGTTCAGATTTCCATTTTTATTAATTCACAAGATGAAATTAAAATTTTTCAAGCTTTAAATTTGATGGATGGGATTAGGTTCAAAGATAAATTTGTTGTTAGTTTTAAAAATATGATTGAACCTAGATTCTTCTATTTGGATCTTGATATTAATGCACCAGAGGAAGTTCTAACATTTATGAGTAATGAACTTTATAATGCTGGTTATGTGGATAAAGAGTTTAAAGAATCTGTATTAAAACGAGAAGAGCTTTCCCCTACATCTTTTATTTACTCTTTTGCAATTCCACATCCTATAAAATCAATGAGTAGAGAGTCTAAAATTTCAGTGGCTGTGCTTAAGAAACCAATACAATGGGGAAAGTTTCAAGTAAAACTAGTTTTACTTTTGTCTATTCAAAAAAATAGTGAAAAAATAATGAGAACATTTTTTGATTGGTTCATTTATATAGTAAGTGATTCCCAAAAGCTTTCTTGCCTCATGAAAATTAAGAGTTATGATGATTTTATTAATCAGATTATTTAATAAAAGGTTGTTGCATTAATAGTTAATTTTTATTTAATGCAACAGCTATTTTTTATATTTTAGTAAAATTACTTCCTAGTAGTAGGAAGAAAAATTGGAAGCATTTTACATAGAACCGTATATAATTAAAGTATAACAAGAAATTAAAACTAGAAAATAGGAGGTTACTATGGAAGAGTTGGAGTTATTTTGCTTTAAACTTATTTCTGCTGCAGGAACAGCAAGATCTTGTAATATTGAAGCAATAAAAGAAGCTAAAAAGGGAAATTTTAAAAAAGCGGAAGAATTAATGAAGGAAGGCAAAAAAAATTATTTAAGTGCTCACGAGGTGCATAATGAACTTCTTAAGCTTAAAAGTGATAAAGAGGAGAATAGCAGTTTAACTTTAGTTATGCATGCTGAAGATCAACTAATGAGTGCAGAAATGTTAGCTATATTATCTGAGGAATTTATTAGCACTTATAAGAAATTGTTTCATTTAGAGAATAAGTAAATTAAAATTTTATTATTTAATAAAATTTAAAATAAGAAGGGAGATATTAATTATGAAGAAAATTTACTTATTTTGTAGTGCAGGAATGTCTACAAGTTTGCTTGCAAGTAATATGCAAAAGTTAGCCGAAGATCATAATTTAAATGTTGAAGTCAAAGCTTTTTCTATCGCACGTATCGATGAGGTATATGATAAAGAACATCCTAATTGTATTTTGCTGGGACCTCAAGTTGGATTTGCCTATGAGGATATTAAAGAAAAATATAAAAAATTAAATATTCCAGTAGGCTTATTGATTCTAATGATTATGGAACATTAAATGGTGGAAATGTGTTAAGATTAGCATCAAACTTGTTGAAAAAAGGTGCCTAAGTAATTAATTAAAATAGGAGGATAATTGTTATGAAAAGAAGCTTTATGAACAAATTAGAATCAAAGTTAATGCCAGTTGCTCAAGCAATAAGTAGAAACAAATATCTTATATCTATTCGTGATGGATTTCTAATTAGTATGCCACTTTTAGTAGTCGGATCAATGTTCTTGCTTATTTCAAATTTTCCAATTCAGCCATGGATTGATCTATTAAAAAATTCAACATTTAATGGATTATCAATTTCATCTTATTTTTCTAATGTAACGAATGCAACTTTTTCAATTATGGCAATATTTATTGTAATTGGTATCGGATATAATTATGCTAAACAGGAAAAAACAAGCGCGATATTTGGAGCAGTTGTTGCTATTTTAAGCTGGTTTATGCTTATGCCGTTCAGTACTTCGTATATGCCTAAAGGTGCAAAGGAGGCAGTTCAAGTCGCTAGTATACCTTTCGACTGGGTTGGATCAAAAGGTATATTTATAGGAATTATATGTGCATTTGTTTCTGTTAAAATCTATAAATGGGTAGAAGGTAAAGGTTGGACAATAAAAATGCCCAAAGGTGTTCCAACCACAGTTGGACAATCATTTGCATCATTATTTCCAATAGGTTTGGTGATTATTATATTCCTTATTGTCAGAATTCTTTTTTCATTAACACCATGGGGAAATGCCTTTGATTTTATTTATAAAATTTTACAGTTACCTATGCAAAAAGTTGGAGATTCACTAGGAGCTATGATGGGAGTATATTTCTTTGCACATGTTTTATGGCTTTTTGGTATTCATGGAACGAATATCACAGATTCAGTTTTTAGACCAATACTTTATGCATTATCTGCAGAAAATTTAAAAGCTCTTCAGGCCGGACAACCTTTACCTCATATTATAAATCAGCAGTTTCAGGATTTATTCGCAACTTATGGAGGCGCCGGATCAGCACTTTCTATGATAATAGCTATGTTTGCATTCTGTAAATCTAAGCGAATTAAGGAATTGGGCAAATTATCAATAATACCTAGTATATTTGGTATAAATGAACCTGTTATTTTTGGATTGCCAGTTGTATTGAATCCTATTATAGCTATTCCATTTATTCTTGTACCAATGGTTAATATCGTCGTTTGCTATATAACAATGTATATTAAATTAGTTCCCATTTGCAATGGTGTTATTATGCCATGGACGACGCCACCAGTTATTTCAGGGTTTTTATCATCTGGATGGCAGGGAGCAATATTACAGTTATTCCTAATTGCTCTTGGAGTGTTTATATACTATCCATTCATAAAAACGATAGATAGGCAATATTTGAAAGATGAAACTGAAGCTGAAAGTAAGCCAGATGACAATAATGTTTCTTTAGATGATTTAACATTTTAAAAAAATATTTAAAGTTAATAGGAAAATTTCTATTTTTAATATTTGCGAAGAAGGAATAGGAAATGGAAGGTAGGTAAATTATAATGCATAGAATGGGTATATCTGTTTATCCTGAACATTCAACGGAGGAAAAAGATTATGATTATATGAAGCTCGCGGCAAAGTATGGATTTACTCGAATATTTACATGTCTACTATCAGTAAATGAATCAAAAGAAATTATTATAAAAAAATTCACAAAATTCGTGAAAAAATCACATGAACTTGGTTTTATTGTAGGTGTAGATACAAATTCCGATGTTTTTTTACATTTAGGAGCTACTCCATATGATTTAAAACCATTTCATGATATGGAAGTGGATATTGTTCGTCTTGATGAGCGTTTTAGCGATAGAGAAGATATAGCAATTACCCATAATTCTTATGGTATTGCAATTGAATTTAATGGAAGCTCAAATACAGCACTTGATTTAATGCTTGAGAAAGGTGCTGATAGGCATAATATGGTGGTATGCCATAATTTTTACCCACAAAAATATACTGGACTTGGGTGGAATAAGTTTATGGAATTTACTAATAAATATACAGCTTTAGGTCTATCTGTTGCAGCATTTGTTTCTTCTAATAATAAAAATACATTTGGTCCGTGGCCGGTATATGAAGGACTTCCTACGTGTGAAATGCATAGAGGGTTGCCTATAGATTTACAAGTGAGACACCTTCTTGCAACTACTAAAATTGATGATATTTTGATTGGAAATGCTTATGCTACAGAAGAAGAGCTAAAAACAATATCTAAAATAGATACAGCAAAAATTACATTTAAAATTGAAGTATCAGAAGATGCTACAGATGAAGAGAAAAACATAATATATAGTTATCCTCATTTTGGAAGAGGTGATGCATCTGATTATATAGTTAGAAGCAGTTTACCAAGGAAAGATTATAAAAATAAAACGATTCCATACCGCAAATATGATAAAGAGTTTTTTCACAAAGGTGATGTAGCAATAGTTAATGATAATTTATCTCATTATCGCGGTGAATTAGAAATTGTTGAAAAAGATATGCCTAATGACGGAGAAAGAAATTTTGTGGGCAGAATACCAGAAAAGGAATTAATTTTGTTAGATCTATTAAAACCAGAATATCTTTTTGGTTTTATTAAACAAGAATAAAGTTAATTCATGATTATGAATTAACTACTTCAATTATAAAAATTCATTTGTATAATAATGCGTAGATGATGGCATTATTGTACAAATGAATTTTAAGTTTTTATATGGTTTATTTTTACAAGAGTATAATGTATAATATTTGAAAATGAGTTGTATAAATATTTTTGTTATCAAACCAATTTGACCCAAATTAGGAGGTGATATTATATGATAAAAATTAAATATAAGGTTAAAAATCCTCAGGGAATTCATGCTAGGCCAGTAGGACTTTTAGTTCATAAGTTTAAAAAATTTAAATGTAATGTAGTCATTGAAAAGGGTGCAAAAGCGGTTAATGGAAAAGAAATTTTTCCTTTTATGAGTCTTAGCATTAAACAAAATGATAAAATTTTTATATCTTTTGAAGGAGAAAATGAAATGGCAGAGTCAGAAGAAGCAGAGAAATTCTTAAAGCATTTTAATATATTTAAAGTATAATGGAGCTTGAGATGAAATATGATAAAAAAGAGTAGCGTTTGAACTTATTGTTATTTAATTAGATTATATGTATAATTTCTAATAAGGAATAAATAATATTTGTAGAAAATACAGAGGAGATAGAATGGATAACGAGGTTGTTCTTATAGAAGTGTTTGGATTAAACAGAGAAAGAGAGTGCGTACATGAAAACGGTGATTCCTGCAGCGGCTGTAGTGGGTGTGGAAGTTCATCCTCGTGCTCTGGACATTCTGACTGTGAAGGAAATAAAAATATGTTTTTAATGTATAAAGAGCTTATAGAATATATTAAAAATACGGACTTAGCTAACAAAGTTGAAATAGAATTTATAGATACAGATAAAATTGATATAGATAAATACGATTATTTGCAGGAGGCTTTTAAAAAGAAATTTATGCTGCCTATAGTTGCAATAAATGAGACTGTAAAATTTTATGGCGGAGTACCAAATAAGCTTATTTATAAAGAAGTTGAAAAAGAATTGAATAACGGTTAAATGGTTGAATATTTAAAATTAATTTTTTATTTAGCTTTGTTTTAAATAAGTGTGCTTATTAAAATAAAGCTTTTTTAGTATACTTAATTATTTTTATTTCATTTTATAAATAGGCAGTTTGAAAGTTTAAAGTTTTTCAAAGCGTAGAGGAGAAGACTCATCCTTCATTGTGAACTGTGCATTGTACTCTGTTTTTTACCATTCTCCAAACTCATCAATTAACCATGGTGAATTTTTATTTGTTCTAATAGCGGTAAATCATTTGGTATATTTTCCACTGTCTTCTGACCAATCGTTTTCGTTTTTTAATTTGAGATCATAAGTGGCTTTGTAAATTTTTACATTTTCTTCTTTAACCCCATTAATACGACCACGCCAATATTTCATATATGCCTCTTTTTGTTTAGGTGTCGAATCATCAGTTATATCAATAATATTAATGGATATCAAGCTGTCAAATCCAAATTTCCAATTAGGAGTGTTTTGCCACTTTGTCAAGGTGGATAGTACACCTGTTTTGCTTTTTTCATTGTAGTATTTAAAATAGTTTTCTACTACTTCTTTAGGACTTAATTTTAATTTATCTGAATTAGAAATATTAACTTTTTCTCTGTTAGAGAACATACTGTAAGTATAAAAGTTAAAAGTAAAGCTATTACCATAAATTTTTTCTTCATTTTTTGCCTCCTATAGATGGGCAGTTTGGAAAATTAAAATTGATAATGCCAATTTTAGTCTTCCGAGTTGTTTATCTCTACTTAAATTATAGGCTTAAATGATTTTAAAGAATTTATAGAAATTAAACAATTTAATTAAATTATAGTAAAATAGCATTAGCAAAGAAAAAATTAAGAATATCAAAATGTAAAAAATAATCTAATAGCTAGCAAAGTATATATTATAGCGGAAAGTTTATTAAGATATTTTTTTATGAAGGTGTTTTTTATTAATAATGCAGATAAATTTCCACTTAAAATGCCTACAATACAATCCACTATAAGTCCTAAAAGCAAAAAGCTAAATCCCAATATTAATAATTGAAAAGTCATATTGCCAAGTTTAGAGTTTGTAAACTGCGGTAAAAATGCAATATAGAATAATGCTACCTTAGGGTTTAATAGATTTGTTATTGCGGCTTGTTTGAAAACCATAGGTAATGGAATGCTTGATTTAATACTGATGTTCTCTATGATAGATGTATCTCTAAATGTGTTGTAGGCAATCCAAAGTAAATATAGTCCACCAATTATTTGTATTGCATTAAAAAGTTTTTTAGACATTAAAAATGATGCAGCTAGTCCTGTACTTACTAAAACTGTGTAGGTTAGCATTCCTAATGTCATTCCAAAAGCGGAAATTACACCAGCTTTAATACCACCTCTTAAGCTGTTGGCTAAAATATATAACATATCTGGACCTGGAATTATGCAAATGATAAAGGCAGATATTAAAAATAACATATATCTTGTATAATCTAAAGTCAATTTTTCTGTACCTCGATTCTTTAATAATGGTTTGGTATAATTTATATATCATTATTATAAACAATAACATGTATTTATGTAACGGTCAATATTAAAAACGGAGGTTACAAAATGAAGTTTTTTATGTTTAGATTTTATTAATAGTAGGTGGTATAATACACATAAAAGTTTTAAAGAGCCTTTACAGGATAGGGATTGGATTGTAAATTTTTGCAGTCAATGGGAAATACCTATTAGTAGTGTAATAAGTAAAAAAATGATTGATACATTATTGGAACTTAGAAATTTTTTAAGTGATTTAATAGAAGGTATATCATCCCAAAATACAATAGGTTCAGAGGATATTAATAAAATAAATAAGTATCTTATGCCATTTTTATTTTATAGAACGTTAAAGAGTGACGGCAAAAAATATTATATAGAAGATGCCATTTATGGTAAATCAAATAATTTCATTGTATTTGAAGTAGTTTCATCTTTTATTGAAATGATTTCAAAGTATGATATAAAGCGTATGAAATTGTGTCAGAATCCTGAATGTAAATGGGCTTTTTATGATGAGAGCAAGAATTGTACAAGAAAATGGTGTGATAATACCTGTGCAACTCTTATGAAAGTTCGTAAATTTAGACAGAATAAAAGTAAAATTAATAAAGATAAAACTCAGTAATAAAATTACTATTGCTAAAAGGATGTCATCCATTTGAATGACATCTTTTTTGGGATTGGTTGATAATATTTCGTCAAAGCCACAATAATAATATTAAATTAATAAAAAACATTGACAATTATTAAACAAAATTATATATTTAAATAAAGACATTCGTAAAAACAGTTTGGTGAATGATGATATTATTCATCAAATTAAAAGGAAGGATGTTAACTAATGGAGTTCAAATCAAATATCAAGGAATTTGATGAATTTAAAAAGAAGATGTCAGCAATATCTCAGGGTTCATATGCATATGAGAAATTAGCACATTACATAGAAAAAAATTATAAACACATTATTTTTATGACAGCATCAGAGGTTGCAAATGAGGCGGATGTTAGTCAGGGAAGTGTATCTAGATTTTGCAGTGCCCTTGGATATAGGGGTTATAATGATTTCTTGCATAATTTGCAGCAGTTTATGAGAGAAGAAATAACAGCACCGCAGAGACTTGAGTACACATCGCATAATAAGGATTTATCAAATATATTAAATATGGAACACAGCAATATAGACGAGCTCCACAACATTTTAAGTGAACCTTCCTATCAAAAGCTTGTTGATAAAATAATAACTTCTAAAGAAATAGTATTATTATCATCTAGAATGTCTGCAACGCTTCTTCCATATACAGGGTATCTTCTTAATAAAATCAGAAACAACGTCGTAGAAGTTACATCTGAAAGTCATCTGTGGAATACCTTAGAGCTTAGAGATCCAGAAACAACGTTTATATTTACAATAATATTTCCAAGGTATCCAAATGATTTAATTAATAAGCTAAGGGCGTTAAAAAAAGAAGGTTTTTGTATTGCTGCACTTACAGATAGTATAATATCGCCAGTTGCTGATATAGCAGATAATGTAATAACAGTACCAGTAACAACTTCATCAATTTTCGATATATATAGTACCCCAATGTTATTTATTAATTTACTTCTGAGAGATGCAGCTAATTGTATGGAAGGTTTAGATAAGAGACTTGATAAACTTGAAAAGATAGAAAAAGAAAGCAACACTTACTATAGAGGAAATACCTGAAAGAGTAAGATTGCAAATAGAATAGGAATACAAGTAATTTATAAAGGTTGAGAGTACAGAGTACAATTGACAGAGTACAGTGAAGGATGATTTTCCTCCGCTATCGCTGCGAAAAATCTAAAACTTAATGCTTGCGCATGATGTAAAACATAGAGTTCAGCGCAGCTGATACTATTAAGTTCGAAGATTTACCTGAGAGGAACGAAAGGTAAATCTACCTTCACTGTACTCTGTGCGCTGTACTTTGTACTCTTATTTAAGGTTGATTGTCACAAAAATATTTTATCTAATTTAAAAATTAAAGGTATTCTCAATATATTAGTTCAAAGGGGTTAATAAAATGAAAAAGTTATATAAACCATTTATTGTGTATTATGAAGGTAAATTTCAAAAAGGTAAGGGTATATTAGAAGAAAACGGAGCAATAGTAGAAGTGGATTCTTTTGAAGTACTTTCAAAAAAATATGCAGATGCAGAACTTATAGATTGGTCTCAAGAGATAATGGTTCCGGGTACAACAAATATACATAATCATTCCTTTCAAAGCTTGCTCAGAGGAATTGCAGCAGATAAGCCATTTTTAGAGTGGAGAGATAAATCACTTTATGCTTTTTCACCTAAGTTATCTGCAGAAGATATATACACTGGAGCAGTATTCGCTTTTGGAGAAATGCTTAAGTATGGAGTTACAACAGTAAGTGATTTCTTTTATGTACATAATGATGGCCTTGAAAGTGATGAAGCGGTCATTAAAGCAGCTAAAGATGTAGGTATTCGTTTAGTTCTTGCTAGAACAATGTACGATTGGGAGGGAGCACCAAAGGGATATGTTGAAACTATAGATGAAGCTGTGAAGAATGTAAGAAGTTTAGCTGTAAAGTATCAGGGAAATGACATGGTTAAAATAGTACCAGCACCTCACAGCTTACATGCAGCATCAATAGATATGGTTAAAGCTGGTCATAAATTAGCAAAAGAGCTTGGTACCAATTATCACATACACGTAGCAGAAGAACCTTTCGAAGTTGAGCAGGTGCAAAAGGAATTTGGGTTAAGACCTGTTGAACTTTTAAATAAAATAGGTGTACTTGATGACAGTATGGTAGCTATTCACTGTGTATGGCTTAATAACAATGAAATAAAATTAATGGGAGAAAACAAAGCTAAACTTGCTTATTGTCCTTCAAGTAACATGTTTTTAGCAGATGGAGTAACCGATATTCCAGCAATGATGAAAGCTGGCGTTGAAATAGGTTTTGGATCAGATGGAGCCTGCAGCAATAATAGAATAAGCATATTTGAAGAAATGAGAATGTGTGCACTTCTTCAAAAAGTAACAAAGCTTGATTCACTATGCGTTAATTATAAAGATGTTTTTGCAATGGGAACAGAAATTGGAGGAAGAATACTTCAGCTTCCTGTTGGAAAAATTGAAAAAGGCTATAAGGCAGATTTTGTTGGAATAGATAAAAATGATATGTCTATGCAACCTATATTTGCTTCAGGTGAGCAAATTATGCCTAATATAGTTTATTCAATGCAGCCATGTGCAATTGATCATGTTGTAGTTGATGGAAAAGAGAGAGTTAGAAATGGGCAGATTTCAAGTGTACCAGAAAACAAAATTGTAGGAGATGTTCAAGTACTTATGAAGAAACTACAAGAATAGAATTACATGAAATTTTTAAAAGAAAATTAATGATGTTTTTCAAGTAAATTAGGAAGGTTAAGAGCAGAGAGTAGAGAGTAAAGAGTAGAGTGAATGATGATTTTTCTGCGTTTTACTACGAAAAATCTTCAATTATAAAAGCAATAAAGTTTAGTATAGCTAAGCAAAGCGGTTTAAAAAAACCGGTAATAGTATTAAGT
This sequence comes from Clostridium sp. DMHC 10, assembly GCF_001270375.1. Lineage (NCBI taxonomy): Bacteria > Bacillati > Bacillota > Clostridia > Eubacteriales > Clostridiaceae > Clostridium > Clostridium sp. DMHC 10. The sequence goes on from NZ_LGVB01000015.1 coordinate 1,042,969, forward strand.
TTAAAAATTTTTTCTGCCAAAGCAGAAAATTAACCTTCACTCTACTCCCTACTCTTTACTCTCTACTCTGAATAATGGGAACCAAAATGGGTAGAGTAAAACCTAACATAGGTAGATTAAAGAGTGATATTGAAGAAATATCCACGTTTATAGATAAAACTAAGCTTGGACATACTAGGCGGAGCTTTACAGAGGAGTATAAACAAGCAAGAATGTGGTTAAGAGGAAAAATGGAAGAGGTAGGTCTGAAAACTTCTATAGATGCTGCAGCAAATATTATAGGAAGGTTATCTGGAAGTGACGATAACCTAAAACCGATAATGCTTGGTTCACACACAGATACTGTAGAAAATGGTGGTATGTATGATGGAACTATAGGAGTTTTAGGAGGAATAGAAGTAGTTAGAGTTTTAAAAGAAAATGGAATAACCCTCAGGCATTCTTTAGAAATAGTTGACTTTACGTCAGAGGAACCAAGTGAATTTGGCTTGTCTACTATAGGAAGCAAGGGCATGGTAGGAGAACTATCAGAAGAAATGCTTCAAAGAAAGGACAATTTAGGAAGAGTACTTTCGGAAGCTATAGATGATTTGGGAGGAAACTATAAAGCTATAAAGAGGTTAGCGCGAAAAAAAGGCGATGTGACATTATATTTAGAATTACATAATGAATTAGGACCTGTTTTGGATAATAAAAGGTGTCCACTTGGAGTTGTTACAGGTATTGTTGGAATTCATAGATATAAAGTATTAGTAGAAGGTGAATCCAATCATGCAGGTACAACACCAATGAATATGAGGTATGATGCGTTAGCTTTTACAAGTGAACTCATATTGAAGCTGCAGGGCTTATGTAGAGAAAGAAATAGTTATGATATAGTTGGAACAGTCGGAAAGTTAAAGGTAGAACCTAATGCATCAAATGTAATCCCTGGAAAATGTGAATTTGAATTTGAGGTTAGAGCACTCAAAAATGAAGTTATATATGAAATTGTCTCTGAATTCATAGAAGAGGCTGAAAAGCTATCAAAGGAAGAAAATATAAATATTAAATTTGACAACATATCAAAGTCAAGTTCTGTAATCATAAATGAAGATATAAGTGGAGTTTTAAAAGATAGTTGTGATAAAGTAGCAGAAAGCATGTACTTGCCAAGCGGAGCAGGTCATGATGCTAATCATATAAATAACATTGCACCTGTGGGAATGATTTTTGTACCAAGTAAAGATGGCAAAAGTCACTGCCCGGAAGAATATACCTCATATGAAGAAATTGAGGTTGGGGTTACAGCTCTTATACAATCATTAATTAGTTTCGATGAAAATTTAAAATAAAGATAAACCATGTAAACTAGAGAAATTCATGTGCATCATAATGACTAGAAGATGGCGTTATGATACAAATAAATTTGGAGTTTTCAAATGGTTTATACCAAATTGGAGGTATAAAAATGGAATATAATGAACTTATTAAAAATGCCATGACTATAACATTAGATGATGAACTCCCCAAAATGCCTGGGTTTGTAGAAGGAATTAGAAGAGCGCCAGATAGGGGCTACAGCTTAGATAGAAAGCAGACAGAAATTGCACTTAAGAATGCGCTAAGATATATTAATCCTAAATATCATGAAAAGCTAATTCCAGAGTTTCTTAACGAGCTTGCAACAAGAGGAAGAATATATGGATACAGATTTAGACCAGAGGGAAGAATATATGGAAAATCAATAGACGAATATAAAGGTAACTGCATTCAAGGTAAGGCTTTTCAGGTTATGATAGACAATAACCTTGATTTTGAGGTGGCATTATATCCTTATGAACTGGTTACATACGGAGAAACGGGTTCTGTGTGTCAAAACTGGATGCAGTATAGACTAATAAAGAAATATCTTGAGGTTTTAACAGATGAACAAACCTTGGTTGTAGAATCTGGTCATCCACTTGGATTATTTAAATCTAAAAAAGATGCCCCAAGGGTTATAATAACAAATGCTCTTATGGTTGGAATGTTTGATAATCTTGAAGACTGGGAAGTTGCAGAGCAAATGGGAGTTGCAAATTATGGACAAATGACAGCAGGTGGCTGGATGTATATAGGACCACAGGGAATAGTTCATGGAACCTACAACACTCTTTTAAATGCGGGCAGAATGAAGCTTGGAATACCTAATGATGGAGATTTGAGAGGACATTTATTCATAACTTCAGGACTTGGTGGAATGAGTGGTGCTCAGCCAAAAGCGGTTGAAATATCAAGAGGCGTTGGCATTATAGCAGAGGTTGATGAATCAAGAATAAAAACAAGATTTGATCAAGGTTGGGTAAGTAAAGTATCAGATGATTTGCACGAAATATTTAAAATAGCAAAAGAGTATTTAGATAAAAAAGAAACTATATCTATTGCATATCATGGCAACATAGTTGATTTGCTTGAATATGTGGTTAAGAATGATATAAAAGTTGACTTGATGTCAGATCAAACTTCATGTCATGCTGCATATGATGGTGGATACTGTCCACAAGGGCTTACCTTTGAGGAGAGAACAAAATTACTAAGTAGTGACAGAGAAAAATTTAAAGAGCTTGTAGATAAAAGCTTAAGACATCATTATGAACTTATAAAAAAATGTACAGATAAGGGAACATATTTCTTCGACTATGGTAACTCTTTCTTAAAGGCAGTATATGATGCTGGAGTTAAGGAAATTTCTAAAAATGGCATTGATGATAAAGATGGTTTTGTACTTCCATCATATGTTGAAGATATTATGGGACCACAGTTATTTGATTATGGTTATGGACCATTCAGGTGGGTATGCTTAAGTGGAAAAGATGAAGATTTAATAAAAACTGATAAGGCGGCAATGAGTTGCATTGATCCAAATAGAAGATATCAGGATAGAGACAACTACAACTGGATAAGAGACGCAGAGGAAAATAAATTAGTGGTTGGAACTAAAGCAAGAATACTTTATCAAGATGCAGAAGGTAGAAGGGATATAGCTCTTAAATTCAATGAAATGGTTAGAAATGGTGAAATAGGACCTGTTATGATGGGAAGAGATCATCATGATGTAAGTGGAACTGATTCGCCATTTAGAGAAACAGCAAATATAAAAGATGGAAGTAATGTAATGGCTGATATGGCAATTCAATGTTATGCAGGAAATGCGGCAAGAGGCATGAGCCTTGTAGCTCTTCATAATGGTGGTGGAGTTGGAATAGGAAAATCAATAAATGGAGGCTTTGGGCTTGTACTTGATGGAAGCGAAAAAACCGATGAAATTATAAAGAGTGCTATTATGTGGGATGTAATGGGAGGCGTAGCAAGAAGAAGCTGGGCTAGAAACGAACATTCAATAGAAACTGTGGTTAAATTTAATGAAAAATACAAAGGTGAAAGCCACATAACTTTGCCATATTTAGCGGATGAAAAATTAATAAAAGAAAATATTAAAAGCTATTTTAAAGAGGAGAACAATGGATAAAATAATTATTTTTAATGCGAGTGAAATTGCAACACCAACTGGAAGTAAAGCTAAATATGGTAAAGAAATGAATGATATTTCTATTATTAAAAATGGATCTATTGTAATTGAAAATGGTTTAATTAGAGATGTAGGTCCGACTACGAGTATTACTAGAAAGTATAATTTAAGTAAATACAATATTATAGATGCTAAGGATAAATCTATAGTGCCTGGTTTTGTTGATGCCCATACTCATTTTATTTTTGGTGGGTACAGGGAAGAAGAATTTTTTCAAAGAATCAATGGAACGAGTTACATGGAGATCATGAATAACGATGGCGGCATAGAAAGTACAGTGAAAAAAACAAGAAACATGACGCTTAAAGAGCTTTATGAAGTTGGACTCGATAGGCTTAATTCTATGCTTGGCTTTGGAATAACAACGGTTGAAGGGAAAAGTGGATACGGGCTTGACTTTCAAACGGAAACAAAACAACTTAAAGTTATGAAAAAACTAGATGAGAGTCATCCAGTAGACGTTGTGTCAACTTTTTTAGGGGCTCATGCAACTCCGCAAGAATATAAAGGCAAAAATGATGAGTATATTGATTTTATGATTGAAAAACTTTACCCATATATAGTTAGAAATAAGCTTGCTGAGTTTTGCGATGTGTTTTGTGAAGATGGTGTTTTTTCTATAGAGGAATCAAGGAAGCTACTTTTGGAAGCTAAAAAATTAGGATTTAAATTAAAGGTTCATGCTGATGAAATTTCGTCTTTTGGAGGAGCAGAACTTGCAAGCTCAATTGGTGCAATATCCGCAGATCATTTACTAAATGTATCAGATGAAGGAATAAAAGAGATGGCAAAAAACAAAGTTGTATCTGTTTTACTTCCTGCTACTGCTTTTACACTCGATAAGCCTTTTGCTAATGCAAGAAAAATGATAGATGATGGCTGTGCTGTTGCTTTAGGCAGTGACTATAACCCTGGAAGTTGTTTCTCTAACTCAATACCACTTATAATTTCTTTGGCATGTATAAAGATGAGAATGACCCCAGAGGAAATTTTAACAGCTCTCACTATAAACGGAGCAGCAGCCTTGGATAGAGAAGCTTCTATAGGAAGCATTGAAATTGGAAAAAAGGCAGATTTGCTTATGTTAAAATACCCAAGCTATAAATACCTTATGTACAATACAGGAATTAATATTGTAGATACGGTAGTAAAAAATGGTGAGATAAAATTGATTAATAAGTACTAAAGATAAACAAGCTGAAAGGTTGAAATTGCTAATACCAAATTGATCCTACTAAATTGGAAGTTGAATCAGTGCACAATTCACAGTGAAGGATGATTTTTTCTACGCTATGCTTGGAAAAATCTAAAACTTAATGCTCACGCATGGCGTAAAACATAGTGTTTAGCGCAGCTGACACTATTAAGTTTTAAGATTTACCTAAGTGAAACGAAAGGTAAATCTACATTCACTCTACTCTATTTTAAAGGTTGGTGAATACATAAATGAATTACAAAACCAAAATAATAAAAAAGGAAGAGTATTCAGTTTCAAAATGGTCAGGTGGGCAGACTACAGAACTTTATATTTATCCAGAAGACTCTAAATACAAGGATAGAAATTTTATGTGGAGGATAAGCTCTGCAACAATGGATGTACAAGAGTCTACGTTTACTTACTTGCCGGGTTTTTCAAGAGAATTAATGGTTATTCACGGGGAAACTACCTTAGAACATGAAAGCAGATATAAGGTTACCTTAAAGCCATTTGAAAAAGACAGTTTTATGGGTGACTGGACAACTAAAGGCTTTGGAAAGGCTTCAGATTTTAATTTAATGACGTCGCAGGATTGCAATGGAAGTTTAGATGTTTTAGATGTTAAAGATAAAATCTCCATTGAACTAAACTGCACGGAAAATGGATTTAATGTTAGCCAGTACTTTTATCCTGTAGGAGGAAGTATTGAAGTTCAAATTAAAGATGACAAGTTTCATGTAGATGAGAGGGATTTATTTGTTATAAGTTATTCAGATTGGGAGGAAGAAATTAATATTGTGAATAATTCTTCAAATGAAATTAAAATTATAACTGCCATGGTTAAGTGTGGAATTTAAAAATATTGCGAAGTAATACTGCTTTGCAACATTAAAAAAATTCTATAAATCTAAGGTAAAAAATCATAAAATACTTAGATATTTCAATTTGTTTGACCGATAGAGAGTTATTGAAATATCTTAGGATTTTATGATTTTTTTACCAAGATTTATTAGAACTTTTTTAAATTGTTCCTTCAGCAGTATTGCTTCGCTACCACGGTAGTGCAAGGAAAAAATTCCTCCGTACCTACGGAATTTTAGATGTAAACCTTAATAATACATTATCTAAACAAAATATTATTAAGTTTCATTAATTAACCATGTTTACAGTGCATTTTTCGTAGGGAACCGGAGAAAAATTTTACCTTGCATTTCCGGTTTAGCGAAGTAACAGTATTGAAGAGATGATTTAAATGAAAGCTAATAAATCTTAGGTGATGATTGTTAAAAGGCTTAGAAGTTTCAATCTGTTTGAGCCACAGGCGAGTAAACATACACGAGGTTTGGGCTTTGCCCATTATCCTTCTAGAGCCTAAAGCAGGCACTCTCTTAAAATTTTTATAGTTTCCATTTAATATCTCAAGATACTGTTACTTCGCAATATTCTTCTAAAGCTTTTTCTAAGATGACCATTGAATTTTCTATATCTTCAATACTTGTGCAGTATGAAAATCTAGCTTCATTTTTGCCAAGTCCCTTTGTTGCATAAAAGCCTGAACCTGGAGCAAACATTACAGTTTGATTATCATAAGAAAAATCTGTAAGAAGCCATTTTGCGAATTCTTCTGCATCATCTACAGGAAGTTTTGCAAGCATATAAAAGGCTCCCTTTGGTTTACTGCAAATTATATTAGGTATGTTTGAAAGAGCATTGTACATTATATCTCTTCTCCTCTTATACTGCATTTTTACCTCTGTAATGTAGCTATTCATAGTGTTTATTAAGTTTGAAGCTGCATATTGTTCTATGGTTGAAACGCAAAGTCTTGCCTGACATAATTTTAGTATTTGATGCATAAGTTCTTTATTTTTAGAAGCAACGAGTCCTATTCTAGCACCACATGCGCTGTAATGTTTTGAAATACTATCTACAAGTATGATTCTGTCAAGTATGTCAGTTAAGTGCATACAAGAGTTATAAGGAACGTTATCGAATATAAATTGTCTATAAACTTCATCTGATATTATAAATAAATCATGTTTTTTTGCGATTTCTCCAAGCATCTTAAGCTCTTCATACGAATAGACTGTTCCAGTAGGGTTACAAGGGTTCGAAATAAGTATACATTTTGTTTTATCCGTTATTTTAGCTTCAATTTCTTCTTTAGTTGGAAGATGAAAATCATTCTCTATTTTTGTTTCAACAGGAACTATATGAGCACCAGCTACTTTAGCAAAGCTGCTGTAATTTGAATAAAATGGTTCGGGTGATATAACTTCATCTCCAGGATCACAGGTGGCCATGATTGCAAATTGAATTGCTTCGCTTCCGCCGTGAGTTATCATTAATTCATCTTTATCAAAGTATATGTTAGCATCTGCAAGTGATTGTACAAAGCTGTCTATAAGCATGTCTATGCCTTGAGAATCTGAATATTTAACTATTTCCTCATTAAAGTTAGTAACACCTTGAAAAAACGTATCAGGTGTTTTAACATCTGGCTGACCTATATTTAAATGGTATACCTTTATTCCTCTTTTTTCTGCTTCCTTTGCGTATGGAGCAAGCTTTCTTATTGGTGAAAAATCCATATCTAAAATTCTACTTGAAAACTTCAATTTAAATCCTCCTTAAAAATTCTTTTATAGTGTCACCTATTATTTTAAAACCAGCTTTTATTTCGCTTCTATCTACCCTCGAAAAACCAAGTCTAAAAGTGTTTTTGCCTTCATTATTAGTAAAAAATATATCACCGGGAGTGAAAATTACTCCTTTTTTATAGCATTCTTTAAGTATATCTCTTGAATTTATGCCTTTAACTTCTACAAAAATGTGAAGTCCTCCCTCACCGGATAGTTTTGTATAAGGTATATATAAATTAGCATACTTTATTGCAAGCTCATATTTTTCCTTGTAATATTTTTTTGCTCTTTTAACGTATTTATCAAAATTGCCAACCTTGAGATATTCATATAATATTGCTTGGTCTAAAAAAGAAGTATGGATATTTCTACTTCTCTTTACACTCTCAAGATATGATATAAGCTCTTTATCTGCTGCTATCCACCCAATTCGCATTCCAGGAAAAAGTATTTTTGAGAAACTTCCTATATATATAACGCTATTTCCGCTTCCACTTAATGCAGCTATTGGAGTTATGGTTGAATTTGAATATCTTAGTTCTTCATTAAAACCGTCTTCAATTATTGGAATCCTATAATCATTTAATAATTTAAGTATAGATAGGCGTTTTTCAGGAGACATCACAATACCTGTTGGATTGTGATATGAAGGTATTAAATACGCCGCTTTAGGCAAAGCACCTTTTTTTAACTCTTTCTCAAGCATTGAAATGTTTATTCCATCATCCTCCATATCTATACCAGTGATATTTAAATTATGAAGTTTCATAAGTTTTATTGCTGTATTATGAGTAGGGTTTTCACAAATTATTTTATCATGAGGTTTTGTAATGGATGATAGAACGATATCAAACCCCTCTGTAAATCCATTGGTTATAAGCATATCTTTGTTTTTGAAATCGATTCCCTTATTACTCATATATTTTTCTAGGTGTTCAATTAGAGGTTTATATCCTTTTGCATATCCGTAATTTAATATGTTATTACCTTCAAGTGAAAGTATGTTTAAAAAATCTCTTTTAAACTCTTCCAAATCAAATAAGTTTTTATCTGGTGAAATACTGTCAAAGGAAATCATGCCTTTTTTGCTTCTCATTTCATGCTTTATTATATCTAAATTTTCTGCTTTTTTTGCATAATCATTAATTATCGTATTCCAGGTAAAATATTGGCCATCATTGGAGCGAGTTTTTTTACTTGAAACAAAGGTACCTTTACCTTTTGTTGTGCATATAAAACCTTCATCACAAAGAGCTTCATATACTTTTATTATGGTATTCCTGCTTACTTTTAGCATTAAACCCATTTCTCTTGTTGAAGGTAACTTTTCGCCCCTTTGAAGCAGTCCTTCGTTAATTAATTTCTTTATATAATTTTCAATTTGCAATCTTTTAGAGCTTTTATTATTTAATTTTAAATCAAAAATCATATTTACACCTCTATATATAGTGGAACCATTGCGAAACTTAAACTATTTATGTACCAAAATACCAACCTTCAAAGGATTATAGTGCATATATAGTTTGTATTTGAGCTAGTTTCACTATATATATTGTGACATAAATTTATAAATAAAAAAAGAGCCACCTTGCATATATTTTGAGGTAATATTGGTTTATTTAGGAGTCTAAAGTGTAAATATATTTATAAATTTATTATAAAAATAATTTGAAACATGATTCTTTGATAATTTAATAAAATATATGTTATTTTTGAGTAAAATATAGTAATATATATAAAGGTTAGTAATCAAATATTAATTTGCTAATGAGGAGGATATAAATGGAAAATAGTCAAACAAAAGAAGGACAAATACACAAGGAATATTCTGCACTTGAAACAGTACCAGAAAGTGATAGAACCATAAGCTTTTTGGACATGCTTACCACTTGGATTGGTGCTAACGCTAATAATGGGACTTGGTATGTAGGTGGGGTGGTAGCTGGAGCAGCTTTTGGTGGTGCAGTATTAGTTACTTTAATTTCAAATCCAATTGCGTATATAATAATGGCACTAATAGGATTTATAGGCTACAAAGTTGGAACTTCAACAATGGCACTTACAAGACCATCCTTTGGGGTAAGAGGAAGCTTTCTTCCGTCAATATTAAATATTACACAATTTGTTGGGTGGACTGCAGTTAATACATTTATAGCGGCCATATCTATAAGTTACATATTAAAGGATATATTCGGCCTTCCTGCTTATGGTTCAAAAGGAAGCAATACAACAATGTTTATAGGAATTATAATTATGAGTTTGCTTCATTTGATTTCAATTGCAACAGGACATAAATCTGTAAAGATGGTTGAAAAAATAGGGGTTGTATTTATACTTATTTTAGGAGTTTGGGAAACTGTTGTTGTTTTAAAACAAGTGCCAATAGCTAAGATAATAAGTTGGAGGCCTCCAGCTAACAAAGCTATGAATATAGGAGCTGCTTTTGATGCAATGGCTGCTTTTAGCTTGGGTTGGGTGCCTGCTATAGCAGATTTTACAAGGTACAGTAAATCTAAAAAAGCTTCTACTGTAGCGCCAATAATAGGAGCAAATGTTGGTTTGTTTTGGTTTGCCTTTGTTGGAATAATTGGAGCAATAGGAACTGCAGTTACAACAGGAGTGTATGATCCGAATAATTCTGATCCAAGTACTATTGTAAGCAAGCTTGGGCTAGGTGCTATAGCTCTTTTGGTTATAATCCTTACAAGTACTACAGCTAATGCGATAAACCTTATGGGTGCTGGAATTTCACTTACAAATTTAAACAAAAAGATTAAATCGCAGACAGCACTTTTTACAGTTACTATATTAGCAGCTCTTCTTACGATAGTTCCAATATATGTATCAAGTTTTTTAGATTCTTTTGAAATGTTTCTTGATTATATAGGTATGGTGTTTGGACCCATTTTTGGAATTATGATAGTGGATTACTATTTGGTTAAAAGAAAAAAATACATCGTAAAAGACTTTGATAATGAAAGTGGAAAGTATTGGTTTAAAGGTGGATTTAACCTTATAACTATTGGAGTCTGGGTTGCTTCTGTTGTAGTATATTTATCAATCAAAAACTTATCTATATTTACAAAGAGTATTGGGGCAATTTATCCTATAATCGTATTCTCAGGAGTTTTATATTATATATGCAGTAGTTTGTTTTACAGAAAGGAAGCTAGGTAAATGTTAATTAAGGGTGTTAAGCTTAGAAATAAGAAGGGAAATTACGATATTTTAATTGAAAATGGAATAATAAAAGATATTGCACAAAACATAAAAATAGAAGATAAAGAAGTAATAGCTGGAAATGGAAAACTTGCACTTCCACCATTTGTTGAACCTCATGTTCATCTTGATACAACACTTACAGCAGGAGAGCCAAAGTGGAATATAAGTGGAACTTTATTTGAAGGAATAGAGACTTGGGCGCTTAGAAAGGAAATGCTTACAGAAGAGGATGTTATAAAAAGAGCAACAACAGCCTTAAAATGGCAAATTGCAAATGGTATACAGTATGTAAGAACTCATGTAGATGTTACAGATCCAGAGCTTACGGCATTGAAAGCTTTAATAAAAGTAAAAGAGGCAATGAAGGATTTTGTTGATATACAAATAGTTGCATTTCCACAGGAAGGTATTAATTCTTTTCCAAATGGATACGAGCTTTTGGAAGAAGCGATTAAACTTGGAGCAGACGTAGTAGGGGCAATACCACATTTTGAATTTACAAGGGAATATGGGGTTGATTCTGTAAAGAAAGCTATAGAACTTTCAGTAAAATATGATAAGCTCGTAGATATTCATTGTGATGAAATTGATGACGAGCAGTCAAGATTTGTTGAAGTGGTTGCAGCAGAGGCTCATAAGTATGGTATAGGAGAAAAAGTTACTGCAAGTCATACAACAGCTATGCATTCATATAACAATGCTTATGCATATAAATTGTTTAGATTATTAAAAATGTCTAATATGAATTTTGTTTCAAATCCTATTGTAAATACGCACCTTCAAGGAAGATTTGATACGTATCCTAAAAGACGTGGAATTACAAGGGTAAAGGAAATGCTTGAGGCTGATATTAATGTATGCTTTGGACATGATGATATATGCGATCCATGGTATCCAATGGGTACAGGCAATATGCTTCAAGTTCTTCAAATGGGAATACATGTGTGCCAGCTTATGGGATATGATCAAATAGTAAATTCTATAGATTTAATAACTAAAAATAGTGCAAAAACTCTTCATATCGAGGATAGTTACGGAATAGAAGTAGGTAAGCCTGCAAATCTTATAATATTAAATGCGGAGGATGAGTACGATGCTATAAGAAAACAAGCAGAAATTTTATATTCTATAAGAAGAGGTAAAGTTTTAGCAAAAACTGAACCTAAAGCTACAGATATATATGTTAATGGAAAAGAGAGAGTTTCCTTTGATATTATAAAATAAATAACTTCATTTATGTAAATGCAAAGAAAAATATGGAAATTTAAAAGATTGTCCTGTGTAATTGAAGAATAAATGATTAGATAAGATGGCTGCGCATTAAGAAATTTGTATACAGTTTATTGTAATTTTTATTTTTAATGCTGCAACCATTTTTAAATGTATAAACTTTTTTATATTATTTTTCTAGTGATTTTAGCTTGTCCAAACACTCTTTACAAATACGTACCCCTTTAAAGTAGGTAATATCACTTAATGAGTTGCAAAATGTGCAGCCTGGTGCGTATTTTCTTAAAACGATATGGTTTTCTTCTTCGTCAATAAATATTTCTAATGAGTCACCTTCACTTATAGTCAACTGAGATCTAGTTTCTTTTGGAATTACAATTCTTCCTAATTCGTCAACTTTCCTTACGATTCCTATTGAGTTCATCTTTTTCACCTCTAAAATTCATTATATTTTAAATTTTATAGTAAAAATAAAAAAAATCAAGGTATATAAATGCATTATATGGAACAATTATGTAATACTGAAAAAAGCTTTGGTGAATTTTAAGTTATGTTTTAAAAGATTGTTAATAGAATTTATGTCATAAATGAGCTCTAAGGATTACTCATTTATAATTTGCTATCCATTTAAATGCAGCATTCTAGTGATTAAATAGTTCGCTGCAATTTGTGTAAAATTACACAAATTATAAGTAGCAATCTTAAAAACTTATAAATTTTAAAATATAATATTAACATTATATTAACATAGCAAAAAAAATAAAAGACATTCTGCACATTTAATAAATTTTATATAATTAAATCTATAAAAGAAAAAATATTTATTATACTGCTTGACGATTTAAGTTTGATTTGCTAATATAATTTCAATATTTAAAAGCTTTGATAAGAAGGAGTATATGTATTTCTGAAATAAAGAGAAGGAATGTATATAATTTTTATTAGCAAATCGCTATTTATTCTCATAAAGTCTCGATGCTTCTACGAATTTTATGAGAATAAATATCAGATTTCCTTGAAAATTTATATAGGTGTGAATTTCCTATGAAGGATACATAGAAGGTAGTCTTTGAGCTTTGAACCGAACGCCATATTGGTAAGTAGACTTCAACGGAGTTCCACCGTTAAAAGGAAAATAATATCGGCATTTGCCTGTATTATATTGAGAGCGTACTTAATGTACGAATTTAGGTGGTACCGCGAATTTAAGACTTCGTCCTTTATTTTTAAGGATGGAGCTTTTTTGTTATATGGGGAAAAGTGTAGGGAATGCTTAGAGAACAGGTATGAAGTATTGCAGGTAATTTTATAAATGTTAGAGCAGAGAGTAGAGTTATGGTTGATTTATCTTTCTTTCGGCTTCAGCAGAAAATTAACATTCACTCTATTCTATACTCTTTACTCTCTACTCCGAAAAAGAGTTAATTGGAGAAAAATAATTTTTAACTAGTAAAAAGCTTAAAGGTAGTTATTAATATAATTTATAAAAGGGGTGTTATTCATGAAATGCAGTGGGGCTGAAATTACAATAAAACTTCTTGAAAAAGAGGGAATAAAACTTGTTGCGGGAATTCCAGGCGGATCTAATTTGCCAATATATAATGAGCTTCATAAGAGTAGGATAAAACACATTTTAGCAAGACATGAACAAGGGGCTGGTTTTATATGCCATGGTATTGCAAGAACAACAGGAGAGGCAACAGTTTGCTTTGCAACTTCAGGACCGGGAGTTACAAATCTTATTACGGCTATTGCAGATGCTAAACTTGACTCAATACCTATCGTTGCAATAACTGGTCAAGTTCCGTATAAGGATATAGGAACAGATGCTTTTCAAGAGGTTGATACCTATGGACTTACGCTTCCAATAACAAAGCATAATTTTCTTGTAAGGTCAGCGAAGGAATTAAAGAAGGTTATACCAGAAGCCTTTAAAATAGCTAAGGAAGGAAGACCTGGTCCTGTAGTAGTAGATATACCTAAGGATGTGCAAATGGAAGAAATAGAATTGGAAATTTCAGAAGATTTGAATAATTATTCAAAGAAAAGCTGTTTGAAGGTCTTGGAAATTGAAAAGATAGCAAAAATGATTAACGATGCTAAAAAACCTGTAATGTGCATAGGCGGGGGATAATAAATTCTAATTCTGAGGATTTAGTAAAGGAAGTTGCCTATAAAAATAATATACCAGTTGCAGCAACCTTAATGGGACTTGGAATCTTGGATGCAGAGAATCCTTTATACTTGGGTATGTTTGGCATGCATGGAGCTGCATATACAAATTTAATAATGGAAGAGGCAGATCTTATTTTAGGGTTTGGAATAAGATTAGATGATAGGGCTACTGGTAACATAGATAAGTTTTGTCCTAATGCAGCCTTTATTCATGTTGATATTGATCCAGCAGAAATAGATAAGCTTAGAAAAAGCGACTATTCCATTGCAGGAGATATAAATGAGGTTCTAAGAGAACTAATACCTAGAGTAAAGGAAGATGAAAGATTAAACTGGATTAGTCGCATAAATGGGCTTAAAAAGAAGTATCCTGTTTATAAACCTCATGAGGATAAAAGTTTGTCTCATCCCATAAATTTAGTGGAGGCTATAAATAATTTACTTGATGAAGATACTATAATAACAACGGACGTAGGGCAGCATCAAATGTGGGTAGCACAGTATTATAAATTTAGAAAGCCAAGAACCTTCATTACCTCGGGTGGACTTGGAACTATGGGCTTTGGTCTTCCAGCAGCTATTGGAGCAGCACTTGCTAATCCAAATAAAAAAGTTGTATGCATAAGTGGTGATGGATCATTTTTAATGAATATTCAAGAATTAGCGACACTTGCAGAACTTAACCTCAATGTAACTATAGTTGTTATGAATAATTCCCACTTAGGGCTTGTAAGACAGCAGCAGGAGCTTTTTTTATGATAAAAACTATATTGCAAGTGATTTTCCTATGGGGCATGATTTTGCAGCAATAGCAAACGGTTTTGGTGTTAAAGGCTATAATTTAAATGATGATAAGGTTTTAAGTGAAGCATTTGCAAAACAAGGACCATGTCTTATAAATGCTCCTATATATCCTTTTGAAAATGTATTGCCTATGGTGCCACCAGGAGGAAGTAATAGCACAATGTTGGGAGGTAATATGCATGAATAGTGTTGAAAATGTAATAATAGAACTTGTAGTAGTAAATCATCCAGGAGTAATGTCACATATAACAGGTCTTTTTGCAAGACGTGCCTTTAACCTTGAAGGAATTCTTTGTTCAAGAATAGGTACTGGAGAAGAAAGCTGCATGTACTTGCTCGTAAAGAATGATGATAAACTAGAACAAATAGTAAAGCAGCTCGAAAAGCTTTATGATATATGTAAGGTGACTGTTCATGGTGATTACAACGCACATGTTTTTGATGATATTCAGAAGCTGATGAAAAAATGATATAATGGGGTATATGGGAATTACATGAAATCTTTAGAATGTAATAATTTGATTTATACACGTAATTTTAGAAAAGAGGTGGAAAGAGGAGGCTGTACTAATAATTGTTTAATAACAAATTTATAGAGAATGTCAATTAAATTAATTCACAATGCACAGTTCATAATGAAGGATGATTTTCTTCCGCTTTGCTACAGAAAATCTAAAACTTATTGCTGATGCCATTTTGAAATAATACTTTATAGCGTTCGTTTAGCTAGCCGAACATCACATTGTGTTTTTATATAATTTTAGATTTATCTGACGAGAGGAAGATAAATCATCCTTCATTGTGCATTGTGAACTGTGAATTGTGCATTGATTAAGTTATGATATAACAATTTTTATTGCAGCAACCTCGATATTATGATAAACAGGGTTATATGGATTGTACTTGATAGTGTGGGAATGGGAGAAATGTATGATGCTGATAAGTACGGAGATGCGGGCTCAAATACCCTTGGGCACATTTCTAAAAGCCTTGGAGGAATAAACATACCTAATTTAGTTAAGCTTGGGCTTGGAGATATAGATACCATGGAAGGTATAGAAAAATGCAGCGAACCTCTTGGCGCTTATGGAAGATTTGCAGAGGCTTCAGTAGGAAAAGATACTACTACTGGTCACTGGGAAATGACCGGAATAATTTCAAAAACTCCCTTTCCAACCTATCCAAATGGATTTCCAGCTGAGATAGTTGATGCTTTTGAAAAGGCAGTAGGTAGAAAAATCATAGGCAACAAGCCAGCTTCTGGAACAGTTATTTTGGATGAACTTGGAGAGGAACACATAAAAACAGGGAAGCTTATAGTATATACCTCTGGAGACAGTGTTTTTCAGATAGCTGCTAATGAAGCTGTTGTTCCACCAGAAGAGCTCTATGATATATGCAGAAAAGCAAGAAAAATATTAACAGGAAAACATGCTGTAGCAAGGGTTATAGCAAGACCTTTTGTTGGAGAAAAGAAGGGCGGATTTACTAGAACACCAAACAGAAGGGATTTTTCACTTGAACCTCCTTATGATACAGTACTTGATAAAATAAAAAAGTCTGGAAAAAGTGTAATGGCAGTTGGCAAAATAGAAGACATATTTGAAGGAAAGGGTATTACAGAAGCAGTTCATACAAAGGATAACATGGATGGAGTAGATAAGACTATAGAATACATGAAAACCGATAAAAAGGGCTTGATATACACTAATCTTGTTGATTTTGATATGAAGTGGGGACACAGAAGAGATGTTAAAGCTTATGGAAAGGGACTTGAGGACTTTGATGCAAGGCTTCTAGAAATAATGAGTAATATGAACGATGATGATGTTTTATTTATTACTGCTGATCATGGCTGCGACCCTACGGCGCATGGAACAGATCACACAAGAGAGTATGTACCGTTTATAGCTTATGGAAAAGAGATTAAGAAGAATGTAAATTTGGGCACAAGGAAAACTTTCTCGGACATAGGACAGACGGTGGCAGAAATTTTAGGTACGGAAAAAGTTGATAATGGGGAAAGCTTTTTAAGTGAAATTAGTGACTAGGTTTGGGATTATTTACGGAGAACTGTACCATAAGTAAGTAAGACTTTTAGTCTTAGACGTTGATATGACTTGTCTAAGGACGTTTTTATAAGCTGAAATACCGTATCATAAGTAATAGTATATTTATAAATATGTTCTAATAAAATAAGGAACAAAATTGAGTAATAGACAAATAGTAATTTAGGGAGGATAATCTATGATAAAACAGGCAGAAGAACATGATACCTTAGTGATTGAGGAGATATTATTAGATGCAGTGATGTGGATGGAAGAAAATAAATTACAGAATCAATGGAATGAAACAGTATAAAATGGAATTCTCTATCAAAAGATTATCAGATTAAAAAATAGTAGCATCCAATTGCGAGTGGGGGCTACTATTTTTTGACATTCTTTCTTTATTCAGATGTAATTTAATGTGCATTTATAAGGAAAACTAAAATATTGAGTTTGAAAGAGCATTTCAATTTAAATAATACATTACATTGGTAAAACGGTTTATTATTGAAGTTAAATGTTTACACTTGGTATTGCAAAAATAAAGCAAATAAACTATTATTAAATTACAGAGTTAGTAAACCGCTTTACCAAATTAGAAATATTGATAGAGGTGAGAAAATGAATAAGCTTTGTTTTTTGGAAGTATGAATATGGACATGGTAGTGGCAGTGGATTCTATGCCAAGGGTTGGAGAAACAATACTATGCAATAATGTAAAAAAGATTCCAGGTGGAAAAGGTGCAAATCAAGCAATAGCAGCTAAAAGAAGTGGCGCAGAAGTTTATATGATAGCAAAGGTAGGAAAAGATGAAAACGGAAATGCTTTATTAAAGGGGCTCGAAGCTGACAATATAAGTACAAAATATGTTTTAAAAGATTATAATGAATCAACAGGAATGGCAATCATAACTGTAAATAAAGATGGTAATAATTCAATAATTGTTGTACCAGGATCAAATATGAATATATCAAAATCTGAGATATTAGAAGCACAGGAGGCAATTAGAGACAGCGACATTTTAGTGACTCAATTAGAAACACCAATGGATGCAGCTGCTGAAGCTTTTAAGATGGCTAAAAAATATAACAAAATGACAGTACTTAATCCATCACCAGCTAAAACTTTAAGTGATGAGCTTATAGAAAATACAGATATTATAGTACCTAATGAAACAGAAGCATATAAGCTTACAGGGATAGAGGTTAAAGATGTTAGTAGTGCTAAAGAAGCTTCAAAGTTCTTTTTAGATAAAGGAGTTAAAGCTGTTATAACAACTCTTGGTGAAAATGGAGCGATAATTGTTACAAAAGAAAATGCAGAACTTATACCAGCATATAAGGTTAAAGCTATTGATACTACAGCTGCAGGGGATAGCTTTTTGGGTGCGGTAGTATCAAAAATAGATTCAGAAAAAATTTCTTTTGAAAACCTAAAGGAAGCTGTTAAGTTTGGAAGCAAGGTATCTTCTATAGCAGTTCAGAAAAAAGGAGCACAGCCATCTATTCCATATTTGAAGGAAGTAAATGAGATTTATAAATATATATAAACCGCTTCAACTATTGAAATTCATGTGCACCAAAATGCCCAGAAGACGGCATTTTGTTACAAATAAATTTTAAGTTTCAAGGTGGTTTATCTTTAGAGAGGAAGATTGGTCATGAAAAAGATCGGAATACTAAATAGTAATATATCGGAAGTTATATCTAAAATGGGACATACAGATACCATTGCAATAGGAGATTGTGGTCTTCCTATTCCAGAAGAAACGAGAAGAATAGATTTAGCTCTTATAAAGAATGTACCAGGATTTATTGAAACGCTTAAAGCTGTTTTAATAGAACTTCAAATTGAAGAAGTTTTTATAGCTAAGGAAACAGTGGAAGAAAGCAAAGAAGTTTATGATAAAATTTTAGAAGCTGTTGGAGATGTAAAAATTAATTTTATATCTCATGAAGAACTTAAAAGCAGACTTAAAGCTTGCAGAGCAGTTATTAGAACAGGAGAGCAAACTCCATTCTCTAATATAATATTAAAATCTGGAGTGTTTTTTTAAGGAGTGATTAAAATGGAGGAAAAAAAGCCACTATTAAAAATGACTGGTATATCAAAGTCGTTTCCAGGAGTAAAAGCTTTAGAAGATGTAAATTTAACGGTTTATGTTGGAGAGGTTATGGCTCTTCTTGGTGAGAATGGTGCTGGCAAGTCTACTTTGATGAAAATATTAAGCGGCGTTTATACAAAAGACAAAGGAAAGATAGAAATATCCGGAAAGGAAGTAAACATAAATGGCATAAAGGAATCGGAAAAATTAGGAATAACAATCATTCACCAAGAATTAAGTGTACTTTCTAATTTGACGGTTGCAGAAAATATATTTCTCGGGAATGAAAAGGTTAACAAAGTAACGGGCTCTATTAATAAGAAATTAGAAGATGGAAGAGCAAAAATGTTTTTAGATCAGGTTGGTTGTAAAATAGATCCTAATGTTTTGGTTAGCGAGATAAGTGTAGGGGAAATGCAGATGGTAGAAATTGCAAAGGCACTTACTAAAAATACTAGTGTAATAATAATGGATGAGCCAACTACGGCGTTAACTGATGTAGAAACAAAAAAGCTGTTTGAAGTTATAAAGAATTTAAAATCGAGAAATTTTGCTGTTATATATATTTCACACAGAATGGAAGAAATATTCGAGATATGTGACAGAATTACAGTGCTAAGAGATGGAAAGTTTGTTGGGCAGTGCCGGGTAGAAGATGTTGATAACGATAAACTTATAACTATGATGGTTGGAAGAAAAATAGAAGATCAATTTCCATATAAAAAGATAGATAAAGGAAATACGATGTTGGAGGTTAAAGATTTAAGCTGCAAAGGAAAAATAGAAAATGTATCCTTTAAGGTTAGAGCAGGAGAGATATTAGGAGTCTCAGGACTTATGGGTTCCGGCAGGACTGAACTTGCTAAGACTATATTTGGTGAGTATAAAAAGTCAAATGGGAGTATATTTGTAGATGACAGTGAGGTAAAGATAAATTGCATTAAGGATGCTATACAAAGTGGAATATGTTATTTGCCGGAAGATAGGAAAAAGGAAGGATTAGTACTTGGTTTATCCGTTGCAGAAAACATGACGCTTGCAAATGTTAAAGGTTATGAAAATTCTTTTAAGAGCATTAATACATCAGCGGAGAAGAAAGATATAGAGGATTATATAAAGAAACTTTCTATAAAAACTCCAAATGCAAAGCAAATAATTAAAAATTTAAGTGGAGGTAATCAGCAGAAGGTTATTATTGCAAAGTGGCTTTTATTATCACCTAAAGTGTTTATAATAGATGAGCCAACAAGGGGAATAGACGTAGGAGCAAAGAAAGAAATATATGAATTACTAAATGAATTAAAGTCAATGGGCAAGGCAGTAATAATGATTTCATCGGATCTTTCTGAAATTCTTGGAATAAGCGATAGAATAATAGTTATGCATGAAGGACATTTGGCTGGAGAGTTAAAAAGGGAAGCAGCAAATCAAGAATCAATTATGAAATTAGCTGTAGGTCTTAATGATTAAAGGAGTGAAAAATTATGAATACAAGTTTGAAAAGTAAATTATTAAAAAATAAATCTATATTAGCTTTAGTTGTACTTTGCATTTTAATATCAATAATAACTCCAAGGTTTCTAACTTTAAGTAATATAACTAATGTATTGAATCAAGTTGCTGTAAACGCTATCATAGCTATAGGTATGACTTTTGTTATATTGACAGGGGGAATTGATCTTTCTGTTGGCTCAATACTTGCAATATGTGGTGCAGTTTCTGCTGTAACTATAAAATCAACAGGAAGTATATTTTTAGCTATAGTGCTTCCAATAATAATTGGTATTTTAGTTGGATTTATTAATGGATTCGTAATATCCAAAGGAAAGATACAAGCTTTTGTAGCCACTCTTGCAGTAATGACTATTTTTAGAGGTGTAACTTATGTTTATACAAATGGGAACCCAATATCTTCTCTTCCAGATTCTTATAATTCTATAGGAAATAAAATGATAGGGATAATACCACTTCCAGTCATAATAACTATAATAGTTTTAATCATCGCGTATTATTTTTTAACTAAAACTAGATTTGGAAGATATATATATGCTTTAGGTGGAAATGAGGATTCAGCAAGACTTTCTGGAATAAACACAAATAAAATTAAAACTGCTGCATACGTTGTTTGTGGTGCTGCTGCTGGGCTAAGTGGATTATAGCAACAAGTAGGATAGGTTCAGCTTCACCTAATGCTGGAACTGGTTTTGAACTTGATGCAATAGCTTCTGTTGTAATAGGAGGGACAAGCTTAGTAGGCGGCGAAGGAAGCATAATAGGAACTATAATAGGTGCTCTTATAATAGGAGTTCTAAATAACGGTTTAAATCTAATAAATGTATCTCCATTCTATCAACAAATAGTTAAGGGTGCTGTAATACTTCTTGCAGTTCTTGCTGATAAGAAATCAAAGTAAAAGTTATAGCTATTATACAAATTTGGAGGTGCGAGTATGAAAAAAAAAGTTATTAGCGATTACGGTCATTTTAACCATGATTGTTGGAATATTATCAGGTTGTGGCACTGAAAATAATAAAAATAAGATAGGTATGGTTATATCAACTTTAGATAATCCGTTCTTTGTTTCAATGAAGGATGGTGCGGAAAAAGAAGCAAAGAAAATGGGCTATGATTTAATTGTTCTTAATTCCCAAAATGATCCAGGAAAAGAAAGGTCTAATGTTGAAGATTTAGTGGAATCAGGAGTTTCTGCAATAATTATAAATCCAACGGATAGTGATGCTGTATCAAATTCAATTAAAGTAGTCAACAAAAACAAAGTCCCAATTTTGACAGTTGACAGGCAAGCTAATGGTGGTAAAGTAGTTAGCTTTATAGCTTCAGATAATGTTAAGGGTGGACAAGAGGCAGCTAAGTTTATATTAAATAAATTAAAGAATAAAAAAATTATAAAGGTGGTAGAACTTCAAGGAACACCAGGAGCATCTGCATCAAGAGATAGAGGGAAAGGCTTCCATAGTGTTGTTGATGGTAATCCAAAGGTTAATGTGGTTTCAAGTCAAACAGCAAATTTTGATAGACAGCAAGGTTTATCGGTTATGGAAAATATAATACAGGCAAAACCGGATTTTGATGCTGTGTTTGCACAAAATGATGAAATGGCATTAGGAGCTGTCAAAGCTTTAAAAACAGCTAATAAGC
This sequence comes from Clostridium sp. DMHC 10, assembly GCF_001270375.1. Classification (NCBI taxonomy): domain Bacteria; kingdom Bacillati; phylum Bacillota; class Clostridia; order Eubacteriales; family Clostridiaceae; genus Clostridium; species Clostridium sp. DMHC 10. The sequence continues at coordinate 1,065,102 of NZ_LGVB01000015.1, forward strand.
ATGCAATAGTGATAGGTTTTGATGGAACCCTTGATGGAAAACAAGCAGTAAAATCTGATGATATGACTGCAACTATTGCGCAGCAGCCAGTAGTTGAAGGAGAAACAGCAGTGGATAGTGCTATTAAGGTAATAAAAGGCAAGAATATAAAAGCTTTTGTCCCTGTAAACATTGAGCTATTTCAGAAGTAAAATAAAGTAGTAGATTAATTTATTTTAGATTGGTAAAATATTAATAGCAAATATTCTAAGCAGGATGTGATATTGAATGAAAAAGATAACCATATCGGATATAGCACAAAAGGCTGGTGTATCAAAGGCGACAGTATCATTAGTTCTAAATGATAAACCTATTAATGTTAGCAGTGGAACTAGAGAGAATATACTAAGAATTTCAAAGGAATTAAATTATATTCCAAATAGTATTGCTAGAAGCCTAATTACAAATAAAACAGATACTATAGGATTGATTCTTCCGGATATAGTAAATCCATTTTTCTCGGAAATTGCTAGAGCCATTGAGGATACAGCTGGAAAAATGAATTACAATGTTATGCTATGCAATTCTGATAGCAACTCTTTTAAGGAAGAAAAGTACTCTAAGCTTTTGGTGAGTAAGTTGGTATCGGGAAGTATTTTTATTTCAGGTGGAAATAGTCAAAAAAGCCTTGAGATTCTTAGAGATAATGGTATACCAGTTGTGTTAGTAGATAGATATGTAGAGCCATCTAAAGGTTATAGTGGTGTATTTTGCTCAAACAGAGAAGGTATATATGAAGCAGTAGAGTACTTGCATAAAAAGAACAGAAAAAATATAGCACTTATAACGGGTTCAATGTCACTTGAGACATCTAAATTAAGACTTCAAGCTTATAGAGAAATAACGGAAAACCTGAAAATGTATAATGAAAATTTGGTATGTGAAGGTAACTATTCTGTAGAAGGTGGAGTAAATTCAACAGAAAAATTGCTTGAATTAAATGATAAAATAGATGCTATTATATATTGTAGTGATGTAATGGCACTTGGAGGGATAAAAGTCTTAAAGAGGAAAAAGCTTAAGGTTCCAAAAGATATATCAGTTGTAGGCTATGATGACATATCCTTTTGTGAATATGTAGAGCCTGAACTTACTACTATAAGACAGCCAATATATGATATGGGTAAGGAAGCTTTTAGATTGCTTATACAGATAATTAACGGGGAAGTGAAGGAGAAAAAAATAAGCTTTAAATCTAAATTAATAATAAGAGGAACAGCATGATGTGTATAGATAGATAACTTGAAAGGTTAAAATGACTAATGCCAAATTCATCCTGTTAAACTGGAATTTAACTCAGAGTATAAAGTACAGAGGACAGAGTACAGTGAAGGATGATTTTTCTCCGCTGTCGCTACAAAAAATCTTAAACTTAATGCACGCAAAGCGCTTAAAATATAGTGCGTGTCAGCTACGCTGAGCACTATATTTTAAGCGCTTTGCGTGCATTAAGTTTAAGATTTTTTGTAGCGACAGCGGAGAAAAATCATCCTTCACTGTACTCTGTCCTCTGTACTTTGTACTCTGAGTTAAATTCCAGTTTAGTAGGATCAATTTGGTATTAGCAAATTCAACCTTTCAGCTTGTTTATCTTTATAAATACGGAACTATTACATGAAGTTGCTTATAAAATATAGTAAGCAGCTTTTTTGTGTTATTTAGAAATTTTAAGAGAGGTTATATAAAGGATGGAGGATTATGTTAATTACATTTACGGTGGCTTGGGTTTTATTATAGGGCTTATGGTACCGGTGGTGGTCACAAAAGTAAGAATTGAATTGAACTTAGTTAAGGGTAAGATAGGCGATGAAAAATATAATGAATGTAAAAAATTCTTAATGCAGTTGGCTGAACTGCATCCAGAGGATTTTGCAGAGAACAAAATTGTAGATTTACTAGATAAGCTAGATAATAAATATGGAGATCATTTGTCAAAAACTCAAATAAAGGAAATTGTTGATTTTGTAGCTAAAACTATTGAAACTGATATAATTAAAGAAATCACCAAATGATACTAAAGGAGATCTTTAAGTATAGCCTAGTGGCCGAAATCTATAGTGTATTAAAATAATAGAAAAAATATAAGGCTTAATGAAAAAATTGAAATAAATAAAAAATATATAAAACTATGGAATAATATGTTATAATTATATAGTATGATTTTAGGAAGATTAATTCATTACAGAATTGGAGGGCATACTTATGGACAGAGTAACTTCCTTAAGAGACGTTAAGGAAATTCCTTTTATTATTGTAAGTGATGGTAAAATTATTGAACTTAGTAAGTCTTTTGTTGATATGACGCAGTTTAAAATAGAAGATTTTATAAATAAGGATATTTCGGATGTATTTAAAATTTTAAGAGTCGGTCCAGATGTCAGCTATAAAAATATAGATGATACTGTCGACTATTTTTTGTTTACCAAATCTTTAGAGGTCAGGTTTGTCAATATACAGGTAATTAGTATTTTAAAAGAAAGCATATACTTTTTTTTAGAGAAGCCTAATTCCAGGTTTGATATTAAATTCCCGCTGGCTAATAAATTATGTTTAGATGATTATTATGGAACCAGTATGTATAGTATTCCAGATACGACACTTCTTAATGCTAATGATAAATATATGAGCTTTTTTGATGAACCGTATAATAAAAGAGAAAATTGCATTGGAAAGCATGCATACGAATTTGTAACAGGTCTTACAGAAAGTAAATGTAAAGACATCTGGAGAACCATAATTAAAACTGGAAAGTCGTATAACATTGATATGTATAAATATGAAGGCTTTAATAGAGGCGATACCTACTGGAAGCTTTCAATGATTCCTATTTATGAGGATAATAAAATAAAATATTGTTTTGTAATGGCTACAGAAATAACAGAAGAGGTTTTGCGTACAAGAAAAATTGAGGAACAAGCAAAAATTATCAATCAACAGAACAAGCAGTTAGAAGCAATTATTGATAACATTTCGGAAGAAATATATATTGTAGATAAAGACAGAAATTGTTTAAAGTTAAACAAGGCTTTAAAAAAGAAATATTTATCATTTGAATTTAGTAATTCTAAAGAATATTTAGAGAGAGTTAAACTATATGACTTAATAGGAAATAAAATCGATTTTGATAGTACCCATATTGCAAGGTTAACAAAGGGTGAATCCATAAAGGATGAAATGATTATAATTTATGATCCTAATAAAAGATATTTGTGTGTTAATGCAAAGCCAATACTTGATAATGAAGGAAATTTCAGTGCAGGTATAATGTTAATACAGGATATTACAACAAGGGTTTTACAAGATCAGAAAATTAAGCATCAATATAAAGAACTTAATGCAATAGTTGATAGCATGTCAGATGGTTTAGAACTTGTAAACGATAAAACGAAAATCGCATTTTTGAACCAGTCGGCAAAGGAATTCTTTTATAATCCAGTTGCAAAAATTAATGCTGGTGACTGCTTAAAATATAATAAATACTACTATGGAATTGATGGTGATGAAATTCCACGCGAGGATTTGCCTGCATTTAGAGTTTTAAATAAAGGCAGTTTTCAAAATTATATATTAACAATAGATCGTCCAGATAAAAAAATTTATGCAAGCGTTAATGGAAGTGCTGTTAAAAGCGATAATGATATAGTAAGAGAGGCTATTTTATCTATTAGAGATATAACTCAGCAAATATTGAAGGATAAAGCTATAGAGTATCATCAAAAGGCAATAATACGGTCTGAAAAAGAAAAAAGTGAAGCTCTAGAAAAAGCAATTGAGATGAAGGATGAATTTTTATCGGTAATATCACATGAGTTTAAAACTCCACTTAATGTAATCAATACAGCAATACAAGCTTTAAACTGTCTTTGTGGTAATGAACTATCCGATAAGGCAAAAAATATATAAATATAATAAGGCAAAATATGTTTCGTCAGCTGAGATTGGTAAATAATCTTCTGGATATTACTCGTGCAGACGCAGGTAGAATTAAAATTCACAAAAGAAATATAGATATGGTGTTTTTAACAAATTCAATTGTAGAATCTGTGCAAACATATTCATCTCAAAAGGGAGTTACAGTATTCTTTAAGACTTCCATTAAAAGCAAAATAATTGCAATGGATGATGAAAAATATGAAAGAATACTATTAAATCTTCTCTCAAATGCAATTAAGTTCACTCCTACAGGTAAGATTATAGTTGTAAAACTATGTATTGTAAAAGATAACATATGTATTGAAGTTAAGGATAATGGAATTGGTATACCGAAAGATAAAGTCGATGTTATATTTGAGAGATTTGGGCAAGTTGACAGTTCCTTATCAAGGCAGGCAGAAGGTACAGGTATAGGTCTATCTCTAGTTAAAAAACTTGTTGACGTACTAGATGGCAGTATATCAGTTAAAAGTAAAGAAGGAGAAGGAAGTACATTTACTATTCTTCTTCCTGATGAAACGGTTTTAAAAGAAGATGATATATGTTCAACGGCAGATTTATTGGACAATAGACTTGTGCAAGTTACTACAGTGGAGTTTTCTGATATTTATTTATAATAGGATTATCGTTTTCAATAGATGAATAACTTGGAACTTTAAAATTAGTAAAAAGTTTTTTGTTGTGTACTAAAAAATATCGGAGTTCTATCTGAGGGGAGCAAAGTATGGAAAAGAGAAATAAATATTATAAGTTGGAATGGCAGAAAAACAAAGCTTGATGTGAGAAATTGGGATGAGGCTCATAACTAAGATGGGTAAAGGGATTACCCTTAGTAAAGCAGAATTGAAGCGATTAAAGGACATTTTAAATGAAATTGATATTGATGAACTTAGTATAGAATAAATAATTCTCTTTTTAAAAATACAATTTTGTTTGTACTAGGAATTTCATCAAAGAGAAAAGAAATTATATGTTGATATAAGGGAAAAGAAACCAATATTTGAAAAACTGCAATAGAACACTGCACCATAAAGAATGCAGTGAAGAGATAGAAATACGATATTATTGCAAAAATGTGATAAATATCTTTCTGATAATGAAATGGAGATAAAATAGAGGAGCGATTTATTTGGTGTTTTAGAACTTGTTAAAAAGCAAAGAGAAGAATATGCTTATATAAAACCTTGATTATTTAATTTAATAAATTATTTATTAAAAAAGATAAAGTTGAAAAGAGGAGTTTAAAACGTGGCATATAAGTATATATTATTTGATGCAGATGATACAATTTTAGATTACGAAAAAGCTGAAAAGTTTGCTTTAAGCAGAACCTTTGAGAATATTAATTTTAACTATAATAAATGCATTTTGGAAAAATTTAGCGATATATGTGATAAATTATGGCATGTATTTAAATTGGACGAGCCATTAGATGAGTATGTGCAGATAAATTATCATGATTTATATTATAAGTATTCTGTGGAAAGATTTAAAAACTTGAAAGAATTACTTGGCATTAATATTTCTGAAGATCTGCTAAGTGAAAAATATCTTGATTCATTTTCACAGTGCAGTTTTCTTGTTGAAAATGCTGAAGACATTTGCAAACAGTTAAGTTTAAAATATAAAATTTTTATAGTTACTAATGGTCTTTCACACATTCAAAAATTAAGAATTGTAAATTCTAAAATAGAACCATATATAACTGATATTTTAATATCTGAAGATGCAGGTTGTACTAAACCAGGTAAAAAATTTTTTTGATTATTCAATAAAAAGAGCAGGAATATCGAATTTATCTGAAATAATAATTGTTGGAGATTCCCTTATAACTGATGTATTTGGTGGAAATGAATACGGAATTGACACTTGCTGGTTTAATTCTAAAGGTAAAATTAATAAGCTTAAAATACAACCTAAATTTGAGATAAAAGAATTGAATGAATTGCTAAATATAATATAGATAAATAAGCTGGAAGATTAAAATTACTAATACCAAATTCTAGTTTGATAGCATTTTTATTTTACATAAGTATGTGGCTTTTGATGATTTAACTAAAAATGCAATAGTTGTAACTGGCAGTAGGGGAAACAAAGTGAATGTATCTGTAAATTTGGGCAGCGATAATAAATCAGTTGTAGTAGGAGCACCTGAAGCTGGAGCAAAGTATGAGCTTATGGTTGGAAATGGCGTACATAGTGTAAATGGAAAAAAATAAGTGAACAAGCTAAATGGATTTTTCTATAAAGAATGATGTAGAAGAAAAAGGAAATACAAATGGGAATATATCTAATGGTGGAGAAACTTGTGAGAAAGATGGATTTGTTTATTATAGTGGTGCTTATAGCGGGTTATATAAAATTTTGTTGCCATCGTTTATACATGGTATACTTGATTTAAAATGACTATTGTGTTGTTAAATAAGGAGTAAAAACATGAACGGAACTATACAAAAAATTGAAATAAGCAGCTTTAATTGTGAAATATATCTTCCAGAGCAATATAATGTTTCTGATGAAAAATATCCTGTAGTGTATGTAAATGGGGAGAAAGACATAAGCGAAATCATGAATAAAATAGAACTTCATTTTAAGCACGATTGTCAGCCATTTATACTTGTAGGTATTGAATCCCACAATTGGAACAGTGATTATACTCCATGGCCAGCTCCTGCCTTGACAAAGAAAGCAGAAGCTTTTAAAGGAGAAGCGGATAATTATTTGTATAAGCTTATTTATGAGGTGAAACCTTTTATAGATGAAAACTATAGAACAAAGCCAGAACCGCATAGCACTGTAATTGTAGGTTATTCTTTAGCAGGTCTGGCTGCATTATATACACTTTATAAAACTTCATCTTTTGGAAAAATCGGAAGCATTTCAACTTCAATGTGGTATGACGGCTTTATAGAATTTATGGAAGCTAATAGACCTGTAAGTAATAAAGCAAAGGTGTATATGTCTCTTGGAAAGGCAGAGGAAAAAAGCCGAAATCAGCGCATGGCTAAGGTTGGAGATTGCACTCGAAGGGCTTTTCACATACTTAAAAGTCAGCTTTCGGTTAAAGAAAATTTAACTTTTGAGTTGAATAATGGTGGGCATTTTATGGATATACCTAAGAGATTTGAAAAGGCTTTACTATGGCTAATGAATTAAATTATAAGATGGATTTGTTTAAAACTATTTGATGCAGCATTTATTTTAGAATAATGCTTAAAGTATTGGGCACACTAGATTATAAAATAATTAAAAATATAATTTATTATGTTGGGAGGATATGTTATCATGTCTGTATTAAATAGAAAATTAGTTGTAAAGGCTGCAAGTGTTTTTTCTTTAATCTTCTTAGTAGCTGCACCAATACTCAAAAATCATCTATGAATAATGAGTCAAGGAAAATCAAAACCGATATCAACAATATGTCTAACAAGTCTTACATAAATAAAACTAATCAAAAGCAGCAAAAAAATGCTGCTCAAAATGCAGTTCTTGGAGATATTAGAACACTTTCTGCTCAAGGAAAAATAATTAATTCTGAATACCCTGTTAAGGATACAAACATCAGTACTGTTGAAAAAAAATGGGGTAAAGCTGATAAGTCAGCTTGGATATCAAGTGCTAAGGGATTGTACTCAACTTATTCAAAGCGTAATGTTATTTTTGGATCAAATAAAGGCGGTCAAATTTTTGAGGCTAGGTCACTTGATTCAAAGCTAAGAAAAATCTCACTCTCCATGGTAAAGTCTATTTATGGAACTTCTCAGCATGATGTAAAAGCTGGTGGAGAAGAAACTATAGGTTACACTATTGGGAAGGATTATAAGCTTTTATTTGTATTTCCTGAGCCTACAAAAAATACGCCAGATCCTTTAATGCGTAGCTATTCTGTTTTATATCCAGCAGGTACAGTTAATTCTATGGCAAATGATCCAGGAAGACAGTGGTAGTAAGAAATTATTATAAATAAGTTACAGAAATACCTAAGAGATTTGAAAGTGCAATACTTTGGTTAATAAAATAACTTTGTCAAAAAATAAAAAGCGGATTGTTTTTAATCCACTTTTTATTTTTTAATTTTCAAGAGCTTTTTCAAATACTTTTTTTACTATATCCTTTGAAGGTACTCCTTCGTGAACTTTTATGTCATCTACATAATATGTAGGCACATAGTAGTAATCATATTTTTTTGAAATCTCTGGTTCAAGTTCTTCATCAATTATTTTAACATCAATATCTTGATATTTAGGATTTTTACTTTTTAATGAATCCATAATTGACATAGCTTGCTTGCAGTATGGACACCAGCTGGTTATGAACATTGTTACAGGTTTCATATTATTCACCACCTATATAAGCATAATAATTATTATAAGATATATATTACAACTTAATCATAAGATAAAAATTATATTTTTCAATATAAATTTATTAGAGATTTAGAATTTTTAAACATATCTTTAAATTGATGACCGCATCCCATTAATTCTCCCATTACTTTATCAATACACTAATCTGGTTTAGACCAGTTTTCTCTGTTTACACCTTGTGTTTCAGTAGGACAAATAACAAAATCCGTCTTAGGATAATATAATTGATAATACATTAGAGTTCTTTTTTACATTTATAATCTTATTATATATTTTTGAATACTAAGTAAATATTTTATATGAAAAACAAAAGTTACAAAACGGTTAAAAATATTTTCTATTTGGTACAATAATGGTTAAAAATAAATTAAAGGTGTAATATATATTAATGTAATTTTAGGAGGGAAATATCATGAGATTATTTAATAGAAAAACAATTGTAAAGTTTTCAATTGCTTTATCACTGCTTTTTATTGTAGGCTGTTCAAGTCAGAATAAAACTTCTAATAATTCTGTAAATAAGGACAAAAATCAGGCTAATAAGGTAAATTCTAACGGATCTTCTTCAAACTATGCTCTTAAGAATAATGTTTCTGAAAGTAGTGAAAAACAAAAAAATCAAAATAATGCTTTACAAAATGAGCTCCTTGAGAGCATTAAAAAATTTGCTGTGCAAGGAAAAATCATTAATTGTGAGTACCCTGTTAAAACCACAAAATGTTTATAGTGTAGAAGAAAAATGGGGGAAGGCAGATAGTTCAAATTGGGTAACAAGTGCTAAAGGGATGTATTCAACTTATTTAAAGCATAGTGTGATTTTTGGTTCCAATAAAGGAGCACAGGTGTTTGAAGTTAGATCACTCGATAGTAAGTTAAATAAAATATCACTTTCCATGGTAAAAGAAAAATTTGGAGTTCCTGAGCATAAGGTGCTAGCTAATGGAGAGGAAATAATAGGCTATGTTGTAAGTAAGGAATTCAAAATCTTGTTTGTATTTCCGAAACCTACAAAAAATGTACCAAATCCTTTTATGCGTCACTATTCTGTTTTATATCCAGCAGCTACTGTAAATTCTATGGCAAATGATTCAGGAAGACAATGGTGATATATTTTAGTAAGGCTGCGTTTTAAAAGAATGTTGATAAAAATTTATGTCACTAATGGAAACTAAGAATTGCTCGTTTATAATTTGCTACTCATTTAAATGCGTCGTTATGATGCTTAAATAAATGGATTTGTATGTCGTTATAGAAAACTATGCAAATTGTAAGTTGCAATTCTAAGTTCCAACATATAATATCAAAATTAAATAGCACACTCTCCTGCAAGTTTCATAGTATATACAAACAAAAGATGTAAAGTGGGAAATATATGGATGAGGAGAAGGTGTTATTTTTGGGGATTGTGCAATTTTTAATAACGTTTTTTGCAATCCTTGGTTTAGCTTTAACACTAAGCGCTGATGATTTTTCAGTTGGTGTAGCTTATGGTCTTTTTAAAACACGCCTACCTTTTAAATCACTAATGATAATGGTGTTGGGATCTGCAACATCTACCTATGGCATAATGCTAATAGGTAAATTTATTTTTACTTCTATGCCAGATTATGTAACTGATTGGTTAAGTGCAATTATATTAGGTGCAGTAGGATGTAAAATGATATACGATGGGTGGAAAGAAAGAAGTACTCCGGCTGAATTAATTAAAACTGAACACATCTATTCAAGTAATTTGAAAACAGCTAATTTTTTGGAAGCGTATTTGGTTGGAGTTGGATTAGGAGTTGATGACTTTGCTCAGGCTTTAGGTTTAGCTGTAGCAGGTTTCCCAATTATCTTAACTGTATGCTTATTGGAAGTTGCAGAAGTAGTTGCGCTTTTGAGTGGTAATTTTTTAGCACTCAAAGGGTTTTCAAAAAAGATTAATGGAAAAATATCTATAATACCAGGTGTTGTACTATTATTAGTTGCATTATACCAGGTATTGTTTTAAGACACATTTTTATAGTAAGTCATATATTCTCTTACTATATTTAATGAATTTAATTAGAAATGCATCTAAATTGAGGCGGGATGAAATCCATCTTTAATTTAGATGTATTTTTATATGAGAAATTTTATCATAACATAAAATTATTTTATCCTAAGTTAATAGAATAAAAAATAATACAAATACTATTTATGAAAGGAGTAGTATATATGAACCAATCGATTAATAGTAGAGAATATGGGAAAAAATTTAATTAATAATAATATTAAGAAACTTGAATTAAAATGGGTGAGTTACACGTTTATATTAGTTATTTTGCTGTAAAGGGTAATAACGAAGAGCAATAGGAACATTAGAGCTTACACAAAATATAAGACCAATAAAAAAATTGAGGAAGAAAAAGGTTGATGTCGTACTAATTGATAAGGAGGAAGTAATGATAGTTTCTGAGAGTAAAAATGAAAATTACTGCACTGAAATTTCAAATGGAAATGCATTTGTTTTTTCCGATGTAACAGAAAAAGGAGGTGGAACAGGGCAATATTTAGCACCACATGATTTGCTATGTGCTGGTTTTGCCTCGTGTCTTAATATTACGACTAGAATGGTGCTGGATCGAAAAAATATAAAATATGAAAAAGTAATTGTTAAAATAGATTTAGATAAAAGTGATGAAAATAAAACTAAATTTCTTTATTCAGTTGACATTTTAGGTGATATTTCTGATGAAGCAAAGCAGCACATATTAGATATAGTTAAAAATTGTCCTGTGAGAAAAACCTTATCTAGACAAATAGAATTTCAGGCTATTGACTTTTGACAAAATAATGATAGAATCAAATTATAATATTAGATTAATAAAAAATAGCAGTTGATTTTGATGAAATGTATAAATATTCGATATAATTTTATGCTATTTCGAGTTTTGCGTTTGAAGTTAAGATGGTTTTAAAGATAAAATGCTTGAAACTTCAAAATTAATTTGTATTAAAATGCCGTTTTATGGGCATTTTGATACAAATTAATTTTGGTAGTTGAAATGGTTTATCTACACGCCAGCTTAACTTTTATTTATATATATGATTTGAATAAATATGTAAGACTATGCTTAAAATAATTAATTGTTTTAAACATAGCTATATATAGAAGAAAGGAACGTGTTAATGTATGCATCTAACACCTAAAGAAATGGAAAAATTAATGCTTCATTATGCTGCGGAATTGGCCAAGCAAAGAAAGGCTAGAGGCCTTAAATTAAATTATCCAGAAGCTATAGCACTTATAAGCTCGGAATTAATGGAAGCGGCAAGAGATGGAAAAAGTGTAAGTGAGCTTATGCAGTATGGTACTAAAATTTTAACAGAGGAAGATGTTATGGAAGGTGTAGCTAGCATGGTTTCAGAAGTTCAAATAGAAGCAACCTTTAAAGATGGCACTAAGCTTGTTACAGTACATAATCCAATTAAGTAAATTTAATTAGTAAATCGCCATTTGTTTATCATAAAATTCCGATGTTTTCACGAATTTTATGATATAGATAAATCGCTTCAACTATTGAAATTCATGTGCACCAAAATGCCCAGAAGACGGCATTTTGGTACAAATAAATTTCAAGTTTAAAGGTGATTTATCTTTAAACAAATGGATGATTTTCTTTAAAATTTTTGTGATAGGAGTGTTAATTATGGTACCTGGTGAAATTATAGTAAAAAATAAAGAGATAGTTTGTAACGCAGGAAAAAGAACTAAAAAAATCACCGTTTCAAATACAGGAGACAGGCCAATTCAAGTTGGCTCACATTTTCACTTTTTTGAAGTTAACAAGGCACTTGAATTTGATAGAAAAGCTGCTTTTGGGATGAGACTTGATATAGCTTCTGGAACAGCAGTAAGATTTGAACCTGGAGAAGAAAAGGAAATTACTCTCGTTGAAATTGGTGGAAATAAAGAAATACACGGTTTTAGTGGACTTACTGAAGGAAATATAAGTGATGATAAAGTAAGAGAAAAAAGCTTTAAGAAAGCTAAAGAATTAGGCTTTAAGGGGGCGGAATAATTGAGCTTTAAAATTTCAGGCAAGGATTATGTAAATATGTATGGACCAACTACAGGAGATAAAATAAGACTTGCAGATACAGATCTTATAATTGAGGTTGAAAAGGACTATACCGTTTATGGTGAGGAGTGTAAATTTGGCGGTGGAAAAACACTAAGAGATGGTATGGGACAATCGGCAGTAGCAGATAGAGATGAAGGTGTTCTTGACTTAGTTATAACCAATGCTCTCATAATAGATTACTGGGGAATTGTAAAAGCTGATATAGGAATAAAGGATGGAAAAATAATTGGCATAGGTAAGGCTGGAAATCCATCTATAATGGATGGAGTAACTCCTAATATGATAGTTGGGGCAGCAACAGAAGCTTTAGCTGGAGAAGGACTTATAGTAACAGCGGGAGGAATAGACTCACATATACATTTTATATCTCCACAGCAAATAGAAACTGCACTTTACAGCGGAATAACAACTATGATAGGTGGAGGAACTGGTCCCGCAGATGGAACTAATGCAACAACATGTACAACAGGCTCTTGGTATATTGAAAAAATGCTTGAAGCAGCGGAAGCTTTTCCTATGAATCTAGGATTTTTGGGAAAAGGAAACTGCTCATCAGAAAAAGCTCTTGAAGAACAAATAGAAGCAGGAGCTATTGGACTTAAACTTCATGAGGATTGGGGAAGTACACCTAAAGCAATAGATACATGTCTTACTGTTGCAAATAAATACGATGTTCAAGTAGCAATACATACAGATACTCTTAATGAAGGTGGATTTGTAGAGGATACTATGAATGCAATAAATGGGAGAACTATTCACACATATCATACGGAGGGTGCAGGTGGAGGTCATGCTCCTGACATAATGAAAGCAGCGGCTTTCCCAAATGTACTTCCATCTTCAACTAACCCAACAAGACCATATACTGTAAATACAATAGATGAACATTTGGATATGCTTATGGTATGCCATCATTTAGACAGCAAGGTTCCAGAGGATGTAGCTTTTGCAGATTCAAGAATTAGACCAGAAACAATAGCTGCAGAGGATATACTTCATGATATGGGGGTATTTAGCATGCTTAGCTCAGATTCTCAGGCTATGGGAAGAGTTGGAGAGGTTATAATAAGAACTTGGCAGACAGCTGATAAGATGAAAAAGCAAAGAGGAGCTTTGAAAGAAGAAACTGGAGATAATGATAATTTTAGAGTTAAGAGGTATATTTCAAAATACACTATAAATCCAGCTATAACTCATGGAATATCAAAATATGTTGGCTCAATTGAAGTAGGAAAATTTGCAGATTTGGTCTTGTGGAAACCAGCAATGTTTGGAGTTAAGCCAGAAATGATTATAAAAGGTGGCTTTATAACTGCAGCTAAAATGGGTGACCCTAATGCTTCAATACCAACACCTCAGCCAGTATTTTATAGAAACATGTTTGGTGCTTTTGGAAAAGCTAAGGGAAAGACATCAATAACTTTTGTTTCAAAAGAATCAATTAAAAATGGAAACATAAAAAAATTACATCTTGATAAACTTGTATATCCCGTACAGGACTGTAGAAGTATAGGAAAAAAGGATATGATATTAAACGATAAATGTCCTAAAATAGATGTGGACCCAGAAACCTACGAGGTAAAGGTTGATGGTGAAAAAATAATATGTGAACCTATAGAAGAAGTAGCATTAGGACAGAGATACTTCTTGTTCTAGGAATTATTATATTAGCGGAAAGAGTTGGAGTATATTTATTGAGGTTATACAAGTAATCTAGAAAAATTCAGAGTACAAAGTACAGAGTACAGAGTACAGTGAAGGATGATTTATCTTCCTTGCGTCGGATAAATCTATAAGTTAATAACTTCAGCTTTGCTGAAGGGATATGCTATGGGTTTGGGCGATTAGCCATTAAGTTTTAAAATTTTCTGCGTTAGCGGAAAACTAACCATCACTGTACTCTGTTATCTGTACTCTGCCTAAAGGGGTGGTTAAAATTTTGATAATAGAAAAAATACTTGGCAATTTAAAAAATGTAGAAGTGAATAATAGAAGGCTTGATACTGTTGATGTGGAATGGTATGAAGTAAATAAAAAAATATTAAAAAAAGATACTACTTCTGGAAAGGAAATAGGAATAAGGCTTTCAGAACTTAAAAAAATAAATGATGGTGATATACTTTATATGGATGAAAATGAGGTTATAGCTGTAAATATTCCTGAAAGTGAAGCTATATTAATTGAGCCTAAAAATATGGTTGATATGGGAACAATGTGCTATGAAATAGGAAATCAGCATGTGCCACTTTTTTTAACAGAAAGCAGCATAATGATTCCATATGAAAAACCTTTGATGGAACTTTTAGAGAAAAAAGGATTTAATCCTAAAAAGGAAATGAGAAAGCTTGTAAATGGCGTTGAATGTCATAAGCATGCTCATAACCATCATGAGCATGAATAGTACTTTTTTTAAGCTGCTTCAGGTAGCTGATTCCATATTTCCTATAGGAGCATACACTCAATCTAATGGGCTTGAAACTTATGTTCAAAATGGAATAGTTAAAGATGGAAAAACAGCTAAAGAGTATCTTTGCAATATGCTTTCATATGGAATTAAATATACAGATGTTCTTGCACTTAAATTAGCTTATGAATATACCTTAGATAAGGATATTCATAAATTAATAGAACTTGATCAAATACTTTATGCACTTAAGGCACCTCGTGAAGTTAAAGAGGGAAGTGCTAAAATGTGTGCAAGATTTTTAAAAATTTCTGAAAAGTTTGGTCAAAAAGAAATGCTTTTAAAGTACGCTGAGCTTATAAAGCAAGGAAAATGTATAGGTCAGCACAGCATTGTGTTTGGCATGTTTTGTGCAGAATATGGTATTGATAAAATGGAAAGTATAAGTGCGTATTTGTATAATTCTGCGTCCTGCATAGTAAATAACTGTGCAAAGCTTATTCCACTTGGGCAAATGGAGGGTCAGCTTATACTTTTTGAGAGCAGTGAGTTATTAAAAAATATAGCCGAGGAAATAAAGGATTTAAGTTTAGATGACCTTGGAAGGTGTACCATTGGTTTTGATATAAAGGCAATGCAGCATGAAAATTTGTATTCTAGACTGTACATGTCATAGAAGCAGAGTAAAGAGTACAGTGAAGGTGGAGTTATCTTCCTTACGTCGGATAAATCTTTGAACTTAAGGAATGCTTCATGTTTGCCTAAGCAAACGAAATAAGTTTTAAGATTTTATGCGTTAGCGGAAAATCAACCTTCATTGTGCATTGTGAATTGATTAAGGAGGTAGAAATGGGTTGCGTTAGAATTGGTATAGCGGGTCCTGTTGGTTCAGGTAAAACTGCTTTAATAGAAAAGTTAACAAGGGAAATGAGTAAAGATTACAGCATAGGTGTTATAACTAATGATATATATACAAAGGAAGATGCGGAATTTTTAGTTAAGAATAGTGTTCTTCCAGCTGAAAGAATAATAGGTGTAGAAACAGGAGGATGTCCACATACAGCTATAAGAGAGGATGCATCAATGAACCTTGAAGCTGTAGATGAGCTTGTGAAAAAGTTCTCAGATATAGAAATAGTATTTATAGAAAGCGGTGGAGACAATCTTTCAGCAACTTTTAGTCCAGAACTTGCGGATGCAACTATATATGTAATAGATGTTTCTGAAGGAGATAAGATTCCAAGAAAAGGTGGTCCTGGTGTTACACGTTCGGATTTACTTGTAATAAATAAAATTGACCTTGCACCATATGTTGGAGCTAGTCTTGAAGTTATGGAAAGAGATTCTAAGAAAATGAGGGGAAATAAGCCTTTTATTTTTACTAATTTGAATGAGAAAAAAGGACTTCAAGAGGTTATAAACTGGATTAAGAAAAATGCGTTATTAGAGGACTTATGATGAATCATTATAGTAAGGAAAGTGTACTTAAACTTGAAACAAAAGTAAAACATGAAAAAACAATACTTAGCGATAGTTATTTTACACCGCCATTTAAACTTTTAAAGCCTTTTTATGGTGAAAACAATATTATGAGATTGTGTCTTGTAAATGTATCTCCTGGTATTCTTGAAGGAGATAATTATAATCTAACTGTAGACATGAAAAAAGAGTCTTTTTTGGAACTATACTCTCAATCCTACAGTAAAATTTTTAAGATGAACGGTGGGTTTGCAGCTCAAAAAGTAGACATTAATATGGAGGAAGATTGTACTTTAGCATATATGTTAAAGCCAACGCTTCCTTATGAGGATTCTGATTTTAGAGGAGAAACTAATATAAGGCTTTCTAAAAATTGTAAGGTTATATTTAGAGAAATAATTTCCTGCGGGAGATACAAGAAAAATGAAGTTTTTAGCTTTAAAAGTTTTAAGTCCAGAACAAAGATATTTTATGATGATAAGTTAATTTTTATGGATAATACTGTGCTAATACCAAAGGAACAACAATTAAATAGTATTGGGCTTTATGGTAAGTTTACTCATCAAGCTAATATGATAATAATAAGTGAAAAAGTAGATGAAAATTTTAAAATGTCACTTGTAAAGCTACTTGATCAATTTCAAGATATAAATTTTGGTGTAAGTATGAGCTTTAAATTCGGTATATTAATAAGAATACTTGGCAGTGGTTCAGAAAAATTAATTGATGTTACAGAAAGTATATATCATGAATTTATGAGTTTGTGGAACTTCTAAAGATAAATCATCTGAAAACTTGAAATTTATTTGTACCAAAATGCTGTCTTCTGGGCATTATGGTACAAATAAATTTCAATAGTTGAAGCGGTATATCTATAGAAGTTCCATAAATTATTTTTTAATAATATTGTGAAAAGAGCAATTGCTTTAAATTTTACCTCTATAGTTATATAATGATAGAATGAAAAGCTTAATGAATAAAACTTACAGGGGATGAGATTATGGGTGAAGATGAAATTGATAAGAAAAATGATTTGGCTTTGCTAAAGTTTGACAAAGCAGCTTTAGTAAAAAAACTTAAGAAAATTGAAGCTAGATTTGATGATATTTGTAAGGAAAATAAATACAATTATTTTGAAATGGACAGATATATTTTAAAGGCATCTACAGAAAATATCAAATTTTACATATCAGTGCGAAAAAATAAGTTTAGGCTTAAGATTAGAGCTTTTAACGATGAAGTTTATTATTTAGATGAACTTATTGATTTAGAGTATGATAAAGATTTATTAAAAGCATTGTTTGAATTATACAGTAATATTGATACTATTTTAGGTTGTAATTTAGAAGTTTATTAAGTGAATTTTAATATATAATTGGAGTGTGAAAGCTAAATAATGATAGTTAGTGCAAGTAGGATAACCGATATTCCTGCTTTTTATAGTGAATGGTTTTTTAACAGAATAAAAGAAGGTTTTGTATATGCAATCAATCCATTTAACAGAAAACAGATAAGCAAAGTTGAACTAACACCTAAAGCAGTGGATTTATTTGTATTCTGGACCAAAGATGCAGAGCCAATGCTTAAAAGGTTAGATGAGCTTAAAGAATTTAATTATTACTTTCAATTTACTATTGAATGAATTTTATACTAAGGAATATCATTACAGATGGTTTGAAAAATTTTGCAGAGAACTTTCGGGATATACTAAAAAATGTGTAATATCAAGAGTATAGACATAGGTGAGTATAATACTTGCAAACATAATTGTTTGTATTGCTATGCAAATTTTAATTATAATACAGTAGAAAAGAACTATTCGATGCATGATTCAAAATCAAATATTTTAGCTTTACACTTAATTGGAGATGAGAAAATTACTGTGAGAGATATGAAATCTATAAAGTGTGAAGCTAAGCAAATAAAGTTGTAAATATCGCATGTCAAAATAAATGTATAATGTATGGAGGAGCTTATATGAATTTGATTAAAGAACAATTATTAAAGCTAGAAAATGATTTATTACAGCCAGAAGTAAGAAATTCAACAGAAAAATCAAATGAAATACTTGCAGATGATTTTATTGAATATTGTAGTTCTGGTTATGAATATCATCAGAATAAAGAAGAAACTATAAATGGGCCGATAATTTCAAATAAAGTGTATGGCAAAATAATTGATTTTGAAATAAAAAAACTTTCCGATGAATATGTACAAGCGACATACAAAATGATAAAAAATGATGAACCAAATGAAGATAGAAGATACTCTCTTAGAAGCTCAATATGGAAATATATTGATGGAAGTTGGAAGATGATTTTTCATCAGGGGACGCTAGTTCCCAAATCAAATTGGTTGAAGATGGGAAAAAAGAATGAATAAGATAATAGCCAAATTAATTAAAAATTTTAAGGAAACTTCTAATTTGAAGTTTCCTTAATTAATGTGTTCTGTTTTTTAAGAATCTATAGTAAGTTATCTGAGCTTTTTCCTAAATGTATCATGTTAAGCACTAATATCCTCCTTATATGAATTACTTTTCTTCTTAGAAATATTTTTGATTGCAGCTGGAAGTGCTATTAGTGCAGGTAAAAACAGAGGTAGTAGTATAATTGAAAGAGCTATTAAGCCGACAACTACTGCAATGGCAAGCTGCGTTAAAAGTTTAACTCCTGCTGGAACGAGTGTTACAAAAGTACCTCCAAGAATTAAAGCAGCGGACATAACAACTGTACCTATGTGTTTAGAAGCTAAAACTATGGCTTCTTTAGCATCCATATCTTTGTATTCTTTAAATCTCATCATTAAGAATATGCTGTAATCAACTCCCAGTGCTACAATCATTACAAAGGAGAAAAATGGCACATTCCAGGATACTCCATCTAACTTGAAAATATTAAATACTACAAAGTTTAAAACGGAGGAGGATATATAGTAAGCTGCCATTAATGCTGCGGATATATAAAATGAAATTAATGGAGATCTTATTACTATTAAAAGTATTACAAATATACTAGCCAAAACAATTACTTTCATTGTATTTAAATCGCCTGTAGCTGTTTTGTTTAAATCATAGTCCGAAGCGCTTGTTCCAGAGGTTCCAAACTTAGCATTTCTAAGGACGGTACCTTTAAGTATGCCTGGAATTGTATCGTTAATTTCCTTTGTTGTATCCATAGCTTTTGCTGAATATGGATCAGCATCTAAAACAATTGTTAGTTTAGTTATTGTTCTGCTTTTGTTCATATACATATCTAAGGCTTCTTTTATTGAGGCATTGCTAAAAGTTTCTTTTGGTGCAAAAAAGTCATTAGAATTATTAAGTTCCTGCATATAATTGTTAGTTTTTGAAAGTCCGTTTGAAATTTGAGATAATCCATTGCTGCTTTTGTTTAAGGCATCTTTAAGCTGAGGAACACTTGATCCAAGCTTATTTAGCATACTGTTAAGTTGTGTTTGTCCAGCCTTAACTTGATCCAAACCAGAGTTTAACTTTGCCATATTTTCAATTACCGTATTTTGACCAGCTGCTCCTTTTTTTAGTCCGTCACTTAAAGCAGTCGAGCCATTTTGGAGCTGCGTAAGACCATTTGATAACTCATTTTGTTTAGCATTTATTTGATTTAAATTTGATGTAACTTCACTTAAGCCGAAAGTAAGCTTTGTATAGTTTTGTTTAAAAATGCTAAGACCAGAATTTAACTTTGAAAGACCAGCGTTTATATTGTTGTAGAAAGCTTCAACACCTTGAAAGCTCTTGTCATTTGAAAATCCATAATTCTTTGATAATAAAACCATTAAATCATTCATTTGCCTTACAGCTTGCTGGAGTTCAGTAACATTAGGTATAGCATTTCCAAGATCACTATAACCTTTTTGAATTATTGCTAAGTTGTCAGATAGTTGTTTTGTATATTTTGATATTGTATCCATACCACTTTTGGCTTCAGCTATTCCAGCTGCTATTTTATCAGCACCATCAGCTCCACTTGAAATACCAGAGTTTATTTGTTTAAGACCTGAAGTTATAGCATTTAGTCCATTTTGAACTTTACCTGTTCCTGTTACAAGAGCATCTGTTTTTGATAGATTATTTAAATTTACTGAATTTAAGCTTTCATTAATTTTTCCTATACCATTATTTATGGTGTCAACACCATCTTTAGATTTTGAAAGGCCATCTGACACGGTTTTAGTCTGACTTCCTAGATAAAGTGAATCAATTGGATCAGAAAGTGGCTGGGTAATGCTTGATGCACTTTTAACACCTTTTATATTTTTTAATTTATTTGTCAAGCTATCAATAACTGTAAGTGTGTTATTATTATCCATAGGTTTGCTATTATCAATAACAACTGTTGTAGTAAGTGCTTCACCTTTTCCAAAATTTTGAGTGATTAGATTAAAGCCTTTTACCGAATCTACAGAGTTTCCAAGCTCGTTTACTGTGTCATAGGAAAATTTCTGTGTATTAAAACAAACTATTGGAATTAGTATAAGAATTATAATACTCGAAACTAAAATAGGCTTTTTTACTGAAAATGCAGCTCCTTTAGCCCAAAGCTTGTTTTCACCGTGATTGGTAATTTTTTTAGATGGCCAAAAAAGTTTTGTGCCAAGAATTTTCATTATAATTGGTGTAAATGTGAGTATTTCAAGCAGCAGAACTACAACTGCAATAGCAACACAGTTTGCTGAACGATACAAACCAAATTTTGCTAGAGTTAAACTTAAAAAGGCTACAAATACTGTGAGAATACTAAAGGCTATGGTTTTTCCTGCTGTTTTATATGTGCTTATAATTGCTTCATCTATAGAATCACTGTGTGACATTTCTTCTTTAAATCTGTTAAATAAAAGTATATTGTAATCTGTACCAATTCCAAAAAGTATAAGTACAAGTACTAATTGTGTAAGTGAAGAAATAGGGTAATCAAATCTATAAACAAGCTGTCCTACTATTGCATATGAAACCAAATAGGATATTCCAACTGCAAATAAAGATATAAGCGGTGTTATTACAGATCTAAATAAGATTATTAGAACTATTAAAATGAAAAATATAGTCAAGAGTGCACTTTTATCAACACCAGTGGAAACTGTTCTCATATAATCATCACTTATGAAATCTGTTCCTGTTAGATAATGATTTGATTTTACATTTTTTAGTTTGCTGTTAATTTCATTTTTAATATCTTTTACTTCTCTGCCTTTTTTATTGAGTTTAAAAGTAACCATGAGGGTTTTTTTATCCTTAGATATAAGCTTTGACTTTATAGAGGGGATATTAAAGGGATCAATTAAATTGCTTATTCCAAGAGAACTTTTATCACTTTTTATGTTGTTTATTCCAGCTTCTATACTGTCCATATTACTGGAACTTAACTCATTTTTACTGTTAAATACTATTATGTCTGTGTTCCCAGAGGTCTTATCCATTTTTTTTAGGATATTATCAGCTTTAACAGAGGGGGTGTCGCTGCTTAGATATTGCTGACCTTTTGATCTAAGTACTTTGTTTAAATCTGGTGAGTAAGTTATGGATAATGCTAGGGAAATTATCCATACAACAAATAGGAGCCACCTCATTTTTAATATTTTACGCATAATTTTTCCTCCTTAATGTAATATTTATTATTGTAGTGAACGGAAGTTCATTATTGACTTCAAATAAAATGCAGTTAAAACTGCAAGTGAACTAGCGTTCATTATTATAGCAAAAAATAAATGCTGATTGTGAACAATTGTTCATTATTAGCGTATTAATAGATTACTTGAAATTTGAAAACTACAAATTCCAAGTTTATTCTGACAAACTAAGATTTGACTTAGAGCACAGAGTACAATTGACAGAGGACAGTGAAGGATGATTTTTCTCCGTTATCGCTTCGAAAAATCTTAAATTTAATGTTTGCGCATGGCATAAAATATAGTATTCAGTGCAGCTGACATTATTAAGTTTTAAGATTTACGTGAGCAAAGCAAAATGTAAATCATCCTTAACTGTCAATTGTTCTCTGTCCATTGTCAACTGATTAAATCATACAAAATATTACTTGTAAAATTATAACATCCATCATTTTAAATTTTCAGGTGTCTATCTATAATGATATATATTGTAAAACCTTATATTAAACTTTAGGGCTAAATAGTCTATTCATATCTGTAATATAAAAATACAAAAGTTTATTAATTAGAATCTTTATTTTGTCTCCATCATAGTCCTGCTCTAATATAAAAGAAATTCCTTCAATTAAATCATGTGATACTGTATAAACTATTATTTTTGTATTTTCATCTGTTGTTTCTGCTGTTGGATATTTAATAAATATATCGTTAACTAAAGATATTAATTCTTTTTTAAAGTTTTCAAATTTTGAACCTTTACTTTTATTGAATATAATGAGTAGTTCATTATTTGATTCTTTTACGAAGGATGTTATATTATTTAATATCTCTGTTATGTATTTTGCAATTTCAGGGCAGTTTTCATTTGTACAATTATTTATCTGCACTTGTATTTTAACAACATATAGAAGAAGTTTATTATATACAGGTTCTATTAATGTATTAAAAAGCTCTTCTTTGTTTTTGAAGTATCTATATGTACTTCCTAAAGCTATTCCTGATTTTGATGCAATATTTCTCATTGATGCATCTAAATATCCATTATTTTTAAATTCTATCAAAGCTGATGAAAGTATTTTTTCTCTTACTTCATCTTTTAAATATTGCATTTGTGAACCTCCGTTCATTTTTACTTAATTGTATATCACTTTTGGAAAAATGTAAATAGTTTTTTATAGTTTTGTGATTTTTAGCATTGCTTAAAAGTATATAATGAAAATAACAAAATATAGATGAAAGGTGTGATTAACATAATTATAAAAAAGGATAAAAAGATTTACTTAATTTTATGTGTAATATGCATAATTCTATTTATGGCTTGCGGAAAGGACAATAAGTATGTTGATATTTACAATGTAGTACAAGAAGCCTTTACTACGGATAAGGAATATTCTAATGAATTGTCGAAACATATATCAGAAAAGGTATTTAATCATATAAATGTGTATAAGGTCTATGCGGTAAATGATAAAAAATACAAAGAACCTTTTAAGGTGGATTTTAAACTTAAGGAAAATTCACAAAGTAAAATATTTAATACAGTGTATGTACAAATGACATATTCTGTAAAAATAAAAGATTCGGAAAATAAAGAAGTTGGTGGTTCATGGAATGTACCTATAAAATTTACGGTTAAAAAAGTAAATGGTGCGTGGTATATTAATGACAGGTATGAAGAACCATAGAGAGTAATTTTATAGAGGTGATTTTTTATGTGTGAAATTCGTTATGCTAATGTATATGATGCAAAGGCTTTGGGTGAGATTCATTCTAGTTCCTGGAAGGCTGCATATAAGGGGATAATACCAGACAAAGTATTAGATAATATTACTGCTGAAAAAAGAGAAAAATATTTTAAAAAGGCATTGTCAGAAGAACTTGAAGAGGATGCAATAATATTTGAAGACAATAAGCCAGCTGGGTTTATATGCATTGGAAAGTGTAGAGATAAGGATAAAGATGGTTCTTATGGTGAGATATGTGGATTATATTTGATGCCAGACTATTGGCATAAAGGCATAGGTTTTAAACTAATAAATTGGGGACTAGCTGAACTTTAAAAAAGAAACTATAAGAAAATTACATTATGGGTGCTTGAGGAAAATTTAAGTGCCAGAGGGTTCTATGAAAAAGTTGGATTTAAGTTTGATGGAACGGTTAATGAAATTAATATCGGGAAAAAGTTGAATGAAGTTAGGTATGTAAGAAATTGAGGAGTAAAAATGCAGTTAAGTCCGAGGAGGTTATAAATGAAAAAAAGTGACAGTAAATAGTATTATTCTATTTACTGTCCTTAATTTTTTAGAAAATTACTTTTTTGATAAAGGCTTTTCTTTTTGAGAAAACAACAAATGCCGCACCTATTAAGGTTAAAATTGTTCCTAATATAACAAGTACAAATCCATCTATAGCTGAACCTGTTTGTGGTAATGTAGCTGCTTTAGAAGCTTGAGTTGATGAATTTTTAGTAGTACTTGCTTGGTTGGCAGCTGTATTTCCATTTTGACTTCCGCTTGTATTTGTGCTAGTAGAGTTTCCAGTCTGTGATCCTTGCCCATTTGAAGGTGCTTTTGTATTTACAGCTTTAATATCATCAAAATACATTGTAGAGTTTACAGTAATATCTTTACTGCCTTGAGGTACTATAGTATTACACCATAAACCTACTTTGGTTATTTTTGAAGGATCAAATTTACCATTATTTTTTCCTACGAATTTACTAAATGGTAAAGTTAAAAGTTTAGGCTCTGTAGTAGCTGCAAATTCAGGAAGGTATACTTCAAAATCTTCTCCATTTGAAGTGATTTGAACTACTAATTTTTGACCTTTTCCATCTGGTTTAATCCATAACTGTAGAGCATCATAATTAGACCAATCAACATTTTCTTTTTTAGTGATACCAGCCCAACCTTCTGACGATGATGTTCCAGTAATATTATAGTTGAAAGCAAGACCATAACTTCCGCTATTGTGCTGTAAAGGATCCTTAGTTAGTGAAGGAGATATGCTGCAGCCTGGACCAACATTAGATGTCCAATTTGTTTGGAGTAATGCATCATTTCCATAATAGGATTCAAAGTTATCTACTTGTGCTGGATCTGTGGCTTCTTCTGGTATATTAATTAATGCATTAATTTTATCGTACTGCTTACCATCGATATTTAATTCAATAGAACCATAAGTTGGAGCTATGTTTTTTAGAATATCCAGTGTAAGCTCTCCGGTATACGTATTATTATCAGATTTTTGCGCCTGTATGGTACCTTTTAAATTTCCATCACCATCTTTTATTACAAAACTTACGTTACTGCTATCACTATTTTTAATATTGGCGGTTAAAGTTGTAGGATTAAGTATTCTTGAACCAGAAGCTGGCGAGGTAATAAAACCTGTTGTGCTAGGTTTTGCACTTGTTACAGATATTTTACTGTAATCGCCTATGCCATCAGCAAATACAGAATCTTCGTTGTTATAGAAGTTAATGAAGTTGTTAACCATCTCTTGCCCCTTGGTAGAACTTACCATATAAGGCTCATAAAAATTTTGCTCACTAAAGTTTGCCCAAGTCATGAAATAAGACATATTAGTTCCAGACACTGCATTAAGTATGTCATTAAACCAATCAGGTGTCGAGTTGCCTGAAACTTTCATTCCATTCATAGATGGAGTATCGCGTATTCCAACTTCTGTAACAGCTGAAAGCTTATTATGAGCTTTAGCTATATTGTCTACTACATTCATAGTGTTTTTAAATGAATTTAACCATGTATTATCGCCTGCTGCAGGATTGTCATCATACATATCAAAACCAAGAATATCTACATAATTGTCACCAGGATAACGGTCTAAGTAAGCATCTTCGCTTTCAAAAGGGCCACCTGGAGAATATACATACAGGAAGTTGTGAATATTTTTTACATCACGTAAATAATCTACAGTATATTTATATAAATTTTTGTAGGCTGCAGAGTCACAGTAAGCAGCACCCCACCAGAACCAGCTTCCATTGTTTTCGTGGAAAGGTCTAAATAAAACTGGAATACCTTGATCTTGAAGCTTGCTACCATAATTTGCAATTAAGTCAAGATATCCTGTATAAACTTTATTTAAATCTCCACCAGGCATAATTCTTTGAACTACATTGCCACTAGTTATATCTGGTGTATATCCAGAATAATCATAATTATCATTAACTAAACCTTTTTTTGCAACTAAATCAAAATTAGGCATATGTGCAGATAAGCTTACAATGGCACCCTCTTTTGCTGCATTTATTGAAACGTTTGCAGCAGCGGTAACTAAATCAGTTTGTCCCTGAGGAAGTGAAAGTTCTGAACCGGTAAGAGAAAGACCATCTATGCCACAAACTCCAGCAATGGAACCTGTCATATCTTTTGTATCAGAATTAGTACCACTGTTTGTTAAAAATGCTTTATGGTGAGTGTCGTTTTGATGACCATATATAACATAATTTGAAGTACCAATACCTTTTAAGTAAGCATAAAGTGAAGCAGTTTGATTTATAGCATTTCCATCTACTAAATTAACTTCTGAAGGAATGTTTAATAAACTAGGGTTAACCTTTGTTTGTTTAATAGGCTGAACTGTTTTATCTACGTATTTATTATCTTGACTGCTTTCTGCTCCATCAATTAATTTTACATTATCTATATAAACTTTTCCATTATAATTACACTTATATCCTGCAAGTTTAAAGATTATTTGATGTAAGCCTGTATTAGTGGTAATTTCATCTCCAAAAGGAATTTCTGCGGTTTTAACTAAATAACCATTACTTTGAGTAAAATCACTTGCTTTTACTTCTGGTATAGTATTACTTTGAGTCCAGGTCCAGCCAGAACCCATTTTAGTTACACCTACAACTTTAATTGAACCAGTATAAGCGCTGTTTGCTGGAAGTATTAAATCAATTTGCAATTTAGCTCCAGAATTAATAGGCTTTGAATATTCATAGTTTAAATCCATTTCAGCTTTCTCATCCCAGGTTGAGTTAGGGTCAAACTTAACATCATATCTTAATGCTGTGCTATCGTTTACATTTTTTGAAAGATCTGATGCGGTTTTTCCTGAAGGTAGATTTGAAGCATTTTCAAAATCATTATTGTAAATTATTGTTGGTGTGTTGTCTGTAGCTTTAACTACGGTGTTTACACTTGGATTAATAGTTGTAAATATAAATGTGAAAACTACAGCTAAAGAGATAAATTTTCTCTTATTCATATTATTCCCCCATTTCGTTTTATATATAGTACAGTTAAATTACAGTATATAACCATAATTTCCCTCATAAAGTAAATTATAAATAGATATTTACTTTATTGACATAACACTTTTTAGTATTTCTTAACATATTTTCATTTATTTAAACCTTTACAGAAAATTATTGTTTTTAATTTTATAAAATGTTAATACATTCACCCCAAAATGAAAATAATATACGTGAAGGGAGGAATGGATATGGAAGGAGATAGATTAAAGGATAGTTTTATGGAAATGCCAATTGAAAAACATGATACCGCAGCGTGGGCCAATATTGAAAAATTAAAGCCAATTTCTAAGGTATCTGTGCCAAGTGAATTTGATATGAAAAACGCCAAGGAATATGTAGATTCTAATGAAAAATAATGCTTATAAAAAGAAGGTGTTGTATTAGTGAATTGAATAATTCCTAATGCAGCACTTTCTTTTTATATAATTTACTGTTATTTTATTTCAGATAACTTTTTGTACAAGTTGTATCTTTCATGAGCATTAA
This sequence comes from Clostridium sp. DMHC 10, assembly GCF_001270375.1. Classification (NCBI taxonomy): domain Bacteria; kingdom Bacillati; phylum Bacillota; class Clostridia; order Eubacteriales; family Clostridiaceae; genus Clostridium; species Clostridium sp. DMHC 10. The sequence continues at coordinate 1,092,837 of NZ_LGVB01000015.1, forward strand.
TTTCAGAATTTTTGAAGGCTTCCTCAGCTGCTTCAGGAAAAGTATTTTTGAGTGAAGAATAACGAATTTCTCCATTAATAAAATCTGTATAAGAAGCAGCAGGTTCTTTAGAATCAAGTACAAATGGGTTTTTGCCTTCTTGCTTTAACAGAGGATTATATCTATACAAATGCCAATATCCAGCTTCAACTGCCTTTTTTTCTTCAGATATGCTAGTTCCCATACCTGTTTTGATACCATGACTTATGCAAGGTGCATAGGCAATTACTAGAGATGGACCTTTGTAAGCTTCTGCTTCTGTAATAGCTTTAACAGCGTGGTTCATATTTGCTCCTAAAGATATTTGGGTTACATAGACATTTCCATAGGTCATAGCCATTAAACCTAGATCTTTCTTTCTGGTCTTTTTGCCAGCTGAAGCAAATTTTGCAACGGCACCAGTAGGAGTTGATTTTGAAGATTGACCTCCTGTATTTGAATATATTTCTGTATCCATAACAAATATATTTACATCATCACCTAAGGAAAGAACCTGATCTAATCCTCCAAAGCCTATATCATATGCCCAGCCGTCACCACCAATCAGCCAGTGAGACTTTTTAACTAAATAGTCTTTTTTCATAAATATTTCATTTAAGATATTATTTTGAGCATAATTTTCTTTTTGAAGTAATTCTAAGATTCTTGCAGAAGCCTTTTTCGATGTATCTGCATCATCAAAGCCATCTAACCATTCTTTAAAGGATTCTTTAAGCTGGGGATTAATATCAGCTGCATTTAATCCTTGAGTCATTAATTCAGCAAGTCTTTCTCTCATTTGTTTTACAGCTAAGAACATTCCATAGCCATACTCAGCGTTATCTTCAAAGAGTGAGTTTCCCCAAGAAGGACCTTTGCCGCAGTTATTTGTGGTATAAGCAATTGCAGGTGCACTACCTCCCCAAATTGATGAACAACCTGTAGCATTAGCTATCATCATTCTGTCTCCATAAAGCTGTGTTAAAAGTTTTATATAAGGAGTTTCACCGCATCCAGGGCAAGCACCATTAAATTCTAGGAGAGGTCTAGCAAATTGACTTCCCTTTACAGTGTGAAGACTCATTATTCCTTCTTTAGGAGTTAGTTTTAATGCATATTCAAAATTTTCTGATTGTTCCTCAATTTCTTCTTGAGCTGGTTTCATTATTAAAGCTTTGCCTGGAGCTGGACATATGTCAGCACAGTTTCCGCAGCCAGTACAGTCAAGAGGACTTATTTGAATACGATAGTGATATGCAGTAAATTCTTTACCAACGGGTTTTTTGGTCATAAACTTTTCTGGAGCTTTTTCTTTTTCATCATCATTTAAAAGACAAGCTCTAATTACAGAGTGGGGACAGACAAATGCACATTGATTACATTGAATACACTTATCAATTTGCCATTCAGGAACAGTAACTGCAATACCACGTTTTTCATAGGCTGTTACTCCAAGAGGAAATCTTCCATCTTCCATTCCATTAAAGGCACTAACAGGAAGCTCATCACCTTCATGTCTTGCCATTGGTCTTTCAATTCTCTTAATAAAGTCAGGAAGGTCTTTAACCTGTTTATGTTCATCCTTAGCATTTTTCCAAGCTTCTGGAACTGTAACCTTATGAGCAGCATTTACACCTGCATCTATAGCAGCCTTATTAGCATTTACTATATTTGCACCTTTTCTGCCATAAGTATATTCAACTGAATCTTTTAAGTATTGAACTGCTTTATCCACTGGAATTATATTTGCGAGTTTGAAAAATAAGGACTGCATTACCATGTTTATTCTGGAACCTAAACCTACCTGCTGAGATATTGAAATTGCATCTATTGTATAAAATTGAATGTTGTTTTCAGCTATATATTTCTTCATAGATGCAGGAAGTTTTTCTTCTAATTGTTGATCATTCCAAGGACAGTTTAATACAAAGGTTCCTCCGTTCTTTAAGCCTTTCAATACGTTTATATTATATATAAAAGACTTATTGTGACAAGCAATGTAATCTGCTTCGTAAATTAAGTAAGGTGATTTTATAAGTTTATCTCCAAATCTTAAGTGAGATACGGTGCTTCCACCTGATTTTTTACTGTCATATGAAAAATAAGCCTGACAATATAAATTTGTGTTATCACCTATTATTTTAACAGCACTTTTGTTGGCTCCAACTGTACCGTCAGAACCCAAGCCATAAAATTTACATCTCTTTGTTCCTTGAGGTGAAGTATCTATTACTGTTTCTTCTGGTAGAGATGTATTTGTAACATCATCAACTATTCCAATTGTGAATCTATTTTTAGGATTAACACTTTTAAGATTTTTAAATACTGCTAATATTTGCGATGGTGTTGTATCTTTTGAACCTAAACCGTATCTTCCACCAACTATAATAGGTTTGTTTGGATTGTTATAAAATAAATTTACTACGTCTAAGTAAAGAGGTTCACCAACAGAACCTGGTTCTTTTGTTCTATCCAATACTGCAATTTTCTTGACAGTAGTAGGAAGATATTTAAAGAAGTAATCAGGAGAAAATGGTCTGTATAAATGAACTTTAAGAACTCCAACTTTTTCTCCTTTTCCTCTTAGATAGTCTACGGTTTCTTCTACAGTATCACAAACAGATCCCATAGCTACTATAACTTCTTCTGCGTTAGGATCACCATAATAATCAAATGGATGATATATTCTTCCAGTGATTTTTTCTATTTCTCTCATATAACTTTCTACAATGTTTGGAATAGCGTCATAAAATCTATTTGAGCCTTCTCTTTGTTGAAAATAAATATCAGGATTTTGAGCAGTTCCTCTAACAGTTGGATGTTCTGGATTAAGTGATCTATTCCTAAATCTTTGTATTGCCTCGTAATCTACTAGCTTCGCAACATCTTCATAGTCAATCATTTCAATTTTTTGATATTCATGTGAGGTTCTAAATCCATCGAAAAAGTGTAAAAATGGCATATTAGCCTTAATAGCCGATAAATGGGCTACAGTTGCTAAATCCATGACTTCTTGAACACTTGAAGATGCTAAAAGTGCAAAACCTGTTTGTCTTGCCGCCATAACATCTTGATGATCACCAAAAATTGATAGAGCATGAGTTGCTAGAGCACGAGCACTTACATGAAATACTCCTGGAAGTAATTCTCCTGCCATTTTATACATATTAGGTATCATGAGAAGAAGACCTTGAGAAGCGGTATAGGTGGTTGTAAGTGCACCTGCTGCAAGAGAACCATGAACTGTTCCAGCAGCACCAGCTTCTGATTGCATTTCAACAATTTTAACTGGCTGACCAAATATATTTTTTCTACCATGAGATGACCAGTTATCTACAAGTTCGGCCATTGGAGTGGATGGTGTTATAGGATAAATAGCTGCAACATCTGTAAAAGCATATGAAGCATAGGCAGCTGCTTCATTTCCATCCATAGTTTTTAATTTTTTTGCCATAATTTGTTTCCTCCTTAAAAATTGTGTTATATATAAATTTAGCTTAAGCCTAACTTCTTTCGTTTTTCCATAATGTGAGCTTCAATGTTATTAGCTACTTCTGCAGGATCATCTCCCAAAGCTATTTTTCCACCCGTAACATCTTCTGCTTTCTTAGTTAAAAGATCAACGAGTTCAGGAGCTCCAGTCATAAATGGAGTAGGAGAAAGATGAGTATATGTTCCGTAAGCAAGAGCAAAAATTCCATCTATAGTAGCTTTTTGTTCCATCCATTCTGGCGCTGTAACAGCTATAGGAAGATCCGGTACATCAACATTTAAATGTTCAGCAAGAGCAGTAACAAGCATAGAAATCCTTCCTGTATCTGTGCAGGTTCCAAAGCTTAATACTGGTGGGATTTTAAGAGCATTACATATTTCCTTTAAACCTTCTCCTGCCATGGTATTTGCAGCTTCCAATGTGCAAAGACCAGCAACTTCAAGAGCATGATTTCCGCAGCCACCAGCTACCACTAAAATATCCTTTTTTATAAGCTCTTTTGTGAGGTTTACTGTTACCCAATCTTGAGGACCATTTCTTAAGGTTGAGCAGTTTGCAAGAGCCACGACTCCTTTGATTTTTCCTTTTGCTATTACATCTACTAATGGGTCAAGCTTATTTCCAAGTGCTCCAAGTACTGCTTCTGTTGAGAAACCAGCTAAAGCTTTTTGAATTTTTTTAGGAACTACAGCTTCTATATTTCTTTCTTTTCTCTTTTTGAAATTTTGTATTCCAAGCTCAATTAATTTATCTGCAGTAGAATCAACTTCAGATGGATTATATGGAAATTTATATTTAATTCCAGGTAAATCGATTATGGTACTTATAGAAACCAAAGTGACTTGATATTTTTCAGCATACATATCGATGGCAGGAGGTGAGCAGTTTTCTTCCATTGCAAAGACATCTACTGTTCCTGTTGCTAGCAGCGGTTCTATAGCAAGCCAATTTCCCATGTGACCTACGAAGACATCATCAACAGGAAATCTTTGAAGAAGTTCTTGACCTGTTTCTATTGAACCTACAATTCTAAGTCCTTTTGCTCCAGCTTTTTTTGCCTTTTCTTGAATTTCACTGGTTTTTGCTTTTAATAGTGTAGCAACGCCAACCCAAGGTTGATGTCCGTTAAATACTATATTTACGTATTCTGGATCCATAATTCCTAAATCCATATTTACTTCATGAGGGGTTGGAGTTCCAAAAAGTATATCTTGAACCATTTCAAGACCGATTTGAGTGTTATATATGGTGGCAATTCCAAGCCTAAGAGCTTTCATAGCTAAGGATACATGACTTCCATCTACATTTGTAAGGCAGCTTGCAACGCAGTTTTGCTCTTCATGTACAGTTCCAGCAGGATATATACTTAGCTTTTTCCAAGCCTCTTTTCTTTTTGTTGGGGCAAAAGCCTCTACCATTATGTTATCTTTTTCAATTCCAATTCTCTGCTGATCCTCAAGTAGTACCGCAAGTTCTATTGCCATGTCGTTTATTTCCTGATTGGTGTTTATACCAACTTTTTCACACATCCATTTAAGCTTATTCACATCAGTTATTTTAAATGGTGTTTTTCCCTCCGCAGTTTCTTTCAATGTTCTAAAGGCTTCATATGCATGATGACTATATGTACCAGCACCCATTATATTTTTTAAAAGAAAGTTTCTCATGGCCATAGCATCTGGACCTATTCCACAAACTCCTTTTTCCTGACCAGATTTTTCGCTTATTCTACAAGGACCATTTGAACAAAGCTGACAACTTAAACCTTGAAGACAAAATTTGCATCTTATTTTTTCTTGAAGAGCATATCTATCGAATACATTAGACATTCCGTCTTTTCTTATTCTTTTTACCATTTCTTCTACGGAATCATGATAGCTTACTCGTCCTTCTGATTTTTCCATTATAGTTTCACTCATAAAAAACATCACTCCTTAATTTTAGTTAAGCTATTATTAGTAAGTTTTCCTATTAATCATTTAATTATGTATAATGTAAAAATTTAATAAGTGAATATATTTAAGAAGAATATTGATAAAATATTTTATTTTAAATTTTAAATTAGTATAATATAGATAAATTAATATAGAATAAAGGGGACGTTGAGGCTATATGAGTGATGAGCTTTTAATGATAAAAAAAGGTCTTATGAATGGAAATAAGCGCTTTATAATGAATAAATTAAGAAGCAAGGATTCTTATGATAAACTACGTAGAGAATTATATGAAAAAGGTCAATTTCCTAAAGCCGTAGTAATTACGTGTTCCGATTCTCGCGTTGTACCAGAATTTATATTCGATGTTGAACTTGGTGAATTATTTGTAATAAGAAATGCAGGAAATATTGTAGATAAAAGTGTTATAGAAAATGTAGAATTTGCAGTGAGCCATTTAGGGGCAAGATATATATTAATTATGGCACATGAAAAGTGTGGTGCAGTAGCCGAAGCAGTAGAAAAAATTAAAGTTGGTGAAAAGCTTCATGGTTTTATAAAGCCTATGGAAAATGCAATAAATAATGTTAGATTAAAAAACAATAATATATTAATTAGTGATTTGGCGTCCAGAGTTGAAGAGGAAAATGCAGAAGAAGGAGTTAAAAAACTTTTGAGCAGTGAAATGTTAAGTAAACTCTATAGAGAAGAAAAGATAGCTATAGACAAAGCTAAATATTTTTTGAGCACTGGAGAAGTTAAGGTATTGCAAAGTAACAATGCTTCGTCGCGTTAAAAGAATCCTATAAATCTAAGTGGTGAATTTAAGCGAGTACCTGCTCAGGGCATAGAAGGATAATTGGCAAAGCCCATGCCCCGTGCATGTTTACTCGCTTAAAAAATGCTCAGACAGATTGAAATATCTAAGTATTTTATGATTTTTGAACCAAGATTTATTAGGATTCTTTTAAATCGTTCCTTCAGCATTGTTACTTCGCTTCCAAGGTAGTGAAAGGAAAAAATTCCTCCGTTTCTACGGAATTTTAGGTGTTAAAACTTGTAATTCCATTATCCTTCTTTGACTTATATTAAAGTGTTTTTATATTTATAAGAATATTGTACATATTTATATTCCTTGTATCTCTGGTTTAATAAAGTAGCTAGAGAAGCTCTGGAAGGTATTAGTGAAGATAATCAAAAAATATTAAAAACTTCGCTTGAAAAAATTATAAGCAATTTATCAGAGGTGAAATAAATATGACATGGAAGCAGGAAATATTTAGAGCCTTTTTATTAGCTTTTGATACAATGGAAATTTCTATTTAACGAAAATGGGATAAAGCTTGCAAGAAAGTGGCATCAAGAAATTCCACATAATTTGCCTGATAAGAATATGAAATTTAAAGTTATATGTATGCTTTTATCTGGAATTATGTTTTTAACTGTTTCTTTAATTTCATTTATAATGCACAAGTATTTTAATTGGATGATTTTTGAGTCATTAATTATTTTTTCAGTATATGCAATTGTAGAAACATTATACTATAGGTATTTGAATACCTTTGGTTTTGCTTCTGTTACAATTGCATTTATTATAATTTATATTTTAGTTTAAAAGTTTAATATTTCTCCATCTTCTGGAATAATTACAGATGCTTTAATATGGTTTTTATCTATATAATACTTTAAATCTTTTCTGGAGAAGCTGCAGTGATTCCAGGAATCCATGTGGACAGCAACGATTTTTATATGAGGAAAATTATTTGATATTTCGCTTATATCTTTTCCTGTCATAGTTATTGGTTCACCAAAGGAAAAATGAGCACCTCCGCAGTTGCAAACCATTATTTCGGGTTTAAACTTTTCAATTGCTTCTTTTACTTTGCTGCACCATACTGTATCACCAGCAATATAAATGGATGGCTCTTTTTTACAGGAAAGAACAAATCCAGATACTGGTGCCATCTTAATTGCAAGTTCTCCGTGACCATGCTCACCGTTGGTTTTATTCATAGTTATTTCATTCCAAGTGCAGAAATCAGAAATTGCATGTACATTTGAAAAACCTAAGGTTTCAAGCTTTAATCTATCTTCAGGTTGACAAAACATAAGAATATTTTTTGGTAGTACATTTGCAGCATTACTATCAAAGTGATCTTCGTGAGTGTGGGTTATAAGAACAGCATCACAGTTAATAATATCATCAATTTTTATGGGTAAATCAACTAGCGGATTGAAATTTTGATTTTCAACATCTGGAATTGGCGACATAGTATTTTTAGGACTTAATACGGGATCAATAAGTATTTTTTTATTGTTTAAATAAATAATTACTGTTCCATGGCGTATTAATTGAAGTTTCATATATAATCACTCCTCGATTTTCATATATATTTAGTATATAATAATCATTAATTGTTTCGTTAAAGAGTATTAGTGAAAAAAGTTTAATCATGAAAGGATTTAAATGGATATGCTTGATAAAACTGATATGGAAATTTTAGATTTACTTATAGAAAATTCACGTATGCAGTGGCAAGAAATTGGTGATAAGGTTCATTTGACAGGACAAGCAGTTAAAAATAGAATAAATAAAATGGAAAAATTGAATATTATAGAGGAATATACTTTGAAAGTAAATTTACATAAGCTTGGTAAAGGCTTAATTGCTTTATAACTGTTTTTATGAAATCATCTAATCATAGTGAATTTAAAAAATATGTGCTAAATAATCCTCTTATAATTGAAGCAAGTAGGATAAGTGGTGACGGCTGCTACATGCTTAAAGTGGCTGTTTCAGATGACAAAGAGCTTACTAAGCTTTTGGATGAAATTTTACAGTATGGTAATTATAAAGTAAATTTATCTATAGAAAATATAAAGTGATACATCTACATAATTTCTACATATTATTTTAATAGAATTAGAACAAAATAAGAATTACGGAGGTGTCTTAAATGATTTGCAGAGGTTTTGGTTTTAATGGTATATATGGAGGACCTAGTTTTTTTATGATGATTCCAATACTTACAATAATAGTGCTAATAGTATATTTTATATATAAAGTAAATAGTGATAAAAAATTAAGCTTTAATTCTTACGTAAATTCACGAAAAGCTATAGAAATATTAGATGAAAGATTTGCTAAAGGTGAAATAAGTGAAGAAGAGTATTCAAGTAAAAAGAAACAAATTCTTAAAAATTAAGAATAATAAATAGACTTAGGGAGTACAGTAAAAAATGATTTTCATGTGCGCTGTACTCTTTATTCTATTTAAATATAAATCATAAGAAATGTGAAATTAACAAATCATAGGAATTTATCCTTTGGATTCATCAATTTTATTTAATGTTCTGAAATAATGCTGTTTCGCAATATTTTTATTTCGCTAGCAGTTTTCCGAACTCTTGTGCTTTTTGCATTTCTTCATTACTTGGGGATTCATTAACTGCAAGAGCTCCAATAACGTTAAAACCATAGTCATTCATTAAAGCTTTAAATTTATTCATAAATTCTCCATTATCCCATCCATAAGAACCGAATAATACAACCGGCTTATTGTTGTTAGGAATTAATTTAAATTCTTTTAAAAAAGGAGCAAGTTCTTGCTGATCGATATTATTGCCATTTTTTGATGGACTTCCAAAAGCTACAGCATCAGCAGATAAAACATCTTCGTTGGTAGCCTCAGAAACAAGTTTTATTGAAACATCTGCCCCTGCCTTTTTTGCACCGTTAAATATTTCGTTTGCTAGAACTTCAACATTTCCACTTTGACTTTGATAAATTATACAAACTTTTTCATTTTAAAACCCTCCAATTGATAATTATGATTATAGAAAAATAATTATTATTTATTAAAGTATAGCATATTTTTTATATTTTGTATTGTATTTCAAATAAAATATTTATAAAAGATAGTTGACTAAGTCAATTAAATTTTGTATTATATTTATAATAATTTATGAAAGTGGTGAATATTGTATGGAAAGATTAGAAAGTAACATCATATTTGAGGTAAGAAAATTTAGTAGATTTTATACAAATATTTTAGGATTATTAAACCAATGTATATTAGATAGTTCTTATTCTTTAACAGAAGCGCGTGTACTTATTGAAATTTATAAAACTAGTGAGTGTACTGCTAATATGCTTATTGAAAATCTCAGTATTGATAGAGGATATATAAGTAGAATTTTAAAAAGATTTCAAGCTGATGACTTAATAATAAAAGAAAAATCTTTAGAAGATGGGCGTGTTACATTTTTAAATTTGACTTTAAAAGGAAAAGATGTTTTAAGAGAGCTTGAAGAGAAATCAAATAGCCAAGTGGAAAACATTTTAAGTCCGTTAAGCCTTAATGAAAAGAAAATGCTGATGAAGTCAATGCAGTGCATTGAAAATCTGCTGGATAAAAAAGAAAATAGTATTGTTATAAGAAATTATGATGAGAGTGATATAGATTACATAATAAAGAGACATGAGGAATTATATAAAAAGGAATATGGATTTTTTGAGGAATTTGCAAATTATGTTGAGAAATATCTACTAGAATTTAATAAAAATCATGATGAGAATAAAGAGAATATATGGATTGCAGAATATAATGGAAAGCAGGTTGGGGTAATTGCAGCGGTTAAAACTGATAATGATTATACGGCACAGCTTAGATGGTTTTTAATTGAACCAGAAATGAGAGGAAAGGGACTTGGGCGTAAACTTGTTCAAGTTGTTTTAAATTTTTGTAAAGAAAAAAATTATAAACATATTTTTTTATGGACAGCCAATATATTAAAAACTGCAAGACATATTTATGCGAGCTATGGTTTTAAGCTTACTGAGACAGTTGAAAATACGGAATGGACGAACGAAAAGGTTTTAGAAGAAAAATGGGACTTATTTCTTTAAAAATATAATATTTTTGTTGACATGGAAATTTATGAAATATATAATGATTTTGAAGTCAATGAACTTGAGGTCGATAAAATGAAAGTAACACAGAGGCAAATTCAAAAGGAACAGACAAAGGAAAAAATACTTAAGGCAGCTTATTATGAATTTGGGAAAAAAGGAATTATGGCCACTAGAACATCGGATGTAGCTAAGGCAGCAGGGGTTTCACATGGTACTGTTTTCGCTCATTTTAAAACTCAAGAAGAGCTTATAACTGCGGTAATTGAAAACTTTGATGAGAGAATGGTTAAGCGTATACATGAGCTTGCTGAAAATTGTTCGGGTATTAGGGAGGTACTTAGTGCACATCTTCAAGGAATTGAGGAATTTGAGGATTTTTATACAAGGCTTGTTATGGAAATTAGATTGCTTCCAGAAACTTCAAGAACTACGTTTATATCTCTTCAATCTGGCATATCATTTCACTTGAATAAGGTTTTAAATGAGGAGATGAATAAAGGAGAAATTGTTAAGCTTCCAATTTATTTTTTATTTAATACCTGGAACGGACTTATAAATTATTATTTAGTAAATAGTGATTTATTTGCACCGGACGAATCTGTAATAGCTAGATATGGAGATGAATTACTTAATGATTTTATGAAGCTTATTGAATGCAAAAAAATTTAAAATAATGGCTACGTTTTAAATAAGTGTAAAAGTCAACATTTGTTTAAAACAAAGCAAAATAATTATTGTATTATAAGGGGGAATAATTAAATGGTGCAATGGAGCGAAGAATACGTTATAGGAATAGAAAAAATAGATGAACAACATAAGAGGTTATTTGAAATTGCAAATGAAGCCTATAAGCTTCTAAAGGATCAATTTTTAATAGACAAGTATGATAGAATTGTTGCAATAATTAAGGAATTAAAGGATTATACTAAGTATCATTTTCAATATGAAGAAGAGTACATGAAAAGTATAGGATACAGAAAATATTTATCTCAAAAAGTAGCCCATGATGATTTTATTGAAAAAATTAATAAATTTGATTTGAAAAAGATAGATAATAGTCAGGATGAAGCTATATTAAATTTATTAGAATTTGTAGTCAGCTGGATTGGCCTGCATATACAAAAAGAAGATACTCAAATAGCTAAGGCGTAGTAACAAATAATCAATGGAGAAACTAAAATGAAACTTGATGATGGTTTTTATTTTAGTTTTTTTTTATTTAATATTGACATATTAGTCTATAAAGAATAAAATGATTTTATAGTCAATGAGCTATAAGTCAATGAAATATAATTTAATTAAATGGTAAGAGGAGATTTAAAATTATGAAAATTTGTATTGCATGTGGAATGCCTATGAACAAAAAGAAGATTATGCTATGGGGGATGAATCTAAAAATTATTGTAAGTATTGCATGAGAGCAGATGGAACTATGCAGTCTTACGAGGAAAAACTCAAAGGTATGACTGAGTTTATTGTAAAGACTCAAGGAATTGATAGGAAGGTAGCAAATAAAACTGCAAAGGAAATGATGGCTAAGCTTCCAGCTTGGGAGGGATTGAAATGAGAAGTTATGATGATTTTTTTTAGAGTTAACAATTTAGAGGATGTTAAAGACGATGGTATGTCGCTGGAATTTGAAGATCCATTTGGAAATAGACTTGGTATTACAGATTATATAAATTAATCACACAAGCTAAAGTGTAAAATATAATGGTTATTGATATTATAGTTTTATTAAGGAGTAATTATGTATTATCCTTATAGTATGAGTAACTTTCACAGAATAAAAAGAGCCTATGATACATTGCTTACCGATAGTGGTGTTAATATTATGAAGATAGGGGAAAATGCGTGGATAATTTTAGATGATAATCCGTCCACGGGCTATTCTTGGAGGGTGATTACAGATAATTCGGGAATATATAAAGTTATAAAAAGTTTTTATTTGCCAACCAATACAGGAAATGTCGGGTCGCCAGGCAAGTCTATATGGATTATAAGAGCGGTAGATACGGGAAGAGGTTCAATAATATTTAAGTATGGTAGAGCATATTCTACAGATCCTAATGATAAAGAAATAATATACGAAATTAATGTAATATAAAAAGAATGCCAAGTAACAATACTTCCTCATATTAAAAAATTCCTTCAGCATTGTTACTTGGCTTTCACGGTAGTACAAGGAAAAAATTTCTTCGTGCCTACGGAATTTTAGGTGTGAATATTTATAATACATTATCTAAGCAAGGTATTATTGGCTTTCATTGATTGACCATGATTACAATGTATTTTTCGTAGGATATTGGAGAAAAATTTAACTTGTATTCTTGATTTGGCGAAGTAACAGCATTAAATAAATAGTAATTGGCATTTGACAATAACTTAATTTAAATATATAATAATGGCAAATGCAATTATATTTAAGGAGGAAATTCAAATGCCAAGACCAATTAAATATAGAAAAGTTGAAAGCTTGCCTAAATATACATATTTTTTGCCAGCGGGAATAAAAAAATGTGAGCTTCAAGAAATATTGATAAAAATTGAAGAGCTTGAGGCTATGCGACTTAAGGATATAGAGGAGCTAAATCAGGAAGAATGTGCAGAAAGAATGCATGTTTCAAGGCAGACTTTTCAAAATATAATAGACAGTGCAAGAAAAAAAAGTTGCTTTGGCATTAACTCAAGGAAAGGCAATAAATATAAGTGGTGGAAATTATACAAGAAATTTATGTAAGTTTAGATGCACAGCTTGCGGCAAGGATTATGAAATAAAGTATGAGGAAGATAAAAATATATGTCCATCATGCGGTTCAAAAGAAGTTATGTGTAGTAAAAAGAGTGACTTCTGTCATAAGGTATGCCATAAGGGGTGCAAAAATAATGAATGTATTGGAGGAAATTTAAATGAAGATAGCAATACCTAATAATGGAAGTGCGCTGAATCAGCATTTTGGTAAGAGTAAAGGTTTTATGATTGGAACAATAGAAAATGATAAAATCGAAAAGCTTGAGGAAGTGTCAACAGTAGAGCTTGCACATCAACATGAAGGTTTAGCAGATTTGCTCGCTAAACATAACGTAGATGTAGTTATAACTGGAGGCATAGGATCAGGTGCGTTAGAGGCTTTGAGAAGTAAAGGCTTTAAGATTATAAAAGGTGCACAGGGTGAATGTAAAGATATTATGGAAAGTTATATCAATGGTGGTTTAGAAGATAAAGATGTAATGTGCAATCATCATTGTGATCACTAAATATTTTTTATATGTAAAGTTTGATTCTGGTATATAAATTTATATATCAGAAATTTTTTATAAAAATAATGGTATAATAATGGTATAAATTACTATGGAGATTATTGGCTATATTTTAAAGAAGACTTGGAAAGGGGAGAAGCTTAATTGAAAACTGAAATATATAAATTGGGAATTGTTGAAGATAAAGAATTAAAGTTTGCAGTTATAGTTTCAAAATTTAATAACAAATTTGTATATGTAAGGCATAAAAAAAGAGAAACATGGGAAATTCCAGGTGGTCATAGAGAACTAAGCGAGGATATCGGTAAAACAGCAGAAAGAGAATTGAAAGAAGAAACTGGAGCGGTTAAATTTAAAATAGAGCCTGTGTGTGATTATTCTGTAAAAAAAGAAGGACAACCTCAAGATTATGGTAGAGTGTATTATGCAAATATTGAAGAATTAGGAGAATTGCCTGACTTTGAAATTGGAGAAATTAAATTATTTGACTATTTGCCAGAAAAACTTACATATCCAGAAATCCAGCCAATTTTATTTAAATGGGTCATGAAATTCACAGTAGTAACAAAGTAGCTGTAATAATTTTTTGTCTAGATAAAATCATTATAGTTGTTGAAGTTAATAAAGTTGCTGATACCTGGCAAGAAGGAGTAAAAAGGGTTAAAGGCATAGAATATCCATTAAATGCAGAAAAAGTTGGTTTTAACCCTCCTTGTGTTATGTTAAAAAAGTGTGTTGATTGCTCATCAATTGAAAGAGTATGTAATAGTCTCTCGATAATAGAGGATAATCATTAGAAGATAGTTTATTATATTATTTCAATTGCATTTTGGACATGTACATGAATTTTTCATATTACACCTCGAACTGTTTTTTATGAAAATTATACCATATACTTAGCTAATAATTAAAGTAGCTAGTATTAAAAAAATAAAATATATCGATTGGAGAAACAATAGTGAATGAATGGTTTACAATTGAGAAAATAGACAACGAAACCTATGCTATAAGTGAATATGGACACTGGGAAAAGGTTCATTCTTATTTATTAATAGGTAAAAATAATGCACTTTTAATTGATACAGGTCTTGGGATTGGCAACATAAAGAAAGAGGTTGAGAAATTAACTAGCTTGCCTATAATAGTAGTTACTACTCATGTGCATTGGGATCATATAGGTGGGCATGCATTATTTGATACTATTTATGTTTACAAGGATGAAGTTAATTGGCTAAAAAATGGCATCGATATTCCACTTCATGTTGTTAAAAATAATATTATGAGAGAACCTTTTACTAAAAAGCCGCCGATAGAATTTAATATAGATAATTATAAAATTTATAGTGGAAAACCGGACAAGATATTAAAGTACAATGATATTATTGATATCGATGAAAGAAAGGTAAAAATAATTCATACTCCAGGACATTCTCCAGGGCATATTTGCTTTTTTGAGGAGGATAGGGGTTATCTGTATACAGGAGATTTAATCTATAAAGGAACTTTATATGCCTTTTATCCAACTACAGATCCTGTACTTTTTAAAAAATCAATTGATAAAATTAGCGAACTTAAGGGAATAGCAAAGATATTACCGGCACATAATGATATAAATATACAGGTTGATTTAATATGTAAAATTAAAAAAGCATTTAAACATATTGAAAATAAAAATATGCTTAAACATGGCACTGGAATATTTAGTTTTGGCGAGTTTAATATATATTTATAGGAGAATAACAAATGAAGTATAAATTAGTATGTATTGATATGGATGGAACTCTTTTAAACAGTAAAAAAACTGTAAGCGAGGCTAATAAAAATGCCATTAAAAAGGCACACCAATTAGGAATTAATATAGTAATAACTACTGGTAGAATATATGAAAATGCTGCTTTTTATTCGAAGCTTATTGGTGTAAAATCATCTCCTGTTATTGCATCAAATGGAGCTATTATAAAGGAAAATGATAAGGACAGCGTGATTTATAAAAGAAGTCTTAGTATCGAAAATATAAGGACAATAATCAATATATGTAATAAGCATAAGGTTAAAACTAATTTTAATACGCCTAATAGCTTTATTTGTAGAAGTAAATTTGTCTACATGCTTGTAAATAAATTGTTTTTAAAATCTATGAGTATAGCTAATGAGGGTAAAATTAATATGGAATATATGAAAAATAATGATGAACTTATAAAAAAACTTGAGCAGAACTACAAGGATATTATTAAATGCGAGATTATACATATAAATACCAAAAGAATCAGTGCTTTAAAGGAGGAATTGCAGGAACTAAATGATATTGAAGTTGTAAGCTCGTCTAAACATAACATTGAAATTACAGCAAAGCTTGTTTCAAAAGGGAAGGCAGTTGAAGCTTTGACCAATTATTATAATATAAAAAGAGAAGAGATTATTACCATTGGAGATAGTGAAAATGATTTGTCTATGATAGAATATGGCGGGCTTGGAGTTGCAATGGCAAATGCTTCAGAGGAGATAAAAAGAAGAGCTGATTATATTACAGATACCAATGATAATGATGGTGTGGCAAAGGTTATAAATAAATTTATATTAAATGAAAATGTTAAATAGTATTTATGGATTTTATTATTGGAAGTAATTCTATTTTGCTTTAGAAGGATAATAAGCTTATGTGAAGAGCCAAGCGTATAAAAGTATGTTACTTCATAATTTTTTTATAATCTTTTCCCCATTCACACATAGAGCTTAGTATGGGATTTAAACTTTCTCCAACCTGGGTTAATCCATATTCAACCCTTGGTGGAACTTCAGCATAAATCTTTCTGTATATTATTCCGGATTTTTCTAGCTCTCTAAGCTGCATTGTTAAAGTTTTTTGTGTTATATTTGGAAGTAATCGCTGAAGTTCATTAAATCTAACAATATTTTGAGATAAGTGCCATAAAATTGATAATTTCCATTTTCCACTTAATATATTAATAGTTATATCCATTGGACAACTATCGATTAAATTTTTTGATTTTGCCATTTTTACCCTCCAATATTTTTTATGTTGAAATTATTATTCTACCGTAATAGTATCATTTTTGATATTACATTTCAAATTTGTGCGTACTTATATTTAAAATTTATGGATGGTATACTTCTACATGAAATAAGTTGTAGGAGTGATATAAATGATAATTGATAGTCATGCACATGTTGTGCTACCAGTGGAAAAACATATAGAGCTTATGGATGAGGCAGGAATTGATAAAACAATACTATTTTCTACTTCTATGCATCCTGAATTGGCACAAAATTTAGAAGAGTATGAAAAAGAATTAAATAAGCTATATGATATTATTTTGGGTAAAAAAATTCTATGTCTACTAAAATAAACTCAATTAAAGGGCAATATGAGATTATTAAAAAATATCCATCAAGATTTTATGGCTTTGGAAATGTACCAGCAGGTTTTGATTATGAAAAAACAGCTTCATGGTAGAAGAATATGTAGTGAATAATAATTTTAAGGGTATTGGTGAAGTTACTATAGGCAATGGTAGAGTTGAAGATTTAAATAATATTTTTAAAGCAGCACATGAGTTCTCAAATCTACCAATTTGGATTCATGCGTTTTGGCCTTTGGATTTAAATGATTTAAAGGGTATATTTAATTTAGCAAAGCAGTATAGTGAAGTTCCAGTAGTGATAGGACATTTAGGTGGCTTAAATTGGCTTGATACTATTAAAATGACGAAGGAAGTCAAGAATGTCTACATAGACTTATCGGCATTTTATGCTGTAATTCAATTAAGCATGGTAATAAAAGAATTGCCTGATAGATGTCTATTTAGTACCGATCTTCCATTTGGAGATTTAGCTATAGAGAAATTTGCTATAGAACGTGTTTGCACTGATGAAACAGTTATAAAGCAAGTCATGGGAGAAAATGCAGCAAGACTTGTGAAGTTAGGCATATAAGTATAGTTAGGTAACATAAAACTTGAAAATGGTAAGTTTTATATTCATACACACAAACTGGAATTTAACTCAGAATACAGTGAAGGATGTTTTTTCTCCGCCACTGTATTCTGTATTATTCGATAAATCATTTGCAAAGCAAGTATATTAGAAATGCAGCACCGCCAGCTTCTTTGTTTTTAGCTATTATGTTTCCATTATGTCTTTCAATAATGCTTTTAGTTATTGCAAGACCAAGACCGTGGTTTCCGTTTTTGCCCTTGTAAAATCTATCAAATAAGTGCTCAATACTAGCCTCTTCAAAGCCAGAACCATCATCACTAATTTCTATTATGACTTTATTTTCAGCTTTACTTAAAACTACATCGATATTTTTTATGCAATACCTTAAGCAATTGCCTAAGATATTTATAATTGCCCGAGTAAGCTTTTCACTATCACCAGAGATAATAATATCAGTATCACTTTTAGTTGAAAATTTTATTGATTTTCCTTCTTTTACTGCTATGCCGTTTACTTTATCTATACTATTTTTATTGTATTTGCTATATTGACATTTTCAGTTTTAAAAGCTTCTTGTGTAGAATCAATTTTTGACAAAAACAATAAAATCTTCTACTAGTTCTGAAAGTCTTTTACTTTCTTCAATAATTATATCAACGGCACCTTCCTCTTTTGCAACGCCATACTTTATTGCTTCAGCATAGCCCTGTATTGACATTAGAGGGGTTCTAAGCTCATGAGATGCATTTTGAAGGAAGGTTTTAATTGTTGAATCATAGGCAGATAGTTTATTAGCCATGGAGTGCATGGTGCCTGCTAATTCACCTATTTCATCGCTATTATATTCTTCTATTGCAGTGTCGTATTTTCTTTCACCTAACTTTTTTGCATATTTGATTAATTTATAGATTGGATCAGAAATTCTAGCAGCTACGTTATTGGAAATTATTATTCCAAAACCAGCGGAAATTAGTAGAATCAAAAGTAGCATTAATACGACTATGTTAGTTAAACTACGGCTCTTTGATAAATCAGAATATATTATTAAATATGTATTTTGACCATTGTGTAAGCTTATATGAGAAATTGTCACCTCATATCTGTTTTTACCTATTGTTATTAGAAACACAGCAGTGTTGTTTGAAGTTTGTCTATAAAGTTTTTTTCTGTTTATTGCTGGCAATAATTTATTTTCGATAAAATTATTTTGATTTTTATTTGGTTTAATAGAAAGCAAGTTCTCATTTTTATCTACAAGTGCATAATTTATAGTAGCATAAGTTTGAACGTTTTTTAGGGCATTTTCAGTTTTTAAAGCATTTTTCGTAATTTCGTTATCGTCTATATTTTTTGTATTATTTCTATTTAAATTTTCAGTTATTGTTTGAGTTAATATTTTTTTTGCTGAAATAAGCTGACGCCTAGTTTGAGATCTTATAAATAATCTAAAGCATATAATAAATACAATTAAGGTTAAAATAATACATATATTGATTACAAGCATGTGTGAAAGAAAGATTCTTTTTTTTATACTATTTTTAGAATTTTTCATAAACTTAATCCTCTCATCTATTTTCATCTGAAATCATAAATCCAAAGCCCCATAAAGTTTCTATTTTTAAGGAAGAATCTGCTTCTGCAAGTTTTCTTCTTATTCTTTTCATCATATCATCTGTTGCCCTAGTATCTACATCACTGTTAAATCCCCAGATTTTATTTAGAAGCTCTTCTCTGCTAACGCCTTTATTTAAATTTTTGTGCCAAATATAGTAGTAGATTAAACTCTATGGGTGTAAATTTTAATTTTTTACCATTACAGTAAACAGTCTTGCTATCAATGTTTATGTTCACATCTAGAATTTTTAAAAGATTGCTATCTTTTCTTTCTTCCGTTTTAACATCAATGAGTCTAAATATTTTCTTTACTCTTAGTACTAATTCTACGGGGCTAAAGGGTTTTGTCATATAATCATCACTTCCAAGCATTAGTCCTGCTATTTTATCCGTTTCGCTATCTTTTGCTGAAATAATTATTATAGGAACATTGCTGATTTTTCTTAATTCTGCGCATAAGGCCAGACCATCAATGCCAGGCATCATAATGTCTAGGATGAGCATATCTGCCCTCTTTTCTTTAAAAGCTTCTAATAAATCTTCTCCATTAGAATAAGTAATTACCTCATAGCCTTCTTTTACTAAAAACATTTCTATTAATTTTTGTATTTTAATTTCGTCATCTGCAATATAGATAAGTTTTTTCGGCATAAATAATCCTCCTGTAAAGGTGTTATATATTAAATTGATTATAACACATTATTAGGTTTCTATATTTACCACCATATTTCCGCCACAAATTCGCCACAATTTATCTCTGATTTATCCCAAAATTAAATGTTAAACTTGTTTCATAAGCATTAACATCACAGTAAGGGAGAGTATAATATGAAAAAAATTTTAATTGTTATCCCAATTTTATCTTTGATTTTTGTAGTAGCTGCCTGTAGTAAAAAATCTGCTTTTTCACCAGCTTCAAATAATGCAAAAACTGGGGCGGTTAAAGTTAGCAATAATTATGGAAAGTCAGCCTCTAATAATGTAGGTTCAGCTGTAAACTCTAATTATAGTTCTGCAGGTAAGAATACGTCGGCTTCTATGCAAAGTATTAATTCATCTATGGATAAATTAAATTCTGCTTTAAATGCTTCAGATGACTCTAATAATATAAATCAAACTGAGTCGTTAATAAATAATATAAATTAATTTTATAAGGAGTGAATTGAATGAATAGTAAAAAATTAATTTCAGCAGTAATTGCAATGGCAATTATATTACCTAGTTCAGCGGTATATGCAAAAACACCTAATTTTGGAGGAGGCTTATTAAAGCAGCAGCAAAACCAAGCTAATAAAGCAGCCTTACAGCAATATAGAAGTGATATTTCATCAAAAAAGGATACAGTTAAGCAAAATTATCAGACTAATAAAAATTTAAGACAAGCTATAGCTCAGAAAAAAGCTACTATTAAAGGTTTAATACAAAACATAAAGCAAAGTGGAAAACAATTAAATTCAACAGATTTATCTAGCATACAAACAGAGCTGCAAACCATAGACAATGATATAGCTTCCTTGCAAACACTTAATGGAAGTATTAAACAGGATTATACGACTATAAAAAGTGACATTAAAAATAAGGATTATCAAGCAGCAGAATCACAATTTGGCAGTATAATAGCCACTCAAAATACAAGAACAACTGATCTTACAAATTTAAGTGCTGATATGGATAAACTAATTAGTGAACTTCAAACAGCTGTTTCAGATTCTGCTGCAAATTAATATCTATGTTGCTGTAAGACTATTTTATCCCTTTGACATTTTGTAATTTCCAGCACAGTTAAAGTCTTTCTTCCAGGCTTTTTCTGCTGCTGGCTTAAAGTTTGCGGCAAGTTCATCAAGCTCTTTCATGAATTCAGGATTACTAATCATATTGTTAGCACTTTCATCCGTAGGTTTAGCATTGGTCTTTTTAACAACTTCACGCACAACTGTAGGATTATCAATCATCATGCATGGCATTAAGAGATTTTTGTTGTAAGGTTGTCTTTTTCTTAATTCCTTAAAGTATGGAGTTTTAAATGCATCTAAAAGAGGCTGATTTTTTACATTAAAGGATGAAAAATGGGAAAATATGCATGGCTCTACATCTTCTTTTGCATTTATATGGCAGTAATACTTACCAGCTATACATCCGCCAACGTAAGGAGCATCGTTAAAGAAATCTATGCAAAAATATGGCATTGTAGTTCTAATCTCTCTTGTCCTTCTTCCAAGTTCAATTCTTTGGGTAGGAGTAAGCATATTTTTTACATCCACACCAACGCCTACAGGCATATAAATAAAATACCAGCTTATTTTTGAACCTTTGTCAATTAGCATTTGTATGAATTTTTTTGATGATACGGTTTCAAAATTATGAGTGGACGTTGCAGAGGATACACCAAAAACAATCCCCCTTTTTCGGAGTAAGTCCATTCCGTGCATTACTTTATTAAAAGTACCTTTGCCCCTTCTAGCATCAGTTTCCTTTTCAAAACCTTCTAGAGAAAACATTGGTGCTACATTCCCTAATTTTTGTATTTTATCAGCTAAGTTTTCTGTAAAAAGAGTTCCATTGGTAAAAGGGACAAACATGCAATCGTTATATTTTTGGTAGATGTCAAGCATGTAATTATTTATAAAAGGTTCTCCACCAAGAATTATAAAAAAATATGTTCCTAGGTTTCTTGCTTCTTCTATAATTCTATCGACTTCTTTAAATGGTATATCGTCCTTTTTGCTATAATTTCCAGCGTAACAGCCAGTACACTTTAAATTGCATCTCATTGATGGACTTAAAAGAATTACGAAAGGAATTTTTATATTTTCATCATTCAAGTATTTATCACGTTTAGACATGCCATACCATACGCCATTTGATAGAAAGTTTACAAAGAACTTTTTGAGACACTTTTTATTTACGGTTTTAAGTATGTTTTGAATATATTCATGTACACTCTTATTGGTATTATAATAGTTTAGGACAGTATCGATTTGTGATAATGAGTAAGGATCCTTAATGGCACTTTTTACAATACCAAAAATTTTATTTACATTTTTTTCTGGGTTTTTATCTATATAGGATATTATAACTTTTATAAGTGATTCTTTCATCCCTTTTTCTAAGGATTCTGTTAATTTCATAATTTTCCTCCTCTATCTAAAAAAACTTACAAAGTAATTTAATCATTTAAATTTATATATATAAAATATAGTATAATTCTACTATATATAAACTTTATATTTTGATTGGATATGGAACGGAGGGGAAGAAAGTTATGTTTGAATATGAAGTAATACAAAACTTAAATGAGTTAGAATTATCTTTATATGAATATATAATGAAAAATAGTGAAAAGGTAATGTATATGAAGATAAGAGATTTGGCTAATGAAGCACATGTTTCAACAACCACTATTTTAAGATTTTGTAAAAAAGTGAATTGTGTTGGATTTTCAGAGTTCAAATTGAAGTTTAAGATGTACATGGAAGGTAATTGTAATAAAAAAGTAAATGAAGATGTATCGGTCATATTAGATAATTTTGAGAGAATGGCGGATCCCGGATTTGATGGAAAGGTAAATGAGTTATGTGAGTTAATTAATAATGCTGAAAATTTAATATTTATAGGGGGAGGTTTATCTGGAATAGTTGCTAAATATGGGGCCAGATATATGGCTTCAATAGGAAAATTCGCTGTTTACATAGATGACTTATTATTTCCTGTAAACTGTGAGTATTATAAAAATAATTTAGTTATAGTATTATCCGTATCAGGTGAAACACCAGAGATTATAAATGCTATAAATATATTTAAAAAACAAAAATGTAGGATAGCAAGTATAACGAATAGTGCGAACAGTACAATAGCGAGGATGTCTAACTTCAATATTTCATATTATATACCAGAAGAGAAGGTAGGACTAATGGATGTAACTAGTCATTTACCACCAATTTATATTATAGAAACTGTAGGAAAGAGATTATATAACAATTGTATAGTAAAACAAAAATATAAAGTAATAAATAATATTGACGAATAAAAAACAATATGTTTTTTTCTTGTTACAATATACAAAAAATAAGACCTGTTATTTTAGACTCTTAAAATGATTACAAGAGAATTTTTTAGTTTTATAATATGCTTTAGAAAAAGCTTTACAGAAAATTTGAAGCAGAAATTAAAAAGATAAATTATTTTTGTATATGATAGCTTAAAAGGAGAGGATAAAATATGGCATTTAGTAAGAATTTTTTATGGGGTGGAGCAGTTGCAGCGCATCAATTAGAAGGCGGATGGAATGAAGGCGGTAAAGGAATAAGCACTGCTGATGTAATGACAGCAGGAGCAAATGGAGTGCCAAGAAAAATTACAGATGGAGTAATTGAGGGATTAAACTATCCTAACCATGAAGCAATTGACTTTTATCATAGATATAAAGAAGATATTAAATTATTTGCTGAAATGGGATTTAAATGTTTTAGAACTTCAATAGCATGGAGTAGAATTTTTCCAAATGGTGATGAAATGGAGCCTAATGAAGAAGGTTTGAAATTTTATGACGATATGTTTGATGAAATGCTTAAGTATAAAATCGAGCCTGTAATCACATTATCACATTTTGAAATACCTTATGGAATAGTTAAAAATTATGGTGGTTGGAGAAGTAGAAAAGTTATTGATTTTTTTGTAAGATATGCTGTGACTGTTATGAAACGTTATAAGAATAAGGTTAAATATTGGATGACATTTAATGAAATAAACAATCAAACACAAACAGAGCAGGATTTATTTGCATTTACTAATTCAGGTATTATATTCAAAGAAGGTGAAAATAGAGAGGAAGTAACATATCAAGCAGTGCACCATGAACTTGTTGCTAGTGCTTTAGTTGTTAAAAAGGCTCATGAAATAAATCCAGATTTTAAGGTGGGATGTATGCTTGCGTGTGTGCCAGTGTATCCATATTCTTGTAATCCGGAAGATGTAATGCTTTCTGTGCAATCAATGCATAATATATATCTTTTTGGAGATGTTCATTGCAGAGGATATTATCCAAGCTATGCGCTTAAGAGTTGGGAAAGAAATGGCTATAATATTAAAATGGAAGAAGAAGATGCTCAAATTTTAAGAGATGGCTGTGTTGATTATATTGGATTTAGTTATTATATGTCAAAGACAGTAAAGGCTGATAATCAGAACAATACAAATGAAATCAAAAATCCGTATGTAAAAGCTAGTGATTGGGGTTGGCAAATTGATTCTGTTGGTTTGCGATATGTGTTAAATTCATTATATGAGCGTTATGAAAAACCATTATTTATTGTTGAAAATGGATTTGGTGCAGTCGATGTAAAAGAAAAAGATGACTCATGCAATGATGACTATAGAATTTCTTACCTAAGTGAACATATTAAGGAAATGAAAAAAGCTGTTGAAATTGATGGTGTTGATTTAATGGGATATACGCCATGGGGATGCATAGATTTAGTGTCATTTGGAACGGGTGAGATGAAAAAGCGTTATGGCTTCATTTATGTTGATAAAGATAATGATGGTAAAGGAACTTTAGGAAGAAGTAAGAAAAAATCATTTTATTGGTATAAAAGAGTAATTGAAAGCAACGGAGAAACACTTTAAGTATATTATTGTGACTAGCTTTTAATGAAATATCAAAGAAGCATAAGGTTGCGTGTTATTTTGCTTAGGTTACAAAAGAATGTTGATAAAGCTTTAAGCAGTAAGTACATTTTAAAGATGAAAGCTCCTCTTGTAATAAGTCTATTGAATATTACAATGAGGAGTTTTTTTGTAATTTAAATAGCTGTGTACATAAATTGCAAAGGATGATATAGTTATTAGTATAATAAGAAATAGCTATTAAAGAGGGAAGGCAAAGCATTATGAAATTAGAAGAGAAAATTAGAAGTAAGATTGCTACTTTAATAATTGCAGCATTTTTATTATATATTTCATTTAATTATGGCAAGGATATTATTGGAATATTAAATAGGATATATGAATTATTTTTTCCGTTTATCTTAGGTGGATGCATTGCCTTTATTCTTAATATACCAGTTACGTTTTTTCCCAAAAGTTATTGAATTGGAAGGAAAAGGGAATAGGCAAAATAATTAGAAAATTTAATGTAGGCATTAGTATAGTGGTTTCATGTCTTCTTATATTAGGTGGCTTAGTATTGGTTTCTGCTATAATTATACCCAATATAGTTGAAACTATTAAAATATTGCCAAAAACTTTTAATAATTCTGAAATAGCCTTCCAAAAAATTTCTGAACGGCAATACTTGGCTATCTAAGAATGTAATGAACTTAGTTAATAATATGAATATAGATTGGAATGGAACTTTAAACAGGGTAAAATCAATTGTTTTTAATGGAGCTAGTTCAGTTCTTATGTCAACCTTAGGAGCGGCAACTGCTTTAGCTAGTACTACTGTAGAATTTGTGTTAGCATTTGTATTTTCCATATACATATTGGCACAAAAGAAGAAATTAAGCACTCAGATTAAAAAGGTATTATATGCTTTTTTTAAAAAGGAAAGAGTGGACTTCATGTTAGAAATATTAAAACTTACGAATAATACCTTTTCAAATTTTATTACCGGACAATGTACTGTATCGGCAATTTTGGGAGTTACGTTTTTTATTGTAATGACAATTTTAAGGCTTCCATATGCAATTGTGATTAGTATAATAATAGGAGTTTTTTCAATTATACCTATGATAGGCTCAATTATCGGATTTGTCTTAAGCGTATTATTGCTTTTAATATTTAATCCTATAAAGGCAGTTGTTTTTATAGTTGTTTATGCAATAATTAAGCAGCTGGAAGATAATTTGATTTATCCAAAGGTTGTGGGGAATTCTGTGGGATTACCATCTATTTTGGTATTAGTAGCAATAATTTTAGGAGATAAAATTTTGGGAGTTGCGGGCATGATTATCTCTATTCCCCTATTTTCAGTAGCTTATGTTTTATTTCGCAAAGAGGTATATACTAGATTAGAGCGAAAATCTTTAAAAATAGAATAGTGTTTTGAAATTGCAAATTTACTTGAGTAACCACATGTAATTGTGTGTGAAGGTTCATGATATTTTAATAAACCTATGGAAGAGGCATGGAAGCGATCAGCAGAGTTCACGATATTTTTAAATTACATATTAAATAATTATTAGCGCGACAGCTCCATTTGTTAGAATCTAAGAAGTTGTACTAGTAGGAGCTGAAATAATTAAAAATGATATCTATAAGTAAAATCCATGTATATAAGATTATATGTTTCCTTTTTATTCATTAGCTTGTTTAACAAATCTTACGCCCATATTAAATGCGTTTTGACAGTCCTTTGGAAATTGTTCTTCTCTAACTTTTCTCTTTTTCTTTTCATCAAATAGTGGGGCAACATATTTTGAATAATCATTAAATTGGTATGTGTCATTTACAGCTAAGGATTCAAAAGAACCAAAGGTCTTCTCTATATATGCTTGAAGAGATTTTAGATCATCTTCATATCCAGCTTTAAATTGCTCATTGGTTACATTCATTGTATAAATAAATCCGGCTGGTATTTTTCTTTGGAAAAGACTTGAATGATCTTTATCATAAACTAGGTATTGAAAAATGAGTCTTTCTAAGAAGGATCTCATAGCTCCAGTAACTGAGTGTAAGTATATTGGAGAGCCCAAAATAATTGCATCAGCATTTGAAACTTTTTCAAAAATAGGTGTTAAATCATCTTTTAAGGCACATTTTCCATAACTTTTACCATTTTTTAGTTTGCAGGCAAAGCAACTTACACAGCCTTTATAATTTTTATCATAAAGATGAATAAGCTCTGTTTCGGCACCACATGAAGATGCTCCGTCTAGAACATTAGTAAGAAGAGTAGCTGTATTTTTATTTTTTCTAGGACTTCCGTTAATTGCAATTACTTTCATTAATTTTACCTCCATATTGTATGTTTAATTGACTTTATGTTATAAATTATATATCATGATAAAAAAATAAGTAAGTATGCACTTATTTGTTATATGGTAACAACAATGTTAGTAAAGGAGCAGTGTTATGATTAGTTTTGAAGATAAATATGGTACTTGTGGAATGCGCTATACGATGTCTGTAGTTGAGGGAAAGTGGAAATGGATTATATTGTGGAAAATATATAAAGCTAAGGTAATAAGATATAATAAATTGAGAGATAGTTTAGAACCTATTGCTCATAAGACATTAAGTGCACAGCTAAAAGAACTTGAAATCAGCAATCTAATTCATAGAGAACAATATAATGAAGTTCCGCCCAAGGTTGAATATTCCTTAACAGAGGAAGGAATGTCATTAATACCAATTCTTGAACTTATGAGCAAATGGGGTAATGAGCATATTAAAAAATAGATTTATTTTATACTTTTTTTTCAGTAGTGTGTAGAATAATTGCTATAACTTGAGTGACTATTCCAAAAATGCAAACTCCATACCATCCAAAATGTGAATAGCTATAGGAACCTAAAAATGAACCTAATGCTCCTCCAAGAAAAAAACTAACCATGTAAATTGTGTTAAGTCTATTACGTGTTTTTTCGTTCAAGGAATGAACTCTTGCTTGGTTAGAGACATTACAGGATTGTACTCCTAAATCTAGAAGAATAATTCCTAAAATAAGTCCCCAAATTTTAAAGCCAAATAGAAAGAAAGATAAGTAAGCAAGTATAACTACGATTATACATATACCTATAGTAAATCTTGAACCCCTTTTGTCAGATACTTTTCCAACTATTGGAGCAGCAAGAGCGCCGCTGATACCAACTAACCCAAATAAACCTGCTGCTTCAGCTCCCATATTGTAATGAGAGCTTTCAAGTAAGAATATAAGTGATGTCCAAAAGGCACTAAAAGCTGAAAACATTAATGCACCATTCATAGAAGCTCTTCTTAAAATTGGTTCAGTTTTTATTAAGAGTATCATTGATTTCAGAAGTTTAGTATATTTAATGTCAGAAACGGATTCACATATGGGGATTAATTTCCTAAGAAGAAGCATAAGAGCAAACATCATAATTGCTGCAATAATATAAACTGTTCTCCAGCCTAAGTAGCCGCCTAATATGCCGCTGACTGTACGAGAAAGCAATATTCCAATTAATAAGCCGCTCATTATTGTACCAATTGTTTGTCCTCTTTGCTGTGGATTTGACAGCTCAGCGGCTAAAGGAATAATAAGCTGAGGAATAATAGAAGTAAATCCAACAGCAAAGGAAGAAAATATCAGAGCATATATATTTGAAGAGAAGAACATGCTTATAAGTGAGAGCATCGAGAATAAAAGCATTATTATTATTAATTTTCGCTTTTCTTTTATATCTCCTAAAGGCAATATAAATATCATTCCAACTGCATAACCTATTTGTGTAAGTGTAGCTGCAAAGCCTATGTTTAATTGGCTTACATGAAAGGTTTTTAGCTATATCAGCTAAAAGTGGTTGTATATAATATAAATTTGCTACAGTAAGTCCACAGGCTATGGACATAACTAAAATTAATAAATTAGTTAGTATTGGTTTAACCTCAAAATTATTTATTGATGAATTTATTTTTGTAACCGTGTTATTTGATTGATACATTATAAATCACTTCCTTAGATTAAATAGTTTAACTAATAAAATTAGTGAAGATCTTTTTTTCCATTTCTGGTTCTTTTATAGTTCCTCGCCCATTTTCAACAAGTTTCATAAGCCAGGCTATATTTTTACCTAATATCCTCATTATTTGTATTCCTTCTTCGTCTTTCATTGCTTCACCTGGTAATCTTCCATTAATAATATTCCAATAGTTTGAAGTAGGGATGAGCATTTCAGAATGATTAATGTAATTATTTAATTGATCAAATGTTGAAGTTCCACCTGTACGCCTTACTGCCACTACGGCAGCTCCAACTTTATGTCTGAGCATACTGTCATTAGCTTCTGCCACACGAAAAGCTCTGTCTAAAAATGACTTCATTGTTCCAGCAATTGCTGAATAATGCACTGGCGAGCCTAAGATTATTCCGTCGGCATCTTTCATTTTTTCAATCCAATCGTTAACTAGATCAGTAGTAATGGCGCATTTTCCATTTTTATTTTTTGTACAGTATCCACAAGCAATGCATCCTCTTATAAATTTATTCCCTACATGAATTATTTCTGTTTCAATTCCTTCTTTTTGGAGTTCATCAGCAACCATTTTTATTCCATGGTAAGTATTACCTGACTTGTTAGGACTTCCATTAAAAATTACAACTTTCATTAAATTTCCTCCTCATATATTTAATAATGTTTGCATATTTTGTTGAGTTTGTATAGTTGATATCACTAAGGATGGTTATTTTAAGTATTTGGTTAAAATAGTAAAACAAGTTTATAAAACTGAACGTTTAGTTTATAAATATATAATATACTAAACGTTCAGTTTTGTAAATACTTTTTTTTATTTAAAACAAAAATCCTTTTATTACGTTTAGCTATGTTTAAAAGAAAAAAATATATAGTATAATATACGTATAGTTTATTAAGTATACTGTTAAGGATTAATTACAATGGAGGTAACTATGATGGAGAAAAAATTAGGACGTCCACGCAGCGAAAAAACTAAAAAGGCCATCCTTACTGCTGCATATGACTTATTACTTGAAAATGGTTTTGGAGCTGTTACAATTGAAAAGATTTCTGAAAAAGCTGGAGTTAGTAAAGCTACTATTTACAAATGGTGGTCAAATAAAGCTGCCGTTGTTATGGATGCTTTTTTTGACGCTGCTGTTGAAAGACTTCCAATACCTAATACGGGATCAACTATTAATGATATGATAATTCAAGTAAATAATTTAGCGAAATTTTTAATTAGTCGTGAGGGGAAGATAATTAATGAGATAATAGCAGAAGGTCAATTTGATAAAAAGCTAGCTGAAGTTTATCGTACAATATATTTTAAACCTCGCAGACTTGATTCACGACATATTTTAGAGCGTGGAATTTCAAGAGGAGAACTAAGGAAGGATTTAGATATAGAATTAGTTATAGACTTAATTTTCGGTCCATTATTCTATAGATTATTAATAACAGGAGATATTGTAGATGAGGATTTTATAAAAAAACTAGTAATCTATGTATTTAAGAGCATAAAATAGAAATCGGTTTGGTTTCTATTTTATGCTCTTAAATTCCTCAAAGGTGGATATTGAAAATAAGATTATACAATTATTAATTTTAAAGTGAAATAGAGGGCTGCTGCACTAAATCTATTCAAATTATGATTAAACTAATTTTTAGTGCGGTATCACTCTATCTATAATTAATTATTTTAGATTATCTACAGCAGCTCTTTCAATTGAAAGTCCGCTAGCGTAACGCTTCATGAATTCATCAAAACCTTGTACATCTTTAGGATCTGGATTAAGTTTTGTACCAACATACTCGGCAAATATTTTATTTGTCAAATAATCTTCTAAAGTTTCACTTTCGGCTTTGTTAATCATGTAAGCTGCAAGCAGTGCAATGCCCCATGCTCCACCTTCACCAGCATTTTCCATAACAGTAACAGGAGCATTTATAGCAGCAGCCATGATTTTTTGACCTATGCCTCTAGTTTTAAACAATCCCCCGTGACCTAACATTTCATCGACCCTAACGCCTTCATCCTTAAGGAGAATATCTAAACCAGTTTTTAATGCACCTAAAGCAGTAAATAAGTTTACGCGCATGAAATTAGCTAAATTGAAGTTGCTTTCAGGTGTACGCACAAATAAAGGACGACCTTCTTCAAAATTAGTTATATGTTCACCTGAGAAATAGTTGTAAGAAAGCAATCCGCCGCAGTCTGGATCTCCAAAAAGTGCCTTAGTATATAAAACTGAGAACAGCTTATCCATAGTAACTTTTTCTAGTCCCATTGCTTCAGCAAATTCCTTAAATATGTTAACCCATGTATTAAGATCAGATGTACAGTTGTTGCAGTGAACCATAGCTACTAGATTTCCAGTAGGAGTTGTAACTAAATCAATTGCATCATATACTTTTGATAATTCTTTTTCAAGTACGATCATTGCAAAAACTGAAGTACCAGCTGAAACATTACCTGTACGCTTTGCTACACTGTTAGTTGCAACCATGCCTGTTCCTGCATCACCTTCTGGTGGACAAAATGGAATACCTGGTTTAAGGTTTCCTGTAACATCTAAAAGTTTTGCTCCTTCTTCTGTAAGACTCCAGCGTTTTCACCAGCAATTAAAACTTTAGGAAGAATATCAGAGAGTTTCCATGACAAATTCTTAGAAGCTACTAAGTCATCGAACTGCGTAATCATCTTTGTATTGTAGTTTTTGGTATTTATATCAATGGGAAACATTCCTGATGCTTCACCAATACCTATAACCTTTTCTCCTGTTAATTTCCAGTGAACATATCCTTCCAAGGTTGTTTGGAAGTCGATATCAGTTACGTGCTCTTCACCATTTAAAATAGCTTGATAAAGATGGGCAATGCTCCATCTTTGAGGAATATGGTAGTTGAAAAGTTTAGTGAGTTTTTCTGAAGCCTCTTCAGTAATGGTGTTACGCCATGTACGAAACGGTACCAAAAGTTCACCAGCTTTGTTGAAAACCATATAACCATGCATCATAGCACCAAAACCGATTGCACCGATGGTTTTAAGAGTTACTCCATATTGCTTTTTTACATCGCTTGCCATCTTTTGATAACTATCCTGTATACCTTCCCAAATATCCTCTAAGCTATATGTCCATATATTGTTAATATAGCTGTTTTCCCAGTCGTGGCTGCCGGAAGCGATAGGTGTATTGTCTTCACCAATCAAAATCGCTTTAATTCTTGTTGAACCAAGCTCTATACCGAGGGAGGTTTTTCCATTGATAATAGAATTTTTGATATCATTCATTGCATTTATTCCTCCATAAAATATTTTAATTTTTTTAAATATTTGTAAACATTTTCTTGATGGATATATACTTAAAAGCTTACACATGATGTACGTATAACTTGTTATACAACTTTTTTTTATTAGTATTGCTGTTAATGGTATTATGTTTTGTGTAAAATCATCACTTATCCTATTCATTGTTAAAGTCAGTACTTTGAATATTTCCTGTTTATAACAAAATAATATTTGTATAAAACAAAACCTGTACGTACAACGTATAGTGTTATTGTACTATCAAAACAACATTTAATCAATATGATTTTTGCGTAAGCTTAAAATTTTTAGTTACTATAATTGAGAGAAGGCTATGCTCCACTTTGTATCCATACACTTTGTTTTTTTACCTTATTAGATTATAATGGGAGTTATCAAAAAGGTGGTGCTATAATGAACTTAAGCAAACAAAAGAGAATTGCTGTCATAAATGATGTTACTGGCTTTGGGAGATGTTCTGTAGCAGTAGCATTGCCTATTATATCAGCAATGAAAATACAATGTTGTCCGTTACCTACTGCAATCTTATCTAGTCAAACATCATTTCCAAATTTCTTTTTTGATGACTATACTCCTCATATGAGAAGTTATATGAATAATTGGAAGGAACTAAATTTGAAATTTGATGGAATTTGTACTGGGTTTTTAAGTTCCAAAGAACAAATTGATATTGTAGTAGAATTCTTTCAAAAATTTAAATCACAAAACACTACTGTTATTGTTGATCCTGTTATGGGCGATTATGGACAACTTTATTCTACATATACACAAGAGATGTGCCATGAAATGAAGAGATTGATGAAATATGCTGATGTAATGACTCCAAATCTTACTGAGGCTTGTAGACTTCTTGATATTCCTTATCCAGATAAAAGCTTGAGTCATGATGAACTTGAAGATATCGCAAAGGAACTTTGTGAAAAAGGTCCAGATAAAATTGTAATCACTGGTCTACAAAATAATGGAAATATACAAAACTTTGTATATGAGACTGGAAAACCGTATACTATTATAAATGTAAAAAAAATAGGGGAAGATCGTTCTGGTACTGGAGATGTATTTACTTCTATTGTAGCTGCAAATATAGTTAAGGGAGTAGAACTTATTACTGCTGTAAAGAAAGCTACAGATTTTATTAGTAAAGCTATTGATTATACTGCTAAAATTGGCACTCCAGTATATGATGGCATTTGCTTTGAAGAATATTTGACAGAACTTCGATAACATTAATATTAGCCACATAATTTAAAACATAAGGAAAAGAGGAAGACAAAGTATGGTTATACTGTATGTATATAATAATGGCGATTATATCAATTTAGAAAATATTGATATTGCTAAAAGAGAAGTTGACCACAAAAATGTTTATGTTAATTTAACTAACAAATGTCCTTGCGCCTGTACCTTTTGCCTAAGAAATACTAAGGAAATGGCTGAATCAAATAGTTTATGGTTAGATAGAGAACCTACTGTGGAGGAAATCATAGAAAAGTTTGAAAAATATAATTTAACTCAATTCAATGAAATTATATTCTGTGGATTTGGAGAGCCTTTAACACGTCTTGGTGATTTATTAGAAGTGGCAAAGTATTTAAAAGGCAGAAATAGCAATAGTTCAATTCGTATAAATACTAATGGATTGGCAGATTTAATTCATGAAAAGGAAACTGCTCCATTGTTAAAAGGTTTAATTGATACTGTATCCATAAGTCTTAATGCATCAAATGCGGAAGAATATCTCAGATTAACTCGCAGCAAATTTGGTATAAAATCTTATGATGCCATGCTTAAATTCGCAGTAAGCTGCAAAGAGTATGTTCCAAATGTAGTTATGACAGTAGTAGATTGCATTGGACAAGAAGAAATAGATGCTTGCAAGGCTGTATGTGATGCTATTAGAGTACCTTTGAGAGTGCGTGCTTTTGAATAAGATAAAGTTATAAGTTTTGATTTTCATCTTTTTTTATTTTCAAAATGGTTATAATATATTTGGAATATTTATAATACTCCAATATACAGAATTATGAAAAGAGATGGTGTTTGAAATGAATTTATTAATGACAATATTATTACTCATGGTATGTTTGTTGATTTCAAATATCATTAGTCACTACATACCATTCATTCCAACAGCTTTAATTCAAATTGCTTTAGGTGTGATTCTTGCATTGATTTTTAAACATAGTTCATTTGAAATAAAGGAAGAATGGTTCTTTCTTTTGTTTGTAGCGCCTATTTTATATAATGATGGTAAGCATTTTTCCAAGAAATGAATTGTGGAAAATGAAATGGTCTATATTTGGAAATTCTCTTGTATTAGTCCTTCTAACTATTATTGGAGGAGGATATTTTATTCATTGGATGATACCGAATATTCCTCTTGCTGCGGCATTTGCGTTAGCAGCTATTTTATCGCCAACTGATCCAGTGGCTGTAAATGGAATTGCAAAACGTATTCATATACCTGAAAAAATATTAAATCTTGTTAGGGGAGAATCTTTAATAAATGATGCATCTGGTATAGTAGCTTTTAATTATGCAATAACTGCTGCAATAACTGATGATTTTTCTTTAGAAAAAGCAATTTTAAATTTTGTATATGTATTTTTAATAGGTGCAGCTGTAGGATTGATTTTTAGTTTAATTATAATACTTATAAGATTTACCTTACGCAAAGAAGGAATAAATGATGTAGTGTTCCACTCCCTAATACAGATATTAACTCCCTTTGGCATTTTTATTGTCACAGAAGAAATTTTACATGCATCTGGAGTCATTGCTGTAGTGGGTGCAGGAATAGTTCATTCGTTAATAAAGGAAAAAACAGAAACTAGAATTGCAGAAGAACAAGTTCTCACAGAAAATATATGGTCAATTATTTTATTTGTTTTAAACGGAAGTGTATTTTTGTTATTGGGATTAAATATTCCGTTATCAATGGTAGAAACAATATCTAATCCTAATATAGGAAATTGGAGAGCTGTGGGATATGTTGTTGCCATTGGGTTTACTGTTTTAGTAATCCGGTTTGCTTGGTCTTATTTTTCTTCCTATTGTGAATATCGTTTGAGTAAGGTTGTGGATATTGAAAAACCAACTATAAAAATGGCTTTATTAACTAGCTTAACTGGTGTTAGAGGCACAGTTACAATGGCAGGAGTCTTATCAATTCCTTTTTTTTTAGACAATGGAAAAGCTTTTCCTGAACGCCCACTTATATTATTTTTAACTGCTGGTGTAATATTGTTTACGTTAGTATCTGCAACGGTGTTTTTGCCATTTTTGAGTAAAGATGAATTAATAGAAGTGGGAAGAACTAATAATAATGATTTAAAGAAGGTAAAGAATAAGCTTCTATTAGCCAGTATTAAAGCAATTGAGTCAGAAATAAATGATAAAAATGAGGCTGCAGCGTATGAATTAATTAATGAATATAGGCGAATATTTAAAAATAATCGATTTAAGCAAGATTCATTTGTACAAGGTACAGATATTAAACAAAGAAAGATAACAGAAATACGATTAATAGCACTAGATGCAGAGAGAAAATACATATATGAATTAGTAGATAAGGGTGAAATAAATGAAGAGCTTTTTAGAAATTTCGATAAATCTTTTGATTATAGAGAAGAAGCTTTTTTAAGAAGCACTCGTCAGGATACTATGTATCTTATAAGAAAATTAATAAGATGGTGGAAACACCTTTATAGAAATTATCATAAGCAAAAACATGCTAAGCTAAATAATCTTTGTTTAGTAAAGGATATTCAATTAAGAGCAGCTCAAGCTGCAATTAAAGCTCTCAATGAATGTGAAAAGAAGCATGGCAAGTCTAAAGCTCTTAAGATGGTGATTTTTGATTATAAAAGTATAGTTAATAGATTAAAAGGAACAATGGTAAAATATCATGAAGAAAGCATAGAACAAAAGGAAGAGTTAAGAATTAAGGCAATGGATGTGGAGCGTTCAGAGATTCGTAGGATGTATGAGTTAGGGGAGATTAGTAAGGAACAATCAAATGAGTTAAGAAGGTATATAAACTATATTGAAAGTGTAATTTTGTATAAACCTGCTGAGTGAAATGATAAATTATGTAATAAATGAAAAGTATATAGAATATTGATAAATAGTGTATTACAAACCACATATATCTTTAGTTTGACACAGGTATTTATCTAATTTATAATTTATTAAGAAATCGGAAAAAATAAGGAAGCGAAAATTAATATGATGAATGTTATTAAAACTGCAATTGTAACTATAGTAATATCAATTATATCTGGGCTGTTAGTAGAATACTTTAAAAATTTAGCACCTAGAATATTATGTAATATAGGAAATGGCATACCTATAAAAATGAACAACAAAAAAGTGTATGCGTACACTATTACTGTTAGCAATCTATCAAAGAAAATAATTCATGAGTTAAGTTTAAATGTACAAAGTTCACACAGTAATTTGAAAATTGCAGATGCCAAAATAACAAAGGGGTTAAAATTTGAATCTTCAATAAAAGATAACATTTTAGATGTCTATATACCTTTCTTGAGCAAGGACGATAAATTTTCAGTTACAGTATATGTAGAAAATCATAATAAGCCTGTTATTGTAATGAGATCGCCGGAAAACTTCAAGAAGATAGAATCTGTAGAACAAAAGAAAGTATTACCTTCAGTATTTAATACACCTAAAAATGCAAATGAGTCAAATTCAAAGAAAACGAAAAAAATAGGAATGAAGGTTCCTAACAAAAAGGAAATAATAATCATTACATCACTTGTTTTAGTTGTACTTGCTGGAGTTTTAGTAAAACTTTATTTCAAAGGCACAGCCACTAAGGCTCAAACTTCCAGTGTAGAAACCAACGTTGATAAAAAGTCAACTGAGGATGCAGCAAAATCATCAAGTAGAGCAAGTAAAAATGCGGGTATAAAATCATCAACAGGCAGAAAAGTTACAAATACAAAATCATCAACAGGTGGGACAACCCAAAATACAAATACAACTACAGATAAAGCAACAGGAAATACAAGTAATAATACACCAACAAGTGGAACGAAAGGAAACACAAATACAAATGCACCCACAAATGGAACAAGCTCAAATGGGGATACGAGCACAAAGACATCAACGAATACTACAACAGGAAATACAGATACGAATACAAAAACGTCAACAGGTGAATCAACAGGAAATACAAGTACATCATCAAACGGAGCATCCGGAAATACAGGTAATTAATATTTAGCAATGTATAATGACAATAACTCCTACTTAAAGGAGTTATTTTTAGATTAAAGGGAGAAGTCATATCTTCTAAGATGTTTAGGGCTAAAATTCTTGCTACTAGAACTTCTCTATTAATTTTTAAAATACATTTTAAAAATTAATAAAAAATAAAAAACTAAAAATGTTAAAATGATACAATGAAGGCCAAATATAATGATTATTGTTAAAAAACAGTCCTTAATATTGATAATGTGTGATTTTAATGGTAAAATATAAGCAAATATTAAATTATTTATAAAGTTTTAAATAGTTTAATTATGTTGGTGCATACCTTATGCAGGAGTGCACTTTTTAGTGTTTAGTAAACTACAAAAAGAATCGACTTTGTTTTAGATAAGTATAAATATTGATACTTGTTTAAAACAAAACCGAAGAATTGAAAGATGAAATCGGAGGAACAGTATGGAACAAGAGAAGAGTAATTTTATTAAAAATTACATTTTAAATGGCATGGATGAAACAAAAGAATTATTGGAGAATTTGGGGAAAATACCAGCACCATCTCATCATGAGGACAGAAGAGCTCAGTTTTGTAAAAGATGGTTTTTAAGTCAAGGAGCGCAACACGTAATTGTTGATGATGCTAAAAATGTTGTTTGCGAAATAAATTGTGAAAACGCAGAATCAATAGCGGTTTTTATGGCTCATATGGATACCGTATTTGAGGATGAGAAAGAATTTTCTGTACGTTGGGAAAATGAACGATTATATGCACCAGGAATTGGAGACGATACGGCAAATTTGGTGAATTTAATGATGACATATAAGTATTTAAAGAAATATGAGAATAATTTAAAAAAAGGGATTCTCATTGTAGCAAATTCTTGTGAAGAAGGTTTGGGAAATTTAGATGGCTGCAAGGAAATATTCAAGAATTACGGAGAACGAATAGATGAGTTTTATTCCTTTGATGGGTATATATCACAATGTACTAACAGACCTGTAGGTTCTTATCGTTATAAAATAGATGTTAAGGTAACTGGTGGACATTCATATGCAGATTTTGGAAGGAAAAATGCTATTGTAGAATTGAGTAATATTATTCAAGAATTATATGAAATAGCGCCGCCAAAGGATGAAAAAACAACATACAATGTTGGCAAAATTGAGGGTGGAAGCACTGTGAATTCTATTGCAGAACATGCTTGTATGCTGTATGAATTTCGTTCCGAAAGTCAGAAATGTCTTAAAGAAATGAAAGACAAATTCTATGAAACAATTTCAAAGCACAAAAAAGAGGACGTGGAAGTAAAAGTAGAAGTAATAGGAATTCGCCCAGGAAGTGGCTGGAGAGATAAAGAAAAGTTAGTAAAATGGACAAAAAAGAATGTTAATATTATTAAATCTTGTTTTGATGGAGAACTTGATCTTAAAGCTTCTTCTACAGATGCAAATATTCCACTATCAAAAGGTGTATTTGCAAATACTATAGGAACAGTGATAGGTGGACTTGCTCATACTGAAAACGAATGGATAGACTTCTCAAGTATGAAAATAGGACAAGAAATAGCCATTCGATTGGTGAGTCAATATTTAGATAGACAGATAGTATAGTATAAAGAAGAAACTATAAAGGGTGGAAGGCTTTTGGAAAGGAGCTGTTGCACTAAAATTGCGACAGCATCTTTTATTTAAATAAATGACCATTTATAATCTGGGATTTTTATGAACACCTATGTATAAGTTTTTTAATAAATAACAGAATATAGCTATATATTTGTTTCGCAAGTACCAGTTTTTATGAGATCACAAATAGCTTTTATTGAACATTTTACCATGTTTTCTACTGCAGTATTAGTATAAAAGGCCATATGTTGTGTCATTATAACATTTGGAAATTGGCGCAGATAGGCCATATTTTGATTGCTAATAATATCACTTCGTTTATCTTCATGGTATATTCCATCTTCTCCTTCAATAACGTCCAAGGCTAGTGCACCTATTTTTTGTGACTCGATTCCATGAATCAATGCATCAATTTCCATAAGTTCACCTCGAGCACAGTTTATTAAAACTACGCCATCCTTCATGTGTGCAATTTTTTCTTCATTAATAAAATGATATGTACTTTCTAATAAAGGGGTGTGGATAGAAATAACATCACATGAATTTATAAGTGTATCTAAATCTACATATTGTGCATATTTTTTAATAGAGTCATTTTGGTACATATCATATGCGAGAATTTTGCAGCCAAAACCGGAAAGATTTTTAATAACACATTCACCTATTTTTCCTGTTCCAATAATTCCTACTGTCAATTCATTAAGCTCATGGCCTTTAAGACCAGCTAGAGAATAATCATTTACATTTCCACGCCACATAGCTTGTTTATAGTTTCTTAAAGACATTAATATGAGCATTATTGTGTATTCAGCTACACCTGTAGGGGGGTAGTTTGAATTTGCAATTTTTAAATCAATTTCGTGGGCATGTTTTACGTCAATATGATTATAACCAATTGTTCTTGTGACACAGCAGAATACTCCAAAAGTTTTTAAGCGATCTTCCAAATCAGCTGTTATATGGCTTTTTCCTAAAATAGAAATCCCAGAATATCCTTGTACCATTGACAAATTATCATGAGTTAAAGTATCTGAAACGCAGGTGATTTCACACTGATACTGCAATGCATATTTTTGAAAATAAATTTCTTCGTCATCACGCACCTCAAAAGCTAGAATTTTCATAATGTTCCTCCTTAAATTTCGATTTGAAATTAATAAGAAGTATAGCAAATAGCATTAGTAATTGCTAATATCATTTTTTTTAGATATAATAACTTAAAGTTATAACAAAGATTAAGATGTTATATGATATGGAGGAATATTATGAATACTAGGCAATTGGAGTATTTTGTATCTTTAGCTGAAATGTTGAATTTTACCAAAACAGCTCAGAAGTTTTATATATCGCAAACTGCCATAACAAAGCAAATTAAAGCATTAGAAGACAACTTAGATACAAAATTATTTAATAGAAATAATCATAATGTTGAATTAACACCAGCGGGAAGCGTGTTTTTGTCTCAAGCAAAGATTATTTTACACAATATTGAAGAAGCTAAAGAAAGAGTTCATTTAACTACAATTGGCTTTGTTGGATTATTGAATATTGGGTTTGTACAAGGTTATGAAAAAACATCCTTTTCGGACTTGATTTTTAAATTATATGATAAGTATCCTAATATTTCAGTTATGTTTTTTAGAGGGACTGAAAAAGAATTATATGAAAAAGTTTTGAATTCTGAATTAGATATAGCATTCACTGTCTACAATGAAAAAGAAATGACTGCATTGCTAGATAGGTATTTAATCAAGAGTTATTCGCTTAGAGTTGTTGTGTATCCAACACACCAATTAGCAACGCGAAAATCAGTATTACTTGAAGAATTAGATGGAGAAAATATTTTTAAATGCAGCGAATTTCATGATGTTGAATCTATTCTTTTAATGGTATCTGCCAATATGGGAATTGCGATATTACCTTCTTATTGTGTACGGTATCTAAATCAATCCCAACATCTTATTATACTATATTTAGATGATAAAAGTAAGCATGTTGATATTGCTGCTATATGGAATAAAGAAAATCTTAATCCTGCACTACCAAGGCTAACCCAAATCATTGAAAGCATTAATGAGGAAAAGCATAATTTAAACGAAAGTTGAAAAGGTAAAAGAGTTATATTGAAAGAAGCAGTTAATATAGCTTTTGTATTACACTATAGAAAGGATTAAGTCAAGAAGGAAAAATGACAAAAATATAGAATATATATATGGTTATTTTTACGAAAAATATAGAATTTTTAAGACGGGTAGAGATTATAAAAGTATGAAGCCTTAACTATTCATCAAAAAGAGGGAATATATATGAATAAAAGAAGTTTAAATAAGGGCAATTCTGAAGTAATTAATAAACTTATGCAATGGGATTTTACAGATGATATGCCTACGGTTGAATGCAGCGATGACATGCATAAAACATTGCTAGAAAACTATAGAACATTTTTTATGATTTCCATAAGGATTTTAATGAGATAAAGATAATATCAGATCAATTAGAATCAATTATTAATGGATTAGTGGATTCTTCTAATAACGTTCGCATGGCTGGAGAGTCTATAGCAGAAGGTTCACAGAGTCAGATGAAAGATGTAAATAAGTGTCAGCACATTGCCGATATTTTAGCAGACAAAATATCGGCAATGAGTGAGAAATCAAAAGAATTAATTGATTCTGCTCATGGTATGGGATCTGTTAGTTCTAATGGAAAGATTGCGGTTGAAAACTTAGCGGCAAGTCAAAACAAAAATTATGAAGTAAACAATACAATTGAAAAAGAAATACATACTCTCCTAGATAAGACTAAAACAATTAATGATATTACAGAAAATTTAAATGATATTACTAGTCAAACAAATCTTTTATCTTTAAATGCATCTATTGAGGCAGCTAGAGCAGGTGAAGCGGGAAAGGGCTTTGCAGTTGTTGCAGATGAGATACGAAAATTATCTGAGAGAAGTCGTCAATCAAGTGCAAACATTAATGAAAATATTTCAGCAATTATGGAGCAGCTCGATAGTTTGAAAAAAGCAATTGATCAATCAAAGGAGACTTTTGATAATCAAACACAAGTAGTAAAGGATGTAATCTATTCCTTTGAACAAATTAATCATTACGTTGATGGATTTGTTAAGAGCCAACAGGAGTTTTATGGTGAAGTAGCTGGGCTTTCAGATGAAAAGGAAAATTTAATTGCTTCATTTTCTAATATTGATGCTGTAATTGAAGAGTCCTCAGCTACTACCGAAGAGGTGGCATCCTTGGCTATAGATCAAAATAATACGGCAAATATTATACTTAAGATGGCAAATGATTTACATAATAAAGTTGAAACAATATCAAGAAATATTTCCAAAGTAAAAATAAAAAGTGAAGAAAATGTACAGAAAAAAATTGCTGTTATCTTTGATGTTGAGTGTGAATTTTGGGAACCTACTGCCAGAGAAGCAAAAAAGGCAGCAAAGGCATTTAATTTTTATGTTGAAACCTTTGCTCCAAAATCTAGGGAAGGTGGTTCACGTGAGATGCTTACTGCCTTAAGGGATTTTGTTAATAGGTCTTTTGATGCAATTATAATAAGCCCAATTGATAGTCCTGAAATTCGTAAGATATTAGCAAGTGCAGAGGCAAAGGGTATAAAGATTATATTTATTAATTCTGCATTAGACGGCGTTAAATATGAAACTTTGATTGAAACCAATGGTTTTGAACTAGGTAAAAATGCCGCCAAAACAGCGAAGCAGCTTTTAAACAATCAAGGTGAGGTTGTTGTTGGTTTATGGTCAGACATGAAAATTAGTTCAATTGAAAAGCGTGCAGAAGGATTTATCGATGAATTAAAGAAAAACTCCAATATTAAAGTGTATACGAAAAGTATATCAAGCAGTCCTTCTGAAGAAGAGATGAAAAAATTAATGGTATTTATAAATAAAGAGCATCCCAATGTTCAATTAGTATATGCTACAGATGCAAATTGGGGAGTTGCCTACGGTAATTATGTAAAAAAACATCATCCTAAATTTGAAGTTTTAACTGTTGATTTTACAAAGAATATAGCTAATCTTATTAGAAGTGAAAATATTAAGGCGGCCATAGCGCAGCGTGCATTCTCATGGGGAGATATGGCACTTGCTTTCTTAGTTGATATTTTTTCAAGGAAAATCAGTTATTAAATATACGGATACTGGAACTTATGAGGTTAACAAAAACAATATCAATGTTTATGAAAAAAGAATATAACGAAAATAATGCTAAACAGTAATATTTTGAAATATTAAATAAAATTAATAAATCTAAGCGACAAATATTAAAGCTTAAGAGATTTCAATAACTCGTGCGGCTTAAACAGATTGAAATATCTTAAGCTTTTAACGTTATCTGACAATAGGATATTATATTCTATCTATAATATTTCGAGTACCTCTACTGTATACTTTTCTCCTGGAGCGTCAACCTCAACTATATCGTGGACTTTTTTTCCAAGCAATGCCTTTCCTAAATCTGATTCTATGCTTATGCACATATCTTCAGGTGCTAAATCCATAGTAGTTACAAGTGTTATAATATCCTCTTCATCATCTTCTATGAATTTAACTTTTGCCTTACGATTAACTCCTAATGTTGATTTATCTATGTCTTTATCATCTATTACAGTTGCTGTTGAAATCATAGTCATTAAATATTGAATTCTATTGTCATTTTCTCTATAGTTTGCACAAGCTTCCTTATATTCTGCATTTTCTGATCTATCACCATGTGCGGCAGCTATTAATTTTTCTTTTGCTATTTCAGCTCTTTTTACAGTCATCCTATAGTCTAGTTCTTCTTTTAATTTTTGTATATTTTCTTCTGTCAATTTATTATTCATAAAATACTTAACCTCCTAAAACA
Source organism: Clostridium sp. DMHC 10 (assembly GCF_001270375.1). Classification (NCBI taxonomy): domain Bacteria; kingdom Bacillati; phylum Bacillota; class Clostridia; order Eubacteriales; family Clostridiaceae; genus Clostridium; species Clostridium sp. DMHC 10. The sequence continues at coordinate 1,136,742 of NZ_LGVB01000015.1, forward strand.
AAGCGAATTACTGTGCGTTACATTAATATTATACAATATAATACAATAAATCACTGAATAAATAAAGTTAAACATATTTGAAAATAAAAAGTTTAATGCAATTATTTTTGAAATTACTAAGTGAAAAAAGCATACATTTAAATCTAGTAAATGATAATAATATTATTAGCATTTAAAACTAAATTTAAAGTGAGGTAGGTTAGTATGAGTAAAGTTCTATATATTAAAGCAAATGCCAAAAAGCCAGGAGAATCAAGGACCTTTAGAATTTCAGATAGTTTTATTGAGCAATACAAGAAACTCAATCCTGATGATGAAATTATAACTTTAGATTTGTATAAAGAGGGTATAGACTTTTTGACAGAAGAAGGAGTTAGTCTTCATGTTCCTAAAGAAGGAGAAGGTAAAAATCATCCGATTTTAAAGTACGCGTATCAGTTTGTAGAGGCAGATAAATATATAATTGCTGCCCCATTTTGGAATCTAAGTTTTCCTGCAATATTAAAAGCATATATAGATTATATATGTGTCACAGGTATTACATTTAAATATACAGCAGATGGAGCAGTCGGACTGTGCCAAGGTAAGAAAGCTGTTTATATTGTTGCAAGAGGAGGAGAATATTCTGAGGGATCAACTAAGGCGTATGAGATGGGAGATAGATACTTGAGGACTATTTTTGGATTCTTAGGAATAACCGATTTTACAACAATAGCAGCAGAAAAATTAGATGTTATTGGTGAGGATGTGGAGGCAATTGTTCAAAATGCAATCAAAAATGCTCAAAATAAGGCAAGAAACTTTTAGATTTTATTAAATTAAAAGCTAACTTTGGAGGAGAATATATGAGTACAAAAGAAAAGTTTTTAAGTGATTTAAAAAGCGGAGATAATATAATAATATCATTAATGGTAATGAAAGTATTATTTAGGGATACAGATAGAAGTGTATGTATATTAGCTGATAAAAGTGGAGAAATAAAAGTTAGCGTGCCTGTTAAAGATGGGGGAATTAAACCGGGAATAGTAATAAAAATTCAAGGAACTAAGGCTGCAAACTTAAATATTGAAAAATATACCGTAATTTCGGAATATAATATATCAGATTATCTTCCAACAGTGAAACGACCTATTGAAGATATTATGAAAGATATTGAAGAGTATACAAATAAATATATACTTTCAAAGGAAGCAAAAGCTCTAGATGATCACTTTTTTAAGGATGAAGTTTTTTTAGATAAATTTAAAAGAGGAATAGGTGGGGTTTCTATGCATCATAATTATATAGGAGGGCTTGCAGAGCATACTTTAAATGTTATGCAGTTAACTGCTAGACTTTGTGAAAAATATGAGTGCAGAAGAACCGAAATAGCGGTACTAGCAGCCAAACTTCATGATATTGGTAAAATTTATGAGTATGATTATGATGGACCTTTTACTTATACTATGAGAGGACAAATGGAAGGACATATTGTCATTGGCGTAGAACTTGTGGATGAAGCTGTAAGAGAAAATTTAGAACTTTATCCAGAGGATTTTGTTAACAGAATAAAGGGATGTATTGTTCAACATCATGGAAAGCTTGAATATGGCTCGCCAAGGGAAATGAACATGAGGAATCATTTATAGTTAATTACGCTGATTCTATAGATGCTACTATGAATAAAATTTCTCAGATTAAAGATAAAACGGAGCCTGATAACTGGTCGGAATTTGATAAAAGAATTGAAAGAAAATTGTACTTGTAACGACAAAGTTAAAGTTTGTAAATAGATTTCAGAATTTATTTGCAAACTTTTTTACATATAAATTTTAGTTGAACCTTCAACTATATTGTGTTAACATAAAAGTAATTAGTTGAAGTCAACTATATTTAGTGAAGGGAGGTGAAAAAACATTAATAGTTTAGACAGTTATATATTGAGAGAAATAGGTACTTTGTCGCGATGCATTAGCTATATAAGTGATTTGAAGTTTAAGGAATTAAAATTGCAAAAAGGTCAATTCACATTTCTAACAAGAATATGTGAAAATAACGGAATTAATCAAGTCGATTTATCAAATCTTTTAAAGGTAGATAAAACTACAACAACAAAGGCTATACAAAAGCTTATTGATGCAGGATACATATACAAAGAAAAGGATGAGATTGATAAGCGAATGTGGAGGCTTTATCCAAAGAAAAAAGCATTAGAAACATATTCGGTTATTATTGATGAGGAAAATAGAAATATTGGGGTTTGTTTTGATAAGTTTAGTGAAAAGGAAAAAGAATTAGTTTATGAATTAGTTAAAAAAATGAGGAAAAATATTGAAAGTAATTGGAAAGAAGTGAAAAAATTTTAGGAGGCTATTATTGTGAGAAAAGCAGTTAAAGAAGATATAAGAGATATTATGCAAGTTATAAAAGCAACTATTGAAGAAATGCGTACTTATAATAACACTCAATGGGATGAAAATTATCCTAGGGAAGAAGATTTTATGAGTGATATTGAAAAAGGAGAACTATTTGCAGTAGATAGAGAAGGAAAGTTGGCAGGGTTTGTATGCATTAATAAGATAGAACCAATTGAATATAATGAACTAAATTGGTTGTTAAATAAAGATGCCATGGTTGTTCATAGAATGGCCGTTAATCCAAACTGCAGAAGAAGTGGAATTGGCACTGAATTAATGAAATTCGCTGATGATTTCGCACTAAAAAATAGCATAAAACATTTAAAAATCGATACATATTCAATAAACACAAAAATGAATGATTTAATTAGAAAATGTAATTACAATTTTGTTGGAGAAATATACTTCTTGGGAAGAGAAAAACCATTTTTTTGTTATGAGAAGGTATTATAGTATTTACTAACAAATATCGCTATAATATTTTTTATACTACTTCTGAACTAATAATTATGCATTTGTTATAGGAAAAGGGGATGAGATTATGCCTTATTTAAAAGTTTATGTTAATAAGTATTGGAAGGGATTTTTTACAGCAGTTTTTTTCGTTACCATTGAAGCCGTGTGTGATCTAATGCAACCTACAATAATGTCTAAAATTGTAGATAAAGGTGTTGCAAATAAAAGTCTTAATTATGTTGTGTATATGGGTGGAGTTATGCTTCTTATTACAGCACTTGGAGCATTAGCGGCTTCTATTAGAAATGTGATATCTAGCAATGTTTCACAGAAATTTGGTGCAGAAATGAGAAGTGACTTATTTAAAAAGATACAAAGTCTTTCTTTTGAAAATATTGATAAATTTGAAAGCGCTTCATTGGTAACAAGACTTACAAATGATGTAACGCAAGTTCAAAACTTTGTAAACGGACTTATGAGAATATTTGTAAAAGCGCCACTCGTAGGGCTTGGAAGCATAATAATGGCCGCTAGGCTTAATTTTCGTCTTTCTATAATTTTATTTATTGTTGTACCTATCGTAGCAGTTTTGATTTACACAAATATGAAATTTGCATATCCATACTTTGTTAAAATGCAGAAGACTCTTGATAATGTAAATTCAGCTATGAGGGAATATTTGTCTGGAGTGAGAGTAGTTAAAGCTTTTAATAGATTTGATTATGAAGTAGAAAAGTTTCAAATTAAAAATGATGAGTTTACAAAAACTTCTACTACAGCGATGAAGGTAACATCAGTATTTACTCCAGCTGTTGCATTAGTGGTTAACTTTGGTATTGTCATGGTTTTGTGGATAGGCGGCATAAATGTAAATAGAGGAAGTATGCATGTTGGAGAGATAATAGCGTTTACAAACTATATGACACAAATTTTGTTTTCTTTAATGATGGTTACTAATGTATTCACTATGTTTGTGAGAGCTAAAGCATCTTCCCGACGTATAGGTGAAGTATTTTTAGAAGAGAATTCTATGGCAAATGGAAAAGAAATTACTACATTTTTTCAAAAAGGAACAATTGATTTTGAACATGTATTTTTTTCCTACAATAAAGACAAAGAACCAGTATTAAAGGACATATCTTTTAATATTGGCAAAGGAGAAACTGTTGGAATAATAGGATCAACTGGTTCAGGGAAAAGCACGCTTGTAAACTTAATTCCTAGATTTTATGATATTACAAGTGGAACGATAAAAATTGATGGAGTAGATATAAAAAAACTGGATTTTAAATATTTAAGAGATAAAGTTGCTGTAGTTCCTCAAAAAGCACTGCTGTTTTCTGGTACCATAATGGAAAATATGAAGTGGGGAAACGAAAATGCAACCTTTGAGGAAGTTAAAGAAGCTTCAAAAGCTGCTATGGCACATGATTTTATTGAAAGACTTTCAGAAGGCTATGAAGTTAAAATTGGACAAGGAGGCGTTAATCTTTCTGGAGGACAAAAACAACGTGTATCCATTGCAAGAGCACTACTAAAAAGATCTGAAATACTGATTTTGGATGACTCTACCAGTGCAGTTGATACTGATACAGAGGTACAAATAAGAGAAAGGTTAAAAAAGTATTCAAAAGATTTAACCTGTATTTTAATAGCCCAAAGGATAACTTCTATAATGGGAACAGATAAAATTATAGTTTTAGATAATGGAGAAATAAAAGGTATAGGAAAACATGAACAACTTTTGGAAAACTGCAAAATATATAAGGACATCTTTCTTTCTCAAGTTGGAAAGGAGATGATGTAAATGGCAGATAACAAAAACAATATCAATGTAAGAGTGCCAATACCAGGATTTAGAGGTGGAAGAAGAAATATGGGTCCTGTAGAAAGACCTAAAAACTTTAAAGATACATTAAAAAGATTGTGGAGTTATTTTGGAACTGAAAGAAAAACTCTTATGATAATTTTTCTATTAGTTATAATAGATTCTGCTGTAGCTCTTTTTGGACCTTATTTTATAGGACGCTCTGTTGATGCTATGTCCTTAAAGGGATCAAAGGTGGATTTTAATCTTCTAACTATAATGGTATTAGCGCTTACTATATCATATCTTTCAGATGCAGCTTTAACATTAATTCAAGGATTTTTAGTGGCAAGTTCAAGCCAAAGAATTGTTAAAAATATGAGGGATAATTTATTTTTTAAGCTTCAAAAACTGCCAGTAATGTTTTTTGATACAAATTCACATGGAGATATCATGAGCAGATTATCAAATGATATAGATAATGTAAGTACAACTATATCTCAATCTGCCATCCAACTTATGTCTGGAGTTATAACTATAGTTGGTTCGCTAATTATGATGATAATACTTAGCCCCATACTTACAGTTGCAAGCTTAATTACAGTTCCATTAGTTTTTTTGCTTACAAAGAGCATTGCGAGAAAAACTGGAAAATTGTTTAAAAATCAGCAGATGGAACTTGGAAGGTTAAATGGTCATATAGAGGAAAATATATCAGGAATTCATGTAGTAAAGGCATTTAATCATGAAGAAAAAACTATTAAAGAATTCGATAGTATAAATAATAGGTTGTGTGAAGTTGGATTAAAAGCGCAAATATTTTCTGGATTTTTAATGCCGATAATGAACGTCATAAATAATATTGGGTTTGCGGCAGTTGCAGGTATAGGCGGAGTTTTGGCAGTAAAAGATATGATTACCGTTGGAGTTATTGCAAGTTTTTTAAGCTATTCAAGACAATTTGTAAGACCACTTAATAATTTAGCAAATGTATTTAATACTCTTCAATCAGCGGTAGCAGGTGCTGAAAGGGTATTTGAAATATTAGATGAAAATGAAGAAACGGAAGATGCAGCTGATTCCAAAACAATTGATAAAATAAAAGGTGACGTTAAATTTGAAAATGTATATTTTGGTTATAGAAAAGATGTAGATATACTTAAAGATATTAATTTTGAAGCAAAGAGAGGAGAAACTATAGCACTAGTTGGACCTACAGGAGCAGGAAAAACTACAATAGTAAATTTACTTACAAGATTTTATGATGTTACTAAAGGAAGAGTTTTTATAGACGGAATAGATATAAGGGACTTTACTCGCGACAGCCTTAGAAGATGTTTTGGTATAGTGCTTCAAGATACTTATCTTTTTACAGGAACTATAAAGGAAAATATAAAATATGGAAACTTAGCAGCCTCAGATGACGAAGTTAAAATGGCAGCCAAAATGGCAAATGCACATGAATTTATAAAAAGACTACCAAATGGTTATGATACAATTCTTTCTGAAAGTGGCTCAAACTTAAGTCAAGGGCAAAGACAGCTTTTAGCTATTGCAAGAGCAATTTTAACAAATCCATCTATATTGATATTAGATGAAGCCACAAGCAGTGTTGATACTAGAACAGAATTAAGGATACAAGAAGCTATGCTTAAGCTAATGGATGGAAGAACTAGCTTTATTATAGCTCATAGATTGAGTACCATAAGAGAGGCTCATAAAATAATGGTTATAGATAATGGAACAATTACTGAAATGGGAACCCATGATGAGCTTATAGATAAAAAGGGTAAGTATTATCATATGTATTTTAATCAATTTAAAAATAGTGAAGAAGCCTAATAATAAAACTTAAAAACATAAAAAACGCATTGAAGAAATTCAGGGTGTTTTTATCCTTTAATGCTTTTGCAATTTTTAGACTGGTATTGACTTAGAGTTAACTTTAAGGTGTATACTTTAAATATATCTAAACATATTAAAGGAAGCTTTGTTTTAAATAAAAGAAATTTAATAATTTGAGTAAAAGATACATGTTTGTCAATTTGCAGGGAGGAATAAAAATGGATAATTTTAAATTTAATGCTTACACAGAAATGTTATTTGGAAAAGGACAAATTGCTAATTTACCAGAGGTTTTAAAAAGATATGGCAAAAACGTATTACTTGCCTATGGTGGAGGAAGCATTAAGAGAAATGGTATTTATGGTACAATTCAAAACTTATTAAAAGATTTCAATATCGTAGAATTAAGCGGTATTGAGCCAAATCCAAGAATTGAAACAGTAAGACGTGGAGTAGAGCTTTGCAGAGAAAATAAGGTTGATGTTATTTTGGCAGTAGGTGGTGGAAGTACAATTGACTGCTCAAAGGTAGTAGGCGCTGCGTACTATTATGATGGAGATGCATGGGATGTAGTTACTACACCAGCTAAAATAGGAAAGGTTTTACCTATAGTAACAGTTTTAACAATGGCTGCAACTGGTTCTGAAATGAATAAAAATGCAGTAATTTCTAAAATGGATACTAATGAAAAACTTGGAACAGCAGCTTGGAATATGATACCGCAGACATCTATCTTAGATCCAGAATACTTATATACAGTGCCAGCAATCCAAACAGCAGCCGGCTGTGCTGATATTATGTCACATGTAATTGAAGGATATTTTAGTAAAACAAAAGATGCGTTTGTACAGGATAAATTTGCAGAAGGTTTACTTCAAACTTGTATAAAGTACTGTCCTATTGCATTAAAAGAGCCTAAAAATTACGAAGCACGTGCTAATATCATGTGGGCAAGTTCCATGGCACTTAATGGACTTTGTGGAAGTGGAAAAAATTGGTGGATGGACTTGTCATCCGATTGAGCATGAATTAAGCGCATTTTACGATATTACACATGGTGTAGGGCTTGCAATAGTAACACCAAGGTGGATGAGATATATTTTAAATGAAGTAACAGTAGATAAATTTGATTCCTATGCAGTTAATGTATGGCATATAAAACCAAGTGAAGATAAGTTCGCACTTGCAAATGCAGGAATAGACGCCACGGAGAAATTCTTTAAAGATTGTGGTATTCCGATGACTTTAAGCAAACTTGGAATTGATAAATCAAACTTTAGGAAAATGGCTGAAGGGGCAGTTAAGCATGGTAGACTAGAAAATGCTTATGTTGCATTGAGCCCAGATGATGTATATAAAATTTTAGAAATGTGTATTTAGGATAAAGAGTCGCATCAAATTAATTATATTGGTGCGTCTTTTTGTTTTTATCAAGAACAAATCAACAAAAATAATTACAATATTTTAGTATATTTTTATAAAAGTATATTAATTGTAAACAAATATTGAACTTTAACCCTTATTCTATTAAAATGTTATTAAATACCTTAGTTTTCATTATGGAATAGTTTAGGGGAGATATTAATGGCATCGTAATAAATTCTACATATAAGGAGCATGTAGGCTATAATATGAGTCAGACTCCTAATTTTAAAAAGGGAATAAATAATGCAAAATATATGTATGGGCCTTATGAAGATAAAGATACATTGGATATAGATTTATCTAAAAAGAAGTTTGCAGATGAAGTAACTCTTATGTTTTCTGTTCCGTATTTAAGCTTTTCAGGTGAGAAAAGGATTCTAATGGGAAGAGTGCTTAATGATGATATGAGTAATGTAATTCAAGATGAAGATACTCATGTATATAAGGATTCTGGTGATAATTATTTATTTATGATAAAAAATAGCAGAAACATATTACCTGGAACTGCTATTTCTAGAAGCAGATTTGAAGATGATACCTTTACTAAGGGAGATAATCTTAAAGATGGAGTTAAAACATCTAAATGGGGATTGGTAAAGATAAAAAAGCATAGCAGAAATTTATAATTTTAAGAGTTTAAATCTAAGGATACCGTTAATAGTATCAGTTACAGCAGCTGTAGTCATGATAGCAAGCATTTTTATAAATTCTTTAAAGCCCAATTCAAGAGGAATCGCTTCAATCATTACCTGGCTTGTGATAACTTTTGTAAGCTATATAGTGTCACAAAGACTTGTTGTTAAACCGATAAATAGAACGGTAGATATATTGCATGCTTTGGCTGAGGGAGAAGGGGACTTAACAAAAAGAGTAGACAAGCTTTCCTGTGACGAGATAGGAGAACTTTCTAGATGGTTTAATAAATTTATTAATAACCAAATGACAATGATAAAGAGAGTTGATACTTCTTCTAGAACATCTATAAATTCTATTGGGATGGTGGCAAATTTAACAGGTAGTATTAAAGATAGTATGGAAGTGATTTCAAAAACCGTCGACAGCTTAGTAAAAGTTTCCAAAAGTCAGAACGATGCATTTCAAGGAACTAAAGAGCACATTAACGAACTTTCGGCAGCAATTCAGGAAACAGGAAGTCTTGTTAATGAGGTTACTGGAAAGGTCGTTAATACTAGCGAATACGCATTTAGGGCAAATGATTCTTCAAATAATGTACTTAATTCCATAAGTAATCTGGAAAAAAGTATGAAAATATCTTTAGAGAAAATAACTTTGCTTCAAAACCATTCAAAGTCTATAACTAATGTTGTAACAGCAATTAATAGTATAAGCAAGCAAACGCAGATGTTAGCTTTAAATGCAACCATAGAGGCGGCTAGAGCTGGAGAAACTGGAAAAGGTTTTGGAGTAGTAGCAAGTGAAATATCTAAGCTCGCAGTTGAAACTGAAGAGGCAACAAAGTCTATTGGCGAACTAGTTTCAAATATTCAAAGGGAAACTAATAATACGTTTAATGAAATTAGTAATATTGATTCAAAAGTATCAGATTCCACTGCTAGTGTAAAGGACACTATAAATTCATTTAAATACATTACGGATAATATAAAAGATATAAATGAAAATATGGATACAATGCTATTCATAACAAACAAGGAAAGCGAATACGTCAACAATATGGTTATAAGCATAAATGAATCAGCTGATAAAATAAATAAGAGAACAGAAAAAGGTGCAAGTAGAAGTGAAGAATCTTTGTTATTACTTCAAAATATGTTAAATGATACAACACGACTTAAGCATATAACGGATAACTTGGAGTATTCATCTAATAACCTTCAAGAAATGGTAGGTGCCTTTAAAGTTATATAGATAAAATAAAAAAAGAAGAATGATATTTTATGGCGATAGGAAAAAGTAAGGTAGTAATTGTTAGAACGGGTCCTGTTGGGGCGGCAGTAGCATTTAATATAGTTATGAATCTGTTGTGTTTTGCATAAAATGGAACTTAAAGTTTTCGGTGCCACTAAACTACCTTAAATGAATGCTTAAAAGTTATACTAAATAATAGACAAGCATTTTAAAAAGGGTTAAACTTTAATCAATACACTTTTAATGAAGGGAGAATTTTAGTGAAAAGCCGTAAGTTACTTAGAAGATTAGCTTTAATAATAGTAGTTTTAGTTATATCAGGCGCTTACTTTTCATTAAGCCACAAAAGCATTTTAGCTGCTGAAGTACAGAATAATCAAACGGTGAATGCTAAGAAACTATTAAAAATTGTGTTTAATAAAGAGATATCTTTTGATGATAGTACTAAACAGGGAATTGCGATAAAAGATAGCAAAGGCAATTCTGTTAATATAACCCTTGACCTTGGAAAAGACAAGAAAGCCTTGTTAATTAATCCGCCTGTGGGAGGGTATGTTCCAGGTGAAAAATACACTTTAGACATTTCAAAAAGTGTTCACAGTGATAATTTAAAACTATATAAAAGTGTAAGTACTCAGTTTAAGGTAAGTAATGAGAACATTCCTAAACCTACAAAAATAAATAGAGAAGCTAAATATGGAGATATAGTTGGTACTGCTTATAAATTTGATATATATCAATATGAGCACTATGGAATTTACATTGGTGATAATAAAGTAATTCATTATAGCAGCTCAGATGGCACTATGAAAAATGCTAAAATTGAGATAGGAAATATGGAAGAGAATTTTCCAAAAGGCAAATATTTTGTTCTCGACTTTGGCAATGATGCTAAGTTTTCACCAGATGCTACAGTTAAAAGGGCTAAATCTAGGCTAGGAGAAAAGAATTATAATTTAATTACTAATAATTGTGAGCATTTTGCAGTGTGGTGCAAGACCGATAATGCTAAGTCATACCAAATTGATAGCCTAAGTAGATCACAAATACAATTGCTTAAACAATATGCAGATACAGGAATAATACCGAGTAAAAATCTTTATTAGAATTTAGTTGTTTTTTAAATTAAAATTCTTGACAGCATAAAAAATGAGGAATATAATTATTAACAAGTTAAGGAAGTAAATACTAGGATTGAGAAAAGTAGGTTTTGTAGCATTTAGTAAGAGACTCATCATTTGCTGGGAGATGGGATTTGCGAAAAAATTGAAAATCACTCATGAGTAGTCCACTGAAGATATGTTTATTGTGTAAGTGTGGCCGGCAGCAACCGTTATATTGCCAGATATTAAAGGGATTTTCCCGTAGATATTTTGAGGGGTTACTTTTTAAGTAGCAAATAGAGTGGTACCGCAGATTTCAGACTTTGTCTCTAAACAATTGAGATAAAGTCTTTTTATTTTATAAAATAAAGCTATCATTTTAAATAAGTACTGATTTTACACTTATTTAAAAAAAGGCGAAAACGAATAATTGGGGGGCAAAAAATGAGCAGTTATAGTGTATTTTTACCAAGTTATAGTATAGGGGAGGATGTTTATAAGAAAATTCCTAAAATTTGTGAACCATATGGGAAAAAGGCAGTAGTAGTAGGTGGAAAAACAGCAATGGAAAAGGCCAAAGAAGCGCTTTTGGAAGGGGTTAAAGGTTCTAATATAGAAATATTAGATTTTGTATGGTTTGGGGGAGATTCTTCATATGAAAATGTAGAGATGCTGAAGAAAAATCCAGTAGTTGCAGGAGCGGATATGATATTTGCAGTTGGTGGAGGAAGAAGCGTGGATACAAGCAAAACAATGTGCGATCAAACAGGACAGGCATTGTTTGTATTTCCAACAATAGCTTCAAATTGTGCAGCCATAACAGCCACAACAGTAATTTATAATTCAAACCATGTATTTAAGGAACTGTATTTTCCAAAGAAACCTGCGACACATTGCTTTATTAACACTAAAATAATAGCAGAGGCACCAAGCCATTTTATTTGGGCAGGTATAGGGGATGCATTGTCCAAAGAATATGAATGTACATTTTCATCAAGAGGAGATGAGCTTGATCACACTAATCTTTTAGGTGTAGATATAAGCCGCAATTGTGTAGAACCGCTCCTGAAGTATGGTAAAAAAGCTTATGAAGATGTAAAAAACAATAAAGTATCATATGAATTAGAGCAGGTAATTCTCAACATAATAATTACTACGGGACTTGTCTCAGTTTTCGTAATAAATGATTATAATAGCTGTCTTGCACATTCTGTGTATTATGGCTGTACTACATTGGAGAAGATAGAAAAAAATCACTTACATGGTGAAGTGGTTTCTTATGGTGTTTTAGTTATGCTCACATGTGATAAACAATTTGAAGAGCGTGATAGAGTTTATAGTTTTAATAAGAGTATTGGACTGCCAACTTGTTTGGCTGATATTGAGGTTGAAGAAACGGATCTTGACAAGGTGCTCGATAAGGCAATGGAAACAGGAGATATAAAGCATGTTCCATATAAGATAACAAGAGAAATGATATATAATGCAATAATGGAACTAGAGAAGGTATCAAGAGGTCAATAAATTTAAGTTCTTATAAAGCAGGTCCTTCTGAGTGGATTAGTAATTCCAAAACTATAAATATGAAGAGAGAGAGACAGGTATTTTTTAGAGTATACGAACGTTCATATTAGTCCATACTAAAGGAAGCTTTGTTTTAAATAAGTATAAAAAAAGAGCAGTTATTTAAAGTAAAGCCTAATTACTAATTTGGCGGTGACATGCTATGAACTATATTAACGTATATAAAGAATTAGCTTTTATGTATAATCAAGACTATATAGAAAATTTCTTGGTATACTATTCTTCACCAGTAATAGCTGGGATAAAACCAGCAGTTACAGTTACTATTAATAAAAATAATAATAAACTTTATTATACTTGGTCTAAATTTGGTTCTCAATTTCTCCAAAGCATAAATTTAAAGTATATTAGCTTGAGAGAAAAATGAAAGCTTAATTATAATTTTCATTTATGATAAATATTTGCTAGAGAAACAATTAACATCAACATCATGTATATGTTTTTTAATAGAATTAGGTTATTCTTGCACTACAGAAATTGATGATTATTTAGATGAGCTTAAAAATAGATATGAAAAATGCCATTGCCCACATGAACTTGGAATATTTCTTGGAATTCCTTTAGAAGACGTTAAAGCTTTCATGGGATTAGATAATAAAAAATGTATGCTGTGCAGTTACTGGAAGGTATATTCTGATATAGATGGAGCAAAGGCAATTATTAGTAAACTTGATAAGGTAAAAGAGTTTACTATTAATGAGATGCTAGAAGGAAATTTATCTGGTGAGCTTGCTATGAAAATAAAAAATGCTTTTTATGAAAAGGCTATGTTCTAAAAAAGGTCAATAAAAATTTATACCATTAATGGATTTTAAACGTATAATATCAACATTTTTTAAACATAGCCAATGGTATTAAAGAAAGCTGTGTTTTAAATTAAATTTTAAATCTATTTACCTCATCATTAAGTTTATTTGTAACTTCATTTAGATTATTAGCGAAATTGGATACACTCTCAGAAGATGCATATAGCTCTTCTGATGATGCTGATATTTCTTCAGAAGATGCAGAAGTTTCCTCTGATATTGCTGTAAGAGAATCAATTTTAGTCAAAATAGTTTCTTTTGATTTCATAATTATTTCTATAGATTTATATGTATCATCTATTAAAGGAGTTACGCTTTTTATTGATGATAGCATAGATTCAAAGGCCGAAATTGTATTTGTTGCAGTAAGTGATTGAGTTTTAAAAGCTCCTTTAACATTGTTTGAGGTCGATATTACATTTTTTGTTTCCACGATTATATTGGTGATAAGGTTTTGTATTTGTTCAGCAGATTTTCTTGACTGTTCCGCCAACTGTTTAACTTCATTAGCAACTACTGCAAAGCCTTTCCCAGCTTCTCCTGCTCGTGCAGCTTCTATTGCAGCATTTAAGGCCAGCAAATTGGTTTGCTCTGATATTTCGTTTATTACTTCTGTTATTTCTCCAATTTTCGAAACACTGGAGTTTAAGTTTTCTACTTTTTCTGACACTGTTTCAAAAGCTTTATTAACATCAGTTATAGAATTGAAGAGTGTGTTTATTTCATCTTTACCTTCATTTGCCTTATTCTTTGTGATGTTTGAACTTTCATTAACTTTTGAAAGTTTATTATTCATAGTATCAAGCTCTTTTGCAAATTCAGATATTGTAGTGGATATTTCAATAAGGTTATTTGCTTGCTCGGTAGTACCTTGAGCTACATCTTGTATGGCTCTTGCAACTTCATTTGAGGCATTTTTCATGTTGTCAGAGTTGGAATTTAATTCTGATGACATTTTATTAACTCTTAAGGTTTCATTTTTTATAGTTGAGATAGTATTCTTTAAATTTTCTGCCATATTTCTAAATGAACTTGCTAGTAAGCCTATTTCGTCTGAGGCGTTTACTTGTATTTCATTATTCAATTCTCCATCGGCGATTCGTTTTGAGACACCAACTAAATCTTTTAAAGGGACGATTATTCCTTGTGATATTTTAACAAGCATGAATAAGAATAAAATAAAAGCTATAATGGATATTAAAGTTATAATAAATATAGTTTTATAAACTGTTGTCTCTACATTTTTCATTGACATACCTATGTCTACAGCACCAATTAGCTGTCCGTTTTTGTGTACTGGTACAATTATATCGTAAACATGAGTAGCATAATTGGTATATTGAGAAGCGTATACTTTCCCAGTAGATATAGCAGTTTTGCTTCCAGCATCTTTTAAAGTTTTTCCTAATTCTTTTTTATTACTGTCTGCTTCTACTTTTAAATCTTTATTCATATATAAAGCATATACTATGGATTTATCTTTAACTACATCATCTATTAAGGCTTGAGATCTAAGATCATCTGTCAACCTTTGTACTTTATTTGCTAGAATTCCTATTTGGACCAGACCACCGCTAGAATTTCTTATGTATCCATATTTATAATAATTATTATTGTCAACACTTTTTCTTATGTTCTCCATTAATTCTTCTCTTTCACCTATTAGAACAGGATAGCATATATCTTTACTGCCAAATGGACTTGATACTAAACTGCTTTCTAGATTTGAATATATTATTTTACCTGATGTATCTGTAACATTTATTTCATCTACGTTAAATTGTTTTGCTAGAGTTTTTAGATAGTTATTGTTTATGATATTTTTGTTTGCGTTTATAAATGTTCCGAGAGTTTTAATTTTGTCCTCAATGGATTCATTTAAGGTATCTATTGAGGCATTGTTTCTCCCCATATCCCTAGATATTTGATTTGCCATATTAATTCCATCAGATTCCATTTGAGATAAAAGCTTATTTTTAGCTATTCCTATTGATACAGAAGCTATAGCCACTATAATTACAAACATCATAATAATAGGTACGAATAAAATCCTTACCTTTATAGAATTATTTGCTTTTTTTTTCATTATCAATATCTCCTTTTATTAAACAAGATGAATATTTAAAATTTTATAAAATTATATTATAATTATACTACTTATTCAAATATAAAACACTGTAAAAAATACAAAAAGTATCAAAATATGATTGCTTTTTTACAGCAAACTTAGGCGCATTTTGATACTTTTTGTGCTAAAGCTCTCTCTTTATTCTTGTTAGTGTCGTTTATAGTAATATAAAATAAATAAAAATATAATTATTGCAAGAATAACCATTGACATAATTGAATTGTATATCTAGAATTAATTAAGTAAAATACTCAAAAGATGTGTAATAAATTTAAATGATGTATGGAGGAAAAAATGAGTAATAGTCAAATGTTTACCCATATTAATGGAGAATTGGGTTTAATTGTATTGGAGAGCTGCAAGGAACTAGGGGAAAAAATTAATGAACAAATTAAAGCAAGAAGAAAGGCAGAGGGAACTTTCTTATTGCCAGCCAAAGAAATTCGTTTTTCTAATGGAGAAGGAAAAGTAAAGCTTACTGAATCGGTCAGAGGAAAAGATATTTATATACTTTGTGATATAGGAAATTATAGTTGTACATATAGCATGTTTGGAATTGAAAATCACAAAGGACCAGATGAACATTTTCAGGATATTAAAAGAACTGTATCTGCTATAAGAGGAAAAGCTAGAAGAATAACAGTTATTATGCCACTTTTATATGAATCAAGACAGCATAGAAGAAAAGGAAGAGAATCTTTAGACTGTGCATTAGCACTTCAAGAGTTAGAGAGATTAGGAGTACAAGAAATATTAACCTTTGATGCCCATGATCCAAAACGTTCAAAATGCAATTCCATTATTGTCATTTGAAAATTTATACCCAACATATGATATTTTAAAAACTATTATAACAGAAGAAAAAAACATAGAAATACATAAAGACAATATGCTTGTCATAAGTCCAGATACAGGTGCAATGGATAGAGCTATATATTATTCAAGTGTACTTGGTGTAGATGTTGGATTATTTTATAAAAGAAGAGATCATTCAACTATTGTAAATGGGAAAAATCCTATTGTTAAACATGAGTATATGGGAAGAGATGTTGAAAATCAAGACGTTTTAATAGTTGATGATATGATAGCATCTGGAGAATCAGTTCTTGATATAGCAAAAGAATTAAAATCAAGAAAAGCAGGAAATGTTTATATTGCAACTACTTTTGCGTTTTTTACTGAAGGCCTGGAAAAATTCCAGAAGTATTATGATAATGGTATAATAACTAGAGTTTACTCCACAAATTTAACATACATATCACCGGAGCTTAAAAAGGCTGAATGGTTTAGAAGCGTTGATATGTCAGAGTTTATAGCAAGAATAATAAATAGATTAAATAAGGATCAATCAATTGCTAAATTTATGGATGCAACATATGTAATACAGGAACTTCTAAAAAATAAAGCAAATAAATAAATACATAAGTATAATAAAAGTAAAGTTAATTTGATAAAAACTTAGGTAATTTAATTGCCTAGTTTTTTTTATTTACAGTAAATGGTATTGACGGAAGCATAAACTTGAATTATCATGAAATATAACGAATTGAATTTTCTGAACAGTTAATAAATTTAATGAATGAGGTGAAGAGATGAGTAAAGCAAAATGGGCAATATTAGGACCTGGAAATATTGCAGAAGAGTTTGTTAGAGCTTTAATGGAAAGTAATGCGGAAATATATGCGGTTGGATCACGATCCTATGCGAGAGCAAAGAAGTTTGCTGACAGTTATAATATAAAAAAGGTTTATGGTAATTACGAGGATATGTTAAGAGACGATGAAATAGATGTGGTTTATATTTCAACTCCTCATTGTAATCATTATTACTACATAATGGAGAGCCTTAAAAATAATAAAAATGTACTGTGTGAAAAGGCTATAACTGTTAACGGAAAGCAGCTTAAAAAATTAATTGATTTAGCAGAAAAAAATAAACTAATTCTGGCAGAGGCTATGACTATATATCATATGCCATTATATAAAAAGCTGCATAATATTGTTGCATCTGGGCAAATAGGAAAGCTTAAAATGATTCAGGTTTCATTTGGAAGCTGTAAAGAGTATGATGTAAAAAGTAGATTTTTTAATAAAGAATTAGCAGGAGGTGCTCTTTTAGATATTGGAACATATGCACTTTCATTTGCAAGATATTTCTTATCAAGCAATCCAAATGAAGTTTTGACTACAGTGAAAAAGTTTGAAACAGGGGTAGATGAAGAGTCTGGAATAGTGCTTAAAAATTCCATGGATGAGATGGCAGTTATTTCGCTTACAATGAGAGCAAAAATGCCTAAAGTAGGGGTTATTGCAGGAGATCTAGGATATATAACTGTGGAGGATTTTCCAAGAGCGGACAAAGCGGTTATAAACTACAATGATGGCAGAACAGAGGTTTTGCAGGTTGGAGAAAAACCAAAAGCGTTAAATTACGAAATTGAATATATAAATAGCTGCATTAGTAATGAATTCAATGAAAATACTTTAAATTTATCTGTTGATGTAATGAATATAATGGATGCAATTAGAAAGCAGTGGAAAATAAAATATCCTTTTGAATAATAATTATATGTTTAAAAAATAGTAAATAATTAAGGTGTAGATGGAATATTAATAAAAAATATAAATCCATCTACATTTTTTATAGAAAAGAATTAAATTTATCATAAACAGCCAAAATATAATAAATAAAAATTTTATTATAATGAATTGGAGGAATTTAAGTGGCGGATAAGAATGTTGTAAAGATTATTCCATTAGGTGGGCTTGGAGAAATAGGAAAAAATATAACAGCAATTAAGTATAAAGAAGAGATAATAGTAATAGATTGTGGAGTGGCTTTTCCAGATGAAGAAATGTATGGGGTTGATATGGTTATTCCAGATATAAGCTACTTAATTGATAATATGGAGAAGGTAAAAGGTATATTTCTTACGCATGGGCACGAGGATCATATAGGCTCGCTTCCTTATATTTTAAAGCAAGTAAATGTTCCTGTTTATGGTACTAGGTTGACTTTAGGGTTAGTTGAAAATAAATTAAAAGAACATAGTATGGTTTCAGATTGTACTTTG
Source organism: Clostridium sp. DMHC 10 (assembly GCF_001270375.1). Taxonomy (NCBI): domain Bacteria; kingdom Bacillati; phylum Bacillota; class Clostridia; order Eubacteriales; family Clostridiaceae; genus Clostridium; species Clostridium sp. DMHC 10. The sequence goes on from NZ_LGVB01000015.1 coordinate 1,155,252, forward strand.
AATTGTGTAGAAGCTGGAGATATAGTAAGAACAGATAATTTAAAGGTAGAGTTTATAAGAAATACCCACAGCATAGCTGATTCATGTTGCCTTGCAATTCATACTCCTATTGGGCTAATATTTCACACTGGAGATTTCAAAATAGATTATACTCCAATTGATGGTCTTGGCACAGATTTGGAGCGTATAGCAGTTCTTGGGAAAAAGAAGGTTTTGCTTCTTATGGCAGATAGCACTAATGTAGAACGTAAAGGACATTCGCTTTCTGAAAAATCTATAGGAGTAAAGCTTAAGAGAATTTTTTCGGAAGCCAAAGGAAGGGTTATTGTAGCTACATTTGCTTCGAATATACATAGAATGCAGCAAATAATTAATGCTTCCTTGGAATATGGGAGAAAAGTAGCTTTTAGTGGAAGAAGTATGGAAAACGTATCTGAAGTAGCAACATCACTTGAATATTTACACATTCCAGAAGGAGCAGCTATAAATATTGATGAAATAAATAATTATCCTAATGAAAAAGTAACTATAATAACAACAGGAAGTCAAGGAGAACCTATGTCAGCTCTTGCAAGGATAGCATTTGGAAATCATAGAAAAATAAAAATAGAGTCAAAAGATTTGTTTATTATTTCTGCATCTCCAATACCAGGAAATGAAAAGTTAATATCTAGAGTAATTAACAAGCTTCTTAAAGGTGGTGCTAAAGTAATATATAAAGCTTTGGAAGACGTCCATGTGTCAGGGCATGCATACCAAGAGGAATTAAAATTAATGCATACTTTGGTCCATCCTAAGTACTTTATGCCAGTTCATGGAGAATATAGACATTTAAAATTTCATGCTGAACTTGCAGAAAGTATGGGCATGAAGAAGGAAAATATATTTATTATGGAAACAGGGCAGGTATTAGAATTATCTAGTAAAAAGGCAATTGTTTCAGGAAAAGTTCGTACAGGAGACGTCTTTGTGGATGGACTTGGAGTAGGTGATGTAGGAAGCCTAGTCCTTAGAGATAGAAAACATTTAGCTAAAGATGGTATTTTAACAATAGTTGTAACCATAGAGAGAGATACGCACAGCATCATAGCTGGACCAGATATAATTACTAGAGGTTTTGTATATGTAAAGGAATCAGAAAATTTAATTAATGAAGCTAAAGAAATATCAAGAAGGGAACTTGATAACTGTCTTAAAAATGAGATTATTGAATGGTATATTTTGAAGGATAGCACGAAGAGAGCTGTGGAAAAGTTTTTATATGGGAAGACAAAAAGAAGGCCAATAGTTCTTCCAATTATCATGGAAATTTAAAAAGATTGTGAAGGAACAATGCTTCGTCACATACACATACGCGGGGTTTGGCGTAAGACCATTATCCTTATAGAATAATATAAAAGCACTTTTAATAAAATTCTATAAATCTAAGGTAACAATTTTAGGAGAGTGCTTGCTTTAGCTTCTAGAAGGATAATGGGCAAGGCTAAAACCTCGTGCATGTTTACTTGCTGAAAAAATGCTCAAACATACGAATCTATTTACCTTGCTATCTTTGTGTGATATAATTATTATCATAACTGAATACGTATACAAGCATTATGCTAATGGGTTGACATACAAAAATTTAGCTTATATATGTTTTTTATGTAATATAGATAAGCAAGCTGAAAGCTTTAAATTACTAATACCAAATTTATGCTGTTAAATTATGGCTTAACTCAGAGTACAACTGACAGAGTGCAGAGTACAGTTAATGTTGATTTACCTTTCGTTTCTCTCAGGTAAATCCTAGAACTTATTATCAGCTGCGCTGAATATTGTATTTTAAGCCATGCGCAAGCATTAAGTTTAAGATTTTTCGAAGCATAGCGGAGAAAAATCATCCTTCACTGTCCTCTGTCAATTGTACTCTGTACTCTAAGTAAAATGCTAGTTTTCTAGGATAAATTTGGTGTTGGGCATTTCAAATTTTCAAGTTGTCTATCTATATATTAATTGTGACGGAGGAATATATATGAATTTATACAGACCTATTTATCATTTTATGCCGGAAAAAAATTGGATGAACGATCCTAATGGAGTTATTTATTATAAAGGTGAATATCATCTTTTTTATCAGTATAATCCATATGGAAGTGAATGGGGAAATATTCATTGGGGACATGCTAAGAGTAAAGATTTAGTTCATTGGAAGCACTTGCCTATAGCACTTTATCCTTCTAAAGACAAAGGAGAAATTCATTGCTTTTCAGGATGTGCAGTAATTAACGGAGAAAAGCCTACAATTTTTTATACGAGCATAGGAGAAGGAGAAAGAAATCCAGAAATAGGAGCGCAGCAGTGGTCAGCCGTAAGCGAAGATAATATGCTTACATGGAGAAAGTCTGAAGAGAATCCTATTATGACAAGTAAAATCAATGGTGATATTGAGATTAAGCATTGGAGAGATCCTTTTGTATGGAATGAAAATGGAAAATGGTTTATGGTTTTAGGTGGCAGTCATAATAAGAAAGGTTGTGCTTTAATATATAAATCACAGGATTTAAAAAAATGGGAGTTTCTAAATATACTTTGTGAAGGAGAAGATGTTCTTTGGGAATGTCCTAACTTTTTTAAATTAGGCGATAAGTATGTTTTAATTGTTTCACCTGATGGGCAGGTCGAATACTATATTGGAACATTAAATAGTGAATACAAGTTTATACCAGAATTTAAGGGGATTTTAGATTATGGTGGGTGGGAAGGTTTTTATGCCCCCAATTCATTAGTTGATAATGCGGGAAGGCGCATAATGATTGCATGGATGCCGGAACATTCAAGAGGAGAATTTGATGAATGTGGCGATTGGGCAGGTGTTCAATGTCTTCCAAGGACACTAGAAATTAAAGACAATATGCTGCGTATTAAGCCTGTAAAGGAGTTTGAAGTTTTAAGAAAAGAACATGAAAAGTATGAAAATTTTGTTTTGGAATCAACCTTAATTCCTAAAACAAAAGGAAAAGCACTTGAAGTAATTATTGAGGCAGAAATGGAGGAAGGCATGTGCTTTTCAATAGATGTATTAAGTTCAAAGGATGAAGAGGAAAAGACCTCTATAAAATATGAATATGATACTGAAAGCTTTTATATAGACAGAAGCAAATCTAGTATTTCTGATAAATGCCATAAATCTATTGTTAAAGGGAATATTAAATCTAGAAAATATGATACATTAAAGTTGCAAGTTTTTGTTGATTATTCTACTGTAGAGGTATTTGCAAATGATGAAAAAGTTATATCAGCTAGAGTATATGCTGTTAGGGAGGACAGCGAAAATATCAAGGTTTCTACATTAAAAGGAAAAAGTTTAAAGGTAAAATCTCTTGATATTTGGAAAATGAGTTCAATTTTAGAATAATGTAATTTATTTTATAACAATAATATGCTATTATATACCCATGCAGGGTATTTGATAGCATATTGTTTATTATGATTGGAGGAAATGGTAATGGATATTAACAGTTTTACAGTACTGAATAATGGTGTAAGGATGCCATGGGTTGGTTTTGGGACCTTCAAGATTAAGGATAAAAATACAGCAGTTAGTTCAGTTAAAGAGGCTTTAAGATTGGGATATAGGCATATTGATACAGCTGCTATATATGGTAATGAGGAAGCTGTTGGAGAAGCTATAAAAGAGAGCAGTGTTAAAAGAGAAGATATATTTTTAACAAGTAAGCTTTGGAATACTGAACATGACTATGATAAAGCTTTAAACGCTTTTGATGAATCTTTAAGAAAGTTAGGAACAGATTACCTTGATCTTTATTTAATTCATTGGCCACAAAAATCAAATACTGAGCCATGGAAGGCATTGGAAAAGCTATACAAGGAAGGAAGAATAAGGGCTATAGGTGTAAGTAATTTTAAAGTTCATCATTTAGAAGAGCTTATAAACGAATGTGATATTGTACCAACAGTAAATCAAGTTGAATATCATCCACAGTTTCCACAAACGGAAGTACATGAATTCTGTAAGAAACATAAGATTCAGCTTGAAGCATGGGGACCATTAATGCAGGGAAAAATATTTGAAATCCCACTTATGAAAGAATTATCAACAAAATATGGAAAGACAATTTCACAGATAGCATTAAAATGGGATTTGCAAATGGGAGTTATAACTATTCCTAAATCTTCAACAAAATCTAGAATAAAAGAAAATATGGATTTATATAATTTTGAAATATCTGCTGAGGATATGAAAAAAAAATAGAAACATTAAATACTGGCAAAAGAATAGGACCAGACCCAGATACTATTGATTTTTAAGATATATAGATGAGCAACTTGAAACATAGAAATTATCGCTACCAAATGTATCCTATTAAATTACAGTTTGTCGAGCACTATAGTGAAGGGTTTTAACTCACTTCGTTTGTTAAAAGATTAAGGTTTTCTCTATGCGCAAGGTGAATGGTTTTACGGTGCTGTGCACGTAAAAGGTGAACTTTTTTATCTTCAATAAAAAGCTAAGGTTGATTTTCCTCCGTTTTCCTACGGAAAATCTTTAAACGTATTTAAATTATTTATTTTTCGTAGAGAAACGGAGAAAAAAATATTCCTTAACCTTTTGCCGTGGCAAAAAAACCTTCACCTTTGACAAGCAAAGCTATGTCAAACCCTTCACTTTTCACATAAGTGAAAAAAAGTTAGTTTTTTAATGAGCAGGGCGAATTAAAAACCCTTCACTCAGCTCGACAAATTCCAGTTTGTAAGGATAAATTTGGTATTGGTAATTTAAATATTTCAGCTTGTTTATCTATAGATTGGCTAGAAGCAAAGCTATGTCAAACCCTTCACTTTTTCACATAAGTGAAAAAGTTAGTTTTTTAATGAGCAGGGCGAATTAAAACCCTTCACTTAGCTCGACAAATTTCAGTTTGTAAGGATAAATTTGGTATTGGTAATTTAAATATTTCAGCTTGTTTATCTATATATAGATATACCGCTTCAACTATTGAAATTTATTTGTACCATAATGCCCAGAAGACAGCATTTTGGTACAAATAATTTTTTAATGTGACGAAGTACTGTTACTTCTCAGTTTATTTATTTACAACATAACTTTTAACTATCTTATCATGTATTCCTTGTTTATATTCTGATGAAAGTATGGATATAAATACTACGATTCCATATATAATTCCTATGTATTCTATCATATGTGGAAGATCTGTAAGTGACTTCATCACTTGAGATATATCATTAGGATTAACTACGGCACTTTTCCCTTGCACTATCGTGACTATGCTTCCTAATATTGTAAAAATATCCAAAGCTATATACCTAGCTCCAGCTCTTAAAATAGATAGTCTATTTCCATTTTCATCTGTAACTTTTATCTTTAACAGCATTTTACCAAGAGAACCTTGAAACTTTGAACTTTCCATAATGGCAAAATATGCTAGGATTATTACAGTTGTGATTGCAATATACGGTGAACCTTTTCCTAGTATTAAAGCCACAATATAATCTGCTACTCCTATAACCAGCATATCAACTATATAAGCTGCTGCTCTTTTAAAAAATCCCGTATATTCTACCTCATCCAATTCCTTGTCGTCATATTCCATTTCTGTTAAACTAGCTCCGCATTTTTCGCAAACCTTTGCTCCATCTGGATTGTCCGCTCCACATGTTTTACAATACATCTTTGATTACCCCCTCATAAAAATTTTATTATAGATAATTTGAATAGTCCACCATATATGAGAAAATTTTTAGCTTTCAATTTTTCTGTAAATGAAGTAAAATAATATCATTATTCCTAATATGACAGCTATAAAGTATACTGCATATTCAATTATATACCCCATAGACGCTAAAAGCATCGATTCAATTATTAATATAAATTTAAATATTTTTAAAACTAAAGAATCCATCATCTCTGTCCTCCATATATATGCTTGTACTTATTCAAATCATGAATTCATTATATGGTATATTATACCTTATTACAACTTTTGTTTACTCTATATTAACGTACTTTTAACTGTTTATTCATAGTTTTATCATTTTATCTTCAATTTTCATCATTTTTCTATATGTATTAACCTTTAATATGGTTTTTAATACCATATATTTTTAGATAAATAAAAAAGGCAGTAATCTTATATTACCACCCTATCATTTGATAATATTCAAAGCTCCATTTATGGAAACTGGTATTACAGAAAATGATATTATTGATGTTAAACTAAAATACATCGCACTACCGTGTGAATACCGTTACTTTGACTTTTCATCAAATAAACTAAGTTGAGTGTAAGTAGCCTTTTCTTCATAAGTTGGCATTTTTAAAGAAATATTATATTTACTGCATGCTGCATTTAAAGTTTCCCAGAGCTTTTTTGAATTATTAGCAGAACATATATACATGCCTGCAAATTTTTTTTCGTATTTTGGCTTAATCCCTGGAAACAGTTCATCCAATTTATTATAATAATATGCTCTTTGCCTATCTCTAAGCGACATGCCAAGCCATGGGACTATATGCTTAACACCATAAAAGCTTGCTTTATTTACTATATCTATTATATTTTCTTTGTTGTCTTCAATAAAAGGAAGTATCGGCATCATAGTTACACTTGTACAGACACCAATTTCAGAAAGCACCCCTAGCGCTTTTAACCTATCCATTGGAAGTGGTGCATACGGCTCAATTTTTTTAGCGAGTCCCTCATCTGTGGTTGTGATAGTCATAGACACAGAAGCATATATTTTATTAATTTCTTCGAGAATGTCTATATCTCTTAGAATTAAATTGCTTTTAGTCGTTATGTGGATTGGATAATTAAAATCTGCAATTAATTTAAGTGCTTCTCTTGTAAGTCTATACCTTTTCTCGGATATTGTATAAGGATCTCCCATAGCCCCGGTTCCAATTAGTCCTTTTTTTCTCTTTGAGGCTAATTGTTTGGTTAATAATTCAATAGCGTTGATCTTCACAACAAGATCATTAAAATTCTCAATTCCATAGCACTGACTTCTTGAATCACAATATATGCATTGGTGCTCACAGCCTCTATATATGTTAAAATTATACTTAACCCCAAACCATTCAGATGGCCTTTTGCACGTTCCTAAAATTGAGCTGACATTTATTTCTTTTATCACTTTAAATTACTGCCTTTCACTGCGATGTCAACAAACGGCTGTTTAAATTTTATAATATATCCTTTATTGGTTGGTATAACTTTTCCCTTAAACTCACCAATTCCTTGAATATATATGCCACCTTCAATCATAATGGGCTCATCTTGAACAAAAAATTCAACGCTTGTTGCATTAAGCACATTGTCACCATCATGGGTAGTAATAACTTTTTCATTGATAAGATACTTGTTATTTAGTTTAACAAAATTCTTATGAAGCAGTCTGCCATCTAAACCAATAATATTTGCTGGATCAAATTGTGTTATAGAGAACTTACCATCTAAAATTATGTTATAACCTGCATTAATATAAAAACTAGTTATTTCTTTTTTACCTAAATCATCATAATTTCTAAGAATATAATTTATATAGGCATTAATTTGAGGAGTGACATCTTTTTGAGCCCATTCTATTTGTTTCTTAAAATAATGATATAGATATAATTTAGAATCATCATATATTTTTTGCCAGTCTTCACACATGGAATCCATTATTAAAGCCATAAACATACCAGAAAAATGACATGAAGTCCTAAAATGCTTCAAATCATTACTTTGAATAAGTTTTTCACCATATTTAGCTATAACATATTTAGGTGGGAGATCATTTTCTCTTTGAAATGCCTTATATTCAACATAGGTTGCCGTTCCTTCTATTGATTCTATGCCATATTCGTAATTTATGCTTTTTCCTATAATATTTTTTCTTAATTCTCTTATACTAATAAAATAAGATATTAGTTCTTTTTTCTTAATTTCATCATCCTCAAAGGCAGCCTTAAGTAGATATTCTCTTTCCTTTATTCTCAAAGCCAAAAATTCACTTGTAAATTTATAAGTAAAATATAGTGCTTCATTAGGAAATCTCGATTCTCCAGTCTCCAATTGGTGACTATGAAACATTTCATGAACCACTTCAGAATAAAGCTTATCTAAATCTACCACTTCAGTTAAAGTATCAATATTGCATATAACAGTATATTGACCACCCAAATTAATAACTGTATCTTGGGAAAACTCTTCAGTTCTCTTTCCAATAGCAACATTTCCATCAACATAATAGCCTTCAGGCAAGTCTTTATAATTAACCAAATATACCTCACTAGAATTATATAATGCTATAGGAAAACTTTTAAAGCCATGCCAATAGTAGTTAAAATCATTCTTTTTAACCTTATCATTAAGTTTTAATATGATTTCTCTTTTATCATTTTTCTCTACTATATTCATATTATCATACTTCCTCAACATGGTATTTGTTTATTGTACATAATTATACCATACTATTTACTATATTCTTAATATGATTATGTAGAGCATTTTCAAATTTAATTCAAATAACATATAAAATCTTACTAGAGGTTAGTTGTTTCTCTTTGTACTAGATTAGTTCCTATTATATAGTGGTTTTCCTTTATATTATCTTTAAGCCTATCCACTAAAAGCTTAGATGCATAATATCCAACTTTTCTCACATTGATATCTACAGATGTAAGAGATGGTCTGTAATATTCTGCTTGTGGGGTATTATTAAAACCAATTATTGATACATCTTTAATTTTATTTTCATGAAGGCATCTTATAGCCCCAAAAGCTAAAAGATCATCTGCTGCAACTACTGCCTCTGGAACTCCAACCTTAAGTATCTCTTTCATAGATTCGTATCCATGTTCTTCCTTAAAGCCAGGAACTTCCTTAACAAAATCTTTATTTATATCTACTCCATTTATTTTGTGGGCTTGTATATATCCACTAAGTCTGTCCTTTGAAACACTTATTTCAGTTTTCGGTCCAATAAATGCTACAGTTTTATGCCCTTTAAGTAAAAGCTTACTTACTACACTATACATTGCTTTAAAGTTATCATTATCTACCCACAAAATGTTATTTGTGTTTTCTGGCCTTCCAATAACCACAAAAGGAAATTCCACATCCTTTAAATACTGTATGCATTTGTCATTATCTACCACGGAACTGAGTATTATACCATCTACCAAATTGCCATTTACATAATCCTTTGCGCACTTTAGCTCTTCCTCATAGTTAGTACAAAAAGTATACATTATATAATATCCTTTTTCTTTTGCATAACTACTTATTCCTGTCATAACCTGAATAAAAAATGGATTTTTAGTTAAGTCATCAATTTCGCTTGTCATAATAATTCCAATTACGTTAGTTGTATTATTAGCAAGACTCCTTGCTATAACATTTGGATGATAGTTCAACTCTTTTATTACTTTATTTACCCTTTCTTTTGTCTCATCACTTATTCTAGGGCTATTACTTATAACTCTAGATACTGTAGATGGGGAAACACTTGCTTCTCTAGCAACATCTTTTATAGTAACACTCATAATTTTTCACACCTTATTTATATAATTTTAAAAGAGAACCTATACAACCGTTTTCACTGATAAACAGCATATATAATAATATTATCACTTTTAATATAATTAAAATCAATTGTTATTTTACATAAATTTTTTTTGAAAATTTATCTTATTGTATATAACTTTCATGTCACAATATATTTGACATGAAAAGGTTATTTTAATATAATAAAATCATGTGCAAACGTTTTGTTTACCGCTTATTGTACCTTTGCAAAACATTGCCATGAAATCCTATACACGTCTAGGATTTTACTACATTAATTAAGGTATTAAAGGTCAATTTAAACTGATTTATTTATAAAAAGGAGTGATCACAATATGCTTGGTAAAATTCAAGGTTATAATCAAAACAAAAACAAAATAGAAGTATTATTTGAACATAACAAAGCAATTATTGAAGTCATAACAGCCTCCATTATTAACTTTTTCATTCCATTAAAACAAGCCGAGCACAATTCAAAGGCTATAGATGATATAAAAGCAAAAGAAACAAACCTTAAAGTCAAAAGGGATGATTCTAAAATTACTATTTGTACTAATAAATTAAAAGTAAATATATTTGACAACTTTAAGGTGGATATTTATGATCTTGATGGAAATATGCTCTGCGAGGATTATAGAAATCGAAGAGATCCTTTTATAAAAAGAGGTGTAACTCCTAAATCTCTGGAGCTAGCCCTTAAAGAAGGACATGAGATCAATTCAGAGCTTGGTAATTATAAATTTAATGTCTTAAAAAAATTAGACGATAATACCTTCTTTTATGGTTTTGGAGACAAAACCGGTCACTTAAATAAGAGAGGTTACCATTATAAAATGTGGAACACAGATAACGCAGCTCCTCATGTAGAAAGCTTCGAGGCACTCTACAAATCAATTCCATTTTTTATAACTTTAAAAGATAATAAAGCCTTTGGAATATTTTTAGACAATACTTTTGAATCGCACTTTGATATGGGAAAAGAAAACAGCAATTACTATTCCTTTGGAGCCGTAGATGGAAACTTAGACTACTACTTTATTTATGGACCTTCAATAAAAGAAGTAATTAAAGATTATACATGTTTGACTGGTAGAACTCCTATTCCTCAAATTTGGACACTTGGATATCAGCAATGCAGATGGTCTTATACACCTGAAGAAAGGCTTATTGAAGTATCCAAAAATTTTAGGGAAAAGGATATTCCATGTGATGCACTATATTTAGACATTGATTACATGGATGGCTATAGGGTTTTTACTTGGGATAAGGATAAGTTCAAAAATCCTAATAAAACTTTATCTAAATTAAAGGAAAACGGTTTTAAAGTTGTAACAATCATTGATCCTGGAGTAAAAAAAGACAAGGGTTATAAAATATATGATGAAGGTATAAAAAATAATTATTTTGCTACGGATAAAGATGGGGTTCCTTATGTAAATGAGGTTTGGCCTGGTGAATCACTTTATCCTGATTTTCCAAATAGCAAAGTAAGAAATTGGTGGGCAGATAATCAAAAAATAATGATAGATTACGGGGTAGCAGGTATATGGAATGACATGAACGAACCTGCAAGCTTTAAAGGTCCACTTCCAGATGATGTTATGTTTGATAATGATGGCACTAAAGTATCTCATAAAGAAATCCACAATGTTTATGGGCACTATATGTCAAAAGCTACTTATGAAGGCATCAAAAAATTCACAAATAAAAGACCTTTTGTAATAACAAGAGCCTGCTATGCTGGTACGCAAAAATACTCTACAGTATGGACTGGAGATAATCAAAGCTTATGGGAACATCTTCGTATGTCCTTACCAATGCTTATGAATTTGGGTTTAAGCGGCTTTGCATTCTGCGGCACAGACGTTGGAGGCTTTGGCTTTGACTGCAGCGCTGAACTTTTATCAAGATGGATACAAGTTGGTACTTTTACTCCCCTATTTAGAAATCACTCTTCAATATTTACAAGAGATCAAGAACCATGGGCTTTTGATGGCAAAACAGAGGATATCTGTAGGAAGTACATCAAATTAAGATATAAATTAATTCCTTATTTTTATGATCTTTTCTGGAAGGGAGAAAGTGATGGTCTTCCAATAATAAGACCTTTATTAGTTCATTATGAAAAGGATGTAAATACTTATGAAATAAATGATGAATTCTTATGTGGTAATAGTATACTTGTAGCACCAATTGTAGAGCAAGGTAAAACAAATAGAATGGTTTATTTACCTGAAGGCGATGATTGGATTGATTACTGGACAAATGAGTATTTCTCTGGTGGTCAATTTATAATTAAAAATGCTCCACTAGATACATGCCCTATATATATAAAAGCTGGAAGTGCTCTACCTAACTATCCCGTACAAAATTATGTAGGTGAAAAAAGCATAGATGAACTTACTTTTAATATCTATCTATCTAGAAATGGCAAAAATATAAGCTATATTCATTATCAAGATGATGGTCAAAGCTTTGACTATAAAAATGGTAATTACAATTTATATAAGCTTGAAGCTTATAAAGAATCAAACTGCATTAAGATTAAAATCAATGAAACTAAAAGCGATTATAGAAATCATTACAAAGGCTTTAAATTCAATATTATTACCAACCTAAAACCATCCAGCATTTTAGCAGATGGCAAAATAACTGAGTTTACACCTTCAGACAACACCATAAACTTCAATGTTGAAAGAGTCTCTGAAATTGTAATAATATAGGATGATATGAAAAAAGAATACCTATATTTTCACATGCTTGTGTATAGATAAACAAATCAATTTCAATAGTTAAAGCGGTTTATCTATATATAACCACCGACGCCTTATATTTATAAAAAGACCACACTAACCATTTAGTGTGGTCTTTTGTTATAGTCACTCTGCACATATAGTAATATCTTTTAATGAATTAATAAAATATGGTTTATTTTTAACTAATATCTTTATATCCTTCTTACTTTCATTGCTTATTTTTATATTATCTTTTCCTACTTTTACTTTAATTAGACATCCTCTAAACATCACCTTAAACGAAAATGACTTCCACTTACTTGGTATAAAAGGATTTAACGTAAGCATATTATTTTTAACCTTTAGTCCACCAAAACCTTCTACCACAGACATCCATGTTCCTGCCATACTTGTAATGTGACATCCATCTTCTGTATCATTGTTGTAATTATCCAAATCTAACCTAGCAGTTCTCAAGTAAAGTTCATATGCTTTATCCTCTTTATTGAGTTTAGCCGCCAATATTGAGTGAATACATGGAGATAAGGAAGATTCATGTACAGTCCTTGGTTCATAAAATTCAAAATTTCTTCTAATTGTATCTTTATCATATAAATGCTGAAGAAAATATAAGCCTTGAAGTACATCTGCTTGTTTAATAAAGCAGGACCTTAAAATTCTATCCCAAGACCAATGCTGATTAAGCGGAAGCTCCTTTGGATCCAAATCCTTTACTAATATCTGCTCCTTATCCATATACCCGTCCTGCTGTAAGAATACTCCAAACCCTTCATCCACAGGATAATACATGTTGTTTATGATGTCTTTCCATTTGGCTATTTCTTCTTCCTTTAAACCTAATTTTTTAATTAACTCTTCATATTTTGAGGTTTCATTATTTTTAACATAATCTAAAGCCTCTATTGTATATTCTAAAGTCCATGATGCAATTCTATTTGTATACCAATTGTTATTGACATTATTTTCATACTCATTTGGTCCTGTTACTCCTAAAATCACATACTTATGCTTTTCTTCTGAATAGTTAACTCTTTCTTCCCAAAATCTTGATATTTCCACCAGTACATCTAATCCATATTCACTTAAATACAATTTATCACCAGTGTAATTTATATAGTTATATATAGCATAAGCTATTGCACCATTTCTGTGTATTTCTTCAAAAGTAATTTCCCATTCATTATGACATTCTTCTCCATTCATAGTTACCATAGGATAAAGTGCACCTTTTTGAAATCCCAGCTTTCTGGCATTTTCTTTTGCCTTTTCAAGCTGCTTATACCTATAAATTAGTAAATTTCTTGCTATTTTCTTATCTGCAGTAGCCAAATAAAATGGAATGCAATAGGCCTCTGTATCCCAATAAGTGCTTCCACCATACTTTTCACCAGTAAATCCTTTTGGCCCAATATTTAATCTATCATCTTCTCCTGTATAAGTTTGATTTAATTGAAAAATATTAAATCTTATTGCTTGCTGTGCAGATACATCACCTTCAATTATTATATCGCTTTCTTTCCACTTTTCTTCCCAAGCTTCAGCTTGTTCATTTAAAAGGTTTTCATAGCCTTTATTGTAAGCCTTCTGTAGAATTTTTTCTCCAACTTCAATTAATTCATTAGGTTTAAAATCTCTTGATGTAACATTTGCAACATATTTTACAATAGCTACCTTTTCATTTTCTTTTACTCTTACTTCTACTGTATTCCCTACAAACTTTTCTTTTTCAAAATGTTCAACATTGCACTTACATTTTTCGGCTTGTTTTAAAACATCATATTTCATTAAAGAACAGAGATAAAAGTCCAACTTTTTGGTTTTAATTAAAAGCAATGCTTGCCCATCTTCTGTTTTCTTTGAAACTTCACTCCAAAACTTCTCGTCATAATTTGAATCTGTATTTTTTACGTCTCCATCCAAATATGGCGAAAAGCTTATCATTCCACTAAAATTTAATGGAGTTATGGAATACTTTATAGCCCCAATTTCCTTATTCACTATGCTAACGAATCTCTTCGCTTCTACTTTTATCCTTTTGCCACTTGAAAATTCTGCAGTAAATGTTCTGCAAAGATATCCTTGTTTCATATTGAGCACTCTTTCAAAATTCTCAACCTTACACTTTTCAAGGTCAAGCTTATCTCCATCAACCTCTACACCTATGCCAATCCAATTTGTAGAGTTAAGTACTTTTGCAAAATATTCAGGATAACCATTTTTCCACCAGCCAACTCTAGTTTTATCAGGGTAATATATTCCTGCCATATAGCTTCCCTGAAGTGTCTCACCACTGTAATCCTCTTCAAAATTTGCCCTTTGACCCATATAGCCATTTCCAATACTAAATATACCCTCTGCAACTCTATTATCTTCAGGTTCCAGCTTATTCTGTATAATGTTCCATGGATCTAATTCAAAATATTTTTTCAATTGAATTCCCCTCGCTCTCAATAAAACCTTATTTTATGATAATACTACTCTTAAAGTAAATCTAACATTCCTATTTTCATATCTGCTAATGAATCAATAACAATATTAGCTCTACTTAATACTTTTTTACTTCCAATACCTATAGAATACATTTCTGCATTAATAGCAGCTTCAATTCCAGAGACAGCATCTTCAAAAACAACACAATTTGCCTGTGGTACTCCAATTTCCTTAGCTCCTAATAAAAAAACCTCTGGATTTGGTTTCGCATGTGTAACTTTATTACCATCAATAATAGCATCAAAATACTTTGCTAAATTAAGTCCATTAAGTATCGTCATAGAATTCTTACTTACAGAGCCTAATGCTGTCTTCATTCCATTATCTCTTACAATTTGCAAGAACTCCTTTGCCCCCGGTAAGATTTCATTACTATCCATATTAGATATATACTCAACATACCAATTATTCTTTTTTTCTGCTAATTCAATTTTCTCTTTATCGCTAAAGTTAAGGTTGCCAATCTCTAGAAGTATATCAAGTGATTTCATTCTACTTACACCTTTTAATCTTTCATTTTGTTCCTCTGTGAATTTAAATCCCAACTCATTTGCTAACCTCTTCCATGCTAAATAATGATATTTTGCTGTATCTACAATAACTCCATCTAAATCGAATATACATCCTTCAATTTTACTCATTTATTATCCCCCATATATATCTGCAATTTAAAAATCGACTTTATGCAATCGATTGCGCACTTTTAATCATTATAGAACATTTTTTCCTTCTAGTCAATAAGTATTGCAATCGTTTTTATTTTTATAAAACTTTATTTTAAATAATGTAATAATTAATATTTTATACTGACACTCATATTTTTTACACTTTGTTCATATAATCTAATACAACCGATTTCGCATTGGTGCTTTATATATTTATTATTGGTTATTTAATTTGAAAAAGTCAATTATAGTTTTAGATAAAATATGGAACTAAAGTAAGATATTTTATCCAAACATTATATAATTGACTATATTGAGCATAATAACAAATTTGACATAACTAACCATATTAACTATAATAAGCATAAATGCAAGCGATTGCATTATTTATTAAAACTTGGAGGGATATATATGAAAAAATTAGAAGTTTAACCGCACTTGCCTGTGCATTAACTTTAACTACAGGATTGTTCACTGGCTGCGCAAGCAGTAGTGGGGGAAGCGATTCTTCAAAAAAGGTTACCGTAAATATATTTCAATTCAAAGTTGAATGTAAAGCTGCTCTTGATAAGGCTGTAAAGGATTACGAGTCAAGTCATAAGAATGTCACTATAAACGTACAGACAGTTGGGGGCGGTCAAGATTATGGTGCCGCACTCAAAACAAAATTTGCTTCTGGTGATGAGCCAACAATATACAATATTGGCGGTCCACAAGATGTACAAGATTGGAAAGCAAAACTTGAAGATTTATCGGATCAACCATGGGTTTCAAAAGCATATGATGGAACTTTAGATGCTGTTAAATCAGATGGAAAAATATATGGTTTGCCATTTGATATGGAAGGTTACGGTTTTATATATAACAAATCTATATTCAAGAAAGCAGGTATTGATCCAGATTCAATAACCTCATATGCAGCTCTTGAAAAGGCAGTTACAACTTTAGATTCTAAGAAAAAAGATCTTGGACTTGACGCTGTATTTGGAACCGCTGGGAAAGAAACTTGGGTTGCAGGATTACATGATTCAAATGTACCATTTGCATTAGAATTAAAAGATGGTGTATCTGCTTTCAAAGCAAAAACTATTAACTTTACTTATGCCGATGGCTTCAAGAAATTACTAGATATACAAAATAAATATGCATACAAACCTGATGGAACAAATAAATCTATAAACAGTGTTGATTATTCAACTCAAGTTGAAAAGTTATTCTCCTTAGGTAAAGTTGCAATTATTGAACAAGGAAACTGGATTTATTCTACAGTTTCAGGAATTAACAAGGACATAGCTGATAATATGGGATTACTCCCAATGCCAATAGAGGGTGTTAAAGAAGATTCCGTACCTGTTGGTGTTCCTATGTACTGGGCTGTAAATTGTAAGAAAGACTCAGCAACAAAAAAAGCTGCAAAAGACTTTTTAAATTGGCTTTACACATCTGACAAGGGTAAAAACATGATAATAAATGATTTTAAATTTATACCAGCATTAAAAGGTTATGATGCTTCAAACTTACAACCTATAGATCCTATATCAAAAGAATTAACAAAGTACTCTAAAGCAGGCAAAACAATACCTTGGGTATTCATGGGATATCCTACTGGCTGGGGACAAAACAAACTTGGCGCTGACATTCAAAAATACACTTCAGGTGATATGACTTGGGATCAATTAGTTAAAGATGCCAAAGATCAATGGGCCGCTACAAGGTAATCATATACGAGGTTTGGGCGAAGCCATTATCCTTCTAGAACCTCAAAAAAGCACTTTCTCAGTAACACCAAAGGCTGAGATTTGGTATCAACTATCATCAAGGGGTTTGGGCATAAACCCATTCCCCATATATATTTAATTCTTCTTTAATAACAACAATAGTAGTAACAAACCATTACTAATTAAAAGTGTAGGGTTTTGATCATAAGCTCATTACCCTCCTGTAATAAATTGAATACATAGTTCAAAACCTATAAGGGGGAATTTTAATGAAAAAAAAGAATTTATCATTTTGGTTATTCCTAGCTCCAGTTCTTATTGCCTATATAGTAGTTCAGCTTATACCGCTTGTTTCTGGAATATATTATTCATTTACAGATTGGAATGGAATTGATTCAGATATAAAATGGACTGGTTTAAAAAATTATGCTAAGGCCTTTAAAGATCCAACCTTTATGCATTCATTTTTATTTACATTAAAATTTACGGTATTATCTCTTATCGTACTAAATTGTATTGGCTTTGGCTTAGCACTTTTAGTTACAAGAAAATCTAAATTAAATAACATTCTAAGAACAATATTCTTTATGCCAAACTTAATAGGAGGACTTATACTTGGATTTATATGGCAATTTATATTTATACAAGTATTTGCAGCAATTGGTACAGCTACCCACACAAAATGGCTTTTGGGTTGGCTTTCAACTAGTAGTACTGGTCTAGCTGGTCTTGTTATAATTATGGCATGGCAAATGTCCGGATACCTAATGGTAATTTATATATCATCCTTGCAAAACATTCCTGCTGAAACACTGGAAGCTGCTGAAATTGACGGTGCTAATGCATGGCAAAAAATCAAGAACATAACAATACCATTAATAAGACCAGCATTCACTGTAAGTATTTTTCTCACCCTTTCAAATTGCTTTAAATTATATGATCAAAACTTGTCTTTAACAGCTGGCGGTCCTGCAAATTCAACTGAAATGCTTGCAATGAACATCTACAATACAGCTTTTCAGTTTAACCTTATGGGGGTTGCCCAAGCAAAAGCAGTTATATTCTTTTTACTTGTAGGCGCCGTTTCCCTAACACAAGTATATTTCTCAAAAAAAAGGTGAGGTGGAAGTATAATGGCTAAGAAGAACAAACATAAAATTAAAATTTCTTATTGTATTATTTCTATAATAGGAATTGTAATGGCATTACTATTTTTATCTCCTTTCTATATAATTGTTGTAAACGCATTTAAGACAAAGGCCCAATTGTTTGCAAGTACTCTTGCACTTCCAAAATCCATAATTGGGGCTAACTTTAAAGATGCATATAGGGAACTTGATTTTTTTAATTCTCTATTTCACTCTTTATTTATTACTATTGTCAGCGTCGCCATAATTATAATCTTTTCATCTATGGCCGCTTGGATGTTAGAGAGAACAAAGAGCAAAATAAGCAATATTATTTTAATGTTGTTCGTAGCTTCAATGATTGTTCCTTTTCAATCCGTAATGCTTCCGCTCATAAGATTAATGGGGAAATTACATTTTTTAAATGTAGGTGGATTAATTTTTATGTACCTTGGTTTTGGAGCTTCTCTATCAGTGTTCTTGTATCACGGATTTCTTAAAAGTATTCCAAAGGAACTTGATGAAGCCGCAGTACTAGATGGATGCAGCAAATTTCAAACCTTCTGGTATATAATATTTCCTCTTTTAAAGCCTATGTCTGTAACTGTTTCAGTTCTAAACGTAGTATGGATCTGGAACGACTACCTACTTCCTTCACTAGTAATTAATAAGCCTAATACTATGACTATTCCATTAAAAACCTTCTTCTTCTTTGGAGAGTACACAAAGCAATGGAACTTAGCTTTAGCCGGATTAATATTAGATATAATACCTGTTATTATTTTCTACTTCTTCGCACAAAAGCATATTATAAAATCCGTTACTGCTGGAAGTATAAAATAAAAAAAGCTACGTAACAATATAGAAAAAATATTAAATAAAATTAATAAATCTAAGATAAAAATATCCAAAATCCTAAGACGTTTCAATAACTCGCTAATCGCTCAGACAAATTGAAACCTCTAAGTATTTTGGATATTTTTCTCTAAGATTTATAAAATTTTATTTAAACAGTTTCTTCAATATTGTTGCTTCACTTACGGCCTTCACTTCATACCAGCTTCCTGTTCACAATCTCAGTTACTGCAAAAGTTGCTACATCTTCCGCAAACTTTCCTGGACCAAAACCTGCATCATATCCAAGTTCCTTTGCAAGTTCATGAGTTATTCTAGCGCCGCCGCAGGCAAGTACAACCTTATCTCTAATTCCTTCTGCTTCAAGTATTTCAACTAAATTCACAAGGTTTTTTATGTGAACATTTTTTTTGAGTTACGGTTTGAGAAACTAAAAGCACATCCGCCTTAAGTTCTATTGCCTTCTTTACAAAGTCCTCATTTTCAACCTGACTTCCAAGATTGTAAGCTTCTATCATGTCATATCTTTCAAGTCCATAGTGTCCCGCATAGCCTTTCATATTCATTATTGCATCTATACCTACAGTATGGGCATCCGTACCTGTACTTGCTCCAACCACTACAATTTTTCTCTTTATATTTTCTTTTATATATTTATCAACTTCACTCATGGACATTGTATCTACATCAACAGTTTGAACTACTATACCTGTGTAATCAACAGTGTGCTTAAGAGAACCATATAAAACATAAAAGGTAAAGTTTTTATCAAGCTTTTTATGACAAACAACATCGATATCATCAAGCCCCATTTTCTTAGCTAAAATTCTTGCTGACTCCGTCGACTTTTCGGAATCAGAAAGAGGAAGTGTAAAACTAACTTGAACCTTACCATCATTCATGGTATCTCCATATGGTCTTACTTTTGTTAAATCTAATGTTTTATCAAACTCTTTTTTCTCAAGAGAATATAAACCTCCACTCACAATGCATCTCTCCTTTCATTATTTATTTAGCATTAAGTCCAAAAATGGGTTAAAGTATTCTTCAGATTTTTCAAAAACTCCATCAAGACCTTTGCCCATGTCTCTTCCTCTTCTTATCCCTGCAAAAGCACCTTTTTCAAGGGTATTAAAAATTCCATCTCTCTCTATTTCCTTTAAAAGTTCATAGGATTTTTTAAGCACAAAATCTGCTCTCTTTTGAATAATGCCTTCTTCTTTAAATTCTATCTCATCTCCAAGAGATTTCATTGCCTTTGAAACATAAGAGGCATTTTCAATAGAAAGGGCTCTATCCGACATAAAAGGAGTGTGAATTGCTTCTGTTAACATTCCAAGAAGGTGAATTCTCTGGTTTGTCAAAACAGTGATCATATTAAATAAAGTATCCTGAACGTGGCCCCTAAATATGTTTCCTGTCATGTACTTTGTTGGAGGCATATATTTAAGAGGGGCTTTAGGGAATATCTCCCTTGACATTTGTGCCTGCGAAAGCTCATACACAAAGGAATTTTCAAGCTCTGGGTCCATTTCAAAAGCATGACCAAGTCCCATTTGTTCTTCTTTTAAACCTGCCATAAGTGCAAACTGCTCATTTATAAATTGTGAAGATAAAACTGTGTGAGCTTCTTCATAGGCATCTGACGTAGTTAAATAATTGTCCTCCCCTGTATTTATGACTACTCCTGCATAACCGTTTATTACCCGTGAAAAATATTGATCTACAAAGGTTCTCTGCATGTTTATATCTCTAAAAAGTATTCCATACAAAGCATCATTTAGCATTACATCAAGCCTCTCAAGGGCTCCCATCGCTGCAATTTCTGGCATACAAAGTCCAGAACAGTAATTACAAAGTCTTATATATCTTTTAAGCTCGGCTCCAACATCATCAAGTGCCTTCCTCATAAGCTTGAAATTTTCCTGCGTTGCATAGGTTCCCCCGAAACCTTCCGTTGTAGCACCATATGGAACATAGTCAAGAAGGCTTTGAGCTGTAGTCCTTATAACTGCAATTATGTCTGCTCCCTGCTTAGCTGCTGCAACTGCCTGAGTTATATCCTCATATATATTTCCTGTTGCCACTATTACATATAAAAGTGGACCTTTTTTGTCCCCATAGGAATTTAAAAATTTATTTCTCTTTTCCCTATTCACCTTTATTCTTTCAACTGTTTTCTTTGCAATGGTCATGGCATTATCCATAGTCAAAAATATATCTTTTGAATTAAAATCCGTTAAATTTAAAGTTCCATTAGAAACCTTCTTAGCTATCTCCTGCATTGAAAGTCCTGTGCTTAGCTGAGCATTGCTCAAATAATAAGCTGCACCCTTTGATAGTCTATTTCCCTTTTTTATATTTTCAACCACTACATTTGGAAGTGGTATATTTTCCTCATTAACTCCATCTATTCCAAAAAGTCTGCATATAGTTCTTTCAACGGAAACTGTGGTATTTTTATCGATAAAATTTTGAACCTCTGCTGCTATATTGTGAGCACAATTTCTAGCCTTATTAACTGTGTTGAAATCAAGATTAAGCTTACTTTTCATCCTTACCCCTCCTCGTAAAATTCCCTTGCTGTATTTATTATTTCGTTGTCTAATCCCATAAGTGTACATATATTAAGTGCATCTTTAGGAATAGCAGTGCCTTTTTCAACCTTTTCAAGAGAATAATCCATATATCTATTTATGAGCATTAAAAATTCTTCTTCTTTTTCAATGTCCTTTATAACGCTGATGTCTACATTTTTAAGACCTTTTACTTGATAATGAACGTCTGCAAAACTGCACACTCCGTCATAATGAGTAGAAAGTACGACTATAGAATCAAACTTGCCAAGATACTTAACAAGAGCTTTAGTTATATTGCTCCCCTCTTCTGGGTTTGTTCCACGTGCAAATTCGTCAAAAATTATAAAGCCTTTCTTATCCTTAAGTTCATCTAGAATCCTCTTAAGCTTAATAACCTCTCCGCCAAAGGTACTAAGTCCATTTTGAAGTGACTCTGCATCTTCACTTAAAAAGCACATAAAATCAAGGGGGCAAATTCAAAGCTGTCTGCAAAAACATAAAAACCCATGTATGCAAGAAGATAGTTGAGTGCTGTTATGCTTAAAGCTACAGTTTTCCCCCCATATTTGCCCCTGTAATAACTGTAGTTCCCTTTAAAAGTTCAAGGGTAATAGGCTTAAAACTGCCTCCCTTTTTCTCAACTTTATCTTTTACCATAGGATTTATGCCATTAACTATTTTTATCTTATTTGAAAGTACAGGTCTGCAAAGTTTGTAATCAAATGCACATTGAGTTTTAGCTATGATAACATCTAGTTTTCCAAGCATATATGTGCTTTTAATTAATTTATCAGCATATTTTGATATTTCATTTGTGAGACTTTTTCTTATAGCAAACTCCTCTTCTTTTTCATGATTTACTACTTCTGCTCTATCCTTTAAAAGCTGTACTCTTTTACTGCTGTTCTTCTCTTTATAAATAAACTTTTCTATTTTTCTTTTTTTTATCTCTGATTTTAGATAACTTTATAGAATATTCATCATATATAAAAAAGCTTGAACTTCTATTTTCTATTGGATTTAACAACTTATATATTTCATCAAAATCACATAGCTTAATCCCTTTTAAATTAAATTCAAATGCCTCATACAGATTATTTATTTCCGATGACAAAATAACAAAATTTTTAATTTCAAACAGCTCAACCTCATCAAGGATATTCCCAGTTTTACTTCTCCTAAAAGTATTTTTTATATCTCTAAATCTCATAAGTATATTTTCAAATTGGTCAAAACAGTTCTGTTTATTTATGCACTTTTCGATGTTTTCGTACTCATCTAAAAGTTCTTCTTTTGAAGTTATTGGCTTTAATGCTGCAAAAGTTTCCTTTCCAAACACACTTGAAACATTGAATCTATCCATTACATAATAAAATCCTATTTTTTTCTTAGCTTTATCCTCTAAAAATGTCATTCTATCACATCCATATCAAATTGCTTTACACTAAAAATAGGTATATTAATTTCGTTTTTTAACTTCATATATATATCCTCATACTCAAGTACAATTCCTTCTGATGACCAAGGATTAACACTTATTCCAGCTAAATTTATATTATCTACTGCTCTTATTATTCCACCTTTCAACACGAATCTATCATAGGTACTCTTTTTCATAAAAACTTTTGTAGCATCCTCCACAACAAAAGCAGCTTTTTTAACTTTAAAATCTGAATTAAGTATTTCTGTCATAAACTTATCCGTAACTATACCTTTTATAAATACATATTTTAAATCACCACTATAACTTGAAATAACCTCTTTATACGCGTTTATTGAAGTATTGGCATGGCTCTTCTCAATGTAATCTTCATATACAAAAGCAACTCTGGTTTCTTTCATTGTTTTTTCATAAAGTTCTATAACCTTTGAATCAGCCTTAGTAATTGAAAATAATGAAACTAAATTTTCTGTTTCCTCTACTAATTTAAAAATATTATGAGAAAAAGCTGCACCAATGCAGAGTACTACTACTTCTGTAACTGTTGGCGCTGCAAAACTTTTTCTTGAAAGTGCTCCATCTACAATAGTAAACTCCGCACCGCATTTCTTTAACGCATCTATTACAGCTTTTATTTTCTCTTTAGTTGATGGTCCTGCTATCTCGAGAAATCCAGAAGTGATGCTTTCTGCAATAACTATATTTCCAAGAGGTGTACTTATATCCATAACCCCAATTATTTTAAAAGTAGCATCACTTTTTAAAATCATGCTTTTAGCAGTAGCTACGAGAGTTCCAGTTTTAACGTATATCCTTGGTTTATGGGTAAAGGTTACTGCATCCTGTTCCTCCCCATCTCTTCCTATAGACGTTATGGCAAGCTTTTTATTTTTTAAAGCCTTCATAATAAAATTAAGCGTTGTAGTTTTACCTGTATTTTTTTCAAGCCCTATAATTGATAGTGTCTTATACTGAGAAATTCTTTGAATAAAATTTTCAAATTCCTTATATTTCTGCGCCATTATTACTCTCTTTATATTTTTCTATTCTTATTTCTCTATCTAGGTTTTCTGGCTCTATTGACATTTTTTCTCCACTTAAAAGCGCCGAAATTCCTATTTGATGAATCTTTTTCTTACCTCTACAGACCTCACAGTGACAGTCTGGAGAATAGTTTTTAGGTTCCTTATAAGTTGTTATAACACCTTCAAAATTTCTTAGTATGAGCCTATCATTGCTTTGGCTTATAACATAATTAGGCATTACAGGTATCTTTCCGCCTCCACCTGGAGCATCTACAACAAAAGTAGGGACACAGTATCCAGAGGTATGTCCTCTAAGTCCTTCTATTATTTCAATTCCCTTTGATACGGGAGTCCTGAAATGTCCAAGTCCCATTGATAAATCACATTGATAAATGTAGTATGGTCTTACTCTTATTCTTACAAGCTCATTTACAAGCTTTCTCATTACATGAACACAGTCATTTACTCCCTTTAAAAGCACAGATTGATTTCCAAGTGGTATTCCTGCATCTGCAATAGCCTCACAAGCTCTTTTAGACTCCTCTGTTATTTCATTTTGATGGTTAAAATGAGTGTTTATCCATATTGGGTGATATTTCTTTAGCATATTTAAAAGCTTAGGTGTTATTCTCTGAGGCATAACCACTGGCACTCTTGAACCAATTCTAATTATTTCAACATGCTTTATAGCTCTTAATTTCTTTATTATATATTCAAGGAAATCATCGTCTACTAAAAGAGCATCCCCTCCAGACAAAAGTACATCTCTTACTTCTGGTGTTGCTGCTATATAATCAATGCATTTATCTATTTGCTCCATAGAAAGACAGCTATCAGTATGTCCTGCAAACCTTCTTCTTGTGCAGTGTCTGCAGTACATTGAGCACTGATTTGTTATGAGCAGTAAAACTCTATCTGGATACCTATGAGTTAAACCAGGTACTGGAGAATCTCCATCTTCGTGAAGAGGATCAACTAAATCTCCTGGCGAAATAGTAAGTTCATCTACAGTTGGTATTGCCTGTTTTCTTATTGGGTCAAACTCATCCTCTGGATTTATCAAAGAAAGATAATACGGTGTTATAGCCATTCTAAATTTTTGAAGACACTTTTTAGCTCCTTCTTCCTCTTCCTTTGTAAGTTTAATATATTTTTTAAGTTCATCTACATTTTCTATTCTATTTTTAACCTGCCATTTCCAATCATTCCAATCACTATCTGGCACATCTTTAAAAAGTTCAAATCTTCTACTCTTGTTCACTGTAAACCCCCCCCGATTTTTGTGTATACCCGTAATATTTAGATTCTAAATATTGCGGCGTTGCAAGTAATTTTTAAAATATGAGAGTACAGAGTACAGATGACAGAGTACAGTGAAGGTGGATTTATCTTCCTTACGTCAGATAAATCTTAGAACTTAGTAATGTTCAGCTTCGCTGAAGGAGATAATTATTTTTAATTTAGATTTTCCGCAGCAAAGCGTAGGAAAATCAACCTTCACTGTACTCTGTACTCTGTACTCTGTCAACTGTACTCTGCCTCAATTGTATTTTTCTTCAAATATTTTTCTAAGCACACTTGATTCTCTGAGTTCATTTATTGCTATCTCTGCATGTCCCTTTGTGTAACCATTTCCTATATAAAGGGATACATCCTTGCCAACACCTTCAGCACCTAATGCTGCCTTTGTAAAACTTGTTGCCATTGAAAAAAAGTATGCGGTTCCTTCATCTTTTACTGGAAGTATTGTGGACATTTCTGTGTTTGGTACATTTACACAGTTAATTGATATGTCATATTCTTTTCCGTCATTTGCTTCAAGTGCCTTTTCTAAAACTTCTGTTGGATTAACCGCATTTGCCATAATAACTTCATTGCAAAAGCCTGCCTTTATAAGTTCTTCCCTATCTTTTTCAAATGCTACAAGTCCAACTACTCTTCCTGTAGGTCCAACCCTTTTCCTTGCCTCATAGGAACAAAGTGTTCCTGATTTTCCGAAAGCTCCTAATATAAGCACACTATCTCCTGGCTTTACCATCTTTGAAGTTTGTGCTGGTGCTCCTGCAACATCTAGAACTGCAAGTGCCAGGTTTTCGCTTAAATCATCTGGAAGCTTGACATATATACCGCTTTCAAATAGCACTGCCTTACCTTCAATTTCAACTCTATCTATTTCTTTCTTTATGCTTTTTATTTTTTCAATTTTAAGTGGAGTTAGGGATAATGAAACAAGTGTTGCTATTTTATCTCCAACTTTTATATCTACCTCCGAAACTAGATCCTTGCCTATTTTTTCTACAGTGCCTATTAACATTCCGCCTGAACCTGTTACAGGGTTCTGCATTTTTCCACGTTCATCTACTATTTCAAGTATTCTTTTCTTTATCTTTTCTACATCTCCGCCCTGTTCATTTTCTATTTGGGTAAAGCTTGCAGAATCTATATTAAGTGCCTGCACATCTATTAGTATTTCATTATCCATTATGTCCATGTTATTTGAAATTTTTTTAGCTGCCTGAGGAAGTACCCCTTTTGGCTCCATTACTCTATGTGTTCCATATTTTGATGACTGCATATTATTTCCCCCTCTTATCTGCTATATTTAAATTACATGTAAGCTTTCAACTCACTTAACTAGAATTTTTGAAGTAACTCATAAAATCCAGAGGACAGAGTACAAAGTACAGAGGACAATGAATGTGGATTTTTCTCCGCTTCACTACAAAAAATCTTTAATATATTTCTGGCATAATCCAATTACATTTAAACTACTTGAAAATTTAAAAACTGAATTACTACACATTTAACGCTTAACTTACCTAAATAAAATATAATTACTTTTTATATTAATTGCGCAAGCATCAATAAGTTTAAGATTTTCGGCATCAGCAGAAAATCAACCTTCACTGTACTTTGTACTTTGTACTCTAACTAAGTAATAATTGTTGTAAAAACTATTCTAGTTATTCTAAAAGTTTAATGTTCTTTCCTTATATCAGGTGCAAAATTTCTCTTGCTTCTTTTGGAGTTGCTATTTCTCTTCCTATTTCTTTTGAAATTCTAACTGCCTTTTCAACCATCTCTCCATTTGACTTAGCCAGAACTCCTTTTCTTATGTATACATTGTCTTCAAAACCTACTCTTACGTGCCCACCTGCTGCTATAGCCATGGCCGCCATTGTAAATTGCGCTTTTCCTATACCAGTCACAGTAAATGCTGAACCTTCTGGAATACTTGCTTTCATGAATGCCAAATCCATTAAGCCTGCGTTTATTCCTCCTCTTACTCCCATAACAAAATTAAATTGAAGAGGTGCCTTTAAAAGTTTTTCTCTATAAAGTCTTATAGCTGTATCTATCATTCCCTTATCAAATACCTCTATCTCTGGCTTTACTTCAAACTCTTTCATTTTTTTAGCAAAGTACCTTATGGTTTCTTCTGTATTTACAAAGATATCATTCTTACCAAAATTACAAGTACCACAATCTAAACTTGCTATTTCTGGCTTTAGAAATATAGGACTTAATCTTTCGTCATTATCCATTCCAACTGCTCCACCTGTGGAAGGTTCTATTATTACATCTTGACATTCTTCTTTTATTCCATCTATACATGCTTTAAATCTTTCAAAGCTTTGTGTTGGCGTCCCATCATCTTCTCTTACATGTAGATGAATTATGCTCGCTCCAGCTTCATATGCAAGTCTAGCTTCTTTTACAATTTCCTTAACTGTATATGGAACATTAGGATTATCTTTTTTCATAACCTCTGCACCGCATATTGCAGCAGTAATTATTAATTTTTCCATAACATCCACACCTTATTTCCTTTGTTTATCTTTAGGAACAACACATACTCCAGTGGCTCTACAAACAACTATTGGTTCCTCAAGAAAATCTGCAGCCGAGTCATTTATATCTGTTCTTTGTGAAACTACTTTTCTAGCTTCAAACTCCATTTTTCTCGATGTATTCCCTACCTTAACAATTTTGCCCACTGCCTCTATATAATCTCCTGCATAAACTGGAGCTAGAAAATCAACGCTTTCATATGCTCTAAATAAACCTTCGTCACCATCATGTCTTATTAAAAGTTCTGTTGCCACATCTCCAAACAAAGCAAGCATTTTTGCCCCGTCAACAAGATTTCCACCATAATGTGCATCGCTAGAACCCATTCTAAGTCTTACAACTACTTCTTCCATAAAAAATACCCCCTATTAAAAAAGTCATAAAATTATATATTGTATATTTTGAAAGTCACTAACAAATTCTGTATCAAATAATTGCATTTATTGATATAATATTATTTAGCAAGATATATGTTGATAATTTTTATGCTATTAGCCTTAAATATTATTAATTTATCAATTAACTTTATTATAATTTATTTTTATCTAGTTAACAATAAACGCCATGTACCTATTTATTCGCGAATATTGGACATTATGTACAACCGTATAAAAACAGTACACAGTACACAGTTCACAATAACTGTGCATTGTGAACTGTGAATTGTGCACTGGACTAAACTTCAATTTATCAGGATGAATTTAGTATTACTAATTTCAAACTTTCACGCTGTCTATCTATAAAAGGAGCTGATTCTTTTGCCTTTACTTATTAAAAATTTATTTGAACTAGATTCACTTAATGGGATTAAATTACTGACAAGCCAAAATGGAATAAATAACGAAATAGCATGGGTAAATATAATGGAAATATTAGACGAAATTAGTTATCTCCAAAAGGATGAGCTTTTATTAACTACAGGCTACAAACTAGATGATGAAAACTTAAACAAAGATTTGATATTAAAGCTTCATTCAAAAGGTTTAGCTGGAATGGGCATTCAAACAGGATATTATTTAAATAAAATACCTGAATATATAATAGCCGATGGAAATAAATATAACTTTCCCATATTTGAAATTCCAAAGAATTTAAGTTTTTCAATAATAACTCAAGTTGTACTTAAAAACGCATATGCAATAAATATTAAACTTAACGATGAAATTCATAGTGGTAATTACAAGCATATTTTCGAAAACTTAAAAGCAAATAAAGAACTTAATTTTCATGACACATACCAGCTTAAAAATAGCTTGCAATTAAATTTAAATTCAAGTTTATGTTTATTTATTTTATCGATTATAAATACTTATGATACTCTCATTTCTGAGAATACAATGCTTAACGTAATTAATAATCTCAGAAATTATTTCCACTCACACAACATTACTACTGTTATTGAAATTTTAGATAATAAAATAATGTTTTTAATATCCTCATCTCAAAAGCTTTCAACTCACAATTTAAGCATAGAATTAATTGAAACTTTAAAATCATCCTGTAAAAATGAGTCAAATCTTGCATTACTGATTGGAGCAAGTAATATATTTGGTTCAATAGAAAATTTGCTAAATGCATATAAGGAGTCGTGTTCAAGCTTATCTACATTAGAAAAAATAAATATTAAGACAGGAATTTGTTTTTATAAATATTTACCGCTTTTTAAATCTCTTGGACTTATTAATTCTGATAGCTATATTGCAAAATCTCTACAAGAAAAAATATACACATTAATAGAATACGATAGGCTGCATAACACAAATTATTTTTACACCCTAAAATCCTTTATAGACAATGAATTTAATATAAATTTGGCTTCAGAAAAAATATACATTCATAGACATACTTTAAAAAATAGATTGGAAAAAATGAAGCAAATATGTGATATTGATTTTGATGATTACTACTCAAGACTGAGCTTAACCTTGGCAATTTATCTTTATGAACTGTTTTCGTAAATATTAAATCAGTGCACAATTCACAGTTCACAGTGCACAATTTAGGTTGATTTTTCTACTCAAAACGTAGAAAAATCTGAAAAATAATAAACTGTAAGATTTTCTGCAAAAGCAGAAAATCATCCATAACTGTGAATTGTGCATTGTGAACTGTGCACTGGTTCTAGATTACTGTGATTGCATTAACCGGGCATGACTCTTCTGCTTCCTTCGCGCCTTCCTCTGCTTCCCTAGGCACATCTGTAATTTTAACAAATGCCTTTCCATCATCATCATCCATTTGAAAAACCTCATTGCAAAGATTTGGACATAGTCCGCAGCCGATACATTGACTTTTGTCAACACTAGCTTTCATTCTAACGCCTCCACCATGTTTATTCATACTCTTTATAATAGCCAACTAATCATGTTTTTATTCTATTTCTATAGATAAGCTATATATGAAATTTAAATTAATTAAATCGGCTTTGTAAATTTGAAATTGTTATTTTTAGTATTAATTTTAATATTAATATTGCAGTTTTGTACAAAATATGTTAACATACTGTTAATTAATTATTTACTAAATTGTACTTTTGTCAATTAATTGTTTATATTTAAATTTTATGACTATCCATCTATATTTATCCTTTCTTAGAACATAATAATAATAAATTTATTATAAAGGAGTGCATAAAAATGCCAAAAAAAATAATTACTATACTACTCGTTATCTGCTTAAGTGTTGTTACTTTAGTTGGTTGCGGTGCAAAGACCAATACGTCATCCAATGCAGACAATTCCCTCGATAGAGTAAAAAAAGCTGGTCAAATGGTTATAGGTATTGATAACACATATCCTCCAATGGAATTCAAAGATAAAACAACTGGTACTAACAAAGGATTCGATATTGATGTTGCAAATGCAGTTGGTAAAAAACTTGGAGTGAAGGTTAAATTTGTTCCAAATGCTTGGGATGGAATTTTTCTTGCTCTTAAATCTAAAAAATTTGATTTAGTTCAATCAAGTGTAAGTATAACAGATGATAGAAAAAAGACTATGATTTTTACTGATCCATATATATATGGTGGAAATGCTATATTTGTAAAATCAGATAATACCACTGTAAAAAGTGATAAAGATTTTCCCGGAAAAGTAATAGGCTGTCAAGCTGGAACAACTGCTCAAGATGTACTTAGCAAATTATCTGGACTTAAAGAAGTAAAAAAATATGAAGCAATGACAGACGCATTTTTAGATCTTCAAAATGGAAGAACTGCTGCAGTCGTAACTGACCCTATGGTTGGAGATTACTACAACATTACTGCTCCAGGTAAGTTTAAGAAATTAAAATCTTCTTTAACAAAAGAACCTATAGGTGTTGCTTTTAGAAAAGAAGATAAGGGTTTAAGAGATGCTTATAATAAAGCTATGAATGAATTAAAGAAAGATGGAACTTTATCAAAGTTATCTAAAAAATGGTTTGGACTTGACATATATGCAGAGTAAAAAAAGTGCGAAGTAACAATGCTTCGTCACACATACGCGGGGTTTGGGCGTAAGCCCATTATCCTTCTAGAATAAGATAAAAGTACTTTCAATAATAAATTCCATAAATCTAAGTTAGGAAAATGACAAAATCCTAAGATATTTCAATAATTCGCCTTTTGCTCAAACAAATTGAAATATCTAAGTATTTTGCAATTTTTGAACCAAGATTTATTAGGGTTTTTTTAAATCGTTCCTTCAGCACTATTACTTCAACCACACAGTAGTTCAAGGAAAAAATTCCTCCCTATCTACGGAATTTTAGGGGTGAATTTTTGTAATCAATTAAATTTTTATACCATATTCCCTAATTAATCTTCATTAATTAACCATATTTACAGTATATCTTTCGTAGAGAAACGGAGAAAAATTTCAAATATATTCCAATGTAAGTCCAACTCCTATTTCTTTTATATTTGTAACCTTTGAGAGCTCTATTTTGGATTTTAAATCTGTACAATGTCCTGCATGAACTTTGTTTATGTTATTTTGCTTCATATATTCGCAAGTTTTTGTAATTACCTCTCTAGAAGGGTTAAGAAGGTGAAAACCACCAATCACATCTACAATCCTGTCATCACTGCACACTTTCTTTGCATATTCAATAATATTGCAAATACCAGAATGAGAACAGCCAGTAATAATAACTAAGCCTTCTGCACTTCTATACACAAGTGCAGAATCATCTAGTACATAGTCATCTATCTCACCACCACTATGCTCCATTTTCCCAATTGGCAACTTATTTTCGAAGTCATTTTTTCTCTCTATTTCTCCCAGAAATACAACTTTATCAGTTAACCACACAGGATTTTTGCTTAAATTCACTTCAAAATGCCTCTTCAGTTTTTCTTCCGATACCATACTTCCTATGTCCTCTGCATCAGATACCCATTTATTTAGAAAAGTCATTGGATGAGCAATTAATTTAGGTTTATTATACCTTGTACTTTCACTATAGTGTTTAATTAAAAAAGGTAATCCCCAGGTATGATCATTGTGCCCGTGAGAAATAACTATTGAATTTATATTATTTATATCTATATTCATCTTATAGGCATTTTTTATAAAAACATCTGAATAACCTGTATCAAACAAAATGTTATAATTATCATCTTGAATAAAATAACTCACTCCCGGTTCCCCTAAAAAGTATCGGTCAATAATTGTATTGTTATCTACAAGAACTGTTAGCTTCAAAATTTACCGCCTCACTACAAATACATGCTATCTATAAGATGTATCCCCGATTCTGTTTTAAAGTATTTATTTTTTATTATTTCTACTCTTTCTTTTTCTATTGAATCCTCAAAAATATTTATGATAAAATCTGCTTCAATAAGTATTTGATAATCTACGTCGTCTATCTTATTATATGTATGATGATGGCCTATTAAATAACAAACCCTATCGACAAAATTTTTATCTAAATTAAACTCTTCCAAAATATCTTTTGCCACAGCTGGTCCTTCTATCTCCTGATAGTTCCCTGCAGAAGAATTGTACTTTCTTTCGCTTTCCTTAATTCCAATATCATGAAGTACCGCAGCAACTTCAAGTATTAAAAGCTTATCATTACCTATATTTTCAAGCTCACCTATAGTTTTAGCAAAACTATAAACTTTCATAGCATGATTTATACGTCTTACATCCCCATCAAAATAAAGTATCATCTTATTTACGACATCACTTACGAGTTTCACTCTAACCACTCCTCCAATTTATTCATATTTGTCAGCTTTAAGCAAGGAAGCTATGTTTTAAATAAGCATAAAATCAGCACTTATTTAGAACATAGCCTATAATAAAAGTCGTATACTAGATAAAAATCGGTTCAATTTTAAGGTTAGTTTATCATATGCCTATATAAATTTCAACTATGAAAATTTATACTTCAATATAAATTAAATCCCATACCTTCAATGTTGGCACTTTAAATTTTATAGCCTTGCCTTGTTCATGAAGAATGCATTCATATTCAAGCTTTTGAGCTTTATTTGTTTCGTAATCAGGAGACGCAACATATACTCCTTTTACATTTTCTACAACTAAAGCTGTAACTTCAATATCTTCAATTTTATATGGTAAATTGGCCTTACCTTCATTCCAGCCCATATTTTGATAACCAGCGAAATTAACAAGGTTTATTATCTTATATCCTGGCTTTTCCTTAATTAACGTCCACACTTTGTCTCTCTCAGCTTTAGGTGATGCTTCACAGCCATTAAATACATATTCTCCATTTATTCCACCAGTATATGTCATGCTGTCATCTACTATATTAAAATCAAAAAGAAGTTCTTCATACCTTACTATAAAATCGTAATACTTCCTAAGCTTTTGTGAAAAGCTCTCTGAAACCACCGCATAATTAGGATAATATCCTTCAGTTAATACTCCATTTTTTTCTCCAAGTAATAGATGAAAACCGCCACTTGCAAATATAGTGGCCATAGTCATTATTGTGGCATTTTCTGCACTTTCCAACGATGTATTTTCTTCTTTGTTAAAAGGTTTCATATAAGCCGCTAATATAACCTGCTTTTTAGGTTCATACCTTTTAGCATTGTTAATTAAATTATATAAATCACCATAGGTTATATTGGGAGGCCAAACTTCAATATACATACAGTCTTGGTTAGAACAAGCTACAGTATCTATAGGCCAATTATTTACTGCATTAAAAATAAGATTTACCTTATATCCTTTCTCTTCAATGTAAGCTCTAGTATCATCAATTAATTTGGGAAAATCCTCTCTTAAATGTCTTATAGACTTATCATTGTTTATTTTACTTACTGCTTCCTTTGGAAAACCATATTGATCCATGTGTATGCCATCAAAACCAAGCTTGACTGCTTCATAAAATTCATTTATTATATGATCATGCCATGGGTTCTTTCTATTAATATCCATCATAAATATAAAATTTGCAAAATCCAAAACATTTCCATCATTTTTGTACATTGCCATTTCTTTATGCTCTTCAAAAAACTCTTTTTCCGAGCCATATACTGCACCATAAGCCAAAGCCTTCATGCCGTATTTATGACAATAATCTATTTTTTGCTCAACTACATCCATTGAAAGTTCTCTTCCCAATGGATCGTTAAAAACACTTTGAGGTGGATTTAACTTATGATGTCTATACATCCAATCATAAAATTGAACAACATTTATGTGATATTTATTTATCTGCTCTACATCTTTACTATCATCCAAGTCATTTTTCGAAAAAATCTGATATAAATCCATACCTTGGTGCATCATACCATTCATGAACTATATCAAAAGATGTAGCTGCACTTTCCTTAAGGACATTTTCACTGTATAATTCAACTTCAACTCCATATCCTGATATAACATCATCTGAGTCGCTTACATAAATTTCAAACATTGTTTCATTGTTGTCCTCAATTTCTTTTCGAGTAGTTATTATTATATTATTAAGTCTATATACTTTGCATAACAAATAACTATTCTCAAGCTTACTGTAATCATTGATTTCTACCTTTATTTCAACCTTTTCTCCATGCTTATATTGTGATTTTAACGGAAAAATATCTACCACTTTTTCTGCCTCCTTACTTTTCAACACAAATCATATCCCAGTATTGTAATTTGGGTACGTTTATCAACAAATATTGACCCTTTTTATCACTTTTTACCTTGTATGATAAAGTTTCAATATTACCATCTCTTGCATCTGGTGAAGCAAGCCATACTTTTTTAGGTTTACCACTAAAATAGTATTTCAATTTAAGGTTACTTTGTATCGTTGGACTTTTTACATCTCCATCGTTATCTACCCATTCGTTGGATTCATTTCCTACATTATTTATAAGATGAATAATATTGTACCCTACCTTTTTCTTTGAAAATGCCCATACACTATTAGCATCCGCACTGTCACTTACCTTAACATTGGGTATTTCTATATCATTATCACTATCCTCTACGCCATCTCTCAAAAGATTCTCATAAGCCACTGAAAAATCATAATAATTTCTCATTGCTTTCTTAAGAGCTGGTGTCATAGATAAGTTTTTGTTTGGAAAATACTCATTGCAAAGCATTCCAGTATCACCAAGTTCTATATGTGCACCTCCAGAAGCAAATATAGAAGCATCTGTAAGTCTTACTCCTGGTTCATTAAATTCAGTTCCACTCTTACCTAAGTTATAATTCATATATGCAGCCAGCACTATGCTTTTTTTATTCTTTGACAAATCTCTACTTGTATCAATGGCTTGTTTTAAATCTGCATAGGAATGACACTGATTGGGCCATACCTCCTTGTACAAGAAATCTACATCCACACTTGGCGCAACACTAATTTCTCCGTAGCCCCTACAGGATTAAATAATATTCCTTTACTAAGCTCCTTTTTAGCTGTATTTAAGAAATCTTTATATCCATCGCTTAACTCAACTGTTTTGCCATTATAATCAAACAGTATCCCTCTTTCTCCTAAGGTATCTACATGAAACACATCAAATTTGTATACACTCATAGCTTGTTTTTCACGGCCTATTATATAATTTTGCCAACCTTTATTTGCAGGATTAAATAGGAATAGCTGGCTTGAAGCCCAACTTGATGGTAAAGGGTGAAAATCCTGTTCCTGATGCTTGTCATCCTTGTAAAGTCCCCACTCTTTTTTTACTCCATCAGCTTCATAATCTGAATAAGCTCCAAACATAAGATTATAATTCGCTGCCATCATATTTTTAGAATGGGCGAGATCAATATAGTCCTTTATAGTCTTACCATAAGTATCTCTGTTTGCAATATCACTCCACTTATCCTCCGGTTTCTCTACCGTCCCCGCAAGAGGCTTGTTGTGCTTATACTGCCAATCATAAAACTCCAGACCATCTATATGATATTTAGTCAAGCTATTTATTGTATTTTCTGAAGCTGATTTACTCTGATTTGGATAATCAGCTATATACCCATACCTTGGAAACTTGCTCCAATTTGACGACACATCAACTGCAGTGTTCCTATTATCATAAACGGTTATATTATTAAATGCATAAACCTCAATCTGGTATCCTCTAAAATCATTCTTAGGTGCATTCCATTTCACTTGAACAATTGCATTTTTATCGAGTGAATATTTTATCTCTTTACTATCTATAGTGCTGCTTAAATACTTAAAGTACATACTTAAGGTTCCTTTTCTAGCCCCTTTAAAGTTTTTATTAAGCTTTATATATATTTTTACTGTATCTTTAGGATTGTACCTTGCTTTATCAGTATAGACATCACATATAAGATTATCCTGATATTTTATTGCGCTTACTTTGTCAGGTCTAAAGCTCAAAAATCTATAAGCAAAATATCCTATAAAAATACCTACCAATACTACTACAATTAAGATTACTTTTCTCCTCATAACCATCACCCTTTAATTGATCCATCCATATTTCCTGTTTGAACCATGTACTTCTGGGTGAATGCAAATATAAGAATTTCAGGAACTATTGTTATCATAGCGCCAGCAAATACTAGTCCCCATGAAGTCGCATGCTGTCCTCTAAAAAGCTGCAATCCAACAGGTAATGTCCATTTGTTAGGATCTTTGATAAAGGTTAAAACTCCAAAGAAATCACACCAAGTACCAGTAAATACGCCTATTCCAAGAGTTCCCATTGCCGGCTTTGAAAGTGGAAGAACTATTTTCCTATAAATTGTCCATCTACTTCCTCCGTCTATAATTACAGATTCCTCTAAATCCTTAGGGATATCTTCAAAAAATCCCCTTAAGAAAAATGTATTTCCGGCTATTCCTCCGCCAACTGACAATAGTAAAAGTCCTCTATACGTATTTACTAAATTCATACTATTTATAACACTGTACTGAGCAACTATATTTAAAATTCCAGGAACCATCATAGTAAAGAGATATATATTGAATATAATTTCTTTTCCTGGAAAATCAAAACGAGCAAAACCATATGCAGATAAGGATGAAAAGAACAAAACAAGTATAGTAGTTGTTATAGATAAAAATGTACTGTTTAAAAAATATCTAAAAAAGTTATTGTCATTCCACACAGTAGCATAGTTGCTAAAGTTAAATGAATGCGGCAAGATTCTTGGTGGATACGGCATTGAAAAAGTATCCGTTGATAAAGATGTTGTAAACATTGATAGAAATGGTATTATAGATATAATTACAAATACCCATAATGCACAATGAGTTAAAACCTGACCTACTTTACTTCTTACCATAAATGCTGCTCCTTTCCCTAGTTTCTTTCATATTTAAAGAATTTATTTCTAAACAGAGTTAAAAGAATTATTGATATACCAGTAATCACACTTAAAGCTGAAGCATATCCAAAATGAAAATATTGAAATGCCTGGTTATACATGTAATTTTGCAGAACATCTGTAGTTCCAAGTGGTCCTCCTTGAGTGAGCATATATACTGCAAGAAAAACATTAAACGACCCTATTATGAGATTAATTAATATAAAGCCTGTTGTAGATTTAAGCAGTGGAACAGTGATTTTCCAAAACTTTTGAAATGCATTAGCACCATCTATTACAGCTGCTTCATACACATCTCTTGGTACCCCTTGAAGTCCAGCCAGATATATCATCATAGTCCATCCAACATTTTTCCATATACCAAAAATCCATATTACTGCATTTGCAGTCCACGTATTTTGAAACCACGAGATAGGGGTTTTAATAATATGCATTTGCATAAGCACATAGTTTATTAAACCTGCCTTACCATCTTGAAAAATGTACATAAATATTATAGCAACAACAATCCAATCAACTAATACTGGAAGGTAAATCATGCTCCTATAAAAAACAGAACCAGCTTTCACATTTCCAATTAATACTGCAATAATGAGACCTAAAATCATGCCTGCTGGAATTGTAAATACTCCATATAATATTACGTTTCTAAATGCTAGCCAAAAGTTTCCCCTCTCCGCACCAAATAACGCCATTTTATAATTTGCAAGACCTACAAATGGACTTTTAGCTCCAGGCATAATTTTATAATCCGTAAAACTCATATATATATTTTTAATTTGTGGATAGATAACAAAAACTGTAACAAGTACCATACCAATTAAAATGTAAGGTGACACCGCTATCCACTGTTTAAGTCCCTTTTTTAAGCCATCTTTCTTTTTAATCTTAGGTTCTAAGCCATATTCCTTCCTAGCAATTGACTGCATAATTATTACCTCCCATGTTACTTAGATTGGGCAAAAAGTGCATCCATGTCTTTTGCTAATTGATCAAGCAAATCCTTTGGAGTTCCTTTATGTCTTATAGCTGCTTCAAATGTTTTTTGTATTTTATTATTCATTTCCTCAAACTTTGGATTTGGTATTCTTGCCCAAGCGGTTTTCATTTGATCCAAATAAATCTTTTCAATTGGATCTGCGGTAACTTTAGGGTCATTTGCTGCATCCTTATTTGTTGGCATCAAGCTTGCTTTCTGTTCAAGCTCTACTTGAACTTTCTTTGAACACATAAACTTCATGAATTCCCATGATTCTTTTTCATGCTTAGTGTTTTGGAACATTACTAAATCTTCTCCGCCTATAACAGATATGCTTCCACCTTTTCCTTCAGGGATTAAGGCTGCTTCTGCTTTTTGTTTTGCTTCATCCTTTAGTATGCTGTAGAACCAAGGTCCATCATCTATCATAAGATACTGGCTTTTCTTTATGCCATCCCAAGTACCAGGTTGTCCTCCAAGCATAGTCTTGCCAATAACGCCTTCATCATTAAGCTTTACTATTTTTTCAAGAGCAGCTACACTATCTGCACTATTGATGTAACCATCAGCTTTTGTATATTTATCATCACAGTACTTACCACCTAAAGATAAAAACCAAGGCGACATTGCCCATGCTTCTGTTCCAGCAATACCAAGTAATCCCGATTTATACTTTCCTTTAAGCTTTTCAGCAGCTGAAATCAAATCATCCATAGTTTTTGGAGCTTCATTAAGTCCTGCTTCTTTCAACAAAGACTTACTATAAAGAGCTACTTTTGTATTTGTATCTTGTGGAACTCCATAATACTTCTCTTTCCACTTTGTAGTATTCATAGGAGCTTCAAAGGAACTATCCTTTATAGCTTTAAATCCATCCAAACCACCTAGTTCTTTAAGAGAACCCATGTTTGCAAATTCAGGTACCCATATTATATCCATTCTCATAACATCAGGTCCTGAGCTGCTATTTACTGCCTGAACCACTTGCTGTTTTAATCCATTTGTAGGCATTGTAACAGCTTTAACTTTAATATTAGGATGTGCTTTCTCAAATTCCGGCAAAACTTGCTTGTTAAATACTACCTTTTCAGTATCACTAAAGGTATGCCAAAAGGTAATTGTCACTTTGTCACCACTAGTGTTATTATTTGTAGAATTACTTCCACCACATCCAACTAATATTGAAGAAATAAGTGAAGCCACTAAAGTCAAAGATATAATTTTTTTTCTTAACATTTCTATTCCCCCTCAATTTATTAAGAACAATTAGCCTACGTTTAAACGCTTACATTGTATTTTTTTATTTACAATAATATTGTATTTAATTTACGCTTACTTTAAAATAGACTTAGAATACGTTTTTTGTATTATAGCGACTTTTTTAACTTTTTAAAAATGAAGGTGCTGTTATGAATGATAAAGATAAAATAAAACTATTTTCTATTGATATGGAGGTGATGCCAAAGGTAAGGCTTATTGGACATGTTAACTACTCTACTCCTTGGAAGCACTTTACTAGAACTATTAGCGAATATGTCATGTATTTTGTAAAAAATGGTGAACTTTATATGAGGGAAAATAACAGTGATTATGTACTAAAAAGAGGCGATATATTACTTCTTGAACCAAACATAGAGCATACGGGTTTTAAAGCAAGCAACTGCCACTATTATTATATACACTTTAAGCACAATGGGCTTTCTTCATATGGAGAAGATGACTTTACACAGATATGCAGTGATATTTATATAAAAAGGAAGCTTTCTTTACTTAGCAATGTATTTTCCGAAAAGCCTTCTACAGATTCTATACACTATCTTCCCAAGTGCTACCATTACAAAAACGTTAGTGAATTATTTTCAAAGCTTACAGAAAACGATTATATATTTTATCAAAAGCTAGAAGGTTATAAAATATCAGCTTCTTTAAAATTTGCGGACTTACTGATGGAGATTTGCAGGCAATATGCTTCTGAAATACTTGAAAATTCTCATCCACAATTTTCAAAATCAGCTTTAAAAATAAGAAAGATCATCAATTATCTAGAGAAGGCGTACAACTGCAAAATTACCAGCCATGATATAGAAGATTTGTGCGAATCAAATTACGATTATGTAAATAGGATATTTCAAAGGACAACAGGTCATACAATTTTTAATTACCTTAATTTGATTAGGATAAAACAAGCTATGGATTTAATATACACTACTTCCTTAAAATATTCTGAAATTGGATATTTGGTTGGCATTAATGATCCCTATTATTTTAGCAAGCTCTTTAAAAAGTATACTGGTATGACAGCAAGCCAATATGCCAAAAACAGATGTGGAAATAGCGATAATTTATAATTATCAGCTTTCATGAAATATGGAGTTAATGAGCAAAATTATTGAGGCAACAATTTTGGTTCTAATTATGTTGTAAATTATTAAATAACATAAAAATTATCCACACCTTAATCAATTATTTTAATGAAGGTGTGGATAATTTTTATTTAGGCTATGTTTTAAATAAGCACTTTCTTTTGCATTTACTTAAATAATTCTTCTCCCATGCCCACAAATGCTTGAAACATTATAAATGCTCTCATATCCATCTTAACATCTCTTTTTAATAGTTCCTTAACTTCATTCCGTGAAAGAAGCATCACTTCTATATCCTCATCATCCTCAAGAAATTCTTTTGATAAAGTTCCTTTGCAAGTGCAAAAAACTATGGCTGCAGATTCATCCGTCATACCTGCTGATGCATAAACCTTGCTCTTTGTTTTTTCATGATTTATATCAATAAGTTCAAGTCCCGTCTCTTCCTTAAGTTCTCTCGCTGCTGCAGCATCAAAACTTTCGTTTCCATCTATAAGTCCAGCTGAAGTTCATAAACATAATCATTTAAAGGAACCCTAAACTGCTTTATGCAAACTAACTTTTTACTCTCCACATGAAATGCAACAATTATTGCAGCATCAACTTTTTCTTTCTTTCCTTCAAAATATTGTTCTTTAAGCGTTTCAAAATCTTTTCTAGAAGCCACAGTCCAATGCTTTAAATTTCCCAATTTATTTTTATATTCAATGTCATAAAGACTTAAAAACTTAGATTCCGCCATAGGCGTTAACTTTTTTATTTTGTTTTCGCTCATTATGTATCACTCTCGCTTTCCATAAAAATATCCACACTTATACTATATATTTTAGCATAAATGTGGATAACTATTTATAAAATGTTACTTATTTTTATAAACATTATTAAATTATAGTGCGCTATCTAATTTTTTAGCTAGCTCTTCTGATACTGATACTAAAGGTAATCTTAATTCGTGGGATTTTATCAATCCAAGCTTATAAAGGCAATACTTAACTGGCGCTGGATTAGGCTCTTCAAACAGCATTGGTATTAACCCAACTACATCTTTCCATATTTTAAATGCTCCAAGATGGTCATTTTGTATTACTTTATTATATATTTCAATATATTTTTCTGTATTTACATGCGCAGATGCCATAACTCCACCATCTCCACCAAGCATTAATGTACTATAGAAGAAAGCATCTTCTCCTGTTAATATAGAAAAGTTTTCATCAGAAGGTCTGTTCAATAAAAGCTCTGTAGTTTGTCCAAAATCGCCGCAAGCATCTTTTATTCCAACTATATTCTTAAATTCAGCAAGTCTTCTAACTGTATCATTTTCAATATTTCTACCAGTTCTATATGGTATATTGTATAATATTATATCCAAGGTAGTAGCTTCAGATATAGCTTTAAAGTGCTCATATATTCCTCTTTGATCCGGTCTATTATAATATGGACATACAGATAATATACCTTTTATATTATACTTTTCAAACATCTTAATACTCTGTGTCATTTTGCTTGTATTATTTCCACCAAATCCAACGTATACTGGAACATTTCCCTCATTACATTCAATTGTCTTATTAAGTACAGCTTCATATTCATAATCTGTAAGAGTTGGAGTTTCACCTGTAGTTGCAAGAGGCATAATGCCTGCTATTTGTTTTGAAGTATAATGTTTTATAAGTTTGCCATAAGATTCCAAATCAACTTCTCCATCTACAAAAGGAGTAACAACTGGTATTAACACACCTTGAATTTTCATTTACATACCTACCTTCCTCTTACCTGTGGGAAACAAAATATCAGCAAAAAACACAGCAGCAAAGGAACACCCTTGCTGCTGTTATTAACGTAACATTTAATAACCTTGCACGTGTACCTTGTAGCTCTCCACTATACTTTAGTGACAGTTTTATACATGTTCTATATAAAACCAGAAACCATCTTCGCCAAAATGACTTCTTCGGCTGATATTCCTTTCTTTGTTTCTAAGACGCCTGCCGGCTAAAAACAAAATACTTATAATTACAGCACCTCTACCCTAGGTAAGAATTCAATTTATTTTTATACATAGTTTATCACATATTTATTTTTATTTCAACTTTATCTATTCTAAATTACTATGATTTTTCATAGCTTCTTCATTATGAAGTTTATCTTTATAACTAAGCTTTAAACACAGCGCATCCAAAACTATATGAAGGCTTTGATCAAATAATGAACTTAAAATTTGTATGGATCTTACATTCTTATCTGATTTTACGGCTCCAGGAACTATCAAAAAGCTCGATGAAATTTTTATTAGCGATGAATCTTTTCTACTGCTTACTCCTATTACGGATGCGCCTTGATCCCTAGATTTTTTTGATAAATTTAATACCATAGAAGTTTCTCCAGAACCAGATATAGCAAATATCATATCTTTTTCGGTAATAGATGGTGTAATTGTTTCTCCAACGACATACACCGTATAGCCTAAATGCATAAGCCTCATTGCAAAGCATTTTCCAACAAGCCCTGATCTTCCTTCGCCATATACAAATATTCTTTTATCTTTAGATATTAGCTTAACAATGTTATCTAATTCATTCTCATCAACATTTTTCACTACACTGTTTACTTCATTCAGTATTTCGCTTAACACTTCCATCAATCTCATCTCCCGATTTTTTAGCCTATAATATTGTTCTTAAACCTACAAGCTGCTAAACCTATATCATTTGATTTTGTTATAGCTGAACCAACAACCAAAATTTCCGGATTGATAAGTAATATATCTTTTAAAATATCTTCCTTAACACTTCCACCTAGTGCAATCCTTTTGATGCCTCTATATAAATCACTATTTTTATTAAAATTATCAATTAAATTTCCATGTTTATTATCCTTAGGTAGATGAATAAAGAATATAGCATTATCAAACTTCTTTAATTGTGCTATCTTACTTTCACTTGTTCCCATAAGGTCTATCATAACATCTTTGTTATATTCTTTTGAAACATTATAGCATATCTCTATAGTTTCTATTGGAGAATTTCCCATAACCGTAGCAATATCGGCCCCCGCTTCAAATGCGGACTTAAATTCATATTCACCTTCATCACAGGTTTTTATATCTGCTAATATGGTTTTATCCTTAAAATTTTCTTTAATAAAACTTACAGATTTTTTTCCGTAGTCTTTAATAAGAGATGTGCCAACTTCTATTATGTCAACATAATCTTCAGCTTTTTTAGCAACGCTTTTAGCTTTCCCTAAAGTTATTCTATCTAAAGCTAATTGTATCTTCATTTAAGCCTCACTGCCTAAAAATTTTTCAAGTTTTT
Organism: Clostridium sp. DMHC 10; assembly: GCF_001270375.1. Taxonomy (NCBI): domain Bacteria; kingdom Bacillati; phylum Bacillota; class Clostridia; order Eubacteriales; family Clostridiaceae; genus Clostridium; species Clostridium sp. DMHC 10. The sequence goes on from NZ_LGVB01000015.1 coordinate 1,199,761, forward strand.
CTCTTGTCGGATAACCATCATTATCTCCAGGTGACATTACTGCCATAGCTCCTATTGCATTTCCACGTCTAACAGCATCCTTTATGCTTAATCCTTCTAATATTCCACCTATAACTCCAACTGCAAATCCATCTCCAGCACCAACTGTATCTACTACTTTTTCTACCTTAAAGCCAGGAACTGTATGTGTTTCTTCTTTAGATTTAACAAATGCTCCCTTTGTTCCAAGCTTTACTATTACGATTTTAGCACCCTTATTTAAATAAAAATCTGCAATTTCTTCTGGCTTATCGCTTCCAGTTAATATTAATCCTTCACTTATGCCAGGCATTACTATATCACTTTTAAAAGCTATATCATTTATAGTTTTTATCATTTCTTCCTTACTGCTCCAAAGCTGCATCCTTAAGTTTGGATCAAAAGTAATTCTTATGTTGTTTTCTTTTGCTAGCTCTACTAACTTGTATGAAGCGTTTCTACTGCTTTCAGATAATGCTGGAAATATTCCTGTTAAATGAATGTGCCTAACATCACTTAAATCTAAGCTTTTAAGATCATCTATATTAAAATTTGCTGCAGCAGAATTTCTTCTGAAGTAGAATATTTTAGGATCACCATCACTTACCTTTGATTTAAGCTGAAAGCCAGTAAAAAATTTATCTGTAGAACTTATATATTTTGTTCCTATATTTTCTTTGCTTAGGCTTTCCTTAATAAACATACCAAATGGATCTTCTCCTAATTTTGTTATGTATTCAACGGAATGGCCTAGTCTTGATACACCAACACATACATTGACCTCAGCACCTGCTAAAAACTTTTTAAAATGATTTACATCTTTTATTTCCTTATCTATATCTTCTTCGCCCTCTGCCGCAAAAAGCTTAATGGCTCTCCAATTGTTATAACTTCGCTCATAAACCATTCCCCCATTCTTAATATTTAATCAATTTTTCAATACCTTCTTCAACAACTGAAACACTTTCGCAAGGATATTCTAAACCAACATTAGTGTCCTTGGGCAATATATCTAATATCTTTCTCCATTCTATATTGCCCTTATCTAATGGAAGAGTTACATTTCCTTGAGATGTTTTTTTAACATCCTTTAAATGTACATATGTTGTAAACTCTTTTAACAAATTTGCGTTTTCTAGTTCATCTTCATTTACCCAACACCAATTTCCAGCATCATACACATAACCAATATTAATTCTTTGAGCCTTACAATCCGTTAAGAACTCAATTATATTACGCGATGTTCCATTTTCATAAGTTTGATCGTTTTCTATATTTAAGTTAATACCATAATTTAAAAACTGATCTAAAGCTTCTTTTAAATTTGAATGGAAATTCTTATAATCTCCTATGCTAAACTTTATATTTTTGCAATTTATAATTTTTGCTTCTTGGAAATATTTAGCTAAATTTTCTTTATCTAATTTTCCATCCTTAAACATGGTATCAGGAACACTATAAAAAATATCAAGCTTCATTTCTTTAGCCAATTTTCTATAAAGGTCCAGTTCCTTACTTAAATCCTTTATATATTCCCTTCTGATCTCAATATTTTTTACTCCAAGATTAGAAACAAAGCTAAAAAACTTGTCTTGTGTAAACCCTTTGTCAAAATAATTCTTAAAAACCAAAGTATTTATAACTATTAGCTCTTTCTTCATTACATTCACTAAAGCCCTTCCACATTTTATTTTAGACTGTATAACCTAGTAATCCTTAGAATCCATTGATATTCTTTTAAGTCGCAGCCTATTTCAATGCATCAAATATTTTTTTAACCCTTATATCTATATCTGATAAATTATCCTCTGTTATATTCTTTGTGAAATATCCACCTAACCCAACTGCTACTACTCCATTGTTAAACCATTCTTTTATATTTTTTTCACTTACTCCACCTGTAGGCATGAAATTCATGAAGGGGAAAGGTCCTTTTAACTCTTTTATATATGAAGGTCCAAAAGCACTTCCTGGAAATAATTTTATGATATCTGCTCCCATCTTATACGCTTTGTATGCTTCTGTAGGAGTTGCTACACCTTGTGAACAGCATACATCATTCTTTACACAAAAGGCACACACTTCTTCAACTATACATGGTGAAACTATAAAATCTGCTCCATATCCTACCGCTTCTTTTGCTTCTTCTAAACTTAAAACCGTTCCTGCCCCAATTAAGCTGTCTGGAAACTGCTCTTTAAGATTTTTAATTAACTTTCCAGCATCTTTAACTGAATAAGTAACTTCAATCGCCTTTATTCCATCATCAATTAATCTTTTTGAAATTTTTTCAGCCAAATCAAAATCTGCGCATCTAATAACAGCTACAACGCTGCCTTTCATTTTTTCTTGAACTTCATTCTTCTTCATTTTTATTCTTCCTTTCAAAATTAAAATGTATTATTTTTGTAAATCGGTTTCTAAAATCCGTAAACCATACTTAGTCAGTTCACAATAAATGTTGATAAACCTATGCTCTGTGCATTTTAAATTTTGAGGTAATCCCACTATAGATAGACAACTTGAAACTTTAAAATTGCAATCTCCAAATTTATCCTGATAAACTGGAATTTAGCTCAATGCACAATTCACAGTTCACAATGCACAATGAAGGTAAATTTACCTTTCGTTACTCTCAGGTAAATCTTAGAACTTAATAGTGTCAGCTGAGCTGAACACTATATTTTAAGCGCTTTGCGCACATTAAATTTCTAGATTTTTCGAAGCATAGCTGAGAAAAATCATCATTCATTGTGAACTGTGCATTGTGAATTGTGAACTGAGTCAACTTCCAGTTTGTAAGGATAAATTTGGTTTTTACGTGCACAGCACCGTAAAACCCTTCACCTTTCGCATAGCGAAAACCTTAGTCTTTTAACAAACGAAGTGAGTTAAAACCCTTCACTATAGTGCTCGACAAATTCCAGTTTGTCAGGATAAACCTGGAATTTACTATTTTCAAGTTCCAAGTTATTTATCCTTAATAAGGATTAAGATAGCAACTTAAAATAACTGATAGTATATTTACTATAATGCTTATTATAAATTTAATTAGAATACCGCTAAAAATAAAGGGCATAAATATAGCAAATACTAGCCAGTTAGCCCCAAATATTATAGCCCCAAATTTTGTTGTGCTTGAGAGTTTTGTGGATGATGTGTGAGCCCAATTGCCTAACAATAAGTAAGTTATACCTATGCAAGTACCCATTAAAAAAGGCCAAATAAAGGCAAAGTATGGTTCATTTTGATACACTATTTTTATAATGCCTGTACAATTAATAAGATAACATCCAATTGAAAATATAATAGAAAAAATTAAAAGAGATAATATTACATTGCTTGGATTAATAAATTTATGTTTAATTCCAATATGATGATTACTTTTGGTTGTAAATTTGCCAAGTAATAATCCCATAATTACAATAGGAACGGCATCACAGACCCCAGTGACAAATTCATTTACAAATGAGTTGCCATAAAGTAAAACGCCTATTAGCATGCCCCATAGCCATAATATTCCGATAGATATTCCATAACGTAAGCCTTTTGTAATGCTTGTTCCTACAAATTTATCTTCATACTTATAAAATATATAAGCTATACTGCCATATGCAATAACATACCATATAATGATTGTTGGAATTAAGCCTAAACTTTTTACAAGAAAGCTCCAATTTGCTGTTTTAGGAGTTGTACTATAATTTGATGCCATTATGTGAAAAATCATAGCAAGTATAATACTAATGAAAACTATAGATATGTATTTAACTTTTTTCATTAATTATAAAAAACCTCCTATTAATCAATCTCGATGCGCATGCAGTTAATGCAAGTGCAGAATTTATCCATATTACATAGTGTATTATTTTGATGCTTATACCTAAATATATTGTGGTATATGCAATGCCGGGAATGGCATAGAAAAGTGCAGCTGATGTTCTTCCTATTAAGTCAAATACAAAAAAATTTTTTGATTTTGTAGATAAATCTTTTTGTGTGAAGGATGTTATGATAAATACAAAAAGGTTAATAAATACAAGAAGTATAAACCATGCAGGTACAACTTTTTCTTTGCAGCACAATATAGTCAATGATGAAAATATAAAAAATGAATCTACAAGTACATCTAAAATACTTCCAAAGACTGTGACGGCATTAAAGTATCTTGCAATTTTTCCGTCTACAATATCAGAAAAGCAAATTAACAAGAAATCAAATACTATAGCTAAATGCATTTTGGTATTTAAACACAATATTATAAATAAAATTGTTAAAAATAGCCTAGCTATAGTAAGAATATTAGGAAGCATTTTAAAATATTTATTTTTCTCCAATTTCGCACCCTAAATTATATGCTTTAGTTTCATCGCCCTTTTTAAATTGCAGTTTTTTAGTGACTTTGGTATTATGAATGGGCTTTCCAAGAGAGTTAAGAGGAACAGAGTCATCATTGGCTCCTGTTACAAATAAAACAACTTTTTTATCTTGAAAATTACCAACTCTTCTAATATAATCACTTAAAACCGAAGAAGTAGTTCCCATATATACAGGTGAACCGAAAACAATTATGTCATATTTGGATATATCAGCTGAAACTTTTTTTTCCCGGGATAAGTAATAGTAACTTGACAGCCTTTACTATTTAAACCTTTAGCTACATTATATGATATGTCTTTTGTAAGACTAGACATTTTAGATGGTTGATATACAACAAGTGCTTTGGGGGAATCTGAAATTTTTGCTTTTAAAACATTAATTGTATATTTTCTTTCTGTATTATTAGAATGTGTAAGAGATGAAAATAGTAATATAGCTACAATAATTAAGGCTATAAATCCTAAAAATAAGGAGAATAGAATTTTAAAAAATTTTTTCATGTTAAATTTTTCCTCCGATCAGCCCATTTATTATAAATTGTAAATGATGTTCAATTAGTTTTTTCTCTTGTTCTTTAAGGATATCTTTTTCTATTATTAATCTAGATATAAGACCATAGGTTGATGTCCAGATAATTTGAGCGGTTAATTCAACATCTGTTTTTTTAAATCTACCATTATCAATGCCAATTTGAATTGAGTTACACAAAGAACCTATAGTTTTTTTGTCTTTTGAGACTCCTTCATAAAGCATCTTTATTCTTAAATTTACATCATCTAAATTGTTTATTAAAAATACTTTAGACAATTCTTTTTCTTCTAGCATAAATGAGATGTATTTTCTTAATACATTAATAATTGAATTTTCAGGTTTATTTTTATCAATTGGGGTTTCGTTTATGATTTTAAGAATTTTAGTTTGTTTTCTTTTTATTACGAAACTCAGTATTTCGGATTTATCTTTAAAATAGTGATAAATAATACCTGGAGAATATTCTATTTTTGCTGCAATTTTTCTAATTGACAAATTTTCGTAGCCTTCACTTATCAGAATTTCACTTGCGGCATCTATGATTTTTTTTCTTAAAGTTTCTTTTTCAGCTTCTCGTCTTTCGGAAATTCCCATATTAACACTCCAATGCATTTAAGTACAGTTCAATTATTGAACGCTGTTTAATAATAGCTTAGCATTATTAAATTAGCATGTCAATATTTAAAATAAAAAAGAGAATTCTGTGTACTGAGAATTCTCTTTTTTAATCTTTAACCTATTATAGTGACTTTAACAGAGCGTATTCCCCAAGCATTTGCCTCTGCTTCTGTTGGAAAAAATAAATCTATCCTATTGCCTATAATGGCACCTCCAGTATCGGTTGCAACAGCATAACCATATCCTTCGATATAAACTTTTGTACCCATTGGTATTACTCTTGGATCTACGGCAATAGTACTGTAACCGCCTGGATTTCTTACAGTCTTGCCTCCAGATGAGGTGTATCCATCTATGGAATAACCTGTTGCTATCATTATATTTGAGGATTTTGGAGATAATGTCCCTAATAAGGCGATGCTTGTACTACTATTCGAAGATTTACTAGCATTTGCAGCTTTGGCAGCAGCTTCTTGTCTTGCTTTGGCAGCAGCTTCTTCTGCCCTTTGTTTGTCTATTAGCTGTTTTTCTTTTTCAGTTGCACTAGCAAGAAGAGTTTTTTCTTGTTTTATGTCGCTGCTCAATTTTGATAGAGTTGCTTCATTACTAGTTTTTAAATCTTCTAGTTTTTTATTTGCATAACTTAATATTTGTTTTTGCGCAAGTATATTTTTTTTCTCTTTTTCAACATTGTTAAGAATGTTGTTATCAAAGTCCATTACACTAGTAACAGTATTTACATTTGATAAAAGGTCACTAAAACTTGTAGAAGAGAGCACTAGTTGAAGATAACTGCTTTTTCCATTCATATACATCGCACGTACTCTTTTTTTTAGCAGATCCTGTTGGTTATTAAGTGCGCTTTCTGTAGTTTTTAATTGTATTTCTGAGTTTTTCATTTCGTTTGCGAGTTTATTCATATCTTTTTTATTATTATCAATCTTTTTTAGTACACCATTAATTTCATTGTCTAGAGAAGTAACCTTAACCTCTATGGCCTTTTTATTATCTTGAGTTCTTTTCAGTTCATCTGAAGTACTATCTGCTGGTGAAGCAAGTACACTGGTATTCAGTGTAAACATTAAAGCTAGTACCATAACAATAGATAATGCTTTTTTATTCAAATGATATCCTCCTTAAATATACTTATTATTTTTAATTAAAGTGATTTGAAATTGTATTACTTATAAATACACCCAATTAAAGAACTTTAAAGTTATATTTTGAGCTCTTGTTATGCAAAAAATATTAACAGGTCTTATTATACCATAATATATTGCCAAAGTGTTGTAAAAAATTTACAAATAAAATAAAACTAAATTGAAATTGTAAATTTGTTATTAAAGTTTTAATAAATACTATTCCTTATAAAGTATTAAATTATAAGGTCAATTTAACGTTTTCAAGTTAGAAAAAAGAAAATTGTCAATTTTAATTTTATCTAAAAAGTTAACAGATTGTTTAAAATTATTTTTTAAAGTTAAAAGGTTATCTTTAAAATATTGAATAAGAGTAGTATTCATATAATTACAATAGGCGAAATAGTCTTTGCGTTCTCTTGAATAGTTTTTACATAAGTAGCTTGAGTTTTCTGATAAATTGCGGCATAAATATAGATTGCATTGATGTGGTCTTAATCTAAAATCAATAGAGCAGCCTTTTGGAGTTATAAAAGAACATTTTTTGAAAAAAAAGAGTTTTGTCAAAAATTGCCGTATTTTGAGAATTCACCTTCAGTAGAATTTTTTGCAAAAATTACTATATGCTGTTTTATCAAAGGTACCTTTTACCTCTATAAAATAGTTATGAGTGATTACGTTTTCTTTAGTAATCAACTTAAATAAAAAATCCTTTTTAAAATTTATTATATTTTTGATATCTATAAGTGAATATTTAGGAAAGTAAAAACAGCAACCACGGTTTATGCCAAGCATATTAGTACTTTCCATACTGGTGCAATTTTTACAAGAGTTACATTTAAAAATTGGAGTATTATCTAATACCTTATAAGAAAGAATTGATTCCATAAAAAGCCTCCTATGTAAAATTTAATACAAGTATATATTAGCACTTTTTGCTTGAATAGTTAAAATTTTATTTATGACATTTGTCATGGTGATAATATTCTTCATGTAACTGTAGTATTTGGGGAAAATGATTTATTATAGAAACATAGAAAAACAGAGTACAAAGTACAGAGTACAATGAAGGATGATTTATCTTCCTTACGTCAGATAAATCTTTGAATTAAAAAGCTTCAGCGAAGCTAAAATATATAGGTTTGAGCGATAGCCCATTAAGTTAAAAATTTTCTGCATTAGCAGAAAATTATCCTTCACTGTTCTCTGTACTTTGTCAACTGTACTCTGAAAGAAGGGGTGATAAGGTTGTTATTAGAAGTAAAAAATTTAGTTAAGCGTTATAAGGATTTTTTAGCTGTTGATAATTTAAATATAGAAATTGAAGAGGGAGAAATTTTAGGATTTTTAGGGCCTAATGGAGCAGGAAAAACTACAACAATAAGTGCAATTACAGGCATGAGTAAACTTGATAGTGGAGAAATTAAGATATTTGGACTTGATATGAAGACTCATGAAAAAGAAATTAAAAAGCAAATAGGTGTTGTACCTCAAGATATTGCAGTATATGAGGATTTAACTGCCTATGAGAACCTTGATTACTTTGGAAGACTTTATGGATTGAAAGGTGTTGAACTTAAGGATAGAATTCATGAGGCTTTGGAATTTGTAGATCTTGTAGATAAGGAAAAAGATTATCCTAAAAGTTTTTCCGGTGGAATGAAGAGAAGACTTAATATAGCTTGTGCTATAGTTCACAGACCAAAGCTTATAATAATGGATGAGCCTACTGTTGGAATTGATCCTCAGTCAAGAAATTATATATTAAATTCTATAAGAAAACTAAATGAAATGGGATCGACTATAATATATACTTCACATTACATGGAAGAGGTAGAGGAGCTGTGTACGAGAATTTTAATAATTGATCATGGAAGAATCATAGCTAAGGGAACTAAGGATGAATTAAAATCACTTGCAGCAGTTAATGAAAAAATAGATTTAGAATTGTCGGGGGTGAATTACACTATCATAGAGAAAATAAAGAAGATGGACGATGTGATAGACTGTATTTTAAATGGCAATAAGCTTAATATTATAGCTAAAAAAAATAGCAAAATATTAGGAAGAATACTGGAAATAATTTTGCAAAACAATGTTGAAATTTTATCTTTAAATGTTGAAAAGCCTACTCTTGAAAGTGTATTTTTAACACTTACAGGCAGAACACTTAGGGATTAGGAGGAGATTTAATTGGAGAGTATACTTGTTACAGCTCGTTACACTATAATTAAATGTATAAGAAATCCACTAGCTGTAATTGCCTTTATTGCAGCACCTCTGTTAGTTACGTATATGGTAACAGGTTCTATGGATAATAATTTAAGCGTAAATTTAACTAAATCACAGGTAGAAGAAAGCAAGGTTAACCTTCAAAATAATATAATAAATCCTAATGAAACAGCTGTGTCAACTAATGACAAAGCTGCTATGGCGTCAATAATTTTATTTATTTTTTATGGAGCTGTTTTGAGCACTAATTTGATAATTCATGATTTAAAAAATGGAATTACTGATAGATTAAAGTCAATGCCCACAACAAGGATAAATATTTTACTTGGAAAGTCCTTAGGTAATATGGGGGGCATGGGAATATTTGCATTTATGTTAATAGTTATAACTACTTACTTCTTTAATATTAACTGGGGAGAAAATAAATTGAATATTTTTGTAGCAATGGTACTATTTTTAATAATTGAAAACAGTTTTGGAATTATTATTACTGGACTTTCAAAAACATATATATATGTGCACTTGTCGCCTTTGCGGTAAACTTCTTTATGGTTGGGCCAGTATATGTAGGGGCTTTTTCACCAATTAAGATAAGTGGCATTATAAAAATTGCGGATACACTGTCTTTTCATAGCTATGTTGTAAAAGCAATAACGGAGGGTTCAGGAGAAGCACTTATAGTATTATGTGCATCAGCAGTTATAATGTTCTTTATATCTTTATTTGTAGGTAAGAAGGTGATATCATGATTATATTTATTAATAGTTTAAAAAGGCTGCTCAAAAGTAAAGTTCAAATTGCAGTGCTTTTAATAATACCATTTATTCCGATTATACCTATAGCATTAAACACAAGTGGTAATGTGGAAAAATTCAATGTCGGAATAGTTGATAATGATAGTACTAGATTTTCAAAGGTTTTTACTCAGAATATGAAAGCAAATCTTAATATTACTAAAATAACTCAAAGTGATATTAAAAATGATTTGAATAATTCGAAGTTAGATTATGTACTTGTTATACCACGTAATTATACTTATGCTATAATAAATTTAAAAAATAAAAAAATTATTGGGTACGAAAAGAAAAATTCTGATTGCTCAGGAGTAGTCGGTGAAATAATTAATAGCTTCATTTATCCAGCTAAAAGTATTGCAAGAAAGTCGTTTGGCAATAACATGGCATTTTATGAAGGTATTAAAAAAATACCAAAGACTAATTTAATGGATAAAGTTTCTAGGGGCACTAGCGGTAAATTAGTAGTGTGGGGCATGGTAATTCAGTTTGTTATGTTTTCTTCCATATTTGCATCAACGATCATATTATCAGATAAAAAGAATAAAAACGTTTTATAGATCATTAAATGCACCTATATCTTTAAAGAATTATATGCTTCAAACAACACTTAGCTTTATGGTTATTTCTATAGTTCAAATACTTGTTTTAACTTTGGTGATTGTAAATGGTTTTGGAGTTTATCCGGGTAAATCTATATTTAATATGTTAGGAATATTGATATTAATATCACTTGTTAGTGTGTCTTTTGGAATTGCAGTAAGTAGTATAAGCAAGGATGTAACAAAGGCAATGGTATCAGGAGTAGGAATTGTAACAGTAATGACTATGCTTGGTGGGTGCTGGGGAATGTCACCTTCAAGTGGTGTGATTAAAAATATTTCAAAGGTATTGCCAACAACTTGGGCAATGGAAGCTGTTAAAAAAATAGTGAACAATGACAATTTTACTTCTATAGGTAAGGAAGCAGTAATACTTTTAGCATTTACAGCAGTGTTCTTTTTGCTTGGAACTTGGAGAAAAAGTGAAGCGTTAGAATAGGGGATAGGATGAAACGTGTAAATTGTATATTAAAATTACTTTTTTTAATGTATGTATTTTATGATATGGTATGTTATAGCAAGGTGCATTTTGAAGAAATTCTTATACTCCTTGTTATTATAGGAATAAATATATATAAGGAAAAATATAACAATTCTATATATACAGCTGCAGCAAGTTTTATAGGAATTTGCATAGGAGTTTATGTAAATAAAAAATTTTGCAATGTTTCTTCCTGTAGCTGCATTTGATTTTATTGTTGTAAAGAATTTAATTGAAGTTTCTTGTGTATGCTTAGTAGAAATATACTTTCTTTATCTAGGGCAAAATATAGAAAAGGTTATTTTTTTAACCTGTGTGTGCTCACTGTTTGGTTATGTAATTAGAGAAGCTGAAAAAAAGGAAATTAATCTAAAAACATCATTAGATGAGGAAAGAAAGCTTAGATATGAACTTGAAGGTGTTAAAGCTAAACTATTAAACTCATCAAGAGAGGCAGCGCATCTTGCGGAAGTAAGCGAGAGAAATAGAATTGCAAGAGAAATACATGATAGTGTTGGTCATAAAACAGCAGGAGTGCTTATAGAACTTCAAGCTGCATATAAATTAGTAGATAAAAATTTGCCTAAAGCAAAGGAAGTGCTTGAAAGATCTATAGAAGCACTTTCAGAAACTGTAATTATTATAAGAGATACGGTTCATAATATTAAACCAAATGAAAAGCTTGGAATCGAATACATAAAAAATATAATTCATAATTTTAGTTTTTGTCCTGTTGAGCTTAAGTTTACTGGAGACTTTAATAAGCTAAATCCTAGTTATATGGAAATAATAGGAGCAAATATAAAAGAGGCTTTAACTAATGCTGCTAAATATTCAAAAGCTTCAAAGGTTTATATTTCAATTGATATAAATGAGGTATATTTTAGATTGTATATTAAAAACAATGGTGTAAGCTGCAGTAATATAAAAGAAGGACTTGGATTAAGTGGAATGCGTGAAAGAGTAAACAATGTTGGTGGGAGTATTTCTATAGATTCTCGTGATGGTTTTATTATAGTTTGTGTTATTCCCTTTAGTGGAGGTGAAATATTTGAAGGTTCTAATAGTAGATGATGATGAACTTGTATGTGATGGATTAAAATTACTTTTAGATATGGAAGATGATTTTGAGGTTACTGGCATAGCTCATAATGGAATGGAGGCTTTTGCTCTTTGTGAAAAGCTTATGCCGGATATTGTACTTATGGACATAAGGATGCCTGATATAGATGGTGTTATTGGTACAAAGATGATTAAAGAAAAATTTAATCAAGTTAAAATAGTTATACTTACAACCTTCAAGGATGATGAGTATATAAAGGAAGCAATGAAATCTGGTGCAGAAGGTTATATACTAAAAAATCAGAAAGCTGATACTATAATTGAAAGTTTAAGAACTGTTTCAAAGGGGAACTTTGTATTCCAAAAGGAAGTTGCAAACTCTATATCTTCAATGATTAGAGAAGGACATAAAGTGGATATGTTAAAGTTTAATTTATCACAGAGAGAAATGGAAGTTATGAAACTTGTGGCAGATGGACTTTCAAATAAAGAAATAGGGGACAAATTATTTATAAGTGATGGAACTGTGAGAAATTATGTTACTACAATTCTGGAAAAATTAAATTTGAGAGATAGGACACAGCTGGCAATATTTTATTTGAAAAATTTTTAAGTATGTTTTTTAATAAGTAGCGTTATCCCTAAAAAATGTCATCAATAGCTCAAGGTATTTATCTGAATGAACTAAACTGATTTCACCATGCGCACTATTTTTAATGATTTTTAAGGTGCTACCGTTAATGGTGTCATTAAGTAGTTTAGCAGATTTTTTCATGACAGGTAATTCTTTTTCACCTACTAATATTAATGTTTTTGCTTTTGTATTGCATAAAGTACTAGGTATTGAATATTCTTGATTGCTTTTTATAAAGTTTATTAGGGTTGTTTTTGTTATTTTTATAGTATCTTCATAGTAGTTTTCGAATAATGCCTCGGGCAGCTTTAACTGCTTGGCTTGAAGTTTTGCAAACCACTTTTTTTGATTAATCCATAGGTTAAGCTTAATGCTAGTGCAGTTAATTTAACTGAAATTTTACTGCTAGGACAAACTAAAGCACTTTCAATAATTGCATTTTCTGTGATATCACATTCCTTAGATAGTATTTCCACGAGTATTTGAGCACCAAGAGAAAGTCCGCAGATAGCAAAAACTTTTCCATTACAGTTTTCTTTTATATAATTAATAACATTTTCTGCTGAGTTTTGTATGGTTATAAAACTATTATGTCCATCTTCACCATGTCCATCAATAACAGGTGCAACAACAAAATAATCCTTTTGCAGCACTTCAATTTGAATTTTCCATGTCCACCAAGATAGCCCACCACCGTGAAGAAAAATGATAGCTTTGTTATTTTTATTTCCAAATTCTTTAAATATCATATTTATTCTCCTTAAGGTTATTTATAAAAAACTTTCTTTAAAATTTCAATGTATTCTTTTAATTCATCTACCCTTTTATCTAGTGAGCTTAGTCCCTTATCCTCGCTTTTATTAAAATTATTTGTATATTTTTCAGATAGGCCCTTTAAGACCATTAATATTAGTTCAAGTGATTTTTGTTTATCTACATCATCTCTAAATTTTGACATATCGAGTCCATCAAAAGTTAAAAATAAACCTTTAGAATAAAGTTTTTCATAACGCTTTTTAATATCATCTTTTAATTCATCTGGAACATTTGTATATGAGATAAAGAAAAATTTGTACACATCAGGATTTTTACATGAAACCTTTAGTTTAAGTTCAGACCAATCGAGAACTCTTTTAAAAAAGTCAGGGTCATTTACTTTCATTTCTTTTATCATATAATTTAAATAATAGTCAGTTATATAATCTAAAACATATAGAAATAAACCTTTTTTATTGCCGAAGTAATTGAATAAGGTTCCTTTAGATATGTCGGCTTTTTTTACTATAGTGTTTGTTGAGGCAATGGTATATCCATTTTCAGCAAATTCTTTAACGCATATATCAATAATTTTTTTTTTTTTTTCTCTTTTTTTTCTGGTAACCTTTCAAAAACTTTCGTACAAAATTATTCCACCCCTCAAGCTATTATTAAGTTAATCTTTGTATATATGTAATTATTGAATAAATAAATATTGCGAACCAACTAGAAACAGTGACAAGTGGCAGGTGACAAGTGACAAGTTTAGGATGATTTTCTTCCGTTCGCTCGCATACTCACTCGCTACCGAAAATCGTACAATTTATTCTTGCATTTTCCCTCGGGAAAAAATGAAGTGAAAAAAATTAAGTTATAAAGTTTTTCGTAATAAAATGGAGAAAAACTTACCTTAACTTGTCACTTGGTTTTGGTTCGCAACATTTATACATTACAAAAATTCATCTACTGAATGTCTTTATGATTGTAGATGATATAAGAAGCAGCAACCGCTATTATATTCACGCATACAAGTATTATAACATATTCAGTTTTTATATAGCCATTGGCTATTATATCTGTAGCATCAACGTATTTAAAGGGTGTAAAGTATTTAAGAAAATCAGCTTTATCGGATAAGCCTGCAAGTATATGCATAAAATACATTCCAAGTACAAACCATAAACTTAACGAAACTGAGGATTTTTGGCTTTTAACAATTAGAGATATAAGAATTCCAATGTTAGCAAAAGTTATTTCAGCTATAAAGTAACCAACATGAATTAGAAAAAGGGTTTTAACTGAATAATTTGATGTTTTTACGCTTTCAAAGGAAAAATAGGTTACTGCAAATAAAATTACATTTAAAAGAAAGATATATATAGTATAGCAGCATATTTTTGAAGTAATAATTGATGTTCTTGTTATAGGCTTTGCCTGAAGAAATTCCATAGTTTTTTCATTAAATTCTTTTGCAAACATATTGCAGCCAAGTATCATTGCATAGATTCCAACACTTAATATTATTAATAAGCCAGCTTTGGAACTGTAATATCCAAATATACTTGTTATACTTAAGGTATCTAGATTAAATGCTTTTAGCATGGATGGAGGAAATTGTTTCATAAATTGCTCTAAGGAGGCGCTGCTTTTGGCTACAGAGGTAAACATAGACATTGTAAGGATAACTAATAAGCTTAGAGTAAGTGACCAAATTAAAAAGCCTATAAGGTTTTTTCTAAGTTCTCTTTTAAATAAATTCATAATTACTTATCCTCCTTTACATAGTAATGCATAAATATTTCTTCCAAGGATGGTTCTTCAATTGTAAGATTTTTAATTTTATTTTTATGAAGGTTATCAATAAGATCATTGATGTCCCCATTGTATAAAAATTTTACAGAAGTACCTAATTTAACGGCATTAATAGCGCCAGGTATGTCTATGCTTGAAATTTCGTCATTAAAATTTACCATTACTTTTTTGAATTGAGCATCGCGAAGTTTTGATATTTCCTCTGTTTTTAGTATTTTGCCTTCTTTTATAATTGCAACTTTATTACACATTTCTTGAACTTCACTTAATATGTGTGATGAGAAAAATATAGTTGCTCCTTTTTTATTTTCTTCTTTTAAAACTTCAAAAAATGTTTTCTGCATTAATGGATCAAGTCCGCTCGTTGGTTCATCTAAAATAATTAATTTAGGCTCATGAAGTAGGGCTTGAATTATTCCAACCTTCTTTTTATTTCCAAGGGACAATTGATTTATTTTTTTAGAACTATCTACCTCAAATATATCACAAAGTTCTTTTATTCTTTTACTGCAATCCTTATTGTAAAAGTCTCCAGAATATTTAAGTAGCTCTCTAATTTTCATATCATCGTAGTAATTTACTTCTGATGGTAAATAACCTATAAGTTCTCTTATTCTTTTGCTTTCCTTTATGCAATCAAATCCCATTATTTTTGCACTACCTGAGGTTGGAAATATAAAATTTAAAATTGTACGTATGGTAGTTGATTTTCCGGCACCATTTGGACCAATAAAACCAAATATTTCACCGCACTCTATTTTTAAGTTAACATTTATGATACCTCTAGATTTTCCATAGAATTTGCACAAGTCGTTAGTTTCTATTGCGTACATTTTAATCACTCCCTTGACCATGTGGTCAGCTATTGATTATATTATATTGCTTGGTGACCATGTGGTCAAGCAATTTCGAAAAGTTTTTGTCTTTTACAAGTTATTAACTAGATTTAATTTTTTGTGGTAAAATATAATATAAATAAAGTAAACCCTGTTTTAAATTAACCAGAGGAGTTGAAGATTATGTCTATAATATTACAAAACGAATTATTAAAAGTTGAAGCTGTAGAAAAAGGAGCGGAGCTTACCAGCATAAAGACGGTAAAAGATGGGGCGGAATACCTTTGGACTGCAAAATCAGATATATGGGCAAGACATGCTCCAATATTATTTCCTATAGTTGGTAAAGTTAAAAATAATACTTATAGAATAAATGATGATACATACACTTTGAGCCAACATGGTTTTGCAAGAGATATGAACTTTGAAGTTATGGAGGGCACCAGCGATAAAGCTGTATTTAAATTAACATATAATGAAGAAACATTAAGTAAATATCCATATAAATTTGAATTAATAGTTAAATATGAACTTAAAGAAAATGAGATAGAAGCTAGCTATAAAGTAAAAAATGTAGATAGTCAAGAAATATATTTTTCAATAGGTGCACATCCAGGATTTAATTGCCCAGTAGTAGGGGAGAAGAGAAGGAAGATTTAAAATTCGAAGATTACTACTTTGAATTTGAAAAAAGAGAAACAGCTAATATAATTCCTATAGATGAAAATGGATTGTTAAAAGAAAGTCCAACACCATTTTTATATGATTCTAATATTATATACTTAAAAAGAGAATTGTTTAAAAAGGATGCTCTTATTTTTAAGGACTTAAGTTCAAAAAAAAAGTTTCCCTAAAAAACATCAAAAATTCAAGAGCTGTAACATTAGAGTTTGACGGTTTCCCTTACTTAGGGTTATGGTCTAAACCTCAAGGAGCTCCATTTGTTTGTATAGAACCATGGTTTGGCCATGCCGATTTTGAAGATTTTAATGGTGATTTTAGAGAAAAGGATGGAATATTAAAATTGTTAAGTAATCAAGAATTTAATTGTAAATATACCATAAAAATTTTTTGAGTGATTTTTGATACTACACTTTTTCACTTTACTACGCTAAAGCTTTGTGATATTATAGACATAGCAATAGTAATGAAGGAAGTTTTGCTTTAAATAAGTACAAAAACAATACTTGTTTAAAGCAAAGCTGTATATAAAAATTAAATTTAAAGGGTGAAGTGAAATGAGTAAATATTGGAGTGATAAAGTTAAAAGCTTAAAACCATATATTCCAGGGGAACAACCTAAGGATAAAAAATATATAAAGTTAAATACAAATGAGAATCCTTATCCACCATCTCCTAATGTTATACAGGCTATTAAAAATACAGCTAATGATGATTTGAAATTATATCCAGATCCAGAGGTAGATAGTTTTAGACAGATTGTTGCTAATTATTACGGACTAGCAAAAGATGAAGTTTTTATTGGAAATGGTTCTGATGAGGTTTTAGGATTTTCTTTTATGGCGTTTTTTAATCCAGGAAAACCTATATTATTTCCAGATATATCTTATAGTTTCTATAAAGTGTATGCTAATTTATTTGATATAGATTATAAACTTGTTTCATTGGATGATGATTTTAACATTCCACTAGATGAATTTTTAAAGAATAATGGTGGGATTGTAATACCAAATCCAAATGCACCAACGGCTAAATATATTGAAGTAGAAAAATTAGAAAAGTTGCTGCAGAATAATGTTGATAGCGTAGTTATAATTGATGAAGCTTATATAGATTTTGGAGGAGAATCTTGTGTAAAACTTATAAAAGATTATCCTAACCTTTTAGTTGTACAAACTTTATCAAAATCGAGATCACTTGCTGGGCTTAGAGTAGGTTTTGCTATGGGAAGTAAAGAACTTATAACAGCACTTAATATGGTTAAGAATTCTATTAACTCGTATACAATAGATAGAGTAGCTTTAGCAGGGGCAAATGCTGCTTTTATGGACAATGATTATTTTGAGGATACAAGAAAAAAAATAATTAAGACCAGAGAAAGAACTATAGAAGATTTAAGGAAAATTGGATTTAAAGTCATTGATTCTAAAGCAAATTTCATATTTATAAGTCATCCAAAGATTTATGCTGCTGTACTGTTTAAAGAGCTTAGAGACAGAGGAATATTGGTAAGATATTTTAAGGATGCACGTATAGATAATTACCTTAGAGTTAGTATTGGAACCGATGATGAAATGAATAAATTTATAAAAAAATTAAAAGAAATTATAGATATGTAAAATGTAAACTTAAGAGGTGATAGCAATATGAAAACAACATTATATTTAGTAAGACATGGTGAAACGGAATGGAATGCACTTGGAAAGTTTCAGGGATCTAAGGATATAGTTCTATCACCACAAGGTATTAATCAAGCGCAATATGTATCTAATAGGTTGAAAGATAAATTTGATTATATATATTCAAGTCCATTAAAGAGAGCATATAAAACTGCCAGTATAATTGCTTTAGAGAGCAATAAGGAAGCAAAAATATTAAATAATCTTAGAGAAATAGATTTTGGAGATTGGGAAGGTTTCACTGTAAAAGAAATAAAAGCCAAGTTCCCAAAAGAATTTGAAATTTGGAGAAGTGATACTAATAAAGGACCAATATGTGGTGGAGAACTTAGTATAAAAAATGCCACCATAAGATCAAGAAATGCAATATTAAGTACTGTAGAAAAACATAAGGGAAAAAGAATAGTAATGGTGGCACATGGAGGAATAATAAAAGCTGGACTTATAGGGATTTTTGAATGGAATATGACCATGTATCATAAAATTATTTTGGGAAATACATCTATATGTCAGCTTAATTTTAATGACAAAATGCAGCCTACAATAGTAACATTAAATGATACTACACATTTGCCAGATGAATATGAAGCAAAATCATACGTATAAGGAAATTTACAATGAATGAAGATTTATCTTCACTTCGGAAGATAAATCTTTGAAATAATTTTGTTTAATGTCTTGAAATATTATTGCTTCATCTGTTGTTTATAGAATAGATTCCATATTCATGTTTTCCATTGTTTATAAGATTAAGATAAACTTCGCCATTACCTACTATTACACCATTAGGAGTTATTTTTAAATTACTAAGCTGCTGATTTTTTAGTGAGTTTTTTATTTTAGAATTAAATATATTGTCATAGTTGTTAATAAATTCAGTTTTGTTTGAAACTTTAGTTTTATTACCATTTATGTAAACTATTAATGGATAATTTACATAGTCAGAAATCGTCTCTTTGTCATTTTTAAGGGTTGCAGCTTTTAAAGTGTTAAAGGTTTTTATGAATTCTTCTCCATTATCGAGTCTTGAATTTATGTTGCTTATTGAATTTTGGGGTTGGTTACTTTTTAGTTTATTTAAGCTATAATTAGAAGTAGTATTGCCTTTTTTTTGTAAGCATGTTTTGGGATAACTTCGAATTAGGTGAAGCATCTCTATCTTGAATTTGATTTTGATTGCAGCCAGTAAGAGAAAGCATAACAAATAAAGTAACAAAAACTGATATTAATACTTTTCGCATAGATTATCTCTCCCAATAAAATTTTAATATACTATATAATATAGTATTTACTTTTTATATATAAATTATACGATTGTTAATTATAAGTAAATTATACATTAGCCCAAGAGATCTGTAGTTACATAGCACTTACAATTGAATTACGAAGGTGTTACAAAAAAGAAGTAAGAATTAATAATGTATTTATAACTAATTCAGTTACGTTAATTGTGTTTGCGTCAATATTTTATGAAAATGCGGTTTAGCAGACAATTAAAAGTTCAATTTTGATATGAAGATTGAACTTTTATAATATGTAAATAAAATTACTTAACAAATTAACTGCAAAACAAAATATATTTGAATTAGATAATTTGGCATTAAATAAAGTAAATTAGACGTATTATAATTTGAAAAATTGTATTTAAATAAATATTATGGTATAATAATTTAAATAAAATTTTTATAAAATTTAAAAAAATGTTATAATTGGGTTTTATTTAAAGCAAGTAAAATAAATATTTTACGGGAGATAATTATGGATATTGAGGATTCTTCTAAGAAAAAAAGTATGAGAAATGTTCTAGAAAAATACGAAAGATGCGGCTTAAAGCATAAGAATGATAAGCTGGCAGTTTATATGGTCGAGATTTGCAATTTGAAATTTTATAGTTATGTATTTGGATATGAAGAAAGCTATATATTATTTAAATCCATTTTTAAAAGGATTAAAGAGAAATTACAAGAAAAGTTTTATATTTTTGAGTTTATGAATTGCAGATTTGTAATATTAGCTGCTAATTTAAATTCAAATGATATTGATAAAATGAAAAAAGATATATCTGATATATGTGAAGAAAAATTTTATATAAAAAATAGAGAAGCAACTGTCCATTTAAAAAATTGGTATATCATTGTATCCGGATGATAGTAATAATTTACTTGAAGTCCTAAGATATTCAGATGTAGCACTTAGTTATGCCAAGGAAAATAATAAAATGAAATATCAATTTTTTCAAAAGTTTATGTACAACGAGATTTTAAGAAAACAAATAGTAATAAATGAAATAGGTAATGCCCTAAAAAAGAAAGAATTAATTCTTTTTTATCAGCCTCAGATTAATTTAAAAAATATGGAGGTATATGGATTTGAAGCTTTAATAAGATGGAAACATCCTAAACGTGGAATACTTTCGCCAATGTTCTTCATAGATATAATTGAAGAAAAATGGTATGATAAATGATGTTGGCAAATTTGTTGTATATGAGGCATGCAGACAGCTGCAGCAGTGGCATAATTTAGGATATCCTAATATATGCATGTCTATTAATATTTCTGAAAGCCAAATAGATGGAGAAGAATTCTTAGATTTTGTTAAAGTTGTTTTGAATAAAACTGGAGTTGAGACAAAATTTCTTATCTTTGAGATAACTGAAAGAATAGTTATAGGTTTAGATGAAAAAAAATTAAAATTAATTGAAAAACTTAAGGATATGGGGATAAGGATATTTATAGATGATTTTGGGACAAAATACTCCAATCTTGATTATCTAAATGCTATGCCTGTAGATGGTATAAAAATTGATAAAAGTTTTATAGACAAATTGGAGAACTCACAAAAGGATCTAATGATAACTAAAAGCGTAGTTAAACTTGCCCATGAACTAAAACTTGAAGTTATTGCTGAAGGAGTAGAAGATCAAAAGCAGCTTAAATGCCTTTTAAATATGAAATGCAGTAAAATTCAAGGATTTATATTTGAGAAGCCGATACCGCCTAATGAAGTCTGTAAATTTATGACCAATTTTAAAGCTTAGTATATTATAATAGTTAGATTATGGTTAAAAAATTAGAGGAGATTTTTGACAAGCCGTATGAAAACGTATTCTGAAAATATAACGTATAATAATTTAATATTGAAGGCAAAATAAATATAAAAAATGTATAATAATTGGAGTGTATATTGTGGCTAAAAACAAAGAAAACAATAAAGGTGAGAAGCTGCACATAATTTTATTAATAATATTTATTTTATCTTCTGTTATATCGGCTATCAAGCTACAGATTATTCTGCATGGTTTTTTGAGTATACGCCGGCTTTTATAGGAGTTATGATACTAATATTTACATATAAAAAGTTTCGGTTTACAGACTTTGTTTATGTGCTCATTTTAATTTTAACAATAACAATTATAATTGGAGCGCACTACAAATACAGTCATATGCCTCTTTTTAATTATATAAGAGATGTATACCATTTAAAAAGAAATGATTATGATAGATATGGTCATTTTATGCAAGGATTTGTACCGGCTTTTATTATAAGAGAAATATTAATAAGAAAGTTAAAATTAAAAAAGGGTATAATATTATCTATACTTGTTATTTGTATTTGCCTTGCAGTAAGTGGATTTTATGAAATACTTGAAGGGGTATCGTGTTTAATATACGGAAGATTACCAGAAGATTTCTTAGAATATCAGGGAGATAAATTAGATACTCAGTGGGATATGCTTTCTGCATTAATAGGTTCTATATTTGCAGTAACTGCCTTTTATAAAGTTCACGATAGAAGCATAAAAAGATTGACCAAACATAAAAATATTTCTTCATCTTAGTTTAGATAAAGCAGCAGTATTGAAGAAACAGTTTATTTAATATTGCTGCTTTGCCTGTTTTTTTTACTATTTTTATTTTGATACATTAGCCTATCGGCATGATTAATATAGTCATTTATACCAATATTTTTATTAAAATCATAAACTTCATAACCATAACTGAAGCTTAATTTATAGGATAAATTTGAACGGTTGATATAGTCAGTTAAAGCATTAGAAATTTTGAGTAGTACTGCTTCAATTTCTTGTTCGCTGCTTATATTAAGAAGTAAAATGAATTCGTCTCCTCCATATCGTGTAATTGAACCTTTATTTCCAATCAAGTTCTTGACTATAGACACTAAGGCTATTAAAGCTTTATCTCCTTCACTGTGACCAAAATCATCATTTATTTTTTTGAAATCATCTAAGTCAATAATGACTATTGAAAAATTTAAGTATTTTTTTGTTTGATTTTATTATTTAAGTAGCTGGAAAACTTTTCACGAGTCCAAGCACCTGTTAAATAATCAATATGCATCATTTGCTGCTGTAGATACAGATAGAGTATGATTAGAGAAAAGGATATTGAGCTCCACATAAGTAAAGGTCCATAAAAGGCGAACTGAATCAAACTTGCTAATGTTGGAAATATTCCAAACAAAACAAGGGGGAAAAACTCCATTCTATTTAAGTTTCTTCTGTTTTTATAAATTATTATAAATCCACAAAGTAAATAAAAATATGATACAACAAAAGGTATAAAAAATAATGTTCCACGTTCGTATGTATTATGCGCATTGATATAAAAAGTTAGCTTAAAAAATGGACTAGGTAATACTAGAATAGTATTTATTATTATGGGCAGTAAACTTAAAATATTATTTTTGTATTTATAGTCTGCATCTTTGCTTATCCACAGTCTGGCGAATACATACCAATGATATGTAACTAAAGGTGCTAGTACAAATAAAATAATATGCAATATAGTGGTTACAGGTATTAGCCAGATATATGGCTGTTTATTTATTATGCAAGTTAAAGTTTCAATGGTTAGCTCAATTGTGTTTAATTTAAAAATAAGAGCAAAAATTGTATTCCTTTTTTCGGTTTTATCAAGACTGCATGATATGTTTTTTAAAAAATAATGGATACAATAAGTGCAATAATATTGTTATCTATTCTAAGAACTAAATTCAATATATGTTCACTCCTAACGGACAAGATTTCCGCATTCTATTAAGTATTGAATAAGTACTACACGTTTATTTTAACACATTTTATTATAGATTTCATGAAAATATAATAGCTTTTAAGTTTATTACTATAGTTCTTTGTATTTATAAAAAAATCAGAATAAAATGGCATATAGTTTAAGTTTCACAGTGGTTTCACTCTATTATTTCATAAGTATGCTCTTTTTATCTAATTGCAAGGTGGTTGAGGTTAGTTCAATAATTAATTCTTCAATTGCAGATATACTCGCTGCAGTACAAATAATATATAGCAGCATATTAGTAGGAATATGAAAAATTAGCATTGGGAATATGAATAGTAATACACCAGTAGCTTTGTTTGAATAAGTATGAATGCTTGCAAAGGTTTTGTATTTTTTAACAGTAATGATTATTGAGGAGAATCTAACAAATGCAATTAAAATAATCCAAACAATGATTTTAGTTGAAGGATTTACAATTGGATAAAGTTTAATTAACAGCACAATATCCATGATCATGTCACCAGCAGAGTCAAGCTTTGCACCAAATTTGCTTGATGTACCTGTTTTTCTTGCAATAAATCCATCTGCAATATCGCTAAATCCGCAAATCATGTATATTACATAAAAAGCTGTGCTTAGTGGTTTTATAAAAAATAAAATCAAGGAAAAAATTGTTCTGCTAAGAGATAAATAATTTGGTATGTGTTTCATAATAATACCTCATTTAAAATTGATATTAGTCTATGTTTTAAAAGAAGGTTCATAAAATTCATTTCACTAATGAATTCTAATGACTACTTATTATAATTTGCTAGCCTTACGATATAAAAATTATATCACCATAGGTGATCTTGGGCAATAATTCTTGTTTCGTACTATGAGTGATAGCAAATGCCGATATATTAAAATCAATATTGAATCAAGAAGCTTTTCCTTGTTTTTATATCATGAATTGAAATAAATTTAAAAAAATATTTGATTTTTAGAATTAAGTGTGCTAAAATAAATTGTAGCTTAAATGAAACGTTAATAATGTAAACACAAATATATTTCAGTTAATACTTTTTAGTATGTAATAGCGAAATTTTATTGGTGGATTATTACACAGAGTTTAAGAAAAATAAAATTTCGGAGGTACACATTACATGAATGGTACAGTAAAATGGTTTAATTCAACAAAAGGATTTGGATTTATTACAGGAGAAGATGGAAATGATGTATTTGCACATTTCTCACAAATAAAAGCAGATGGATTTAAATCTCTTGAAGAAGGTCAAAAAGTTGCTTATGATGTAGTTCAAGGAGCAAAAGGACCTCAAGCAGAAAACATCACAATTCTTTAATTGAGTGATTTCTGTAATTATTAAAAAGATGAAAAGAGGAAACTCTTTTCATCTTTTTTTGTGCTAAAAATAGTTGACAAAGATTTTATTTTTCTTAGTTAGCAGAGTTACAAAATTCTTATTTATTTGTTAATAAAAAGGCTGCCAAATAGTGGGCAGTTTTTTGCTTATATTATATTTTTAATTTTCATACCATAATAGGTTGAAATTTTTAAAGCATTTTTTCAAAATGGATATAAAGTTAAGAAATATCCAGGAACTTAGATAGGTTCAGTAGTAGCAGCACTAATTATCGCAGGATATGAATGAGCTGTTCAATACCACTTTAGATAGTAAAAAATTTATGATAAAATTATATTAAAGTTAAAAATGGAAGTGATATAGATTGAAAACAACTTTAATAACAATTGGAAATATTATTTTAGCATTGTTAATGTTATTTTTATATACAATTTTATGGTACTATGTTGGCAAAAGGGGATTAAAATATTTTTTTATAAAAGGGGAGATATAAAAACAAAAGCTTATTGGATTGTATTTTGGTTTTTAGCATTTTCCTTTATCTTGGCTGCTTTAGTTAGAAGTACAATGTCAATAAATAATAAGCTTACTGGAATTTTAACTACAATAGGTGCAGTTTCAATGGCTGCTTTTTGTTATCTTATAATATTATTTCCATTAACAGATTTAATGAGATTTATCTTTAATAAACTTGGGTTTTATGGAAGCGTGAGGAATCATTTAAGCATAGCCTATGGCAGAGGAATTTCTATTTTTATAGCTGTTGTAATTATATTTTGTTTTGGATTGTGGCATGCTACTCATCAATCAGTAACTAGCTATAAATTGAACATAGATAAAAAAATGGGAAATATAAAAGAACTTAATATTGTAATGATAGCAGATGTCCACATGGGAATAATGATTAAAGAAAAGGGAATTGACAAGCTTATAACCTCAATAAATAGGCTTAAGCCTGATATAGTTTTTTTCTGTGGTGATATGGTAGATGAAAGTACACCTACAAGTTTAAAAATGTATTTTGGAAAGGAATTTAAAAATATAAAGTCTAAGTATGGAGTTTATTCTATTACCGGCAATCACGAATACGCTGGAGATGTATCTGAAACCATTGAGTACATGAAAAAGGCAAACGTTAAGGTTTTAGAGGATGAAGTTGTTAAAGTTAACAATGAATTCTATGTGGTAGGGAGAAATGATGCAGCTGATGGAAAAAAAGTGAAACTATTAAGCGAGCTTTTAAAAAAAGCAGATAAATCTCTTCCAATTATAGAATTAAATCATAGACCAGTAGCCATAGAAGAAGCGGAGAAAAATGGAGTTGATCTTCAGCTTTCTGGTCATACTCATGAAGGACAAATCTTTCCATTTAATCTTGTTACAAAAGCGGTATTTGAGGATGATTATGGATATCTTAAAAAAGGTGAATTTAATTTAATAGTAACATCAGGTTATGGTACCTGGGGACCTCCTATAAGGATTGGAACAAAAGGTGAGATTGTTAATATTAAGCTTAAAATTGGAAAGGAGATTAAATGATTTCTCCTTTCCTTAAATTAATTTAGTCAATTTTATTATTTAAAAATTCTTTAAAAGTATTCATGCTTTCATCAAATTCCTCTTTTTCTTTTTTACCAATACTTATAAATAAACAGTCTATTTGCTATAATTGCACGAAAACAGGATGGCAATATTTATCGCTTAATAGTGACGTAAACTTAAATGTATTTATTGACATATTTTGTTGCTGCATATATAATTATATATTGTAAACTTTAAAACGTATAGAGGTTTACAATAAGTAATTACATAGGGGGCATTTTATGAAAATAAAAACGAGAGATATGATTTTAGTAGCATTATTTGCAGCCTTAACAGTAGTAGGAGGATATATAAGTATACCAATAGGAAGTGTTCCAATTACACTGCAAAGCTTTTTTTCTTTACTTTCAGGTATATTACTTGGACCATTTTTAGGGGGGGTATCTCAATTAGTTTATGTAATAATTGGACTTATAGGGTTGCCGGTATTTGCAGGAGGATCTGGGGGAATCTCATCAATTTTTCACCCATCTTTTGGATACTTGATTGGATACATTGTAGCGCCGATTGTGGTTGGTAAAATTATAAAGACTGATGATAATACTAAGTTTATGAAATTATTAGTAGCTTGTATTCTAGGAAGTTTAGCAATTTATGTACTAGGAATACCATATATGTATGTTATATTAAAATATGTATCGCATGTTAACATGACTTTACTTAAAACTTTTGAAATTGGTTGTTTTGTGTTTATTCCGGGTGATATCCTTAAGTGTATAATTGCTTCTATTATAAGCATTAAAATACTACCAGCTGTAAAAAGCATAAGAAACTAGGTGTGAAAGTATGGACAAGCTAGAAAATACAATAATTGAAGTGTGTACAAAAATTTTAAATGAGCATGATATAAATGCTTACGAAGCTGAAGCATTAGGTACAGCAAGTGGAAGCGATATATTTTTGCTGTGTGCATTTGCAAATAAAATAAGGGAAAAGTTTACAGGAAATAAGGTTGATTTATGTTCTGTAATAAATGCAAAATCAGGAAATTGCTCTGAGGATTGCGCATTTTGTTCTCAATCGGCACATCATAATACAAATGTTAAATGTTATCCGCTGTTAGAAAAAGAAAAAATAGTTGAAATGGCAGTTCAGCGTGAAAAAATGGGAGCTAAGCATTGTGATATAGCAACTAGTGGACTTGGTTATACTGGAAAAGAAGAGAACTTTGAAAAGATACTTAATGCCTTTAAGGAAATGAAGAAAAAACAAATCTAAAGCTTTGTGCTTGTCTTGGAACTCTTAAGAAAGAGGCGGCTTTTAAGCTGGTGGAGGTTGGTGTTGAGAGGTACAATCATAACCTTGAAACTTCAAGAAGTTTTTTTAAGAATATAGTTACTACTCATGGATATGATGAGCGAATTGACACAATAAGGTATGCAAAAGAAGCCGGAATGGAAGTATGTTCTGGTATGATTATAGGCATGGGAGAGACTATGGAGCAAAGGATAGAACATGCATTCTTGTTAAAGGAACTTAAAGTTGATGCTGTACCGGTTAATGTTTTAAATCCTATCAAAGGAACTAAGCTTGAGAATTCAGAAGCCCTTTCGCCATTAGAAATATTAAAGACATTTGCAATAATAAGATTAATTTTACCGGATAAAAATATAAGATATGCAGGGGGAAGGGAAGTTAATCTTAAAAGTTTACAACCGCTTGGGCTTATTTCAGGATTAAATGGTATGCTTATTGGCAATTACTTAACAACTTCTGGTAGAATAGTAGAAGATGATTTAGAAATGTTAAAAGATTTGGAACTTTCATTTTAGATAGAGGCTGCATTTAAAAATAGAGTATGACAAAACAATTTTGTCATACTCTATTTATATCTTATTATAGATTCATGGATTAATGCGATATTATCTTAAATTTATAAAAATAATATAAAATTCATATAAATAACATTGATATTATAGAAAAAAATAATCATAATAAAAATATGGTGAATTGAAAATTGGCTACAAGACTGGGGGTGTATTATGGAAAGGGAAGTTTTATTGGTTGAAGATGTACATAAAATCATAAATGGTAGGGAAATTATAAAAGGTATAAGTTTTTCGATAAAAGAAGGAGAGGTTTTAGGATTTTTGGGTCCAAATGGAGCAGGAAAATCTACAACTCTAAGAATGATTGTTGGACTTTCAAAGCCAACTTCAGGTAAAATAGAAGTTTGTGGTTACTCTATAATTAAGGATTATGTGAAAGCAATGTCAAGCGTAGGGTGTATAATAGAAGGCCCAGATTTATATGGTTATATGAGTGGTATGGATAATCTAGAAATGCTTGCTGCTATGGAGAAAAATATCACTAAGGAGGATATTCTAGAAGCGGTAAGGCTGGTTGATATGGAGAAGCATATTAATGATAAGGTAAATACATATTCACTTGGAATGAAGCAGCGAATGGGATTAGCACAGGCACTTATGAATCATCCTAAATTACTTATTTTAGACGAGCCTACTAATGGACTTGATCCTGCGGGTATAAATGAACTTAGAAATCTTATTAGAAAACTTTCTAAAAAAGAAAAGATATCTGTACTAATATCAAGTCATCTTATAGCTGAAATTGAACTTATATGCGACAAAGTATCTATTATTAAAGACGGAGCAGTACTTAAAAATGCGTCCGTAAAAGAACTTTTTGAGAACAAAGGAAACTTTTTTTTTGAACTTGATGACAATGAAAAGGGAATTGAGATTTTGAAAAAAAATTGGGGAATAAAAGGAAAAATAAGAGGCAGTAAAATTGAAGCAGTAGTGGATGAAAATAAGGTCGCTGAAATTAACGCTTCTTTTATAAAAGAAGGGTTAAAACTTAAATTTGTAGATAACAAGCGCAAGAACTTGGAAGAATTATTTTAAACATTACAGAGGAAAATTAGAGAGGGGGAGAGGAATTTGGTAAAACTTATTAAAAATGAGATCATAAAGATGCTATTAAAAAAAAAGCTGATTCTCATTTTAGCAATATTGATACTTGAAACAAGTGCCTTTGCCTATGGTCAAAATGTAAGGTATAAGAGAACCATAGAGGGATATACAAAAAATCAAAGTAAAAATTACAATTGGAAACCGCTTATAAATCAGCAAATTGATGATATAAAAAATAAGCTTTCTTATAAAAATGTAAAAAAATCTGATGAAAGAATTATGAAAATACAGCTTGAGCAATATAAGTATTATTTAAAAAAGAATATAAGCCCTGCAGCTATATCTGCTTCTAAGTTTACATCAGAACTTATGGAACAATCAGCTTTAATGCTCTTACCTCTTCTCATAATAATACTTGCAGGAGATATTGTATCTGGCGAGTTCTCATCAAAAACTATTAAGGTTTTGCTCACACGTGCAGTACCTAGGTGGAAAATACTTTTAAGCAAATATACTGCGCTTATATTAATGTCAGCCTTTGTAGTTTTTTTATCTGCTGTTGTTTCTCTGGGGATTTCTGAATTTACCTTTAAAGATTTTGGTTTTATGGAGCCAGTTATAAGTGGATATAAGGTTGTAAATGGAGTAGTAAATGCCTCTAGTGTTGTACAAATTTATCAGTGGCAGTATTTACTGCTAGTTTGTTCTTTGAATTTTTTTGAGGCAGCAGTAATAGCTACAATAGCCTTTATGGTATCAATTTTAGTGAGAAGTACAGCGGCATCAATAGGAATAATGATGGCAGGTCTTATAGGTGGCAGTCTCTTAAGAGTATTTTTAACTGATTGGCCTTTTGCAAAATACTTTTTTGCCGTAAATCTTCAAACTTCTCAATACCTTACGGGAAATTTTAAAGGTGTGCCAGGTATGAGCCTTGTTTCTTCTATGTGTGTACTTATAGTATGGCTTGTAACTTCACTTATAATTAGTTTTTTTGCATTTACTAGGAGAGATGTACTTGTTTAGGGGTGAGAAGTTATGAAAAAAATAATTTTATATTTTGTGGCAGTAGTATCAATATTAGTGATTGTTGTGTCAATGTGGGGAATTGGAAATTCAATCTTGCTTACAACAGGTAAAGTTGAAGATAAGGATATTAAAAAGAGTATTAGCGAAGTAGCAGCGGTTAAAAGTATATCTAAACCTAAAGGAGATTATTACAATATACTGGTTCTTGGAGATTCACTTGCAAAAGGTACAGGGGATGAAACTAATAAAGGGTTTGCAGCATATTTTGCGGACTATGTTAAAAAGAAAACTTCTAAGAAGGTTAAACTTAATAACTTAGGAGTTAATGGAGATATTTCAACTGGACTACTAGAAATAGTTAGGAGCAAGAATGCTGCTAGCCTAATCAAATATTCAAATACTATACTTATATCTATAGGAGGAAATGAGATAAGTAAGATTAGAAGATATGATGCTGTTTCGCAAGCCGCTCAGATTAAAACAATTGAGGATATTTACTTAAGTAATTTAAAAAGTATTTTTGAAACAATAAGGCAGCAAAATAAAAATTGTAAAATTGTTTTTATAGGCTTGTATAACCCTTTTGGAGATAATATTGGCTCGGATAAAGTAAAGCTAATAAATGATTGGAATAAGGAACTCAAGATGTTATAGCAGATGATTCTAACAGTGTATTTATACCGACTTATGATTTATTTAAATATAATTCTAAAGAATATCTCACAATAGATAATTTTCATCCTAACGGCAGCGGATATAAAGCAATTTCTAAAAGAATAGAAGAAGTGGTTAAGTAACAGTCAAAGCCAAAAGCAAGCAGAAAAGAAGGCCATGAGGTCATGGAAGATTAATGTAACAGGGTTTAGAAATACAACTATTAGTTATTGAATTTCTAAGCCTGCTTATGATTTAGGTTCTAAGAAGATTCATTGTATCAGATAAGTATTTAGTTACATTAAAATCCTTCACTTAGTTTTTTGAATCTTTTTCTAAATAAAATAAATATTAAAGTCCCATCAAATATCCACTGAATAGAAGTAATTATCCACACATACATTACAGATAATCTCATTATGTGGATAAATATAAACATAAGAGGCATTCTTATAAGCCAGCTTGATATCATGGAAACCTTGAAGGGAGTTTTTGTATCACCGATTCCCTTTAAAATTCCACCAGCAATCATTGATAGGGCAATGAAGGGCTGCTCTATTGATGCAATCATAACGCATAAAGTACCCTCATTAATTACTTGATGGGCATTAGAATTTATAAACAATGAAACAAGTTGACTAGGAAGCATTAAAAATATGGCTGAACATATAAGCATAATAAAAGTGCCTAAAAATAGTGATGAATAGGCGTATTCTTTAGCTTTTTCATAATCCTTCTCACCAAACTTTTGGCCTACAAGTGCTGTTGCAGCTATGGCGAAGCCCCAACCTGGCATAAATGATATAGATTCTATTGAAGTTGTTATTTGATTTGCAGCAAAGGCTAAACTTCCAAGTATAACAATAAAGAAATTACTTATTAATCTACTTATACTAAGGGAACCTTCTTGCAAGGAAGCTGGAAGGGAAAGTCTTAAAAGGCTTTTAACCATAGTAATATTAAGTTTTTTAATGTAACTAATTCTAACTTTGGTTTTTGAATATTTAAGTGTGTAAAAGAAGATGAATATAAATCCTATTATTTGAGCAGTACAGGTAGCTATTCCAGAACCAGTCACGCCAAAGGAATGTACTCCAAAGTTACCAAAGATAAGTATGTAGTCAAGAGTTAAATTTATTAAGGTAACTATAATTGATGCAATTAAAGGTGTTTTTGTGTTTCCACAGCCTCTCAGAGAAGCATTTAAACTATTCATAAGCATATTGAAAAATATACCCATTGATGCTATTTTTATAAAAGGAGTTGCTGTAGTTATTATATTTTCCTGAGTTCCAATTACTCTAAATAAATGTGTTGAAAAGAAAAACAATATAAACCAGGCAAATATGGAGATTATGAACGCAAACAAAAATCCTAAAGTAGCATATTCCTCTGCAAGCTTGTCTTTTTTTCACCAATCTTTCTTGCAACTAAAGAAGATATACCAATGGAAATACCATTAGCTACAAGTATGTTTGAAAATGTATATATAGTTTCAGTGCTTAAACCAACGCTGCTTACTGCTAAATCTCCACCATATTGTCCAACCATCATGGTATCAAAAACTCCAATCATGGTGTATAGTGTCATTTCGAAAACAGCAGGTAGAGCTATCTTTAAAACATCAAAAATGATTTCTTTTTTTAGTTTCATAATGTGATTGTCCCCCTAAAAATGTACTTCAACATTATATCATACTTTATTTTTTAGATTGTATCTTATAATGTATATGAAGTAAATATATTAAAGAATTTAACTCAGAGTACAGAGTAGAGTGAATGTGGATTTACATTTCGTTTCACTCAGGTAAATCTTGAAACTTATATGATGTCAGCTACGCTGAATACTATTAGTTTTACTATGTAAGATGATTAGAAAAGAAATGTTATTAACTTAATTTTACTGTATAATGTATATAAAGATATATGTCATTATATAATTAATTAAAGGGGTGAAAGCTGTGAAAAGACTTATAATTTATGAATCAGTACATCACGGAAATACAGAAAAAATTGCTAAGGTTATGGCAGAAGTTTTAAAAGCAGAGCTCAAAAGACCAAATGATGTAAATATTGATAGTTTAAAGGATTATGATTTAATAGGATTTGGTTCTGGAATATACTATGGTAAATTTCATAAAAATATTTTAGAATTAATAAAGAAAATAAGAGGTGGAAACAATCAAAAGACCTTTGTTTTTTCAACAAGCGGACAAGGAAGAGAACAATATAACGATTCACTGAAGAAAGAGTTCACTGAAAAGGGCTTTAAAGTGATTGGCAGCTTTGCGTGCAAGGGATTTGACACATACGGACCATTTAAGCTAATAGGAGGAATAGCAAAGGGAAGACCAAATGAGGATGATATTTCAAAAGCAAGAGAATTTGCAATGAAATTAAGCTTATATGAATAAAAGTGCAGCTAATGCTGGAGGTAAAACTTCAGTGTTTTTTATTTTCAAGTAGTTTATTTACAAAATAAAAGGGTGAAAATGTAGAAAGATACAGATAAATAAAAGTTTACAAAAAATGTGCTAAAGTGTTATTATTTAATGTAAAGAAAAATATTTAATTTAAAAAGAGGTGTTCAAAGTGTAGATTTAATTTTTTATTAAATAGCATTTTTAAGATTGTTAGTAAATATTATATAAAAATTTTAATATTCTTTTAAATAATAAATTTCTAAAGTCTCTTCAATTAATAATACAATTATTCTTTAAATTCATATCAAAACTACTTCTTTAAAGTATATCTTGCGATGTAATGAGCTTTTTAATGAAATGCTAAAAATAAGGTAAAAGCGGAGGCGGCTTCTCATGTCAGACGGTTTTTACAGAGTGGTTAATGATGCTCAAAGTAATGATAAGCAGGCTATCATGTTGATAATAAATAAGTTTAAACCGCTGATAAAAAAATACAGTTATTTATTAAAATATGATGATGCTAGCTCAGATTTAACTATTTCTCTTATAGAGATAATAAAAAAAATACCTGTATGTACAAATGCAAATTTAAAAAAGTGATAAATTTCTCGTTGGGTATATTGCTTCAGCCATAAAAAATAGGTATATATACTTATCTAAAAAGTATTATAGAGTATATTTGAATGAGACTAGTTTAAATTTAAATAATATAAAGAGTAGTGAAAATATAGATTTAGATGATAAGATATTTGTTTGGGAACTACTGGACAAGTTATCAAAAACCCAAAGAGAAGTTTTGATATTAAAATTTATTAAAGATTATAGCGATAAAGATATATCTAAGACTTTAAAGATATCAAGACAGTCAGTAAATAGAACTAAAAACAGAGGATTAGATAATATGAGAAGATATATAGGGTGTAAGAATATTAGTGCAAGGAGGTGGTAGTATGGAAAATGAAATTTTTAATTTAGCTGCATCTCAAGGCATATGGCACTGTTATCAGTTCTTCTTATTTTCTATATATTAAAGGCACAGGAAAAAAGGGATATAAAACAAGAGGAAAGAGAAAAGAGTTATTACAATTTGATAAATAAACTTATTAATAAATTTGGTGCAATTGATAGCAGTGAAAAAGATTTTAAAGAAATTAAAAGAAATTTTCGTAGATAAATTTTTTTGCTTTGCTTTAAATAAATGTTGACTTTTACACTTATTTAAAACAAAGCTATTTTTAGGCTTTATTAGGTTTTATCTTAGAAGAGCTTGATTTTACAAATGCAAATAAGCAGCCAGCTGCTATGCATGAATAATAGGAAAGTATTCTCCATAAAAAGATAGCTGGCAAAAGAAGATTTTGAGGAAAAAACAATTTAAATATGATGAAAAAGCCACCTTCGGCTGCACCTTCACCGCCGGGGAGAGGTACACATGACATAATTATAGTTAAAAATATTTGGGCTGAAATCATAGTGAAAATACCAGCGGAATTAAAGCCAAAGCTTCTATATACACAATATGGTATGGAATAAAAAATTGTCCATTGTATAAAGGTAAGAATGCTAGCATTTAAACATACCAATTTGTTTTTACCAATAATTGCGGAATTCTTATGAAAGCTCATTAGTTCTTTTTCAATATCTTCATATTTTTGTTGTGGATTTTTTACTAATCTAATTTTTGAAAGTACAGTTAAAATAATTAGTAAAAGTTTTTTAGTTAACTTATCATTACTGGAAAAAAGAAATGCAATAATTATTATAAGCGTGTTAAAGGAAAAACCAACTAATGCAAAGTATATAAAGTATTTTATCTTTGATTGAAAATAAGAAAATTTAAGTACCATAACAAGTAAAGAATATATAGTAAAAACTGTTTGATGTATTATAAATTTTATCATTAATATAGAGCCTGAAGTTCCAGCTGGAATACCATACTCAGTCATTGCATATAGCTGAGCAGGTTGGCTTCCAGAGGCAAATGGTGTAAGTGAACCAAAGAATTGACCGATCATTGCAAATTTTATTGATTTATAAAATAAAATTGTGTGTATTATATAGGATAGTCGTAATAATATGTAATATAATTGCCTCTAAAAGCCAAAATATAAGCATGCATACTAATGCTATAATAATCCAAAGTTTATTTACGGATCTTAAAGTTACCACCAAAGAATGAGTATTATTGGTAAAAACGAAGAAAGATAAAAGTATACATGCAGATAATACTACAACTATTAAATTAAATATTTTGTTTTGCATCTAACTTACTCCTGGACTTAACTTTATTTTTTTCAAAACAAATATCGTCGTAGAAATTTTTCCACTGCTTTAATATATATCCCTTAGAATAAAACTCGTGACATGCAGCAGATCTATTACACCATTCATTATAATAGGTAGCATTATTTTTGCTTTTTTCTATAATATTACAAAAATCATTTACTGAGCTGCCCCTTAGGTAATAATCAAAAAGTATATTTTTGTATATATCTAAATCCCTTAGGAGAACTGGAATCTTTAATGATAAAGCTTCTAAGACAGACATAGGAAAAAGCTCACTATATGAAGGCAAAAACATCATATTCGCTATATTATACAAGGCATTCATTTCGTCTCTGTCTACAATTCCAAGGAATTTAACATTAGCTGGAGGATTTTCAACTACTTTCTTAAGTTCTTTATAACCATCTGTTATAGCCCCAAAAGAAAATCCACCTGCCCATAAAAATTGTACATCAGGAAGTTTTTTAGCAGTTTCTATAAAATCATTGATGCCTTTTCTTGTTTGAACTTGACCAACACCTAATACAACAAATTTATCTTGAGATATATGATATTTGCTTTTTAAAGAAACTATTTTTTTATCTTCATACCTATAAAAATTATCATCAGATACAAAATTGGGAATATATGTAACTTTATCTTCTGGTATGCCATAATCCTTTAATATATCAATAAAATAAGGATTTACAACTACAAGATGATCTACGCTTTTATAAAACCAGATTATATATTTATAAAATATCGACTTTGCAAAACGAGGAAGATTTATGCTGTCGTCTACAGTTTCAGGTACGAAATGTACATAAGCAACAGTTGTTCCGAGCATTTTTGCAAATGGTATACTAAGAAAAAATTTAAAATCTATAGTGTGATAATGCATTATATTACAAAATTTAAATTTATTTACTTTAACGTCGTAATTATTTTTAAGTCCTTCTTTTACTAAATTAACCTGTTCAATATATGCTGATAATACGCCTTGACCTTTTACTTTATCCGCCGAAGAAAGCATGTTAATGGTTGGCATTTGTAAAACCCCTTTCAATATTTTATCTTTAAGATAAATTATTGTAAAATAGTATTAAATATATACTGTAAATTTATAGTGTTCAATTATATTAAAATTATACATAATAGATAATTATATTAGTGTCCTATATAAATAGTACACTAATTCTGTACATGTGTCAATACAAACATTTAACGCTTTATAATATTAAGTATATAAATATTATAAAGCTTAATTCTTATTTTCTTTTAACGTAATTCTTAAAATTTTCTTAAATGTTTGTAATGGGTACATTTTATGAGACCATAACCTTTAAAAAAATAAAAGCGAAGAAATAACTGTATTCTTCGCTTTTATTTTTTAGAAATTACTATAAACATATGGTATGTTAGAGGAAGGTGTAAAAACAAACATAACAAGTAGGGCAATCATAATTATCAGGAAAAAAGCACATAATTATTTGCTATAGTATTTAGCAATTTCTTTATTGACATATAACCATCCTTTCCAGCCAAGGTGCATTCCATCTTCCATAAGATATTTTTCATATTCATGGCTTTGAAAATCCACAACTTCAAAACCATAGTTGGATATGAATTTTTTGGTTTTATTAAAAAATGCAGTTCGCGCATCTTTATTTATTCCAGTATAATCATAATATCTAGCATTTACTGGCATTAATATAAATAGAGGCTTGATATTATTGGCTTTACAAACTTTCAAAAGAATTTCTAGATCATCATATTCTTTTGAGTCAGTAAGCTTTACATTTTTGCTTTGATTTTTAATTTTGCCAAGATTG
The DNA here is from genome assembly GCF_001270375.1 of Clostridium sp. DMHC 10. NCBI lineage: Bacteria > Bacillati > Bacillota > Clostridia > Eubacteriales > Clostridiaceae > Clostridium > Clostridium sp. DMHC 10. Next base: position 1,237,097 of record NZ_LGVB01000015.1, read on the forward strand.
TTTTTTAGAAATTCATTATAGTAAGAATTTAATATATAAAATGAATTATTATTGGCTAGCTTACTTCCAAGTTTTTCTGCATCCTCAAGATCTTTTTTTTCATCTATTGTGGTTAAGTTAGGTAGTTTTACATTATACTTAGCATTGTAGTTTTTTTCCAACTTTAATAGTTTTATAGTGTTAGAAAATTTAAGTAAAGAGCATTTTAAATCAAAATAAGGTTTAAGTAAGGTAAATTTAATCTTAGATGTTAAAGTATTGCTGCTGTAAAGTTTCGCATATGTAGCTGCGTCAGAGTAAAATGAGTTATTTGATATAAGTGAGTATACCCTCCTGCATATTTGCTTTTTTAAATCACTAGAAATTGAATTATTTTTCATAGCCTCATAAAATTGAAGTTCAGAAAAATTCATTTGAAAGTTATCGGTTGGTGTACCGTTTTTGTCCAAAAACCACTGTAGTGATACTATAAAACCAACTTTTTTCCCTTTTAAAGCTGGATTAGCTAAAAACTTTATGACATGTGATAAATCTTGCATATATCCTTTTCCTATAGGAGAAACGATGAAATTTGCTCCTTTTTTTGGAAAATATTTAATTGGATTTTCTGTTAATTCTGTATTGCCAAGTTCAGAAGAACCATAAAGCATAAACACATTCTTTTTATCTGTTTCAGTTTTTTGAATAAATGTACTTTCATTTTTTATGTCATTATATAATCTTATAAAGCAAATTGAAAGATTATCTTTTATAATTTTTTGGAATAATATGTTTACAAAAAATACAGATATGATTATGATTATGCTAGCTATAATAAATGATCTTAATTTGCGCATGCTATTCACCTTTTTTAGAGTTTAGGTAATCTATTATTTTCTTAGGAGTTGAAATTTGTTCACGGGTTACTTCTGTTGGTTGTATTGATATCTTTAATTTATCCTCAATAGCTAATAAAAGCTCTATAACACCAAGTGAATCTAATAAGCCATCATCAAATAAGTTTAAATTAAGGTCATTTCTCACCTCATCGGTGCCGCATATTTGTTCAAGAATTTCTAATACTTTTTCTTTCATTTAAAATCCCTCCAATTTAATTCTTGTAAATTTACTATCTCAAATTTTGTAAGTAAGTACTTAAATATCCCGAAAATATCAGTAATCCAAAGCAAGCTATATTAAATGTTATAAAGATTGACAAAGCCATAAACCATTTTTCTTTTTTATGAATTTTATAAAACTTGCTTTTTCGTTGATAATAGTCGGTTAAAACAAGTAAGATGCCTTCGTAAAATCCATAAATTATATAATGAGAGTAGGTTCCATGCCATATTCCCATAGTAAGCATTGTAATCATAAATCCTAAATATGAGGATGTATATCTACTTTTAAACCATCTATGTTTCATAGAAGTCATTACAAACCTTGTGTAAATAAAATCCCTAAACCAAAATGATAATGACATATGCCATCTATCCCAAAATTCTTTCATGCTTTTACTCAAGAATGGCATATTAAAGTTTTCTGGAAGCCTAATACCAAGAAAATATCCAGTGCCAATAGCCATTGAGCTGTATCCTGCAAAATCAAAGAAAAGGTATAAACTATATGCATACATGCATTGAAGTACATGGCTTATGCTAAAGGATAAAGGTATTTTTGAAAGCCAGTAATTATAAATTAAATTGGACAAAATAAATTTGTATCCAATCCCTTTAAAAATATTGAAAATGCCAGCTCCCATATAATCAACGTATTCTTGTCTAGTAAGAGTTTTATTTATATCTTTTTCGAATCTTCTACTTCTATCTATAGGACCTGAACTAATGCTCGGAAAGAACAAAATAAAATAGGTTAAATCGATTAACTTGATTTCTTTTATTAGTCCATCATGTGTTTCTAGAATTACTTGGACTGTCCTAAAGGTAATATAAGAAATACCAATAAAACCTATTGTTGAAGAAGTAAAAAAGTGGCTGAATTTAACTATGCACAAAGGAAATATACTAAGAAGAACAAATAAACGCATAAGCCAAGCATTGCTTGTTTGTCTTCTAATCAGCAAGTAAAGTTTAATTAATATTACTTGAAACACGTAGAAGGCTGCAAAACTTATCAGCTGTTTCTTATCGTTTCCTATAAATAAAAATACCATAAATAAACTTAAAAAAGTTCCATAATACTTTAGCCTTTTACTAAGAAGACCAAGAACTATAGCAGGGACTAAAGAAACAAAAAGAATATAGAAAAATATACCGTGTTCAAAAGGCGTCATTTTAAGTCCTCCTGAAGAGATTTTCTATCTATTTTACCATTTGTGTTGATTGGAAATTTATTTAGTATTTTTATTTTTCTTGGAATCATATATGAAGGAAGTAATTTGCCAACATCATTTTTTATTTTCATAGCTACTTTAAATTCCTTTTCGTTAATATGTTTGTTTAGGGTGACAAAGGCTGCAATATATGTTACTTTATCTTCATGTTTTACAGGCAAAACAATAGCATTGCTTATGTAATCTAGCTTTCTTAGATTATTTTCAACATCCTCTAATTCTATTCTAAATCCATTTAATTTTATTTGAAAATCTTTTCTTCCGCAGTAGTAAAATACACAATCTTTTTTGTATGCTAAGTCGCCAGTTTTATAACCATGTTTAATACCAGCTTCACTTTGGGTAATGAAAAAAGTGCTTTTTCGTCATTTTCTCATTATTGTAATAGCCAATACTTACATTATCACCTATTACATATATCTCACCTTTTTCACCTTCCTTAACTTCTTTTCCAGTGTCATCAACCAGTATTACTTTCGAATTGCTCATACCATATCCTATAGGGATAGAATCTTTACTATGAAGCATATCTTTATTTACTTCTATAGCAGTTATTAAAACTGTGGCTTCTGTTGGACCGTATCCATTGATTATGGAAATATCTCCAAACCTTTCGTAAAGGGTTGAAACAAGCTTTTTTGATAGAACCTCACCGGCAAAAAACATCTTTTCAAGTTTTGGTAGTAGAGTTTTATTGAAACTGTTATCAACAACGCACATTTCAGCAAATGAAGGAGTAGATATCCACATTGCTACTTTAGAAATAGCTAAATTTTCAAATAGATCCTTGAAATTTGCAGTCATTTTTTTATCTATTACATATAATGTTTTTCCGAGAAGGAGACCAATATATATGCTTATTACTGATACGTCAAAAGAATAAGAAACTTGATTTAAAAAGACGCTTTTATCTTCACTAGTTTTGCAATATGGTAAAAACCATTCAATAAATGTTTTTAAAGCCTTATAAGTAATTTGAACACCTTTAGGCTTACCAGTACTTCCAGAAGTATATAGCATATAATAAACATCATTGTCTTTAATAAAGAATGCTTTAGCTGGTTTCAAACCAGAAAATTTATTGAAGATATCAATTAAATTTTCTGGTGATAGTATTTTACCTTGAAAGTTATCAATATCAATGTTTCCTATATTAATAAATAATTTTGGTTTGGAACTTTCAATAATATCTTTTATCCTGTCTTTAGGAAAGGTAGTGTCTATTGGAATATATGCATGTCCGGATTTGCTGCAAGCTAAGAATGAAATCAGCATTTCATGTTCTTTATGACCGTAAATAACTATAGGTGATTTGTCTTCCCCATAGTTTGATATTATATACTTTGCGAGTGCATCTGAACGCTTTTTTAATTCACCATACGTTAAAGTTGAATTTCTGTATATTTCGCAGATACTTTCACTATGCTCAATACAAACTTTGTCTATAGTATCAATTAAATTCAATAAAATCAATCCTTTCTATTGATACAATTGTGCAAACACAGTTATTATACTTCAATAAAGTTTTATTTTCAATATTAAGGAAAAAATGATACAATTATGTCATAATTGTATCAGTTCCGTAATGTTTTGTACTTGTATTGAAAAACAGATTTTAATTATTCAAAAACAGGAAATTAGTTTACAAAGAGAGAATATAATGTTAAAATTAAATAGTATTTTGCTAGAGGTGCCTTATAAACATAGGAAGGCTGAGAGGAGAAATCCAACTCTTTGAACTTGATGTAGTTAATACTACCGTAGGGAAGCAGAGCATTATTATGTTATGAATTTTAGAAGCTTACCCTTATTGGGTGAGCTTTTTTTAATTTTAATGTGCCTGCACTCAAAAATAAAATTGAGATAAGGAGAAATGTTATGAATTACACAACACAAATGGATGCTGCCAGAAAAAATATAATTACGGAGGAAATGAAAGTTGTCTCTGAGAAAGAGCGCATGGACGTTGAAAAGCTGAAGAATCTTATTGCAAAAGGAAAAATCGTAATACCTGCCAATAAAAATCACAAATCTTTAAGCGCAGAAGGTGTTGGAGAAGGACTTAAGACTAAAATAAATGTAAACTTAGGTATATCTAAAGATTGTGCAAATGTAGATATGGAACTTAAAAAGGTTAAAACAGCATTAAAAATGAAAGCTGAAGCTATTATGGATTTAAGTTCTTATGGAAAGACAGAAGAATTTAGAAAAAAACTTATAGAAATTTCTTCTGCAATGATAGGAACTGTTCCTATATATGATGCAGTAGGATTTTATGATAAAGAATTAAAAGATATAACAGCTGAGGAGTTTCTTAGAGTAGTTGAAAAACAGGCTGAAGATGGCGTTGATTTTATGACTATTCATGCAGGCATAAACAAAGAAACCGCTGAGGTTTTTAAAAGAAATAGTAGAGTTATGAATATAGTTTCAAGAGGCGGTTCACTATTATATGCCTGGATGGAGCTTAATAATAAGGAAAATCCATTCTATGAATATTTTGATGAGGTTCTTGAAATATGTGCTAAATATGATGTTACTATAAGTCTTGGAGATGCTTGTAGACCCGGTTGTATAAAGGATTCCACTGATCCGAGTCAAATTAAGGAACTTATTACACTTGGAGAACTTACTAAGAGAGCTTGGGAGAAAAATGTACAAGTTATGATTGAAGGACCTGGTCATATGGCTATTAATGAAATAAAATCAAATATGATTATAGAGAAGAGATTGTGCCATGGAGCGCCTTTTTATGTTTTGGGACCTATTGTCACGGACATAGCTCCAGGTTATGATCATATAACGAGTGCGATAGGGGGAGCAATTGCAGCTGCAAATGGTGCAGATTTTCTGTGCTATGTTACTCCAGCAGAGCATTTGAGGCTTCCTAACTTAGATGACATGAAGGAAGGTATTATAGCAGCTAAAATAGCAGCGCATGCTGCTGACATTGCAAAGAACATTAATGGAGCAAGAGAGTGGGACGATAAGATGGCAGAAGCAAGACAAAAGTTGGATTGGAATGCTACCTTTGAACTTTCAATAGATCCTGAAAAAGCTATAAGATATAGGAAGGAATCGACACCGGAAGATCCTGATACATGCACCATGTGTGGAAAAATGTGTGCAGTTAGAAATATGAATAAAGTTATGAGTGGAAAAAATGTGAACATACTCAGAGATGATAACTAAGAAAAATGCAAAGTAACAATGCTTCGTCACATTAAAAAGAATCCATAAATCTAAGTGGTTATTTAAAAAAAGTGGTTGCTTTGAGTTCAAGAAGGATAATGGGCAAGCCCAAGCCCCGTATATGTTTATACTCGCCTTTGGCTCAGACAGATTGAAATATCTAAGTATTTTATGATTTTTTTACCAAGATTTATTGGATTCTTTTTAAATTGCTCCTTCAGCACTATTACTTCGCTCCTACGGTAGTGCAAGGAAAAAATTCCTCCGTACCTACGGAGTTTTGGCGTGAATTTTTGTAACCAATTGAATTTTAATAAAATTGATTTTTGCTTAAGTAGCCTTTATGATAAAATTACTAATAAACGTTGAGGGATTTATAATATTTTAATCATGAGGTGTAATTATGATAAATAAAGAAAAAATACTAGAAGAAGATTTGTACAAGCCTATCCATGATTTCTTTGAAAAACAGGGGTATACAGTAAGGGCTGAGGTTAAAGACTGCGATGTTACGGCTATTAAAGATGATTTTCTTATTATAGTTGAACTGAAAAAGAATTTAACTGTAGAACTCTTGTCACAAGCAGTAAAAAGGCAGAAAATTTCCGAACTAGTTTATGTAGCTGTTCCAAAGCCAAAAAGGATGAAAGTAGATTCAAAATGGAAGGATATTTGTCATCTTATAAGGAGATTAGAACTTGGACTTATATTTGTGAATTTTAAGAGCAGCAAAACTTTTGTTGAAGTTGTCATAGAGCCAAAGGCATTTGATAGATCAAAAAAGTGTTAATGCAAATAAGAAAAAGAGAGCAGGTCTTATAAAAGAAATTAAAGGCAGAAATAAGGATTTAAATGTTGGAGGAACAAGGGGCAAAAAGCTTGTAACTTCTTATAGAGAAAGTGCAATTGAAATTGCTTGCTGCCTTGATAAATTTGGTCCTCTTTCTCCAAAGAAGCTTCGCGAAATAGGAACAGATTGCAAAAAAACCGTATCCATTTTATATAAGAATTATTATGGGTGGTTTGATAAAAAATCAAGAGGAGTTTATGAGTTAAATGAAGAAGGAAAAAAGAATCTTAAGGTGTATGAAGAACTAGCAAAGTACTACTATGAGAGAATTGATGAAATGAAAGTACACTAAATATAAAAATTGAGAACTAAATGCAGAGTAGAGAGTAAGGAGTAGAGTGAATGATGATTTTCTGCTTTCGCAGAAAATCTAAAACTTATTGCTGATGCCATTTCAAAATAATCCCATGTTATGTTCGTTCAGCTAACTGAACATTATACTGAGTTTTTATATAATTTTAGATTTATCTGACGAGAGTAAGATAAATCATCCTCCACTCTCTACTCTTGTTTTTAGTTCGCATTATTTTTAAACTGGAAAAGTTGTTTGTTAGTATATTTCTTTAGCATTCTTTGGCAACTTATGAATATCTTTTAAAAACTTTAAACTGTTATTTGCTTCAACTTCATTATATTTAACATTCATGCTGCAAGATACATCCTTAGCAATTTCGTTGAATAAGTCACACATAACAAAAACTGCTTTCCATATATCTTTTACATTTCCAGCTGGATAGGTTTTTAAAAATGCATCCCATTTATCGACTTCTAACCACCTGTACATGTATTTTCCTGATTTTCCAATACTAACGGAAAAATTTGTTTTGAAGCCTATGCTCCATTCCAGGAGGCATACCAATTGAGGACGAACACAGTAATTTATCATATCCATTACATATGGTATTTCTTCTCTCCATAATCCTTTTGCGACATTATTTAAGCACCACCAATATTCATTACAGGTATCAAGAAATTGATGCTCTGTTGGTCTTTTGACCCAATGAGTTTCATCAGTCTCTTCTGGAATATTAGGTAGACAGTTATCTTTATCAAGTAATATTCTGCAAAGCTTGTCTTCTTTAATTTCTTTTAAAGCATGTGATAATACACATACATGCAAATCTAAGCGATTTCCATCAGCAAATTGCATAAGCCATCCATAACAATCATCCATGTCATGCTCATAGTAACAATTTTCATCAGGATATTGCATATATAGTCGCTTTCCAAATTGATCAATCCAGTTCTTTTGCTCACGAAAGGATTTTGTTTCGCTGACAACATATACAATATCATAATCCTGAAAAATATCTTTTATAGCATTTGGATTTGTTCTTGAGCCTTCTATAAAAACTGCACGAATTCTTTCATCATTCTTTGCTGCATTTAATATTAAGTTAAACATTTCTTGTTCTGTGCGCATTTAAACATCCCCAATCTAAATTGGTTTTCTATTAAAGATAAACAGTCTGAAGATTTAAATTTATACTAACAAACTGGAAGTTGATTCAGAGCACAGAGTACAAAGTGCAGAGTACAGTGAAGGTGGATTTACCTTTCGTTTCTCTCAGGTAAATCTTAGAACTTAATAGTGTCAGCTACGCTGAGCACTTATAAAACTTATTGCACTGTTAAAACCACCTATAATTGACCTTCCTATACTACTAACAATACTCATAGCTCTTCCTGGAAGTCCACCCATAAAACTCATTAAGCCATTAAAAGCGTTTATACAAGTACTCTTAACTTGATTAAAATGTGTGGCAACATACCCAATAGCAGCACCAAAAGGTCCAAATAATATTCCAGCTATAATCGGTACAACAGTTCCAATATTATCTTTTATAGAATTAAATGCATTCACTGCAACATTTTTTATATTATTAAAAATGTTTTTTAAGAACCCTGAAATCTCATCCCAATGTTGATACAATAAAACACCTATGGCTATAACACCAGCTATTGCTATAATAACTAAGCCTATTGGGGATGTCAGTGCAGTAAAAGCTATGTTTACTACATCTTTAAATTTATTAATAAGCTCTATTGTTCCATAGAAGCCTTTTATGGCTAACGTTACGCCATTCCATGCAAGAGCAAAGCTACTTACAACAGTAATTATGATATCTAATACAGGTTTACCACTGCCCATGAGCCAATTAATTATTTTAGATACAGTATCAAATAATGTTCCTAACGCGTTTAGTACAGGTGCTATCGCCGGAGCTATAATATTAACAAACCAATTTACAAATGGAACTACAAAATTAGTGTAAATAAATAAAGCCAGCTCTCCAACTTTTAGTCCTAATTTTACAAGACCTTCAAAAGCATGCTGCCCGCCATGATCCCATATCCATCCTAGCTTCTGTGTAACATTTTCTATTACTTTACTAGTAGCATTTAAAGCTTGCATAAATATATTAGCAAAATTAGGACCTTCTTCGGCCCAAACATGCCTTATAGATTGCAACATTTTATTAATTAAACTAAGAACATTGTTAAGAGCATTGGCTATATGCTGTACAATTTGTGTACCTATATTTCCTTTGTTCCAGGCATTAGCAAAAGTTACTCCAATATCACCAACTATATTTAAAATGTCCTGAAGAATTTTTAAAAGATTAATTAATATTCTTTCACCAGTTCCATTAGTCCAAACCGTATAAAAACTCTTCCCTATAGCTCCGAGTAAATCTTCAATTCCTTGTAGTGCATGTTTAGCAGCATTGATAGTATTTACACCTTCTACTGCCCAAGCTTGTTTAAATGGTGTCCACAGTCCTGCTAATATTTTTTTAAATTTATCAGCCATGCAGCTGTTGTTGCTTCAATTGGTGTCATATTTGCCATTGGCACTATTGGCGTTTCAACTCCACCTCCAGCTGGTGTTGTTGTCTTAGGCGCTTTTGTTGAACTCGAATCACTTAATTTATTGATTGCATCAAAACCAGCCAGCCCCTTTTTAGCAGCTTCACCAGCTTTTTCAGCTGCATCACCAGCGGATTTAGCAGATTTACTAACTCCACCTAAGCTATCAGCTGTTTTCTTTGCTTGTTTTTCAGCTTGACTGTATGCTCCTATGGATTGTTGCATCGCTTGAGCTGCTCCAAAACTCTGGGTATATGTTTTTCCAAATAACTGTGATATAAAGCTTGCTATATATGCAGTTACAGTTGCTAGCGCACTCATTAATGAATTTAATGCTGGAAGTACAGCCTCATATATTGGCATAAAAGCAGTGTATAAATTACTTCTTATTTGGTTTAAGCTACCTGCAAATTGAGCATTTACCATTAAAGAAGAACCTATGAATTTGGCTAATGAACCAAGGCCACCCATTATTGCTGGAAATACAATTCCCCATCTTATCATACTGTCAAGGAATCCATAATTACCTCTAGTAGCATTATTAGTACTCTGTCCAAAATTTTTAACTGAATTTGTTGCTTGTTTTGTATTATTACTTATATTTTTCAATGCCCTGTCTGAAATATTAGCAAGTGCAGCTAATCTACTTAACCCATTACTTACTGAATTAATTCCGTTATCTGAACTTTTAGCAGCACCGCTTAGCCTTTCAAATTGTTCATCAAGGTCTGCAAGCTTAAATCCGGCCTTGTCACTTTGGGCTATTAATTTATTTATAGTTGCTTCCGTTTGAAGTATTTGCTCTAAAAGTTTATTTTTTCTGGCACCATCAAAAGCCATGTTATAACTTTCTTTTAATTGGGCTAGTTTCTCCTTTTGCTGTTCTATTTTAGCATTAATAATATCTAAACTTTGAGTAAGATTTTCTATCTGTGTTTTTAAAGCTTCAAGATTAATATTACTTGGTGGTGCTCTTGGACTTGCTGGAGTAATCCTAGTGTTATTATTTGGTATAGGTATATTCTTTGGTATTTCAAAATCAATTGGTATTTTTACCTTTATATTTGACATAGCTTTATTTATTGTGCTTTCTATGGTTTTTTGTATGTTTTTCATACTATTTTCAATAGATTTTGAAATAGTATTGCTAATTGTATCAGCAATACCTTTAAAATTTAAATTTCCAATGTTTTTTAGAGAGTTTTGTATATTTTCACCGATTTTACTAGCAGCCTCAGAAATTTGCTTGCTTAAGTCTCCATCAACTTCCATATCTAAGCTTATTTTACCTACACTATCATTTGCCATAATCCCACCTCCTATTTTAAACAAAATAAAAACACCTAGTTTAAAACTAAGTGTTTTGCTTGCTTTATTTAATTTTTATAATTTCCAAGTATGTCCACAATTAAGGCATTTAACTTTTCCCTTTTTAATTTTATTAGAACTTAATCCTCCCATAGTTGCTCCCGCAGCAGCCCCAAGTCCACCAGTAAGTACACCTCCAACAACACCACCAACAGCAGCTCTGCCTAGACTTAATTTTTTTCTTTTATCTAAGTAGGTTATATTGGTCGATTTACATTTAGGGCAATAAGGTATATGCTCCTTTTTTAATTGCTGAATTCTCTCTTTTTGATATTCCTTTTCTTCTCTTTTCTTTGAGTCACTAAATGGGTGCATAGCATCTAACATTGCGTTCTTTTTTTCTTCTAATTCTTCTTGCTTTGCTTGGCTTTTTTCCCTAATTGCAGCCATTTTTCTATTTGAATCAGCCTGTTTTTGTGCCATTTTATTCATAAAATCCTTAAGTCCCATACAAATACCTCCATAATACAATTTAAATAGATTATACTACTTCATGGTATCTTATCCAAATGCTTTTTTAAACATTTCCTGAACGTCTCTAATTGCTTTTTGCTTTTCTTCATCAGTCAAATCATTAACCGGATTATGCTTATTTCTCCACTCATTTCGTATTCTATGCTGTTCTGGAGTAAAATTTTTAAGCATGTTTTCATCTTCTTCAGAACGTATAGAAACAATTTGTCCAAGTGGAGTTTTAGGCATAATTCCATTTAGTAATGTACTAAATTCAGCCCAAGACATATCCCGTTCATTACGAAGTCTTATTCCATACTGAGCTGTAAAGCTTGCTTCTATCAATGGCCAATCATCAACTAGGTCATACCAATTATCTCCGAAAATTTTTCGCTTGTTTTGCTGCTTCCTTTTCTATGTCTTCAAGTTCCATTTCCGAAATAGCTGCCATTATTGCATTTATTATTGTTCCTGTAGCTTTCACGGATAAGTTAAGACCGTTTATATAATCAAGCGCGTCCTTTCCAAGAGCTGCCTCTATAACCCTATCCATTCTTTCAAAATCATTAAGCTTTTCATCTTTAGCTAATTGAGTAATAAATATAGCTTGATTTTTACTATTATTAACTGCGTACTCATGCTCATTATCAATTTTAATAACAGGCTTATCATTTGTAAGTCTATTCATTATATCATACACTTTTCCCATTGCCATTTATAATTACCTCCTATGCTGCAGTCGCTGGTGTATATGTTGGCTTTCCATCAGACTTTAAATCAAACTCCAATGGCGCAACCTTTGTACTATCATCTCCGCCCGGATTAGTTACGTCTATCACACAATTAAATGTTAACTTTGAACCATCTGGAAAATCAATTTCTGCCATAGAACTGCAATCAAGACCATCTTTCCATGCTACTGCTGCTACATAATCATTACCTGGATCGCCTACATTCCTTTTGCCTTTAAGGCTTATAGAAAATGATTTACCTGTCATAAGACTTCTAGCCCAGCCATTTGTTGTCATTGGTGTCCAGTCCTCAGTTTTTCCATCTATCTTAAAACTAAAAGTTTCCATGTCCGCAATTGATACCATATCAGTTGCAGTACTTGCAGTACCTTTAGTTCCAATCTTGAATCCAATATTGTATACAGGGTATACTCCACTTGTAAATGCCATTATTCACTACCTACCTTTCATAATAAATTATTAAATTAACAACATACTCATATATGCCATTATCATCTGTTCCTACACTCACTGGCTCATCAGTTCTCATATCAAATTTAATTGCTCTTGTATTGTTTATCACGGCGCCTTGGCCAAAGAATATATTATATATCTCTTGTGCCTTCTCTTCTGCTATATTTGCATTATTTCCCCAATGAACTAATATAGAAATAGCCTTAGTGGCATAGCTTGTATTTGCTAAACCTCCTAAGGCTATATTAGGTGCAGGCCCTTGTGTATTATATATGCCTATACACTGCTCTTTTGTAGCATCAATTTTTCCTATATACCAATTAGGACTATTCGTTTTAGTTTTTAGCCAATCTCTTATTTCACTTAGCAACATTACTTTACCAACCCCTTACTAAGTTGTTTGAAAAATTTCATATAAGTATCTTTTATAAAGTCTCTTTTTTCTCCATCAACATAACTCTGCATCCATAAGCCTTGGGCATTTACATTTTTATCAGTTCTAAAATTATATTCAGGATGCCAATATAAACGCCTAGCATATGGAGTATCAAAAATTATAGACACTATAAATTTTTCAAGTTGAGATGTATCTACAAATCCACTTCTTTCAAGTTCTCCTGTATCTTTTGGAGTAACAGCAGATGTTTTTATATCACTTAAAACTGCTTCCATTGTCATTTCAATGGCTTGTTTCTGTGCTTGAACTAATTTGCTTATATTGCCATTATTAAGCTTTATATCTACTTTAACCTTCATGATAAATTAAGCTCCGTAGAGAATACTGTACCATCAGGATTAAGTGGCTTTTCAATTGAATAGATATTTTTCTTATCTTCTCCTTTTAACACATAGCCCTGTTTAATTGCTACATCACCCTCTATAACAGCTTTACCTGTAAGAGTTACCAACTGCTTTTCTGGTGTCATAATCTGCCTTGTCTTATCGGTATAAATACATTTACCTTCATATACAGGTGTATCATCAGTTCCACCATCCTCATTGAGCTCCGTACTAAAAACTTTTATATCAGTCTTAGCCAAAAACCTCGGAAATGGTAATTTCAACCCCATAGCTATAACCTCCTACATGTTAATCCTGTTTGGCTTAAGTAATTCATAACTACATCAGTAGTCTTTGCATTACCACCGCCAGAACTCGTATCGAGATTAAGCTGTACACTTCCAGCTGTGTATCCACTAATAGGTGTATTTAAATAATCACCATACTCATACATAAAATCAGCCTGACAGCATACAGCCTTTTTAATTTTTTCTTGTTGAAACGGTGTAAGATTATCAAAACCAATTCCAACTATCCTGTTATAAGTAAGGCTATCAATTTTATCACTGGCAAGTTCAAGCCTATTATTAAGTTCATCATCTGGTATTGTACTGCCTTTGAACGTATTCTTATAATAATCAGAGTCCGCATACATGACTATTTACCAACCTTTATTTTATTTAAAATATCATCTTTCTTAGTTAATCCTGTAAGATCTATATCCTTACCCTCTGCATAAGCTTTTAATTCGTCAACTGTCATTTCATCAACAGACTTTTCTCCAGCATTATTTGGTTGCTGATTTTGTTCAGCTTCCTCAACTGTATAACCATGTTCTTTGAACCATTGTATCAAATGCTTATCTTTGGTCTCTCCTACACCTTTAGAAAAAGCTACACTAGCCGATACACCAGTGTAGCTTTCATTAGGACTATATACTTTTGCCATAAAAATCCCTCCTATTGAACTTTAATTTTTCTCATAACTCCGGCTGCTTTTGTAGCTTCAAGTGCAATTGCTGCTACCATTTCAACCTCACCAGTCTTTACAGCTCCTGAAGTTGTGAAATCTGGAAGCCATGTTTTAATTGGTGGTTGACCTGCCATACTTATTCCATGCAATCCATCCATTGCAAGTCTTGCAGCATAGAGCGAAGTTTGACCTGCATTAGGATTTACTGTGGTACCATCGGCAAGTTTTGCAGCTTGTGTTGAAACTACTGGGTCATTACTGCCAGATTTTGCTCCTAAATCAACTAATGGAATATTGTTATAGCTTTCAACATTTTGACCAAAATCATTTTTAGTTGTTTGGTAAGTTCCTGCTCTTCTTGCGCATGCTCTTATTTTGGCAATTAGTTTTACGTTACCAGCAATAAATGTAGGCTGTCCATCTAATCCCATTAAAAATTCATCAAGTGCATCTAAGAAATACTTATAGTTTGCATCTACTGCGGCAGATGTTGAAAGGTCTATAACATCAGTAGGAATGTCTTCTGTTGAACTACCCGTAAGTGCCTTTTCAAGTCCATCAAAGGCGTTTGCATCTGTTCCACTATCTCCGTTGATAACAGTATCATTGAATAGTGCCTGCGCTGCCTTAATCTTTTGTTGCATTTGCAAAGTTACCTCTTTAGCTGCTCCACCTAAATTAGCAATAATTCTATCAATCTGAAAACTTCCGCCAAATACTTTGAGGTCTGCATAGTACTTGTCTTTTGTAACTTCCTGTGGTGTATACTCGCTGTTTATTGCTCTAAATTGAGCAGTTGGTTGAGTAGTAAGTCTTAGATAACTATAGGTCATTGTAGCGCCTCCCCCAGTAGGTGAAACTACATCATCAAACGTAAGGTTATCAAGTAAAAAGTTATTCTTTCTAAATTCGTCAATAACACCTATTTGTAAATCATCTTGTAATTGTTTTTGTGCTTCTAGTAATGTAATCATTAATTATCATCTCCTATTTTGTTAAATTATTTTGCTGAAAATGTGCCGCTACAGCTCCGAATAATGATGTTGGCTTTGATTGCTGTTGTTCTGTTCCTTTGCCATCAGTACCAACATGAAAACCTGGCTTTGGATCATTATTATTTGCTGGTGTTTCTTCCTTAAACAAAAATGCTTTAGATTCTTTTAAACCTTTAAGCTGTTCATCAAGTCCAGTTACTTTCCCATCATCACCTAAAATAAGCTTTGATTTATCGATAAGCCCTGAAACTATATCCTCATCTTGAACTTTACCAGCAACAGCTAATTTAATAGCATTACTTAATTGAAGATCCTTGTAAGCTTCATCTTTCTTTTTACTTTCATCTTGCAGTGTTTCAATCTGTTTCTTAAGTGTCTCATTGTCTCCAGTTGAATTTTTAAGGGTTTCAAGTTGAGTTGCATTTTCCTTTACAGTAGCTTTGAGGTTCTTATTCTCCTCTGAAACAGTATCAAACTTGGTTTTAGGTACATAAGTTTCAAGCTCCTTTTTAGATTCTTCGGCTGCCTTTGTTGCCTGTTCTTCTGTAAGTCCAAGAGCAATAAATTGTTCCTTTGTCACTTATAATCAATCCTTTCATATAAATTTAAACAGTTTATTGTCTTATTTAGGACAAAATTAAAAAGCCCTATTTCTAAGACTTTAATTTAACCATATGAGAAACAGCCACAGTGCTATCCACCACAAAATGTTTCTAATGCTTTCAATTGCTTTTACTAAATCTTTATCATCATTCAAAATTCACACCTCACTTGCATTTAATTTTAGGCATAATAAAAGCACCTACTATTTTCATTTAGTAAGTGCTTTTAAATTACTTCTATAGACTTTATCTCATTTTCATAGAGTTCAATTCCATAAGAACCTTTGTCTATGCTTATGCTTGCTATTTCAGGCTCATTATCTAAAGCCTGTGTATAACAATCACAGTTGCCTTCTATTATTTTACCATCTATACATGTTACTTTAATTCTTTTACCTGTATATTCCCATAGTTTCATATTATTCCTTCTTTACTGTTGGCACTATATGCGTACCATTCTTAGAGTAATGTATAATAAATTTATTGGTAACTGTCTTTTCTCCTGTCTTATTATTAATACTTACTCCTATATTTTTGTTGGCCATTATCAGTTCCTTATTGTTCCACTCGCCTTTTAAGTTTAAATTTGGTCTTCCAGTACCAGCATACTTATTTATAAGCTCTTGCGCTTCTTCCATAGAAATAGTTAAATAGCTTCTACCTTCAATATAGTTGTTATTCCCAATAATATGTTTACCCTGCTTACCTAATTCGATATTTAAAGGTTGTTTCCCTGATTTAATAAAATCTTTTATTTCTTTTATCTTAGCATTTTCGGCATTGTCTTTCAACTCTTGTTTATGTGCTTCTATATCCTTATCGCTTATTCCTGGATTACTTTCTCTCCAGTTATTCCTTCTAAGTTGTGGATTATCACTTAAATGTTGCTGTAACATATTTTCATACTGTTTAACCTTATCTTCTGCCTTACTTACATTTTCAGCATCTACAGAACCGGCTTCAACTCTTTTCCATTTCCTAATCTGTCTTTCCAGGTATCTTTGTTTTTGCTCTGCTGCATAATTAGTATTTATTGTGTCTTCGTCTGGTACTTTAGGAAGTTGAGTTATACCTTCAAAGTAAGTGCTAAGTGTATGCCTACAGTTTGGATGTAATAATCCTGCTTTCATGGCCTCGCTAAGCAATTTATATTTCTTGCTATATTCCTGGGTATATTCTTGGCTTGGGTGGCTGTATACATCATCTATAAGTACTTTTCCTTGCCATGGTAAACAAAGCTTACAAGTATTCGCGTGAGCTGAAACAACAACTAAATGTATGTCCCACTCATCCCGTTTTTGTCCTTCTCCCATAAATGTTGCACGCTGAGAAGCTGTTCTTAGAGCCATTTCTGCATACGAAGCAATATTAACTCTTTTGCCATCCTTATACACGATACAGTTAATACCTTTATCTAAAAAGTCCTTTGTTGCCATGTCTACAGCTTGATATATTGTTTTTGCACCACTCTGTAAAAACATATGGCTTTTAAATATTGTCTGCCTGTATACATCGTCGGACATTCTAAGCATAGCTGTCCGACCATTCTTTAAATCATTAGTAGTGGCATCAATTAAGGATTTGAGCTTTTTTTCATTAACCCCGAAGAATCCTGTTTCCTTAGGTCCTGTTTTGAATATTCTCCTAAAGAGCTTTTGAATTGGAGTTTTAGGCTCAATATTTTCAGGAAAGTTAAAAGAAGCTTCTTTCTTATTACTCTTTTTTAATATATTCCTAATCCTATTTATTATTTTTAACACTCTATTCTGCCCGGCATTAAAGTTTTCATTAAGAGTATTTTTTATTGCTTCTTCAATTGGATCACCAAACTTGTCAATTATTTTTTGATTATCTCTCCTAAACTTTTCTAAATTTCTAAGCTTTGTACTCTGCCACTGCTCCCACTTAAATCCTTCCTTTTCTTCTTCTCTTTTATGAAATGCAAAAGCGCGCTTCATGGACTTTATAAGCTCAAGCTCTATCTGTGTGAATATTTCCTTTAAATCATAATCTTTCATGACTATTCACCATTTTGCAAAGTTTCATCTGGTGTAACATCTGTATTTGTAGCTGGTTCATCAACTGTCATTATTCCAGACTGCTCCTTAATCCTTTGAACTTCCAAAGCTTTCTCTTCATCTGTCCAATCTTCTCCATACATTTCCTCAATAGATTGTTCAACACTCATTATTCCATAATTCTTAGCTTTTCCTACAGTATCAACTATGGTATCAAATGAAGGACTTGCGTATTCACCAAAATTAATTGTAGCCTTATATTCTTTAGGAACTGTTTCATGAACAAGATCATTAACTTGAAGCACTATCTCTATTAATCGAGGTAATATTTTTTGTAATGCATCAATTAATTTTGACCGTGTATACAAAGTTGTCTTTTCCTTTTCCCTTTGTGCTTCTGCATTATCTGTTTTCTTTAAATCAATTCCTAATGTTGCTGGAGAAATAATTCCTTGTAAACACACATCTAATGCACTACTATAACTATTTACATAAGCTTCATAGTTTATTGCAGCCTGTTTCATATCTATTTGGTTTTTAGCATCCTCAGCAAGGCTTGAACCTATTTTTACAAATTTATTATCAAAACTATTAGGTTTTAATAACTCACCAGTATCAGGGTTTTTAGGTATTAAATCCTCAGGTATATATTTGACCACTCTTCCATCTCTAATTGCATCAATCCATTGACTTATTACTTCATCCAGTGCGTCGAAGCTATCTGACTTACTATCAAATATACTCTTACCTCTATTGTCAAACTTCTGGCTCTTAAAGAACATCAAAGGCACAGCCATCATGAAATTACCATCAAAGGTTATATCCTTTAAATCCGCTGTATCAGGTATGGTATTAAGTGGTACTTCTGCTCCATCCGACCCAAAAAGTTTATATTTTATATACCCCTTTCCATATGTCTCCTGAAGACTATAATCCTTATTGTTCACAGTGTAGGACACATAGAATAGAACTTCTTGAACCCTGCCACGTTTAACAGTATAATCAACATTTTCACCACCATAAAACTCAATTATAGGATATGGTGATATGTCTGTATCAATGGATACTTTAAAAGCTCCATCACCAGTAACAAGCGTTTCAACTATAGATTCACCTACAAGCTTAGTAAAATTATTATCCTGGCTTATTTCTGTCCATAAATCATTAAGCTGCTGCTCTTGTAAATCTATATTCTCAATGTCCTCTGTCACAATATCCGAAAGTCTTTCAACTATCATTGCTGGCAATCCGCTGTGTATTTTACGTATATTAAGATTTTCACTTGGAACTGCTGCCCAAAATCTTGATTGACTTACAAGATCCTGTGCTGACTGTTTAAAAAATTGATCCAGTTCTGACGGATCTCCTCTGTACCAAATTCTATTTTTAAGCACATTTCCTTGAAAGCTTAAGGGTTCCTTTATCGTTATAACTTTATCCTGTGCCGGATATATATTTAAATACTTAATAGCTGCTTTTGTTAGCATATTCTTTATACCTCCTAATAGCCCCATGTCACACCTCCTTATAGTCTCCAATCATCTTTCTGAATGGTATCCATGCATACTGACCAGAGTTAATTGTATGATCGTTTGCGTCTTCTGGCTCGTACTTATCTTCTTTCCATGAGTAAATCTCTAATTCTGCTATATGATTTACACACGTATTCACAACGTAGTAATAAATCTTTCCTTCTATATTGATCCAGCCAAGCATTGTGTGTATTCTATCGATAATACCAAATTTCTTATAGCTGTTAACAATGTTATACAAGTTTGGCCTAGTTCGCTTTAACTTTTTGAGTTCCATTATTGTAGCTTGGTCTGCACTATCAACAAAGACATCTCTTGCAAAGCCCCAGTCTTTTCTATTCTTCTCCAAAAAATCGATAAACTTAGGTGCAATGTCCGACGGTGCTAATGGTACGCTCAAATCCTTATTGCTGTATACTTCCTCATCTAGCATTACAAGCTCTTTATTTGCCGTAATACCCATGAAAGTAAATGCAAATGTATCAGGGCTTTCCTGTGAATATGATGTATCTAAGCCAGCAGTGAACTGTACAAAACGCATTTTCTTAGCACGTTCTCTAGTAATAACATTGTTCTTTCTCTCAAAATTGCTAAATATAAGCCCTGTTGCCCTACCTCTAAGACCTTGAATTTTATTTTTATAGAGCTTTGTTCCCTTAGGAGCTGATCTCATTTTCTTCTCAATATCTTCCTGAGTTAAACTTAAATTATCTCTAAACGTAAAAAACCAATACCGCCATTTCGGTACTGGTTCCTCATTTAGCTGCTCCATTATTTCCTTTGGAACATCAGCAGCATATTTTTTATATGGTCTTGAGCGATTTATAAACTCTTTATACACAGGTAGGTTAGGATCATCAGGGTTAAGTGTTGCCATTAGGTAATCATTTCTTGTACTGATTTCTCTTACAAAGTCTATATCTGCTGTATTAATTTCATCAATATACACACATCCAAACTGAGAGCCTAATACCAACTCCCATTTATCCCTGTTGTCATAACCTAGCACAAATATTATTTTATCCTCAAACTTGATATGTGGTATTTTATAATCCTTATCACCATTACCATAATACTTTGCTTTACCTTGGTGTATATCAAGTATTCCATTATCCTGTTGTATGATATTCTTTTCTGCTACACCTGTAGTTCTGGAAGCAATTACATGCAGTTTCTTTTTGCTTTTACTTACCATGAGCATAAACTTAACACCAGCACCTACAGTTGTTTTTCCACTTGCTGTTGTGCCCTCTAAGAAATCAGCATCCACATTCTCGGTTGTATTGATAAAGTCAATATATTTTTGGGATAAAGGAAATTCATTCGTCAAGGCCTTTACCGCCTATCTGATTTACTATATCCGCAAATTTCTCTGACTTCTCAACATTCAAATCGACTTTATCCGTGAACATGCCAAGGTGCTTTCCTAATAGCTCTAGGGCTTTCATTTTATCAGCAAGTTTTATTTCTCTTTCAACGCCTTTACCATATGCTGTTGGAACTGTTTTAATTTTAACTGACTGTATAGTAGCAAGATCATCATCAGATACTTTCTTTTTTACTGTTGCATTATTGACGTTAATTACATCACTTGGCTTTACAAATGCTATACGGGCTAATTCTCGTATAACCCTATCTTGATTTATTCCTGTGCGCTTTGACCTTTCTGCCATTGCCTTATCTATATAGTCTTTTATTGCCGGCTTTTCAAGTAATTCATAACTGTGATTCCTGGCGTATGAATTACTATAGCCTGCTCTTATAGCTGCCTGTGTGACATTAAGGTCAATTAAATACTCATCACAAAACAGCTTTTGCTTATCAGTTAACTTGGCCATAATGCCACCTCACTTTCTAGTTATAATCTGTGTAATTTTCATTATGCATAATCGAAGTCTAATTTCGTCAAACGTAGATTTCACGCAATCATATTAATCGCGTATAAATAGCATGGTTAAGCCATTCTTAAGCATACATATATTCTTGAGTTTAGTTTTATGCATAAATTTTATTATATTTATACATCTTTTTAGTCTTTATGCGCTATTTATTCATGCTTTATGCAACAAAAAGCACCTGAACTTACTCAAGTGCTTTTAATCATCTACAATTTTCGTTTTTATCATTTTCTCATATTATAAAAAGTACGTCAATCCCATAAAAAACTAACATTTTTTAAGCCATTTTCAGTGTACTTTGGCTATATCATTGGCTTTTCATATTTTTATCAAGGACATTTTTCTATAGTTTTAAGCCATCAATACCAAAAAATAAAATTGATAAGTCTTCTATGGCTAGTCGCACATCTCTCCCCACTGTCTTTACATTAAGATTAAAATACTCTGCTGCCTGTTCATAGATTAGATTCTTATTATCTTCCACAGGATCTATATACAGATATTTGATTATCCTATACCTTCTTTCATTTTGTGGCCCTTCATTTTTACATATGCTCTCGTAGTATTTCAAAACTTTATTCATGTGACCTATTATCACAGCCGTTCTTTTTTTAGTTCTGCTTATGGCCTGCACATACTGCTCATCATCATCTATTGCCTCAACATCATCTAAGATATCTATTGCATTCTCCTCGTAGATTTTATCACTGGAGCTATCTGCAAGCCTATCATGCACCTTAAGGTCACGATAATGTTTAAGCAACAATCTAGTATTCCGTAATCGCCTGTCATATCTCTTTGTAGTCTTATAATACTCCTGTTCTTTTATATACTTTATGCCTTCACGAACACCTATTTTTACAGCTTCCTCATACGTTAAATTTTCCATGCACATCTACTCCTTTACATCAATTTCAATTCCTGTTTCTATAGACCAGGCTCTACCTATTAGTTTGTCCTTATGTTCTATGTTTATATCCTGGATTAAATTAGGTTCATCTAAATCTAACGCTTTCCTGTGGCACTTCCATAAAATCAAGATACACATCTGGATTAAGTCAAAGGTTTCTCTAACTATCTCTTTAAGATTGCTAAGGCATTTACTCTTGTTGTATCTGGCTATTGCATCAACTACCTCAGCGTACTCCTCTGTGAGCTTAGTAATTATCCCCCTCTGTTGTGATTGTTGTATTATCTATTTTCAATTTGTCATTTTTTCTCAAAATATGCATTAATAATTTCATACCTCGTTTTACCTCCTAGCTCTTATATTTTTCTATCCTTGCCTTTACTGCTTCCAAAAGTATATTTTGATTTACTTCTTTGCTACCTAAGGACTTCATAACATCTTCATCCACAGTATTTTTAGCTATAATATGATTTATAACAACTGTTTCCTTTTGACCTTGTCTGTGTAATCTTGCATTTGCCTGCTGGTAGAGTTCTAAGCTCCATGTAAGTCCAAACCAGGTAATAATATTTCCTCCATACTGAAGATTTAAGCCATGTCCTGCTGAAGCTGGATGAATTAAAAGTATTGGTATTTTACCCTCATTCCATTTTTTAATATCTGCTGAATCCTTTAATCCAACTGCTTTTAATTTTTTAGAACCTAGAAATTTAACTATTCTATCAAAATCATGTTTAAAAGTATAAAATACTAAAACTGGTTTTCCGTTAGCTGCTTCTATAATTTCTAACAAAGCCTTTAATTTTTCCTCATGAATTTCTATAACTGCCTTATTTTCTGAATAGATAGCTCCATTAGACATTTGTAATAATTTGTTTGTAAGTACTGCTGCATTTGCTGCTGTTATGTCTTCTTTTCCAAGTTCCAAAACTAGATCCTTCTCTAGTTCTTTATATTTTTGCATTGCACTTTCAGGTAATTTAACCTCTATAGAATTATCTATCCTTTCAGGTAGATCTAAGTAATCCTTTGCTTTCATAGAAATACAAATATCACTTATCCTGCTTTCAATGGCTTCTGCTGCACCTTCTTTTAGATTCCAGTTATAAACTACAAATTGATTTCTATTACCTGGGGTAAAATATTGTTCTCTATAACTGCCTATTGTTTTTCCTAACCTTTTACCTCCATCAAGTAAATACACTTGTGGCCATAAATCAATTAAACTATTAGGTGCTGGAGTTCCTGTAAGTCCTACTATTCTTTTAAAATAAGGCCTTACTTTTCTTAATGATCTAAACCTTTTAGCCTTAGAACTTTTGAAAGAACTTAACTCATCTATAACAACCATATCAAACATCCATCTACCAAAACATTCACCAACTAACCAATCCACATTCTCTCTATTGGTCACATAAATATCTGCGTTAACCATTAAAGCATTTTCTCTTTCTTTTTTAGTTCCTAGAATCTTTGATATTTTTAAGTGTTTTAGATGGTCCCATTTTTGAACCTCAGTACTCCATGTATCTTCTGCTACTCTTAGAGGTGCTATAACTAAAACTTTATAAACTAAACCTAAAAACAATAATTCATCTACTGCTGTTAAGGTACTCACTGTTTTTCCGTACTCAACCCATGCCCATATCCAAGAATAAACCGGATGCCTCATGGTCTATGATGTGGCTAATTGCATATTCTTGATAATTCCAGGGCTTAAATTTCATAAAATCACCTTCTATCTTTCATAATATTTCTACTTAAACCTTCCATTTTTCTGGTGCAATTTTGCGTGTTCCTTTTGGGAAGGTAGCACTTCTAAATTATCCTCATTAAAGTTTAATTTGTTTTCATCTTTATGGTGAACTACTTCTCCCTTTCTTAGTTTTCTTCCTAATATTTTTTCAGCAATTACTCTGTGTGCATGTTTACCATGAATTTTGGGATACGTCTTACCTTCACCTTTTAATAAATGTGACCATCTTAAGTTTTCCTTAACTTCATTAGTCATTCTCGTAGGATTAAGTTCTTCATTCATTTTTGTCATTCTTTCGCTTGTATAAGTTTTTGAACATTCTCTACTACAAAAGACATGACTTAATATTTGACCTTTGTATCTATAAATTTCTTTTCCACAATTCTCACATTTTACTTTTATTTTAGGCATTTACTTCAACTCCCTTACAAAATTCTCAACTCCATTAATGCTATCTATACATTCAACCCTAAAACCCAAAGCTTGTAATTCTTTAGCTCTATACTCTTGAAGTTTTCTTCTTTTTTTACCTGGGGCTTTAAGTTCTACAAAAACAATCCTACCATGTGGTAAAAGAACAATCCTGTCTGGTACTCCGGACACTCCTGGACTAACAAACTTAAATGCTTTACCACCAATCAACTCAATTTGTTTTTTCAGTTTTCTTTCAATAACACTTTCTAACAATAAAATCACCTTCTATCTAACGGATACAAATGATACAATTTTTTCTTATATACGTGTATACGCGTGTTTAGGCGTGTATGTGTGTATACGTATATGCCTAATTATATAAATACTACTTATATAATATTTTTTGTATCATCTGTATCATGTAGTATTATATCCATTGGTGTACAATACTTTTAGTATGATACAAAATCGGATACAGTGTATATTTTTTTGTATCAATTGTATCCGTTTCTTCTTTACTGCGGATACAGAATTTTTTGTCTGATTTTTAATTCTGTATCCGGATATAAGTTCTTTGTCTGCCATAAATTTTACCAAAACTTAATGGTGCATTATTTTTCTCCCAGCCTTTCAAGCCTTTAAGAATATCATTAATTTCGCGTGATTGAATTGGTGTAAGGCTCTTAGGATCACCATTAAATAACTCACACCATATTTCCATTACACACGTTTTATTTCTCAGTACATTACCTTCTGGGATGTCTCCAAAATCAGAACCATGAATGTAGTTTCTTCTATCTACGATACTTAAGTTGTACCAGTTATCAGTAATTGGTCTGTTAAGGTATTCTTCAATTAATCCTGCCTTTGCACTTTCTTCACTGTGTGCCTCCTGCTGCTCCTGCGCTTCTTTCTCTTCTGCTGTACTTAAATATAAAGGTTCTTTATCATTCCATAATGTTGCAGCCTCAGCCCATATCTGGTCAATTTCATAATCTGTTAAATCCTTAAACACGCTTTTGCTGTGAGTTGTCACACCTACATCTATTGGCCAGAACCTTCTATTGCCTGTTTTATCCCTTAAAAATTCTCTATCATTTGTGGTACCTATAAAAACACATTGGCGTGGAAATCTACTAGTCCTGTGACCGTACGCGACTCTATAAATATCTTCCTGCTTAGATAAAAACTGTTTAGTAGCTTCAATGTCAGCCTTTTTTGTGGCCATCATTTCTCCCATTTCTAAGAGCCATACACCTTGTAATTGTTCATAAGCTTCTTTACCACTTACTGTTGTTAAGCTGTCACTATACCATTCCTTACCTAACTTTTTAATAATGGTACTTTTACCTATTCCCTGAGGACCACTTAAGACGGGCATGTTATCGAATTTGCATCCGGGAACAAAAACCCTTGCTACTGCTGCAACTAATATTTTTCTTGTAACTGTCCTTACATAATTGTTGTCCTCAGCTCCTAAGTAATCTACAAGCAAGGTATCAATTCTTTTAACTCCATCCCAGAATAAATTATTTAAGTATTCTCTTACTGGATGCACTGAATGTTTTTCAAAACTTAATGCCAGTGCATCAGCACATTTTACTGTAGAACTTATTTTATAATACTTCTCAATAAACTCCTGTAGTCCGCTGTCGTCTGTATCATTCCAGTCTGATTTATTATTTTTATTTCTCCATGGAAGCTGGCCAACAACTACAGCTCTATTAGAAAACTCATTGTAAGCAATTTTTCCTTTAAGCAGTGGCTCGTTTTCAATTATTAGTAGAAAATTACTTCTTGTGCTTTTTAGTTTACCATTGTCTGTGTATTCAAGTTCTTTAACCCATTCAGTGTCAACTTCTTCCTCAACTATTCCAAAATCCTCCTGAGCTTTTTCCATACGTTCTTTTCCTAAAGTCTGCATAACATTTTTATCATTTGAAGCAAACTCTGTCATTTTAGTAAATGAAGGTAATCTATTAGCAGGAGTATCAGGCTTTGCCTCATCATCTAAATCACCAAACTTTTGTATCCTAACAAGATCAAATGCATTGCATAATATTTCACTCGCAGGATCTGTACCATGATGACTGTAACTGAATTTATCATCATATATCACAACTCCGCCAGTTGTTGAACCTTCTGCATATGTGTACCTGGTTTCATCTGCACCAGGTATATAAACATCTTTTAAAAATTCATCTATAGCCTCAGTAATTGAGTAAGTTCTGCAAAAGGCTCCTATAATACCTTTCTTATGCAA
Source organism: Clostridium sp. DMHC 10 (assembly GCF_001270375.1). Classification (NCBI taxonomy): domain Bacteria; kingdom Bacillati; phylum Bacillota; class Clostridia; order Eubacteriales; family Clostridiaceae; genus Clostridium; species Clostridium sp. DMHC 10. Next base: position 1,263,508 of record NZ_LGVB01000015.1, read on the forward strand.
AGGGTCTTCCTGTTTTTTTATTGCTGTATTTATTTTTGCTCTCGACCTTGAACTTTCTGGCCAATAACTAACATCCTGCCAACCAAATGTATATCTATCAAGTACTTCATCTGGATTAAGCCATTTTTCATCCTGGACCTTAAATATATATTCGCCATCACTGCTAGTTGATGGCCAGTACATTAACCTGCATGGTTCATATGTTGTATCATCAAATTGGTCTATGCCTAAATCACTAGCTATCATTCTTGCTATGGCTTGATACTCGTCTGGAAGTACTGGCCTTGATAATGGAATTATAAGTCTTAACCTCTGATTATCTGGTGCATGTGTATGGGTTGAATACATAAGACAGCCAAAATCCCATAAAAGTTCTATGCTTGACCATATATCATTTTGAACATAATCCAAGTCTAGTGTTAATATTGCTCTGTTGGCCACATTCTCGGCTTTACGTCTTCCGTTCTTAAGACTACCACCTACAAATCCACCAACATCTTTAATTCTGTCTCTTTCACTTTTAGGCATTTTCTTATATTCTGCGTATGTTTCTGGTGTTTTTGTTGTATGACTTAATTTCTCAACTAAAGCTGAATATAATAGATTTTTGTTTTTCCAGTGAGTTTCTTTTTTTGATTTTCCGGTGGCTATTGTTATGGATCCATCATATTTAATTTTTAAGATTTGTTTTTTATCTACTGCACTATCTTCCAAAGTTACCACCTCCTTATTTAACTACTTTCTGGTACATCTTTTTACTGCCCTACTTACAACGTCATATACTGCTGCTTTATTTGCTTTATCCTTTTTCTTTTTTCGTTTTTGAAGCATTTTTATAGTAAAGTCTGTTTTATCTTTAATACTTGGGCTCTAATTCTTTTTTCTCCTTTCCATATATAAAAAACCTATAGTACTATCCATTTCTGATATATTTTCAATGTGATATTCACCTTCAAAATGTTTTACTTTTTTAATCTTATCTTTAAAATTTTTATATGGAAGCAATATTATTTTTATTTGAGACACCATAAGCTTCACTCTCCTAAAAAATCATTTATATCTTCATCATTCTTCTTAGGTGTTTCTGACTTCACTGTGAGCCCATCAATGAGTTTATATAATTCATTAATCTTATTACAAACTGTCTCAAAATCTTTTAATCCTGTGCCTATTATCTCGTCGTTAACTAATCCCTTTAATGCTCCCTGAGGAGTTGTATAGTAACCCGTTCTTTTCCAATCTTCTTTACCCTTGATTGTTGTTCTTTTTAAGATACATATGTTTCTATCATCAACAGCTTCAACCTTAATATTTTTATTTATTTCCAATTTGCTACCTCCTTACAATTTCTTTGAATTGCGAACCTATATATCATTAAGTTTTGATATAATTCCAGTTATAACATTATCAGCATATGGTTGATATCTAAATGCTAATTGAGTTAACTCTTCAACATTAAATTCTGTTATCTTTTTAGAAAACTTATTTACTACTTCTTGTATTTCATCAACACTAAGTTCTTCATCTATATTTTGAGCATCTTCTAATGTCAAAGTGGCAGAAGATATAATTTCCAATGCTTTATATAAAACTCTTTGCTTTTTATTCACTTTTCAACCTTCTTTATTAATTATTCGTATTTGACTTGGATATTTTTCTACTAAATTAGCATATTCACTTTTCCCTAATTGATTATGAATACCTCTATTAATTTCAATAGTAATGTTTAAATCTTTTAATTCTTCTTCTGAATATTCTTTTAAAATATTATATAATTCTATCGCTTTTAAATTTAACATAAATCCTCCTTTTAAATTCATCTTTTATTCAACTGGTGATTTTTTTACTATTTCTGTGATAAAAATAGCCATTTTGATGATTTTTTAACCTATATCGTGATATTTTAGTTGAAGTGCGAACTTAATATTCATCTTAACTGCATAATGATTCCATTGCTTCTTGCCAGTTATTAAAATAAAACACTTCCTTTTTTTCATTATTTCTATGTTCATTTTGGATTTTAAACACAATAACTTTTTTTAAAATCCTTTGTCATCCCTTGTGGCAAATATCCATTCTTTACTAAAATTTCATGTGCTTCGTGTTCTGCTCTAATATATTCTTTTTGTTTAAAAACACTTATGCCTTCAACTTTTTTAATCATTTTTTTCACTCCTTCTTATTGATTCACATTTTATTCATATTCACAACTAATCCTTCATGTAGTAATTACATTCATATCCATCAGCCTTTAGTGGTAATCCCGGAGCCCATTCTATAGGTTCAGCAAATATGTTGCATATTTCTTCAACGCTGCCCTTTTCCTTAAGTACATCAAGTATTAACTCATCATGTACATGCATTACAACATGAAAGTCTTTTTCCTCGACTCTCATCATAGTAATACCTAAGCAATCTCTTGCGGTAGCTTGAACTATATTCTCTACAAGTTTTGGACCATATGTGTCTATTCTTTTCCACTGCTTTGAAGTTTGTTCCATACCTTCATATGTGATTTTGTCACCACTAAAAGTCTCATGTGGTTCAACCTTAGGTCTTAAATATGCTAACTTTCTTCTACTCGGCAGCTGTATGAATAACACCCCAGGGGCATATATAAACTTAAGACCAAACTGCAAATTTACTGTTGTTTTTTCTGTTATTGCTTTTTTAGCTGCTTTATCTACATCCCACCAAAATTTTGTTATCTTAGGGTTTGCATTTCTCCAATCTCTTACCAACCCCGGAAGTTCTTCCTCAGGAATATCCTTTTTCTTATCCATACTTGCAAGAGCTCCAACACTACCACCATAACCAAGGGCCAACTCTGCTATTTTTCCTTTTGGTCTTAAATCACCGTTAATACCATGCTTTTCTACTGGTACCTTAAACATTTTTGATGCTGAAGCACAATAAATATCACCATTATCGTTAAAAACATCTAGTCTCCATTGTTCTCCTGCATACCATGCAATTACTCTTGCTTCTATAGCGGAGAAGTCAGCAACAATAAATCTATTACCTTCTTTAGGGATAAATGCTGTTCTTATAAGTTGTGAGAGTGTATCTGGTATACTGTCAAATAAGAACTCCACTTCATCAAATTGTCCATTTCTTATAAAGTTTCTAGCATTATCTAAATCGGGCAAATGATTTTGTGGAAGGTTCTGTACTTGTACTAATCTTCCAGCCCATCTACCAGTACGATTTGCACCATAGAATTGTAATAATCCTCTTACTCTTCCATCCTTGCATCTAGCTCTCTGCATGGTTTCATATTTTTTTATCGAGGTCTTGGCCATAAGCTGTCTTAGTTCTAAAATTTCTTTAACTTTTTCATCTGTAGTTTCTTTTATAAGAGTTGGAACTACGTCTTTTGTAAGACTAGTAACTTCATGGCCAACTCTTTCACCAATCCATTTTTTTAATTGAGTTGGACTATTAGGATTACTTAACCCTGTTAGCTCTATAGCTTCTTTGGTAAGTCTTTCAGTGTAACTACTGTCACATTCAATTGCTTTTTCTATTAATGTCAAATCAACTCCAACACCTCTATCATTTATGTGTTGGTCTAGTTCCCATAATCTTTGTTCATTTTCTATAATTGGGTATTTATTTAATTTATTTCTTATGGTTCTTTCAACCTCAACATCTTGCTTATTGTACTTTTTAAATATTTCCCACTTCTCAGGTGCGTGTTCTGGAAGGTTTCTTGTTCTTCCACCATTAGCCTTTGTAGGTTTACATGGCTTGCAGAAGTATTGTATTAATGCCTTACCTTCTTTCATCTTTTGTTTATTTTCTTCAAAGTGTAGAGCTTTTCCAACCATATCAAGTGAACCAGGTAAACCAAGAGTTAAAGCTTTAATCATAGTACATTGCCATTGTTCTGGAGGACATTCTATTAATGCAAAATCATTGGATATGGCATTTCTTTCAAAGTTTGCATTAAAGGCGGTTTTTATAATATTAGGATTTTCAAGAGCGTCTAAAACACTATCTGGTAAATCTTCACCCTGCGCAAAGTCCACAACTTCCACAGGTTCATCATTGAAAGCATATGCAAATAGTAATATTTCAAATGAAGGGTGCTCACAATATTTATAAGCACCCACATTTTTAATATCTAAGTCGCAATATGTTTCTACGTCGATAGAAAGTATATCTTTATTCATTCATAACACCTTCTTTATTCAGCCACCAAAATATTTTATTCTCTTTTATGTCATAGACTACAGAAGTTTTAACATTAACAATTTTGGCTATTTCCGAACACTTAATATTATGTTTTAATAAGTGTTTTATCTTTATAGCTTGTTCTATAGATGTTTTTCTCCACTTTTTTCCTTGTCTATATACATCTAAAATATTTTGAGTTCTTGTACCATAAGCTAAATTACTTAATTTATTATTTTGTGGGTTTCCATCTAAATGTCTAACATCATAACCTTTAGGTCTATCTCCTAAAAACGTTAATGCAATTAGATGATGGACTGGTGAGCCATTTGCTCCATGTCCAAGCACTACTGACACACGACCATCTTGATTATATCTACCTGGCTTTAGGATTTTACCCTTAAGTAATCTTGTAAATGGTTTACCAGTTCTTCCTATTTGAGTTACATATCTATCTAAACTTCTTATTCTACCAACGTTGGAAGCCTGATAACGACCTTCATATCCTGGTATGTCTTTCCATAATTCTTTTTCTATTGCTAAAGTATCCATTATCCTAAGAAGTCTTCTTCTGAACCTACAGCGTCAAAATCGTCTTCTGCTCTTGTAAATCCTCCAAGTGGTTCACCATCTTCAAGCTTTTGAACATTACCAAGTCCTGCTGCAACACCCTTGTTACCACTCGCACTATACGGATAAAAATTTAATGTAAGTCTCGCATAGCAGCCACTATAAACCTCAGTTGCATCCATAATAGTTTGTACATTCTGGTCAACAACTCCTGGTCTATTTTTGCTTGAAGCATTTAAAAAGTAACAATTTGCATAGGCTTCATCATCTGGTCTTTCAGCATCACCGTCACGTAATGGAGTTTTTAAATTAGGTGGAACTTTTCCATTCCATTTAGATTTACCCTGTTCCTTAGCTTCTGCAACTGCTTCCTTGATAGCTTTTAATGTTTCTGTATCAGTTTTAGGTATTATTACACTTACTGAGTATTTTGGTTCATTTCCTTCTATTGCATGTGGCTCAAAAAGGTGTGCATAGCTTAATCTAACCTTTCCTGTAGTTACCTTTGTTCCTGTTCTTTTTGCTTTTATATTTGACATATTAATCATTCTCCTTCATATTTAAATTTTTTATTTATTCAAAATCTGCTTTTGCAGAATTAAACACTGGTCTTTTATCATCCTGAGATACTAATACAGGTTTACCCTGAGGTTTCTCTATAAGATCACCTATTAACTGATTTAATTTTTTCTTACCAACAAGCTTCTCCATGTTAGTAAGACCTTGAAGCTCTTTAGGTTTATAAATAACACCTTCAGCATATTGGTTAGCAATTAATATTTCTGCTACTTTTTCAGTGTCAGTGTATTTTCTATTGCTTCTACCTTCTACAACTTTCCAACCTTCATATGCTACACCTTGCAATGCTTGGTCTAACGCATACTCCTGTATGTCCTTAACCCATTTAGCAAGTTCATCGGCTTGACCCAAAATATTTGATATATCTTTTTCACTTAAGGTATCAGTAGATCTAAATTCATACTTAGCAAGTTCCATATTCTTATCAGCTCTAGCCTTACATACGCTTTTCGCTCTACAGAATCCACAGTGCTCACCAGCTTTAAATTCTCCTTCACCTTTAAATGCAAGTTCTGCCGTTGGTTTCAATACTTTTTCAGCCCATTCTAGTAAATCTTTTACTGATATTTCATCAGTAGAAATACTATCTAACGAGGTTGTATTATGGTCATTTTTATTTTTTCAATGTCATATAAGAAACTAAATTCTGCTATTGCTCCAAGTGCATAAAGTCTCATTTGTGGATTGCCTTTGGCACTTACGGGAACACCTTTTCCATACTTTAAATCACATATTTCCATAGTTCCATCTGCTATTGTTACAAAGTCTCCCGTTCCAAAACCTTCTGGAACCCATTCAGAAAAATCAAGTTTTTGTTCTACCTTGAAAATAGCATCCGGTGTTTTTGCTTTAGCTTCTGAAAACTTCTCTAAGCAAGTATCAACATAAGTTTCTACATAGTCAGGCATATCTGCGGTAAATAATTTATCCCCTTGAATTTTTTTAAGCTTGGAATTGAATGTCCTTGTAGGCATTTCACCTAGCGTGAATTTTAAGCTTATCTCTCCTAATTCATGTGCAAGAGTTCCTTCTGCTGCATATTCGCTTGTTTTTTGTGGAAATTTTTCTTCTAGTCTTACACATGGTGGACAAGCGAGCCACCTGTGCGAAGAACTAGCGCTTAATATCGCATGTTGTTCTGGCATTATTCTAATTCCTCCGATTCTTCAAATTCAAATTCTGAAATTTCTCCATCTTCATCTAAGCAAGTATTTTTTATGGTAAATCCTTTTTGTTCAAGATCAGCTATTATATCATCAGTACATATGGAATCTCCCGCTATATCATCTATAACAGAATCTACATAATCTGTATCAAAATTAGATTCTACATAAATTATGTGATTAAATTCTCTATTCTCTGAAAGACTTAGTTTATGAACTGCCATTACAGTAATGCCTCCACTTCCTTATATACTGCTGGATAATTTTCTTCCTTCAACTCTGGTAACTTACTAGCACCATACTTTTTAGTTATTTCCTTAGCTTCTTTTGACTTACCAGCTTTAATTAGCTCCATGAACTTAGCTCTAATCATTTCCTTAGTTATCTGAACTTCTCCCTCAGACTTTGACCCTTCCTTTGCTGTCTCCTTTGGTTTATCATTAGGAGCTGTATTAGTCTTTGTGGTTTCCTTCTTTGCTGTTTCTGCTGCAGTTTCAGTTTTTGTTGTCACTTTCTTAGTGTCCTGAGCTTTACTCGTTGAATTTTCCTTTACTACTGTAGAATTTACTATACCCTGTGATAAATTGTTGTTTGTTTCTGTTGCAAGTGTAGTAATTCCATTAGCACCAAAGGCACCTATAAAACTTAGTAACTCCTCATTTGAATTGAATTCTGCTGTTATTTTCATAATTAATTTTCCTCCTTAATTCTTATTGGCAATACAACACCTATAAATTCATTATCTTTAAACAATCCTATTGGACTAACTCTATCCTTGAATTTTAACTGTGCACCAAGTTTCTTAAAATAGCTGTAATAATTATAGTTGAGACCAATTTTTCCTAGCTTATCCATTCCTGTATCCAAAATTATTATTGAATTATCACTTGAAATTTTATAATGCTCGACATCATTATCAGTAAACTTGTAGCCATCTAGGAAATACTCAAAAACATTCCCATTTATTTCTCTAATTTCTTTCAGAGCACCAATTCTATTTTTAAAACCTTTAGGTGCCATTTCATCTTTTAGAAAGAAGTATTCAGTACCTATAAAATTGACACTCTTAACCTTTGTTTTAAGAGCACTAAACCTTGATTTAACAACCTGTGCTACGGTAACCTTTTTAATTGGTATTTCTATTTGTGTATTCAACTTAAAACCTCCTAACTTATTTATCCTAAGAAGTCATTAACTTCTTTGCTTGACTCTTCTGCTGGCACCTCAATATTTTGAAGTTCCTTAAGAACCGCTTTTAATAGTTCAGTATTTTTGACACTAACGTGCCAACTTCTGGTTAACCCATCATTAAATGTCGGATTAGTAGCGTCTGTACAAACTGATATAGTTAATTTTTTACTAGCTGAATGGTAGTTGAATTCTATATCTTGCTTTCCAGTAATATCTATCTTGATTGCTTCAGTCATTATTGCTTTTATAATTTCTAGGTTTTCATTCATTAATCAAAACCTCCTAAAAACATTTTTGTTTCAAAAGCTTCAGTATCAACTTTTTCAACTATCCATTTAGATGCGTTTTTTATATGCTGCTTGTTGGTACTGTACCTTGAAAATACACCTACTGAATAAAAGTTATTGGTTGGTACTACTACAACATCACCTTCTTTTAAATCTTCTATATCAGTGAAATATGAGTACTCCATAAATTCTTGATAGCCTTTGAATTTAATTAATGCTACTTGCTTAATCAAATCAATAATCCTTTCTTGATTTATTTTCATTCCTGTATTAGAATGAATGTGTTATAAAACTTTGTTTGGACTCTTTGGCGAGAGTCCTTTTTTATTTCTCAGGCATTTGAAAAACATTTTCTTGCATAATCCTTTTTCCATGAAGTATCACATCACTTGATGAGCCAACTACCAATTGATTTTGTATCATGTCTACTACTTCAAGAGCTCTTTCATTGGTTTTATATCTACCTATTCTCATACTGTCAGCATATACAGCTTGATCCACAGCATGTATCCTTCTATGTGCATTTAATAAATCTTTTTTATCTTGACTTCTAATCCACATAAATTATTTTTCCTCCTTCTCATCTTCTATTTGAATGTATTTACCATCAGTAATAACCAGTGCAATGCCAGTATGCTCATAACATAACTTTGCTGAATCTAATCTTATAATTGCTGCTAAATCATACTTAGTTCCTAACATTTCCTCACCTCCTTCCGTGGCTCTTGCCATCTAGTTCCATGATTTCCTTATCAACAACCTCTTTTCTTTCTTGGTATTGTTCATCTGAAACCATATTTTTTATCTGCTCAAGTCCTTGTCTTTTATAGGCTATCTCACGCCTTTTCTGTTCATCAGTCATAGAACCAACCTCCTAGTACCAAGTATGTGGAGATAGAACTCTGAACCACTCACCACTTTTAGTAGTAGCTTTTATAAATTGTGTTGCGTGTTTCCCTCGACCTTCCCTTGCAATAGCAACTTTTGCAACTTCATGATCCTGTGGAAATTCAAATGCTGCATAAAAATTTTTAAGAAATCCTGTAAAAACCTTTTGAGCTTCTAAAGGTAATTTATTAAATCCTTTAATTTAAGCATTTTATACACTCTCCTTTAACTTTAAATACATAGTTTCAGTTGTAATCATATTTACCCTAGCGATTATTTTTTCTGCTTCCTCTGCTCTGTGTTTCCATTCTTCAAGTTCTTTTTCAAGCCTTCTGCGTTCTAATGGAGAAAATCTTTCTGGCTCAACACCTTCAAGTTCTTCGATATGGCTTGGCGTAAATCTAACTGTTGGTATTCCCTTTACGGGAGTAAGTATTTTGTCTGAAATGTATCGGTCTATTGTTGGTAATGATACATTTAAAAGCTTCGCTACATCTTTTTTAGTAAGGAGTTGTTCCATTTTAAATAGCAACCTCCTTTATAGAATTTTCTCGTTCCGATTTAGGAACAAAATCTGCAAAAAAAATATCTGCATTCATGTTTAATTCTTTACACATTTTTTTTACTTGTGTTATTGTAAAATCTCCTATTCCATTCAATTTGTTATTAAATGTAGAATTAGACATACCTAGAATAGTGGCTACATCTTTCTGTTTTATCCCATGTTCTACAAGGTAGCCTTTAACTTTTGCGTAACCAGACATCTATATTCCTCCTTCCATTGTTCCTTTTTAGGAACTTTATGATTTTAGTATAGTAAACATTTGTTCCTTTGTCAATAACTTTTTATGATTTTTTTTAAAAATATGTTCCCATTATGGAATTTGTATGATATAATCAGATTAATCAATTTTTACAAGGAGTTTAAGAAAAATGAAAAATATAAGCGAAATTTTAAAATCTTTAAGAGAAGAAAAAAATATATCAATGGACGAAATGGCAGAACAATTAAAAAAATATGGTGTTAATCCATCTAAATCTATGATTTCAAGATGGGAAAACGGCAAAGCCGAACCATCAATGTCTTATGTTAGAATACTTGCTAAATATTTTAACGTAACCTTAGATTATTTATTGGGTTTAGATAGTGAAGAAAAATCAAACAAAGAAAATCAAATTAATACTTTAGCCGCGCATCTAGAAGGTAAGGACTTAACACCTCAAAAAATGAAACTACTAGAAAAATACATAGATGCTTTATTTGATGATGAAGACTAGATTTACAAGGTGGCGAATATATGACATATGAAGAATTATTGATTGAAGCTGAAAATAAGGATAAAAGATTAAAAATTAAAGAGGGATCGTTACATAAATTTGGACTAAGTGGAATATGTAAAAACAATAAAATAGCTATTGAAAAAAATCTCAATTCGCGTGAGAAAAACTGTATACTATCCGAAGAGCTTGGACACTACTGCACTACATATGGCAACATACTTGATCAAACTGACACTAATAACATAAAACAGGAAAAAAGAGCCCGTAACTGGGGATATGAAAAACTTGTAGGCATTGTTGATTTAATTAATGCCTTTGAGAAGGGCATAAGATCCAAGCATGAAATTGCTGAGTATTTAAATATTACCGAGGAATTTCTTGGACAGGCAATTCAGCATTACCGTGAAAAGTATGGTATATGTTATGAAATAGATAATTATTTAGTGTATTTCGAACCTAATTTGATAATACTAAAAATGCTTTAAAGACTAAAAGTCTTTATATATTTTTCTAAAATTTTAAGAACATATGTTCAGAAAGGATGATTTTATGCAGTACAATATTACTTACCGAGAAAAAGATAAAGGAATTCAATTTATTATTTCTTACAAAGACAGCAGCGGGAAATGGAGGCAAAAAAGCAAGCAAGGTTTTAAGGGTAAAGCAGTTGCAAAAATTGCAGCAGATAAGTTACTTGATGAATTAAAAAAGACCGTAGCTTTGCAAAGTAAATTAAATGCTAATTATGAAAACATTACTTTTAAGGACTATACATTAGATTTTATTGAACACCAGAAGCTATATAAGGAACCAAATACTATAGACCACTACAATTCTACATTTACCAAATTTGAAGCACTTAATAACCTAAAAGTTATAGATATTAAGGCCCCTGACATCCAGAAATGCATTGATAAGTTAGTTGAAAATGGATATAGTCAAATGTCGATAGAAGGATATTTATCTTCACTTCATTATCTTTTCAACTATGCCCAAAAAAAGGATAAAATAATTTTAGAAAATCCCGTACATGATATAGACTTTAAGGTTGAAAAAAAGAAAAAAGAAAAAACGGCCCTTACATTTGCGCAAACTAAGGACTTGTTAAATAAGATAAAAAACCCAAAGCTACATCTAATAACAATGATTGCTGTTAAATGCGGACTTAGAATAAGTGAGATAATGGGTCTAACTTGGAGTGATATTGGTTTTAACGATAATCTTCTTGTAGTTAATAAGCAGTGGAAAAAAGATAAACGGGGAGTTTATGGATTCGGAGAAACTAAGGGAAAAAATTCGAATCGAGTTATACCAATTCCAAAGGATCTGATGGAAGAGTTTAAAAAATATAAAAGTAATCAAAAAATTATAAGTCTAAATGATAGAATTTTTGATTATGAAAAAAGAAATGTAGTATCATCAACCTTATGTAATACTTATAAGCATTTGGGTTATAAAATATCAGTTCATGAACTAAGACATACTTATGCTACTACATTAATCGGTAATGGACTAGACTTTAAAACAACGGCCAATCTATTAGGTCATGATGTTGTACAAACCATGCGTACCTACTCTCACGTTAACGATGATATGATTGACCGCGCTAAAAAATTGATTGATAAAATATTATAGATTTTTGACGAATTTTTGACGATTACAATTCAAACACTGATTTTTCATGCTCCTAAGCCCTCAAATTGCATATTGTAGTAGTATGCATAGAGTCCTTGTTTTTCAAGTAATTCTTCGTGATTTCCTCTTTCCTGTATGCCTTCATTGTTTATAACTATAATCTCATCTGCATTTCTAATTGTACTCAATCTATGAGCTATAACTATAGTTGTCCTGTTCTTTGAAAGTTCTTCAAGTGATTTTTGTATAAACCTTTCGCTTTCGTTATCAAGAGCTGAGGTCGCTTCATCTAGTATCAAGATTGGAGGATTCTTAAGGAAAACTCTAGCTATTGAAATTCTCTGCTTTTGCCCTCCAGAAAGTTTAACTCCTCTTTCGCCAACATATGTGTCATATCCATCCTCAAGGCTCATTATATAATCGTGGATATTTGCCCTCTTGGCTGCCTCCATAATTTCTTCATCAGTAGCCTCAGGTTTTCCATAGCCTATATTTTCTTTAATTGTACCAGAGAACATGTAAACATCCTGCTGAACCACTCCAATACAACTTCTAAGGGATTCAATGGTTATGTCCCTTATGTCCTTTCCATCAATTGTAATTGCTCCTTCTGTAACATCATAAAATCTAGGAAGTAAAGAACATAGAGTTGTTTTTCCTCCTCCAGATGGTCCAACAAGTGCAATATTTTTTCCAGCTTTTATGCTTATACTTAAATCTTTCAACACATAATCTTCCTTATCATAGCTAAAGGACACGTTTTTATATTCTATATCGCCTTTTACATCGGATATAACTTCTGCATTCTCTCTGTTTTCTATTTCTGTTTCAGCTTCCATAACATCTATAAATCTTCTAAAGCTTGCATATCCCTTTTGAAACTGCTCTGTAAAGTTTATAAGTACATCAATAGGATTTATAAGTATATTTATATATAAAGCATATGTAGCTAAATCAGTAGCTTTTACAGTACCTTGAGTTATAAATATTGCACCTGATACTATTACTGATACATACAAAACACCTTGAAAAAACGAGTTTCCAGCCATAAATTTTCCCATAGCTACATAGCTGCTAACTTTAGATTCAAGATAATTTTTATTTGCTCTTCCAAACTTTCTTTTTTCAAGCTTTTCATTTGCAAAGGATTTTACAACTCTTATTCCAAGAAGACTATCTTGAACCATTGAGTTTACATTTGCTATTTTTTTCCTATTATCCATAAATATCCTCTGCATTTTCTTATTTTGAATAAAGGAAAATACAATCATAATAGCAGTAACCACGCATAGTATCAAGGTCATTTTAACGTTTGATCGTAAGAAGTATTGCAAAAGAACCTACTATTTTAAGTGCTGATATAAAAATATTTTCAGGTCCATGGTGTGCAAGTTCTGAGATATCAAACAAGTCTGATACAAGCTTTGACATCATTTCACCAGTATTATTTTCATCATAATATGAAAATGGAAGTATTTGAAGATGATCAAATAAATCTCTTCTCATGTTAGTTTCCATTCTAGCTCCCATAATATGTCCCCAAGAAGCTATAAAGTACTGGCAAAAATACTTTACCATATACATAATTAAAAGACCAATTCCTATATAAGCTATCATCTTCATTATATATGTCCTGTCCATTATGAAAAAGTTCTTTACAAGATAATTAAGTATAACAGGAAAAGATAAGTCAATTAAAGAAACAACAAGCGCACAAAACATATCTGCAAAAAAAAGAAACCTATACGGCTCATAATACTTTATGAATTTTTTCCATACCTTCATATATTTATTATTCCCCCTTTTTTAGAGCTATCGTATCAAAACTTATTAATCTATACATGTAAATTCAGCAAAATATATTAATTCATTTTATCATATGAGTAATTATAACATAACAATTTTAAAATTCCAATTTAAATGCATTGCCCTAATGTTTAAATGTTTTTGCCTGTCATGTGAAAAATTATAAAAAAAAACTTCATAAAGCAATTTTAAAATTAATATAAATTTATTAATTTAAACCTTTACTTTTATTTGTTAACCGTTTACTATTGTATTGTACATAAAATTTATTTAATTTGATTTTAAGGGAGGCCTTTATTATGTCTATTGTTAAGAATAATTTTGGAAAAACTAAAGATGGTAAAAATGTAGATATATTTACTCTTACTAATTCTAATAATTCAAAAGTAAAAATAATGACTTATGGAGCTACTCTAGTTTCATTAGTTGTTCCTGATAAAAATGGACTTTTAGCTGATGTTGTACATGGATATGAAAATATAGAAGCCTATGAAAAAGGTGATAAATTTTTTGGAGCAGCTATTGGAAGATGCGGCAATAGAATAGCCTTTGGCAAGTTTACAATTAACGGGAAGGAATATTCATTAGCTCAAAACAATGGTAAAAATCACTTACACGGCGGCATAAAAGGCTTTGATAAGGTTGTTTGGAATGCTAAAATAATTGATAGTGAAAAGAATGTACTTGCCTTTTCATATTTAAGCAAGAATGGCGAAGAGGGGTATCCTGGAAATCTCAATGTAACTATTACTTATACTTTCACTGATGATAACGCTTTAAAAATAAACTACAAAGCAGTTAGTGATAAAGACACTGTAGTAAATCTTACAAATCACTCTTATTTTAACTTAACTGGTAACCAAGCTTTAACAGCTTTGAACCACAAATTAATGATAAATTCTGATGAATTCACAGAAGCTGATGAGTTCTCTATTCCAACCGGCAAATTTATAAAAGTAAGCGAAACCCCAATGGATTTTAGAGAATTAAAAACTGTTGGAGCTGAAATAAATGAAGATTATTACGAACTTAAATTTGGCGGTGGATATGATCACAACTGGATGTTAAATACTAAAGGAAATTTAAATGAGGTTGCTACTAAATTGGTTGATGAAGCTACAGGCAGAGTTATGGAAGTACATACTACAACCCCAGCTATGCAATTTTACAGTGCAAACTTCCTTGACGGCTCCGATATTGGTAAAGGAGGCATTCACTATGAAAAAAGAAGTGCCATCTGCCTTGAAACTCAATATGTTCCGAACGCTATAAATGATAATCATTTTGAGTCTCCACTTTTAAAAGCTGGCGAAGAGTACAATCACACTACAATATATAAATTTTCAACAATTGCGAAGTAACATAAAAAATCCGCCCGAAAAACTTCGAGCGGATTTTTAAAGATACCCTTCTATTTCCTTTTCATTTTTTAACTCTTCAACAAGATGTTTTAGTTCTTGATCCCTATTTTTGTCCATTATTAAAACAACATCCCCTGCATCAACTACAATTAAGTCCTTAACCCCAAAACAAATTATGAGGTTTTTACTTCCAAAAATAGAGCAATTCTCTGTGTCTTCTAAAAAAACATTATCACTTACAGTATTTTCGCCTTTATAGTCTTTTAAAAATCTTGATAAAGAACTAAAGTTGCCTAGGTCATCCCAATCAAAGTTTGATTTCACAACATAGCCTTTCCTTGTTTTTTGCATTATTCCAAAATCAACAGATATGCCTTCCATTGTTCTATATCGCTCATTTATTAGTTCATGTTCACTTTCTGTTCCAACCGCTTCATAAATATCCATCATACCTTTATACATCTTTGGAAGGTATTTATTCATTTCTCTTAAGTACGTATCTGCCCTCCAGATAAACATTCCACTGTTCCAGAGGTAATTTCCTTTGCTTAAAAGGTCCTTTGCAACTTCTATATTGGGCTTTTCAAGAAATCTTTCAACTTTATATACAGATTCATAGTTGAAAATCTTATCACCCATTTGAATATAGCCATATCCTGTTTCGGGTCTCGTGGGATTTATTCCAATTGTAACAAGCCCTCTTCTTCTCTCAACAACCTCAATTCCCTGCTTTAAAGTATCTATAAATTCTTTTTCATTTTCAATATAATGATCTGAAGGAAGCACTATCATTGTGGCATCGTTGTCCTTTTTTAAAAGCTTCACTGCCGAAAGACCTATACATGTAGCAGTTTCTTTGTTCTCAGGTTCAGTAAATATATTTTCCTTTCGTATATCTGGAAGTTCATCATAAATTCTTGTAATGTAGTTTTCATTAGTTATAACGTATATATTATCCTTGCTTACCAAAGTCTTTATTCTATCAACAGTATTTCTTAAAAAACTTTTATTATTTACAATTTTTAAGAACTGTTTGGGATTTTCCTTTCTTGAAAGCGGATATAATCTTGTTCCTTTCCCCCCTGCCAGTATTAATGCGTATAACACACAAAACACCACACCATTATTGCTCTTCACTTCATAATATGAAAAACAAGTTGATGTGGTGAAAAATATATGAACCTACTTTAATATCACTATTTTCTATGGTTCTTCCTATTTATGATTTCATCCTGACACTTTTGTGCGTTACTAATCAATATTTCAATTATTCCTTTTTGGTATCAGCATTAGATGTTTGTATTTTAGAATAATACTTTTTTCTTTTTGTACAAATAGAAAAGCGCAATAAAAAAATAATTATGGCTACAACAATACCTATAATTATGAAAAATAAAGGAATAATAAAATCAAATTTCTGCTTCATTAAATCATAAATAAAATTCATGCAGCACCTCCTTTATTTTTTTGCTTTAACATTTTGTTTTTTCTATAATTATATAAAGAAATATATAAAATTATTCCCGCTCCGATAGAAATACTCATTGAAATAATTGGCACTAACCACAATATAGTAATAATTACCTCACCCATTCAACACACCTCTAAATATTAATTGATTATTCAGCGCAGCAAGTTAAAGTTCGCTATGTCGTCTTACAACTAAACTAGAAGGAACTATTGTAAAATTCCCAAAATTTATTATTTGTCCTGGGGATAAATGATAACCAACCATTGAGGTTAAACCTGTATCTAAAACATTTCCTCCTGTATTACTTGAACCATCCATTGTTGTGGCAGATACACCTGTACCTCCTGAAAATGATATATCAAGGCCAATTTTAGAGGCTACATAATTAACACCAGATATCGGAATAGGAATTGTTCCTGTTGAACCTATCTCAGCCTGAACAACGACAACCGTTGGAGCAATAGTATATGTTATAGCTATTGAGCACCCCGTATCAAGATAATCATCGGTATAACGCATTGCACCTAGTAAAAAACGGTGATTCAAAGAAGTAACCCCATTATCAATTATATTACCTTGGGCATCTTTACAAATGATAGAAACATCGGCTCCTCCGCTAATAGTAATGTCAACTGGATCTCTTACATAATAAGTATTTCCTGATGTTGGTACGGCCATATTACCGCTTCCAATGCCAATAGATGGATATCCACCATCTAAGAATGGAGTTGCAATTATACCACCAAAGGCATACGGAATAGTAACTGAGCGAGGAACTACTTGTACAATACCACTATCACCTAAATTAAACGCAAGACAAGTCTTTTCTATACGTGAATCATCATTGGTTATAGTTATTATATTATTACTATATGATGATGGCCAATTGAAAAAGTAATCAATCTGAACATAAGTATCATCATAAAGGTACACTAAAGGATTATCTCCCATCCAGCATATACCAAGAGACTCATAGTTTAACCTATGAATTATATTTCCATGACCATCATTAGTATTAAATGCCACAGCTAAACCTTGCGCGGCATAAACCACAAGATCATCTATCTCATTTAGCCAAGCATCTTGAAATGAAATTCCTCTAAAACATCCATACATCATTATTTTCCTTACTCTGACACAATCATATCCTATTATTGATTCCCAGCATGGACCTGCCCCTCCATGTGCAAAAATATAAATCGAACCTATTGTACAATCAGTTCCTCCTCCCATGTTACCACCCTGCAATTAAATGCCATACATACATTTTTAGTTTGATCTATTGCAGGTTGACCTAATTCAAACCATCCCCAAGGAAGAAACATAAAATTATCTAATCGTAAATTAGCACCGTATTCATCAGTTAATCCATATATAGGTACTGTATAAGCAGCATCGCCAAAAGCAGGCATTAAAGCACAATTTTCAAATCTTGTTTGACCTTTAGCATTAATAGTCCCTGCTTCAGGGTGGGGATTAACTCTGACAAATATTGATGGCGAATAATAATAAGGTACCCCTGTTTGAGTTGGTACGCTATCAGTAAGAGTTAAAGTATTGGTACTCGGATTAACAGAAGCAACATGATTATAGTTACCATTTATATAAATAGGTTGACCAACCCAATTAGAATCAAATGGTAAAGTGCCTGAAACCTTCGTAACACTAGTTCCTTCTGTATTGCAAGTTCCATACCAAGGTGTAGTATTCCAGGCAGCTGAACTTCTAAATTGAGTTCCTGCTGTTGGTGTAGTTGTACAAATTGCAATATTAAAATCTACATTTGGTATACCTTCACCATTTACATAAAAATTCAGTCCATAGGGAATACATATTGGTTTTCCAATCCAAAACGTACCAAATGCCTGTATATAAATTGAAGTAAATTCATTTGCTACAGCTTCATTAATTAAAGCCTGAATTTGAGCATCATCAATGCAATTAGAACTTGAACCTATGCAAACACCATCCGCCCAAGATTTCTGCGCTGCTGCAGCGTTTGAGCCAGCTATAACTATAGTAGCTGTACGCCCATGCATTAAAGTATCGTTCGCATTTGCATCTGTTAAATTTGATTTTTCCATAACCTTTACCTCCCTGTTATTGCTTTAGACTGCCTTATCAGAGTCTACAAAATGTTCGGTTTTAATCCAACTGTTTCTTCCACTAGCTTGCCTAAAAGTTGCAACTACTACCGCTGGTATTTGCAGCATGTTATAGATAGGAATAAATAGACCTGCAAGCAGAGTTTTATAGAAACTTTCTTTTGTGTCACGCCAATAAGATATTGAAAATACAATTCCAGGCAAAAACACAAATATAAGAATTAATATTAACAACGCTAACAGTTCATTATCTTGATATGAACTAAGCTTGCTTCTTATAATGCTGGAGTGATGCCAATACGTATATAATATTAAAAACCACGAAAAGAACAGTGCCGCAGTTGAAAGTAAAGTCAGCCAAGGTAACATCATAAAATAAGCCACTTCCATTTTTCCAGAAAGAGATAAATATTTAGCTTTTATTATTTTACTAATATACGGCATGCATTGGATACACCCCTGTGCCCACCTGGAACGCTGTTTAACAAATTTTTTATAGCTAATTACACCCTGTTGGTAAATATTTTCATCTTGAACTAAACGTGTACGCCATCCATTTAATAACAATCTTAAACTAAAATCAAAATCCTCCAATAAACATTGGCTCCAAGGTTCATCACCAAGTGTTTCCATAGCTGATAATCGATTAAATTGACCATTTCCAGCTGCCGCAACTGTTCCTGTGTATTCACGTACATTCTGCATACGATTTATAAAAGTATAAAATTCCAAATCTTGCATTAAAGGTAAAAAATAATTACGAGTTGAAGTTCCTATTCTAACACGAGCTTGAACCATGCCAACTTTAGGTTCATTGTTCATAATAATAGCTATTTTTTCTAGTAAGCTTCTCTTAATGAACGTATCTGCATCCATAACCCCAAGAACCACTTTTGAAGGCTGAAGTCCCTCTTCACTTACAATCCCTTTTACATATTCATATCCATCATTTAAAGTTGCACCCTTACCCTTTTGGGCATTTGGAAGAACACGATTTAGAACTCTTAAACGAGTATCGACAATTCCTTCAAGTATTGTTGAAGTATTATCATTAGAAGCATCGTTAATTACTATAAAAACAGTATTTGGCATATTTAATGATAATAGATTTCTCACTGTTTCATAAATAACTTTTCCCTCATTAAGACAGGGTACAAGTATAAAAAAATGCAGATCAATATCATCAATATATTCTTTATCTTTTAAGTGTAATACTGGCGGAAATAATAACAACAATGTTAACCATAAAAAATAAATTCCATCCGTTATACATGTTATTATGAAGAAGATGATAATTAATTGATACATATGGTATTACTCCCCCTATTTACAATAGTTTTAAAAACACAGGAAATTGAACAACTTTAATGAAAAGTTATTTATGTTATAAGTTTTTAATAGAATACAGAGATTTACTTAGAGTTGATTTGGCATTTGGTATTTATTATCTATTAAGTGAATATACAACAAAAGATTTATATATTTATGATACCCATTTTTTTGCATAAATGCAATAATATTTTTGTAAAATGTATAACAAATAAAACGCAAAAATGAGTCAAAAATTTGACTCATTCCACAATTTAATAACCTTATTCGATTTTTAATTCCATCAACAGTATTTCTGGTAAAAACTTAAGAAACTATTTCACCGACACATACCTATTTCCTTTTATATAAAACCTCCAAAGATAGTCCTTAGCCTCTTTTGCATAATCTATACCAACTCTTTTGGCTTCAACTATTTCAAAAGGCTCATTTTCGGTTTCCTCAAAGTAAAGCTCCCCTCCGCATAAATCTATAGAATTTTGCGCTTTTGTAATGTCCATTGCTAAACAAAGCTTAGAGGGTCCATTAGTTAAATTTTTAAGCTGATATTTTGACAGTTCACTATATGGCTTTTTAAACCTTCTCTCACTCATAGTCTCTATTCCTGAAATTGGCTCTATAGCTCTTATAAGAACTCCTTCTGGAATTCCTTCCTTCATAGCAACTACATTCATGCAGTAATATAATCCATATATAAAGTACACATAAGAATATCCCGCTGGTCCGTATAAAGCTTCATTTCTTGGTGTTCTTCTGCCACCATAGGCATGTGCTCCTTTATCCTTTATCCCTCTATAGGCTTCCGTCTCCACAATTTTCCCAGAGGTTTTAATACCTTCTACCTCGTGCACAAAAGTTTTTCCTAAAAGCTCTTTAGCTACAACTATAGTATCCCTACCATAAAATTCTTTTGGTAATTTCAAAATATCATCCTTCTCTACTCTCTACTTTGGTTAATCGCTTTATTAATTCTCTCAAGTGCTTCTTTTAAAATAATTCTTGGACATGCTAAATTGATTCTTTCAAAGCCGTTTCCTTCATAACCAAATATGTATCCTTCATCAAACCAAACCTTTGCTTTTTTGAGAATAAATTCGTGAAGTTCATTAGGTTCCATTTCAAGCGCTCTAAAATCAAGCCACGCTAGGTAAGTTCCTTCTGGTTCTATGACTTTTATATAAGGCATGTTTTCATTTATATATTCCTTCATAAAATTCAAATTTCCCTTTAAGTAATCAATCATTTCACTTAGCCACTGTTTTCCATAATTATAGGCTGCAACTGTGGCACATTCACTAAAAGCATTAGGTTCTGCATTTCCAACACTATCTATTACATTTATAACTTTTCTTCTTAATACTTCATTTGGAATAATAAGACTCGAAGTTCTAAGTCCTGCTAAATTAAAAGTTTTGCTTGCAGACATACATACTATAGAGTTATTTTCAAACTCTTTGCTTATGCTTGCAAAAGTAGTATGTTCATTTTCTTTATAAATTATGTCTGAATGAATTTCATCAGAAATAATAGTAACCCCATTTTGAAGACATAAATCACCTAATCTTTTAAGTTCATCCTTAGTCCACACTCTTCCAACAGGATTATGCGGACTGCATAAAATTAATGTCTTAACTCGTTTATCTTTAAGCTTTTTCTCAAGATCTTCGAAATCCATTTTGTACTTTCCATCTTCAAATTTTAATGGATTCTTAAGAACTCTAAAACCATTATTTTCAATGGCCCTATAAAATGGGTAGTAAACAGGCGTTTGAATAACAACTTTATCCCCAACTTGATTTAGTGCTTTTACTATAAGATTAAGTCCTGTAACAACGCCTGGTGAATATATAATCCACTCTTTTTTTATATCCCAATTGTGTTTTTCTTTAACCCAGGATATCACCGCATTATAATATTCATCACTAAACAAAGTATATCCATATACACCATGTTCAGCCCTCTTTTTTACTGCTTCTAAAATCTCTGGCAGAACTTCAAAATCCATATCTGCCACCCACATTGGAAGTACATCCTTATCTCCTGCATCCCATTTTACACAGCTTGTATTTCTTCTTTCTACTATTTTGTCAAAATCATAATTCATTGAATAGCCACCCTTCATGCAGAGTACAGATTAAAAAGTACAGAGTACAGTTATAGATGATTTTACTCCATTTCATTACGTAAAATCTAAAAAATCAAATAAACTGTTATAATTATTGAATTGAAAATATATTTAGAGATTTTCAATAGCATAGCGGAGAAAAATCACCCTTCACTGTACTCTGTCATCTATACTTTGTACTCTTAATTTTCTAAATTATTTGTAAAACATTACGTATCATAAATTTAAAAATTTCATGTATCCTTAAAATTGAAGGAGGACTTTCAAATTATCATGCTTCTCTAAAATAATTCTTTACTAAAGTACCTGTCTCCTCTATCTGGAAATAGCGTCACTACATTACCTCCTGCTATTTTCTCAGTCAATTTTAAAGTTCCGGCCATAGCTGCACCAGAAGATGAACCAACAACAAGACCCTCTTTTATTCCTAAAGTCTTAACCATTTCAAAGGCTTCATTATCATTTACTTTTATAACTTCATCAACCAGCTTCATATCCATAGTATCAGGTATAAAATCATTTCCTATGCCCTCTATATTATAGCATAATTCTTTTCCACCTCCCATAGTTGAACCGACAGGATCTACTAATATACCCTTTATTTCCGGATTTTTTTCCTTTAGAAATTTAACTATACCAGTATAAGTGCCGCCACTTCCAGCTCCTGCCACAAAATAATCTATTTTACCATCTAATGCTTTATATATTTCCGGTCCTGTGGTTTCATAATGTGCAAGTGGATTTGCAGTATTCTCAAATTGCTTAAGTGCTATAGAGTTTGGTATTTCTTTTAAAAGCTCTTCAGCCTTTGCTACAGCACCAAGCATACCCTTTTCTCTTGAGGTATGAATAATTTCTGCTCCATAAAGCTTCATTATTTTTTGTTTTTCAATTGAAAACTTCAAAGGTACTACAAATATAACTCTATATCCTTTATTTAAAGCTGCCAGTGCAATGCCTATCCCTGTATTTCCTGCTGTAGCTTCTATTATTGTTCCGCCCTTTTTTAACTTTCCACTTTCTTCAGCTTTATTAATCATGTATACCCCTATTCTGTCCTTGACGCTTCCACCTGGATTAAAATTTTCAAGCTTAGCAAATACATTTACTCCCTCTTTAAATGGAATATTATTTATTTTTAAAATTGGAGTATTTCCAATAGAATCTTTAACATCATTTAAATAATTCATTTTATACATCTCCCAATTATTATATATTAAAAACTGACAACTTAAAAATTGCAAATTCCAAGTTTACCACGACAAACTGGAATTTAACTCAGAGTACAAAGTACAGAGGACAGAGTACAGTGAAGGATGATTTTTCTCCGCTGTCGCTACAAAAAATCTTAAACTTAATGCACGCAAAGCGCTTAAAATATAGTGCTCAGCGTAGCTGACACCCTAAATTAAACTATTAATAATGTTTTTCCAATTTAACTGTCTTGAATTTTTTTCCATTATTCGGTTGCTTTAATGGTTTGTTTGCTATACACTTTTTTTATTTTAAAAATATTTCTAACTTTTTTTTCTTTAAACTATTGACTATTACTAGCTGGTCTTAGCTTTTTTTCGCCTTCTTTTTAGGCGAAAAAAATTAGTTATTGCTTCACAATTTTTACAAATTATAACTTAATATATTTGGTGCGACAGCCCTATAAAATAAATTATAAAAATTTATATAGTGGATTGCACGAGTTTACATCTAAAATTCCGTAGGTACGGAGGAATTTTTTCACCTTAGATTTATAGAATTTATTATTGAAAATGCTTTTATCTTATTCTAGAAGGATAATGGACTTACGCCCAAACCCCGCATATGTGTATGAGACAAAACATTATTCCTTCGCTATAAATTTTATAGCTAATTTATTGACTAAAATTGTTTAATTATGATATAATGGCGTAGTTAATACTGTGGATATTTGAGAGAGGTGAATATAATGCAAAAAGAAATACAACCAGAATACCATGAAGATGCTGTTGTAACATGTGCATGCGGAAATACCTTTACTACAGGTTCTACTAAAAAAGAACTTAAAGTAGATATTTGTTCAAAATGCCATCCATTTTATACAGGTCATCAAAAAATTGTTGATGTTGGTGGTAGAGTTGAAAAATTCAGAAAGAAATACAATTTACCAGCAGATAAATAATTTTTTAATTATTAACAATGGAAAGGGCAAGAAGTCCTTTCCTTTTTCGTTTTAAAAAACATCTTTAACTTCCTAAACTTTCATATCCTTTCATAGCTTATCAGCCTTATCAAATTGATATCAGTAGGTTCATCTCTTACTTCTTTATATATGTCATATACTATATTTACAAAAATAATACTTCAATTACTTTTTACAATCGCATAAAAAAGCATACACGAACTTGTTTTATTCAAATTCATATACGCTCTCATACAATTATTTCCAATATTAATTTTATTCTTTAGCTTTATTTTATATCATAGATTTTATTTAGAAAGTTTACCCTTATTAATGAACCCTACAAGTTCCTTATTATTTTTTGTTTCGTTAAGCATATTAATAAGCCTTTCAGTAATTTCCTGAACGTTATTCTCATTATACAATATCTTTCTAACCTTAAATTCAGCTTCTAATTCCTCTGGTGAAAGAAGTTCATTTTCTTTTCTAGTTCCTGACTTATATATGTCTACCGCAGGGAATATTCTTCTCTCTTGAAGTTTTCTATCAAGATGAACCTCCATATTTCCCGTTCCTTTAAATTCCTCAAATATCATGTCATCCATCCTGCTGCCTGTATCAACAAGTGCTGTAGCAAGTATAGTAAGGCTTCCTCCTTCTTCTATATTCCTTGCTGCGCCAAAAAATTTCTTTGGCATTATAAGAGCTCCAGGATCTAATCCTCCTGACAAAGTTCTACCCGTTGGGGTAATTGTAAGATTATACGCTCTCGCAAGTCTTGTTATACTATCCATAAGTATAACAACATCCTGACCTTGTTCTACCATTCTCTTAGCTCTTTCCAAAACCATATATGCAACTTTAGTGTGATGTTCAGGTTCCTCATCAAATGTAGAATATATTACCTCTCCATTTATACTTCTCTGCATATCTGTTACTTCTTCTGGTCTTTCATCTATTAGAACAACTATAAGTTTTATTTCCTTATGATTAGCAGTTAAACTCTGTGCAACCGTTTTTAGCAATGTGGTTTTTCCTGCTTTAGGTGGAGCTACAATAATTCCTCTTTGTCCTTTACCTATAGGGCATATTAAATCCATCAATCTAGTTGATAACTCATTACTGTTTTTTCGAGTATCAATCTACTATTAGGATAAATTGGTGTCAATTTTTCAAATGGAGTTCTTCCTACGGCTTTTTCCGGATTTTCACCGTTTACTTTTTGAACATACAAAAGTGCTTTAAATTTTTCTCCTTCTTTCGGAATTCTAACCTTTCCCTGAACTTCATCTCCAGTTTTTAAATTAAATCTTCTTATTTGTGATGGAGAAACATATATATCATCTTGGCTAGTTAGATAATTTTTTCCTCTCAAAAATCCAAAGTTGTTATTTTCAACAAGCTCTAAAACTCCCTTTGCAGAATCTGACTCATCAACCATCTCTTTGAATTTCTCATTTTTCTCTTCTCTAGAAACATTATTTTTAGAATTAGCTTTCACTTCATTTTTTTGTAAATTTGATTTCTCATCATTATTTATATTTTCTTCTCTATCTTTTTCCTCAACTACCATATTTTTTTAGGACTTATTTTCTCTCTTAATATGACACCATCTTTTTGTATGCTTATACTTCTTTTTTCTTTTATTAAATTAATCAGCTCACTCTTTTTGTACTTGTAAGCGTTCTTAATTTCCAGTTTTTTTGCAATTTCTTTTAAAACAACAAGAGTCATACTTTCTAACTCATCATTAATCAAAAAGTCAACACCTCCGCAAATACTAATTTTAATTTTTAACTTGTAAAATGAGAATTTTATGAAGTCAAATCAGATTTTCAACAAAAATAATATTTAAAAGTATTTTAGAATTTTTTAGAAAAGAGATAATCGAAACTACATTTAAAATTCAAAACTACTAAATGTACGTACTTAAAATGTTTTTTAAATAATATTTTAAACCATATTTATATATATTAAACTTAAAATGCTGAAAAATCAAGTATTTTTAAAAATCACCGCATTAAAAGTGGCATTAGAAAATAGCATAAGTTTCCTTAATCACCCTATTATACTGCTTTACCCTATCACTTACTCTGTCATTTTCACCAATAAACAGTACTGGTGTACCAAGCGTCTTACACCCACATACAATTAACTCTTGATTTATCATATCATTAATGCAATAGTTAAAGCTGTGCCATTTTTCGCATAACGGGCACTTTAAACTTACCATTACTGTATTTTTATTTTTTAATTTTATTTTCATAAGTTTAAAAATATTATTAGCTTCTTCAATTTTAAAAAGATTTATATTTCCGATGTTATATCTTCCAAGCTCATCCTTTAAAGCTATACTGAGCGAAGTATCCAATATCATACTTTCACCTCCATACTTTTCTTAAAGTATAAAGTTAATAACTTAATAAAGTAATATTCTATATCCACTCTAAAAATCCTTTAATACTTTTCTATTTTAAATACATTTTTCAAATCACTCAAAAAATATACAGGGTAGTTGTCCCTGCATATTGAACATATTATTTTTCTTCATAATCACAAGCTGCTTTTATAAAATCTCTAAAAAGAGGATGTGGTCTATTAGGTCTTGATTTAAATTCAGGATGGAATTGAACACCAACAAACCAAGGATGATCTTTCACTTCTACTATTTCAACTAATCTCTCATCTGGACTTGTTCCCGCAAGAATCATTCCCTTTTCAACAATATTCTTTCTATACTCATTATTAAATTCATACCTATGTCTGTGTCTCTCATATATTACTTGCTCATTATAAGCTTTTGAAGCATTAGTTTCATTATAAAGCTTACATGCATATAAACCAAGTCTCATAGTACCGCCCTTATCATCTATATCCTTTTGTTCTGGCATTAAATCAATTACAGGATATTTTGTCTCAGGATTTATTTCCGAACTATGTGCTCCTTCATATCCAAGTACATCTCTAGCAAATTCTATTACCGCACACTGCATTCCAAGACATATTCCAAAGAAAGGAACTTTATTCTCTCTTGCCCATTTTGTAGCTTCTATCTTTCCTTCTATTCCTCTATCTCCAAATCCTCCTGGCACAAGAACTCCATCTACTCCGTCTAATATTTCATTAACGTTTTCTCTTGTAACATCAACCGAATTCACCCATTTTATGTTTATTGAGGCATTATTAGCATATCCACCGTGATTTAAAGCTTCAACAACAGATATATATGCATCGTGAAGTTCAACATATTTTCCAACAAGTGCTATGGTAACTTCTTTTGATAAACTTTTTAAGTTTTCAACCATCTTTATCCACTCAGAATTATCAGCATCCTTGCATTTTAAGCTTAATTTTTCACATACAATGCTATCTAATCCCTCTTCATGCATCATTAATGGCACTTCATATAAATTCTCTGCATCAAGATTTTGTATTACAGAATTTCCGTCTACATTACAGAAAAGCCCTATTTTGTTTCTTAAATCTTTTGAAAGTTCCTTTTCAGAACGACAAACTATAATATCAGGTTGGATTCCTATACTTCTAAGCTCTTTTACTGAATGTTGAGTTGGTTTTGTTTTAAGTTCACCTGCTTTGTGTAAATAAGGAACCAATGTAACGTGGATGTAACATGTATTTTCCGATCCAACTTCACCTTTGATCTGTCTTATAGCTTCAAGAAAAGGAAGTGATTCTATATCTCCTACAGTTCCTCCAATTTCAGTTATAACAACATCAACATCTTTTTCTTTAGCAACTCTATATACTCTATCTTTTAATTCATTAGTTATATGAGGGATTACTTGAACAGTACCTCCAAGAAAATCTCCTCTTCTCTCTTTTGTAAGAACTGACCAATATACTTTTCCAGTAGTTACATTGCTATTCTTGCTTAAGTTTTCATCTATAAATCTTTCATAATGTCCAAGATCCAAATCAGTTTCCGCACCATCATCAGTTACAAATACTTCACCATGTTGATAAGGCTCATAGTTCCTGGATCCACATTTATATAAGGATCAAACTTTTGGATAGATACCTTAAGTCCTCTATTTTTAAGCAACCTTCCAAGAGAAGCTGCTGTAATTCCTTTTCCAAGAGATGATACAACTCCTCCAGTTACAAATATATACTTTGTTTTCATTAAATTACCTCCCATATAATTTATATTTAAAATTTTCTAAAAATTTAAGTATTTTTTCGTTTTTGTATTGACAATATTGCCTTGAGGGCATATAATAGAAATTACCCTATCATGTATGATAGGTTTCTTATTGCCTTTCAGCACATACATATTATTTTAACACATAAATATACTTTTTTCTACTATTTTATTTTTTATATATTAAATTTTTTCAATCTCATCTTCAAATTCAAAGTACATATCTCTAAATTCCTTGTTTATCAAAAACATCTTTTCAGCTCTTTTGAAGTTGCAATTTATAGTTCTTTTACTAAATGTGGGCATATCCTTTTTTATGAATTCATACCCAACTCCATATTTTCTTAGGAGGAGAAAAAGCATATATTTGCAATTTTTATCTTTTAATAGTTTGCATAGTTCTTTTCTACTTATTCCTTTATATTCACACATTAGTTCTATTATTTTGTCATATCTTCTTTTAATCATTTAAATCACTCCACCACAATAATTGGATATTTTTATTACCAACAAACCATTTATTATGATTATTGACAAAATTTTAGCAATCAAAACAATGGAGTAATGGTATTTTTAAAGTTTAACTACCATTACTCCATTTGAACATAGCATAAGGTACCGAATCAACTATTAAATTATGCATATCTCATAATACCCTAAACATAGCATTTTGAAACATGTATAACTTAAGTTTTCGCACGATAACAATTTATAAACATCAATTACAAAAATTAGATTACTTTAATTTCTATTTGAAGATTAGTTAATTGCTTACTTTGCTTTGATATATTAAGCTCATACTTAACAGAAACTTTACCGCCTTCATCATTTATGTCTATTTGCAATTGTTTTGTGTTTATCTCAAGTTCTAATGTTCCATAAGGAGTATCATATAGCGAAAAAGTTTTCTTATCTTTTTGAAATTCCATTTTAGTTGATGTAGTGCCCATTCTTAAAATAGAAAACTTATCTGGTTTTATTTTAAGCGTAGTTGTAGTACCTTCCATGCCAGATATTTCTGTCTCTTTATAAACAGCATAGTAACAATCATTTCTCTTATAAAATTCTCCTGGAGTTGTTACAGATATGGGCTCGTCATTATTTTCATTTTCTCCACTAAAAACACTTATTATTGCCTTTTTTGCCATATGCTAATATCTCCTTAAGCATTATTTCTTTCAATAGCAAGTTCTATAAGTTCATTTATTAAATCTTTATATCCTTTATTGGTAGCTTCCCATAATTTAGGATACATACTTATACTTGTGAAACCTGGAATAGTATTTATTTCGTTAAGATATATATCTAAAGTATCCTTATCAACAAGAAAATCAACTCTTGCCATTCCTGCACAATCAAGAGCCTTATACACTTCTACCGCAGTTTTTCTAACCTCTTCAAGCTTATCATCACTTAAATTTGCAGGAATTAAAAGTCTGGATGCTGCATTTTGATATTTTGCTTCATAATCATAAAATTCCTTGGCAGGTAATATTTCACCTGGAATAGACGCTTTAGGCTCATCATTTCCAAGAACTGCAACTTCAACTTCTCTTGCATTAATTGCATTTTCTACAAGAACCTTTCTATCATATTTAAGTGCTTCTTCTAATCCTTTTTCTAATTCTTCTCTGTTATGAGCTTTTGTTATACCAACAGATGATCCACTATTAGATGGTTTTATAAACACAGCATAACTTAATTTTTTTCAATATTTTTTATTATCTCTTCTTTTTGCTTTTTATATTCGCTTAAATTTACAATTACATAATCAGCCTGTTTTATATTAAAATGCTCAAGTACATACTTAGTATAAACCTTGTCCATACCTATTGATGAAGACAATACTCCAGGTCCTACACATGGCACTCCAGCAAGTTTACACAGACCTTGAACAGTTCCATCCTCTCCAAAAAGCCCATGTAATACAGGAAAAACAACATCTACTTCTTTATTAAATAACACATCCTGTGCCTTTGGGCTTTTATAAAACTCATTATTCTCCCACTTACCATTTTCTATATCATCTATACTTCCACTATATTCAAACCATTCGCCTTTTTTAGTTATCCCTATTGGATATACTTCATATTTGGTGGGATCAATATTTCTTAAAACGGATGCTGCTGATACTCTTGAAACTTCATGTTCTGTTGATTGTCCACCAAATAATATAGCTATTTTCTTTTTCATGTTATCGCTCCTTTAAATTTATCTTATACGTTATAGTTTAGTTATTTATTTCAATTTTAGCAACTGTTATTTTAAATAGCAAGAAAGAAACTATCTGAATACAATATTTAGTAGTATCCTTTTTCATTATCAAAGAAAAGAATTGCTTCACATTCTTTGTATTGCTTGTTCATTGACTCCGTTTCCAAATATGTCATAAATATATTTTCAATAGGTACTGTCCTTTTAATCACATACCCATTTTTATATTTATTATTTTTATCTAAATCAGCAAAGGATAGAGCTACCTCTAAACTAAATGTCCATGATGTAAGAGATTTTTCATAGCAATTTATCCATTCACGCTCAGTAGACATTCCCCTATATAATATTACCTCATCAATATTTAACATCTTAAAGTAGGATCGTACATACGCAATACGATTAATTATATATTCTATTATCCTTTTCTCTCCACCCATATTATCAAATATTTTTCATCTCTTAATATCTTATTTTTATAGTTCACAATTCCTAATTTAGCGAGAATTATCTTTATTCCTTTAAGCCATTCTGAGTTTGGATTTAATACAATTTCACTTGATGTCTTTTCTTCTATGCAATCCATTTCTATTGACTTCATATATCGTTTTATATCTTTGATAAGCTCCTTATTTCCCTCCTCGGAATTTAAATTCATAGCTTGTTCAATTAATAATTTATTTGAATTATCTTTAAACCAATTAAGAATATTTCTTTCAACAATATTTATCTTTTCTTCTACCATTTCTTTTTTTATTATATCTGCTTGTATAACTATTGATTTATTAAAAAAATTAATTTTTTCAGTTATTCTATCTACAGCTTCCATATCTAGCTCTTCAGAATTCTTTAAAATTTGAAATGACTTTATATCTTCAACAGGTAAGTCCCAGTAATTTCCTTTATCCTCAAAATCAATAATTCTCCATCTAAACATTGCTGTATCTTCAAAATAATCCTCTATATATCCTGGAGTTCTTCTTCCATCTAATAATCTACATTGATTTTTTTTCACAATATATTTAACTTCTCCATTTACAAATTCATCATCTGATAAAGAATTTATATTAAATTGATGAATACCCATGTAATCATCTCCCCCTTTATATGATCTGCAATAAACTTATTGCCTATTTAAAACAACATATAAATTCTAATGTTATTCTTTATTTGACCACGAGTCAGTAAGCAAATTGTAATTTTTACTTTTAATTCCATTGTCCTGGGAATCTTAATTTTTGTAGTTGAGGAAACTTTTTATTATAATGTTCCACTTCTTTCTCCGAAAGATTATCAAAAACTTGGGATTCAAAAAATTTTCCTTTTATGTGTTTCATACTACCCTTTGCTAATTCAAATCCCATAAATGCATCAAAGTTTTTACCATCAGCAGTTGTAATATTAAAATTATCACATGTTTTAAATCCTATTCTAGGATAATAATCTGGTTCTCCAAAAATCACAATTCCTTTATACCCTTTATTTACAGCTAACTTCATCGTTTTTCTTAATAACAGTTCACCAACTCCGCATCCCTGCCATTTAGGAGCTACACAAAGAGGTCCAAAGGTTATAATTTTATGTATATCTGTCCCATCAGCAACTTGTGCTTTTGAATACATTATACATCCTATTACCTCTCCATCCTTCACTGCTATTCTGCTTAGCTCTGGAAGATAGTCTTTATCTTGACGTAATTTATGTACAAGGTAATGTTCATCACATCCAAGATGATGCTTATTCCAAAATGCATGCTGTACCATTAACTCTACATTATACCAATCCTCCGTTGTTTCCATTCTAACTTCTATTTCTTCATCATTTAATCTTTTCTTTTTTTCTGGAAACCATCCAAATTCTAACCTTACTTCTTTTCTTTGTAAATCATCATTACTGTAGCAGCAAGTATCCATACCAATTAAGCTAAAGCCTTCATGCTGATAAAAATCTACTGCATTAACGTTACAAGATTGTGTTTCTAGCATAATAGCACGACGACGTTCCCTTCTTGCTTGTTCCTTTGCCATTTTAATTAATGCATGACCTATTCCTTGCTTTTGATATTTTTCTGCCACCTAAAGTTCTGTAATTCTTAAACGATTAGACCATACTTCTTGATCAGTTTCAATTGCAGCAACTAATTCATCATTAACTAAAACTCCCCAAGCATAAGCCTTCTCCCAGTGATCTTCATATAACTTATCTGAAAAATCATATTCTTCTGGTGTATGAGTTACTGGCTCTATAAAGTCTTTCTTTTCTATCTCAATAGTAAATCCTTTATCCATTCTATTTACTATAACATCATAATATTTATCTGTTTTATACTTTATTGGAATTATAGTTCCCTTCCATTTATCTTTTGGTAAATGTATAATTTCATATTCCATAGCTTTTATCCTTTCTTCTTATGGCGCTTATTTTATCAATTGTAAATTTATTATATTCTATTAAATTTTAACCACTTTGTATATAACATTGATATTACAGCAAAATTGAAATTTGCCTATATTCTATAGTATCTTTGAAAAAAGGTATGCTCTTTTTTCAAATCCAATTGATTCATAGAATTTATGAGCACCTTCTCTTTGAAAACCTAAGTCTAATTCAAATCTTTTACAGCCTAATTCTTTGGATATTGGGCAAGCCTTATCAATTAAACTTTTGCCTATTCCTTGTCCTCTATTTTTCTCATCTACAATCATTCCATAATCATATGCAATAATCCCTTCTTGCCAAAAGTTATTTGCGATATAAAATGCTGAAAATTCAATTACTTTTCCATTTTCAACTGCAGATAAGTAATAATCAGTATCTGTAGCTAACCCTCGTTCAAATACTTACAATAACGCTTGTTTATGCAATTCTTTATTTGGCCATAATTGAGTAAATAAATTATAAATTTCATTTCCAATTTATCCTATTATATAAAATTATAACCATTTTGTATATAACTAATATATAACTTCCAGCTTATTCTTTAACCTTAACTGAATTTAATACAATAAAAATAAGCAACTGATATGCTAAAAAAAATTAGTACATCAGCCAGATTTATTTGAATTTTAGAAACTATTATTTTAAATGATAAAAAAAAATGTATTTAATTAACATGTTACCAATATCCTCAAATTTACGGAAAGCTTACTTGACATTATACTTTATATGGACTACTATAAGTGTAAAGTTAGCTTTCCATTTTTATAAATTCTTAAATAAAAAACACTTTATAAATATTAATTCCACTAAGAGGTGAAAATTTGAAAAACAAGCTTAAAGAAATACGAAAACAAAGGAACCTAAGCCAAGAAGATCTTGCAAAGGCACTTGAAGTATCGAGACAAACAATAGGTTCACTTGAAAATGGTAGATACAATCCATCAATTATTCTTGCATTTAAAATCGCAAAATATTTCAACATGAATATTGAAGATATTTTTATTTATGAGGAGGATGATTTAAATGAAAAATAATAAGGAACTCGATTCAATATTTCTAAGTTCGATTATGTTCACTTTATTTTTTTCGGTCATTGGAATTTTTGATTTGTTGACTATGAAAAATGGATATTGGGTATGTTTTATCATAGCTCTTGTATCCTTTTTATTGTTCGCATATTTATTAAAAAAATCTAAAAACAATACAAGTGAAAGATTTAGCGATGAAAGAAAAGAACTTATAAGCTATAAATCTAAAGGTGCAAGTTTTGATATACTTTGGGGACTTATCGCTGTACTAAGTTTTCTAGTTAGTAGTAACAAAGTAAGCCTAAACTCTACTTCTATACTTTTAATTTTATGTGTTTCAGGATTACTAATACAGCTGTGTAATTATTTTATTTATAGATCAAAATATTAAAATGCAGCTAACTATACTGATTTAAGTAACTTCCATGTCTTACAATCATTTTCTATAGTAAAAAAATCATTAACTTCTCCTAATTCTTCTATAATAAATAAGTGACCATTGCACTAAAAAATTAATACAGTGGTCATATTATTTATCATTTCAAAGATTAAGGTTATAACATCATTTAAATGCTTTTTCGTTCAGCCAGCTGAACATCATAGTACATTTTTATATAAATTCAAAATTATATTATAGCGGGGACTAGTTTTGGGTTCTCAAATCACATGGGCTTCGCCCAAACCCCCAGAGCTTAATAAGACTAATTTTTAAGTTTTCACTTTAATATAAAAAGTAATATTTTATTGTTCTCAAATCACATGGGCTTCGCCCAAACCCCCAGATGTTTACATTGTTAATTTTCCATTTGGGGTATTTCTAATTTGGAGAATTCTTGTTTCATAGCCGGTTTGAGCATTTATATATACTATAAAATCATCGCCTTTATAGCTTCCGGAGAATTCGTAACATAGAACCTCTTTATTTGTTTCAGTAGGAACTATTGCTGTCCTTACACTTTTAATGCTTAATCTCTTACCAACTCTTTCTCTAGCCTTTGCTTCGGTTATTTTTGGTGATGGAATAGTTCTATTATAATTTGATTTAAGATATTTATCAGCTTCAAGACCAACTACATTTCCATCATCCATGGATACTTTTAGCTTTATCATATCAGGATATATAAGCATATTGTCAGTGCTGTTTACGTAGCTTATAACGGCTACATTATTATAATTAAGCACATAAGTTGGGAACATATTTTTATATCCTATTTTATTTAGATATTTTCTTCCTATTTGAGAAGCAGTGTTTATATCCATAGTTGCCTTTCCTGCAACCCTATTATCAATAATAGACAGCATTTTTCCACCATTTTGACTAACTTCACAGGTTATCTTTTCCGTACCTTTATTTCTTCCAACCATATACACATCAAACATGTATGTAGGTATTGTTCCATTTCCATCACTTTTTCTTTCTATCCTTTTTATTCGTTTAGCACCAATCGCTTCTTTAATAACAGTTTGAGCCTGGGCTGATGATACCTTTTTTTGTGAAAGTACTCTCGGTTTAACATTCATATTATTATCTGAAAACGGACCATCATAAACCAATGAAGGATATTGCGCTGCCTGTTTTTGTATTCCTTTAAATTCATCAGAGACACTTGGTGTACTAGTAGATGCTAAAACGCCACTAGCTTTTTGTCTAATTTCTCCCCATTTTACCCTTCCAGCATTTATATCATTTTGAACAGACTTAAGTTGATTCTCAAGATTATATGATTGAAGCTTAAGGTTTTCAACTTGAGCCACATCACTATTGCTGAGTTCTCCACCTCTTGAAATTTTATTTCCTAGAACATAAGAAAAATCCCCAAGCTGTGATAGAAATTTACTTGTAGCTCCAAGTTTATCTTGCGATACTGGAAGAGAGTGAAGCTTATCATTCGCGACAGCGGAATATCTAAATATTTCATCAAAAACCACTATATCCTGTTCCCTCGAACCAAGCACAGGTACCTTAGCTAAATTATTCCCCACATTTTCAACAGAATTTATAAGTTGATACATATTTTTATTATATTCTGCTTGAAGATAATTTCTATAATCCATTCTTTCAAGTGTCATTAAGATTGCAAACGTAGTCGAAAAAACAACTATAATTGCTGTAGCTGCAGTGTATAAAATTCTTTTTGTACTATCCTTCATATCAATTCACTCCTATAAATTAATATAGATATACTGCCTAAAATCAGCTATAAATTACACTAATACTAATTTGAATTTCTTAAGCAATACATCTTATAATAGTTATAGTTTTCATTTTTATTGAAATAATATACCTATATAAGTTAAAATAATTAGGAAAAGTGTTTATAATTTATGTCATATTATATATAATTGAAGTACAGCAAAATAAGTATGGATAAACATTAAATATTATTTTTATCCAAAGACTAATATTTAAAGGGTGAATTTTATAATGAAAGTTTTAATTCTTTCTGTTTCAGCTGGTGGTGGTCATAGACACGCTGCATTTGCGTTAAAAAACTATATAATGCAGTATGAACCAGACTCGGAAGTTAACATATTAGATACTATAAAATATATAAATCCATTTTTAGACAAAGTAATTATTGGTGGCTATCTTAAAACCATAAAAGTTTCTCCATCACTTTTCGGTAAGCTTTACAATTACACGGAAAAAGATGATAATTTAGCATCTTTAAGCAATAAATTAAATGAATTTTTAGCATATAAACTTCTTCCAAAAATTGAAGAACTTAATCCAGAGATAATTGTTTGTACGCATCCTTTCCCAATGGAGATGGTTTCTATATTAAAATCTAAAGAAGTACTTGAAATCCCTATGGTATGCATGCTTACAGACTATGCTCCCCACAGTTTCTGGATACGACCTAAAGTTGATTCATATATAGTTTCAAATTCAGATATGGTAGAAGAAATGGTTAAAAGAGGAGTAAAAAGAGAATGTATTCATGATATTGGAATACCTGTTGATCCTGATTTCATGAAAAAATTTGATAGAAGTACTACTCTCAAAGAATTAGGTTTAGATCCAAATAAAAAAACTTTAATGATAATGGGTGGAAGCCTTGGAATGGGAAAAATAAGTGCAATTTATGAACAGCTTTCTGTATCAAATATAAATATACAACTTATAGTGATTGCTGGTAATAATAAAAAACTTTACTCTAAACTAATAGAATTAAAGGAAAATGCAAAGATAGAAACAAGAATACTTGGATATACAAAAGATGTTAATAAATATATGCAAGCTTGCGATTTGCTGCTTACTAAACCAGGCGGTTTAACCATAACAGAAGCACTATTTTGCCATATCCCAATAGCATTGTTTTCTCCTATACCGGGACAAGAAGAAAAGAATGAAAGCTTTTTGCTTAAGCACAATCTTGCCGTACGCCTTGAAGATGGTTCAAACTGTACGGAAATAATAAGAAATATAATATCTTATCCTTCAATACTTGAAGCAATGAAAACCAATTGTGCTAAGTTTTCAAAGCCTTCAAGTGGTAGAGATATATATAACTTACTTTCATTATTAATACACGAAAAAAAAAATAAAGAAAGCGCTTTTAGTGCAGATTTAAAATTTAATTAATATCTGCACTTATTTTCTTAGCTATTGATTTTAATTCTTCAAGTATTTTAAATTTAACTTTTATATTATTATCTTTTTTAGAGTTATTAATGGTATCGAATTCTTTTTTAGTAAGAACCTTTTTCATCTCATTAAGCGTCTTTTCCTCTTCAACCTCGCCTTTTGTAATATCTGTAAAACACAGTGGAGGAAACATAACGCACCACCAATTATGCCCATCTGCTTTGCCAATAAGCACCCTATAAGCTTCATACTTCCCCTCTGGAAGTATAACATCACCATAACTTTTAACCGGGAACTCAACTTGAGCCAATTCCGTCCTAACACCATAATTATAATTATTTTCTTTTATAACCTTTTCTGCAATATTTTTAATGTTGTCATCATTTTCAATAAGAACCTTCCTTGCCTCATCAATGTTTTTGCAATTCTTAAGCTTAGAAGACATATATCCTATAACTTTATCCTTAACTTTAATTTTTAGTTCCTGATCCTTATCAGAATCACTATTAGCAAGAACATGAAATCTTATTAATTTTTTTGCAATATCTCTTTGAACATCACTTGACTTTTGATACGTTCCAGCCGATGCATTAATGCTTGTACCAAAACATTCATTTAAAACACAAAACAATAATACAAAGCTTAAAAACATAAAAAATACTTTTTTCATTTTATTTTCCTCCACACCTTATAGATACTTATACCTTTATTGTTGTCCAATTTATATCTTTTTATACATTGTAATTATAAAAAGGTTAATTGTGTCAATAATATTAATATTGAACGGAGGTTTTATAATGAAAAAATTTTTGTTATTTAATCTTTTTAATTACGATATACATATAATTAAAACTTACGTATGCAGCATTAAATTCTTAAAACCACTATTTTTAAATAAATCTGAGGATGAAAAAAGCAGCGTTATAGCTTGTATATTTTCAATTACACTTTTTGAAGTATCCGTAATATTTGAAATTATAAAATTAAGAAAACTATTGATACCTTACATCTTATTGTCAATTTCTATGTTACTTTTTCCAACCCTTTTCTATATTTTGATTAAAGTCTATGAAGTTGTGCTTCTTAAAAACCCCGAATTCATATTATATCAAATGAGAGAAGGCGACAATATTCGTATGCTATCAGAGGAGTTTTTTCCGGAATGTACCTGTGAAAAGGTTTGTAAAATTATTATAGCAAAAAATAAATTATCGAAACCGCCTATGACAGGAGACTTAATATTAATTCCTATAAAAAAAGAAAGAAAAGCTATAAAAATACCTTTCTTTCATCAACGTAATTTTTAAAAAGTTTTGCAACATATTTTTCAATTTCATCACAATTTTCATAGGTTGAATAGTCATTTATTTTTACAAACCTGTGAGCAAATATATTAGAATATGGATCAAGTTTTCTCATTCTTTTTAAATGCTCATTTTTAACCCTAAAGGCACCTATATTTATATCTCTTATTTTGTTGCTATCTAAAGCTGTAAAAATATTATCAACAAATTTTCTATATACGTCTTTAAAGTTAGCTATTTTCATTATAGGTTCAATTGAAAGCCTAACTTGAACTCCTTTTTGAGTTGCCAACTTTATGCTGTTAAGCCTTGCATTCAAACTAGGAACTTTCAATTCATATTTTTTTATAACCTCATCAGGTAAAATAGTCCATGCGAATATAACATTATTGGGTATGCACATATCTTTTACAGCTTTAAAATTTGTACTTTTAGTTCTTACTTCTATAAGAAGATTTTTATTTTTCACTGCTGCTTCTATCCACCTTCTAACAAATCCCGTTACATTTTCAAATGCTAACAAATCTGAATCATAGGATATACACAGATAAACTTTTTTATCTTTACTTTCTTCAACGGCTTTATTTATAAAATCATCTATATTTGCAAATATAACTATATTTCCAGACTGATACATTCCTTTAAGATAACAATATTCACAACCATATGCACAATTAAGTATACTTGATGAATAGTAAAAATTTTCTTGTCCAAAGTCCTCACACATATCAGAGCCTTTATATAGAAAATTATTATGCTCAACAGCAAGTATTAAATTTTTGAGTTCTTTTTGAATATTATAATCCTGCCTTGCTCTATTAAATACATCTTTATAATTTTCTATGTACACTATAGTGCTATTTTTAAACTTGTCCAATATATTTCTTGTGACATTAAAATTAACTGCTGATTTTTTCAACATATATATGAGAAAATGAATTTAAGCGACTAACTTTCCCACATTGCTGATATGAGTTCATTAAAATATTTTCTTGACTCACTTTTCACCGTCACCCTCACATTTAAAAATTTTTGAAAATCAAATTTATCAAAAGCTCCTCTAAGCTTTAAAGCAATGTAAGCTTTTCTAAATTCTATATTTTGACTTTCAGTGAGCTTTAAATTTTCATCTATACATGACATTACAGCTTTATCTTTTTCACTAAAAAACTGATTTTTAGTCATTGATGCTAAGTAACAATCTATAAAAAGCTTTATATTTCCCAAGTTTTTACTAATAATGTTTTTTATATAATCTCCGCTTATAAGCTTATTATCTGCTGTATCAGATACTATTTTAATAATAGCTATTTGATGATGATACATAAACTTCAATGCACTTTTAAAGAAAGCACTTCCCTCCATATCGCACAAATCACGTATATCTCCATGCTTCACAACCTTAGAGTGTGTTTCAAGATATGCCTCTTTAAATGGATGTTTTATTATTATATCTGGATAATATTCCTCACCACTATCCACATCCTTTATTTTATTTATGAAAAAAGCTTCTCCTTCACTTCTCTCATCGCTCCCGCATATTCCTACATTGATAAATATATCGCTCTTTTCATGGTTATTCTGTGATAAAATACACCCTACTGCACAAGCAGCATTAATCTTACCTGTACCGCTAATTATAAGTTTTATACCATCGCCTTCAAACTCTTGAAAACTAGATATGCTTGAAATTTTTTTAAGATGAAAATAAGAGATTATCCCTTCTGCCTCTTTATATAAACTGCATAAAAAATATACCATTTTAAATTGTCCTTGTAATAAACGTTTCTGGATAATTTTCTTTCATCTTTTCAAAACATCTTTGAGCACTTAAACTATCCTCAAAAAAAGCAAATACAGACGGTCCGCTTCCACTCATCATGCTCCTAACGCACCAAACTTAAGCATATCTTTCTTTATTCCATCAATAATCCCATATTTATTTATAGTAACCTCTTCAAGTACATTTGCCATTTTTGAACTTACTAATTTAAGATCATCATTCTTTACTGCATTCAATATTTTTTCAGTTTCAGGCTTTTTTACGCTGTTAAGATTGTCATATTCACTGTACACCCATTTAGTCGATACACCAAATTTAGGCTTAACAACTACCAATATTTTATTTTGAAATTTACTCATAGGAGTTATAATCTCTCCAATTCCTTCACATAATGCAGTACCTCCACTTACACAAAATGGAACATCTGCTCCTATTTTAACCCCAAGTTCTTCAAGCTCTTTATTACTTATATCTACATTAAATATTTTTCTCATAGCCTTCAGTACTGCCGCACCATCAGCACTTCCCCCACCAAGTCCAGCAGAAGTTGGTATATTCTTATAAATATTAATACTGACGCCTTCATTTATTCCATATGTTTTCATAAAAAGTTCTGCAGCCTTATATGCTATATTTTTGTTGTTAACAGGTATGTAACTTTTATTGCATTTTATTTTAATGCCTTTTTCTATCTTATTTATGTCTATAACATCGTATAAATCTATACTTTGCATTATCATTTCAAGAAGATGATACCCATTTTCCTTTATTCCTACAATATCAAGCAATATATTTATCTTTGCATAAGCCTTTATTTTCATGTTAATCCTCCTTATATACTGCTGCAATACCTTTTTATAGAGTTTCTAACTTAACTTTGTTTTTCCCTTTAGTACATTATACCATTTTATACATTCACGTAAATAATATTCATCTAAAAATTGCGAAGTAATAATGCTGAAGTAACGATTAAAAAAACTCTAATAAAGCGTGGTGGAAAAATCATAAAATACTAATAACATCCAATTCATTTGAGGGTAGCGAGTTATTGAAAGTAAACATACATGAGGCATGGGCTTACGTCCAAACCCCATGCTCATGTATGTTTATGTGGCGAAGCATTTTTACTTTGCAATATTTTTACATGACTGCCCTTCCTGGTATTAACAATTTTTCACCTTCTAAAACCTCATCTGTATTTTCCATGCTGTTAGCTTTTATAATATTTTCAACAGTTGTGCAATACCTTTTAGCTATCTTCCAAAGGGAATCCCCTTTTTGAACTACATATATAGTAATACTTGCCTTTTTTTCTGGAGTTACTCCTTCTACTGGAATTACATTTACTATAAAATCTTTATGTTCTGTGTAAAAAACTCTAGATTCTAATGAAATAACTGCTTTAACTAGTATTGTATTTGCCTCAACAGCAGCTTCAATATTTTCAATATACGCTTTTGAATTGCACATCATATCTATTTTAGAACCAGGTATATCAACACTACAGCTAAAAGGTATTTCCTCATTAAGTGCATAAACATATTTATCTGGATCGGACGTCCTATAAACAATAGATGAATTTACAACCCCTTCTAGTGCAACTTTGTCTTCAACCAGTTTTTGATCTGTAATATTAACGCTGCCATTGCACATTACAATTTCTGATGGCATTGGAGAATCCTCTTCAAGCTCTAAATTCTCTTTTACTATAGTTTCAGAAAGGCCACGCCCATAAACCATATTGACATCATAATTTTGTCTTTCCAGCTTTAAATTACTTTGAGGTGAATATGCATCATCTATTATGCTAGCATCTTCTTTTTTAATAAGTTCAACATCACATTTAACAAGTATGTCTGAATTTATTGTTCTTTTTTCTCCTAAATCGTCCTCCTTTAAATTAAATTCCGAAGCTGCAACTTCAAAATCAACATTATAATCCATAGAAGGATCCGCTTCTTCAATATTTTCTTCTCCTGTAACTATTATATCGTCACTTACAAAATTAATTTCTCTTGAGTCCTTATCCCTATATAAAACTCCTATATTTACAAATGCTTCAACTTGAACTTTACCCTCAAGTATTTTTATCTGTCTTTTATGAATATTCGTATCATACTTAAGCACTTCATCTATTTGTGCCTTATCCATCGGTATTGTAATAGCGGATTTACCCACCAAATCCATAGACGATTTGTTTATTAATTTATCTAGTTTACTCTGTTTTCTTAAAAATTGAATTTCTCCTGTACCTAAAACATCATTTACCATTTGTATTTTGCAAGGCTTCTCAATTTCCGCTGATACCTCAACAATACCTTCTACACTTATTTTTCTTTCATTTACAATATTACAATTCATGTGTTCTACGTAAGTATTAGAAAAGCATGTCATATCATGTTCAGAGCCTAGTATATCAACATAATTTGAAAATTTAGATGTATATTCAACTCCACATACTTGACTACTCTCATCTCCGACTCCTAAATAAAGCACATTGAATTTTATATTACCTTCAACATATACTTTATCCTGCATAATATCTGTATTTGTAACACTAGGCTTAGCATCAACCATAAGTATTTTTCTTACATCAGGCTGAGTATCAGGAATTATATATTCTTCTTTAACCACAGTATCTGATGTATTTTGTCCAATAACTTGATTATAATCTATATTTTCCTTCAAAAGTTCAATGCCCATAACTATCCCTCCTCCAAAATACCTAATATATGTATATAGATTGCAATCTAAAATTATGATAATTTTTTGTAATTATTATAGGTACTTGAATTCAACATATTATAATACATTTTTTTCCATTTTTATTTTTATTTTTTTTAAAAATTTGCTATTTTTGTATATAAATCAGATTAATTGACTTGACAATTATCCTAATTTAATATAATATTATAATTGGTTATTGACCATATAACCTCTCATAAATTCTCAATACCCTTTTATACCATAGTTGAAAGATGGACGTTAGCCATCTTTCTTTTTTGCTGATATTTATTAAATTCTTGTTTATATTACAAAAAAGCGATACTAATTTATAGTATCGCTTCAATTATGCTCCAAAAACTATTTGCACAGTCTTAGTTAATACATCTGAATAACTATATGTCACTGTCCTCTGGTCATCATTTTCTAATCTTACAACAAAAATGCTAGGGTATGTTTTTTCAATTACTCCACTATTAACGACAACTTTTTTTCTGCCGCCATTTGCTTTAAGCATCACCTTTTCGCCAATATGGTTCTCTATATCAGCTTTTATGGATGCCAAACCATTTCCTTTTAACATAATTAAAACACCCTCTTTCCATGTTAATAATTATAACTCAATATATAAATTTTGTCAACTAAACTTATTATTTTATCAGTGATTATAGAGGTTGTCAACATTAATTTTTTGTGAACATTTGTAAGCATGTATGAATTAATTCAATTACAACTAATAAATTCTTACTTTTATATGTATATATTAGCTTTAAATAACTTTTCTTCAATTTCGTCCTATATACATAAAAATCACTTAAATTATATGCAATTAATGATTAATTCTTTTAAACATAAATGAATTTTTTCAACTTTACCTCATTATATTCAAGGTGGTATAATTATTCATAATTTATATTTAATTTGGAGGTGCTCATAATGGAATATATAATACTCGAAACCAATAGCGACAATGCTGATTTTTCATATCTTACAAATTTGCTAGACAACGACCTGTCTTTAAGATATGGAGAAATGCAAAAAAGTATGATACATATAACAAGGTAAACTTTATAAACGATGTAGTAATCATCTATAAAGACTCTATTCCAGTTGCTTGCGGTGCTATTAAGGAATATAGCAGTGCTTCAGTGGAACTAAAACGCATATTCGTAAAAAAAGAATATAGAGGCAACGGACTAGCAAAACTATTGATACATAGGTTAGAAGAAATTTCAAAAAAAAGAAACTACAAATACTTAATACTTCAAACAGGTTCAAAACAGTTAGAAGCAGTAAGCTTATATAA
Source organism: Clostridium sp. DMHC 10 (assembly GCF_001270375.1). Classification (NCBI taxonomy): domain Bacteria; kingdom Bacillati; phylum Bacillota; class Clostridia; order Eubacteriales; family Clostridiaceae; genus Clostridium; species Clostridium sp. DMHC 10. The sequence continues at coordinate 1,308,179 of NZ_LGVB01000015.1, forward strand.
AAAATTGAATTATAAAATTACAGACAACTATCCTCCCTACATAGGTGACTCTAATAGTATATGTATGGAAAAATCACTATAATACTTATCCTTTATATTATTCCAAAAAACATTTAAAATAATTCATAATATTTTTATTTAAGAATATTATGAATTATTTTAAATTGTTACTTTATAATATAAATTTTAATCAAAAACCCCTTATGATAATATAATTAAATCTTATGCTTCATTTTGTACCGTCATTTTCTGCCTTGAAAGAGAAACAATGTACCCAACAATCATCCCAAATGCTGCTGGAACTATCCATCCCATACCTTTTGAGTAAAGAGGTATGTAATTAAATGTATTTGTGATAGAAGCTATTTTTAGTACTGCTCCATTAAGCGAATCTATAATACTAAATACTGATGTAAACAACATGCCTAAAGCATAGACATATTTGGACCCGTTAAATAAATTGTTGAGCAAAAACATGATCATAAGTATAATTGCCATAGGATATATTGCATTTAATATTGGAACTGATATTGACAAAATTTTTGTAAGACCTACATTCGAAAAAATAAGGCTCGAAGCTGATAATATAAAAACCCAAGTTTTATATTTAATTTTAGTAGTCAATGTAGCAAAATATTCACTACATGATGTTACAAGACCAACAGCAGTGGTTAAACATGCCAATGAAAATATAATTCCAAGTATCACTGCACCATAATCACCAAATAGAAAATTTGAAACAGCAGTTAAAATTTCCCCTCCATTTTGAGCATTTAATGATATCCCCCTACTTGATGCTCCAACATAAGCAAGCATTGCATAGATAATAATAAGGAAAGCTCCTGCAATTAGTCCAGCTTTACTAGAATATGATATGAGCGATTTTTCATTCTTAATGCCCATTAATTTTAATGTAGAAGCGATAACTATTCCAAAATTTAAAGCTGCAATGGCATCCATTGTCATATATCCTTCTGAAAAACCTTTAAAAAACGGAAATAATGCATAGTCTCCTTTAGGTGCAGCAAAACTACCTATTGGTTTAATTAAACTGCAAACAAATACACCTGCAATCAAAATAAGCAATATAGGTGTTAGCACCTTTCCAAGACGATCTACAAGTTTAGTTGGATTAAGACTAAGCCAAAATGCAATTCCAAAATAAACTAATGTGTATAGGAAAAGCGGTAATGGGCTTACACCAGCCCTCTTAGATAAAAAAGGTGCCAATGCCATTTGATATGCTAAGCTTCCTGTTCTTGGTATACCCAAAAAAGGTCCTATTGAAAGATAAATTAAAATTGTAAAAACAATAGCAAAAACAGGATGCACATGGCTTGCAAGAGCATTTAGCCCTTTTGACTTAGCTACAATTACAACTGCTAAAACTGGAAGTCCAACTGCAGAAATAATAAATCCACTAAATGCTATTACAACATACTTTCCAGACTGCTGCCCTAAAAATGGTGGAAATATTAAATTTCCAGCACCAAAAAACATACAGAACAACATAAGCCCAACGAAAAACAAATTCTTTTTAGATAATTCCTTCATCTTTTTTCCTCCAATTAATAAAAATTTTGAATATTAAAAATATTGCAAATATATTTAATAGTAAATTTGCTCCCAGAGCAGTAAAATTATATATAAATACAAAAAACCCGCCCCCAAATAAAGGGACGAGTTATAATCGCGTTACCACCCTGATTCCATGAATCACTAAACATCTATGATTCATGACAGCTCAATACGTACATCATGATACGTTCTCCTTTTAACGGTAGAGTTCCGTTAAAGCTTACTAAAAACTTCAGCTTTACTTCTCCGGGATGATTTTCAGCTAGAATCTGAACATTAACTTTCACCAAATGTTAACTCTCTTATATTTCCTTGATTTAATAATTAAGGCATTTAGAACAGATATATAACTTACTTTTTTCCTTCATCAAATTTATTTACAATATACATATTTTATATCACAATATTTATTTCATGTCAAATACTTGTACTAATTTTTAATCTCTATTTTTTAGTATGTCCCTGATTTCTTTCATAACTAATACTTCTTCCGATTGAATTTTCACTTCTTTTTCTGAACTTTTATCTTCATTTTGCACCTTAAATCTATTTATTAATTTAACAAACAAAAATATAGAAAAAGATATTATTAAAAAGTTAATTATGTTTTGAATAAAACTTCCATAGTTAATTGTAATAGCTGGTACATTTCCATGTTTCTCTTTTATAACAGCTTTTAGATATGTAAAATTTATTCCGCCAGTTAAAACACCCATTAATGGCATTACTATATCATTTACAAGTGAAGTAACTATTTTGCTAAAAGCATTTCCAATAATGACTCCAACAGCTAAATCTATTATATTTCCTTTTACTGCAAACTCTTTAAATTCCTTTATCATATAAATGCACTCTCCATTACCAATAGTTTCACTGTAGTTTTTCCATTATCGCCATTAATAATTCAAAGAAAAGATTACGCATTAATTAAATCAAATAATATTGTAATATGCTAAAGCGTGTTCAATACCATCATTCATTATATCTTTTGTAACAAAAGACACTAAATCAAATAATATAGAAGTACTATTTCCCATAGCAATGCTATTTGGCACATACTCAAGCATTGGCAAATCGTTAGTACTATCCCCAATTGCATAACAATCTTCTAGAGGAATATTGAAATAATCTTGTAAAAATTTAATTCCAGTTGCTTTTGAATATCCTTTAATAACTATTTCTCCAAAATTTCCTCCTCTATCAATATAATCAAAGTCTTTTGTAATAAATGAATAAAAGTCTTCAAAATCACTGTTTTCATTCTTCCAAATAACAAATTTATCGAAAACAATATCAGGCTCATCCCAAGATTTTACTATGTTAGCTCCTCGTTTTTGGAATCTACTTTTTAATCTAGCTAATTCTACAAATATTTCCTTAGTTTCATCAAAAAAAGCGCCGTCTGAGCCTCTAAAAGTGCCTGAATATTACATTGACGAAGCTTTTTTACAATTTCAACACACTTTTCATGAGAAATAGATTTTTTCAAAAGTTGCTGCCCATTAAGATAGATGCATGTTCCACATCCACAAATATATCCGTCGAATCCAATTTCACGAACTTCTTTTGTAACATTAAATAATGTTCTACCTGTATTTATAAAAACTAAATGCCCATTTTCACGTGCTTTTCTTATAGCCGTTATTGTTGTCTTAGGAATCACATGAGTATCTTCATCAATTATGGTTCCATCAATATCAAAAAAAATCATTTTTCTATTCACTTTAATTTTTCTCCACCCTTCTTTTGTAAAGCCATCTTTTTTCACCAATATAAATTATATAGTGAACCTAGCTCAACTACAACTATATGTCAAATATCAAATACAAAAATAAGCATTGACTATTAAACTTTGTTAAAATAGAATAAGGTTAGATGAATTTCTAATATAAAATTCAAAATATATATTGAGGTGTATCATATGGATAACACAAATAAAAGAATGAGACAAAATACTCGATTTATTATAAATCCGTGTTTAGAATTTGCTTGTGCAATTAGGTGGATTGGTGAAGAACACAAATTGCTTAGTTACGCTAAAGAAATGAATTATAAGATTGAACCTAAAGATGAGCAGTTAATAAATAAAATTAAAGCTAATATGTCTAGATATGTAAAACAAGAGCTGGAATATTTCTATAATATTGCACCAATTTGTACATATCCAGTTGCCTTCATAGCGGATAATCAAGAAATACAAACAGTAGATGAACTACTTAAAAAAATGGAACAGGCAGACTTAACAGTCGTTTTCAAATACTTAGGCGGTATTTTTATTTATGAATATGCTCAAGGTCTTAATGAAGAATGGTCAAAAGTTATCGATAGTCTTGACAAAATGTATAACTATATTGAAAAAACAGTTATTTGTACAAATGAAAAAAGCAACAACTTTTAGAATGTTTTAGAAATCCTGAAGAAACAAAACTAAGATTATGTTTTATGTTCAAACAATTTTACGAAAAAGCTTATGCTCCTTTTGAAAAAGAAATTTTAGATATGCTAGCAATAGAAAAAGAAAAATATACATCCATATTTAATGCCAATCCAGAAATTTTTTATAAAAATTATATATTAGATTTTTCTAAAAAAACTAAAGGCATATGGAATTTTAAAATTGATATTCATGTAAGCATACTATATCAGATACAATTTTGGGTTTTAAATCTCCATGATTATATAAAAAATCGAGGAATCATAATACTAGGAGCAAGAAATGACAAGTATAATAATAACCTATTAATAAAAGATGAAGTTGAAAAATTTTTAAAAGTTTTAGCAGATAAAAGAAGAGTTGATATTATCAAATTGCTAGCAGAAAAAATTTGCTATGGCTATGAAATTGCAAATATATTAAAGCTTACACCTGCCACAGTAAATTATCATATGACTTTTATTATGGATGCCGGGTTAATTACGTTAGAACGTGAAAATAACAAAGTATTATATAAGCTTGATAAAGAAAAGGTTAAGCTGTTATTTAGGCAAGCTGAAAGAATTATACTTAAAGAGTAAATTTATTGATTCATTGCATAACATCTAAACTGAGCAGATGCTCAAGTTAAAAGGATTTTGAGACCTCCATTTGTAAAAATTGAGGTCTTTTAATTTTCTATTAATATCTCCTTACTAAGAAATATATATTGACTATTAAAAAATATTAAAATATAATGATATTAGATAAAATTCTAACGTATAATATTTATATAAATATAACGTTAAATGTCATATAATATTCAAATGTTATAGCCTTAATTTTAGTTACCTTTAGAAAGGAGATATCAATTAATGTGTGAGGATAATACCAATGAATTTGCACAAAAACCCAAAAATATTTTTTATAACAAAAATTTTTTACTTTTATTTATAGGAAGAATGGTTTCTGACATGGGCGATGCTATATTTAATGTAGCTGTAGGCTGGTATATTTTAAGTATTACTCAATCTGGTATTCAAATGTCTATATATATGGCAACTGGCACAATCGTTTATATGATAGCAGGACCTTTTGGTGGAGTGATTGCAGATAGATTTAACCGTCAGCACATGATAATTTGGACGGATTTGCTTAGGGCAATATTGCTTACTATAGTTTCAGCATTACTTTTTATGAATATTTCATCAATATTAATTTTCTATTTATCCGCATCTCTTCTCAGTATATTCGGTGCATTTTTTGTACCTGCTTCTAATGCTATTATTCCTAAAATAGTTAGAAAAGATCAACTATCCAAAGCAAATTCCACTACAAGTCTTTCAAGCAGCATTTCAAATTTAATTGGAGTTTCAGCAGCTGGAATGCTTTATGCCATTATTGGAATAAAAGGAATTTCTTTAGTAAATGCTTTATCTTTTTTTATCTGCGCTGTACTTATGATACTTATTAAAACTGTTAAAGAAAGCTTCCCTAAAAATAACATTATAGATAAGAATTTTAGAAAACACATTTTTATTGAAATGAAAGAGGGATTTTTATATCTTAAAAATATCAAGTCAATATTTTTACTAATTTGTTTTTTTGCATTAAATAATTTAATAACTATTCCAATGTTTACAGTCTACATTCCATATATTTTTAATGTAATTTTAAAAGCCAGCGTAAGCAGCTATGCTATGTTTCAAGTTGCTATGACTTTAGGTTCAATGGGAGGAGCATTATTATTTGGAATTCTTCCTCAGCAAAAAAAAGTTCTATAGTACATTTAAAATAATTTTCTTTGCCGGAAGTATGCTTTTTCTTTGTGCATCAGCATTCTTTTATTTTTATACAACAGGCTTTATTACAAAATCAATACTAATAGGTACATTTATTTTTCTAGGATTCTTCGGAGGAATAATATTTACAACAATTAACATTCCACTCAATGTTGTTGTGCAAAAATCAATTTCAAATGAATTTTTAGGAAGAGTTAGCTCATTAGTGAGTACAATTTCTATGATAGCAATGCCTATTGGAATGATCATAGGAGGAGGCACAGCTGATTTAATTCCAATGAAATATTTAGTATTTTCCATTGGAATAATATATTTAATCACTGCAATAGTATTTACAAAAATCAAAATTCTTCGTGAAGTATAATGACACTATTCATAATGTATATAAGGATTTGGGATATCCTTCCCTACACTTGCCTCTAGTTTGAAGTCCTCCTATGCCCTTAAATCCTGTTACAATATTATTTCTTCTATAGATTGTTTGCATAATGCAACTGCCTTATTTATTTCCTCCTCGTTAATAGTTAATGGAGGATTAAAATATAAAACATTACAAATTGGCCTTAATATAAGCCCCTTTTTTAAAGCGATTTTATAAACTTCATAACCCATTCTGAGCTTTTGATCATAGCCTTGTTTTGTCTTTTTATCCGTTACAAGCTCCATTGCATTAATAAGCCCAATATTTCTTATTTCACCTATATGTGGATTTTCTAATAGAGCATTCTTTAATTTATCATTTAAATACTTTGCCCTTACCTTTGCTTTTTCTAAAATATTTTGTTCTCTTAAAACTTTTTGAACTGCTAAAGCCGCTGAACATCCAAGTGGATTTCCACTATAGGTATGGCTATGCATAAATGCTTTTCCATTATTATAATCATCATAAAATGCACTATAAATTTCATCTGTTGTAATAGTTATTGACATAGGCATATATCCGCCTGTTAAGCCTTTTGACACACACATTATATCAGGACTTACACCTGCATGTTCAAAAGCAAACATTTTGCCTGTTCTTCCAAAGCCAGTAGCAATTTCATCTGCAATGAGAATAACATTGTATTCATCACATAGTTTTCTTAATTTTTTCAAATATAGTGGAGGATATATTTTCATACCTGCACTTCCTTGAAGTAGTGGCTCAACAATTATTGCACAAAGCTCATCACCATGCTCTTCAAAAGTCTTTTGTGCATGCTCAAAGCATTCTACATTGCAGCAATCTCTAGTTTTTTCATATGGACATCTATAACAATCTGGAGCCTCTACATGAATTGTATCCATAAGCATAGGCTTATATATTTTTGCATATAAATCAATACTTCCAACAGACAATGCACCAATAGTTTCCCCATGATAACCTTCTGTAAGACATGCAAATTTCTGCTTTTTCTTGTTTCCTGTTTGATATTGATACTGGAAACTCATTTTTAAAGCACATTCAACAGATGCAGAACCATTGTCTGCAAAATTAAATTTTTTAAGACCTTTTGGAATAACCTTAATTAACTCCTCACAAAGTTTTATTGCTGGTTCATGTGAAAAATTAGCAAAAATAACATGTTCCAATTTATCAAGCTGCTCCTTAATGCACTGGTTTATTGCTGAGTTACAGTGTCCAAGTAAATTACACCACCAAGAACTTACTATATCTATATATTCTTTGCCATCTTTATCGTATAAATAAACACCCTTGCCATGATCAATTATAATAGGCCTCAATTTTTCATAATCCTTCATCTGTGAGCATGGATGCCATATATATTTTAAATCTTCTTCAACTAAGTTCATATTTAGTACCCTTTCTTTTTTACTCATATACTTTAAGTAATTCATTTATATCAATATTTAATTTCTTATCACCTTTTTTTACTAAGGCTATTATTGGAACTTCAGTAATTTCTTCTATCATCTTTTTATTATCTTCATGCAAAAAATCACCATCACTGTAATGATTTAAAATTATTCCCTTTACCTTTATATTTCTTCTCTTTAAATACTCAACAGTAAGAACTACATTGTTAATTGTTCCAAGACCTGCATCTGCAATAACTAAGGTTGAAAGATCTAATTTCTTTATTATATCTTCAAGCATGATTTTTTTATCATCATATCTGATAGGACATACTATTCCGCCACTTCCTTCCATAGTTACATAATCATATTTTACTGCAGCATTATTAAAAGCTTCTATAACCTTTTCCATTTCAACAGGATGTCCTTCTATTTGAGACGCTAAATGTGGTGACACTGCTTCTTTATAAACATAGGACACAAGGTTATCCATAGTCTCATTAATATTAGCAGTTTTATTTACATAATAGGCATCACCTGGTATAAGTCCATTTTCTGTCACTTCTGCTCCACTTAATGCTGCTTTATAATACCCTGCATTGTAACCTTCATCTCTTAATTTTTTTACTATAAGCGCCGTCACAAAAGTTTTTCCCACATCTGTTCCTGTTGCTGTAATAAAGATATTCTTATTCATTTCAAATCTTCACCTCATATCCTAATTCTTTAAGTGTTTTCATAACTTTCCTTTTGATTTTAAAAATTTTATTCCAAATGTTTAATTACTGGATTAAGACGTTTATAAAGAAACGCACTTATTATACAAAGTGAAATATCTCCTGGAACTGCTAAAACAAAACAATATAAAAATAGTGGCCATAAACCTAGTGGAGTGTTAATTACGAAATTGCAAATTACATAATAATAAATCATACCTAAACTATAAACTATAACTAATCCTACAAAATTAGCTGCTAAAATTGTTTTATATGTTGGGTTATGTACTTTATTTGCAATTTTTCCTGTAACATAGGTTGCAACAAGAAATCCAATTATATAGCCAAAAGTTGGCTTAAATATGTAACCTAGTCCACCTCCATCAGTAAATACAGGTACTCCTATAAATCCAATTAAAATATAAATAAATACACTTAAAGTACCTAGTCTAGGTCCAAGCAAAAGTCCTGCTAACATAGTAAATAAAAACTGAAGAGTAAATGGCAATACAGGTATTGGAATCCTAATAAACGTCCCCGCTATAATAAGTGCTGTAAATATTGAACATAAAATCATTTGCTTTGTTGTTATTTTGCTTTGAATTACACTTGTTTGTTTGCTTTGCATTATTTTTCCTCCCCTTTTTTAATTTAATATATACTTTTCTTTCACTATTGTCAACTTCATTTTATAATTTAGTTTACAATAAATTTTTAAAGCAATACACCTGCAATAGAAAATGTTACAGGCATTCTTTTCCTCTAATCTGGTGCAATAACAGCATCCGTGTTGTCATGATTAAAGTAGTAAATGTAATTATATAACTTACATAATTTGAAGATTGTCAAGTAGCACCAGCTAAACTCAGCATCATAAGCTTAATACTTTACTAATATTCCCAGCAAACATTTTGGTATCATATATCCACGATTACCATATTTCAAACTAAAAAAAGAGCATATAAATCCATTAACTAAGAAGTGGATTTTTTTGCTCTTTTAAAAACTACTTTTTTGATTGTTCTTATATTTATTAGAATGAATTGCTACAAAATCTTTAATGCTTGTCTTATTTTTTATATTTAATTTATGTTTTATAAATAGCAATGAAACCTATAGATGTCACTTCCAAAGCTGTAGCACAAATCATAGCTACAAATACAAATTTTATCACTCATGAGTATCACCTTCTGCTTGTGTCAAGATTGCCTAATGACTTTCTTTTGGTTTTAGAAAAATTACTGAGGTGATACTAATATCTTACATTATTCATAATATAATTATATCATATATAAGACGATTTAGGATATCCCTCTCTGCACTTCCCCCTAGTTTGAAGTCCTCCTATGCCCTTAAATCCCGTTACAGTATTTTTCACAACGTCCTGGATGCTTACCATTTCACTAACATTTGTATATGCCACTTTTTCACAAACAAAAACAGGATCAAGGCAGTGAATTAAGACCCTTCCTGGAGAACTTGCATAGTTTGCACCAGCTCATTGAACCAAATTGCGCTTTTTGAAAAGGTATTTTACAAGGAGAAATTTTTGCCTACACAAAGAGCTTTACAAGGAACTTCCTGAAAATACTATAGGCGAGAAAATTATAAAACTTAGATTAAGTCATGATATGGATAGAGAAGCTTTAGCTAAAACTTTGCATTTTCATGTTGATACTATTGAAGGATGGGAAATACATAACGTTATGCCTCAGCCTTTGAATATAAAAAAACTTTGCAACTTTTTTAAGGTTAAGCCTAAATATTTTCATGAATATTACCAATTTTATTTTAATAATCCTGAAGGTAAAATTAAAGAGTGGATGGTAAAAAATAAGTTCACCTATGATAAGGTGGCGGAAACTTTGGGGATAAGTCGATCGGGAGTTGGGAGCTTACTGAATGGGAAGTTGAAAGCTTCCTTTTATATGTATGAGAAATTAAAGAATCTATAGAATACCTTTTGATTTTTTCTTAAATCACACATCAAGATTGCAATCTCTTGAAATCCTGAAAATAAAAAAATACTAATTATAATTAAATATTTTAACTTTCCATAAAAAAATATGTTATACTATAGAATCAAACTTAAATTTACATGGAATAGATATACAATATTTATATTGACACCTTTCTTTCCGTTATCTCTATATGGATGGATTCCAGCGCTTATGAGCCACAAGAAAGGATGTTGTAAAATCCGAACTACTCCATTTAAGATAATATATAAAAAATTGATACTATTAGATCCAAGTATTAAAAAAAAAGCCTTACTATTGAATCAACACTACTCTCTGCTCCTAATATTGCTAAAAAGATTATACCCAAATACATACTATATTAATAAATTTGTATTATATATTATTGCCATTTAAATTTCTTTATCGATATAGTAATACAAATCACAAATATAACAGCTAAGATCAACAAATCTTTTATATAATTATCAATTGCTGTTCCAATCCAAATTCCCTTTAGCACTTTAACTACATATGTTAAAGGTAAAAATTTTTGATACCGCATCAATCTTGCTAGGAAAAAAGTTCAGCTGGAATTGTTGCACCTGACAAAAATAACATCGGAAAATAAACGGTATTAGAAATAGCATTTGCATTTTTAGTACTTGATGCCAAACTTCCAATTAATAAGCCAATTGAGAATATAACCAATATACAAAATAATAATATTATAGCAAAAGCAAGTATACTTCCTCGAATATGAATATTATATATAACCTTTCCTATAATCAACAAAATTAATATACCAATTATAGTCATAACCAAATTCACAACAAATTCTGCAATTAAAATATTACTTACTCTAACTGGTGTTACCATATACCTTTTCAATACTTTTGTTTCTCTATAATTTACTATAGATAACGGAATACTCATAATTCCTGTCACAGCAATAATCATAGCACAATATGCTGGTGTTGAAATATCTATTGTACCATATCCATTAAATAATTTAGATGGAGCATTACCATAAATTTCTCCAAAAAGAACAAGCATTAGACCTGGAAATACAATGGTAAAAAAAGATTTACATAATTCCTAAAAAATAGTTTAAACTCTGTAATTATTAACTGAATAGATCCTTTCATTTATACATCCTCCATTCTATATCCAACTAATTTTAGAAACACATCTTCTAAATTTGGTGATTTACATTCAAGATTTTCATACTTAATTTTACTATCTTTTAAATCAGTGAAAATATCTTCTAATGCTGTTTCACCTTTTTTCACCCAAACAGAAACTAATGTTCCTTCTCTTTTTACATTGCTTGCATGAACAAAATTTAATTCTTTATTTTCATTAGTATGAAATGTTATCTTTTGCTCCATTTCATACTTTTCAAAAATCTCATTCAATGTCCCTACTACCTGTAACTTTCCTTCAACTAAAATCGCAATTCTATCACTTAAATACTCCGCTTCATCCATAAAATGAGTTGATAATACAATAGTTTTATTTTGTTTCTTTTGCTTACGAATAATACCCCATATCATCCTCCTTGACTTTGGATCTAGCCCTGTAGTAAGCTCATCCAAGAATATAATCTTTGGATTTGGAATCAAAGCTATAATTATTGATAAGCGTTGTTTTTGTCCTCCTGATAATTCCCTAATGTATGAATTTTTTTTTGACTCCAGATCAAATTCCTTCAGTAAGATACTATAATCAATAGGATTATAATATAGTTTAGAAAACATTTTACACACTTCACTCACTTTTAATCTGTCCGGAAATGATGCCTCTTGTAATTGAACTCCAATTTCATTATACAAGCTTTTGTTTATATCTTTAGCTTCAGTTCCAAGAATAGAAATACTTCCATTATACTTTTTATTTAATCCAACTAAACTTTCAATTGTAGAAGTTTTTCCTGCCCCATTAGGACCTATAATTGTAAATATTTCTCCTTCATTTATATTGAATGAAATATCATTAACTGCTTTTAAATCCTTATATTTTACACTAAGATGATTTACTTTTAAAATCATTTATTTCACCTCTTTCTATAAGCAATCTTAGAACTCTGTCAGTTCTTTCTTGACTAGTATATATTCTTCTTTGTTAAGAAGCTCATATATATTTTTAAACTTTATTTTCAATTTACTATAAGCATCTTGAGATATATCTTCCATAATATTTTCATACTGCTTCATTATAATCTGAGCATATAATTCATTATACTCTCTAACATTAATCTCCTCCATTAAAGATTCTTGCAATATAGTCCAAAATTTTTCAAACCCATTAAATGTGTTAGTAATAACTTCCTTCAAAGTTTTATTTTTTCTTATTCTATTTAATAATCCATCTAAGCCTATCTGATTTATAATCATCTTTACAATATATGGAACAATATTATATGTAACTAAACTATACGTATCGCTATTTTTCTTAATATTGTCCAATTCCTTTAATAGAATATTACATGTATTAATATTTAATACATCAAAAGCAATTGCACATTTTTTCCTCAAACTAATAGTTCCTTCTTCTAAAATAAACTGTTCCGAAATACACTCACATACACCTTCTACTAATTTAATATCTATAAGTGATTTTCCTTTTATCTGATTATTAATAAAGATATGACAGAGTTCATGACAAATCTTTGATTTTTTATTTTTCCAAACTCCGAAATAATAAATATACAATTATCATTTGCAAAAGCATCTGCCCCTGGTGCCGGAAGCTTATTTAAAATGTCATACATAATGTCATAAGATGATGAAATATATACTTTTATACTTGGAATTTTCCTTTGAAAAATTCCATCTAACCTTTTCTTTACAATCGTATATGTAGGCACTACTCTGCATAGTAATTGTTTATCTGAACATATAAAAAAGTCACCATTTTCTTTTCTTTTTTGTACCCAACTTTCTTCATTTACAATACATTTAGTTTGAATTTGAAATATGGATTTTTCTTTCCTATCCCTACACTTTATTTCAATTGCAAAATCCTCAATCGTATGCTTTTTTAAATTCAATTTAATATTTTCATAATAAGTATTAATATTCTTTAAACAGCATCTTCCTTTATACGAATACTTTAGTACATCTGCATCAACAACTTTATTAAATAAAGTTTTCTTTTTAAATTTATAAACATTAACATTATTTTTCAAGATAAATTCAAGTGAATATGGTGATAAATCATTTTCTAATTTATTACCTGAAATATACACCCCAATAATATATACATGTTCTTTATACAAATTATCTTTTCTAATTTTAATATTAATACCCATATGAATTCATCCACCTAATATCCATAATTATTTATTTTACCAATATTATAATGTATATTATTATATAACCATCTATATCCTTCACTTAATTCATCTACTGACATATTTTTAGGTACATAAACAGCTTTAGTTGCAGTATAATCAGACCAATCAAAAGAAAATATTCTATTTTCATCTATAAGTCTTTTAGCTATCTTAGTTCCAGGATAGGGAGTAAGTATGTTAAATGCCGGAAGCTGAAGTTCTGTATCTTCAACAAATTTTAGAGTCTTCTCAAAAATATCTGGTGTATCATTATCTAATCCCAATATAAAAGAACCTAAAATCTTAATTCCCTTACTCTGAATTTTCTTAATAGCTTCCTTATATTTATAAACATGGTTTGTCTTCTTATTGATATCAATTAAATTATCTTCATTTATACTTTCAATTCCAATCAAAAGTCCTGAACATCCACTTTTTGCACATAAATCTAAAAGTTCATCATCATCAGCAAGTATAATACTTCCCTGACCGCTCCATCGTATATTAACTTCACTAAGTCTCTTAAATAATTCTTTTGCAAATAAAACATTGCCATAAATATTATCATCTACAAAACAAACCTCTTCTTCTAAATTTAGAGACATTATTTCATCCATCAAATCATCAATATCCCTTAATCTAAATGAATTTCCAAAAAACTTAGTAACACTGCAAAAATCACAATTAAATGGACATCCCCTCGTAGCTTGCACAGAATTAACTGTTCCATGTTTAGGTCTGATCTTATTATCAAAAATTGAACGATCTGGTCTTGTAATGCATTTTAAATCACTAAAAGAGTCTGCTTTATAAAATTTCTTTAAACCTCCTCTCTCAAAATCCTCTAACATCACTTTCCATGTATATTCTCCTTCACCAATCATAACTGCATCTGCATGTTTTGTAGCTTCCAAAGGTAATGCACTAGCATGTACTCCTCCTATAACTACTTTGACATTTTTACTTCTATATATATCTGCAATTTGATATCCTCTATTTATTTGCGCAGTCATTCCGCTAATTGCAACAAGATCGACTTGTTCATTAAAATCATTTTTTTCAAAAACCTCGTCAGTAAAACTTATCTCATAGTTTTCAGGTGTTAATGCTGACAGCATTGGTATCGTAAGTGAAGGAAACCAATATCGAAACATAAGTGACTTAAATTCCCTGCTATTCATATTTTTAAAACCTGGCAATATGAACTTTATCTTCATAAAAATATCTCCCTATTCTCTCTTTTTTAAATTACTCTTAATTAATGGACTAGCATCTCTATCTGTATGAGTGCCAATATTAGCAACTAGCATTGCAGTTTCATTAAATCCATCTATACCAATAAACTTATTTACTTCATCATCATAGAATCCTCCTATTGCAGCACATCCTAATTCGCATGAAGTAGCTGCCAAATACATATTCTCCATAGCATGTCCTAAATCTATATTGACAAATCTATATCCTCTTTCCAAATACTTAAATCTTGTTCTATCAATCATAGCTGTTATTATTACGTGAACACTAGCCTTTTTCTGCCATTCCTCATTAAATGTAAACTCACTATATTCATCTTCTAAATCACCTTTTCTTAGTATTTCTAATGCATGCAGACGAACATTATAATGATAAAGCCCCTGCTCAATTCCTTCTACATTCTTAATAACTATATAAAACTCTAAAGGATATAGTGCACCACCTGATGCTGGAGCTCTAAATGACTGATATCCATCATAGTCATTTGCAAGATCTATTGCCTTTGGTCCAATCTCATATTCTGGAGCATGAAAAAATCCCCCATGCTGTCCAAACGCTTTAAAGGACATAGTAATTCCATATGTTAAATAGAGAATTTTGCTTAACTGATTTTTGATATAGGATCACCAGAATATATTCTTGTTGTTCTCCTATTTATTACAACATCTTCAAAAGATAATTTTGATTTTTCAAATTCCTTATCAAGAAATATAGCCTCATTATTGGGATATTCTTTATATGTTTTTGACATAGCTTTACATAGTTCTATATTACTTCTTATACCTTGAAAACGTCTTCCCCAAATTTGACCATCTACTCTTCTCATTTTAGAATTTTCATGATAAATATCAGATATTAATTCATCTTTTCTTTCATAAGTTACTCTAGCATTAAGACCACTAAAACTTTCCATCTTCATACCTCCCTATATAATTGAATTCACAAAATTATTTACATATATTACTTTAAAATTATTTTTACATATCAAGGAAATGGATGTGGTTGTTTATTATAAGAATTAGGTTCCTTATATTTATTATCATATCCTAATATATCTGGTACTCCTTTTAATCTTTTACCTCCAAGAAACGGAAAATTATGATTACCATTAAGCTGGTGTAAACCTGGAACCAAAACTTTGCATACATGATATCCTATTTGTTTTATGTCATCAGTTGTAATATCACAAGCAATTACATCATACCCCTTAGAAACAAGCATTGATACACAAGTATTTAAATCTTTCTTTTTATTATCACAACTATAATTTTTAATATTGCTGATATCCTTATTAGTCTTATCATGATAAACGAATTCTAATTGATCATTCATTTCTGGAAGACTATACAAATGAATATGATCTTGAAAATCCGTTATATCAGAAAAATCATCACTATAACCCCAGAACCAATCTTGAACTTGAAGATACTGAATCCATTT
Source organism: Clostridium sp. DMHC 10 (assembly GCF_001270375.1). Classification (NCBI taxonomy): domain Bacteria; kingdom Bacillati; phylum Bacillota; class Clostridia; order Eubacteriales; family Clostridiaceae; genus Clostridium; species Clostridium sp. DMHC 10. The sequence continues at coordinate 1,324,474 of NZ_LGVB01000015.1, forward strand.
AGCACCCTGAGCAGCTTCAATCATTGCCTTTAATGCCGCTTCTTCTGGATCAAGACGGCAAGCCGCACCACATGCTGCTGACTTCCCTTTTGCAGAATTAAAATTCTTTATAGAAAAAATCACTGGTATCTCTAAATCTGTGGTTATATCTACCAATTTATAATCTGCATTATCACATGCAAATTTATCGACAATTATATCTTTTAAAAATCTTGACTTTCCATAAGGGTTAATTGAAGGCATAGAAAGTTTATTCAACCACATTATAGATATAGAATCTCTCTCTACAACTTCATATAATCCACCAAGTGCTGCACTTTCAAAACTCATTCCACAAGAAAGACCAGTTGATATGCATGGTGATATCAGCTTTTCGTATTCATCTGAAATGTAAGGTAAATATACAAATGTTGCAGGAATATATATATCTTTTCCTGTAACTAACGATTTACCTTTAACCCAATTTATTTTTGTATCCTTTGTGAACCTTTTATATATGAAATTTTCATTATTATATTGATTTTCTCCAAATAATGCCCATTGTTCTGGATCAACTGCATCTTTATTTAATTCATTATAAGATGCAAAAACAAACTCTTCTGGATTATAAATAGAACTGCAATAGCGTTCTACAGATTCTCCTATTGCTGATGCCATAGCTTTAATTCTCGTTAATCCTGCTCCACCATTATTAACATGACATTTATTAAAATTCTTATACTTTGAAGTATCTGCCATCTTTGTTGTATAAAAATATAATTTAGGATCAAAATTTTCATTCATTATTTCAATACACTCTTTAATAATACCTGTCTTTTTACTAATCAAACTTTTTCCTAGCTCTATTGACAATTCCGCTTCATTGTTGATACATTTCATAATATTTATTCCTCCTTATGGCAAATATACTGCATATGGTTCCACAAAAGGCTTTTTCTCAATATTGCTACATACTGGACATCGAGGCATTTTTAAAATTGAATCAATTGATGTCTCTAATGTTAATATATCAAATGTAATAACTCTTGATAAAGTAACTGGTGTAAAAATCTTAGTTATCTGTTTGATTACTTCCCATACAAGATAATTAGCGGCCATCGAATAAAATAAATCAGAGCCACATGTCTCCATTTGATTCCAATTATCTTCTTTATATTTTTCAAACTGCATTTCTTCTTCATAAAAGCTCAAGTTTCCATTATACCTATTTTGGAAACACTCATAACATGCTGTTTGATTTGGAACAACCATTGGCCCAATTTGAAATTTTAATTCTCCAACACGCAGACTTATCCAAGGTTTATCTGCATCAATGCACAACTTATTTACCTTTAATAAATCTGATTGTAGTGCAATATCCTCTGCAAATATTATAAGATCTACCTTACCAATTACTTTTTTCAAAGAATCGTTTTTATCAGAATAAAATACATTACATTTTTCATTAATACCTTTAAGTTCTTTCATTATATCTTCATATGAATACTTAGTCTCCACTAAATTGTATTCTTGTAATGTTTTATCATATAAATAAATAGTACCAAGTCCATTTTGAACGAGCTTTTTAGCTATCATTCTGCCACAACGCTTTAATCCAATCACCAGACAACTTGATTTCTTTAAGCTATCAAATAGCTTATACTTATCAATCACAGATGCATTAGGCAAAACACGTTCTGAAAATAATGAAAAAAACTGAAGCTGATTTTTAAATTTCTCTATTTCCTCTTGTTCTAATTTACTTTCATATTTACATTCTGCATCCTCAAGAAGATAGTGACTTTTCAATAATAAAATTGCCTCATTAACAACCTCCTGTGTACAATAAGATAATTTACTATATATATCATTCATAGTATTTGAACCATCCAATAATGGAAGTAAATCTGGCAAAATATTAGTTACTGCTGATCCTTTTAATAAAATAATATTTTCCTGGCTTCTTAGTTGTATAAGTTCATCATTTACTGGTACAACATTTAGATATGCTTTTAATAATGGTTTTCTAGGTAATTTATCCATAAAAATTCCTCCTTAAACTTTTTTATTAATTTTATAATTATAAAAATATTTAATACTCACTATAATTGGCCAACAAGCAACCCCTATTGTTGGATATACAGCCCATAAAGTCGATTTATCTGTCATAATATTACACACCCAAAGAACGATAGTAATTATAAGCCATGTATAAATACTTATTTTTATATTAAGTTTTTGTATGGTTTTAGAATCCTTAATATTCTTAATACAGAATGAATAAATAAACTCATAAATAGGCCAAATTGTAAAACATCCAATAATTAAGATAAACATCTTCCATTCTATATATCCCATAACTACAACTATAACTAAAATTATACTAACTAATAATTCGTAGAATAAAGCTTCTATCAATCTACTAAATCTGCTTTTTAATTCTTTCATTTTAGTTACATCTCCTTATAAATTAAGTTCATATACATTTCCAAAATATTGTCCTTTACTTCTTTTAGCGGGTCCTTTAGAATACTTAATAGTAATTGGTTTAATCTTAAAAAATAATACATCATCTGCATATATCCAATACTTTGCATAAGGGAATATCTCTTTTAAAACATCTATTGCTTTTATTCTTTCATCTTTTTCTTCTAATAAGACTACTTCTCCAAATAACTGAATAAATTCATCAATATTATTCTCATCAACAGTACCTGCAATAAAATTATTTCTTAACATATACTTGGCTTTATTTGTATCTTTAAATGTTGCAAAGTACAAATCAAAATTTTCTGATACATATTTTACCTTTGAAGCATATGGTTTATTATTATAACAAACTGCTATTGAAATATAGTTATGAGATTTCAGATACTCTTTAATCCCATTTTTAATATCTATGCTATTCAATTCTATCCCCCTTTTTCAATTACATATGTGTGAGGTATACAAATTCTACTTGTCCTATTTTATTGGTAATAACAATTTAATAAATTAGCAAGTTGTACTAGTTGATGTAGATCCACAACTAGTTGATGTACTACACGAACCTGAAAAAAGTAGCTCCTGCAGTAATATTTATTTCATCATTTAATTCAACTATTTCTAATTCCAAGTTATCAATTTTCTTCTCCATTAATATCCCCTCCTTATATACTTTACTCATATAATTTTCTATACCTCACGTTTTTTATTATACACTTTTAAACTTTTTTTGCAAATATTGTTTTTGTTTTATTTTCCATATTAATATCATGAATTCCAAAAATGTATATAATATACTTATATTTTAATCTTATCTACAATCATATTCATTATTTTGTAGATTCATCTGTACTTGTTGTTTACTGTAATCATCCATGACTCTTGGCACAACTATAACAAATACACTAACTGCGATCATGTTTTATGCTGTGCTATGTATAAAGTGTTGATTTTTACTACTTATTTAAAACATAGCCCAAATCTAAATAAAAAAATAAGCCAGCCACCCCCAAAGGAAAAAATATTCCTTAACCTTTTGCCGTGGCAAAAACCTTCACCTTTGACAAGCAAAGCTATGTCAAACCCTTCACTTTTCACATAAGTGAAAAAGTTAGTTTTTTAATGAGCAGGGCGAATTAAAACCCTTCACTCAGCTCGACAAATTCCAGTTTGTAAGGATAAATTTGGTATTGGTAATTTAAATATTTCAGCTTGTTTATCTATATATAGGAGCATGTGAAAAAATATAGGTATTCTTTTTTACGAGACGCTCATAAGGCTTTATGTGCGGTATAGTAACCTGTAGAATTACCTTTTCTCACATCCTCCTATATAAAAAAAATGCATTTCAAAATTTTTATATTTGAAAATGCATTTTTTATATGATTTATACATTTTTTATTGTTTTTATAATTGAGAATAATTTCAATAACATCAAATCTAAAATCAAAATTCATAAGGTTGTTTTTTATAATATAAAATTTAGCAGTCTTATATATTTTTAATCTTTTTAAGTAATTTACTGATTCACAAGGATTTCCGTAGAGAGAATTATAACGGCTTTTTACTTCGGCAAAAATTATTATATGATGTTTTTCAGCAATTATATCAATTTCACCTGTTCGGCATCTAAAGTTTCTGTCTAGGATAGTATAACCACTTTCTTCAAGATGTTCCTTTGCTACCTCTTCGCCATAGTTACCTATTGTTTTTTTGTACATTAAGTTTTTATTCCTTTCAAATTATAAAAACATTAGGTTATGTGTTAAATAAGCATAAAAATCAACACCTATTTAAAACATAGCTCAATATTAAATAATATTTTCATTTAAAAAATTCCTATATTGTATAGCCTCGAGTATATGTTCCCTTTCTATATTTTCTTTTTTATCTAGATCTGCTATTGTACGAGAAACCTTTAATATTTTGTTATACGCTCTTATGCTTAAGTGATATTTATTGTATACAAGTTCAAGAATTGATGAAGTTTTAGAATCGAGTTTACAATATTTTTTTTATATCTTCTGATCTCATATCCGAATTACAATAAAAATTGCATTTGCTAAATCTTTCTTTTTGTATCATTCTTGCATCATTTATTCTCTTACGTATAGTTTTAGAGGATTCGTTTTCAAATTTGTTGTTTGTTAAATCACTGTATTTTATATCATTTACAAAAGTAAAAATATCAATTCTATCAAGTAAAGGACCAGATAATTTAGAAAGATATTTCTTTCTATCATAATCTGTACAAGTACATTCTCTAGAAGAACCATAAAAACCACATGGGCATGGATTAAGAGCTCCAACAAGCATGAAATTACAAGGGTATATTACGGTTCCAGAAGTTCTTGATATCATAACAGCTTTATCTTCAAGAGGCTGTCTTAGAGCCTCTAAAACATTTTTATTAAATTCAAGCATTTCATCTAAAAATAGTATTCCAGTATGAGCTAAAGAAACTTCACCGGGTATTAATTTTGCACTTCCACCAATAAGGCTGGTCTTAGTGCAGGTATGATGGGGATTTCTAAAAGGTCTTCTTGCAATTAAATTATTGTCATTTAGTTGACCACATATACTGTACAATTTAGTAATTTCAATTGCTTCTTTGTAACTAAGATTTGGAAGTATAGAGGGTATCCTTTTAGCCATCATGGTTTTGCCTGAACCAGGGGGACCAAGTAAAATTATATTGTGCTTTCCCGCAGCAGCAACTTCAATTGCCCTCTTACACGCAGTTTGACCTGAAACATCAGAAAAATCAAGAGTATATCTAAATTTGGATTTTGCTTGATTTCTGTGATAAGGAAGCATGTCACGATATTTTATAAAATTTATAAGTTGAGTTAGATTTTCAAAGGGATATATTTGAGATTTTTCAGTGATTGAACATTCTTCAGCATTTTTTAGTGGAACTATGAAGTTGCTATATCCATTTGATAATCCTTCTAAAACAATAGTTAGAGCACCATTGACAGGATTTATATTTCCGTTTAGAGATAATTCACCTAGTAATATGTATTCGTTTAAAGTGTCAAAAGCTATTTGTTTTGTAGCTATTAATATGCCAATGGCAATAGGTAAGTCATATAATGATCCTTCTTTTCGCAAATTGGCTGGAGCTAAATTTACAGTAATCCTTTTGACTGGAAAGTTAAAGCCTGAATTTATTATTGCAGAACGTACACGTTCTTTTGATTCTCTTACAGCGGTATCAGCTAAACCAACAATATTAAAGCATGGCAATCCTCTTGTTATATCAACTTCAACGGAAACTATAAATGCATCTATGCCTGATAGTGCGGCTGAATTTATTACTATAGCCAATATTAATCACCTCTAACAAAATTATTGACAGTATATGTATTTATATTCAGCGTATTTTGAATAAAAAAATATTTATGTTTAGAATTAATAAAAAATTGTAGAGGTAATTAAGATTATGAATGATTATGATTTATGGTTTACAACTATTAATGCATCTAATAAAGAAAAATTAAAATTAATAAGGGAGTTTAAAGATACGAAGGAAATATGGTATAGGTTTATTAATGAAAATAGGAACATGGAGAAATTTTATTATGATAAGGATAGAATAAATGAAATTAAGCAGGAGATGATAAAAGAAGAGATAAAAGTGGTCTTTTATTACGAAGAAGATTACCCTAAAATATTAAAGAATTACGATGATATGCCATTTGGCTTATTTTATAAGGGTAATATAAAAAAAATAAACAGCATAAGTACTAATGTAGGTGTCGTTGGTTCACGTAATTGCACTCGTTATGGTTTTGATATTACTAAAATATTATTGAAGGATTTAGTGAAGCAGGGCATTGGAATTATAAGCGGAATGGCAAAGGGAATAGACACTTATGCTCATACACAATGTCTTGAGAATAATGGATTTACATGCGCTGTACTCGGATGTGGTGCAGATGTAATATATCCAAGAGAAAATAAGGAACTATATTGCAAAATTGTTGACAAGGGGTGTATAATTTCACAATATGAACCTAATACAAAACCAATGCCATATAATTTTCCAGTTAGAAACAGAATTATAAGTGGATTAAGTGATTTAATCGTAGTAGTTGAAGCTGGAGTTAAAAGCGGATCACTTATAACTGCAAATGCAGCACTTGATCAAGGAAAAGATGTTGCAGCTGTACCTGGTTCGGTTTTTTCAAAGACGAGTCTTGGAACTAATATGTTAATAAAAGAAGGTGCCCATTCAATCACAAAATCTAGCGATATATTTGACATTTTAGGTTTGCAAGTTAAATATAATAGTTATGATAATTATGCAGAAAAAATAAAATTTCAAAAACCAGAAGAAAAAAAATTATATAACCTTATTACAGATGTTCCAATGCATGTAGATGATATTAGAAGATTAACTAATATTGACATTAAGGAGTTATATGCGTTATTATTTGAAATGCAGTTAAAAAATGAAATTTTATGTCTAAGCGGGAATTATTACGTAAAGATAAATAACGCTTTTAAATAATATATTTAATATCTTTAAGACAGAATTTTGGAGGGGATAAGATGGGACAAAAATTAGTAATAGTTGAATCACCTGCTAAAGCTAAAACTATAGGAAAATATCTTGGAAGTAACTATATTGTAGAAGCGTCAATGGGACATGTAAGAGATTTACCTAGAAGCACTTTAGGAGTAGATATTGAAAATGAGTATGCACCTAAATATATAACTATAAGAGGCAAGGGCGAACTTTTAGATAAAATAAGAAAAGTAGCTAAAAAGTGTGATAAAATTTATCTTGCAACCGACCCTGATAGAGAAGGGGAAGCTATATCTTGGCATTTAGAAAAAGTGCTTAAAATTGATGAATGTGAAAAATGCAGAATTGAATTTAATGAGATAACTAAAAATGCTGTTAAGAATGCAATCAAAAACCCAAGAAAGGTAAATTCTTCTCTTGTAGATGCTCAACAAGCAAGAAGAGTGTTAGATAGATTAGTTGGATATAAAATTAGTCCTATTTTATGGAGAAAAGTTAAATGGGGACTTAGTGCAGGTAGAGTTCAATCAGTTACGCTTAAAATGATTTGCAATAGAGAAAAGGAAATTAATGAATTTAAACCTGAAGAATATTGGACTATTGAATGTGAAGTTAGTAAAAATAAAAGCAGTAAATCATTTGTGTTAAAGCTTGTTTCTTACAAAGGAAAAAAGATAAATGTAATAAATAAGGAACAAAATGATAAGATTATAGAAGAGATTAAAAATGGAGAATTCAAGGTATTAAAAATAAAAAATGGAACAAAAAATAAGAATTCTCTTCCACCATTTACAACAAGCACGTTGCAGCAGGATGCCAATAGAAAAATGAATTTCTCTACAAAAAGAACAATGTCAATAGCACAACAGCTTTATGAAGGTGTAGAGGTAAAAGGGCATGGAACTATAGGACTTATTACCTATATGAGAACTGATTCCGTACGAGTAGCTTCAGAAGCTCAAAATGCTGCACGTGACTTCATAGTTTCTGAATATGGGAAAGAGTATTTTCCAGAAAAGTTTAAAGTATATAAAGGGAAGAAAAATGCTCAGGATGCACATGAAGCTATAAGGCCTACCTATATAGATCTTACTCCGGATAAGGTCAAGGCAAGTTTAAAGGATGACCAGTATAAGCTTTATAATTTGATATGGTGTAGATTTATAGCAAGTCAAATGGCAAATTGTATTCTAAATAGTATTTCTGTTGATGTAAGTAATAATGATTATACCTTTAGAGTTACAGGAAGCAGTATAAAGTTTGAGGGCTTTATGAAGATTTATAAATATATAACTGAAGATGAAGAAGATAGTCAAAAGATACCTTCATTATCCGAAAACGAAATTTTGATTGCCAAGAAAATTGATGGTAAGCAGCATTTTACACAACCACCTGCAAGATTTAGTGAAGCATCTTTAGTTAAAACTTTAGAAGAAAATGGTATAGGAAGACCAAGTACCTATGCACCTATAATTTCAACTTTACTGGATAGAAAATATGTAAGAAAAGAAAAAAAGACTATATACTCAACAGAACTTGGAAATATTGTAAATAATATAGTTAGTGAATATTTCAAACAGATTGTTGATGTAGAATTTACTGCTGATATGGAAAATAAGCTTGATAACATAGAAGAAGGAAAAGAAAATTGGAATAAAGTCGTAGATGAATATTTTAAACCACTTGAAAAGTCTATTGAGGTTGCTGAAAAAGAAGTTGCTAAAATAACAATAGAAGATGAAGTTACAGATATAAAGTGTGATAAGTGTGGAAAAAATATGGTTATAAAGCATGGTAGATTTGGTGATTTTTTAGCTTGTCCTGGATATCCTGACTGCAAGAATACAAAACCTATTGTGGAAGAACTTAAGGTAAGCTGTCCAAAATGTGGTGGCAAGGTAGTTGTACGTAAAAGTAAAAAAGGAAGAAAATTTTATGGATGTAGTAACTATCCAGAGTGTGATTTTGTCAGCTGGTTTGAACCTACAGACGAGAAATGCTCAGAATGTGGAAGCTATATGGTTAAGAAAAGTAGTAAATCAAAAGGTGAATATCTTGAATGTTCAAATAGTGAGTGTAAACACATAAAAAATTTGGATAATAATTAATGTAGGTTCATTTTATTAGCTTTGGAGTATAATCTTATAGAATTTTAGTTGAATTTTAAAATTTATTGTGATATTATTTTAATGGTTTTACATTCAATTCGAAATGTTAAGAAAAGTTATAATATTTTAAATTGATAGCAAACTTTAAAATAATGTATAAATAAACGGAGGAATACTAATGCCTACACTATTGAATAAAACACGAATGCTAAATAAGATACTTCAAAAAACTGGTGCAGAACCTGTGGTTTTTAATGATATATGTAAACTTTTAAGTAATGTGCTTGAATGTAATGTATATGTTATAAGCAGAAAGGGAAAAATACTAGGATACAATTTTTCCAGCGGATTTGAATGTGAAATTGTAAAAAATTATTTTATAAGTGAAATGAAATTCCCTGAGTTATACAATAATAAATTACTAAACTCTTATGAAACTAGTGCTAATATACATAGTAATGGAACATGCTTTTTTGAAGATGGGGCTAAATGTGGACTTAATGATAAAATTTCAACTATAGTTCCTATAATTGGAAACAGAGAAAGATTAGGAACACTTTTGCTTGCAAGGTTTGATAAACAATTTAATGATGATGATTTAGTTTTATCAGAATATAGCGCTACTATTGTTGGACTTGAAATTTTAAGATCTAAAAATGATGAAATTGAATTAGAAGCAAGAAAAAAAAGCCGTTGTTCAATTGGCAATAGGAACACTGTCGTATTCTGAATTAGAAGCTGTAGAACACATATTCAACGAATTAGATGGAGATGAGGGATTACTTGTTGCTTCTAAAATAGCAGATAAAGTAGGCATAACACGTTCAGTTATTGTAAATGCTCTTAGAAAATTTGAGAGTGCAGGAGTTATTGAATCTAGATCACTTGGAATGAAGGGGACCCATATAAAAATATTAAATGATAAACTCATGGATGAATTAAAAAAAATAAAATAAAATGTATTGATTAAGCAAATGCTATATGATATACTACTTAGAGTAAAAATACACACATTATCCAATTTGTAAATCGGTGCCTTTTAAAATTTATTTTAATAAGGTGATTTACATTAAAAGATAGTGGAGGTAATAACCAATTTTAAGGAGGAAAAATTTTATGTCAGTTATTTCAATGAAACAATTATTAGAAGCAGGTGTACATTTTGGTCACCAAACTAGAAGATGGAACCCAAAAATGGCTCCATACATTTTTACAGAAAGAAATGGAATATACATAATTGATTTACAGAAAACTGTAAAGAAAATTGATGAAGCTTATAATTTCATTAAAAGTGTTTCTGAGGAAGGAAAAGATGTACTTTTCGTAGGTACAAAGAAACAAGCTCAAGAAGCTATTTCAGAAGAAGCTGTAAGAAGTGGAATGCATTTTGTTAATAATAGATGGTTAGGTGGAATGTTAACTAACTTTAATACTATAAAAACTAGAATTAAAAGATTAGAAGATTTAAAGAAAATGGAAGAAGACGGAACATTTGAAGTTTTACCTAAAAAGAGGTTACACTTTTAAAAGGTGAAGAAGAAAAACTTGTTAAAAATTTAGGTGGTATAACAAATATGCAACAAGAAAACATAGGAGCATTATTTGTAGTAGATCCTAGAAAAGAAAAAAATGCTATTTCTGAAGCTAAAATTTTAGGAATTCCTGTTGTTGCTATTGTAGATACAAATTGTGATCCAGATGAAGTGGATTATGTAATACCTGGTAATGATGATGCTATAAGAGCCGTAAAATTGATAACAGCTAAAATGGCTGATGCAGTAATTGAAGGTAGACAGGGAGAACAATTAGCAGAATAGAACTTTATAAATGTATAGTTTATTTTATAAAACATTAACGGAGGTAATAGTATATGATTTCTGCAAGTGCAGTTAAAGAACTTAGAGAAAGAACTGGAGCCGCAATGATGGCTTGTAAAAAAGCATTAACTGAAGCAAATGGTGATGCTGAAAAAGCTATTGAAATATTAAGAGAAAAAGGATTAGCAGCTGCAGCTAAAAAAGCTGGTAGAATTGCTTCCGAAGGTTTAGTTTTAGCATATGTTGATGAAAATAGCAAAAATGGAGCAGTAGCCGAAGTTAATTGTGAAACTGACTTCGTTTCAGAAAATGAAAGCTTTAAGGCATTAGCTAAAAATGTTGCTAAAATGGCAGCATTAGGTAATGCTAAAGATGTAAATGAGCTTTTAGAACAAAAATATATTGAAGATGAAAGTATAACATTGAAAGATTTTGTCACTAATTTGATTTCAAAATTAGGAGAGAATATTAATGTTAGAAGATTCACTAAATTTTCTGGTGAAAATGGATTAGTTGAGAGCTATGTTCATGCAGGAGGAAAAATAGGTGTTCTTTTAAAATTAAATTCTGATAAAGTTGTTCCAGAAGTAGCAACTTTAGCTAAAGATATTTGTATGCAGATAGCTGCTGCAAATCCACTTTTCTTAGATGAAACTTCAGTTGATCATGAAGCGTTAGATAAAGAAAGAGAAATTTACAGGGTTCAAGCTTTAAATGAAGGAAAACCTGAAAAGATAGTTGAAAAGATGGTTGAAGGTAGAATAAAGAAATATTTAAAAGAAGTTTGCCTCGTTGATCAAGTATGGGTTAAAGATTCGGAACTTACTATATCTAAGCTTGTAGATAAAATATCAAAAGAATTAGGTGCTAAAATTACTATAGCTGATTTTGTTAGATTTGAAAGAGGCGAAGGTATAGAAAAGAAGGAAGAAAATTTTGCTGAAGAAGTTCAAAGACAGATGCAGCAAGGTAAGTAAAATAAAAGAGAGAACACAGAGTGTTCTCTTTTTTTAAAAGCCAATCAAAACAATAAATATATTGGCATGTTATGGAGGTATAGTATGGATGCTGTAAAATATAAAAGGATAATGCTAAAGTTATCAGGAGAAGCTTTAGCAGGAGAGAATGGATACGGAATAGATTTTGATGTAGCTAATAGAATATCACAGGAAATAAAAGAAATAGTTAACTTAGGATTAGAAGTTGGTGTAGTTGTTGGAGCCGGTAATATATGGCGTGGAAGAAATGGAGAAGGAATGGATAGAACAACTGCAGATTATATGGGAATGCTTGCAACTTGTATAAATTCATTAGCACTTCAAGATTCGCTTGAGAATATAGGAGTACTTACTAGAGTTCAAACAGCTATAGAAATGAAGCAAATAGCCGAACCATTCATAAGAAGAAGAGCTATGAGACATCTTGAAAAAGGAAGAGTAGTTATTTTTGCTGCTGGCACAGGAAATCCATATTTTTCAACTGATACAGCAGCAGCTTTAAGAGCAGCAGAGATTGAGGCAGATGTAATACTTTTAGCTAAAAAGGTAGACGGAGTTTATAATAAGGATCCTCATAAATATGCAGATGCTGTTAAATATGATAAATTAAGTTATATAGAAGTATTGGATAAAAATCTACAAGTTATGGATTCTACTGCTACATCACTTTGTATGGATAATAATATACCTATAATTGTGTTTGGTTTAGATATTCCTGGAAATATTAAAAAGGCTGTATCTGGTCAAAAAATCGGAACTTTAATATCCAAGTAATATTAGGGAGGTAAATCTATGGTAAAAGATATAATTAAAGAAGCAGAAGAAAAAATGAAAAAGAGTATTTCTGTTTTAAAACAAGATCTATCAACTATGAAAGCAGGAAGAGCTAATCCGTCTATACTTGACAGAGTGGAAGTTGATTATTATGGCACAATGACTCCACTTAATCAAATGGCAAATGTTTCTGCACCAGAACCAAGAATATTATTAATTCAGCCATGGGATAAATCTTCTATAAAAAGCATAGAAAAGGCTATATCTGTGTCTGATTTGGGATTGAATCCATCAAATGATGGAAATGCTATAAGACTTGTAATTCCTGAATTAACTGAAGAAACAAGAAAAAATATTGTGAAGAACGTTAAAAAAGTAGGGGAAGAAAGCAAGGTTGCAATAAGAGCTATAAGAAGAGATGCAAATGATAAGGTTAAAGCTCTAAAAAAAGATAATTCTATTACTGAGGATGAAGTTAAAAAAGCTGAGGATGATATTCAAAAGAAAACTGACTCATTTATAAAAGAAATAGATAATCTTGTGGAAGCTAAAGAAAAGGAAGTTATGACTGTTTAATCTTATAATTTAACTTTTGTTTATGGAAGAACAAAGTTTTAAATGGCCTGCGTGTATTATTCGCAGGTTTTTTGATATTTTTCCTATATTATTTTATTAAAGTGTGTTGTATAATTTATTTGAAATAAAATTATGCTTTGATTGGAGATAAGGTTATGTGGAAGTTCCTAAATGGAAGTAATAAAAAAAATGTTGATAATAGTGTAAATATTGAAATTGATATGAATAATATCCCTGTACATATAGCTGTAATTATGGATGGAAATGGGAGATGGGCAAAACAGAGAAGCTTACCAAGAACGCTAGGACATAAAGCGGGAGTGGAAACTTTAAAAAAAATAGTAAGAGAATGCAGCGATATTGGTGTTAAATATCTTACTGTATATGCGTTTTCAACAGAAAAATTGGAAGCGTCCTAAAGATGAAGTAAGTGGGCTTATGAAATTACTTGTTGAATATCTTAGAAATGAGCTTAATGAACTTAACGAGAATAATGTTATTATACATACTATAGGTAACATATACAAGCTTCCTGAACCTTGTATAGACATTTTGAATAAATCTATTGAGGATACAAAAGATAATACTGGTCTTGTTTTAAATTTAGCATTAAATTATGGTGGAAGGTATGAAATTTTAAGAGCAGTAAAGAATATACTTGATGACTATAAAAAAGGATTAATATCCGATGAAGATATAGAAAATCTAAATGATAGTAGATTTTCAGATTATCTATATACTAAAGGAATACCAGATCCTGACGTTATAATAAGACCAAGTGGCGAACAACGTTTAAGTAATTTTCTTTTATGGCAGTGTGCATATTCAGAATTTTGGTATTCAAATATAAATTGGCCTGATTTTTCTATAAATGACCTTCATAAAGCTATAAGAGACTATCAAAATAGAGATAGAAGGTTTGGAGGAGTAAATAATGGAGAAGATAAATAAAAGATATATAGGAGCAATATTTTTAGCACCTTTACTTATATTTTTATTTTAGGTGGAATATATTTAAGATTATTGGTCTTCGTACTATCCATTTTGGGTTTATATGAATATTATAAAGTTTCAAAAGAAAAACAAATTAATCCTATGTCTGTGTTAGGATACGCTCTTTGTGTATTATATTATATTTTTCTTGAAAATAACAATTATAAGCTATTAATGTTTTTTATAGTGATTGGAGTATTTTTAATGTTTTGTATTCCAATATTTAATACAAAATATAATTATTTAGATATTGGAGTAACTATACTCGGTTTTATATATGTACCCGTATTTTTTAGTTTTATCTTTTTGACTAGCAATTTAACCTATGGAAAATATTTAGTATGGCTTATATTTATAGCTTCATGGATGTGTGATACTTTTGCATATTATTCTGGAAGACTCTTTGGAAAAACTAAACTTTGTCCTAAAGTTAGCCCTAAAAAAACTGTTGAAGGATCTTTAGGTGGATTACTCGGAAGCGTAATTGCTTGCACAATATATGGATATATAATATATAATTATGGTATTAAAATTCCAATTTATAATTATGTTGCCATTGGTGTACTATGCGGTTTTTTTTCTCAATGTGGGGATTTGGCAGCTTCTTCAATAAAGAGATATGTGGGTGTTAAGGATTATAGTAATCTTATACCAGGTCATGGAGGTATATTAGATAGATTTGATAGCATACTTTTTTCAGCCGTTGTAGTATATTATTATTTGACTTTTATTGTATTTTAGTAGATATAAATTAAGTATTTTTATAAAATTAAAAAGGTTTGTCTTTATAAAAAGGACAAACCTTTTTTAATTTTAGTGTATAATATATCTTATATTAATTTGTTTGGAAGGAAGTGATAATATGCAGCTGGATAGCGTACAAAATAAAATTACTACAAGTAAGACGTCATCCTATATATTTGTTAAAGGTAAAAGCAATAGTGGAAAGACAATTTCTGCTATAAATAGAGCGATTTTTCTTAAAAATAATTATTGTTTATATGATAATGATAGAATATTAATAATATGTTCTAACAATGAAAAATCAAATAAACTAAAAAGCTTATTTGCAAGTATGTCTATGGAAGCTGAAGGAAGATATATGACACTTCTTGAGCCTAAAGTTAATGTTGTTGACATTATGAGCTTAGAAAGCATATTAAATAAGTATAATAAGTTTAATGCTGTGACATTGAAAAATAAAATTTTTATATATAAAAGAAGCTCTTGAGAGAATAAAGAACAGATATCCACAAATAAAATCATATGAAGACGATAAGTTGAAATTTTTAGCAGATGAAATAGGATGGATTAAAAGTTGTAAATATAATATGGAAGAATATCAAAATGCAAATAGAATTAAAAGAAATAGCAGTGCTAAAAGACTTAATAAAAATTCTTTGGGTAGAAAAGCGATATTTAAGCTGATGCTTAAGTACAATGCAATTTTAAGAAAAAATAAAGTTATTGATGAAGAGGATAGAATACTAAATGCAATAAAGTGTTTAAAAAACAATAGCAGATTAAAGTTCACCCACATAATTGCTGAAGATATTGAAAATTATACAAGAGCCGAAATAAGATTAATACAAACTTTAAGCAATGAAAAGAAATATTCGACAGTATTTTTTACATTCAACAAAGAAAATATTTCAAATGCAAATGCTTGGTTTATTAAAAATAGAAAGTTAAGTACAATTTCTAATGGTGATAAAATAAAAAGCTTTATTCTTAAAAATGTTTATAATGTTAAAAAGACTAATAGTAAAATAAATAAAAATGTAATTATCCAATCTATGGAGAATTTTAGATATAATGATTTAAAACATAATACAAGTTTTGATTTTGTAAGGGATATTGATAATAAATCAGAAATAATATTGGATGATAATATAAAATATAGTAAAGAAGATATGAACAAGATACCTGTGTTTAATGATATAGCAGCTGGAGAGCCTATAATGATAAATCCTGAAATAACAGATGATTTTTATATGCCAAAGTACTGGATTAAAGGTACGAAGGATTGCTTTATGCTAAAGATTAAAGGTGATAGTATGATTAATGTAGATATTTGTGATGGAGATTATGTAGTAATAAAAAAAGAATCTATGGCTCAAAATAAGGATATAGTTGCAGTAGATATAGATGGAAGTGCTACATTAAAAAGGCTTAATATAACCAAGAATAAGGTACTTTTGATGCCTGAAAATGATAAATATAAGCCAATAGTCATAAATGAAGAAGAGGGTGCAAGAATTATTGGCATTGCTTTAGGAGTGCTTAAAATAAAATAATATATAGTAAACTTATTGAATATTAATTAATAGATATTATTTAATGTTCAAGGAGTAGTTATTTTGGAAAAATATAAAAAATTAATCCAATGTGCTTTTTTGCTTGCAGTTTTTATAGTATTAACGCTTATAATAAAACATTATTTTAAACCTTTTTTTGTAATGTTTTTTTTAATTATACTCTGTACACCAATATATAATTTCTTGTGTAAAATTAATATTTTTAATAATAAAATAAATGCGGTTATAAGCATAGCTTTTGTTAATACTATGATTTTTATGTTTTTTATATATATAGGAAATTTTATAATAAAAGAAATTGGTATCAATGCTATAAATAATTTTAGTAGTGTGGATTTTAATAAAATGTACTTTATCAAGGATGCTGATATAGCAGCTATTTTTGAAAAAATAAAAATTCAGATTACTAGTTTTTTTAATAGCGATTTTATAAGAAGAGGTGCTATATATACTACAGATAGTATCTTAGCATATTTTGTTGGCAATATTGGGGTTTACTTTATTTTGACAGATAAATATGATATAGTTAGCTTATCTAAAATTGTACTGCCAGATAGTAACATACAACTGATATATAAAAAAATTGGTGAATTAAAGAAAATAATTGCGGTAGAGATTTCTTTGGTAATAATAACTACAGTTGAGACTGTTATTGGTCTTTTAATATTAGGAGTTGATAACGCTGTTATATTTGGACTTTTGTGTGGAGTTTTAGATATATTACCATATGTGGGAACTATACTGGTTTTTTTACCTCTAGTTTTATATAAAATTTACTTGAAGAATTACATAATAGCTTTTGGAATACTTGCTCTATATATTTTACTTCAAGTAAACAGGCAAATTTTAGAAACAAAATTTATGAGCAGCAGGCTTAAAGTGCATCCGCTTTTAATATTAATTTCTTTGTACATAGGAATGAAACTGTTTGGAGTGATAGGAATATTTATGGGACCATTGTATGTAATAAGTGCAAAGGAAATAATATTCTCAGTTTAAGGTTATAATAGGAGTTGATATAATGAAAAATATATCTATAATAGGGGTAACTGGTTCTATAGGAACTCAGACGCTTGATGTAATAAAAAGTGATATACATAAATATAAATTAATTGCAGTTACAGCTAATAAAAGTTACGAAAAGATGATACATATAATAGATGAATTCAGACCTGAAATTGCAGTACTCACAGATGAGACAGCATATAAAAAACTATATGAGTATTTTAAGGATAAAAACATAAAAACAGAAATAAAATTTGGTATGAAGGCTTTAAATGAGGCTGCTTCGAATGAAAATGCTGATATAGTTGTTACATCTATAGTTGGCATGATTGGGCTTATGCCAACTATAAATGCAATAAGAGCAGGAAAGGATATAGCACTTGCTAATAAGGAGACACTTGTAGTTGGAGGGGAAATAGTAAAAGAAGAGGCAAAAAAGCATGGTGTAAAAATACTTCCAGTAGATTCAGAACATGGAGCTGTTTTTCAGTGTCTTCAAGGAAATGAATCTAAAAATGTAAAGAATATACTTCTTACAGCTTCAGGAGGACCATTTAGGGGAAAGACTGAAGAGGAGCTGAAAGATGTTACAGTTAAAGAAGCATTAAATCATCCAAATTGGAGTATGGGTAGCAAAATTACAATTGATTCTGCAACACTTATGAATAAAGGACTTGAGGTTATAGAAGCTCACTGGCTTTTTAATATGCCTTTTAAAAATATTAAAGCAATAGTTCACCCTCAAAGTATTATACATTCAATGGTTGAATATAAAGATGGAAGTATTATTGCGCAAATGGCAGTTCCGGATATGAAACTTCCAATACAATATGCTCTCAACTATCCTGAAAGATGTGAAGCTGTCATTGAGCCACTTGATTTTTTTCTATACCCAATCTTCAGTTTGAAAAACCAGATTTAGATACATTTAAGTGTTTGAAATTTGCATATGAAGCAGGAGAAGCAGGAGGAATAATGCCAGCAGTTTTAAATGCAGCAAATGAATATGCAGTGGATTTATTCTTAAAAGAAAAGATTAGCTTTAATAAGATACATGAGATTATATATGATGCCTTAAATAATTTTGAAAATAAAAGTGTTAGGGATGTAAATACTATAATAGAAGAAAGTGAAAAAGTAATTAAATATTTAAAAAATAAATATAACAAGTAGGAGTGGTGGATTTGAGCCTTATTAATATAATAATAGCTATTTTGGTTTTAGG
This sequence comes from Clostridium sp. DMHC 10, assembly GCF_001270375.1. NCBI lineage: Bacteria > Bacillati > Bacillota > Clostridia > Eubacteriales > Clostridiaceae > Clostridium > Clostridium sp. DMHC 10. The sequence continues at coordinate 1,343,285 of NZ_LGVB01000015.1, forward strand.
AGTAATAGTATTAATACATGAATTAGGACATTTTGTACTTGCTAAATTAAATGATGTAAATGTAGAAGAGTTTTCAATAGGCATGGGACCTAAAATATTAGGTTTTAAAGGAAAAGAGACTCAATATTCACTTAGAATACTTCCAATAGGTGGATATGTTAAAATGCTTGGTGAAGAGGAGAAAAGTGATGATCCACGTGCGTATAATAACAAATCGCCACTTAGAAGATTAAGTATTGTATCAGCAGGACCAATCATGAACATTATACTTGCAGCGGTTTTATATGCACTTATTGCACAAGCAACTGGATTCGTTTCTTTAAGAATTAGCGCTGTTTCGCCAAAATCGCCAGCAGAACTTGCAGGAATTAAAGTTGGAGATACTATAATTAAAGCTAATAATTCAAAAATGCTAACTTGGGATGATTTTTCTCTTAAAATGTATTTAAATAAGAGTAATAATATAAACGTTACAGTTAAAAGAAATGGAGAAATAAAAAATTTTAATATTAAACCGATGAAAAATACTAAAGAAAATCGATATATGATAGGAGTAGGTCCTACGAATGTAAAAAATCCATCTGTGATTGAAGGTATTAAATACGGTTTTAATGAAACTATATTTATGGTAAAGGAAGTTTTTATTAGCCTTAAAATGCTATTTACAGGTAAATTATCTGCCCAGGATGTTTCAGGACCTGTTAGTATAATAAGAGTAACTGGAGCAGCAGCCAATGCAGGGCTAGTACCACTTATAAGTTTCATGGCATTTTTAAGTGCAAACGTAGGATTATTTAATTTATTGCCTATTCCAGCTTTAGATGGAAGCTATGTAATATTATTTTTAATTCAAATAATAACAGGTAAAAAAATAGATGATAATAAGGTTGGAGTAATAAATACAATAGGTTTTGCGCTTCTTATGGCGCTTATGGTCATAGTTACAATAAAAGATATTTTATATCCGCTTAAAATTTGAGTTTTGTAGAGGGGTAACATTATGATAAGAGTAAAAACAAAAAAGATAAAGGTAGGAAGTAAATTTGTTGGAGGGGATTCACCGGTTTCTGTTCAATCTATGACTAATACAGATACTAGAGATCCTATAGCAACTTTAGAACAAATAAAGAGACTTGAAGCAGAAGAGTGCGACATAATAAGGTGTGCTGTGCCAGACATGGAAGCTGCTAAGGCTTTAAAGGAAATCACCCAAAATACCAAGATGCCTGTAGTTGCTGACATACATTTTGATTACAGATTAGCACTTGAAGCTATAGAAAACGGGATTTCTGCTCTTAGAATTAATCCTGGTAACATAGGTTCAAAGGAAAGAGTAGAGATGGTGGCATCTAGTGCTAAAGAAAAAAATATTCCCATACGCATTGGTGTTAATTCTGGTTCGCTAGAAAAGGAAATTTTGGCTAAGTACAATGGTGTTTCAGCTGAAGGCTTGGTTGAAAGTGCACTAAAACATGTAAGAATACTTGAAAATGTAAATTTTGATGATATTGTAATATCCATTAAGTCATCTAATGTACAAATGATGATAGAAAGTTATAGGCTCATTTCACAAAAAAGTTAATTATCCTCTGCATCTTGGAGTTACAGAGGCAGGAACTATATGGAGAGGAACTATAAAGTCTTCAATTGGTATAGGAGCTCTTTTGAGTGAAGGAATTGGAGATACAATAAGAGTATCATTGACGGGAGATCCTGTTGAAGAAGTAAAGGTTGGAAGAGAAATATTAAAAACTTTTGGCTATATTAAAAGTGGAATAGAATTTGTTTCATGCCCTACTTGTGGAAGAACATCTATTGATTTAATAAAGATTGCAAATGAAGTTGAAAAGAAACTTGAAAACTGCAATAAACATATAAAGGTTGCAGTAATGGGATGTGTCGTAAATGGGCCTGGTGAAGCTAGAGAAGCTGATATTGGGATAGCTGGAGGAAAAGGAGAAGGGCTTATATTTAAAAAAGGAAAGATAGTCAAGAAAGTAAAGGAAGAATATTTGGTAGATGAGCTTATAAATGAGATTAATAATATGTAGCTTCCTATTTCATAAGTTTTTAACTTTTTATTGAAATTTTTATTTGAGTGTGATAAACTAGAAATAGTTTAAAGTTTACTTATAGATTTTGCTTTGGAGAGTGGGTTCAAAACCCGCTCTTTAATTTTGTAAGCGCAACGTAGGTTGCGCTTTTCGTTAAGGTGTTTTCTATAAACTAATTGCTTTAGTATGTATGTTCATGGAGAACTAGAAGATATTTGTTTAAAATATTAAAAATAGCAGAACATATGTTGTAAGGAGGGATAAATATGATAGAGGAAGTAAAAGAAGCAATTAAAGAAGAAGTTGAAAAATTAGGTTATGAATTTTACCATTTAGAGTTTGTTAATGAATCAGGTGAAAATTATCTTAGAGTATATATAGATAGTCCGGATGGAATAGGACTTGATGACTGTGAAAAAGTAAGCAGAAGAGTAAGTGATATTCTTGATGAAAAAGATCCTATTCCTTACAGTTATTGTTTAGAAGTATCGTCATCAGGTATATTTAGGACTTTGTTTACAGATGAGCATTTGAAAAGGTATAATGGAAGTATGGTAAAAGTAAAAGTAAAGGGTACCTTTAATGGTAAAAAAGAATTTTCAGGTGATTTAGATGGATTTGATGAAGAGAGCGTAAACATTGCTAACAACAATGAAATAATAAAAATTCCTAGAAAAAAAATAAAAAGAGTAACTTTAGAAGGGGAGCTTTAAAGGAGGGTTAAAAATGAATCAGGAATTTATACAGGCGCTTAAGGAAATAGTTGGTGAAAAGGGAATAAGTGAAGATATGCTTTTTGAAACTATAGAAGATGCTTTAGTTGCTGCGTATAAAAAGAACTATGCGAAGGTAGCAGAAAATGTTCATAATGTTAAAGTAACTTTAGATAGAGAAAATGGAGAAATCCATGTTTACTCACAAAAAAAGGTAGTAGATGAGGTTTTTGATAAAATAACTGAAATTTCCTTAGAAGATGCTAAAAAAATAAATTCTGTATACCAACTTGACGACATGGTTGATGTTGAAATTACACCTAAAAGTTTTGGAAGAGTAGCTGCACAAGCTGCAAAGCAGGTAGTGGTTCAAAGAATTAAAGAAGCAGAAAGAAGTCTCATTTATAATGAATTCCAAGAAAAAGAATTTGATATTGTAACTGGTACAGTATTAAGAAAAGATAAGGGAAATGTTTTGATAGACCTTGGAAGAATTGAGGCTATTCTTACACCATCAGAGCAAATAGCTAGTGAAGATTATGTATATAATTCTAGAATAAAATTATATATAGTTGAAGTGAAAAATAACTACTAAAGGAGCACAGGTTGTTATATCACGAACTCACCCTGGACTCGTTAAAAGATTATTTGAACTTGAAGTGCCTGAAATATATAATGGTATTGTAGAGATAAAGGGTATTGCAAGAGAAGCAGGTTCAAGAACTAAAATAGCCGTTTATTCAAATGATGAGAATGTAGATGCTATGGGAGCTTGCGTTGGTCAAAAAGGTATAAGAGTTCAAAATATAGTTAATGAACTTAAAAATGAAAAGATTGATATAATCAAATGGAGTAAGCTTCCTGAAGAATATATTGCTAACTCTATAAGTCCAGCTAAGGTAATAGATGTAGAAATTAATGAAGAAAATAAATCAGCACAAATTGTAGTTGAAGACAATCAACTTTCACTTGCCATTGGTAAAGAAGGTCAAAATGTACGTCTTGCTGCAAAACTAACTGGGTGGAAAATTGATATCAAGAGTAAATCTCAAGTTGAAGTTCAAGCTGAAACTAGCGATGATGAGCAGTAGAACATAATTCTATTTTATCGGAGGTGATATTAATGAAAGTTAAAAAAATACCTCAAAGAATGTGCACGGGATGTATGGAAATGAAGCCTAAAAAAGAGCTTATAAGAATTGTTAAAAATAAAGATGGAGAAGTTTCTATAGATATTACAGGTAAAAAGCCAGGCAGAGGTGCGTATATTTGCAAAAATATAGAATGCTTGGAAAAGGCAGTAAAACAAAAAAGACTTGAAAAAAATCTTGAAAAAAAAATTGACGATGAATTATATGCTAAGCTAAAGGATGAGATTATTAATGAATAATAGATTTCTGCAATTTTTAGGAATAGTTAAAAAATCTGGGAAGATTGCTGAAGGATACAATAAATGTGAAGAAATATCGAAAAACGGAATGGCAAAATTAATAATACTTTCTGATGATGCTTCTGACAATACAAAGAATAAGTTTGAAAATTATTCACTTCGGTATGATATTCCTATTATAAAGAATGGATTTTTAAGTGAAGATTTGGGAAAAATACTTGGTAGAGAAAATATTAAAGTAATATGTGTTACTGACTATAAGATGAGCTGCAAATTAATAAGCATATTGAAACAGCAAAATGATTAAACGGGGGTGTATAATTTGTCGAAGATTAGAATATATGAATTATCAAAGGAAATAGGTAGATCAAGTAAAGAACTCATTACCATTCTTGAAGATGAATTTGGAATAAAAGTAAAAAACCACATGAGTGCAATAGATGAAGAAGATGCAGAACTTATTAAAGAAATGTTATCAGATGATGAAAAGGAAGCAGCTGTTGACAAAAAAGATGATGAAAATCCATCAAATATAGTTGAAGAATATGAGGAAATAGTTGATAATAGCATAAAAGTTAGAAAAAATAGAAAAATTAAAAATAAAGCCAAGGATTCGGAACAAAATTTGAACGAAAGTGTAGCTTCAGCTGATAATGATGATAGAGATGTTATAGAAGTTGATAAGACATTGACAGTTAAGGATTTAGCTGAAAAGTTACAAAAACCAACTACTGAAGTTATTAAACAGCTTATGTTTATGGGAGTACTTGCAGCCATAAATCAGGAAGTAGATATTGAAACAGCTAAGAAAGTAGCTGATAAATTTAATTTTGATGTTGTAATGAAATCAGATGAACAAGAAAAGAAAGAACTTGAAAGCGAATTTGAAGATGAGTTTGAAGCTGAAGATGCAGAAGAGTCTGATAAAAATTTGATAAAGAGACCTCCTGTTGTAACTGTAATGGGGCATGTAGATCATGGAAAGACATCACTTCTTGATGCAATAAGAAAATCAAGTGTTACAGAAACAGAAGCAGGTGGAATAACACAGCATATAGGTGCATACACAGTTAATGTTAATGGAGAAAAGGTAACTTTCTTAGATACTCCAGGACATGAAGCATTTACTGCAATGAGAGCTAGAGGAGCTCAAATTACTGATGTTGTAATTCTTGTTGTCGCAGCAGATGATGGTATTATGCCTCAGACGAAGGAAGCAATAAACCACTGTAAGGCCGCTAAGGTGCCTATTGTTGTTGCAATAAATAAAATTGATAAACCTGGTGCAAATATAGATAGGGTAAAGCAGGAACTTTCAGAAGAGGGTCTTATCGCTGAAGATTGGGGTGGAGATACTGTTTGCGTTCCAGTTTCAGCACGTACTAAGGAAGGCTTGGATAGTTTACTTGAAATGACTGTACTTACTTCTGAAATATTGGAACTTAAAGCTGACCCAAATCGTAAAGCAAAGGGTACTGTAATTGAAGCAAAGCTTGATAAGGGAAGAGGAGCTGTAGCGTCACTTCTTGTTCAAAATGGTACACTGCATGTTGGAGATTCAATAATAGTTGGTTCTACTTACGGAAGAATAAGAGCTATGTTTGATGATAAAGGTAAAAAAATAAAATCAGCTGGACCTTCAGTTCCTGTTGAAATATTAGGATTATCTGATGTTCCAGAAGCAGGAGATAAATTTAATGTAGTAAAAGATGAAAAAACAGCTAGAAATATGGCTGATTTGAGAGTTGAAAAGCTTAGAAATGCAAACCTTGCAGCTAAACATAAAGTTTCTTTGGAGGATTTGTATAATCAAATTAAAGAAGGAAAAGTTAAGGAACTTGGAATTATAATAAAAGCAGATGTTCAAGGTTCAGTTGAAGCTGTTAAACAGTCTCTTGAAAAATTATCAACGGCTGAAGTTAAGGTAAGAGTTATACATGGAGCAGTAGGAGCTATAACTGAAACAGATGTATCGCTAGCAAGTGCTTCAAATGCAATAATTATTGGATTTAATGTGAGACCAGATAATAATGCATCAGCTCTCGCAGAAAAAGAAGATGTTGATATTAAGACTTATAGGGTTATATATAATGCTATAGATGATATAAAATCAGCAATGGTTGGAATGCTTGAACCTGAATTTAAAGAAGTAATTATAGGAAGAGCTGAAATAAGGCAAGTATACAAAATTTCAAGTATTGGAACTGTAGCAGGGTGCTATGTAACTAATGGAAAAATAACAAGAAATAGTCAAGTTAGAATAATTAGAGACGGAATTGTAATTTTAGAGGGAGAACTTGCATCTTTAAAGAGATTTAAAGATGATGCTAAGGAAGTTGCACAGGGCTTTGAATGCGGAATTACAATTGATAAGTTTAATGATGAAAAAGAAGGAGACATTATAGAAGCATTCGAAATGCAGGAAATTAAAGTGAAGGAAAATAAATAGACTGCTTTGGAAGGGAAGATTCGTATGGCTAAGTATAGAAGTGGAAGGATTAATGAGGAAGTCAAAAAAGCTATAAGTAGTACAATACAGAATGACATAAGAGATCCCAGATTTACAGCTATGGTAAGTGTTACAAAAGTTGATGTAACTAAGGATTTAAGATATGCTAAGGTATATATAACGGTTCTTGGAGATGAAAGCAAGCAAAAAGAAACTATGTCCATACTTAAAAATAGCGCTTCATTCATAAGAAGACAGTTAGGGCAAAGTGTTAAATTGAGGTATACACCTGAGATAATATTTGAACTTGATACATCAATACAGTATGGAATGCATATAGATGCTCTCTTAGAAAAAATAAAGGAGAATAGGGAAAATGATAGTAAATGAAATAATAGACAAAATTAAATCTAGTAAAAAAATTGCTATTACTTTTCACGTATCTCCAGATGGAGATTCTATTGGTGCTAGTCTTGGACTCTTATGTGGACTTAGATTAATAAAAAAAGATGTTTCTATATTGTGCAAAGAAAAACTTCCAGATGTTTTTTCATTTTTGCCTAATTCATCTGAAATAACAGGAGAGAATGCTGTTATTTCAGATGATATTGATTTACTAATCACATTAGATTGTGGTGATGTAGAGAGATTAAACTATGAAAAAGATGATAAAAGTTTTAAAAATAGGGATTATTTTGTTATAAATGTAGATCACCATCTTACAAATAAATCATTCGGAAATCTTAATTATGTAGATACAAGTGCTTCTTCAGTTGGAGAAATAGTGTATCATATTTTGAAGGAGATGAATGTTTGCATAAATCAAGAAATAGCTGCTTGTCTGTATACATCAATATTAACTGATACAGGGTCTTTTAGGCATTCTAATACTACTAGAACTACTCATTTAATTGCCGGTGATTTGATAAGTACAGGTATTGATTTTAGTGAAATACATAGAATTATATTTGATAATAAAAAGTTTGAAGCATTAAAACTGCAAGGACTTGTGCTAAATAATATGTATTTAACTTGTAATAAAAGATTATGCATAATGAAAGTGACGAAGGCTATGATAGATGAGTCAGAAGTAGATGAAGCTGATACTGGAGATTTAGTTTCAATAGGACTAAAAGTAAATACAGCAGAGGTTTGTGTGCTTTTAAAAGAAAAAGATGATGTGGTTAAATTAAGTTTAAGATCAAAATCTAATGTTGATGTAAGAAAAATAGCAGAGAAATTTAATGGTGGTGGGCATACAAAGGCAGCTGGATTAGTTATGGAAAAAAGTATTGAAGAAGCGGAAGAAATTATAGTAAGTGAAATTGAAAAAGAGTTGATATAATGAATGGCATAATAAACTTATATAAACCACTAGGTATAACTTCTTTTGATGCTGTTAGTAAAGTAAAAAAAATTTCAGGTGAGAAGAAGGTAGGGCATACAGGTACTCTTGATCCACTAGCTTCAGGAGTTCTACCTATATGTATTGGTAAGGCTACAAAACTTGTAGACTACATAATGCAAGGAGAAAAAATATATAAGGTTAAAATGAAGCTTGGAGAAGTAACTGATACTTATGATAAAGAGGGAAAAATAATTAGTGAATCCAAGGTTGAATTTGATTCGAATGAGGTTACTCATGCTATTATGAGTTTTAAAGGAGAAATAATGCAAGTTCCACCAATGTATTCTGCTTTAAAGGTTAATGGAAAAAGGCTTTATGAACTTGCAAGAGCAGGAGTAGAGGTTGAAAGGGAAGCAAGAAAAATCAATATTTATGATATTACTATACAAGATATTGATATCCCTTTTGTAACTTTTACAGCAAGATGCTCAAAAGGGACATATATAAGAAGTTTGTGTTTTGATATAGGACAAAAACTTGGCTGTGGGGCTGTAATGTATGAACTGGAGAGATGCGCTTCAGGGATTTTTAATATAGATGACAGTGTTAAATTAGAAGATTTAACAAAAGAAAACTTTGGTCAAAAAATTATTCCTATAGATAAATGCCTTTACAAATACCCCTCGGTAAAATTTGATGAAAAATTTGAAAAGCTGCTTATAAATGGTGTAGCAATTAAAGATAGGAGAGCCTTAACTAATATTGACGCTGATAAAGTTTATAGTGTATACAATAAAAAAGATGAGATACTTGGTCTGGCATCTTTGACTCATAATGGTTTTAAAATTTTAAAATTATTAACTTAGGAGAAATGATTTTATGATAGTTTTAAATGACAGTTTTAAAGTTAAATTGGAATATAAAACTTATGTAACTATAGGAAGTTTTGATGGACTTCATAAAGGTCATTTAAGTTTAATAGATAAAGCAATAGAATTAAGCAGAAAAAATAATATTAAGAGCATGGTTAATACTTTTAAAGAACATCCTCTCAACACTATTAATAAAGATATTGCGCCTAAGATCATTATGGATAATGAAACAAAAATACAAATTCTTGAGGATTATGGGCTTGATATACTTAATTTATGTAATTTTAATGATGTAATGAAAATGCTTCCTGAAGATTATGTAGTAAATATGCTTAAATCTTACAATATTAAAGGAATAATAACAGGTTTTAATCATAAATTTGGATATAAAAATCAAGGAGATGTAAATCTTCTTAAAAAATTAAGCGAAAAATATGGTTTTGAACTTTTATATTGTAGAGCCTATTAAAGTGAATGGAGAAATTGTAAGCAGTACTTCCATAAGAAAATATATAACTAATGGTGAAATTATAAAGGCAAATGAGATGCTTTTAAGACCATATTCCCTTAAAGGAACAGTTATACATGGACGAGAAGTTGGAAGAACCTTGGGATTTCCTACAGCTAATTTAAAATATGATAATAACTTTGTGGTTCCAGCAGTTGGTGTTTATTACACGATTGTAGAATATAATAACAAAAAATATAAAGCTATAACTGATATTGGATATGCCCCTACAGTAAGAAATAGTGACTTTTCAATAGAAAGTTATATGTTAAATTTTAATGAAAATATATATGAAAAAAGTATAAAAGTTAATTTTATTGAAAAAATAAGAGATGAAGTTAAATTTAATAATTTAGAGGAATTAAGGAATCAACTTGAAAAAGATAAAAATTTTGCGAAATCAAAAGATTTAAAAAATAATTTTAGTAAAAAATAGAATTTTTAATTTACATTTTCAAGTTTCTTTGTTATAATTACACGTGGAAACCTTATGCTAAGAGTACTGAATCACCGACGATATTCTTGGAATAAGGGGATAATTAATGGAGGTGTTTTATTAATGGATAAAGCAAGAAAACAAGAAATAATTACAAAATATGCAAGAAAAGAAGGAGATACTGGTTCTCCAGAAGTACAGATTGCATTACTTACAGAAAGAATTAATCATTTAAATGATCATTTACAATCTCATAAAAAAGATCACCATTCAAGAAGAGGTCTTTTGATGATGGTTGGTAGAAGAAGAGGTCTTTTAAATTATCTTGAATCTGTAGATATTGAAAGATATCGTGAAATAATTAAAAATTTAGGCTTAAGAAAATAATAAAGTCGGGGAGCGGTACATAACCGCTCTATTATTTTACGAAATAAATTATTTTATACTTTTTAAGGAGGTATGTGTATGTCACATGTATTAGAAACTATGGTTGGTGGCAGAAAGCTTAAGGTTGAATACGGCAAAACGGGAATGCTTTCTAATTGTGCTATATTTATGAGCTATGGTGATACTGTTGTTATGGTGAATGTCAATGCTTCAGAAAAACCTCGTGAAGGTATAGACTTTTTCCCATTAAGTGTAGAATATGAAGAAAGATTATATTCTGTTGGAAAAATACCAGGTGGGTTTATAAAAAGAGAGGGAAAACCTTCTGAAAAATCTATACTTCATGCAAGAGCTATAGATAGACCGCTTAGACCATTATTCCCAAAGGGATATAGAAATGATGTTCAAATAATATGTACAATAATGTCTGTTGAGCAGGATAATGCACCAGATATACTCGCAATGAATGGAGCGTCAATGGCTCTATGCCTTTCAAGTATTCCTTTCACAACACCTGTTGGAACTGTTTCTGTAGGACTTATAGATGATAAATTTATTCTTAACCCTACTGAGGAACAAAGAAATAAAAGTATCTTGAATCTAACAGTATGTGCCACAAAAGAGAGAGTAATGATGATAGAAGCTGGTGGAGATGAAATACCAGAAGAAACTATGATAAGTGCTATTAAATTTGGATTCGACGCTTGTCAAACAATAGTAGAATTTCAAGAAGAAGCAATGAAAGAATTTGGCAAAGAAAAAGATATTCCAGAACTTTATCATCCTAAAGAAGAAATAGAAAAGGATGTTACACAGTTTGCTTTTGATATGTTAAAAGAAACTATGTACATAACTGATAGAGAAGAGAGAAATGCAAAGCTTAAAGAAGTCAAAACTAAAATTTCTGATGAATTTGCTGAAAAATATCCTGATGATGGTGCGGATATTGACGAAATAATTTATAGTATTCAGAAAAAAATAGTTAGAAATATGCTTTTAAATGAACATAGGAGGCCAGATGGAAGAACTTTTGATCAAATTAGACCTATAAGTTGTGAAGTTGGTTTACTTCCAAGAACTCATGGTACTGGTTTGTTTACAAGAGGATTAACACAAGTAATGACTGTTGCAACTTTAGGCTCTCTTGGAGACGTTCAGGTTTTAGATGGACTTGGAACAGAAGGGTCAAAGAGATATATGCATCACTATAATTTCCCTGCTTATTCAACTGGAGAAGTTAAACCACTTAGAGGACCAGGAAGAAGAGAAATAGGTCATGGAGCTCTTGCAGAAAAAGCATTGGAACCTTTAATACCATCTGAAGAGGAATTCCCTTATACAATAAGGCTTGTTTCCGAGGTTCTTAGTTCTAATGGTTCAACATCACAAGCTAGTGTTTGTGGAAGTACTTTAGCCCTTCTTGATGCAGGTGTTCCAATAAAAAGACCAGCTGCGGGAATTGCTATGGGGCTCATAACAAGTGAAGATTTAAGTAAGGAAACTGTGCTTACAGATATACAAGGTCTAGAAGATTTCTTTGGAGATATGGATTTTAAAGTTGCAGGTACTGAAAAAGGAATTACATCTATACAGGTAGATACTAAAATTCATGGACTTTCTGAAAATTGTATACGTGATGCAATTAATGGAGCAAGAAAAGCAAGATTGTTTATTCTTGATAAGATTAAAGATTGCATTGATAAGCCTAAAGAAGAATTGTCACCTTATGCACCTAGAGCATATACTATAAATATAGCTCCAGAAAAAATAAGAACTTTAATTGGAACTGGTGGAAAGACAATAAACAAGATAATAGATGAAACTGGAGTTAAAATAGATATTAAAGAAGATGGAAAAGTTTTTGTTCTATCAACTGATGGACCATCCGCATCAAAAGCTTTAAAAATGATTGATGATCTAACAAAGGATGTTAAAATTGGAGAAGTATATTTAGGAAAAGTAGTAAAGATAACCAATTTTGGAGCGTTTGTTGAAATATTGCCTGGAAAAGAAGGTCTTGTTCATATTTCTAAGCTTGATGTTTCAAGAGTTGAAAAGGTAGAAGACATTGTTTCTGTTGGAGATGAGATATTAGTAAAAGTTACTGATATAGATAATCAAGGCAGAATAAATTTATCAAGAAAAGATGCTATTAAGGAACAAGAAAAAGAACAAAAAGATTAATTTTGATAGAAGGGCGTAAAAGCTTTTTATTTTATAATCTATTATTCATTGTAATAAATTATTACTTTTATAAATATATTTAATAAATAAAAATTTTTATTTAAAGGAGTAATTTGTTATGGATGATAATATAAAATTTTATAGTGAAATAGAAAAATATGAAATCATTAATATCAACGACGGAGAAAAATATTCATCGATAGAAAATAATGATATAATAATTGATGATAATGGAAATATGAGATCTCTAATTCTAGGAGATAACAAATCTGGTTTCTCATTGTTTAGCAAAAGTGATTTTTTTGAAGTACCATGGCAATATGTAAAGAAAATAGGAGCAAGAACTGTAATTATTGATGTTGATAATTCCATCATTAAAAAAAATCGTTTGTGATTTGGGGGATTATTATGAAACTCATAGTACAAAAATTTGGAGGAACATCCGTATCCAATCACGAAAGAAGAAAATGTGTTGTAAATAAAGTTTTAGATGCTCAAAAGAAAGGCTATTCTCCTATAGTAATAGTTTCGGCTATGGGGAGAAAAGGAGAGCCATATGCAACAGATACCCTTCTCTCTCTTGTAAATGAAGAATTTAAAAGTAATAATAAATTGGCAGTAGATCTTTTAATGTGCTGTGGTGAACTTATAAGTGCTGTAGTAGTTAGCAGCGAACTTAATGAAAATGGAATTAAAGCAGTCCCGTTTACAGGAGGGCAGGCTGGAATTATAACTGATGATAACTATAATAATGCTTCTGTTAAAACTGTAGATCCTTATTGTCTTATGGAAACAGTTAAAAGTGGGAAAGTTCCTGTTATAGCTGGTTTTCAAGGAAAAAGCGAAAAGGGCTTCTTTACTACTTTAGGCAGAGGTGGAAGCGATGTTACAGCTTCTATTGTTGGATGTGCAGTTAGAGCAGAAAAAATAGAGATATATACTGATGTAGATGGAATAATGACAGCTGACCCAAGGATTGTTAGAGGTGCTTCTCTAATAGAAAAGATAAGCTATAATGAATTGTTTGAATTTGCACAGCAGGGAGCTAAGGTTATTCATCCTAGAGCAGTTGAAATTGCTATGAATGGCAATGTACCGCTTGTAGTAAAAAATACGCTTAGCGATTGCAAAGGCACTTTGATAAATGATATTGGAGAAATTGAGGGTAAAGAATTAATAACAGGAATAACTTGCTTAAGTGGTAGAATTCAAGTGGAAATTAAACTTAAAGATAATAAAAGTAGCACTAATTATGGTGATATTTTAAATATACTTGCATTAAATGGTATAAGTATAGATTTAATAAATTTATTTCCAAGAGAGAGCGTATTTACTATCAATGAAAGCAGTTTAATTAAATTTCAATATATAATGGATAAATTTAAAATAATTTATTCTATTACAAAGAACTGTAGTAAAATTTCAATTATTGGAAATAAGATTTGCGGTGTTCCTGGAGTAATGGCAAAAATATTAAAAGCTTTGACAAAAGAAGATATAGAAGTCTTGCAAACAGCGGATTCCCATACTACAATTTGGTGTCTTATAAAATCATCTGAAAAAGAAAAGGCTGTAAATGCACTTCATAATGAATTTAATTTATGTAATAAATAAAATATTTAGTATTATTTTATATTTTCTGCACACAATATTATTATATGTGCAGGAGGGATAATTAATGGAAGAAGAAAAAAATGAAAATAATGATGAGATAAAGGAATTAGGGTTACAAAGTGTTCCTGAGGCTGACCAGCGAATACAATTTATACAAATAATAGGCCAAATTGAAGGGCATGGAGTATTACCATCGCAAACTAAAACTACAAAATATGAACACATTATACCAGAACTTATATCCATGGAAAACAACGCAAAAGTAGAAGGAGTTCTAATTGTGCTTAATACCGTTGGAGGAGATGTAGAGGCAGGGCTTGCTATATCGGAAATGATAAATAGTTTAAGTAAACCAACGGTATCGCTTGTGATAGGAGGAGGGCATTCGATAGGAGTTCCACTCGCAACATCGGCTAATTATTCATTTATTTCCCCAAGTGCCACAATGATAATACATCCTATAAGAATGAATGGACTTGTGCTTGGGGTACCTCAAACTTTTGAATACTTTAATAAAATGCAAGAAAGAATAACTGAATTTATAGTGAGAACTTCTAAAATTAATAAAGAAAATTTAAAAGAAATGATGACTAAAACTAATGATTTATTAAATGATATGGGCACAATACTAATTGGAAAGCAAGCAGTTGATTGTGGACTTATTGATGAAGTTGGAGGAATAAAAGAATCAATAAAAAAATTAAATGAACTTATTGAAATTAAAAAGCCATAGGGAAGCCTATGGTTAATTAATATTAATAGATACTTTATCATTTAAAAAGGATTATAATATTTTTTTGTAGAAAATAAATCAGTGGGGGTGATACAGTTGTCTAGAAAGAGAAACAGAAAAAAATCATATGAAAAATCTTCTGAAACTACTTTAAATAGTGATATAGCAGGAATTGCAATTTTGGGATTTGGAGTATTTTCTTCACTCAGTATGTTTTTTACAAGCTTTACAGGAATAATAGGAATTGGAATGAGAAAACTTCTTTTTACGATAATTGGACTTGGAGCATATGTGCTTCCTATATTTTTAATATTTATTGGAATATGTTACATAATAAAAAGGGGAAAAATTAATTTTAGTAAAAGATTTTATGGAATTATTTTAATGTTTATAAACACATTGATGATTATACAAATGAATGTTTTAGATCAATATTTTATAAATAATAGTATTTCAGAAGGAATAAAAAGGATATACATAAGCGATGATATAATACATGGTGGAGTAGTATCGTATTTAATTGATATACCCATTTATAAGTTATTTGGTAATGGATGTGTTGTAATATTTATATCATTGTATTTAGTTGCATTTCTTTTAATTTCTCAAAAATCCTTAGGGGATATAATAGCAAAAAGAATTCATAAAAGAACTAAAACAGCTCCTGTAATTAAAGAAGAAAATAGCTTTGATGATAATAAAATTGAGGAAAATAGTAATTATGAAAAACCATTAACCCAAAAGATATCTGATAAAATTAAGATAGTAGATTTTCTTAAAAATGATGGTAATTTAACTGATGGAAAAAGTGGACAACATAATGATGATATTAAAATAAATGATTCTTTAAGCAAATCTGATAATGAAAACATAAGCAAGGAGTTAGAAAGTGAAATAGAGCAAAATTCAAATTCAGAATTAGAAATTGATTATGAATGCCCACCTTTAAGCTTGCTTAATCAAAATGAAATGGTTAAACTAAATAAAAGTGATAAAAAAGAACTGTTGTCAAGCGCAGAAAAACTTACAGATACTTTGAATAGTTTTGGTGTGGATGCAAAAGTCATACAAGTATCAAGAGGACCTTCGGTAACAAGGTATGAACTCCAACCAAGCGCTGGAGTAAAGGTAAGTAAAATAGTTAATTTAGCTGATGATATAGCACTTAACTTGGCTTCAGCAGGAGTTAGAATTGAAGCTCCGATACCTGGAAAGGCTGCTATAGGAATAGAAGTTCCTAATAAAGAACTCACATCTGTCTTTTTAAGTGAAGTAATTGAATCAGATGCATTTTTGAATGCTAAGTCTAATTTGGCATTTGCACTTGGTAAGGATATTGGTGGAAATTGCGTAGTTACAGATTTAACTAAAATGCCACATCTTCTTATAGCTGGTGCAACTGGTTCCGGAAAAAGTGTGTGCATAAATACTTTAATAATTAGTTTATTGTATAAATATCCTCCAGCTGATGTTAAACTTTTAATGATAGATCCAAAGGTTGTAGAGTTAAATATATATAATGGCATTCCTCATCTTTTGATACCAGTTGTTACAAATCCAAAGAAAGCAGCAGGGGCTTTAAATTGGGCTGTTAATGAAATGACAAGAAGATATAAGATGTTTGCAGATAATAACGTTAGAAACGTAGAAGGATATAACGAACTTTGCCGTAAAACTGGAGAAAGCAAAATGCCATGGATTGTTATAATAATTGATGAATTAGCAGATCTTATGATGGTTTGCCCTAATGATGTTGAAGATTACATAGGGAGACTTGCGCAAATGGCAAGAGCTGCTGGAATGCATCTTGTAATTGCTACTCAAAGACCATCTGTAGATGTAATTACTGGAGTTATAAAGGCAAATATACCTTCAAGAATATCTTTTGCAGTTTCAAGTCAAATTGACTCGCGTACTATACTTGATGTAGGTGGTGCAGAAAAACTTCTTGGAAAGGGAGATATGCTTTTTAATCCAGTAGGAGAATCAAAGCCACTTAGAATACAAGGAGCGTTCATATCCGAAGAAGAAGTTGAAAGAATTGTTGGGTTTATTAAAAACCAGGTAGGAAAATCTGAGTATAAAGAAGAGATAATGGAGGAAATAAATAATACTGTAGAAAATTCTAATTCTAATGATGATGAGCTTTTAAATGAAGCCTTGAAAGTAGTGCTTGAGAATAATCAGGCATCAACATCACTTATCCAAAGAAAATTGAGAATTGGATATAACAGAGCTGCGAGGATAATAGAGCAAATGGAAGAGAAAGGATATATATCTCAAAGGGATGGAAGTAAGCCAAGAAATATACTTATAACTAAAGAAGAAATTGAAGCCGCACAGTAAATTGTAGTTAATATGTATTAACAATTCTTGAATAAGACAAAATTTACTTGTTTAATTTCTTTTAAAGTAATAAAATATAACATGTATTTGTTTAAATAGATGCACTGGGAGGAAGCATAATGGGTAAATTGAAATTTGGAGTGGTTAGTTTAGGATGTGATAAAAATAGAGTAGATAGTGAAATAATACTCGGAAATGCAAAAGACAATTATGAGATTGTAAATGATCCAAAAGAAGCAGATATAATTCTTGTAAATACCTGTGGTTTTATTGAATCATCAAAGCAGGAATCTATAAATACTATACTAGAAATGAGTACATATAAGAAAAATTATAAATGTAAGATGCTTATAGCAACTGGATGCCTTACTCAAAGATATGGTAAAGAATTAATGGAACTTATGCCTGAAATTGATGGTATATTAGGTGTAAATAGTTATAATAAATTAGATGAAATAATAACAGATTTTTTTAAGAACGGTGAAAAGGAAATATATTGCAATTATAGTGATGTAAATATTAATGAAGGTAAGAGAATTATAACAACATCTACTTATTCAGCATATCTTAGAATTGCAGAAGGTTGTAACAATTTTTGTTCATACTGTATAATACCTAAAATAAGAGGAAAATATAGAAGCAGAAGGATTGAGGACATTATTGAAGAGGCTGAAAATTTAGTGCAAAATGGGACAAAGGAATTAATACTTATAGCTCAAGATACCTCAAGATATGGAGTTGACCTATATGGGAAAAAGCTAATCCATGAATTAATAAATAAAATATCTTTAATTAATGGTGTAGAGTGGATTAGAATTATGTATTGTTACCCGGAAGAAATTACTGATGAGCTTATAGATGAAATAGCTTCTAATCCTAAGGTATGTAAATATATTGATATGCCAATTCAACATATAAGTGATGATATATTAAAAAAAGATGTGTAGAAAGACAAGAAAAGAAGAAATTATTGAAAAGATTACACTTATAAAGAAAAAAGTCAATGGAATTGCATTAAGAACATCTTTAATAGTTGGTTTTCCGGGAGAAACTGAGGAGAATTTTAATGAACTCTGTAAATTTGTAAGTAAAACTGGATTTGATAAGCTTGGAGTTTTTAAATATTCTAGAGAAGAAGGAACTAAGGCGGCTGAAATGCCAATGCAAATCAATGAGGAAATAAAGGAAAAAAGACAAGAAGATATAATGCTAATTCAACAAGGTATATCCAAAAAATAAATTTGCAAAAGATAGGAAAAATATATAAGGTTTTAGTTGAGGGGTTTAATGGGGAATATTGGTATGGAAGAAATTACGAAATGGCTCCAGATATTGATGGGCAAGTATTTTTTAAGTGCGATAAAGTGATAAGAGATGGAGAATTTGTTGATGTAAAAATTACTGGAAGTTTAGAATATGATTTAATAGGAGTTGTATGTTATGAATCTTGCAAATAAGTTAACTTTACTTAGAATCTTTTTAGTTCCTGTATTTTTGGTTTTTATAGTACCTAAAGGAATTCCGTTTGGTAAAACTATAGCTACTGTTATATTTATTTTAGCTGCAATTACTGATAAACTTGATGGCTATATAGCTAGAAGCAGAAATCAAATAACAAGATTTGGAAAAATAATGGATCCGCTTGCAGATAAATTACTTGTTTCTGCAGCACTTATAACTTTAGTTGAATTTCATGTTATACATGCATTTGTAGCAATAGTAATAATCGCAAGAGAATTTGCTGTAACTGGACTTAGAAGTGTAGCAGCAGCTGAGGGAATGGTAATAGCAGCTAATTGGTGGGGAAAAATTAAAACTGTATGCCAAATTGTAGCTGTTATTTTTGCACTTTTATACATAAATATAAGAAAAAATATGATGTTTGCACACATTGTAGATAATTTAAATATACTTGGTATACATAATAAAGACATAGTTAAATTTTTTTACTATGGAACTAAAATAACTATGTTTATAGCTGTTATAGCCACAATAGTATCAGGAATCGAAATTTTTGTTAAAAATAAAGAAGTTTTTATGAATGATAAATAAATTGTTTAAAATTCAAAAAAATGTAAAAAATAATTATAGATGGATTATTAAAAATTATTGACCTTAAGTTCATTTTATTATATAATATTATGTGTAAGAACAAATGTTCGATATAGAGAGGTTGGTGAGCCCTTAGGGGAGTAATATGGATAATGATAAATTAAAAGCTATAGATACGGCTATGAGTCAAATAGAAAAGCAGTTTGGAAAAGGTTCAATAATGAAATTAGGAGAACATAGTACCCTTAACGTTGATTCAATATCAACTGGATGCTTATCCTTAGATATTGCCCTTGGAATAGGAGGCGTTCCTAGAGGAAGGGTCGTTGAAATATTTGGACCTGAGTCTTCAGGTAAAACTACAGTAGCACTACATATTGTAGCTGAAGCTCAAAAAAAAAGGTGGCGCAGCTGCGTTTATTGATGCTGAACATGCTCTTGATCCTCAATATGCAAAGAGGTTAGGGGTTGATATAGAAAATTTAATTGTATCTCAACCTGATACAGGTGAACAGGCACTTGAAATAGCTGAAGCATTAGTAAGGTCTGGTGCTATTGATGTAATTGTAATAGATTCTGTTGCGGCACTTGTTCCAAAAGCAGAAATAGAAGGAGAAATGGGAGATTCACATGTGGGACTTCAAGCAAGGCTTATGTCTCAAGCACTTAGAAAACTTGCAGGTTCCATAGATAAAACAAAGTGTGTTGCTATTTTTATTAACCAACTTAGAGAAAAAGTTGGAGTAATGTTTGGAAATCCGGAAACTACTCCTGGAGGTAGAGCACTTAAATTTTACGCTTCTGTAAGACTTGATATAAGAAGAATAGACTCAATAAAGCAAGGGGAAAGTATAGTAGGTAACAGAGCAAGGATAAAGGTAGTTAAAAATAAGGTGGCTCCGCCATTTAAGCAAGCTGAGTTTGATATAATGTATAATGAAGGTATATCAAATGAGGGAAATGTAGTAGATGTTGGTGTGAAAGAGGATATAATTCAAAAAAGTGGAGCTTGGTTCTCTTATGGAGAATTGAGATTAGGTCAAGGAAGAGAAAATGCAAAGCAATTTTTTAAGGAAAATCCTGATATAAGATTAGAAATTGAAAATAAAATAAGAGAAAAATATGAATTGCCTTTATATGGGCAAAGCAAAGAAAAACTTTCTGATAAGAAAGAAACGGCTGCTACTGAAGATGAAAAGAAATAGCTTTATATAAAATTATTATAGAAAATAGAGCCTACTTACAAATTAAAATTTAAGTGGTTCTATTTTTTAGTGGAATTTTGTTAAAAGTACCATAATAGATTTATAATTTTTATTCAATATTAAAATGAAAGTAAATATCTTTAACTTGACATAATAGTTAATTTAATATACAATAAATTATATACAAATACTGGTTTAGCATATTCAAATGATTGCCAATTGAATAAATATGACACCTTTTCATAGCTTTCATGTACTTCAAATAATGTGACAAAATAAGCAAAGGAGGTGTTTTGAGGCAATGAATAATAATTATATTTATAAATTTTTAATTGCCATTGTTATAATACTTGTATTAGTGGCAATAGAACTATATTTTAGAAAGAAGTATGCCTGGGCAAAACTTTCAAAGGCAGAGGAAGAAGCTAAAAGAATAAAAGAGGATGCTTTAAAAGAAGCTGAATCTTCTAAGAAAGAAGCAATTCTGGAAGCAAAAGAGGAAGTTCATAAACTCAGAGCAGATCTTGACAAGGAAACAAGAGAAAGAAGAAATGAAATTCAAAGATTAGAAAGAAGAAATATTCAAAGAGAAGAAAGTTTAGACAAAAAAAGTGAAGTGTTAGAAAAGAAAGAAGATGTTCTCAATCAGCGTGAATCCTCAATTAAAGAGAAGGAAAGCAGTATTGAAGAATTATATGTAACTCAAAGAAAAGAGCTTGAAAAGCTTTCAGGATTTACTTCTGAAGAAGCTAAGCAAATGCTTTTAGAAGAAACAAGAAAAGAAATAAAGCATGAAACCGCAGTTATGATTAAAGATGTTGAGCAAAAAGCAAAAGAAGAGGCTGATAAAAAGCAAGAGAAATTATTACTTATGCTATACAAAGATGTGCAGCAGATCATGTAGCTGAGTCTACTGTTTATGTTGTAGCGCTTCCTAATGATGAAATGAAAGGTAGAATAATAGGTAGAGAAGGCAGAAATATAAGAGCTCTCGAAACTTTAACTGGAGTTGATTTGATAATTGATGATACTCCTGAGGCAGTTATTTTATCTGGGTTTGATCCTATAAGAAGAGAAGTAGCCAAAATAGCCCTTGAAAAATTAATATTAGATGGAAGAATTCATCCAGCTAGAATTGAAGAAATGGTTGAAAAAGCCAAAAAAGAAGTTGAAAATAATATTAAGGAAGAGGGAGAGCAAGCTACATTTGAAACAGGAGTTCATGGTCTACATAGTGAACTGATTAGACTTTTAGGAAGATTAAAATATAGGACCAGTTATGGTCAAAACGTTTTAAAGCATTCTATAGAAGTTTCTTATTTAGCAGGTTTTATGGCATCTGAATTGGGAATAGACCCTACATTTGCTAAAAGAGCTGGATTGCTTCATGATATAGGTAAAGCTGTAGATCATGAAGTTGAAGGACCACATGCATTAATTGGTGCAGAAGTTGCAAAAAAATATCATGAATCTTCTTTGATTGTAAATGCTATAGCAGCTCATCATGGTGATGTTGAACCTCAAGCACTAGAGGCAATTTTGGTTCAGGCTGCAGATGCTATATCAGCAGCAAGACCAGGTGCAAGAAGAGAAACACTGGAAGCATATATAAAGCGATTAGAAAAATTAGAAGAAATAGCTAATTCTTATGAAGGCGTAGAAAAGTCATATGCCATTCAGGCTGGAAGAGAAATCAGAATTATGGTTAAACCAGATGTAGTAGACGATGCGGGTTCAGTAGAAATGGCAAGGAATATTGTTAAAAATATAGAAGATCAATTAGAATATCCTGGTCAAATTAAAATAAATGTAATAAGAGAAACCCGAGCAGTTGATTATGCAAAATAAAAAATGTATGTTAGAAAATAAATTCCTTTCAAAAATATTTGAAGGGAATTTTTATATTCCAAATAATTTTTTTTTGGTTTTAGAAGGAATTATTTAAAATATGTAGAATTATATACCTATGTTATTAAATAATTATTTACAATTTTATCAACGTAGGAGGGTTATTATGGAAGTATTAAAAGTTTCAGCAAAATCAAGTCCAAATTCAGTAGCAGGTGCTTTAGCAGGAGTTTTAAGAGAAAGGGGAGCTGCCGAAATTCAGGCAATAGGTGCTGGAGCAATTAATCAGGCAGTAAAAGCTATAGCCATAGCAAGGGGATTTGTAGCACCAAGCGGTATAGATTTAGTTTGTATTCCAGCTTTTACAGATATTGAAATAGATGGTGAAGAAAGAACTGCAATAAAATTAATAGTTCAGCCAAGATAGTAAAGATTTTTACAGAGAGACTTTAAATTTATTTGAAGTCTCTTTTATTTATTACCAAAGTATGATAAATTATTGTATGGAGGAATGTTATGAAAAAATTAAATCTTAAAGCTTTATTACTACTTATGAGACCAAAGCAGTGGACTAAGAATCTATTTGTATTCGGTGCTATTATATTTTCAGGAAATTTTTTGAACGCAAGACTAGTTTTAATGAATTTATTTGTATTTGCAATGTTTTGCTTAACCTCTTCTAGTGTGTATGTGTTTAATGACATAGTAGATGCAGACAAGGATAGAAAACATCCTATAAAAAAATACAGACCAATAGCTAGTGGAAAGGTGTCAAAAGGTCAAGGTATAATCTTAGATGTAATACTACTTATTTTTATAATTACTTTTACGAGTATAGTTAATATAAAGATATTAATTTTATTAATGATGTATGTAGTTATGAATATATTTTATTCTTTTATTTTAAAAAACGTAGTATTATAGATGTGATGATAATAACAGCTGGATTTGTTATGAGACTTGCAAGTGGTGGTATAGCAACAAGTGTTGAATTGTCTCCATGGATAATACTATGTACTATATTGCTTGCTCTATTTATTGCCTTAAATAAAAGAAAAAGTGAAATTATATCGATGAAGGAAAATCGTACTAAGACACGAAAAATTTTAGAAGAATATTCAGTAGAATTAATTGATAAAATGCTCACAATTGTCACTCCATCAATTTTAATGGCTTATTGTTTGTATACTTTTAGTTCTATACAAAATAGGAGTATGATGATAACTATCCCTTTTGTATTGTATGGTATATTTAGATATGAATATTTAATGGAAAAGGCAAATATCGGTGGTAAACCAGAGGATATCTTTACTAAAGATATGCCATTTTTAGTTAACATTGTTTGCTGGTTTTTGGTAGTAATAATAGTAATCTATTTTAAATTATAATTACAGTGGATTTACAGCAGCTATAATTGATTATATATTGAAATAGTATGAAACTGTAATATTTTAGATCAATAGATTATAACTTAGTAACTAGTTAAAGGGTTATATTTCTATAAGTTTGGAGGAAATACAAAATGGTTTTATCGAAAAAGGCGGAAGCTATAGCACCATCTATAACTTTGGCAATAACAGCAAAGGCTAAGGAATTAAAAGAGCAGGGTGTAAATGTAATTGGTTTTGGAGCAGGTGAACCTGACTTTAATACACCTCAAAACATTATTAATGCAGCTGTTTCAGCCATGAATGAGGGGTATACAAAATATACAGCTTCTTCTGGAATAAAAGAGCTTAAAGAAGCAATAAAAAGTAAGTTTAAGAGAGACAATAATTTAAATTACGAGATATCACAAATTATTGTTTCCACAGGTGCAAAGCAGTGCTTAGCAAATGTATTTACAGCAATACTTAATCCACTTGATGAGGTTATAATTGCATCACCATATTGGGTTACATATCCTGAACTTGTAAAATTAAATGATGGAGTTTCTGTAATTATAGAAACTAACGAAGAAAATAATTTTAAATTTACTGTTGAAGACATTAAAAAGGTATATACTAATAAAACAAAAGCAATAATTATAAACAGTCCTAACAATCCAACTGGAGCTGTTTATACTAAAGAAGAGCTCACTAAAATTGCTGAATTTGCTAAAGAAAAAGATTTAATTATCATATCAGATGAAATATATGAAAAACTCATTTATGATGGTGAAAAGCATGTAAGCATTGCAAGTCTTAGTGAAGATGCTTTTAAAAGAACAGTTGTTATAAATGGAATGTCTAAATCTTATGCTATGACTGGATGGAGAGTAGGATATGCTGCTTCAGGAAATGAAAAAATAATAAAGCTTATGTCGAATATTCAAAGCCATACAACTGCAAATGTTAATTCTATATCACAATATGCCAGTGTAGAAGCTTTAAATGGCAGCCAAGATGCTTTAAAGCATATGGTGGGTGAATTTAAGAAGAGAAGAGAATACATGGTTAATAAGATAGAAAGTATTAAAGGAATACACTGTGGAAGTAATCCTAAAGGTGCTTTTTATGTGATGATAAATATAAGTGAAACTTTTTGGAAAGAAAATAAATGGTTTAGTAGTAAATAGTTCTTTTGACTTTTGCAGCAAGCTTTTAGAGGAAAATAATGTAGCAGCTATTCCTGGTGCAGGCTTTGGAAAGGATAGTTATATAAGACTTTCATATGCAACTTCTATGGATAACATAATTGAAGGTTTAGATAGAATAGAAGATTTTATAAATAAATTAAATTAATAATTCAGGGGTGATATTATGAGCAAGACAATAAAAATGGTTCTTCCTATTAACGGTAAAGTTCTTCCTTTGTCAGATGTAAATGATTATTTGTTTAATAAAAAGATAATGGGTGAAGGGGCAGCTATAGAGCCGTCTGATGGCAATGTTGTTTCACCAATTGATGGTAAGATTGTTTTAATATATAAAACAAATCACGCCATTGCAGTAGAAAATGAAGATGGGATAAAAGTACTTATCCATATTGGACTTGATAGTGCAAAATTAGAGGGAAAAGGCTTTGCATTGTATGTAAAAGTTGGAGATAGTGTAAAGGCAGGAGATAAAATATTAAGCTTTGATAGAGAGCTTTTAGAAAAGAATGCATCAATAACTACTCCTGTTGTAATAACAAATTCTGAGCGAGTAAAAAGCTACGATGTTGATTATTTTGTCAAAGAAGCAGGAAAAGAATTTGTTCAATTTTGTATTGACTAGTAGGAATTTGTGAAAATTTTATGTCAAGCATTTTTGAAAATGTCCCAAAAAGTTTTAATTATTAGCACCAGCTTTTGCTGGTGCTTTATTGATGGTATAAAACTATTTTAAGGTATGACAAATAAACCTTAAAAATCTTCAATTTTTAAGAAGGAAGGTGTAAACGGATCTATGTAAGGTATAAATATAATTTATTATATTTATGAACCTTACATAGGATCTTTGATTTTTGTGAAAAGATTTATTAAATCAAATAATATTACCTGTAGATTCCCTAAATATAAGTTTGGTTTTTACATGAGTTATTTGAACAGGTTTAGATGGATTCCTAAGTCTTGATAAAATTAAATCTGCAGCAATAGCTCCCATTTCATTGCTGTATATATGAACTGTTGTTAAATGAGGATCAATGATACGAGATTCAGGAGAATCATCAAAACCAGTTATAAGAATATCTTCAGGAATCTTTATATTTTTGCTCTTTAAAGCTTTTATTAAAGCAATTGCAACAAAGTCATTTGCGCATATAAATGCTGAAGGAAGTTTATCAATAGCATCTAGCTGACTGTTTATCCAGTTTGGGCTTACATATGGAAATTTATTATCTTCAGTTATACAAAAGGATAAGTCAAGTTTTAAATTGGACTCTATTAATGCTCTATTAAATCCTATCCATCTTTCATTAAAACTTTTGCAATGCTTATAGTCACCAACAAATCCTATTTCTGTATGTCCACTATTTATTAATTTTTTTGTTAATGAATAAGTGCTGTGTTCATTTTCCATTAGGAGGATATCTGTGTTAAGGTCCGGATAAAATATGTCAGCGGTACAATCTATGAAGATTGTAGGAATTTCTAGATTATTTATTAGTTTTGTATAAGCTTTATTAAATAATTCAATACATACTATTCCATCAACATTCTTTAATTCAAAGTTATTTGGAAGAATAAGGCATCAATTTCAGCTTGCCTTATGATATGAATAGATAAGTTATAACCTTCTGAGCTTATTTTTTTTTCTAGACCGTTTATTAATTTAGAGCCAAAGTGTGAGCTATCAGGCATACTTGATGTTAAGAGAGCTATATTGCCAGTTTTTTTTGTTGGCAGGCTTTCGTTATTTATAAAAGCAAAATGCTTATATTTTAATTCAACAGCTTTTTTTATAACTCTATTTCTTGTTGATTCAGGTATACTATCATTCCTATTTAAGGCTTTGGATACTGTGTTTCTAGAAAGATTTAATGAATTAGCAATATCTTGTATAGTGACTTTTTCTTTATTCATATATATGTATCTCCTTTGCATTATTTATATATTCAACAATTAGATGTATATTTACACATGGTCAATTTTGTTTCAATAATATAACGTAAAATAATTATAATAGATTTAAAAGTAAAGGTCTACATTATATTTGTTTTATTTACAAAGCTTTAATTAAATAAGGCTAATCATTTTAGCTGTATTCTTGCTTATATATAGTTTGATTTTTTCTAGGTTGAAATTGTGCAATATTTATTCCTCCTTATTAAAGTTTGTACATTTTATTTAAAAATGTAAACCATACTATATGTTAATGTACAATAAGATTCCCTAAAATACAATACAAAATTAAATATTTAGTGCTTTTTTATTTAAGCTTGTAAATAGGTACAAGTCATGGCTTTTACCTATACTGACATTATACCACTACTTGCTAGTAAACAAATGTAAAGACTAAATAGTTTCAAATGAAAATAAAAAAACAAACAAATGCAAAAAGAAAAACGTTGACATTTGAATTATATTTTGCTACAATTACATACAAGGAAATCAAAAATGTTGCAAATGTTTATTGCAGCTAATGTTAACTGAGGAGGGGTTGTTTACGCGTTTTAAGATTAAATTTAAAGGAGGTATATATAATTTTGATTAAGTATAAAACAGGAACTAAAAAATTAAAGTACATAAGAGAAAATTATCAATTGTACCTTTTTATACTGCCAGCTCTAATACTTACTGTCGTATTCAAATATATCCCGATGTACGGTTCAATAATAGCATTTAAGGATTTCAATGCCTTAAAAGGTATAATGGGTAGCCCATGGATTGGACTTGAAAACTTTAGAAAATTTGCAAGTACACCTGATTTTATGAATTTATTATTGAATACATTAAAACTAAGTGTTTATGGTCTTATATTTGGGTTCCCGGTTCCAATTATTTTAGCACTTATGATTCATAGGGTTAAAAGTGTTGGATTAAAGAAAAAAATACAACTTGTTTTATATGCACCAAACTTTATTTCTGTTGTTGTTATTGTTGGCATGCTTTTTATTTTTTTATCACCAGTAGGACCTATCAATAAGATTGTAACTTTATTTGGTGGAAAAGGTATAGACTTCATGAGTGAACCTGGATGGTTTAGATCAATTTATATTATAAGTGGTATTTGGCAAGGCGCAGGTTGGGCATCTGTAGTATATCTTGCAGCACTGTCTAATGTAGGACAAGATTTACTTGATGCAGCTATTATAGATGGAGCAAATATTTTTCAGCAAATTAGACATGTAGATTTCCCAACTATAAAACCTATAACTGTCATACAGTTTATTTTAGCTGCGGGAAACATTATGAGTATTGGTTTTGAAAAGGCATATTTAATGCAAACCTCTATGAATATTCCAACCTCTGAGATTTTACCAACATATGTTTATAAAATAGGTTTGCAAATGGGAGATTATGGATATTCAACGGCAATAGGACTCTTTAATTCTGTAATCAATTTAATATTACTCGTATCCGTAAACCAAATAGTAAAAAAGTTAAATGAAGGTCAAGGATTGTAATTATATAAAATACAGGAGGAAAAAAATGGACAAGAATTTATCAAGAACCGATAAAATTATATTGGTTTTAAATAATATATTGCTTGTAGTTCTAGTGCTTTGTGTATTGATTCCATTAATATATGTTATTTGTGCTTCCTTTACGCAGCCGAGCACTTTGTTAAGCAAAGGACTTACACTTAATTCGAAGGACTGGACTTTGGAAGGTTACAGACGTGTATTTAAAGATCCAGAAATGTTAATAGGTTTTAGAAACTCAATATTTTATTCAGCCTCATTTTCATTTGTTTCAGTTGTGATAACATTATTTGCTGCTTATCCACTGTCAAGAAAGAATTTTGTAGGTAAAGGGTTTTTTATGACAATATTTGTTATTACGATGTTTTTTAATGGTGGACTTATACCAACATACTTATTAGTAAAAAATTTAAATATGCTGGATACCCCATGGGCAATTATACTACCAGGAGCAATTAATGTCTGGAATATTATATTAGCCAGAACATATTTTCAAGGTATTCCAAAGGAATTAAGGGAGGCAGCGACAGTTGATGGTGCAAATGATACTCAGTATTTCTTTAAAATATTATTGCCGTTGTGTAAACCTATAATTGCAGTTTTAGTTTTATATCAGTTTGTGGCACAGTGGAATTCTTACTTTGATGCCATGATTTATTTGAAAAGTGCTAATTTGCAGCCGTTACAGATTGTTTTAAGATCTATATTAGTTCAAAATCAACCTAGTACTAATATGGCGGCTAATGCTGCGGATACAGCTAAATTACAAGAAATAGCTCAGATGATTAAGTATTCCAGTATTGTTATTTCAAGTTTGCCTTTAATATTAATGTATCCTTTCTTTCAAAAATATTTTGAAAAAGGAGTATTAGTAGGATCTATAAAGGGATAAAAATATTTTAAATTAAATCGAGGGGGATATAAAAATGAAAAAAGTTAAATTGTTAGTAAGTGTATTAATGTCAATCAGTTTGCTTGCAACAGGATGTTCAGGAAGTGGGAATTCTACAGCTTCAAAAGCAAAAGGATCAAATTCATCACCGTCTTATGGCTTAACTAATCTAAGTTTTCCTTTGAAGAAAAATGTTAGCTTAAAATTTTTAACACATAGTTCAGCACTTGCACCTAATAATCCAAATAAAAAGTTGATTTTTCAGAGATTTGAAAAGGCTACTAATGTTCATATTAATTGGACAAATTATACTGATGATCAATTTTCAGATAAGAAAAATATACTTCTAGCAAGTGGAGATTTGCCAGATGTAATATATGATGCGCAGTTTTCAGACTATGATCTGTTAAGATATTCAAAGCAAGGAGTTATAGTTCCAGTTGATAAATTAATAGATAAATATATGCCAAATCTTAAAAAGATTCTCAAAGAAAATCCTCAGTATAAAAAAATGTTAATTGCACCGGATGGACATATTTATTCGTTTCCATGGATTGAAGAGCTTGGAACAGGAAAGAATGCTATTCAAGCTTTGGATGATATACCTTGGATAAATAAAAAATGGTTAGATAAATTAGGGTTAAAAATGCCAACAACTACAGATGAGTTAGAAAAAGTACTCACTGCATTCAAAGATAATTCATCAAAGCTTGGTGGTAATGTAATTCCAATGTCATTCATGATAAATCATGGTGGTGAAGATCCAGCAATGCTACTTGGAGCTTTTGGAAAGGGTGATAATGATGATCACTACGTGGTTACAGAGGATAAAAAAGTTGTTTATACTATGACACAAGATGATTATAAGAATGGAATAAAGTGGATGAATAAGCTTGAAAATGATGGATTAATAGATAAGGAAGCATTTACTCAGGATTGGAATACCTATGAAGCAAAAGGTAAAGCTCAACGCTATGGATTGTATTTCACATGGGATAAAGCAAATATTTCAGGAAGTAGTGATGACTATGTTCAATTACCACCTTTAAAAGGACCAGATGGACAAATAAATGTACCACGTACAAATGGTATTGGATTTGACAGAGGTAGATGCGTAATTACAAGTGCAAATCAAAATCTTGAATTGACAGCAAAATGGTTAGATAGATGCTATGATCCAATTCAATCAGTTCAGGATAACTGGGGTACTTATGGAGATAAAACTCAGCAAAATATTTTTGAACTTACAAGCAATAAGACTTTAAAACACTTACCACTTAGCGGTACTGCACCTGTAGAATTAAGACAAAAAACTTGCACAGGTGGACCTTTAGCAGTATTAAATAACTATTATGGTAAATATACTACAAAACCGGATGATGCAGCATGGAGACTTAACATACTAGAGACAACATATGTTCCATATATGAAGGCAACTTATAATTATCCTATTGTTTTCATGAATCAAAATGATCAAAGTCAAATAACACAGCTTGAAACAGCAATGAAGACTTATGCAGAAAGAATGAAAGCACAGTGGATATTAAAAGGTGGAATAGATAAGGATTGGAATAGTTACTTAACTAAATTAGATCAATTGGGAGTTAAAAAGGCAGTTGGTATAAAACAAAAGTATTTAGATAATTATTACAAGAGCAATAAGTAAAATTAAAATTATTCACGTCGGAGGTAAAGTATGGATTTATATAGACCGCAGTATCATTTTATGCCAGAAAGAAATTGGATGAACGATCCAAATGGACCCATATATTATAAAGGAAAATATCATTTGTTTTATCAGCATAATCCTAATGATTATTGCTGGGATACAATGCATTGGGGGCATGCAGTAAGTAAAGATTTAGTTCATTGGAAGTATCTTCCTATAGCGCTATTTCCATCAAATGAGTTAGGAGAGAGACATTGCTTTTCTGGATGTGCAGCGGTAAACAACGAAGGAGTTCCAACAATAATTTATACAAGCATAGGTGAAGATAATAGAAATGCAAAAGTAGGTGCGGAACAGTGGATGGCTGTGAGTCATGATGATATGCTTACTTGGGAAAAGTATAAATTTAACCCTATAATGAAACCAGGCATACATGGCAAAATGAATATAGAAGAGTGGCGAGATCCATTTGTTTGGAAGGAAAATGAAGTTTGGTATATGGTACTGGGAGGAAGTTGTGAAGATAAGGGCTGTGTTTTAATATATAGCTCTCATGATCTTCAAAACTGGAAATTTTTAAATAAAATGTTTGAGGCGCCAAACTTTAGATTTTTAGAATGTCCTAATATGATAAAATTCGGCGAAAAGTATGTACTTGTTTATTCTCCTAGCAGTATAGTTAGATATCATGTAGGAACTTTAAATAAAGATTTTACGTTTACATCAGAATATGAGGGAATATTAGACAATAGTGGATATGATGGTTTTTATGCACCAAACACATTAATGAATTCTAGTGAAAGAAAAATAATGTGGGGATGGATGACTGAAACTTCTAGAGGAGAATTTGAAGGGGCAAAGGGATGGGCAGGAGCTCAATCTATTCCTAGAATACTATCTTTAGGCTCAGATAACTTACTTAGAATAGAGCCGGCCTCTGAATATGAAATGCTTAGATATGATGAGGAAACCTATGACAATAAAGTTATAGATGACAATAAAATGGCTTTATTATCTAAGGGGAGGGCTGTAGAAGTATCAATGGAAATACAGATAAGTGGGGGAGAAAATTTTTCTTTGAACTTACTTGAAGCACCTAATGACGAGGAAAAAACAGTAGTCAGATATGATGCAGTTAATGGAGAAATCCTTGTAGATAGAACCAAGTCAAGTATTTCTAATGAGGTACACAAAACTGTGCTTAAATCCCCACTAAAAAAACAAAAAGGGGAAGTGCTAAATCTTCGTATATTTATTGATCATTCAATTATTGAAGTATTTGCTGATAGCAAAGTTTGCATATCAACAAGAATATATCCAACACTTGAAAGTAGTGAAAATATAAGCATTGAACTTAATAAAGGAAATAAGTTAAATGTGAAAAAACTTAGTGTATGGAAAATGAAATCTATATGGTAAAAATATAGGAGGATGTGAAAAAAGGTATTCTATAGACAGCTTAACAAGTAGCCATTACCAATTATACTGGTAGGCTACTTGTTTATTAGTATAATAATTAAATTAAGAAGGTACATATCCCATCAAATTACTAATGTTTTTAGCAACATTCATAAATTCATCTTTATATTTAAGTAAATCATCTAAGCTGTTGAAAAGAGTTACAGATGAAAGACTGGTTGCTGCAATGATTTTATTGGTTCTATCAAAAATTGGAACAGCTATGCATATAACACCAGTATCATATTCAATATTATCAAGTGCATATGAATTTTTTCTTATCTCATGAATCTCATCTAAAAAGTTATTTATATCGGTCACGGTATTCTCTGTATATTTAATAAAAGTTGTATTTTTTAATAAGTCTTTTATTTTATCGTCAGAAAATTGAGAAAGTAATAGCTTTCCAGAAGCAGTGCAATAAATTGGTGCTTTCTTACCTATTCTTGAAGACATTGTTATGTTTCTTTTTGTGTTTTCTGGTGAAACTTTATCAACATAAATTATATTACAATATGACTCATCAGGGATACAAAGGTGTATAACTTCATCAACTTTATTTGCAAATTCACGTATATATGGTCTAGCAATGTTTATTAAATCCATGTTATTAGTTATGGAAAAGGATAGGTTAAGTATCTTTATTCCAAGCTGGTATTTGTCGTTTTCTTTATTTTGTGTAACGTATCCTTTATATTTCAAAGTTGTTATTATTCTATGTATAGTACTTTTACTCAAGCCTAAATTCTTTGATAATTCTCCAATTCCACAGCCTTTTGGGTAGTCTGCCAAGCAATCGAGTATGTCTATGGCACGTTCTACTGATTGAACTAAATTAAAGTTGTTTAAATCTTCAGACATGTATTAAATCCTCCTGTGTAATTTCTATCTTTATATTATATTGTAATATTTAATATAGATTTTAACAAATAAAAAAATGCTAAATTTTTTTATTTAATGTGATTGACAATCTTAAAATATAATATTAAAATATAATTAGAAATTGAAACGGTGTTCCACAATGTGGAACATAATGAAAATACATTAATATATATTTGTTTTATATGAAAGTATTGTAAATTAAAGGAGGAGTATTTTATGGATATAATGAAATATTTTTCATTAAAGGGTAAAATTGCACTTATAACTGGTGCATCATATGGTATTGGATTTGCTATCGCAAAGGCTTATGCAAATGCAGGAGCTACAATTGTATTTAATGATATTAAACAGGAGCTAATAGACAAGGGAATAAAAGCTTATGAAGCAGAAGGGATAAAAGCGCATGGATATGTATGTGATGTTACAAACGAAGAAGAAGTAAACGAACTTGTTAAAAAAGTAGAGAGAGAAGTTGGAGTGATTGATATTCTTGTAAACAAT
This sequence comes from Clostridium sp. DMHC 10, assembly GCF_001270375.1. NCBI lineage: Bacteria > Bacillati > Bacillota > Clostridia > Eubacteriales > Clostridiaceae > Clostridium > Clostridium sp. DMHC 10. The sequence goes on from NZ_LGVB01000015.1 coordinate 1,376,877, forward strand.
GCAGGAATTATTAAACGTATTCCAATGCTTGAAATGAAAGCAGAAGATTTTAGAAAGGTTATAGATGTAGATTTAAATGCTCCGTTTATAGTATCTAAAGCTGTAATACCTGGTATGATTAAAAAAGGACACGGAAAAATAATAAATATCTGTTCTATGATGAGTGAACTTGGAAGAGAAACAGTTTCAGCTTATGCAGCTGCAAAAGGCGGGCTTAAGATGTTAACAAGAAACATTGCATCTGAATATGGTGAACATAACATTCAGTGCAATGGTATCGGACCTGGATATATAGCAACACCTCAAACTGCACCACTTAGAGAAATTCAACCAGATGGTTCAAAGCATCCATTTGACCAATTTATAATTGCAAAAACTCCAGCAGCACGTTGGGGATCAACAGAAGATTTAATGGGACCAGCTGTTTTCTTAGCATCTGATGCATCAAACTTTGTAAATGGTCACGTTTTATATGTAGATGGTGGTATTTTAGCATATATCGGAAAACAGCCACAATAATAGGAGGGATATAAGAATGAAAATTGCTTTAATAAATGAAAATAGCCAAGCGGCAAAAAATGAATTGATATTAAATACATTAAAAAAGGTAGTAGAGCCAAAAGGACATGAAGTATTCAATTATGGAATGTATGCTGCTGACGATAAGGCACAATTAACGTATGTTCAAAATGGTATTTTAGCAGCTATATTATTGAATTCAGGAGCTGCTGATTATGTAATAACTGGATGCGGTACTGGAGAAGGAGCAATGCTTGCTTTAAACTCTTTTCCAGGAGTAATCTGCGGACATGTAGAAGATCCTTCAGATGCATTCATGTTTGCACAAATTAATGATGGAAATGCAATTGCAATACCTTTCGCTAAAGGCTTTGGCTGGGGCGGAGAACTAAATCTTGAATATATATTTGAAAAGTTATTTCAAGGAGAAAGCGGACAAGGCTATCCAAAGGAAAGAGTTGTTCCAGAACAAAGGAATAAAAAAATACTAGATGAAGTTAGAAAAGTAGCTTTCAAAGATATTATAACAGTGTTAAAAGAAATAAATCAAGATTTGCTTAAAGGCGCTGTAGCTGGAGAGAAGTTCCAGGAATACTTCTTTGCTAATTGTAAATGTGATAAAATGAGAGAATTCGTTAAAAGTGTATTAGAAAAATAGCTTAACTATAGATAGGTATAAAAGGACTAGAGTGAGTTTCTTTAATCTGGTCCTTTTGTATTATGGGAAATTAAAAATAGGGGTGAAGAAAATGAATCAATATAAAAAAAAGAAATATCAATTAATAGCTAGAGAAATGGTAGATATTTTAAAAGACAAGGGATATTTAAGCTATTACGTTGAAGATAAAGAAGAAGCTAAGAAGAAAATTTTAAGTTTAATACCAGAAGGAGCAAGTATATCCGTAGGTGGATCAGAGACACTTGGGGTTATGAATATGACTGAAGAATTTAGAAGTGAAAAATATAAATTCTTTGATAGATTTAAACCTATGCCATATGAGGAGTTATATGAAGTATATAGACAATCATTGCTTTCAGATTATTTTGTTTCAAGCACTAATGCAATAACAAGAAATGGAGAAATTGTAAATACGGATTCATCAGGTAATAGAGTTGCATCTATGATTATTGGACCTAAAAAAGTAATTATAGTTGCAGGAGCTAATAAAATAGTAGAAAATTTAGATGAAGCTTTTAGAAGAATACAAGAAATAGCTCCAATGAATGCAACAAGAGTTCATCATAGGGCACCTTGTGTTGAAACAGGAAGATGCATGCATTGTGAGTCACAGAGTTCTGTATGCAATTATACTGGCATAATAAGGAATGGACGTAAAGAGCCAGGAAGAATAACAGTTATTATAGTTGCAGAGGAATTAGGATTTTAATAGTAAAAAGGTTGATGTTTTTATCAGCCTTTTTTATTTTGCTTTTTTAGCTAAAACATTGCCGGTGTAACTAGAACAATATTATAAAAATGACATAAAAGTGGTAAGTTTTAACCTAGCTAATACTATAAAATTGTATTAACAGTACGAGATTTAACGTAAAATTAAGGAAATAAAATATTAAGTTGGTAAATGTTTTGTTTTTAAAATTTTGATTAAAATTTTATATAGTGGGTAATATATAAGTATATAACAAAATAAATTAATTTGAATGGAGAAGTGTATATGTCAATTAAATTTAAAATATATAATTGTGATTGCAGCATTTGTAGTAATAGTTGTTTTACTAGTTACAGGAGGATGTATTAAGGCAGCAGGTAGAGCTGATGATTGGAAAGATGCAATTGAACAAAGGGTAGGTTCCAAAAAACGTAAACATTAGTAATTCGATAAAGAGAAATTCAATTTAACATATTATACTTAATGTTGTAATATATTTGTCACAATTAAAGGGTATTATGTAAATATAGAAAATGAAACCTCCCAATAAATTAATATAAAAAAGCAGCTGAATACTTCCCCCTTTTAGCTGCTTTTTATTTTGTGGAAAAACATATGATTTTTTAAGAGAAGGAATAGCGTCTATAGAGTGGTTTAAACAAAGTTTGTTTAATGCTTTAAAATGCTATTCCTTCTCTTTTTGTGGAGGTGATAATTTGTATTATGTAAATTTAAAACAGCAAAAGATACTTGATAACATTAATAAATTTGGCTGTATGACTTATGAACAAATTAAAGAACTTAGTAATTTGAAGGATTTGGATAAGGAGCTTAAAATACTTGTAAATCAGAGAAGGGTAAGGGTGCTTGAGGGAAATATATATGTATCCATAGGGCGGCGAGAGGTAAACAATAAAGTTCTTAAGGCTTTAGAGATATGCACATATTTAAATTCTATTAATAGACAGGTATCTATTCAATGGTGTAATGTTGAAGACTTTCCTTTTACCCTTGTATTTTTTAGGAATGGCAAGATTTTTGATGCAGTGGTAATAAATGAAGGAGAGGAAGTTATTTATTCAGCGGCGGTAAATAGAACTGCAGCTGAAAGAATAATTGTAATACTTGAAAGTGCAAGTCAAATAGAAAAAATAAAAATAAATAAACAAGCTAAATACTGCACTGTAGAAAATGGTGGAGTTATTTTTTTAGAATGGGGAGATGACTAAAAATGGCTTTTAAGTATAAAGACTCAGCTATAGATAGAAGAATGCCCCAATTAGGGGATATAGTAATTAAGGATAGGGGAGAGGTTAAAGATAAATTTGTTATAGTAGAAGAACATGAATATTTTTTTCTTGGAGTGGCACAAAGATTAAAGTATAAAGAGTGCTTTACAAAAGCTAGTTTTGCGCTTAGAGAATTTAAAATACAAAAAAAGGATGGAGGAGTATAGCAATATGAATGAAGAAGAAAAAATAAATTCTTTATTGATTATATTTACAATTCCAATATATATTTTGTTTAGTATTTATGTATTAACGCCGCTGGTTTATCTAAAATATCAAATAAGCAAATACAATATGTTTAATAATAAGGGTTTTAATATAAACAAAATAAGCAATATGTATAAGCATCCAACGCAGAGCTTTAGTTTGATGAAAAATAATTCAGTCGTATTTAAAGGTTTTATTATTGCTTTTATTTTACTTACAGTCATTTTAATAGTACTATTTTTTATAGCAAAAAGCATGTTATTTGAAGAAGGTCAGATTGGTATAAATTATCTTAAAGAAAATGGGACTCAAGGAACTGCAAGCTGGATGGACATAAGTGAAGCTAAAAAAGTATTATGTATTGGAAGCGAAAAGGGCTTAGTATTTGGCACCATAAAAGATGGAATTAGAAATAAAATGGTTACACTACCGCCAGATACTTTCTTTAATAAAAACATAGCCGTATTTGGTGCTAGTGGAAGTATGAAAAGTAGAAGTTTTGTAAGACCTAATATAATGCAGATAAGCGAAATGGGGCAATCTATGATACTTACAGACCCTAAAGCAGAAATATTTGAATCTATGTCTGAGTTTTTAAGAGATAAAGGTTATACGGTTAAAGTTTTAAATTTAGTAAATATGATAAATTCAGATAGATGGAACCCAATTGATGAAATAGAAGATGATATAGCAGCTCAAAGCTTTGCAGAAACTGTTATGGCAAATACAAAAACTCCAGGGGCAAAATCAGATGAATTTTGGGATAAAACTGAAATGAATTTGTTGAAGGCGCTTGTCTTATATGTGATAAAGGAAAATTCCAAAGAAGAAAAAAATTTATCCACGGTTTATTCTATGCTTGCCTCAAGTGATGTATCAACCATAGATGCTATATTTAAAACACTTCCGTCATCTCATTCAGCGAAGCTGCCATATAATATATATTCTCAGGCAAGTGAAAAAGTAAGGACAGGTGTTGTTATAGGGTTGGGTTCAAAACTTCAGGTGTTTCAAAATAAACTTGTGCAGAATTTAACTGCTTTTAGTGATATAGATCTAACACTTCCCAAGAAAGAAAAATGTGCTTATTTTTGTATAACATCAGATATGGAATCGACTTTTGATTTTATAGCAGGGTTATTTTTTTCATTCTTATTTATAAAACTTACTAAATATGCGGATTATACGGCAAAAGAAGGACAAAAAGATGTATATTTTATCTTGGATGAATTTCCGAATATCGGTGCAATTCCTGACTTTACTAAAAAAATATCTACCATGAGATCCAGGGGGATTTCAAGTTGCGTAATATTCCAGAATATAGCTCAACTTAAGAATAGATACCCTAATGATGGATGGTCCGAAATTATAGGTAACTGCGACAGCAGACTATTCTTAGGTGCTACCGATATAATAACAGCGGAATTTGTATCAAAGCTTCTTGGAACTGCAACAGTAAAAGATGTAAGTTCAAGCAAGTCGGCAGGGTTAGAGGGAATTGTAGATTTTGGAAAGGTAACAAAGAGAGCAGTTAAAAGGAATTTGATGAATCCGGATGAAATATTGAGGCTTCCAAATAAAAATGAAATATTGATATTAAGAGGAGCAAAGCCAATTATATTAGAAAAAATGGACTACACGAGGCACAGACTTTCAAAATACATTAAACTTATTAAGATTAGTGATTATAAACCACTTTGGACAGAAAATTGTAATATAAAAAAATCTGTTAAAGTTAATGAAAATATAGAAGATAACAACGCAAATAATGTCAAAAATACTGGAAAATCTAGCTTTTGGTAAAGCAATCTCAAGGGGAGGCAAAGTGGTATTAAATCTCATAGTAATAGTGTACAATAAGTTTTATGCATATATCAAAATAAAATAGGTTGATATATGCTATTTTATTAGTATAATGATAATATGAATATTATTAAAATTAAATTATAAAATTAGTAATATCGTTTTATAATTTGCATACAAATATTCTAATGAAATAAGTAATTATCTTTAGAAATTAATTAAGGTATAGTAAGCATTACAATTAAAATTAGAGTGCAAAAGTATAATAATATGAGGTGTATTTATGAATAAAAAAAATGCAATAATTTTAGGTACTACATGTCTTTTTATTGCTGCTTTGGCAGTGGGATTATACGGTTATAAGATTTATTCAAAGGTAAAAAGTTATGATAGCTATATTTATCCTGGAGTAGTAATAGAAAACGAAGATGTATCTGGAAAGACACAGGAGGAGGTTGAAAAAATACTTAATGATAAGTACCAAGCTTCGCTTCAAAATAAAAAAGTAAGTATAAAGGTTGAAAGTAAAAATTATACAATTGCTTATTCTCAAATTGGAGCAAAATATGACATAAATAAAGCAATTAAAGAGGCTTATAACTATGGAAAAGATGGAAGCATCATGGATAGGTACAAGCTGTTAAAGAATCCAATATCAAAAAATATAAAGCTTTCATTTGCTTATAGTTCAAACACTAAACCTATAGATGATGTGATAAATAATATAAAGAATGATATTAATAAGGATCCTAAAAATGCCTCAATAACTAAAAATGGCGGCAGTTTTATTATTAATCCAGATCAGGATGGTTATAAATTAAAGGATCAAGAGCTTAAGAAGAATATTATATCAGCAATAAATGGACAAATTGGTGAAGAACCAGTTGTTCACGGAAATATAGAAACTGTAAAAGCTGGAGTGACTAAGGAGAAATTAAGTGGAATAAATACTTTTATATCTACATTTAGTACTAGTTATGGATCTATATCAAGTCCTGGAAGGATGACTAATATTCAGCTTGCTACAAAGACTATAAACGGTAAGGTGGTAATGCCAGGAGAGACTTTTAGTTTTAATGGAATTTTGGGAAGAAGAACTACTGAAAAAGGCTATCAATCGGCACCAGTTGATATAGGAAAGACTACAGGAATGGGGATTGGCGGAGGTATTTGTCAGGTTTCAACTACGCTTTATAATGCAGCGCTTCTTGCAGGAATTAAGCCAACTGTAAGAACCCATCATTCTATTCCATCAGCTTATGTTTCGCTGGGGCATGATGCAACAGTAGATTATGATGGAAAACTTGACTATCAGTTTAAAAATACTTTTAATTTTCCAATATACATTGAAGGTAGTTCAGCAAATGGTATAGAAACCTTTAACATATATTCGGATGCAAGTTTAAAGAGTAAGACTTATAAAGTTGTAGATGATGTTTTAGAAGGTGGTAAAAGCGTGAAGCTTTATCTTCAAACTTATCAAAATGGTACCATGATATCAAATGAACTTATTTCGAATGATTCTTATTAATGTATCTCTTAAAAAATGAAATTATAAAATATAGGGCTGCTGCACTAAATTTATAAATTACGATTGAATTAATTTTTGTGCAACAGCCCTAATATATACTGTGAATTAATTCAAATTATACTTTATGTGGAAAAATACTTTTGATTTAAACGTTGCATATATTAAAATTTTCATTTAAATTAGAAGGATTTTTTTGTTTTTGGAGAATTCAATATATAAGGTTAATTATTTGACAAAATTAGTGGAAGCGTTATAGCATAGTTTAGGTTAATATTTTGTAATATAAAATATTTTATGGAGGTAATATTTATGGGAGAGGCTATAGTAATAACATCTGGTAAGGGAGGAGTAGGAAAAACAACTACTACAGCTAATATAGGTACTGCATTAGCTTCTATGGGCAAAAAGGTTGTGCTTGTTGATGGAGATACTGGACTCAGAAATTTGGATGTACTTATGGGACTAGAAAATAGAATTGTTTTTACCCTTTTAGATGTAATAGAGGAAAATTGCAGATTAAAGCAAGCACTTATAAAAGATAAGAGATATGAAAATTTATTTTTACTTCCAACAGCTCAAACAAAAGATAAAAATGATGTTAAACCAGAGGAAATGCTTAATTTAATTAATGAACTTAAAGCTGATACAGATTATGTTCTCATAGATTGTCCAGCAGGAATAGAGCAAGGTTTTGAAAATGCTATAATTGGAGCTGACAGAGCATTAATTGTAGTTAATCCGGAAGTTACTTCTATAAGAGATGCTGATAGAGTAATTGGAAAATTGGATGCGAAGGGACTAGACAATCATCAAGTTATAGTAAATAGAATTGATTATGAAATGGTGAAAAAAGGGGACATGCTTGGCATAGAGGATATTATTGATAATTTAGCTATAAAACTTATAGGGGCGGTTCCAAATGATAGAGAGATAACTGTGTCTACAAATAGAGGTGAACCTATAGTTTTAAATGATAATGCTAAGGCAGGAAAAGCATTTAGGGATATAGCAAGAAGAATAACTGGAGATGAGGTTCCATTTCACACCTCTGAGAATAAAGGTGGAGGATTAATTTCAGCAATTAAAAGATTGTTTAATGTTAAATAGGAGTGAGGATTATGGATCTTTTTAGTATATTTAAATCTTCGTCTAAGGATGTTGCAAAGGAAAGATTAAAGCTTATATTGATACATGATAGAGCGGATTTATCTCCAGAACTTTTAGAGGCGATAAAAGGAGAAATACTAAATGTAATTGCAAAGTATGTGGAAATAGATAACTCAGATGTTGAGGTTAAGCTTACAAAAACAGATTTAGATGAAGGGAATTCCCCAGCATTAGTTGCAAATATACCAATTAAGAGAGCAAAAACAAAATAAGGTGATAAAAGGCTATGTATTTTTTAAATATTGTACATAGTTTTTTTATTTTTTTATGATATAATAAAATTCAAAAGGGCACTTAGCCCTATTTGTTTTGGTATAATTTCGTTTGGATTATTATAATAATTTTGGAGGGGCAAATATGCTTAAAAAATTTCAAATAGATAAGAGATTATTAAAACAAATGGATTTATGGTTAATTATAATTCCAACTATTCTTGTAGCTTTTAGTTCGGTAAATATTTATAGTGCAGTACATAATAATGCAAACCTTGCAAGCAATTGGAAACTTCAAATTGCTTGGGCTATTATTGGTTTCATAATTGTTTATATTATAATTAAATTTGATTATAGAGTATTAATTAACTATGCAGAAGTTATTTATTGGGCTTCAATTGTACTACTTATAATTAACGATGTAGCTGGACATACTGTTAATGGGGCTACAGGATGGATAGCCATAGGAAAAAGGGCTATTCAGCCATCAGAATTTGCAAAAGTAGCACTTATAATTTTAGTCGCAAAAAAACTCGATGTTATGAAAGGCGATATAAACAATATAAAAAACTTTTTTACTATAATTTTTTATGCTGGCATAACTATGATACTTATAGTAATTCAACCAGATATGGGAATGACTGAGGTATGCTTTTTTATAGTTTTAGGTATGCTTTTTATTGCGGGTTTAGATCTAAGAGTTGTATTGGGTGGTATTCTCACCATAATATTAGGAATAGCTGCGGTTTGGCCTACGTCAATTATGAAGGCTTATTGGAAAGAAAGGTTTACTAGTTTTTTGAGCCTGAAAAGTACATTAATTCGACGGGGCTGCAGCTTATACAATCGGAAATAGGTATAGGCTCAGGAGGAATATTTGGTAAAGGCTTTTTAAAGGGAACGCAAATACAAGGAGGATATATTCCAGAGACTCATACAGACTTTATATTTTCAGTAATAGGTGAAGAATGGGGACTTGTGGGTGGAGTAGCTTTGGTATTAGTATACTTATTATTGCTTTGTAAAATTGTGAATATAGGTAAAAATTCTAAGGATATATTTGGAAAGATATTTTGCATTGGAACTGCATCATCATTTTTATTTGCCATACTTCAAAATATTGGAATGACAATAGGAATTATGCCAATTTCAGGTATAGCACTTCCTTTTGTGAGTTATGGAGGAAGTTCTATGCTAACTGGTTTTATAAGCATTGGAATTGTTATTAATATAGGCATGAGAAGAAACAAAATTAATTTCTAAATCGTAAGTTTTTAGTAATAAATTTCTATTCTCATATATATAATTAGTATATATCAATTGTGTATAGGAGGAAAAGTGGGTAGTTTTAGTTCACAATATGAGGACTATTATAATAACATGCTTAAAAGAAGAAGTATGATTCTTTTTCGTCTAATGGATATAATAGAAAGGATTTAACGAAAAAGCTTATAAATACTTTAAAGTTTCAAATTGTTGGAACTATAATTTTATTTTTAGCTGTTTTTGCAATGAGAGAGGTTTCAATGCCGGAAACAAAAAATACTTATGAATATTGTAAATATCTTTTAAATGAAAATTATGATTATGGAGCATTGATAAAACAAGTCGAAACTGTAAACTTAAATGATGTTCAAAACTATGTTAATCAAATCAATTTTGATAATATAGAAGCGAAATCCGTGGATTATATTGAAAACTTTAAATCTAAGATAACAGGAGAAGAAACTGTTGATGAGAAAATAGAAAGCAAGTATGTAGTACCAGTGAACGGAAAGATAATACGTTCTTTTGGAGGTAAAAATGATCATAAGGGTATAGACATCGCAGCCTCGGAGGGTAGTAATGTAAAGGCAGTGTATAATGGAACTGTGGAATTGGTGAGTCAAAATAGTGAAATTGGAAAATACGTTGTCATCGATAATGGAGATGGAGTCGAAAGTAAATACGGAAATTTAAATTCCATAAGTGTAAAAAAAGGGGATGGGGTGACTAAAGGAGATTATGTAGGAAAAGTTGGAAAAGAAGCAGAAAAGGAACCATCACATCTTCATTTTGAAATTATGTATATGGGAGAAAACAAAAATCCCGAAGTTATTTTAATATAAATACGTCAGCTCAAAATTAGATTTTTGGCTTTGCGTATGAGCAATTAATGTGGGGCGTTTAATTGATTAAATTAAACAAATACTGTATTCCATATATTATAATACTATTCTTAGTTGGATTTAGAGGTCAACTTGCAACTATATTTATTTTTGTCATACTTCATGAATTTATACATTATTTAACTGCTAGGAAACTAGGATTTTCAGGTTTTCATATAGAAATACTTCCTTTTGGAGCGTCACTTAAACTTAAAGATTTAGAGGAGGCATCATGTAAGGAAGAGTTCATTATTTCTATATCAGGGCCTATGATGAATTTTGTTCTAGCGGTTATTTTTTATGCAGCTTTAAAAATGTATGATTATGATGAATTCTATAACTTTTTATAATTAATTTGTCACTGGGAATTTTTAATCTTTTGCCAGCCTTCCCATTAGATGGAGGAAGAATACTTAGAGATATTTTGTGTAAGAAGCTTTTATATAAGAAGGCTAGCAAAATTACAGTCTATGTAAGTATGACAATCGGAATAATACTTCAAATATTATATTTAGTACCCCTCTTCTATGGGGTTAATAATCTAAATTTAATTTTAATTTCTTTCTTTATTTTATCCTGTTCTTTTAAAGAAAAGAGAAGAATAGTTTATGTAATTATGGAGGATATAATGAAAAAAAGATTAAAGTTTATGAAAAATGGAGTTATAGAAAATAGAATAATATCTGTTTTCTATAAAAAGGATTTGTTATTTGGGCTAGGTATGATTGACAAAATAAATATACAATTCTAACTGTTCTAGACGATAATATGAGGGTTATGAAGATTATTTATGAAGAAGAAATAATAAATGCACTTAAAGAGTATGGAAATATTACATTTGAAGAACTTATTCAGATAAAAGGAAAGAATGTAGAACTTAACAGTTGAGTCATTAGCTATATATATGTTAAAATATTTAAATGTCTAAACTCAAATGATTTAACATTAGAGAAAAATTAGGAGGAAAAATTGATGAACAAATGTTCAGATGATATCTTATATAAAGTTGAGAAGCCAGCAAGATATGTTGGAAAAGAGTACAATTCAGTAATTAAGGATAAACAAAGCGTTGACATAAGATTTGCGTTTTGTTTTCCAGATGTCTATGAAGTTGGAATGTCGCATCTTGGAATTAAGATTCTTTATCATGTTTTAAATCTAAGAGAGGATACTTATTGTGAAAGAGTTTATGCTCCGTGGCCAGATATGGAGAAATTAATGAGAGAAAATAAAATTCCGCTCTATGCACTTGAAACAAAAGACCCTCTTTTTGAATTTGATTTTATAGGTTTTACACTTCAATATGAAATGAGCTATACTAATATACTCAATATGCTTGATTTATCAGGTATACCTGTGAGAGCGTCACAGAGAAAAGAAGAAGATCCAATAGTAATATGTGGAGGTCCTTGTGCGTATAATCCAGAACCTTTATATGATATAGCAGATTTGTTTTCACTTGGTGAGGGTGAAGAACATTTAAATGATGTTTTGGATTTGTACAAAAAGTGTAAAAGAGATGGAGTTTCTAAGAAAGAATTTTTAAGGATGGCATCTCACATAGAAGGAACGTATGTACCAAGTCTTTATAATGTAACATACAAAGAAGACGGTACAATTGATGAATTTAAACCTTTATATGATGATGTTCCTGCAAAAGTTAAAAAGAGAATAATTAAAAACTTTAATGATGTTGTTTATCCAGATAAAATCGTAGTTCCATATAATGAAATTGTTCATGATAGAATAATGCTTGAAACCTTTAGAGGTTGTACAAGAGGCTGTAGATTTTGCCAGGCAGGTATGATTTATAGACCTGTAAGAGAAAAGAAAACTGATAAATTAGTGGAACTTGCAGATAAGCTTATTAAAAATACAGGATATGAAGAATTATCACTTACATCCTTAAGTATATGTGACTATTCTGATATTCAAAATCTTATAAATAGGTTAGTTGAAAAATATAAAGATAGAAAAGTAAGTGTTTCTCTTCCATCACTTAGAATAGATTCTTTTTCTGTTGATTTGATTAAAGAAATTCAGAAGGTAAGAAAGTCTGGACTTACTTTTGCACCAGAGGCTGGAACTCAGAGAATGAGAGACGTAATAAATAAAGGCGTTACAGAGCAAAATCTTATGGATTCAGTGAGCAGTGCTTTTAAAAATGGATGGACTACAATAAAGCTTTATTTTATGATTGGACTTCCATATGAAACGTCAGAAGATGTAAGAGGAATTGGCGACTTAGGCAAGAAGGTAGTAGCTGAATATTATAAAGTTCCGAAGGAAGTAAGAAAGAAAGGGCTTAAGGTAACTTTAAGTACTTCAATCTTTGTGCCAAAACCATTTACTCCATTTCAATGGGCTCCAATGGATAATATAGAAAATGTAAGAGCAAAAATTGGAGAACTCAGAGCTGAACTTTCGGATGCAAGGGTTATAAATTATAATTGGCATGAAACTCCTGTAAGTTTTCTTGAATCAGTTTTTGCTAGAGGAGATAGAAGAGTTTGCGATGTGCTTATAAGAGCTTTTGAAAAAGGTGCAAAATTTGATGGCTGGTCTGAGTATTTTAATAATGATATATGGATGGAAGCATTTAAAGAATGCAGTGTAGATCCAGATTTTTATGTTTATAGAGATAGAAGCTATGATGAAATTCTTCCTTGGGACTTTATTGATGTTGGGGTGTCAAAGGAATTTTTAATGAGCGAAAACGAAAAGGCTAAGAAGGCGGTTGTAACACCAGATTGCAGGCAAGGGTGTAAAAACTGTGGGATAAACAAAAGCTTTAAAGAAGGGGAGTGTTTTGAAGGTGCGTTATTTAATAAAGTACAGTAAGGGTTACGATATAAAATTCGTTTCTCACTTAGATATAATGAGAAACATACAAAGAGCCTTTAATAGAAGCGGTCTCCCCGTGGAATACTCAAAAGGATTTAATCCACATATGACAATGTCTATAGCACAGCCATTGTCTGTTGGGGTTTATTCTGATGGAGAATATATGGATGTGGAATTTTTAGAAGAAGTAAATGAAGAACGAATAAGAAGCAAATTCAATGAGGTTGCTCCAGTAGATTTAAAAATAATTGAAGTTTTAAAAATTGAAAAGAAATATTATGATGATGGAAAAAAGTTGAGCAGTCTATGGCAGCCGTAATTGCAGCAAGGTATTCTATAAGTATAAGATACAAAAACGCAGATAAGTTAGCAGAAGAAATGAAAAATCTTTTACATGGAAAAGAATGGATTACTCTTAAGAAGAGTAAGAAAACTGAAAAAATGGTTAATATAAGAACTATGATAAGAAAATTAAATTATAGAGTTGATGGTAGCACTTTACGAATAGATACTTTATTATCATGTGGTAGTAGAGAAAATCTTTCACCAGAACTTTTGTGCAACTATATAAAAGACAACACAAGTTATGCAGATCTTAATTTATTTTGTGAAGTTAAAAGGGAAGAAATGTATGGGCTTAAAGAAAATAATTTAGTTTCTCTTTTTAAATTTTTCAAAATATGAGGTGTTTTTATTGAAACAGATATATGTGGAACGATGCAGTAAAATTTTACGAATAGCTATAAAGAAGGATGGTGTATTAGAGCAGTGTTTTGTTGAAGAGGATAACGATATATGTTCAGGTCAGATATACAAGGGCATTGTAAAAAACATAGTTCCTGCTATAAAATGTGCTTTTGTAGATATAGGAGAGTCTAAAAGTGCGTATCTTTATATGGATAGTAAGCTTAATAATTTAAATTTAAAAAAGGGAGAAGAACTTTTAGTTGAGGTGATTAAAGAAGCAGCAGGAAGCAAGGGACCCAAAGTTAGCAATGCTATAACTGTGCCAGGAAGATATGCGGTAATTATAACCTCACACAATGAAATAGAAATTTCAAAAAAGATAACTGGTGAGGAATATATAAATAAGCTTAAACATTCTGTACTAAAACCAGAAGATGTGGGAGTTATGATTAGGACCAATGCACTTAAAGTTGATTTTGAAACTATAAATATTGAAATAAAAAAGCTATATGAAATATATAAAAATGTGATTGCTAAAAGTGAAAATTCAAATCATAAGGGCTTAATGTATAATGCAGGTGGTGCAATAGCGAAGGTTTTAAGGGATAGAGTTGATGAAGACACAGTTGAAATAGTAGTTAGCAACAAAGATGACTTTGATTATATAAAGGAATATGTCGATAGTAAAAAAGACATAAATTGTAAGGTAACCCTGCATGATAATATTATAAATTTAATGGATTATTATGGCATAGAAAAGGAAATTCTGGAATTGACCAATGAAGAAGTAAAACTTGAATGCGGTGGGTTTATAGTAATAGATAAAACTGAGGCTATGTATGCTATTGATGTAAACTCAGGAAAAAATGTAAAGAGTAGGGACATAATGCGTACAGCTATTGTAACTAATTTAGAAGCTGCAAAGGAGATAGTTCGTCAAATAAAGCTGAGGAATTTAAGTGGCATAATAGTCGTAGATTTTATTGATATTAATGACAATAGTGTTAAAAGAAAAATCTTAAATGTACTTGAAGAAGGTTTCAAAAATGACAAAAGTAAAACAGTGATTTATCCATTTACGGAATTAAATCTTGTTCAAATTGCGAGGAGTAGAAAAGGAAAATCCATATGCGAATACATAGAAGAAAAATGTGAATTATGCAATGGAAATGGAAAACAACTTAGTTTGATTTATATGAAAAATCTGATAGCAAATAAAATTGCAAGATGTTTAAATGAGCATAGTGGTGAAAAAAACATTTATATAGAAATGGATAAAAGATACAGAGAAAAAATACTGTGCGATGCAAAAGCTTTTGCAACTGATGTTGGATTAGAAGATGGAAACATATACGTAAATTTTAAGGATAATATGAGACTTTTCAAAATTGAGCTTGTTGTTTTTAAAGATAAAATTAAAGAAATTAGTCAGTTTAAGATTTATGGATAAAATTACTTTACAAAGGATATTGTATGTGTTACAATGGCATTTGTAAGACCGCACAAAAAGGGTTTTTTATTAAACACATAAAATGTGTACCCTCACTGGCGAGACCGTATATGAGGAGGTGTTTTATTAATGCATGCAGTAGTTGTTACAGGAGGAAAGCAATACAGAGTTCAAGAAGGAGACGTAATTTACGTTGAAAAACTTGAAGCTGAAGTTGATTCGAGTGTAGAATTAGGAAATGTTCTTTTAGTTGAAAAAGAAGATGGAATAGTAGTTGGAAAACCTGTAGTTGAAGGAGCTAAAGTTGTTGCTAAAGTTGCAGCACAAGGAAAAGCTAAAAAAGTTATTGTATTTAAATACAAGAGAAAGAAAGACTACAGAAGAAAACATGGTCACAGACAGGCTTATACTAAACTTGTAGTAGAAAAGATTGAAGCATAGTTATGATTGATATAGCTTTTAAAAAAAAGGATGGTATGCTTGTTTCTTATGTTATAAGAGGTCATGCAGACCGCACAGCAAAAAGCTTTGAAAAAAGTAATGACAATTATGATCCTGAAACTAACATGCTATATGATGATATAGCTTGTAGTGGAGTATCACTTTTAGGTCAGATATGCATACTTGGCATTGAAGAGGTATTAAAATTAAAAGTTGAATGCACTGTAGAAGAAGGATACATAGCTTTGAATCTGGAAAATCTAACCTTGAGAGAAATTGAAAAAACTCAGGTTTTGATGGAGACTACGCTTATAGGTCTTAAAAATTTAGAATTAACTTATAGAGAATATATGAATATAATCTTGGAGGAGGTGTAGTTATATGAGAATAATAAACCTTCAGTTGTGTGCGCACAAAAAAGGAGTAGGTAGTTCAAAGAACGGAAGAGACAGTGAGTCTAAGAGACTTGGAACTAAATCAGCAGATGGACAGTTTGTTTTGGCTGGCAACATACTTGTTAGACAAAGAGGAACTAAAATTCATCCTGGTGCAAACGTAGGTAGAGGTGGAGATGATACTCTCTTTGCTAAAGTTGATGGTATAGTTAAATTTGAAAGAGTAGGCAGAACTAAAAAAGTAGCAAGTGTTTATCCAGTTGCCACTGAAGAAAGTGCAGCAGAATAGTAAGAGCACCCTTTAAATTAGGGTGCTTTTTTAAAACTCTTAAAATTTTGCTGATAAAAATCTTCAAAATGAAGATAATAACTTATAACAATTATACAAATTTTAAGGTAAAAGGTGAGAAAAAATGTTTATAGATACAGCAAAAATATTGGTTAAATCAGGCAAAGGTGGAGATGGCGCTATTTCTTTTAGAAGAGAAAAATACATTCCACTTGGAGGACCAGATGGCGGAGACGGTGGAGAAGGTGGGAGTGTAATAATAACAGTTGATCCTAATATGACTACTCTTCTTGACTTTAAATACAGGAGAAAGTATGCAGCTAATGATGGAGAAAATGGCGCAGGATCAAAATGCTATGGAAAAGATGGAAATGACTTATATATAAAAGTTCCTATGGGGACAGTTATAAGAGACTTTGAAAGCAATAAAATCATGGCGGATCTTGCTCACACGGGAGATAAGTTTGTAGTTGCTAAAGGTGGAAAAGGTGGAAAAGGAAATGTAAAGTTTTGTACACCTACAAGGCAGGCACCTAATTTTGCGGAGCCTGGAATGCCGGGAGAGGATAGATGGATAAAGCTTGAATTGAAGCTTCTTGCAGATGTAGGGCTTATTGGATTTCCGAATGTAGGAAAAATCTACACTTCTTTCAGTAGTATCAAAGGCTAGGCCTAAAATTGCTAACTATCATTTTACTACTATTACACCAAATCTTGGAGTGGTAAGTTTACCTGGTATAAATAGTTTTGTAATGGCAGATATACCTGGAATTATAGAAGGTGCAGCTGAAGGAGTTGGACTTGGTTTTGAATTTTTAAGACATATTGAAAGAACAAGGCTTCTAATTCATGTAGTTGATATTTCAGGTTCTGAAGGAAGAGATCCGTTTGAGGATTTTCTTAAGATAAATGAAGAGCTTAAAAAATACAATATTAAGCTTTGGGATAGACCTCAAATAGTTGCAGCTAATAAAAGTGATATGATTTATGATGATAAACAATTTGAAGAGTTTAAAGATAAACTTTTAAAATTAGGCTATAAAAATGTGTTTAAAATTTCAGCTGCTACTAAGCTTGGTGTAGATGAGCTTATAAAGGAAAGTGCCAGAATTTTAAGTACGATACCTGTAACGGATATTGAAATAGAGGAAGAAGACAAGTTTGTACCAGAGGATAAAAAGTTTACTTACACAATTAGGAAAGAAGCTAACTGCTATATTATTGAAGGAAGTTTTGTGGATAGACTTTTAAATAGTGTAAATGTAAATGAACCGGATTCACTTAGGTACTTTCATAAGGTATTAAAAAATAAGGGTATTATGGATGAACTTATGGAGCTTGGAATAAAAGATGGCGATTTAGTTAGATTAAATGATTTTGAATTTGAGTTTTTACTTTAGGAGGATTTTTATGTTAACTGGTAAGCAAAGAGCATTTTTAAGAAGTATGGCAAATACAATAAATCCGATTTTTCAGTTAGGAAAAAATGGAATAGACGAGACTTTTTTGAAACAAATAGACGATGCATTGGAAGCAAGAGAACTAATTAAAATAAATATTCTTGAAAACAGTGAGTTTACTCCTAGGGAAGCAAGCGATGTGATATGTAGCAAATTAAATAGTGAGGGAATACAGGCTATAGGAAGAAAATTAGTTTTATATAGGAAATCTAAGAAAAAACCCAAAATAGAAATTCCAAAATAAATCTAAATTTGATGAAGAGGGATATAATGGAGAAAAAGGCGATTTTGGGAGGTACTTTTGATCCTTTTCATAATGGACATATGAATATAGCTTATGAAAGCTTGTATAGACTTGGACTTGATGAAATTATATTTATGCCAGCGGGAAGTCCGCCTCATAAAAATGATAAAATAATAACTTCACCTGAGATTAGATATGATATGATAAAGAAGTCTATAACAGGTGAAGAAAAATTCAAAGTTAGTCGATATGAAATAGATAAAAAAGGATATAGTTATACTTATAAAACACTTGAATATATAAATTCAATTGAAAAGAATACAGAGTTATATTTTATAACTGGAGTAGATTGTTTAATGTATGTTGATGAATGGAAATGTCCGGAACAAATCTTTAAATGCAGTAAATTTGTTGTTTTTAATAGACCTGGATATGAAAGGAAGGATATTTTAAGGAAAAAAAGTGAAATTGAGAATAAGTATGAGCATGAAGTAATATTTATGGACATACCGCTTCTAGATATATCTTCTACACAAATAAGGAAAAAAGTAAAAAAATGCGAAGAAATAAAATATTTAGTACCCAGGGAAGTTTATGATATAATAAAGAATAATAAACTTTATATTTGAGGTGTTAATTATGTGGACAGAAAACGAAATTATAGAGTATTTAAAAAAAAATCTTAAGGAAAGTAGATTTAAACACAGTTTAAGCGTTAGAGATACAGCAGTTAAACTTGCAGAAAAATATAATTGCGATGTTAAAAAAGCCAGTATTGCTGGACTTGCTCATGACTGTGCTAAGAATATTGAGGATAAAGAAATAATAAATATATGTTCTGAAGCAGGATATATTTTAAATGAAGTTGAGCTTAAAAATCCAAGTATTGCTCATGGACTTGCTGGCAGTATAATAGCTAAAGATAAAATGGGAATAAACGATGAAGAAATATTAAATTCCATTAGGTTTCACACTACTGGTAAGAAAAATATGACGCTTCTTGAAAAAATTATCTATATAGCTGATTATGTTGAACCTTTAAGGGATTTCCCTGGTGTAGATGAACTCAGAAAAGCAGTAAATGATAATCTAGATGAAGCAATGCTTCTTTCTTTTGACCAAACAATAAAATACGTCATAAAAAGAGAAATGCTAATTCATTTGGATACTGTAGAGGCTAGAAATTATATGATTTATAATAAAGAGTAGGTGTAGTTAGTGAGAAATTCAAATGCAATAAAAAAAATACTTATTACTATCTCTATTATACTAGTATGTTTGCTTGTAGGTACTATTGGATTTTCATATATATATTTATCGTCTATGAAAACCAATTCTAAGGACATAAATTTAGAAGCTTCACCAGCAAAGGGGAATGAAGTTGTGAATTTTTTAGTTACTGGTGTTGATATAGGAAGTTCTGAAGCTGGAATTGATAATGCAGCACAAAGAACAGATACTATTATGGTGATTAGCTATGACCCAAGTCTAAAGACTATTAAGGTTATTTCTATACCAAGAGATACTAAAATAAAAATCAATGGAAAAAATGCGAAAATTAATTCTTCTGTACCAATAGGTGGAGCTAAATACCTTGCAGATTCCATTGAAAATATGATGGGGATAAATATAAATTATTATATGCAAGTTGATTATACTGCATTTAGAAATATAATAGATGCTATTGGGGGTATAGATGTAAATATTGAAAATGAAATGAATTATGATGACCCAGCTCAAAATCTTCATATTCATTTTACGAAAGGAAGTCAGCATTTAGATGGACAAAAGGCTGAAGAGTTTTTTAGATGGAGAAAAAATAATGATGGAACAGGATTTGCTGAAGGTGATATTGGAAGAATAAAATCACAACATAACTTTATTGAGGCAGTGGTTCAAAAATTAAAGACTAAAAGAGCAATATTTAAATTACCAGCAATACTTAAGGCGATTGCTAAAAATACAAAGACTAATATGTCGGCTTCAGAAATAGTAAAGTATGGATCAGCAGCATTAAAAGTAAATAAAAACAATATTACTATGAGCACAATAAAAGGAACATCTATGTATATAAATGGAGTTTCTTACTTTGTATATAATTCTAAAAGTAATAATCAAACAGTTGATGATAAAAGATCACCTGAAACTAGTAATGTAGATATTAAAAATTTGAAGGTGGAAATTTTAAATGGTACAGAAATAAATGGACTTGCAAAAAAGTATAGGGATAAGCTTATAAAAAAAGGATTTTCTGATATTACTACAGGAAATGCATCTAAAAAGCCAGTAAAGGAAACTAGAGCCACATTATATGGTATTGATGAAGGAAGCGCTTCGGAAGTTAAAAGTAGGCTTGGAATTGAAAATGCAGAACTCGTTAATAATAAGGCTCAGAAGTATGATATTATTATAATTATTGGTGAAGACTTTAAAGAATAGGAAGGCTTTTTAAATGGATAGTAAACTTAGTTTTTTTATAGAGAAGCAATATGAAGGTCGTAAAATAAAGGACTATTTAAAAGGAGTTCAAGGATTTTCAACTAGATTTGTAAGAGGTGCAGCATTTGACAATAGACTTTTTGTAAATGGAAAAACTGCAAGGCTTTCATATAAATTGAAATATGAAGATAAGATTGAAATAGAAGTTACAAAAAGCGAAAGCCAAAATGTAGAACCAGAAAAGATGGATATAGATGTAGCTTATGAAGATATGGACGTTATTGTTGTGAATAAATTACCAGGGATGGTAGTGCATCCTACAAAAAGCTATCAAAGTGGAACTTTATCAAACGGGCTTATATATTACTTTAGGGAAAAGGGAGAAAATTGCATAGTAAGGCTTGTAAATAGGCTGGATATGGATACTTCAGGGCTTGTTTTAATAGCTAAAAATCAATTTTCTCATATGGCGCTTGCTAGGGATATGAACAAGGAAAGTTTTAAAAAAGAGTATATAGCTGTAATTCATGGACACCTAAAACCTGAAAGTGGAACTATAGATAAGCCTATTTATAGAGACGAAGGAGGCTCCCTAAAGAGAATTATAGATGATAGAGGACAAAAGAGCATAACTCATTATGAAGTTATTGAAAAATATGAAGATAGCGAAATGGTAAGGTTAGTTCTTGAAACTGGCAGAACGCATCAAATACGCGTGCATTTAAGCAGCATGGGCAATCCTATATTTGGTGATTCTCTGTATGGTGTTGAAGAAAAGGAATATATAAATAGGCAGGCGCTTCATGCGTATAAGCTTCAGTTTCCTGATCCAAGAAGTGGAAAGGTAGTAAGTATTGAAACTGAATTGCCTGATGACATGAAGGAACTTGTAAGTAAACTAAAAAAATAGTATTAAGGAGGAAGAGATGTATTCTTTTTTCTCCTTAATACTATTTTTTTAATAATGGCCTTGTTTTAAAGCGTAACCTTAATAATATATATTTTTATTAGATTTTTTCGATTTAGCTTTGAAAAATATAAATAAACATCCAAGCAGTAATATAAAACAGAAAATTACTAATATAATGTATTGAGAGGTATTTGATATTTTATATGTTCCAATAGTTCTTAGTTTATAATTCGTACCACTTATGAGCTTTAAGTCAGATAAATCTTTATTATCAAGCTTAAGTTTCAAGGTTAACAACATATCTCCCTTATTGAAACTTGTTTTTTTAATTGATCCTTTTTTAATAGAATATTCAGGTTTAGATTTAGAGCCTTTTTGAGCCACATAATAGTAATCACTACTTGCAATAAGAGGGATTTTTGTTCCATTTAGATTATAATAGGTAACGATATCTCCTTTTGAAAACAACTTTTTCTCTTCAAAATTATTAAACGCATAATCCAGCAAAATTTTAGTATCTTCATAAAAAGTTTTTGTTTTACCATGAAAGGCAACTATAAAAGTTGAATTATTTCTAGTTGCTGCTGCTGAAAAAGAATGAAAAGATTGAATGGTATATCCAGATTTAGATCCTAAGATACCCTCATAATAGCAACTTGATTGCTTATATAATAGTTTATCCTCATTCCAAAATCTTCTCGTTTTTTTTGTATTATCAGCGTTAAATTTATTTGTAGGTGACATTTCATATACTAAAGTAGTAGATACTTTTGTAAATTCAGGATGCTTGAGTAATTCTTGCATTATTAAAGCAAGATCTTTGACTGAAGATTTATGCTTATCATCATATAAACCATTTGGATTTTCAAAATTTGTGCTAGTGCATCCTAATTCTTTAGCTTTTTTATTCATAAGTTTAGTAAACTCTGGTACAGAACCGCTTATATGATCTGCAAGAGCGACAGCAGAATCATTTGCAGACATTAATAATAGTGAATATAACAAGTCTTTAATTTTAAGTTGTTCACCATTTTCTATGTATATTCTATTTCCATCTATATATTTTGAATTTTTAGTGAGGAAATCATTGCTTACAGTGATTGTGTCTTCAAGATTACAATTTTCAATTGTTAAAAGAGCTGTCATAAGCTTTGTTGTGGAAGCCGGTGGAAAAATGGCATTCATATTCTTATAATATAAAACTTCACCTGTTTTTGCATCTATTAAAACTGCATTATCAGAGCTGATTGCTGGTGCTGATGGTGCAGCATAAGTTTCAAAACCTAAGTTGAAAATAAGTGTTGCTAAAACTAATATAGCGCATGCTATTTTTTCATAATAACCTCCTTAAAATAATCATGCTAATAGTATATCAAAAAAAATGTGATTATAGCAAAAAAAAAAAGTGTTTAAATTTCGCTGCATTTGGCGATAATTATAATGAAATTTAATATTTATAGGGTTCTTCTAATCACAAGCTACATAAATATTATAAAAAATAGCATTATGGTTAATATTATTAAAATTTATAGGGATGATAGTCATTATGATAAAAAATAGAAAGAAACTGATAGGCTCTATTATAATTTTGATTATTTTTGTAGGTTTATTATTAATAGGATACATATCTTATAAAAATAGAACTGCAAATGACTTTAAAATTGAGGATTCTTTTGTTAAAAAAGATAGTAAACAAGAATCTTCTAAGCAGGAAGCTTCCAAGAAAGAAATTAAGGCTCAAATTTATGGTGAAGTAAATAAACCAGGAGTGTATTCTCTTGATTCTGATGATAGGATTGAAGAACTTGTGAAGTTCGCTGGTGGATTTACTGATAAGGCCGATAAGTACAGTGTAAATGGAGCAGCAAAAGTAAGTGATGGTGCTAATATATATGTGAAGGCTAAGGGTGAAAGCATCAACACAAGTATAACAAATAGCAGCGAGGGAAATAGTAAAGCAGCGATGAATCAAGAAGAAGGAGAGAAACTTGATATTAACTCTGCAACGGAGGAGGATATTGTAAATAAAAAGATAAAGGGGATAGGAGATGGACTGGCTAAAAAAATAATTGAGTATAGAGAAAAAAATGGTGGTAGAATAAATTCTGTTGAGGATCTAAAGAAAGCCATAGGACCTAAAAGAGGTGAAAACCTAAGCCAATATGTTGAAATAAATTAAAAAATAAAGATATTGCCAATAAATACGATATTATTTATGTATATTTTACTGGGGGTTGATTGAATGATTGCTGATTGGTATGGTTTAGCTGCAGTTGATGTGGTCAAGCTATTCAGAAGTAACAGCATAAGAGGGCTTAATTCTGATGAAGTTGCTTTTAATAGAGAAAGATACGGAAGTAATGGATTAATTGAAATAAGTAAGAAAAAATTTATTTTTAGCGCACTTAGGGAAATGATTAAACCGTGGATTATGCTGCTTATCATAGCTTCCGCAATGTTTGCTTATTTAAGGAAATATGATATTTTTTTGCTTACAATTGTTTTTATGTTTTTAGATTTAGCTATTGTGATAAATACTTATTACAAAAAATACAGAGAAATCAAAAATATTGAAAGACTTAATTATAATTTTTGTAGTGTGCTAAGAGGTGGAAAGCTCATAAAAATTCCTGCTATGGAACTTGTAGTTGGTGATATTATTATTTTTTCTAAGGGAGATATAATTCCAGGAGAAGTCAGAATAATTGATTGTGATAAACTTAAAATCAATGAAGTCAACATAACTGGTGACGAAAGTATTGTGGAGAAATTTTCAGCCAAAATAGGAGGAGATGATATACCTATATCTGAAATGAAAAATATGCTTTTTAAATCTTCAGTAGTTGTTTCAGGAGAAGGGGAAGGCATAGTTGTTTCAGTAGGTATGAATACTGAATTTGGAAGAATAATGGATTCATTTTTCAATGGAAATAATAACAGAAATTTTATAACGGATAGAGTTAAAGAAACTGTTAATGCTTTTACTGTAATTGCTTTTTTATAGCTATATTTGTTATTATATACAAGAAGGCCTCCTATGAAGGTATGTATGAGAGTGCACTCATATGTATATCTGGAATGCCAATGGAAATTACCTTCATCTTATTTGAAATATTTCATATATCTAAACAATACTTAAAGCAAGATAAAATTGTTTTAAAAAACTTGTCGATAATAGAAGAATTGTCACAAATAAATGCAATATGCATAGAAAAAGAGGATGCACTTACTAAGAATCAAATGTTTATTAAAAGCATATATGATAATACAGATTTAAAAACGGCAGATAAAGATTTAATATGGACAGATAACATAGAAAGAATAATGAACATAGGTATTTTATGTAACGATTATAATCAAAATGATTATTCTCATACTACATTAAATATTGTGGAAAGATCAATTATAGATTATGTAGAAAGAAAAGGAATTGATATTTTTGAAGTTAAAGGAATTAAGAGAATTTTTGAAATACCATATGATGCTGAAAAACGAATAAAACTACAGTTAATAAAATAGATAGAAAATATAGAGCAAATGTAAAAGGTGCTTTAGATGTTATTTTGGAAAAGTGTACTCATGTTATGATTAATGGTACGGAGAGAGAAATTACAGATGATATTATAAACAAGATAAAATTAGCAGATATACAAATGAGTAGTGATTCACTGCATGTGGTGGCTTTTGCATATAGGAATTTTAACTATAGACCTAGTGAGGATGAAAATATAGAGAGTAATCTCGTTTTTGCAGGTTTGGTAGGGTTTGAGAACCCAATAAAAGATGATTTTAAATATACCCTTGAAAGATGTAGAAATGATGGAATTAAACCTATTATATTTACTGAAGATAGTAAACTTACAGCATTGTCTATAGGAAATAAAACACGTATTTTAAGTGAGGGAAATTCTGTAATATCTGGAATTGAACTTGAAAATATACTAAATGATGAATTTGAAAGACATGTAGAAAAAATAGGGATGTATTCTAGAGTTTCAAATAAAAATAAAGAAAACATTGTAAAAACACTGAAGAAATTTGGATATAATATTATCATAAGCGGATCTAAGCTTACAGAACTTCCAACATTAAAAGAGGCAAATTTATTTATATCTTCAGGAAGGACATGTAATAAAATAGTAAAAAAACTCAGTGATATATTTTTTGAAGAAAATGATTTTGGAAAGATATTGAAGATAATAGAAAATAGCAAACGATTAATAATATCAATAAGGGATATGATTAAAAATATAATATTGGGTGATATTTGTATTACGCTTATGCTGCTGATATTTTCTATGCAGAACAAAAACATGCCTTTTGATATATATGCAATTATATGGATGATATTTATTTGTTTTAATTTAAACGGAATAGCTATATTAACAAATTATACTAATGTTTCTGTTGAATATGATTATGAAGTTGAAAAAGAAAGATTATGGAATATAAATATATTCTCAGTTTTATTAAGCAGCATCTTTATATTAATGATTAGTTTTTCGGGGTATTATTTTCTTTCAGATTATAAGCATATAACAAATGCAGATAATTTTATTTTATATAGTATTATTTATGCAAGTATCATATATGTTCTTATAAATAACTTCAAAAATAATCTGCATTTTTATATTGTTATAATTGCCAATATTGCTATTCAAAGCTTAATCTTATTTACTGGTGCAGGTAAAGCTATTTTCAGCATTGATATTCTTAGTTTATATGAACTAGAAGTGCTTGGGGTAGTTCTTTTAGCTGAAGCAATTTTGCTAGGAATTAAAAGAACATTTTCATAGATGTTAGGCTTGTTTCAAATAAGTGTTGATTAAACTTTATAGTGATGGTTACAATTTAAAAAGTGGAGGTGTATTTTTGTATGAGTAATCCACTGGTATTTTATTGTATCAGCACTATAATAGGAATCTTATCATATATTATTTTAAATTATAGTATTGTTTTAGGTGCAGTAATAGCTGCATCTTTTTTTGGAATATTGTATTTTAATATAGACAAAAAATTTTGTGCACTGTGTATTTTATTTGTATGTCTTGGTTTTGTAAGTTCAAATTTATATTTTAATGTTAAAATTCCCAAACAGGCTGCTTTAGAAATTAGAATAAACAGCAAAAATAATTATTATGCTGAAGGAAGTTGCTTAGGAAGAAATTTTAATTTGAAGGGGAACTTAAACAAAGTAAGTGTTGGAGATTTGGTAAAAATATACGGTGAGTTTAGCAAAGATATAGATTATGATAATGGAATAATAGGTGATTTAAATGTCAAGGAAGTTAAATATGTAAAGAAAGATTTTATTTCTCAAATATATGATTTTAGAAGAAAGATATTTGAAAAGTATAAAGGAGAAATGGGAAAAGATGATGCAGGAATTGTAATGTCTCTTTGCTTTGGAGATACTTCAAATTTAAGCAGTGAATATAAAAACAATTTAAAGACACTTGGTATAATACATGCCATAAGTGTATCTGGAATGCACATAGGAGTTATATATATTGTCATGGAGAAATTGCTAGGCACATTTGGTGCACTTATAGTTTCTCTAATATATGTTATATTTACGGGTAATCTGCCTGCTACTGTTAGATCATTTATAATGATAGCTATTTTAAAATTATCTTATAGAATACATAAAAACTATAATGCTCTGGTTTCTTTAGCATTTTCGGCCCTTGTTATGCTTGTATTAAAACCATATTACTTATTAAATATAGGTTTTGATCTTTCTTATCTTGCTACTTTAGGTATAATAATTTTTTTATAAAAAAATAAGAAGAATGATGTATAAGCTTCCACAAAAATTAAATGATGCTTTAAGCGTTACACTAAGTGCACAAATTTTTTCTGTTCCATATTGCCTTTTAGTGTTAAACAGCTTTAGTGGAGGATTTATACTTGGAAATCTTATAGTTGTACCAGTATACTCTTTAATAGTGCTGCTTGGGAATGCAGGAATATTTTTATTCCAATTTGACTATCTATTTTCGTTATTATGCAAGGGTATTGATATTATTTTAAAATCTTTAGATGGAGTTATAGATGATTTACTATTTATTACTCCACATATAACCTATGCAACAAGTTTTATAGGGGTTGCACTTATTTTTATACTTGTAAGTTTTGCTATGTATTTAAAGGGAAATAAAAAGCTTAAGTACTTTCCTGTAATTATATTCATAGCTGTTACTTTTCAAAGCTATTGCGTTTTCCCTAAAATAAGCTATGTTACGCTTAAAAATAGCAGTGCTTTAATAGTAAATTATAAAAATAGATCTGTTGCAGTTATGAATGGTTATACTAAAAACGAAAAGGATAAAAAGGAAATTGCTAATAGATTTAGCGTAAATGGCTTCGTATATAACTATAAAACATTTATTATAAATAAGGTTTATAGAATATCTGTGGATAGTTTAAAAAATAACGTTGAAATTTATTGCAATGGTAAAAAAATGCTTCAAAGTGATAGTAATAATATAGTTTATAAAAGAAGTTATTTAAATGGATATGATATAATTAAAATGGATAAAACCCAAAAATACGATTCGTATAAGATAAAAGCTTCTGCTTTAATTATTTTTGGCAAGATATTAGTTTTAAGGGGTGAATAAGGTTGATAAATTACCTGGAGCTTGATGATGATATAAAA
The DNA here is from genome assembly GCF_001270375.1 of Clostridium sp. DMHC 10. Lineage (NCBI taxonomy): Bacteria > Bacillati > Bacillota > Clostridia > Eubacteriales > Clostridiaceae > Clostridium > Clostridium sp. DMHC 10. The sequence continues at coordinate 1,404,960 of NZ_LGVB01000015.1, forward strand.
AAGGGAAATTTAAAAAATTCATATATAATATTTGGATTTAATGAACAGCTTATTAAAGATTATATTAAAAAGATTATAGGCAAGCTTGTAAATAAAGATTTTATAAGCTTAAATTATGATGTTTTTGACGGCAGCACTGTAGATTTTAATTCAATATATAATGCTTTAGAAACAGTTCCTTTTATGAGCGAAAAAAGGGTTGTTGTTGTTTATAGAGCAAATTTTTTAGGCGATAATTCTAAAAACTTCAATAAAAATGGTGATGATATAGTTAAAAGCCTTGAAAATTATATAACTAAAATTCCAAAGCAAAGTGTTTTTATAATGTATTATGTATTTGACAATCCTAGGGAAAGAATTTCAAAAAAAATAAGGAGCTTTGAAAAAAAGACTTGTGTAGTTGAATTTTCAAAGCTTAAAGGATTGGGACTTCAAAAAAAGGTAAAAGAGATTTTTGAAAGCAAAGGTAAAAATATTGGCAAGGCTGAATTAAGCTTTTTTTGCAGTAAGGTAGACGATAATGTTGATGTTATAATCAATGAAGCCGAAAAACTGTGCTGTTATGCTATAGATAGGGATATAACTCATGATGATATAGAATTAATATGCCATCCTAAGGAAAGCAACGATATATTTAATTTGGTAGATTTTATATCTCAATCAAAGCCGGAAAAGGCAATTGAGATATTAAATGAAATTATGTTTAAAGGTGAAAAAGCCAGCGTTATATTGTACATGATAGAAAGACAATTTAGGATAATGCTTAATTTAAGAATAGGTATGGAAAGCGGAAAAAGTAAAGAAACTCTCTCTAAGGAATTGAGGTTAAACATATATATATGCGATAAAATGATGCATCAATGTAAGAGCTTTAGTGTAAACAAGATTGTAGGGGCAATTGATTTGTGTTTAAGTACAGAGAAGGAGCTTAAAAGCTTATCTGGAGAAGCAAAGTTTAAAATGGAGTTATTGATAATTAATATAGCAATTCTAAGATAAAACTTTGTTTTAAATACGTATAAAAATAAAAAACCGGATAAACCGGTTTTTTTTCTATGCGTTTAATGCATTTAATTTAAAAGCTAATCTTGATTTTTTTCTTGCAGCTTTATTTTTATGGATTATACCTTTAGAAGCAGCCATATCTAAAGATACAGAAACTGTTTTATATGCTTTTCTTGCTTCTTCAACATTTTTAGCATCAACAGCACTTTCGAATTTTTTTATGTAAGTCTTTAAAGCTGACTTAACCATTTTATTTCTAAGAGTTTTTGTTTCTATTACTTTTATTCTTTTTTTTGCTGATTTTATGTTTGCCATTTTTTCACCACCTCAAATTTTATATAACCACACAGCTTTGGGGAAATCTGCGTATAAGTAACATTCACATTCAACATTTAACAAATGCCATTATAACATTAATCAAGATATTTATCAAGTGAAACTTATACAATTTAAGAATAGTATGTGTAAAATAAGAGAAAATAAAGATAAATTAACTCAATTTAAGTTATCTCAATATAAAAATATTGTGAACTAATTCGAGTTAAGGGTTTTTAACTTGCCTTGCTCGTTAAAAGACTAACTTTTTTCACTTATGTGAAAAGTGAAGGGTTTGACGATGCTTTGCACGTCAAAGGTGAACTTTTCGTCTAAAGCCAAAAGTTAAGGTGATTTTTCCTTCTCTGCTGTGCTATGTATAAATAGTTGTATTTTTACACTTATTTAAAAACATAGCCAAATCTAAATAAAAAAATAAGCCAGTCACCCCCCAAAGGCATAAGCAACTTATTTTTTGATGTACTTATATATATGCGGACTTAGGATACCCTTCTCTACACTTACCTCTAGTTTGTAGTCCACCTATACCCTTAAACCCTGTCACAGTGTTCTTAACAACCTCCTGAATATTTACTATTTCACTGACATTTGTATATGCCACCTTCTCACAAATAAAAACAGGATCAAGGCAGTGAATTAAAACTCTACCAGGTGAACTTGCGTAGTTGGCGCCAGCATCAAGCATTGCTTCATAACAAGATTGACAGGCTCCTGCAAAAATCACAAGATCATCATAACTTGGTTCGTAGTCTCTAAGTTTTGCAACAGATTGAACAAAATACTTTGAATTCCTGTAGCTTTCTATGTCCATGTAATCTCTTGAATTTTTAATCATGCCATCGTGACCGGTTATTACAACAATATCTGGTTTTACTTCCTTTACTAAAGAAACAATAAGATCCGGCTGATCCTTTTCAGAAATAACCTTGCCTACAGTATCTATCTTAAGCTGTTTATAAACCTTCAAGCATACATCAAGATACTCGCTATCACCGTCAACATGAAGGACTTTGCCTGGTCTTGCAAAGGTCATATTTTTAATATTTTTATCATCTTTGTCATTCTTTATCACTCTGTGGTTATACCTTTTTCTGTTTTTTTTTATACTCTCTTCTTTATTTAATCCCCTGTCCATTATTATCTTTTCAATAGATTTGTTTATGTTCTCATTAAATACAGTTTCTATTTCACCCATATTATTTGAATCAACTTCCATAAGGTCATCCACTGGTGAATCTGCAATTATTCTTAAATTAACACCATTTAAGATGCAATAAGTACCATTGGGACCCTCCTTTATGTCTATTATCTTAAATGTAATATCACAATCATGTGATTTTCTAGCAACAAAATCACCAATAACCAAAAATCTCACCCCACAGTAAATCTCAGATAAAGATACAACACTTTTTTATAAAATTTAAGTGTAGTATCCATATATACTATGAAGGCGAGACAAAACCTGTTCTTATATTATTTTTGGTCATAAGTTTTTTTGAATTCTTCAATAAACGCAGTATATTTTTCTCTCTCATCTATAAGTTCCTTTATCTTATTGTTAAAGGTATTTTGTCCCCAATTTACTTCATTATAATAATACCTATTTGCAAGTCTCCACAACCTTTGTGGGAAAACCAAAAATGCATAGAGAACTCTATATTCCTCCTCATGAAGCTTTGAAACCTCATCGTATGCTTTGAGTATGATATTGGCATACTCTATGTTCCAATCACATCTTTTAAGAACCTTTATCATAAAATTGGAGATATCATAAACTCTTACTTCCCTTTTACAGTAATCAAAATCAATTACATTTACCTTTTCATCTTTGTCAATTATAATATTATGATAAGTAAAATCATGGTGGCAAAAACTCTTTTCCTCCTCAGTTTTAGCACATATCTCAGGGTACTTTGAATCTTTCAATATTTCCATTGATTTTTTCCCCTGCTCTTTAAAAAAGTCAATACTTTTTAAATAATTAACATCAAATTCCGTTTTGTTATTTTTCTTTCTAGCCATGTCCCTCATTTTTTCAAAGGATCTAACTCTTTTTTCCATAAGATGAGGCCATCTACCAAGGTCGCTTTTCAATTTGCTGTTTTCTGGAGGTTCATATCCCTTTGAGCATTCATGCATTCGCGCTAATATCTTAGCAGCCTTAACAAGATCATCCTTGTCAGTAAAACTGCATTCTCTTCCATCTATCCATTGTGACAGAGTATATATATCCTCATTTACCAATGCATAGGGATTTCCTTCCACATTAAGGCAATATTTATCTACAAAATTAAAATCATGCTTTATAAGATGTTCCTTAGCACCATATACAAATAACAATTTTTGAACACCATAATTTATTTTTTTTAGACATTTGCTACCTTCATTTGTTTTTAAAAAATACACACCCTTATTTGGTTTCATAGATTCAATTTTAACATCAAATTGTCTTTCTATTTCAAATTCCCTCATCATGTTTTAATCACCTCCCATATATTCTAATTTATATGTAAGTGGAAAGAACTTTAGAAGAAAAAAATATATATCTTTAACACTTTATACTTCATTTTAATATAATGGATTGTAATGATTTTGGGAGAGATAACTTATGAAAATAGGTATTGATGGAAGAGCAGCGAAATGGTATAGAGGAACAGGCATAGGTACTTATACTTATGAGCTTATAAACAATATAAACAAGCTAGATTTTTCAAATGACTATTTTATTTTTTTACCGGATACAACTTCCTTTGACATAAATCTTAATAATAATTTTAAACTTAGAAATATAAATGTTAATATAAAAAATAACTTTTGGGATGAGGTAAACATACCAAACATACTTAAGGATAATGAGGTAGAACTCTATCATGTCCCTCAAAATGGTGTTGGTCTTCCTATGGATAAAAAATGCAAATTTATAATAACTCTTCATGATATTATTCCATACAAAATGCCAGAAACAGTAAGCAGTAGATATCTTAAAATTTTTAATGAAGAACTTCCTAAAATAATTTCCTTATGTGATGGAATAATAACGGTCTCCAATTTTTCTAAAAATGACATAGCTAAAGCTTTTAATTTTCCTAAAGATAAAATTTTTGTAACTTACTTATCAGCAGAGGAGATCTACAAACCACTTGATAAAATTAAAAGCAAAAAAATAATAGAAAAAAAATATGGAATAAGTGAAGATTTTATATTATATGTTGGTGGCTTTAGTCCAAGGAAAAATATAGCTGGAATAATAAAAGCTTTTGCCCAAATTAGGAGTCGCATAGACGAAAATTTAAAGCTCGTAATTGCAGGAAAAAAAGGTATATCATATTCAATTTACAATTCTCTAACAGAGAAACTAAACTTAACTTCAAAAGTTATCTTTCCTGGCTTTATAAGTCTTTGCGACATGCCATATCTATATAACAGTGCCAAACTTCTCGTTTATCCTTCCTTCTATGAAGGCTTCGGACTTCCTCCTTTGGAGGCAATGGCATGTGGAACGCCTGTTATAGTTTCAAATTCAACTTCACTTCCAGAAATATTTGGTAAAAGCTCAATTATGGTTAATCCACATAACACTGACGCTTTAGGTGAATCAATTTACGAGTGTCTTGAAAATAATATATTAAGAAGGCAGCTTACTTCAAGAGGTTTTAGTCTTTGTAAAAATCTAACCTGGCAAAACACAGCACTTTCAACCATTAATTCATATAAATCAGTTTTAAAAGCATAAAAAAATAGAGTTCTAATACTCTATTTTTTTATGCTTTTATAATTTATAGGAAATTATTTTTAAATTCATCCAAAAATTCCACCCGACTTTCTTCGACTGAAATTTTATTATTAAGTCTATTAAAAAATGTCTTTTCTCCCCAGTCCTTTCTTCTGCTGTAATAATCCCTTGTTATGGTATAAAAGTCGTTTGGAAAACTTAAGAGAGCATACAAAACCTCAAGCTCGTTTTTCTTCAAACTAGTTTCCTTACAATAATTGTCTAATATCAATACAGCTTTACTTATATCGTAATCAAAATTTTTTACTGCCTTAGATATAAAAATTGCACAAATCATGCACTCTTAAATCTACAATTGAATAGTCAAAATCTATAAAGTATGCTTCTTCATTATTTATAATAATATTGTGATGTGCTAAATCATGATGACAAAGCACAATTTTATCCTCTTCACTGCAAAGTTTATAATACTGACTTAACTTTAATCGTTCTAGACTTTCATCAATTTTATTAATATAGTAATCCGCGTTTTTAATAAATATGTTATCAAATTCAGTCTTTACTTCATATAAGTTAGAAATTTTTTTAAAAAACAACATTTCATCTTTTTTCTCATAAAACTTTCTATAAAGGTTCCACAATTATTTTTTGTAGGAAGTTCTGTTCTAAATCCCTCTGAAGCCTTGTGAAGTTTACTAAGTCCCTGTGATGCTATAGAAACATCTACTGGGTTGCTAAACTCACATTCTCTTCCATCTATCATATCCATTATGCAGTACAGTTCTCCGTTTTTTATATAATATTCTTTATTGTCTTTAGTTTTTGCGAAATCAACAATCCTATCAAAGTTCTTCTTTATATAATTTATAGCAGAAATTATATAGTTAAATTCTCCTATAGTATAGTTCACCTTCTTTAATACCTTATCTCCTTTATCCGTTGAAAGGAGATATGCTTTTCTAACAGGAACTATATTGTAAACTTTGAGTTGAAATTCCTCAAACATCTCAGCATTTAAATCATATTCAAGCAATTCTCTATCTCTTCCAGCGCTTAAATCAAGCATACTACTACCTCCTAAATAATGCTTTTTCCATCCTTCTTAGCTGCTTTTTTTATTTTTTTCAAATAATAGTCTTTAGGAAATTTTTCTTCATCTTTAACATATCTCCTAAACCATTTCATAACTTCCGATGGGTATGAAATAAGTGCCTTCATAAATTCTTCACTGCAAGCATTAAGTTTCTCAATACAAGCATACTCATGTATTAATTTCTCCCAATCAAACTCGTCCTTTATTACCTTTATCCTATCTATTAAATTTATGCCATCAATTTCTATCATATCAAAGCATATAGAACTTGCATCCCTTATAAATAAATGTTCATTTTCATATACATTATCAAAATAGCAATCTTCAAGGCATATCTCTCCGCTTTTCATGCTTCTTTTTATCAAATCAACATAATTCCTTGATGCTTGTAGTACGCATTCTTCACTTCTTTCGATATACTTTAAAAGCATATCATTAAAATCATCTGAGATGTTATTTCCCTTGGTGCTTCTAATGTATCTTTTACCAAGCCTTATCTCCATCTTATATTTTTCAACTAACCTTCCAGTTTTATTATCTATATTTTTAATATCATATCCTCTATAATCCCTTAAAATCTTATGAAATTTATTAATTACATGAAATTGCTCAACAATAAGCTCTTCAGTTATTTCGCCTTTTTTTACTGTATGCGTACTTTCAGAAAAATTAATACCACTAATCTCAATATATTGTTTCAGAGATATATTCTTTAAATTATTCACTTCATCACCTTCAATAATTCATACTAAGTGAAACCTCTATGAAATTTAATTTTTATATTTGAAAGTCATAAGTTCCTCTAAAAATTCTTGTCTATTTTCTTTATCTTCATTTATTTTTTTTAGTTTACTTATAAAAACTCCTCTGTCCACGGTTGTTTTTCCCAATAATACTGTATACCAATCTGCCAATACGCTTGAGGAAATTCCATAAAAGCAGCCATCAGTGGTACATCTGTATCTTCAATATTATAAACTGAGTTGTATACATCAAGTATAAAAATAGCTGTTGCCATATCCCATTTCCCATTTTTCATTTTTCTTATCATAATACTTGATAAATCATGAAGATGAGTATCTAAAATACAATAATCAAAGTCTATTATATTAATTTCTTTTTGAGAATTAACGAGTAAGTTGTGGTGTGCATAATCATGATGACAAAAACCTTTGTAATTAATTTCTTTCTCCATTTTGTAAAAGTAATCACAGTTTTCTATATCATCTATAGATTTCTTTGCTCTTATAATTTCTTCTTCCATCATATTCATGTATAAAGTATCAAATTCAGTTTTTTTCTCTTTGGCCTCTATTCTTTTTTTAAAATCCAGCATCTCATCAATCCTTGTTTCAAACTGCTTTATCCATTTTAGCCATCCTATCCTTGGATTCATTTCCTTTGTAAGTTCAAATCCCCAACTCTTTATATGAAGCTTTGCAAGAGCTGACACAGCTTTAACAAGTTCTACTGTATTATCATAATCACATAATTTTGAATCTATCCACTTAGTAAGATATGCATATCCTTCTTTAATTTTTATATAATTTCTTTTATCTTTTGTCCTTATAATATCTGGAATACATTCAAATTCATTTTTAATAAGATGCTCAATAGCTGATACTATAAACAAAAAATGGCCATAGTCATAATGTATTTCTTTAAGACAATATTGTGACGAATTAGCAGTTATTTTATATACGTTCTTTATTTTTTTTATTTCTTTAGTATCAATTTCATAATTACTACTTAACTTTTCCTTAATTTCACTTAAATCAATCATAAAATTTCACCGCTGAAATATTATTAAAATATGAATAACATATTCTATACACTATTATATGAGCATAAACTTTTCTGTGTGATTTAGATTTAAAGCACATTTCATTATAAACATTAATATTATTATATATAGGAAGTTTTTAGGAGAGATTTATATGAATATCGGAATAGATGCTAGACCAATAAATTTATATAGGGGAAGCGGAATTGGAACATATACTGAAAATGTTACTAGAGAACTTTTAAACCTTGATAGCAAAAATTCTTATACCTTATATTGGTATGGAACAGACTATGAAACCTTTAAACATAATAATTGCAAAATAAATATAATTTCAAGAGGACATCATAATTTTTTGAAAACTGCTATTTACCATATAATACTATAAAAAACAATATTGATATATATCACATACCTCAAAACGGCATTGGTTTAAGTGAAGATTTGTCATGTATAAAAGTTGTTACAATACATGATTTAATACCTTACGTAATGCCTGAAACTGTTGGCAAGGGTTATCTTCTTAAATTTCTAAAAAGCATACCACTTGTAGTTGAAAAATGTGATGCAATAATAACTGTATCTGAATACTCAAAAAAGGATTTACTTAAATTTTTTCCTATAAATCCAGATAAAATATATGTAACACCTCTTGCAGCAAATAGTAACTACAAAATTATGGATAAAGCTTACTGTAGTGGTTATCTTTTAAATAATTACGGCATAAAAAACAAGTTTATTCTTTATATTGGCGGCTTTAGTCCAAGAAAAAATGTAAAAGCTTTAATATATGCCTTTAGTAAAATAAAAAAAAGCCTCACACAACCAGTAAGTCTTGTTATAGTTGGCTCAAACAAAGATGATTTAAATAATCTAAAACTTCTATGTGATAAACTTAGAATTTCAAAAGAAGTTATATTTACGGGCTATGTAAAAGAATCTGAGCTTCCAATTTTTTATAACACCTGTGAAGTTTTTGCATATCCTTCACTTTATGAAGGCTTCGGACTTCCACCACTTGAAGCGATGAGCTGTGGAGCTCCTGTAATAACTTCAAATATAACTTCAATTCCAGAAGTAGTAAAAGACAGCGGAATTCTTATAGATCCTTTTAAAAGTTCAGAAATAGAAAATGCTTTATGGAAGGTTTTAAATGATGAGTCTCTTAGAAATGATTTAAAGGTTAGAGGAATTAAAAATTCAGCAACTTTCTCTTGGAAGAAAACTGCTGAAAAAACACTTGATATTTATAACGCTGTTTATAAAAAAGCAATGGGAGAAGTATAATAGACAGCCCTACAATCCTTACTATTTTGGTTCAAATTTTTCAAGTACATTTTTAAGGTTTTCTGTCTGCACTTTTATGAAGTTCTTTTAGCTCATCTTCGCTAAGTAGAACTTCTATTTTGTTTTGAATTCCTTCATGAGATGGAATACTTAAAGCTGCATTTTTTGTTGGATTATTTATATTTAGGTTCTATAGATTTTTGAAGATCATTCATAATATCCTCTATTTTTTTATTGCTTTTTATGTTATCATTTAAACTTCTTAAAACTTCGTCTCTTACTTCATTATAATTTTCATTATATATAATATTAGAAAATAATTTAGCTGAATTAATATACCATTTATACATATCTATATCTCCAACATATTTATTTTTCTTATGTATTTTTTCATAGGTATATGCAGCTGTATTACTTGAGCAAAGTCCATATATATTAAATTGGTTGTATACGGCATCAACATCTCCAGTTACAAATTTGACAAATTTAACAGCATAATCTTTATTTTTAGAAGAACCTGAAATCATAAAATTTGTACCATCAACATAAGCCGTGTCATTTCCACCATTTTCAAAAGCTGGAAGCCTAGTTATTTCTATTTTACCACTTAAATTAGAATGGCTTTTCTCAAGATACAAAACAGTTTCTGGTGTGGCAATAAGAGAAACTATACTTCCTTTTTCAAATAATTGAAGATAATCGCTGTTACTCACATCAATATTTATTTGATTTTTCAGGATATTGTATATGAATTTATTTGCTACCATAACCTTCTTACCATTAACATCAATTTTACCTTGTTCATCAAAAAAATCGGTACCAAGCTGATTTAGCTGAACATTATATATTTCACTCAAATTAGGAATCGAAGTTAGCTTTCTACCAGAACTTTTTAAGTTATTACCCACGCTTACATAATCATCCCATGTTTTTATATCCTCTGCATCTATACCCGCTGACCGCAATATATCTGACCTATAAAGCATAAAAACAGGTTTTACATACCAAGGATAACCATAAACGCTATTTTTTCTTTGATAAATTATTTATTCTATTATTTAAAAACATTCCTTTTTTTATATCTTGATCTGATGCTACATTTAAAAGCTTATCTGAAAAACCGTTAATAAGCGTTGCCGTACTATCATCTGTAACTTCAATTATATCTGGAAGTTTTTTGCCATTTGTGCAGCTATCTATGTATTTATCCGAAATATCCTTTGAAGTCATAGCAACAACCTTTACACTTATATAAGGATATTTTTTCTTAAATAGGTTAATTTGATCATTTATAACATTTTCATCTTTACTGCATACCCATACAGTTATTTCTCCAGGAGTTTTTGTAGCTTTCTTATTTACACTAGTTTGCTTTTTTACAGTAGAACTAGAACTACTGCTTTGACATCCACCCAAAAAGCTTATCATAAATAACGCAATTATGAACATGATAAAAAATTTTTTAGATTTATTTTTCATAACCAATTACCCCACTTTTAACACTGTGTAGTACATATGCACATACATAAATAGTATATCATATAATTTTATTTTTCATAATTTAAAAATCTACCTCCAAGTAAAATTATCTATAAGACGCGTTTTTCCTACATATACTGCTATTGCAATAAGAACACTTTTATTTATTACTGAAACCTTCTTAAGATTCTCACTATCTACAATCTCAACATAATCTATTTTACTGAGAGGCTCTTTTTCAATTTCACATTTTATTATTTCTATTAATTTATCTGCATTTCTTTCACCATTTTCAAGAGCTACTCTAGCCTTTTTCAAACTCAAACTCAAAACAACAGCTGCACTTCTTTCTTCATCTGTAAGATAAGTATTTCTGGAACTCTTAGCAAGTCCATCTGCTTCTCTTACAATTGGACATCCTACTATTTCTATATCAAAATTTAAATCTCTTACCATTCTCTTTATTACTGCAAGCTGCTGTGCATCCTTTTCACCAAAATACGCTCTATCAGGTTTAACAATATTAAATAACTTTGAAACTACAGTACATACCCCTCTAAAATGTCCAGGTCTTCTCGCTCCACATAATACCTCTGTTATTTTATCAACATTTACATAAGTTTCTGCGTCTTTGAAATACATCTCAGAAGGCTCTGGATTAAATAGAAGAGAAGTTCCACCAGCTACACATACTGCCTCATCTCTTTTTAAGTCTTTTGGATAAACTGCTAAATCTTCCTTCGGTCCAAATTGAATTGGATTTACAAAATCACTTACAACAACCCTATCATTCTCTTTTGCTGCCCTTTCTATAAGACTTTTATGCCCCTCATGCAAATATCCCATTGTAGGAACAAGCCCTATGGTTAAACCTTGCTTTTTCCATTCTTTTATATTTTCTCTAACTTCTTTTATAGTATAAACAGTTTTCATTTACTTTTCCACTCCTTTTTATTACTCTCTGCTATTAATAAAGTTTTTCAATAACGCTTTCATCTATTTTAAAAGTATGTTCCTCTGCTGGAAAGGCACCTACCTTCACATCTTCTATATAATCCTTAAAAGCATTCTTCATAATTTCTGCAAGCTTAGCTGGTACACATTCAAGTACTATAGCAAAAGCCCCTGCTGCTTCAATTTTTTTTGCATCCTCTATGAGTTCTTTAGCTCTGGCTTCACTTTTTCCTTAGTTTCCTTTGATTTTCTAAAAGTATCAACTGTATTTTTCATCATTTCTGCCTCCTAAAAAATTAATGACCCTTCCATAATCTTTTTCTTTGTTCTTTTCCAAAGCTAAATACAATAACTGTCTTGAAAGTTCCTTATAAAGCTCGCAATGCTTCTTTGGTATAACTTCAAGATGATACAATGATTTTTTATCTGCATCTATTATAAATGCAGTATTTGCCAATTTTTCAATAAAAAGTTTTTAAAGTCTGTAGGTACTCTTTATCTCCTTCAATTGAAAAATAAGCACTATTTAACTGTCTATAGGTATTGTATTTATCTGAAAATGGAAACATAGGATGGATTGAATATCCGAAGGCACCTTTATTTTTTATATCAGAAAAGATATTAGATGATAAACTTCCACTGGTATGAATAATAAGTTTATCATTTATTTTTACATTTTTTATACTTTGCCAAATCTTTTTAATTTCATCGTCAGGAGTAGTTATAAATAATGCGTCACTCTCAATTACAATATTTTGCAATTTATCATACGCCTTTGAGTTTGTAAACTCTGCTGCATGTTCTGCAGAATTGTAACTTTTGCTATAACATCTACTTAATTTCACATTATTTACATAAAAATACTTTTCCTATCTCATTTAAAAGATCCAAGAAAAATATAAAATACAATTAAAAAAATTCTAAGGTGAAGTTCCGTTTGGATACTTCCCATCCTAAAAATAACATAACACAAATTCTTCATATATACAATAATATCTATTACTTTTATATACTTTACATACAAAATATGTTATAATTATTTAAACTGAACATTCGGTACTAAATCTAAGGAGATGATAAAAAATTAATGAATAAACCAAATGCACGTGAAAGAATTTTACAAGCAGCAGTTAAAATATTTGCAGAAAAAAGCTGAGAATTTACCAAGTCGCATGAAAAACGTTTATTACGAGTTTGGCGAAAAAAATGCAGACTTAGTAAGAGTAATTTTTATAGATTCTCTAAAAAGAACAAGTTACTTCGTAATATTTCTAACAGCTGCTTTTAAATTCTCTGCTGCTTTTCTAATATCCTTTTTCCCTAGTATTGCTGAAACAACAGAAATCCCAGCAATTCCTGTATCTGAAAGTTTATCTACATTTTCTTCACTTACACCACCAATTGCAACAACCGGGATATCAACTTTTTGTACTATTTCCTTTAAGGTTTCTATACTTACGTCTTCCGCATCATTTTTAGTTCCTGTTGGGAAAATTGCCCCTACTCCAAGATAATCAGCACCATCCTTTTGTGCCTTTAAAGCTTCTTCTACATTATGAGCTGAAACCCCAAGTATTTTATCCGTACCAATTATCTTTCTTGCAATATCACAAGGCATATCACTTTGTCCTACATGAATACCAGCTGCATCAACTGCTAATGCTATATCTAATCTATCATCAATTATAAGTGGTACATTGTATTTATCCGTAACTTTTTTAACATTTATTGCAGTATTGTAAAAATCCATAGTCGAAAGATTTTTTTCCCTTAATTGCACAAGTGTAGAACCACCAAGTATGGCCTGCTCCACAGCCTTTTCTAACTCAATATTGCAAAGCAGACTTCTCTCTGTTACAAGATATAGACTATAATCAATTTTCTTCATTAACCTTGCCCCTTTTCACAAAATCTTCACCCGAAATATTAAAAACTTCATCTATAAGTTTTACTCTGAAGCTTCCGCTGCCTTCATTCTTTGTAAGTTTTTCATGTGCCTTCTCTCCAGACATACTCATAGTTAAAATTCCTGCAGCAGCTGCCAACAGATAATTTTTAGTTACGCCACAGTATGTACCAACAAGCGATGTAGTCATGCATCCTGTTCCGGTAACAGTTGTAAGCATCTTAGTTCCATTTTTAAGAACTATAACTTTATTTCCATCAGACACATAATCATCTACTCCAGTAATTGCAGCAACTGTGCTTAGACGTTTAGCGCAGGTTTTTGCTATTTCCTTTGCATCATCTGTAAGAGTTTCTTCTGAATCAACACCCTTTGAAACTGCCTTCATACCGCATAATATTTTGATTTCTGCTAAATTGCCTCTAATTACAGCAAACTTAATTTCCTTTATAAGTCTTAAAGCAGTTTCCTTTCTATATGGTGTTGCTCCTACTCCAACAGGATCTAATACCACTGGAATTCCAATTTTATTTGCTCTTTTACCGGCCTTTATCATAGCTTCTATGGTTCTACTATTTAATGTACCAATATTAATCACAAGACTTGAAGCTATAGAAACCATATCCTCTACTTCATTTTCATCGTCTGCCATTACTGGTGAACCGCCGACAGCTAAAACTATATTTGCACAGTCATTTACTGTAACATAGTTAGTTATATGATGTACAAGAGGTTTCTTCTCCTTTACGCTGCATAAAAGTTCTTTGAGTTTTTCATTAATTTCCATTTGTTTATATACCTCCAACTAATAAAATATAGTATTCCTGTTATCACCATGCTTGGAAGTGTTGCACCAAATATAAAATCTAACTTAATAAATAAGTAATAAGTTGCTACTCCAATTACCCATACTATAGCTGAACCTATGTTTAATAGCAGTTTATCCTCTATTTTCGTCTGCTTTTTTATTATGAAATAATCTGTTAAAAGCACTGCAAATAATGGAGCAAAAACTGAACCTATTGCATAAAGAAAGCTCGTATAATTGTCCATGTTAACTAATAATGATGCTGCTGTTCCTATTATTGTTATAACTATAGCCGCAGCCTTTTCATTAAACCTTGGCATTATATTTAAAAATGTAACTCCAGCTGAATATGCATCCATAAATGTGGTTGTTACTGTTGAAAGCACAACAATTCCAAAAGCCGATATTCCAAGATTTGCAGCAAGCATCATAGCCGAAGGATCAGGATTTTTTGAAACAATTGCTGCTCCAAGACCTATAATGAACATCCACGAACTTCCAACAAAATATCCTAAAAGGCTGCCAAAAGCACCGTCTTTTTCATTTTCTGCAAATCTTGTATAATCTGCAACCATAGGAAGCCATGAAACAGGCATTGCTATTACAAGTTCAAGAGCACTTCCAAAAGACATATTGGTACCTACTGGTTTTGAAAAAAGCTTGCCACTTCTAAAAACAACCCATCCAAGTACAAGTGTAAGTGCAAACAAAAGCACTACTGCTAAAGTGTTAATCTTTTTAAATCCAGTCATTCCAAAAGCTATGACCAATATAATAAGCACTGCTGTAAATACACTCCACAGAGGAATATTATTTATGGACCACATTGTTTTACTTATTAAATTTAAAGACTGAGCACATGAATTTATCATAACTGCTGTCCATCCAAGAAGCTGAAGCACATTTAATATTGAAAACAAATATGTACCATACAAGCCAAACGATATTCTTGTAGAAGTAATTGCAGGAACCTTTTCACGAGTACCGATTATACCTGCAAATATAAATATTGCTGTACCAATAAGGTGTCCAAGTATTATTGCAATTAACCCTTTTTTAAAACCTAAAGCTGCTATTGATCCCCCCGTTAAAATTTCAGCTATAGAAATAGCAGCACCACACCATAAAAGTGCAAAGTCCCAAAAATACATTTTCTCTTTAGTTTTACTCATAGTTCAATCCAGCCTTTTTATATAATTCATAAAAATGATTAGTTGGTCCTGAGCCATGTCCTATAGCAAGTGAATGTTCTATGGCAGTTGTTATGTACTTTTTAGCATTTTTTACAGCTTCCTTTATGTTCATTCCAAGTGCTAAATTTGATGCTATAGAAGAAGAAAGCGTACAACCTGTTCCATGAGTATTTTTTGTGTTAATCCTTTGATTTTCTAAATAAACAAATTCTTTTCCATCATATAAAACATCTGTAGCATCCCCTGTTAAATGTCCCCCTTTTACAAGTACATTCTTAGGTCCCATGTTATACATTATTTTTGCTGCTTTCTCCATATCCCCCATAGTTTTAATTTTAATACTAGCTATTATTTCTGCCTCTGGTATATTAGGAGTTACAACTGATACAATTGGTATAAGTTCTTTTATAAGCGTCTCAACAGAATTTGGGTTCATAAGTGAATATCCTGATTTTGATACCATAACAGGGTCCAAAACAACATTTTGTGGTTTATACTTTCTTAGTCTCTCAGAAACCACCTTTATACCCTCAATTTCAGATATCATGCCTATTTTTATTGCATCAACTTCAATATCATCAAAAATAGCATCAATTTGCTTTCCTATAATATCTGGACTTATATTCTGGACATCAATAACTTCCTTGGTATTTTGAGCTGTGACTGCGGCTATTACACTCATTCCAAAAACTCCATGAGCAGAAAAGGTTTTTAAATCTGCTTGAATGCCTGCACCGCCGCTAGAATCAGATCCTGCAATTGTTAATACTTTTTTCATAGGTAAACTCCTCCTATATTCTTCTTGTATCTCGGAGGGAAATGAAATTAGAAATGACATTGAATACATTTCAATTTAGATACATTCTTAATGAAATTATCCAAATAAAAAATGCTTACTTTTTAGGTAAGCATTTATTTCAAATAAAAATACATAAATTCACTTTGCTCCCTACGGTAGTTTTAACTACTTCAAGTTCAAAGGGTCAGGTTTTAACCTTCTCAACCAAATGGTTCCCCCGCAATACAATAATTTATTAAATTTTAAAATACGACTTAATTATATACACAAATATATAAAATTGTAAAGCTTTATTCAAAATTTCACATTAAAATTTAAATACAATCTGATAACACTTCTGAATTTTTTAATATCTTATCTCTCTGAGTATTTCTTTTTGAACCTTTTCAACATCAGGAACATAGCTCTTTAAAAGTTTCATGCTTCCTTTAAATGTGTAACTTCCTGTAGCTGCGGGTATTAAAATACTATCTCCATATTTTATATTTTCACTTTCGTTGTTATTTTCTCCATATAAAAGTTGTCCTTTCCCATCAACACATGTGAATATATAAAATCTCTCTTCATCACTTTTTTCTGTAAGTTCATCTTTAAAATCATATAATTCAAGTGAAAAATCTCTTCCAAGACAAAGATAAGTTTTTTCATATCCATCTTTTTTAACTTTTATTCCTTCACTTTTTTTACCACGAAGGCTTAAATCTATTACATCAAGAGCTTTTTTAACATGTATTTCTCTACCCCTATTATAATCAGAAACCCTATAAGTAGTATCACTATTCTGCTGAATTTCTGCTATTATAACTCCCTCACCTATAGCATGAATCATACCACTTCTTACAAGGTATACATCTCCCTTTTTAACCGGAATTTTATTCATGTATTCATCTAGTTCATCTTTTTCAAGAGCCTCTTTAAGTTGTTCTTTAGTACAGTTTCCCTTTGTTCCAACGACTAAATTAGCACCTTCAAAAGCCTCAACAACATACCAAACCTCAGTTTTTCCCATGTCGCCCTCAACTCTTTTGGCATACTCGTCATTAGGATGAACTTGAACAGAAAGCTTATCTTTAGCATTTATTAATTTTATAAGAAGCGGAAACCAATCTGGACTTATCTTTGTTCCTATAAGCCTGCTTCCTTCTTCCTTTATCAAAACATCAAGCCTTTTACCTTTAAATTCACCATTCGCTACAATACTCGTTCCATTTTTATGGCAAGCAACATCCCAACTTTCGCCTATATTGCCATCTGGGAGATTATCTCTAAATTGTTCTAAGTCCCTTCCGCCCCATATTTTCTCATAGTATAAATTTTCGAATTTTAATGGATACACAACAAAATCCTCCTTATAATATGCCTGTTATTTTAAATTTTTAATAAAATTATTTAAAGTATATTTGCTTATATAAACCATATTATAAGTTGTATACATTTATTTATCAATACATATGCTTTTAAAATTAAATAATTTAGTATTTGTTTTCTCTAACTTATATATAGGACAATTTATAGAATTATGAGCTAATTTCTTTATGAGCTCTACATTTTTACTGCTGCAATTTAGTCCCAAATATAGTGCACTTGGTTTTATTGGAAATTTAACATTTTTACGTATTTGCTTATCTTTGAGTATTATTCTCCATTCTTTTTCATAATTCCAGCTTATATGTTTTATTTGCATCATAAAGAAAAGCATATATGCTGCATCTTCTGTTTTATCATTAATGAGGTCTTTTAAAATATTAGTTATATCATATCTTTCAGTTTGATACACTATAGGAAATAAATATTTTGAAAATCTATTCGTATAACTAACTTTGGAAAAATCATATTCTGCACACATTCCCTCATGATTTCCAGCATAATGTGTCCACATAGGCATACTATTAATCTCCTCAGAAAAACAACAAATCTTAACGTCCTTTTTAAACGAATTAATTAGTTTTGAAACATCAATGTCCTTTAAATATTTTTTAATTTCTCCTTCATCAAAGCATATTCCACATGAATCAAATGGATCATTAAAGTCATCTGGATTTGAAAACCAAAGTTCACTATTTATAAGCATGTTTATTTTTTCCTCATTTATAACTTCATATTTATATAATTTTTTAGGAAGGTTATTATATTTTAGCTCATATGCCTCATCTTTTTTTTTTCCTGCGAAAAATAACTTTTTTATATTCTTCTATCCATTCCAAAATATTTTACTCCTTAATATAAATTAATATTTAGTTTTTCCATAATCAACTTATATTATTAATTTGAGCTATATTTCAAAACAAAAAAAGCGGAAATGATAATCATCTCCACTTTTTTTTTAATTAAAACATAGCCTTAATTAAATTTCTCTTAAAAGCTTTTCCACAACTAAAGGTTCCTTCATCGCAGAGGACATTATAGCCACACCTTTAGCACCCGCTTCAATTACATCTCTTACATTTTTTTCACTAATGCCTCCAATGGCAATTACAGGCACAGCTACTTTAGCCGCAATTTTCCTAATATAATCTAATCCTTTTCCTTTTAGTCCCGGTTTACAGACTGTTTCATATACATTCCCGCAAAGCAAATATGCTGCACCATTTTTTTCAGCTTTAATTGCTTCTTCCAAGCTATGAACTGATACTCCTATTTTTATATCGACTTTTTCTTGTCTCATAAAATTCTCAAAGCCCATATGATAGGCATAGGCCTTAATTTCTTCAGCTACCCTTAAATTTCCATTAACAATTAGCCTTGCATCGTATTTATCCGCAGCAACTTTTATTTTGCAAGCTAGTTCATAAAGTTCATTGTATTTAAGATCTTTCTCCCTCAAAATTATATTTTTAGCACCATATTCAAGTGCTTTTTCAAGCCTATCACATAAATTTCCGTTCACCACTAATTTTCTATTTGTAACAACATATATCATAGCGCATTTTCAAAATCCTTAAACACTGGATTATATCCTAATTTTTTTATAGAACTATAAACTTCCATAACACTTCTTTTATCATTGGTGTCGAACTGTCCTTCTCCTTTATCCTTACAAGAATGTCCTCCAACTTCTGTTGATACTCCCGCAGACATTTTTGTCACCCCTATAGGTATAAGACTATCTCTAAATTTTGCTGGTTCCCTTGTAGTTATATTTGTACCTGCTCGTGGCAAAAACAACTTATATGCTAAAATAACTTGTACAATATTTTTATCGTTTACCTCATATATGTCATTAAAGCTTCCTGCATGAGGTCTTATTCTTGGTGCAGACATTGACATTTCAACACTTGGAAACTTATCTTGTATATATGCTGCATGAAGTCCTGTAAAAAATGCTTCACTTCTCCATTTGTACAGTCCTAAAAGTGCTCCTGTTCCTATAGAGCGAATTCCTGCCTTACACACTCTTTCAGGTGCATCAAGTCTAAATTTAAAATTCTTTTTAGGTCCACTTAAATGAACTTTATCGTATTTTTCTTCATTATAAGTTTCCTGATAAATTGTAAGACTGTCTGCTCCTGCATCAACAAGTTCCCTGTATTCCTCAACTTCTAGAGGATATATTTCTATACATATAGAGCTGAAGTATTTCTTTAATATTTTTATAGCATCTCTTATATATGATACTGGTGTATGAACCTTTGATTCTCCTGTTAAAACTATTATATTTCTCATGCCAGATTCGTGTATAGCTTTAGCTTCTTTCTCAATTTCTTCAAAGGTAAGCTGTTTTCTCGCTATTTTATTTCTTACATTATAACCACAGTATGCACATCCATTTACACAATAGTTTGCAATATACATTGGTGTGTACAGTACAACTGTCTTCCCAAAATTTCTTAAGGACAATTTTCTGGCCTTTTGTGCTAAAGGCTCTAGATACCTTTCTGCTGCTGGAGATAAAAGCCTTAAAAAATCCATTTCATCTAAGTTATCCTTACATAAAATATTTTCTATATCATTGTCCTTTACTCTAGAAAAAAATCTTCAAAGTTAAAATTCTTATATTGTTGTAATTTTTCATAAAAACTCATTTTCTCACCTTCTATCTTAAAAATCCTGTAAGTGGTGATGAAGCTTCAGCATATTCTCTTTCAGCACCAAGTTTCGCTGTGTATGCTTTTCTTCCTGCTTCAACTGCAAGCGAAAATGCTTCTGCCATTAAAACAGGATTATCAGCTGTTGCTATAGCTGTGTTTACGAGAACAGCATCAGCTCCCATTTCCATAGCAAGTGCTGCATCTGATGGTTTACCGATTCCTGCATCAACAACTATAGGCACTTCATTTATTTCTTCTATTAAAATTTTTATCATTTCCTTAGTTCTAAGTCCTCTATTGGTGCCAATAGGCGCTCCCAGTGGCATTACAGCAGCTGCACCTATATTCACAAGTCTTCTAGCATCCATTAAATCAGGATTTATATATGGAAGTACTACAAATCCCTCCTTTGCAAGTGCTTCTGTTGCCTTTATAGTTTCATAATTATCTGGAAGTAAGTATTTATTATCTGAGATAACTTCTATTTTAATCCAATTTCCACATCCTGCTGCCTTTGCAATTCTAGCAAGCCTTATTGCTTCTTCTGCATTTCTAGCCCCCGATGTATTTGGCAAAAGTATTAAATTCTTATTTACAAAATTAAGTATATTATCACTTTCTGCCGAAGTTGTATCTACCCTTCTAAGTGCAACGGTTATAACTTCTGCATTTGACTTTTTCATAATTTCCGGAATTATTTCATTTGAACTAAGCTTTCCTGTGCCAATAAAAAGCCTATTTTTAAGCTTAGTTCCACCTATAATAAGTTCATCCATTTATTAAAAACCTCCGTTTTCATTCTTCATTCATTATTATTCTGAGCACTGCATTTGCCTCATGATTTGCTGCAATAGATACTCTTGGTGCCATAAGTCCTACGCCTGGTTTAGCTTCATTTTCCATATCACCAACCAAGTAGAAATTTTTATTTACCTTTTTTGTTCGTATTGTATTACTTGAAAAATATCCCGCCATGCCAGAAGCACATATAATTTTCTTATCTCTCATCTTTGTAAGCACCGCATTTGTAAGTACTGCTTTAGAAACTGGATTATCAAAAGCTTCAATAATTATATCCACATTTTTAAAAATATCTACTGCATTATTTTTATTTATAAATGTATCCAACGTATCTACTTCTACAAATGGATTGCACCAAGATATTACTTCCTTTAAGGCCTCTACTTTCTTCATTCCAATGTGCTTTATAAAATACTGCTGCCTATTTAAATTGCTCGGTTCAACCACATCAAAATCCACTAATAAAAGTTTTCCTACTCCAACTCTTGCAAGTGACACAGCAGCATTTGAACCAAGTCCTCCAAGTCCTGCAATCCCTATAGAAAACTTTTTAATTTTATTATGAACCTCAGGGGTGTGTCTTGCCATAAGCTGCGCTTCCATTTCATCTTTACTTGGAATTTCACCTTTTTTTATAAATACTATGCAATCTCCATCTTTAAGCTTAATGTCATTTTTCATTATGAAACCATTATAAACAATAACATCAGCATCTTCTTTTATTTCATTCTTAAGACTAAAAAGCATAGTTTCATAAGGAATGTCCTTCAATTTTTCATTCACGCAAATTTTCACTTAGCCGCCCCCAACAAATCTTATTACTTCTACTTTTGAGGATGTACACAGCATTTTTTTATCATATTCATTTCTATCTACTATTTCCATGTCTACTTCTACAACTACTCTATCTTTGTCAACATTAATTTCATTTAATAATTGTGTAACAGTAATACCTTCTTTAAAATTAATTTCTTTACCATTTACTAACAAAGTACCACCTCACTTATTTTTGGAAATAAAAAAAGAGAAACAAAACTGTTTCCCTCATAATCTACTACTTTCATATTATAAATACACAAACTCTGCGCAGAATTTCATGTTAAATATGAACTACCTACTCTCCCTACGTTGGCATTATCCAAATCAGGTTATGAGGGTCTGGAATCACATTCCACTCTCAGCCTGTCTACAGGCTCCCCAGTTAAAATATTAAATTTTACCTTTTTAATTTATCACATTAAGAAAAAAATTGCAAATATATATAAAGTGAAACACGAAACATTACTACAATATTTTAGAATATTGTATCATAAATTATAATGTGTTAATATTTGTATAACAATTACAATCACACATAATATAAAAATAAAAATCATTCAACATTAAAGGAGGAAATAATATGATTAGTTTTGGTACAAAATCTGAAACACTTGAACATTTATCTAAAGTTATTACTAACGCTAAAATTATTCCTCAAATACGTTTAACAGTAAGTGAATGGATTAACAATAGTCAAAAAATAATTGATTTAGTAAAAGAAAAGAATTGGATTGATATTCCTTTAATAGTAAGAAGCAGTTCCATATCTGAAGATAATTCAATCCATTCATTAGCCGGTTGCTTTCTCTCAGTACCTAACGTCATTGGTGAAAATCAAATATGCACCGCAATTTTGAAAGTTATAAAATCTTATAAATATTTAAATTTAAAAGATCAATTTTTCATTCAACCTATGCTAAAAAATGTAAAAATGAGTGGTGTTGCTTTTAGTAAAGATCCTAATTCTTGTGGTGACTATATAGTTATAAACTATGATGATTACACATATGCTACAGATTCAGTCACCGCTGGTAAAACTAATAACTTAAAAACATTTTATTATTACAAATATTCAAAAATAGTTCCTAATATAGATAAAAATCTTCTTAAAATTATAAATTTAATTAAAGAACTTGAAACTTTGTTTTCTACAGATTCACTGGATATTGAATTTGCATTCGATGCCACTTATAATTTATACCTTTTTCAAGTAAGACCTCTTATTGTAAGCTTAACTAATCAGAATAATAAAAACAAGAAATTTATTTACGAATTAAGACAAAAAATATCTCAACTGAATTCAAGACATCCTTATTTATACGGAGATAAAACTATTTATGGTGTAATGGCTGATTGGAATCCTGCTGAAATCATAGGTATTAGACCCAAACCATTAGCATTATCCCTTTATAAAAAAATTATTACAGATGAAATTTGGGCATATCAAAGAAATAAATATGGATATAAGAATGTTATAGGTTTTCCATTATTAATGGATTTTTACGGACTACCGTATATAGACTTGCGAATAAGCTTCAACTCATTTTTACCAGCGAATTTGTCAAAAAACTTGTGTGAAAAACTGGTTAACTATTATATAAACTCGCTTATAAAATTTCCTAACTACCATGATAAAATAGAATTTAAAATAGTATTCTCATGCTACACATTTGATACAGAAAAAAAGCTTAATGATCTCTTATGTAAAGGATTTAATGAGAATGAATGTAAGGAATTAAGTGATAGTCTTCAAAAGCTAACCAATAACATTATAAGCGGAAGTGATCAACTATGGAAAAATGATATAAAAAAAATTATGGAATTAAAAAAACGTAGAGAATTAATTTACAATAGCAATTTAGACATAATCTCTAAAATATATTGGTTACTTAAAGATTGTAGTATATATGGTGCTCTACCATTTGCAGGATTAGCACGATGTGGATTTATAGCCATGGAATTACTAAATTCTATTGTTAATAATGGAATTTTGTCCCAATATGAATATCAAGGTTTTATGAAATCACTTAATACTGTAGGTTCTAAAATTAGATATGACTTTAATCATATAAGTAAACAAGAATTTTTAAATAAATATGGCCATTTAAGACCAGGAACATATGATATTCTTTCTTTGCGATATGATGAAAATCCTGAATTATATTTTGATTGGAATACTTCAAATAATAGCAAAAATTATAATAATACAAATTTTCAGTTATCTTCAAATCAAATATCTAAAATAAATAAACTATTAAAAAAGTATAATTTAAATTGCAATTGTATAGAATTATTTGATTTTATTAAAAGTTCTATAGAATTTAGAGAATATTCAAAATTTATATTTACTCATAATTTAAGTGATGCCCTTTCACTATTTAAACAGCTTGGTTCGAAAAATGATTTTACAGTTGAAGACTGTTCATACGCAAATATTAATTGCATAAATGAATTATATTCATCGAATAAAAATATAAAATTAACTCTAGCTAATAGTATAAGCGAAGGTAAAAAAACATATAAAATTACAAAACAAGTTATACTTCCTTCACTTATAGTAAATTGTGATGACATTTTAGCGTTTCATGTTCCAAAATCAGAACCTAATTTTATTACGCAAAAGTCAGTGATATCAAAAATTAAAAATATAGATAATTCTAGAGAAAATCTTAAAAATAGCATACTAATGATTCCTAATGCAGATCCAGGATATGATTGGATATTTTTGCATGACATTGCTGGATTTATCACAATGTATGGTGGAATAAATTCTCATATGGCAATCAGAGCTGGTGAACTCGGCATTCCTGCAATTATAGGTGCTGGTGAAACTCTATATAAGAAATGGTCTACTGCAAATCTCCTAAAAATAGATTGTGCTAATAAACAAGTCACTATAATTAGATGAAGTTTGCAACTTGAAACACGTAAAGTCAAAAACAAATATATCCTGATAAATTTGTTTTTGACTCAGAGTACAAATCACAGAGTACAAAGTACAGTGAAGGTGGATTTACCTTTCGCTTCTCTTAGGTAAATCTTAGAACTTAATAGTATCAGCTGCGCTGAACACTATATTTTATGTCATGCGCAAGCATTAAGTTTTAGATTTTTTGAAGCGATAGCGTAGAAAAATCATCCTTCACCGTACTCTGTCATCTGTACTTTGTACTCTGCTCTAAAGGTAGTTTTCTACTACCATCCATTTTACAGCATCCAAAAGATTTTTAGCTAAATAATCAATTTGCATGTTTTCTTCATGCTTTTTGTTTGCTTTTAAAGAATTAATTCCAACACCAGTTCTTACTAATATTTTATGTGAATCTACCTTTTCAGCTGCCTGCATATCACTTAATCTATCACCAATCACCATACATTCTGAAAAATCCAATTTGTATTCAGTTGATGCTTTTAAAAGTAATCCTGCTTCAGGTTTTCTACAATTACAATGTTCTTTAGGACTATGAGGGCATATATATGCATTATCCAATCCAAAACCTAACAACTCCTCTACAAAACTCCCCATTGTAGCTTTTCCAAGTGAAATTCCAGGTTGATTAGTAAATGCAAAAATTTTAACTTTATGACGTTTAAGTATTTTAAAAGCCTCTCTTGTAAATGAATATAACTTAAAGTCACCAGGATAAATTACTTCGCTGCCTCCTCCCATAGTTCCATCTCTATCAATAAATACCGCTTTAATTTTATTTCCCATAACCGCAACCTCATTATTAGCATATTTTTAAACTATCTATTTTTACATAGAAAAATGATCAATTATATTTCCATGTATAATTTAACTTGCAAATATATGTTAATTGTAATAATTTCATTTTGTTTACACTTATTATTATATTACAATCCGTCCCTATAATCTATACTTTTAATATTATTATATTAATATATGTAATTTGATATATTTATTTAGGTTATTTTATTAATTTAAAATTTTACGAAAAGATTCTATATCTACTGAATATAATATTTTTTATGATATAATATTAAAAAACATCTCTATAGGAGTTAACTATGAATACAAATGATAGAATAAATTTAATACTTCATAATGATAAATTTAATGAATATCTCAGTAAAAATAAAAGTTTAGAAAAATATAGAAAATTTTGCCATCACAACCTGAATCATTTTCTAGATGTTGCTAGGATTGCATATATAATATCATTTGAAGAAAAGCTAAATTTGAAAAAAGACATAATCTATGCTGCCGCACTTTTACACGACATTGGCAAATGGCAGCAGTACGAAAGTGGTATTCCACACAATGATGCAAGTGCAAAACTTGCTGTGGAAATTTTAAAAGCTTCTAATTTTGATGAAGCTGAAATAATTTTAATAACTGATGCGATAAAAAATCACAGAAAAAAAACTGAAGTTTCAACTTTAAGTTCACTACTTTATAAAAGCGATAAGCTCTCAAGGAAATGCTTCAACTGTAAAGCGATTAAAGAATGTAATTGGAATGATGATAAAAAAAATTTTAATATAACATATTGAGGTGAAAGCATGCTAATTGGAAATAAAAATTTTATTATAGGAAAAAGAACTTACATAATGGGAATTTTAAATGTAACACCTGACTCCTTCTCTGATGGAGGAAAATTTAACAATATAGAGTCAGCTCTAAAACATGCAAAAGAAATGATTGATGAAGGTGCAGATATAATAGACATTGGAGGAGAATCTACAAGACCAAATCATACTCCTGTTGCCCTAGAAGATGAAATTAAAAGAGTCGTTCCTGTAATTGAAGCTCTATCTAAAGAATTTCATATTCCTATATCCATAGATACTTACAAGGGTAAAACTGCAGAACTTGCAATAAAAGCCGGAGCTCATCTTATAAACGATGTGTGGGGTTTTAAAAAGGATCCTTATATAGCAGAAGTTGCTGCAAAATATGATGTTCCATGCTGCCTCATGCACAATAGAGACAACAGCACCTATAAAAATTTAGTTGAGGACGTAATAAATGATCTTGGAAAAAGCATAACCATAGCTTTAAACGCTGGAGTCAGAAAAGAAAACATAATTGTAGATCCTGGTATTGGATTTGCAAAGAATTTTAATGAAAATCTTATTTTAATGAATAATCTTGAAAAGCTTAAAGTTCTTGGTTATCCTATTCTCTTAGGTACATCAAGAAAATCCACCATAGGTAAAATACTTGACTTACCGCCAGAAGAAAGAGTTGAAGGAACGGCAGCCACATCCGTTATAGGTGTAATGAAGGGCTGTGATTTTGTAAGAGTTCACGATGTCCTTGAAAACAAAAGAGAATGCATGGTTGCTGATGCCATAGTAAGGAGATAATAGCTTGGATAAAATAATTATAAAGGATTTAGAAGTATTTGCACATCATGGTGTTTTAAAAGAAGAGAAAAGTTTAGGTCAAAAATTTTTTATTATCTTTCGAGCTTCTGCTAGATTTAAAGAAAGCTGGTACTACAGATAACTTAAACGAAACAGTAAATTATGCAAAGCTTTGTACAGAACTTGAAAACGAGTTTAAAAGGAAAAAATATGACCTTATAGAAACTGCTGCTGAAAAAACTGCTGAATTTATTTTGCTTAATTACAATATTATAAAAACTGTAAAAGTAACTTTAAAAAAACCATGGGCTCCAATCTTAAAACCTGTTGACTATGTTGCTGTTCAAATAGAACGCTCCTGGCACACTGTATATATTGCCCTCGGTTCTAATCTGGGTGACAAAAATAAAAATTTAAATGAAGCATTAAATTTAATTGATGAAAATCACTTATGCCACATAAACAGGGCTTCAAATTTTTATGAGACTACACCTGTAGGTTATTTAGATCAAGATGATTTCTTAAATGGAGCTGCTGAAATTAAAACTTTAATGTCACCTCTAGAATTAATGAATTTTCTTCTTGAAGTTGAAAAAAAACTTAAAAGAGAAAGAAAAATACACTGGGGACCAAGAACAATCGATTTAGACATACTTTTATACGATGATATTGTAACAGAGGATGAACACATAATAATTCCTCATCCAAGAATGCATGAAAGACTTTTCGTGTTAGACCCCTTATGCGATATAGCTCCGTACAAGGTTCATCCTTTATTAAATAAGCGAATAATTGACATAAAAAATGAACTAAAAAAAACAATGCGAAAATAAGAGCAATATTAAAAGCTTGGGAAGAATATCATAAAC
The DNA here is from genome assembly GCF_001270375.1 of Clostridium sp. DMHC 10. Lineage (NCBI taxonomy): Bacteria > Bacillati > Bacillota > Clostridia > Eubacteriales > Clostridiaceae > Clostridium > Clostridium sp. DMHC 10. The sequence goes on from NZ_LGVB01000015.1 coordinate 1,433,184, forward strand.
ACCAACATTTTTAATTGCTACATCATTTAATGCAGATATTTGTATACAATGAAATACCACCTAAAGTAGAATATTCTCTTACTAACACTAGAAAAAGTCTTGTTTCAATTTTATAAAATCTCTCGGAATGGGCACATGAATATAAATGACAATGCCTGTAATATTTTTTATTAAAAAGAGCAGTCCTTATGAAAAGATTTTACGTACCTATGGTAAAAAATAATTTTAATCACTTCACATTATCATACTTATCTAAGCTATATTTCTTTATTAATGCTATAAGTTTTTTGGCATAATCTGGATCTGTAGCATAACCAGCCGCTTGAATTGCTTCTGCCTGCTCCGTATAATTACTTGCTTTAAACACTCCATGCTGCTCATAGGTACTATTTTGCTTTAAAAAAATTTGTATGATCTTCAATACTTTCATCCCAATTATCGTAAGAGCGAAATGTTGACATTACAACCACCTCAGAACCCTTATAATGTTCTTTTGTTGGCATTTTTATAGTTTTGCCTGTCCATTTATAAGCTTTTATACCAAACAAATTATTAGCTTTCCTCGTTAATTTGGAATTACCAGTATTGCTCTCAAGCATTGCTTGTGCTAAAGTAATTGATGCAAATATTTTATGCTTTCTATAAGTTTGCTCAGCATAAGGCGCAATGGTACTAATAAATTGTTTTTTTGAAATTACAGCGTTATCTGGTTTTATATTTAACCTTTTATTATATGAATTATTAACTAAAAGACATAATACTGAAACTAAAATAATAAGTATTATAATTACTCTTATAGTTTTAGTTTTAATTTTTGCTCTCTTATTTAAACCTAACTTAGAATTCATCATAATCTACCATCATCCCCTTAAATATCAATATACTTAACAACACTTTAAAAAATGATATTAATAAAGGTTCTCATATTGCTCATTTTAAAATATATAGTGAAACTAGCTCAACTACAAACTATATCTGCACCATAATGCCCAGAAGACATCATTTTGGTACAGATAAATTTCAAGTTTCAGGATCATTTATCTATAATTGTACCATATGTACTATATACCATTCAATCAAACTAATATCTAATGAATTTCAATTTACTTACTTTTCTAATTATATCACTTGTTAAGGAAAAAATACTTGCGACTATTTTTTTACAAAAAATTTATATTATATACGTTTACGTAAGCGATTTCAATAGTTTTTATATAATATTAACGTTTTATTTACAAATTATTAATTATTAATTAATAATATGAAACGATTTCCGTTTTGCATTTTTATTTAATTTGCCATATTATAAATGTGTAAAAAAATTAATAAGAACATTTAAAATTTGTAGGAGGATGATTATATGAAAAAATTTATTAAAGAATTATTTAGTGTTGAAAACATTAAGATGTCTCTGTTAATGTCTAGTTTATCCAATAATCCAGATCCTTTAGTAATTCGTTACTTAAATGAACACAAAAGCTTAAACAATAGTGTTAATAAAAACTCAAGTGATAAAAAGGCTGCATAAGTTTGTATAAACAAAGCATATGCAGCCTTTTTATATTTATAAATCTTTTATGTACCATACATCACAAGCATAATGTTCGGTTTCAATTAAAGGCTTGTCTAATTGAATAAATCCACTCTTTTTATAAAACTTGTTAGCGGCAGCCATATTTTCAAAGGTTTCAAGATAACATTTTTTATAGTATTGTCTAGCAAATTCTAAGGCTATATCAAGCAACTTCTTTGCAATTCCGCTGCCTCTTACTTCCTTAAAAGAATACATTTTTTGCAATTCACACACATTTTCTGCCCCAACCAGTGGACCAATACCACAGCCAGCTACTACTTTATTATCTTTTTCTACAACCCAATATTTAGACTTTTCATTTTGATATACCTCATAAAAACATCCTAAATTAGGATCAGTCCAAGCACAACCTGGCTTATTTGCATCAAATTCTATTAAACAAGTTCTAATAAGTGACTCAACTTCTTTATTATCTTTTTTTTCTATTTCTCTTATTAACACAATTTTTCCTCCGTTATGCTTTTTATATTGATTATACCTTGTTTTTAATAATTTTTCACTAAGTTTAAGAAAAAATTTACAGAATATATTATTAGCAATTATAATCTTTATGTTTTAAACTGATTATACCATTGTACTTTCTATCCATTTATACTTACCATCTTCTTTAATTTTAGACTTTGTTTTAAATAAGTGTTAATTTTTGCACTTTTTCAATCAATATTGTTCTTATCTTGATTTAAATATTGACATAGTTTATATAACATGCTATGCTGAACATGTTCAAACCATATTCAGTTTTATACATAAGGAGGTATACTATGAATTCAAATGATGACAATGCTAAAGATAAAATAATAAAAATAACCATGGATATGTTAAATGAGGTTGACGAGCCAGATAAAATAACAGTACGCCAAATTGCACAGCGTGCAAATGTAGGTATTGGATTAATCAACTATCATTTTCAATCGAAGGAAAACTTACTTTTCAAAGCTGTTTCTGATACTATGAGCACGCTTGCAAAAGAGCTGCAGAAATCAAAAGATGGAAAACCAGAAAATCCAGTTGAAAAGTTAAAATTAATGCTCAAAGAACTTGTAGATTTCGCTATACGCTACAATAAACTCAGTCTAATATTAGTATCACATACCATACAACAAGGAAATATGGAAGTTCCACTTTATTTAGTTCCAATATTAAAAGATATATATGGAAGCGCAAAAGATGAAATAGAAATAAGAATAATTGCTCTAGAAATAGTTTCAACACTTCAAGTTGCTTATATGAATTCTCAAAAATTTCAGTTGTACATTGGCATGGACATTAACAATAAATTGCAAAGAGACAAACTTATTGATACTGTGATAAATAGCATAATAAAAAAATAATGGAGGTTTTTTAATGAAAACTATATCTTTAATAACAGGACTATTAACTATCCTTCTTCTTCTATCAACATTAATCTGTGGCTTATGGATTAAATCTAAAGGACTTACAAACGATGCTGGTTCCCTAGCCTTTCATACAAAAATAGGAGCTACAGCTGTTATATTTGGAACACTTTCTGCTATTCTTCTAATTATACAAGTAATAAAACATTAATTACGTTATAGAAGCATTCATTATGAAAATATTAGTGGTCATAGGAAGTCCGAAAGGAAAAGGAAATACCTACAGCGTAACAAAAAAAGTTGAAGAAGAAATTAAAAATTTTAATAAAAACGTTGAATTTGAATATCTAGTACTTAAAGATACTAATTTTCAAACCTGCCGTGGTTGTTACCAATGCCTAAAAAATGGCGAACAGTATTGCCCCATTAAAGATAATCGGCAGCAAATTGAAAATAAAATGATGGATGCGAATGGTGTAATATTTGCTACACCCGTATATGTTTATAACGTCTCTTGGGTTATGAAAAACTTCTTAGATCGCTTTGCATATATTTGCCACCGTCCGCGCTTTCATGGTAAACATGCTATGGTCATTGCAACTACTGGAGCAGTTGGCTTAAACCTCGTATTGCAACTTCTTTCATTTGAAATAGGAACATGGGGATTTTCAGTAACACAAAAACTTGGAAAATAAGTATTTTATTTTCCAAAGTTAGGATCATCTAAAATATCTTGATACATTTTAATGTATTTATCTGGTCTAAAATCTGTTCCATCAACTGCTTCATTATACTTGTACAAAAATCTCGTTGCTAAACCTAAATCAATGGTTTCTGTATACATTTTTTCCTGATCAGCACCTTTTTCATTGAACGGCAAGCCTGTATAATAATGTACCTGCCAGGTTTCTCTTGCAGGACCCATTATGCTGCTGCCGCCCCAAAAATAATTATCTACATCTAAACCACATAAATTTGCTGAAGCAATAAAAATTCCATTTGTTATACAATTAGCTTCTAAATTCGTTCTTGCAAGGCTTGGTCCATGACAATGTGCATATGCAGTACTGTTTATATATAATCTAGCTCCTTTAGCTGCATAATAACGTGTCATTTCCGGGAAGCAGTATGAATCATAACAAATTGCCAAGCCAATTGGTCCCCATGGAGTATCCAAAAGCATTGGCTTGTCTCCCCTAACTGCCCAATTTGGTTCCGGTGTTGGAAGATGCATTTTTCTGTAAGAACCATATAAACCTTCTGGAGTAAACACGGCAAGTGAATTGTATATCTTACTTGCATCGTCTTTATCTCTTTCTGGCATTCCTAAAACAACATACATTCCAAGCTTCTTTGCTAAAGCTTCAATTTCATCTGTCGATGGTCCCGGAATTGTTTCTGCGAGCTTAGTTTGCATCTTTTCAGCTTTTGGAGTTGATGCTATATCATCATAGCTTGTAAGACTCATTTCTGGAAAAACAATAAAATTAGAGCCTTTCTTTGCAGCAGCTTCTATATACCCCTTAATTCTATTTAGATTTGTTTCTTTGTCTCCCCATACAGCATTAAAATTTACAACTGACAATGTGATTATATCCTTATACATAAAAATCCTCCTAAGTTTTTTATTTTCATTTACTTAATATTACTTTTCACGCATAATTTTATCAAACACCAAAAGTCAGCTTATTTTAATGTTTTTAGCAATTTTATTAATATAATCAGTATTTATTTGCTAATTTGTCAAATTTAATTACGATTTTATCCTTTTTTAATATTTTCAAAAAGTTTTATATTAAAATACAATGCAAATAATGCAAGAATAATAAAACTCAAACCTTTTGTTACAATTTCTCCAATTGATAATTTTATTCCTGCTGACAACTCAAATACAGTTTGAATTGGGATCATCATTCCAACAATCATGCAAAGCATTAATAAGCTTTCCAATAAAACATATCCTAATCCATTTCTATTTTTAACTGAAATAAACAAATAAACATAAGTGGTGCAAGTATTCCAATATCTAAAACATATGTTATTTCTGTAGTATAAACTTCTATAAGGCTTAAGGAAGATTTTGCAATTAATGAAGTTATAATATCAGGAAGCCATGCAGCAATAAGTGCAGCTCCTGATAAAGCTAAAAATATATAAATTCCTTTGTATGGTAATGATTTAACTATTAATATATCCTTCATATGTATACTTGTAATTGAAACTATTAATCCAAATAAACTAGAAGAAAAAAGAGCAATATACACTAAATCAAGTATATTATAAGTTATACCAAAAGCTATACTTGCAGAGTAGTACATAAATACGGAAATAATTCCTGTTAGAAATAACCTATTTTTTAATGTTTTTTTCTTAGCATCAAGTATTAAAGCTATTATTAACATTGGTATTGCCACGCAAAGAATTGTAAAATCCGTTCCACGTGCTGTTGCTGCTTTAAATAATGAATCTCTTGCGTACAAACCATTTCCATACATTTTAACCGTATTTCCATATTGATTTACAAAATTAAATGCTTTCCCACTCGTTTTATATAAGAGACCTACTGCTGATGTTACAGTGCTTAAAATAATAATAAGGAGGGTAATTATATAAAGACTTTTTTCATTATTCTTAGCCATATCCTAATCTCTCCTAAGCTTTTGTATTCATTTTGGCTGCAAATTCATCAATATTGTGCTCTTTTAAATTTAAGATATCCTTGTTTGTCTTACATATATGTTTAATAATAAATCTCTCAAAAAATTCATGGATTTAAATATAAAACTTCCCCCAAAATCTCCCTTAGCTGAAGCTCTATCTTTAAGCTTTTGTGGAAAAGATTGTTCTATAAATGAATTAATTTTATCTTCATCACTCATACCACATACAAATAATCCTATTTTTTTCTTACTTAACTCCTGTAGATTTTTTTCACAAAACTCCTTTACTTCCTTCATAATTTGACCCATATAGATTGGACCACCGATAATAACGCTGTCATAGTGCTCCAGTTTTGTATCTTTCTTCTCTCTCAAATTAAGTATATCAAAATTATCATCTAGCTGCTTCGAAAGTCTCATTACACATTTTGCTGTAAAATCATGCTTAGTAACATAAACAATTAATGTACTCATAATATCACTCCATTAATTTATATTAAACACACATTTTTTATTAAACACTGTTTAATATATCATATCAATATATTATATGAATGTCAAAGAAAACATATTAAAGAAATAGTATAAATATAGTTTGTAGGGGAGCTAATTTCACTCTAATTGCTCATAAACATATTTACATAAAAAATGAGCATACATAAATTTACTCTACGTATACTCCTGCTTGATTTCAATTTTAAATAGAAATTATTTTCTTATTATCCTAATCTAAATTTATATTATGCATTTTCAATTCTTATTAGCCATTCATTAACCAAAGCATTAAATAATTCTTCCTGCTCTACATGTAAATTATGGCCTCCCCTATCAAGCACCGTAAAAGTTGCCCTCGAAAAATTATCTAATATGCTCCATGCATCTTTATATCCAACGCAAGAGTCCTGTTTTCCCAAAATTATAAGTACTGGTTTCTCAAACTTCCTGTTCAATTTATCTACATCAAAAGAAAAATTATATCCATTTTGTTTAAATCTCTCTAAAAAATCATGATCTGCTGCCTTTACTCCTAATAATATTTCTTCCTTATATCTATTATAGATTTCTTCAGTTTGAACTACTAAATCGTCACCCAAATCATTAATTTCTTGCTCTGATAAACGTGACATAAAATCATTGTCCTTCACTAAAACAACAGTTTCTGGCACATTACGTTTTTTACTATCTGGTACTATAACAGGACAAATTAATAAAAGCCCATCTACTCTACTTTGCATTTTTTTAATTATTCCTCTTGATAAATATCCCCCATAAGATTGACCAGCAATCAAAAAATTTTCATTTGGAATAATTTTTTCTATAAACTCAATTACTATATCTAACATAATATCAGCGTTTTTAATCCAATCAGCAGTTTCCGATCTTCCCATTCCAGGCAAATCTATATATATTCTCTTATAATTCTTTTTATTTAAAAATGCCTTCTCCATGCAACCAGTCATAAGCCTATGATCTACTGAATAACCATGTATCATAAGAATTGGTTTTCCTTCTCCAATCACTTCATAGTTAAGAGATATATCTTTTATTTTACATTCCATTTTATTCACTCCTCTTATACTGTATGATTCAATTTTCAACTCCAAATTAGATAAATTTACAATTAATTATTGTTTCATAATTTATTATACAATTCCTCTATAGCTTATTTCCATTATTGTTATACAGTAGGTTGTGAAAAAAGGTATTCTATAGGTTTTACTACACCAAGCATAAAGCATTATGCGCGGCCCGTAAAAAAGAATACCTATATTTTCACATTCTCCTACATACTACCATGATAACATATTATAGTCTCTATATCATATTCTTTAAGTTTCTTCAAGGAATTTATATATAATTTCATATCAAAATTAATTGTCAAAAACATTTAATTATATCTCCCATGTTCCTAATGGAATGGTATTTAAGGCTATTCCACCACAAAAATATGAAAGTATATATTCCTATAAAATAAGTTCATGCTTTATTTTTATGTTATTATATAATATAGAAACAGAGAACAAAGTACAAATGACAGAGTATAGTAAATGTTGATTTTCCTTCATTTCATTATGGAAAATCTAAAGAAACTGGCACCAACATTAAGTTTTAAAATTTTCTGCCACAGCAGAAAATTAACCTTCACTCTACTCTGTACTCTCTAGCCTTTACTCTAAATATTTCTAAATTACTTGTAAAATCTTAAATTTAATGTAATTTCACTATTACATAATAAATATGAAACGCGGGGTGCAAGAATGAAAGTATTACTTATTAATGGAAGTCCTCATGCTAAAGGTTGTACTTATACTGCTTTATGCGAGGTTGCAAAAGAATTAGAAAAAGAAAACATAGAAACAGAAATTTTTCAAGTTGGAAACAAACCTATAAGAGGCTGCATAGGATGTGGTGGATGCTCTAAGACAGATAATAAATGCGTATTCGACGATGATACCGTAAATGCTGCTCTTGAAAAAGCTAAAGACTGTGATGGCTTTATATTTGGTTCCCCTGTACATTATGCTGCTGCTTCTGGTGCTTTAACATCTTTTTTAGATAGACTCTTTTATGCAGGCGATTTTTGGGCATATAAACCTGGCGCTGCTGTTGTAAGCTGCCGTCGTGGCGGTGCTGCTTCAGCTTTTGATCAAATAAATAAATATTTTACCATTGCAAACATGCCTGTTGTGTCTTCTCAATACTGGAACATGATACATGGAAACAATCCAGAAGAAGTAAAACAAGATTTAGAAGGAATGCAAACGATGAGAACATTAGGCAAAAACATGGCTTGGCTTTTGAAATCAATTGAAGCTGGTAAAAAAGCAGGGATTAAGCTTCCTGAAAAAGAAACAACAGTTAGAACTAATTTTATACGCTAACATCTAAAATAAAGCTGCCAAATGAGGCAGTTTTATTTTATAAATTCAAAATTAAACCAATAATAATCAAACCTGTAAGGTTATCAAAAATATTTCCGATAATAATTACATGGTTATCACAATTATCTAACTTTATAGGAGGTATTTTTATGATAATTGGTCATAATTTAAATGCTAGTAAAGCATTATTTTATTTAAATATAAATCAAAAACATATGCAAAATGCAATGCTTAGGTTGAGTTCAGGCAAAAGAATAAATAGTGCAGCTGATGATGCTGCTGGTCTTACAATATCTCAGCATATGCAAGCTCAAATTAATTCTCTAAATATGGCTACTAAAAATTCACAGGATACTATTTCTCTGCTTAATACTGCTGAAGGCGGATTATCTGAAACTCAAGCTATACTCCAAAGAATGAATGAACTTGCTACTCAAGCTGCCAATGATACAAATTCAACCTTAGATAGAAATGCCATAAAGGATGAACTTTCAGAATTAGGAAAGGAAATAGATCATATATCTAAATCAATAAATTTTAATGGTATAAATCTATTAGGTTCTTCTGGAAACTTAACATTCCAAATTGGAGCAACATCAAACGCTTATGACTCTCTTGGTTTAAATTTATCTTCCTTTAATATTGGTTCTTATCTTAGTAGTATAGCAGATAATACTGGTTTAAATGTTGATAGTTCTAATACTGCCCGTGCATCTATGTCCTTAATTCAAAATGCAATTAATTCCGTGTCATCTTCTAGAAGTATAATAGGTGCTTATGAAAATAGACTAAACTATACAATAGACAACTTAAACTCTGAAGCAGAAAATTTAACAGCGGCAGAATCTAGAATTACCGATGCAGATATGGCTAAAGAAATGATGGAATACTCCAAATATAGTATTCTTCAACAAGTTGCTCAAGCCATGATGCTCAATCTATGCATAATGAACCAGATAGTGTATTAAAATTGCTAGATTCTCTTTAAAATTATAGAATAATATATTGTTCTATAATTTTAATACTGCATTTTTCATTAAGATTGACTCTGATTTTTCCCCTACATTCTTTGAAATCTTGCTATTATTTCAGCCTGAATATAGGAAAATATATGACCTATATGAAGCTTTCCACTTAATGTTGGCGAAGGTGAGACCTCCGTGGCACCACATAAATTTATACATGTATACACACTCAATAGTACGGGCATTACCATTATTAATATATGTTATTAACAGAAAATTTTAGCTTACTTAAAATCTTCGTATAAACCTCATATGGTATAAATAAATTATTATCTTTTCCAGTTCCAAGCCTTATTTCTGGTCTATTTGCCCCGTGATAATCAGTTCCACCAGAAAATATCAAATCATATTTTTCAATCAAATAATCAAGGAATTCGTAGTCAGCTTTATTAAATGAAGGATAGTATCTTTCAACTCCATCTAAGCCTACACTGATTAAATATTTTATCTCTTTTTCTATTTCATCATTATTAAGTTTAGCAAAGCCTATGTATTTATTATAGTGAGCTAAGAAAGATAACCCTCCTGCACTTTTTACAATTCTAATAGCAGTTTCTGCTTCCATTAATTCATCTTCACCATATGGAATTGGATCCAAGTACTTGTCCCAAATTTCCTGAGCTGTACTGCATAGTTTATTTCTAATAAAATATCTATAAATATCATATCTATCTAGATATTTTTCAAAAGCTTTTTCTCTTAACTCTTCTACACTTATATCTATTCCTTTATCTTTTATTGTAGTTAAAATATATTCTACTCCTCTGTCCCTAGCTTTCTTCATTTTGTTATACTCATATAAAAATTCTTCATTTTTTAGGATCAATCCCTATTCCTAAAATATGAAGTATTCTTCCCCCTTATACAAAGAGCTTATCTCTATTCCATTTAAAAACTCTATATTGTTATCTTTCGCCGCTGCAGCAGCCTCTTTTAATCCGCCTATATTATCGTGATCTGTAAGTGCTACTGCTTTAATCTTTTCCAAAGCAGCAGTTTCCATCAATTGTCTCGGAGTGCTGGCTCCATCAGAAACATTAGTATGGGTATGCAAATCTATTTTATAATCCATATAACCACCTCAATTCTTACAATTTATATAAGCAACTTGGAAGATTAAAATTAGCATTATCAAATTCATCCCGACAAACTAGAATTTGTGAAGTAACAATGCTTCGTCGCGTTAAAAAAGATTCTATAAATCTAAGGTTCAAAAATCATAAAATACTAAGATATTTCAATAACTCGCTGAGAAAATGCTCAAACAGATTGAAATATCTAAGCATTTTACAACTTTTGAACCAAGATTTATTAGAATTTTTTTAAATCGTTCCTTCAGCATTGTTACTTCACTCCCACGGTAGTGCAAGGAAAAAATTCCTCCGTACCTACGGAATTTTGGCGTGAATCTTTATAGTTCATTATTTAAACAATTTATCACTATTTTTATTGTAAAATCTCGCTAATAGTGTATTTTTCGTAGAGAATATAAATTAATAAATAATAATAAATAAAATTCTTGTAAAATGGTAATAATAATAATATAATTATTGTATAGTGAATTGAGCAAATTGGAAAGTAAATTCTACAATTTGGATAATTCACTTTCCAATTTACAGAATTAGACATAATAAAAACAGGGTGTTAGTAGCACCCTGTAATATACAATTCAGTTGTATGTAGACAACTGGTAATTTGTTTTAAGTAAATTAAAAAAGTGGCTTACCAATCGCAAGAGTGGGCTACTTTTTTAATTCTTTTATAAGTACGACTATTAGGTTTAATAAAAGCACCAAAAATGATAATGCTGCAAATATTGCCATAATTAAATCATACATAGGTATCACCCCCTTTCACGGAAGCGATACCAGTAGCCCACGCACAACTATATCGAATTGTATGTAAGTAGTTTAACATAATAAGGTATTTATATCAATATAATTTTATCAAGTAGAAAGACATGCGGAACAATTATAATAAAAAATATTATAATTATACCAATAGAAATAATACGCAAATATAAGCTTCATAAAAGCGTTTAAACACTATGTGTAATCTAGCTTATAATATTTAGATTTGGCGAAAAAATGGCGGGTAAATGTTAAGTTTACAGGGCTTTTCTTTATATGATTTTAGTTGATAATGGTATAAATCAAGACTTGTATCTAAAAATAAATATCTTATTATACGATATGGTACCTACATTTTTATTAACTTTGTTTAACTGAATAAACCAAAATATATGGAATAAACTTAAAAATATAAAATAAATGTATTGATATTCTATAAAATAGAATGTATAATAAAGATGTAATAAAACATAAATCCTGTAATAAAGTATTTTTGAAATGGTTGTCTATATAGAAGGGAAGATAGATCAATGAGCAAGATAGTCGATTTGAATTTGGAAAGAAGCGAAGAAATGTATAATGTCATTAAGGCATTAGCTTCAGAGGTTAGATTGGAGATAATAAAGCTTTTAAATTATAACAGTTACAATGTGAATGAAATTGCAGAAAAGCTTAATATACCAACTTCAACCGCTGCATTGAATGTAAAAATGCTTGAGGATGCTGGTATTATTAATACGGAACTGCAGCCAGGGGTGCGAGGCTCTATGAAGGTGTGCAGTAGAAAGATGGATAAGATTAATATACAACTAGATACATTAGGACTGCATTCCCAAGATAATTCTTTCTATATAAATATGCCTCTTGGAAATTTTGTTGATTGTGAAGTTTGCCCAACTTGCGGTATGGTAAATGAGAATGGATTTATAGATTCAGAGGATGATCCTAGAAGGTTTTATAATCCTATGAGGACAACAGCCCAACTTATTTGGTTTCATAAGGGATATATAGAGTATCGTTTTCCTAATAATATTCTTCAGATAGGAAAAGAAAAATTATTGGAAGTATCTATGGAATTATGTTCTGAAGCCCCTAATTATAGGAATAATTGGCCGTCAGATATAACGATGTGGATTAATGGAATAGAAATTGGAACTTGGACTAGTCCTGGAGATCTTGGCGGAAGAAGAGGAAGATTGAATCCAATATGGTGGTCAGATAGTTGTACTCAGTATGGGTTATTGAAAACATGGAAGGTTAATAAAGAAGGTTCTTTCATTGATGAAACAAGAATATCAAATATAAAACTTGAGGAATTGAAACTCAAAGATAATAAATTCATAACTGTTCGAATAGGAGTAAAAGAAGATGCTGAAAATGTTGGGGGAGTAAATATTTTTGGCGAAAAATTTGGTGATTACGAGCAGAATATAGTTATGCGAATAGACTATAGTATGTAAGATAGAGTAAGTTTGTATAATCCTAGTTAAGACTATACAAACTTATATATAAATTTTGAGATATGCTATAAGTTATTGCAGTTTTTTATTAAATCGTACATAAAAAATATAATATTACAATAAATATGTATATATGTTTTTAAAACTATGTATTTATATAATCTGCGAGCTTTATGATTACAGTTGAGGTAAAGTCTATAACGAATATTAAAGAAGATACAATCAATTATATTAATAATAATAAAATAGGTATATTTTTGATGATATTATTGAAAACGTTTCACTAAGTAAAACTATATAGATAAACAAGCTGAAATATTTAAATTACCAATACCAAATTTATCCTTACAAACTGGAATTTGTCGAGCACTATAGTGAAGGGTTTTAACTCACTTCGTTTGTTAAAAGACTAAGGTTTTCCCTATGCGAAAGGTGAAGGGTTTTACGGTGCTGTGCACGTAAAAGGTGAACTTTTTTATCTTCAATAAAAAGCTAAGGTTGATTTTCCGTAGGGAAACGGAGGAAAATATTCCTTAACCTTTTGCCGTGGCAAAAACCTTCACCTTTGACAAGCAAAGCTATGTCAGACCATTCACTTTTCACATAAGTGAAAAAGTTAGTTTTTTAATGAGCAGAGCGAATTAAAACCCTTCACTCAGCTCGACAAATTCCAGTTTATCAGGATAAATTTGGAGATTGCAATTTTAAAGTTTCAAGTTGTCTATCTATAATTAGCCATCAATCTCAATTGTTTTGTTTTCATACGTAAACCTTATCATAGATTTACGTTTAATTATAAAAATATTAATTTTGGGGGAGATAATATGAATCGTAAAATTAAAACAATCATCAGTGTTTTGGTTTCAACACTAACAGTTACTTCATTACTAGCAGGGTGTGGTAAAAGTGGAGGTTCTAGCGCTTCATCAGCTTCTAAAAATCAAATTATATTATGGACACCACTTACGGGACCGGATGGGGACACAATGACCAAAATAGTTGCTAAATATAACAAGACAAATCCAAAATACAAAGTAAAGCATGTACCTATACAAGAAAATGATATGTATACAAAGTTGCCTAGTGTTGTAAGCTCGGGCAAAAATGTTCCTGATTTAACAATTGTACATGCTGAAAGAATTCCTTTGTTTGTAAAGGATAATATGTTAGTTTCTTATGATGATGCTATAAAGAAGGATGGAAATAATATTAAGGAATCAAATTATTTAAAAGAAGGATGGAGAGTTGGAGAAGTTGGTGGAAAGAGATACGGAATTCCTCTAGATGTTCATTCATATATAACTTACTATAATCCTGATCTCTTAAAAAAATATGGGCCTCATGTGCTTGATGATGGAGTTATAACTATGGATGAAGTTAAAGAGGTAGGAGAAGCATCTAAGAAAGATAAAATAGCAGCTATAGGCGTTGACTGGATGAGAGTTATGACATTAGCATGGATTAAGCAATTAGGGGGAGACATAACTTCTGATGGAGTAAAACCTACTATTGATACTCCTCAAGCCGAAAAAGCGTTATCTACAATGAAGGATTTTGTAACTGAAAAGATTGCAACACAAGATGGTGATGACCCTCAACAATTATTCATGAATGGTAAATTAGTGTTTTGGCCAGAAGGAATTTGGATGCGTAACGGTTTAAAGGATTCAAAGGCACCTTGGAAAATGACTAATTTTATAACCTTTGATAAAAACAAACTGGTTAATTGGTCATCTTCTCACAATTTTGTAATGTTCAAAAATCCAGCTAGAGATGAAGCTAAGACACAGGGTATTATAGCTTTCTTAAAGTGGATGTATGGTAACTCTTTACAATGGGCTACAGATGCAGGACAAAACCCAGCTTCAATGGCAGTTCAAACAAGTGCCGAATTTGCGAAGGAGCCACAATCTTTCTTAGCTAAGGAACCAGATGCTTTGCATGTATTTAATTATAAGTATTATGGATATGCAGCAGAATCACTTGATAAGATTGTAACAGATGCAGTATTTGGAAAAGTAGATGTTAAAGCCGGATTACAGCAAGCACAAAAGGAAACAGAAGAAAGAATAGCTAGCGGTAAGTAGTCACAATAAAATTTAACAGCTTCAGTTATCATGTGACCTTATATTTAAGCAGTTGAAGCTGTTAGACCATAAAACTTTATATTAAGTGAGGCGAAACAGTATAATGAAAAAGGGCAAATGTACACCATATGTGTTTATAGCACCGCATTTAATTCTATTCATAATTTTTTTCGGTATACCAGCTATTTTTGGAATAGTGATTTCTTTTACACAGTGGAATTTGATAGATACACCTCATTGGGTAGGGCTTAGAAATTATGCTGAAATATTGGCTAATTCAAAATCAACTTTTTATACTCAGTTTCATAATGGATTAAAGAATACTCTTATTTTTACTGTGTTCAGTGTTCCTTTTTGTATAATAGTTCCCCTATTATTAGCTGTAGCACTTAATGCAAAACCTAAGGGAAACAAGATATTTCAATCTATATTTTATCTCCCAACACTTTTTTCAATTTCGTCGGTTATTTTAGCTTGGGGATTTTTGTTTAATAAAAACTTTGGACCAATAAATAAGATTTTAGGAAAGTCTATTAATTGGGGTGGTATTCAACCTTATGTTTGGATTGCAATTATAACTATTACAGTATGGTGGTATGTAGGTGGAAATATGGTTATATATCAGGCTGCACTGGCAGGAGTTCCGGCGGATTTATATGAAGCATCTTCTTTAGATGGGGCTGGTGCTGTGATGCAATTTTTAAATATAACCTTACCATCAATAAAGAATCAAATTGCTTATACACTTGTTATGACTACTATTGCTCAATTAAATATATATGGACAGCCACTAATGTTTAGCAAGGGTGGGCCTGCAGGTTCAACTTCAGTAATATTAATGTATATTAGACAAATAGCTTTTGGTACTGGTGAATCTATCGCAGGTATAGCATCTGCAATGGCAGTTATGCTGGGTTTATGTATAGTTTTTGTAGCATCACTACAGTTCTACTTGCTTAGAGATAAAGATTGATTGGAGGAGTGATGAAGAATGGTTTGGATTAGAAAGAAGGGGCCTAAGGTCGCCGCATTTATTTTCCTCTTTATAATGACGCTTATTTGGATATTGCCTGTTCTATATGCGGTACTATCTTCGTTTAAATCAAACGTAGAGATTAATTCTATGGGATACAAACTACTTCCAGAGCAGTGGATTGTAGATAATTATGTTAAGGTGCTAACTAACTTTGATAATGCACCTATACTCAGGTGGTTTTTAAATTCTTTATTAATATCAGTTACACAAACCATTTTGGTTTTAGTAGTATCTTCTTCAGCAGCTTATGCATATTCAAGGCTTAAGTTTAAAGGAAGGGACGCTATATTTTGGATATTATTAAGCACCATGATGTTTCCCAGTGTAATAAATCTTATTCCACTATATAAAATAGTAAGTATGTTTAATTGGGTAGATACACCTCTTGCAGTTATAGTTCCAGGTGTTGCAGGTGTATTCAATATATTTTTGATAAAGCAGTTTATGGTTAGTATTCCAAAGGAATATGATGAATCTGCAAGAATAGAGGGAGCTAGTGATTTTCAAATATATACAAAGGTAATATTGCCGCTCATAAGACCTGTATTAACAGTAGTGGGCTTATTTACCTTTACGGGGGCATGGAATGACTTTTTATGGCCGTCGATTGTATTTAATAATATTGAAAACTTGCCTTTAACTCCTGCTTTGCAACTTTTTCAAGGTATGTATACAACAGATTATGGACGATTGACTACTTCAGCAGTTATCGCAATAATACCAACATTTATTTTATATTTATTCACACAAAAGTATTTCTTGGAGGGGCTTAATTTATCATCTGGCATTAAAGGCTAGAACAATAATAAAACAACATTAGGAGGAACTGATATGGCAACAAGCATTGTTAGAAATGAATATCCACGTCCAAATTTTGAAAGAAAATCGTGGTTAAATCTAAATGGCGATTGGAATTTTGAGTATGATGATAATAATGAAGGATTAAAGAATAAATGGTATGAAAACAGTAAATTTAGCAGAAAAATAATAGTGCCTTATGTATTTCAAAGCGAGCTTTCTGGTATAAATGAGCAGGAAATTCATGATATTGTATGGTATTCCAAGGATATAAATATTCCAGAAGAATATAAAAACAAGAGATTAATTCTCAATTTTGGTGCAGTTGATTATAAAGCGGATGTATGGGTAAATGGAGAACATCTAATAAATCATGAAGGAGGGCATGTTCCTTTTTCTGTGGAAATTACGGATGTACTTAAAGATAAGGATAATAAATTAGTAGTTAGAGCAGAAGATTATACTTATGATTTAGAGCTTCCGAGGGGTAAACAGTATTGGAAAGACAAATCCGAAGGTATATTTTATACTAGGGCTACGGGAATATGGCAGACAGTTTGGCTAGAGGCTGTTGGGGAAAATTATTTGAAAAATACTTGGATTACTCCAGACCTTGATAATAAAAAGGTATTTATAGAGTATGAATTAGATAGAGTTACTGAAAATACGTATTTAGATGTTACAATATCGTTAAGGGGTAAAGTACTTATTCAAGATAGAATAAGTATAATAAATGGTAGGGGAAAAAGAGATTTTTGGTTAGATCAAAATATAACTAAAGATTGGAATCATCAAGAAGCTTGGACGTGGACTCCTGAAAATCCGGTACTCTTTGATATAAGTTTCAAGGTGATAGTAGATAATGAATGTATTGATGAGGTTAATTCCTACTTTGGACTTAGAAAGGTTTCTATAGTTTCAGGAAAGTTCATGCTAAATAACAGACCTTATTTTCAAAAGCTATTATTAGATCAAGGTTACTGGGAGAAATCACTATTAACTGCTCCTAGTGATGAGGATTTTATAAAGGATATAAAATTAAGTAAAGCAATGGGCTTCAATGGAGTCAGAAAACATCAAAAAATTGAAGATCCTAGATATCTATATTGGGCAGATAAGCTTGGATTTATTGTTTGGGGAGAAATTGCCAGTGCATATAATTATTCAAGAACCTATGTTAATCGCATTACTAGAGAATGGATGGAGATGATAAAACGTGATTACAATCATCCGTGCATAGTGGCGTGGACTCCTTTAAATGAATCCTGGGGGGTTGAATGCATAATGAATAATAAAAATGAACAGGCTCATTCTGCTTCTATGTATTGGCTAACTAAATCTTTAGATCAAACAAGGCCTGTTATATCTAATGATGGTTGGGATCATACTAAAACAGATCTTCTCACAATTCATGATTATGAATGGAGAAATAAAGTATTAAAAGAGAGATATTCAACTTTAGACAATATAATAAATTCTACACCATCAGGAAGAACCTTAGTAGCCCAAGGTTGGAAATATGAAGGACAGCCGATTATAGTTTCTGAAATGGGTGGAATATCATATCAAAAAAGTAATTGGAAGGGATGGGGATACTCTTCGGCATCTTCAGATGAAGATTTTGTTAAGAGGTATTATAATGTTGTATCACCACTACTTGAATCTCCGTTAGTTCAAGGGTTCATATATACTCAAATAACAGATGTAGAACAAGAAATAAATGGCTTGCTTACTTATAAAAGAGAACCTAAGGTAGATATTAAAATAATTAAAGCTATAAATGATGGAGAATGGAAACCTTATTAATATTGTTTATGGGTAAGCCGTTTAGTGATTGGACTTATCGAAATAAAAAAATGTAAAAAATATCTAAACATCGAAGCGGTTTACCTATAAAAAGGAGGATATTATTTGTGAATAGAAAATTTGAGAAAATACTTGCTTACATAGGAGGTACTTGGCAAATACTATCGGGATTAATCACGATTATTCCCTATTCATCTATGATAAAAAGACAAGGATTTAACGTAACTAGTAATTCTCAATTGTCTATAAATGCGACACAGTCTGTTTTGGATAGTATATATTCCTTTAGTACAACCATAGGAATATTGTTTTAGCAATAGGTCTTTTTAATTTATATTTATCAAAAAGATTAAGGAATATGAAGGTGGAAAAGAAAATCCCTATTTGGTTTATAACTTGTGGAATAGTGTCTTTCTTTGTTATGGATTTTATAAGTTGTGTATTTTTTATTTCATCTGGTGTAATTGCTATGGCTAAAAACAAATCTTTGCGGATAATGAATAATTAAAACAAAGTTTAAATATAGGAGAATCCCTAGAATAATTAAAAATAAATCTAGGGATTAATTATTATGGGGATATTAGTAACTTAATTGATATCAAAGTGTAGGAGTTTTATCATATTGTGCAACAGCACTAATACCTATATCTGCACCACTAATAAATGATATTGTTGGGTTAACAGTTATACCAATTTGTTGATGTGCATGATGAAGTACTATGTCACTGCTTCCTGGAGAGGCATGGGCTTTTTTAACTTGTACACAAATTGAACTATACAGTATATAAGTATTTGAATGACTTAAAAAAATAGCTTTATTTACAAAATTATAAGATCGTTTTATTCAATTATAGTGATTCTAAGATAACGTATGCAGTATTAGAAAGAGGATTAAATAATAGATATAAATATTTACATTCTGGAATATCTGATAGCTATACTTATGCTTTTCAACAAAAAATAGGTAAACACACGTATTTTATATGTCTTGGATATAATAAAAGTAATAATGTACACTTGCAAATATCACCAAATTTGTATTTTAAAAATGATATTTCAAATTATATTGACTATAATAATAAGTTTTCCTAAGTTTATAAAATAATCACTCTACTCTGCTTCAAATTCTGATTTGTCAGGATAAACTTGGAACTTATAATTTTTAAGTTTTCAAATGGTTTATCTTTAGAAAGAAAACAAATAGGAGGGTAATGCCTTATCAACTAAGTAATTGCCTAATGATGCAATATATGATAAATTAAGATAGAAATAAAATTCGGGGGTTGTTCAAATGAATGAATCAATATTTATTAAAAAAATGAACAAGAAATCAATATTATTGCATCAAGAATTTTGATTGTAGTATCTCTTGTGATATTTCCTTTAATGCTTTTGCTCAACTATCTTAAAATATTTTCAATACAATGGAATGTTTTAATAGCATTTACTGCGGCAGGTATTATCATCGCTTGTATTCCTACTATCTTAAGAAAGCTAAGAGTGAGCAGCAGCATAGTTAAATATTCAGTAATGATAACAGGGACAGTGATAGTTGGTATTTTGGCAACAAATCAGCACATAGGAGTAAATATAGTGTATATATTTCCAGTAGCATTAAGCTGCTTGTACATAGATCGAAAACTTGTTATTATCTCATTTCTAATAAGCATACCTAACCTTGCTATATCAAGGTATATTAGAATATTTGATCAGCTTAAAGGTCTTCCACACAATCAAATTATGGCAAATTACATAGGGACTGTTGCTGGTTTTTTATTAGAGCTAATTGCTATTACACTTATTTTTAGTATGCTTACACGAAGAACTAAAAAAGATGTTTGATGGACTTGTTGGAGCAGAAGAAAAAAATAGACTTTTAGAAGAGATAGAAATCGTTATGAATAAATCAAAAGATGCTTCACTAGCCTTATCAGCTTCTGTAAAAAATTTAACTTCAGAAATAAAGGACGGAGTTTCCTTTAATGAAGAGATATCAAAAAATACAGGGAATGCAACCAGCGACAATGAAAAAAGTTTTAATTATGTAGTAAGCACTTTAGAAAAAATTAAAAAAATCTCTGATTCTTTGAATAATATATCTAAACAATCCCAAGAATTATCAAGTATATCTACGGAAACACGTAAGTCAACAGAGACCAATGTGGAAGTGCTGAACAATGCTCTCATAAGTATGAAAAATATAGATACATTAAGCGATAGTAATAAGCAGGTTATGACAAACCTTAGTGAAAAATCAAAACAGATAAGAAAAATAGTAGATATAATTACAGGTATAACTGAACAAACTAATTTGCTTGCATTGAATGCCGCAATAGAGGCAGCTCGTGCAGGAGAATCGGGAAAAGGATTTGCTGTGGTTGCAGAAGAAATACGAAAGCTGGCTGAACAATCTGCTTCATCTACCAATGAAATAACTACACTTATACAAAATATGACAAATGAAATGAATGATGCTGTTATCACTATAGATACAAGTTCTAAAGAGATTAAAGAAGGCATAGACAAAGTAAATAATGTAGGACAAGCATTTAAGCAGTTTCAGGAGTTAGAAGAAAAATCTTATTTGAAGATTGAACAAATAACTTCTACAAGCGGACAAGTTGCTGAACACGGAAATACTATAGAAGATATAATTTCAAATATTAAGAACTTAACAGAGCGGCTTCTTGAAAAATTAAGATATGTGTCAAAAGAATCATCACAGCAGCTTAATTCTATGAGAAGTATTGAAAGCTCAGTATCACAAGTGGGAGAAATAGCTGAGACTTTACTTACAATTAGAAATGACAATATTTAATATTATCAATTAAAAAAAATATAAGTTTTATCAATATTCTTTTAAAACGTAGGTATATTTTCAAATGCTAAAAGAATGCCGAATTAGCTGTATAATTTGGTATTCCATTTCAATTATAAGTTTTCTAAGTAGTTAACTGCGGCCTTATTTAGAAAATAAGAGTATCCAATCTGCTGCTGTTCTAGTATATTTCTGTGAAATTCATCTGTAATGAAAAATTCCGTTTGATTTACAAAGTCTTTTGGTGTTGCTAGAGTACCTTTATTCCCCCAAAATTTTAGGTGCTTTTTTATACGATCTATGACTTTCGAATCATTTGCAGACAAATTATTTTGCAAGAATATAATCATGTCTTTATTAAATGATTGTGATTCAATAGCAACTCCATTAACTGTGTACATTTTATTTCTCCTCTCAACATTTATTACTATAGAGTATACCCTAAGGTAGGAGTCAATACATTTATTTTGTTTTTTTATATAAGATATAATAGTACATATTTATATAAAAATTGGGATAATCAATAAAATCGAAGTGCATATTATGTATTAAGAACATTGGGAGAAGGTGTTTAAATGTACTCATATTTAGGATTAAATGATATTGATCTGCCAAGTAGAATTTCAAGAGATGAAAGGAAAATACAAAGAAGAATTAGACCAAGTCTTCATAAAATTATATATATTTGGCCTAAATTTGGAGATGGTTTTTTGGCATGGATTACTGAAAGAAATTGTACGTGCATTAATGGATACAGATGGAATCACCGCAGCTGGGTAAAATTTAGAATGAACTTAGAGAAAATTATGGATTTTAGAGAAGACTAAATTTTAGAATGAATAAGATTTAAGAGCGTATCAAGCTTTCTTAAACTTGGATGCGTTTTTTACGAAATCACCTTAATAAGGAGGGTGCCGCATTAGCATATTTTTTTATGCTTGATATGCTCCCTTCTAGGTAGACAAGTGAAATAATAAAAAACTTGTCACTTAGGAGGGAGCATATCATTGGTTATAACAATAATTTGATAAAATCAATGATTCAATGGATTATGAACCTTTAATTGTTTTTCAGTAATTTTGAGTTTACACATTACGAAAATAATGGTTGTATGGTATTTTGATTTTTAAGATGATATATATAAACAGGAGGGATATTATGAGCGTTATACTTATTATTGAAGATAATAAAGATGTAAATATGATGTTAAAAGAAGTGTTGATAGACGCAGGACATGAGGTAAAATCAGTTTATACAGGTATAGATGGTATACGTGAAATTAAAAGCTTAAAATATGATTTAGTTCTCCTTGATATTATGCTTCCATATAAAAGCGGAGATGAAATACTAAAGGAAATGAGAGAGTTTTCAGAGATTCCTGTTATTATTATTTCTGCAAAGGATATGGTTGGCACTAAAATAGATTTTTTAAAACTTGGCGCAGACGACTATATTACAAAGCCTTTTGACTTATGAGAAGTTGCAGCACGAGTGGAAGCTAATTTGAGACGTTCAAGCCAGAAGATTCAGGTAGATAAATCCTTTCGTTATAAAGATATGGTGTTTGATGATAGTACAAAGAGCGTTACTGTGAATAATAGTGAACTTGAGCTTACTGCTAAGGAATATATGATATTAGAGATGTTAATAAAGAATAAGGGCAAGGTATTTACAAAAGCAAATCTTTACGAATCGATTTGGCAGGAGGAATACCTTGGTGATGATAATGCGGTTAAAACACATATCAGTAATCTACGAAACAAACTAAAAAAGGTAAATCCCAAGGCACAGTATGTTGAAACCGTGTGGGGACTTGGTTATCGTTTATATAAAGAATGAATTATCTTTTTCTTGACACTTTCCTTTAGGAACTTAACCTTTTCTAAACCTTTGAACATTATAATTAATTTATAGGAAGGACAGAGGTGAATAGGAATGTTTAAATATATTTTAAAAACGGAAGATCTTACGAAAAGTTATCATGGTGTTACTGTTTTAAATAATGTATCAGTAACCTTGAAAGCTGGCAAAATATATGGATTAATTGGGCAGAATGGTGCTGGGAAGTCAACATTTATGAAGCTTATTACAGGTCTTACTTTTCCTACAAGCGGAGGTATTGAACTCTTTGGTCATACTGGTGAAAAAGCTTTACAGAATGAACGAAAAAGGCTTGGCTCTATGATTGAATATCCAAGTCTTGACTTAAGCATGACAGCAGAAGAAAATATTAGATTTCATAGAATTATGAAAGGTATCCCTGACAAAGGTATTGAAGATCAGGTATTAAAGCTTGTTAATATTGCTAATACAGGTAAAAAGAAAGTAAAAAACTTTTCACTTGGTATGAAACAACGTTTAGGAATTGCTATTGCGCTTCTTGGTAATCCAGAATTGCTTATTTTGGATGAACCAATAAACGGACTTGATCCATTAGGAGTAGTTGAAATCCGAAAATTGTTAAAAGGGTTATGTGAGGAGAGGCAAATGACAATTTTAATTTCAAGTCATAACTTGCCAGAAATGTATCAAACAGCTACTGATTATATTATTATTCATAAAGGCGAAATTAAGCAGGAGTTAACACTTGATGAACTTGAGGAATGTTGTAAACATCATATTCGTATAAGCTGTACGGAACCAGAAAAATTAGCTAGTGTTTTAGAAATGGAACTGAAAACGCAGAATTACAAGGTTATGCCAGATAAATCGATTAAACTGTACGACTATATAGATGATAAGGAGCAAGTGGCAAGGATTCTCTTTGAAAATGAAATTATCGTTACAAATTTTTCAAGTGAGGGTGATACTCTTGAGGATTACTTTATTTCTGTTGTTGGAGGTGAAAAGAATGTATAATTTGATTAAAGCTGATTTGTTTAAATTACGCAAATCAATGGCAATTAAGATCTTACTTGGAATTACAACTGTAAGTTCAATAGCTATGATTATGATGGCATATTTATTGCAGCAGGGTAAACTTAGTGCAAGTGCTTCTGGGCTGGGGTTTATGTTTTCTGACGCAAATATGATAAGTATTCTTGGAGCTGGTGTAGCCAGTATTATTATTTGTGGTGATTTTGATAATAGAACAATCCATGAAGCTATTGTAAATGGAAATAGTAGAGTAAAAGTTGTTATTAGTAAGTCAATTACATTTTGTTGCGGTTTGTTTATTATTTTGCTTCCATATATTATTGTAACTGCCATAGCAATTAGCACGGGTTATAAATATAATATGGGTCAAGTATCAGTCGGTTTTTTAAATATAATTACATTAGAGGCTGGTAAGGCTATTTCTACATCACAAGTGTGGAAGTTGTTAATCATTATGCTTGCATTAGCGATTTTGTATGCAGCACAGCTTAGTATTTGTATACCGTTTGCTATTAGCTTTAAAAAGCCAGTTGTTGTGGTTCCAGTGTATTATGGCATTGTACTTTTTTGTACTCAGTTAAGTAGGTTGGAGAAAACATCCAAGGTATTTAAAAATATTTATGAGCTTACGCCATATGAAGGTAAGTATTCTCTTATGTCACTTAGTGCAGGAACAAATGATATAATAAAGGCAATTGCTGTTAGTTTAGCATTTATGATTATAATGCTTACGATTACATGCTTTGTATTTAGAAAGGCTGAAATTAAGTAAAGATAAGCCAACTAAAAATTCGAAATTTATTCGTAACAAAATGACATCTTCTGGTCATTATGGCGCACATAAATTTTATTAGCTTACGCAGTTTATCTATATTGAAAGGTGGATGAAAATGCTCGTAACTGTGGTTTGTATTTTGAGTATATCAATTATATTATTTGTTTTATACATTTCATTTCTTCAGCTGCAGTTACACAGCATTAATAAACAACTATCTAAAAGGCTTAAAGAACACACACGTCAGCCTGTAAGTTTAATCCTATTTAGCAAAGAACTTAATGCTTTAGCAGCTAACATAAATAAATGTCTTAAAGAGGAGGAAAATCTTCGAATTGATGCTATTCGTGAGGAAAAACATTTTAAAGAGATGATTTCAAATATTTCTCATGATCTTAGAACACCACTTACTGCTATAAAGGGATATCAACAGCTCATAGAAAAAGGAACTCTTTCTGATGAACAGAGACAAAAGCTTAAGGTTGCTCAAAAGCATGCGAATGAATTGGGTGATTTAATTGAACACTTTTTTGAGTATGCATATCTTTTGAATGCAGAGCCAGAACTTAAAATGGAGAGGATTAATATAACAAATCTTGTAGCAGAATGTATAGCAGCGGCTATTACAGTTCTTGAAAAAAATAATTTGATGGTACATTTTTATGAAGCACCACCTGTATTTGTTTTTGTCGATAAAGAGGCAATTATAAGGATTATTCAAAATCTAATACGAAATTGTGTAAAGCATTCCCACGGAGATATAGAGGTACAAATATTTACTGAAAAAAATGCTGTAATATCCTTTAAAAATTTTGTTGAGAATGAATCCGAAATTGATGTGAAACGGCTATTTGATCGCTTTTACACCGGAGATAAAGCAAGAAGTAAGACCACTGGATTGGGTTTGTCTATAGTAAGGCTTTTAACAGAACAAATTGGCGGCAGTACTAGTGCATCACTTAAGGATAATATACTTGATATACGAGTTCAATTACCACTATTCAAATAATTTTAAATATAACCTTTATTCAATACAATACTTATTTGTTATAATATACAAGTAAAGTGTATATGCTTATTAAAATATTAGGAGAGAAGCAAAAATGGATAAACTTAAATATACTATTTGTTTTATTAAAAGAGGAGACGAAATACTACTTTTAAATAGAGAAAAGCCAAGTTGGATGGGAAGCTGGAATGGAGTTGGAGGAAAATTTGAGGAAGGTGAAACTCCAAAGGACTGTATACTTAGAGAGGTATACGAGGAGACAGGCATAAAGCTTAAAGATGTACAGTTTAAAGGTGTTGTTACTTGGAGGGTAGATAAAATTAGAAATGGTGGAATGTATTTATTCATGCAGGAGGTTTCAGAGGATTTTGAGTACAAAGTTCCCATAAAAACAAGAGAAGGAATTTTGGATTGGAAGAAAGTAGAGTGGATTATGAATCCAGAGAACACAGGGATAGCTCATAATTTACCTAAATTTTTGCCAAAGATGCTTAAGGATAAGGGTACATTTCAATATCACTGTATTTTTAATAACAATGTATTGCTAGACGTTGAAATAAAGAAATATGATATTAAAGAGAATATTGCAGTAAATTTATTGTTGAAAAAGCTATTATTAAATGTAGATATGCTACAATGCATAAGAAGAGACAGTGCGGAAATAATATTTGCTTCAGATAAAGGTGTGCTGCTTTATGACGCTATATCACGGGCTTACATGATGAGTACTGAGGATATGAAGACAGCGAAGGAAATAATAAGCAAAATTCCACAGAATGCTAATATAGTTGTTTGTCATCAGGAAGTGTACTATGATCTACTTATGAGCACATATCATTTTAAGGATAAAATGATATGTAATAATTCTGTATACACTAAAAATACTCTAATGGAGGTTTCAAAAGCTTCACCAGAGATAAGACTTTTAACTAGAGATTACATAGGTTTTATTATTAAACATTATTCAAAGAAAGAGCTTTGTAATGACGATTATATTGGTGAAAGAATAGATGCTGGAGTTGTGTATGGTGCATTTATAGATGGTGAGCTTTGTGGTTTTATAGGAAGCCATGAAGAAGGTTCAATTGGAATGCTTGAAGTTCTTCCTCAGTTTAGGAGAAGAAAAATAGCAACGCATCTTATTGTTAAAGCTGTAAATGAGATGCTGAAAAAAGGTTTTTATGCTTATGGACAAATTGAAGATGGTAACGAGGCATCTACAAAGCTTCAGAAAAAACTTGGATTTCAGATTTCAAAAGAGAAAATTTGTTGGCTATTTAAATTATGAAACCCTATAGCATATTAAACAATCTAGTATTTTTAAACATAAAAACTGCAAATGACAATAAGCTTGTAAAGGTTGATGCTGTTAAGATAAAAAATAAAATAGTTACTAAATTTAATAAGTTTGAGCAGCTTAGTGAGATTAAGGGAGAACTTAAGATTTTTGCCGAAGACCTTCCTTTAGTTTGTCATGATTCAACCTTTGCAAAAAGTATTCTTAATGTTGGAAGCAAGTTTTTGGATTCTTTAGAACTTGTGGCCATACTTTTTCCAGAGTTTCCAGAGTTTAATCTTCAGTATTTAAAAAATAAATTTGTGACAAAATATAAAGATATTAGTATTCAAGAAGAGTTGATAGAAGTACTTAATTATGTTATAAGCCGCTTTTATTCTGAAAATGGCTATGCTATTCCTATGAATATATTAGAGCTCGAACATTGGAACTGGTATAAGTACATTTCCAGCGTGAACATGGATGATGTGAAATGTTTTGTAGATAACAAACCTGCTGCTTTAGAAAATAAAGAGAGAGAGCCGTATCCGGTTTTTGCTCTTAAGGATTACGAAAAGCTTTTTGAAAATGAGGCTATATGGAAACGCGGAGGAAGAAGCTACACTCTAAGACCACAGCAGAGAGATGCGGCTAAAGTTATAAGAGAAGGACTAGAAAAGGGAAAAATAACAATAATGGAAGCACCAACGGGCCTTGGAAAAAGTATGGCTTATTTGCTTCCTTATATTATTTATACACATCTTAAACAAGAAAAAGTAATTTTATCCACAAACACTAAGGGGTTACAAGGGCAACTTGTGGATAAAGATATACCAAATATTTTAGAAGCACTGGATTTAAAAAGAGATGTTAACTATACCTTGATAAAGGGAAAGAGCAATTATCTATGTTTTGATAGGTTTGAAGATATAGAATATCCAAGTGATATGAAAACTCTCCTTGGTTATGTGTATTTAAAAAGGCTGTTAACAGAAAAGCAAATTGGAGATATTGAAGATATAAGTGACGAGATAAAAGAAAAATTTAATTTAAATGAGTTATTGGAACAGTGTTTTTGTGATTCAGAGCTTTGTGATGTGGATAGTTGCAAATATAAAGAAAGATGTTATTATGCCTTGAAGGTTGAAGCTTTAAAAGAAGCTCAGCTAATTGTAGTAAATCATTCACTTTTATTAAAGTGGCCTTATCAAAGTATTGTGCCGCTTCAAAATCTTGTGGTGGATGAAGCACATAATTTAACTGAAGAAGCTTATGATACCTTTGAAAGCAATTTAATTTCGTATGAGTTTGAGAAATTTTTAAAAGATATATATAATAGCGAAGAAAAAAATGGATATTTATATTATTTATCAAAGAGAACTAAAAAGGAAAACTTGCCTTTAAGTGAAATAGAGAGTGATATAGAAACATGTAGAAATGAAATTATCAGCATTAAAAGTGCTTTTGAAAAATATGTGTCTACCAGTGGAATAAGCAGGGAGTACAATATTAAAGAGCATTTAAATAAACTTAATCCAAAGATAGCAAGAATAATGGAGCATTTGGATTATCTTAAAGGAGATATATCTAAATTTAATATGGATTTAGAAAAAGCAATTACAACTTTAAAAAATATATCTACTTTAGAAAAAGATAAAAGGCTTAAGATATTGGTGGAGAAAGTAGAAACCATGAATGATTACATTAGACTTTTAGAGGAAGTGTGCATTCAAAGTGAAGAAGCCTATTGTTTTTATTTTGAAGTAGATAGGAACCTTCAGTGGTGGAAAATATCAAGTATACCTTTGGATGTATCTGGCGCTTTTTATGAAAAAGTTCTAAAGGGAGTTAATAGCTGCTTGTTTTTATCAGCTACTTTAAGTACGGATAAGGGCTACAATAATTTGAGAAACACTTTGGGAATTAACATTGCCAGTTCGGAAAATAAGGAAATAGTAGAAGTGCCGCCTATAAAGCCAATTTTCAAATATAAAGAGAAAAGTGCAGTTTATGCAGTACAGGGCATGGACCCAAATGATGCAGATGCCTTTTCAGAAGAAATGGAAGGTTTTATTTTAGAACTTTTAAATAATGTAGAGGGCAATATCATTGTGCTTTTTACAAGCATAAAAAGGCTTAAGGTATTTAAAGAAAAGGCAGCGGAAAAGCTTAAAGCTCTGGGGATTAGTATTGTTGAAAGCAAAAAAGATATAGAAAAATTGAAATCCAGAGAAGGAAGATATATTTTACTAGGCTCAAAGGGATTTTTTGAAGGCATAGATATACCAGGTGATACTATGGCAACCGTGGTTTTAGATAAGCTTCCTAATATAAATGGAAAGGAACCCTTTTATAAATCATTAATAGATAAAAATATTGAAAAAGGCAAAAACTATTGGAATGCATATGCCGCAGTAAATTTCCCAATTGTATCTATAGATTTAAAACAAATTTATGGAAGAATTATAAGAACCGAATATGACTATGGTGCACTGTTTATTATGAGTAAATTTGACAGCAATAATTCAACTGTAAGAAAACTTGAAAAACAGCTTTATGGGGTGCCTATTATAAGAAAAAATAAACATGAAATTTTTAAGGACTTAAATTACAGGCGAGTAAGGTGGAAACAAATAAATCTCTATCAAATAATGAAAGAGGTTAAGGCTGCTTTAAAGAAATCTATTTTAGAAGAAAAGCCTAAAGGTATTAAACATATAGAGAAGTTTATAAATGAATTTATGGCTTTAGAATATGGCAAAAGGTATTTAAAATACGACGCGAGCATTCAGCTAGAGGAGAAACTAGAAATTTATATTTGTGGAAAAAAGGTGAACTTAGGCGTAGGTAGAAAAAATATAGAGGAGTACTTTAGGGATATTTGCTATAAAAATTAAGAGTACAGATTACAGAGTACAAAGTACAGTGAAGGATGAATTTCCTTCGTTTTACTGTGGAAATTCTTATAATATAAGATTTTTCATAGCGTTAGCGGAGAAAAATCATCCATAACTGTGCTCTGCACTTTGTACTCTAGTTAAAGGAGATAGTGATGAAAGCTGAGATATATGATAAATTAACTGCATTAACAGATGAAGAAATAAAGATTTTAAATGGAGAGCATGAAGTTAATAAGAGCTTGTATACAGATAATAGTAAGTTTGTTATAGATAGTAGTAAATTACTTCCCAAAGGTCAACTAATAGATATTAGAAAACATACAAGATTTATTAATTTTCCTAATCATACACATAACTATATCGAGGTTAGTTATGTGTACGAAGGGTCTCTAATTCAAATAATAGATGGAAGAAAAATAAAGCTTGAAAAAGGCGAAATTATATTTTTAAATCAGTACATTACTCATGAAATAGAAGCTTCGGGTAAAGGAGACATAATAATAAATTTTATAATTAAACCGGAATTTTTTGATTACATATTAACGCTTTTAGGTGATGAAAATGTAATAAGTAAGTTTTTAATAACTACATTATATAAGGATTATGAGGCAGGAGAATATTTATACTTTAAGGTTTCAGAGAAAAAAGAAATTCAAGACCTCCTTACGAAAATAATTACCGAGTTATATGAACTAACTATAATGAGAGATGCAGCAATAAAACTTTTAGTAGGACTTTTATTAGTAGAACTTTCAAGAAATTCGGAGAATATAGAAGTTTATTCGATGAATAATTATGAAAAGATGATAATAATTAGCATTTTTAAATATATTGATGAAAATTATAATAAGGCAACTTTAGGAGAAGCTTCAGAAAAATTAAAGCAGCCTAACTACAAATTAAGCAAGCTAATTAAAAAGCATACTGGTATGACCTTTAAGGAGCTGCTTCAAGAAAAAAGACTCAGTAAGGCTATAGAACTATTACAAATGAGCAGTTATTCTATATCTGAAATCATTGAGCTAGTTGGTTATGAAAATCCAACATATTTTTATAAGATATTTGAAAAAAAGTATGGGGTCACACCAAGAAAATATAATAAGCATTAAAGTTTCTAGTATAAGCTAGAGACTTTTTTATTTTTTTATATTTGCAAATAAGGATAAAAAATTTAATTCGTTTGGATATTAAAAATAGTGATAAAATGAAATATAATTTAAGCATAAGTAAACGATTAAATCAAAGGAGGAATTATCATGAAAGATGACTTGCCAATTGACATGACTGCTTAGAATTGAAGGAATAGGCTTTTATGTAAGTATCCAATTTTAAAAACTAAATGTATTATATCAATTTTTGCAATAAAGAATAAAAAGTAAGAAAATACTTATTTGGATTGAATTGCTTAAAGGAGAAAAATAAAATGATTCGCAAAGGAAGTATAATGAAATTATTTAGTGGATTTGAGGAAGAATATAAGAAACGTCATAGTGAAATTTGGCCTGAAATGGTTGAGATGTTGCGTAAATATGGTGCAAAAAACTATTCTATTTTTTTAGATCCAAAAACAAATTATCTATTTGCTTATGTGGAAATAGAAGATGAAGAATTATGGAACAAAACTGGGGAAACGGAAATTTGCAAGAAATGGTGGGCTTATATGAAAGATATTATGGAGACTAATCTTGATAACAGTCCTGTATCAATTGAATTAAAAGAAGTATTTCATTTAGATTAAATGTAAAGGTTTAGATTGGGGGAATAATAAATGGGAATTAGTAAAGAAAAAAAATCACTTTGGATAGCAACTATTTCAGCATCCATGGCAAATTATATTGATGCAGGTTCCATTGTTGCTGGTGCGGCAGGTTTATCGTTTTGGACTACTTTTCTTCATATGACTGACATACAACTTGGGTTATTGAGTGCTTTTAGTTCAAATGCTGTTTCGGCAGCTATCGGAGCATTAATTGGAGGTAAACTTTGTGATAAATATGGACGTAAATTAATCTACAACTGTTCTATGTTGTTTTATATGGTAGGAATATTGCTTATTGTTTTTGCACAATCGTTTCCTATGTTCTTTATTGGGTATGTAATTGTAGGATTATCAGTTGGTGCTGATATACCAGCATCTTGGACTACTATTGCTGAAGGTGCTCCAGCTAAAAATAGAGCAAAGCATTGTGGTTCGGCACAGCTTGCATGGTCAGCAGGCCCAATTATAGTTTATATTCTTTCAGTTGCATTAGGTGGTTTAGGATTACTTGGCAGTCGTATAGTTTTTGCACATTTATTTTTCGTTGCCCTTTTTACTTGGATAATAAGAAGAGGAGTACCAGAATCAGAATCTTGGAAAGCTGAGCAAAAGAAAGAAAAAGAACTTATAAAAAAAGGGCAAGCATCACAAAAGGTTACTTTCAAACAGTTATTAACAAAAACAAATATTAAATCAATGTTATTTTTAGTTGGAGTTTATTTGTTCTGGAATTTAGCAGCAGGTACAATGGGATTTTTCATGCCATTAATTTATCAAACCGTTGGAAAGGTTTCATCACAAACAGCTGATTTGCTTCAAGCAGGCTTATTTGGAATTACAGCAGTTGGAACTTATTTTGTATTTATGGGCATGGGAGATAAAGTAAGCCGTAGAGGTATTTATGCAGTTTCGTCAATAATGGCAATAGCAGCATGGTCAATATTTTTATTACCATCATCAAGTATGAAATCATTTATGCTTGTAATATTTGTTGTTGTATATGGACTTTCTTGTGGATTTGGTCAGCAACCATTTTATCAATTATGGTCAAGTGAGCTTTTCCCAACAAAATACAGAGGGAGTGCTCAAGGAGTAATGTTCTTTGTTGTTCGTGTAGCACTTGGTATATGGAGTTTTGTAGTGCCAACAATTATGAGTAAATTTGGATTTCAATTAGCAGCAGCATGTATGGTAGGATTCCTCATAATTAGTGCAGTAATTGGAGTTGTATTTGCTCCAAATACTCAAGGAAAAGCACTTGAAGAAATTGAAAAAGAGCGTTATGGTGATGCAGTTTAATATATATTTACAGTAATCAAAACATTAAAATTTTTGTTAAGTACGGGAGGAAAGCCATGGATTATTATTTAGCTATTGACATAGGAGCTTCAAGCGGCAGACATATACTTGGATATATGGAAGGCGGAAAGCTAAAAATAGAGGAAATATATAGATTTGAAAATGGCATAAGTAAAATAGGAGACGAATACTGTTGGGACATTAAAGGCTTATTCAATGAAGTAAAGAACGGTATAAAAAAGTGCAAAGAAATTGGAAAGATACCAATAAGCATAGGAATCGATACCTGGGGAGTAGATTTCGTCCTATTAGATGAAAACGATGGTATGCTAGGCAATGCAGTGGCATATAGGGATGATAGAACAGAAGGAATGATGGAAGAAGCATTTAAAAAGATTCCTAAGGACATGCTTTATTTGTACACAGGTATTCAGTTTCAAAGATTTAATACGCTATATCAACTTTTGGCGATAAAGAACAAAAATAAAGAAATTTTAGATAAGGCAAAAACATTTCTAATGATACCGGATTATTTGAATTTTTTGCTTACAGGGAAAAAGGTGAATGAGTACACAGATGCATCCACAACTCAATTAGTTAATTCCTTTGATAGAACCTGGGACAAGAAGATATTAAATGAATTTGGAATAAACAACGATATGTTTCAAGAAATAAAGCTTCCAAAAACAAACCTAGGTGGCTTAAGGAAAGAGCTTGTAGAAGAATTTGGATTTAATATGGATGTAATACTTGCGGCAACCCATGATACAGGCTCAGCATTTATCGCATCAGTTTGCAATGATAATGACAGTATTTATTTAAGTTCTGGAACTTGGTCTTTAATAGGAGTTGAAAATCGTTTTCCAATATGTGTTCCACAAGCCATGGATTATAACTTCACTAATGAAGGCGGGATAGATTATAGATACAGATTTTTAAAGAATATTATGGGGCTTTGGGTAATACAAGAGGTTAGAAGAAATTTAAATAGTAAATACTCTTTTGCGGAATTAGTTGATTTAGCAAGAAAGCATTTGGATTTTTCATCAATTATTGATGTAGATGATGACAGATTTTTAAAGCCAGAAAACATGATAGATGAAATAAAGTTATATTGCAGCGAGACGAAACAGAAGGTCCCAGAGGAAGTTGGAGAAATAGCAATTTGCGTATTTAACAGCTTGGCTCATAGCTATAAAAAGGCGGTAACTTCCCTAGAAGAAATATTTGAGAAGAAATTTAAAAGAATAAATATTTTTGGTGGTGGCTGCAAAAACAATCTTTTAAATGAAATAGTTTCAAATATAACAGAGAAAGAAGTAATTGCAGGTCCATCAGAGGCAACAGCTGTAGGAAATATTGCAGCTCAATTTATAAGTTCAGGTACTTTTAAAGACTTAAGTGAAGCAAGACAAGTTATAAAAGATTCATTTGATATAAAAAAATTTAGTCCAATTAAAGTGAAATGAAGATGAAACTTAAGTTATGCATGTTCCAAAATGTAAATCTTCAGGACATTATGGTACATGTATAGCTTAATAGTTGAATTGGTTTCATCATAAAATAGGAGGTTAAGAGCATGAATATAAAAGAAAAATATGAAGCAGCTAAAAGTGAATATGAAAGATGGGGAATAGATGTAGATAAGGTGTTAGAAGATCTTAAAAAGGTTAAAGTATCTATACATTGCTGGCAAGGTGATGATGTTATAGGCTTTGAGGCTAATCAGCAGGAACTTTCAGGCGGAATAGCGACTACTGGTAATTATCCAGGAAAAGCAAGAACACCAGAAGAATTAAGAGCAGATTTAGATAAAGCACTTAGCTTGATTCCAGGAAAGCATAAAGTAAACTTACATGCTATATATGCAGAAACAAATGGAGAAGTAGTTGAAAGAGATGAAATAAAGCCAGAGCACTTTAAAAATTGGGTTAAATGGGCAAAAGAAAGAGGACTAGGTTTAGATTTTAATCCAACAATATTTTCTCATCCAAAGGCCTCCGATGGTTTAACACTTTCTCATCCAGATAAAGAAATTAGAGATTTTTGGATAAGACACAGCATTGCATCAAGAAAAATTGGAGAATACTTTGGTAGAGAACTTGGTCAACCATGCCTTACAAATTTATGGATTCCAGATGGCTACAAGGACATACCAAGTGATAGGTTAGGACCAAGAAAGAGACTTAAGGAATCACTAGAAGAAATATACAAGGAAAAAATAGATCTAAAATATAATTTAGACTCTGTAGAATCAAAGGTGTTTGGTATAGGAGCAGAAGCTTACACAGTAGGTTCAAGTGAATTTTATATAAATTTTGCAGCTAGAAATGGATTATTACCTTTAATGGATACAGGACATTATCATCCAACAGAAGTTGTTTCAGATAAAATTTCTTCAATGCTTTTATTTTTCCACAAAGTTGCATTACATGTAAGCAGACCAGTACGTTGGGATAGTGACCATGTTATAGTTTTAGATGATGAACTTAAAGAAATTGCCAAGGAAATAGTTAGAAATGATGCTTTAGATAGAGTAATAATAGGCTTAGATTTCTTTGATGCAAGTATTAACAGAATAGCAGCATGGACAATTGGCGCAAGAAATATGATAAAAGCATTACTCTTTGCAATGTTAATGCCAAATGAAAAATTAAAAGAGTTACAGGATGAAGGCAACTTTACTGAAAGATTAGCTTAATGGAAGAATTCAAAACTTATCCAATGTGTGACATATGGAATTACTATTGTGAAATTAACAATGTACCAGTTAAAGAAAACTGGCTTTCTGAAGTAAAGACATATGAAAAAGAAGTATTATCAAAAAGAAAGTAGGTCTTAAATATGAAAATTGAAGAACTAGATTTTGTAAAAAATTATATAAGAATTACTCAAGATGCATGGCTTAAAGGTTGGCATGAACGTAATGGTGGAAATTTCTCATATAGAATAGCTGAAGATGAAGTAAAACAGTTAGATGGGTTAATTGATGAATCGGGAGAATTTACTCCAATTGGAGTATCTGTTCCAAACTTAGCCAATGAGTATTTTTTAGTTACTGGAAGTGGAAAATTTTTAAGAAATGTAATTTTAGATCCAGAAGCAAATATTGGTATAGCTAAAATAGATGAAAAAGGTGAAAATTACAAAATTGTTTGGGGACTTATAAATGGTGCAAGGCCAACAAGTGAATTCCCATCACATCTTATGAGTCACTCAGTTAAAAAAGAAGTGACCAATGGAAAGAACAGAGTTATCCTTCATTCACATACTACAAACATCATTGCATTAACTTTTGTTTTACCACTAGATAGCAAGATATTTACAAGAGAATTATGGGAAATGGCTACAGAATGTCCAGTTGTATTCCCATCAGGAGTAGGTGTTGTGCCTTGGATGGTACCAGGCGGGTCTGCAATAGCTAAAGCAACAAGTGATCTAATGAGAGAATTTGATGTAGTAATTTGGGCTCATCATGGAACTTTTGTTTCTGGTGAAACTTTAGATTTAGCTTTTGGACTTATGGATACAGCAGAAAAATCAGCTGAGATTTTAGTAAAAGTATTGTCTATGGGTGGAAAAAGACAGACAATAACTGCTGATAATTTTAGAGATCTTGCTAAGGATTTCAAGGTTACTTTACCAGAGAAATTCTTATATGAAAAATAATTAAAGGGAGTGTGTTTTAAATGATAAATCGTATAGTACTTAATGAAATGTCATATTTTGGGAAAGGAGCTATTAGCGCAATTCCTGAAGAAGTTAAAAGCAGACAATTTAAAAAGGCTTTTGTAGTTACAGACAAAGACTTAATTAAATTTAATGTTGCTCAAAAGGTAACAAAAACATTAGAAGCTGCGGGAATACCTTTTGAAATTTATGATAATGTAAAACCAAATCCAACAACAGAAAATGTTTTAACAGGAGTTAAAGCTTATGCAGCTTCAGGAGCAGATTTTCTTTTAGCAATCGGCGGAGGTTCTTCAATCGACACTGCAAAAGCTATAGGTATAATAACAAACAACCCTGAATTTTCAGATGTTGTATCTCTTGAAGGAGTAGCTGCAACTAAAAATAAATCTGTGCCAATAATAGCCGTTCCAACAACAGCAGGAACAGCAGCAGAAGTTACAATAAACTATGTAATTACAGATGAAAAAGCTGTAAAGAAAATGGTATGCGTTGATCCTAAAGACATTCCAATACTTGCAATAATTGATCCTGAAATGATGTCTTCTATGCCAAAGGGACTTACAGCTGCAACAGGTATGGATGCATTGACTCATGCAATAGAAGGGTATATAACAAAAGGAGCATGGGTGCTTACAGATACTTTTGAATTAAAGGCAATAGAGCTCATTGCAAAGCATCTAGAAAAGGCAGTGTTTGAACCTACTAACATGGAAGCAAGAGAGAACATGGGTGTAGCGGAGTATATGGCAGGAATGGGCTTCTCAAATGTTGGACTTGGAATAGTTCATTCAATGGCACACTCCTTAGGTGCCGTATATGATACTCCACACGGCGTTGCAAATGCGCTATTGCTCCCTTATGTAATGGAATATAATGCTCCAGCAACAGGAGAAAAATATAAAGAAGTAGCTCGCCAAATGGGAGTCAAGGATGTTGACAGTATGAGCGCTGATGAATATAGAAAAGCAGCTGTTGATGCAGTAGTAGCTTTATCCAAAAAAATAGGAATTCCTCAAAAGTTAAATGAAATTGGAGCAAAAGAAGAGGATTTAGAAAAGCTAGCTAAATTAGCTTATAACGATGTTTGTACACCGGGAAATCCAAGAGATACTTCTGTAGAAGAAATTCTTGAAATATATAAAAAAGCATTTTAGCATATTGATTAAAAAAACCGTTGCATTAATTGTAGCGGTTTTTTGTATAGAGGTATGTTGCATATTTTCCTATAAAGTGGCGTACATATCATTTGATTAGAATTAATAAAAATATTTTTTTAATTTGCTACAAGCATTTTCTTTTACTATAGATAAACCGCTTCAACTATTGAAATTTATGTGCACCATAATGCCCAGAAGACGGTATTTTGTTACAAATAAATTTCAAGTTTCAAGGTGGTTTATCTTTAGTAGGAACATAATATTATTCCTTTTATTACGAGAGATGATGAAGAATGGTTAAGAAAAAGCCACCAAAGAAAGTTTATTAATGATGCTGAACATGTTATGCGATTATATTTATAAAAGTTAGGCATATATACGAGGAGTGTAATTATATGTTTTTGTTATTAAATTGTGTTAAAATATAACGTAATATGTATACACAAATTAAATTCTAAAAGGAGGTAGAAAACATGAAAGAAATAGTATTTGCCGGAGGATGCTTTTGGGGTGTCGAGGCATATTTCAATACGATTGATGGGGTTGTAAGTACAAAGGTTGGATACGCAAATGGAAATACAGAAAATCCAACTTATGAGAAAGTCTGTGAAAACACAACTGGATATGCTGAAGCCTGCTATATCGAATATGATGAGAATGCTGTTAAACTGGAAAAACTTTTACAAGCATACTGGAAGGTAATAGATCCAACTATAAAAGACAGACAAGGACATGACAAAGGAACTCAATATCGTACTGGAGTATATTACATAGATGAAAGTGATTTAGATGTTATATTAAAGTCTAAGAATGAAGAGCAGAAGAAATATGAAAAACCTATAGTAACTGAAATTTTGCCTTTAAAGAATTTTTACAATGCAGAAGAGTATCATCAAAAATATTTAGACAAAAATCCTAATGGATATTGTCATATTCCAAAAGAATTATTGAAAAAACATTAAAAAATATCATAAAGTTTAAACTGAATTCCAGGTAATTTGTTGTTGCCTGGAATTATTCGTATTTTACGTAGACCCCTTGAGTAAACTTGTAATAATGTAACTAATTTGTAATAAAAAAAGCTGTTTTTTTGTAACAAACTGTACTAAATAAGGTGTAATATTATAGTGTAGGCATTATAAATTTATAAGGGGTAATCACAATATGAAAAATGTAGTCGCAAATAGAAGGCTAGATAGAAGAAAAGTATTTTTTACACGTATAAGTTTTATATTTTTAATGATTTTGTTTGTTTCAGCATTAACAGTTTCTTTTACAAAAAGAAAAATTGAGACAAACTCTTATTTATCAAATAAAGTAGTCAGCAGCACAAAAAAGCATAAACCAAGTAGTGCGAAAAAGAGTGCTGTGGTGGTTTTAAGAAATCAAATATCTAATTCTGGAACAAAGGCAGAGGATGCATATAAGGAAGATGGAAAGAAAACAGCTTATTTGACTTTCGATGATGGTCCATCTACCACTGTTACACCAAGAATATTAGATATTTTAAAGGTAAATGGTGTACATGCTACGTTCTTCTTAATGGGCAAGAATATAGAGAAAAATAGTGAAAGTGAAAATTTAGTGAAAAGAATTTATAATGAAGGAAATGCTATAGGAGATCATACATACAGTCATAGTTTAAAAAAATTATATCCTCATAATGTTCTTGATGTGAGTGCTTTTATGAATGAAGTCGATGAAACCCAGAATATATTAAAGAGTATTTTAGGACCAACCTTTTTTACAAGGGTTATAAGGATGCCGGGCGGATATATGTCTAGAAAATATTATAAAGATCCTAATTTAGGTGAATTTGATAACATACTTAAGCAGAGAAATATGGTAAGTATAGATTGGAATGCTTATGATTTTGATGCAGAAGGAAGAAAAAGATATGCTAGTGGATTGCTTGATAAAGTAAAAAGTACAGTTCAAGGTAAAAACAAAGTTGTCATATTAATGCATGATACCTATGGAAAAGAAGAAACTGCAAAGGCTTTACCGGATATTATACAGTATTTAAAAGAGCAAGGATATGAATTTGACACGTTAAAATAGCTTTGGCTTAAAAGAATATAAGGAATAATATTTATATTTTTGAATACCATTATAATGAAAGCTTGTTTAGGAAGTGGCTTAGTTGGAAGCCAATATAATTCTTGTAATAATTCTTGCCATATCAATACTAGGCAAGGCAAATTCAGTAGCAGTCGGGGTAGCAATTCTCTTGATATTAAAGCTGCTTAATCTTGATAAATATGTTTTCCCTACATTAAATGATAAAGGAGTTTTTTGGGCACTTGTATTGCTTATAGCAGCTATACTTATTCCTATTGCAAATGGACAAATAACTGCAACTAATATTAGGGGAAACTTGTTATCATGGATTGGTGTGGTAGCTCTTATTCTTTCATTTCTTACTACTTATTTAAGCGGACTTGGATTACAGTATTTAACTGTAAAAGGGAATAGCGACGTTATGCCCGCACTAATTATTGGCTCTGTTGCGGCCGCAGCTTTTCTTAAAGGAGTTCCTGTAGGTCCTTTAATTACTTCTGGGATGCTTGCAGTAGTAGTAAAACTAATTCATAAATCATAAATATTGCGAAGTAATACTGCTTTGTAACATTAAAACAATTCTATAAATCTAAGGTAGAAAAATTTATTAGAATTTTTTAAAATCGTTCCTTCAGCAGTATTACTTCGTTTTCACAGTAGTACAAGGAAAAAATTCCTCTGTGCCTAAGGAATTTTATGTCTGAAGCTTTGCAATTACTTAAGTTTTTATAATACATTATCTAGATAAAGATTTGCATTGATTAACCTTTTGCTGTGGCAAAACCCTTCACCTTTGACAAGCAAAGCTATGTCAAACCTTTCACTCTACTTTGTTCTCTGAATCAAATTCTTATATGAATCATATTTTCTCACATTGATTCCATACATTAAATGGAATATTAATAAATGATCTTTGTTTTTCTTGAAACACCTTTGTATTAAAATTATATATTATTGCTATTTCGTATCTTTTATATGTATGATATAATTATTGTAAATATATATGTTTTCTATGATATCTATGTAAAGAATTTTGAGAATATTCTGATATGACTAAACATAGTATTATTAGTTGCAAGAAATGGAGTGATGCTTAGTGTTAAAAAAACATATTGATACGTATTATTACATTGTAAGGCTTCTTTTTATACTACTAGGAGTGGTGTTAGCATCCGTTGGGTTAGAAATATTTTTAATACCAAACGATATAATTGATGGTGGGGTTGTTGGGATATCTATTATGACAAGTTATTTAACAAACCTGCCACTTGGACTATTTACTTTCCTATTAAACGTTCCATTTTTTATTTTGGGATATAAGCAAATAGGAAAGACTTTTGCATTTCTTTCAGCATTTTCTGTAGTTGCTTTATCTATAGGTGTATCCATATTAAAGCCTATTCCAGGAATTACTCATGATATACTTCTTGCGTCAGTTTTTGGGGGAGTTATATTAGGGATTGGAGTGGGACTTATAATAAGAAATGGTGGCTCTCTAGATGGTACAGAAATGGTTGCTATAATTCTTGATAAAAGAATCAGCTTCTCTATTGGAGAAATAGTGATGTTTTTTAATGTGTTTATATTGACCAGTGCAGGTTTTATATTCGGATGGGATAGGGCAATGTATTCTCTTATAACTTATTTTATTGAATTTAAGGTGATAGATATTATTGTGGAAGGTGTAGATGAATCAAAGTCTGTTATGATAATTTCAGATAAACATAAAGATATTCTTTCTGCTATAAATGCCAGACTTGGTAGAGGGGTAACCATTCTTGATGGTAGAGGTGGTTATAGGGGAGTTCAGACTAATGTTTTATATACTGTTGTATCCAGGCTTGAAGTCTCTAAGCTTAAAAGAATAGTTCATGATCTTGATGAGAAGGCACTTGTTACAATAGGGAATGTTGAAGTTGCTGGTAAGAAATATAAAAAGAGAGCAATACATTAGCGAAGGAACAATGCTTCGTCGCGTTAAAAAAAGCCTATAAATCTAAGGCTTTTTTTAAATCGTTCCTTCAGCATTGTTCCTTCGCTCCCACGGTGGTGCAAGGAAAAAATTCCTCCGTGCCTTATGATTAATCAATTGGAGTTAATTTTTAATATAGATTGAATTTATAGAATTAAAAAATGTGAAGTAGGTTAATTTGCTTCACATTTTTTCTATATATTACTAAAAGGGTTTGAAAAATTAAAGAGTTCAATAAGTTTTTTATTCAAGTCCTAATTTTTTTCTTCTATCGATTATAATTTTCTCAAGCTCATCAGCAGCTTTAGTAACATCATCTTCAATTATTAATCTTCCACCAGTTATTCCTTCAAGGTCTTCAGTTAAAAGCTTTGAAACAACTGGACTTCCATCTATAAATGGAGATATTGCAAGATGGAGAGGTAATCCCAGTGAAAGACCAAAGGCTCCATCAGCAAGAGCTTGTTCTTCAAGCCACTGTGGTGCAGAAAGTACAAGTGGAAGCTGAGGAATATCTATTCCAAGATAATCGGCAAGTTCAGTTGCCACTATCTCAAGTCTTCCAATTGCAAGGCAAGGTCCAAAATTAAGTACAGGAGGAATTCCAAGAGATTTACAAACTTCTTTTAGACTATCTCCAGCAAGTTCAGCAGCAGAAGGTGACATTAAACCTACATTTTCAAGACCGCCGCTTGAACATCCAGCAGATAATACTATTATATTTCTCTTTATAAGTTCTTTTGTGAGTTCTACTGTAAATACATCATGTCCCTTTGCAGTTAGATTTGAGCAGCCAACAACGCCGGCCACACCTTTAATTTTTCCAGAAGCAATTAAATCAACAAGAGGTTTCCAGGTACCGCCAAGAAAATCTTTAAGGGATTTTTCACTGACTCCAGTTACAACATCGTCATATCCATGGTCTTCTGGTATATTAATAGTTACATCTTTTCTTCTCTTTGAGTAATTTTTTAATGCTTCATCAATTATTGTACTTGATATATTTTCACGTTCTTCAAAAGAGTAATTTATAAAATCTGCATTTGCTTTTTTAGCTACATCATCTACACATATCATTTTAACTTCAAATTCATCTGCAATTGGCTCGATTCCAGGAAGAGTACAATTAAATTCAGATAAAATAAGGTCTATTCCTCCAGTTGCAATCAATGCTTCACTTGTAAAGTTGTTGCCCGCATGACCAGAAAATACTTCCTTATAGTGTTCTCCTCTAAGCTGCAAATCTTGACCAACACAAGTACAGCCAACTATTTTAAAGCCTTTTGCTCCTGCTTTTTTTGCCATTTCAGTTACATCTTTATCTATAAGGCGCTCTTGAAGATGAGATATCATTGAATGTTGATGTCCTGTTATCATGATATTTATATAATCTGGATCTACAACCTTGAAGCCAACCTTTGCCTGACGTATAACGGGTTCTCCTAAAATAACATCATTTAATAGGTTAGTTAAAGTAAGCCCATATAAACCTGTTGAAATTCCAAGTTTTAAGCAATTTACTGTCATATCAATAGGGTCACTGTTTAAGTTTGTTGAAGTTTTTACTATAGCATCAAATACCTCAGATTTTGCTCCACCAGGAAGTATATTAAGTTCAGTCCATTTTTTAAATCTTGGGGCATAAGCCATTTTTTCTATAAGCTCTGTTTTTTCAAATGTTGGTTTATAAAGATCAGCTAAAACTTTATCAGCTATGAGTGCAGCTTTCTTGTGGGGGTCTTCTTCTTTAATTTCAAATATATCCGCTAATTTGTTTAGAGTGTACATACCTTTGATTTCTTTTTTATTTTCTCCGATTGCCTTTAAGTTTCTTGCAGTAGTTTCAACTACATGAACATAGCAGCCTGTTCCTGCAGCAACAGCCCTTAGAAAATTTCTTGCAACTATTGTGTTAGCATCTGCGCCACAAATACCTCTTGGGGATTTTGGTGTGATCCTACAAGGTCCATTAGCGCATAATTTGCAGCACACACCTTCCTTACCAAATTTACATTTAGCCTTTTGACTTTCAACCCTATGTTCGGAAGTTTCTACATTTAAATTACATATAAAATTATGAAGTTTTGAGTCTGCATCAGCACAGACATTACAGTTTTCACATTTACTCATTATTAATATTCCTCCTTGAAACAATACCTTTTTAGTATAGTTTTTGATTTATATAAAACCAAGCTTAGTGGGTGCTTGGTTAATATAGGACTTTACCAGATTTTAAGTCTTCGAAATTTACTTTCTCAAGATTTTGGATTAAAGATAGCTGAATAGAGGATAAAGCATTATGTATTTCGCATTTGCCAGCTCTTTTGGCACTACAATATAAAGGGTCAGCAAGACATCTATTTACTAAAATAGGACCATCTATAGCTTCAATGACATCTTTAAGTGTAATGTCCTTTGGTAATTTATTTAATGAATAACCACCTTTAACACCTCTATAAGATTTAACTATTCCACTTTTAATAAGTTTTCGCAGTAATTT
Organism: Clostridium sp. DMHC 10; assembly: GCF_001270375.1. Taxonomy (NCBI): domain Bacteria; kingdom Bacillati; phylum Bacillota; class Clostridia; order Eubacteriales; family Clostridiaceae; genus Clostridium; species Clostridium sp. DMHC 10. The sequence continues at coordinate 1,477,812 of NZ_LGVB01000015.1, forward strand.
CAATAAAAAACGCAGTGGAAGATGTTCATGTTCTGAAATAGTAGCAGCATCAACCCTTTCATTAACTCCAATTTTAGAAAGGTGAAGTACAACCCTAAGACTATAATCTGCTTCTTGTGTTATCCTCATTATATTCTCCTTTAAAGTATACTTTAATAGTATAGATTTAATATATAACTTTTTCAATAATTTGTCAATGAAAAAAAATGCAAAGTAACAGTATTTAATATTTTAATATACTGTTACTTCACAATATTTTTAAACTGCGAAAGTTGAATAAATGAGGTATAATATTCTTATTATATAAATTAATAAGGAGATATTTTATGATATTTTTTGGACACTTAGGAATTACAACGGGTATTGTTAGAATATGTGAAAAGTTTACACCTAAAAAGGATTTAGATATAGATTACAGATATATTTTAGTTGGATCTGTGCTGCCAGATATTATAGATAAGCCTATAGGAGCCTTTTTTTTAAGAAATGTATTTCACAATAGCAGAATATTTGCTCATTCACTTTTATTTGGAATTACTTTGTTGTGTATTGGGGCATACAGAAAAAGTAAGTGTGGAAAAGCCGGAATTTTATTTTTAGGAATTGGATCTTTAATACATCAATTGCTGGATAGTATGTGGCTTTATCCTAAAATAAGCTTGTGGCCATTTTTAGGTCTTAAATTTCCAGCAAGGCCAGAAGGAAGCTGGGTGGCAGATGATTTCACAAGATTAGTTTCTGATCCTAAGTACTATGGACCCGAACTATTTGGTTTTATTATAATAGCGTATTACTTTATAAAGCTTGTTAGAAATAATGGTATTAAAGAGTTCTTAAAAACGGGAAGGATTCAATGACTTAAGAGATTTTTATAAGGGAACTTACTTGGAACTTGATATTAGTAGTTTCAATCTTAAGTGTTATGTATTTATAGTAAGTTTAGAGGAGAAATTATGGAGAATAATTTTCTTGATTTAGCAATTAAAGAAGCAGAAAAAGCAGCAGCTAAAGGAGAAGTACCCGTTGGGGCTGTAGTTGTAAAAGACAATAAGGTTATAGGAAGAGCTCACAATATGAAGGAAACTTTAAAAGATGTAACAGCCCATGCTGAAGTTCTTGCAATAAGAGAGGCAAGTAAAAAGCTTAATAATTGGAGGCTTAATGGCTGTGAAATGTATGTAACACTTGAGCCATGTGTTATGTGCGCAGCTGCTATTTGCCAAAGTAGAATTAGTAAAATATATATAGGTACATTTGATCCCGAAGCTGGTGCATGCGGTTCTGTAATTAATTTGGTTCAAAGTGGACGATTAGGTTACAGCGTAAATGTAAAGTGGCTATATTCGGAAAAATGTAGTGAATTGTTAAAGGACTTTTTTTTAAGTACAGGAGAATTAAAAATATGATGGGGGCTAAAAAATGGAAGTAAAATGGTTTAAAGGAAATAAGGATTTAAAGGATGGATTTGAACTTAGAAAAAAAGTTTTTGTAGGGGAACAAGATGTTCCAGATGATATGGAAATTGATGAATTTGATATAGATTGTGACCATATTGTTATCTACAAAGGGAAAGATGCAATTGGGGTTGGAAGAATAATATTTGATAATGGTAAATGCTTCTTTGGTAGAATTGCGGTGTCAAAAGAATATAGGGGTACGGGTATAGGAAAAGTTTTAGTAGAGGAAATGCTTAAAAAGGCATTTAAAGATGGAATAAAAGAAGTGCTTATACATGCGCAAGCTTATGCGCAGGGGTTTTACGAAAAATTAGGTTTTAAACCATATGGTGAAAAAGTTTTATGAGGCTGGTATAGAGCATATCTCCATGTCTATACGCATTTGATTTTTTACCGTCAATTTAGTATAATATCTTAGTATGACAAATGGAGAAGTATCGAAGTGGCCATAACGAGCCGCACTCGAAATGCGGTTGTCCTTCGGGGCACATGGGTTCGAATCCCATCTTCTCCGCCAGTTTAAAATGAGAATGAAGGGACTCAAACCCTCGTGGTTTGAATTCTTTCATTTTTTTACTTTTTATGGTACACTAAATAAAAATAGGGGTGATGCTATGAAACTTACCATTGTTAAAACTTCATGTAAAGCCTATCAGGGCAAAGGATGCATGAAGTAATTATATTGTCCTGTATTTAGGCTTTGTCCGCAGTATAACTATTTTTAAGGAGAGAGCCAAATGAATAAAGAATGTTATTGTAAAGCTGCATTTTCACAAGTTGATATTACGCCTGATTTTCAAGTAGAACTGATCGGATGTTATAGATTGGACAGTAAATCGCAAGGCGTTTTGCATTCTCTTTACGCACAGGTACTTTTATTTGAGTTTCATGGCACATATTGTTGTCTGATCGCAATTGATAGCCTAGGTTTAACCACGGTTCTTGCCGATGAATTGCGATCAATTGTCGCTGAACAATTAAAATCCGACATATCATGTGTTATGCTTAGTTTTTCGCACACACATTCCGCACCTGCTCCATTATCACCGATTAATGGTGAAAGATATTTTTGTTTGATGTGTAGCCGGATTAGGAAATGTGTGGCTGTAGCAATAGAAAACCTGCGACCGTGTAAAGCGGGCTGGGCCATGGCGGATACGGAAATCGGAGAAAGTCGCAGAGAAGGTTGCACCGCAGTTGATAGACGGCTTGGAGCATTGAAAATAACCGATTCTACTACGGATCGTCCTTTAGCTGTTGTTCTGCGGATTACCGCACACGCTAATATATTGATGCGCGGTAACAACAAGATTTCTAGTGATTATTTTGGTGTTGCTCGCGAAAAACTACAGAAATATTTTCTTTGTCCGGTAATGCTTATTCAAGGGGCGGCAGGAAATATCAAGCCGGCAGGAGTAGACAAAATACTTGGCGGCAGTATTCCTGACTTAGATCGGATATCTGATATTCTTCTAAACTCTGCTAAACAATTGAATTTTGATATAAACGAAGTAAGCAATGTGCAAATGTATGTTAAAAATTTTGATTACTACTCCGATGTTCCCTCTGAACCAGAAGCAAAACAAATTGCGAACGCTGCAAACAGATTTTGCCACATTGATGGTTCAGAATGGCTTACGGAATGCAAAAGACTTAGGGAATCCGGTGTTACAACACAGATTCAAGAAGGAAAAATCCAGTTTTTGAAATTGAATGACGGTTGCTTTTGTGGGGTGCCAGATGAGATTTTTTGCGAAATTTCTCTTGAGGCGTCCAAACAAGCACATACACCTTACCTCTTTCTGAATGGATACACCAATGGCTGCACGGGATATCTGCCCCATAGTGAAGAGTGGGTCAAAGGCGGCTATGAAACATTGTATAGTTACCTGCAATACTATAGATATCATGGACACGTTATGCCATTTCAGCAAAATACTGCAGACCGTCTTGTGAAAATTGTATTCAGCGAGTGGGAGCATATGCACAGGTAATTATTTTGCATCTAAAATGAGCAAATGATACAAAGGAGCTGTCGCACTAAATATAAAAAATTGCGAACTAATTAAAGACCAGCTAGTAATAGTCAATAGTTTAAAGAAAAAAAGTTAGAAATATTTTTAAAATAAAAAAGTGTATAGCAAACAAACCATTAAAGCAACCGAATAATGGAAAAAAATTCAAGACAGTTAAATTGGAAAAACATTATTAATAGTTTAATTTAGGTGCACCAATAAAAGAAAAATATGCGGGAGTGGCTCAGTGGTAGAGCGTCACCTTGCCAAGGTGAACGTCGCGAGTTCGAATCTCGTCTTCCGCTCCAAGATATGCGGGTGTAGCTCAATGGTAGAGCCCTAGCCTTCCAAGCTAGTCACGAGGGTTCGATTCCCTCTACCCGCTCCATTTTTATATTTAAAACAAGGCGTATAAGCGCCCATAGCTCAGTTGGATAGAGTGACAGACTTCGAATCTGGAGGTCGTGGGTTCGACTCCCTCTGGGCGCACCAATATACATATTAAATAAGGCATTGCGTAAGGTTGATAGTAGCTTATCAGCCTTTATTTTTTTCTTTTTCCCGCACTTTTCCCGCACTAGAAAAGTATAAGAAAAATTCCCACACTTTATTCCCGCATTAAGCAAATAAATCATTGAGCTTTTGAACTGCATCATTTTTCTTTTCAGGCATAACGTGAGTATAAATATTACTTGTTATAGAAATGTCTGAATGACCTAATAACATTTGCACTGTTTTTAAGTCTTCTCCACGTTCAAATAATTTTGTAGCAAAAGTGTGTCTAAGTGCGTGAAATTTTTTATATTTTATTTCTGCGCTTTTTAAAATCCTTTCGTAAGCTCTAGCCATATTTCTACCATTTAATATTTTTCCATTTTCACTTGTAAATATATAATCATTTTCTTCATAGCTTGATCCTGCTTTTAATTTATCTGTTTTTTTAAGTTTTTTCTGCTCTTTTAAGATGAGAATAAGACTTTCCGGTATAGGAACTTTTCTAATAGAATTTAAAGATTTAGGAGTTTGTTCTATAGTTTCATATTTCCTTTTTCCGTTTTTATCCACTACACTTATTTGAGATATACTTTTCTCAACACTAAGTAAAAGATTTTTGGTGTCTATATTGCTCCATTTTAACGCTAGAAGCTCGCCACGTCGAAGTCCAGTACCTAATGCTAGCAATATTAATCCTTTTAATCTATTGCCCTCTAAAGCCTTAATAAGAGTTTTAATTTCATCATCACTAAAAACTTCTATTTCTTCTTTGGAAACTTCTTTTTCTCCTGGAATGACTATTCTTCTATTGCTTGGATTTTTAATTAAATATCCTTCGTCAACTTCATAATTAAAGAAAGATTTTAATAATTTGTTTAAATTTTTTATTACATTGCTGCTTTTGCCACTATCATATAATTTATTGTAATATCGCTGCAATGTAAGCTGCTTGATGTCTATTAATTTAATTCCATAAATTTCACTGTCTTTAACATAATTTCTATATATACCTTCATATCTATTAAAGGTACTAGGCTTTATATCAGAGCTTACACGCACTACTTCAAAAAGCCAAGTATGCATAAGTTCTCCTAATGTAGCTTTTTCATAACCAACATTTAGACCGTTTTTAATATTATTTAAATATTCATCTCTTTGCTTTTCAGCATCAGATTTATTGATGCCATAAAAATCCTTTCTTATTAATTTACCGTTACTGTTTCTTCCTATAGTTGCGGTAATTCTATAATATTTTTTACCGTTTTTTATGCAGTTTGTTTTACTAGCCATTTTCTTTTTCACTCTTTTCTAAAATAAAATCAATAATTTCATCTAGCTCTTCGACGGATATAGGTTTATCACAGTTTATGTGAAAGTATCCATACTTTTTAGCTAAGGCTAAATAATATTCTTCTGCTTCTTTATTTTCAAAAATCATATTACCACCTCCTTTCAATACGAACATGTGTTCTTGAAAAAAGCGCAAAAATATATAGGGTAGGTTAATACCCTTTAATATTCAATTATTTTATTCTTCTTAAAATGAAATCTTCATGCTTTGACACTTCTTTTTCAATCCTGTTTAATTGCTCTACATTTGTTTTGTGACCTTCAAGAGATAAGTCTACCTTTTTATCAAGCTCTTCTAACTTAATATCTATTTTGGTCATTCTTGATTCCATGCTATCCATTTTTGATTCTATTTTATCAAGCCTTTTGCCATGAGATTTAAGTTCGTTTTTTACATCTTTAAAACCTTCATGCATTTCTGCATACATTTTAGTCATTAATTCAAAGATTTTATCATTTTCCATAATAATCCTCCTTGTTATATTATTTATAATTTATAATTAAATTATTCTTTTTAAAACATTTTTAAAATTGTTAAATTTGGCTCAAAATAAACTAAATAATTATCTATTTCACAGTATGTGCCATATTTTTCTTTATAGTGCTGTATAGCATGTCCTAAGAACTTTTCTGTTACATTTAAATATTCAGCAAGCTCGTGCTTTAGCCTTATACCTTTTTCAAACGCATTTATAAGCTGAACAATTCCAACAGTTTCCTCATAGCCCCAATTTCTAGCTCTCTTTTCTTGTTTAATATTCTTTATGTCGAATTGATTTGATATATTACCAGAAGTGGTATGATAGTGACCAAGCTCCTCGGATAATACTTCATATTTTTCGGAATCAGTTATATTTGAATTAATGACAATGATTTTTTCTTTGTTGTTAAAAAAGGATTTTCCACATTTTTTTATTAATACCTAGATTTATTTCTAAAACATTAATGTTTTCATTTTCGGCTTTAACCGTAAGTTTTTCATATTGCGTCATTCATAAACCAGCTCCAGTTATTTATCCTTATGTAGTTTATTTAATTTATCTAAAATCCTTCTATTCATTTCTTCTTTTTCATCAGGTGTTAAATCATCATCATGTGCTGCAATAGTATCATACATACCTTCAAGTATTTTTTCAGATTTATCGCTTGTGGCTGTAATTTCTGAATCAGAATACATAGGGATGCAAGTCAATTCAGAAACTCTTTTATTAGCTTCTTTTTTGCCTATAGTATTTAATTTATTATAGTTATCTAAAAGTGTTGCCTGATCTTGTGTTAAATCATTTTGATTTGAATTTTTATTTTCTATAATACCAATAGCCAATTTATCAGCACTTATATTTAATTCATCACATATTTTCAATATATTTATTATATTTGCTTTATCAACACCACGCTTCAAAATGGTATCAAAAGTAGAATATGGCATTCCTATTTTTATTGTAAATTCTCTTAAACTTTTATATTTGCTTAATATTATTTCTTTTAAACTATCTTCAATTAACCCTTTATTATTGGCTGAAAGTTTGGCTTCATTCATATTTAATTCATCTATTAGATTAGAATTAGAAGGATTATCACCGTTTAGCCTTTCTAAACTAACGTCTAAGCCCTTAGATATTTTAAAAGCAACTTCTAAGGTTACATTTTTGGCTTTTCTTGAAATGATACTTCTTATTGTTGAGTCTGATAATCCAGTTGCACGTGATACATCTGGTATTGTTAATGATTTTTCATTCATTATTTTTAATAGTATTTTATAAAAATCCATGCTTTGTACCTCCATATAAGAGTATTATACTACATTTTTCACGCATTGCAATAAAATTTTTTAAAAAAGATATTGACATTTCACGCATTGCGATATAATATTAAAGCATAAACAACGCAATGCGTGAAAGGAGAGGGACAAATTGAGAAAAACAAATATAAGGTTTTCAAATCTTAGAGCTGAAATGGCTAGAAATGAAATAACTATTAAAGAATTAGCAGATAAGATTGGTGTAAATAGGGATACCATGAGTGGAAAACTTTCAGGAAAAAGACCATTGTACCTAGACGAAGCGTTTGCTATAAATAGAACATTTTTTCCAAATAAGGATATTAGATATTTGTTTAATGAGATATGTAAAGATAATCTCAATAAAAATTAACTAGCAAAGCTCCAATAACTTTAGCAGAAGCTAAGTTAATTAAACAAATATTAAAGATTAATATGCCTCTTGAAGAACTTTTTAAGCCAACTGAAAAACAAAAATTAAATTAGGAAGGAGAGGGATTAGGTGGAAAATAAAAAAGAAAATTTTTTTCATAATCTAAAAATTATAAATGAAGAGATAAAATTAGATGATTTTCAATTAAAGGGTGTTGAAGGATATAAAATTGAAAGCCCTGCTAAAGGAGTAACAGAGCTTACAATAAAAATAGCTGTCAATTCAAATGTTGCCTTTAATTAATGAAGTCACAACAGATACTGCAATTTTGGAAAGCGCATCTAATGAAAAAGAACCTACTTTTGATGCAATCTCTTTTGTCTTAGACCAATTTGTATCAGAGCGTATATTTGCTAAAAATTCATGACCATATGGAGATAAATCATGTATTAAGCAATTTCCGCCGAGAAACCATGAAACTTCAGTAATGAGCCCTGATAACTCACATTGATTAACATGATATAAAATTTCATCCTTAGAATACTTTTTTTAATCTCTCGTATTCTTCATTATTTGGATATGGGATTTGGGGGTTAACACCTGGAGCTTCTTCTACAGTAAGTAAAATGTCTCTAATACAGTCGGGATTTAATTTCATAAAGTATCACCACCTTTCAACAAAATATTACCATATTTGAAAGGCAAGGACAAATTAAATTAGGAAGGAGAGGAATTAGATGGAGGAGAAAAAAGAAGTTGCTTCCGAAGTACCAGTTCGGAAGCAATTAAATCTAAAATTTAGTGATTTAAAAAATATCAAATTTAAAGATGCAAAAGCCAAAGGAGTTACTTGGAAATAATATGCTGAATGTCTTTTAGAATTTTTTTATTATTTTCAATAATAGCTCTAGTTATTACATCACGTACAGTAGTTGCATCTATTACTTTTTCACCAGAAATAGATTCTTTAAGAATTGAGTTTATTTCATCATAACTAAGACCAAATTTTTCAGGCATAAAATCACCACCTTTCAACAAAATATTACCATATTTGAAAGGCAAGGACAAATTAAATTAAGAAATGAGGTTACAATATGCAACCAGAAGAATTAAAACAAATTATTAAGGAAGCAATTCGAGAAGCTCAACCACAAAAGAAAATGACACTTACACTTGAAGAATGTGTTAAAGAGAGCGGAATAGGAAGAAGTACAATTCTTGAATTAGTACATGCGGAAAACACAGATTTTCCATACTTTAGAGTTGGAAAAAAGATATTTATAAACAGAGAAAAATTAGCTTTATGGCTGGATAGGATAAGCGAGGAAAATAGAACATTATTAATGTAAACCTTATTTAATTTTGAGAGGAAGGGAATTAAATGAAAAATAAAAAAGAGGCAGTTCATGAAGTACAGGTTCAAGAGCTACCAAGAGAAGAGCAAATTAAAAATGTTGAAAATCAAATTCTTAGTTTACTTGATAAAAATAAAATTACATTTTTAGAATGGCAAAAACTTCTTTCATCATTAAGCTTTGATGTAAGAAAATCAAGCGTTTTTACCATTGGCAAAATGAAAGACTGACTTATTTTTGTGGAGATTGACTTTCTTCTAATTGTTCTGTTACTTCAATATAGCGTTTTAAATAATTAGAAGTTAAAGCTTTTATATCATTAGTATTACATTCATTATTCATATTGTAGTGATTTAAAATACCAATAGCAATATCGTGAATGTGTTCATGACTTATTCTTTTAGACATAAATATCACCACCTTTCAACAAAATTTTACCATAAGTTGAAAGGACAAGCAAAATAGAAAGGATTGAAATTAAATGATTAAAGATTTACCAGAAGCAAATGAAATTGAAGGATTTCCAAAATTGTCTAAAGAGGCACAAGAGACATTCAAGGGATTTTTAAATAATTACTATAAATCCTTTGAGTTTCCAGAAGACCATGAAGTAATTGCGGTTTCTATAGCATACGAAGGAAGAGGGAAACATAAAACTACATTTATCAAGGCTGAATGTGCTGACAAAGAATGGTTTCATGTAACATCAAAACACTCATGGTACTAAGTTAGGGGGTTAAGTAATGGTAATAAAGTTGGAAGGAGATAACAAGCAGCTATTAAGAGAGTATATAGAGGAAAGATACGAGGCACAAAAGGCAGAAAAAAACAGCAAATGGTATTCATTTAAAAAACATAGTGATATTTCCAAGTATAAGCTTAAATTTATTCTAAATAATTTAAAAATTGACACAAGATTAAATACAGTACAAGTTGATGCAAAACATGGAATTTTAATGGTCACGAGGTTAAAGGGAGGGAAAAGGAATGGTACAAAAATCAATCGAACTCCTTGAAAACCATGAGGCTAACTTTAAGAATCTTCTACTGAACGTATTTGGAATTAGAACAATTTCAGAAGAGGATGCAAAAGAAATTATGGACAAGCATAGACCTTTAGGAAATTATTTAGTTCTTGGTTATAATTCTTACACAGCAATAGACAATACAAACGGAAATTTTTTAGTGGCAAAATTTCTTAGTATAGAAAAAGCATTCACATTTTTAAAAACTGAAATTTTTGTGGAGGTGCTACAAAGAAATGATAAGAAAAGCACTTGAAAAGAAAGGTTTTAAAATGACTGATGGAGAGTTCATTGAGGTTATGAAGGAAACTGAAAATGATATAAAGGCGAATCATATTAAACTAGGACTAAAAAGTGATATTAGTTACATTTTGAGAACTGCAATTATTTACTATGGGGTTAGTAAAAGAGTGCAAGCATAAAAAAGAGAGCTCTTATAAAAGAGCCCAAAGAAAATAAAACGATACTTTAATTCTAATACAGAGTTAAAGAAAAATCAAATATGGAGGTTCAAGAATGAAAATAACTGTAATTTTAGAGAGACAAGCAAGCATGAATGTTGATTTAAAAGAAAGTTCAGCAATTGAAGCTTTTGATGAAATAACAGATATATTTTTAAAACACATTGATGAAGCTGCTAATAATGAGAGCACGCATAAGAATGGTAGGCACGATTAATCTTAAATATTTTTACAGGTGGAAGAAAAAGTAAAAAGCACATTTAAAGTAATATAGATGTGCTTTTTATTAAAGCTTTATTTGAGGCTTTAAGTGCCTCGTAATAGGTATTATCTTAACGACTATGATGATTAAAATACTTGTATTTTAATTAGCATAGAGAATTTTAACATATACAGTTTAATTAAAATAATATTTGCAATAGTAGGTGAGAGGTATGCCATATAGAGAGAAAAAAATTTATAGTGGAAAAATATTAGAAGTAGAAGTATATCCAATATCTTGCAAAGAGAGAAAACAGTCAAGGAAGAAAAAGGAAAAGAGAACATCTTTAAAACAGAAAAATTTAAATGATAAAAATGCAAGAAAACATTTTGCAAGATTGGTTAATAATAATTTTACAGATAATGACATAGTGGCACATTTAACATACACCGATAAGGAACTTCCAGAAAATGAAGAGGAAGCTAAAAGAGATATTACAAATTACATAAGAAGAATAAAACACTATAGAAATAAACATGGTTTACCTGAAATGAAATATATGGCAGTAATTGAAGTCGGAGAAAAGGGGAAGAGACTTCATCATCACATAATAATGTCAGGAGATATTGATAGAGATACAGTAGAAAAATTATGGGGAAAAGGTAGAGCTAATGCAGATAGATTGAAAGCGGATGAAAATGGATATGAGGCATTAGCAAAATACATGACCAAAAGCCAAAAAGTAACAAAAGATACAAAGGGAACAAAAGGAAATAAAAGATGGATTCAAAGTAGGAACTTAAAACAGCCTGTTATAAAAGTTAATGATTTTAAATATACAAAGAAAAAAGTACATGAAATTTCAACTTCTCCAGAGGATAAAGAGATTTTTCGAAAGGAATATCCAGAGTATTTTTTAAATGAATGCAAAGTAACTGAAAATCAAATTATGGGCGGTACTTATTTATATATTAAAATGAGGAAATTAAAAGATTGAAAGTGAGTGGTGGAAAGGTGAATGATATAAAAATAGAAACTGAATTTAAGCAGTTATTACCTCCGCTAACCCCAGAGCAAAAAGAGGAACTAGAAAAGGATATTATAAAAAACGGTTGTTTGAACCCTCTGATAGTTTGGGGTGACATTCTAGTGGATGGACACCATAGATATGAAATTTGCACAAAGAATGATATACCATATGACATTTTAGAAATGAAATTTAAGGACAAGCTAGAGGCTATGAAATGGGCGTGGGCAAATCAGAAGAATAGAAGAAATCTTAATAAGTATGAGCTTGCACAAATAGCATTAAAGTTTAAACCAGCAATAGAGGAAAAAGCAAAAGAAAATCTTTCTCTGTCTGGAGGGGACAAGAAAAGCAAAAATGCAAAATCAGATTGTCAGAAATCAGACAAGGCGATTACTCCAATTGATACTAAAAAGGAACTGGCGAAATTAGCAGGAGTAAGCCATGATACTATACACAAAGTTGAATATATAGAAGAAAAAGCTCCAGAAGATATAAAGGTTAAGGCAAAAACAGGTCAATTAACAATAAATAGTGCTTATAACCTTACCAAAGATACAATAGAAACTAAAAAGAAAAATGAAGAGGCAGAAAAAGAATATCAACAGCAACTTGAAACGGAGAAATTAGAGCAGGAAGAGAAAAAACAGCAAGAAGAAATTAAAAAGTCGCTTCCTAAAAATGTAGTTTTATTGAGCAAACATGAACATCAAGAAAAACATATTTTTGGTATAACCGATTTTAATAAAATGACTGGTGAACAATTTGACAAGTGCTTAGATCACACTAGGAAATATCAAAATGTAATTTCTAAGGTGGCAGAATTAAGTATTGATAAAGATTCATTAGCTGCGTGGAATTGTACTTTAGAGAAGCAAGAAGAGGTGTTTTTAGAATTAAGTACTTTAGAAGTTGCTATAAATAATTTAACTGTTATACAGAATTTCTTCAAAGGGGTGAAAAAGCATGAGTAGAAATGCAAATATTGAAAAAGAAACTAGAAAAATAATTATAGAGCAAATAGATGAACTTGGAGAGGTAACAATAGAGAAAGTTATGGAGTTAATTCAGCCTTATTACCGTTTTGATATACGCAAATTAAGAAGCCAAGCCTTAAGAAGAGCAGCAAATAACCTCATGAGGACATATAAGAATAAAAAAGGTATAAGAAATTGCTATAGTTACAAGGACAAAGAAGGTAAGTCAAGCTATGTAAATATAGATTCATGTGATGATGCAGAGGCACTTAGAAAAATTGAAATTCAAATGCAGAGCAAAGCTAAAAGTTTAAATACATCCATGAAAAAAATAAAGCTAAGAAGAAAAGAACTGGAAGAGATACAGAAAAGTGAGGCGATTTAGTTGGTTCATGAATTAAAAACACTTCCAGAGTTCTTCCAAGCAGTTAAGGAAAAAAGAAAATCATTTGAAGTGAGAAGAAATGACCGTAATTTCAAGGTCGGAGATTCTCTTTATTTAAGGGAATGGACAGGAGGGGAATATACAGGAAGAAAGCTTATAAGAATTATAACTTATATTTTAGACAATCCTCTCTATGTAAAAGAAGGTTATGTAATATTAGGGATTAAACAGTAATATTACATAACCTGAAAGGAAGCGTTAACCATAGACAATAAAACAGAATTAGAAAAAGCGTGGGACAGCCTTATTTTAGAGTTAGTAAAGACACTCAAACTTGATAAATTCATAAAATGGTTGGATTCAAAAATAAAATCATACAAAAATAACATGAGATAGGCATTGAATTTAAATAAAAGGCAAAGAAAGGTGTTTAAATTGAAAAAGTTTTTATGCTTCAAATGGAAAGAGCCATTTGAAAAAATTGTAGATGATATTCTTAAAGCAAAAGAGCTAAAAGCAAAAATAGAATTTTCGAGTGATTATTTGCGTTCGCATTTAAATAATAAGCAGAGTGAAAAATTTATAAAATGGATAGATAAAAATAAAGAATGGCTTGAACCTAAAATGAGTAAGGAAAACGAATTTGAAAGACTACAAAAGAAAATGCCTATAGGATGTGTTTTAGAACTCAATATAGACATTAAGCTTAAAGAATTTTTTGTGTTTGATTTTAGATAATAAGGAGAGGCTAACAATGCTGGAAAATGCGACAGTAACAATTAATTATAAAGAATTTGAGAAAATAAAAGAGAAAGCAGATAGATGTGACAAGTTAGAAAAAGAGAAGAAAGAGGATAAAGAGGGAAAGTTAATTGACAAGGTACTTTCAATACTTGAAAAAGGAATTGCTTCTGAAAGCGAACATAAGCAATGGTATTTGGTACAAGCATTAAAAACATTTTACGATGAATGGAATCTTAATATTTATAAAGAATTTAAAAATCTTGATAAAGGCATAGCTCCAAACAAAGGAGAGGTTAACAATGATTAAATCGATTGGTGGTAAAGCGTATAACGTAGATACTCCAGAAGAAAAGACCATATACACTATAGCAGTTATAAAATATAACAAGATACAGAAAGAGCGCAAGAGGCAAAGGGATGCGGATTATGTAACTAATAGGCTAAAAGAAAGATTCATGAAAAGAGGACAAATATAAATGAGTGAAAGACATTATTGCGAAATATGTGGACAACCAGGAGAGGAGCACCACATAGTTTTCAGAAGGAAAAGCTTGGGCATGGTAAATGCTCCAATAAATCACAAATATTTATGCATGGAGCATCACAGAGGGAACAATAGTCCACATAAAAATAGAAAAATAGATATTCAATATAAATCAGAAATGCAGAAACAGCTATTTGAATTATTTTCAGAAGAATATTACCACAAAATGCTTATAGCAAGGCTTCTCCAAATAAGCATTAAGGATGTAGATATATTAACCAAAACATTAAAGTGGCATCCACAAGGCTATGCAAGGTTAGATATTGTTATAGCATGTATGGGCGGAAAACTATATGTAGAATAAAAGGGTGATTGAATGAAAGACCATATAAGAGACTACGCAACGGAAGCCTTTCGCTTCTATGCATCAGTAAGAATGACAGCAGACCAATATAAAAAAATGATATATGATGAAACATTAGAAAACTATAAGAAGAAAGAAATGAATTGCAGTTTTAATATAAGTAAACCAGTTGAAGCAGCAATAATGGCAGCAGAAAAAGAAGTTGATAAAAGAATTGCAGAAATAAGAGATTTAGAAGCAGTCGAAATGACTTTAGCAGAGTTAGGAGCTATGCACAGATGGGATATAGTACAAGCTATAAAGATTGTATATTTTAAAGAACCAGAAGAAGAAATAGAAAAGGGAGAAATCCAAAACAGAGTTCATACAGCAGAATTAGAGGTGCCAGCGAGTGAACGCTCTATATATTATTACTTAAGAAAAGCAAGAAAATTATTTGCTGAAAAAAGGGGACTAAGAATATAATTTAAAACAATTTAAAAAAGTTTGCAGTAATGAGGGTATAATTTGTGATAAAATGTGTATAGTTAGAAAAAGAGACAAGAGTTAAAAGAACGTTCAGAAATGGGCGCTCTTTTTTATTGCTTAAAATCGAGGCGGTGAATATTCATGAATAAGCATGTGAAGGAAATTGAAAGGCAAATATGTGAAGCACTTGGAGTAAAACCAGAGCTAATAAATAATTATGATTCAAACAATGCTATAACTTCACAAATGCAATACAATCAGTTTATGAAAAGCAATTGTTTGGTAGGAATTGATTTAGCTAATGGAAAAGATATAACCATTTATAATCATAGAAGTGATAGGCAGTGAAGAGACTATGCAGACACACAGGCTGTAATGTTCTTATAGATTACGATAAATTCTATTGCTCCAAGCATGAAGCAATGCATGTCAAGCAAAAACATGAGGGTTATAGAATTTATGATAAGCATAGGTTAAATATAGATAAGGACATAGTAGAATTCTATAAGACACAGGGCTGGTTAAGGATAAGGAACGATGTTATAAGACAATTACTTCATATGGATTTGTACGAGTATTATAGAACTGGAAGAATAATTGAAGGCTTTACAGTTCATCACATTATACCTTTACGTGATGCGTGGGGAATGAGACTGAACAGGCATAACCTTATATACCTTAGTGATAGTAACCACAAGCATGTGCACAGGCAGTATGATACAAGTAAAAAAATAAAGAAAGAAACTGAATTGCTATTAATTTCTTGCTTAAAAAAATTTCATGATGAATTTTTACATATTTAAAATTTGGGGTGGCGGGGGTTGGAAAAGTTTTACACCCTGGGAGGGCGACCGCATCCCCAGTTTTCTTCACGTAAAATTCCCAAAACAAATTTTTTTTATGAATAGTTATGCATATATTGAAGAAATTTTTTATCAAAAAAGAAGGGAGGATATTACATGGGACGACCAAGGAAAATATTGGATTTGCAAACTAAACACTTGACAAATCAAGAAAAATTAAAAAAAGGAATGGAAGAAAAAGCAATAAAAGCTCCAGATAATGAACTTGAAAAGCCACCAACATGGTTACGTGATAGTATAGCAAAAAAAGAATGGAAAAGGTTAATAAAAAACTTTAAAATTATAGGCACTATAAACAATTTAGATTTAAATAACCTTGGTTGCTACTGTAATGCTTATTCTAATTATAGAGAAGCTACAAAGGAAATGAAAAAGCATCCTTTGATAGAATATACCAATACAAATGATTCAGTCTGTATTGTTGAAAATCCATTTATAAAAGTACAACTTAAATATTCAGAAGAGATAAAGAAATACAGCGCACTTCTTGGCTTAACAATAGATGCACGTTTAAAAATGGGTCAAATAAAAGTAAATGAAGAACAAAAAGAAATAAGTGATAAGTTTGGAAATATCTAATTTACCAATATTAGCTGATTTAATAGAATATGCAAATAATTGCCTTGAAGATAAATATATAAATGAATTTGAATATTATATTAGTTGCAAAAAGCATAAATGGGCATGTAAAAGATTCTTGAGTGACTTAGAAAGAATAGGAACTAATGATTTTCCTTATGTTTGGGATGAAGAAGAGGCACAAAAAATAGTTGATTGGTTCGGCTATTTACATCATAGCAAGGGTGTTTTAGCTGGTAAACCAATTGAATTAAATATATGGGAAAAGTTTTTCGTATGCCAAATATATGGATGGCGGAATAAAGATACAGGATTAAGACGTTTTACTAAAAGTTTCGTAGAGGTTGCCAGGAAAAACGCAAAATCACAGCTTGAAAGCGGCATTGCTCTTTATGAGTTAGCATGTGGTAGTACTAAAAATGGTGAAGTTTATGAAATTAATTGCGCTGGGGTTAAAAGAAAACAAAGTAAAATTGTTTTTGATGAAGCAAAATTAATGCTTAAAGGTTCACAATTAGCATTAAAATTCAGAGTTACTAGGGATTCCATAATACATATCAAGACAGGTAGCACTATGACTCCATTAAGTAAAGAAGACGGTCAAAGCAATGATGGTGGAAATATAGCTCTTATGATAATTGACGAATATCACCAACATAAGACTGATGAATTTTATACTATGGCAGTTTATGGACAAAACACTAAAGAGCCTTTATTAATGATAATAACAACAGCAGGAAAAGACCTAAACGCTCCATGTTACACACAAGAGTATAAATATTGTAGCCAAATTTTAAATCCGGATATGGATTCAGTTGTGAATGACACTTATTATACTGATATTTTAGAGCTAGACGAAGGAGACAAAGAAGAGGATATAAAGAACTGGTATAAAGCAAACCCTATAAGAATGACTTATAAAGATGGTCAAAACAAAATCAAAGAAGCTTTTAGAGTTGCTAAAGAAATACCAGAAAAAATGAATGATTTTTTAACTAAATGTCTTAATGTTTGGGTACAAGCTAAAAAAAATGGTTATATGGACATGAAAAAATGGAAGCTTTGCGAAATAAATAAGAAAGGCGAAGCTACATTAACAAGCATAAAAGAATGGTCAAGCATTATTCCATATGATTTAAAAGGAAAAGATGTGTTTGTTGGCGTAGATATGTCAGCAAAGATAGATTTAACAAGTGTTGCTTTTATAATACCAATTTTAGACGGAGAGGTTAAAAAATATATATTGTTTTCTCATTCTTTCATACCAAATAGAGAAAAGTTAGTTGAAAGGACTAAAAAAGATAAGGTTCCATATGATGCATGGGAGCGCTTGGGGTTCCTAACTGTTACAAATACAGATATAGTTGACCAAAAGTATGTTGAACAATATATTTTTAATGTTTGTAAGGAAAATGATTGGAATATACATACTGTTTGTGTTGATCCTGCAAATGCAAGCTTATTTATAATTGAAATGCAGGAAGAACTTGGAGAAAGTAAAGTTGTAGAAGTATTTCAATCATGTAAATCATTGAATGAAAGTACCAGTGGATTTAGAGAGCAAGTTTATAGCAAAAATGTATTATATACAAGCAATCCATTGCTTAATTTTGCTATGGGAAATGCTGTAATAGTTAAAAATAACGGGCTTATTAAGATAGATAAAGACCATACAATACAGAGAATTGACCCTGTAGATGCAACATTATGTGCTTATAAACTGGCTATGTACTATGATTTTACAAGTGCTTATGACCCTTTAAAGGCATTAGAGGCTATGGATTGGTAGGTGAAAATATGAAAATTAAACTAGAAGCAAGAAAAATACTGTTAAATATGAAAAACAAAATTGAAAATTTAAAAAGTATGTCTAATAAGATAGCTGATATGTTGATTTTATTAGCTTTTTTTATTGTGGGGAAAAATACATTAGATATAAATATTCACGCTGGATTTTATGTAGTAGCGATTGAATTAATAATAGTATCGTATTTTGTAAGCAAAGAATAATAATTGTTGTTGCTTGAAAGGTGGTGAGAAAGTTAAATGTTTTGGGACAAAATAAAAAATAAAGAAAAAAGAAGCACCCAAACAACAATGCCATGGAATGATTTCGTTAATTTAGATTGGAATAGTTCTTATAGTAATGCACCTTTAACAGATATTGAACTAAAAGAAAGCACTTACTACAAATGCATAAATAGAATAAGCAGTGATGTAAGCAAAGTTCCTTTACAGCTCAAGCAAACTACAGATAAGGGCGAGATTGTTGTAAAAAACAATCCATTAGCAAAGTTAATAGATAGACCAAACCCATATATGAGCCAGATAGATTTTTTAAAATGTATGGAGGCGGTAAGACAACATAAAGGGGAAAGCGGAGCATTAATTCAACGTGATGCTTATGGTAATCCAATAGCTTTATATCCTATAGAAATAACACGTTTTATTATAGACAATGCTGGGATTGCTAAAAGTAAAATGGAAAATCCTGTACTGGTTTATTACCGCTGTGGAATTGATGGAATGGAGTACAATTGTCTGTATAGTGAAATTTTACATTTTAAGGGATTAAGCTTTGACGGCTTGCGTAGTACGAGTGTAAAGGCTAATTTAAGCGATACTATTACAACAAATCAAACAGCACAGGCATACCAGAAAGATTTATTCAGCAATGGATTAACCAATAAGGCAGTAGTTCAGCTTACGAGTGATATAAAAGAAGAAGGCGAGCTAAAGAAAATACAGGCTAAATTTGCAAGAATTTATTCGAATGATAAAAGAATATTTACTGTCCCAGCAGGATTTAATATTAGTCCACTAAACTTAAATCTCGCAGATTCACAATTTGCAGAATTAAAGAAAATGTCTCAAGTTGATATTTGTACAAGTTTTGGTCTACAGCCTTGGCAAATAGGTATTTGGGATGGTGTAAATAATAATAGTATGGAACAAAGTAATTTAAGTTATTTGAATGACGTTTTATTAATTCTATTCGAAGGAAATGAAGCAGAATTTAATTATAAACTTTTAAAGCCACAGGATTATCAAAACGGTTATTATTTTAGTTCTGACGAGCAAACATTATTAAGAATGGATAACAAAACACAAGCAGAAGTTATTACTAATTATGTTAAGAATGGAGTATATTCATTAGAATTTGCTAGAAGAAAATTAGGTGTACCATTAGATTTTGAAAATGAGACAGTAACACTTCCAAGTGGACAGGTTTTATTAAGCGACTTAAAAGCTGGAAAAGCTTCATGGCAAAATAACAATAATAAGAATGGGGGTGATAATAGTGAACAATAAAACAGAATATAGAAAGATGTATGTTAATAGCATAGAGACAAGAGAAGTAACGCAGGACAATGGTATGGTTATAAGCGGCTATATAACTAAATTCAATACAATAAGTCAATTCATGGGATTCTATGAAACTGTAGACCCTCACGCATTTGATAAAACGTTAGCTGATAAACATAATATTTGGGGGTTATACAACCATGATTTTGACAAGGTATTAGGTAGTACTAAAACTAGTTCTTTGCAACTAGAAATTGACAATATAGGGCTTAAATTCACACTAACATTAAATTCTAATATTAGCTATTCAAATGATGTGTACCAGCTTGTAAAATCTGGTGAAGTAGAAGGCTGCTCATTTAGCTTTATAACTAATAACGATAGCTGGTCGATACAAGATGATGGCAGCGACTTAAGAACATTATTAGATGTGACACTTATAGAAGTAACAATAACACCTATACCAGCATATACAGACAGCGAAGCTAATACAAGAAGCTTTAATGAGCATAAAGCAGAAGAAAAAAAGAAACATGATGATGAAATAAGAAAACGTAGATTGCTAATGGAACTAGAATTATAATAGTTCTTTTTTTATGCAAAAATAAATTCAAGAGAAAAAGGAAGGTATTTATATGAAAAGTATAGAGATAAGAATGAAAATAGGGGAAAAGATTACAGAAGCTAGAAAATTAATAGATGAAAATAAGCTTGATGAAGCTGAAAAAGTAATGGAAGAAAAAAGGAATCTTGATAAACAACTTAAAATAACAGAGGAAGTAGAGGCAGAAGAGAAAAGAGATTTAGAAGCGCAAGCAGAAAAAGAGAAAAAGGAAAAAGAGGATGCAGAGGACAGAAAAAAAGACACTAAAGTGGAAACAGATAATAAAACTATAACTAAAGAAGAAGCGAGAGATTTTGCAAGTTTTGTAAGAGGCGAAAAAAGAGCTTTAAGTGCTGGAGATAATGGTGGAATTATACCGACTTCTATAGCAAATCAAATAATTACAAAAGTGCATGAAATATCTCCAATTTATTCACTTGCAACAGTATATAATGTTTCTGGAAAACTAGTTTTACCAAAATATAATGAAGATGAATCTTCTATAACATGTAGTTATATGGATGAATTCACAGAATTAGTAGAAGGTACTGGAAAATTTGCAACTATAGATTTAGATGATTTTATAATTGGGGTACTTGCTAAGATATCTAAATCCCTTATCAATAGAAATGATTTTGATGTAACAAATTTTGTAATTAATGAAGTTGCTAAATCTATGTCAAGATTTATCGAAAAAGAATTAATCAATGGAACTGCTGGCAAAATGACTGGTGTATTAAGTGCTAAAAATGTACTTACTACAAGCGGAGCTTCAATAAGTGCTGACGATATAATTGATGTTGAAGCAGAAATTCCAGATGTTTATTTAACCAATGCGGTATTTATCATGAACAAAAAAACTAGGACATCTTTAAAGAAACTTAAAGATGGACAAGGCAATTATTTATTACAGAAAGACTTTACAACTGGTTCACGCTATAATCTTTTGGGGCATCCAGTTTATATAAGTGAAAATATGCCAATAGCAGCAGCAGGAAACAAAGCTATTGCATTTGGTGATATGTCTGGATTAGCTGTAAAAGTTTCTAATAGTATGGAAACAACTATATTAAATGAAAAATATGCAACGCAATATGCTGTAGGTGTATGTGCTTATGTTGAAATGGATTCCGATATACAAGATGAACAAAAGATAGTAGTATTACAAGTTAAAGCAGGAGCTTAATAAATAAGATAGGGGTTGCAACTTATCTTATTATGAAATGAGGTGCCTTAATGACATTAGAAGAACTAAAAAGCAAATTAACAATAGATTATAATGATGATGATACTGACTTACAATTTTATATGGATTCAGCACAATCATATATTGATGTATGTTGCGGAGAAGCTTACAAAGCTAAACCCAAACTAGTTAAATTAAGTGAACTTGCATTACAAAAATTAACATCGGATTTTTATAATAATAGAAGTCCGAATATTACAATACAAATTAAAAGAGATATGATAATTAACACTATATTTGATGCTCTAGGAAATGAAGAAAGTACAGAAGGTGTATAAATATGGCGATTGGAGAATATCATAATCGTGCTGAATTATGGGACAATGTACCATGCAAAAACAAATTGGAAGAAGATGATACGAAAGAAGAAAAAATAAAAGAACCTTTTTGGTGCAATATAATTCCTCAAAGTTTAATAGGGTCAATCAGTACAACAGAAGCAGGAACAACACCAGCAGAAACTACACATAAAATTAAATGTAGAAAGAAAAGTATAGTTCCAAAACGCAGCATGTTTATTATATATCAGGGAATAAGATATGATTTTAAATATTTTCAACCTAATTTTAAAACTAATGATGAATGGGAAATAATGTGTAAAGCAAAAATGGAGTGATTATATGAGTGATGGATTTGACATGAGCCAGTTTGATGATTATGTGGATAAGATACTTGATAATGCTAATGTATTTATGCCTAAAGAAAGTAAGAATTTCATAAGGAAAGAAGCAAGACAGCTAAATAGTACAAATAAAAAAGTATATCGCTCTATGGGAATAGGCTTGGAAGCTTCAAGTAGAAAGATAGTAAAGGATAGCAGCAAGATAATTAATAAATTTAGTGCTGGAAAGGCTTATAAATTTAACGGTGTATGGTCAGCTCGTGCTTATAATAGTGCACCACATGCACATCTTATAAATAATGGCTGGATACATAAGCCGCACAAAGGACAAAAAGGAGAAGAAAAATTTATTCCAGGATATCATTTCATGGAAGCCGCAGAAAGCCAGTTTGAAAGTAAATATGGTGAAGATTGTGAGAAATTCGCAGATGATCTAGCAAAGAAATTTTAAATTTGAATAAGGGGTGATAGAGTGGTCGCCTTAGAGGACATTAACAAGTCTATAGTAAAACAGGTTAAGCAAGGTTTGATTAATACAGCTTATAATGCTGTGGGATTTAGTTCTACAGATATTAAAGAAGAAATAATTAGACCTTGCTTTTATGTTGAATTTTTTAAAAACAAGACAGGTAAATTTAATGCAAGTAATAAGGAGAGGAAATTAACAACTAAACTTTATTATTTTGCTTTAAATCCAAACAAATATAAATTAGAACTAATGGAAATACAGGATTTACTTGAAGGAACATTTTTGGAAGGTTTAAAGATTAATGACAATTTTATTATCAACATTGACGATGGAATTGAATTTGACATAGACAAGCAAAATGGATTTCTTACTGCTACATTTGATTTATATACTATAGAAGAAATACCACAAGATGAAAGCATTCCATATATGGACAATTTACAAATTAATTAGAAAGGGTGATAGTATGGGACTTCCTGTTATAAACATAACCTTTAAAAGGTTAGCAAATGATGCAGAGCAAAAAAGTCAAAGAGGTATTGTAGCTTTAATAATAAAGGATGATACTGATAAGACATTTACAACTAAGGAATATAAAAATTTAGATGATTTAAGTACTGATGAAAAATTATATACGGCTAGTAATTTACAATATATAAAAGATTGCCTTAAAGGTTCGCCCGGAAAAGTAATAGCCATAAGAATAAATGCAACGGATGGCAATATTCAAGATGCATTTACTATAATTAAGAGCATGAAAATAAATTGGCTAGGGTGTGCAGAAGGTGTACAAGCAGACCAAGACGCTGTATGTACTTTTGTGAAAGACCAAGAAGCATTGAAAAAGACCTATAAAGCAGTTGTTTTTAAACCTACAACACCTCCAGATTGTAAGCAAATAGTTGTGCTTGAAAACGAAAAGGTAACCTTTAAAGACAATACTAGAGGTCAAGTTACAGGAGAAAAGTATATATCAAGACTACTCGGAATATTAGCGGGATTGAGTTTAAGTATGTCAAGTACCTATTATGTGCTTGATGATTTATCGAGTATAGTTGAACCAACCAATATTAATACTTCAATTGATGATGGAAATTTAGTCCTTATAAATGATGATGGTGTTATCAGAATAGGCAGAGGAGTAACTTCTCTTACTACAATAACTGATGATGATACAGAAGATATGAAGAAAATTGCAGTAGTAGAAGCTATAAATATCATGCAAGAGGATATTACCACGACATTTAAGAGTAATTATGTGGGTAAATATAAAAATAGCTCAGATAATCAAGTTATTTTTATTAGTGGTATAAATGATTATTATAAAACACTTGCACAAAATGATATTTTGGATGCAGACTATACCAACACGTGTGATATAGATATTGAGGCACAAAGACAAGCATGGATAAAGGCTGGGGATAGTGAGGCTGCTACGTGGAAAGATGCGGAGGTTAGAAAGAATACATTTAAAAGTAACGTATTTATAAAAGCAAATGTAAAAGTGCTTGATGCAATGGAAGATATGGACTTTACAACAATATTAGAGTAGTTATTTCTACTCTTTTTTATTTTCAAAGAAAGGAAGGTTGCGCTAATGGATGTAAATTCAAACAGAGTTTTAAGCGGTTCAGATGGAAAGGTATGGGTAAATGGAGAGCTTTGGGCTGAAATTCAAAAAATTGAGTTTAAAATAACGGGAAACTTTGATAGCGTTAATTTTGTCGGAGACCCAAAGGAACATTCTCGTTATACGGGATGTTCTTCAGAGGGGACAATAACACTTAATAAAACTTATAGTAGAGGAGTAAAAATGATAAGTGATGCCTTTAAAAGCGGTGTGTTCCCAGACATAACGATACTTACCAAAGTGACAGATAAACAAACCAACCAGTCTGAAAGGTGGGAATTAAAAGAAGTTTTATTCACAGAGTTAGGACACACAATAGAAGCTAAAAAAACAATAACACAAGAAATGCCATTTAAATTCGGGGATTGGGATATCCTCGAAACAATAAGTGCATAAAATTAGGAGGAATTTGAGATGAAAAAAAATATAAGCAAAGAAAAGACAAAGGTATTAACATTGGAGGATATAATTGCTAAAAAAACGGAAAAGGAAGATTCTAAAAAAGCATTTAAAAATATTTATATAAAATCTTTGGGAGGTGACCTTACATTTAGCAAGCCAACTAGAGAGGATATATTGGACTGCATGGATGCAATTGACGATGAAACAAAAGTAAGCAGTGTATATGAAGGGTATAAGAAAATAATTTATGATAATTGTGAGATGCTTAAAAGCAAAGAGCTTCAAAGTGCGTATGGTGTGAAATTTAATGAAATAGTAGAGGCATTATTGGAAGTTGGAGAGGTAATGTCAATTGGAAATGAACTAATTGAGTTCGGTGGAGGAAAGGTAGATGTAAAAAACTCATAGAGGAAGATAACTATTTAAGTGAAGTAGTTACCTTCCATGTGAATCATGGACAAAAATTAAAAGATATGCTCAATGCAAGTTATGTAGAGCGTATCTTTTATTCTTATGCAAAAGAAAAGTATGTGCAAGAAGAAGAAGAAAAATATAAGGCTATTTTTGAAGCTTTAGGCGGTAAAAAAGTAGGGGGTGTTCAAGTGTCAAGAGTAATAGCAACAATATTAAATCTTAGGGATAATTGGACACCAACCTTGAAGAAAGCAACAGAGAGTTCGAGGACATTCCAAAGTGAAGTAAAGAAAACTCAATCAAATATAAAAGAAATGTCAAAGGCAACAGAAGCAGTTGGAAAAATAAAAAGTACTATTGCTAGAGCTGCTGCAGGATTCGCTATAGGTGAAGCGGTAAAGCAAAGTATAGATTTAGCATCTTCTTTAGTTGAAGTTCAAAACGTGGTTGATACTACATTTGGAAAAGGTGCAAGTCAAATAAATACATGGAGTAATACAGCATTAAAGGCTTTTGGATTATCACAACTTCAAGCAAAACAATTTACTGGTACTCTTGGTGCAATGATGAAATCAAGTGGCATAACTGGTGATAGTCTTATAAACATGTCACAGAACTTAACTGGTTTGGCTGGCGATTTTGCCAGTTTTTATAATTTACCTATAGAAGATGCTTTTGAAAAGATAAGAAGTGGTATATCTGGAGAAACGATGCCACTTAAAAGTTTAGGTATAAATATGGATGTTGCTAATTTATCAGCATATGCACTTAGCCAAGGCATTCATAAATCTTGGACACAGATGTCACAAGCTGAACAAACACAAGTCCGGTACAATTACTTGATGAAAGTAAGTAAGGATATGCAAGGCGATTTTGCAAAGACTTCAAATACATTTGCGAATCAACTTAGAATTGCAAAAACTAACTTACAACAGACAGGAGCTACAATAGCAAGCTATTTATTGCCCTATCTTAATAAAGGGTTGCAAGCTTTTAACGGATTTTTAGACGTTCTTCCTAAAGTAGGAGACGTATTAGGAAAGGCGTTTAAAGCAGATACAGCAGAGCAGGGAATACAAATAATTGCAGGATATTTGCATAATTTCCTATGGGACAAAATTCCGCATGAGATAGATAATTCTATAACTAATATGGTAAGTACAGTTGGAAATGATGTTGTATCTTTAAAAAAGCCAGTACAAGATTTTATTAATTCTGTATTAGACTTATTTAAAACTATGACTGGAAGTAAAGATATAGCAACTCTTAAGACTAATATTTTGCCAGGAGTTCAAAAGGGCTTTGATGTTGTAACAGACGCAGTAAAAGGTGTTTTAAATATATCAACAGATACATTTAATTTTATAAATAAAAACTGGGGAACATTAGAACCGATATTTGCAGGAGTGGCAACATCAATTGGATTAATGACTTTAGCGCTTAAGATATATGATGCAGGTATTGTTATTTCAACAGGACTAACAGCTGCTTATAATTTAGTTGTAGAAGCTAATCCATGGACTTGGGTTGTAGCGGCGGCAGTAGCACTGATTGGTACTTTAGTTGCAGCAGGAGTTTATTTATACAACAATTGGGATACGGTTGAAGCAAGGTTTTCATCCATATGGGAAGGTATCAAAAACATTTTTTATGGTGCTGTAAACTATTGTATAGGATTAATAAATAAGCTTATTGATGCAGTAAACTTTCTTGATGGCATAGACTTGCCGGATGGTACTCGTTTGGGTTTTGGAAAATTAAATCACATAGGACAAGTAGGATTAAATAACGGTACATCAGGTAGCAAAAATTCAACTGCAACTGTAAAGGGTGGGGGCAGAGTTTCAAAATACGCTAAAGGAACTCAATACTTTACAGATAAATTTGCCATTACTGATGAAAAAGGTGGAGAAATAAAGCAACTTCCAAATGGGACTAAAATTTACCCGCATGACTTAAGCGAAAAAATGGTAAATGATAATAAACAACCAATAGAAATAAATGTAATTATACAAGGCAATGTAATAGGCAATGAAGAATATGCAGATGATCTAGGAAATAAAATAGCAAATAAGGTTAAGTTAGCTTTGTTAAATGTATAAGAGTGGATCTAACCACTCTTATATTTGGAGGTGGTTAGAATTAAATATGATATATATGTAGCTAATTATACAGATGATGGACAATTAGGGGATATCTTAAGAATACCAGTATTACCAGAAAAAATGCCAGAACTTACAAGGGCATCAAATAATGATACCTTTGAAACTTATAATGATGGATATTACCCTCTTTTGGGGAATGTTGAACTTGTTACTTTTACATTAGAAAGCTTTTTCCCAGCAGTAGGAAAGAATTATCCTTTTCAAAAAGAAAAAGAAGCTCCAGCCACATATATAAAGTTTTTTAGCAATGCACAGAGAAATAAAAAACCTATTCGCTATGTCTTTGGTGGTTCAGATGGTTACGCCATAGTAGATGATTATTTTACTGTAGAAAGTTTTAAATGGTATATAGATAAAATGCAAGATGTTCAATATTCTATAGATTTTAAGCAATATAGAGAGGTATCATAAATGTATGGATTATATGTGATATATGGTACTGAATGGGTAAATGTGATATCTAAATGTAATAATTTTGCGTGGTCTAGTGATGCTGACACTCTTGCAACAGAATTTACTTTTGACAGTCTTTTAAATATGGAAGAAGGAACTAAATTTGCATGGAAGAATGATACAAGGCTAATTATAGGCGGAACAATAATTAAAAAGACACAAAAGAAATTTGTTAATAGTTATACAGGTATAGATTATGGATGGTATACAAATAAAAATAAAACCACTATTCAATTCAATAATGTTTCTGCTTCAACTGCTATAAATCAGCTTATGCAACAATTTAATTTAAGAAAAAATGTTTGCCCTATAGCTACCAACATAAATAAAATATATAAAGCACAAGAAGTTTCTAGCATTATAGATGATATTTTAAAACAAGCTACAGATGAAACAGGAATTGAATATATAAAAGAAATGATTGAATACACTCTTACTATTTCTAAACTATCAGATATGAAGATTGCACCAAAGCTTTTATTTGGTAGTGATATAAGTGTTGATAGTTCTATAGAAGATATGAAAAATAAATGTATTATTCAATCGAATGATGAGAATGATAATGCAATCTATGCTATAAGTAAAAATGATGATTCTATTGCTAGATATGGTTTATTACAGGAAATACAAACTATAGATAGTAAAAATCAGAGTCAAGCTTATCAAATTGCTAGAAATTTCATATTAAAAAATAATAAGATATCTAAGACTTTAAATTTATCTACTAAGATAATTGATAATGTTGAGGGTGCAGATGATATAAAAGCAAATAGAATGATTAATATTGTATTATCTAGTTTTGGGATAAATGATTGGATACGTATTAAAAGCGCAGCGCATAAAGTAAATTCTAAAGGACATACAGTGGATTTAACATTAGATTTTTAGAGGTGTTTATATGGAAAGATGGGATGTATATTTAGCAAAAGTACTTAAAGCTAGAGATAATATAGATTATATAGGTGCAGTAGTAGGAAAAGTTTTAAATATAAATCCAATTAAAATAGGAATACTTGATGATAATATTCTTTTAGATGAAGGGCATATTCATATATGCGCTTCATTAAAAGAATTATATATAAATGATAAAGTTCTAGTTATTTCTAGTGAAGATAACCAGAACTTTTTTTATTATAGACAAACTTTTGTAAGGGAGGTTTTAACATGTTCCCTGAAATGAATGAAGATTTACAAAATCAGATTTTAAACATTAATGCAAATACAGAGACAATTAAAAAAGAACTAGGTCGTAGTTTTAAGTTTGATTTTGACACAGGGCAATTTATTTTAAGTGATGGTAAATTAATTAACACACCGAGGGAAGAAACTATAAGGCAATGGATTTCATTATGCGTTAGGACTTGCGTAGATAAATATGAGGTATATAAAAGCACTGGGTTTGGTGTTAATTTAGAAAAGATTATAGGACATAAACTTAATATATTTTATAGACAAGTTATAGTGACAGAAATCCAAAAAGGGTTGCTGAAAAATACAGAAATAAAGAGTGTAGACAATATAGAACTTATAGAAGAAAAGGACAAATTATTTATAAAGGCAAATATAAAGCTTACGGATAACTCCACTTTAGATGTAGAGGAGATGGTATAGGTGTATGAAGATAAAACAGTAGATAATATTCATTCTAATATGCTTGATAATATTGATGATACTTATGAGAAGTCAGTTGGTTATCCTACGTATGATTTTACACGTTCTTTTGCTATCGAGGAAAGTATTCTTTATAAAGCCTTAGATAATGTTATAGTAAAGATTTATGTAAGTAATTTAAGTGATGATGAACTCACTCAAAGGGTAAAAGAATGGCGAGGCATTGACAGAAAATTAGCCACATTCGCAAAGGGCGTTGTTACTGTAAAGGGTAATGGAAATATAAAAGCAGGAGATATATTTTCTACACCTAACAATATACAGTTTTCTGCTATGGAAGATGCAAATGTAACTGATACAGCGGATATAAATGTTGTTGCTGTAGTTGCTGGTGATAGTGGTAATGTAGGAGCTAATTCAATTACACAAATGCCAGTTACACTGATAGGTATTACAGCGTGCAATAATAATTCTGGAACATATGGCGGTTACAATGAAGAAAGTGACGACGACCTTAAAAAGAGGTTCTATGAGAGCCTACAAACGCCAGCAACAAGTGGTAATAAATATCATTACGCTATGTGGGCAAAAGAAGTTACGGGGGTTGGAGACGCAAAACCATTTCCGTTATGGGCAGGCAACGGAACTGTAAAAGTAGTAATAATTGATAGTAATAAAAGAGCAGCAAGTACAGACTTAGTAAATGCAGTAAAAGAGCATATTGAAGAAAATAGACCTATAGGGGCAACCGTAACTGTTACAAGCGCAGTTGAAAAAAATATAGATATAACAGCTAAAATTGTTTTATCTAATTCATATACTCTACAGCAAGTGCAAGACAGTTTTAATACTGCTGTAAATGAGTATTTAAAAAGCATAGCATTTAGCGATACTTACACTTATGTTTCTTATGCCAAGATAGGCGATTTACTTTTAAACACTCTTGGAGCATTAGATTATAACAATCTGACTTTGAATGCTGTTGCTGTCAATGTGACATTACAAAGTGAAGAAATACCAGTAGTAGGTACTGTAAGTTTGGGGGTGTAATTAATGGCATATCCAGATGATATAGATAAATTTAATGATAAGTTAAACAAAATCGAAGGTAATATTTATGTAATTGAGGAAAAAGTAGATTTAGTTAATGGATCATATGAGAGTGAATTACAGCATGACAATATTTCTGTATCTTCACTTAATGTTTATACAGGGGAAAAACTTACAGGAAATAAAGTAGACACTTATACACTTTCAACACCTTCTACAACTCCATGGAAAAAAATAATAAAAATATATTCAAGTGTTACACCCTTATATATCAGTTACGAAACTACAGGAGATACCGTAGAGGCTGATGATATAAACAAAGTTCAATGCAGTATAACCAATATAGAAAATGAAGTTGATAGGTATAAGGATTCTAATAATACAAGAGTATTAAATGATGAAACTAGGATTAAAACGGTAGAAGATAATAAATCAGAAAAGACTTATGTTGACACTGAACTTCTTAAGAAGTCAGATAAAGCAGATACTTATACTAAATCAGAAACAGACCAAAGAATACAAATGGTTGTAAATGCAGCGCCTTCGGCATTGGATACTTTAAAAGAAATTGCCGATGCTTTGAATGATGATCCTAATTTTGCAGTAACAATTACAACTGAACTTTCAAAAAAAAGTTGACAAGATAGAAGGAAAGCAACTTTCAACGGAGGACTACACTACCACAGAAAAAATAAGTTGGCTGGTATACAGAATAATGCAAATAATTATGTGCATCCAGTTTCACATCCGGCAACAATGATTACGGAAGATTCAACCCATAGGTGGGCAACTGATACTGAAAAATCAAACTGGAATGATGCAAATAGCAAAAAACATACTCATGGAAATTTGAGTTTATTAGAAACTATAACACAAACATTAATAGATACTTGGAATACAGTTAGCAATAAAGTAGATAAAATAACTGGAAAAGGATTATCTACAAATGATTTTGATAATATTTATAAAACAAAATTAGACAGTATAAGTACAGGAGCGAACAAAATAAATTTATCCACCACAAATGGAAATATACAAATAGATGGGAAAGAAACTACAGTTTATACTCATCCAGGTAGTGGCACCAATCCACATGGAACAACAAAAAGTGATGTAGGACTTGGAAATGTAACAAATGATGTACAAGTAAAAAGGTCAGAAATGGGCATTGCCGGAGGAGTTGCAACTCTTGATTCAAATGGTGTAAATGCTCAGGCACCAAAATCCCATACACATGATGACAGGTATTACACTGAAACAGAGTGTGATACTAAGTATGCAACCAAAAGTGAAATATCACAAGCAGGCTACGGAGATATGCTTAAATCAGTTTATGATACTAATAACAACGGAATTGTAGATAAAGCAGAAGATAGTAATACAGTAGATGGAAAAAATGCATCAGATTTTGCTCCTTCAGGATATGGACTTGGTGGAATTTCAGCAAGATTAAATTCACCAGATTTAAACAATGTTATAAGTAATGGATGGTATGATTGCCGAACACCGACAAATTATGTTCCAGATATCGGCTCTAATTGGCATAAATTATTAGTAATAGCCTCAGCTGACACTAACTATGTTACACAAATAGCTTTTTCAATGGTAAATCAAACAAGTGGTTCTGCTTGGATAAGAGAAAAAAGAGCGGGGACATGGGGGAATTGGATAAGAATTCTAACATCTTCGAAACAGTGTTCTTGGAATGACCTCAAGGGGGTGTGATGGATGTATGGTACTGAAAACTATGGAACAAATCAATATGGAGTAAATAACACACAAGATGTAATTATACCCTCAAATTATAAAAGTAATTTAATTGGAAATGTTCACAAAGTATACAGGCAAGATAAATGGTTAAATGAAATTTTTAAAGCTACAGGCATAGACTTAGATAGTTTAGGTGGTAATATCCAAGATCTTATAAATCAATTAAATCCTTCTACTGCAACATGGGGACTTAATTTATGGGAGAATGAACTTAATATTCCTACAGATATAAATGAGAGCTATGAGGAACGCAGAGAGGTTATAAAAGCAAAACTATGGAGCTATGGGACAACAACGAAGCAAATGATAAAAAATGCCGCAGAAGCTTTTTCTGGTGGAGAGGTAAATATAATAGAACATCCAGAAAACTACAGTTTCACAGTACAATTTGTTGGAGTTTTAGGGATACCAAAAAACTTAGAAGCTTTTAAAGAAATGTTAGAAACAATAAAGCCCGCTCATCTTGGGTACGATTTTAAATACACCTATACAGTTTGGGATTTTATAAAAAATAAATCGGAAACATGGGATGGTGTAAAAACGAATACATGGAATGAATTAAAAGTATTTAGTGATAATTAAGGAAGGTGATATTTATGCAACAAACAACTAATTATGCTTTAAAAAAGCCAGATGGAACTGATGTAGTTGATATATCTGTATTAAATGGAAATATGGATATAATTGATGCAGAATTAAAGAAAAGAGCAATTGATAATTACGCAGTTACAACAAATAGCGGAAACGCATATTCAATAACTCTTAATAATGTATCAAGTCTAACTGATGGATTACAAATAAGAGCAAAATTTAATGTAGCTTCAACAGGTGCTATAACTCTTAATGTAAATTCTTTAGGTGCGAAGTCAGTTAAAGATTATTTTGGAAATGCAGTTACAAATGTTAGAGCAAATTTACCAGCTAATTTAGTTTATGAAAGTTCTAGTGATTCTTTTATATTACAGGGTAAAGGAGGTGGTGGAACTGTAACTGCCGATAAAGTTTTAACAGGATATACTTTTACAAACGATAGTGGAGGCAATATATCTGGAATTATGGCAAATAGAGGAGCAGTTATAATTACTCCTGGAACAAGTAATCAAACAATAGCAAATGGATATCACAATGGAAGTGGCTATGTAAAAGGAGATAGTAATTTAGCTTCTGCAAACATAAAATCTGGATTAAGTATTTTTGGAGTAGCTGGCAAAAGCAGCGTAGTTGATACAGCAGATGCCACAGCATCAGCAGTACAAATACGAAGCGGTCAAACAGCTTACGTAAATGGCTCTAAGGTTGCTGGCACACTTGCAGTTCAAGCAACAGCAGCACAAACAATAACACCAACAACGAGTAATATTATAAAGTCAGCAGGAATTTATGATGGCCCAATTACTGTAGCTGGTGATGCTGATTTAATAAGCGCAAATATTAAATCAGGTGCAAACATATTTGGAGTAAGTGGCAAAAGTTCAGTTGTAGATACATCAGATGCTACAGCTACAGCAAATCAAATATTAAATAGTCAAAGTGCATATGTAAATGGTGCAAAGATTATAGGTACTATGGTTAGCTTACAAACGCTTGACTTATCATTATCAAGTGATGCGTATAACTTTACTGATTCTAAAGGATCAATATCATCACAGCATTATGTTGATGTTCCTGTGCTACAAACTCCAAAACTTATTTTAGTTTTTAATCCAACATATAATTTTATTGACCCGGCGATTTACAGCGATGATATTATATATCAGGCATCTTCGCTGAGTGTAGCATGCCAAATTATATCCGCTGGAAGCTATTTCTCAAGTGCCATCGTTAATGGAAAATATAGAATTCCAATCCCAAATTTTCCGGGAACATACAGATGCAGAATTTTTTATTAAATATGAACTAATAATTAAATAGGAGGCGTAAAATGAATAGAAATGTTTTTAATACTTTAGTTGCTGTACTAGGCGGGTTATTTACTTATTTATTGGGTGGGTGGGATACATGCTTAATAGTTTTAGTTGCCTTTATGGCTTTAGATTATGCAACTGGAGTTATAGGCGGATGGATACAAAAGAACCTAAATAGTAATAAAGGATTTAAAGGCATACTTAGGAAAACTACAATAATAATAGTCGTTATTGTAGCCGTCTTATTAGACAGGCTTCTTAAAAATGGCACATGGGTGTTTAGAACGCTCGTGTGCTATTTTTATATAGGTAATGAAGCTATTAGTCTTCTAGAAAATGTAGTGAAAATAGGTATACCAGTGCCTAAAAAGCTGGTAGATGCTTTAGAACAATTAAAAAACAAATAAAAGAGAGGATAGATAAAAATGACAATAAGTTATGATTTTGGACATGGAACTGGACAGGATAGAGGAGCAGAGGGATATTTAAACGAGGAAAAGGAAATAAGGACATATGCGCCTATAGCAATAGCAGCACTTCAAAGAGCAGGGCACAACTGTGTAAATTGTACTCCGACACAGGGCAGAATGAGTTTACAAGAATCTTTAACATATAGAACGAATCAAGCAAATGCAAGTGGTTCAAGCTTGCATTTATGTTTTCATGTAAATGCTGGTTGTGGCAGAGGGTCAGAAATAGAAATTGCACCAAATGCATCAAGTACAAGTGCTAGAGTTGCAGAATCTGTATTAAGTCAAATATGTGCATTAGGATTTGAAAATAGAGGAATTAAAACACCTAGGTTATGGGTAACAGATCACACTGATATGCCAGCAATATTGATTGAACCATTCTTTTGTGATACTCAAGCAGATTGCAATAAATATAATCCAGAAGCTTTAGGAGATGCAATTGCTAGAGGTGTTATATCAGCAATGGGCGGTACTTACACACCAGTATCAAGCGGAAATTCAGCAAGTGGTTTTACTCCAAATGGCAGCATCAAACAATTACAAAGTCTTATTAATGCAAATCCGGATGATATACCAGGACCGGAAACCTTAGGAAAATCACCTTTACTTCAAGTGGGCAGTACTGGAAATGTAGTTAAATGGATTCAATATGTTCTGAATAGCCTATGCGGTGCAGGACTAAGTATAGACGGAATATTTGGAGAGGCTACAAGACAAGCAGCAATTATTTATCAGAAAGCTCATGGGCTTGTTGCGGACGGAATTATTGGAAAAGCTACATGGTCAAAAATACTACATTTAAGTTAATCTAAAGTGTCAGAAATGGCACTATTTATTTATAAAAAATAAAAATTAAGGAGAGGTTTTATTATGATATCAAATAATACGTTGATGTTAATATCAGTAATTGGGGTTACTTTTGGAGCTTTAGGAGCTATGTTGGGAGTTGTACCATACTTAAAAAAGAAAAATGTAAATGTAGATGGAGCTATAAAAGAACTAAATAATAAAGGAGAAATTGTTAAAGCTGTGGCAGATGAATTAAAACCTATATTACCAAAATCAGCGCAAACAGTAATTGAAATTATAGAAAAATGGGCGCCGATTGCTGTCGGAAAAGCTGAACAACTTTATCATGCAGGTGATATACAAAAGGATGATAGAGCACAAATAGCTGAAAATGTAGTGCTAAGTGTATTAAAAGAAATGAATATAAATTTAGATGATAATAAGAAGGAGCTTATAGATGCAGCTATAAAAAATGCGGTCAAAGATTTAGGACATGCTCCAGTAAGTGAAGCTGAAAAAAACAAGCAACTTCAAGATGCATTAAACAAGGCAGATACTCTTCAAAGTCAAAACTTACAGCTACAGCAGAAACTTAATACAATTAAATCTACAGCAGTAGTACAATAGTAAAATACCTAGTAGGATTGTCCTGCTAGGTATTTTTTTTCTTTATAAAAGCAAAGTTTAAGAAGTATGGAATTAAGCTTACAATAAATATCTTCTGATAAGTATCATAATCAGTTTTTAAAACAGATAAAAATGGAGTTATATCAGATAAACTTAGAAGATAATTATATATAGGAGAAACAACTATAATTCCTGCTATTAAATAAAAGGCAAAAATAATTGATTTTAATCTATGAATATTAAATTTTGTATCTAAGTTTATTTTTGTGTTGCCAAATGGGTTCAAATATTTGCAATTTTTTTATGGGCTTGTATAAAAAAATAATAATTTCTTTAGGTATATTACCAATAAAAAAATCTTTTGTATTGGCTTGGGTAAATATTATAAGAAAATTGAAAAACGAAAAAGTAAAAGTTAGAAAATACCATATAAGCAAGTGAAGAAAAATAAATAATGGTATAAATGAAAATTTCGCGCAATAAGTAACTACGTATTCAAATTTTTTATCTAATAATCCTGCTAATACCAAAATAAATATAAGAAATACAAATAAACTACAAAAAGTATCAGCATTGTTTTCAAACTCGATATTAAAGTATGTTCTTACGCAGAATCTTAATGAATATATAAAGATAAAAAGCATAGCAATAGATGCTATAACATAACTAAGTAGATTCAATTTTATTCATCTCCTTTTAACGTTTATTATGTTTAGTATAGTGTATCACATTAAATGAAAAAATGTTTTTAAGATATTCTATAATTTAGTTTTTTATCTAAAAATAAGTTTTTATTGACATAAAGTATAAAATTGTTACAATTAAAGTAAATATATAGGCGATTTTTAAAATATTCAAAGAATGGAGCTGATTATATGCTAATATTAGTATTAATAGCAATTGCTTTAATCACTTTGGCTATAAGAACAGAAGTAAAAAGTAACCGTGCTCATAAGAAAAATAATGCACATACAGAAAGAGAACCTAAATCTATTGAAGTTAAACAATATAAGCAATACAGTATAAATTTTACCAAAGAAGTTTTTAATGATTTTGTATCATTAGACTTTGAAACAACAGGCTTAAGTGCCAATATTGATAAAATAATTGAAGTGGCAGCAACTAAATATTGCAATGGAAAAATAGTAGATGAATTTCATTCTTTGATATACCCAGAGATACATATACCAAGTAGAATTACTAAGATAAACAATATTGATGATAGTATGGTTAATGGATGTCCTAGAATAAGTGAGATAGTTCCTAAGTTATTAGAATTTATAGGAGATTTACCAATAGTAGCTCATAACGCAAGTTTGATATTGGTTTCTTAAATGCAAATATAGATGGCGACGGATATGTTAAAAACAAGGTTATTGATACTTTAGGTTTAAGTAGAATGATGTACAAGAACTTAGATAATCATAAACTGATAACCATAAAGGAATATTTCAAAATGGATTTAGATAGCCATAGGGCATCAGATGATACCAAAGTTGCCGCAGAAATATATATAAAATATTGTAAAAAGATTATTGATGAAGTAAAAAAGAACGATGATATAGTATTTAGTGAAGATGAATTAAAATGCTATGAAATAATTAAAGACATGCTTATTAGTGAAAATAAGAATATTGAATATTTAAGATATTCACGTACAGGAAATTATTTTGATATAAATATTTTTTATAATTTTTTCAGAATCAAATTAACTGCTAAAAAACATTTTATAGTTTCAAGATATTCTATGGATGAATTAAAAGCGGTAATTCCAGATGGAAACTATGAGCTATCTCCAAAATCAGAAACAGGTAGGACGAGAATAATAATAGAAGATTTAAATGATATATTAAAGTTTAAAGGACTAATATTAAAATCATTTGACAAATCAATTAAAGATGTAGGCTATTTAAAAAACAATATTAAAAATGGAGATTATGATATAAATAGATATTTGATGAGCAATCTTAAATAAAAGGAGCACTAAATAATGCTCCTTTTTCCCGCATTTTTCCCGCAAAAGTTTTATATAGGTTTATACCAGTAAAATTTATTGTATACGTAAAGCCTTATTTTATGGCGATTATATATTCTCTTATTTTAAAATATTTCTAAAAAATCGAATCTGGAGGTCGTGGGTTCGACTCCCTCTGGGCGCACCAATATACATATTAAATAAGGCATTGCGTAAGGTTGATAGTAGCTTATCAGCCTTTATTTTTTTATAAAATAACACAACCGTAACACAACCCACAGGAAAAAGTTATAATTTAGTATGATTTTAAAAGCAAAAAATAAAAATAGCTTATTGAAGCTATAAAGCAAATAAGCTATTAATTTTCTCTACTGCTGCTATTTTCTGTTTAGGCATAACGTGAGTATATATATTAGCAGTTATTGATATATCAGAGTGACCAAGAAGCTCTTGAACTGTTTTTAATGGTACGTCAGCCTCGAATAATCTTGTCGCATAAGTATGGCGCAAAGCATGAAACTTTTTATGTGATATACCAGCATTTTTTAAAGCTCTTGCATAGCTCCTATCTAAATTTCTAGGATCTGTTGGTTCTCCTATTTCATTAGGGAATACTAAGTCATTATCAACGTAAATAAGCTTATTTTTTAGCTTTTCTGCTAATTGATTTTTTCTATGTTTTTTCAATTCAATTATTACGTTTGAAGGTATTGGAATGGTTCTTTTACTATGTTCTGTTTTTGGTGGCTGCTCTATTATTTCAGTTTTATTACCCTCTGTTTTACCTAATATAGTAACTCTTTTAAAGGTTCTTTTTACACTAAGCTCATTCTTTTCAAAGTTTATATCATGCCATTTTAGAGCGGTAACTTCTCCAAGTCTTAAGCCAGTGGCAAAGACCAATATAAACAATACTCTATGCCTATGATTATCCAATGATCTTATAAATTGCTGCTGCTCTTCAACAGTGAATATCTCAACTTCCTTTTTACTGGCCAGCTTTGGAAGTATTACATTGTTGCTGCAATTAAATAAAATATATGTTTCTTTGACAGCTTGGTTTAAGCAGCACTTAATAGTTTTATTTATTGTCTTAAT
The DNA here is from genome assembly GCF_001270375.1 of Clostridium sp. DMHC 10. Taxonomy (NCBI): domain Bacteria; kingdom Bacillati; phylum Bacillota; class Clostridia; order Eubacteriales; family Clostridiaceae; genus Clostridium; species Clostridium sp. DMHC 10. Next base: position 1,516,824 of record NZ_LGVB01000015.1, read on the forward strand.
TACGTTAGGACTTTTTTATGTTTACTCATTAAGACATTATAGTATGCCTGTAAATTTGAAGTACTTAAGTCCTTAAGCTTTATAACTCCAATTTCAGAGTTTTTAATGTAGTTATTGTAAATGCCATTATATTTCTCTAAACTTGAAGGTCTTAAATCATTTACTCTATATTCATATAACCATGTTTTAAACCACTGCTGCAAGGTTATTTTATCATCAGATGAAAGGAGACCTGCAGCAGATTTATTTTTATAATCATTCATTTTATCTATAGTTTCAATCTTAGTTTTTCCATAGAATTGTTTTCTGATTATATTAAATATGGTCTAGTGTTTGGTATTTATTCTGAATTGAATGAATTAACTGTGAGAGATATTAATGAAATGATTAAAGAAGATAATGTGAATTTTCCATATGAAAAGTGTTTATTTCCAGAATATTATCCGGATGCATATGATTTTTTAAAATCTGAATAAGATTGCGACCAAGCAAAAAAAAGTTGAAACTAAAAATAAAAAGAAGTTTGCAATAAAACTAGAGTTACAGTAGATAAATTATAAATATAGAACAGTGAAATATTGAGATTATAGGAAGGGACCTGTTAAATGCAGATTCTTTTTATTTTGTGATGAGTTTATTGGGAACAGCTTAATTTTTAAAATTTGAAGCAAGAATAATTTAATATATGTGGAGTCATACAGAATGTAAAAGCTATTCTAGGGTTTATTTTAATTTTTTGAGGATGTAAAAATAAAAATTGTTAATTTAAAAAGATATGCGCTAGTTGGTATATTGGTAAAAAAGACAAAGTTGGAAGTAAGGACAGAATATGATAACAATAAGGGAGTTACATTTACACATAAATTCTATGATTCGGCGTCTATTTCAATTTTTACTATTTTTTTAGATAATCATAGAATGATATATACAACAAATCAAAAAGGTAGTCCAGACATAAGAAGTTTTAGTGCCACAGTAAAAGATGTATTTAAAAATTATGTTAAATTGTATAATAAAAATAAAAGAGAAAATGAAAGAATTGCATATCCTGTTGTTGATATAGTAAATTTACCTTCAAAGAAAGATATAAAAGAGAAATTAGAAACTGTTAAGAAAATAAGAAAATTAACGTTTAAATTATTTAATCCGAATGGTGATTTTAATATGAGTAATACATATGACGACATGCTAACTCAATTAGAAAAGGCTGGAGCTAAAAAGGGAAGCTTTGTTATAAATTCACCAACTAAATTTGAAAATGTTGCAGAAATGATAACAGACACTAAAGGGCTTGCAGAAGCAAAAATTGAAGTTGAGTATAAGGCAGGAGGAAAAGGTACTATAGATCATCAAACAATGGGTGAAAAAATATCAATAGATCTTCCAGAATATACATCAATAGGATCAGTATCTAATGTTGTCGTAAGTACGCTAAAAGATAAAAAAGAATTGAATGAAATAAGTGATGAAAACATTAAAATTTATGAAGAAAATAAACCACAAATTAATAGAATAATATCCAATCAAAATTAACAAAGGAGAGGGTAATAATGACTAAGAAGGAAATAATGACTGATAATTTAAAGGATTTAACAAAAGAAAAAAGTTTTAACAATATATTATGTGAAGGATTGAAGTTATTAAAACCCTCGAGAAGTAGAATAATATTTATGCTTATAATTTTAGTGATAATTATATTTCCTGTTTTTAATATTGCTTTTAAAAAAAATACTTTAGAAGAATTTTTGTCAATTATTGAATTATCAAATGATGTAATTAAAGATTTATTTGGAATAATATTTACTGGATATGCTCTTTTTCAAGCATTAGTAGGAGCCAATTTGTTAAAACAAAATGTTAATTAGCAAAATAGGGAAAAAATAGTGATTTTAAAACTTATAATTTATATTTTTTTTTATATATATGACTTTAAGTCTACACTTGGATACAAATTTTTATTTAAAGGGTAAAAACATAATATACTCAAAAGATACTTTAAAAAACGATTCAAAGTATAAATTTTGATTTTAAATATTATTCAAATCAAGTTTACATGCTTAACCTTGAAGCTGCATTAAATTATTTAAAAAATTATATTTCCTTTTGTATAAAAAGTTTAACTATAAATGAATTTGATCTTAAGACACTTTTTGAAAATTCACTTTATAGCATCATCAACATATTAGATGAACTCAGTTTTAATATAGAAGAAATAAACGATTCCAAACGAGAATATTTTGAAAAAATAGATAATGCAGAGTCTGCTGATGAATTGATGGACTTTGTTGACGTTTTAGAAAATAAATTCAATGCATTATTAGAGCATCAAAAGAATTCTTTTAATAATCATATAATAAGCGAAATTATAGAATATATATGCGAGCATTATGATGAGCAGCTTTCTCTAAAAGAACTGGCAAATAAATTCCATTTTAATTATTATTATCTTTCATCCTATTTTAGCTCTCATAGCAGTGAAGGTTTTAGTGAATACTTAAACAAAGTTCGTGTAGAAAAAGCATCAAAGCTTTTATTTGATGAAAAAATACCAGTTTCCGAAATCAGCTATATGGTTGGATATTCAGATCACAGTTATTTTTGCAAGGTATTTAAAAAGTTAAAAAAATTAACTCCAAGTAAATATAGAAAACTTATTTTGGATAAAAAAAGAGGTTCTTATGTATAATTTAACAAAAAGACTTAAAAATAAAAGCCTATTTTTTACTTTGGCCACAATAATGCTTATAAGCAGTGTGAGCATTTCAATTATAACTGCAATAAGTATAATGAATATCTCAAAGAAAATATTTATAAATAATTTTAGTATATCAAGTACAAAAATTTTAAAGCAAATCCAAGCTAATTCTTCAGATTTAAATGATAAAATTATAAGTACAATAAATACTGTAAACAATAGTTGGGCCTTTAGACGTTACTTTAGTGAAAATATAACTGATCCATCAGAATTATTTTATGTAACCTATAATCTACAGCAGCATATAAAAATCAATGAACAGCTTTTAAATGATAACTATATAGAAATGCTGCTTATAGGCAAAAATAATACTATTTATATAAGCAATAGCTCTTTGCTTACCACACCTGTTAGTGTAATAAAAAATAATGTTATAACAAAAATAGCACTAAAAAATCCATATAGAGTTTTATATCAATATAACAATTATGGATTTACAAGTCTAACTAAAAATGACAGTGCAATAGTCGCTACAAAAGTTTTGTATGATCAATTAACAAAAAGCCCTTTTGGAGTAATATATATGACTATAAACGAAAAAGTTTTTAAAAAGCTTTATTCTAATTTCACTACTAGAGGTAATGATGTTGCAGTTATATCTTCTAATGGTACTGTAGTTTCTTCCAGCATTAATAATATGATTGGAAGTAAAAATTATAATCTTTTAAATCTAGGCAAAGAAATCAAAAAAATCATATTAAGTATTTAAATATAACTTTAAATAAAAAGAAATGCATAATATTATCACAATATATGCCCATATATGATTTTTATCTTGTAAATATAATAGATACAAATAAAGCTTTAAGTGACATGTATAATACTAAACAAATAATATTTATTTGCTCAATAATAATTTTTATAACCTTTTCAATTTTATTTATGGTAACAAGAAAAACTACAGCACCTCTCAGAATTTTAGTAAAAGAAATGTCTAAAATTACTGAGTGCAACTTTAACAATCACATAAATCTTAAGGGTAGTCCCGAAATAACAAAGCTTAGTAGTTCCTTTAATTACATGCTTGATAGTCTTAACGATTACGTAGAAAAACTAATGCTAGCCCAAAAAAAACAAAGAAAAGCTGAATTGTCAGCCCTTCAAATGCAAATTAACCCTCATTTCATATATAATACTTTAGCCTCCATAAAATGGCTAATGCTAAAAGGTGATAAAGAAAAAACAGGTAGTACTATAGATTCTTTTATCTCTTTACTACAGAATACAATAAGTGATACAAGTGAAACAGTTACTGTAGAAAAAGAAATTCTTAATTTAAAAAATTATGTATTTATAAATGAAATGAGATACGGAGAAAAAATAAAGGTTAACTTTCATGTTTTTCCTCAATGCAATGAATATAAGCTTCCAAAACTCATGCTGCAGCCTTTTATAGAAAATGCTTTTTTTCATGCCTTTACAGGCGACGAAGAAGGACATATTCACGTATTTATATCAGAAAAAAGTAAAAATCTGCTCTGCGAAATAATTGATGATGGAATTGGTATAGATAAAACTGAATTATCAACTTTATTTTTATCAAAAACTTCAAAGCATAAGCACTTTACAGGAATAGGTATAAAAAATGTCGATGATAGAATCAAGCTTTTATATGGTGATAAATATGGTGTATCCATAAAAAGCAAACCTAACGTTGGAACTACAGTGAGCATAGTTTTGCCTATTATTTTATAAATTTATATGGTACAATTTAAATAATTATATGAAAATGTATACATTTATCTCACAAAATATTTAGGAGTGATCATGATGAACTTTTTAGTACTAGATGTTGGCGGTCAAGCCATAAAATATGCCATTATGAATGAAAAAGCAGAATTTATAGAAAAAAATCAAAGCCCTACCCCCGTTGATACATTAGAACATTTTATCGATACCATAGGCTCGATTTTTGACAAGTACAAAAACGTAATTTCTGGAATAGCTATAAGCATGCCTGGAAGAATTAATAGTAATACTGGATACTTATATACTGGAGGTGCTTTGGAATACAATAATGAAACAGAAATAGGAACTATCCTAAGTAAACGCTGCCCTGTTCCAATTTCAATAGAAAATGATGGAAAATGCGCTGCACTTGCAGAAGCTTGGGTTGGAAATCTTAAAGACTATGATGATGGTATTGTAGTAGTTCTTGGTACTGGCATCGGCGGTGGAATAATTAAAGATAAAAAACTTCTCAAAGGAAAGCATTTTATTGCTGGTGAATTTAGCTTTATTTTTACTAATAATCCTCCTTTATACGGAAAATCTACTCAAACTTTTGCAGACGATTGTGGAACATGTGGACTAACTATCCCCCTTGCAAGATCCAAGGATTTACCATTAGACAAAGTAGATGGTCGTAAGTTTTTTGAATACGCTAACAGCGGCGATGAAGACGCATTACGGATATTAGATGAATATTGTCATAAACTAGTTCTACAATTATATAACCTTCAGCATATTTATGACCCTGAAAAGTTTGCTATTGGGGGTGGAATAAGTAGACAAGATATATTATTTCAATACATTGAAAAGAATATTGAAAAATGCTCAACAGAAATAAAATACATGATAAAACCTGAAATAGTACGCTGCAAATTTTTTAATGATTCAAATTTAATTGGAGCACTGCATAATTATCTTATGCGATTCGGAAAATAAAAATATTGCGAAGTAACAGTATCTTGAGATATTAAATGAGAGGACAAGTTCACACCCAAAATTCCGTAGGTACGGAGGAATTTTTTCCTTGCACTACCGTGGGAGCGAAGTAATACTGCTGAAGGAACGATTTAAAAAAATTCTAATAAATCTTGGTAAAAAATCATAAAATACTTAGATATTTTAATTTGTTTGACCGATAGGAAGTTATTGAAATATCTTAGGATTTTATGATTTTTTTACCTTAGATTTATAGAATTTTTTTAATGTTGCAAAGCAGTATTACTTCGCAATATTTTTACTTTGTCATTACTTCTACTTATTGCTAATTTTATGATAATATCCATTAACTTTTGAAGCATCCTTGCTGTTGATTATAACAAAGCCATCTTTTAACATTACATATAAATACGGTCCCTTGTTCGTTTCAAGAAAAATATGTCCATCACCATACCCTGATACATTAAATCTACCTCTGTTTATATCCTCCATATTAAGTCCAGATATTTTGCTGAAATTAGGAATTGTATTTTTAATATATACTTTTTTTATGTCATTAAAATTAAAACTTGTTGATTCTAGACCTGATTTTATTTTTACTTCTTTTCCATTTACACTAACTTCTGTCTTTCCATTAAGTTCTATTCCAAAAATAATTCCTATAGGTATAATTGTCACTAGAATAATAACCAATATAACTATTAAGCCCAGCTTATTTTGTTTTTGCCTTGATCGTATTGAATTTTCATTCTCTGATAAAATGTATTTTCCGCTTCCTTTTACAGATACCATAACAAGCACCATTATCAAAATAAAAAAGATAATCAATGATATAATAAATAACCTGTCATATTTAAAAAATAAATTTAAAAAGCCTAAAACTATTAAAAGTCCACCTATATACATAAGGTTTTTTCCATCAAACTTAGCAAGTCCCTCTCTATCATATTCTTTTGTCATATCATATCCAGAAAGTATTTCTATTTTCTTTGATTTATATAAAAATACTCCTATCCCCAATATTAAAACTCCACATAGAAAAAATGTTAAAAAGAGCATTAAATTCATCTCCTTTATTTTGTTATATTGGTATTATAACATATAGGTTTATAAAAAGCATGAAATTCTTAAACTATATTACAATGAAATGTTATAATTACAACAATATGGATCAATAAAGAAAATCTATACTCAATTTTTAACCTTTTAGCTTATCTATAAGCTCGCTTACAGACATTGAATGTGATGTAAACTTAGTGATATCTACTTTATTTTCAATAACCTTTTTAAGAAGCGGTAATTTTTTGGCATCGCTATTATTATTGCCCCTACAATATGATTATACTTTATAAATATTCTTTTGTACGACAAAGACATATCATCTCCATCAGTTAATGTAGTGCTGCACTGCTTCTCATCTACATTTCCTATAGAAAATAAAGAAATGTTAAAAGCATTTAAAGTTGTTACAGGTACTATCCCAGAGTACTTAACCTCTTTACCTGCTATATTGTATCCCGCAATTTTTCCCTGATTGGCTGCTGCGCTCCAGCTTCCCGATATTTTACCCTCAAATTCTGCAACATCACCAGCAGCATATACATCTTTTAATTTAGTTTGCATCATATTATTTACTATTACACCATGATTTAAACTTATTAGTGAATCTTGAAGGAAATCTATATTTGTCCTTATACCCACAGAATAAACTACCATATCACATTTTAAATTATCACCAGAATTTGTTAAAGCTTCTTTAACCTCACTTTCTCCAACGATGGTCTTAACCTGAGTATTCAAATGTACTTCTATATTAAAACTTTCAATAGCTCTTTGAAGAGTCCTTGAAGCTTTATCGTCAAGTTGTGCAGGCATTAATCGGTTTTGAAACTCAACTATAATAATTTTTTTTCCATGTTGATGGAGTACCCATGCAGTTTCTAAGCCTTGTATTCCTCCGCCTATGTTTAAAATCACTTCTTTTTCTCTTAAAGTATCTTGCAACTTTTTAATATCCTCTAACTTCCTTATTGAATATACTCCCGGCTTTTCTATACCTTGTATTGGAGGAATAAAATTATGAGCTCCACTTGCCAAAAGAAGCTTTTTATAGGAAAATTTACTTTCATCATCTAAAATAACCTTGTGGTTATCAGTATCAACTTTAATAACTGATCTACCTAAATACAAACTTACATTATTGGCTGCATACCAATCTTTTTTTTTTGCAAAAGAATTTTATCTTCCTCAAGATTCTCAAGCATACTTTTAGTTAATTTTATTCTGCTGTAAGGATAAAACTTTTCATCCCCAATAAGGATTATCTCCGATTCTTTATCATACTCTCTTATTGCCTTTATTGCATTTACAGCGGCAACTCCAGCTCCAACAATAATAATCCTGCAAGCCACCTTATTTCCCCACCTCCATTTTTGATAACATAATTTTTGCAAAATTTTTTTCCAAACTCCATGCAGCTTTGAAGTTCCTGTTCATCTGGCATGTATTTAGCCTTTAATGGTTCTTCTATAACTTCGATTTTAGCCTTTGTAAGATAATCAGATAACATTTTAGGGGATTCTCCACTCCAACCATAACTTCCAAAAGCTGCGCCAACCTTATCAATAAACTTTAGCCCCATTAAATCTTCCACAACTGGCATTATTGACGTTAGTACACCGTTATTTACCGTCGATGACCCTAAAATTATGCCTTTAGCCTTAAAAACTTCCGCTAAAATATCATTTCTATCAGCTGTTCCTGTATTGAATATCTTATATTGAACGCCTCCTTGTGCCAAACCCTTTGCTATAAATTCCGCCATATTATGTGTTGCTCCCCACATAGAGTTATATATTATTACAGCGCTTTTTTCAGATATACCCTTTGACCACTCATAATACTTCTCAACAATTTTCATAGGATCTTTTCTCCATATTATTCCATGACTTGGTGCTATCATATCTATAGGCAACTTAAGTTCTTTTATCTGTTCTATCTTTTTAGTAACCATTTTGCTAAAAGGTGTCAATATATTTGCATAGTACTTTAACGCTTCCTGATAAATCTCACATTCATCTGCCAAGTCATTAAAAAGCTTTGAAGATGCATAGTGCTGCCCAAAGGCATCATTGGAAAACAAAATATTTTCTCCTAGTAAATATGTAAACATACTATCCGGCCAGTGCAGCATTGATGCTTCTATAAACATAAGCTCATGCTTTCCTATGTTAATTTTTTCGCCTTGAGTAACCACCTTTAAATTCCAATCTGTATGGTAATATTCCTTTATACTTTCCATTCCCTTTTTGGACACTATTATAGTGGCATTAGGAATGTACTTCATAATAGTAGGCAAAGCTCCAGAATGATCTGGTTCCAAATGATTCATTACAACATAATCTATTTTGCTTATATCTACAACCTCTTTCAAATTTTCAATAAGCCTATCCGTCAGTGGTTCCCATACCGTATCTATAAGTACTGTCTTCTCATCTTTTATAAGATATGCATTGTATGAACTTCCTCTATGCGTTGAAAGCTCATAACCATGAAAATATCTTACTTTCCAATCAATAGCTCCTACCCAGTAAACATCCTTACTCAATTCTTTCATTATTTTCACTCCTTACAAATAATTCCTAAGATTAATATGAGCGTTTACCGTATTAATTATTCAAAAAAAATTTGATTGAAATCACATTAATTAATAACTTTCGGCAGTAAAATAAATCTATAAATTAATGAAATACTTAGGAGGTATTGTATATGAACTCAATAAATGAAGATAGAATTAAAAATCTTACAGCTGTTTTAAGAAAGCTTAACGAAGGTGTAACGGAAGAATCAAGGAGAGAAGCTTTAAATATAGTTGCAAATATAGATCCTATAGAATTATCTATTGCAGAACAGCGCCTTATAGAGCAAGGGGTAAATCCACAAGACTTAAGAAATTTATGTGACATCCATATGGAAGTTCTTAGCGATGAATTGGTAAAACTCAAGAAAAAAATTGAGCCTGGGCATATGTTAGATACTCTTATAATTGAACATGAAAAAATAAAGGAATTCTTAACAGAATTAGAAGCACTTAATTTAACCATTCAAGCCTTAAATAATTACAGTGAAAATCCAAACTTATTTACAAAATTAGAGCATTTAGCAAATAATATTTTGGATGCAGAAAAACATCACAAACGCGAAGAAGATGTATTATTTCCAGAGCTTGAAAAGAGAAATATTACAGGTCCAACTAGAATAATGAGGATGGAACATGATGATCTTAGGAAAAGGAAAAGATTGCTCAGAGACGCAGCACATGAAGCTCAAAATGCTGACTTTGATGAATGTAAAGCAAAAGTAGATGAATTGGCTAAATATATTGTTTTTCATCTAAGAGACCACATTTATAAGGAAAATTACATTTTATACCCTACAGCTATAGATGCATTAAAAGATGAAAATTTATGGGCAGAAATGAAAAACAAAAGTGATGAAATAGGCTACTGCCCTTTTACACCAGGAAAATAGTACAAAGATTGCGAAGTAACAATGCTTCGTCGCATAAACCACTGTGGGTTTAGGCGTTTAGCCCATGTGATTCTTGAACTAGATAAAAGTACTTTCTTAAATAGTCCTATAAATCTAAGATTTATTAGGACTTTTTTAAATCGTTCTTTCAGCATTGTTACTTCGCTCCCACAGTAGTGAAACAGAAGAAAATCATCCTTTTTTAGCTTGAAGCTTTATCTCTTCTTCTTCAATAATCTTTTTATCTAATCTTTCAAACAAAATTTCAAACTCCCCAATTTGTTTTCCACACTCCAAAGAAAAATACTCAAACTTATCCACATTAAATTCAAGCCAGTGCTTAATTTTGTGAGATGAAAAAGGTAAAAATGGTTCAAGTATATTGGCTATATTAGCTATTGCATTTAAACAATTATAAATAACATTTCCGCAAATCTTCTTATCACTCTTTATAGTAACCCAAGGAGTATTTTCATCAAAATATTTATTTATGCTTCTTATAAATTCAAAAACCTCATCAACAGCATTTTTTAGTTCTCCATGTTCTATCTTATCTCCTATATTAACATACAGCTCTAAAATAGATTTTTTTAAAGCTTCATCTTCTTCTCCCTCTGGCACGAAGTTATCAAAATACTTATTTACAAAAACCAAAGTTCTATTTACAAGATTGCCATATGCAGAAAGAAGCTCGTTATTATTTTTCTTAATAAATTCTCTAAAAGAGAAATCCGTATCCCTTCTCTCTGGCCCATTTGATATGAGAAAATATCTTATGGCATCTGGATTATATTTTTCAATTATATCTGGAACCCAAACCGCCCAATTGTTACTTGTTGATATTTTTTTCCCTTCCAAAGTCACATATTCACTAGAGACAACCCTGTCAGGAAGTTTTTCGATTCCAATTCCACTTAAAAGGGCTGGAAGTATAACGGTATGAAATGGAATATTGTCTTTGCTATGAATATAGTAGCTTCTAGCATCCTTATCCCAAAACTTTTTCCAATCTTTATGATTTTCCTCTCCCCATTTTTTGCTCACAGTTAAATATCCAAGAACAGCATCTATCCAAACATATATTTTTTTATCCTCATACCCTTCAATTGGCACATCTATCCCCCAATCAAGGTTTCTTGAAATTGCCCTGTCGCGAAGCCCTTCTTTTAAATATCTTTCCGTATTGTTAACCGCATTTAATCTCCATTCACTTTTAGTTTTATCAAAATACTTTTTAAGGGTTTGCTGAAATTTTGAAAGTGCAAAATACAATTGCTTTCCACTTTTTACAACTGGTTCTTCGCCGCATAGCTTGCACTTTCTATTATTCAATTCTAGTGGTTCTAATATAGTTTGACAGGAATCACACTGATCTCCCCTTGCCTTATTGCCGCATACTGGACAAGTTCCTTCAACATACCTGTCTGGCAAAAATTGATTGCAATGTTCACAATACAGCTGTTTTACTTCCTTTTCATAAATAAATCCATTTTTATATAACTTTTTAACTATCTTTTCAATCTCTTTTTTATGATATTCGTCATCTGTTCTTGAATAGTAATCATAGGAAAATCCAAGTTTATCAAAGCAATATTTGAATTCCTTATGGTACTTATCTGTAATTGCACCTGGTTTTATATTTTCTTTTTTAGCTCTTATGGCAATTGGTGTTCCGTGGCAGTCACTTCCTGAAACATATAATACGTTATCTCCCTTCGCCCTATAATACCTTGCAATAACATCCCCTGGTAATACTGATGAAATACGTCCCACATGCAGTGATCCATTTGCATATGGCCATGCCCCTCCAATTAAAATATTCATTTTTCATTCCTCCAATATGATTTTTTAAATCAAATGGAAAAGGAATTGATTTCCTTGTGCCTCGGATGAACTTTATAGAAAATAAAAAAACTCCCGTTCCTAAGAAATTAATCTTAGGAACGAGAGTTAACCTTCGTGTTACCATCCTATTTTACCTATACCTCGCGATATAAGCCTCTTCAAGTACGTCACAAAAATGGCTATGATTATACTCTATCCCTTTAACGTGAGAAACCCGCCGCAGCCTAACATATGAATTTCGGTACGGAGCTCCAAGGCCATTTTCACTTTAATATTCCTCTCTCCCTCTCACCAAATAGGAGTTCTCTGTAAAAGTAATTTTTAAAGCTACTTTCCTTGTATAATGATGGTGCATTTGTTGTTGAACAACTTTCGACAGTACAATAAATTTATAAACTAATGAAATACTTAAGAAGTATTGTAATGAACTCAATGAGCGAAACCCATGCCCCGTGAATGTTTGCTCGCTGAAAAAATGCTCAGACAATTGAAATATCTAAGCATTTTATAAGTTTTAGATTTATCTGACGAGAGGAAGATAAATCATCCTTCATTGTACTCTGTACCCCTTACTCTTTCTTTGCTTCACTCATAAGTCTTGGGAACATAATATTATTTTCAAGATGAATGTGCCTAAAGGTATCATCCTCCAAAGCTTCAAGCAGTCTATAAGTCCCTATATAACTGTTACAAACATCTTCTGGAATTTCATAATTATTTGTAATTTCCCTTAATTCCTTTAATATAGAGCCTGCTCCCTCGTGTTCTTCTTCTAATTCTGTGATTTTTTGAGTTGCATTTATTAGTATATCTTCATCTCCTGTTTTTTCGTATTCAATTATAAGTGGAAATACAATTTCTTCTTCCTTTATAAGATGCTGCTCAAATTCCATCTTTAAACTGTGAAAAAGCTTGTGTACTTTAATTAGTTCTGAGTGGTTTGCACCGTGTACTCTTAATATTTTTGTTGTAAGCTGCTAAGACGCGGTAGTGTCTCATTCAAATAAGCATGATGAGTATTTATAACGTGTTCAATTAGCCTTGAATAAGGTTCTCTGTTCCAATCTACATTCTTTGTCTCTTCAATTATATATTTACTATATTCTTCATTTATTTTAGATACTATTTCTTCTCCACTTAGTCTTTGTTCCTTAATAGCTTCTTTAAGCAGTCTATCTCCTCCACAGCAAAAATCTATTTTATACTGTTTAAATATCTCCATAGCCCTTGGAAACTTGGCAACAATCTCTCCAATTTTTTGATCTAAACTAAATATATTATTCATAATTTTTATCCTCCATTTTATTTTATCTTTAGCTATAATTTACCCCAAAAGCAGCCATTAATTCTGTGATTGAAATCAAATTTTAAATTGATTGTGGTCATAGTTTAAATAGTCAATAACTCATATAATCAAAGCATCGGTAATACAAGAGATATACGAAGGAGAGATAATGATGAATAATAAAATACAAATTGCTGAAAAATCATTTTGGGTTGGTAAGGTAGATGATAGACCTGTTCCATTCCACAGATTGATACTAGAAAAAGGAACAACCTATAACTCGTATCTTTTAGAAACTGAAAAGCCTACATTAATAGATACTGTAGATATTTCTTTTGGAGTAGAATTTGTAAAAAAGCTTTCAGAAAACTTTGACTTAAATACTTTAAAATATGTAGTCATAAACCATGTAGAGCCAGATCATGCAGGTGCACTTCCTGCTTTAATGAGCAAGGCAAAAAATGCCGTAATTGTTACAACTGAAAAAGCTAAAGAATTTTTGAATGGCATGTTTAAACTGCATAACAGAGAATATCTTATAATAAAAGATGGCGATACCCTAGACATAGGCGGAAAGACATTAAAATTTTTTCAGGTTCCATATCTTCATACAGAAGAAACCATGATAACTTATTCAATTGAAGATAAGGTGCTTTATCCTTGTGATATATTTAGCACTCACATAGCAACTTACAAATTATTTAATGACCTTGCATCAGAAGATATAACTGAAGACTTTAAAGTTTACTACTCGCTTATTATGGCCTCTCACAGACCTTATGTAAGAGAAATGCTTCATAAGCTAAAGGATATAGAAATAAATATTATAGCCCCAGCTCACGGCTTTATATTAAGAAATAATGCTAAAAAGTTTATTGATTTATACGATAAAATGAGTCTTAAAAATGCATCCAATAAAAAAGCGCTTATTTTATATACTTCTATGACAGGCAATACTGGAAAAATAGCAAATGATATTTATGAAGGTCTTATAGACTCAGGAATAGAAGCCAGAATAATAAATGCCAAAACCTCATCAATTGATGTTGTAAAAGAAATGGCAGCGGAAAGTGACATAATTGTCATAGGAAGTTCCACAAGATACGGTGACATGATAGGTAATATTGAAGCTTATATAAAAGAAATAGTTTCTATGGATCTTTCTAGCAAATACGGTTTTGCCTTTGGCTCTTATGGATGGAGTGGTGAAGCTATAGAAATAATAAATGATTATCTAAAGCAGAGCAACATAAATCTCCTTGATTCTACTAAAATTATTAAAGCTACAGGGGAAAATGATCTACACCTTCCTCTTAGAATTAACTTCTATGATAATGCTAAAAAAGTGACCTCCGTAAACACAGGAAAAATGGCCGCAGAATTTATAGTATAACTTTAACTAAGGCCGCCCCAATTTTGACGGGCAGCCTTTAAAATCATTTTAAAGATAAACCACCTTGAAACTTGAAATTTATTTGTACCAAAATGCCGTCTTCTAGACATTTTGGTGCACATGAATTTCAATAGTTGAAGCGGTTTATCTACATCATATTCTGAAAATATGCTTTGTTCTTTATTATAAGCCTCTTATTGCCTATTAATTCAATTACACCATCATCCTGAAGAGAAGTGAGTTTTCTACTTATAGTTTCTCTAGTGACCCCTATGTAGTTTGCCATTTCTTCTCTGTTTAATGGAAGGTCAATAACTATTCCATTATCATCTTCTACACCAAAATCTCCTGCAAAGCTTAAGAGCATAGAAGCAATTCTAGTTTCTATATCTTTTGTGCTTAGATTTTGTATAAGATTCTCAAGGCTCATCAGCCTATCATGAAGAACTTCAAGGATTTTTAAGGTTATTTCTGGGTTTCTAGTAATTATTTCATCAAAATCATCTTTTGCAATAGTGCATATTAAAGTATCTTCAAGAGCCTCTGCATTAAACTGAAAATTCCCCTTTTTTAAAAGGCTCATATCTCCAATAAACTTGCCTTCCGACAATATATATAATATCTGCTCGCGGCCTTCTCTGTTATACTTGTAAATTTTTATTTTACCCTGATTCACTATATAAAGTTTATCTTCAACATCACCTTCAAAGAATATAACCTGCCCTTTTCTATATTTCCTTGTAATAATTATATCTGATATTTTTTTAAAAGCTTCTGGTTGTAATGTTGAAAAAATATATACCTTTGATACACAGTATTTTCCTGTGCACTTAATACAATTCTTGTCACAATGCATATACCTTTCTCATCTCCCATTTCAATCTCTATATATTGTACCCTAAATTAAGGCAATATAGTTCTTATAAAACCCAAGATTTTAAAAACTCTAAAGTCCCACTTTTCCTAATCTACACAGTTTCATAAACCTCTAAAATTGAATACATTTGCAGTGAACCTCCAGTAGTGCATGTTAATATTATAACAAAGTCACTTTATGCCTTCAATATGAAGCTCTCAACGCTATTTTTGAAAAAATTAGGTTCACTGCAAAATTTAATACTTACACAGTGGACAAATATAGTATTCAACGCAGCTAGCATTATATTTTGTGCGCTGCAAGAGCATTAAATTTAGATTTTTCAAAACTCAGCCGAAAAAAATCATACTTCACTGTCAATTGTCCTCTGTCCAGTTTAAACTGATTAAAGCATCCAAAATACTACTTGTAAAATTATAATGTTAGTCATTTTAATCTTTTAGTTTGTCCATCTATATAATACTGCTTTATCCTTTCAACTTCATCCTTAATCTTTAATTTAAGTTCCTCAGGCTCCAAAACCTTAACATTACTTCCCATACTAAGCACCCAACTTATAATTTCAGTTTTACCTTCCATGGTTGCCTCAAATATTATAGATTTATCCTCATTCCAGGTTATTTTCTAATTGCTAACCCATATTTTTTCGCTTACGATATATGACATAGGATAAAAAACGTGAAGTTTCAATTTATACACTCCATCCCTATATATTCCAAAATTGTTTTTCATATATTCCTTAAGTGAAAAATCCTTTGGAAAAATAAACTTTTCAGAAAGAACCTCATACTCAAATATCCTTGATATCTTAAAATCTCTAATACTGCTTCTTTTCTCACAATATGCAGCAACATAAATAGCATTTCTATAGTTTATGAGTGCATACGGGTGAATAATCCTGGTACTCTCACCTGAACTTAAAGCAAAATATCTTATTCTTATTTTAAACTTAGTTATAACCGCTTTGTGTATATCTAATAATTTTTTCTTGTCCTGCTCTATTGATACATCTGATTTTATAAAATACTCAACATCATTTATTTGCCTATCTTTCATTTTTCTAGCTGCCGTAATTTTATCTGTAAGTGAATTTATTTCATCTGAATACATAAAATTGCATTGTCTAAGTTCACTATCAACAATACTTAATGCAGAATACTCATCTTCATTTATATCAAGGTTTAATAAATAATCATATCCTTCTAGTTAATATCCACCATTACTTCCCGTTGTCGATTCAATGTATACATTAGCTAATTCTAAATCTTTTTTGTATTTTCTAACCATTCTCTCATCAACTTGAAGTTCCCTTGAAATATCAGAAATTTTCATTTTGCCATTGCTTCTCAAGAGTATTATCATCCTTAATAAGTTTGAAAATTTACTCATTATCATCCACTCTTTATCATTTATTTTTTTCTACTAACTATGTAAATGTACTTAATAATTTCATGATTACACATTGATGTCTAAAAATCAATTATCACAGCAAACTTTTTGTAGTCACAACAAATAAAAAAATTGACTTATCCTAAATAGACAAATCAATTTTATGTGCAATAGTTTTTTACCTAGTTTTTATTTTCAAGTTTCCCATTAATTTCTCTTATTCTTGCTTTCCAATATACCCTAAAAGAAATCCATATGCAAACATAAATAAGTACAAAAATTGCTGCATATCCTATCTTTGGTCCTACCCCTTCTGGCATCCACTTTCCTAAAATAGATGCTATAGAAAACACACCTCCAAGTATTACAAAATGAATTACTAATTTCTTCAATTCGCTCCACCATTCAACTTTAAACACAACTGATGCCGCTGACATAAAAAATCCCAATACACCAGCAATAAATAAACCATCTACAACCATCCGTTCAGGTACATTCCCATCTATTCCATATGCATAGGCTTCAATGCAGAATATTACCTGCCATATAAAAGTTCCTACAGTTATCCCTAAAGCTCCTCTTTTTAATGCTTCCTTAAAATAATTCATATTTATTTACCTCCAATACTCAAATATTCCTTTATCTTTGTTACATATTTTCTAGACACATACTCCTGTTTTCCATTAGTAAAATTGACGCACATGGTTCCATTGAAAAACATTTCTAAATTTTTGATTTTATCTACATTTGCAATAACGGATTTTGATATTCTTATAAAGGATGTATTTTCAAATTGTTCTTCAAGTTCATATAATTTTTCTTTTATCTCATAGCTATTATCTCTAGTTTGAGCTATTATCTTTTTGTTTTCACTATAAAAAAAGAATATATTATCGGGATCAAGAATGTACATTTTTTCATCTCTACTGCCTATAATGTGACGTTTTTGAAACATGCTTTAAAAATTTCAAAACTGCTTCTATTTCTTCTGTCATTTCTGGCGATTCTATAATTAACTTGCTCTCGTTAAATTCAGAATCTATTTTTAAATCAACCTTCAACTCTCTTCCCCCTTCAACAATTTCATTATATAGATTAAATAAATTTAAAACCATGAAAAATGCATAAGTGGTAGTATTTTTTATACAAAATGCTTTAAAAGATGAGTAAAAAATACAGTAAATGATGATTTTTATAGAACTGCTTTTAAACAGATACTATTTAACCTACTACAAAGATGAACTTATATAATATTTTCAAAATATGAAAAAATCGATTACAGAATGAAGGGCTAGACTTTTTCATTATGTGCTATTATCAAACCGTAAGTTATCTTTATATGGAAGTACAAGTTCTAAATGGGCTTTAGGCTACCCTGTACTTCCAACTAAAAAGGGGAAATAACACTTATGAAAAAGTTAAAAATTGTTACAATTGGTGGTGACAGCAGCTACACTCAAGAACTAATGGGGAGTTTTATAAAACATTATAAGGAACTTCCTCTAACAGAAATCTGGCTAGTTGACATTGAGGAAGGAAGAGAGAAGCTAGAAGATGACATGTTAAAAAATGAACTTAAAGAATTTGAGAAAGGTGAGACAAGAGCTGAAAATGTTAAACGCATAGAAGCTGAATCATTTGAGTCATATAAAAATCATAATTTAGATCACAAATCAGAACAATTAACACAACGTGGTGGGGCTTATTATTCCGACGCTGCCTGTGAAATTATAAATTCTATATACAACAACAAGCAAACGCAAATGGTTGTAAGTACTGAAAATAACGGAGCTATTTCAGATTTACTATATGATTCAATTGCTGAAGTATCTGCAGTTATTACTTCAAATGGCCCTGTACCATTAAATTATGGTTACTTTAACATTTACTTTAGCTGTTTTATCACTTTCAGAGATTTTCTTTGCTGTTATGTTTATTTTCTTTACGGCATTAATGTAGACTTTATAAAATTCATCAACTTTTTTATTTTTCCTTTCCCCCTCTGTAATAAAAAAAAATAGGATGATTAACATCCTACTTCTTTATTGGTTAGAAACCATATTTCCAATTTCTTTTCCGTATTCAAAACTATCTTCTGGAAGCCAATTGTTATCCTTTAAAACAAATTTAAAACTTTTCTCTTTTGTTGCAGTCCCTGGTTTGGCAGCATTTAAATCTTTTTCGAGCTCATTTAAATTAAAATCAAATAAATAAAACCTCAGATGCTTCTATGGCATCTGGTGTTTTATTTATTTTTAGCAAAAACTAAATCTTTTATTTTTTTACTCTATTTAAACCATATCTCATTTTGGAAGTATAAAAAGCTCTAAATAGAAAGTACGACCCTACAGATATCATTATAAATAAAAAGCTCATGAAAAACCCATAAATCATATCACCTGAATTTGGGAATAAATAATTAACCATAAAAATACACCTCCAATAAATAACAAACTATTATATATAATAATTATAGCCATCATTTATGTACATTTTATGTTTTTATATTAAATCTTTGTTTTTTATAAAAAAGTATAAAGAAATAGCATTTTGGAACATTAAATTAGCTCAATACTATTTCTTTATCTAAACGGCTTAATAAAAACTTTTCTCCTTTATTCTACGAAAATTTAGAATATTAATGTATTCGCTAAATATTATTAATATCTATCTTATCAAAGGCATTTATAATTTTATCAGCTTTAGATATATCTTGATTTTATGAGAATCTTCTATAACAACACATTCTTCAGGCAAAACTCCTAATTTATTTGCTGCATATAAAAATATATCTGGTTATGGTTTGCTCTTTTTAACATATACTTGTTACATATCAATTGCTATGCAAAACACTATAATTATAAAGCTTTGCATATCTGTTTTTAATATATTCCCGAGTAAAATTAGTTTTATATTATACAAAAAGAATGCAGTGATTTTAATAATCTCTGCACTCCTAATAAACTTATTTTTTTCTCTAACTTTATAAATCTAAATCTAATATATGGCTACGTTTAACTTTAAATTTAATTTTATATGTTTTGGTTGTTTTTCCATCTTCAGCTGTTACCTTTATTGTTGCTGTTCCATTTGGTTTAGTTGCTTGTGTTATTACAACTTTAGCTTTAGAATTTGTTGCTACTGCATAAACTTGTGGTGCCTTTCTTGTCTCTGATGAAAGTTTTACAGTATATGTTGTATGCTTTGGTGTAAACTGAAAATATACTTCTCCAGCATTTACTGCTATGGTTTTTAATGTTGCATCTTTGCTTGTTTTAGCTGGTACTATAACATTTATACTAGCTGTGTCTGCTGTTGTTCCATCAGCTACATTTGTTACAGTAAACACTAATGCTACTGTTGTATCTACTGTTGGTGGTATTATTTTTCCGTCTTCAGTTATTACATTAGGCTTATCTGATGACTTAATTTTTATTTTATAACCATTTGGCACTTTTGGTAATGTTAACTGTGTTGCATCCTTTGCTGGTGCTTCCACACTTGTTATTCTAGAAGCCACTTGAGTAAATGGACTAGCATCACTTTCTGTTTGTTCAAAGTACACGTCATCCAAATAATAAGTACCGGAATTCCATTCTCCAATTCTTATTTCTTTTATTGCTGATAAATCAACACCCTTAACGGAGCTTAATGGCAAGGTTGTCTTAGTCCATCTATCTTTAACAGCATTCTGATCTGTCCATCCACTCCAAGATGATCCACCAGCATCTATTATTGTTATCTTTTCAGTATTGTTCCCTTGTGTATCTTTTACATAAAAGGCTAAATAATTGTATCCTTTTGCATCAACTTTACTTCCACTTTGAGGTAATATATTAACGCATCTATTTGCCTCTCCAGGATCTCCACTTGAATCAACTACAAGTTTTACAGCTTTTGATCCACCTATAGAGCCTGTATCAGCATAACTATTTACAGCAGCATTTTTCACTCCAGCAGAAAAACCAACTCCTGATTCGAAATTTTGATACCATTTACTAGTCAAAAGTACTGGATACTCTGCAGTTACTGTCTCAGAAGCACTCATGTTATTTTCAAATGCATAAGCCTTTACTTTTGTATTTGGATCAATCTGTATAGTTAATGGTGAAGCTGCTGATTTTGCTGTACTACTTGTTTTTGGTTCACTTCCATCTGTAGTATATTTAATCATAGCTCCTTTTGTTGCAGAAGTTATTGTTACATTGGATGAACTAATAATTCCTCCAGCAATAGGACTAAATGTTGGATTACTTACCTTTGGCAATGTATAATCTGCAGTTATTACTTCTGAGGCATCCATACCTTCTTTAACTGCATACGCTTTTATTGTAGTTTCTGGATTTACATGTACTTTTATTGGAGAAACTCCAGACGTAGCTGTTAAACTTGACTTTGGATCACTTCCATCAGTAGTGTACTTAATGGTTGCTCCTTTTGTTGCACAAGAAATAGTTACATCCTCTGGTGATGTAATTATAGCTGCCTTTGGACTAAATGTTGGATTAAAGACACTATTAGGAACTGGCGCAGTAGTATTTAGCGCTATTCTAGCAGCTACAGTTGTAGAATTTGTATAAAATTTACTTGTCTGTATTTGTTGACCCCATTTTCGTTTGATCTCATCAAATGAATCTTTGGTAGTATCAGCTACTTCTTTTTGACCTACATATAAGAACCAATTGTTGCCAGGGTCCTGTTTTGATCCCTTATAAGCCCATGAACTCCAACTTATTCCATACTTATTCATTTGCTCTATTCCATATTCTTCATTTGTATCACCAAAATTAAATTCTCCTGCATAAACAGCTGTTCCATATTGAGTTTGGAAATTAATTAAATCGTTAACTCTAGCATTTATATTATCTTTAGTACTATCATATAAATGCATCTGATAAAGCATATTGGTCCATCCGTAAGTTTTTGGATCTGGTAAGCAATCCCCTGCCCATATAGCTTCCATAGAAATCACATGATTTGGGTCAACTGTTCTTATAGTCTTATACAGCTTATTATAAATATCATATGTGTATTTAAGAGCTTCAGCCGAGCCCGGTGTATATGCATGATCTCCTGTATAACCATTATTGTTTTGAGGTTCATTCATAATATCATAAGCAGCAACATCAGGACTATTTTTATAACGATTTGCTATTTTAGTCCACATGTCTTCAAAAATTTTTTGATCCTTATCGCTAGTATAAATATTATTTTGTCCAAGAGTACCTGTACTGTGATCCATACTTTGTCCACCCGGAACTCCGTGACAGTCTAAAATAACATATATTCCACGTTTACTACATTCTTTAATTACCCAGTCAAGCTTTTGAATACCAGGATTTGAATCTAAATCGCTTCCAGTTATCCAAGTACCATTTTCATCACTCATAAAGTTTCTATACCAGAAAGGTATACGAACAAGATTTACGTGCATATCTTCAAGTTTATCCAAGTCATCTGTTGTAACCCAATTACTCTCATATGTATCATATAAATCTTGAATTTGTTTATCAGTAAACCCACGACTCTTTAACGCATTAATACTATCAAGATTAGCCCATTTTCTATCTTCTCCATTTACTGGGCACATCCATGACTCTTGAACTAACCATCCACCAAGATTTACACCTCTAAGTGCAACCTTCTTATTATTTTGGTTCCATAGAAACCCATCTTGTGATTTTAGGAAGTCACTTTGACCAATTGGAGATGAACTTTGTTTTACATAATTAGGTGCATTATCTGAAGCGTTTACACCAAAGTATAAATCATCAAAGTAATATATGTTATTGTAATTCCAGTACTCTCCAAGTCTAATTTCACTTATTTGAGACCAATTTAATTTCTGGGTTTTGTCAAGAGTAACTACTACTTTTTTCCATTCACCTTTAACTGCATTTTGATCTGTTGCAAAATCCCATGAAGCACCACTCTTATCTTTTATAGTTACATGTACATTATTGTTACCTGCCATATCTTTTACATAAAACATTAAAAAATTATAGTTAGTTGCATCAAATGTAGCTTGTCCACTTGGATATATTATAGCGCTATTTTTATTGTTATCCCAATCACCTTCAGACGTTCCCATCATGGTCATTTTTAATGAATTCCCATCCATTGCATTTGCACCGTCTTTAGATATTTCAGTTTTTACATTGGAACTTGAAGCAAATCCATTTGCACCAGCAAAATTTTGAAACAAGTTACAGTTGGATTATTAGCTGTTGAAGCTGCAAATACAATTGATGGTGTTCCTCCAAAAATTGCAAAAATCAAAACAACAAATACTTGAATTATCGATAGTATTTTAAATTTCATACGCCGATCATTAAGACCTTTCATATAAAACAATCCCCCTTAAATAATATTATTCATCAGTATATAGTATATAACTAATGAAGCTACAGCAATAAAAAGATCTTTTATCCGTCAACTGCTATAGCTTTATTAATTTTACATTGAGAAGTATATTGTTACAATAACAAAATGCTTTTAACTATCTTGCTAATCTTTCAACAAAGGACTTTGCATCTTTAAATTTTAACACCTCATTTTTAGGTAATGCTCTTCCAACCGTCTGATTTGTCATTTTAACTTTAATATTTAATGGTTGTGGTCCTCCATTTTTTTCTAAATCTTCATAAAATTCAGTATATTTTTCTTGCTCATTACCTTGATAGCTACAAGGATTATATTGAACAAAATTTGTAGAATAATCATATTCAATATTAAAATTATCGAAACTTCCTGTAACTTTTAGCTTAAATGATTTCATTTTCATCTCTCCAAATTATATTTTAATGTAATTTTTATTTTTCTACATTTACACCATTTTCTATGCTTGCACTGCTTAATTCTTCTTTAACATATTGAGCATCCTGTGATTTGAAAAATGGTAAGTACACTACTGCTGCCATAAGAATTAGCAATATCTGTAAAGCTGCGCCTCTCCATCCAGCTACTATAAATCCAGATATTATAGGTGGTGTAGTCCATGGAACTTGTACTGCCGTAAAACATGGAACTAATCCTGAATATATTGCAAAATAAGTAATTATACCTGAAAATAATGGAACTAAAACAAATGGTATTGCCATAAATGGATTTAATACGATTGTAAAACCAAACAATATAGGTTCATTTATATTAAACATACCTGGTACTATTGAAAGTTTTGATAAAGTTTTTAAACGTTGTGATTTAGCAAAGAACAGCATAGCTATAACCAAGCCTAATGTCATGCCAGCACCACCAAAAGTGATATACTGATCCATAAACTGCTGTGTTACTATATGAGCATTTTTTCCTGCACCTGAAGCTATTAACTTAGCTCCTGTTTTTACTACATCTTGATTGGCAAGTCCATTGGCTTGAAGTATTGAGCTCATAACTCCACCAACAAGATTTGAACCGTGTATTCCAAACCACCATAAGAAAGATACTGCAAATGGTATTGCCATAGCTCCACCTAATGAATCTGTTATTCCTTGAAGTGGAATTTGTAGTACTTTATATATCCATTCAACAAATGTTCCACCTGTAGCAACTTTTAATGCTATATAAACAAGCATTGAACCAGTTATAAGAACAGCTCCTGGAATTAATGATGCAAATGCATTAACAACTCCTTCTGGTACTCCTTCTGGTAATTTAATTCTTATGTCTCTCTTAATAAACCAAGAATATACATATCCTGCAATTAATCCAACAAGTATTGCAGTAATCATTCCTTTACCGCCAGTCCATCCTTTAGGTATAATACCTCCAACTTTATCTGCTGTTTTAAGTGCAACTCCTCCAAATTTATCTCCACCTTTAAAAGGTACATATGAAGGTGTTATGATTAAAAACGATACTAATCCTAATATTCCTGCTGAAATAGAGTCACATCCCTCATTCTTTGCATACTGTGAAGCTATTCCAAATACAGCTACTAAAGCCATTATGTCAAATGTGCATCCTGAAACCTGGTTAAGTGG
The DNA here is from genome assembly GCF_001270375.1 of Clostridium sp. DMHC 10. Lineage (NCBI taxonomy): Bacteria > Bacillati > Bacillota > Clostridia > Eubacteriales > Clostridiaceae > Clostridium > Clostridium sp. DMHC 10. Next base: position 1,541,547 of record NZ_LGVB01000015.1, read on the forward strand.
TTCAGCCCAATTTGCACCAAATGCTCCTGTCATAATAGCATTCCATCCAGCTTGGCTTGGAAATGGGAAATTTGCTATTAATAAAAATATTGAACCTATGAGCGTCAAAGGCATTGTGGTTATAATTCCGTCTTTGATTGCTATAATTATTTTTGAATTAGCAAATTTCATTATTTTAGGAAGTACTTTTTCTTGAATACTTTCTACTTTCATTTAATTGTCCCCCTTAATTTAAATTATTTAATTAAAAATATTTAATTTATAATAAAATTAGATATTTTATTATCTTGTTAGTTACTTTTTATCATCAGCATAGATACATATCATTTAATAAATCGATTACAATAAATCATGTATAGTATTATTTAAAGTTATCTTATTCTATTACATTTTCAGTTAATTGCCTTTGTACTTTACAAAGACACCTATAGCTTTTTTGATAGCCATCCACTCTTTCCTTAATAGTCTAAGATAATCTCATGTATAATTATTTTCCTGCCATCTTTAATGCATGTTCAAGTACCTTAGCACCATTAAGCATTCCATAATCTACAGAACTTATTACTTCTACTGGAATTCCTTTTTTACCACACAATGCTGTTGCCTTTGGAAGTACATACTTAATTTGAGGTCCAAGTAGAACAGCATCTGCTCCTTCTAAATGACTTTCCATCTGTGCCTCAGGAAAAGCATTTATTTCAACCTCAATATTCTTTTCCTTAGCTGCCTTTCTCATTTTTGAAACAAGCATACTTGTTGACATACCTGCATTACAAAATAATAAAATTTTAGTCATAATAATTCCTCCTTAATTTTTATTTGATAATTTATTAATAAGTTTTCTCATTTCAATCATTTCCAAAATCATATTTCTTTCAGATATTGTTGTCATAAGATGATCTTGGGAATGTACAAATAATATTGAAACCTTTAAGGGTTGTCCATCAGCTTCTTGTTGTAATAAACTCGTTTGAACATCATGTGCCTTTCCAATGGCAACATTTGCCTTCTCAATTAAAGAATCTATTTCATCATATTTTCCTTCCTTAGCACAATTAAGTGCTTGATATAAATAACTTTTAGCATCACCTGAATATATTATTATACTCATCACTATTTGTTCTATATCCATATTTTAGCCTCCTTTATATTTACAACGTGTCACTATTAATTATAGCAAATACTGTGCCAAACACTAATATAGTGATTATACCAATTATTTTTCTACATTACCTAAAAAAAAGGTTAATGTGTTTAATTTTTTTTCAAGTGTATTGATTAGTTTAAAAAAGTGTTTAAACACATCTGATTTTTATAGTTGAATTATTTAAACTATTAACTTATAATTAAGCTGTTATTATATTAAATTAGGAGTGAAAACATGAATAAAAAGGAATATATCTATAATAAACTGCTGGATTTACCAAACAGCAAGGGCATTGATGCTCAAAGCCTTGCTTCCATATTAAATATGACTAGGGCAAATGTAAGTCATGAGTTAAATGACTTATGCAAAGATGGAAAGGTTTTCAAAATACCCGGACGACCTGTTTTGTTTTATGTTTCAAAGACTAATTCAAATAAATCAAAACTAGATACGCTTGTAACAAACAATATAAGTCTAAAACAAGCTGTTGAACAATTAAAGGCGGCTATTCTTTACCCTCCAAATGGTATGAACTGTTTAATTCTTGGAGCTACAGGCGTAGGCAAATCAATGTTTGCCTCATTAATGCATGAATATGCTATTGAAATGGGTATAAAAGACAAAAAATCTCCATTTATAGAGTTTAACTGTGCAGATTATACAAATAATCCTCAACTTTTAACCTCTCAGCTTTTTGGAGTGAAGAAGGGAGCTTACACTGGTGCAGATTTGGACAAAACAGGTCTTATAGAAAAAGCAAATGGAGGAATCTTGTTTCTTGATGAAGTTCATAGACTTCCACCCGAAGGTCAAGAAGCTCTTTTTACATTTTTAGATAAGGGAATTTTTAGAAGAATGGGGGATGATGAAATAAGAAAGTCCAATGTCCTTATAATATCTGCTACAACTGAAAATCCAAATTCATCTCTTTTAAAGACCTTTACTAGAAGAATTCCTATGCTTATTACGATTCCTTCTCTTAGTGAAAGAACACTTGAAGAGAGACTTTACCTAATAAAAACCTTTTTCAAAAACGAAAGTAAAAAACTAAACAGAGACATCGCTGTATCTCTAAACACTATGAGAGCCCTTTTATCATATGATTGCCCTAATAATGTTGGTCAATTAAAAAGTGATGTTCAACTTCTTTGCGCAAGAGCTTATTCAGAATTTCTTACAAATACAAAATCAGGTGTAAGAATAACTAGTTCAAGCCTTCCCCTATACATAAAAGAAGGTCTTTATAGAGAAAAAGAGCACAGAATTCTATGGAATAAACTTATGGGAGATGAAATTGAATTCTTTAAATTCTCCAGCAAAGGCGAAAATACAGAAGAATCTACCGATAAAACTAGCAACACCATATACGAATTTATCGAACAAAAACTTGAAAAATTAAAGTACAAGGGAATTTCAAACATAGATATCGAAAACATACTAGAAAAAGATATAACCAAATATTTCAGTAAATATATAAGCAGAGTTTCTGAAGAAGTCAATAGAGAAAATCTTCTTAACATAATAGGTGAAGATAGTCTAAATTTTATTGATAAAGTAGTTTATCAAATTGTAACTTCATTAAAGAAAAATATAAGTAACAACATTTATACAGCCTTAGCACTACATATAAATACACTTATAGCAAGAATACACAATGACAAAAATATAATAAACCCTGAACTTAAAAAGATAAAAAATTTATATCCAGAAGAATACAATATAGCCTTAAGTATAAAGAAACAAATTGAAGAATATGTACATCATTTAATTCCAGATGACGAAGCAGGTTATTTAACGCTATTTCTTGTAAACGATGATAAAATATCAAAAGAAATCAAAGATAGAGTAAATATCATAATTATCGCTCATGGAAAGTCTACTGGAACCTCTATAGCTGAAGTAGCAAATGATCTTCTAGAACAAAATTCTGTAATAGGCATAGATTGTCCTTTAGATGTAAAACCTTCTGTGGTGCTTGAAAAATTAAGGGTTACAGTTAGAAATAACTTTACTACCAGTGGATATATTCTTCTAGTTGATATGGGTTCTTTAACTACCTTTGGTGAAATAATAGAAAGCGAATTCAAAATTCCTGTAAAGGTTTATCCACTCGCTTCAACTCTTCATGCAATAGAAGCAGCAAGAAAATCTCTATTAGGGCTTTCTATAGATGAAATTTACAACGATATACTATCCGTTAATTCATATCAGCATATAAAAGCTCAATCCAGCTATGCTGATAGCAAAAATAAAAAAAAACGTCATAATAACATCTTGCTTAACCGGTGAAGGAGGCTCTCTTGCAATAAAAAACTTTTTAAACTCTAAACTTACATATGATAAAGATTTGTTTGAAATAATATCTTTAAACTGTTTAGATAAAATCCATTTTAAAAATCAGCTTCTTGAACTTCAAAAGGATAGAGAAATTTTATTTTTAGTATCCACCTTTCCAATAGATTTAGATATAAAACAATATAATATGCATGATGTCCTATGCATGAAGGTAATGGATGAATTGCAGCAATTAGTAGATACAAAGTCTGTAGTTCAAAAAATGTCATCTATCTTAAGGAAAATATAGACAATATAGATGGAAGTGAACTTTACACAGACATAACTCAATTCATTAACGCCGTAGAAAATAAACTTAAATTCAAGCTGGATGATGATTCACTTATAGGTCTTATACTCCATACAGCTTTCTCGATAAGCAGGCTAAAAAAAGGACAAGAAGCAGTTGAATTCCCTGATAAAAACGAATTTATAGAGAATAACCTTAACTTGTACAATATTATAAAAGAAAACTATCTTTTTTTATATAATAAATATTATATTAAGATATCTAAAAGTGAACTTTGCTATATAGCAGACTTCTTTCTTGAATCCGCAAAGCAAAAGAATTTAACATAAAAAACTTGAGACTAAGAAGAGGCTGTCGCACTAAAAATCAATTCAATAATAATTTATAAATATCGCAAACTAATTTGAGTGAAAGATTTTTAACTAGCAGAGCAAGTTAAAATCTTTCACTATAGTTGCTTCGCAATATTTATGAATTACAATTAAAAATAAATTTAATGCGACAGCCCTCTTTTAAATTATTCTGTTTAACTCATCATAAGTATACTCTATTATATCTGCACAGCTTATCTTATTCTTTTTAAGCTCTTTACATATTTGAGTTCCGTATCTTAAATTAACACTATCCATTAATTCCTTTGTATACTTCCTAGCTTCATTTGATTCTGTTTCGCTTTCCCTTCCTTTAAGATATCCTATTATAACGGCCGCTCCTCCAACCGCACCGCATAAGCTTCCAGTTGTAAATCCTGTTCCCATTGAACTTCCAAGCTTAACAGGAATATCTGTATTATGTTCATCATTAAAAGCCTTTATTATAGCTTCTCCACAAGTATAACCTTTTTTATGATATTCAGATGGCTTATTCATTTGCTAAAACCCCCATTTCATACTTTATTTTTGTAAATTACCATTATAAGAACTAGTTCCACCTTTAACATTCACTACATTAAAACCCATGTCTGATAATTTGCCACAAGTTTTTGCACTTCTCATACCAGATTGGCATATTATATAATACTCTTTTGACTTGTTAAGATATTTTTCTGGACTTTGAAGCACAAAATTCATTGGAGCGTTTTTTGCCCCAGGGACATGTCCTTCTCTATATTCCTCTGGATTTCTGACATCTATCAATGTTATTTTTCCTCGTAAATTCTCTAATTCACTTATGTCTATTGATTTAAACTTATTCTTATTTAAAAATGAAAACATGTTTAATCCTCCTTTGTTAATCTTTTAATAGAGTAGAGAGTAAATAGTTTTGATTGAATTGAAGGAAGAGAAATCATCCTTCAATCTACTCTGTGCTCTCTACTCTTAATTTTTATAAATCACTTGTAATTCTCTAATAATCAGCTTTTAAAATTTTCATGAAACCTATATAAACAAGTTTACATTTGAATCTTCTGCCTCTCCAAGGTAATAGCCGACCCCTCCTATTTTAACTCCGTCAATCAATTCTTCCTTTTTTATTCCCATAACATCCATTGACATTTGACAAGCAACTATCTCAATTCCATTTTTAATTCCAGCTTTAATCAAATCCTCAAGAGATGTTATATTTTTATCCTGCATGACTTTCCTAATCATCTTAGGTCCAATGCCCATCATATTCATTTTAGAAAGTTTAAGTTTTCTACTTCCTCTAGGCATCATAATTCCAAACATTTTATCCATGAAACCTTTTTTCACATTAATTTTTTCTGGTCTTCTTAAGATATTAAGACCCCAGAACGTAAAAAACATTGTCACTTTTTTACCCATTGAAGCTGCTCCATTGGCTATTATAAAAGAAGCTATAGCTTTATCAAGATCACCACTAAATACCACCATTGTTTTATTATCTTTAACTACCGCAGCTTGATTTTTAAGTGCAAGAACCTCAGAAGCTTTCTGTATAACAGCAGTAATAATTGCCTTATTTTTGTCAAGTCTCAAAAGCTTATTTCCCGTCCTTTTACACCATGCTTTTATATCTTCATAAAATCCAGGATCTGATGCATTAACCTTTAAAATTTCACCCTCTTGTAACCTATCTATATTTTCTTTTACGCTCATGAGAGGTCCTGGACAACATAACCCACAAGCATCAAGTACTTTATTATACTCTTCTGAATCTAACGCCGCTTCTTTTTCAATACTTCTATCATCATTATTTTTATTTAAAGGTTTAAAATTAAGTGCTGATATGGATTTGTAACCTCCAGTGACATTCTTCACTTTAAATCCATTTTGCATTAAAATTCTCCCGGCAACATACCCTCTAAGTCCAACCTGACAATAAACTATTACTTCTTTACGCTTATCAAGTTCATTTAACCTTTGTCTCAAATCATCTACAGGAATATTTACAGCTCCATCTACATGCCCATTACTAAACTCAAGTTCTGTTCTAACATCTACAATAATAGAGTTTTCTTTGTCATAGCTTAAAAATTCAGCTGCAGTTACAACCTCTGCCTTTCCAGTCAAGATATTTTCTGCTGCAAAACCTACCATATTTACTGGATCCTTTGCAGAAGAATATGGAGCGCATATGAAAGTTCAAGTTCAACTAAATCATAGATGCTGCCTTTAAACCTTATCGCAGTTGCTATTACATCTATTCTTTTCTCAACACCACCATAACCTACTGCCTGAGCTCCAAGTATTTTTCCCTTTTCATCAAATATTAATTTTAATGAAAGAGGCGAACTTCCAGGATAATACGATGCATGAGATGCTGGATGAACTACAACAGTTTTATACGGTATATTAAGTCTTTTTAAAGCTCTTTCATTGTTTCCAGTGCTTGCAGCTGTAAGTCCAAATATCTTTATAACTGCTGTTCCCTGTGACCCTTTAAAGGATGAATTTAAATTGCAAACATTATCTGCTGCTATTCTTCCCTGTTTATTTGCAGGACCAGCAAGAGGAACTGCTGTTTTCTGACCGTTTACAAAATCCACTACCTCTACAGCATCACCAACTGCAAATACGTTTTCTATATTAGTTTCCATCTTATCATTTACAATTATGTGACCTTTAGGACCAAATTCAATTCCAGAACCTTTAAGGAATGAAGTTTCTGGTGCTACTCCAATTGCTAAAACAACAAGTTCTGTCTTTACACTTTTTCCACTTCCAAGCGTTATCTCAACATAATTTTCACTATCCTTAAAGGACTTTACTCCATCACCTAAAATTAAATTCACTCCATTTTCATTTAATTCTTTTTCTGCCATTACAACCATGTCTGTATCAAAAGGAGCTAAAATATGAGGTGCTGCTTCAACAAGAGTTACATTAATTCCTCTTTCCTTTAAGTTTTCTGCAACTTCAACTCCTACAAAGCCTCCGCCAATAACTACAGCATTTTTTATTTTCTTACTGTCAACTTTATCTTTTATCTTATCCATATCTGGAATATTTCTAAGTGTCATTATTTTATTGCTCTCAATTCCCTCGATATGTGGTCTTAATGCCCTTGCACCTGGTGATAAAATAAGATAATCATAATTTTCCTCATATGTTCCTTTATCTTTACTTTTAACCTTAACTTTTTTATTTTTTGTATCAACTTCAAGTACTTCGCTGTTATTTCTAACATCTATATTAAATCTATTTTTCATGCTCTCTGGCGTTTGAACAATTAATTTTTCTCTTTCCTTTATAGTTTCACCTATATGATAAGGAAGACCACAATTTGCAAAGGATATATATTCGTCTTTTTCAAACATTATAATTTCTGCTGTTTCGTCTAATCTTCTAAGTCTAGCCGCTGCAGACGCTCCTCCTGCAACTCCACCAACTATCAAAACCTTTTTCATAATTTAACTCCTTTCTTTAATTAACATTTTCATAAATATATTTATAGTTCATCAATTCTCTTATAAAAATCCGCATCTAATATTTAAATATTTATATATTAAGATATACAAATATATATTTTAAGCACATCTTTAAAGTTTCCATTCAACGGCTAACAAATAAAGTGCACTTTTGTGTAATAAATATAAACTCAATCAATTAATCGTTACAAAGAACTCTCATTAATTTTTCAACTTTTTCATTGCAAACTCTATATATAATTTCTGTTCCATTTCTAGTTCCTTCAATAATTCCTGCTGTTCTTAACTTTTGGAGATGCTGAGAAATGGTAGACTGAGGGCAATTAAGGCAATCTGTCATATGCATAACATTACATTCACCATTTTGTAAAAGTCCTGCAACTATACAAAGCCTAACAGGATGTGCAAGAACTTTTAAAAGTTCAGCTGCATTATTATATTTTGAATAATCTTTTTCCATAAGTTTTTACCTCTTCATTTATTAATATATTTATATATTACGATATATAAATATATATGTCAAGTAAATTTTATGTTATAGCAAAATCATTTGCTACTTTGCACTTTGTGGCACGAATGCTGTTATTAGATCTAATATTCAATTTAATTCTTATTTATTATTGTAATCGTTGTCAGAAAATGTTATTATTGTGTTGATGTAAAAAATGGGAGGTAACTTTATGAAAAGATTAATTTCATCTTTAGTTGCACTGTCACTAATATCAACTATTAACATGTTTACTGGTAACAATAATAGTAAAGCGTATGCAAATACTTTAACTGCTTCTAATGTATCTTCTAGTCAAGAAATGTATAATGAATCTTTTAGAAATCAATATCATTTTTCAAGATCTTTAGGATGGATGAATGATCCTAATGGTTTAGTTTATAAAAACGGGGTTTATCATATGTTCTATCAGGCTAATGAAGATCCAAGTCAATTATTTTGGGGAAATATGAGTTGGGGGCAAGCGACAAGTAAAGATCTTATACATTGGACAGAAAAAGGAATTGCCATTCCTGAATCTACAAATCAACCTTGGGAGAATTTTATGTTCCAAGGTAAGAATGATCCAAAGGCCTATAATTACATAGGCGCTCCTCATACTAATCCAGGACAAACTCCAAACAATACTAAAGCAATTTTCAGCGGTTCAACCATTGTAGATAAAAATAATACAGCTGGCTTTGGTAAAAATGCAATGATAGCAATTTACACTTCAGATTATTTTTTAGCAGTAAGAGATAAAGATGATACAACATCTGATTCTTTAGGTAAATTTTTAGGATTAAGAGAAGTTCAGGAGCAGTGCCTTGCATACAGCCTGAATGACGGTAAAACATGGACTAAGCTTGCTAAACCTGTAATTCCTATAACTGCCCTAAGTGGACAGGGATATGATTCCCAGAATTTCAGGGATCCTAAAGTAACTTGGGATGCTTCTACTAAAGAATGGGTAATGGCTACTACTACAGGGCAAAGAATTACTCTATTTACTTCAAAAAACTTAAAAGACTGGACCCATGTTTCTGATATTAATAGGGTTCATGACGTTAATAACGGTGTTTGGGAATGTCCTGAACTTTTTCCTATTAAAGTTTCAGGAACTAATACAACAAAATGGATTCTTTCTGTGAGCATTCAACAAGGAACTCCAGCAAAGGGTTCAGGTATGGAATATTATGTTGGAAATTTTGATGGTAAGAATTTTATCACTGAAAATGCTTCTACTATGTCAAATCCTAAATACACAGATTATGGAGAAGACTTCTATGCAGGTCAAACATTTTCTAATATTCCTAATAACAGAAATATAATGTTAAGTTGGATGGCTAATTGGAATTATACAAATGATAGGGATACCTTTCCTACAAGTCCATGGAAAAATTCTATGACACTTCCAAGAGAGTTAACCCTTGTGAGAACAGGTTAGATGATTATTCACTGGCACAAAAGCCTGTTCATCAGATTTCTTCCCTGTTTAAAAAAACAGTTAAGATTAAAAATCAAATTATAAACTCAACAGAAAATGTAGAAAATTTCAAAGGAACAACTTATACTATAAGCTCTGAATTTAGTTGGAACAATGATAAAAAACCAGATAATTTTGGCTTTAATTTGCGTGAAAGCTCAGACGGAAGCAAAAAGGTTACTGTTGGATATGATACATCTAAAGGTATTGTATATATTGACCTTAGTAAAGAAGGAGATCCAAGATTAACTTCTGACAGGTACCTTATGTATGCTCCAATAAATGCAACTGATAATCATATAAAATTAACAGCTTATGTGGATGTATCATCTATTGAATTGTATATAAATGATGGCAAAAAAACGATTACTCAGTCTATATATCCTAATTCAATAGCTAATAATAATGGTATAGATACAAATAATATATCTATTTTTTCGAATAAAGGAAACGTTAACATTAGTAATGCCAGAATTCAAAGTATAACGAGTATTTGGAATAGCAATCAAAAATAGAATCGTTGCCCTACCTGAATTATATTTAAATGCTGAAGGTGAAATGATTTTATTCATAAAATTTTTACAAAAATTAGAATCCTTAACTTTTCACTTATGTTAAAAGTTAAGGATTTCACATAACTTTTCTTGTCAAAGGTGAAGTTTTTTCCACAGCAAAAAGTTAAGAAATGCTTTATTAATTAGCAAACAAATCATTGTCCTTATCTGAATTCCAAACATATTCAATTGCATGTGCAATATTTTTTGCTTTTTCTACTCCAAACCTATCAGCTGCAAATCCTAAAGCCATATCTATTCCAGCGGATACACCAGAAGAAGTATAAAATTTACCGTCAGCTACCCATCTAGCACATAGCTGCCAGTTAACATCAGTGTTTACAGACTTCACCCACTCAAAAGCTCTCTTATTTGAAGTTGCTTTCTTAGCATTCAATAAATTCGTTTTAGCAAGCAGAGCAGAACCAGTACATACAGTTAGACAATATGTTGATTTAACTGCAATTTCCTTAAGTTTCTCTATAAAAACATTATCATTAACCAAAGGCCGTGTGCCTTGTCCACCTGGAACTAATAATACCCCCTCAAAATCAGCGTTCTCTAATTTTTCAGTTATAACTTTTGTACCTTGTCTACTTATAATAGTTCCACCATCTATGGAAAATAACGTAGTTTATATTCTTCAAGGCGTCCAAGTACTTCTACCGGTCCAAATGCATCTAGTGTTTCAAAATCAGAAAATAATAAAACATTTATGTCCATAATAGCACCCCTTTAATACAGAGGACAAAGTACAATTGACAGAGTACAGTGTCCTCTGTACTCTAATTTTATTTTATTATACCACTATCTAAAAATTAAGTTCACCTATATTTTTAAAGGAATTCATATCAACTGCAGCTATTTTAGAATCAAATATACTGTACAAGGTATTTCCTATATAAATCGCTCTACAGGTTGTGCCTGAATTTTCATCCGCTTCAGCTTTGTACACAAGCTTGAAACCATTCTTCAAGTCAACCTTGTATACATAAATATAATACCTTAAATTTTGCCCATCATTAACAAAAACTGGAAATGCCATAATTCCTTTATCTTTATCAAATAGTAATGCCTTATGATCATATAAAACATCTGATTCAGTAAAACTATCTTTAACATCATAAGATGGCGTTACAGGAGATTTTATATTCGGCAAATTTTTTTGATTAAATGTATCATCTAAATTTACATTATACATTTGTTTTGGATTGGATATATCAGTTACATCGAACATGGCAAATTTCATACCACCCGGTTTCGCCATTACAACTCCACCTTCTGAAACATCTGTTGAATTTCTACCAAAGCCTATAATATGATTTCCATCATAGGGCTGCAAATAGGTACTAAATCCAGGCATTTCAAGCTTTCCTGTAATCTTCGGTTTGTTTGGATCTGACAAATCTATTGCGAAAAGAGGATCAGTCTGCTTAAAAGTAACCATGTATGCCCTATCACCCATAAATCTCGTACTATATATTCTTTCCCCTTTAGCTATATCAGAAATTTGAGAAACTAATTTAAGATTTTTATCAAAAATATATATGGCACTGGACATATTATTATTTATAAAATCACTTTCATCTTTTGTTGTCGCTACTCTCAAATAACCATTATACTCATCCATAGAAAATTGATTTAATATATTTCCATCAACTTCAGTCTTAGTTTGTAATTCTGCTTTGCCTTTTAAAAGTTGAAATTTATATACTGTAGTTTTGCTGCTACCACTTTGAGAGGCAATATACACATTTCCGCCATTACAGTATATGTCTTCCCCATTTCCCAATACCGATGTAACTTTAGCCTCAGTATTTATATTTGAGAGATCTATACTTGAAATGTTTACATAGTTTGGATATATGTCTTTAGGATTATATACTATATCTTTATAATCCACCTCTTTAACTTTCCCTTTTAAACTGCTATCTATATAAAAAGGAGCACTCTCTTCCTTACTTGCATTTTTAAAATCTATATTTATATTTTGGTTTGATATTACATAAACTTTATCTCCTATAAGTCTTGAATCTTTGTAGCTTCCACTCACTATTAAACTTTTGACAAGCTTTGGTTTTGATTTATTGCTTATGTCATACACTAGTATCTTAGAATTTTCCCATGAATACCAATTATCTTTTATATTATCATCATCGCTATACGAATTCTTATAGTATCCGCCAAATACTACTAAGAAATCACCTTTTAAGAACATATTACTAGCATGAAAATTGCTATCTATGGATATACTTGATTCCAATTTCATAGTTTGAGCTGGATAAGCATTTACTATGCTAATTTTATTTTCTTTGCTATTTAAAGTATAAATGTATTTACCATCATTCTTAACTAAATCAGGCTCATCAACTCCATTTACCTGTACATTTGTGGATGAATGACTTATACTTTGAGAAGTTTTATCATTAGCAGAATTTTTCAAAGCATTACTGGTGGAGCTTACTGAGCCATTCTTTTTAGAATAATCTATTGAAAGCTTAGGCGATATATTACCTTTATAATTTTCTAGTATACTTTTCAAATTCTTATATGAACCTACAGCTGCAATACCTCTTGAATCCACCTTTGTTGTTTTTTGAAAATAAAAAACTTCCTATGCGAGTTTGCAAAAAGGGAATTCTAAGCACTATAATTATAAGAGCTGCGGCTGCTACAAAATAAAGGCTTAGGCTCCTCGTTTTATCTTTCTTCTCTTTCTTTTTTAATCCTTTTTCTATAGAAAAATCTATTTCAGCTGGAACTTCTATATTGTCTATATCATCCTTAAATTTTTTTATCTTATCTAAATCATCCAAAATATTCTTTCCTCCTCTACTCTTCTGGACAAGCCATATTTATTCTAAGTGTCTTCAATGCTCTGTGTAAATAAGTTTTCACAGTACCAATAGGACATTTCATAACCCGGGAAATATCCTCAAAGCTCATGTCCCTAAAATATTTAAGTACTATAACTGTTCTATATTTGTCATTTAGTAAATCTACAGCTCTATATAAATCTATATTTTCTTCAATATTTTCATCTTTTGATGTTTTACTCAAAAGTACAATTTCATTGTCATTTACAAATACTTTCTTCTTTTTCAGCATATCAACAGCGCAATTGATGAGTATTCTTGTAACATAAGTATTAAAAAACTCTGGATTTTTTAGCTTTTTAATTGAACTATAGGCCCTATATACAGTTTCACTTACTATATCAAGTGCATCTTCTTTGTTTTTTACGTATATGTAGGCTGTTTTGTAAAGTACATCCTTTCTTTCATACATAAGCTTTGCGAAGGCTTCCTTATCCCCCCACTTTGCAAGAGTAATAATCTCTTCCTGCTCCAAAACTTTCACTTCCTTTAAATTCTTTCTAAACATTAGACTAAGATACGCACATTTTAGTTTCAAATAAACAAGAAATAACATTAATTTAATTATAATCTGAAAATATTGCGAAGTAACAATGCTTCGTCACATTAAAAAAATTCTATAAATCTAAACCTCAATATGATATAGCTATTAAATTCTATTGCCTAACCATGTTTACAGTGCATTTTTCGTAGAGAAACGGAGAAAAATTTTCCTTGCTTTTTAGCTCTGCGAAGGAACATCATTGAAGGAATAGTTTAAATAAAATTTTATAAATCTTAGTGGCAAATTGTTAAAAGCTTTAGAGATTTCGATTTGTTTGAACGATTAGTGAGTTATTGAATGGATCGATGTCAATATTTTAGACACAAAAAAGTCGAACTTTTTATGCAATTTTTCTTGATAGCTCCTCACATTGTTGAGGAGTTATATATCCAATACTAGGGATAAAAATTTCGAGTACGCATTTCTTCTTTGATGCTTTGAAGAAGAGCAGAGACAGGGAATAACAATAGATATAACCATGATTCAATTTTTACTAAAAAAAGAGATTATGTGATAATTGATGCTCCTGGGCATAAAGAGTTTTTAAAAAATATGATATCAGGTGCAGCTAGCGCAGAAGCAGCAATTTTAGTTGTTGATGCTAAGGAAGGAATACAAGAGCAGTCAAAAAGACATGGATATATTTTATCTCTTTTAGGAATAAAAAAGGTTTATGTTGCTGTAAATAAAATGGATTTAGTAGATTACTCTGAAGCCAGATATGAAGAAATAGTTGATCAATTTAATCAATTTTTAGGAAATCTTAATATACATCCTATAGAGTACATTCCAATATCTGCTTTTTTAGGTGAAAATGTAGCCTCAAAATCAGATAAGATGCCGTGGTATCATGGTGATAATATACTTAAAAGTATGGATAAAATTGAAAAGGAAAAAGGAATTGAAAATAAGCCTTTAAGATTTCCAATTCAGGATATATATAAATTTGATGATAGAAGAATTATAGCTGGAAGAATAGAATCCGGAGTTTTAAAGGTTGGAGATGAAATAGTTTTTTATCCATCAGGTAAGCATACCAAAGTTAAATCTATTGAGGCTTGGCAGAACAAAGATAAGAAAGATGAAGTTTATGCTGGAATGTCTGTTGGAATTACTGTAGAAGATGAATTTTATAATAAAAGAGGAGAGATAATTTGCCATAAGGAAGATAGAGTTATAACTTCAAATGCCTTTGATGCAAATGTATTTTGGCTTGGCAAGGAGCCTTTGAAAAAGGGTAAAAAATATAAAATTAAAATTGCAACAGAGGAAGCTGAAATAGAAATTGCAAAGATAAAAAATGTAATAGATGCAGTAACCTTAGAGCATATAGCTGATGCTGAATATATAAACAAAAATGATGTGGCAGAGGTTGTAATAAAGTCAAAAACTACATTAAGTTTTGATAAGTTTAACAAAAATGAAGCTATGGGTAGATTTGTAATTATAGATGAGTATAATACTACTGGCGGAGGAATCATACTTGGAAAAGCAGAAGAGGTGTTAGACAATAATTCAGAAACAGAAAGTCTTATAGATTTACAAGAAAGAGAAAATAAATTTGGAAAGAATGGAAAAGTGATTTGGATCACTGGGCTTAATGGTAAAGCTAATTCTGAAATTGCAGCCAGGTTAGAAAAACGGCTATTTGATTCAGGTGAAAAGGCTTATTACTTAAATGCAAATAGCTTAACTGTAAGTATCAATGATTACGGTCAAAAAGCAGATATGCTTAAAAATATACTCAGCGTGCTTGTAGCCAATGGAATAACAGTTGTAGCAGCTTCTACAAGTGAATTAAAACAATATAGAGAAAGCATTAAAAACAGTATTGGGGAATCCAAATATATAGAAGTGTTTGTAGATGATAGCAACAAGAAGAACTTAAGTTATGAAAAATCAGACTATGCAGTTGTTTCTATTTTTGTAAATGGAGAAACAGATGATTTAGAAAACAAAAGCGAAGATATTTTAAAATTTATAGTGTAATGAAAAAGTTAAATAAAGTGTATCCTCTTCATAAAATCTTCATATAAAAATGATAGTCTTGAACAAAAGCTAAAATAAAAATTTAGAGGAGGATAAATAATTATGAACATGACACATTATATGTCGCTATTAGCAGATAATCAACCATGGAATTTGATTATATTTATGGCGATTCCAGTAATATGTGCCGAAACACTTACAATAACAGAATTCTTTATTATATTTAATAGAACAAAAAGTGGAGGTGTAAGAAACTTAAACAAATGCGTTGGTATTTTTGATGGAATATATTTTACTGGTATATTTATCTATCTATTATTCAATGCGGTTATACCTCTTACTACTACAGGAGGATGGCATACTTGGGTTGATGCAACTGCAGTAGGATTTTACTTAAGTGGTGTTGTTTTTCTTCTTCCAATTACCTTAATGGAACTTGGCATAATATTTAAATATAAGAGCTTTGATGAAAAGATGAAAATTCATTTTATTCTTGTAGGTGGATTCTTAGTTGTTGCTCATATTGCTATGATTTTTGGCATGGTGAATCCGGAGATTGTTAATCATATGTCATCAATGCCAAAAATGTAGATAAAATTGAGTATAAACACATTAACTTATTTGTTATTAAAAGTGCAATGATTATAATATAAAAAATAATCCATTTAATTTCTTGAAGTTAAATGGATTATTTTTGTATTTAAGGTGGGTTTGTTAAAAATACAATTGTTCTCCTCTTTCATGTATGGTAGATATTTTGCAGTCTAGAGTTTTAAATTTATCAGCAAATTTATTTGTAACTTCGTAGTTGTCACCAAAATGCATAGGTATAAACATTTTAGGTTTAGTTTCTTTTATAAAATATTCTCCTCCAAGATAATAACTTTGTTTTAGCCTTGGGTCTATAGGAAAAAATGCCACATCTATGTTGTTTAACTTGATTTTAGAAATTTCACTTTTAAAATCTTTTTCCATGTTTAAATTGTATTCATTAGATTCGTCAAACCAATCCCACCAATTTAAATCACCAGCATGAAAAATGGATATTCCGTCTACATTTACTAGGAAGGAAACACCTAAATCCGTGGAGCCAAAGGTTTCTATATGTGTGTTGCCTAATTTTAGAGTGTTATAAGGTGACATATAATGTATATTGTTGGATTTTTTTTCTTTTATATCGCTGCTTAAAATATAGCTGATGTTACTATTAAAATCTTCCCAGCTAAAAATAACGGAATTAAAGTGATCTGGATGACTATGAGAACAAAACACAAGTATGGTTTTAGCCGTAGTTAGTTCTTTAGATCCTAAAAATCCATTTTCTATGTTTCTTTTGCATTCTTTTTTAGTATCAAGATAGTAATCAAATACTAAAAGATGATTTTTGGTTTCAACGACGAAGCCGCTATTATATAAATAATTAATCTTAATATCAGAAAGATACATTTGATTTACCTCCTAAAATATAATTTACACATAAATAGTTTTAAATTATTATAATTTATTTTATAATATAAACATATAAATTGGAAGGAGATGCAAAAATGAAATTTAAATTTTGTTCACAATAACATAAATGTATTTGATTTAGAAAAGAGTCTTGCTTTTTATAAGGAGGCTTTAAATTTCAAGGAAGCAAGAAGATATAACGAACCAAATGGAGAATTTATTTTGGTTTATTTAGAGGATGAGGGGAGTTCACATCAATTAGAACTAACCTGGTTAAGAGATAGAAAAGAACCTTATAACTTAGGAGATAATGAAATACATCTAGCAGTGGAAACTGATGATTTCGATGGAGCTTTTGAATATCACAAAAAAATGGGATGTATTTGCTATGAAAATAAAAAGATGGGTATATACTTTATTAGCGACCCAGATGGATACTGGACAGAAATTTTACCAACTAAGTAAGAAATACAAGCCACTATGAAGCAGAGTTAAGCTGTAGTGGCTTTTTCTCCTAAATAATATAAAGTCAACGATAAAATAAAAAAGCCAAAGATACTTATAAAAAATATCTATGACCTTATTAGCTTGTAATTTGGCAGGGGCAGTAGGAATCGAACCCACAACCAACGGTTTTGGAGACCGCTACTCTACCAATTGAGCTATACCCCTTCGTATATCGATATTTTAGTAAATTAACACAACAATTACCGACAAAAACTATTATAAGGCAGAAAGCTTAATCAGTCAAGCATAATTTGTTAATTTATTAAATTATTTTATAGTAAGAGGCAGATTGTAATAATAAAATGCTTAAGTTCCACATAGTTTGTATACTCTATTTGTTCCATTTGGTGGCAGAAATACCTACCTAGTGGAGCTTATATTAAGCACACTTAAATTCTATAATTAAGCATATAGACTTGAAAGGTTAAAATTGATAATAATAAATTTATCCCGACAAACTGGAAGTTGACTCAGTTCACAATTCACAATGCACAGTTCACAATGAATGATGATTTTTTCTCAGCTATGCTTCGAAAAATCTAGAAACTTAATGTGCGCAAAGCGCTTAAAATATAGTGTTCAGCGCAGCTGACACTATTAAGTTCTAAGATTTACCTGAGAGTAACGAAAGGTAAATCCACATTCACTCTACTCTGTACTCTCTACTCTGTACTCTGAGTTAAATTAAAATTTGTAATAGTCTACAGCAATTAATTTTATCAAAATAAAAAGTACAGCTAGGGTGTATTTTTCTCCACCAACGCACTGTACTCTCTACTCTGTACTCTTATATTTTATAGTACTTCTTTAATTGAATAAACAAATTTCCCAACTTCACTAAGCATTTTTTCTTTATTGACTTCTTTTTCTATTATTTTCATTATAGCACTGCCTATGATAACTCCATCGCAGTACTCTTTTATGTCCTTTGCCATTTCGGCATTTGAAATACCAAAACCTATGCACTTAGGAATTTCAGTATATTTTGATACCAAAGAAATATAGTCTTCTAAGTTACTAGATAGTTTACTTCTTACTCCGGTAACTCCATTGGTTGATACACAATATATAAATCCGCCCGCTCCATTTACGATATTTTTTATTCTGTTTTCTGATGTTGGAGCAACAAGAGGAATTATATATACACCGTACTCCACTGCTGCGTCTACAATTTCGCTTCTTTCCTCTAGAGGTAAATCTGGTATTATTACTCCATCTATACCTACATCTTTAGATCTTTTTATAAATTTTTCAACACCATACTTATACACATTTCCAAAGTATGTCATATAGACTAGTGGAATGTTAGTTTTTTTTCTAATATTCGACACCATATTCATTATATCATCTATTTTTATTCTATCTTTGAGGACTTTAGAGGATGCTGTTTGAATAACTGGACCATCGGCAATTGGATCAGAATATGGTATTCCAAGTTCTATTATATCGCTGCCAGAAGAAGAAATTTTCAAAACAATATCTTCTGTGGTTTTTATATCAGGATATCCGCTTGTAACAAATGATATCATTGCTTTTTTATTTGATTCTTTTAATTCCTGAAATTTTAAATCTATTCTATTTTTCATCATCTAATCCCTCCATATTTTCCATAACGGTATTTACATCCTTGTCTCCTCTTCCAGAAAGATTTATAACTACAATATTATCTTTAGGAAGTTTTGGTACGAACTTCATTGCATAAGCTACAGCATGAGAACTTTCAAGAGCTGGTATAATACCTTCCTTCTCTGATAAATATAAAAATGCTTCAAGTGCTTCTTTATCTGTTACAGTTTCATATTTTGCCCTATTAGAATCTTTTAAGTAGGAATGCTGCGGACCAACTCCTGGGTAATCAAGCCCTGCTGAAACAGAATAAGCTGGTGTTATTTGTCCGTCTTCATCCTGAAGCACATAAGTCATCATTCCATGTATTATACCTACGCTTCCCTTAGAAAGTGTTGCTGCATTCATATTAGTATCTAGACCTAACCCTGCTGCCTCTACACCTATAAGATTTACACCTTCATCTTTTATAAAGTCATAAAATGCTCCCATGGCATTACTTCCGCCACCAACACATGCAATTATATAGTCTGGAAGTTTATTTTCCACTTTAAACATTTGCGCTTTAATTTCTTCTCCTATTATCTTTTGAAAATCCTTTACTATTGTAGGATATGGATGAGGCCCCATTACAGAACCAATTACATAGTAAGTACTTTCTATGTTTGTTACCCAATTTCTCATAGCCTCGTTTATTGCATCTTTTAAAGTACATGAGCCTGATTTTACAGAGTTGACTTTGGCACCTAAAATTTTCATTCTAAATACATTAAGTGCTTGTCTTTTAACATCTTCCTCTCCCATAAATACTTCACACTCAAGTCCAAATAAAGCCGCTGCTGTAGCGGTTGCAACCCCATGCTGTCCTGCTCCAGTTTCTGCTATTACTTTTTTCTTACCCATTCTTTTTGCAAGAAGTACCTGACCAAGTGCATTGTTTAATTTATGTGAACCAGTGTGATTTAAATCTTCTCTTTTTAAATATACCTTTGCTCCTCCTAAATCTTTTGTCATGTTTTCTGCAAAGTACAAAGGTGTTTCCCTTCCAACATATTGTCTAAGATAGTATTTATATTCATTTATAAAATTTTCATCATTAATTGCTTTGTTATATTCTACTTCAAGCTCTTCTATGGCATTCATTATAGTTTCTGGAACGTACTGACCCCCATATATTCCAAATCTTCCATTCATTAAAAATTCCTCACTTTCATTATAAATTTTCTTATTTTTGCCTCGTCTTTAAATCCTTCTGTTTCTACACCACTTGATACATCAACTCCAAATGGGTTGAGCTCCTTTATGCACATTTCTACATTATTTTCATTTAAACCACCTGCTGCAATTATTGGTTTTTCGATATAATCTTTAGCAGCCTTAAGCAAATTCCAATCAAATACTTTTCCTGTTCCTCCTGTTTTATTTCCATCCTTGCTGTCAATTAAAAAAGCATCCGCGCAGCATTCCTTTATTAATTTAATATCATTTTTGGAGGTTAAACTAAACGCCTTCCATACCTCATAATTATTAAATTGGTTAATATACTTGTTACCTTCGCTGCCATGAAATTGAAGTATATCAAGCTTTAGTGCTTCTGCAATATTTTTAACAATTTTATACTCCTCGTTAACAAAAACGCCTACCTTTCTTATGCCTGTATTCAAGTTTAAGGAAAGAAGCTTTGCACTTTCCATGGTGACTTTTCTCTTACTGTTTGCAAAAACAAAACCGACATAATCAGGCATATATTTATTTACAAATTCCACATCTTCTTGTCTTTTTATGCCGCAAATTTTTACCTTAATCATGTTTCCTCCTTTTACATTTATGTGAATATTCCGACTTATTTCTATACTGATAGTTATTTCATAAAAATTTGTCGATTCTTATTCATTTTTGCTATGATTAAATATTACATTTTTTTACTTCATCTAAAAACTGACTTATAGCCGCTTCATTATCTATATTTCGCATAAATGTCTCACCAATGAGCACAGCACTCACTCCCAGTGAAGCAACATATTTAATGTCATTAACCGTTTTTATAGCACTTTCTGAAACCGCCATAACGCCCTTTGGTACATATTTCAAAAGCTTTTCTGTTGTCCTTAAATCAGTTGAAAAATCTCTTAAATCCCTATTGTTTATACCTATAATGCTGCATCCAGCTTCTGCTGCTAACTTTGCTTCCTCCTCATTGTGCACCTCTGTTATAGAATGTAATCCAAGTTCTAATGTCTTTT
Source organism: Clostridium sp. DMHC 10 (assembly GCF_001270375.1). Classification (NCBI taxonomy): domain Bacteria; kingdom Bacillati; phylum Bacillota; class Clostridia; order Eubacteriales; family Clostridiaceae; genus Clostridium; species Clostridium sp. DMHC 10. The sequence continues at coordinate 1,562,811 of NZ_LGVB01000015.1, forward strand.
TGTAGAAACACTTAAGCTTATCTTTAAGCACTGCTGCTATTAAAAGTACTGCATCTGCTCCTATTGCTTTTGCCTGATACAGCTGATACTCATCCACAATGAAATCCTTTCTAAGTACAGGTTTTGTGGATATTTTCTTTACTTCTTTTATATATTCATCTCTTCCAAGAAAATATTTTTTCTCTGTCAAAACAGATATAGCATTGATGTCTATTTCCTCATAAGTTTCTGCAATCTTAGATGGATTAAAATCTTCAAGTATCACACCTTTAGAAGGAGAAGCCTTTTTTATTTCTGCTATTATCGATATTTTATCGTTATTTATTGCATCCTTAAAATTTCTTGGTTTCTTGTCATATTCATAAGCAAGCTGCTGCATTTTTTCTTCACTAATTATATTTTTTTCTTCCTTTAATTGATTTAATTTATTATCTACAATATCATCTAATATCATATTTTCACGCTCCCACAAGCTGCTGGTATTTCTCATATGCAGTTCCATCATCTATAAGCTTTCCCGCAAGCTTTACTCCCGCTTTTAAATCCTCCACAGCTTTTCCAACATAAAGCGCTGCTGCACTATTTAAAACCACTATATCTCTCTTAGCTCCTTTTTTCCCTTTTAGTATGTCTAAAATAATGTCTGCGTTTTCTTCTGGTGTTCCACCTTCTATCTCATTTAGAAAGGCTCTCTTAATTCCAAATTGCTCTGGAGTAATTGTGTAGCTTTTCACTTCATTATTTCTTATCTCAGTAACATAAGTTTCTCCTGTGGTAGTTATTTCATCAAGACCATCACTTCCATGCATAACGATTGCCCTTTCTCTACCCAATTTTACGAGCACTTTTGAAACTACATCAATAAGTTTTTTATCATAAACTCCTAGAACTTGACCTTTTAAATCACATGGATTGGTAATTGGTCCTAAAATATTAAATAGTGTTCTAACTCCAAGCTGCTTTCTAACTGGTCCCACATTTTTCATAGCCTTATGGTAAATTTGGGCAAATATAAATCCCATTCCTTTTTCATCAATAGATTTTTCTACTTCCTCCTTATTAAGCTTTATGTCTATATGAAGTTCACTTAAGACATCTGCACTTCCACTTTTACTTGATACTGACCTATTACCGTGCTTTGCTACCTTTACTCCTCCTGCCGCTGCTATGATTGAAGCTGCCGTAGATATATTAAAGGTTTTTGCTCCATCTCCTCCTGTACCACACGTATCAATAGCATATGGTGATTTTAGTTCTACCTTCAAGGCATGTTCCCTCATTGCCTTTGCAGCACCAGTTATTTCTTCTGCAGTTTCCCCCTTCATCTTTAAGGCTACTAAGAATGCAGCCATTTGAGCTTCATCTACCCTTCCATCCATTATTTTATTTACTGCTTCGTATGCCTCCTCTTCTGTTAAATCTTCATATGCAGTTACCTTTTTTATCACTTCATTTAACATTACAAATACCTCCTAAAAAATTTTTATTATCTTTCTCCCATCTTCAGTAAAATAAGATTCTGGATGAAACTGAAGTCCGTACACCTTATATTCAGCATGCTTTATTCCCATAATTACTCCCTCTTCAGTTTTAGCTGTAATTTTGAGACTTCCCGGCAACTTTTCTCTATCTGCAATAAGTGAATGATATCTCATTACCTTAAGGGGGTTTCTTACTCCTTCAAAAAGCTCCTCATTGTTATGCTTTATTATTGATGTTTTTCCGTGCATTATTTCATTTGCACCTACAATCTCTCCACCAAATGCCTTTGCAATAGATTGATGTCCAAGGCATATACCAAGTATAGGAACTGTGTCCGCAAAGTTTCTAATGACATCTACTGATATTCCAGCATCATCAGGGGTTCCTGGTCCTGGAGAAATTATTATTCCTTCTAAATCAATCTTTCTTATATTTGAAATTGTAATTTCATCATTTCTAACTACTTTTATATTCTTGTATACTTCACCAACATATTGATAAAGGTTATACGTAAAGGAATCATAATTATCTATCATAAGAATCATTTATATCACTTCCTTTAATATTTTTGATTTATTAAGACTTTCCTGATATTCATTCTCTGGTATTGAATCGTAGACTATTCCTCCACCTGCCTGTGCATATGCTTTTTTATTCTTTATTACAAGAGTTCTTATTGCTATGCATGTATCCATGTTTCCATCGAAAGAAAAATAGCCAACTGCGCCCGCATAACAGCCCCTTTTCACATTCTCAAGTTCATCTATTATTTCCATTGCTCTTATCTTAGGAGCCCCTGATACAGTTCCTGCAGGAATACAAGTTTTAAGTGCATCAAAACAGTCAAATCCGTCTTTTAGCTTTCCTGAAACCTCTGACACTATATGCATCACATGAGAGTAAAATTCAACTTCCATAAGCTTATCAACTTTTACAGTTCCAAATTCACTGATCTTTCCTATGTCGTTTCTTGCAAGATCAAGAAGCATTGAATGTTCTGCTATTTCTTTTTCATCGTTTATGAGTTCATTTTTAAGTTTTGAATCTTCCTTTTCGTCTTTTCCTCTTGGTCTTGTTCCTGCTATAGGATTTGTTATAACTTTGTCACCATAAACACTTACGAGGCTTTCAGGGGATGAACCTGTTATTTGAAAATCGCCAAAATCTATATAAAAAAGGTATGGAGATGGATTTCTAGAACGAAGCTTTCTGTATATATCAAAAGGCTGTTCATCTATATCCATAGTAAATCTCTGCGATAAAACCACCTGGAATATGTCGCCTTTTCTTATATACTCTTTTGCCTTAGAAACTATTTTACAGAAGCCATCTTTAGTAAAATTAGAAGTTATATTTTTATCAACACTACTTCGTTTAATGTCATGCATTCCTTTATTTGTTTTTATTTCCTTTTTCATATTCTTAATTTCAAGAGACACATCTTCGAAGGATGCATGGTCTTCTGAAAACACGTTGTAAATATATATAGCTTTGTGTGTTAAATGATCATATCCTACTATTTTTTTATAAAACATTAAAATTGCTTCAGGTATCTGTAATTCATCCACATTATCATCAGAAATTCTTTCATACTGCTTTATAATGTCATAGCCTATATAACCAATAGCTCCTCCGGAAAACGTATATTCTGTCTTTTCCATGCTGTGCTCTTTTATAAGCCTTTTCACTGTATCTAAAACTTTTCCTTGTTCTTCGTATACTACTTCCCCTTCTTCTACAAAGATTTTTTCCCTATAGCTTTTTACAATTGCATAAGGATCTGTTCCAACAAAGGAATACCTACCTTTAGAATTATTAAAATAATTACTTTCAAGAAGAAACTTGTTTTTACCCTGCATGTTAAAAAATATTGATATAGGAGTTATTTCATCACAGTCTTCCTCAACAATAACTTGAAATGATTTTTTGCTTTTTTTTAAATTATTAAATTCTGTCTTTGAAATGTTATACACCTTGACTCCTCCTTAAAATACTTAATATTTCGAATTTTCCGTTAATTATTTTTTCACTTTATCTTAATTACTGATTTTTTCCAGACGCAAAAAAGACCACTTCATCCTTTTTATGGGACGAAGTGGTCGTGGTACCACCCATATTTAGTTTAATTATGAATACACAATTAAACCCTCATCCAGATACGGAAAATTCACCAATAATATGAATATCGATATCCTGTCTTTTTAACGGTAGACTTTCCGAATACCACTACTCAGATCAGCGCACAATTCACAGCGCACAGTTCTCAATTAATAAGAACAAATTTCGCAGTATCACCTCACAGATCCATTCACTAAAGGCTTTAGTATCTGGCTCCCACCGTTCCAGACTCGCTTACATAATTAAAAACCAATGTCCTTTTAGCTACTACTTCTGCTCTTAGGTTTATTACTTTAACAATTTAAATTACTATAATATTATAATACATCAAAATTAATCCAAAGTCAACATATTTTCTATACTTGCCCCTGGAGGAACTATTGGAGTTGCCATAGCATCTTTATCAACGTAAAAATCTACTACCACAGGTCCATCATAAGCAATAGCTTTTTTAAGAGCTTCTTCTACTTCTGCATTTGTATTTGCTCTTATGCCAAGTGCACCATACCCCTCTGCTATTTTTACAAAATCCGTTTGTCTTTCAAGAGTAGTGCTTGAAAATCTCTTTTCATAAAATAAATCCTGCCACTGTCTTACCATACCAAGTACACTGTTATTTAACAAAATTATTTTAACCGGTAAATTGTATCTTACTACTGTAGCAAGCTCATTGCAGTTCATTCTAAAGCTTCCATCACCTGCAATATCAAATACCATTTTATTTTTTCCTACACTTGCTCCTATTGCAGCTCCAAATCCATATCCCATAGTTCCAAGTCCTCCTGAAGTAAGGAAGGTTCTAGGTTTTGTATAAACATATCCTTGAGTTGCCCATATTTGATTTTGACCAACTTCAGTTGTAATTACAGCATCTCCATCTGTAAGCTCATAAAGCTTTTTTAATACATATATTGGATTTACAGAAGCATTGGGATTTAATCTCACTGACCTAGAGCTATCTTTGTTTATTAAACCAAGAGCAAATCTAGTCCATTCATTTTCTTCTCTAGTTCCTAGTCTGCTATTTAATTTTCCAAGTACCTTATTTATATCCCCAATTACAAAAGCATCAGCTTTAATATTTTTAGATACCTCAGCTTCATCAATATCTATGTGGAGAATCTTTGCATTTTTAGCAAAAGTCTTTGTATTGCTTGTAACCCTGTCACTAAAACGAGCCCCCATCGCTATTACAAGGTCACTTTCACAAATACATTTATTTGAAGCAGTAGTTCCATGCATACCTACAAGGCCTGTAAACATAGGATTTTTTCCACTAAAAGCACCGAGTCCCATCATTGTAGTACATACAGGGCACTTCAATTTACTTTGAAATTCTTGAATTACTTCTCGTGCATCAGAAATATTACATCCACCACCAACAACTATAACAGGCTTTTTACTTTCATTTATAGCCTCAATTGCACTTTTTAGTTCAGCTTCACTAATCTCATTATTATTATTCTTTTCCTCTATAGTTATGCTTTTATAATCATATTTTGCTGCAGTAATATCCTTAGGTATATCAATCAACACAGGTCCAGGTCTTCCCGATTTTGCAATAGCAAACGCTCTTCTTATTATTTCTGGTAGATCTTCGACTTTTCTTACGCTAAAGTTATGCTTTGTTATTGGCATAGTTATCCCTGTAATATCTACCTCTTGAAAAGAATCCTTTCCAATAAAAGGTGTAGCTACCTGCCCTGTTATGGCTACCATAGGTACCGAATCCATATATGCAGTTGCAATACCCGTAACAAGATTGGTAGCCCCCGGTCCTGAAGTTGCAAGACAAACTCCAACCTTTCCTGTTGCCCTTGCATAGCCATCCGCTGCATGAGCTGCCCCTTGCTCATGTGAGGTCAATATGCACTTTATATCAGGAAATGAATAAATTGCATCATAAATGTTCAAAATAGCCCCACCAGGATAACCAAATATGGTATCTACTCCTTGTTCTTTTAAACATTCAAGAATAATCCTTGAACCGGTATACTCCATTCTTATCACTCCTTTATACTATGAAAAACAGCCCCCGTATTTGCTGAAGATACGCCTTTTCTATATACATTTAAGTATCCTTTAACAGGCTTTTCTACAACTTTAGGTTTTCTATTTTTTAATTCTTCCTCTGGCACTAATAAATTTATATATTTATTCTCTATATCTATTTCAATTAGATCACCTTCATGAACATATGCAATAGGTCCACCTTCTGCGGCTTCAGGTGATACATGTCCTATAGATGCTCCTCTAGTTGCCCCTGAAAATCTTCCATCTGTTATAAGTGCTACTGATTTATCAAGTCCCATTCCAGCAAGTGCTGCAGTAGGTGAAAGCATTTCTTTCATCCCAGGTCCACCTTTTGGTCCTTCAAATCTTATAACGACAACATCACCTGAATTAATTTTACCTTCTCTAATTGCCTTAGAAACTTCCTCTTCACTTTCAAATACTCTTGCGGGTCCCTTATGTTTCATCATTTCTGGAGCTACCGCTGCCTTCTTTACAACCGCTCCATCTGGTGCTAAGTTACCTCTTAGTATTGCCAGCCCTCCTGTTGCACTATACGGATTATCAAGCCTTATAACATCAGTATTTTTCACAACTGCTTTTTCAACATTTTCCCTTAAGGTCTTACCCGTTACAGTTAAGCAATTTTCATTCAAAATACCTTTCTTTATAAGTCCATTTACAACTGCTGGAATTCCGCCTGCCATGTGCAAGTCTTCTATATGGTGATGTCCTGCCGGACTTAATTTACACACATCTGGCACTTTTTCACTTATTTCATTTATTTTATCAAAATTAATCTCAACATCGCATTCATAGGCTATTGCTGGTAAATGTAAAAGCGAATTTGTTGAACATCCAAGTGCCATATCCACAGATACTGCATTCATAAAAGCAGCTTCTGTTAAAATATCACTTGGCTTTATATCATCCTTTACAAGTTCAACAACCCTCATTCCACTTTTTTTAGCAAGTCTTAATCTATCTGAATAAACTGCTGGTATTGTTCCATTGTAAGGAAGTGCCATTCCTAAAACCTCAGAAAGGCAATTCATTGAATTTGCAGTAAACATTCCTGAACATGATCCGCAAGTTGGACAAGCTGAATTCTCGAGCTCACAAAGTTCCTCTTCAGACATTTTTCCAGCATTTACAGCTCCAACTGCTTCAAATACAGAACTTAAATCTGTAGTTTTTCCATTGGTTTTTCCTGCAAGCATCGCACCACCACTAATTACTATTGACGGTATATTTACTCTTGCAGCTGCCATAAGCATTCCTGGAACTACCTTGTCACAATTTGGTACAAGCACTAAGCCATCAAATGCATGTGCTCTAGCCACTAGTTCAATACTATCTGCAATTATTTGCCTTGAAGGAAGCGAATAACTCATGCCTGTGTGATTCATTGCAATTCCATCACATACGCCTATAGTTCCAAATACTACTGGAACTCCCCCTGCCATTCTTACACCATCTTTAACTGCTTGAACTATCTTATCAAGGTTCATGTGTCCCGGTATTATTTCGCTGTATGAGCTGGCTATTCCAATAAGAGGTTTATTCATTTCTTCATCAATAAAACCCAAAGCTTTAAATAGAGACCTATGAGGAGCTTTCTCTACACCGCATTTAGCTGCATCTGATTTCATTATTATCCCTCCACTCTTAAAGTTCCTCGAGAACAAGTTCTCCCATTTTTTTAGTTCCAACATTGGTTGTTCCTTCCGTATATATATCACCAGTTCTATATCCTTTTTCAAGAACTTTTTCTACTGCATTTTCTATATCCCTTGCCGCTTCACTCATATTGAAAGAATATTCAAGCATCATAGCTGCTGATAATATCTGTGCAAGTGGATTTGCAAGGTCTTTTCCTGCAATATCTGGTGCAGAACCATGAATTGGCTCATACATTCCAAAGCTGTCATTTCTTAAACTTGCTGATGGAAGCATTCCTATAGAACCAGTTACCATAGAAGCTTCATCTGTCAATATATCTCCAAAAATATTGCTTGTTACTATTACATCAAATTGTGATGGATCTCTAACTAGCTGCATTGCAGTATTATCAACATAAAGATAATTTAATTCAACTTCTGGATATTCCTTTGCAACTTCAGTTACTGTTTCTCTCCAAAGCCTTGATGACTCAAGTATATTTGCTTTATCTACAGATGTAACTTTTTTCTTTCTCTTCATAGCTGCTTTAAAAGCCACATGTGCTATCCTTTTTATTTCCTCTACGTTATATCTTTCTGTGTCATATGCTGAAGGTATACCATTTTGAACTTCTCTTCCTCTTTGACCAAAATATATTCCGCCTGTAAGTTCTCTTACAACCAGTAAATCTATTCCTTTATCTATGATAGACTGCTTTAAAGGTGATGCTGATTTTAAAACATCATAAACTTTTGCTGGTCTTAAATTTGCATAAAGTCCAAGTCCTCCTCTTAATCCCATAAGTGCTTTTTCTGGTCTCTTATCTCCAGGAAGAACATCCCACTTAGGACCTCCAACTGCTCCTAAAAATACTGCATCAGATTTTTTACATTCTTCAAGTGTTGCTTCTGGAAGAGGCACTCCAAATTCATCTATTGCACATCCGCCAGCTTTTAAAGTTGTAAAATTAAATTTAGTATTGTATTTTTCTCCTACCTTTTCTAAAACTTTTACAGCCTCTCTTGTTATATCAACGCCTATACCATCTCCAGGGATGACGGCTATTTTATATTCACTCATGTAAACATCTCCAAACTTTCTATTTTTATAAGTACTTGTAATTTTTATAAAATTCAGAGTACAAAGTACAGAGGACAGATGACAGTGAATGATGATTTTCCTTCACTGTACTCTGTACTCTGTCATCTGTTCTCTGTTTAAAACATTCCTTTCTTAACACAGTTAGTAAGTCCATCATTTTTCATTATTTCGATCATGAAATCTGGAAATGGCTGTGCCGTGTATTCTTTGTTTAAAGTAAGGTTTTTAATTTTTCCTTCTATGAAATCAACTTCAAGCTTATCTCCTGTGCTTGCATCATCTACTGCTTCTTCACATTCAAGTATTGGAAAACCTATATTTACTGCATTTCTATAAAATATTCTCGCAAAGCTTTTAGCTATTACACAGGATACTCCTGCAGCCTTTATACATATCGGAGCATGTTCTCTAGATGAACCACATCCAAAGTTCTTTTCAGCTACAACTATGTCCCCTTTTTTTAGTTTCTTTAAGAAATCCACATCTAAGTCTTCCATGCAGTGTTTTGCAAGTTCAGCTGGATCTGATGTGTTTAAATATCTTGCTGGAATTATAACATCTGTATCTATATTATCTCCATATTTTAAAACGCTTCCTTGTGCTTTCATTTATAATACCTCCTCTGGTGATACTATTTTTCCTGCTATTGCTGAAGCTGCCGCTACTGCTGGGCTAGCAAGATATACTTCGCTCTTAGGATGTCCCATTCTTCCTACGAAGTTTCTATTTGTAGTTGATACTGCTCTTTCACCTTCTGCAAGTATTCCCATATGGCCTCCAAGGCAAGGTCCACATGTTGGAGTACTTACAACTCCGCCTGCCTCTATAAATGTTCTTACAAGCCCTTCTTCCATAGCTTCAAGATAGATGTTTTGTGTTCCTGGGAATACTATTAGTCTTATTCCTTTTTTAACCTTTTTACCCTTAAGTATTGACGCAGCAACTCTAAGGTCACTCATTCTTCCATTTGTACATGAACCAATTACTACTTGATCGATTTCTACCTCTCCTGCTTCATCTACAGTTTTTGTATTTTCAGGAAGGTGTGGAAAAGCAACTGTTGGCTTTATAGTACTCAAGTCAATTTCTATAACCTTGCTATACTCAGCGTCTTCATCTGCTTCAAATTTCTTTAATTCTCTATCTGTTCTGCCTTCATGTATTCAACTGTCTTTTCATCTACAGGGAAAATTCCATTTTTAGCTCCTGCTTCAATGGCCATATTTGCAACTGTAAATCTATCATCTATAGATAAATTTGCTACCCCTTCGCCCGTAAATTCCATTGATTTATAAAGTGCACCATCAACACCTATCATTCCTATTATGTGGAGTATTAAATCTTTTCCTGAAACCCACTTATTAAACTTGCCCTTTAAGACAAATTTTATTGCTTCTGGAACTTTAAACCATGCTTTTCCAGTAGCCATTCCAACTGCCATATCCGTACTTCCTACTCCTGTTGAGAACACACCAAGTGCTCCATAAGTACATGTATGTGAATCTGCACCTATAATTACATCCCCTGGTACTGCCAAACCTTTTTCCGGTATAAGTGCATGTTCTATTCCCATTTCACCTATTTCAAAGTAATTTTTTATTTCTTTACTTCTTGCAAACTCTCTTATCATCTTACAATGTTCTGCTGATTTTATATCCTTATTAGGTGTAAAGTGATCTGGAACTATTGCAATTTTATTTTTATCAAAAACTTTCTTAATATCCATTGTTTTAAAAGCCTTAACTGCTACAGGTGTTGTTACGTCATTACCTAACACAAGGTCAAGCTTTGCAGTTATAAGCTGTCCGGCTTCAACATAGTCAAGTCCTGCATGAGCAGCAAGTATCTTTTGTGTCATTGTCATAGGTTTTTTCATTTTAATTCTCCTCCTTATTAGATCGTATTAATTTATATTCTACGGAATCTACTAATGCAATCCAGCTTGCTTCTATTATGTCATATGATACTCCTACTGTAGTCCACGTTGAAACCCCATCTGTAGACTCAATAAGTACTCTTACTTTTGCACTTGTTGCCTTATTTCCGCTTATTACTCTAACTTTATAATCTCTCAAGTAAACATTCGATAAATCCTTGTAAAAAACTTCGAGTGCTTTTCTAAGGGCATTATCAAGGGCATTTACTGGTCCCTTTCCATCTGCTGCTGTAATTTCTAAAACTCCATTTACTTTTATCTTTACCATAGCTGTGGCACTGTGGTCTGTAGTACTTGGTTTATCAATTATAACTTTATATTCTATAAGTTCAAAGGATGGTTTGAATTTTCCAAGTTCTTTTCTAACCAATAGTTCAAAACTTCCCTCAGCACCTTCAAACTGATATCCTGCATATTCTAATTCCTTTAATTTTTTCATTATTGATTTGGTTTCTTCAGAATTCTTATTGAGACTAGGATTTAACTTTTTTTATAGCAGAAAGTATTGTTCCTCTGCCTGCAACCTCAGACATTAATATTTTTCTTTCATTTCCTACTTTGTATGGTGATATATGCTCAAATGATATAGGATTCTTTTTAACAGCATCTATATGCATACCACCTTTATGCGCAAAAGCGCAATTTCCAACATACGGTTCTCTATCCTCTGGTATCACATTGCTTACTTCACATATATAATTATAAGTTGGCGTTAAATACTCCAGTTTTTCATCTGGTAAAGCCCTATAATTAAGCTTTAATTGTAAATTTGCTATTATTGTTGAAAGATTTGCATTTCCGCATCTCTCTCCAAAACCGGTAAAAGTTCCTTGTACATGTTTAATTCCATTTTGAACTCCAACAACAGAATTTGCTACGGCCATACCACAATCGTTATGACAGTGTATACCTAAATTTTCAAACCCAAGTTCTGCAACTAAATATTTCGAAATTTCCTGAATTTCATTTGGAAGAGTTCCTCCATTCGTATCACAAAGAACAATCCACTTTGCTCCTGCCTCTTTAGCTGCATAAATTACTTTTAAGGCATACTCCCTATTATGTTTAAATCCATCAAAAAAATGTTCTGCATCAAATATAACTTCTTTCCTGAGTTTAACAAGATATTTTATACTTTCTGTTATCATATTTAAGTTTTCTTCTAGTGATGTCTTTATTATATCGACAACATGAAAATCCCACGCTTTTCCAAATATGCATATAACCTTAGCTTCGCTATTTATTAAATCATTAAGATTTTTATCTTCTTCTACCTTTAAATCCGGCCTTCTTGTGCTTCCAAATGCACATATTTTAGCATGCTTAAATTCATAACTTTTTATCTCACTAAAAAAAATTCTCTATCTTTTGGATTTGAATTTGGATTTCCAGCTTCAATATAATCTACGCCTAATTCATCCAGCTTTTTTGCAATCTTTATTTTATCTATAACACTAAATGAAATTCCCTGTGCTTGTGAGCCATCTCTAAGTACTATCAAAAATATAAACTTTCTTATCCATATTTCACCCTTCTAACCTTTTTAATGAATTTGCATAAATTAACCTATTTAAGAACAAAACTTGTATATCTTCAAAGACATACAAGTTTTGAAACAGTTACTTTCTCATCCAAGACATCATTTTTCTAAGTTCAGCTCCAACTTTTTCAATTTGGTGTTCCGCATGTGCTTTCTTTGAAGCATTAAAATACGGTCTACCAATTTGATTTTCAAGAAGCCAATTTCTTGCAAATGTGCCGTTCTGTATATCTTTCAAAACTGATTTCATTGCCTTTTTAGTATCTTCAGTTATAATCTTTTCACCTGTAATGTAATCTCCATATTCAGCGGTGTCACTTATTGAATATCTCATTAAGTTAAGTCCGCCCTGGTTAATTAAATCAACTATTAATTTCATTTCGTGACAACATTCAAAATATGCCATTTCTGGTTGATATCCTGCTTCTACCAAAGTTTCAAAACCGGCCTGAATAAGTGCTGTAACTCCTCCACATAAAACAGCTTGCTCTCCAAACAAATCAGTTTCAGTTTCTTCTTTAAATGAAGTTTCTATAACTCCGGCTCTTGCTCCTCCTATTCCTAATGCATAAGCGAGAGCAACTTCTTTAGCTTGACCTGTAGCATTTTGATGAATTGCTATAAGACATGGAACTCCGTGTCCTTCTAAAAATTGACTTCTTACGGTATGACCAGGTCCTTTAGGAGCAATTAAGAATACATCAACATCTGATGGTGGAACTATCTGTCCAAAATGTATTGCAAAACCATGTGCAAATACTAATGCTTTTCCTGCTGCAAGATTAGGTTCAATGCTTTCTTTGTAAAGCTTAGCCTGTTTTTCATCGTTTATTAAAATCATTATAATGTCAGCTTCCTTAGCTGCTTCTGCGGAAGTTTTTACTGTTAAACCTGCAGCTTCTGCCTTAGCCCATGATTTACTTCCTTCATATAAGCCAACTACAACATCTACACCGCTTTCATGTAAATTAAGTGCATGTGCATGTCCTTGACTTCCGTAACCTATTACAGCAACTTTCTTACCTTTCAAATAATCAAGATTACAATCTTGTTCATAATATACTTTTGCCATTGTAAAGCCCCCTAAATATTTTATTATTTATATTTTATATTGATTTTATACCTCTTTGTATAGCTATGAAGCCACTACTTACTACTTCTATTATTCCATATGGATTCAAAAGCTCTTTAAATGCCTCAATTTTATTGCTGTCACCCGTTATCTCTATTGTCAATGTTTCATTTGTTACATCTACTACAGCTGCTCTAAAGATATTTACACAGTTTAGAATCTCCTGCCTTGCAGCCCCTTTTGCAGTCACTTTTATGAACATTATAGTTTTGCACACTGCTTCCGAATCATTTAAGAGTATAACTTTGTGTACGTCTTCTAATTTTTTAATTTGTTTAATTAACTGCCCCACTTCTTCTTCATCATTCATTTTAGAAATCAAAGTAAGTCTTGATACTTTTTCATTTTCTGTAACGCCTGCTGTAACACTTTCAAGATTATAACCCCTCCTATTAAAGAGCTCACATACTCTTGTAAGTACACCAGGATTATTATCTACAAGTACTGATAATACATAAGGATTCAATGCTATCACCTCTTGCCTGTAAGATATGTTTTCTAAGAATTTACCATCTAGCAAGTTAATTGTCAACGATTTGGAGAGTTTTTGCAATATATTAGTTTTTTGATTTCATTTTTAACATAATACAAAAAAGTGGTATATGTATTTAATACTTTATCAATTTATAGTGTACAGTGTGCAGTTCTCAATTAAGGAATATTTTTCTCCGATTCTCTACGGAAAATAAAAATTTAGGGACAACACATAGATTTATTTTTTATATAAAGCTATGTGTTGTCCCTATACTCTTAATTCAAGATTTTCTGTAATCCAATGAAGAAAAATCAACATTAACTATGCACTGCAAATTGTACTTTATGAACCCTATTTATATTTCCATCTTACTCCAGCCTTAGTATCCTCAAGTACTATGCCTCTAGCACTTAAATCATCCCTTATTTTATCTGCAAGCTTAAAATCCTTATTTTTTCTTGCTTCTTGTCTCTTTTGAATTAATTCTTCTACTTCATCCTCAATAGTCTTCTTAGTAGTCTTCTGTAAAATTCCAAGAGGCCTTCCTAAATTCCTTATAGTATCAAGTGCATATCTTATCAATTCTTTTGATGAATTAATATTGATGTTAATATTTACATCTTTAATTAACTCAAATATAACCGATATAGCATCTGCTGTATTAAAATCGTCATCCATTCTGCTTTCAAACTTTTCTTTATATTCATCTATTACTTTAATATATTTTGATTCTTCATCAGTTACCTTTTCATTCTTTACCTCATCATATAAACTTTCCAAATTTGAAATTGAATTATACAATCTTTCCATAGAAAGCTTTGCGGAATTTAATAATTCTTTAGTAAAATTAAGTGGTGTTCTATATTGTGCTGATAATAAAAACATCCTAACAACTTCAGCATCATATTCTTCCAAAATCTCTCTAGTTGTAAAAAAGTTTTTAAGTGATTTTGACATTTTTTTATTATTTATATTTAAGTATGCTGAATGCATCCAGTAATTAGCAAATTTTTTTCCACTTCTTGCTTCACTTTGAGCTATCTCATTTTCATGATGTGGGAAAAACCAAATCCATCCCACCTGCATGTATATCTATAGTCTCTCCCAAAAGCTTAGATGACATGCATGAGCATTCTATATGCCAACCAGGTCTTCCCTCACCCCATGGACTTTCCCATGCTGGTTCTCCTGGTTTTTTATTTTTCCATAAAGCAAAATCCATCGGATCTTGCTTTCTTTCATCTACACCTATTCTAGCTCCTGATTGAAGATCCTCAAGATTTTGTCCCGAAAGTTTTCCATACCCTTTGAAGGATTTTGTATTAAAATACACATCTCCATCAACTTCATAGGCGTATCCCCTTTCAATCAAATCACTTATAAATCTTATTATTTCCTGCACAAATTCGGTTGCTCTTGGATTGCAAGTGGCTCTCTCTATATGAAGTGCATCTGCATCTTTGTAATATTCTCCTATAAATCTTTCTCCCAATTCTTTAAGTGTAGTTCCTTCTTCATTCGCTCTCTTTATTAGTTTGTCATCTATATCTGTAAAATTTTGAATATAAGAAACTTTATATCCTTTATACTCAAGATATCTTCTTACAGTATCAAATACAACAAAAGTTCTAGCATTCCCTATATGAAAGAAGTCATATACCGTAGGACCGCATACATACATCTTGACCTCGCCTGGTGTAATAGGTACAAACTTTTCTTTTTGCCGTGTCATTGTATTAAATATTTTCATTTTTTTCCTCCTTTTTTATTTGTAATTTAAACCTATACTACTCAACTATAGATAAGCGAGCTAACAGGTTAAAACTGGTAATACGAAATTTATCCTGTTAAATTCGAATTTGCAAGGATAAACTTGGAATTTTTAAGTTTCATGTTATCTATCTTTATTTAAGTTCTTGTTTCACTTTTTCTATCAACGAATCCAATGCTACCTCTTCCACATTGTCATTTTTTCTAAGTTTAAATTCAACTATTCCATCGCCTATTTTCTTTCCAACTGTAATTCTCACAGGTATCCCTATCAAATCGGCATCTTTAAATTTAACGCCTGCTCTTTCGTTTCTATCATCAAGTAATACTTCTATTCCTAAAGCTCTTATTTCATTATATATCTTTTCTGCCGTCTTCATTTGTTCTTCATTTTTAAACACAGCTGGAATAACAATAACCTTATATGGTGCTACTGACATTGGCCAAACTATTCCATTTTCATCATGATGCTGCTCTATAACAGCCGCCATAGTTCTATTTATTCCAATTCCATAGCATCCCATAATAAGAGGCTTATTTTCTCCATTTTCGTCTACAAAATATGCTCCCATTGATTCAGAATACTTAGTTCCCAGTTTAAATATATGTCCTACCTCTATACCTCTTGCTATAGTAAGTTCCTTTCCGCATTTAGGACATTTTTCTCCTTCTACTGCATTCCTAAAATCCCCAACAGTTCCTTCAAAATCTCTGCCATAGTTTACATTTGAAAAATGATATCCTGTTTCATTCGCTCCAACAATAAAATTATACATAAATGTAACTTCGTTATCCACAAATAGATAATCTACTTTAATGCCTATTGGTCCTGCAAACCCTACTGCTGCCCCTGTAACAGTTTTAACTGTTTTTTCATCTGCAAGTTCAAATTCAACTGGAGCTCCAACTGCATTCTTTACTTTTGTTTCATTTACTTCTCTGTCTCCTCTAACCATTACTGCAACAACTTTATCATCTGCTTTATATATTATTGTCTTTACGAATCCTTTTGAATCAGTATTAAAAAATTTAACTAGATCGTCTATTGTTTTAGCATGTGGTGTTTCTACTTTTGATAAATCTTTAAGCTCCTCCTCCTGTTCCTTTTCTGGAGTACATGGTGCTTTTTCAATGTTAGCTGCATAATCACATTCTTTGCAAAATGCAACTTCATCTTCACCAATTTCTGATTTAACCATGAATTCTGCTGAACCTGATCCCCCCATTGCACCTGAATCTGCTGCTACAGCCTTGCACTCAACGTTACATCTTTTAAATATTTTAGTGTAAGCTTCGTACATTTTATCATAGGATACATCCAAACCTTCATAATCCTTATCAAAGCTATATGCATCTTTCATTACAAATTCTCTTGAACGAATCATTCCAAATCTTGGTCTTCTCTCATCTCTATATTTAGTTTGAATCTGATATAGATTAACTGGGAGTTGTTTGTATGATTTTATTTCATTTCGAGCCAAATCAGTAAAAACTTCTTCATGAGTTGGTCCAAGGCAAAACTCTCTTTCATTTCTATCATTTAATTTAAACATCTCAGGTCCAAAAACTTCCCATCTTCCAGACTCTTTCCAAAGCTCTGAAGGTAAAAGAGCAGATGCTAAAAATTCTTGTGCTCCTGCATTATTCATTTCTTCTCTTACTATATTCTCAATATTTTTAATACTTTAAGTCCAAGGGCATATAATTATATACTCCTGAAGCCATCTTTCTTATCATACCCGATCTAAGCATAAGCTTATGGCTTTCTATTTCTGCTTCTGCTGGGGTCTCCCTTAAAGTTAGCATTAACATATTTGACATTTTCATTATAGTAACTCCTCCTACAAACTTTTTATTTATGTATATATTTTCAAATTACCTGCAAGCTTTAAATTACTTGAAATATTTTGATAACACTTAAATCAGTGCACAATTTACCAATATAAAAAACTCCCCCTAAAGATTAGGGCGAGTTTTCGCGGTACCACCTAAATTTGTACTCATTAAGATAACGGTTTTCCCGGTATTTTATAGTGAAATCAGCTCAACTACCAAAATCAATTTGCACCATAATGCTCAGAAGATAGCATTTTGGTACAAATTAATTTTGAAGTTTCACAATGTTTTCACTTTTATAGATAAACCGTTTCAACTATTAAAATTTATGTGCACCATAATGCCTAGAAGACGGCATTTTGGTACAAATAAATTTTAAGTTTCAAGGTGGTTTATCTTTATACAACTCCAAAGTAGGTTCGAAACTAAGTTGAAAATCTTTCAGCCATGGACTTTCTCTCTGAATATATTTTTAAGCTTCTACTAGTCTTTATCACAGTTTTTTATATTATTTTTTCTTAATTTAAAATTATACCTTTTAACACAATCTGTGTCAATATGCTAATATTATAGTGAAACTACATAATCTCTAATAGCCAGAATTCGCAAGTTTTTCAGCAGAATATAAATCTTCTGGAGTAGTTATCTTAATATTGTTGTAACTACCACCATAAAGATAAACTTTATTTGATAACGTTTCAAAAAGCATAGTATCATCTGTCGCAGTTATATTATTCTCTTTAGCATATAGATGTGCTTTTAAAATTTCTTCATATCTAAAGCACTGAGGAGTTTGAACACAAAACAATTTGCTCCTATCAATGGTTCTCTCTGAAAATCCATCCATACTTCTAACCTTTATTGTATCTTTTGGCGTCATTCCACAAGCTGCACCACCATAAATCTTAGCATATTCTATTCCTTCATCTATTATCCTATTATCTACAAAAGGTCTAGCCCCATCATGTATAAGAACAATATCACTTCCCTTTGCAGCCATAAGACCATTTAAAACAGAATCTTGTCTTTCCTTACCTCCACAAACAATCTTTTTCACCTTGCTAAAATTATATTTGTAAACTATTTCATTTCTACAGAAATCTATTTCATCCGGAGCCGCTACAATTATAATTTCATCAATAGATGAATTTTTTTGGAATTTATCTATCGTATACGATAAAATTGGTTTATTTTTCAGAAGAATAAACTGCTTGTTTATACCTGCCTTCATCCTTTTTCCTTTTCCTGCAGCCATGATAATTGCACAATTCATTGATTTATTACCCCTTAATCTAATTTTCTATTCTTTACGTTTCGCAAATATCATTCTTCCTGCTGCGGTTTGAAGTACAGATGTAACAGTTACTTCAAGTGTTTCTCCTATATGTTTCTTACCGCCCTCAACAACTATCATTGTACCGTCATCAAGATAAGCAATTCCTTGTCCAGATTCCTTGCCATCCTTAACAATCTGAATTACCATTTCCTCTCCTGGAAGAACTACTGGTTTAATTGCATTAGCTAATTCATTTATATTGAGCACTGGGACACCTTGAAATTCTGCTACTTTGTTTAAGTTATAATCATTTGTAATTACCTTTCCATTTAAAACCTGAGCTAACTTTAAAAGTTTAGCATCAACTTCCTCTATATCCGGGAAATCTTTTTCGTACATTTCAACATTGATGCTTAATTCCTTCTGAATTTTATTTAATATGTCAAGGCCTCTTCGTCCTCTATTTCTTTTTAAGGCATCTGAAGAATCTGCTATATGTCTCAATTCTTGAAGAACAAAATTAGGGATAATAAGAGTTCCCTCAATAAATCCTGTTTGGCATATATCAAATATTCGTCCATCTATTATAACTGAGGTATCCAATACCTTAGGAGTACCTTTTGAAATTACCTTTGATTTTTTTTCTTTTGATAAACCTGTTCTTTTAAGACTATAAAAAAAAGCTATAAGTTCTTCTCTCTTTTTTATAGTAATATCTGCAAATATAACAGCTGTAATAATATCTACAACAATAGATATTATCGACCATAACACAGAAATTCTAGAAAAAACACTTAGTACAAGTGAAGAAATTATAAGTCCTATTATTCCTCCAACCGTACCAAATAACATCTCAGTTCCTGGAACCTTTTGAATATTATTTTCTATATAATCCATAAGCTTTATTATAAGAGAATTAATCCATGGAGATATTATAAAAAATATAATACCAAAAACCAGTACACAAAAAACTAAAAATAATACCTTGTAAACAGTATTAGTGCTCATGTAATTAATTTGCGAAAAATATTTTCCCTTTAAAACTGCAGCACCTATAAGATACCCTACAATTAAACCTATAAGTGTAAAAAGTCCTCTTAATATCTTTTTTACCACCACATGACACCTCCTTTATTAATTATTACCTATTTTGGTAAATTTAAATCTTTTTTTGTAAAAAATATCTTATTTTAAATATACTCTAAACAGTGCTCATTTTCAACATCAAAATATGTTTATATTAATAATTCAAAGCATCTTTTGCATTTATTTCATTTTATATCCCCCTAGTAAATTAATCATAATTGATTTATTATATATCTTGTGGTAAACATTTTCATATTCACATAGCATCTACGTTACATTTAGTCCTAATTTATATTATTGACAAAATCATCTAAATGATTTTATAATTATTTTGTAGGCATGTGGAAAAATCTTTATAAGGAGATGAAGCCTAGTGAAAGATGTAATTTTTTGATGATTTTCAAAACTCTGTAAATGAATCCTTGTTAAGACATAGAAGTTTACTT
This sequence comes from Clostridium sp. DMHC 10, assembly GCF_001270375.1. Taxonomy (NCBI): domain Bacteria; kingdom Bacillati; phylum Bacillota; class Clostridia; order Eubacteriales; family Clostridiaceae; genus Clostridium; species Clostridium sp. DMHC 10. Next base: position 1,582,684 of record NZ_LGVB01000015.1, read on the forward strand.
GACATAATGACAAAACTTCAAGAATCTCAGGCAAGAATCAATAGAGCCGTGGCCAAGTCTGCAACTAACTGCGGATGTATAGAAATTCAAGCAAAAAAAGTTCATCTGCCAAAAGACTTTAACATTGAAGACATTGAAATTTTAAACAAGAACTCAAAATCAAGCATAAAAGGTAATTTATGTGAAAATTGCAGAGATATTATTGAAGGGGAGATAGGCAATAACCTATTTTATTTAGCTGCACTTTGCAATTCTCTTGATATAAATTTATATGACATTATGCTAAAGGAATACAATAAGATTGATACCCTTGGAAAATATACATTTAGATAAAATTATATTGAATTTAATATGTAATAAGTTATAAATTAAGGTTATTTCCAAAAATAACCTTAGTTATATAACTTATCACCTTAACCTTTATAATTAATTATCTAATATAAACTGCTCTCTTAATCTTCTAAGTCCATTTTTTATGGCTTTTGCTCTAGCCTCTCCTATTCCTTCTACTTTATCAAGTTCTTCATAGGATGCCTCCATTATTCTCTTTAATCCTTTAAAATGCTTAACCATATTTTCAATTACATTAACCGGTATTCTAGGTATTTTACTAGTCATTCTATATCCTTTAGGTGATATTAGTGTATCAACAAGAGGTACTCCATTATACCCTAAAACTTTTGATATAGATTCAAGTTCTAAAAAGTCCTGTGATGACATGTTTTGAATTTGTTTATAAATATCATTGTACTCTACACCATCCTTACAATAATCTCTTATTATAAAGATACCATCTTGCTCCACATTTCTAATTAATTCGATTAGCTGCATTGAAATAAGTCTACCTTCATTTCCAAGCTCACATATATACCTTTCAATTTCAGTAACAACTCTCATTACCATCTCTGTTCTCTGTACTGCTGTTACAACATCAAGTAGTGTTACCAAATCCTGAACTTCTAATAAATTCAAATTATTAACAACTCTTTCCAATACAGAAACGTATTTTCCAAGCGTCTGCAATGCTTGATTAGCTCTGGCAAGTATAATACTGCTGTCCCTAAGTGCATATTTTATATCACCTTTATAAATTGTAATTACATTTCTTCTCTGAGAAATAGCAACAACAATAGCTCCTGTTTGCTTTGCAACCCTTTGTGCCGTTCTATGTCTCGTACCTGTTTCAAATGTTGGAATGGAAGAATCCGGTATAAGTTGCACATTAGCACTTAATATTCTCTTGAGATCGCTACTTAAAACAATAGCTCCATCCATTTTAGCAAGTTCATATATATACGATGAACTATACTCCGAATTTATTTTAAACCCACCATCCATGAGTTTTAATACCTGTTCATTATCGCTTAAAACTACAAGTCCTCCTGTTTTTGCTCTCAATATATTTTCAAGTCCTTCTCTTAATGCAGTACCAGGCGCCATAATTTTAAGAATATCTAAAAAGTTCTTTGTCTTTTTTTAATCTTGCATTACTCACAAATCATCACCCTTAAAAAACTTTATTTATTGCCTCTTTCAATGAAGAGATTCCTATACCATTTATAGTATTGTTTTTTTCAACATTTCTTTTAGGTACAAGTATATTTTGGAATCCCATTTTATCAGCTTCATTTATAAGTCTATCGCAAAATGAAATAGGTCTCACTTCTCCAGTAAGTCCAACTTCTCCAACTGCAATAGTTTTATTCAACTTAATAGGTATTCCTTTAGCACTAGAAATTAATGCAAGTGCTATACCTAAGTCTCCATATGTTCCTTCGATATTAAGCCCACCTACAACATTAACATATACATCTGAATTGTAAAAGGGTATTTTTAATTTTTTTTCAAGAACAGCCAATATTAAATTTAACCTTGAGGTATCTACCCCTACGGCAGTTCTTCTTGGCATAACCGCATTTGTTTTAGAAACTAATGCTTGAACTTCCACAAGTATCGGTCTACTTCCTTCCATGATTCCTATTACTATAGAACCTTCTTGATTGAAATTAGTTTCTTCAAGAAAAACGCTGGACGGATTGTATATTTCACCGAGACCACTTTCAAGCATTTCAAATACACCGATCTCGCTAGTAGTTCCAAATCTATTTTTTATAGTCCTAAGTATTCTAAATTCCTCTGTTCTCTCTCCTTCAAAAGATAAAACTGTATCCACTATATGCTCTAAAACCCTTGGTCCTGCAAGCTCTCCCTGCTTTGTAACATGAGCTACGATAAAAAATGGAATATTGCCCGTCTTGGCTATTCTCATAATATCATTTGCACATTCTCTAACCTGTGATACACTTCCCGGGGCAGATGTCAACGTAGATTTATATAAAGTTTGTATAGAATCAACTATTACAAATATTGGCTTAACGCTTTCTACTTGAGCTTCTATAGTTTCCATATTTGTCTCTGACAGTATGTATAAATTAGGTGAAACTACATTCAACCTATCAGCTCTCATTTTTATCTGCTCTTCTGATTCTTCGCCTGAAATATATAAAACTTTACCATGTTTTTCTGCTATTCCTTGACAAGCTTGAAGAAGAAGAGTCGATTTACCTATTCCAGGTGCTCCAGATATTAATGTTATGGAGCCTCTAACAAGTCCTCCCCCTAATACTCTATTAAGTTCATTTATATTAGTATTATATCTTTCATATTCTCCCGATTTTATATTAATTATACATTTGGGTGTGTTTTTTAAATTTAAATTTTTTCTGGCTTTCTTTCTTCTTTTTCTTCTTCAACAAAACTATTCCAACTGTCGCACGCGGGACATTTCCCAAGCCATTTTAGTGATTCATATCCGCATTTCTGACATATGAAAAAGCTCTTATTTTTTGCCATACTTATCACCTCTCTTTTACCTACTTATAATTATAACCTATTTAACATATATTTTTATAGTGATTTCTCCATATTATATTAGTATAACTTTTAACAGTTAACTTATATAATCTCACGGTGCCTTCGATATTCTAAAAAATAACCATCTCAAAATTAAATCAATAATATCGTTTTGAGATGGCTAAAACTAATATTCTAATTTTAGGTTTTGTTCAAATAAGTATTGCTCTTTAATCTTATTTAAAGCAAAGCTTCCTTAATCTTATCAATATTTCTTTAAACATAGTACCTTTAACTATTTTGCTTGCTATAGGTGAATTTTTTATTTTCATCCACTCCAACAAGTATATTGTCTTCCTTGCTAATTTCACCTTTTAATATAGCTTCTGATATTTCATCTTCAACTGTCTTCATTATAGTTCTTCTAAGAGGTCTTGCTCCATATGTTGGATCAAAGCCCTGTTTAGCAAGTAAATTTTGCGCAGCATCGTTAAAGTGTATTTTTATATTCTGCTCTTCTAACCTTTTTTCAACAGAATTAAGCATAAGTTTTACTATCTGTCTTAAATCTTTTTCTTCAAGCTGGTGGAATACAATTATATCATCTATTCTATTTAAAAATTCTGGTCTAAATGATCTCTTTAATTCCTCCATTATATTTTCCTTCATCTTGTCATACTGTTCTTTTTCTTCACCTTTTGAAGTTGAAAATCCCATAGTTTTTTGCTTCTTTATAGTTGATGCTCCAACATTTGAAGTCATTATTACAATAGTATTTTTGAAATCTACAGTTTTTCCCTTACCGTCAGTTAATCTTCCATCTTCTAATATTTGAAGAAGAATGTTAAATACATCTGGATGTGCTTTTTCTATTTCATCGAATAAAACTACTGAATATGGTTTTCTACGTACTTTTTCTGTAAGTTGACCACCTTCATCATATCCAACATATCCTGGAGGCGATCCTACAAGTCTTGATACCGTATGCTTTTCCATGTATTCAGACATATCTATTCTAATTATGCTATTTTCATCACCAAACATGGCTTCTGCAAGTGCTTTTGAAAGCTCAGTTTTTCCAACTCCTGTAGGTCCCAAAAATATAAATGAACCTATTGGCCTTTTTGGATCTTTAAGTCCAACTCTTGCTCTTCTAACAGCTCTTGACACTGATTCTACGGCTTCATTCTGACCAACTACTCTTTTATGAAGTATTTCCTCAAGTTTTAAAAGTCTTTCTGCTTCTTTTTCCGTGAGCTTCTCAACAGGAATATTAGTCCATTTTGCTACAACAGTGGCTATTTGTTTTTCTCCAACAATATGACTATTAACATCATTTTTAGTCTGCCAGTTTTTCTTTAAATCGTCAATTTTTGCTCTTAATTCTTTTTCTTTATCTCTCAGCTTAGCTGCTTTTTCAAAATCCTGCTGTCTTATAGAATCTGCCTTTTCTTTAGTGGCCTTTTCAAGCTCTTCCTCTTGGCTCTTTAAATCTGGCGGTGCTGTGAGATTTTGTATTCTAACTCTTGCTCCAGCTTCATCAATTAAATCTATAGCTTTATCTGGAAGATATCTATCTGTAATATATCTATCTGAAAGATTTACAGCTGCCTCTATTGCCTCATCTGTAATTTTTACTCTATGATGAGCTTCATACTTATCTCTGAGACCTTTTAATATTTGTATAGCCTCTTCTTTAGTTGGCTCTCCAACAGTTAATGGCTGGAATCTTCTTTCTAACGCTACATCCTTTTCTATATACTTTCTATACTCATCAATAGTAGTTGCACCTATACATTGTATTTCGCCTCTTGCAAGAGAAGGTTTTAAAATATTTGATGCATCTATTGCGCCTTCCGCTCCTCCTGCTCCAATTATAGTATGAATTTCATCAATAAATAGTATAACATTTTTTGCTTTTGTTATTTCTTCCATTACCTTTTTAAGTCTTTCTTCAAATTCTCCTCTATATTTAGAACCCGCAACCATTGAAGACATATCTAAGGTAACAACCCTCTTATTTTTGAGTATCTCTGGTATATTCCCAGAAACTATTTTTTCAGCCAATCCTTCTGCAATAGCAGTTTTACCAACTCCAGGATCACCTATTAAGCATGGATTATTTTTAGTCCTTCTACATAAAATTTCAAGTATTCTTTGGGTTTCTTGATCTCTTCCTATAACAGGATCTAATTTACCTTCTGCAGCCATTTGAGTAAGATCTCTTCCGAACTTATCCAAAGTAGGTGTATCATGGGATTCCTTAGTCGAAGCTTTAGGACTATCCGCTGCTGCTTCTCCTGTTAGGCTATCCAAAATTTCTTTTCTAAGTCTTTCAAAATCCACACCTAAATTAGCTAAAATAGTAAACGCAACACCTTCTCCTTCTCTTATTAATGCAAGAAGTATATGCTCTGGAGTTATATAGTTATGATTTAAATTTCTAGCTTCTAATAAGCTTAATTCTAAAAGTCTCTTAGTTCTAGGTGTAAGTGGAATTTCATTTCTATATAACTCCATATCACCTTTCCCCTCATATTCTTCTACAAGCTGTTTTACATTTTGCATTGCTACTCCAGCATTATTTAAAATATCTTTTGCCTTACCTTCCTCACGTAGAATTCCTAGCAATATATGCTCAGTTCCAACATAGCCATGTTGAAAACCTTGAGCTTCTTCTTGAGCAAAGTATATTATTTTCTGTGCTCTATCAGAAAATCTTCCAAACATCATATTTATTCACCTACCTTAAACTATTTTTAACATAATCTGCCCGCATTATGTCTTCTTCTTTATCAGATAAATTTTTGTTGTAAATCCTTTTAAGACTAGCAGTTTGGGCGTTAATAAGAAGTGTATCTAGTTTTCCAATATCAATATCCTTTATAATACCCATTTCAACTCCCATTCTAACCGAAGATATTAATTTTAAAAATTCGTCTTTATCTAGGATCACCGCATTCTTTAATATTGCTAATGACCTATATATTTTATCCTCAAGTTCATATTTATAATTTTTCATAATCTGTTCCCTAGACAATTTTTCTTGATTTAATATTTGATTCACTACAGCATTTAAATTAGATATTATATCAATTTCACTTATGCCAAGTGTAATTTGATTTGATATTTGATATAAATCTCCTAAAGCTCTAGAACCTTCTCCAAACATTCCCCTTATAGTTATTCCTATTTGAGTTAAAACATTTAGTACTCCGTTCATCTCATTATTCATAGATAATGCAGGTAGATGAACCATAACTGATGCCCTCATTCCTGTACCTAAATTGGTTGGGCATGCTGTTAAATACCCAAGTTTTTCATCGAAGGCATAATCAACACTCTTTTCTAAAATATCATCTATTTTATTTAACTCATCATATACATTCATTAAATTAAATCCACTAGATATTCCTTGAAGTCTTACATGATCTTCTTCATTTAACATTATGCTTACGGTTTCATTTTCATTTATTATGAATGCTGATTTATTTTTATTTTCTATAAGCTTTCTACTTATTAAATGTCTCTCAAGATATTCTATATTTGAATTCTTGTCATTTTGCCACAAATATATGCATTTAAATTTTTCTTTTATATTTTCATCACTCAAAAACTTACTGCTAACACTATCTACGATTTGCTTGCCTTGTTCATCTGACAGTTTGTCAGGAAAAGGAATTTTTCTTAAATTTCTTGCAAATCTTATTCGACTTGATAATACAGCTCCTTTATCTTTATTACTACTATTAATCCAATTATCCATACTACTTTTCATCTCCCTTAGGCGGATTGATTGCTCTAAGTTCATCCCTTAACTTTGCAGCTTTTTCATATTCCTCTGCTGCAACTGCCTTTTTGAGTTCTGCCTTTAGTTCATTGATCCTATTTCTCTTAATTATCTTTTTTCCAGACTCTTTAGGTATCTTACCATTATGAACCACATTTCCCTGAACTCTACTTATAACAGGTTCTATCATTGAGCTAAAATTATTATAGCATTCGCTGCATCCAAGAAGTCCGCTTTCCTTAAACTCACTATAAGTTGTTCCACAATTTTCACAAGTAATCTCTGATGATTGCATATTAGGATAATCTGTTCCAATATAGTCCATGATTCCACTTAGAATGTTTTGAAATGAAAAAGGTGATATAAACTCCATATCTGAATTAATATCTAAGCCTTCTACTTCCTTTGCACATTTTTCACATACATGAAGCTCCTTTTTTTCTCCATTGACTATTTTTTTAATATGAACATTAGCTTGATTTTTATGACATACTTCACACAGCATATTAACACATCCTTTCACACACACCGGGTTTTGGCAAGCCCACTATTCTTCTTAAACCCATAAAAATTTGTTTATAATAACAAAATTAATACTGCTGATTTTAAAATTTCAGCTCTAACTTTGTTTCTATTTTCTACAATATCGCATAAGGTTCTATCATTTATAGAACTTTTTTATTATATTACTCTCTCTTTCAGTTATAATATCCATATCCAGCATTACTTTTATAATTCCAAGTGCAGAATTATATGTTATACTATTTCCGATTTTCTCTATCATAGCATCAACAAGCGACTTCTTATCTTGATAATCTACCTTCCTTATCTTAATACATCCTCCACCACCCCTTCTACTTTCTATATAATATCCTCTATCTGTAGTAAATCTAGTGGTTAAAACATAATTTATCTGAGATGGGGCACAACTAAAATGATTAGCTAATTCATTTCTCTGTATTTCAAGTTCATTTTTGTCAGCCTCATTTAACATATCATTTAAAAAAGCTTCTATAATATCCGATAGTCTCATAGCGAGCTCTCCTTCTTTTACCTTTGACTTTCTTTGACCTTATTATATAATATTATTTTTAAAAATGCAAGCATACAAAGCAACAATATTTTGGAGCGTTAAATAAAATTAATAAATCTAAGGGATAAATTGCTCCTTCAATATTATTGCTTCGCTTAATAAGAAATCAAAAAATATTTTTCTTCTATATGTTTGCGTGATTTTTGCTTTCTAAGAGTGCCAATGCAACAGCGCCTATCACTCCTGCATCTGTTCCAAGTCCAGCTGGAACTATGTTGCAAGATTCTGCTATAGCCTTAAATGCTCTTCTATTTACAACCTCTTTAACCTTATTAAAAACAATATCTCCTGCTTTACTAACTCCACCACCTATTATTACCATTTCAGGATCAAAAGTATTTACAATGTTTGCTATACATATTCCAAGATAATTCAAGCATTTATCAATTATATCAGCAGAAACTTTGTCTCCTTTCTTAGCTTCAACGAATACTTCATAAGATGTAACTTTTTCATAATTAGTTAATGATGTTTTTGCACCACTTTCTATAGCTTCTTTTGCTCTTTTAGCTATAGCCGTTCCAGATGCGAGTGCTTCTGTGCATCCATAATTTCCACAATTACATCTAGGGCCATCCTCCACTAAGGTTGTATGTCCTATTTCTAAAGCATTACTAGTATTTCCTCTATATATATCACCATTAATTATCGCTCCGCCACCAACACCAGTACTTACTGTAACGAAAACCATATTTTTAGTTCCTTTACCTGCACCAAAAATATATTCTCCTATAGCTGCTACATTTGCATCATTATCTAAATAAGTATGTATGCCAAATTTATTTTCAATAGGTTCAACAAGTGCAAAATTTTCAAAAGGCAAATTAGGTGTTGTTATTATTATGCCTTTTTTAGCATCTAATGGTCCAGGAGAACCGATTCCTATTGCTTTAATTTCTTTAGAACTTTTATTAGAATCACTCATAATTTTTTCTATTACTTTAAATATTCTATCTAAAACTGCTTCTTCCCCTTCTTCAGCTAAAGTAGGAGTTGTGTATTGTGATAAAATATCACCTTGTAAATTTGAAACAGCACCACTTATTTTAGTACCTCCCAAATCTATTCCTATAACATAATTCTTGTCCATATTACTTCCTCCAGATAAAATCAAAATTTTAATCTTATTATATCACATAATTAATCACAGTTTAAACGATTTTATTACTTATAATTTAAGTTGTAATTCTCTACCCATTACTTATCTCTATATGCTTCAATGTAATATTTGCCATTACAATCTATATCTAAATTATTTATATTAAATTTATTATCTATCAACATTCTACATATTATATCTATGTTTCTTTTGTCACTTTTTTCTATCATAATTGTAAACTTGTCGTTTTTATTAATGAACTCCATATAATCATGTATGCTACTGTAATCACCTAACTTAACACCACCATTTATATCTAAATGATATTCTGCCATAAATTTCTCTCCTTAATTTATATTGTCGTTAGTTAGTGTTTACAATTAATACTGAAAATATGTATAAGCAAAAAGCCAATATACCAAAGTATATCAGCCTTAATTTTCATATAAAGTTCAAAAAATAAAATGGCTCCGCGAAAAGGATTCGAACCTTCAACCTATCGGTTAACAGCCGAGTGCTCCACCGTTGAGCTATCGCGGAATATTCTTCAATAATCAGATATATATGATATAATATTAAATTGACGTTTTATAAAATTTTATATTATATGTTTAATAGGAGGAAATATGAGTAATAAATTTTATATAGAAACATGGGGTTGTCAAATGAATGCTGAAGACTCCGAAAAACTTTCAGGAATGCTAAAGAAACTCGATTACACTAGTACTGATAATAAAAATGAAGCTGATCTTATTATATTTAATACCTGCTGTGTTAGAGAAAATGCTGAGCTTAAGGTTTTTGGAAATCTAGGAGTTTTGAGAAAGCTTAAAGCAAAAAATCCAGATTTAATAATAACGGTATGCGGCTGCATGATGCAGGAAAACAAAATGGCTGAGGATATAAAAAAGAGATTTCCTTTTGTAGATATAATAATGGGAACTCATAATATTCAAATGTTCCCTTCATATTTAAAAGAAGTTAAGGAAAATAGAAAGTCAGTACTTGAAATATGGGATAAAGAAGAAGATATAATAGAAGGTCTTCCAATTGACAGAGATAGTGAAATAAAAGCTTTCGTAACTATTATGTATGGCTGCAATAATTTTTGTACATATTGCATAGTTCCATATGTAAGAGGAAGGGAAAGAAGTAGAAAACCTTCTGATATAGAAAATGAAATCAAAAAACTAGTTGTGGAAGGATACAAGGAAGTAACTCTACTTGGTCAAAACGTAAATTCTTATGGAAAAGGCCTTGAAGAGGAAATTAATTTTGCAGAACTTTTAAGAAGGATAAATAAAATTGAGGGTCTTGAAAGAATAAGATTTATGACATCTCATCCAAAGGATTTAACTGATGATGTTATAAAAGCTGTAGCAGAATGTGATAAAGTATGTGAGCACATACACTTACCTGTTCAATCTGGTTCTTCAGAAATAATGAAAAAAATGAACAGGCATTATGACAGGGATTACTATATGACTTTAATTAAGAAAATAAAAGAACAAATTAAAGATGTAGCCATAACTACAGATATAATAGTTGGTTTTCCTGGAGAAACTGAAAAAGACTTTGAGGATACTTTAAGCTTAGTTGAAGAAGTAGGCTATGATTCAGCATTTACTTTCCTTTATTCAATAAGAGAAGGTACCCCTGCTGCAAACCTTAAAGATCAAATTCCAGAAGATGTAAAACATGAAAGATTCAATAGATTGGTAGAAGTTGTAAATAGAATATGCGCAGAAAAGAACAAGGAATATGAAGGTAAGATTGTACAAATTCTGGTAGAAGGAAAAAGCAAAAATGATGACGGAAAGTTAATGGGAAGAACAAGAACAGGTAAGCTTGTTAACTTTGCAGCTTCAGAGGACAGTATAGGTAAACTTATTAACGTAAAAATAACAAAAGCTCAATCTTTTTCTTTGGTAGGAGAAGAAATTTAATTATTGAGGGATGATATACTTATGGGAATGACTCCTATGATGCAGCAATTTTTAAGTGTAAAAGAAAATTATAAAGACTGCATTCTTTTCTTTAGAATAGGTGACTTTTATGAAATGTTCTTTGAAGATGCTGAAACTGCCTCAAGAGAACTAGAGCTTGTTTTAACAGGAAAGGACTGCGGTCTTAGCAAAAGAGCGCCTATGTGCGGTGTACCTCACCATGCATATGCAATCTATGCGAGTAAATTAATATCAAAAGGATATAAGGTTGCAATAGCAGAGCAGCTTGAAGATCCAGCTTTAACAAAAGGTCTTGTAAAAAGAGATGTAATAAAGGTGCTTACACCTGGAACTTATACAGATTCGTCTTTTCTTGAAGATACTAAAAACAATTATATTATGTCAATTTATATAGAAAAAGATAATGCTTCAATGTGCTTTGCTGATATATCTACTGGAGAATTTAAATGCACTGAAATTAATTATGAGCCTGACTTAATATATAATGAAATATCGAAGTTTTCACCAAAAGAAATATTGATTCAGGATACTATTGATTCAAAATTAATAAAAAATATGAAGGAAAGATTTTTCAGTATCCTATACAGAACTTGAAAATAAGTATTTTAATGAATTTGCAGAAAGTAATTTAAAAGCACAGTTTTCTAATTACAATGAAATAAATATGGATTTGCTGCTTAAAAGCTGTGCTAACGGACTTCTGCGTTATATAATGGACACACAAAAAATAATGCTTACTCATTTAGACGAAATAGAATATTATAATGTCATTGATTTCTTAAGCATAGATTTAAATTCTAGAAGAAATTTGGAACTTACTGAAACTTTAAGGGATAAAAACAAAAAAGGCTCACTATTATGGGTGCTCGATAAAACTAGCACTGCTATGGGAGCAAGGCAGCTTAGAAAATGGGTTGAACAGCCGCTAATAGAGGAAAATAAAATAAAAAATAGGCTTGATGCTGTGGAAGAATTATTACAAAATGTAAATGCACACGAAGATTTAAAGGAAGATTTAAAACAAATATATGATGTAGAAAGACTTGCTGGAAAAATATCATCTAAAAGTGTAAATGCCAAAGAGCTTTTATCGCTTAAAAGTTCTATAGAAAATCTTCCTACTATAAAGCAACTAATGAAACAGTTTAAATCTGAATTTCTAATGAATATGGAAAAAAATCTTGATGATTTAAATGACATATATGTTTTACTAGATTCTGCTATATCCACTACTCCTTCTTTATCTGTAAAAGAGGGTAATATAATAAAAGATGGCTATGATGCTGAAGTAGATGAACTAAGACTTGCAAAAGCTCATGGCAAGGAATGGATAGCTTCTCTTGAAACGAAGGAAAAGGATGAAACAGGAATAAAATCTTTGAAAGTGGGATATAATAAAGTTTTTGGATACTATATAGAGGTAACCAAATCAAATTTGAATCTTGTACCAGAAGGACGATATATAAGGAAACAAACCCTTGCAAATTGTGAACGATATATAACTCCTGAACTTAAAGAAATGGAAGAAAAAATATTAGGTGCAGAAGAAAAACTTGTATCCTTAGAATACGATATTTTTGTAAAAGTACGAGATGAAATAGAAAAACAAATCGACAGAATAAAATTAGCTGCTAAGATTTTATCTAAAATTGACTGCATAAGTTCTTTTGCAGAGGTGGCTCGTGAAAATAACTACTGTAAGCCTGTAATTAAAGATCATGGTGAGATTAAAATAAAAGAGGGAAGACATCCTGTTGTAGAAAAGGTAATACCGCACGGAACTTTTGTTTCTAATGATACAGAAATGGATACAAAAGAAAACATGCTTATGCTTATTACAGGGCCTAATATGGCTGGTAAATCTACATACATGAGACAGGTAGCTCTCATAGTATTAATGGCTCAAATGGGCAGCTTCGTTCCTGCAAGTGAAGCTGAAATATCCATATGTGATAAAATATTTACAAGGATAGGAGCCTCTGATGATCTTGCAGCTGGTAAGAGTACTTTTATGGTAGAAATGTGGGAAGTATCTAATATACTAAAAAATGCTACTAATAAAAGCCTTATACTTTTAGACGAAGTTGGCAGGGGAACCAGTACCTATGATGGACTTAGTATAGCTTGGTCTGTGATAGAATATATATGTGCTAATGAAAAAATGAAGTGCAAAACTCTTTTTGCTACACATTATCATGAACTTACAAAACTTGAAGGAATAATAAACGGTCTCAAAAATTATTCAATAGCTGTAAAAAAAGTTGATGATGACATTATTTTTTTTAAGAAAAATAATAAAGGGTGGAGCAGATGAATCTTATGGAATAGAAGTTGCAAAGATAGCTGGAATTCCTAATGATGTTATTGTTAGAGCAAGAGAAATACTAAAAGAACTTGAGAATAATAACAAAAATGAGGTAGCAGCTGACAAAATTGTAAATAGTCATGATATTGTAAAACCTAAGGTGACAAAAAAAGAACAAAGTAAACTTCAAATTGATTTTAGTGATATAGAGAGAGATAATTTAATTAAAGAATTAAAAAATACTGAAATTCTTGAAATGAACCCTATTGAATGCATGAATAAACTATATGACTTTATAAAAAAGGCTAAAGATATAGATTAAAAATTACAAATGTACAGTAAAGAAGGGAAGCACTTTGAGAAGAATAAATTTATTAAGCGAGGAAACTTCAAACAAAATTGCCGCAGGTGAAGTTATAGAAAGACCTTCATCAGTTGTAAAAGAACTAATTGAAAATAGCATTGATGCTGGCTCAAAAACCATAGGTATAGAAGTAGAAAACGGTGGAGAAACTCTTATACGAATAGTTGATGATGGCGTAGGAATTTACGGCGATGATATTGAAAAAGCCTTTATGCCTCACGCTACAAGCAAAATTTCTAAAATAGAAGATATATATTCTATAAACACACTTGGATTTAGAGGCGAAGCTCTTCCTAGTATCGCCTCTGTATCAAATACAATTTTAAGATCAAAAATTCGTGAAAGTGAATTTGGAAGAGAAATATCAATAAGTGGTGGCAGTATAAATTACGTAAAAGACTGTGGCTGCAGCATAGGAACAACTATCGAAGTTAGGAATTTATTTTACAATGTTCCAGCTAGAGCAAAGTTTTTAAAGTCCCCACAAAAGGAAATGGCAGCTATTTCAGATATAGTTAATAGATTAGCTTTATCTCACAGCAGTATATCATTTAAACTAATTAATGGTGGTAAAAAATCTATAACTACATATTCTACAGATAAGCTCATTGATACAATAAGAGAGATATATGGTAAAAAAATAGTTGATAATGTAGTTTATTTTGAAAGGCATTCGGATTTAGTTTCTGTCCATGGTTATGTTGGAAATGCAGAAATAAGCAGGGGAAGCAGAAACAATCAAAGCATATTTATAAATAATAGATATATAAAAAATAGACTTATAACCACAGCTATTGAGAATGCAGTAAAATCCTTTACTATGATTAATAAATTTCCTTTTTTTATAATTTTCTTAGATATTTTTCCGGAATTTTGTAGATGTAAATGTTCACCCTACAAAATCTGAAATAAAATTTAGAAATGAAAGGGAAATATTTAAAATCGTATTTGATACCGTGCATGAAGCTTTAAGGGAAAGTGTAAAGGACAGTTTTAAAATTGACGCTGTAGTAAAAGAGGAAAATGCTATAAATGAACTTAAAAATGATGTAAGAGATGAAAATATAAATGTTGTGCAGCTGCCAATTGATTTAAAAAATTCTGTAGATGAACAAAAGGTTCAGGAAGCCCAAAACGATAATATTACTTATAAATTAGAAACTTCTTACTCTAAACCAGAAAATAAAGCAGTGCCTTCCTATGATTTTGTTAAAGAAAGCAAAAATGAAGAAAAACCAGTTTTGAAAAAGGAACCTAAGTTTGAAAAGTTAAGAGTAATAGGACAATTTGATAATACGTATATCTTAGCAGAAGGAGTTAAATCATTTTATATAATAGATCAACATGCAGCTCATGAAAAAGTTACTTTTGAAAAGTATAGAAATGAAATAAAAGATAGAAGTGTAGTATCTCAAATAATGATAACACCTGCAGTTATTGAATTAATACCATCAGATTATGTTTATTACATTGAAAATAAACATATATTTGAAAATGCGGGATTTAAGAGCGAAGATTTTGGAGATAATACAATAATAATAAAAGAAGTTCCTATGTTTTTAGGGAAACCTTATGCTAAAGATATGTTTTTAAATATACTTGATAATCTTAAAGATATGGGTAGTGGAGAAACCATTGAAGTAAAATATATGAAAATAGCAACATTAGCATGTAAGGCTGCTATTAAAGCATATAATGAGTTAAGCATGGCTGAAATGGAGAAGCTTGTAGATGACCTAAGATATCTTGATGACCCATTTAACTGCCCCCATGGTAGGCCTACTATAATAAAATATACAATAACTGATTTTGAAAAAAGATTTAAAAGAATTCAATAGAGTTAAATAAAGAAGGATGATTTTGCAATATGAAAAAGCTTCTTATAATAGCTGGACCTACAGCTGTTGGAAAAACGGATATATCAATTAAACTTGCTAAAGAATTAAATGGAGAAATAATTTCAGCAGATTCTATGCAAATTTACAAATACATGGATATAGGTTCTGCTAAAATATCTACTGATGAGATGCAGGGAATAAGACATCATCTTATTAATATAAAAGATCCATCAGAAGAATTTAGCGTTGCTGAATTTAAGGATAAAGCAACAATTGCAATAGATGATATAGTAGAAAGAGGCAAATATCCAATAATAGCTGGTGGAACAGGTCTTTATATTAATTCAATTATATGTAATTATGAATTTACAGGAACCTATAAGGATGATGATTATAGAAATTATTTAAAAAATCTTGCTGATGAAAATGGTAAAGATTATGTTCACGAACTTCTTAAAAATATAGATAGAGAATCTTATGAAAAGCTTTATCCAAACGATTTAAAAAGAGTTATAAGAGCGCTTGAAGTATACAAAGTAACTAAAAGAACTATAAGTGAACTAAACAAAGGTGTTAACTTATATGACATTTCCTACGATATAAACTATTATGTACTTAATATGAATAGAGATAAACTTTATGAACGAATAAACAAAAGAGTTGACAAAATGCTTTCTCATGGACTTATAGATGAGGTTGTAAAACTTAAAAATATGGGATATAATTCAGATATGCAGTCAATGAAAGGCATTGGGTATAAAGAGGTTTTATACTACCTTGACGGTAAATTAAGTTTTGATGAAGCTGTTGATCTTATTAAAAAGGGAAGTAGACATTATGCAAAAAGGCAGCTTACCTGGTTTAGAAAAGATAAACGTGCAAAATGGATAAACAAAGATTTATATAAAGATGATAGTGAGATAGTTAATCAAATTAAAGAAGATATATTAAAGAATAATTAAAAAAGAAGGATTTTATAAAATTTTATAGAATTATATATTTAAAACGAAGCGGAGGGTGAATAACATGAATAATAAGCCAACAAATAACTTACAGGACATATTTTTAAATAATGCAAGAAAAAATAAAATACCTGTTACGATTCATTTAACCAATGGATTCCAATTAAGGGGAAATGTAAAGGGATTTGACAGTTTTACAATAATATTAGATAATGATAATAAGCAAATGATGGTATATAAGCATGCGGTTTCAACTATAACACCGCTAAAACCTATACTTTTCAATCAAAACCCACAAGATGAAGAGTAAAAATAAAACTACAAACTACATTTAATATGTAGTTTAAATAAAAAATAGGCAATAATTTGCCTATTTTTTTTTTATTGTGATACCATGTTTAAGGATGAATTTTCAGGAGGTTTATTTTATTATGTTAAATTTGACAAAAGAAACGTTAATGAATACATATGATATCAGCGAGGATGTTTTTAATTTATATGAAAAAGCACTTAAAGATGTCAAAGATGAATTTGCTTACTACGACGAAATACGAGAATTTAATCAGCTTAAGGTTCTAAAAGCACTCCAAGCTGAAAAAATAAGTGAATCACATTTTACTAATTCTTCTGGTTATGGCTATGGAGATATAGGAAGGGATTCCCTTGATAAGGTATATGCAAATATATTTAACACTGAAAGTGCTCTTGTGAGACCTCACTTTGTAAATGGTACCCATGCTATAGGTTCCGCGCTCTTTGGAAACTTAAGAACTGGTGACACGCTTCTTTCTATATGTGGAATGCCTTATGATACTCTTCATGATATAATAGGTATAGGAAATGAAAAAAGGGTAGGGTCCCTTAAAGAATATGGCGTAAAATATAAAATGATTGAGCTAAAAGACGGAAAAGTAGATATGGCTAAGGTGAAAAATGAATTAAAACAGGATCAAAGTATAAAATTAGTTCATATTCAACGTTCTACAGGTTATGGCTGGAGAAAATCTTTAAGCGTAGATGAAATAGGTGAAATTATTAAAAATATAAAATCAGTTAAACCTGAAGTTCTAGTTTTTGTCGATAATTGCTACGGCGAATTTATAGATACAAAAGAACCAACAGATGTTGGAGCTGATATAGTTGCAGGTTCTCTTATAAAAAACATAGGTGGAGGAATTGCTCCAACAGGTGGATATATTGCAGGAAAAGCTGAATGCGTAGAGCAAGCTTCATATAGGCTTACTGTGCCAGGAATAGGGGGAGAATGCGGTTCTACCTTTGGTGTCATGAGACAACTTTATGAAGGTTTATTTCTTGCTCCACATGTATCCATAGAGGCTGTTAAAGGAGCAGTATTTTGTGCTAGAATAATGGAACTTTGTGGTTTTGAAGTTCTTCCTAAATATAATGACAAAAGAAGCGACATAATTCAAGCAATTAAATTTAATGATAAAATGAAATTAATTAACTTCATAAAGGGGATACAACATGGTTCTCCTATAGATTCATTTGTTGAATGTGAACCATGGGATATGCCTGGATATGAAGATGAAGTTATAATGGCAGCAGGTGCTTTTATTCAAGGATCTTCTATAGAACTTTCAGCTGATGCACCTATAAGAGAGCCTTATATAGGTTATCTTCAGGGAGGACTTACTTTTGACCATGCAAAAATAGGGATACTTATAGGTTTATCAAAATTACTTAAAAGTAATTAAAAAAGAGAGTAAAACTCTCTTTTTTAGTATTCTCTATAAATCCCCTTTAGTTTACCTATTATTTTGCAGTCGTCAACAATAATAGGATCCATAGTGTGATTTTCAGGTTGAAGTCGTATTTTATCATTTTCTTTAAAAAATCTTTTTATTGTAGCTTCATTTTCTATTAATGCCACAACAATTTCACCATTTTCAGCAGAATTAACTTTTTCTATAATAGCTAAATCTCCATCATAAATACCAGCCTCTATCATACTTTCTCCACTAATCTTTAAAATAAACAAATCATTGTTTCCTCTAACAAAATTTAATGGGATAGTAAAATAATCTTCTATATTTTCAACTGCCAAAATTGGTTGACCAGCTTGAACCTTTCCTACTATAGGAATATCAACCATTTCTTTTTTTGCAATAGGATCTTTAATTATTTCTATGGCTCTTGGTTTTGTAGGATCTCTTCTTATAAGACCCTTTTTTTCAAGTTTTGATAAATGACTATGTACTGTTGAAGTTGAACTAAGGCCTACCTTAGCACATATTTCTCTTACAGATGGCGGATAACCTTTATCTAATACTTCTTGTCTTATAAATTCATAAATTTCACTCTGTACGTCTTTATCTTTATGCACTGCCATCATTACACCTCGCAAATCTTATTTATATAGAAAATTATAACACAAGTATTATTTCTGTGCAAACTAATGTTCTGTTATTGAATTGTTGTTTTATATTTGATATAATATATCTTTATGGAAACCAAAGTAAAAGCAGCTCAGTTCTAATTCAAAATATAAATTTGTAAAGAGGGTAGTGCATTTTATGAAAAAAAATTGTGTCCTTAATTTAAACAAAATATGTGACAACTGTGGAGAATGTGATATATGTGATCTTGATCCAAACAAAACATGTAATAATTGTGGAAAATGTTTAAATATAAACGGATTTGATACACGTTCAATAAAAATAGATGATGTAATAGATGATGAGGCGGAAGCTAAGAAATTTGAGGAAGAAGCTAAAAAAGATGAGAATGTAGATGAAGTTTATTCAGCGAATGAAGTTGAACTTTTAAACGATTATAATGATGATTATGTGGAT
The DNA here is from genome assembly GCF_001270375.1 of Clostridium sp. DMHC 10. Lineage (NCBI taxonomy): Bacteria > Bacillati > Bacillota > Clostridia > Eubacteriales > Clostridiaceae > Clostridium > Clostridium sp. DMHC 10. The sequence continues at coordinate 1,601,771 of NZ_LGVB01000015.1, forward strand.
ACGGATAAAAAAGAAGAAATTGATTTTGAACTAATTGACGACATTGATGGGTTAAACGAAATATTAGAAGATGAAGAAAAAAGGAAAAAGTATATTGATGAAACTTATCCAGGAATGTTTGTTATAAAAAAATCAAAGTAACGCTTATAAAAGTGCCTGCAAATTTTTAGGATTTGTAAGCACTTTTACTATTTTTATTCTAATGAATTTAAAGGATTTGATTTTACAGCCTCTCTTAACTTTTCGTCATCTACATGGGTGTAAATTTGGGTAGTTGATACGCTTTCATGTCCCAATATTTGTTGAAGACTTCTAATATCAACATTTCCGTATTTATACATAAGGGTTGCAGCAGTATGCCTAAGCTTATGTGGGGTAAACTTCTCATAGCTAAGTCCAGCTTTAATAACGTATTTCTTAACCATAAGTTCTACAGTTCTTTTATTTATTCTGGTTAATTTCCTACTGATAAAAAGGGCATCAGCATACTCTTTATGTATCTTCCCTGCAATTTTGTTTCTTTCGACTAAATATGCGTTTATTACTCTAATGCAGGTTTCGTTTAAGTATACCGTTCTTTCTTTATTTCCCTTACCTATAATTGTAAGTGTATCTCCTTTGATCTTTGATATATCTATGCTTACAAGTTCGGATAAGCGCATGCCGCAATTTAAAAATAATGTTATTATGCAGTAATCTCTTTCATAAAAGGGGCCATCTATTGAGTTTAGAAGTTTTTTACTTTCTTCTAATGTCAGATAAACCGGATTTCTTTTATTGATTTTTGGAGATTCTAATTCAAGAGTAGGGTTTTCTTTTATTATTTTAGCTTTTCCAGTAAGATATTTAAAGAAAGATCTTAAGGTTGCAACTTTTCTAGCTCTTGCATAAGAACTATTATTTCTATAGTTTTCTGCAAAAGATAAAAATGCATATAAGTCACTTAAGGTTATGTTTTCTATAAACCTATTGTCAATATCATTTATCTTTATATTATCAAAGTCTTCATTTTTATTTACAAGACCTTTATACAATTTTAAAAATCTAAAAAACAAAATTAAGTCAATTTTATAATTGTATATAGTATTTTTAGATTTTCCGCGAATTGTACCTAAGTAATTTAAAAAATTATTAACTTCAAAGGGTACATCAGAATCAAAAGCTTGTCTAATATCATATTTCATGTAAAAACCTCCTAAAAATTACTCTTATTTCGTCAAATTCACATTTTACGAATAAAATATTCCACGTAAGGGGAGAAAAATCCTTCTTTTATATAGTATATAGTAATTAGTCTTTAATAATTTTTTCGATTATACTTTCTTGAAAGTCATACAATTGTACTTATTTTAAAAAATATAATTTTTGTTTTTGCCAGAAAGAGTTTTTATATAATATAGGTATAATTTGATTTTATCTCCCCTATATTTCATTGATAATCAAATGATAAAAATTATCAATGAAGCTCAAAAAATATTTAATTCTTTTTGGCATACTATAAAATAAAAGTCCAAGAAAAATCGTTCCTCTTGAACTTTTTTGAATTCCTATACAGTTTCGCTCGTTTCTTTGCCAATTATAACGCTATTTATTGCATTTACAAAAGCATATGCACTGGCCCTTACCACATCAGTATCCACAGCCTTAGCAGTGTATTCTTTACCATTATAGTTCACTTGGATAGCAACTTTACCAAGTGCCTCTTTACCTTTAGAAACACTTTTTATTTTATATTCTCTAAGTTCTATATTTATCTTTATAACGTCTCTTATAGCGGTATAAACTGCATCTACTGGTCCATTACCTACTCCTTCACCTTTATAAACGCTGTCCTTTTTTCTTATTTTAACGGTAGCTCTTGAAAATAAAATATTGCTTACAACTTCTATGTCTATTAATTCATAAAGTTTATTTTTGAATTTTAAAAATTCATTGCCTTGTTCGCTATTTTCTTCAAGATTTTTTTCTATAAGATATAAAAGGTCATAAGAATATATCTCTTTTTTCTTATTAGCAAGTTCAAGAAAATTTTTGAATAAGTTTTTGAATTCTTTATTGCTGAACTTATCAAAGCCAATTTTAGCTAGGCCTTTTTTAAACGCACTTTCTCCTGAGCGTGAAGTTAAAACAAGTTCTGAATTTTCTATACCAATATCTTCAGGATGTATTATTTCATATGTATTTTCTGAATTTGTAATTTCCGTCATTCTTAAATTTGAATAATGTGCAAAAGCATTGCTGCCGGTTATAGGTTTATTAACTTGTATATCTATTCCCATAAGATAACTAACAAGTTTTGATGTATTACTTATTTCGTTTGTAGCTATATTTGTATAAGCATTATAATATTTTTTATGAAGTTTAATAGCCATTGCAACTTCTTCTAAAGCTGTATTTCCAGCTCTTTCTCCAATTCCATTTATAGTACATTCTATTTTATCTGCACCATTTTTGATTGCAATTAAGGAATTTGCCGTTGCAAGGCCTAAATCGTTATGACAATGAACACTTAAAATTATATCTTTATCTAAGTTCTTGAGTCTATAATTTATTTTATTTATCATTTCTCCATATTCATCAGGAACCATAACACTCACAGTATCCGGAATGTTTATTATATTAGCTCCAGCTTCAACAACAAGTTTAATTTTTCCCCAAAGGCTTTCGAAATCCTGTCTTGAAGCATCTGTAAATGAATATTGAACTTTAGGTAATATTGATTTTGCGTATTTTATAGCATCAATATTTTGCATAAATATCTGTTCCTTATTTTTTCCATCATATAAATCAGATGATCCTAAAACAATATGAATTATTGGATCATAAGAATTTTTTATGCAATTATATACTTCGTCAATATCACGTCTTATAGCTCTTGATGGAACAGAAATTGTAGTTTTAGTACCAACCTTTTGAGCTATAGCTTTAGTAATTTCTAAATCATTATGCGATAAGGATGGAAAACTCGTTTCTATTATGTCAACTTTCATCTTTTGAAGTTGATATGCAATCTTTAGTTGCTCATTTATATTAAGCTTAGCACCCGGAATTTTTTCACCATCTCTCAAGGTCGTATCCATGATCAATATTTTCTTCATAATACTTTTACCTCCATCATATATAGCTTTTGCATATTCGTCTATAAAACAAAACCTCATCTCAAACCAGAGACGAGGTTATAATCCCGCTACCATTTAAAAAGATAACTAATTGTATATACTTATGATAATATTTATAGTCACACATGTCAATAGCTATTTTATTTTTTAATCTCATATGGAGTTTCTTGGTATACATAATAGTTAAGCCAATTTGAAAAAAGTAAATTCGCATGCCCTCTCCACGTAACAAGAGGTTTTTTTGACGGATCATCATCTTCAAAATAATTTTTAGGTGGTTTAATATCCAAACCTAAATCTAAATCCCTTACATACTCATCATTTAAAGTATTTTTATCATACTCAGAATGCCCCATTACAAATATTTGCTTCCCTTTTTTATTTGAAACTATATAAACACCAGCTTCATTCGATTCCGCAAGAATTTGAAGATTTGGATTTTCCTCTATATCCTCTTTTTTAACAGTAGTATGTCTAGAATGAGGAGCGTAAAATTTATCATCAAAACCTCTTGTAAGTTTAACATGTTCCTTTGTTACAGTATGATTAAATACTCCAAACAATTTTTCAGGAAGTTCATATTTTTTTATTCCATAATGATAATACAACCCAGCTTGAGCACCCCAACATATATGAATTGTAGATGTTACATTTGTATTAGTCCATTCAAATATTTCGCAAAGTTCTTTCCAGTAATCTACATCTTCAAATTTCATTGTTTCAACTGGTGCACCAGTTATTATCATTCCATCAAATTTTTCATTTTTGATTTCGCTAAACTTTTTATAAAACATTAAAAGGTGCTCTTGAGATGTATTTTGTGAGGCATGTGTCTCTGTATGAATAAATGTTGGATTCACCTGAAGCGGAGAATTACCAATTAATCTTAAAATTTGAGTTTCAGTAACAATCTTTTTAGGCATTAAATTTAAAATTAAAATATTAAGTGGTCGTATATCTTGATGATAAGCCCTATTTTCATGCATAAAGAATATATTTTCATTTTCCAGAGTTTGAGCTGCTGGAAGATTATCAGGTATTTTTATTGGCATATATGTCACCGTCCTATATATAAAATTAAAACATAAAAAATCCGTTTTCAAACAAGAAAAACGGATTATAAGTATCAAAAATACTCAAAACTGTTTTTCTTATCTTTCAAAACATAAGTTTTGCAGGAATTAACACCGTACATTGAAATGATAATGCCGGTTGTTAGGTTTCATTGGGCCAGTCCCTCCACCATTCTAGATAAGAATTAACCATATTACTTTTATATTATAGTTGTTTGTTTGTTAAATTGCAATATTTTTAATTAAGTTTACAATAAATTGCATTTACATAATAAGTATTATGTAAATTAATATCCCTACTTTGAATATTTTGCTTAACTATACTATAATATTAAGGTATTTTAAATTTTATGAGGTGATTAAATGAAACCTATTGGGATGAGAAATATAAAAACTGCTCTATCTGTATTTTTATGTGTTTTAGTATCTAGATTACTAAAGATGGAATACCCATTTTATGCTGCTATAGCCGCTGTAATATCAATGAGTTCCTCCGTTACTGATTCCTATATTGCTGGAAGAAACAGAATGTTTGGAACTTTCGTAGGTGCTATGATAGGTCTTTTATTTTCGCTTGTTTTACCTGGAAATATATTATTATGCGGTGTAGGTATTATAATTATCATCTACATATGTAATATATTAAATTGGAATAAATCCATAAGTATTGCATGCATAGTTTTTACTGCTATAATGACAAATTTAAATGGCAGAAATCCTTTTTCATACAGCTTTAATAGGCTTTTAGATACTCTGCTTGGTATCACCATTGCATTAGCAGTAAATTATATTTTTATACCTCCTAAATATGTGGGTAAAATAATACATCAATGTAATACTGTAATAGATCATCTATTTATAATATTCGGCAAAAACACTATTTATAATGAAGAAATAAATTTAAAAGAGTACAGTGACAAATTAAATAAATTAGAAAACTATATAACTACCTACAGCAAAGAAATAAGATTTTCTAAGGAAACTGCAATAAAAATAGATAATATAAAAAGTATGATAACTCAATTTAACAAAGCTTATTACTCTTTAAATATATTAAATTCATTAAAACATAGTAAAAATTTAAATAAGGACAATGCAGCAAAAATAGAAGCCATATTTAATAAAAAAGTCCCCTCACATGAAGGCACCTATACGGATGAACTTATTGTATATAATTATCATGTAGGCGAATTATTAAATATATTGGAATCTTTGATTGAGAATAATATAACCAAGGATGAATTTATTATGAAAATATAAAAAAATCTCCACATACATAAATAAGCTATGTGGAGATTTTTTAAAGTACTTACTTTTAAAATTTTTATTGAATTAATATTTTAGTTAACATTGATTTGTATTTACATAATAATTGTTATGTAAATAGTAGTGCACCTGCTTTTAATAAAGATAAAATTAACTATTTAAACAAACTCATCTGTTGAGTAAATTCTTTTATAGATTTCATTTTTCTAATAGTTATTTTTTCATCACCTCTTAAATTTCCTACTAACATAGGTGAATTAGGATTATGCTTTAGCCAATTATCTTGGACTAATTGATTATTAAAATTTGCATAGCAGTATAGACAATGATGTTTGCAAGTATTATACTGTTCAATATCTACACTTTTTACACACCCGCATACTTCCCTTTGTGTATCATCTTTTTTTACATCTATCTGTCTTTTTATATAAATCTAAAAAACTTATAACACACTTATCTGTGTATCCTGCAAGCTGCTTACAAAACTTTTCAAACCGCTCATAATGGTATTCTTTAGTATAAAAGTCATTTAGTAATATGGGGTCATATCTCCATATTACTTTCTCCTTTCCTATCCTACTGGAAAGTTCTTTGAAGGTTTTTATAATATCCTTCTTTGCTCTTGTTCCCTTCTCCACGTCATTTCTATATGCTGTTATAGTAAATTGAAAATAATATTTGAAATCTTTTATTTCATCCAATCTTTCTAACATTGGTTTTGCATCCTTTGTCCAAAATACAAAACAATCTACAGTTTTAGGTGTAAGTTCTATTTTACTTACTTGTTTTGCGTTAAATGGATTTACTACATATACAAATCCGTCTTTAATCCTATTAAAAAACCATTTACTATAAAATGCTGGTATGTCAGTTCTCCTGCTTACACTAACAATCATTCCATCTAACCCCTCCCTATAATTTATATGGTCTTTATTAGTCTAATTTAATAGATTTTAAGATGAATGAAGTATTATCTAGATACTTTTATATTCTAAATAATTTTTTATTATTATAAATTATACCATTGTTAATTTGCTCCTTATACTTTAACAAATCTACATCCAAGCTATCTATTTCCATTACCATCTGACTGTATATAATTCATCATGCAAATCTGTTAATAAATTTTTTTGCATATTCTTTCTCATATGATTCAGGCAAAACTGATTCTATATTGCTATAAATCTTATTTATCATACCTTCTAACTGAATTTTTTCTTCATTAAACTTATCCAATTATATCCCTCCATTAAATACGGCTAAAGAACCACTTCATTATATATTTCCTTTAAGCTTTTATTTATGTCAGCTAATTTACACTGCATTTCTAGTAAAAGTTTGCATCGGTGCAACTGCCTCTTCTATATGCTTAGCCAATTCCTTTTCATCTAGTTCTTCATTATAATTTTCTACAGCATTTACTGCAGCATCTGATATCTTTTTTATTTCATCTTTAATGTTCTTAATCAATTCATTTTCAGAATTTATTAATGATACATGTAACTCCTCAATAGCTTTATATCCATCGTTCTTAACTTTAATCAATTCGTTTCTAATATTATTTACTTTTTTTTCAATATCTTTTAACCCAATGTCAAGGGCAGCAAGAGATATACTTATGTTATCCTTGCTTAATTGTCCTGTTAAATTCACAGCCTTTTGAATATACTTAAGTAATTTTCCTCTTCCTGCCTCCACACTTAAAAATTCTGACATACATTCCTCAATCTCTAAAAATCCTGTGTTTTCTATAGGCAAAATTGGACCTTTTACACTTTCATTATTTTGTGCCCTTTTATAATTTAATGCCCCTTTGGCTGATACCATGAATATTCGAGGGTTTTCAAATACTTCTCCCAGCAGATGCTCCTTGGCATAATCTATTATCTTTTGCTAAGCTTCTTCGGTATTAATCCTATCTTTAAAGTTAATTACAAAAATATTTTTTTTTATATCTTCAGCTATTATTCTATCTTTTAAAAGACTCATTTCTGATTCGGTTAATATCTGTTGTGCTGACAATAATAATATTGCTACATCCTAAAAAAGTGGTCCGAAAAAGAATTGAAACAAAAGAACATGATAAAATAAATGATTTAAAATCTAAAACAATTGTCACTTGTAGACATTCCCTTGGCATAAAGAGAATCTTCCTAGATGTTCATCCATATCAGCTTCAAGTATATTTTCTAGAACATCTTTGACTAATCTTTGGATTAGTCCGTTTTTACCCATAACGTCATCGATAGTTTTACATTTTTTTATTTCTGCTTTGTAATCAAAATCTTCATCAGTTGGTTTCATGATAAATATTACTCCTATATTTTTATAGTATATTGTTCCAAAACTACCAACCCATTATACAAAAAAACAGTAGATATTAGTTTGTTATTCACAAACTAAATCTACTTTCCCCTTTTAAGGCTAATTTCTATAAATACTTCCGTCCTTTGCAATAAATAAATTATCTATAGTTCCTGTTCCGCCATTCTTTTTCATTGACTGACTAGTTAAACGAACACTATAATATTTCTTTCCATTTTTAGTTATAGAATTAAAGACAGTAGCAGCTATATCACCATTAGAAAAATTAGAATATCCATCACCACTTGGACCATTTGAAACAGTAGTTATTTTATTGTTTGATCCTAACTCATAATTTATAGCTGCAATTGCTGCTTCTTCAGACGTATAATTATCTTCTTGACTAGAATTGTTAGCTGTACTTTTATTACTTGTACTAGCTGCTTGCGTATTAGAACTGTTTTTTGTTGATACATTTACATTCTGTTTTTGAGTATTCTGTACAGTATTTGTATTAGTTTGATTTTTAGTAGAAGAATTGCTACTATCTAGTGCTGCAGTAGTATTATTTTTTTGATCTTTATTAGTAGTTTTTACATGAGCGACTTTATTTGTACTAACCTTAGATTGTGCAGCTTTATTATTGCTTGTATTTAAAATTTTTGCATTAGTTAAAATACTGCCACCTATAATGCATGCAGCAACTACTCCAACTAATGTTCCAATTAATGTTCTCTTTTTAAATTTAGTAATCATAATAATTCTCCTTTTTATTTCAGATTTACTTACCATCGGAACTTCCCACGGCTTTACATCAAAAGACGAAACAAGTGATGTTAAATTAATAATTGTATCACCATATTTTTTATGATTGTTACTCTTTATATAACTTAATGCTTTGGCATCGCAGGCTATTTCAGAATCTTGCCTTAGTCTTTTAAATGAAAAGTACAATATTGGATTAAACCAATGGATAAGATTTAATAATGTAATTAGCCAATTTACAAAAGTATCTTTGCGCCTAAAATGTGTAAGTTCGTGAATAATTATATATTTTACTTCTTCATTGGTTAATTTGTGAGTCATGTATTTGGGTATTAATATAACAGGTTTAATTAAGCCTATTATGCACGGTGTCTTTACACTATTAGATTTTTTTATCTGTATATTGCATCTTACTTTCATTGCTTTCTTGCACTGCTTTAAAGTGTCACAAATTTCAACTTCTCTAAATGATTCCTCTGACTTAACTTTAAAACAAAATATTGTGTATATGCATAATAGATATATAGCACCAATCGCTAGAACAGCAATCCATATTATGCTTAATATATGCAAAATATTTTGATTACTATCTTGATTAAAACTATTATTAACATTAATTTTTGTATAAATATAAGCTGGATTATTTGTAATCTGCGTATTGCTTGTATTTATAATGTTGCTTGTGATATTTTTATCAATATTTACAGTATTATAGATGCTAAATGGACTGCTTAATGAATACGGTAATAGCAATCTAATTATAATAATAAACCATATATAATAGTGCCAAGCTGGACTAAGTTTATTTTTTAATAATAATTTTATAAGCCATATAATAATAGCTGCTACTGTAGCCATAACCGATAACTTAATTGTCTGAAGAAATAAAGAAAAAACTATATACATATCTTATCATTTCCTTTACTTCATATTTTCATCTAATATTTTTTTTAATTCTGATATTTCGTCTTTGCTTAATTTCTGTTTTTTTAAAAAGTTTGAGACAAATAAATTAACAGATCCTTGATATATTTTATTTATAAATGATTCTGTCTCTAAATTCATCATTTCATCCTCTGTAACAGCTGGTAAATATTGATAGTTTTTCTTTTCTTTTATTACATCAATAGCCCCTTTTTTTACTAATCTGCTTATAAGCGTATGAACTGTCTTAGGACTCCAATCACAATTTTCATTAAGCCCTTCTATAATTTCTGAAAAAGTAGCAGGATGCTGATTCCATAAAACTTGCATAATACGCCATTCGGCATCTGATATTTTAGGTGAATTTTTCAAATATACCCCTCCTTACCTACAAATGTAATCCACGTTTATAGATTACACTTGTAGGACATTTTTGTCAATAGTTAAAAGGAAAAATAAACAAATTAATCCCAATCTATTCAAAAAGAATAACTAAAAAATAACGACCATTCAAGTTTTCGAATGATCATTTATTTTTTCTTACACCATATAATTTACCACTTATTTATTTTCTACTAGAAATACCGCCAACATTACAAATATTTCCATTCCAGCCGTTGTCATGCCAAGGAACTCTAATGGATATATGCTGCGCCATAATATTCCCCCTATATACCTTCAATAAATTTGTTAAAATCATCTGCTTTTTTGAATACAACTTTATTGCCTAGTGCCGCAAAGTGCTTACCACCACATTCTATCTTCTTATTTTCTCTTTCTCTTAGTTCTTCTGCTAAAATATTTCCTTTTGTTTCTACTACAAAATAAAATTTTTCTACATTTTCTTTTTCTATTAATACAGCCCAATCTGGATTATAGTTTCCTAAAGGCGTTGGAATTTTAAACCAATCTGGCAATTTAACATACATTTTTACACTTTCATTATTTTCAAATCTTCTAGCAAACTCTGCCTCTACTTCTGAATCATAGATAATATAATTATAAATTGATCTATCACTTGCTATCATGTTCTTTGATAAGTATCCACTTAACTCCTCGGTTTCAAATAACTCTTGAGCATAGTACTTATCATTACCTATTTTTTCATATTTAATACCGTCAACTATCATTAACCTCATTTTTCTTTTTATAATGCTAGCCACTTCATCCATGAACTGCTGAGGATTCTTTTTAAAATCATCTAATCTCTCTGATTTTTTAAGTATTTCTACTATGGTTCTCCTAGTCAAATTAGTTTGATTTTGCAAAAATGTTATTATATCTGGCAGTACAAAGTTTCGCTCCTCTATATCAATGCTGTATCTGTTATTTTCTTCTGTTACAGTTCCAGATTTAGTTATATCTATTGCTGCTTTTGAGTAAACTAACTTAGCCTTATTAACCTTAATATTATTCTTTATTTCCTCTGCACATTCACATATAAGTTTATTAGAATCAAATTCAACTGAATATGTTGTTTTATATTTTATTCTATCCCATAATTCTTTAAATTCTGAGCTCAAATATCTCATTTTATTTAGCTTTACTTGTTTTTTATCTTCTGCATTTTTTATATTTAAGTTTCCAGAAAGCTTTTTTAGCTTAGAAATTATTTCAGTTTCTATTGCTTTAAACTCTTCAGGTATATCTACTTTTTGTTCCTTTAAATCACTTCTCAGCTTATCAGTTATCTTTCCTTTATCATCTATGTATTTACATTTTTTTAGATGATCAAATATTTTTTCAGAACGTTCTTGTTCTAAATAATTAGCCTCTCCATCTTTTGATATTACAATGTTTGCAAAGCTGTGTTCTTCAACAACTCCAAATCTAATACCTTCATCTTCTTCATATTCATTTTGAAGTCTTCTAGCAAATTCTTCATAGCTCTCATTTGCCATTACAGTTAAGGTATTTACAGAAAAACCATATACCCTTTCGCCTTCTTGATTTACTGCTAATCTAAGTCCTCTACCTATCTCCTGTCTTTTTTTCATTTCAGACTTTGTTTCATTTAATGTACATATCTGGAATACGTTAGGATTATCCCATCCTTCCCTTAAAGCTGAATGTGAGAAGATAAATTTTAACTTTGTATCAAAACTTAATAATTTTTCTTTGTCTTTCATAATTAAGTTATATGCATCTTCATCAGCAGCTGTGGAACCATTAGTATCTTTTAGTTTTCCTTTTTTATCTTTAGCAAAATAACCATCATGAACTCGCTCCGCTTCTGTCTCTACATCTACATCATTAAACAATGTTTTATACTTAGGATTTGCTATAGCTTTTTTATATTCCTCCTCAAACCAAATTGCATACTTTCCATTTTGCCTATTTCCTTTTTCATCTATAAATCTGTAATTTGCAACTTTGTCTATGAAAAACAAACTAAGGACCTTAATTCCTTCCTTTTTAAGCCTAAGCTCCTTATTTAAATGTTCCTCAATTGTTTTTCTTATTTGAGTTCTTTTGATTATATTATCATGAATTTCTCCTAGAACTTCTCCTAAACGTATAGAATCATGGCCAACAAAGGAAACATATTCGTCCCCTTCTTTAGCATTAATTTCTGTAATCTGATATCCTCTGTAGATATCCCTTCTTCCAGAGAGTTCATACAAATCATCTTCTACTTTATACTCTTTTGCAGTTCTTACTATTGTTCCCTTTTTCTCATCCCACTTGTCAATTTCAAGCTTAGCTTTAATTGGTGATTTTTTATTGTTTACACTTATAAATTTTATATATGCTGTATTGTTATGATCTTTTGAAACAACACTAGCAACTTCTATTTGCTTTACTAAATGTCTTTCATAAGCATCTACAGCATCTAATCTAAACATCAAATTAAACTTATCTTTATGTGTAGCTGAATATCCAACTGTACACAATGGATTCAAAGACTCAATTGAATCTTTTGCCTTTTCTGTACTGGTGGTACTTTGAGGTTCATCAATAATAACAATTGGATTAGTTTCTTTAATAAACTCCAGTGGTTTAACCCCATTTGTTTTCTCATTATCCATATTAATTACATTAGTATCTTTATTAAAAGACTGTATTGTCATAATCATTATTCTTATATTATCACTTGTAGCAAAATCTCTAATGATATCTAACTTCTGTGACTTATACTCATAAGCTTTAAATATTACATTGTCATATAATCCTTTAAAATGATCTGTCATAATATCTATGGATTTAACAACACCCTCTTTAATTGCAACTGATGGAACTACTATTACAAACTTTGTAAATCCATATTTAGCATGCAATTCAAATATTGTTCTTAAATAAACATAAGTTTTTCCTGTACCAGTTTCCATTTCTACTGTAAATTTAAAATGCTTCCTACCTAAATCTTCTGCTGTTGAAGGTTTTAGCCCATTCTTCAGCTGAATTTGCCTTACATTTGTTAAAATATCATCTTCGTCTAATTCTAATTTATTGCCTATACCTAAATCAGTTATAAGTTTTCCCTCTGTACCCGCCTTATCTGTCATAGCTGATACTGTAAAATTTGATTGCGCTGGAGTTTGTCCCTTAAAGATATCAACTATAGAAGAGATACTTTCTTTTTGATAGTCTAAATTTGAATTAAATTTTAACTTCATTTAAGTTTCCCTCCTATATACTCATTACTTCATTTACATTATTTCTCTTTAAAATTTCTATAATATTTGTTTTTACTGAATCATTTTTAAACCCATTATCTTTAAATACTACCCTGCATGCTTCAGGTTTTAATTCATTCTTTAGATCCACAATGCCATTAACCACATTCAATGTAATATCATTATCCAAACAAATAATTAAAGCTCCAACCCCAACACTAAATACTTTCTTCCCGCTAACTTCTTTAACTTCAATAGGATATGTCAAATCAATTCCATACTTAAGCATTATTTCATAAACTACATCTTCCTCTGATCTTCCTGGCACAAAATTATCCACCATTTCATCTAATCTATTTGCAATATCTTCAAATTTAGGATTCCATGGTTTTATATTTGAAGACTCAAGCTTAAATACTTTAAAACCAATATCTAAATCTTTAATTCCTTCTTTATCTTCATTTTCTGCAATTATTTTATCTCCTGCACGGCGAATACGCTCTTTTCCTATTTCACTAATAGTTTCATATCCAGCTTTGTATGCTTCTGACTTTTCATCACATTTTTCAGGAATTTGCACCATTATATATTTTCTGTTACCATTATCCCTTGTATTCATTTGCATTGTTACCTGAGCAGTTGTACCAGAACCTGAAAAAAAATCTAAAACAATATCTTCTCTTTCTAATCCAATTGCCCTAAATATTCCCTCTAGTAAATCTGAATCCTTAGGATTGCTGAAATATTTTCCTCCAAGTAAATTTTTAAGATATTTCGAAGCTAAACGTCCATCTTTAAATTTTATACTTGTTAATGATTGGTACTGTGTATCTTTAAGATATGTTTTTAAACATGGTACTGTTGTTTCATCTTTTCCAAAATGTACTTTACCTTCTTTAATTTTCATCTGCATTGATTCCAGGGGACAAAACCATCCTCTACTGGGTTTTTTTACAGGCTTTTTAGTTATCGGATGAAAAATATCATACACGTATTGCCCATCATTGGGACCAGAAATATTATCTGGAAAATACACTCCATTAATATCATCAAACCATGTATAATGTTTGCTATTAGAAATTGGATTAGATTCTGGATATTGTTTAAACCAATTTAATGCTCTTTTATGTATTTCCTCCCAATTGTCTCCGCATTCCTTATGAAATCCTTCAAAAGCTCTAAAGATATCATCTAGTCCCTCTTTTTTTTCTTTCCACTCACCTTTATTAAAGTTCTTGTTATGCACATAAAACATAATATATTCATGTTGCATTGAAATATAATCTTGATCATTTTTACTACTATTTTTCCAAATAATTTCACCTGCAAAATTAAATTCATCAAAATCTCATTACATATAAATTTTAAATTATCATGCTCATTTTCATCTATCGAAATACATATCACTCCATCTTCTTTTAACAAATTTCTAGCCAATCTCAACCTAGGATACATCATATTAAGCCAATTAGTATGAAATCTCCCTCCCGTTTCTGAATTTGTAGTTGTTTTATTTCCCTCTTCATCAATTTGTCCCGTTACAGCTAGATAATTACTAAGATTATCTTTATAGTCATCTTTATATACAAAATCATTTCCAGTATTATAAGGAGGATCTATGTAAATCATTTTAACTTTACCTTGATAGCTTTTCTGAAGTAATTTTAAGACCTCTAAGTTGTCTCCTTCAATATAAAGATTTTCTGTTATATCCCAGTTTTTACTTTCCTCTTTGCATGGTCTTAAGGTTCCCCTTGATGGTGTTTGAGCCATTCTTACAGCTTGTGATTTTCCATGCCATTCAAACCTATATCTTTCATCCTTATCCTCTATGTACTCTCCTAAAGCCTCTTGCAACCTTTCAAAATCAATTTTATCTTCGCAAAATACCTCTGGAAATATTTCTCTTAGCCTTTCTAAATTTTCTTTAACTATATCTAGGCTATATCCATTCATTTTATCCATTATGTCTTCCCCCTATATCTGTATTATCTATGCTTTTAGTTTTTCAATTAAATTATTTTTCTCTACTTCAACTTTTTTTATTTTTATATTAATATCTAATCTTTTATTAAAATGCTGTTCTTTTTTCATTTCTACCCTTAGCTTTTCTATCTCGCTATTTAAAGTCTCTATTTTATTATTTAAATTATTTACTTCTTCTATGTCTTTATTTTTTAAATTATCAAAATCACCTGCAAACTGTGATGCATTAAAAACTTCAAGCCTTTCTACAAAGCTTAAATAAAATTTATATGTATTTGTAAAAGAAAAATCTCTTATATTTAATGATTTTAGAAATTTTCCCTCATTTTTGCTTAAATTTAAAGTATCTATCCATGAGCTATATATATACTCATCCACAGTGTTTTTACTTATATCAGCCTTATTAATTCTTTTATTAGCTGCATTTAAAAGTATCTTATCTTCTTTAACAAATACAATAATCAGAGGATATGGTATTGTATTTTGTATTATTTCTGCAATTCTTTTATACTTCTTGTCCTCATTTAATGAAACTTCAACTAAAGCTATTTCTTCATAATCTATTTCATGTGTTTTATATCCTTTTATATTTAAAGTTTCTTCTTTGAAAGAATATTTCCATACCACTTTATCAATATGATTTGTAAATATTTCTTTGTCGATGCTATTCATAATACTATTTTCATAAAATAGCTTTTTAAAAATAGTATTAAAAACCCTACAAGTCGATGGTATATTCATTTTCTCATAAAGTATCTCTACCATGTTTATCCCCCTATTTTATCACCAAAAATGATACTAATTCAAAATCTTCAATGCTTTTAAAAAAGCTCTTTTGTATGGTAGTTCCACCTTTAGTAAATAGTGATGCAACTCCCTTTTCCTCTTTGTTGCCTATTATATTATCAATAGACTCTTCTAAAAGACCAGAATACTTCTTCATATTTTTCCCATTGTCTGTTTCCTCATTAAAAAGTTTAACTACTTCTGGTAACACTCTATTTTTACCTGAACATAGCTTTCTATAAAAATCCAATATTTTTTTTGCATGAATGTAATTATATTTTACTATACCATCATCATAAACATAAACCATATAATAAGGATAAAGTGAATTGCTTTCCTCTGGTTTTTCATTGTTATTTACTTGCTTTAATGTAAATATAACTCCAGGCTTTATTTGATCTTTCATATCACAATCATCTAATGTAGCAACTGCATACATACCTAATGGTGCTTTTTCTAGTTCTTCATTATGACTTTTCATGTATTCCATTAAGTCCATTTTAAAATCATTCATAGTCAAATCCGTTATAGATATTCCACCAGATATATCCTCTAAATCTACAACTTCATCTTGTAGCTGTTTTAATTGTTTTTTTCTATATTCTAAATCATTCATACTAGCTTTTGAACTGTTATCAATAATATTCTCTTCACCAGTTGCTGAAACATCTAAAAGCATCATCCTTCCAGTTACTCTAGCTTCTAAATTGATATATTCATCAAGTTCCATATTAGGCCAAAAGTTAACTAATTGTATCTTATCATTTTTAGAACCTAATCTATCTATTCTACCAAACCTTTGAATTATTCTAACAGGATTCCAGTGAATATCATAGTTTATCAAATAATCACAATCCTGCAGGTTCTGACCTTCAGATATGCAGTCTGTAGCTATCAATATATCAATTTCTTCTTTAATTTCTGAAAAAATATGCTTTCTATCCTTTGATCTAGGCGAAAAATTTGTTAATACCGCATTTAAATCCTTTTTATTTACACCTGCAAGAGTACATTTATTGTCTCCTGAGCCTGTAACTAATGCTGTATGCAATTTAAACTTTTCTTTAATCCATGGAGATAAACTGTCATATAAATATTTCGCTGTATCTGCAAAAGCTGAAAATATTATGATTTTCTTATTTTCCCCATTCAGTGGATGAGTTATCTTATGCTCTATAATTTTTATAAGACTATTAAGTTTATCATCCCTATTATTAACGACCTTAGCAGCAGGATAAATAAGCTCTTCTAATTTATTCTTATCATCTTCTAAATCTTGTTTCCACCTAATAATATCCATATCTTGAATAAGAACCTTAACCTTATTTCCTATTAACGAATTCTCTAATCTTTCATCGTCAATTTCAATATCATTTATATTTAAAGAGGTATCATAATGAAGTTGTTCTTTTTGAATTTTCTCCAATGTATAATCTATTTGCTTTAAAAGCTTTGCTATAGTTATACCAAAAGAATTAATAGAGCTCTCCATTCTTTTTAAAATATTGACCCTCATTAAACTAACTAAACTTTGTTCTCTATCTATCTGTCTAAATACAGATTTTCCACCTTTTACAGAAGTATCATACTTTTTATCATACTCTGCTCTCTTTTCAGGCAGAACATATTTTAGCGGAGCATATGTACTCAAATTAAGATTTCTAATAACCTTATTTATATGTTCTAAACTAGGAAATTCATTCATTGCATCGATATTTGATTTAATATTTATGGGTTTTAATCTTGTTGGAAATTTTCCAATCTCAGCTACATCGTAATACTTTTCAATATGCTTTCTTGATCTTGCTATAGTGACAGTATCAAGAAGCTTAAAATAATCCATGTTCATCATTTCTATAAAGTTATCTAAGGTTCTTTCACTTTCTTCTAATTCTGTCCACTTATTAAAAACTTGTTGAGCTTTTCTAAGTGTTAGCTCAATGCTTGTTATTCCCTCTGACTGAAAAGCGTTATCACGCCCCTCTGTAATGAAGTTGATTTGGTTCTTTAAATCGTTCATTCTATTGTTTACTGGTGTAGCTGATAACATCAATATCTTTGTCTCAGCACCACTTTTAATTACATCATTTAATAATTTAGAATACCTTGTTACTTTTTCATTTCTAGCATCATTATTTCTAAAGTTATGAGATTCATCAATAATTACTAAATCATAGTTACTCCAGTTTATAGTTGCTAAATTGATTTCCCCAGAATAACCTGCTTCTCTGCTTAAATCAGTATGGTTTAATACATCATAATTAAATCTATCCTTTAATAAAATATTTCTTTTATCATTCAAAGTATATATTGTCCAGTTTTCTCTTAACTTTTTAGGAGCCAAGACCAGTACCCTATAATTTCTAAGTTCGTAGTATTTTATTACTGCTAATGCTAAAAATGTTTTTCCAAGTCCCACAGAATCAGCAATAATACACCCACCAAACTTTTCGATTTTATCTATTGCACCTATAACCCCATCCTTTTGGAATTTGTATAGTTTACTCCAAATTTCTGTTTCTTTAAATCCTATTTTCGTCTTAACTATATTTTCTTCTGTTATCTCACCCAAATAATTTTTAAATATATTGTAAAGCGTTATAAAATATATAAATTCAGGTGTATTTTCCTTGTATATAAGCTGCATTTGTTCTAATACCTTTGTTTTTACATCTTCAACTAAGCTATCGTCTTCCCATATATTATTAAACATTGCAAGAAATTGAGCTGTATATTCTTTCCCATACATACACATATTCATGTCTATTCTATTAGAAGGTGAAAAACCAAGTCCATCTGTAGTAAAGTCAACCGTTCCATTTATTGATGTATCATCCTCTTCGTTCTCCACATATATAAGCCTCTGTTGTGCTGGATTTGGTTTTTTTAATGATTTAAATTCAGCTTTATTCTTAATCCATTCAGCACATTCCTTTGCTATACTGGCTTGATTCAACTCATTTCTCATTTTAATTTCAAATTCATTTCCTGATATATTATGTTCTGGTGTTTTATCTATAAAATATTCTCTAACTAGCTCTTTTTTCTTTTTTACAAAAAGTTGGTTCAGTAAATAAAAATCTTACCCCATCAACTTTATTCAGTTCTTTACTTAATTCTTTATAAGCAAAAATAGTAAAATATGCTGATATTATTGATAATTTTGAATTACCTTTTATGCAACTCTTAAGTTCATCCCCTACTTTACCAAATTGCTTGTTATCTAATATTTTAGGCTGTTGCATTCTCCCTCACCCCATCTAATAGCCTTTAATAATTTTTCAAAATAATCCTCATAATTACTATTTTACACGTTATATTGATAAATTCAAACATATGTGAAACAATATTTTTCTTTAAGCATGCTATAATCTTCTATATTAATATGTTGTGTGTCATAACTTAATACATTTTATGATAATTTATCCCTTTTGGTTAATACATCTATGTTGAGTATACTTATGTAAAATAGTATAATTAATTGTAAATGAAAAGGGGGATTTGTCAAATGAAAAAAATCAACAATTTATTAGTTTGTATATTTGTATTACTAGCTGCAGCTGTCATTGCTCCAAATACTGCATTTGCAGAAGAAAATAAGCCAATTACATTAGAACCTTATGCTACAACATCAGAAGTAGACAGCACATATTCAGCAAAATTTAGTCCAGATGGAAGCTTATTAGCAGAAGGTGGTTACGGAAAATTAACTTTATGGGATTCTAAAACTACAGAAAAACTAATGGATTTAAAATTTTCTGATAAGACTATAAATGATCGTTATTTTGAAATCAACAAAATTATATTTACACCTGACAGCTCAAAAATATTTACTTTAGATGGTACCAAAATAAGATTGATTGATATTAAATCATCAAAAATATTATACACTTTAAATATAAATGAATATTGTGAAAATACAAACACTTTAGATGCAGAAATAAGCAATGATGGGAAAACATTATATTGTGTTAATTGTGATTATTTTAATCATAATTACAAATTATCATTTTACGACGTAGATACTGGTAATAAGTTAAAAGAAATAGATTTAAGTGATAAGCCAACATCTATAGCGTATAATAAAAATAACAACACAATAGCAGTATGCTTAAATAATGGAATCATTAATATAAGAAACTCTATTACATGTGAACAAATAAAAAACATTAATATAAAAGATTTTGATGAGGAATATAATGGCTATGGTCAATATGCTGACGAAACTTATTATACAATTGAATTTTCTCAAGATGGCAAAAAATTAATTTGCATTAATTCATCAACTAATCTTGGAGAATACTCTTATGATAAAAAAATATTTATGTTTGATGTTGATAATAATTATAACAATATCCAAACAAATTCCTACCAAATTAGTGAGGGCGATTGTGCACATAGTTCTTATAAAATTTCAAATGACGATAAAATGCTTTATATTGATGGTGTTATTTATGATGCTGATTCCATGAAACCTATTGCCGAATTAAGTGAAACTAATCGTACTTATGAACCCGAACCAAGTACTGCTACAGCAGATTTTAATAAAGATAATAATATACTCGCTGTAGGACCTTATTTATATGATTTATCATCTATCCCACATAAAAAACTTGCTTCAATAAAAATTAATGCTAGTAAAACAACTTTAAATTATGGTGAAAAATCTGATATATCTTTGACGGGATACTATGATGATGGTACGTCTGAGCAGATACAGTATAATGACGCAAACTGGAGTACATCAGATTTAAATGTTGCTATTATTAGTGATGGAAATGTTATTTCAAGAAATTCAGGAAAAGCTACAATATCTGTTGAATATGAAGGATTAAAGGATAATTTAGATATAACAGTACTTCCTCAAGATAATACTGATTATAAAGTTTTAGATACAAAATATGATCAGCCAGTAGATAAAGTCTTAGATGTTAACTTTAGTACTAAGATTGATATTAGTACTGTTAAAGAAAAAAATATTTATGTTACAGATTCTCAAAATAACATACTACCTATGTTTTATTATTGCAACCAAGGTTCTGAAAACAGAATATCAATTATACCGGTAAAAGACTATGTTTCTGGACAAGCATATACACTTTGGATAAAAGATATAAAATCAGCTGACGGTAAAACTTTAAGTCAAAATGTAAAGATGAATTTCACAATAAAATAATATATTGCAAAGATATCTTTTGCAATATAATCATGTAAAAGATATCTTTTTTACTACAAAAACAATACTTTATTTTAATATATACAAATACGTATCTATACTTCTATTCACAGCTTCCTCAACAATTTTCACAAAATCACCAGGATTATTTTCCACACTAGCTTTTTCAAGAGCACTCATATACTCATCACCTCATAAAACTTAAAATCACCTCATAAGCCACAGGAACTAAAAGGGCCGGCAGCATATTCCCTACTCTGAACTTTTTTCCGAAAGAAATATTTACACCAACACAAAAAATCAATGCTGAACCTACAAAAGACAAGTTTTCAATAAGTACCTTTCCTAAAAGTGGTCCTGCAAGAATGGTAATGAATGTAATGCCTCCCTGATAAACGAAAACTGGGATTGCAGAAAACATAACCCCAAATCCATGAGTAGAAGCAAGAATTATAACTATAACAAAATCCAAAATAGATTTAGCGGCTAACATTGAGTAATCTCCTTTAAGACCATCTTGTATTGAACCAACTATAGCCATGGCTCCAATACAGATAATAAGCGATGCATTAACAAAACCTTCAACAAACTGGTTGTCTTCTTTTATTCTTGCTACAGTTTTAATTTTTTCACCCAAAGTATCCAGCCACTTCTCAATGTCCAATACTTGTCCGATAAATCCCCCTATTACGAGTGAAAAAATTAAAAGCATGGTTCCCTTTGTTTCTATTCTGCCATTATTTATAGTAATCATTCCTTGAAGTGCTCCAGCAATGCCAATAAATATTGTAGCGACACCACATGCCTGCATTAAAATATCCTGCATTTTCTGTTTCATTCCATTTTTAAGAAACATACCAATAGCACTTCCAATGATTACAGCTGTTGTATTTATAATAGTACCTAATCCCCTCACAAAATAGCCTCCTTTTTACTTATAAAAACTGTTTTCTACTATTATATAAAGATTTATATCCTAAATTTAAAGATAAAAATACTGTTATACAAACGGAAGTGCAAATCGCAATCATAATAGCTATTTGATACATAATTGCTGTTGTAGGAAGCGTACCAGATAACATTTGTCCTGTCATCATTCCTGGTAAAAATATAATTCCCATTCCAAGCATTGAATTAAGGGTAGGAATTAATGCTGTTTCCAAAGCGCTATTAGCAAAAGGCTTTAAAATATCCTTAGGTTCTATACCTATGTTGAGCAGTGTATTAATTTTATTTTTTTCTCTTTCAATAGATTCCATAAAAGTTTTTATTGCAATGTTTACTCCTGTCATGGCATTTCCAATTATCATACCGGCTAAAGATATAGTGTATTGTGGATTAAATATGGATTTGTTAACCACTACACCTACAAAGAAAAACAATACAAAAAGTCCAGGGAATGTTAAAGAAATTCCTATTGCAACTTTAAATTTACGGTTTAAATCTTTTCTACTTTTAATTACTCTATTGATAGAAAATGCTATAATAACAATTAAAAAAGCTATCGTAAATAAAGGATTGGGATTGCCAAATATGTATTGAAGTATATATCCTACAATTACAAGTTGAACTGACATCCTTAAGCTTGCAACTATAAGAAGCTTCGTCTTATTAACCTTTGATTTTTTCATTATTAATAAAACAATAAGTAATAATAAATATATAAGTGAAAATCTAAAAATACTAAGTTTAACTATTCCATGCATATTATCGCCTCTTTACTATTTCAATTTTATTTTCACAAAATTCTTCTACAATACTCTTGTCATGACTTACAATTACTATATCAATATTTTTTTCTTTGCAAAAATTTATTATATTTCTCATTACTCTATAACTATTTTTTTCGTCTAATGCTGAAGTTGGTTCATCTAACAATATTACTTTGGGGCATAAAGATAAAAAATTGATATGTAAACCCTTTGACGTTCTCCACCAGAAAGCGTGGATGCATTCTGCTTCAAAGGAACATTTGCAAAACAAAGTTCAGTAATATATTTTATATAATCTTCTTCTGGCATAGGTGCTTGTCTCAAAGAATAAAAGGTTTTAAAATTATCTAGAATACTCTCATCAAAAAGAAAAGGATCTTGAGAAACCAAGCTCACTTCACGTCTTAAAGAAATAGGATCATATTCCTCTACTTTTTTTCTTTATATAATATTTCACCTAATACTGGCTTATAGTATGATTTAATTAGCTTTTAAAAAAAGTACTTTTGCCGCTTCCACTCTCCCCTACAATAAAATTAACTTTACCTCTTTTAATTTTTACATTGTCATAAGTCAAATTTTCTTTATAAACAATATTATTCGCTTTAAATAATATTTCATCCATTACATTCACATCCTTTGTTTATACTCTATATTTTATCATTAAAATAAAAAATTACTACAGCATTTATACTTTACTGTAGTAATTTTTATCAGTATTCACTTCTACCTTTTGAATCAAATTTAGCTCTTGCACTTTCGGCATTTGGATCGTGTTTTATATTTTTCTTTTTAAATGTTCCATCTTCTTTTTTATCATTCTGCGTCTTATTCATTTTGTTGTTCATTAAAAACACACCTCTCTATTAGTATGTTTCCCTCTCATATGACTTTTTATTCCTCTACTATATGAATTTTATCATCAATGACATCGACTATTGCTTTCCCGCCATCAGAAAGTTTTCCAAACAAAACTTCATCTACAAAATATGATTTTATATCCTTTTTTATAATTCTAATTATTTCACGTGCACCGTATTTTGAATTAAGCGCTTTATCAGCTATCCATTCAATGCACTTATTAGTTATTTCGATTTCTATATTTTTAGAATTAAGTTTATCCCTTAAATATTTAAATTCTTTTTTTACTATCAATTCTGCCATTTGTAAATTCATTTCATTAAAAACTATTATATCATCTAATCTATTTCTAAATTCAGGTGAGAAATACCTGTTTACTTCTTTATCTATATATTCTCCACCCACAGTTCTATGTCCAAAACCTATTATATTTTTGCCAACCCCTACTGCACCCTTGTTTGAAGTCATAATAAGTATTACATTTCTAAAGTCAGCCTTTTTTCCAGAAGTATCAGTCAAGGTTGCATAATCCATTATCTGAAGAAGAACATTTAAAATGTCTTGGTGAGCCTTTTCTATTTCATCAAGAAGCAATACACAATATGGATTTTTTCTTATAGCATCTGTTAAAAGTCCACCCTCCTCATATCCAACATATCCCGGAGGAGAACCTATTAGTCTTGCTACAGTATGCTTTTCTTGATACTCACTCATGTCAAATCTTATTAATTTTATATTAAGTACTTCTGATATCTTTCTAGCTATTTCTGTCTTTCCAACACCTGTAGGACCTACAAATAGCAAATTAGCTATAGTTTTAGCCTCATCATTAAGACCCGCTCTAGATCGTTTTACAGCCTTAACTACGGCCTCTATAGCACTGTCCTGACCAAAAATATTTTGTTTTAAAGTACCTTCTAAAGATTTTAGCTTTTCAATTTCATTTTCTGATACCTCTGTTACAGGTACACCGGAGATAGAGGAAATTACATTTTCTATGTCTTTTACATCTATACTTATAACATTTTCATCTTTTCTGCCCATCTGAGAAAGCGCACCACATTCATCAATTACATCAATTGCTTTATCAGGTAAAAATCTATCGTTTATATATTTAGCTGAAAACTTTGCTGCCGCCTGTAACGCACTATCAGTATATCTTACATTGTGGTACTCCTCGTATCTTTCTCTTACTCCTTTTAAAATATCATAAGTCTCCTCTACGGTTGGTTCCTTAACGTCAATCTTTTGAAATCTTCTTGATAAGGCTCTATCCTTTTCAAATATCTTTTTATACTCATCATAGGTTGTAGAGCCTATAAATTTAATTTTACCTCCAACAAGATATGGTTTTAATATATTAGATGCGTCTATTGAGCCACCTGAAACTGCACCAGCTCCTATTATAGTATGTATCTCATCTATATATACTATTGGCTTATCTTGTTTTTCGATATCGCTTAATATTTTTTTTATTCTTTCTTCAAAATCTCCTCTATATTTTGTACCTGCAACCATACTTGCCATATCAAGAGCATATATTTTACTCCCTTTTAATACATTTGGCACTTGACCTTTTACAATCAATTCAGCTATACCTTCTGTAATGGATGTTTTTCCAACACCGGGCTCTCCAACATGTATAGGATTGTTTTTTCTTCTTCTACACAAAACTTGAAGAGTTCTTTTAATAACATCCTCTCTTCCTATAACAGGGTCAATAAGTCCTTTAGCTGCTTTTTCAGTTATATTATCAATAAAATTACTTGAAATAGGTTTATCAGTTTCCTCATAGTAATCATATGCATAATATTCCTCATCATTATCACTATATTCATATGAATTGTTAATTTTATCATTAACAATGGAAATTCCATGAGTTATATAATTAAGAAGGCTTATTCTAGTAATGCCTTGTCTTTTTAAATAATATCCTCCAAAAGAATTTTCATCATCATAAATTGCTACATATATATCTCCAATAGTAATACTTTCATTTCCACTTGAGAAAACATGTTTTGCTGCAGAATTAATTATATTTTGAACTCCTTCTGTTTGTATTGGTTCCCCTTTATCTAGTTTTTCAATATTAGCTGAAAAATAATCCTCAAGCTCCTTTTTTAATTCCTCTACAGAACCTCCAGAATTTTTTATTATTTTTATGCCATCATCATAAAATAGAGAGGCATAAAGTATATGCTCAGGAGTAAAATATTTGTGCATATCATATTTTGCCTCACTATATGCTGCTGTAATAATTTCATCTAAAGTATCATCAAATCTCATAACTACGCCCCCTTCATGGTCAGCTTCAGCGGATATCCATTTTTACTTGCCATATTCTGAGTTTGTTTAATCTTAGTAGCCGCTATGTCATAGGAATATATTCCTGCAACTCCGCTTCCTTTTTTATGTACACTAAACATTATTTTAACTGCCTCAGGAACATTTTTTGAAAATATGCTTACCAAAAACTTCTACTACGAAATCCATAGTAGTATAATCATCATTATATATTATTACTTTATACATCCTAGGCTTTTTTTATTTCATCAAATTGTTTTTTTCTTGTAATTTTTGTTTCACCTGACATAAGAACAGCTCCATATTACGTCAAACCCTTCACTTTTCACATAAGTGAAAAAGTTAGTCTTTTAACGAGCAAAGCGAGTTAAAACCCTTAACTCCAATTAATTCGCAATATTTATTAATCATGATTTAACAATTTTTAGTGCGACAGCCTCATTTTTTTGTAGGTTTATCTAAAATTACTTTGGGAAACCGTTTGCTGGAATAATAATGAATAAAATGTCATATGCGACACAAAGTATATTTATTATACATAAATATACTTATAAAAAAATATAAAAACGTTATCAAAAGCTATTGACTAATGAAAAAATAAACTATATAATAATAATGTACTGCAAACGGTTGCATGAAATAATTAATATATATCATTTTTAAGGGGGAAATTAAAATGAAAAAGTATGCAAAAGTAATTGCTTCTGTGCTCACTACTATGGTAGTAGCTACTACACTAGTTGGATGTGGTTCATCATCAAGTACTTCAAGTAAAAAAACTGGACAGACTATAACTGTATGGTCACATTTAGATGGTCCTGAAATACCAGAACTTAGAAAAGAATGTGAGGCCTGGGCTAAAAAGACAGGAAATAAAGTTAAAGTTTCAAAAGACTCAAATGAGTTTAATAAACTTGTTGTTGTAGCTAAAAGTCCAAAAGCTCCAGATGTAATGATAGGAATTGCTCATGATAATACTGGTGCTTTCGTTAAAGCAGGAATATTGGATGAGGTACCTTCTGGAACTATAAATGACAGCGATTATTTAAGTGATAGCGTTGTGAATGCTGGTAAATATCAAGGAAAACAGTATGGAGTTCCATTCTTCACTGAAACATATGCATTATTCTATAATAAGGATAAAGTAAAGAATCCACCTAAAACTTGGGATGACTTAATAACACAAGCAAAGCAAGTTGGAT
This sequence comes from Clostridium sp. DMHC 10, assembly GCF_001270375.1. NCBI lineage: Bacteria > Bacillati > Bacillota > Clostridia > Eubacteriales > Clostridiaceae > Clostridium > Clostridium sp. DMHC 10. The sequence continues at coordinate 1,628,866 of NZ_LGVB01000015.1, forward strand.
TTGAATATGATGTAACAAACTTCTACTATTCATATGGATTGATTTCTTCAACAGGTGGATATATGTTTAAGAATAACAATGGAGCTTTAGATACTAAGGATGTTGGATTAGGAACTCAAGCAATTCCAGGATTAAAATTAATTAATGATTTATTTAAAGATGGATTTATGAAATCTAGTATTACTGGTGATATAGCTAAGGGAGATTTCCAAAGTAAGAAAACTGGCCTTTATATTAGTGGACCTTGGGATGTTGATCCACTTAAGAAAGCCGGAGTAAATTTTGGAATAGTAAAGCTTCCTCAAGTAGATGGTAAAGATTTTAAATCACTTATGGGAGTTCAAGTTGGAATGGTTCTTAAAAATTCAAAGAATAAATCACTTTCTTGGGATTTAATGAAATACCTTCAAAAGGATGAGAATTTAACTGCACTTGGAAAGGTAGGAAACAGACTTCCAGCTAAAAAGTCAATACAGGTAACTGATGAAAATTCTAAAGCTTTCTTAGAGCAAGCTAAAAATGCTGAGGCAATGCCTAATGTTCCTGAAGTATCAGCAGTTTGGGATCCAGCAAAAAATGCACTTCAATTACTTGCTACTGGAAAATCAACTCCAGAAGCAGCAGCAAAAGCTATGGAGGATAATGTAACTAAAGGAATAAAAACAATGGCAAACTAAACATACGCGGGGTTTGGGCGTAAGCCCATTATCCTTCTAGAATTAGATATCGGAACTTTTTTATAATACGCGGGGTTTGGGCGTAAGCCCATTATCTTTCTAGAACATAAAAAGAGCATTTTATCAGCAACACGGAGAAATTAAGAATTATGACTAATTAGAACGTGGAATTTGAATAAAATGTTTAAACATACTTTAAGTAGTGCTAGAAAAATAATGAGATTTATCTCAAGCCTCGCATATGTTCATATACTTCTAGAATAAGATATCATGTACTTCTATAATACAAGAGACTGGACATGCCCATTATTCTTATTTTAGTATAATTTCTTTAAAATGGAGGTTATGAAAATGAAACCTAAAGGTTTAACTCACGATAAAATAAAGCCTTATTTATATGTGGCACCTGCAATTATATCTATGATATTTCTTACTTTTATACCTATTATATATACAATTGTATTATCATTTACAAATAAAAGTTTAAACCATATGGATAACTGGAGCTTTGTTGGAATTTCAAATTATATAAGCGTTCTTACTGGAGATTTAAAACCTATTTTTTTACCAGTATTTGCATGGACACTTATATTTGCAGGAGGTACTTGCTTAATAAGTTATTTTTTGGGATTAATCGCTGCAATTGCATTAAGTAACAAGAACATGAAGGAAAGAGGATTCTATAAAGCAATTTTGGTATTGCCTTGGGCCCTTCCAGGTACTATAGCAGTACTTTCCTGGCAGGGAATTTTAAATCAAGATTATGGTGCAATAAATAAACTTTTAAAAAGTCTTCATATTATAAACACTGGAATACCATGGCTTTCAAATTCTACACTTGCTAAAATATCCATAATAATGGTAAGTGTGTGGTTAACTGTTCCTTATATGATGAATACCTGTCTTGGTGCATTAACAGCAATTCCGGATGTTTACTATGAGGCAGCTGAAATGGATGGTGCTTCAAAGTTTGTAAGATTTATTAAAATAACTTTGCCATCTTTAGCATCATCATCTTTTCCACTTATTATATCTTCATTTGCAATGAATTTTAATAACTTTACAAATATATACATGCTTACTAAAGGTCTTCCAGCAAGACCAGATACGGGATTTGCTGGTACTACAGATATACTTGCCAGTGCATCCTATAAGATGACAATGAATCTTTATAGATATGATTTATCTGCTGCGTTGGCTGTTTTGATATTTATAGTAATAGGTACTATAAGTTTCTTCCAGATGAAATTAAGTGGACAATTTAAGGAGGTTGATTAATGATGAAGAGTAATTCAAGCCAAAGCGAACTTGTTTATAAGAATAATGTAAATGTTCGTGAACAAAACAATGTTAAACAGAGTAAACTTAGCTATAAACATCATTTGACTCCCTCTGAAAAAAGAGATTTGTGGATAAATAGGATTGTAATTTGGGCTTTCATCTTATGTGCCTTATATCCTATATTATTTATAATTGGAGCTTCAATTTCAAAGGGAGATGCATTTTTTAGTGATTCAATTTTTCCAAAGCAAATTACATTTGATAACTACAAGGCACTTTTTGATGGTTCATTAGGTGATGACATGAATTTTGGAAGAAGCATTATTAATAGTTTGAAACTATGTACAGTTGTATGTGTTGCTCAAATGTTTATGACTGCTACTTCTGCATATGCATTTTCTAGAATGAAATTTAAGGGTAGAAAATATGGACTTATGAGTTTACTTATTGTACAAATGTTTCCTATGATAATGACTGTATCAGCAGTATATGTAATGTTGATTACAATAAATGGTATTGACAAAATATGGGTAGTTGCACTGTTTTTAGCAGGTGGTAGTGCCTTTAATATATGGCTTATGAAAGGTTTCATTGACGGCCTACCAAAAGAACTTGATGAAGCTGCTATGGTTGATGGAGCCACACATTGGCAAGTATTTACTAAGATAATACTTCCATTATCAAAACCTATGTTCGCAGTTATACTTCTTTTGGTATTTATAGGTGCTTATAGTGAGTTTGCAATTTCAAGTTCAGGACTTTCGGATTCTGCTAACTGGACAGTTGCAATTACACTACAACATTTTATAGATAATGCATTTAATAAGCATTGGACTCAATTTGCAGCTGCAGCTGTTGTTGGTTCTGTACCTCAAGTAATATTATTTTTGTGTTTGCAAAGATTCCTTGAAAGTGGACTTACAGCAGGAGCTGTTAAAGGCTAATGGTTTAATATTCGGAGTCAAATAATAATGTGACGTAACCAATTCACAATGTATGATGCACAATTGAGGTGAAAAATTAGCATTAATTACGCATTGTAAAATGTGCATTGTGAATTGAATTGTGTTGCATTATTTTTATATCTAATTAATTTTTTACATGCGATAAGGAGGATAACAAATGAATAAGTATGCAATATTTCACGTAGTAGAACCACCATATGTATATGGTGTAGATGATGACAATTTAATAGTAAGAGTTAGAACAGCGAAAAATGATATCAATAAGTGTGAGGTATATTACAAGAGCAGATATGACTGGGAAAAAGAATATGATGTAAAAAAAATGAAGTTAAGCGAAACAACGGAACTTTTTGATTTTTACGAAACTACTATATATCTTCAAGATAAAAGATACAGATACATGTTTAAATTAACTGATAAAACAGGTAATAGTGTATATTTAAATGAAAAAGGACTTTGTTCAGAATTAAAAGATCCAATTGAACAGTGGGGATTCCAATTTCCTTTTTTAAATTCTGCTGATGTTTATAAAGGAGTAAAATGGGCAGAGAATTCAATAGTTTACCAGATAATGCCGGATAGATTCTGCAATGGAGATAAAAGCAATGATCCAAAGAATGTACTTAAATGGGGAGAGAAACCTACAGTAAGTTCAATGTTCGGTGGAGATCTTAAAGGAATTATAGATAAATTAGACTATTTAGAGGATTTAGGAATTAATCTTATTTATCTTACACCTGTATTTTTATCTTCAACAAATCATAAGTATAATACCAAAGATTATTACAAAATTGACGATACTTTTGGAGACGTAGATAAGGCTAAGGAATTAGTGCAAAAATGTCATGAAAGAAATATAAAAATTATTTTTGATGCTGTATTTAACCATTGTGGGCACGACTTCTTTGCGTTTCAGGATGTTATAAAAAATGGAGAAAGATCAAAGTATAAGGATTGGTTTTTTATAAACGAATACCCTGTAAATATTAAAAAGGTAAATTATATTACTTTTGCAAATGAAATTTTTGCTATGCCTAAGCTTAATACTGAAAATGAAGAAGTAAAAAAATACTTACTTGAAGTTGCTGAGTATTGGATTAAAGAAGTTAATATAGATGGCTGGAGACTGGATGTATGTGATGAAGTTGATCACAGCTTTTGGAGAGAATTTAGAAAAACAGTAAAAAAGGCAAATCCAGATGCAATTATTGTTGGAGAAATACAGCATGAAGCATGTTCATGGCTAAAGGGAGAACAACTTGATAGTATAATGAATTATCCTTTTAAGAACTTAAGTGTGGATTTTTTGCTAAGAGAAAGATAACAGCAGAAGATTTTGATAATCAGCTTGCTTCAAGTAGAGTTATGTATATGAAAAAGATCAATCTGCTTTTGTTTAATTTAATAGGAAGCCATGATACTCCAAGATTCTTATATGAGGCTAATGAAAAAATTGAAAGAATGCTTTTAGCTGTCGTATTTCAGTTTACCTATGTTGGCATGCCTTATATTTATTATGGAGATGAGGTTGGAATTACCGGAGAACAAGATCCTGATTGTAGAAGATGCATGGTTTGGGATGAAGATAAGCAAAACAATGAACTTTTAGACTTGCATAAAAAGCTTATTAAAATTCGTAAGGAAGAGAAAACTCTAGTATATGGAGAATATATGAGTTTGTATAAATATGACAATGTTTTGGCATTTAAGAGAGTATTAGAAGGCGAAGAGATAATTGTAATTCTTAATAATAGTGATGAATTTCATAAGGTGAACTTGAAAATAGGCAATCTAAAATGCCATAATTTAATTTCAAGAGAAGAGATCTCAATAAATGATTGCATTGATGTTAAGCCTAATGAATATTTAATACTCAAGGTTGTAAAATAGGAGATTATAACATGAGATTTGGAAAAAATGAGTTAAAAAATTTTGATACATCTATATCAAAAGAATATCTTATTACAAATGGAATAGGTGGATATTCAAGCAGTACTATATGTGGAGCGAATATAAGAAAATACAGTGCCCTTCTTGTAGCATCAATAAATCCACCAGTAGATAGAAGAGTTTTATTATCAAAGCTTGATGAAACAGTATTTTTAGGTGACAAAAAATATATTATATACTCAAATGAAAAAATTGATGGTACTATAGAAGATGGCTATATAAACCAAGTTAGTTTTGAAAATAAATATTTTCCAGTGCAAAATTTTGTTGTAGATGGTGTTTTTATAAGCAAAAAATCACTATGAAATATGGTGAAAATACTACAATTATAAATTACTCTATTATAAATAATGATAAACCATTTACAATGAAGGTGGAGGCGCTGGTAAATAACAGAGATCATCATGAAAATACTAAAGCTTATGCGCTTAAGTGTATGCAAAATACGGATGAGCATGGTGTAATCATTTCATTTGATATAAATGATTTAAAACTTAATCTAAAGTCCGATAAAGCAGTTTATGTAAAACATGAAAAATGGTATGAAAATATGTTTTACATAAATGAAAAGGAAAGAGGACTTTTAGATTACGATAATCACTTTATTCCAGGATATTTTGAATTTAAGCTTAAGCCTTATGAAAAGGGAGAGTTTAGTATTATCGCGTCAACAGAGAGCATAGAAGTTGTTGATGGAAAATATTATTTTGAGTTAGAAGAAAAGAGAAAAAAATGCATTTTATCTAAGCTAAAGGTTAGGGATGAACTAAGTGAAACCTTGGCACTAGCAGCAGATCAATTTTTAGTAAAAAGAAAGTCTACAGGTAAAGCTACAATAATAGCAGGATATCCATGGTTTACAGACTGGGGAAGAGATACAATGATAGCTTTTACCGGGCTTACACTTTGCACTGGCAGGTTTAAAGAAGCTAGAGAAATTCTAATGACTTTTGCAATGTATGTAAAGGATGGATTGGTTCCTAATATGTTTCCAGATACCAATGCTGAGCCAATATATAATACAATAGATGCTTCTTTATGGTATTTTAATGCCGTGTATAAGTATATAGAATATACTGGTGACTATGAATTTATAAAAAACAATATCTTTAGTGTTTTAACTAATATAATAGAAGAACACGTAGAAGGTACAAGGTATGGCATAAAAATGGATAAAGAGGATGGTCTCTTAAGTGGTGGAAGCGAAGATACTCAATTAACGTGGATGGATGTTAAAATAAATGATTTTGCAGTGACTCCAAGGTATGGAAAAGCTGTAGAAATAAATGCCCTTTGGTATAATGCAGTTTGTATTTACAAGGAACTTTGCAAAAAATTCAATATTTCATGCGAATTTTACGGTAAACTTCAGAAACAAATAGAATGCAGCTTTATAAAGAAATTTTGGAACCACAAGAAAAACTATTTTTATGATTACATTTGTAAAGACTATAATAATGATCAAATAAGACCTAATGGCATAATTGCTCTTAGTCTTCCATATACAGCTGTGGATGAGGAAAAGGCGAAAAGAGCTGTATCAACTGCTTTAGGAAGGTTATATACTCCGTATGGTTTAAGAAGTCTTGAAGAGGAAGATAAACAGTATATTGGCATATATTCTGGAGATGTTTTAAAGCGAGATACTTCATATCATCAAGGAATTGTATGGGGATGGCTTATGGGACCACTTATTTCTTCCGTAAAAAATGGTATGAAGATGAGGCACTTTGTATGAAGCTAATAGAACCATTTTATGATCATTTAAGGAATAGATGTATTGGAAGCATTTCAGAAATTTTTGACGGAGATTCTCCATATGAACCTAAGGCGTGTTATGCACAGGCATGGAGTGTTGGAGAAGTGCTTAGGGTTTATCTAGAATGCATTCTTAAAGAATAGATATTCCTATATATAAAAATGAGGCTGTTGTACTAAATATAAATATTGATAAGCAAAATAAGTGAAGGGTTTTAACGAGCAGAGTAAGTTAAAGCCCTTTAATATTAGTTTTTCGCCTTCTTTTTAGGCAGAAAATTAGTTATTGCTTTGCAATTTTTTTTAATATAACAATGGTTACTACAAAAATAATTATAATTGATGCCGCTGCAGCTGTGCATAGATATATTAAATTGCTTTTTAAGGTTAGTACAGATGACTGCATTGGCTTTATAGTGAAAGATACTTTTCCTTTAGAAATTTTATAGCTTTTTTCTGAAAGTAAATCTTTTAGAGAATCAAGAAAGTTGTAATCATCCTTAGGTAAATCAAAAGATATTTCTTGAGGTTTATCAGATGTATTAAAAGCAGCTATTACGATATTATTATTGTATTTTCTTAAATAACATATGGTATTATCAGAAGAGGATAAAACTTCAATATTTCCTTTAGTTAAGGCTGGATTGGCTTTTCTTATTGAAGTAAGCTTTTTTACGTATTTAGTAATTGAAGATTTAGAGTTCCAATCCATCATTCTTCTGTTATCTGGGTCATTACCGCCGTCCATTCCAATTTCGGTACCATAGTACATTACTGGAATACCAGTATAGGTCATCATAAAGGTAATAGCACCTTCTAATCTCTCATTTTTTAGGTCTGTAACGTCATTTATAAATCTTGGAACATCATGATTGTCTACAAAAGTTCCCATTAAATTTCTATTCGTATATATATCATCTTGATCTATGGAATTGGCTAAATCAGAGGCTGGTTTAAGACCTTTGAAAACGGAATTTATAGTGTAGTAGGCTGGAAAATTAACAAAACCATCTATTCCTGTTTCCTCATAACTTTGAATATATGCTGAACTGCCATTATTTACTTCCCCTATAAAATAAAAGTTAGGGTAATCCTTTTTTATTGACGATGTAAAGTCCTTCCAAAAACTTTTTGGCACATGTCTTACAGTATCTAGCCTGTAACCATCTATATTGGTTTCTTTAATCCACCACTTTGCCATATTTATTAGATAGTTTTTTACTTCTAGATTGTTTTGGTCTAAATCTGGAAGCCCTGAAAGCCAGCCATTTTCAACATTATCTTGGTTATTAAAATCGCTTATTGGTGTATTTTCATGAAACCAGGAAGCTTTTTTAGGATCTTTTACAAATGGATGATTAACACCTGTGTGGTTTACGACTATATCAAAAATAACCTTTAGACCTTTTTGGTGAGCTTTATTTACCAGTTCTTTTAGCTTTGCCATTGAGCCAAAATGCTCATTTGTCTTATAAAAATCAGTAGCCCAGTATCCATGGTAACCATCGGTATCATTTTTAACTACTGGCGTAATCCAAATAGTAGTAAAACCTAAATTTTTTATGTAGTCTAGTTTGTTTATTATTCCTTGAAAATCCCCACCATGGTATTTTGAAGGATTTGATGTGTCAACTTCGTAGTTATTGCTCTTATCTCCATCGCAAAACCTGTCAGTCATTATAAAATAGATCATATCGTCGCTTGTGATCTTTGTGGACTTGTTTGCAGCATTGACCTTATTATTCAATGAAAAAGATAGAATGGAAGTAATCAAAATTATAAAAACTAGCTTTAGTTTATTACCCATTAATATTCCTCCTTACATAGTTAAAACAAAAGTAACTATTTACGATCAAGAGAAGTAACAGTGTTAAAGGGACAATTTAAATAAAATTAAATAAATCTTAGCCTTTTTAGATTTTAGCTAAGATTTATTTATTAAAAGTACCTTTATTTTTTCTAGAAGGATAATGAGCTATTGCTCAAACCCCGTTTATATTTGTATTTAGAAATACTATTATTTCTCATACATCTTTGAATAGTATTCGTCAAGCATTCTCTTAACAGAAAAATAATCTTTAGTAGATAAAATACTATTTTTCATCATTTCAATCCATTTATTTCTGTCTGAATAAAAAGTAGGAATTACTTTATTAGTTAGCACATCATACAATGCCTTTGAATCATGCTCGTCGATGAACTTTATATCTTCAGATTCAACGCCGTCACCAAATTGCCATCCATTAATACCGTCTTTGCAAGCTTCAGGCCACCAGCCATCTAGAATACTTACATTGAGAACACCATTCATAGCAGCTTTCATACCAGATGTACCACTAGCTTCTAGAGGTCTTCTTGGATTATTAAGCCATATATCAGAACCGTGAGTAAGCATTCTTCCAATTGTCATATCGTAATTTTGTAAGAATACAACTGAATTTGGATATTTCTTTGAGAATTTAACCAAATTTTCAACAATTTCCTTACCTACATCATCAAGTGGATGTGCTTTACCTGAAAATACTATTTGAATTTTTCCTTCTTTAAGCAGTGGATCAACTATATCGCTATTTGTAAATAATAAATCACTTCTCTTGTATGGAGCAGCACGTCTTGAAAAACCTATTAAGAGGGCATCTTTATCAAGTTTAACTCCATTTCTTTCATAGACAAAGTCTATTAGGGCCTCTTTATTTTTCATATGTTCATTCCATAAAGCTTCTTTATCGTCATTTTTAGCAGCAGAAATCATGTTTTCATCTACCCAAGTTGGAAGATGAATAGCATTTGTAATTCCTATTATTTCAGATCTTCCATCAACATCTTTCCACATTTTGTTTGCAGTTTCTTTGTGAAGCTGAGCAACTGCATTTGAAATTTTTGAAAGTCTAAGAGCTCCTACAGTCATGTTAAAAGGAGAACCTCCAAGAGACACTAGCTGTTCAATGGTTAAGCCGTTATTTGCTCCCATATACATTAATCTATCAATGGTATGTGATTCATTTCCCTGAACTATAGGAGTATGAGTTGTAAATACAATTTCATTTTTTGATTTTTCTACAGCAGCATCAAAGGATAAGCCTGAATCCATTTTTTCCCTAATTAACTCAAATCCGGCAAAAAAGTGCATGACCTTCATTGAAATGGTACACATCGACATCTATCCCTAAAGCTCTCAAAGCTCTTATACCACCTATACCAAGAACCATTTCTTGAGCTATTCTTTCTTCTCCAAACCAACCATAAAGTTGTCCTGTTATCCAAGTATCTTCATTTTCAGGAAGGTCAGTATCGAGCAGATAAAGAGGAGCTGTACCAAATTTGTCAAGTAGCCATACTTTGCAGACTACATTTCTTTGACGAATTTTAACATTAACCTTTACGCCAGTATCTTTTAGAAAATCATATTTGTAATTTTTATAGGAATCATAGGCTTTATCATCTTTATCTATATATTGGTCACTATAGCCTTGCTTCCATTTTAATCCTATACCTACCATAGGATAATTATAATCTTTTGCGCCTTTAATGTAATCTCCAGCTAATATTCCAAGTCCACCTGCATAGGTTCTCATAGAAGTATCTACTGCATATTCCATACAAAAATAAGCTACTTTTGGTAAATTGTTATTCATAATAAACTACACAACCTTTCTTAAATAATTATAGATTAATAGTTAGAGTTTCATTTTCATTTAATGTAATATCTTTATCATTTATGATTAAAGAAAATTTTGTCCCTACCTGGTGTTCAATAGTTAAAGTTGAGGTAGAAACAGAGACTTTTATAAGACTCTCTCTGAAAACTATTTTAAATGAATATTTATTCCATGCCTTTGGTATAAAAGGCTTTAAACTTAATTTGCCATTTTTAATTCTAAGTCCACCAAAACCATGTACTATAGACATCCATGTACCAGCCATACTTGTGATATGAAGGCCATCATCAGTATCATTATTGTAATTATCAAGATCTAATCTTGCAGTTCTAAGATATAATTCATATGCTTTATCTTCATAACCTATTTCAGCTGCAATGATGGAGTGAATACATGGAGATAAAGATGATTCATGAACAGTTCGTGGTTCATAAAAATCAAAATTATGCTTTTTTACAGAATAATCAAATTCATCATTTAAAAAGTACAATCCTTGTAAAACATCAGCTTGTTTTATAAAGCATGATCTTAAAATTCTGTCCCAAGACCAATGCTGGTTCAATGGTAAATTTTTAGGATCAAGATTTTTTACGAGTATTTGTTCTTTATCAAGATATCCGTCCTGTTGAAGAAATACATCAAGTTCTTTACTATAAGGAAAGTACATTTTGTTTGTTATATCTTTCCACAAATTTATTTCTTCTTCATTTAGGTTAAGTTTCTTTTTTAAATCTTCATACTTATTTGAAAATTTTTCTTTTACAATATTTATTGCTTCCATTGTGTATCTAATATTCCATGAAGCCATAGTGTTGGTGTACCAATTGTTATTAACGTTGTTTTCATATTCATTTGGACCTGTTACGCCAAGTATCATATATTTATCTTTAAATTTATTATAATTAGCTCTCGAAGCCCAGAAGCGGCTTGTCTCAACTAAAACATCTAAGCCATATTCTGAAAGATAAGCCTCATCGCCTGTATATCTTACATAATTATATATTGCAAATGAAATTGCAGCATTCCTGTGAATTTCTTCGAAGGTTATTTCCCATTCATTATGGCATTCTTCACCATTCATTGTTACCATTGGATATAGAGCACCTTTTAATCCTAACTTTGCAGCATTTTCTTTTGCTTTTTCTAGTTGATTATAGCGGTATATTAGTAAGTTCTTTGCTATGTATTCTTCGCGTGTGCTAAGATAAAATGGAATACAATACGCTTCAGTATCCCAATACGTGCTTCCACCATATTTTTCTCCTGTAAATCCTTTTGGTCCTATGTTGAGCCTTGAATCATCGCCTGTGTAGGTTTGATTAAGCTGAAAAATATTAAATCTTATGGCTTGCTGTGCAGAAGGATCACCTTCAATTATTATATCACTGTGGTTCCAAATTTTTACCCATTTGCAAGAACTTTCATTTAAAAGCTTTTCAAAGCCTATGTGTTTTGCTTCACTTATAATTGAATAAGCCTTGTCTACAAGCTCTTCTTTTTTGTAATATCTATTAGTTACAACACTGATATACTTAAAAAGTGTAACGGTGCTTTGTCTTTTTGCTTTGACTAATAAATTATTACCTACATATTTTTCGTGGCTCTGCAGCTCAGAAATTAGTTTGACAGGAGTATCATCAATATACACACTATAATTCATAGCTGTCGTAACTACAAAATCTAGCTTTTTCGTTTTTAGAGAAAGGTGGGAAGAAATATTATCTACGCTTCTATCAACTTCATCCCAAAATTTTTCATCATAGTTTGAGTCTTCGTTTTGAACATCTCCATTTAAATATGGATTAAAGATTATCTCACAATCATTATCTAGCGGTGTTATGCTGTAGGATATGGCTGCGAGTTCTGTTTTTACCATACTAAGAAATCTTTTTACTTCAACTTTGTATTTGTAGTTTGAATTATCTTCTACTATAAAGCTTCTTGTTAAATAGCCTTCTTTCATGTTAAGAATACGTTTAAATTCAGAAACCTTTAGTTTGATAAATCCAAATTTGTTTCATTAAGTTTAACTTTAATTCCAATAAAATCTGTAGCATTTATTACTTTAGCAAAGTATTCAGGATAACCGTTTTTCCACCAGCCGACTCTTGTTTTGTCAGGATAATATATTCCAGCAATATATGTTCCTTTTAGAGAATCGCCGCTAAAATCTTCTTCAAAATTCCCGCGAAGCCCCATTTTACCATTACCTATGCTCATTATGCTTTCATATATTTTATTGTTGCCAAGGTGTAAGCCATCTTCGATTATATTCCACTCATCTACTTTTACGTAATTACCCATTTATTCACCTTCTTTGAAATAGTTATTTAAATTATAATCAATGCAAGCGGTTGCACTTATACTATATCATTATTTTGCAATTACTTCAAGAGAAATATTACTAATAAATTTTATTTTAATGAAAGTATGTATAAAATAAAATTCCAGAGGGCTTTTATCCTCTGGAATTAGCTGTGTTAAACGTTTATTTTTAAGACTATAAATTGTGCAATTATATTTGTAAACTAGAAAAAAACATCTATAGTGAAACTAGCTTAACTACAAACTATATATACACCATAATCCCTTGAAAATTGGTATTTTGGTACATATATAGTTTGAGTTTTACAGTAGTTTCACTAAAGGGTTACCGTACCGAAACTTAAGTTATGCATGTTTCAAAACGCCATGTTCTGGGCATTATGAGACATGTATAACTTAATAGTTGAGTCGATAACCATATATATTAGAATGCAAATATTAAATTCCCTGAGATTAAGGATACTGGTTTTGATCTAAGCCATGTATTTGTTGCAGTATTATCATAGAAGTATAAAGCTCCATTTGTTGGATCAGCGCCTCTAAGAGCTTCTTTTGCGGCATTTAGTGAATCTGTAGTTGCAGACTTGTTTATCATTCCATTTGCAACTGGAGTAAATTGATAGTATCCATATTGAGTATCATAGATAACTTTTGTAATAGTATTTGGGAAGGTGCCACTTTTAACTCTATTGACTATTACTGCTCCTACTGCTTTCATTGCAGTATAGCTTTCACCACCGGCTTCTGCATTTATAAGTCTTGCAAGCAAATCAACTTCGGAACTTGTACATGAGATTACATAAGGTGATACTGAAACTTGTGAACTACTTCTAGCAGGAATAGCTAAGGCTTGTCCAACATAAATGTAATCTGACCATATATTATTTGCCCATCTAAGATTATTTAAGGTTACACCAAATTTATGTGCTATAAGGTATAGAGAATCTCCACTTTTAACTGTATAAACGGTATCCGGAACCTTGATAGTTTGTCCAGGATATATTGTGCTGCTAGCTAAATTATTAGAACCAATTAGGTAATTTGTGTTTGTACTGTAGCTTCTGCTTATGGTGTAAAGAGAATCTCCACTTTTAACACTGTAAGTTGCAGCATGTACATTGCTTGAATTTGCTCCGGCTATGGCTATAAAAGCACCAATAGCTAAAAATTTTAATTTATTCATAAGTATCCTCCTTCTATTTTGCCTCCGAGGTTAGCTTGCGGGTTCGGGTTGAAGGCACCCTACCTTTAGGAACATATAGTTAAATAATAAGAAAACTTTTGAAATTTTCTTATTGACTATTAGTTTATTGTATATTGTTCTAAAGGATTCACCCAAATGTGATCCCCCGTACTTCGTTTAGAAGATTCGGCAAGTATAGTTGACATTCTAACATATACTTTGTGGTAAAACTATGGAGTATTTATGGTAAATAAGTAAATACATTTTTAAAACAACAAAAATATAGATTAATTTCATTTGATTTTATATACTTATTTTCCTATTAATTCAAGTAAAATTTTCTTTTTCTTGCACAGTAGAAATAAATACTCTAAAATGGTATTAATAAAGAAAATGTTTTGGAGATGATTTTATGACTGAAAAAATGTTTTATGATGATCCTTACGTGTGTGAGGGAGAAGGAAGGATATTAGACATAATAGAAAAAAATAATAAGTATGAAGTTGTTTTGGATAAAACACCTTTTTACCCTGAAGGTGGTGGTCAACCTTGTGATTTAGGTACTATAAATGGAATGCCAGTTGAATATGTTCGCGAAAAGGATGATGTAATTTATCATGTTATGAATACAAAACCTGATGGCGAAATAGCAAAATGTAAGGTCGATTTTCTTAGGAGAAGAGATAATATACAACAGCATACAGGAGAACATCTTTTATCTGCAGCATTTTTTAAATTGTATAAGGGAGTTAACTGTGGCTTTCATATGGGCGAAGATTACATAACAATTGATATAGACATGGAAGAAGTAAATGAATCTATGGTTCAAAAGGTTGAAGAAGAAGTAAATAATTATATTTATATGAATGTACCTACAAAAACTTATTTTATGAGCAAGGATGAGGCGAAAAAACTTCCTCTTAGAAAAGCTATAAAAGCAGAGGGTAGGATAAGAATAGTTCAGCTTGGTGATGTTGATTACAGTGCATGTTGTGGAACACATGTTGTTAGAACAGGTGAAGTAGGAATAGTAAAAGTATTAAAAACAGAAAAGTATAAAGGAATGACAAGAGTTTATTTCAAATGTGGAGAAAGAGCGCTTAAACACGTTATGAAGGAACACGACATAATAAGTAAGCTTCAAAAGTTATTTTCGACAGAGGAAGATAAACTAGTAGATAGAGTGAATTCTCAAAATGAAGAGATCATGAACCTTAGAAAAGAAGTTTCTGAGTATAAAAAAAATGAAGCTAAAATAGAATCAGAAAAGCTTTTAAAATCTTCACATTCAAAACTTATATCGGCACATTATGAAGATAGGGATTTTGATTTTATAGAGAGTATATATGATTGTTTAAAGGATGAAGAAGCAGTTGTCATATTGACATCAGGTAAAGACAACAGAATTATTTTTGCACAAAATGCTATTGATAGTGTACAGTGTGGAAAAAATATTCAAAGAAAATATAAAAGGATTTAATGGTAGAGGTGGTGGAAGTCCTAAGAGGGCACAAGCAGCTTTTTCAAATAAAGAAGATTTAAGTAGGTTCGTAGAATTCTTAAAGGAAAAGGCAATATAGGAGAAATAGTGCTTTGAAACATTAAAAAGATAAATCATAAATCTAAGGGTTATTGAATATGGAGGTATGTTGTATGAATAATTTATTTGAGTATTCATTAAAAACTTATAAAAATGAAGAGTTTTTAGACATAACTGACTTGGTTAGAAAATCGTTAAAGGAAAGTAAAGTACAAAATGGCACTTTGACTGTATTTTGTCCACATACTACGGCGGGAATTACTATAAATGAAAATACAGATCCAGATGTTGCTAGTGATATAATACAAACTTTGAATAAGGTTTTTCCAATAGATTGGAATTATAAGCATGCAGAAGGAAATTCGCATGCACATATAAAGTCATCACTTATGGGAGCAAGTTGCACAGTAATTGTTGAAGATGGAAAGCTTAAACTTGGAATATGGCAAGGAATATATTTTACAGAGTTTGATGGACCAAGAAATAGAAATGTATACGTGAAAATAGTCCCTGATAATCAAAACTAAAATTCCGTAGGTACGGAGGAATTTTTTCCTTTAACTACCGTGGAAGCGAAGTAATAATGCTGAAGGAACGATTTAAAAAATTCTAATAAATCTTAGTAAAAAAATCATAAAATACTTAGATAATTCAATCTATCTGAACGTTTAGTGAGTATAAACATACGCGGGGTTTGGGCTCTGCCCATTATCATTCTAGAACTCAAAGCAACCACTTTTTTTAAATAACCACTTAGATTTATAGAATTTATTATTGAAAGTGCTTTTATCTTATTCTAGAAAGATAATGGGCTTACGCCCAAACCCCGCATATGTGTATGTGACAAAGCATTGTTATTTCACTTTGTTATCATTGTATCCTATTATGTCTTTTATAACTTCTCCTCCAATTATCATTCCTGCAACAGGAGGAACAAAGGATATACTTGCCGGGATTTGACGCTTTGCAGTGCATTTTCTTGAACCGTTTGTGCATACACAGCCTTCTTTACAAGTTATGACTTCACCTATCTTAGGCTTTTTAGGCATTTCTTCAGAATAAAGCACCTTAAGAGATTCTACACCTCTCTTTTTTAGTTCATGGCGCATTACTTTAGCAAGTGGGCAAATTTTAGTTTTGTATATATCTGAAATTTTAAATTGAGTAGGATCTAATTTATTGCCTGTTCCCATACAGCTTATTATGTTTATATTATGTTCTTTGCACCACAATATAACTGAAATTTTTGATGAAACAGTATCTATAGCATCTATTACATAATCAGTATCTTCAGGTATTATTTCATGTATATTTTCTTCAGTTATAAATGTTTGATATGTATTCACTTCACAATGAGGATTTATGCTTAAAATTCTCTCTTTCATTACTTCAACTTTAGGTTTAGCTATAGTTTTAAAAGTTGCATGAATTTGCCTGTTAAGATTAGTTAAACAAACAGTATCATCATCTACAAGAATTAAAGTACCAATGCCTGATCTCGTAAGGGCTTCAACAGCATAGCTTCCAACTCCACCTATACCTAAAATTACAACCTTGCTTTTGTATAATTTTTCTAGATTATCTTTTCCAATTAATAATTCTGTTCTTGATAATGAATGTTGACGCATTTATTTATAGCTCCTTATATTAAAAATTATAGATATAGAATAACATTAAAAATAAATAACTTCAACCAAAAGTGTATTTGTATATTTTTTATTATTTGTTCTTAAGATAACTGGTTCAGTAGCTAAGTTTGCATTAGTTCTTGCAATTACAGTTATTGCGCAGATAATATTAGATCCAATTTGTCGAGTTTTTGCAGATTGGTTTGATGGAAAAAAATAATGATTTTATTAGATATTTTAAATGGACTTATAGTTCTAGCTATAGGAATTGTTTATAAAATAAATGGCATACTTCCAATGTCTTATATTTATTTTTCAGCTGTAGTATTATCAGTAATTTCTTTATTATATAGTTTTACCGGTTCTGAAGTGTTTCTAGGTATTATAGAAGAAGACAGGCTTTTAAGAGCAAATTGAATTAGCTTTTTTATTTCAGCATTATTTAATATAATTATTGATAAAAAGTAAGGAGTAATAGTATTTTGTAATACAATTCAATTATTTACATATTAATACTTTTATGATAATATATATTATAAAGTAAAAAAATATATATACAATGGAAATTGGGTGTCAATTATGAAACTAATGTTATGAAAAATAGGGATTTTTTGTTGCTTCTTTCTTGTAAATTTGTTTCCTTAACTGGAGATGAAATACAAAGTTTTGCTCTATCACTGTATGTACTTCAGGTGACTGGTTCAGCTGCTAAATTTGCTTCAGTAATGGCTGTGGCTGTAATTCCAAGATTGATAATTGGACCCATATGTGGAGTTTTTGCAGACTGGTTTAATCGAAAGAAAATAATGATTATACTTGACGTAATTAATGGAATTGTGGTTAGTTCTTTGGTATTAATTTATAAAATTAATGGTTATCTAGGAATGATATATATATATACAGCAGTAATAATATTAGCTGTAATTAAAAATGTTTTATAATTCAGCGGCATCTGCAGTGGTGCCAACAATTGTAGGAAAAGAAAGTCTTTTAAGAGCTAATTCTGTAAATTCTACTGTTTCTTTTATTCCAGAAATTATTGGACCTCTTATTTCTGGAATAGTAGTTGGTTTTTTTGGAATCGTATATATAATTCTATTTAATTCCATAAGTTTCTTTTTGTCAGCAGTGATAGAGGTATTTATTGAAATACCTAAAAATGATAGAAAAGATAGAAAATTTAACTTTTATCAATTCAGAAAGGATTTTATCGATGGTATTAGATATATTAAAGAAAGGGCAATACTTATGAAAATAACAATTTGCTGCTTTGCTATGAATTTAGCACTTAATCCTGTTCTTTACATTGGAATAAGATATATAGGAAAAAATGTGTTTAAAATATCAGATGCATCCATTGGGTCTATACAAGCTGTATTTACGGCTGGAGCCGTTATAGGTTCAATTATTCCTGGATTAATTAAAAGAAAGATAGAACCAAGTAAATCTTTTGCTGTTTCGACTAATTTAGGTGGAATATTAGTAATATTTGTAAGCTTCATTTTGGTATTGTATTATAATGGTGTAATTACAAACTTAATGTTTATGATAACTGCAATTACAATTCTTATTACTGTTATGGTAATATTTATAATAATGTCAAATGTGTTTTCCGCAACTGTTTTCCAAGCTGAAGCACCAAATGAGATGCTTGGAAGAATTGGAGCGGTAGTCTCAACGGCATGCGATGCAGCAATTCCAATAGGTCAGGTTGTTATAGGAATTTTATATGATTATACAAAATCATATGTACCAATGTTTTTGTGTGGAGTTATTATGTTGTCGTCGGGTTTATATTTTGTAATTAGCCAGAAATTTGATCATGCCAAGATGTGTAAAATGCAAAATAACAATAGTAATGCTATATAGCATCACTATTATTATTTTATGATTTTTCTTTTAACAGGTTGAGAGTGCGATAGCACATCAACTAAAAGCCACCCGCTATGCAGGTTAGATTAAACGCTTAAGCAAAAAGAGATGTTATATGGCTCAAAGTTTAGCACATACTAAGTGGATGCGCAAGTATCACATACATTTATTAGTATTAATATCACCTAAAGAAAGTATATCGTCATTTATGGGATATTTAAAAGATAAAAGTGTAATCATGATATTTGATGGACATTTAAATTTTGATTGATTTTTAAAAAGGGAATGGGAGTAAATACCCAAACCCCAGATTATGGATAGAGCTAATATTTAGTTTAGATATCACATGGGCTGCCGCCCAAACCCCAGATTATGGATAGAGCTAATATTTAGTTTAGATATCACATGGGCTGCCGCCCAAACCCCAGAGGATTACTTCCATTCGAGTTGGCGGCGTTGGAGTTCTCGGTTGGCTTGTTTTTCCTTAATGTTTTTTAGGTCATCTTTGCTCATATGATCCTTGTTGTGTTCGATATATCCTCTTGTGGACCTGTAGGCCTCTTCTAATTGTTCCTTTTGCTCATGAGGGCTTGTGGTGTCTCCCATTATTTTAACTTCAAGAGTGTTAATTTCATCTTCTCTTCTTTTTTGTTTTTCTTCAGCAGTTTTTATAGATTCTGGTGATGAATACTTAGCACCTTGTTCAAAATGTCTTTCTGTTCTAGTATGTTTTTCTACTACATTTTCAAGTTGTTTAAGTCTATTTTTGGTTTCACATTTATCATCCATTTCTATTCCTCCTTTAGTGGGAAACGCTGAGTACTTTAATATGGTTTATTTATGTTCATTGAAGTACTCGCAAAATTAAATTTTATATATCTTTTATAGTTTGTACATAAATAGAAAATATATTAGAGAAATATAAGTGTTAAATGGATAATATTTTTATTGGAAATATTTACTTTAAATTAAATAATTTAAAAAAGTGATCCATTCCATCCCCAGGTATCAATCTCCTCAATAGTTACATATATTGAATCCTTAGGTATCCCAAGTTCCTTTTCAAATAAAGAGCAAATTTGTGATGTTAAATTATTTTTACAAGCTTTTTCAGCATTTCCAAATATTTTAACCTCAACAAAAGCAGCTTTTTCTTTTTCTCACCTTTAAAATATAAAGTGTAATTATCTTCAAAGCCAACCATGAGCCAGCTTTCACTTTTGCCTGGAAGAATACTAATTAAATTTCCAAGTTCCTTTTTACAGTTTCTTTTTTAGAATCATCCATTTTTACAGTTACTTTTGAATTTATAAATGGCATAACAAAAACCTCCTAATAATTAATTATTTTAAATTACATATACTAAAATTATATACCACATTATTGTGTATATTTGCAATTTTTATTTGACATCAGCATATAATGTTGGTACAATATATTTAACACATTAGCGTGGTAAAGCAATAAAGTAAATTACAGGATGTGATAGGAATGATAAATTTAAGAAAATATATACCTGAGGGTACAAGGGATATTTTATTTAATGAGTGTACAAACAAAAAAATATAGAAGACATACTAAGAAGTGTTTATATAGAAATGGGTTATAGAGAAGTAAATTCTCCAATCTTTGAATTTTATGATGTATATAACCTTAAAAATCAGCCTATAAAACAAGAAAAAATGTATAAGCTTTTTGATAATATGGGAAGAATGATGGTATTGAGACCAGATATGACTACACCTATAGCGAGAATTGCAGCTACAAAAATAAAAAATAAAAAATATCCTATGAAGCTTTGCTATACTGGAAATGTGTACAGAATGAATGAAGTTCTAAACGGTAAAATAAGTGAAGTAACTCAATCGGGTATAGAAGTAATTGGAAGTAACAATCTAAGAGCAGATGTTGAAGTTTTAATTGCTGCAATAAAGGCGCTTATAAAAGCCGGACTTAAAGGATTTAAAATAGAAATAGGGCAAGCAGAATTTTTTAAAAGTATAGTTGAAGATATAGATATTGAAGAAGAGTATATAGAACAGCTTAGAACTTTAATTGAAAACAAAAATTTTAGCGAAGTTGAAAACTTCATATTTGATAATAAAGAAAAATTAAAAGATAAAGGCAATATACTTTCCAAGCTTCCAGAACTTTTTGGAGGCAAAGAAGTAATAGAAAAAGCTAAAAAACTTATAAACAACGAAAAAGCTTTAGATACATTAAAAATAATTTCAAAGGTATATGAAGTTGTTGAAAACGCAGGCTACGGGGAGTATCTTTCAATAGATCTTGGAATGGTACAGCATATAAATTATTATACTGGATTAATATATAGGGGATATGCTAAAGGTATAGGAGATAACGCTTTTAAGTGGTGGGAGATATGATAATTTAATAAATCAGTTTGGATGTGATATTCCAGCTACAGGACTTGCTATAAATGTTGATAATTTAATGGAAGCTTTAGAGAATAGTAATAAAAATTGTGCTGATGACTTTGTAAAATTCATGGTTTTTGGAGTGAAAATTGAAAAGGCATATTTAGAAGCTGATGAGCTTAATAAAAAGGGCATAAAAGCAGAAGTTAGCCTTTTTGATACTCTTCATGAAACCATAGAATATTGTATGAAAAATAAAATTAGCAAAGTAAAAAATATAGATAATGGAGAAACAATTGATGTGAGGAGTATTAACAATGAAAAATAATGCACCTATTAGAATTGCACTTACAAAGGGAAGAATAGAAACCAAAGCAATACAAATATTTGAAAAGGCAGGCATTGACTGCAGCGAGCTTAAGGATAAGGGAAGAAGACTAATCTTCCATGATGTGAAAAATAATATAGACTTTGTACTTGTAAAGGCAGCAGATGTTTTAACTTATGTTGAACATGGAGCTGCTGATGTAGGTATAGTTGGAAAAGATACCCTTATGGAAATGAATAAAGATTGTTATGAGGTCTTAGATTTAAAAACAGGTAAGTGTAAATTTTTCATTAGCATCACTTCCTGATTTTAAGTTAAATGAAGGCTGTAATAGAAAAAAAATAGCGACTAAATATCCTAATGTTACTAGAAATTATTTTAGGGAAAAGGGAATGGATGTTGAAATAATAAAAATTGAAGGCTCTGTTGAACTTGCACCAATACTTGGACTCGCAGATGCTATAGTAGATATAGTTGAAACAGGGAATACTCTAAAGGAAAATGGGCTAGTGGTATTTGAAGATATATGTAATATAAGCACAAGAATGATAGTAAATAGAGCAAGTATGAAACTTAGAAAAGATGAAATAGGCACAATAATAAGCAGGGTGAAAAACATTTAGAAGGGAAAGAATATGAATGGATGATATTATAAATATTATATATAATGGCAGCGAGGAAGGAAAAAGATATTTTGAGTCTCTAAAAGAGAGACAAGGAAAAGCAGATGAAAGTGTAATGAAGATAGTGGAGGATATCCTTCAAGAGGTAAGGAAAAATGGGGATAGGGCTTTAACTTACTATACTAGAAAATTTGATTGTCCTAATATAAATGAAATAAAAGTTTCAAAAGAGGAAATAAAAGAAGCCTATGATAAAGTAGATAAGGATTTTATTGATGCACTTAAAACTGCAAAAGAAAATATATGGGATTTTCACGAAAAGCAAAAGGAAAATTCTATGATAGTACCTTCAAAAGATGGAATAATGATGGGACGTATTGTCAGAGGACTTGAGAAGGTAGGAATATACGTACCAGGTGGAACAGCAGCTTACCCATCTTCTGTGCTTATGAATGCCATTCCAGCTAAGGTTGCAGGGGTAGAAAAGATAATAATGACGACGCCTCCTATGAAGGATGGTTTTATTAATCCTAATATTTTGGTTGCAGCAGATATTTCTGGAGTAGATGAAATTTATAAGGTTGGAGGAGCTCAAGCAGTTGGTGCCTTAGCTTTTGGAACAGAAACTATTGATAAAGTTGATAAAATAGTTGGACCTGGAAATATTTTTGTGGCTATGGCGAAGAAAAGCGTGTTTGGATTTGTTGATATAGATATGATTGCAGGACCAAGTGAAATACTTGTAATATCAGATGAAAAGGGTGACCCTGAGTATATAGCAGCAGATTTAATGTCACAAGCAGAACATGATAAGCTTGCTTCTGCTATTCTTGTTACTACTTCAAAAGAACTAGCTGCAAAAGTTGCATGGGAATTAAAAAAGCAGGTAGAAAAACTTGAAAGAAAAGAAATAATATTAGAATCACTTAAAAATTATGGGGCTATAATAATTACATCTAATATAAAGGAAGCTATTGGAATTGGAAATACTATAGCACCTGAGCACCTTGAACTTATGCTGGAAAATCCTTTTGTATACTTAGGAGATGTAAAAAATGCAGGCTCGGTATTTTTAGGATATTATGCTCCAGAACCACTTGGAGACTACATGGCGGGTCCTAATCACGTATTGCCTACAAGTGGTACTGCAAGATTTTTCTCACCTCTTTCCGTAGATGACTTTGTAAAAAAATCAAGTTATCTTTATTACTCAGAAGAAGCGCTAAGAGGAGTAAAGGATAAGGTTGTAAAACTTGCAGAGACAGAAGGATTAACTGCTCATGCAAATTCTATAAAAGTAAGATTTAAGTAGAGGTGAAGGTATTGTGAGAACAGCAAATATACAAAGAAAAACAGGTGAAACGGACATAAGTGTTGAAGTGGACTTAGATGGTGAGGGTAAATATGAAATTGATACAGGTATAGGTTTTTTTGATCATATGCTTTCACTTATGGCAAAACATGGACTAATAAATTTAAAGGTTAAAGCTAAAGGCGATACTTATGTTGATTCCCATCATACGGTTGAAGATGTGGGAATAGTAATTGGCGAGTGCATTAAAAAAGCTCTTTCAGATAAAGCTTCTATTAATAGATATGGAACTGCCTTTGTACCTATGGATGAAGCTCTTGCACAGGTTTCAATGGATATAAGTGGAAGACCATTTCTTGTTTTTGATGCAGATTTTACAACAGATAAGCTTGGAACTTTTGATACTGAAATGGTGGAAGAGTTTTTTAGAGCAGTAGCTTTTAATTCAGGTATAACACTTCATGTAAGGGTTCTTTATGGGAAAAATAATCACCACATGATTGAAGGCATTTTTAAGGCTTTTGGAAGAGCACTTAGCGAGGCAGTTTCAAAGAATGAAAGAATAAAAGGAGTAATGTCTACTAAAGGAATGTTATAGAGAGGTGATTATGATATGAAAAGAATAGCTATTATTGATTATGGAATGGGAAATTTAAGAAGTGTACAAAAAGCTTTCGAATTTATAGGGGTTAAACCTTTAATAACTTCTAAAATACAGGAGATAGAGAGCAGCGATGCAATAATACTTCCAGGTGTAGGAGCCTTTCCTGATGCTATGGAAAATTTAAGTAGATTAAATCTTGATAAGATAATTGTAAATGAAGCTAAAAAAGGAAAGCCACTTATGGGAATTTGTCTTGGAATGCAGTTATTATTTAATGAAAGCGAAGAAGTGAGGCTTACAGAGGGACTTGGACTTATAGATGGAAGAGTAAAAAAATTTGAAGTGGATTTAAAAATACCTCAAATAGGTTGGAATAATATTAATATTTCAAAGCCTTGTACTGTATTAAAAGATACAAAAGAAGGTGAATATGTGTATTTTGTACATTCATATTATGCAGAGTTAAAAAATGAAGAAAATTTGAATGCGTATTGCAATTATGGAGTTAAAGTACCCGCTGTTGTAAGTAGAGGAAATATATTTGGACTTCAATTTCACCCAGAAAAGAGTGGAGAAGTTGGGATAAAAATGCTTAAAAACTTTTGGGAGCTGATAAAATGATAATTTTACCTGCAATTGATATAAGAGATGGAAAATGTGTAAGACTCTATAAAGGAATATTTGAAAAATCTGAAATAGTAGCTGAAAGCCCTGTAGAAACAGCTAAGTCTTTTGAAGAAGATGGAGCAGAATATATACATGTTGTTGATCTTGATGGAGCACTTAAGGGTGAGGTTATAAATATAGAGACTATAAAAAACATAGTTGAAAGTGTAAATATACCAATAGAACTGGGTGGTGGAATAAGAAATATAGAAACTGTTGATAAACTTATTGAAATAGGGGTTAAAAGGGTTATTCTTGGAACAGCAGCACTTAATGATAAAGTATTTGTAAAAGAGGCTGTTAGAAAGTATGATGATAAAATAGCAGTAGGAATAGATGCCAAAGATGGGTTTGTTGCAGTCAATGGATGGCTTGATGTTAGTAAATCAAATTATATAGATTTTGCTAAATTTATGGAATACATAGGAGTAAAAAATATAATACTTACAGATATAAGCAAGGATGGAACTCTAGAAGGACCAAATTTTAATATGTTAAGAGAACTTAGAAAAATGTAAAGTGCAATATTACAGCATCAGGTGGAATAAAGTCTATAGATGATATTTTAAAGTTAAATGATATGAACCTTTATGGAACGATAGTTGGAAAGGCAATATACAGTGGAAACGTTGATTTGAAGGAAGCGATAAAAAAGAGCAGAGAGTAGGAGGGATTAAAGTGCTTACAAAACGAATAGTACCATGTCTTGATGTAGATATGGGAAAAGTGGTTAAAGGAATTAATTTTGTAAATTTAAAAGAAGTTGGAGACCCTGTCGCTATAGCTGATTTTTACAACAAAGAAGGGGCAGATGAGATAGTTTTTTTAGATATAAGTGCCACTAATGAAGGCAGAAAAACTATGATAGATGTTGTGAGGAAAACAGCGGAGAGAGTTTTTATTCCTCTTACGGTTGGAGGTGGAATAAGAAGCCTTGAGGATTTTAAAAATATTTTAAGAGCTGGAGCGGATAAAATATCTGTAAATTCAGCAGCTATAAGAAGACCAGAGCTTATAACAGAGGCAGCAGAAAAGTTTGGAAGTCAGTGTGTTGTGGTTGCTATAGATGGGAAAAAAAGACCCGACAATTCAGGTTGGAATGTATTTATAAATGGAGGAAGAATAGATACAGGGCTTGATGCGGTTGAATGGGCATTAAAATGCGAAAAACTTGGAGCAGGAGAAATACTTTTAACAAGTATGGATGCCGATGGTACAAGAAATGGGTATGATGTTGAGTTTACAGATACTATATGCAAAAGTGTAAGAATACCTGTAATAGCATCTGGAGGTTGTGGTAAACTTGAAGATTTTAAGGAGATATTTGAGAAAAGCTCTGCAGATGCAGCTCTTGCAGCTTCACTTTTTCATTATAGAGAACTTACTATAAAAGAGGTTAAAGAGTATTTAAAAGGAAGCGGAGTAGAAGTTAGAATTTAAAACAAAACCTAAAATAAAGGAGGATATAATTTGAAAGCTAAGGAGGTAATTGATATAGTAAATTTTTCAAAAGGACTTGTGCCAGCAGTTGTTCAAGATTTTCAAACCGGAGAAGTGCTTATGCTTGCATATATGGATAAAAAAGCTTTTGAAAAAACCATAGAAACGGGAACTTCATGGTTTTGGAGTAGATCAAGAAAATCATACTGGAATAAAGGAGAAACTTCTGGACATTTTCAATATGTTAAAGAAATAAGCGTTGATTGTGATGGGGACACCATTTTGTTAAAGGTAAAGCAAGTTGGTGCAGCGTGTCATACTGGAAATAGAAGCTGTTTTTATAGAAAACTTGAGTGTAAGGAGAGGGAAAAATGATTGATAAAAAAGTTTTAAATGAATTATATGCTGTTATAAAAGATAGAAAAGAAAATCCAATGGAAGGATCATACACAAATTATCTTTTTAATAAAGGTATAGATAAAATACTTAAAAAAGTAGGAGAAGAAAGTACAGAAGTTATAATAGCTGCTAAAAATGAAAACAAAGATGAATTTGTAGGAGAAGTTTGTGATGTAATATATCACCTTATGGTACTTCTTGTGGAGAAAAATATTAAGCTTGAAGATATATCAGAAGAATTAAACAAAAGAAGCAAAAAGATTGGGAATAAGAAAGCGGAAAGAAAACCTGTTGAAAAAATATAGGCTGTTGTTGTAAAATTATAAATGTGATTGTTTTTATTTAAACTTAAAGAGGAGGCATAATTTTGAACAACAGCATTTTTAATCAAGTTGAAATTTTAATTTTGATGATGGTAGTTGGAGTGATTTTAAGAAAATTAAATGCTATAACTGATCAGGTTAATAAGGGATTATCATATATACTTGTAAATGTGACAATGCCCTTTTTAATTATTAATTCATTTAATTTTAGTTTCTCAAAAAGTATGTTTCAAAAGGGTATTATGATTTTTCTATACTCATTATCTATACATATTTTTCTTATAATTTTAAGTAAGGTTACTTATTTTAAATTTCCACAGGATAAAAAGAAAGTTATGAAATTTGCAACCATATTTTCAAATTGTGGCTTCATAGGATATCCTATAGTTGCAGGCTTGTATGGCAAGGTGGGAGTTTTTTACACATCGATATATACAATACCCTTCAATATTTTTTTGTGGTCTTATGGTACACTTCTTTTTACTGATAAGAATGATGAAAATATATTTAAGAAGGTTTTTTTAACGCCTCCAATGATTGCTATGTTTATTGGACTTATAATGTTTTTCTTTTCCTTGAAACTTCCAAGCCCAGTTATTAAAACAGCAGAAAGCATTGGGAATATGACTACACCTCTTTCTATGTTTGTAATAGGGGCAATGCTTGCAGACGTAAAATTTAAAGAAATTTTCTCCGGTATTAGTGTTTATTACGTCAACCTCATAAAGCTTATTATTGCACCTGTAATTGTATTTTTATTTTTAAATGTATTAGGAGTTCAAAAAACTGTTTTAGATATATGTGTAATTTTAACGGCTATGCATCTGGTACTATTGTAGGAGTTTTTGCAGAAAAATTATGGTGGAGACAAAAAAAAATTGCATCAAAATGTGCCTTTTTAAGCACAATATTATCTGTATTTACGATACCAATTATATTTATGTTGCTATAATTTTAGCTAAAACATAGTTAATTTATAGATAAATTTAAAAAAGTTTGTTATAATTTTAGTTGATTTAAGGATAATTAAAGATAAACCACCTTGAAACTTGAAATTTATTTGTAACAAAATGCCGTCTTCTGGGCATTTTGGTGCACATAAATTTCAATAGTTGAAGCGGTTTATCTATATCTCTAATAAAAGTTGAAAGGTGAGAGCAAATATGAATATTGATGAATTAACAGTAAATACCGTAAGAGTTTTATCGGCAGAGGCTATTCAAAAAGCAAATTCTGGTCATCCAGGAACTCCTCTTGGAGCAGCACCAGCAGCATATGCTTTATGGTCAAAAAAATTAAAACATAATCCTTTTAATCCTAAATGGATAGATAGGGATAGATTTGTTTTGTCAGCAGGTCATGCATCTATGTTACTCTATTCACTTTTACATTTATTTGGATATGAGGTTTCAATAGACGATATAAAGAATTTTAGACAATGGGAGAGCTTAACTCCAGGACATCCAGAGTACGGAGTTACACCAGGAGTTGAAATAAGTACAGGACCACTTGGTCAGGGAGTTGCTAATGGAGTTGGTATGGCAATTGCAGAAGCTTATTTAGCAGAGAAATTTAATAAACCTGACATAAATATTGTTGATCATTATACTTACGTGCTTGCAGGAGATGGATGCATGATGGAAGGAATTTCTTCTGAAGCAGCATCATTAGCAGGTACTCTTGGCCTTTCAAAACTAGTAGTCATATACGATTGCAATAACATATCTATAGAAGGAAATACTGAAATAGCATTTAGAGAAAATGTTGGTGCTAGATTTAAAGCTTATGATTGGAATGTAATAGAAGTTGAAGATGGAACAAATATGAAAGCTATAGTAAATGCTATAGATAAAGCTAAAAGTCAAAATGAGAGACCATCTCTTATAATATCAAAAACTGTAATTGGTTTTGGAGCTTCAAAGCAAGGAACAGCAGGAGTTCATGGTTCACCACTTGGAGAAGAAGGAATTAAAGAATTAAAGAAAAACTTAGGATGGAATTATGCAGAAGATTTTTATGTTCCAGAAGAAGTAAAAGAACACATGCTTAAGGTAAAAAATGAACTTAAAGAAAATGAAAATAAATGGAATGAACTTAGAAAAAATTACGCTGAAAGCTACCCAGAATTATCAAAGGAATTTGACGAATGGATGAGTGGAAAGGTAACATTTGATTTAGATAAATTAGAAGAATTGTGGAATGTAGAAAAACCTACGGCAACAAGAGATGCATCAGGAAATGTAATAAATGCGCTTACAAAGATTATTCCTAATCTTATTGGTGGATCAGCAGATTTAGCGCCTTCTAATAAGACTTATATGAAGGATAGAGGTGACTTCTCAAAAGAAAATAGAGGAGGAGCAAACCTTCATTTTGGAGTTAGAGAGCATGCTATGGCTGCTATTGGAAATGGAATTGCTGCACATGGTGGATTAAAAGTATTTGTTTCAACTTTCTTCGTATTTAGTGATTATATGAAGGGTGCTATGAGGATGTCAGCACTTATGCATCTTCCTGTAGTTTATGTACTTACGCATGACAGTATAGGGGTCGGTGAAGATGGTCCAACTCATGAACCAATTGAACATTTAGCTGGACTTAGAAGTATACCAGATTTAACTGTTTTAAGACCATCAGATGCGATAGAAACAGCAGCAGCTTGGAAATATGCACTTACTGAAAGCGATGGACCAACAGCATTGGTGCTTACAAGACAAAAGCTGCCTTTATACAAAGAAACGCCAAAGGATTTAAAAAGAGGAGCTTATATACTTAAGGATTCAAAGAAAGATAAACCAGATATGCTTCTTATGGCATCAGGTTCTGAAGTTGAATTAATATATAAGGCAAAGGATGAACTATTAAAAGATGGTATAGATGCAAGAGTTATAAGTGTACCTTCCTTTGAATTATTCGATGCACAGGATGAAGAATATAAAGAAAAGGTTATGCCTAAAGAAGTTAGAGCAAGATTTGCTGTAGAGGCTGCGGCTTCTTTTGGATGGCATAAATATGTAGGACTTGATGGTAAGGTGCTTGCTATAGATCATTTTGGAGCTTCTGCACCTGCTGGAATTTTATTTGAAAAATTTGGTTTTACAGTGGAAAATGTTATAAAAATGTGCAAGGAAATTGTAAAGAATAAATAGCTAAGAAATATAAAAAGCGGTGTGCGTTTATGCATACTGCTTTTGTTTTTCACATTTTTAAAATGCATTTTAGATTTATAAAATTTTTTTAATGTGACAAAATATTATACTTGATATTGTTTATATATTACATAGTTGGATATAATATCATATAAATAAATTAATAAGGAGAGCAATATCATGAATAAAATACTTTTAATAGGTAGAATGACTAGAGAACCTGAAATCAAACATATTGAAGAAATAGATAAAACTAGGTGTAATTTTACTATAGCAGTAAATAGAAGAGTAAAAAATAGCGAAGGAATATTTGAAGCAGATTTTATACCAGTAGTTGTATGGGGAAAAATAGCAGAAAATGTAGGTAAGTATATGCAAAAGGGAAGTCTTATAAGTGTAATTGGAAGACTTCAAATTAGAAGTTATACTGATAAGGATAACAATAAAAGGTTTGCAGCAGAAGTTGTGGGAGAAGAAGTTCAATTTTTAGAACGCAAAAAAGAGGCAATTTCATAATAGTTTACAGTAAATATCTTTTATGAGTTAAATGAAATATATAATGCAAGGTTGTAAAAAGTTTATAAGAAAGTTTTGAAAAACTATAAATAAAAGAATAAAGTGTTATAATTTAACGCATGATATTTAAAACAGGCGGTGTATTGGATGCATAAAAAGCGGTTTTTATTAATAATTATAACACTTTTATTATTTATAGTTGCTGTAACTGGAATAGTTTACAGGGGGAAAATAAAAAGAATTATATATTGTGCATGTAAATTTTAAAGAGTAATATATATTTTAAGAGAGGTGAGTAATTTGGAAGATAATAAAAGCTTTTATAGTAAAGGGGAGGAAATTGCAAATGCAATAACGCATGGAATTGGAACGTTACTTGCTATAGCAGCTCTTGTTTTGCTGATTGTTTTTGCAGCTAAGTATGGAGACGCATGGTATGTAGTTAGTTATACAATATATGGCGTATGCCTTGTGCTTTTGTATTTATTTTCTACTCTATACCATAGTATTTGTGCTAAGGGTGCTAAAAAAGTATTTAGAATATTTGATCACGCTTCAATATATATACTAATAGCGGGAACATATACTCCTTTTGCGCTTACTGTGCTTAGAAAACATGGTGGATGGGTTATTTTTGGAGTTGTATGGGGAGCTACTTTAATTGGTATAGTAACAAAGGTGTTCTTTTGCGGAAAATTTGAAAAAATGTCTACGCTTCTTTATGTGGTAATGGGCTGGATGATAGTATTTTATATAAAAACGTTGATCTCAGTTATACCATTAAATGGGGTAATATTGCTTGTTGCTGGTGGAATAATATATACATTAGGAGCTGTATTGTTTCTATTTGATAAGATACCATATAATCATGCAATATGGCATCTATTTGTTATAAGCGGTAGCGCATGCCATTTCTTTTGTATATTACTTTACTTGATTAGGTAATCGGCAAATAACATTATCAATACTGATATGTATCACTATTGATAATCATATCAGTAGTGATATAATTAGTTAGGAGCATTTTACGTTAAAGTTCTAAATACATATTATTGGTTAAAATCAGGAGGAATTATAAAATGGAAAAAATAGCTTTGATAACAGATACTACTTCAGATTTATCAGAGGAGATAATTAATAAATATGGAATTAATGTTTTATCTTTTAGAATTATTTATAGTGATAGAGAATATAAAGATAAGGTAGATATAACATCAGAAGAGGTTTATAAAAATTTCAAGTTTGAAATACCAACATCATCAATGCCGGCACTTCAGGATATGAGGAATTGTATAATAAACTTGAAAGGGAAGGCTATACTCATGCTATAGCAATTACTCTTTCAACTGGATTATCAGGAATATTTAATGGACTTAAGTTAACAGCAGAAAATCACAAAAACATTAAGTCATATATATATGATTCAAAGTCTGTAACAATAGGGGAAGGTGTTCTAGCCCTAGAATGCGCTAAGTTAATACAAAGTGGAAAAAGCTTTGATGAAATTGTTAAAGAAATTCCTTTTATAAAAAAAAGAATACACATGTTTTTCGTTGTTAGTACATTGGAGTATTTGAAAAAGGGAGGTAGAATAGGAAAATTGTCAGGAACAATAGGACAATTTTTAAATATAAAACCAATAATAGCAGTAAATGAAGAAGGAACCTATTATCCATATGATAAAGTTAGAGGAAGAAAACAATCTATTAATAGATTACTTGAAATAGCAAAAGATATAACAAGTAAATGTAAATGCAGTGTTTATATTGCCCATGGAGATGCAGAGCTGGAAGCTCGTGACTTATTTGAAAAAGCTAAAGTGCTTCCTAATGTGGTATCTGCACATTTTTGTGGTTGTGTTACTCCTGTTATAGGTGTTCATAGTGGACCGGGGGCTTTAGGCCTTGTAGTATTAGAACAAAATTAGAAACTGGTGAATCGTTAATATGGATATAAAAGAAGAAGAAAAGCGTTTATATGAAGAGTATAAGCGAAAATTGGCGGAGCTTAAAAAAGTTGAAAAAGAAGGCAAAGCGGTTGGGCAAGTATTTACAAAAGGGCTGTTACCACTTTATGTACTTTATATATTAAGCTTGGGTGCTACTAATGGTAATGATATAGCACATAAAATAGGTCAGAAAACTAATGGACTTTGGATTCCAAGTACTGGTGGAATATATCCTATATTAAAAAAAATGGAAAAAAATCAATTGATAATCGGTAGATGGAATGAAGGAAATAAGAAAATACAAAAGGTTTATACAATTACAAATGAAGGTTTGATGGAGCTTGAAAATAAAAAATTGCTTTTAAAGGATAAAATGAAGGAAGCACTAGAGGTCTTTAGGATTGTTTATAAGGATTTATATGATGAAGAGTGATATTATCTAGGTATAAAATGGTTTATAGTACTTAAATTAGGAGGATTTTAATGAGTATATATTTACTGTTTATAATAGCAGTAGCTCTTTCACTAGATGCATTTGGTGTAGCATTAAGTATTGGATTTAATGAGGCTGTAAAGAAAAAAAATAAAATATTTTTTGCACTTTCTTTTGGTACTTTCCAGGCTTTATTAACCTTTATAGGGGCATATGCTGGCTTTGTATTTAATACGTATATAATAACTATTCCTCAAATTATAGGAGGCACTGTAATATCTATTGTAGGAGTGCTTATGATAAAGGATGGGTTTGAAAAAAAACCGAAAATATTCTCTTGAGTTTTAAGATGTATATTATTTTAGGTATATCTGTTAGTATAGATGCTGCAGTAGTGGGATTTACAATATTTAATAATATTAATAGCAATTATATAGTTATAACCCAATCAATATTTATAGGAATTATGACCTTTGTTTTATCTAATCTAGCTTTTTTTGTTGCAAAATTTCTTAAGAAAGATAGAGCTTATAAAGAGATATGCTGATTACATAGGGGGAGTAATTTTAGTATTGTTTGGCATAAAGATGATGTTTTTTTTAAAAAAATTGCGAAGTAACAGTATCTTGGAATATTAAATAAAATTAATAAATCTAAGAGTCTAAATCCTAAAATTCTAAGAACTTTCAATAACTCGCCTTTGGCTCAGACAGATTGAAAAGTTCTAAGCCTTTTACGATTTAGACTCTAAGATTTATAAAATTTTATTTAATATTCCAAGATACTGTTACTGTTGTATGAGATAAACTATTTGTGTTTCTTTCATTAGACATCCTCCTATGTTTTCATATTTGCGGTTGGCTAGACCTGCATTCTATTTTAACATAGGAGTTTTTTCTGCTCAACGGCATAAGCCTTTTTTCTTCCACTTGCTTAGCAAGTGGTTTCCTTCGTTACACAATAAAAGACCGACGATTCAAAATCGGCGGTCTCTCGGTGGTGCGGATAACAGGATTTGAACCTGCACGATTTCTCACTAGAACCTGAATCTAGCGCGTCTGCCGTTCCGCCATATCCGCAAGATACAAAAAATATTATACCACCTTGGTAATAAATATACAACCAGAAAGATTGAAATGGCTAATACCAAATTCATTCTAGCAAACTGGAAGTTTACTCAGAGTACAGTTAAGTATAATTTTTCTCCGCTATCCCTGCTAAAAATCTTGAACTTAATGCTAACGCATGGCGTAAACAATAGTGCTCAGCGCAGCTGGCACTATTAAGTCCTAAGATTTACCTAAGTGAAACAAAAGGTAAATCCACCTTTGTTGTACTCTGTACTCTGAATAAGTTACCACAAATATTTGAAGAAATAATATTTTACTCTCCCCTGTCTTTTTCTCATTAACTCCTCAAATTTATTATAAAAACTCTTTTTATCAAAACTTACCTTCCCCTCCATTTCCATAATATTCACTATAAACCCGATCTGCAATATATCTAATAATATTACTAATTTCATTATCCTTTATAGCTTCCGAAAATTCAATTTCGCCTACATTAAGTGGTTTATATATACCAACACTCTCAAGTCTCCTTTGACAATAATTATAAAGTTTGAGCACACCTTTATAATTTAAAGCTCGTCTTATAATAATTATCTTATATAAAGCTCTGAGCAGAAATATTACAAAAATACAAATAACCAATAGATGAAATTTATAATTTACTTTTTTCTTAATTAAAGTGTTTTTTTGACGTTTGTACTCTTTCCCTTCTGCTTATTATCATCCTTTTTTACAATGCTTTTTACACTTTGCTGATTTTGTATACTTGAGCTTTGCCTCGTTTTTTCGCTACCTGAATTATGTGTAATTTTATTATTTTCACTATTCTCGTAAATATATTGTGCCGCTGATGGAGTAGCATCTGCAATGTACCACATATTAAGGCTCGAATTAATTAACACTTCTGTCCAAGCATGCGCATCTGCATTTGTAACAACATAGTTTCCATCAGAGTTTTTTCTATTTATCATTTTTACGCCTTCTACGTATCTTGCTGGTACATTGGCAATTTTGCACATAACGGTCATGGCGGTAGCAAAGTACACACAATACCCCTTTTTTTTCATTAAACAAAAAATTATACAATAAGTTCCTATCTATATTTTTAACCTCAAGAGAATACGTATAATTCTTTTTTAAATATTGCTCTATTCTGTAAGCTTTTTCTGTATCAGATTTGGCTCCTTTGACTATTTTTTTTACAAGCTTCACTATTCTGTCATCAACATTGCTGTATCCACTAATAAATTTTTCATTATATTTTTTATATTCCTTATACTCCTTGTCAGTAAAAGTGGTATTTCCATTATCATCTTTAAAGATTTTGTCTTCGCCTATTCCTTCATTATAAGCCTTGTCCAACGTCATATCCTCTCCATAATCATAGTAAGATATATTATAAGTCGCTATATCATCTTCTTTAAAAATAGAATTTTGTGGGCTTAAAAACGTATTTATGTTGTTTACAGAATAGGTTAGATATGGATGAAATAACATGTTCTTGTCATATCCTATTTCAATATTGAACTTATTTACCTTCAAGTTTTTTAAAGTGGAATATAATTTTTTTTCAGGATAATACTTATTGTTTTTCACATATTTATCATCATATATAAATGCTTTCTTGGGTATTTTAATCAGCTTTTCATAATCATTATCCCATGTATTACTATCGTCATCATACTTATTTTTTA
Organism: Clostridium sp. DMHC 10; assembly: GCF_001270375.1. Taxonomy (NCBI): domain Bacteria; kingdom Bacillati; phylum Bacillota; class Clostridia; order Eubacteriales; family Clostridiaceae; genus Clostridium; species Clostridium sp. DMHC 10. The sequence continues at coordinate 1,664,587 of NZ_LGVB01000015.1, forward strand.
TTGAAGCCTCTAAATAAACAGGTCTCTTTGCTTTAACCTCAAATTGAGGAGTATTATCAACATTAAGGCTGCCGCCTATTTTTTCTTTGCTTACTTCAGTAATGCTGTCTATGCCTTGAAATTTATGATTTTTATCCGACGAACTAGTAAATCTACCATCATCAAATCCATTTACCCTAGTATATATCAAATCTGAATATACGCCTGAATGATCGTCAGATACATTTGTTATTGACGCATAAATAATCCCTGTAATAAATAAGCTAACAATAAAAAAAGCTGCAAAACTTCTTACTCTTTTATTTAAATTTCCTTTATATTTTGTTAAAACCCTATAATATCCGTCAAACATAAAAGAAAAAACTCCAATGCAGCAATATATATAAGAATATTTTGTTAAAATGCTTTCATAATGCCAAAACCAAAGCACTATCATTAAAATAATATTTATAATTACGCCTATAAAATTTCTCACTTTAAGCGCATTATGAGTATATATAATTGCTATAATTGGAATTAATATAATCATATATGGAAGTATTAAATTTACACTTATGCTTTCAAAATTAGAGTATAAATACACAAATTCATTAGGAATTCCAACAAACAATTTATTAAATGTATTTTCACCAATAAAAGAATCCATTTCCATTAATAGTATAACAATAAAGCATATAAACAAACCTATAGTTAAAAATAATCCCTTTTTTAGGAAAACTTGTTTGAGTCCAGTATATGCTAGCATTCCTACGCCAAACAGCACTGAAAAATAAAGCACATATTCATTTGTATTACCTATTTTTAAACAAAGGCTTATTATTAAAAATATAAATATTAAGTTAATATATGATATAAATATTTGAACTGCCTTCACATTTTCACCCGTTCCCCATCATTTTTGACATTGAAAAACATTGAATTTTAATTGTGCTTAAATATTTATCTTCAAAATAAAACACTATATATTTTATCCTACTCTTTTCTAATAAAACAATTTTCTCTCTTAAGCTTTCATCTATTTTAAATACAATAATACACATACAGTCTTTTTCAGCTGCGTTCTTAGGGTTTAGTATGCTGTCAATCACATTTTTCTTTCCTGTACACTTATTGTAAATCAAATATTCCATAACTTGACCAAATTCAGATTTTCCATTAGAAAAAATAGTCTTTTCATTATCGTTAATAAAATGAATTTCAAATTTGCTGTGCTTGTCCATAATATAACTCAGCATAGATACTGAGTATTCTATATATTTTTCCTCAACGCTCTTTCCAAGCTTCATAATGTATTCATTCATATCTATAAAAACTTTTATCTTCCCATTGTCAAAGTTTTCGTAATTTTTCACATACAACTGCCCCGTCTTTGACGTAGCTTTCCAATGTATCCTCTTATAACTGTCATTATATTTATATTTTCTTATATCTTTGACATTTAAATAGTCATTTTCGATTAAATTTTTACCTATTACGGTTTTAAATATATAATTTAACTTATTTATTTCATCTTGTTTTATGCTCCACACTTTAGGATAAACCCTTATTTTAGGCTTATTTTTTAAATACTTATATTTCGTAAATATAAACATTATATCTTTTATTTCTAATTTAAAATCATTAAAATCATAAATTCCTCTATACTGAAACATAATTTCACTTTTAATTTTCTCTTCCTTATGAAGATTCATATAAAGCATTTTAGTTACTAATTTATTACCACTTATATAATTTACAACTGCAAATGGAATAAAAGAATACAGCTTATTTTTTAACTTTAAATTAAAATCATAATTATCGACAGTATTATACTTCCTTTGATTAAATTCTATTTCTATACTTATTCCAAAATACGAAATAATTAATGAAATTAAACTTATAATCCAACATAAAATTACACAGTAAAATGCTAAATTAAAAATAACTTCTCCCTCTATAAAAAATAAGAAAGCAATGATTATGGTAAAAATCACAAATAATTTATTTACTTTCATCACTTTAAAATCCTTGGAACATATGTTGAAGCTACTATATTATCTATAATTTCTCTAGAAGTTAAATTATTAATATTAGCATTATAGGATAATTTTATTCTATGACAAAGCACCATATAAATATTTTTCCTTATATCTTCTGGTATAACATAATCTCTTCCATCCATAAAAGCCGAAGCTTGTGCAATTCTCAAAATAGCCAGAGCCCCTCTTGTACTTACACCTAAGCTTATATTATCATCATTCCTTGTTTTATCGACTATATCTAATATATAAGATATAAGTTCATCTCTTATATTCACCTTTTCACTATCTCTTGAAGATAGATTATGTCATTTTTTGACGCCATTGGTCTAAGTTCTTCTATTGGCTTGCTTTCTTTATATAACTTTAGTATTTTCATTTCATGTTCTTTTACTGGATATCCTATATTCACTTTTATTATAAATCTATCTAATTGAGCCTCAGGAAGTTCAAAGGTTCCCTCTTGCTCTATTGGATTTTCAGTAGCTAGTACACAAAATGGTTCTTCTATATCATAAGTTGTATTACCATCAGAAACTTGTCCCTCATCCATGGCCTGAAGTAAGGATGATTGGGTTTTAGGTGACGTTCTATTTATCTCATCTGCTAAGAGTATATTGCAAAATACAGGTCCTTTTTTAAATTCAAACTCCATACTTTTCTGATTATAAATTGAAACTCCTGTAACATCTGATGGCATTATATCAGGTGTAAATTGTATTCTTTTATAAGTTAAGTCAAAGGATTTTACGATTGCCTTTACAATAGTTGTTTTTCCTACTCCAGGTACATCCTCTATTAAAACATTTCCACCTGCAATTATGCCCATGAGAATATTTCTTATTTCAGTATCCTTTCCTACTACTGCTTTTTTGCAATTTTCTATAATTTCATTTATTAATTCATTATTCATAAAAACACCTTTAATCTTAATAGTCTATTTATTTAAATCATAGCTTTATTTTAAAATTATAACATAAAAACAAGCTAGTAAATACGTATTTAGTTTGAATTTTATTTTTATATTATGTTAAAATATCTATAAGGAGCTGATAGAAGTGTATAATCTTGAAAAGTTAAAATACTACCTTAAAAATATACTTGAAATTGCAAGTCCAACTGGATATACCGAAAATTTAATCGATTATGTAAGTGAAGAATTGCATATTTTAGACATAAGTTTTGAAACTACAAACAAGGGTGCGTTAATAGTAACACTGCCAGGTGAAAATGATGAATATCAAAGAACTATTTCAGCACATATTGATACTCTTGGAGCTATGGTAAAAGAAATAAAAGAAAAAGGAACTTTGGCTATTACTCCCCTTGGTGGATATATGATGAATTCTATTGAAGGTGAAAATTGCACTATAGAGACTATTAATGGTAAAAGTTATTCAGGAACAATTCAAACAATAGAACCATCAGTTCACATTTATGATGATGCCAGAACCTTAAAAAGAGAACCTAAGAATATGGAAGTCGTTATAGATGAAAAAGTCTCATCAAAAGAAGATGTTGAAAACTTAGGAATTGATGTTGGAGATTTTATATGCTTTGATTCAAGAACACGTTTTACTGAAAATGGATTTGTAAAAAGCAGACATCTTGATGATAAAGCAAGCGCAGCAATATTATTATATGCCATAAAATACATAAAAGAAAATAATATAAATTTACCTTATACTACTAGTTTTTACTTCAGCAATTATGAAGAAGTAGGCCATGGTGCAGCCTATATACCCCCTAATACAAAGGAATTCCTTTCAGTTGATATGGGAGCTCCTGGAACTGGGCAAAATTCTTCTGAATACAGTGTGTGCATATGCGCTAAGGACTCCTCCGGACCTTATGACTATTCTTTTAGAAAAAAACTTACTGAACTTTGCCGTAAAAACAATATATCTTATAAAATAGATACTTACCCTCATTATGGTTCTGATGCCTCTGCAGCTCTCCGCGCAGGATGGGATATAAAAACCGCGCTCATTGGAACTGGTGTTTTTGCTTCTCATGGCTATGAAAGAACTCACATGGAAGGAATGGAAGCAACTTTAGATTTACTCATTAAATATTGTGAGCAAAACTAATTGAACCGTTACATCCAAAAAAGATTGCAAACTAAATCAGTGCACAATTCACAATGCACAGTTCACAGTGAACTGTGAATTGTGCACTGCTCTTATAAGTTTCTTAATTTAAAAAAGTATAGTAAATTATATGAAATATTATCATAAGAACAAAAAATATTGAAAGTGCTATGTGTGTATATCTTAAATATTTTTTGTTTATCCCTTTCAAATATCGCATCATTAATCCTGAAATATCTAGACAAATAAAAATGAACAAAGCAGCTTTACCAAAGGTGAACTCCAATACAAACAAACTACTGTAAGAATGAATAACTGCAAACACAGTTCCAATTAAAGCAAAATAGCAATGAAATTCAAGAAATTTTATTTTCATTCTTTTAAGTACAAAATAACTTATACTTAAAATCACAAATATTAAAGCAATTATGCCTAATAAATGATTGATATTCATAAGCCCACCTCACTGCAATACTCAAAACCATTATCTTCTATTAAATAAAAGTCTTGCCTCATATTGCTTGTTATTTTCACCTTTTTATCTTTTGTTATGAATATAGCCTTTACACCATAATTTTTTATAAGCTGCATTCCTTCTTTATCGCCAAGCACAAATGCAGCTGTAGATAGTGCATCTCCTTCCATAGAATTCTGTGAAATGACAGTAACGCTCATCAAATTAGAATCTACTGGATATCCTGTTCTTGGATCGATTATATGATGATATTTTACACCTTTGTCCTCAAAATACCTAACATAATTTCCAGACGTAACCACGGACTCATTTGTTATATTAACAACACCAATTATTTCTCCTCTACTTTTAAAAGGTTCTTGTACCCCAACACTCCAATCACTGTTATCAGGCTTTTCTCCAAAAACCATAACATTTCCACCCAAATTTATGAAAGCAGCATTAACATTATTTTGTTTATATATTTGGGTTGCTCTATCTGCAGCATAACCTTTAGCTATTCCACCCAAATCTATCTTCATATTTTCTTTAGAAAACTTAACTGTATTTTCACCCTCATTTAAAATTAAATTATTATAACTTACAAGAGATATTTTTTCTTTTATTTCTTTTTCAAGTGGTACTCTCTCATGTTTTGTAAAAACACCCCATAGTTCTATGACAGGTGCTAATGATATGTCAAAGGCCCCCTGACTTATTTCAGAAAAATATTTAGCTTTTTTTTATTATATAAAAAACATCTCTACTAAGCTTAACCTCTTTTTCGAATCCATAGCTATTAAGTATTCCAATTTCACTTGAATCTTTATAAAAGTTCATTAAAGCTTCAAGTCTTTTCATTTCATTTTCAACTTCCTTTATAGTTTTCCTTGCATTAAATCCATACACTCTCTGAATTATATTTGTTCCCATGCAAAAAATTTCACTTTCAAGGTATTCACTGCTCATGCCTTTTCACCGTTTTGTAATGCACTTTCAATAGCTCTCAAAATAACCTTGCTGCTATTTGTTGCACCAGTTACAGTATCTACTTTAACGCTTTGAGCTTTTATAACTTTTCCTAAAATAGTTTCAGCTTTTTTACCTCTTTCGTTTTTATGTTCAAGAAGTTTTATAGACATAATTTTATTGTCTTTAACCTGTACCTTAACTACCGCTTTTATATAGCCGACATCACAAGAACCTGTATACTTACCATCTTTAACTTTTTCTAAATCCACATTCTTAATATTAATGTTTTTAACTTCTTTTTTATACTCATTTACAGAAACAAGATACTTTACACCAAAACCAATACAAACTACAATTAAAACGCATATTGATATTATAAAAACTTTTTTCATCATGTAAAATCAGTCCTTTCGTATTGAATTTAAAATTATTTCGAATCCATTTTCAAGCACCTCTAGTGATGTTCTGTCATATACTTTATTTATATATTCTTCTTTTTTATCTATAAGATTAGCAAAACCTAAGATGCACGACCAAAGTGTAAGCGAAATATCTAAAGAAGAAAATTTTTCTGTTATCTCACCACTTTTTATGCCATTTTCTATACTTTCCTTTAGAATATTGAATGTATATTCTCCTTCTTTATCACATTCCTTGTATAATTCATCACTTACATTACTGGTATAATATTTATTTTCATAATCCACGATAGCTTTAAAATATCCCTTGTACTCAACGCTAAATTTAATGAAAGCTTTCCCTAAAGTTTTTATATTAGTAATCTCACTATCATCCTTTCCTTCCTCTAGCATTGTTTTACTCATACAATTAAGTATTTTATATCCTCTAAGCATTATTTCATAATATATATCCTCCTTACTTTTAAAATATGAATATACTGTTTTTTTAGTAAATTCAGCTGCCAGTGCAATATCATCCATAGTTGAATTTTCAAACCCTTTTTTAAAAAATATCCTTTCTGCTGCATCTAATATTTCTGATTTTTTATTTAGTCTTTCTCTAACTTTACGATTATTTATTTGCATAATTCCCTCCGCATTAATATACTCCAAGTTTATAAACTATACTCTCAGTATACTTTATAAAAACTTATAAAGTCAATATAAAAAATTGTTAATTAACATATTTTTCATATTTTAAATTTAGGCTTAAATGAGCACTATATATAATGTAAAATATTTATAATTAAAATTATATGATATATAATTAAATGAATGAACAATTATATATTATTCATATCAAGAAAGGGGAAAATATAATGAATAAAAATTGCATTTACATACAAAAAGCTCAAAAAAATGAATATGATGAACTGCGAAAAATTTTTTTTCAACTCAAGACAAGAAAATTTCAATTGGATGGAACCTGATAGTATAAATTTAGACGATTTTGATAGTAGTACAAAAGGAGAGTTAATATTAACAGCAAAAATAAACAATGAGATTGCAGGATTTATTTCAATTTGGGAAGAGGATAAATTTATTCACAATTTATTTGTTTCGTCAAATTTTCAAAGGTGTGGGATAGGAAAAGCATTGATAAGTGAAGCTGTAAAAGTAGTTGGATTACCCTTAACATTGAAATGCGTAAAGGTAAATGAAAATGCTTTGAATTTTTATTTATCTCAAGGCTTTACAATCGAGGAGGAAGTTACTGAAAAAGAACCTTATTATTTAATGAAATGGGACTGTCACACTAAATAATGATTTAATATATTTAGTGTGACAGCCTCATATCAATACTGCTCTTTAAAAAATTCACATACCACATTTACTGGACACTCACTGCATTTAGGATTTCTTGCCTTACAAATTTTTCTTCCATGCCATATTATACAATGGTGCATTTTAATCCAATGATCTTCATCTATATTTTCCATAAGCTTGTTTTCAACTTCATGAACGTTTTTTCCTTTAGCTATTCCAATCCTATTAGATACCCTAAAAACATGGGTATCTACTGCAAATGCTGGTTTTCCAAAAGCATTTGCCATAACAACATTAGCTGTTTTTCTTCCAACTCCTGAAAGACTTGTTAATTCCTCTAAAGTTTTTGGCACTACATCGTCAAACTTTTCTACAATGCTCCTAGAGGCTTCAAGTATATTTTTACTTTTATTTTTATAAAGTCCACAAGTTTTTATTATATTTTGAAGTTGTGCTTCATCTAATGTTATCATCTTTTGGGGCGTATTATATTCTTTAAATAGCTCTTTTGTTACAATATTAACTCTTTCATCTGTACATTGTGCACTTAATATGGTTGATATAAGAAGTTCATAAGGACTATTAAAATGCAGTGCACATTCAGCGTCTGGATATGTTTCTTCAAGTATATCTACAACTTTTTTTATATCTTTTTTAGCACTCTTACACCACCTTATATAATATAACTACATGAAATCTTTATAGTTCTAGAAGGATAATGGGCTCACGCCCAAACCCCGCGTACATTATTACTGCAAATTTTAAACCTAGTGCATTAACTACAGTGTAGTTATTTATAGTTCTAGAAGGATAATGGGCTCACGCCCAAACCCCGCGTATGTTTACTTGCTATAAACTCCTCTGTATTTCTCAGGCAATAGTTCAGCGATTTTGTACATCGCCTCATCTACAACTCTTTTTTCATAATCTTTTCTGTTTTCGTCTTTACCTTTTTTATCTAAGTAAAAAGCTTTTCCAAATGTAACTTGTACATCAGCATATGTGAAATCCTCCTTATACATATCGCCATTTTTATTTATTGGCAGAAGATTTTCACTTCCACTTATACCTATTGGTACTATTATGGCTTTACTCAATTTTGCAATTAACGCAAGCCCTTTTGTTGCTTCTATCATTGCTCCATTTCTGCTTCTAGTTCCTTCTGGGAAAATCAATATATTGCTATTACTTTTCAAAATTTTGATTATTTTTGATAATCCCTCTTTATCAGCAGTATTAGGTCTAATAGGTGTAGTTTTAACGCAGTATGTACCCAATTGAGTAATAGCATCATGTTTAAGTTTAACTCCTGCAACAAAAGTTACATCAAAATCATTTGATACATTTAAAATTTTATTTAATACAAGTCCATCAGAATTGCTTAAATGATTACATATAAATATTATTGGCTTTTGTACATTTTTTAATTCATCTATACCCTGAACACTTATATTTGCATATTTATTTAAATATGAGTTCAAAATCTTTTTGCCTATATAACCGGCAAAAGATACTGGAAGTATTTCTATTATTCTAGCTAGTTTAGGAGAAAGCACATCAATTCCACCTTTCAAAACTTTATAATTTAAAATATGCTAAATATAATTTTATTATAGTTGAAAACCCCCCAAAAGTCTAATTGTTTATTATTTATAGGCAATAAAATAAGCGAGATTTAGACAAATCCAAAATCTCGCGCTTTTAATCTCTAGGCACTTTAAGTTTTCTTTATTGCTAAGAAAGCAACTTTTTAAGTTCTAGAAGGATAATGGGCTCCGCCCAAACCTCGTAATCATATTTCATCTAAACTTCAAGTTTTCTTTGTCGCTAAGAAAGCAACTTTTTTAAGTTCTAGAAGGATAATGGGCTCCGCCCAAACCTCGTAATCATATTTCATCTAACTTCAAGTTTTCTTTGTTGCTAAGAAAGCAATTTTTTAAGTTCTAGAAGGATAATGGGCTCCGCCCAAACCTCGTATATGATTACTCTCCATAGAATTGATTTATGCTTATTATATTTTCTTTTTTAACTACTTTTTCTTCTTGCTTTTTGCTTTTGGGCACCACCACTTTTGCTGGAACACCAACTGCAGTTACATTTGCAGGGACATCTTTTAGCACAACTGCATTTGCTCCTATTTTAGAACCGTCTCCAACATTAATAGGTCCTAATACTTTTGCTCCACTACCTATCATTACATTATTTCCAATAGTTGGATGTCTCTTTCCTTTATCTTTACCAGTCCCCCCTAAAGTTGAGCCATGATACATAACAACATTATCGCCAACCTCTGCTGTCTCTCCTATTACAACGCCCATTCCATGATCTATAAAAAGTCCTTTTCCAATCTTAGCACCAGGATGAATCTCTATTCCTGTAAAAAATCTACTTGTTTGAGAAATAAGTCTTGCAATAAAAAACATCTTATGATTGTAAAAGTAGTGGGCAACTCTGTACCAGATAAGTGCATGTATACATGGGTATAATAAAAATATCTCCAAGGAATTTCTAGCCGCAGGATCATTTTCCATTACTTTTTTTATATCATATCTTAATGCTTTAAACAATATATACTCACCATCCCATTAATATTAAAAAATAAAGGCTTCACCTCGAATTAGAGACAAAGCCTTGTTGTTTTTTCCACTCTAAGAATAAATTCACACTCCAAAAACACCATCATGTCAGGCAATTTAACGGTTGCAACCGCTGCATCATACTAATTTGTTCAGATGCAGTACTCCAAAGTGCACTTCATGTAAACTCCATTTAAGAACCTTCCAGCATACAGTCCTCTCTCTTAAAACTTCATTTACATTACTTTACTTTATCAACGTATATCCGAGTGATTTACTAAGAATTATACTATTATTATATACTAATTTCCTTGTTTGTCAACATCATTTTTTAATTAAACTTACCTACAAAATCTATGCTTTCCTATAACCTTAATAAGTGGTCTTGACCATATCCACTTATTTGTTGTTTTTGCAGGATTAAAATAATATATTGCTCCGCTAGAAGGATCCCATCCATTTAGCGCATCCCTAGCAGCATTAATTGAGCTTTGTTCAATATTAGCATGAATTTGCCCATCAACAATAGCAGTAAATGCACCTGGCTGATATATAACTCCTGCAACAGTAGATGGAAATTTTGGATCTCTTGTTCTGTTTAAAACAACAGCTCCAACTGCTACCTGTCCCGTATATGGTTCCCCTCTTGCTTCACCATTAATAAGTCTTGAAAGCAGTACTAAATCTTGGCTATTATTAGAATACCTTTGAGTTGCTGTAGCTGCTGCGCCTGTTGGAAGTCCGAGCGCTGTAAGAGTCCCATTACCTGCAATTCCGTCTGGAGTAAGACCATTATTAGCCTGAAATCTCATAATCGCACGGTAAGTAACATATCCGTATCTTCCATCTATGCTGCCAGTATAGTATCCCCAGCTTTTCAACCTAGTTTGAATTTGAGTTACAACGCTTCCAGAAGAACCATACTTGTATGTAACAGCCTTAACTGCACTATTATATGGTAAAAGCCATACATACATACTAAAATAAGTCATAAGTATAGCAGTACACATAACAATGCTTAATTTATACTTTTTTATCAAGTTCACAAATTTCACAATTTCACCTCCAGCAAAACATTAATTTTGTATTACAAGGTTATTTTGCTCTAAAGTGAAATTTTAATTCAATTTTTTTTAATAATTAGCTTTGTTTTAAATAAGATACCTATTTTTACACTTATTCAAAACAAGGCTACCTTCATTACAACTAAATAAAATTACCTGCAAATGCTAATATAGTAAGTACTATTATAAGTATAACAGTAAATTTTGCTATAAAATTTTGTAACTTATTGTTTACGTACTTTCCCATTATTTCCTTATCATTTACTAACTTAATCATAAAAATCAATACTACTGGACATAATATTCCTGCTATTTGCTGTGTAACCAATATTATATCTACAAGTGATAATCCAGGAACAAGAACAACAATCATACTTACAATTAACATAAACAAAAATAATCCAAAGAATATAGGTGCATCTTTAATTTTATTATCAAGTCCACTTTCAAATCCAAAGGCTTCACATACAGCATATGAGGTTGAAAGCGGAATTATACAACAAGCTAAAAATGATGCTCCAAAAAGTCCTATTGCAAAAAGCGCAAATGAATATGAACCTGCTAATGGTTTAAGTGCAACAGCCGCATCCTGTGCAGTTTCCACCAATTTATGTGCTTTAAACAAGGTTTCAGCTGTACATATAGTTATAAATAAAGCAGTTAAAATTCCCCACACTGTTCCAAGATAAACATCGAGTTTTTCATATTTGTACTCTTTTAACGAAATCCCCTTATCCACAATAGAAGATTGAAGATAAAACTGCATATATGGGGTTATTGTTGTACCTACCATTCCTATGAGAGTTAGCCAATAATCCTTTGTTAAATTTGCCTTAGGGTCGGTTATCCTAGAAACTACATTATTCCAATCTGGTTTAACTAAAATTGCTGTAATAACATAAGCAAAAAAAGTCAATGTCAATAGCAAAAATATTTTTTCCGCTTTTGAATAATTACCCTTTGTCATTACAACCCATATCATAATAGTAAGTATAGGAACTGAAATATATTTGCTTATTTTAAACAATTCCAGACTTGCAGCTATACCAGCAAAATCACCTATGCAAACTCCAAGATTTGCAATAATAAGCACTAACATTGCAAAAAAAGCCCATCTTACTCCATACCTTTCTCTTATTAAATCTGAAAGTCCTTTTCCTGTAACTACAGCCATTCTTGCATTCATTTCCTGCACAACCGCAAGACCAATTCCTATAGCAAATAGTCCCCAAAGCATTGAATAACCGTAATGTGCTCCAATAACAGAATAAGTCGTTACACCTCCGGCATCATTTCCTGCATTTGCTGTAATTATTCCTGGTCCAATTATACTAAATATTAAAAATAATTTTCCAAATTTCTTTTTCATGCGCTCCACCCCTTTGTTAAAAATCAGTTGCCAGTTCATTTACATATAAGTATCTTGTAAAAACTAAACAAAATACTTATACGTAAAAAGTAGAATGTTAAATCGATGTACTTTCTACCCAACCTTCTTAAATTTCTTTTTCCATGCTGGAAATAACACCTGGTCAACTAAATCATTTATTATTATTACTCCACATAACTTTTTATTGTCATCTACTGCTGGAAGCGCCAACAAATTGTACTTAACTGAAATTTCTATAGCATCTTCAAGTTTATCAGAATCTTTAACCATAACTAGCTTTTTACTCATTACATCCTTAAGTTTCTTTTCTTGCGGCATAAATATTAAATCCTTTAACGATATAACTCCTTCAAGTACACCATTTGAGTCAGTAATATATATATAATACATTACTTCCTCCTCTGGTTTCATTTCTTTTATTATATCCATAGTTTCCTTAAGCGTTATGTTTATATTAAATGATATAAAGTCCTTATTCATTATACTTCCGACTGTCTCTTTCTCATATTCCATGAGACTTCTTACTTCATCTGCATCATCTTTTTCCATATTCAAAAGAATTTTTTCTGCAGTTTCTTCATCTACTTCATCTAAAATATCAGCTATTTCATCATTAGGCATACTATCAAGAACTTCAGTAGTTTTATCATTACTTAAATTTTCAATAAGGTCTGCTTGTATATCAGGTTCAATTTCCTCAAGTATATCTGCTGCAAAATTCTCATCAAGACTTTCAAATACTTTCTTTCTATAATTAGAATTCATATCCTCAAGTATATCTGCTAGATCTGCTGGATGAAGTGCCGATAGCTTTTTATATGGTACAGATAACTTTAAATTATCATTTATCATTTCAAGTGATTCTACGTTATCCCACATTATAAAACTATCCTTTGGTTTTCTATTAATTATTTCGTACATACCTTTAATTAAACCTTCTACGCCAATTCTTCTTCCTAGTGACATTATTCCTGTATCAACTGCTATAACTTTAAGTTCTCCGGCAATTTGAGCCATTCTAAGATCATTCACTCTTACAAGCTTTTTTCCGTTTATATCTACTATTTGTTTATCCAAAAGATTTTTTGATAACAAATAGGAATACTTTCTCATCATAGTATCTTTAACTGACTTAACTTTGATTAATATTCTTCCATTTTCCTCATCTCTATAAAAATCTATGGTTTTAAATTCATAGTTTATATATTCACCACTTTTTTTTCATTTTATAACCTATTGCCTTAGGATAATTTTCCTCCGTTGACACATATATGTCCCAGAGCTTTCCAACGTATTCGCCATACTCATCGTATACCTTTTTATAAAGAATGCTGCTTAAAAAAAAAGTCATTTAATTTCTGCATTTTAATCCTCCCTTTCCAAATTGTTTATTAAATAGCCTAAACTATTTAACCTAAGACATATTATTACCAATATATAATATGCTTAACAATGGAACTGGTATATTGTTAAAAAGAAAATGCAGATTTATTGTGAATACATCTAATATTATTAAATTATATAAACTATAAATTTAAATGCCACAAATATATGCCAAAATCATTTTTCATAAAAACCATCTGCCGTTTTCTTCTTTTTAATACCAGTTTCCTCCGGGTATCCGGTCCACCTTCCATTAAATACTCACCACCTATCATAAATAAAGAGCCTTCAAGGCTCAATTTAATTTATAGGATCACCAATTCAACTATTAACTTATACGTGTCTTACAATTTCTTGAACATTTAATTTTCAAACATGTAGTAAGTTAAGTTTCAGTGAGGTAATCCTTTAGTAAAATCAAACCCGCATAACCTTATAAATAGAATTTAAAATAGCTTTAACGAGTTTATAAGTTGACATAACTAAGTATAGATAATTATTTTATAACACATAACTTTTCAAGTTTCAGGGTGTTTTATCTTTAATTCTATTTAATATCATTAGATAAATGAAAAAACTAACGTATAATAAATATAATTATCCTAAATAGTCCTTACCTTTTAATTATAGTATAAAACGTGAACTTTTCAACCACAATATTCAAACTTATATTTTTTTTTATGTTAATTCTATTTTAAATAACGTAAACCTCTTGTTTTACATAATGTATTTTTTTCCTTTTAGTATTAACTTATAATATAACAGGTTATTAATTTAGCTTTTTATCAATTTTCGTGCCTATTTATTGATAATATTGTTGCAAAAAATACTTTCGGATGTTATTATATTAATACAAATAAATTTTAAAGTTTACAAATAATAAATTACGAAGGGAAGATCATTAAAAATGAATACCGGAGATACTGCATTCATGTTTTTATCAACTGTTTTAGTTATGTTAATGACACCTGGCCTTGCACTATTTTACAGCGGAATGGTCAAAACCAAAAATGTTTTGAGTACAACAATGCATAGTTATTGTTGCATTGCTATCGTTTCTATTCAATGGATACTTGTGGGTTATTCATTAGCCTTTGGACCTGATGTCTCTCACACAATTGGAAACTTAAATTGGGCTTTTTTAAATAATGTAGGTTTTAAACCCCTTGCAGCATATGCACCTACAATCCCTCATAACTTATTTATGATGTATCAATTAATGTTCGCAATAATAACACCTGCTTTAATTACCGGAGCATTTGCAGAGAGAATAAAATTCCCTGCCTTCTTAGCCTTTATAGTATTATGGACAACTGTTGTTTATGATCCTGTTGCTCATTGGGTATGGGGAACTGGAGGATGGATAAAAAATTTAGGTGCACTCGACTTTGCTGGAGGAACTGTAGTGCATGTTTCTTCTGGAATTTCAGGTCTTGTAGCTGCCATTTATATAGGTGGAAGAAAAATAAAAAAAACATCACCAAACAATCTTCCAATGACTATACTAGGTGCTGGTTTACTATGGTTTGGTTGGTACGGATTTAATGCCGGAAGTGCTTTAGGTTTAAATAATGTTACTATGACAGCATTTATTACAACAAACACTTCTGCAGCTGCTGCAACAATTTCATGGATTACATGTGAATGGATTGTAACCAAAAAAGCTACTGTTTTAGGAGCTGTTACTGGTGCTGTAGTTGGACTTGTTTCTATAACTCCTGCTGCTGGTTTTGTAACTCCTGCTTCATCTATTGTAATAGGTGCTATTGGAAGTATAATATGCTACTTTGCAGTGTCATATTTAAAACCTAAGTTCAACTATGATGATGCTTTAGATGCTTTTGGATGTCACGGAATTGGTGGTACATGGGGGAGTATTGCTACTGGAATATTCGCTACAAAAGCAGTAAATTCTGCTGGTGCTAATGGGCTCCTCTATGGAAATCCTTCATTAGTTTTAACACAATTTATTGCCACTATAGCAACTTATGCATATTCTATAGTCATGACTATACTAATACTAAAGGTAGTAAGTCTTGTATTTAAACTTCGTGCAGATGATAATGAAGAAGATCTTGGTCTTGATATTTCAGTACACGGAGAAAAAGGTTATCATATAGCTTGAGATTTTATTTAAATAGTTTATAATAATAGGGAGACAATACTTTTATAATTTATTATTGTTTCCCTAGTTTAATATAAGGAGTTGAATGTGCCATGGAACACAAAATATCTAAAATTGACATTGTTACTAGACCAGAAAAATTTGATGAACTTAAAAATGAGCTCAATAAAATAGGTGTTACAGGGATGACTGTAACTAATGTACTTGGCTGTGGCCTTCAAAAGGGTGTTACTGAATATTATAGAGGTAACCCAATTGAAATCAATCTTAATCCTAAAATAAAAGTAGAAATTGTTGTATGTGCCGTTCCTGTTGAAAAGGTTGTTGAAGTAGCAAAAAGCGTGCTCAACACAGGAAAAATTGGTGACGGAAAAATATTTATATATGATGTAAGTAAGGTAATTAAAATCAGAACAGGCGAAGAAGATTATGATGCACTGCAAGATTATAAATAAAGATTATGTTTTAAAAGAATGTTGATAAATATTCATGTCATTAATGGACTCTTATAATTCCCAATTCTAAGAGTTCATTAATTTCAAAGTATACTATCAACATTTTTAAACATACTTAATAATACTAAAGGAAGCTATATTTTAAATAAATTCTGTATCCTTTGAAGGGAGATTATTTTTTATAATGACAAATACTCGCAGCAAATTTTTACCTATAAGTAAAGAAGATTTAAAAGAACAAGGAATCACACAATTGGATTTTATAATTGTTACAGGGGATGCCTATGTTGATCACCCTTCTTTTGGAACCGCAATAATCGGTAGAACTTTACAACATGAAGGTTTCACCGTTGGAATTATTCCTCAGCCAGACTGGAAAAAAGTTGATGACTTCAAAAGACTTGGTGAACCAAAATATGCATTTTTAGTAAACTCTGGCAATATAGATTCCATGGTAAATCATTATACTGCCGCAAAAAAAGAAGACATGATGACTTATATTCACCTGGTGGGAAGGGTAATTCAAGACCTGATAGAGCTGTTATAGTTTATTGCAATAGAGTAAGAGAGGCATTCAAAAACATACCTATAGTAATAGGTGGTGTAGAAGCAAGCTTAAGGCGTTTTGCACATTATGACTATTGGGAGGATAAAGTAAGAAGAAGCGTTTTAATTGATTCTAAAGCAGATTTACTTTCATATGGTATGGGTGAAAAATCCATAGTTCAGATTGCAAACTTATTTAAATACGGTGAAGACGTACACAAAATGAATAATATAAAAGGAACTGTATATATTTCAAAAGATATATCAAATTTAAGTAATTATGTCGAACTCCCAAGCTTTGAAGAAGTAGCTTCTGATAAAAGAAAATATGCTGAAAGTTTTAAACTTGAAGCAAGAGAGCAGGATTCAATAAACGGCAAAACTTTGGTACAAAAATATGGAGATAGATATATAGTGCAAAATCCTCCTTCAATACCACTTACAGAGGAAGAAATGGATATAGTATATAATCTTCCTTATGTAAGAACTTACCATCCTATATACGAAAAAGATGGTGGAATTCCTGCTCTTAAGGAAGTTAAATTTTCAATAACTAGTCATAGAGGGTGTTTCGGTGCATGCTCGTTTTGCGCAATAACTTTCCATCAGGGAAGAACTATACAACATAGGTCTCAGAACTCAATAATAAATGAAGCTAAGGTGCTTACTGGTTTAAATGATTTTAAAGGATATATACATGATGTTGGCGGTCCTACTGCAAACTTTAGGCATACTTCTTGTGAACTTCAAAAGACGAGAGGCGTATGTAAAAACCGTCAGTGCCTTTTCCCAACACCATGTAAAAATTTAAAAGTGGATCATAGTGAATACTTAGATTTATTAAGAAAACTCAGAAAACTTCCAAAAATAAAAAAGGTTTTTATACGTTCCGGAATAAGATACGATTACCTTATATATGATAAAAACCCTGAATTTTTTGAGGAACTTTGTAAATTCCATGTTAGTGGTCAACTTAAGGTTGCTCCTGAGCATGTAAGCGATAAGGTATTAGCACAAATGGGCAAGCCAGGTAAGAATGTATACGATAGGTTTGTAAAAAAGTTCTTTGAGATTAACAAAGAAATAAACAAAAAACAATATCTTGTTCCTTATATGATATCAAGCCATCCTGGAAGTGACTTAAGTTCTGCTATACAATTAGCTGAATATATAAAAAAAATGGGATATATGCCTGAACAAGTCCAGGATTTTTATCCTACACCGGGTAGTTTATCTACTACAATGTATTATACTGGCATCAATCCTTTAACAGGGACTAAAGTATATGTCCCTAAAAAACAGCATGAAAAAAATATTCAAAGAGCTCTACTTCAATTTTCAAAACCGGAAAATTACAATTTAGTTAGGGAAGCTCTTGTAACAGCTCATAGAGAGGATTTAATAGGAAATGGTCCTAAGTGTCTAATTCCAGAAAGACCTCTTAAGTTAAAAAGAAATAAAAACAATAGAAACAAAAAACTAAAAAAGGCCTAAAATTTAGGTCTTTTTAGTTTTTTATTTGGCTTCGTTTTAAATAGTGAAATTGCATAATCCAAACACAGAAGGCATATGAGTTCTCCGAGGAAATATTCAGGCATAGCCTTTGTTCCTACTAAAAGTATAATTTTTTCAACAAAAGAAGCTAAAAGCGATACCATTACTATGCTTATTCCTTTTTTATTTACATAACTTTTCCCAATGCAAAAGCCGCAAAACGTTATAAGTAAAATATTTATCATTGTGTATATAGCTAGTACATATTCACGATAATTCATAAAACTAATTACATACCCAAATCCATAATTTGAAGCAGGTATTATAGTAGGTGTCATTCTTAAAGCTACATAAAAATATAAGCTTATAAATAAAACTATAGCAGCAAATAAGTATGCTATGTTAAACTTTTTATTCCTCATAAATATAAATATCAAAAGCAAACTTAAAGATGGTATGCATACAAGATTAAGTAACACAAAATACTTTATAAACTGTATATAATATACTCTTTTTAGAATAAACAGTGCTGCCAATGAAAAATATCTCAGCAGAAGAGCACCTAAAATAAATATGCATATAATTTTTATTTTAGTAGGACACTTGAAGCTTCTTTTTAAAAGCAAAATTCCTAAATAAGTAACAAGCAATAACAAAAATAAATAAATATACTCTATCAATATTATTATCTCCCCAAAATGCTATCACTTATTATTACTACATATATTTATCAAATATTCTTTACTCCTAAAATCTTAACGCCACCTTTTATACATGAAATTTCAACAGGAAAGTCAGGTCCTCTCTCTCCGTCAATATCTGTAACAACATCATCACTGCACTCTATTCTTAAATTATCCGTTTTAAAATATGTAAGTCCATTTACATCCTCAAGGTGTTCTCCTCTTATCATTTTAATAAGGATATTAAATAAATCCTTTACCATTCCTGCTTCAACTATTATTACATCAAGCATACCATCATCAGCGCATGCTTTATAAGCAAATTTAAAATTTCCAGCTGTCTGTCCATTAAACACCAGCATCAATATCATATCGCCATCAAATACATTTTCCTTTGATGAAACCTTAATTCTTATTTTCCTAAAATTAGGAAGCTGCTCTATTCCTTTTACATAATAAGCTAGTTTTCCTATAGTATTTTTCATATTTATATCTGTTTGCTGAGAAACATTTGTAAAAAGACCTGAACTAGCGACATTTATAAAGTATTTATCATTAATTTTTCCTAAATCTATTTCTTTAGGTTGACTATCAAGTATCTGCTTGCATGCCCTTTCTATATTTAATGGCATTCCTATAAATTTTGCAAAATCATTTGCAGTACCTGTTGGTAATATCCCTATAGGCAAGTTTATATCTAATTTTTTCATGTAATTTACAATATTATCTACAGTACCATCTCCGCCTGCCATTAAGATATATTTATATGTATCATCTATATCCTCAAATGCCTTTTCAACTGTATTACCCAAAGAAATTCTATATGGTACTATTGTAAGTCCATGTTTTTGATGAATTTTTATTATCTTGTCTATCTTTCCTATAATTGTGTTTTCTCCTGAATAAGGATTATATATAAACTTAACTTTATCCATAAGTTTACTCCCCTCGAAACTAAAATTACATTTTGATATGTCATAACATATCTTATATATTATATCATTATTTGCATTAAATCCACAAGATTTAACATATACCTTGTGGATTTAACATAAAACTTAAGCTACATCTTAGGCGAACATGGCTCTGAAATCCCACAAAGTGCTTCTCCTGCGCAATGATCAAGCTTCTCCTCCACAGCAAAATCACCTAGTGAAACCATACCAACTAAATTTCCATTCTCAATAACAGGAAGTCTTCTTATTTGTCTTTCTTTCATAATCCTAGCTGCTTCTCTTACATCCATATCAGGCTCTGCAAATACTGGTGTAGATGTCATAGCATTTCTTACAGTTTGCTGTGTCGCATTTTCTCCATCTGCAACAGTTCTAAGTGCTATATCCCTGTCTGTAATAACACCTATAACTTTCTCCTGCTCACAAACTGGAATAGCACCAACATCATGCTCTTTCATAAGTTGGGCTGCTCTTTCAACTGTATCACTTGAATTTAAACTCGCTATATCCTTAGTCATTATATCCTTTATCTTCATAACAACACCTCCACAGATATTTTACCCATGAAAATGCTTTTTATTTATATATTACATACTCCTTTTTGACTTATAATTTTTATAAACAATTATTGCTATTGGAGCCACAATTATTATTATTATCAAAGGAGTAAACGATCTTAAGGAAAAACCTCTTTCAAAATTTTTCCCATAAAAGAATAACAAAGCATTTCAGGTATAATTCCTATAATTGTGCCTAAAATAAAATCCCTATATTTCATTGATGTAAGTCCTGCAGCATAACTCAAAGGATCATAAGCAAATACAAATGAGAGTCTCATTAGAAGCATAATCATAAAGCCATGTTTCTCAATTCCATTATCAAGCTTCATAACCTTTCCTTTAAGAATCTTATCAACAAATGGTCTTCCTAATTTTTTGGCAAGAAAAAAAAGCAACTGTAGCTGAAAAAAAGCAGCTTATCATACTTAGAAAAAAACGCCTTCCACGGTCCAAAAATGCCACCTGCCATTATAGACAAAAGAGACGCTGGAACAACAAAAAGTATTGGCTTTAATGAATATATTATTACAAAAACAAGAGCAGCAAATTCACCATAGCTTAATATATACCTTTTAATATCCTTAGGTCTAATATGTAATATCCTAAGACCGTTTATTTTATGTGATACTCTAACTGAATAATGTCCTTTAAATCTAAACGTCAAAATAAGTAGAACAATTATTAAAATTGCAATGCACATATACATTAATATTTTTTTGCTTTAGAACTCATTTGCTTCCTCCAAGCTTTATATCATGCTCATAAATTATTTTCCAACGAACTTATGATATCATATTTTGTTACATTATTGTATACTTTTTTTATTAAAAACTCATTACAAATTATATAGTAATGTGTTATAATAATATCTGCTATACATCTATGTTATTATATTTATAATAATGAACTATTTTAATGAAACAACTATTATTTAAATTTATTAGGAGTGATTATTTATGACTAAAAGTTCAGTTGCCAACATCTTTACCTTTAGTAATTTATCATGTGGTTTATTATCACTAACTATGACTTTGGCTGCTGCACCACAAAATAATTCGGAATATTATAAATTAGCTTGCGTTTTTATATTACTAGCTGGAATTATAGATAGATATGACGGTAGAGTTGCACGTGCTTTGAAAGTATCAAGTGAGCTTGGCAAGGAACTTGATTCATTAGCCGATCTTGTATCTTTTGGTGTTGCCCCATCAATTTTAGCTTACAATTTGCTCAGCACTAATTTAGATTTTAAATTTGTAAGTTATATTTTACTTTTGATATTTCCTATATCAGGTGCATACAGATTGGCTAGATATAATTTATCAACTTTCGATGGTAATTTTAGAGGTATTCCTATTACTGCTGCCGGGATGTTTATGGCTTTATACTTTTTAATTTTACTTTCGTTAAACGTGTCTTTTAATCCTATTTTAACAATTATACTTATGCTTTTACTTTCTTACTTAATGGTAAGTAAAATAAAAATTAAAAAGTTCTAATGATAAAATGTTTTGTTATTACGTATTTAAATTCCATATGGTAAATACCATATGGAATTTTTGTTTATGATATAATTAAAGAGGTGGAGGCTTTTGATTATCTCCTTTAGCCATTAACTCTTCTTCTATTTGAGATAGCACAAATTCTTTATTTAGTTTACACTCCATAACACTTGCTTTTATTTTACAGTAGTTAATATAATCAATTTCATAACATTCCATAGTTTTAAGCAATTCATCAATTATATCTCCTAATTTATTTACTCTTTGTATTGCCTTTTTAACATCATGTTTTGTTGCAGGTGTAATTTGATTTAATTCTGAAGCTCCTCCTATTAAAAGCCTGTATGAGCTAACACAATTAGTAAGTAAGCCAGATAAATTATTTAAATCACAATAGTAATCTTCTATTATCTTTCTTTTACACATTTTACACCTACCATACCTATTACTCTCTATAATTTACTATTTTCTAATTGTTTTCGAAGCTTCTCTCCAGTTTTTGTAACTGCGAGACCTCCCATAGCGGTTTCTCTAAGTTCACATGGAAGCTGTTTTCCAACCCTATACATTGCAGCAACACAATCATCAAATGGAATTATGCTCTTAACTCCTCCCATAACTATATCCGCCATTGTAAGTGCACTTACGGCTCCAGCTATGTTTCTTTTAGCACATGGAACTTCAACCAACCCTGCTATAGGATCACATACAAGCCCAAGCGTATTTTTTATAACCATAGCAGCTGCGTCAAGTGCCATTTCTGGAGTTCCTCCCATCATCTCAACCACAGCTGCTGCTCCCATAGCTGCTGCAGAACCACATTCAGCTTGGCATCCACCCTCAGCACCTGAAAGAGTAGCATTTTTAGCAATCAATATCCCAACACCAGAAGCAGTAAATAATGCTCTCACAGCTTCATCGTCATTTTTGTTAAGCTTCTCTCCGGCGGTTATTATTACAGCGGGAAGTATTCCGGAAGAACCTGCAGTTGGCGCGGCTACAATTTTGCCCATCGCAGCATTTACTTCAGAACATGCTACTGCCCTCGCCATTGCCTTTACAATAAACTTACCAGTCAATGTTTTTCCACTACTAGCATAATTATTCAACTTAAATCCATTTCCACCCATAAATCCGCTTAAAGATTTAACACTATTTTCTGTGCCATAATCAGCAGCTTGTTTCATTACCTCTAAGTTTTTACTCATCTTTTTTAATATATTTTCACGAGTGTCTTCCGTCTTTTTAATCTCTTCTCTAATAGTATATTCACTTATACTAATATTATGTTTTCTACACTCATTTAACATCTGTACTCCACTATCTGCAAACATATCATTCACACTCCATAATAGGTTTTATAAAAATTACATCTTTTACATTTTCCATTTGCTTAACTGAATTAATCAGCCAATCTGGAATTATATTATCCATTTCAAAAATCATTGATGCAGATGAACCTTTAATACTCCTATAAACCTTTAAAAATGCTATATTTATATTATTATCATATAACATAGTACTTATTTTTGATATCATTCCAGGAATATCCTTATGATATACTATTAGGGTAGGATAATCTCCCGAGAAATCCATACTCTGGTTGTTTATCTCTATTACTTTAATACTTCCACCGCCAATTGAAGAACCCGTTATCTCCATAATACTTTCATCTTTTTTATGAATTATAAACTTAACTGTATTAGGGTGTACATCTCCCAAATCTCCTGGTATAAAGCCAACTTTCAAACCAATCTTTTCTGCCACTTCAATTGAATTTCTAAGTCTTTCATCCCATGGATTCATACCCAAAATTCCAGCTACCAAGGCTTTATCTGTACCATGCCCTCTATAAGTTTTTGAAAATGATCCATGCAAAATAAATTCAACGCTTTTTATATTTTCTTTTCCACCGGCTATTATCCCGGCTATTTTTCCAAGTCTTGCTGCTCCTGCAGTATGAGAACTTGATGGTCCTATCATAACAGGTCCTAAAACATCAAATACGCTATATTCTTTCACATCACAACACCACCGCAAATTTAGTATTTATAAAAACAGCTTCCGCCTACAAATTCTCTTAATATAGAATTATCAGGTACAAATTTCATGTCTACATCCTTAAAAAAATTAAGGAAACTTCTAAGCTTTTTTGCCTCATAGTAGACACTACTAGAAGCTTTAATTTTCGACAATTCTGCAAGTGCATATTTTCTAAGCACGCATAGTTCATAAACTAAGGAAGAATTAAACATAACATCGGCTTCTTCTTGAAATACAAAAATATTTTTTTCTTCTCCCTTTTTTATTGATGGCCACATCTTTAAGGTTTCTTCTGCTCCGTATCCTCTAGATAAATAATCTCTTACAATTCTCCTTATTTTTCTAGTATCTGTTGTAGAAATTCTATTATGGCTATCAAGATTAAGTTGAGTTAATGCACTTATATATATTTTAAATTTATTTTTTCTTGGTACTAACGGAGTAAGCATTTCATTAAGTCCATGAATTCCTTCAATAATTATAACTCCATTTTCAGGAAGCCTTATGCTTTTTTCGTTCCATTCTCTTTGTCCTGTCTTAAAATTAAATATTGGAAGTACAGTTTCTTTACCTTTCATTAGGTCATTAAGGTTTTCATTAAAAAGCTTTATATCAAGAGCATATATGGATTCAAAATCATAGTTACCATTCTCATCCTTAGGGGTATGTGCCCTATCTACAAAGTAGTCATCAAGCGATATAGGTACTGGTATCATTCCGTTCACCCTAAGTTGAATTCCAAGTCTCCTAGCAAAGGTAGTTTTACCTGACGATGAAGGTCCTGCAATTAAAACAACTTTAATATCCTTTTTAGCATATATCATGTCAGCAATATAAGCAATCTTTTTTTCATGAAGTGCTTCCGAAACCCTTATCATATCAACACTTTCTCCATTTTTAACATTATTATTCAAAGATCCAACATCGCCCACTCCGATAATATCTCCCCATTTTTCAGTTTCATAAAAAATCTGAGATAACTTTTTTTGCTCAATAAATTTAGGCAATTTGTTTGTTTCTTTTTCACTTGGAATCATAAGTATAAATCCTGGCTTATAGTATTTTAAATCAAAATTTTTAAGTATTCCCGTTGAATATGCCATAGCTCCATAAAAATAGTCATATCTTCCCTCTAACTCATATAACTTTAACTTTTGAAAATGAACCTGATGAAGCAATTTAACTTTGTCTTCCATACCATAGCTTTCAAATATTTCTATAGCTTTTTTCTTGCTTACAGATATCTTTTTAATAGGAACATCTTTGTCTATAATCTCTTTCATTTTTATTTTTATTTTTTCTATATCCTCTTCATTTAATTTATCACCTTGTTTATGAATTTCTCCAAATATTCCATTTCCTAAAGAATGCTCTATGGTTATTCTGCTGTCAGGATACACATCAAGCACTGCTTTTATAAGTACAAACTGCAAAGTCCTTTCATATACCTTTATTCCAGTTGAATTTCTTATATCTACTACATCGAATGTTCCTGAATGATAAATTTTATAAGTTAGTTCATGAATATACCCATCTAATATTCCTAAAACTACTGGTGCATCTGCATCCAAATTGTTCTCCTTTACAACATTAAAAAATTCACTACCTTTTTTTACTGAAATGCTTTCGCCATTTTTCAGTTTTAAAGTCACTTTATCCACAATAACATCTCCAAACTTAATTAAATCTTTAATATTATACTTTAAAATAACAAAAATGTACCTTACTTCACTAATAATTTTTTGCTTTTTTTGAAAGAATAAAACCATTAAATAATTTTATTTATATTATAAATCATTAAACAGAAAAAGGATTGATATTATGATTATCGTTATGATAAGAACAATAATACTATATTTTTTAGTAGTTTTAACTATGAGAACTATGGGTAAAAGACAAATAGGTCAACTCCAACCTTTTGAACTTGTAATTGCTATAATGATCTCTGAACTTGCTTCATTACCTATGCAAGATACTAGAATTCCACTTATTCATGGAATAATACCTATAATTACACTTCTTATTCTTGAAATAATTTTATCTGTTTTGCAACTTAAAAGTGAAAAAGCAAGATCTATTTTATGTGGTAAACCTACAATATTAATAAATAACGGTAAAGTAGACTATTATGCTTTAAAAAATCAAAGAATTAATATTAATGACCTCCTTGAAGAATTAAGGTTGAAAAACTTTTTTAATATTAATGATATTGAATTTGCGATTTTAGAAACAAGTGGTCAATTGTCCATTATTCCCAAAACTCCACTCAATCCATCAACAAAGAAAGATTTAAATATACAAACTTCTCAAGAGATTTTGCCTGTAACCTTAATCTTAGACGGCAAAAGTAAATTATAAAAGTTTAAGTTTAATAAATAAAAACTATACTTGGTTAATAAATGAGTTAAAAAAACAAGGTATAATTTCTCCTAAAGATGCATTTATAGCAATATTAGATTCAAACCAAAAATTTTACTGCCAAAAATACATAAAAATTAAGGAGGAATAAATATGAAAAATGTGATATTTTCAGCCGCTCTTTTTGCATGTATATTAGGTTTTAGTATTTATTCAATAGCTCATATAAACAAAGTATGTAATTCCATGCTTTCAATGAATTCCAAAATAGAAAACTCAATAAAAGATAGCTCATGGGAAGAAGCTGAAAAAAATATAAATACTTTCTCCAAAGAATGGGATAACCATTCAAATTTACTTTCTGTATATGTACATCATGCAGAAACAGACGATATAAGCATGGAAGTAGAAAAATTATCTCAATCAATAAAATATAAAGAAACTAAGGATTCAATGGAATCCGCTCATACTATTGAATTTCTTATAAATCATATTAGGGATCTTGAAAAAATAAACTTACAAAATATTTTTTAGAGTAATTACTATTTATAGATAATTGTTATTTGTTGTGTTATAATAATTTATGTATAGGAGGTTACTATGGATAATAATATTAATGAAAATATAATGGATAAATTAACTAAAGTATGTATATGCAAGGCTATTCCAAGATCAAAGATAAAAGAAGCTATAAGGAATGGAGCTAAAACCGTTGATGATGTTAACAAAGCAACTGGCTCAGGTTCGGGTGGCTGCTGTGGAAGAAGATGTGGACCAAAAATTCAAGAACTTATAGATAAGCAAGCTGAAAGTTTAAAAATATAAATTTCGGATTTTACAAGTAATATTTTATATTCATTAGTGAAAAAGTGAAGGGTTTTAACTTACCTTGCTCGTTAAAATCCTTCACCCTTAGCTTTTTGCCTCTTTTAGGCAAAAAATTAGTTATTGCTTTCTAATTTTTAATTACGATTAAATTAATTTTTAGTTCATGAATCACATGGGCTTTCGCCCAAACCCCCATAGCTTAATATGTATTATATTTAGGTTTTTGCTCTATTTTTTAGACCGCTAATTTTTAGTTCATGAATCACATGGGCTTTCGCCCAAACCCCTATAGCTTAATATGTATTATATTTAGGTTTTTACTCTATTTTTTAGACCGCTAATTTTTAGTTCATGAATCACATGGGCTTTCGCCCAAACCCCCATATGTTTACTTCTCTATATAATTTCTTACTTGTTTTATTACCATGTTTATGGTACCATCGCCATTTCTGGTTATTTCAAAGCGGGAGGAATCATTGTAGGCCTCTTCATTGATATATATGTCTATATCTTTGTCTATTTTTAATCTTACTCTGGTAAGTTTGCTTTCAACCCATTGCTTGTCTACTTCTATTTTTTCCTCTACACCCTGTTCTTTTACAAACTGTGAAAAATCCTGCGATACTTCTTCGTTCCCATTGAATATTTCATGTGAAAGCTCATTTACATTTATAACTTCATCTTCTTTAAGTTTTCTCTTAATTGAACTTCTTACCTTTTCTGCTTCATCCGCATTGTCCTTAAGATTACTCTGTGTCCATTTTTCAGCTGCTTTCACAAAGGTTTTTGTAAGATCTCTCTCATTATTTATTATGGTACATCCAAGATAATTTCCTATAAAATAATTTGAACCATAATCTTCATCTTCTTTTTTAGACTGCTTGTCTATAACCATAAGATCAAATCTATTATCTTCCTGTACAGGTTTTATAAAAGCACATTTTTGTATCCTTTGTCCACTAGATGGAAGTCCGACAAACTGAGGGATTATATTTATGCCAACCTTATCCTCAACAACATCTATACTGTGTATATAATTTTTTACATAATCCATTTTAAGAATAGCAAGCATTGGTCCATATTCTGTAGATATTGATACCACAAGTAAATCACAAGATGGTACATTACCCTTCGATTTCATGATTACAAAGAGCTGAGATGCAAGCTCCTTTGAAACAGGTATAAGTCCACTTTTACCACTTAAATATTCCTGACTCAATTCTTTTGTTAAATTTCTTTCTGAATTAAAAACTGCATATTTAAGTTCTTCATCCTTGAGGCATTTTCTAACATGTTTTAATATGTATTCATATGTTTCATCATTTAAAGTCAATCCTATTTCATCAAAAACAACCTCATCGGAATTATTATCCAAAACATGGATAACTGCTTCATTTATACTTACATCATTTATATATTGCAAAATATCACCACTTTAATTATATTATATTATCTAAAAAAATCCTTTTTAACTGCCCTTGGATTTTTCTGAAAACACAAATTTAAAAATTCTTTATTTGGTACGAACTCAATTTGAGCTCTACTAACTCCACCAGTTAGAATTGCTGTATAAATCTTTTCATTAGTTTCCTTAGGATAACATTTTAAAACTCTGTCAGGTTTATTTGAAACACTTTTTATTTCATCACTATCTTTAGGTGCTAAAAGTTCTACATTTTTAATATCAAAGCCAATAATTTTCTTTCTCTTTATTTTATCACCTATGCTAACTATATCTATTTCTCCATTAGTAAAATCATATTCATAGTCTATATATTATTTTTTCTTTTAGCATAATCATAAAAAAAATATATTATAGCACATAAAACACTTAATATAAGCCCCATAACACCTAAAATCACTCCTGAAAATAAATACAATATTGCAAAAACTATACTTACTCTCATTATAATTTTAACTACTTTATAACTTGTACTTTCATGTGCACCAACAAATTGTTCATAAAAACTGTCCTGCATATCTCTACCTCCAAAATTTATAAAATTATAAAACGTATACAAACTAAACTTACTTTATTGTTATTATAACATATGAACGCTTCATCTTAAAACTTTTAAATTTATAATAAAAAGACAATATTTTTGTAAATTATGATATAATACTTAATATAAATGCGACTCAAGAGGTGACTATTTTGAATGAAATTGAAACAAGAATTTTAAATATAAATGTAGATGATTTAAGAAAAAATTATTAAATTTGAAATTACCTATAGTAAAAAAGAAAATCAGATAAATGACATTTATGATTTTAATGATAAAAGACTTTTAGCTAACAAAGGTTATGCAAGAATAAGAACAATTCAAAATATGCTTGATAATACTATCCATTACTATATGACTGTAAAGAAGCTATTAAGCCAAGAAAAGTACAAAATTATGGAAGAAAATGAAACTGAGATATTAAGTGGAGATGAAGGCAAGAAAATTTTTGTTGCCCTTGGGCTTTCAAATATAAGTTCAATAAAAAAATACAGAGAAAGTTATAAATATAAACATTCTTTAATAGAAATCGATATTAATGATAAATCCTTTTGCCCATTTCCTTACATTGAAATAGAAACTTCAAAAGAAGATGAACTTAAGGAGATTGTACATTTTTTAGGTTATACCTTAGCTGATACAACTTCAAAAACAATATACGAAATATTAAACGAAAAGGGAATTAAAGGTATATAAAATGTTTGGATATGTAACGCCATGTAAACCTGAACTAAAAATAAAGGATTATGAAAAGTTCAAGGCATACTATTGTGGACTTTGTCTTTCCATAAAGAAAAATTATGGAAATTTGCCAAGACTTGTTTTAAATTATGATATGACATTTCTTGCAGTACTTTTAGACTCAATATCAGACAAAAAATGCGAAGTACATTTAGGAAGATGTATAACTCATCCTATGCGTAAAAAATACTTTATAATTTCGAATGCTGCAGTAGATTATGCCGCCTTTTGTAATATATCCCTGGCATATTATAAACTTTTAGATGACGTTGAGGATGAGAAAAATAAAACTAGTAAGATTAAATCAATTTTACTAAAATCCTATTTCAACAAATTTCCCAAAAATCTTAAAGATAATACTGATTACATAAAAAACAACTTATTAGAACTTAGTAAATTAGAAAAAAGTGATTTAAAATTAAGTATAGATGAGTTGTCCCACCCTTTTGCTGATCTAACAGGATTTATTATATCCAGATATAGTGATGACAAAAATTTACGTAATGTTCTTTATAATCTTGGTTATAATCTTGGAAAATGGATTTATATAATCGATGCTTATGATGATTTAGAAAAAGACATGAAAAAAATAAATTTAATGCTTTAAATATTTCGATGAATGATGATCATTTGCCATATAAAGAATTCTCAAGTAATATAAAATCGAAGGTTAGCTTTATATTAGGTCTGTGTGGTAAAAAGTTGTCTTGATTATCTAAATAAACTTCCTATGAAAACAAATGTAGCTATCCTACATAACATACTTCAATATGGTCTTCTAAGTAAAATGGAAAATTTAAATTTATAAAAATTAGCAATATTTTATTGTCAAAAAGGAGTGTAGTGTTAATGCAAAATCCATATGAAATTCTAGGTGTAAAAGAAGGTGCCTCCCAAGAAGAAATAAAAAAGGCTTATAGAGAACTTGCAAAGAAATATCATCCTGATCAATATGGAAACAATCCTCTAAAAGATCTTGCAGAACAAAAAATGCGTGAAATTAACGAAGCATATGATTATCTTACGAAAAATGCTAGTAGCAATACATATTCTGGATATACGGACAGTTCCAGTTCAAGCTATGGTAATAATAGCTATGCAGATTATAATTCAATACGTGCCGATATAAATAATGGGAATGTAGCCTCTGCTGAAAGTAAACTAAATAATATAAAAACAAGAGACGCTGAATGGTTTTACCTCATGGGAAATGTATGCCTAAGAAAAGGATGGTATGATAATGCCTATAAGTACATACAAAATGCCTATAATTTGAATCCTTCAAACCCAGAATACAGGTCCGCATATGAAAATTTAAGTAGGCAGAATACTTCCTATAGAAATCCATATGGCAATAGAGGATTTAATGATAGAGATGACTCTCTTTGCAATTTATGCATAAGTCTATGGTGTGCAGAAAATATATGCGACTGCCTTGGTGGCGGTATGGGTGGATGCTAATAGCATATACATTTTATAGTACATAAAATCTAAAAAAAATATATATAAAGATTATACAAGTAATATTTTTTAGTTCACAATTCACCTTAGCTGTGAAATTGTGAAACTACGCATTGTGCATTATTAAAAATACATGAAATAAAATAAAATTTTTTTATAATATAAAAGGAGCGCTATAAAGTATGGATAAAACTAAAAAATTGACAAGAAGCAGCTTTTATACTGCACTCTCGGTTTTAATAATATACTTGTCCACAATAATGCCTGTAGGAAGATTATATCTTTTAGCTGTTGCCTGCTGTATTATACCAATATCAATTTTAACTACAGATATAAAACATTCGCTTTTAGTCTATGTTGCCTCCTCCATGCTCAGTATATTATTATTAGGAGTGAAAATTAACGTATTTTCGTATATAATCTTCTTTGGAATTTATGGATTTGTAAAGCTATATATAGAAAAATTAAGAAAACTATATATAGAGGTTTTTTTAAAACTAGTGTTTTACAATGCAGCAGTTCTAATTATATTCATGATATATAACGCTTTATTCATTAATACTAGTAATATAAAGCTTCCTATTTACCTAATTGTACTTATCTCAGAGCCAATATTCTTGCTGTGTGATTATGTAATCACTTTATTTATAGGCTACATGAATAGACACTTTATTAAGACTTTGCTTTAGTACGTTTACCTACGTTTAAAAAAATTTTTATAATACATGGTAATGCATTTAAATAGGTATTAAATTATAAATGAGTAATCCTTAGAGCCCATTTATGACATAAGTTTTATCAACATTCTTTTAAATCAGACTTTTTATTAAAAATTTCAGATAAAATATGTCAAGCATTTTTGAAAATGTCCCAAAAAGTTTTAATTATTAGCACCAGCTTTTGCTGGTGCTTTATTGATGGTATAAAACTATTTTAAGGTATGACAAATAAACCTTAAAAATCTTCAATTTTTAAGAGTGCTCAGCGTAGCTGACACTATTAAGTTCTAAGATTTACCTGAGAGAAACGAAAGGTAAATCCACCTTCACTGTACTCTGCACTTTGTACTCTGTGCTCTGAATCAACTTCCAGTTTGTATGGATAAATTTGGTACCGGTAATTTAAATATTTCAGATGGTTTATCTATAGCTAAAGCATTAAATCTGAAAACTCCAAATTAACCTTTTCTTCACTACTAAGTTTTATTATGTTTTCTTGGTGTTGACCTTGAAATTCTCTTGAATTTAACACTGGGAGCGTAATAATAAATTCACTTCCATGACCAGGCTTACTATTTACTGTTATCGACCCGTTGTGAAGTTTAACAATCATCTTAACCATTAAGAGACCTATTCCACTTCCCTCTCTTTTTCTAGTAAAAGTTTTATCAAGCTGAACAAATCTTTCAAAAATTATTTTTTGCTTATTTTGTGGAATTCCTATTCCATTATCCTTAACAGAAATTATTATATTATCATGATCATCATGCACATTTACCTTAATAGCTCCATGCTTATCTGTAAATTTTATTGCATTTGATAATAAATTAAGAATAACTTTTTGTATTCCGTCTTTATCAACTATCATCATTTTTCCTCAATGTCCGTATCAAATACTATGTTTTTCCCTTTATCATTGACAAATGCAGCTGCAGCCATAGTTACGTCTTCAACAATACTTACTATATTCTCGCGTGTAAGATTCAGTTTACTCACACCATCTTCAATTTCATTCACATCCATAAAATTGTTGACAATTCTTAAAAGCCTATAGCTATTTTGTTTAATCATATAATTATACTTTTCGTATTTATAAAAAAAATTCATCTATGGTCATTATACACTCATTTAGAACTTCTTTATTTTCAATTTCATTTATCAAATATATCCTATATCCATTCTCAAAACACTTTATAACATCATATGTCCTATCCATCAAATCGCTTTTATTATATATTTCTGTAATACGCAAGCTTGTAATATCAGCTGCAAATTCAATATTTTTACCACATGGATGAAAAATGCTGCTATTAATATCCGTTACACAAATTTCTAAAAACTTCTTATCCATAAAAATGCAATCAAGTTGACACTGATTCATAAACGTTATAATTTTACTACAAATCTCATTTTCTTTACCATCTAGAAAATTTTTCAATGGGCTTCTCATAAATTTCACTTTCCCTTGTCCTTTTAGTTTAAACCAATAAATATTATCTTACTATTCATAATAAAATACAATCATAAAAATGTCTTAATTTTTGACAATATTTTTAATATTTTAATAACGTTAACTATAAGTTAGAGTTTTGCTTGTTTAAAGATATACTTACAATATATTAGTTTTGTAATCTACCATTGAAATATGTCGAAAATTTATTTATATTTGCTTATATAATTTTATATATATAATTTTAAAAACACATAAATATTGATATAATAAATTTATATAAACTCTAAAAAGTGGTGATAATATGGACTTAAATGCTCTATCTAAAGAAAACAGAAATAATTTTATAAACTCAAACAAAACCTTTATAAAAAACACGATTATAGAAATGCAAAAAGATAAATCCAAAGAAATAAGTGAAGAAGACCTTAGCATTGGAATATTTGCATTTAATAATGCTTGTAACTCTTATATTGTGTCAATGGGCAGCTTTTATGACTATTCAAAGGCAGTAATAAAAAATCATATTTTAGAATATCTTTGGGAATTTAGTAACACACCACGATTATATTTCTCTAATGACAAACTTGAAATTCCTCATGAAATAAATGAAGCTGAGAAATTAGCAAAAAATAAGATTTATGCGAAGGAAATTGGAATTCTCAATGAATTGTTAAAACCTTACAATTTAGCTTATATAGATATTATAAAAAGTTGTTCTTATAATAAAAACATTAAAGATGATATTTTAAATATAGCTTTTCTGTGTAGTAAAGAAATATTTATTTTAAATTTAATGGAAGAAAATAAAGATATCCCAATAGAAAAAATAGCATTATTAACTAAGTATAAAGTTGAATTTATTGAAAGGTGGAAAAATTATATTCTTGCGCTTATAATTATATTTTCTAATAACAATTTATTATATCTAAAATCATATTTAAATATTAGTATTGGTGATGAATAATGAAATTTACAGGAATAGTATTAGAAGTAAAAGATAAGACTGCCTTTATCTACACTAATAACGGTGAATTTAGAAAGGTTAAAATACATTCAGAGACACCATCTATTGGTCAAGAGTATACTGGTAAATCACAAGGTATACATCCAATAAAAGGACAGATTCATCCGTTGAGAAATTTCTTTTTTATGCTTATACTTATTTTTTCTATTAGCTCACTTTGTTTTACATATTTATATTTTTCTTCAGCGTCAACAATAATAATTGATGCAGGTCCGTCATTTCAATTAAATTGCAACAGGTGGAATACCGTCATAGGAAGCTCCTCTGTTGATTTCAAAGGCAATGTTATTTTAAAAAAAATCAATCTAAAAAAAAGCGGTGCAGATGAGGCTTTAATAAAAATTATAAAGCAATGTAAGACAAACCATTATATAAAAGAAGATACTTCTATCTTAATTTATATTCACGGAAATGATATAAATTTATCAAAACTCAAAAAATTTGCTTCCAATAATTCAATTAAACTAACGATAAATTCCAACGGAGAGGAGTAATCATAACAGAGGTTTGGGCTCTGCCCATTATCCTTCTTAAACAAAATATTATGCACTTTTTAATATAACAGAGGTTTGGGCTTTGCCCATTATCCTTCTTGAACAAAATATTATGTGCTTTTTAATATAATAGGGGTTGGGGCAAATTTCAAAACATAATTATACAAGTGATATTTCTTTAGTGCACAATGCACAGTTCACAGTTATAGCTGATTTTCCTCCGCTTGGCTACAGAAAATCTTAAAACTTAAATACTGGTGCAGTTTATAGAACTGCTTATTTTACAAAAGTCTTATATGCTCCTTTAATCATTTCAATAGGATGAACGACTTGTCCGTAATTAGGGTCAGTTATTCTATCTTTAAAGTCATCTAAATTAAACTGCGGGAATATATATATCCTATTTATTGCATAAACACCCTTATTGACATTTGCCCATTTTCCGCTTGTAGTAAAAGCCATAATATATCCTGCCTTCTGACATGATGTTACTGTATCCTTGTTAAAATATCCATATGGGTATGCTATAAATCTAACCGCTTTATCACATATTTTCTCAAGTATGTCTTTTGAATCTTTTAAGTTATGGAGCTGATCTTTATAGGATATTTTATCTAATTTAGCATGATTAGTGGTATGACTTTCTATATTTATTCCATTATCACTCATCGTTTTTAATTCATTTGACTTTAGATACAATGTCCCCTTATCTAAGTAATCAGTTATAATAAACATAATAGCATGGAATTTATACTCTTTTAAAATAGGATAAGCATTTTTATATTGATTTTCGTATCCATCATCGAAGGTTACAAGTACAGATTTCTTAGGTACTGGCTTGTCCTTTACTATAAAATCATAAAACTCATCTGCAGAAAGAGTGTGATATCCTTTATCATTTAAATATTTCATTTCTTCTTGAAATTGCCTTTTTGAAACTTCCATTATATTACCACTACTATTATCTGGTATTGAATGATACATCAAAACGGGTATGCTTTCATTATTGTGTATAAGATTCTTTGATGTACTTGTACCATTATAAGTTTTTAATGTCAATGCTTCTTTGCTGTATGCTATTCTCTTATAGCTTTTATAATAATTTATTATAAATAATCCACAAACAAATAATATTACAACAGTAGCTGCTATTACTGCATTTCTTTTTATTCTTTTGCTCATTTTCCCCTCCATAAATTATTAGTTATTCACATTATCCACAGCCTTGTGCATAACTCTGTTAATAACTAGTTTTCCAATCTCGCCTTTACAATAAGTCTATGAGTAGCTACCCTTATAGGAGTACATGTAATCAAAGTCATAGTGGCATCATTAGATGGGTTCAATACCTCTACTTGACTAGGCAAAACAACTTGAGTTTTATATACCTTGTATTTAAATTCTCCATTCAATGTTTTAACAATTATTTCATCACCTATTTTTAGCTCATCTAATCTATTAAAATATTCTCCAAAAACGTAACTTCTATGTCCTGCTACACAAAAGTTCCCTTTTTGGCCTGGTAATGCAGTTCCTTTAAAATGACCAACAGCATACTTTAAAGTTTTTAGATCTGCCCCTTCTCCTATTACTACTTTTAAATTTATTTTAGATATTGTAAGTATTCCTACTCCTTCAATATCCTCATTGCTTGTACTTTTCTTTAAAGCATTATTATGATTTTTATAATACTTTATTTTGTTCTCATACTTTACTATCATGTTATTCTGCTTATATGACACAAAAAACTTGATAAAAATTGCTCCAATTATTAAAGCTATGCCTAAAGTTATTAAAATTATCCCTAAGATTTTAATTTTTTAATCATATGTCAATTACACCTCAAGTAATATTATATCATTATTTAAATTCTCTCTATATACTTAAGAAAAAATTTATTTTTCTATATTTTAAGAATTGTATTAACAATTCACAATATATATGATATACTATAATTGTAATAAATGAAAACGATATCTTGTATTGAAAGGTTGGTGTTATAAATGAAAAACAATGTAATCTATGTTGATTTTTCTAAAAAATGCAAAGTGCATAAATCTAATTTAATGTTTGCTAACCTTACAAAGTTTATAAAAAAATTATTTAGAATAAATTCAAAACCAAACACTTATCATACAAATTTACCTTCAGACAAAAGTAAACGTATACTTTAGACATAAAATAGCAATTTAAATACCACTTCGTTTTATCGAAGTGTTTATCTTTAATAATTTTAAATTTTTTATTATATTTATTTGGAAAAGTATTTATTTTTTTTAAAAATACATTTATAATAGAAGAAGTTACATATTTAGAAATTCATTTTACACTCTCCATAAAATAATTACAATATATCAACTAAAATAAAAAGCCGGATTTTCCGGTTTTTTATTTTAAAATTGAAAGATTAAAGGAGTTCAATAATATGAGAATAGGTACTGGATATGATGTACATAAATTAGTTGAAGGAAGAAAACTTATATTAGGTGGTGTTGAAATTCCATACTCTAAAGGATTGCTCGGTCATTCTGATGCTGATGTTTTAATTCATTGTATAATGGATAGTCTCTTAGGAGCTGCAGCCTTAGGTGATATAGGCAAATATTTTCCTGATACTTCGGAAAAATATAAAGGAATCTCAAGCATTAAACTTCTTGAAGAAACAAAAATAATACTCGAAAATGAAGGTTATAAGATTGGAAATATAGATTCTACAATTATAGCTCAAAAACCTAAACTGTCTAAATATATAGAACAAATGCGAAAAAATATTGCTAAAACACTAGATATAGATGTAAAATATATAAGTATAAAGGCAACTACTGAAGAAGGTTTAGGCTTTACTGGAAGAGAGGAAGGCATTTCCAGTCAAAGTGTGTGTTTAATTTTTTAGTATGTGCTTATAATTTACATATTTTTAGTAATATAATGCAAAATCTACTTAAGATTACTTACAGGTGGTGATATTTATTGGGAAATAATAAAAAAAATTGCATCAGCTTAAAAACGGCAATATTGCTAATTACAACTTTACCATTACTAGTTTTAACAGTCATTGAAGGAATTTTAATTTACTTAAAATGCTACAACGTATTAAAGTCTTCTTTGCCTGCTTCTCAATTTACTCAAAAGATTTTTTCAGTTGGACTGTTTATTTTCGTAGCAATTCTATCGACATTAATTTTAAACATAATTTTAACTCAATTGTTTCTAAGAGGCCTTTTACAAAAACTCCTAATTTTAAAAGACAAGCTAAAAAAAATTGGAGATGGAGATTTATCTATAGACGATATTGCTGCAAATTCCAACAATGAGTTTGGAACTATTCATGAAAATTTTAGTAAAATTATTAATAAAGTAGCTTCCCTTGTGAAGAATGTAAAATCTTCTTCTGAAACAGTTTTGAAAACCTCTACTGCATTAGAAAATTTAGCTTCTCAAACAGATAAATCTGCGACTGATCTTGCTTTAGCAATAGATTCTATAGCACAAGCCTCTGAAATTCAATCAAAGAAATCTGAAGAATGTTCTAATAAAGCAAATTCTCTTTCTGGCAAAATAAATAGAGTTCTTACTGGTACTGAAGTTATGAATACAGAAGCTGAAACCTTCAATGATCTTATAAATAAAGGTTTAGAAACAGTTAATCTTCTTACTAAAAAATCAGCTGAAGCTCTAGATTCAACTGCAAAGGTAAACGAAATTGTTTTAAAAGTTCACGATAATTCTCAGAACATTGGAAACATTACTAAAACCGTTTCTCAAATAGCAGAACAAACTAATCTATTAGCTTTAAATGCGGCCATAGAAGCAGCACGTGCTGGTGAAGCAGGAAGAGGTTTTTCAGTTGTGGCTGATGAAGTCAGAAAATTAGCAGAACAAGTTACTGAATCAATAGTTGAAATTGAAACTCTTATAAAAGAAATTCAACTTCACTCTAATGAAGCCGTTTATGCCATGTCTGATGCCTCTGAAATCGTTAAATCTGAAAATGCCTCATCAACTGATACTAAGAAAATTTTTAGTGATATTTCAGATGTAGTATTTGAAATGAGCGCAGTAGTTTCAGAAATTAAAAATGCCAATGAAGAAATGGATGTTGAAAAAAATAACCTTGTTGATTTAATCACTGAAATTTCGTCACAAAGTCAAGAAACTTCTGCTTCAGTTCAAGAAGTATCTGCCAATGCGGAAGAACAGATAAAATCAATGAATACTGTATCTGTCTATTCAAAAACTTTAAAAGAATTATCAGAAAAACTTGAAAATGAACTTATAGCATTTAAACCAAAGAGTTTAAAGGACAAGCTGTAGTTAATACATTCTTTTAAAGCACAGCTTAATACAAAAGGAAGAGGTTACAAATCCCTCTTCCTTTTTATGCATAGATAAAAATACTTCTATTTGTTATTAGCCAAACTATTTAACTCTTCAGATAAGCTCATAACTTCCTCTACACTTGCATTAGTTTCCTGTATTGCTGCTGACTGCTGCTGAGTAGTATTAAGTGTATCATCAGCGGTTTGTAGTGTAGCATCTACAGAGTTTTGTATTTTTTCAGTAAGCTTAATTATTTTATTAGCCGTTTCCTTTGAATTCTGGGACAACTTACGTATTTCTGTAGCAACAACACCAAATCCTTTTCCAGCTTCTCCTGCACGTGCTGCCTCTATGGCTGCATTTAATCCAAGCATTTTGGTTTGGTCTGCAATACTCTTTATATATCCTAAAACATTGTTTATTTCATTTGAAATATCTTTTACATTTAAGATTTCCTTATTTAAGCGTTCTTGATTATGGGTAACTTCTACTGATGATGCCGCTATTTCTTCCATGGCAGCTGATATTTGACTAAAATTATCTGATAATGCGCCAGTCATATGCTTTATTTTCATTTGCTCATACCCAATTTGACACAAGGTATTAGCTACAGTAAATAATATATTTGCGGATGCTCTAACTCTATTTTCACTTTCTACGTGAATCTGGTCTGCTGCTTTTATATACGCTTCTTCATTTATTCCAAGTTCATTAGCTATTTTT
This sequence comes from Clostridium sp. DMHC 10, assembly GCF_001270375.1. Taxonomy (NCBI): domain Bacteria; kingdom Bacillati; phylum Bacillota; class Clostridia; order Eubacteriales; family Clostridiaceae; genus Clostridium; species Clostridium sp. DMHC 10. Next base: position 1,704,749 of record NZ_LGVB01000015.1, read on the forward strand.
GACAAATTGCTTTGATCTGGTTTTGAAAAGGTAACTTGTCCACCTAGAATTGTTGCAATATGCTTACCTCCGATAATTATAGGTGCTGCAAAATCAATTAATCCAGCATGACAAGTATATATATACGGCTTTCCAGTTCTAGTTGCTTCCATACCACCCTTCAAATGTGATTCAGCACAACGCCTTCTACCATCAATACTTGATTGAGTAAGATTGCTGCAAAAGCTTGTATATCTAGTTGGTTTGGTTATTGGTTTGCCATCCATATCAACGGTTATGCTAGCTATCTCCATACTTTCCCCAAAATCATCTTGAAATCTTTGTAAAAAATCCAAATCAATTAAATCCTCAAGTTTTACATTATCAAATTCAAACGAATTGTCTACCATAATATCATCTCCCCATATATTCTATTAGCAATATATTACAGTTATCTGTAAATAAATATTTTTACCACATTTTCAGAAGATACTTATAATTTAATTATATCATATTTCAAAATTAGTGTCTATTTATAGGATTATACGCGTATTTATTTAAATTATACTAATATTGATATTTTATGCATTTAACTTAAGATATAATTTTTTAACACTTAAATGTACAATTTATAATTCAAATGTCGAATTGTTTTTATTGACTTTATATACTTAAATTGTTAAAATTAATTTGTAAGTTAAGTCGAATTATGTTGATAAGGAGTTACATTTTTCAACGCATTAAATTGGAAATTTCGCCTACAACATTTGTATTATAAAATTATAATTCCTTATTGCAAATAATAACCCTACTCCCCTTATACCACATGTTTCCCCATGTGGTATTTTATTTGATATAACAACACTCCCCATCATAATACCTATCTTACTCTTTTCATCTTTCTTATTGCTTTTAATTTCATATTACTACATTTTTTATACTCTAAATTATTGATTCTAGCATATTCTGCAATAGTTATGCCTTCACGAAACAATGAAGCTATTAACCTTCTTTCCTCACCATCTAATACTATTAATCTGCTTTTTATTAATTCCTTTTTTATATAATTTTCTTCTATAGATTTTTCGTCATTATACATTATAAAACTTTCACCTTTTTCCTCTATATAGCTTTCTAAGCTATTTTCATTCCAGTGTTTAGCCACTTTCCTTATTTCCATATACAATGCATTTTTTATCGTCATAATGGCATATGGAAAAAGTGCTTGCTGCTGTCTAATTTGAAACATTTTATTGATTTTAATAAAGAAACAGTAGCTACGCTTATAATATCCTCTAAATCATAATTTTTAAGATAGATACTATGGGAACATTTAATCATAAAAGGCTTCAGTTTTGCAATAATAAGCCATGAAGCATCTTTATCTCCACTTTTAGCTTTTCTACACAGCTTATCAAATTCAATTATACTTTCATTCATAGAGTAATTTTATCCTCTACAAATTGAGCATGAATTTAAATTTTTTAGTATATATTTTAGCATTTTATTTTCGGTTCTTCTTAACCTCTTCGTGCATGTGTAATAATTTAATTTATTTTTTCTTGAATAATCAGCAATTGAAATTTCTTTAAAATAATAAGCCTTTACTATATCTCTTTCATTATCGTTTAACTTATTCATAGCTTTTATAATTACTTTTTTCATTTCTGCCATTTCATCATTTCTTATGCATTCTTCTTCAATATTGCATCCTTTATCTATAAAGAACATATTACCCATGCATAAATCTATACTTATACTTTTATTGTCGTTAATATTTCTTCTTATAAGTTCATTAAGCATATTTCTGATCATACTATACATATACCCATTTAAGTTTTTAATTTCAGCTATTCTACTGCTTTTTATAAGCTTTAGCATCTTTAGTATAAAAATTTGCCTAAAATCCTCATAATCATATATACCTATGACAAGATTGCTATATCTTCGAAAGTATGAATTGCACTCAATAAAAATTCTACTTACACTTCCCTCATCACCATAGAAAGTTTTCTTAGTAAACTCTTTAAAGAAATTATTATCCATTACTCCACCTCCAAAAACAAATTACATAATTATAGACTGTAAAATTTAATTTTGTGGACATGATTTTAATATTTTTCTTCATTATATAAATATTTTTTATAGTGTATTCTACAAATAAATCCATTTACCTTTCAAATACATAATAATTTATATTACTATTGCACAAATTAAAGATATAAACTATATTTATAGGAGGATGTGAAAAAAAGGTATTCTATAGGTTTTACTATACCGCACATAAAGCCTTATGAGCGTCTCGTAAAAAGGAATACCTATATTTTTTGCATGCTCCTAAAGATAAACCATCTGAAAACTTGAAATTTAACTCAAAGTACAGTGATTGTGCACTGATTTTAAAGAGGTGATTTAATTTGACGGAAGATTTAAAAAAAATAGTAACTAGTCAAAATACAATTAACATACTATACACGATTTTAGGTTGTTTTATAACAGCCATAGGTATAAACATGTTTCTAGTTAATGCTCATCTATTAAGTGGAGGTGTATCTGGAATAGCACTCATACTTCAATATACTCTAAAGTTTCCTGCTGGTATCTCGCTTCTTGTTCTCAATATACCTCTCCTTTTGCTTAGCTATAAAGTAATGGGGAAAAAATTTACTGCAATGACTATGATTGGTACAATCGCATTTTCAATTGCCATTGACATTACAGCTCCTTTCCAAAATGTATTGAAACTTAAAGATAATATTCTTCTATGCGTGTATGGAGGAGTTTTAAATGGACTTGGTACCGGAATTGTCCTTAGTAATTATGGCTCTACTGGTGGTCTTGATATAGTATCTGCAATCATCAAAAAAAAACATGAAAATTTTGAATTTGGCACGACTTCCTTTGCCATAAATATGATAATAGTATCTATAGGTGCTGTTTTTTTTGGCATTTATAGTGCTCTATACACGCTTTTTTCCATTTACATAGGTTCACTTGTAATAGACAAAGTTTTAAAAGGTTTTAGCAGACAAAAATTAGTCATGATAATAACTAATGAAGAAAAAAAATAAGTGACAGTATAATGCATAATTTAAAAAGGGGTGTTACCTTTTTATACGGTGAAGGGGCATATACTAGTAAAAAAAGAATGGTCATATATTGTGTTGTAAGTTTAAGACAGCTGCCACTTTTAAAAAATGTAGTAATGCAAACAGATAAAACTTCATTTATATCTGTAATTGATATATCTGAAGTTCAAGGAGAAGGTTTTAAAGGTAAGCTTTTTTAAAAAATAAGGATGTTGCTTAAATTATTTCTATATTACAACATCCTCAAGGTGTATAAAACACACTTAATAAATATTAACTTGTTTTTTTATTTTTAAGAGGTAGAATATATTAACAAAATGATTTTTATTTATTGGACATATTTTCTATTTTCTTTTCTAATTCAAATACCTTTTTATAAAGAGCTATCTCTCTCTTTATAAGATTTTTTTCTGAAAGAGCAGTCATCAACTGATCTTGTGCATGAATTACAAGGAAATTAGGTGCTTCATTGTCCATTTGGCCTTGAATGAGCATATTTTGGTAATCATGACCTGCATAGAATTCTTCATCTGCTTCGTCAAGGCATTTTTCTGCTAATTCAAAATTTCCTTCTTCAGCAGCATCAAGTGCATCATAGGCTTTTCCTCTTGCATTTCCTCCATGTAATACCAAATTAAATATTATGCTTTCTAAAGTTGGCTTCTCTGTTTTTTCCATTTTTTATGCCTCCTTAAATGTTTTTATATTATTCTGTTACTCCATTGTCTAATTGAGCTTCTGCAGCTGCTTTCTTTTCATTAACCACAAGTTGTTTTTCATACATTTTAAAGAACGGCCAGTAGATTAATCCTGCTATAATTAAATTTACTAGCTGAAGTGCTGCTCCTTGCCAATAACCACCTGTTGCAATTACTCCTCCAAAGAAAACTGGAACAGTAAATGGAGGCTGCATAACAATTTTAGGAACAATGTTAGCTGCAAAAACTATATAGTTTACAGTTACTGCTGCTACTGGTGCAAGTACAAATGGTATAAATAATATTGGGTTTAAAACTAGTGGTGCACCAAATATAAGAGGTTCATTTATATTAAAAATTGCTGGTATAAGTTCAACTTTTCCAATGCTTTTAAGTTGTTTTGATGAAGAAAATAAAAACATTATAACAAGTGGCCATGTAAGTCCTGAACCACCTATGTGTGTAAACATATGAAAGAATGGTTCTGTTATTATACCATGTAATGCTTGATGATGATTAAGTGCTGTAGTATTTGCTGCAAGTTGTGCTGTCCAGAAAGGATATGCAACAGAAGATACAACATTCATACCATGAATACCAAGTGACCACAAAAGCATCATTAAGACTATTTCTAGCACTGCTGCTGGATAAGTATTTGAAACTGCAACAAGTGGTTTAAATATATCAAGTACAAGTTGAGGTAATGTGATGTGTAAATTAGCCCATATTATCCACTCAAGTGCCCATGATGCAGTAATCATTACAAAGAAAGGAACAAGTGCTCTAAAAGTTCTTACAACATAAGGCGGTACGCCTGCTGGCATTTTAATTATAAGACCTTTTTGAGTAAACAATTTCATTACAGTTGTAGTTATTATACCTAGAATTATTGCTATAAATAATCCTTGTGAACCTAAATAATTAAGTACATCGCCAAATTTAACTTTACTAACATCAGTTGCTGGAAAACATACAATAAAGAAACAAACTAATGATAACATTCCACACAGTGCTTCATCCATGTCCCATCTTGATGCAAGACTATAAGCGGTTCCAAAAGCAACTGCCATTGCCATTATTCCAAAACTCAAATTAAATGCAATGTTAATTTGCGCTTGAATGGGCTTAATTGCATTATTCCATGCATCTATTATACCCCATCCAAGAGCTGTAGGTGGATTTGCAATAATTAAAAATAGTGCTCCACTTATAATAAGTGGTAATGTAAAGACGCAAAAAGCGTCACGGATAGATTGAAGATATATGTTTTGTGCCGCTTTTGACAAAACTGGCATTAACTTTTCATCCATCCATTTCATAAACTTATTTCCTTCCATAAAATTGACCTCCCTAGGTTTATTTTATATTTTTAAAGTAATCCCATTTATTTCAATGGGATTAACCTTAAATCAAGTTTATAACTATTAAAGTTTCCCTGCTTTTTTAGCTAAATCAACTATCTGATCTAGTACCTTAGCTCCATCAAGCATTGCAAACGCTTGCATATTTACAATTTCTACTGGTATATCATATTTACTTGCCGCTGCTTCAACTTCTTTTTTCAGATGCCTTACCTGCGGTTCAAGAAGTGCTACCGAATAATTTTCAGCTTTTTTCTTAAACTCTCCAGTTCCACCTGCATCAACAGTTATATCCAATTTTCTCTTCTTAGCTTCATCTGAAACTGCCTTTGCAAGAGAACTTGAGGTTGCACCCCAACTACACAAAATAATTGCTTTCATTTTAAACTTCCTCCTTTATCTTTTATAATTTTTCTTTTTTTATATTTATTGTAACTGCTGTCTAAATTTTTTTGATAAAGAACTAACATCTTTCTAAAATAGAATTGTACTCCAAACATTACAGTAAGAAATACATTTCCAAAAACAAATAATTTTATTCCTGAAGCAGCCTTATTGTCAATGATAAGTTTCACAGAAAGTATAAACCATGGAAGGCTAAGTAAAAATAAAAATGCTTTTATAGGTTTATTGGATACATAAAGTAGATTTTTATTTTTATTGCTATTTTTCATTTTTAACTCATCACCCTTTCTATTTGATAATAGAGTTTTTTTAAAAGTGCTTCCTCAACAATTTTTCTACAGTTTTCTGTATTTGAGCTTTCATTAATTCTTTGTATAAAATCAGATTGTTCTATTATTGACGTAGATAAATCTCCTATTACTTCGAGGCTTTCTTTTTTATTAAATGGTGCTATCATTAAAAAAGCCGTATATACTTTTTCACTTTTATCCATTAGATTTATCATATTTATAGGTTTTGCAAGTTTTCCAACAACAATGGTTGCTTCATTTATATCTTCACTTGCGCAATGATATATTGCAAAGTTTTTTTAGGAAGTATTATAGTTCCTTGTCTTTCTCTATTTTCTAAAAGCGACTGTATATTTTTATACTGCATTGAATTAATAAGTCCATTTTCTTTTACACAATTTAAAAGTTCATTAATTATACTGCTTACTCTACGCGCAGAAACTTCTGTAAAAAAAGTATTTTTCACTATACTATTTAGTTCAGAACTATACACGCTTATAGCTTTTAATTTTTCCATATTACATTGAAAAGTGTCTTCATCATCTTCTTCATTTATGGATATCTTGATGTTAAGCTCGCTTTCAAGCTTTTTTATATCGTTTTCATTGAATAGAGAATTAATCACAATAACTTTAACATCATTTCTTTTTATTGGAACTGTAGATATAACAACATCAATGTTATTGCTTTTTATCATCTCATCAAGCTGGAACACAGAAGATACTGCTATTATATTAAGCTCATGAACCCTTTTAAGCTTTACTGCTAGCATCCTTGATATCCCTATACCATTTGAGCATACTAAAAGTGCATTGAATTTAATAAGCTTACTTTTCATTCTTTCAATAGACGCTGCAAAGTGCATCGTGATATATCCAATTTCATCATCACTTATATCTTTTTTAAGCTCGTTTTGGAGCACTTTAAGTATTTTTTTACTTTTGTCAAAGACATCGCTATACTGCTTTTTTATGTCAAAAATAAGTGGATTTCTTATAATATATCCACATTTAAGCCTATACATTGAATATAAAAGATGCATACTTAAGTCTTTTTTTAAAATTAAGTCTTTCTTTAAATTTACATCAAAAACCTTTGATGCCTCATCTATTATTTTTTTACAATAGAATTTAAATAATCTCCATTTAAATTTAAGCTCTCACTTCCTCCTCTCAGTCCTTGAAGGTGTACAGCAATATATGCTATTTCTTCATCGGGCATTTTAATTCCAATTTCTTCTTCAATACAATTTGCAATGTTCTGTGACAAATTATATTCCTCAGAATTTTTAAGTTTCTCAAGGGTGATTTCATCAATATCAATTTTTTGATTTTTTTCTAATCTTTTAATTGCCAATGCAAGATGCACTATAAGTTCAATGTAAAGCCTGTCTTCAATTTGATAATTCATTGTTATTTTGACTCTTATAAGTACCTTCTCAATTATTGAAATTGTTTTGTAATCAATAATATTTAAAAGTCTTATATTTAATTCATCAACTGAGCTGTAACCATAATTATGACTTTCATTGTAATTTTTCTGCATAAACCCTATCAAGTCATCTGTATTATAATTTTTATATAATAAATCTATTATTGCATGTCTTATATTTTTTTCATTAGTTTTTACATAGATACCAACTCCTGGCTTTGATATGAAATTAATATCCTTACTTTCAAACCATTTCTTTATGTCATTTAAATAGTTACTTACAGTTGTATTGGATACATTAAACTTACTGGCAAAATACTGAATTTTAATTGGTTCCTTTGTTTGTAAAAGCTCTATGAGAATTGCATTTTTTATGTTTTTAGCTTTCATTATAGATTTGAAGCACGGCAGTGTTAATTTTAAATTTATTATATTCTCATAAGTTCCTTCTAAAATCAATCCTTTAGGTGTATTTGTTACTTTTACATTAAAGTCCTCAATATATTTATTTATTTTAGCTATTTCCCTGTAGACTGTTCTTTTAGTTATAAAATACTCTTTAGAAAATTCATCTATACTAACTTTCTGGTTTGCTATGAGCTTATTAAGTAAATCCATTTGCCTTGAATTTAAATTTATCATTTTTAAATCACCTATCTATATAAGTTTACGATTTAAAATGCCTCTGGTTAAATTTTACTTATCACCCTTCAATATCTATTATATATTTCTTTGGTTAAATTATACAAGCTAAACATAATCACATAGTGTCATAACTACAGTGACATTTTTTATGAATTACAAATAAAAACATTCATACTAAAAATAATAAATCCTAAGATTTCACTATAAATAAATTATCTATAGTAAAATCTTAGGATGCATTTTTTTTATCACCTATATTGTATTTTTTACTACTTTTGTAAAAATATGTTTCAAATAAATATTTTCTTTTACATTTATTTGAAACGCAGTCTTGAGCAATTTATTATACCATAAAAAATCACAGTATTAATACAACAAATTTGGTTATCGCATTAAATAAAAATAAATTTAGTGTGACAACCCAATTCTTCTATTTTTCTACTACAGGTATCCAAACTTCGCTTCTATAATCTTCTGCATTTGGGTTTCCTGGTAAATAAATCTCAAATTCTGGACCATCTGCATGTTCATATTTAGTAGCTGGAAACCATTCTGCAAAGATTCTCTTTGTAACCTCCTGTATAGCATTTGGCATTGGTCCAATGCATTCAAAAATTGCAAAAGATAACTTTGGCACTTCTATAACTTTATAATTATCAATACCATCAAGTTTATCTCCCTCCACAGCTATACTGTAATCAAAACCCTGGGTTTCCATATCAAAGTTACTACAAACTCCCATAATACCAAGCTTTCCTTGATTCTGCTCAAGTGTTTTATACTGACCATTTTCCCAAACTTCGTTCCAAAACTTTGGTATTCCTTTAAAATTATCTCCATTTTTGCTGTTAAAACGTCTTGATATTCCTACAATTTTAAAGTTTTCTTTAACCTCAATCTTATAATTCATCTTTTTTTCTCCCTTTACTGTTATTTGAAAGGATAAAGGTGGGATAGCCTTAAGATTTCTTTTATTTTTTCTTGCTTCAGATGGTGAAATTCCATGCAATCTTTTAAAGGCCTTTGTAAATGCTTCTGGAGTTTCATAACCATACTTATACGCTATATCTATTATCTTAAGTTCACTAGAAAGAACATCTTTAGCTGATAGAGACAATCTCCTTTCTCTTATATAATCTCCAACAGTAATTCCAGTTAAAATCTTAAATATTCTAAGAAAATGAAATTTTGACATATGAGCAGCCTTTGCAACTTCACCAGAATCTATATCTATTTCTAAGTTTTCCTCAATATAATTCAAGGCTTTATTCATATCTGCTATCCAATTCATTCACTACCTTCCTTTCAAAACAAATTATAAGCTACTAAAAAAGAATTATCCTGTCATTCATTGCTTAAGAATGACAGACTTTATTATTTGGAACTACACTACATGAAAGTTTTAGAATCCACTTTTAGAATTTTTACAGGTAACCTGCTCTTTACTCTCTATTCTAATCAAATACTCATGAATTTGCTTCTTTAAATTTATATTTTCCATTTTATTGTACTTACTTTATTTATATCAACATCATCTTCTGCAATCAAAATATTTATATTTTCTCCTCCGTATTTACATTATTTCCTTCATTATATAAAATATATTATATATGAAAGTTTACACTTATTAAAATAAAAGGAGTAGATTTAATGTACAAATACATACTATTCGATTTAGATGGAACACTCACAAATTCAAAAGAAGGAATAACAAAATCAGTTCAATATGCTCTAAATAAGTTCAATATATCAGTTCAAGATTTAAATTCTCTTGAAAAGTTTATAGGTCCACCCCTAAAAGATTCTTTCATGGAATACTACGATTTTGATGAAAATAAAGCTGATGAGGCCGTAAAGTATTACAGGGAATACTTTAGCGAGAAAGGATTATTTGAAAATGAAATATATCCTAATATAGAATCTATGTTATCAAAGTTAAAAGACGCAGGACTGCATTTAATTGTTGCCACATCAAAACCCACTGTTTTTTCAGAAAAAATATTAGATCATTTTAATTTAGCAAAATTCTTTGACGCTATAGTAGGAAGTACCTTAGATGGTTCAAGGAGTAAAAAAAGTGATGTGATAAAATTTGTCTTAAAGAAAAATAAAATTAATCCTAATGAAGCACTAATGATTGGGGATAGAGAACATGATATCATAGGTGCTGCAAAAAATAATATAACTTCCATGGGTGTTACTTATGGCTTTGGCTCTCATAGTGAACTAAAAAAAGCTGGTGCAGCATATGTCGTTGATACTGTAAATGAAATAGCAGAAAAAATTATTTCACTAAACAAAAGAAATATATTTGTTATAGGTGATAGCGTTTCTATACATTACGGACCTTTCCTAAATAAAATGATAAAAGATAAATTTAATTACGATAGAAAACGCGGCATTGATCAAGCTTTAGTCGATTTAGATACCCCAGTAGGTGCAAACGCAGGTGACAGCCGAATGGTATTATCATATTTGCAGGAAGAATGCAAAAAAAATACTAAATACGATGTTCTACTTTTAAACTGTGGACTTCATGATATACGCGTCAATAGAGAAACTAATGAAATTCAGGTTGGAATTGAAGAATACCAAGAGAATCTAATTGAAATCATAAAATTATCAAAAACCATGTCAAATAAATTTATATGGGTTGGACTAACACCTATTATTGATAAAATACATAACTCTAGAAAAGAAGGCTTCTTAAGACACAGTAGAGATGCTGAAAATTACAATAATGCTGCCCTTCAAATTATGAAGGAATACGATGTACCATGTATTGATATGTACAATTTCACAAAGAACCTAGGTGAAGATATTTATTTTGACCATGTACATTACAAAGAAGAAATAAGAAAGCTACAAGCTGCATTTATTGCAGGATATTTAGACTGCATTTTATAAGCATATATTACTATTAATTTTATTCTACTTACGCAGCTTTAATAATTGCTTCTAAGAAATATAACAAATTTGTCCAAGATAGCGGTATAATAATATTTATGGCATAAAAAAATATATATCCGTTTGTATGTATTTTACAAACAGGGAAACTAAACTGTAAGGATGTGAAACTATGGAAAACAGCGTACTAACAAGCCACGTAAGAAAAGTAAATAAGATACTAATAATTTTATCTTGGATTATTGTTCTTATAGGAACAGTCGAATCTTTTACAAATTCAAGGTTTATGATTGCTTCACACTTTGAAATTATAATTGAACTTGTAGGCATTATAATTCCTACCGCATTATTTTATTTCAAAAAAAATGGATACTTAATAGCTGGCATAATGAGTTTTTCTAAATTTATTGCTATGTACTTAAACTCACTAATGAAAATGGGGCCAAGCATGGGAATCATTCATCTGGTATACCTATTTATTATTATTTGCTATGCTGCTCTTTATCTTAATGAAAAATTCCTTGTAATCACAGCTGCAATATATGATGTTTGTGCTGTTATTTTATATCTTGTTACTAGTTTTGCAAAACTACCTGATTTTGTTATAACTTTTGGTGTATTAAATGTTTGCACAATATTATTGTTTTTTGTAACAAAATGGGGAAATGAATTGATTAAAAATGCTTCTAAAAATGAAGCGAACGCACAGGAAATGTCTAACAATCTAAAAGAAATACTAAAATCCATTGGTGATAATACTTTAAGTCTCCATGATGATATTACCGATGGTATGAATAATCTTGATTTCACAAAAAAATCAAGTGAAGAGTTAACAGCTACAGTTCAAGAAGTAGCAAATGGTGTTACAAGCCAAGCACAAAGTCTTTCACAAATAAATGAAATGATCAATGATGCTGATAAAAGCCTTAATAAAACAGTTGAATTTTCAAATCAAATGTCAAATGTATCAAAAGAATCAACTAAAACTGTTGCTGTTGGAACAAATAAAATAGCTAAAATGGATGAACAAATGAAAATAATAGATACAACCGTAACCAATTCCTTAACTACTATTAGCGACCTTGAAAAAAGCATTGATAGCATTAATAGCTTCTTAGTAAGTATTAATGAAATTGCTAGCCAAACAAATCTGCTTGCACTTAATGCTGCAATTGAAGCAGCTAGAGCTGGTGAACATGGAAAAGGTTTTGCAGTTGTTGCTGATGAAGTTAAAAAACTTGCAGAAGACAGCACTAATACTGTACAACTGATTAATAAAATTATAGAGGATATAAGAGGCAAGGTAAACAATGTTATTGCAGTAGCACAAAACGGAAGTAATGCGGTTAAAATTGGAACACAAATGGGCAAGGAAGTTAATAAAAGTTTTAATGATATAGAAGCCTCCTTTAAAACAATTGATGATTACATAGAAAAGGAATTAGACTTAGTTAATAACACCAAATCTATATTTGAAAAAGTACGTGGTGAATCAGAAAATGTAGCAAGTGTATCAGAGGAAAATTCTGCTGCTACAGAGGAAATGTTTGCAACCTTTGAAAATCAAAATTCATCAATTGAGAAGTTATATGATCATATAAAAAAGATACAAACTTCAAGTGAAAACTTAACAAAGATTGCTAACCAAAAAGAAAAATAAAATATTTCTTAATTTATAACCTAGGGGAGTGGTAAAAATTCAATTGTTAAAAAAAATAAATAAAATTCCAGCTGGAACAATGATTATACCACTATTTGCAGCCGCAATTCTAAACACCTTTTGCCCCTGGCTTTTAAGAATAGGAAGTTACAGTAAGGCTTTAGTTTCTGACGACGGATTAAGAATAATGATGCTTTTAACCCTATTATTTACTGGAACTCAAATGAGATTTAGTGATATTCCAGAAGCCTTGAAGCGCGGTGGAAGTCATGTACTATTTAAATACTTGTCAGGTGCTGGTGCCTATATTATTATATTTCATTACTTTGGCTATAAAGGAATATTAGGTACTTGCAGTTTAGCAATTTTGTGTGCACTTACAAATAACAATGGAAGTTTATATATGGGATTAGCGCAAAGCTACGGGGACCACGCTGATCTTGTAGCAAGACCTATGTTTAATTTGAATTCTGGTCCTATGCTTTCACTACTTACTGTTGGAATTTCAGGAAGTTCCTCAATAAGTTGGGAAGAATATATGACCATATTAATTCCCTTATTAGTTGGAATTTTATTATCCTCAATTGATAAAGACATAAAAGAAGCAACAAAGTACGGAAATGCGTTAATTCTTCCTGTAATGGGTTTTGTTTTGGGTGCAAGTATTGATCTTTCTAAAATTATAGCAGCTGGCTTTAGCGGCATTTTTCTATTTATTATGGTTTTATTAATAACTGGCCCTGTTGCATTAATTGTAGATAGAGTTTTGCTAAAAAGGCCAGGTTATGGTGGCATGGCTACCGTATCTGTAGCTGGAAACACAATTGCTGTACCAGCAATGATTGGACAAATAGTCCCTCAATTTGCTCCTTATGTAAAACTAGCAACTGTGCAAATCTCTTGTGCTGCTGTACTTTCTGCAATATTGTGTCCATTTATAGTACAGTGGTTTGCAAAGCGATATGGATGTCCAAAATACGAAGAAAATTTTGGTAAGGGTCGAAATAATCTAGCATGTTAATTTTTCAAAAAGGTATCTCAATTTTATGCTGTTGCATTTATGAGATACCGGTTTTTACATATTTTTCTGAACTTAATCCCATTCTTTCCACACCTCTGGTTTATACCCAACCGTTGCTTCTTTGCCATTTCTAACTATTGGAGTAACATACACCTCTGGATTATTTAACAGTATTTCTTCTTTAACAGACTCAGTTCTTATGTTATCAAGATTTAAAGCTTTATATTTTTTGCCTTGGTATTTATTAAATTATTTAAGCCAACGGCAGCTTTGACACTGGCCAGTTCACCTTTGCTTAAGGCTTTTTCTTTTAAATCTATAAATTGATATTTTATTCTTCTTTCCTTAAAATATCTTTCTGCCTTTTTTGTATCAAAGCATTTTTTAGTTCCGAAAATTTGAATATTCATGTATATAAAACCTCACTCACAATTAATTTATTATTTACCTATAACTGTCGCATCATTTGGATCAATTTTCAAGACTTTATTAATAATTTTTTAAGCAAAGTCGCAGCTGTTACATTAATAATCAGCTTAAGTGGTTATACAAGTCCCATCCAATTCCATAGGTACGGAGGATTTTTTTCCTTGCACTACCGTAAAAGCTAAGTAGCAGTGATGATGGAACAATTTAAAAAGAATCCAATAAATCTTGATGAAAAAATCATAGAATACTTAGATATTTCAATCTGTCTGAGCGCCCAGCGAGTATAAACATACGCGGGGTTTGGGCTCTGCCCATTATCCTTCTAGAACTCAAATCAACCACTTTTTTTAAATAACCACTTAGATTTATGGATTCTTTTTAATGTTACAAGTCACTGCTACTTCGCAATATCTTTAGATTATAATCTTAACTTTTTCATCATCTTCAACACTTTTAACAAGCTCTCCGCTTGTTATTATATCTGTTACCTTATCAAGTTCTTTATACATTACCTTGTCTTCTTTAATATAATCAACTTTTTCTCTTATAATTTTATAAGCAATTGAAGTACCTTCCCCTAATTTGACTTCTTCTCTAAAATCAACTGCCTGACAAGCTGCCATAAGTTCTGTTGCCAAAACCCTCTTTGCATTTTCAAGTATCTGTCTTGCCTTTCTTGCAGCAATTGTTCCCATGCTAACGTGATCCTCTTGGTTCGCAGAAGATGGTATTGAATCTACACTAGCTGGATGTGCTAAAACCTTATTTTCCGATACTAAAGAAGCTGCTGCATATTGAGTTATCATAAAACCTGAATTAAGTCCTCCTTGTTCAGTTAAAAAAGCTGGAAGACCATTGCTAAGCTGGCTATTTACAAGTCTTTCAAGTCTTCTTTCAGATATATTAGCTATCTCTGAAATTGCAATTCCAAGAAAATCAAAGCTCAATGCCATTGGCTGCCCATGGAAGTTTCCTCCTGAAATTACATCACCATTTTCAAGAACTATTGGATTATCTGTAACAGAATTTATTTCTATTTCTACTCTTTCTTTTACATAATTAACTGCATCTTTACTTGCTCCATGAACCTGTGGTATACATCTTAGAGCATATGCATCTTGAACTCTAAGTTCTCCCTGTCTTGTTGTTAGTGTACTACCATTCACTAAACTTAAAATATTTTTTGAAGTATTTATTTGTCCTTTATGCGGTCTAAGCATATCAAGTCTATTGTCAAAAGCGTCTGTAATTCCTCTTAAAGCTTCAAGACTTAATGCAGCTGCAATATCACTTACCTTTAAAATTTCAATTGCATCATAAACAGCAAGTGCTCCAACGCCTGTCATTACTTGTGTTCCATTTATCAAAGCAAGTCCTTCTTTTGCAACAAGTTCAACTATTTGAATTCCTGCAAGTTCCATTGCCTTTCTTCCTGGCATTATTTCACCCTTATACTCAGCTTCCCCCTCTCCAATCATAGGAAGCACCATGTGGGCAAGAGGCGCTAAATCCCCAGATGCTCCAAGTGACCCCTTCTCTGGTATTATAGGATGAACTCCTTTATTAAGCATTTCAACTAAAGTTTCCAGAGTGCTAAGTCTTATACCAGAAAATCCTTTTGAAAGCGCATTTGCCCTTAAAAGCATGATTGACCTTACAGTTTCTGTTGGGAAGTTGTTTCCTGTTCCACATGCATGTGAGATTATGAGATTTCTTTGAAGTGTCTTGCAGTCTTCTTTGGAAATGCTCACATTTGAAAACTTTCCAAATCCAGTTGTAATTCCATATATAGTCTTTTCATTTTCAACGATATCATCAACAATAGCTCTTGATTTTTCAACTCTCTTTTTAGCTTCATCATCAATTTTCACTTCGTAGTTGTTTCTAGCAATAAGTGCTAAATCCTTCAGTGTTAAGCTGTTTCCATCAATAAAAATAGTATTCATATTATAATTTCCTCCAATTTTTATATATTAGTCTATGTTTTAAGACGCAAAAAGAGAGCAAGACTCACCTTAATGAATCTTGCTCCCTAAAAAACTATATAAAATGTATTTCTACACTTTAAACTCTGAGCATTAAATCACTTAAATAAAATATTAAATTTTAGCTAAACAGGATATATTCCAAGTCCTATAACTTCATGTTCATATCCTTTAACTGGTGCCCCCATATTGCCATATAAAACAACTGCTATCCAGCTTCCATCTTGTAAATCTCCTGGAAGTCTCGATCCTTTAACAATGGTAAATACAAGACCAGCCGTTCTAAGAACATTACCAAGTCCTATCTGACCGCGACAAACACCTTCGTACGCTTCTAAAACAGCATGATAAAGTGAATGTTCTTCTCTATAAATATTCTTTATAAATTTTTCTCTTTTTGCAACTGTTTCTATGGATGCAAAAATCTTGGAAGAATCCATTGCACCAACAAATCCTTTAAAAATTTTATATCCTTGATCTTCTGCCTTATTTCTAATCAACTCTTCATCACTATCAGAAGCCATGGATAATAACATTGCAACCTTTCCAATGCTTAAAGATTCAAACAATGTATTCACTTCCTTTTACATATAAATATTATTAATTTAATACTTAACAATACTGTTTTATTATAAATTATCAAAGAGTATATTGCAACTAAAAAAACTTATTTTCTTTTTCAATCTAAAAAGTAGATTTCCAAGTACAAATATGCTTTAATTATACTAAACAATATGCAGTTTTACTATACTAATATAAGGGGAATTAACAAATGAAAAAAGCAGGAATTAAATTCAATTTAACATTGCTAGTTATTTTAACTATAGTAATCACACTAACACTAGGCACTTTTTCATGGATTTCAATGAGCAATCTAATTGAAAATTCTAATTATAATTTAAAAACTGTAAGCGAATATACAACACTAGTAGATACCTCAAGAAGTGCTCAAGTACACTTTAAAAAGCAAGTACAAGCATGGAAGGACTTACTGGTAAGGGGACAAGATTCTAAGGCATATAATCAATATTTTAAAGAATTTCAAAATGAACATACAAAGGTTTTAGATGAATTAGAAAAAGTTAGAGCACTGATGAAAAAAAACAAATTAGATACCTCTTTACTTGACGACTCCATTACAACACAAAATGATATGTATAATAAATATATGGAAGCTATAAAAAATTATAATTCTAATAATGTTGAAAGCTATAAAATAATTGATAATATGGTCAAAGGAATTGATAGAGTACCTACTGATAATATGGATAAACTAGTGAAGCAAATTGAAAAAAGTTCAAATATACTAATATCAAACTTAGTAAAACAGGCCGATAGAGAAGGTACTAGAAATACAAAAACCCTATTAACTATTATTTTAGTAAGTATAACTTTAATATTATTTTTAACTGTATTAATTGCTCTTACTTATAAAAATATAGCTAGTTTTATTAAAGAGATGAAAAACATAATATTTGAAGTCGAAAACGGAAATCTAACTGTTCAAGGAAATATTCATTCAGATGACGAATTAGGCGAAATCACTTTATTATTTAATAAATTCATTTGTAATATTAAAGAGTTTTTTTCTTATACAAAAGAAATGAGCACAAGTGCAGCAAATTCCTCCAAAGAGATAATGGAAGCTTCTAGTGATGTTAGCAATGGAATAGAAGAAATTGCAAATTCTATGTCTGATATGTCAAAGGGAGCAACAAAACAATCATCCTCCGTTAACACTGCCAGTACTAGTATATTTGATATTGTAAACAGACTCAACACCATTTCTGATAGTATTAGTAATTCCAAACAGGCAGCAATTAATGCTAAAGAAGTTTCGGAAACAGGAGTAAAAACCGTAGAATATCAAAGAAATAAAATGGAGGAAAATAAGCAAGCTTTTGAGAAAATAAACAAAAACATAATTAAGTTATCAGAGCACTCTAAAAAAATAGGTGAAATTACCAATGTAATAAGGGGTATATCAGAACAAACAAATTTACTTTCTCTTAATGCCGCTATAGAAGCTGCTAGATGCGGTGAAAGTGGTAAAGGCTTTGCCGTAGTTGCTAATGAGGTAAAAAAATTAGCAGAACAATCTAATGATTCAGTAGAAAGTATAGGTTCTATAATAACTGATATACAGAATAGCATAAGTCAATCAGTATCAGATATAAACAACGTAAACATTATAATTTCTGAACAGGAATTGGCAGTAAACAATTCAACTGTTGCATTTAAAAATATAGCAGAGGCTGCCGTTCACATAGCAAATCAAATTAGCGAAATTTCAAATAATACCTCTGATTTAAAGGAACATGCATCAAGCGTAAAAAATGCTATTTTAGATATATCCGATGTTGCTAATTCAAATGCTGGTGTAACAGAAAACATAGCAGCTTCAACCGAAGAACAATCCGCTTGCGTTGAGGAAATAACAGCCTCCATAGAACAATTTGCCTCATTATCTGCCAAATTAAACAAAACCCTAGAAAGATTCAGAATATAATCCACTGGGGTTTGGGCGATAGCCCATGTGATATCTAAACTAAATATTAGTTTTCTCTTTAATCTGGGGTTTGGGCGATAGCCCATGTGATATCTAAACTAAATATTAGTTTTCTCTTTAATCTGGGGTTTGGGCGGTTAGCCCATGTGATATCTAAACTAAATATTAGTTTTCTCTATAATCTGGGGTTTGGGCGGTTAGCCCATGTGATATCTAAACCAAATATTAGTTTTCTCTATTTTGAATGTATTAGAGAGCTAGTAACCGTATTTCAACTAATAGTACAAAATGGGCATATACTTCATTTTTTGGTTTACTAAAGTAACCTCTTCTTTATTAAGATAGTCTCATCACTTGTTCTGGGAAATTCATCAGCGCATCAGGCTTATCTAATTTTTCCACATGTGCCTCAGCGTCAATTCTTAAAATATATTTTTGTTCTTTAGTAGACATGAACCATTTTGGCTTACCATTTATAACAAAATGTACATACATATCATGCAAAATATCTCCTGATTTTTTCACTTCCTCTTGTGATAAGACTTCAAGAAGCATTTCTGGCATGCTATCTTCCACAGTGCCATGATGTCAAATGCATGAAGCGCAGGTTGTAATTCATAACTGTACTGCCATACTGGAAGTCCTCTTTCTATTAAAATATCAGCTAATTTATAAGTGTGAGTTCTATACATATAATCAGAGATGATATCGCATTTCTTTTGAATTTTATCTTTTTCAGTGATGTCATTAAAAATTTTGCTAAATTCTTTTTCTGCATATACCGAATTATCACCAAAAAGCTGTTTAGCTATTTTGCTGAACTCTTCATTCTTAGTAAAGTAGCTGTACCATCCGCATTCATTTTTATTACAGCCAATAACTACGCTGCCTTTCCATCCATCTTCCTTTTTAATGTCCTGGCTCCAGGTACTTTGAATTACAACATCATCAGCCACAGGCCCAAAATAACAAGTAGATGCACTGCTGCTGCAAAACTCTTCATTTGCTTTCATTAAGCTGTCATTTTCTATAGTAAGTATATCTTCAATATTATTAAGCTTTAAAATCTTAAGAAAGCGTTTTGTTATTTCATGTGCAGTCTTGGTATCTCTTATGCTTTGAATTCCGCCACTTGATAATATAGCACTATGAAACAAAGCTTTGGATTCTTTTGCTACCATAAGTGCACCAATAGATTTAGCACCAGCAGATTCACCAATCACTGTAATTCTATTTGAATCGCCGCCAAAGGCAGCTGCATTATTATAAATCCACTTTAATGCTGCTATTTGGTCTAATGTACCGTTATTACCTGAAGTCTTGTATTTATCCCCAAGCTCTTCTCCTAAGTAAAGATAGCCCCACACTCCTACACGATAATTAAAACCTATATAGACAAAAGGCTCTCCCCTTAATAACCCGACCCCAGTCTTCACCTTTTTATCAGCTCCACCATTTTGAAACGCTCCACCGTATATATCAACAATAATAGGAAGTTTTCCTTTAAGATCTGGCGTAAATATATTCATACTTAAGCAGTCATTTGACATACCAAATTCCTCTTTTGCCTCTTTAGAACTTTGCCAGCATCTTGCACCACATTTAAAAGCCTTAAAAGTTTCCTTCCACTTTACTTCATGAGGTGGACAAAATCTCTTTGCCTTTGCAAATGGGATTCCAAGAAAAATTTGATATCCGTTTGAAACAAAGCCTTGAACTTTACCACTTGTGGTTTTTATAATATCTGTAACTATCATACAGTACTACCACCTTTCAAAAATAATCTTAGGGCTAAAACCTGCTTTCTTGCAAAATTCACTTAAAAACTCTGAAATCATAGTTGATGTAGCAAGAAAACTGAACTTTTCCTATGCAGAATCTCTCAAAGCTTAAGGACAGCACAAATGATAGAAGATAACAAAATAATTATCGGCTCTATCAACACTTATCTTGAACTAAAGATAAACCATAGGTGAGTAAACATGTACGAGGCTTAGGCTTTGCCCATTATCCTTCTATACCTTAAGCAAGTACTCGTTTAAAATTACCATTTAGATTTATAGAATTTTTTTAATGTTGCAAAGCAGTATCACTTTGCATTATTTATATAATGTTAACTAAAATAAAATTATCCTTTAACTGATCCAACCATTCCAGCTACAAACTGCTTTTGCATTAAAAAGAATACTAGAGCTGTAGGAAGTGTGGCTATTACTATTCCTGCCATAATCATTCCATAATCCGGTGTATAGGAGGAACCCATAGTTGAAATAATAAGAGGTACTGTTCTCTTTTCTGGGCTTTGAAGTGCAATAAGAGGCCACATATAATTATTCCAGCTAGACATAAATGTAATAATTGCCCCTGCTGCATAAGTTGATTTCATTACTGGAACATAAATTCTTGTGAATATCTGAAATTCATTTAATCCATCTATACGCCCTGCCTCCAAAATATCTTTAGGAAATGCCTTTGTATTTTGTCTAAAAAAGAATACTAAAAATGCAGTTGATATACTAGGAATTATCACTGAAGACATTGTATTTAAACCTACAATTTTAAAACTGCTGAACATTTTAAACAAAGGTACCATAAGTGCAGCAAATGGAACCATCATAGATAATAGCAATATATTAAATACTTTATCTCTAGCTTTACTTCTATATATTTCAAATCCATAACCTGCCAAAGATGAAACGGTCAACGCTAATATAGTTGTAATAATTGCTATTTTAGCCGAATTCCATATAGATAATGCGAAATTCAAATCAGAGCTAAAAAGATTATGAATGTTTTGGATAAAATAAGTTCCTGGAATTAAAGAACCTTTTGTAACATCTATTGATTTATTAGTCATACTTATAATCATCCATAAAAATGGAAAAATTGATATTATCGATATTAAAATTAAAAATATATATTCAAGCACCCTTTTACCATTTTTCATTTTTCATCACCTGCCACTTTAAATTGTATTATTGACAATATTATAATCATAACCACAATAGTGTAAGAAACTGCAGCTGCATATCCAAAATTAGAACTATATTTAAAGCTCAAATTATATATATACTGAGATATAGTAGTAGTTGCATTTCCCGGTCCACCTTGTGTTATATTCATAACTTCATCAAATAATTGAAGAGTTCCTATAGTTGAAGTAATAGTTGTAAACAAAATTATTGGTTTTAAAAGTGGTACAGTTATATTAAAAAATTGTTTTGCCGCCGATGCTCCATCTATTTTAGCCGCTTCATAAATCGATGCATCAATGTTTTGAAGTCCTGCTAAATAAAAAATCATATTATATCCAGTCCAGCGCCAGGTTATTGCAATAATTATTGTGATTTTAGCCCAAAATGGACTTGTAAGCCATTCTATTGGAGTAGCTATCAAGTGAATTTGCATTAAAAGTTTATTCATTAGTCCATCACTTGCAAATAAACTTTTAAATATTACAGAATATGCTACTAATGAGGTTACGCAAGGTAGAAATATTGCTGTCCTAAAAAACCCCTTTCCTTTAATTTTTTTATCATTTAAAAGAACAGATATAAATAAAGCAAGTAAAATCATTATAGGAACTTGTACTACTAAATAAATTAGAGTATTTGTAACTGCTTTTTTAAAAATTTTATCAGTAAATAATCTTTTATAATTTGAAAGTCCTGAAAATTTCAAATTATTCCCCACGCCTGATTTTAATGAGGTAATAAAAGCCTGGACCATAGGATAAAAAACAAATGTAATTATAAGTACTATGCTTAATATTGTAAAAAGCCAGCCTACAGCATTATATTTTTTCTGTAAGGCATTTTTCTTGTTAATACTCAATTTAAAGCCTCCTTTTTAGCAATATACTAGATAAATCCCTTGAAATGCAGAAAGTGTGTATTTGAAATACATCCCGATAAACTGGAAGTTGATTCAGAGCACAGAGTACAAAGTACAGTGAAGGTGGATTTACCTTTCGTTTCTCTCAAGTAAATCTTAGAACTTAATAGTGTCAGCTACGCTGAGCACTATATTTTAAGCGCTTTGCGTGCATTAAGTTTAAGATTTTTGTAGCGACAGCGGAGAAAAATCATCCTTCACTGTACTCTGTCCTCTGTACTTTGTACTCTGAGTTAAATTCCAGTTTGTCAGAATAACTTTGAATTAGTAATTCTAAAGTTCCAAACTGTCTAGCTATCTTTGCTACTTTGCTACAGCTGCTTCTGCTTGAGTCTGAGCATCCTTAAGAGCGGTATCTATATTGGCACCTTTTTTAACAATAGATTGAACTGTTGATGTCAAAATGTCTTCTATATTATAAGTGTATAATCCATAATTAACTGATGGTACTTGCTCTGTCCAATTAGAAAAATCCTGTAAAGTTTTTTGATTGTTATAAAACTCAACTGTTTTTTGATAATTTGATGTGGTTGAAGCAGATTTCAATGTACTTACAAGCCCAATCTTATCAGCAAGAGTATTAGCAAGCTCTTTGTTGCTTCCAAATGTCTCAGCAAGAAAATCAGCGGCTGCATCAGCATTTCCAACCTTCTTTAGAACATACCAGCCAGCACCTCCAATACTAGATGCATTTACTGAAGCAGATATTGTGCTAAGCTTTGGTATTGGAGCAATTGCCCACTTCTTACTTTGATCTGCTGCTTTAGTTATAGAACTTGAAATCCAACATCCTGTTGGTACAGATGCAACATCACCCTTTTGAAAGGCACTTACAAATTGATCCCAGTTTGAAACTGGCTTTACAATTCCAGCATCTATCATCTCTTTATAAATCTTAATGCCATCCTTTAAAGCCTCATTATTTTGCAGGTTTACAGTTTTTCCATCATCTTTTACATACCATTCTCCTGCTGACTGCATCATTATTCTAAGTATTCCTAAATCACTAGGATCTAGTGTAAGCATCTCCTTCCCTGTTTTTGCTTTTACAGCCTTACCAATTTCTATAAATTTATCCCAAGTAATGTTTTGCATATCTGATGTCTTATAACCCGCTTGCTCTATTAAATCAGTTCTATAGAATAAACCAGCTACACCACTATCAAAAGGAATTCCATACAGCTTGCCCTTATAGCTTTCTGGTTTAATTTTGTAATTCATAAAATTTGACTTACTTACTTTACTTGAAACGCCTTGAAACCAATCTGAATAAGATGTAAGAAAATTTTGTGCTCTATAATCTTCAATCAAAACTATATTGGGCAATCCAGAAGTAGTATTTGAACTTAAATTTGTATTCAATTTCTGAACTATATCATTTTGAGCCATCTCAACTACTTTTACTTTTACTTCTGGATGTTTCTTTTTATATATTGCCGCTGCTTCCTTCGCAGCAGGAACATTAAAAGTTCCATCCCATGCCCATACAACTAGCGATTTACTCCCGCTATTAGAAGCACTTTTATTTGATGTAGATGTACCACTTTGCCCACACGCCCCTAAACCCAGCGTCATAAATGCACTTAAAACAACAGCAATTATCTTTTTCGCTTTCATTAACTATTCCCCCTAAAAACTTAAATTCTATTTTAATCAACTTATAGGATTTACAGTTCAATTATTAAGTTGTGCATTTATCATAATGCCATGAATGTATCCATTTTGGAACATGCATAACTTAAGCTTGACCTTGTGAACCCTTTAGTTGTTAACTTTAAGTTAATTATAATTGAAATCGTTTAAATTTATTAGAAATATATTGATGTAAACTTGCTATATTTTGATGTGCTTAAATTATTGCCAAATTGTAAACTTGTATTTTTTTAAGATTCTATAAATATTTTTGTATACATTTACATAGCTCTACTTTGCCATTCTATTAATTGAAATAAATCATTTATTATCTTATAATAAAATATAAACAGAGATAAACCATTTGAAACTTCAAATTGATTTTGGTAGTTAGATTGGTTTATATATAGTAACATAATACTGAATAGCTTTTAAAATCTTTAAGGGAGTTGATCTTGTTGGATAATTTATGCAAAATTTTGATAGTCGACGATGAATATCTATTAAGACAAGGCATAAAGCACCTTATAAATTGGGAAAAAGAAGGCTTTGAAATTACAGGAGAAGCTTCAAATGGAAAAGAAGCTATTGAACTTATAGACAAACTTAAACCTCATATAATTATTTCGGATGTTGTTATGCCTGTTATGGATGGTGTTGATCTTTCAAGAATAGTAAAGACAAAATACCCCGAAATACAAATTATAATTTTAAGCAGCTACAGCGATTTTAAATATGTAAAGGATACCTTTAAGCACGGTATAAATGATTATATATTAAAGCCTAAGTTAAAACCAGAAGATCTCATTTGCCTTTTAAAAAACACAGCTGCCAATATTCCAAATTTTGTTCTCTCAACTCCCAAAAACCTTGAAGAATTGAATTTAAAAAACTTTTTAAATAAACTAATATCTGGTTTTGATGCGACTCTAGATCAAAAAAAGATCAAAAAATTTTTCCCTTATAACTCTTTTTTACTACTAGGCACCAATTTAAAAAAGTCAATTATTAATACTTCTTCAAATTCTCTATCACTTAAAGCTATTTTATCTGAAACCTGTAAAGATAATTTAAACAATGTAGTTTATTACGAGATAAATGTAGACAGTAATTTATTTTTACTTCTAATAAATTTTGATTTAACAAATAAAAGTAATATTGCAAAAAAAATAGACAAAATTTATCTAAACACTTCAAATAAATTTTCAAAAATATTTTTTGTAGTCAGCAAAGTTTTTGACTCCATATATAAACTTAAAGATGTTTATATATATGACTTTAAGTCTACACTTGGATACAAATT
The DNA here is from genome assembly GCF_001270375.1 of Clostridium sp. DMHC 10. Classification (NCBI taxonomy): domain Bacteria; kingdom Bacillati; phylum Bacillota; class Clostridia; order Eubacteriales; family Clostridiaceae; genus Clostridium; species Clostridium sp. DMHC 10. Next base: position 1,729,987 of record NZ_LGVB01000015.1, read on the forward strand.
TTATTTAAAGGGTAAAAACATAATATACTCAAAAGATATTTTAAAAAACGATTCAAAGTATAAATTTGATTTTAAATATTATTCAAATCAAGTTTACATGCTTAACCTTGAAGCTGCATTAAATTATTTAAAAAATTATATTTCCTTTTGTATAAAAGTTTAACTATAAATGAATTTGATCTTAAGACACTTTTTGAAAATTCAACTTTATAGCATCATCAACATATTAGATGAACTCAGTTTAATATAGAAGAAATAAACGATTCCAAACGAGAATATTATATTATAATAATAATTATGAAATAACATAAATATAAAATAATATGTGCATAAAATTGCTGAAAGTGGGGGAGATCAATGAAGGTTAAAATGTCTGAGTTTTTGATAGAGAAAAGAGACATTGTTAAAAAATTAGTACATATATTATCGAAAGATTTTAAATATGTATCTGTTTTAGGTACTGATTCACATGGGAAAAAGTACACTGTTCGAAGGACAGGAGTAAATATTGGTGATTCATTTTGGAATGAGAGAGGCTTTGTAGTAAGAGTTTTTAATGGTGTTAACTATTCTGAATATTCCTTTAACAAATTAGATGATGATGATATTGATAAAATAGCATTAACTATAAAAAATAGAGTAAATACACAAATAAATAAATTACATAATAAAGCTAACATAACCAAATATCCAATTGTGGAAGATGAAAAAATAGATGGTAGTTTTATAGGTGAAGTTGATATTCTTCCTGAGGATTTTGGTGACAAGGATATAATTCATAAGCTCACTAAAGTAAAGGAAAAGGCTCTTTCATTTTCACAATTTCTTTTAGATGCACAGGTGATTTTTCATCAGGTTCAAGTATCTAAAATATTTATTTCTAATAATAAAGACTTATATCAATCATATATATGGAGCGAAGGTTATATAACAGCTTTAGCTAGAAAAGATAATAATACTAAGATTAACTACAATGTATTTTCAGGACTTAAGGGAGCAGAATTATTAGATGAGATGGATAGTAAGATTAATGATACTGTTGATACAGCAGTAAAGCTCCTAGATGCAAAGACTGTAGAACCAGGAGTATATGATGTTATATGTTCACCAGATGTATCTGGTTTAATTGCTCATGAAGCTTTTGGACATGGAGTTGAAATGGATATGTTAGTAAAAAATAGAGCTAAAGCTGCTGAGTATATGAATAAACCAGTGGCTTCTAAGCTTGTTACTATGCATGATGGAGCAACTTCAGCTAAACAAGTTTCTTCATATTTATTTGATGATGAAGGGGTACTTGGTACAGATACTGTAGTTATAGAAAATGGAATATTAAAAAGAGGTCTTTCGGATAAATTATCTGCGCTTAGGTTAAATATTAAACCAACAGGAAATGGAAAAAGATTTTCATTTGAAAGAAAAGCATACGCGCGAATGACTAATACTTTCTTTTCTCCTGGAAATGATAAACTAGAAGATATGATAGCATCCATAAAAAGAGGATTTTTATTAATGTGTCCTTCTAGCGGAATGGAAGATCCTAAAAATTGGGGTATTCAGTGTATGGTTAATTATGGAATTGAGATTATAGATGGTAAATTGACAGAAAATCTTGTTTCACCAGTGGTTTTGACTGGATATGTTCCAGAACTTTTAGAGTCGATTTCGATGATATCTGATAAAGTTCAAGTAGATGGCAATGGAGCTTGCGGAAAGGGATATAAGGAATGGGTAAAAGTCTCTAGCGGTGGACCATATATTAAGGCGAAGGTGAGGTTAGGATAATGATAAATAAAATAAAATCTATTTTGGAAGATGAAGATGTTAGTGAATATAAAATAATTGAAACAAGGACAAGCTCAGAAGAGGTATTTTTAGTTAAAAAAGATATTGATATGACTAGAAGCAAGGATGTACAACATTTTGAAATTACAGTATATAGAGATTTTAAAGAAAATGGACTCAAGTATAGAGGTAGCTCTGTTTTTAATATAGATCCAACAATGACAGAAGATGAAATTAAAAAACTCATAAGAGATAACATCTTTGCAGCTGGATTTGTGAAAAATGAATACTATGATATTCCTAAAATAAATAATGATAAATTGGAAAGTATATATAGTAAGTTTGCAAAAGGTGAACTTTCAGATTGGATGCCGAAGCTAATAGAGGCGTTGTACAAAAATGACGACGAAGAAAAGGGTGGAATAAATTCGGCAGAAATATTTTTGAATAAAAATTATAAGAGAATTATTGCATCATATGGTGTAGATTCAAGTTACTATAATTATGATGGTATGATAGAATTTATAACAACTTGGAAAGAAGAAGAAGAAATTGAACTATATAAAATGCTTACTTTTTCAGATTATGATCCGGATTATATATCAAATTCTGTAAAGGACATGATATTTTTAGCTAAAGAAAGAGCTAAAGCTAAAGAAACTGTTAGGTCTGGAAAATATAAGATCATATTAAGCGGATCTCCTGTAAAGGAAGTGCTAAGCTATTACGTTAATAATTCTAGGGCGTCTAATGTTTATAATAAAATATCTACTTTTAAATTAGCACAATTAATCCAAGGCAAAGAAGTCAAGGGAGATCTAATAAATTTAATACTTGATCCTAAAGTTAGAAACTCTATTTATTCTGAGCCTGTGGATGATGATGGTGTGGCTTTACATAAAATCACAGTTATTAATAATGGAAAACTTGAAAAATATCATGGTGATTTAAGGCACAGTTATTATTTGAATACTAAAGCAACAGGCGATATTAAGAATTTTGTTGTAGAACCTGGAAGTAAGAGTATAGATGATATGAGGAAAGAGCCATACTTGGAGCTTGTAGCATTTTCTGATTTTCAAATGGATTCAACAACAGGAGATTTTGGTGGAGAAGTAAGGTTAGGCTGGTATTTTGACGGGGAAAAGACCATTCCTATAACTGGCGGTTCGTTAAATGCCAATATAGACAATTTACATGATAACATTTTTTTCTATCAAAAGAGATCCAAAGTGAAAATGGATTTGTAGGACCTAAGGCAATAGAAATGCATGATGTTGTTATAGCTGGTAGATAAATTGTATAAACTACAGGAAACCCTAAGTTTTCTGTAGTTTATTTTTAATAAAATATTGTGTTCTAACTAAATGTAAAAATCAACATTTAGTTAGAACACAATCTAATAAAAATAGTTTATGCGTTTTTGCTTAAATGTGTTTGAATGAGACTAAAAATTTGAAAAATGTATTGACAAAATGTTTAATTTTGTTTACAATATAATCAAACAAACAAATGCAAGCACAAACGCTAGTAAACGAATACATGAAAGGTGATTATATGTTTGCAGAAGAAAGACAAAAACAAATAAGTTCAATGTTAAATAAAAATGGAAGCATAAAAGTAAATGAGCTTTCCGAATATTTTAAAGTTTCCGAGGCTACAATAAGAAGAGACCTTCAAGAAATGGAGAACAGAAAGATACTTAAAAGAACTCACGGTGGAGCAGTTAAAATTGATATAACTAACTTTGAACCATCTTTTATAGATAAGAAAGATGAAAAACTTGGAGAAAAATTAGCTATAGCTAAATATGCAGCCAGTATCATTAAAGATGGCGATACAATAATTCTCGATTCTGGTACAACCACACTGGAAGTAGCGAAAAATATATTGGCAAAAAACTTGACAGTGATAACAAATTCCATAGATATAGCAGAACAACTTTCCAACAATAAGGATATGGAGCTTATTATAACTGGAGGAAGTTTAAGATTTAATACTAGAGCTATGGTTGGTCGTACTTGTGAAGATATTTTTAAGTATTTTAGAGTTGATAAAGCTTTTATTGGAGCTAATGGCATATCGGCCATTGAAGGTATTACAACACCAAACTTTATTGAAGCACAAACTAAAAAAGCTATGATGAATTCTGCTAATAAAGTGTTTATAGTAGCTGATAGTTCTAAGTTTGAAAATGCATGTCTTTCAGTAATTTGTGAAATTAAAGATGTTACATCAATTATTACGAGTGGGGATATAGCTGATGAAGTTATAAGCGATTTTCAGAGTAGAGGTGTTGATATTATAGTCACTGGCTAAAATGGAGGTGAACGTTAATGGTAATTACAGTTACATTGAATCCAGCAATGGATAAAACAATTGCAATTCAGGATTTTGAACTTGGAAAAGTAAATAGAGTATCTAAACTTAGATATGATATAGGTGGAAAAGGGATAAATGTTTCTAAGGTTCTAAAGAAATTTGGAATACCATCGGCGTGTACCGGATTCATAGGTGGAAGCTGGAAGAATACCTTTAAAAAAGAATTAAGAAATATGGGAATAGTTAATAACTTTTTAGAAATAACCGAGGATACTAGAACAAATATAAAAGTTGTTGATAACAAGAATAAAATTTATACAGACATAAATGAACCTGGGCCTGAAATTACAGAAGAAGAATTAAATGATTTTATAAATAAATTTAAAAGTATTTGTAATGAAGGTGATATAATAGCCCTTTCTGGAGGAGCATGTCCTAATATTCCTAAAAATATATATGGGATTTTAACAAAACTAGCGAAGGAAAAAGGTGCTTTTGTGATTTTAGATGCAGAAGGAGAACTTTTAAGTGAAGGAATAAAGGAAAAGCCTGATATTATAAAACCTAATAAACATGAGTTTGAAATTTTTTCTAAATAGAAATTTGAATTCAGAGGATGATATGATATGTGAGGCGAAAAAGCTTATAGATAATGGACTAAAGAAAGTTTTAATTTCACTTGGAGAAAAGGGAGCAATTTTGGTAAGCAACAAAATGGTATTATATGGTGAAGGTCTAAAAGTGCCTGTAATGAGTACTGTTGGAGCAGGTGATTCAATGGTTGCAGCCTTGATATATTCAATGCTAAATAATTTTGATGATGAAAAGACTTTGAAATTTGCAGTGGCAACAGGGGCTGCGTCAGTATCACTTGAAGGAACACAGGCATGTGATTTAAATCAGGTTCAAAGCTTGGTACAAAAAGTAAATATAAATGTTAGGAGGAATTAAAATGAGCACTAAGGATATGTTTTCAAAAAATAGAGCAGAATTTAACTTGAAGGCTAAAACTAAAGATGAAGTTTTAGATGAATTAATAGATATATTGTATAAGGATGGAAAAGTAACAAATAAACAAGAACTAAAAGATGCTGTTTTAAAAAGAGAAGAAGAATTCTCTACAGGAATTGGAATGGGAATAGCTATTCCACACGGAAAATGTAGTGCAGTAAAGGAACCAACGATAACTTTTGGTTTAAGTAAAGAAGGAGTAGACTATCAGTCAATGGATGACAAACCAGCAAAACTATTTTTCTTGATAGCAGTACCACAAGAATCTAGTGACGTTCATTTAAAGGCACTTAGTGAGATATCAAGAAAGCTTATGCATGAAGACGTTAGAGAAAGGCTATATAATTCAAACAACTTTGAAGATTTCATAAAGATATTCGAGTAGATATAACTTAATCTAAAATTTTAAATTAAGCTATTTTAAGGAGGAGTAATTATGAAAAAGCTAGTAGCGGTAACATCTTGTCCTACTGGTATTGCACACACTTATATGGCAGCAGAGGCGCTTCAAATGGCAGCGAAGGAAATGGGGATTGAAATAAAAGTAGAAACTCAGGGGTCTGTAGGAGCAGAAAATGTAATAAATGAAAACGATTTAAAAGAAGCTGATGCTGTTATTATAGCAGCAGACACAAACGTAGATAAGTCAAGGTTTGCAGGAATGCCACTAGTTGAAGTGCCAGTTAAAGATGCAATAAAGGATTCTAAAGCACTTATAAACAGAGCACTTTCAACAAAAGAAGTATTCAAGGGAAAAGAGAAAAAAGAAGAAAAAGCTCCACAAGCAGAAGGAAAGTCGATTGGTAAGGGTATATACAAGAATTTAATGACTGGTGTTTCATTTATGATACCTTTTGTTGTAGCAGGAGGAATACTTATAGCACTTGGTTTTGCAATAGGAGGAATTTATGTTTTTAAATCGCCAGGTACTATTGGTGAGGCTATATTTAGCACCGGAAAACAGGCATTTGCACTTATGCTTCCTGTTTTAGCAGGATATATATCTTATTCTATAGCTGATAGGCCGGGACTTGTACCAGGATTTGTTGGTGGGGCTCTTGCAAGTACTATAGGAGCAGGATTTATAGGAGCACTTTTAGCAGGATTTATTGCAGGATATACAGTAGTCCTTATTAAAAAGTATATTAGACTTCCTAAAGCATTAGATGGTTTGATGCCAGTTTTAATAATACCTGTACTTTCAACTTTAATTATAGCACTAATAATGATATTTGTTTTAGGCGGACCTGTAAAAGCAATAAATGATGGTTTGGCAGGATTCTTAAAGGGACTCCAAGGAGCAAATGCAGCATTACTTGGAATTGTGTTAGGAGCAATGATGGCTTTCGATATGGGTGGCCCTTTCAATAAGGCAGCATATGTATTTGCAACAAGTACTTTAACAACCACAGCGTTGTCATCTGGAGGAACAGCTATAATGGCAGCAGTAATGGCAGCAGGTATGGTTCCACCACTTGGAATAGCACTTGCAACAGTTATAGCTAAAAATAAATTTACAGAGCAGGAGAGAGAAGCAGGAAAAGCAGCATGGGCACTTGGTGTATCATTCATAACTGAAGGAGCAATACCATTTGCAGCAGCAGATCCACTTAGAGTTATACCATCAGTTATGGCGGGCTCAGCTGTGACTGGAGCATTATCAATGGTATTGGGTTCAAAGCTTGCAGTTCCTCATGGAGGTATATGGGTATTGTTCATACCAAATGTAGTAACGCACTTATTAGGATATATTATAGCGATAGTTGCCGGAACAATTGTAACAGGAGTAGTACTTTCGGTTGTTAAAAAGAAAAAAGTATTTTAAGGTTTTCAAAGTGAAGAGGGTTTAGTACTCTCTTCACTTTTATTTTATAGCAGTGATGACAAGTATTAGCATATTTCATTAAGTGTTTTTTTTATAAAGGCTTTGTTTTGGATAATTAACTAAAAGCTTATTAGAGATAACTTCTTCATGCTTGATGATATAATTATTTTAAATTATAATGATTTTTGTAGTAACTTGATTAAATAAATTCTTATAATAAATTTAAAGTTTTTTCAAAAGGAAAAACTTTTTATATCAATGTGAATTTTTACAGATGCTTTATTGTCAGGAAAGATCAATTAGTTCATGAGGGTGTCATGATAAAAAGAAAGGAAGGGTTGGATGCAGTATTTCTATAAATGCATATAAAATATCACAAAAAATAGTAGAATTTAATTAAAATGCTATGATTTAAAAGAACATTAATAATAAGGTGGATGATAATATGAAAAACGATGATTTACAAGATTCTAAATTTTACATATTGGGGACGTACTTATGGTTATTTATAGTTGCAAGCTTGTGGTTCGTTATTTTCAATATACCATTTTTGATAGCGGTAGTGTTTTATGCATCAATAAAGAGTAGTTTAACATGGATTATTATGCTTATAGCGTCTGCATTTATAGGACCAACGGTAATTGCAATGTTTTATACAATGAATAAGGCATATAAGAATAAGGAAATGGATAATACAACTAAAAATTTTCTTAAAGGCTATAAAGCAAATTTCTTTGAAGGAATATTTTATTGGTGTATATTTCTAGCAATGTATATTGGTTTATATTTTTATAGAATTTATTTTATGGCAGCTTTAGGTCCGCAAACAGGATTTGCATATTTGATTATACTACTTCAAATGATTTTATTAGCTATTGCTATTATGAATTTTGTAATAGTTTCAAGGTTTTATTTGAGTATAAAAAACGCACTAAAAATATCTATATATGAATCAGTAAAAAATATTAAACTGTTTATTCAAATATTAGGCGTTATTGTTATATATATGATCGCGCTAAAGTATTTAGGAAATTGTGTTTTTTTATTAATAAGCGCGGTTTCATATTTCATAATAGTTATATTAAGTCCTGTGCTTAAAAATGTTGAGAATGAGTTTAGTAATAAAAATGTTAACTAAATCTGAATTATTGTTAATAAAACTGAATAAAGATCATTTGAATGAAACCGTTTTTACTTTATAGTATAAATAGCATAGATATAGGATCAGAGGAGATGTTAATCAATGGTATTAGATATATATAAACATAGAAATGGGTTTCCAAAATTAATTGATGCTTTGAAAAAAGGGACGGTTACATTGGGATTTATAGGTGGATCTATAACTGATGCAGCATCTTATAAAAGATGGCCTGAGTATGTGATAGGTTGGTTTGAAAAGACTTTTCCTAATGTTAGATTTTACGTGGAAAATGCTGCAATAGGAGCAACAGGAAGTGATCTTGCAGTGTTTAGGGCAGAAAGAGATATAATTAATAGAAATTGCGATGTTGTATTTATAGAATACGCAGTTAATGATAATGATGAGCCGTCAATTGAAAAGAGAATGAGGACAAGAGAAGGACTCATAAGAAAATTTTTAAAAAAACAAGTTGATTTAGTACTAACTTATACTTATTGTCAGGATATGTACGAAAGCCTTATGAAAGATGAACTTCCTGAAACAATTAGACAATTTGAAGAATTAGGAGAACATTATAAAATTGGTTCAGTATTTATGGGACTTTATGCCTTAAATGAAGTTAGAAGTGGAATGATGAGATGGGAAGAATGGATTCCAGATGGACTTCATCCAGATGAAAGAGGAAGCCTAGTTTATGCACAAAGCGTAAGTAATTTTCTTGAAAAAGAATTAATAGATGAACCAAGTTTGAAGGGTGTTCCTTATGGAGACAAGCTTCCAGAAGCCATTAATAAAAATAATTGGGAAAGCACTTACATGGTACCATTTTCAGAGTTTAAACTTAAAGGACCTTGGGCAGTAAGAAGATGGAGAAGCCAGAATATGATTGATCAAGTACTTGCAACTTCTGCTGTTGGAGCTAAGCTATCATTTAGTTTTAAAGGAAGAGGACTTTCACTTGCATGTAATTTTGATAAAACATCAGCTGAATTTAAATATAGATTAGATGGTGGAGAGTGGATGCAAACTGAGCGTGAAAGACCTTTATGCTAGAGGGCCAAGAATGGTTTAAAATAGAGAATCTTTATGATGACCTTGAAAATAAAGAACATATTTTTGAGCTTGAAGTAGTTCATGGAAATAGAGATGAATGTAAAGGAACAAACTTTAGGCTTATATTTGCAGGTGTCATAAAATAGGCGAATTCTGATATTTGGAGGAAATTATGAAGAATTTAAATTTAAACGGAAAAAGGAGGTTTTTCATATGTATGATGCAAAACTTCTTGAAAATGAAGAAAATAATGAAGCTTCGCTGTTAAAAAGTGATTCTATATGCGATCTATGTTATTTTGAAAAGTATCCGGGCGAAAGATTATTTTATACTAAATCATTACATGTTCCAATAGATGGCTTGTTAAACAAGGACTCACAATGAAAGCATTTAATAAAAATTGCTAGGACTTTTATGTCCTGGCAGTTTGGATTCATTTATAAGTTCCTATAAAAATAAAAAAGAACAATTAATATTTTTTATTAATCATTCCTTTCCATTATAGTTTTTTTCCAAAGGCAGCATTCTTTGCTTTCAATAAATCCAATCGATTTATATAAATTAATAGCAACATAATTATTTATGTCCACATTAATATAAGCTTTTTTATATCCAATTAATTTTATATAATTGAGTATATACTGGAGAAAATATTTTCCGTAACCCTTTCCTCTATGTTCAGATAAAAGCCCAAAGTTAACGACAAATGGCCTATCATCTTTAAATATAAGCTGACCATATCCTATAGCCTCATTATTTAACTTAATAAAAAGCGATCCATCATCAATGTAATAATTTTGAGTTTCATCATAATATATATCATCAATAGAAATTGGTATACGTCCATCTTTATGAAACACTTCATTTTGAATGTAACATCTTATTCCTTCTTCTTTGGATTTTACTAAGGGTTCAATTTTAACATTTTGAAAATATCTAAGATTAAAATACTTTTCAAGATTTATTTCAAGCTCAAAGTTACCTTCTATTTCCTCAAAATTAAGCTTTTTTAATATTGAGTAATTATATAAGTTCTTTTCACATTTATATACAAAAGCTTTAGCAGATTTAAATGACTTTAAGAGTAAATTATAAGCATTAATATCTGAAAAAAATTCCTTACAAATTTCCATACAATTTATATTGTAAGTTTCTTTCGAGTTTTCTTTTTTAACCCAAATAAAGCCTATGTATTTATTATTATATTTAAGCAAATGTACATTTCTTTTTACCAGGATTTTTTTTAGCATATTATCTTTTTTAAATTCATCCATAAAATCCATGTTAAGCTTATTAAAATTATATCTTTTAGAATTTAAAGATATTAAGTATTTAAGATTGTACTTATTCAAAACCTCACAACTATACATATTTACCTCTTACAAAAATTATAAATAATAACATTTTTATGTCAATTATAATTGTATTTCTTTAAGTAATCAATATATTTTTGTATAAATTTATCCTGAAATTCACCTGCGTCTATTATTTTATTGAGCCTTTTTATATATTTCTTTTCAGTCCAGTTTTTACATTTTACATACCTTTTCTTACCCAATTTCCAAAACTTATGTGGAAAAATTATAATAGCCAGCATTATTTGAAGTTCTTCTCTGGTAAGTTTATTTATTGACATATATGCTTCCATTACTAATTTAGCTTTTTCAAAATCCCAATTGTATTCCTTTTGAACATAAGCCTTCTAATCATTTTTCCAAGATCGCTTATTTCAAAATCTATAACTATACTATCCAAATCTATAATATAATATTTATCATCCTTTTTTATTATATTTTGATAATAAAAGCTATCATGACATATTGTTTTCTTTTTATCATAATTTTTTAAAAAGCTTAAGTATGATGATTCATTTAAAAGCTTTATAGATAGTAAACCTATATCGCAGTACCTATCAATAAGTTTCTCATATTCTTCATCAAATCCATTTTTTAGTTTTTTTGAGCTTATGAGTCTTTTATAGCTTCTCATGTCATTTACACAGCGCATAAAAAAAGTCATTAAATTTTTAGTATTACTTTCTATATAAAGTTTAGATTTATCAATATTTTTGCATGCTGAATGAAAATTAGCAAGTAATTTAGCACAATTGACGGTTTCGTTTATATCATTCATGTTACACTCCTCACCGTTTATCCATTCAGTAACGTAGAAAACATATCCCTTATGATGAATAAAAAATTTGCCATCTGTGGTTTTAATATAACCAGCCGTATTATAAAAGTTATTTTTCTTAAGCTCAGAGGTTAAGTAGTTTCCATTATAGGCTTTTTTAGTGCCATGTCTCATCCTTTTTAAGCAAAACATACCTTTGTCTGTTTCAATTTTGTAGGCACTTCTAACCTTTTTAATATCAATTACGGTAAAATCATATTTGCTAATGACTTTATTTATCATTTTAAGTTCTTTGTTTTTTAAGATTTCAACGAACTCAGCATTTCTATAATCAACCATAGTATTTCCTCCACAATTAGTGTACATTAAAATATATTATGGTTAATTTAAAGTTATAACTATTTTGAAATAAAAAAATGCGTGCTTATTATCATTTTGCACGCATTTAGTGTACATTAAAATATATTATGGTTAATTTAAAGTTATAACTATTTTGAAATAAAAAAATGCGTGCTTATTATCATTTTGCACGCATTTAGTAATTATTATTCTTCTACTTCTCTTATACTTAAGCCAATTTTCTTTGTTTCTCCATTTACATCTATTATTTTGGCTTTTACTTCCTCACCAATAGTTAAAACTTCTGATGGTTTTGCAATTCTCTTGTGGCTTATTTCAGAAATATGAACAAGTCCATCAACACCAGGTTCTAATTCTACAAAAGCACCAAAGTTAGCAAACCTTACAACTTTTCCAAGAACAACTGAACCGGCTGGATATTTTTCTTCTATATTATTCCATGGGTCTTCTATAAGCTTTTTCATGCTAAGTGATAATTTTTTGTTTTCTTTATCAATACTTAATATATAAACCTTAATCTTATCTCCTGTTTTTAAAGCATCAGCTGGTTTGTTGACTCTTCCCCATGATATTTCAGAAACATGAAGTAGTCCATCTATACCCTTAATGTCAACAAAAGCACCAAAATCAGTTAATCTTTTTACTTCTCCTTCTACTGTCTGTCCCTGCTCTAATTCATTCCATACTGTTTCTTCTTTTACTTCTTTTTCTTTCTTTAATATTTCTCTTCTTGAACCTACGATTTTGCTTTGTTTCTTCTTTGTTGAATATTCTATTATTTCAACTTCAAGTTCCTTGCCAATATATTGATCAAGATTTTCTACATGAAATAATTCTATATGAGATGCAGGTATGAAAACTCTAATTCCTTTATAAAGAGCTATTATTCCACCGTTAACTGACTCTTTAACTTTTACATTTAGTTTTGTTTTGTTTTCAAAAGCATCCTTTATTTCTTTGTAACCTTCTTCTCTTTGAATTTCTTTTACTGATAAAACCACGTAATTATCATCATCTTTTAATTTAATTACTTTGGCAGAAATATTGTCTCCTACTTTATATACATCTTTTAGACTTTCTTTAGAACATTCTGTTTCACTTTTTGGTATAATACCATCACGCTTGTAGCCTATATTTAAAAATAATTCCTTTTCTGATACCTGAATTATTTCCCCACTTACATGGGCGCCAGCATAAATTTTACTTTCATTTTCGGCTATAAATTTCATAGCATCAGCCATTTCATTGTTTGTTTCAGTAACTGTATTATTTTCACTCATTTTATCAATTGCCTCCTCGATAATCCAATCAGGTGTTGAAGCTCCAGCTGTTACACCTATTTTTAAATAGTTTTTGTTTTTTATTATTTCATCAGGTATTTCACCTGAATTTTCTACATGAATTGTAGCTTTACAATTGCTTTTACATATTTCATAAAGCTTTCTGGTATTTGAGCTTTGCTTTCCACCAATAACAACCATACAATCTACTTTTTTAGAAAGCTCATCTGCAGCTTTTTGATTTTCGGAAGTAGCACTGCAAATAGTATTAAACACTGCTATTTCCTTTGAAATTTTAACAACCTTTGAGACTACTTTTTGTAAATTAGAAAGTTTTTCTGTAGTTTGAGAAACAATACATACTTTAGATTTCAAATTTTTAAGATTATCTCCGTCTTTAGATACATACGCTTTATTGTCACACCATCCGTTAATTCCTATAACCTCAGGGTGTTTTTCATCACCAACAATTACTATATCATACTTAAGTTCGTTATATTTTTTTACTTTTTCATGAATATTTGAAACAAAAGGACACGTAGCATTTACTATTATAATACCTTTTGAATTTAATAATTCGATTGTACTTTTTGGCACACCGTGTGATCTTATTATTATAACATCATTTTGTTTTAAAAAATCTAGATCACTTATTTCAATAGGATATATACCTTTATTTTTAAGATAATTAACTGCATCATTATTGTGAATTAAAGAACCAAGAGTATATATTTTTTTGCCATATTTCTTTCTTGTTTCTAGAGCAGTTTCAACAGCTCTTTTTACTCCAAAGCAAAAACCGGATTTTTCTGCAAATATTATTTCCCTCATACTATTATAGTACCACCTTTTCTATGGTGAAACCATCTCCACTAAAATCTATATAATTTAATTTTACCATGATTTCACTATAATTATATTACGTTCTATCTGTAATATATTTAGAAATGTAATTAACTACATCTTCAATACTCATAAAGGAAGAATCGATTTCCACAGCATCTTTCGCCTTTTTTAATGGACTTGCTTTTCTATTAGAGTCAATGTAATCTCTCTTTTTTATGTCGTTTAATATATCATTATAATTAACTTCAATATTTTTTTTCGTGAGTTCATCATATCGTCTTTTCGCTCTTTCTTCTGGAGAAGCTGTTAAATAAAACTTAAATTTTGCATTTTTAAGAACTACAGTTCCTATATCTCTTCCATCCATTATAACATTATATTTTTCTGAAAGAGCTCTTTGTATACTGACAAGTTTTTCCCTAACCTCCAAAACGGCAGCATAATTTGAAACATTTTTACTAATGTCAGGCATAACTATCCTATCACTTATATCTTTAGAATCAACTATAATTCTGTCATTTTCAAAATGCATAGAAAGCGAATCAATTAATTTACATAAATTTTTTTTATCTGTATAGTGTATATTATGTTTTATTGCCATTAGGGTAACTGCCCTATACATATATCCTGTATTTATGTACATAAGATTAAATTTTTTACCTACAAGTTTTGCTATCGTGCTTTTTCCTGCACCAGCAGGACCATCTATCGCTATACTTAAATTCAAAACGTATTCCGCCTTTCCAAAGAAATACTATTACATTAATGTATTCTATATAAATAAAAAAAACCCTTTAAAATTTCTACAAAATATAATTTTTTTCTTACAAACTTTAATTACATCTTAATAAATATAAAGGCAATTAAAGTCTAAAATTATCATATTTTTCAATTAGCTACATTTATTCCAGCTAAATAACCTGTTGATAATGCTATTTGTAAATTAAAGCCTCCAGTATATCCATCCACATCTATAATCTCTCCACAGAAATATAAGTTACTAATTAGTTTAGATTTCATTGTTGAAGGATCAATTTCTTTTACATTGATACCTCCAGCAGTAATTATAGCCTCAGCAATAGGACGTAAGCCTTTTATATTAAATTCCAAATTTTGAAGCAAATGGACTAAATTCTTTCGTTCTTCCTTAGTTATTGCATTTACCTTTTTATCAGGATCTATTTTTGACAATGAGATAATTATCGGTATTAATTTGTGTGGCAATAGGTCATTAAGCGCATTTTTCAAATCTTTATTTGTATATTTTATAAAGTCATTTTGAATCCTTTTATCAAGCTCAGTTTCAGTTAAGGCTGGTTTTAAATTTATTATTCCCTTAAGCTTATTGTTAAAATTTACAACTCTACTTCCACTAAGTACAATAGGACCAGTTACTCCATAATGTGTAAAAAGCATTTCACCAAAATTTTGATAAAGAACCTTTTTATCCTTTTTTATTGTAAAATCAACGTTTTTTAAAGAAAGTCCCTGAAGCTCCGGTATCCAGCTTTCATCTGCTTCTATTGGAACAAGGGATGGAACAGTTTTTACTATATTATGACCAAGTTTTTTCGCAAAATTAAGCCCGTCACCTGTTGAACCTGTTTGAGGATAAGACATTCCACCTGTACAAATAATAAAATAGTCACCTTTTATTATTTCATTTTGTCAGTAACAATGCTTTGTATATTTTTGCCATTAGAGTTTACCTCCTTAACTCTTGTGTTTAACATAACCTTTATTTGCTTTTCTTTTATTTTTTCTTGAAACACATGTATTATGTCAGAAGATTTATCGGAAACAGGAAAAACTCTATCTCCTCTTTCTTTTTTTAACTTTACTCCTGAATTTTCAAAAAAACCTATTGTGTCCATATTAGTAAAAGAATACAGCGCACTGTACAAGAAATTAGGATTTCCAGGGATGTTATCAAAGAATTCACTTATATCTTTATAATTTGTTATATTACACCTTCCCTTACCTGTAATATATAATTTTTTACCTAGTTTTTCGTTTCTTTCTATTAATATAACATTATTTTTCTCAGCAGCTGTAATTGCAGCCATCATTCCAGCAGGACCGCCACCTATAACAATTACTGTGTTCATTAATCCACCTTCTTTAAAATCATTGTAAATAAAAATGAAGAGTATATCATATACTCCTCTTAATTTTTATATGTTTATAATAAAATATCTATTATTATTTATCTTCCATATTTTTGTATGAGTATACTCTATATTCTTCCCAAATATTTTCAAGATCACTAAAGGTTTTAGAAATTTTATGCTTTTCTTTCAATCCAACTGCTACAATAAGTGCATTTATAACACTTAAAGGTGCAACTAAGGAATCAACAAAGGATGCCATATTACTTTGAGCTATAAGTGTATAATCTGCTTCTGTAGCAAGCGGAGAAAGTAAACTATCAGTTATAGCTACTACCTTTGTAGACCTTGATTTTGCAAAACTTAAAGCTTCTATTGTTCTTGCTGCATATCTTGGAAAACCTATTCCTATTAAAAGATCATCTGAAGATATATTTATAATTTGTTCAAATATATCACTTATACCATAGTTTATGACATGCACATTGTCCAAAATAAGATTTAAATAAAATCCAAGAAATTCAGAAAGTGCTGTAGAACTTCTAAGCCCAATTATATATATACGTTTCGCAGCAAATATTGAGTTTATAACTTCATTAAATGTATTTTGATTTATTTTTTCAAGTGTTACCCTAATATTCTCCATATCAGCTTTTAAAACACCTTTTAGAGAATCTTCTTCTGATATAAAAGCATTTGAAAGCTCTATTCTCTGAACAGTTGTAAGTTTATTTTTTATAAGCTCCTGAAGTGCCTTTTGAAGCTTTGGATAACCACTAAACCCAAGCTCATTTGCAAATCTAACTACCGTAGATTCACTTACACCTACACTTATACCAAGTTTTGATGCTGTCATAAATGCAGCTTTATCATAATGCTTTAATATATATTCAGCTATTAATTTTTGGCCTTTACTTAATCTTGGAAATTTAATTTGAATAGTTCTCATAAGATCATGTTTTTCGTTTTCCATATGTATCAAACCCCTTCTAAGATGCAAAGTGAAATAAATAATTTTATATAATTTCAAAATGAATTATTTATTTCATTTTAACATTAAATGAAAACTTATTCAATATTTTATTCATTTTATTAGGGTGATTTCGATAGAAGTGCATCCAAATTGCAGAGGGTT
This sequence comes from Clostridium sp. DMHC 10, assembly GCF_001270375.1. Lineage (NCBI taxonomy): Bacteria > Bacillati > Bacillota > Clostridia > Eubacteriales > Clostridiaceae > Clostridium > Clostridium sp. DMHC 10. The sequence continues at coordinate 1,746,986 of NZ_LGVB01000015.1, forward strand.
CAATGCTCACTGCAATTTCATTAAATGCTCTGATTCTAAATATTCATCAAATAATTTACTTCATCCTTGCTTAGATATCTCCACTGTCCTACTTCTAGATCACCAAGCGTTATACTTCCAATAGAAACTCTTTTAAGTTCAATGACATGATGATGTATTGCTCTGCACATTCTTCTCACTTGTCTTTTTTTACCTTCATGTATCACTATTTTCAAAATTGAATTTTTACCTTCAACTTTTACTATTGAAGCTTCTGAAGGTGCAGTTATATACCCACCTATATCCACACCTTTTTTTAGAGTTGATATCTCTGTTTCATCAGGAATACCAGATACAAGTGCAATGTATGTTTTATTTATATTTTGTTTGGGATGCATTATTTTATTAAATATCTCACCATCATTTGTTATTATGAGAAGTCCTGAGGTTTCATAATCCAGTCTACCTACAGGGAAAAGTCTTTCTTTAAAATCAAAAATATCAATTACAGTTTTTCTTCCCCTATTATCACTTGAAGCAGTAATATATCCCTTAGGTTTATTTAAAGCTATGTAAATCTTTTTTTCTTCAATTTTTATTGGTTTTCCATCCAAGAAAACTTTGTCACTATCTGTATTAATCTTAAAACCAAGCTCTGTTATAGTAACTCCGTTTACGCTTACTCTTCCTTCTTCAATCAATTTTTCGCATTTTCTTCTCGAGGCAACACCACAGCTAGCCATGTATTTTTGTAATCTTTCTTCCATCATAATCACCTTATAACCATTTCTTTTTTTTAAAATATGCAAGCATTCCCACTGCAATAAAAATCATAATTCCCCATAATATTTGATATGCATAGTGTATTTTAAGTTCAGGCATATTATCAAAATTCATTCCGTAAACCCCAACTAAAAAAGAGAGAGGAATAAAGATTGTTGAAAATATTGTAAGAAATTTCATAACCTCGTTCATTTTATTGCTCACACTTGATAAATATGTATCCATCATACCTTCAATTATATCTCTAAACAATTCTATTGAATCTATAACCTGTATAGTATGATCATAAACATCCTTAAAATATACACCAGTATCGGCTCCAATAAATTTTGTCTCTCCTCTTTGAAGCACGTTAATAACTTCTCTGAGAGGCCATACTGACTTTCTTATAAAAATCATTTCTCTCTTCATATTATATATTTCCGTGAATACTTCATTCGTTGGATTTTTCAAAAGCTTTTCTTCAAAAATCTCTATTCTATCTTCAAATTTCTCAAGAGCAACAAAATAGTTATCAACTATAGAATCGATAATTGCATAAGCCAAATAATCTGTTCCAGCACTTCTTATTTTATTACCCTGAGTTCTTATTCTATTTCTTAAATTATCAAAGACATCGCCTTTTAATTCCTGTTCTTGAAAAGTTATTACTAAATTTTTCATGCAAATCAAACTTACTTGCTCAACTACAGGTACATTTTTCGAATAGTATATCATTTTTAAAACAACATAAATGTAATTATCAAATTCCTCAATTTTAGGTCTTTGGTTAGTATTTAAAATATCCTCCATTATAAGAGGATGTACTCCAAATTCGCGTCCAAACTTTTCATATAGAATTATATCCTCAAGTCCATCCACATTTATCCATGTTGTAGAATCAGAGTTTTTATATTTAAAACTTTCTTCTATACTTTTTAAATCTTTTTCTTCAAATTTATCAACTTTGTAGTCCATAACGCTTATTTTTGAATTCTTACCTGTCTTTCTTCCTATATGAACAAGACTTCCTGGTTTTAAACCTCTCTTTTTTGAAATTCCTTTCATATACCTTGTCAAATAAATCACCACCACATTGTACTTTTTTGTTGCCAAAATTTTTAAAACATATTTAGAATAATATTATACTATATTATTCTAGTATTATCCAAAAAACTATACACTATTTCGTATTAGATATTATCAGCATTTCTTGTTCTAGCAGGCATATATATAATATATAAGAGCTTTAAATAAAGAAAAGGGGTCTTTTTTTATGTCAGATGAAAAATTGGTTTATGATGGATGGTTAAAAATTTATAATAAAAATATTAATGGCAAAACCTATGACATACTTCATAATTATGATGCTGTTGCTGCTTTTGTAACAGATGAATTTGGAGATATTTTAATGGTGAAACAATTTAGACCAGTTGTTATGAAAGAAACTTTAGAAATACCTGCAGGTTGTCTTGATGTAGAGGGTGAAACCCCTGAAGATTGTTTAATAAGAGAACTTAAAGAGGAAACTAATTTAAATGTGAATAAGAATGCTTTAAATAAAATTATATCTTATACTCCTATGCTTGGCTTCAGCAAAAGCATCTTGCATTTGTATCATGTTAATATAAAAAATCGGATTTGAAAACAATAAAATTGATGATGAAGATGTAAGGGAAGTTTTATGGTTAGATAATAATACTTTTAAAAAGTACGTAAAAGATGGTAAAATTTTTGATGGTAAAACCATAATAAGCTATTTATATGTCATGAATAAAAAAGTATTCGATTAGGTGGACATTATTATGTTTAAATTTAATACTTCAGGTTCTTCTTTGAGGCAGCTTTCATTGAAATGAAGGTGACAGAGTGCCAATGGAAGCTGCATGAATAATTAAATATTAAAGTTTAAGATTTCCTTTTAATATTGCTCATAATGAATCCGCTGTGAGGCAGTGTTGGTATTCTTGCTAAATTATAGCTTAAATCCTGCTTTGGTATATCAAACTCAAGCTTATTAACAAGGAAATCTAAACTTACTTTCATAATTTCTATAGTAATACCTTCACCTGGACATCGATGTCCTTCTGAAGCTTTGCCACCGCCTTGAGGCATAAAGCTAAACAATCTATCCTTTTTATTTTCAAAACGTTCTGGTTGAAATTCATCTGGATTGCCCCATATTTTAGAATCATGATTGATGCCATAAATATCAAGAAGTACAAGCATCCCTTTCTCAAATTCTAAACCGCTCCAAGTAAAATCCTTTCGAACTCTTGCACCCAAAAAAGGGGTAAATGGATAGTAACGTCTAACTTCCTGGACGAACATTTCTATGTAATTATTATCATCAGTTACTAACTTTTTTTGCATTCCGGATGTTTGTATAATGCTAAAGCTGCAAAAGTAATATATGTTGAAATAGCAACAACAGGTCTTAGTAGATTAATGAGTTCCACTGCAGCCATCTCAGAGCACATTAAATTACCATCAATTTCTCTATAAAATGCCATTGCATAAAGCAATGAATCATTCTTAACCGTTAACTTTCCACCTCTTACATCCTCTATAATGCCTTTTGCCCATCTTTCAGTTCTAGTTCTTGCATTTTTTCCTTTCCAATACCTAGGACCAATTCCTCCAAAACCATCAACCATTGCACTAAAGTCATCTGCTAAGTTTTTTATTTTAAATTCTGGTAATGGAACTCCAGTCCAACGGCATGCTATTTTACATAAAATATTTTTAACTTCATCAAAAAGCACTATTTTTTTAATACTTTCCCATTCATAAGCAGAGGCTTGTAAAGCTTCAAGCATAAGTTCAGCAAGTTTTTTTTGGTGCTTTTCAGTCATCAAGGACATAAAGAAAAGCTTTCTATGAGTATGTGCCTTTCCATCCATTGTTTGAATTGCGTTCATTCCAAAAAGAGTTTTTTGTATTCGCTTTGGTGCTGCGTCTTTTCGCTGAAATCGTTCCTCATCATAAAAAATTTTTTGCAGCTTCCTCACCAGTTATGCAAATTACTTTTTTCTCCAAATAGATGGGTTTCGAATATATCACATCTATAGAAATCCATTGTATTTTTAATAAAAGTATATCCTTCATGCAATAAATCAAGAGTATTATCTAGACCTTTATCATGTACGACTTGTTCATCTATTGTCATGGATTTATATTCTCCTTTCCAAAGATATAAAAAATCACTCACTTTTATTTTATATTTAGCGATAATATTAAAATTTTCCCATATTTAAATTTTAATCATTTCACTACGAAAGATAATAAATATTTTTCGTAGTGAAAGTTACTCTTTAAACCAACTCTTTACACTTTGTCTTTAAGAAAATCATCTTTTTCATATGTCATATTTCTTTTTTCTACTTTGTCTTCAACTGCTTCTTCATAGGCAGCTTCTGACTTAACACGCTTTGGTTCTGAATCCTTGTCTTTAGCATTTTGTCTGTTATTCATATTATCACTTCCATTTTTCATTTTTAGACTTCATTTTAGTATTTTTAAATCACAGTATTTTTTATGTGTACATAGTTTGTGATGAAACATCTACGTTGTTGAGCTTTGGAACCGTTTCTTCATCCTTTTTGTCTTTTGTTTTAGCTCTCTCCTGCTCTTTAGCCTTTTCTTTATCAATTATAGTAACCTTTGTCTTCACTTTTTCATAAAATCTCCCCTTTCTTATTTTATTATTCCTTTTATATATATAAATATTTATTTAAAGTGAATGTTTTAAAAAATATGAAATCCTATTTAAATAAAAAAGTTATAAAAAATACCTTTAAGTATCTTTATAACTTTTAAATTGTTTTAATTATTAAGCAGATAAATTATAAATTTAGTTTTTTCTTCATCACTTAACCCTTCAATCAAATTTATGCCTTCATTCACATTGCTTTTATATTTAATTATAAGATCTTTATATTGAGAACAAACATCTAATTTTTGTTTTGGAGACAAATCTTTTTCTACAATTTCAATACTTTCTGCACTTCCTGGTGCAACTTTAAGTATTTCCTTTTTAACACTATCATTTAACACCTTAAGTTTATTTGATGAAAGCCATCTTTCTACAACTTTATCTGATGCAAGCTTTACTTTTTCTTTGCATTTTTCATCTACCAGCTCATTGAAAAAGTCTCCGGTGTGACTATCTACTTTTACAAAAATAACCTCGATGCCATTTTTCATAAGTTCATTCATCTTATTGTAGTAATTTATTGAAGATTCTTCGCGGCGTTCCCAAAAACCAGTGGCATGATGGCTAATACCCTCATAATCATGGAAAATAACCACCTTCTTTTCTCCGCTTTCTAAAGCATATTTTACAGCCCTTATTGCCGCCTCTAATTCGCCCGCAATTTGTCTTATATTTTTTTTACTTTTATCCTTAGCTGCTGCACTTTCAATGTATTCAACTACATTGTCTCTAACCGCTACTAAGCCATAAGCATATTTCTCAGTCTCAACGTTGTAACTGCCATCCACGTAAATATGTAAACAATCTTTAGGATAGCTTTCTTCAGACTTTTTTAGCATTTTGCTGCCTTCATTTAAATAGGCCTTGGCGCTATCTATATTCTCAAAGCTTTTATATTGAGCACCTTTTACTCCTTTTACGTAGTTTAGACATTCAGCCCAGGTATTAACAATTTTATTTTTTATCTTAATATTATTTTTAGAATCAAAACCTTCTTTTATAGCATAAAACTTTTTTGCCCATATAAATTTTTCCCTCCTTAAAACTATAAAAATTATTTAGCCCATTCGTTATTAGCCCATTCTCCCCTATTAAATAATACATCCCTGTAGATTTCAAATTCCTCTTCAACGTGATTTTTTAACTTTTTAACTGATCCTATTTTGGGGGTCAATGATAAATCACTCTTTTGACCCGTTAATACCCATAATATTTTCTTTGTTTGGGGTTTTACTGATAGCTCTTTTTCACCCATTCCATCAGTAAAAATATATTAAAAAGTGATCTTTCATTTTATTTTTATTCATATATTCAAATACAGGAGAAAAGCTCGTTCCACCTTTAGTTTCAACTCTCTTTTTTAAATCTCTTTTACTCTTTAATCTATATACTCTTCTTATTCTATTATCACATTCTATTATAGTGACTTCATAGTTATGTTTTGATAATATACTTAAGATTTCTAGTACCGCACTGTCAAATTCACCATCACTCATGCTGCCACTAATATCTATAGCAATGACTATTTGAATAATGTGATTTGAAAGCTGTCCTCTTAAATCATACCTCTCTGGCTGTCTTCTATTTCTTCTAGTTATAGTTTTTTTATATCCATGTGGTAGTGTACCAATAATTCTTTTTAAGTAATCTTGCCAGGATATCTCTGCTTTTCTATTTAAATTCTTTATATATTCATCAACCTTTGCTGGAAGCTTTCCTTTTGCAGAGTTTCTAACAAGTTTTTCAGTTAAGGCATCTATTTGTTCATAATCAAATTTACTTATAGATTCATTCCACAAATTGTGAGAATAAACGACATCAAAATCAGTAAAATTTCCTTTTGAATTTTTACTAGTAATTTTTGCACCCTCACTGCTTATTCTCTTATTTATGCTTTTCTGCAATTTTTCAGCATAGTATTCAGGTAATTTATCATATTCTAAATTCACATTATATGAAAGCTTTACGTTTTCCAAGGTTGCTTCCCACGGTGGGAGATTTTTATGTATTGATTTATAGAAATATCAAATGCTGTATTTACTGCCACATCACTGTATTTTCTTGATAAAACTTTAAACTGCTTAATATGATTGTACATTATATGATATATTTCATGTTTAATTAAAGCTTGCATCTCTAAAGCAGAGCATTTTAAAAAGATATATGGATTAAAGTATATTATAAAATTAGAAAGCTGTGCTGCACTTTCGCAAGCTGATGCAATATCTATTCTTATTTCTCTTTTTAACTGTATTAGAAAAAGTCCAAAGAAATTGTCTTCTCCATTCATCATATCAAAATTTATTTTTTCAATTAAATTAAAAAACCTTTTTTTAAAACCTTTATTTGCTAAAAGTTCTTCTTTAAGTTCTAGACTTTCACAAAATAAATCCTTTATTTCATCTTCAATATTATTCTTCAAATCCATCAATCCTCTATTCTTCTATATCCTCATACATAGAAAAGAATGATTCAATAAAAATATCATTATTCAAAAAATCTTCATAAAGGTTTTGAGTGAAGTCACTTTTAATACCCTGCATTATACCCATTTTTAAGTCATCAGGATAATAGCTTAAAAATTCAGAAAAGAGACTTATTTCTCTTTCTCTTTCTTGAAGGTTAGTTAAATAAAATAGAACCTTTCTCGCAGTCAAATATAATCTTGAATGGCTTTCCGTTTTAATTCTATTTTTTAATTCATCTGTTATGTAGTCATTTTTAAATATTTCTTCAGGTTTAATAATTGGATTTTTATTTTCTTCAATATAATTTAAAAAGTCTTGAGAAATTGCAGCTCCTACATTTCCTTTAACAACATTATATAAAATACTTAATGACAAAGAACCCTTTTCTTTTAAGTATTCCCTATAAATATTTGAAACTCTAACCCAACTTCTTGGGGTTGGCTTTATTGATTCTTTTGAATTGGGTGCATGTAAATATTCCGGAAAGCTCGCTATAAAATTAATTACATCATCATGTATTCTAGGTTCTCCATTTTCTAATTTCATTCCCCATTTTAGCCATTCATTTACATCTGACTCCATGTAAATCCACACAAATCTATCTTCTTGAGCTTGGTCCATATCCACAACCTGATATTCGCTGTCCTCAAACTCATCATATTTATTTGATGGGTTCATGGCAGCAACTACTACAACATTATCATTAAGTTTATATCCATTAATTTCTCTGTTAAGTATTATATTCATAATTTCCTGCTGCACACTGTGCTCACATCTATTTATTTCGTCAATAAACAGCAGTATTTTTGCATTTGGATCTTTTTCTAAAAGTTCATCTATATAAGCAAATTTAAAATATACAGCATAAGTTGTCCTATTTTTTTCTACTTTTTTTTCATTTATATTAGTATAATATTTTTCCACTGAAGGTAACCCACCAATTTCTCCTTCTTTAAGGAGGTTTCCATCTATATTAATGTAATAATAATTGTAGTCAGCCGCAAACTGCTTTATTAGAGCAGTTTTACCTATTCCACTTTCACCTACAAGTAAAGGTACTGAACCTGAGTTAATTACAAGATGTATACTTTGTAATGCTTCTGTAAATTTCATTTTTGTTCTCCTTACACAGATAATTTTAAGTCAATAAAATACATTTTTGCCTTTTTACTTCCAAATTTATATATAAGTTTTGTCTTATTTATACTTAAAGATTTAAGCCTTAAAAAATCATCAATATACTGTTTATCTATATTTATGTCAGAAACTTTTTCTTTTAATGTTTCTTCTACGATATCTGTATTCTCTAAATTCAAATACTTTATTGAGTTTATATTGTCTTTTATAAAAATGCGTTTCTTTTCATCAGTAATATTACTAATATACATTATGGCTTCAGCATTTTGCCTTACAGCAATTCGCTCCATATCAATACTTGTGTTGTCTATATATGCTATTGCTTTCCAATTCATTTCAACTGCCTTAATTTTTACGCTTTCAAAAGGATTTTTTATATACTGTATAGAATCCCAATCAGATTCTATGGCTAAAAGTTGGAATTCCTCACTTGGATTTTTAACGAATTGAATTGCCCATCCCTTTGTTTTTAAAGCTTCTTTTATAATATTATCTGAAGGATCTTTTATAAGCTTTAATGTATTCCAAGCATTTTTAACACAGTAAATACATATGTCATCATCTGGATTTTCTATTTTTTCTATAAACCATGGATCATTTTTTACATCATTCCATATCTCTTCATTAGATTTACTCTCCCTCATAAACTTACTCCTTCTTCAATAAATAATTATTTTATTTCCACATATCTTTCATTAGATCATCAATTTCATTTTTTTTCTTCTTAGTAGAATTTTTATCTATGAAAATCATTCCTTCTTTTAAAAACAGAACATCTTGTTCCTTGGCCTCCTTAGGAATTAAATTTCGCTCTATGTTGATCATAGTTCTATCTTCTTTTTCACAAACAGCATAATTTCCTTCAAATCTATCTATAACCACTTTCATTAAGCTTATCTCCTTCCACTTCTGTAATCTCCAGGACTACAATTAAAGCTTATATTTTTACCATCGCTAGTGCAAATTATAGTGCCATTTTCATCAGTTCTATATAATGGTATATTCCTACTTTTTAATCTATTTACAGTTTCCTTATGTGGATGCCCATAATCATTTTCTTTTCCACAACTTATAACTGTATACTTAGGATTTACCTTATCAAGAAAATCATTGGAGGTAGAGGTTCGACTTCCATGATGTCCAAGTTTTAATACATCTGCACTTAAATCATAGCCCTTAGATATCATAGCTCTTTCATTTTCAGCCTGCGCATCACCGGTAAAAAGAAATTTTGTACTGCCATAAGTTAATTTAAGTATTATCGAGTATGTATTTAAATCTTTCTTTTCGCTATTAATTGGACCATAAAATGTACAATTTGCATCTTCAAATTTAAAGCTTTCTAAAAGTTCTGGCTCATTTGCTTTTAAATCTTTATTTTTCATAGCCATAAGAACATCCCTAAAGGTTTTTGTTGAAGTACCTACCTTAGGCATATAAAGTTTGCCTATATCAAAATCTTTAATTACTGCATCTGCTCCTCCTATGTGATCCTCATGAGGATGGGTTAAAATAAGATAGTCAATTTTTCTTATATTTTGCTTTTTTAAATATGAAATTAACTTTTCTGTTGAATCGTTAGTCCCTGTATCTATAAGCATATTACTATAATTTTTTTGAACAAGTATGCTGTCTCCTTGGCCTACATCTATATAATGAATTTTTAATTTTTCATTGTATTCATTTGATACACTTTGAGATTTTTCATTAGAAGTTTTAATATTTATACTGCAAGAAGTTAACGTAAATATTAAAAACAAAAAGCATTGCAAATATTTTAAAAGTTTTCTTCAAAATTATCAGCCTTTCATATTAAGTATAATCTTATTTTTTAATTATTGACATTAGCTAATACTATAATACATTAATCCTTTCATTAATTTATCTTTAATTGTAGCAAATCATAAATTTATTTTCAATTTAAATGTGTAAGCTTAAGTCTTGAATTTTTAGTAACAATTATTATTTATATTAATAATCTAATATTAGAGCTTTTAAATAGAATACTGGAGGTTGTTACATGAATTATGAAATAATAGATTGTATCGACGGCGGAAGTGAATACTGTCCATGTCATTTAGCTGAAACTGGTGACTGCATACTTTGTTCACAGCTTAAGGGTAAAGATTCCTGTGACTGTACAAACTGGAAGGGTGTTTGTATATATCAAGAATATATGTGGAACGGTAATAAAGCTAGAACTCAAAGGAAAGCATATAGCTGTACTATTGCGAAAAAAGAAAACGTAGATGATAAATTACTTATATTAACAATACTTGCAAAACATAAATTAGTACAGGATTTATCTTCTCCTGGCAGCTATGTATTTTTGAGAAACCCATCAAAAAAACTTTTATTATGATGCTCCTATATCCGTAATGGAGGCAAATACAAAAGAAAATTCTCTGAAATTAGCCATAGAGATAAAAGGAATAAAAACTAAAACTATAAATGAACTAAACGAAAAAGATAATATTTTGGTTAGAGGGCCTTATTGGAATGGAGTATTAGGAATAAAGAGCATCAATTCCCTAAAGGATGGGTGCGCATTAATTGTGGCAAGAGGCATAGGAGAAGCCCCTATGGTTCCTGTTATGAAAAAACTTTATTCAAATGGCAACAAAATACTAATAATAATTGATAGTGCTAATATAAACGATAATTTTGTAAAAGAATACCTTGAAAAATGCGATGCCGAAATCTTCTACTGTAACATGCTTACTAAAGGAGAGCTCCCCTATGAGTTTTCTACTCTTTTATCAGAATGTATAAAAAATAAAAAAGTCAATCTAATTCATATATCAGGTCCAGACATACTAATAAATAGAGTTTTAAACAAAATAGATGACGACATAAAGGTTTCTTCTTGCAATAATGCCAAAATGTGCTGCAGTGAGGGAGTGTGTGGAACATGCGGTGTACGTTATAGCGGGCATAAATTAAAAAAACTTTGCAAGGTTCAGATAGATCCTAGATATTTATTTAAGGATAGAAGATATGTTTAGAAAGCTTAAAATAATTGATGCATTTTTTGTATAAGTTGGATTTTATGTTAGTGAAGGGTTTTAACTTGCCTTGCTTGTTAAAAGCCTTCACTTTTTAACTAATAAATATAAAATATTACTCGTAAAATTTTGAAACTTATATTTTTAAACGTTTAGCTTATTTATATATCATAATTAGAGCATACTTTCTACTATTAAAGAGGTTCCCTGTCCCCCACCTATACATAAAGTGGCAAGACCTTTCTTAGCATTTCTATTTTTCATTGCATACAAGAGGGTGACTAGTATTCTTGCTCCAGATGCTCCAATTGGATGACCTAAAGCAGTTGTTCCGCCATTTACATTTACCTTGCTCATATCAAATTTCAAGTCTCTTGCTACAGCCACACATTGTGCAACAAAGGCTTCGTTTGCTTCTATAAGATCTAAATCATCTACGGTTAAATTAGCTTTTTCTAGTGCCTCTTTGGTTGAATAAAATGGTGCATAGCCCATTATAGCAGGATCTAAACCAACTGATGCATAAGATATTATTTTAGCTAATGGTTTAATTCCTAATTCTTTTGCTTTATCGGCACTCATAACAACTAATGCTGCAGCACCATCATTTAAACCAGAAGCATTACCAGCAGTAACAGTTCCAGCCTTTTTAAATGCAGGCTTTAGCTTTGTAAGATTTTCAAGAGTAGTTCCAAATCTAGGCTGTTCATCTGTATCAACTACAATTTCTCCTTTTCTAGTTTTTACAGTAACTGGCACTATTTCTTCTTTAAATATCCCATTCTTTATGGATTTTTCCGCTTTTTGTTGTGATTCTAATGCAAATTTATCCTGTTCTTCTCTTGATATTTTCCATTGTTCAGCAATATTCTCAGCTGTTATTCCCATATGATAATCATTAAAAGCATCCCATAATCCATCCTTAACCATTTCATCTACTAACTTAACGTCACCCATTTTGTTTCCCCATCTTGCAGTTTCAACTAAATATGGAGCTCTACTCATATTCTCCATTCCACCAGCAATAACTACATCTACATCTTCTGCTTTAATCATTTGAGCTGCTAAGCTTACAGCTCTTAACCCCGAACCGCAAACCTTGTTAATTGTAAAAGCAGGAATGTGTATTGGTAATTCAGCCTTTACAGCCGCTTGCCTTGCAGTATTTTGTCCAAGCCCTGCTTGAAGAACATTTCCAAAAACAACTTCATTTACATCTGATGGTTTTATTCCTGCTCTCTTTACTGCTTCTTTCATTACTAGTGCCCCAAGTTCAACTGCTGTTACATCCTTGAACGCTTTCCCAAATGATCCTATAGGTGTTCTTGCCGCACCTGCTATTACTACTTCTCTCATATTTTTCCTCCTTAGTATTAATTAATTTTATCAAATTTTAGTTTTTTCGTATTACCGTATTTTATACATTGCAAAAATTTAAAGTTATAAAAGTTGGAACAAAAATATATGTTTAAAATATCATAATAATAAGTGACATCTATTAATAAACAATTAATATTTATGGGGGTAATTTTTGTATGAAGGTAATTATTATTGGAGCTGGATGGGCAGGTAGTGCTGCTGCAATTACAGCAAAAAAAGCTGGTGCAGACGTAACAATATATGAAAAAACAGATATGGTTTTAGGGCTCGGCAATGTTGGTGGAATTATGAGAAACAATGGGCGTTTTACTGCTGCTGAAGAACTTATAGCTTTAGGCGCTGGTGATTTAATAAACATAACAGATGCTGATTCAAGACATAAAAATATAGATTTTCCTGGTCACAAGCATGCCTGGCTTTATGATGTAAATATAATAGAAGCAGATATAAGAAATTATCTTATCAATATGGGAATAAAAATAAATTTAGTTAAAAGAGTTGTAGACATTAAAAAAAGTGGCAAAACCATAAAAGGAATTTTTCTATCAGATGGTACTTATGTTGAAGGAGATGTTTTTATTGAAGCTACAGGCTCTACGGGACCAATGGGCAATTGTTTGAGATATGGTAATGGTTGTTCTATGTGTGTATTAAGATGTCCTTCTTTTGGCCCACGTATAAGCCTAAGTCAAAGAGCTGGAATTGATGATATCAAAGGTGAAAGAGAAGACGGCTCCTTTGGTGCTTTTAGTGGTTCATGCAAACTTGCAAAAGAAAGCTTATCTCCAGATATTGTAAAGGAACTTGACGATAAAGGTGTGGTTGTTCTTAAAATTCCACCTGAAGATATTAATCTTGATAAATTAAAGCTTAAAGTATGTCAGCAGTACGCTCTTAAAGAATTCGCTGAGAACGTAATACTTCTTGATACAGGACATGCAAAGCTTATGACTTCTTTTTATCCTCTAGAAAAATTGAGAAAAATACCTGGGCTTGAAAAAGTTAAATATGTAGATCCTTATGCAGGTGGAAAAGGAAATTCTATAAGATATTTATCTGTTGCACCTAGAACAGATGACATGAGGGTTAAAGGATTAGATAATTTATTTTGCGGTGGAGAGAAAAGCGGACTTTTCGTAGGTCATACTGAAGCCATTTGCACTGGAAGTCTTGCTGGATGTAATGCCGTAAGACATGTATTAAATATGCCTCAATTAATCTTGCCAAAGCAAACTGCAATTGGAGATATTATTTCTTATGCAAATTATAAACTTTTAACGGAAGATGGCATAAAAACTAGATATACCTTTGCAGGTTCAGAATACTTTAAGAGGATGCAGGAAACTGGCTTGTATACAACAGATATAGATAAAATAAAAACTAGAATAGAAAACTTAGGTTTAACAGGTATATTTGACAAGAAATTAGTTTAAATAAAAGTTTTAAAAAAATGGGGCTGTCGTACTAAATATAAAAAATTGCAAACTAATTAAAGTGAAGGGTTTGACATAGCTTTGCTTGTCAAAGGTGAAGGGTTTTTGCCACGGCAAAAGGTTAATCATGACCACCGGCTAAGCCGGTGGTTTGCTCAGCCCTGTAAGGGCATATTACTGGCTGGGCTAAAAGCCCTCTGAATGGTCCGCCACCCGCATACTTTTCCGTGCAGTCGCTAAAGCGACTATTTTTTGTTCTTCTTTACTTTTTCACATAAGTGAAAAAGTTAGTTTTTTAATGAGCAGGGCGAATTAAAACCCTTCACTCAGCTCGACAAATTCCAGTTTATCAGGATAAATTTGGAGATTGCAATTTTAAAGTTTCAAGTTGTCTATCTATAGTATTTTAAAATGTTAAATAAAATTAATAAATCTAAGGGTCAAATTCTTAAAGTTCTAATTTTTTAAGAGTTTGACCTAAGGTCTATATATGAAAGGGGATATAAAATGGGAAGATATATTCTTAAAAGAATAGTACAGGCTGTACCGCTGCTATTAATTATTTCAATAATATGCTTTACGCTTATACAATTAGCACCATATAATGCAGTAGATGCTATGACAAATCCTAAAATGTCAAAGAAAGCAATAGAACTAATTAAAATAAAGTATGGCTATGATAAGCCAGCATATATACAATACTTATATTGGCTTAAAGGGGTACTTACAGGACAATTTGGGTATTCGATAGTTACTCACGAAAGTATTTTTAATGATTTAGCTTCGAGGATACCAGCCACAATGATTTTGGTATTACCGTCATACATATGTGCGCTTATCTTATCAATAGTTTTAGGACTTATGGCAGGATTAAATAAAAATAACTGGGCGGATAAAATAATAGATGGATTTTGTTCTATAGGTATATCTATACCAACTTTTTGGTTTGCAATGATTTTGGTTTTTGTATTTGGATATAGACTTGGAATTTTACCTATACTCGGAATGCACACTATAGGGATGAATTCTACAACTGATTTTTTAAAACATTTTATAATGCCATTTATTGTGCTTACATTTGCATTTATGCCAGAAAACACAAGGTATGTCCGTTCTTCTACTATTGGGCAACTTTCAGAAGATTATGTTATGGTGCAGGAAGCTTTTGGGGCAAGCAAATTTGAAATACTGTTTAAACATGTTTTAAAAAATGTACTTCTTCCTATTATAACTAAACTTGGAATGGCACTTCCTATGCTCATAACAGGTGGTGTTATAACAGAAACAGTATTTGGTTGGCCAGGTGTTGGACCATATTTTATTAAGGCAATTCAAGGATTAGACTACCCTGTTGTTATGGCAGTTATGGTTTTATCGTCTACACTTGTTATACTTGGAAACCTCATTTCTGACATACTTTATGTTGTAATAGATCCTAGGATTAAGAGTATGAGGTGATGAAAATGAAAAATAGAAGAATGGAAAATGTAAAAGCAGAACTTAGACATAATAAGGTGGCTTTGTTTTCAATATTATTTCTTATATTTATAGCACTGATATCAGTATTTGCATTTTTATATCCATATAACCCCAACAAGACAAATGTAAGTATAATGCTTCAGGCACCATCTTTAGCACATCCCTTTGGAACAGATGAACTAGGAAGGGATTATCTTGCAAGGGCAATTTATGGCGGAAGAGTATCGCTTTTAGTTGGAATTTTGGCTATGGTTATTTCAACTTCAATAGGCGTGCTTGTAGGTACTTTAAGTGGATACTTTGGTGGCAAAATAGATAATTTATTAATGAGAATGGTTGATATAATATCGTCAATACCTTGGATGATTTTAGTTACTGTTATAAGCATTTTTTTAAAGCCTGGTTTTAAAACCATAATAATTGTAATTGGATTTTTTACGTGGATGGAAATATCTAGACTTGTTCGTGCGGAAACCTTGTCTGTTAAGGAAAGAGAATATGTTTTATATGCAGTATCTACAGGGGAAGTTTCAATGAATATAATAATGAAACACATTATTCCCTCAGTTTTTCCAACCATAATAGTGGCAGCAACAACAGGAATTGCAAATGCAATAATGACGGAATCATCACTTAGCTTTCTTGGAATAGGAATACAACAGCCTATGTCATCTTGGGGAAGCTTACTTCAAAATGCACAAAGCAATCTTCAAAATGCACCATACATGGCAATTTTACCTGGAATATTAATTGTTTTGACTGTTTACTCCTTCAATAAGCTTGGCGATGTTTTAAGAGTATTTGTAGAACCTAAAACTGCATCAGATAGGAAGTGATAATATGGAAGATAATATACTGCTTGAGGTTAAAGATTTAAAGACTAATTTTTACAACAAAGGTGAGAAAATTGAGGCAGTTAGAGGGATAAGTTTTAAAATCAAGGATGGAGAAATTTTAGGCATTGTTGGTGAATCAGGAAGTGGTAAAAGCGTTGCAATGAAATCTATACTTGGAATCGTTCCTAAAAATGCAAAAATTGAAAGTGGAGAAATATTTTTTGAAGGTAAGGATATATTGAAATTATCTGGTAAGGAAAAGCAAAGGATTAAAGGAAATGATATATCAATGATTTTTCAGGATCCTATGACAGCGTTAAATCCTTTAATAACAATAGGAAAGCATCTTGAAGAGGTTATTTTAAGATACAATAAAATTACAAAAGAAGAGGCAAGGAAAAAGGCTGTTGATATCTTAAATTTGGTTGGAATACCAATGGCAGAAAAAAGGTTAAATCAATATCCTCACGAATTTAGTGGAGGAATGAGACAAAGAGTTTTAATAGCTATGGCACTTTCGTCTGAGCCTAAGCTTTTAATAGCAGATGAACCCACAACAGCATTGGATGTTACGATTCAATCTCAAATACTAAATCTTTTGAAGGGACTTAAAGAAAAGAAAAATATGTCTATTGTCCTTATAACCCATGATCTGGGCGTTGTAGCAAGTCTTTGCAGCAGAATAATTGTTATGTATGCAGGAATGATAATGGAAGAAGGGCTCACAGAAGATATATTTTATAAACCGGCACATCCTTATACAAAAGCACTCTTGAACTCAATTCCTAAGGTTGATGAAGATGAAAAGAGAAGACTCGAACCTATTAAGGGAACAGCACCTTCACTTTTAGCTCCTCCTAAAGGATGTCCTTTTGCTGAAAGATGTTCTTTTGCAGCTGATAAATGTTTTGGAGAAATACCTGAGTATAAAAGTATTTCGGAAACTCAAAAAGCACGATGCTTCTTATTAGAGGAAGGAGGAAAGTTATAATGAGTGAAATAGAAAAGAAGTTAATAGAAGTTAACAATTTAAAAAAGTACTTTCCTGTGAAGGGTGCTTTTGGAGTAAATAAAAATAAGTATGTTAAGGCTGTAGATGATGTTAGTTTTTATATTAAAAAAGGAGAAACTTTTGGACTTGTTGGCGAATCAGGCTGTGGAAAATCCACACTTGGAAGAACAATTACAAGGTTATATGACGTAACAGATGGAAAAGTAATTTTTGATGGCAAGGATATAGCAAGATTAAGTAAAAAAGAACTTAAGCCATATCACAAAAGAATGCAAGTTATATTTCAAGATCCATATTCTTCACTTAATCCATATATGAATGTCTCGGAAATAATTGATGAACCTATGGCCATTCATTCAAATTTGTCTAAGAGTGAAAGAATGGACAAAATTGAGGAACTTCTTAAGAAAGTTGGAATGAAGAAGTCGGATATGGACAAATTTCCACATGAGTTTAGTGGTGGACAACGTCAGAGAATAGGAATAGCAAGAGCATTATCTATAGAACCTGAGTTTGTTTTGTGTGATGAACCAATTTCTGCGCTTGATGTCTCCATTCAAGCACAGGTTGTAAATATGCTTGAGGATTTTCAAAGAGATATGGGGCTTACTTATCTTTTTGTGGCACATGATCTATCTATGGTAAAGCATATATCTAATAGAATTGGGGTAATGTATTTAGGAAAAATAATTGAAATATCAGAAAGTAGAGAGCTTTATAAAAATCCACTGCATCCCTATACTAAAGCACTTTTATCTTCTATACCTGTGCCAGATCCTAAAAAGGCAAGTGCAGCGATGCAGAAAGTAATAGAAGGAGAACTTCCAAGTCCAATGGATGTTCCAACAGGATGTAGATTTAGGACAAGATGCCCGTATGCAACTCCAATATGCAGCGAGAAAGAACCAGAAATGAAGGAAGTAGATAAAGGACATATGGTGGCGTGTCATGTGGTTTAAAAAATGTTTATAAAGATTTATGTTATTAATGCAATCACTTAAAATGAAGTTTGGAAAATAAACCAAAGAATGTATTGACATAAAATATAAAGATGATATAATATAAATCATATAATAAATATTATTCATATTTGAGTTATAGGAATATAAATTGAATAAAACATTTAAATCTTATCAAGAGAGGTGGAGGGACTGGCCCTGTGAAACCCAACAACCAACATTTTTCATTTGAATGTATGGTGTTAATTCCTGCAAACTAAGTTTTGAGAGATAAGAGGATAATTAAGTTAACATAGTTGTGCAAAAATCCTCTTAAAGTTTTTTAAGAGGATTTTTTATATGAAATTTTGTAGTTGACTAGAAAAACTAGAGGCTATATTTACTCTTTTAAATAGAGTAGATATAGCCTTTTTAATTTTTATTTATACATTAAAGGAGGAAATTTGATGAGTAAAATCAACCTAAATGCTCAAGCTGTTGAAGTAAGAGAAAATCGCCTTGGTTCAATTACTGGATTTAAAGGTACAGCGGGGCAGCTTGTAAAACTTGGTCAGTGTGGAAAGTTAAAAGACAGCGCACGAAGCTTTAGTCAGTGTATGGGATGCAGTTCTGGAAATGCGTTTTGCCAGCTTTCTATGATAAAGGATGCGGCAATTATTAATCATGCACCTGTAGGATGTATGGGAGATTCTTTTGGATTCAATTTTGTATATAGGGTAGGTCAAATGGAAAGGAAACTTCCAAGAGCAATGGGAAGATATTTTAGTACAAATCTTACTGAGAAAGATACAATTTTTGGTGCAACTCAAAAGCTAGAAGAGACTATTAGAGATGTTTACAAAAGGGTTAAACCGAATGCAATATTTGTAACAACTTCTTGTGCCTCTGCAATAATTGGAGATGATATAGAAAGTGTAACTGATGAGTTAACAGAAGAACTTGGAATACCTGTTGTGGCATGTTTTTGTGAAGGTTTCAGATCAAAAATATGGACATCTGGATTTGATTCAGCGTATCATTCTATCGTTAGAAAAATAGTTAAACCTCCAAAGAAAAAGACAAATAAGGTAAATATAATAAATTTCTGGGGAAGTCACATTTTTGATGACTTGCTTAAAGAGCTTGGGTATGAAGCAAAATACATTGTGCCATTTTCAACGGTTGCTGAACTAGAAAATATATCTGAGTCGGCAGCAACGATACAAATATGTACTACACTTGGAACATATCTAGGAGCCGCATTAGAACAAGTATATGGTGTCCCAGAGATAAAATCTCCACCAGCTTATGGAATTTTAGGTACGGATAATTGGCTTAGAGAACTTGGAAAAGTACTTCATAGAGAAGAGAAAATAGAAGAATATATATCAAATGAACGTGCAAAAATTGTTCCTAAAGTTGAGGAATATCGTAAAAGGCTTAAAGGGAAAACTGCATATATTACAGCGGGTGCTGCTCATGGTCATGCACTCATAGCACTTTTAAGAGAACTTGGCTTAAATGTTCAAGGTGCAGCAATATTTCATCATGATCCTGTATTTGACAATGATGATCCAAAATCTGATGCACTTGCGCATGATGTTAATACTTATGGAGATATACCAAATTACAATGTTTGCAACAAGCAGGCATATGAATTAGTTAATATATTGAATAGAGTAAGACCTGACATAATGATTGCAAGACATGGAGGTATGACACTTTGGGGAGCAAAACTTGGGGTTCCCACGCTTTTGATTGGTGATGAGCAGTTTGGCTTTGGCTATCAAGGGGTAATAAATTATGCTGAAAGAATTATAGAAACTATAGATAATAAAGAATTTGTAACTAATCTTGCAAAGCATAGTACAATGCCATATACAAAATGGTGGCTTGAGCAGGATCCATTTACTTTTCTTGGAGGTGATACAAGTGTCGAACATTATTGAACAACCTAGATTTTCTTGTGCGCTTGGAGCACAGCAGACTGTAGTTGCGATAAAAAGAGCTGTACCTGTTTTGCACTCTGGTCCTGGGTGCAGTGGAAAGGTAAGCGGACTTATAGGACAGGGAGAAGGATATGCAGGAGGAAATACTATACCGTGTACAAATGCCAGTGAAACAGAAATAGTTTTTGGAGGAGAACAGAAACTTAGAAGTGTTATTGATGGAGCTTTTAAGGTGATTGATGCTGATCTTTATGTGGTACTTACAGGTTGTACATCCGATATAGTAGGTGATGATATAGAAACTGTAGTTTCAGATTATCAGAAAAACGGTAACCCAATTGTAGGTATAGAAACTGGCGGCTTTAAAAGTAACAACTATATAAGCCATGAGTTAGTAGTAAACGCAATTATAGATCAATATGTTGATAAGCTTAATGAAAGCATTAAAGTAGAAAAGGGATTAGTGAATGTATTTGCAACAATACCATATCAAGATCCATATTGGAATGGAAATTTAGAAGAAATAAAAAGAATACTTGAGGGAATAGGGCTTAAAGTTAATATTCTTTTTGGAAATGAATCAAATGGAATAGATGAGTGGAAAACTATACCTAATGCGCAGTTCAATATTGTTGTTAGCAATTGGGTTGGACTTAAAATAGTAAAACATCTTCAAGAGAAGTATGGCACTCCATATTATCATTTTCCTTATTTACCTATTGGAGGAGTAGAAACGTCAAAATTTCTAAGGGAAGTTGGAAATTTTGGTGGACTTGATAAAAATAAGGTTGAAAATTTTATTAAAAATGAGGAAGAAAAATTTTATTCGTTTATTGAGAGAACTGCAGATTTTATGCTGGAGTTTAGATATGGGCTTCCTAGAAAGTTTTATACACTTTTAGATTCAAGTTATTCAATAGGGTTTTCCAAATTTCTTTTAAATGAACTTGGAATAATACCAGGTAAGCAGTATGTAGTTGAAGATACACCTGAAGAATTTAGAAATTCAATTATAGAAGAGTTTAATAAAATATCTGAATACAGGTCAGCTGAAGTGGAATTTTCAGTTGATGGAGGAGAAATACAGGATGATATAAGAAAAGATGAACATAAAAACAGATCTTTAATACTTGGCAGTAGTTGGGAAAGAGATTTAGCCAAGGATATAGGCGCAGATCTTTTAATAATAAGTCCGCCGGTGGCTTATAGACTGGTATTGAATTGCACATATGCAGGTTATAATGGTGGATTAAGAGCGATTGAAGATATATATAATATTGTATTAAACACATACAGATAAGAAAATTGCGAAGTAAAAATGCTTCGCTCTCACGGTAGTGCAAGGAAAAAATTCCTCCGTATCTACGGAATTTTAGGTGTGAATCTTTGTACCATTTAAATTTTTATACTATATATTGCCATTAATTTTTATTTAATACTCAGCAATGCATTTGCTTTTATAAAATTAAAGGAAAAAGAAGGTTAAATTATGTCGGATTTAAATTATGAATTTGATACTTTGAAGGTAAGAGGGGGATATGATCCTAAAGAACATAATAACGCAGTTCAGTACCTATATATGCTACAACATCTTTTGAGTTCGGAAGCACTGAAAGAGCAAGAAATCTTGCAGGTTTCACAGAATTTGGGTATGTATATTCAAGGATTGGAAATCCAACAGTTGGCGTTTTGGAACAAAGAATAGCTAAGCTTCATGGTGCAGCAGCTGCAATAGCAGTTGGTTCAGGAATGGCAGCAATAACTTATACTTTATTGAATGCAGCAGAAAGAGGTGGAAGAATATTAACTACGGCAGAACTTTATGGTGGTACTATTGATGGCTTTAAAAAAGTATTTTCTAATTATGGAATTAAAATTGATATAGTAAAGAATTTAATAGATACCGAACAGTTTAGAAAGGCTATTAAAGAAGATACAAAAGCTATATACATTGAAAGTATAAGCAATCCAAATGCTTCTATAGCTGATATTGAAGCTATAGCTAATATAGCACATGAAAAAGGTATTCCACTTATTGTAGACAATACTTTAGCTACACCATATCTCCTAAATCCAATTAAATATGGTGCAGATATTGTTGTTTATTCAGCCACAAAAGCTATAAGTGGACATGGAAATGTAATTGCTGGACTAATAGTCGAAAGTGGTAAATTTAATTGGAATAGTAGTCAATTTTCACATTTTTTAGAGACTTATCATACTCTAAGGGATTTTAGTGGAAAACCAAGAAATTTTATAGAGGTATTTCGCAACTTTCCATTTACTGCTAGAATCCGTGCAAATTATTTAGCTTACTACGGGGCAACTTTAGGTGCTTTTGATGCATATCTTGTTTTGATTGGCATAGAAACGCTTTCTGAAAGAGTTAAAAAGCAAGTGTATAATGCGGAAAAAATAGTTAATTATCTTGAAACGAAGAAAGAAGTTTCGTGGATTAAATATCCAACGGCTAAAGAAAGTCCTTATAAAGACCTTAAAAATAAGTATTTGCCTAAAGGTGCAGGTGCAGTATTTTCATTTGGAATAAATGGTACATTAGATCAAATCGATAAATTTATTGACTCACTTAAGATTTTTAGCTATCAAGCTAACATTGGAGATGCAAGGTCATTAGTAGTAAATCCGCCTAAAACAACTCACAGCGAACTTACACCAGAAGAGCAAAAACTGGCAGGTATACCTCCTGAAACAATTAGGCTTTCAATAGGACTAGAAGATACAAAGGATTTAATTGAAGATTTAGAACAAGCTTTTAAAGAAGCATTTTTATAGATATGCTTGAAAGCTTGAAATGAAAAACTTCATGGTTTTACAATTAATATTTTTTTAATTCACAGTGCATTGTGCACTAAATAAAAGGAGGCATGAGCATGAGTTATAGAATAGCTGTGGGAAGCAGCGATGGAGTGTATATTGATGAGCATTTTGCTACTGCTTTGCAATTTTTGATATATGAGGTGAAGGGTGATAATTATGAATTTATAGAAAAAAGGAACAATGAAGAATTGTGTGAATGTAGCAGATACCATGAAAATAGATTTGCACCTCTTGTTGAAAAAATCAAAGATTGTAGAGCAATTTTGGTTGGAAAGATAGGTCCTGGCGCAGCGGCAGTACTTCAGGAAATGGAATTGATTCTTACAATATTTCAGAATCAATTGATGTTGCTTTGGATAAACTTGTTAAATATTATGGTAAATTAAAATAATTGAAAAAACGTATTGACATAGAAGATAAAGATGATATAATTAACACTATAAGTTAAAACATTATTCCTATTCGATTAATAGGAAATAAAATTGAATAAATTATTTAAAATCTTATCAAGAGAGGCGGAGGGACTGGCCCTATGAAACCCAACAACCAGCATTTTTCATTTGAATGCATGGTGTTAATTCCTGCAAAATTAAGTTTTGAGAGATAAGAGGATATTTGAACTTAAGCTAGTTTAAGCTAGTATAGTAAGTTAATCCTCTTCGTATAGAAGGGGATTTTTGTTTTATAAAAATACATATATGGATAGACAACGTGAAAGGTTGAAATTACTAATACCAAGTTTATCCTTATAAACTGGAAATTCACTCAGAGTACAGAGTACAGTGAAGGTGGATTTACCTTTCGTTTATCTCAGGTAAATCTTAGAACTTGATAGTATCAGCTGCGCTGAATACCTATATTTTATACCATGCGGAAGCATTAATTTTAGGATTTTTCGAAGCGATAGCGGAGAAGAATCATCCTTCACTGTCCTCTGTACTCTAAGCCAAATCATAGTTTTGCAGGATAAATATAGAAATTGTGATTTCAAAGTTCCTAGTTGTTCATCTATAAATAATTTGGGGGTGGAATATTATGAATGATAAGAATATTCGTGTAATTAAGAATAATGAGATAAATAACTACACGAATAAGATTTCAGAATTGTTAAAGGATATAAAATATGGTTCTATAACTTTAGTTATACAGGACGGAGTAGTAATACAAATAGAAACCAGTGAAAAAATAAGGCTTAAATAAAATTTTATTTTTTAATAAATAAGGGGGACGTATCATGAAAAAAGTATTTATAAAATCAACTTTAGCAATTTTATTTGCAGCAATAGTTTTTACAGGCTGTGGTAAGAATACTAACACAGAAAACAAGAGTGGAGATAAAGTTTTAAAGATAGGAGCTGTGGCAACACCACATGCAGAAATACTAAATTTTGTAAAGCCTAAATTAAAAAAAGAAGGTATAGATCTAAAAGTTCAGGTTTTTGATGATTCATCTCAATTAAATCCAGCACTTAATGATAAACAAATTGATGCAAATTATTTTCAACACAAACCATATTTGGATTCTGTAGCTAGTGAAAAGGGATATGATTTTGCAGTAGCAGGAAATATTCATGTAGAACCAATTGGATTTTACTCTAAAAAAATTAAAAAAACAAGTGAACTTAAGGATGGAGCAACAATTGCTATACCTAATGATGCATCTAATGAATATAGAGTATTAATTCTTTTGCAAAAACAAGGATTAATTAAAGTTAAAAAGACTATTTCAAGTAAAAATGCAACTATAAATGATATAGCTGAAAATCCTAAACATTTGAAATTTAAAGAAATTGATGCTTACCAAATACCTAGAATATTAGGAGACGTGGATGGAGGAGTTATAAATACAAATATCGTGCTTCAATCAAAAATAGATCCTAACAGTGCTATATTTAGGGAAGACAAGGACTCACCTTATGCTAACATAATTGTAGTTAGAAAAGGTGATGAAAATAAAGCTGCTATAAAGAAACTTGTAAAAGCTCTTCAATCTGAAGATGTTAGAAAATTTATTAATGAAAAATACAAGGGTTCTGTAGTTCCAGCATTTTAAGCAAAGCCTAAAATTAAAACAAAGTTTAATATTTAGAAAAGTAAGGTGAAATTTATATGATAAGCATAAAGAATTTAAGTAAAAATTTTAATACTCCTTATGGAAAGGTTGAGGTTTTAAAAGGTATTAATCTAGAGATAAAAAAAGGAGATATATTTGGAATAATAGGATTTAGTGGTGCTGGAAAATCAACTATGGTTAGGTGCTTGAATTTACTTGAAAAGCCAGATGAGGGTACTATTATAATTGGGGATAAGGATATGACAAAACTTAGTAAAAAAGAGCTTAGAAAAGCAAGAGAGAAAATTGGTATGATATTTCAACAGTTTAATTTGTTTGATTCCAAAACAGTTTTTGATAATGTGGCATTTCCACTGAGGGTAGCTGGATACCCTAAAAACAAGATAAATGAAAGAGTACATGAAATACTTGAACTTGTTGAATTAAAAGATAAAGAAAAAGCTCATCCAGCTCAATTAAGCGGAGGACAAAAACAAAGAGTTGGTATAGCGAGGGTGCTGGCAAATAATCCAGATGTTCTACTTAGCGATGAAGCTACTTCTGCATTAGATCCACAAACGACTTATTCTATTCTTGAATTACTTAAAAATATAAATAAAAAACTTAACCTTACTATAGTTTTAATTACTCACGAGCTTGATGTTGTAAAGTATTGCTGCAACAATGTGGCAGTTATTGAAAAGGGAGTAATCACGGAAGAAGGTCCAACAGATGAGGTATTTTTAAATCCTCAAAGTGATACGGCCAAGGTATTTATTGACATAACAAATAATCTCCAAATTAGTAAAGAAAAAGAGGTGACTGCTGTATGAATGACATTATGTTTGATGTTATTAAACAGGCTTTGGGTGAAACAATTTATATGTCAATAGTAACTAGCATCTTCACCTTTATAATAGGTACTATTTTGGGAGTTGTATTAGTAGTTACAGAAAGGGGAAATATACTACAGGCAACTAGCTTTAATAAATTTTTCGGCACAATAATAAATATAATAAGATCTTTCCCAACAATGATTCTAATAGTAGTGCTGCTTCCATTATCACGTCTTCTTGTGGGAACAACCATAGGTGCAAATGCAGCAATAGTTCCTCTTGTTATAGGACTTGCGCCGTTTTTGGCAAGAATGGTTGAAAATAATATAAAGGAAGTTGATCATGGCAAGATTGAAGCAGCTATATCAATGGGAACTAAATCTATTACTATAATAACAAGAGTTCTTATACCAGAAGCACTTCCATCATTGATTAGAAGTTATACCTTGTGCATAATAACCGTTATTGGAAGTACAACGCTTGCAGGAGCTATAGGTGCTGGAGGTTTAGGAAGTGTTGCACTGAGATATGGTTATGAAAGGTTTGAAACTAGTTATATGATTACAACTGTTGTCATACTTGTGGTTTTGGTTCAGGCCATACAAATAATTGGTGATATTATTGCAAAATTAATAATCAAAAAGAGATTCAAATTTAGTTGAAAATAGGATATGTCTTAAATAAGTGTAAAAAACAATATGCTGACTGGAAAACCAGAGGCTTTAGATAGAATATATTTATCTAAAGCCTTTTTTGTGCATAAGATTTAATTTGTGAAAGGATGGAGATATTATGCCAGGATTAAATGATATAAAAAATCATGACAAGTTTTCAAAATTATCTAATATACACCCCTGTATGGGTGGAAAAGCACATATGAAATTTGGAAGACTTCACTTGCCAGTAAGTCCAACTTGCAATATTCAGTGTAAATTTTGCAAAAGAGATTATAACAATAATGATGAGGATAGGCCAGGAGTTGCTAATGGAATATTAGACCCAAAGGATGCAGTTAAAACGGTAAAAAAAGCCCTTGAATTATGTCCAGATATAACTGTAGTTGGTATAGCTGGACCTGGAGATACCCTTGCTACAAGAAATGCAATTGAAACATTTAAGTTAGTACACGAAGCTTATCCAGAGCTTATAGAATGTCTTAGTACTAATGGACTTTTACTTGAAAAGTATGCAGATGAACTTTATGAGGCTGGAGTAAGCACCATAACAGTTACTGTAAATGCCGTAGATCCTAAAATTCAAAGTCAAATAATATCTTATATTGAGCTGGATGGAAAGAAATACTATGGAGAAGCAGCAGCAAGTATTTTAATAGCTGCTCAACTTAGAGGAATTAAAAAGATAAGTGATTTGGGTATAGTTGTAAAAGTTAATACAGTACTTGTTCCAGGAATTAATGACAAGCATATTGAAGAAACAGCTAAAACAGTTAAGGAGGCTGGAGCAACCTTATATAATATAATTCCCCTAATACCTCAGTATGAACTTAAGGAGGTTCCAGCACCTACTTGTCTTGAGCTAGATTCAGCAAGAGCAAAGGCAGAAAAATATCTTGAAGTATTTAGGCATTGTAAGCACTGTCGTGCAGATGCCTGTGGAATACCAGGTCAAAGAGATCTTTCAAAGGAGTTATATGGAACTCTAAGTGATATAGAAACTTTTTCACATGGTTAATGAAAAAACAGAGTAAAGAGTCTTAAATTTAAGGGAGGATACGAAATGTCAAAAGAAATTAAACAAATAGCTATTTATGGAAAAGGTGGAATTGGAAAATCAACGACAACTTCTAATATAAGTGCAGCATTGTCAGAGCAAGGATACAGGGTTATGCAATTTGGTTGTGATCCTAAGAGTGATTCTACAAATACTTTAAGAGATGGATCGTATATACCAACAGTTTTAGATACACTTCGTGAAAAAAATAAAGTTGATGCACATGATGTAATATTTCAAGGTTTTAATGGAATATACTGTGTAGAAGCAGGTGGACCTGCGCCAGGAGTTGGATGTGCTGGAAGGGGAATAATTACGGCTGTTCAATTATTTAAGCAGCAAAATATTTTTGAAGAGTTAGATTTAGACTATGTCATATATGATGTACTTGGGGATGTTGTATGTGGGGGCTTTGCAACACCTATACGTGAAGGAATAGCAAAACATGTATTTACAGTTTCATCTTCGGATTTTATGTCTGTATATGCATCAAATAATTTATTTAGAGGTATAAAAAAGTATTCAACTTCAGGTGGAGCTTTGCTTGGGGGAGTAATAGGAAATTCTATAAATACAGATTATCAAAAAGAGATTATAGATGATTTTGTAAAAAAGACTAATACTCAGGTTATGGAATATGTTCCACGTTCAGTTACAGTAACTCAAAGTGAACTTCGAGGCAAAACTACAATAGAGGCAGCTCCAAATTCTGAACAAGCGGATATATACAGAAGACTTGCAAATAAGATAGCAAAGCATACAGAATCTAAAACTCCATCGCCTCTAGGTGTAGAAGAGCTTAGAAACTGGGCTTCAAGCTGGGGAGATCAGCTTCTAAAAATAGAAAGTGAAAAAAGTGTTGTAAATAGATAAAGATTTTTATAATTTAAGTTTAAGGGGGAATAATAAAAAGTTCTCCCTTTTAGTAATTATAACTCTGCTATTATATCACCTAGATTTTCTAAATCGTAATTTCCAATTCCCTCAAGCTCTGATTTAAAGGAATCTGAGCGAAGTATATCTATGATTGCTTTAAATTCTGGTTTATCGATATCTTGTTTTTTAAGTACCAAATCATAACTTTCCTTTTGAAGGGGTATAAAATCAATATTCTTTACTTGAAGTCCAGTTTTTTCATTTCCTATAGCAAAATCTGCACCATGTCTAGATATGATACTTGCAGCTGCAAGGTGAGAAAGACATTCTCTATCATATCCATTTATTGAATTGGCATTGATATTAAGAAGTCTCAAATGTTCATCTAAAAGAATTCTAGTTCCGCAGCCCTTCTCACGATTAACCATAGTAATATCTTTTCTTTTTAAATCTTCCCAACTTTTAATTTCTTTTGGATTTCCAGCTGCAACATAAAAACCTTGCATTCTATAGGCTAAATGAATTATTACAGTAGGAATTCCAGGAAGAAGTCTTCTGACAAAGGGAATATTGTATTCTCCAGAATCTCCATCCCAAAGATGTGATGTTGCAACCTGTATTTTACCTAGATAAAGAGAAAGTAAACCATTATAACTTCCAACATAAGAGCGAAGAGCGCGAACACCTTGAGGGTGGACTTGAAGGTAACGGGATAATACATCGAGAAGAATGTCTTGTCCACAAATTATAAAATTGTTTTTGTGATATTCTTCGCTAAGGGGTAAAAGGTTGTTTGTAAATGACGAATAAATTTCGTCCTCTTGGTGTGGTATTTGTTTTTTATCTTGATATCTAGATTTATAGTTTTCTACATCCTTTAAATCTATTCTAATTTTCTTACCGACTCTATAGCAATTTAGTTCACCTCTTTTGATTAATTCATAAACAGTGTTTTTGGATATACGAAGAATTTTTGACACGTCCAAAGGAGTTAAAGTTCTATCTTCCATAATATTAGGACCTCCTTAAGCATATTTTTACAAAAATAAAATTATAGTACAATCTTATTATAAAATTGATAAAAATACAACTGCATTGATGCCATAATATTAAATTAGTGACCGCAAAGTTATCATACAAGAGTTTACATAATAATATTTT
Source organism: Clostridium sp. DMHC 10 (assembly GCF_001270375.1). NCBI lineage: Bacteria > Bacillati > Bacillota > Clostridia > Eubacteriales > Clostridiaceae > Clostridium > Clostridium sp. DMHC 10. Next base: position 1,776,574 of record NZ_LGVB01000015.1, read on the forward strand.
TTTTGCTTTTATAATAATTGTGCAAATTTGTGTATAAGACGTTAAAACATAATTTCACCTTAAGTAAAGCAATAAAAACATGTTGAATAAGTCCCAATATGATATAACATGACTAAAAGTGATGTGCAATTAAATTTTTGCAATTACATAACTTAACACAAGTGTTATAAATTGAACATTACATGATTTGTTACAAAACACTGGCTACTTATAATAAAATATTAAATAATAGCGTTAAACGTTAACAAATTAAAAATATATAATGTATATAATTGATGAATTATTAAAAGAATATTGACTTTAAATGCAATCTTGATATATTATATAAATAATTAAATTTACATTAATTAAATTTAATTACATTTATTTTAAAAGGAGGAAATAAAATGAGACAGGTAGCTATTTATGGGAAGGGTGGCATTGGTAAATCTACTACTACACAAAATCTTACTGCAGGTCTTGCAGAAATGGGTAAAAAAGTAATGGTAGTGGGTTGTGATCCAAAAGCGGATTCAACAAGATTACTTTTAGGAGGATTAGCACAAAAAACGGTTCTTGATACCTTAAGAGAAGAAGGAGAAGATGTAGATTTAAGCACAATAATGAAAACTGGATTTGGAAGTATTAAATGTGTTGAGTCAGGTGGACCAGAACCAGGAGTTGGATGTGCAGGTAGAGGTATTATTACATCTATAAATATGCTTGAACAACTAGGTGCTTACGATGATGATTTAGATTATGTTTTTTATGATGTTTTGGGTGATGTTGTATGCGGTGGTTTTGCAATGCCAATACGTGAAGGAAAAGCAAAAGAAATATATATAGTTGCAAGTGGTGAAATGATGGCAATGTATGCAGCTAATAATATATCAAAAGGCATAAGTAAATTTGCTAATTCAGGCGGAGTAAGACTTGGTGGTATTATATGTAACAGCAGAAAGGTTGAAAATGAAAAAGAGCTTTTGGAAGCTTTTGCAAAGGAACTTGGAACACAGCTTATTTATTTTGTACCACGTAGTCATGAAGTACAAAAAGCAGAAATAAACAAGCAAACAGTTATACAATTTAATCCTCAAGATGAACAAGCAGATGAGTATAGAACACTAGCTAAAGCTATAGATGGAAATGATATGTTTGTAATACCAAAGCCAATGAAGCAGGAAAAACTAGAAGCTATACTTATGGAACATGGATTATTGGAGTAATTATGAAAAGATATAAAAACAAAGTAAGCGCATCTCTTGGTTTTTAGAAGAATGAATAAGAGATACGCCGCAAAAGGATTAGAGTGTACCGACTCTAACCAATATAGTTTAACATAAAAGAGGAGGGTATTCAACAATGTTAATGGTAAAAGCTATTATTAGACCAGAAAAAGTAGCTTCTGTACTTTCAGAATTGTGTGATGCTGGATTTCCAGCAGTAACTAAATACGAAGTTGCAGGAAGAGGTAAACAAAGGGGAATAAAAGTTGGAGAAATCTATTATGATGAAATACCTAAAGAAATGCTCATGATGGTTATAAATGATGAAGATAAAGATGATGTTATAAAGATAATAGCTAAAAATGCTAAAACTGGTGAAAAAGGAGCATTTGGTGATGGAAAAATATTTGTAAGTCCCGTTATTGAAGCATATACAGTTAGCTCTGGCACAAAATCGCTGTAGTCAGGAGGAATAATATGAAAGAGGTTACTGCAATTATTAGAATGAACATGATTAATGCTACAAAAGATGCTCTTTTAAAGAGTAAATTTTCATCATTTACTTGTAGAAAAGTAGTAGGAAGAGGGAAAAAGAAAGTTAGGTTTTTAATGATAGACGATGAATCTATTGAGAATAAGGCAGTTGAAGATAAAAAGTTTGTAGAGGATATATCTGAAACACACAGACTTGTGCCTAAAAGAATGCTTACTATATTGGTTAAGGATGAGGATCTTCAGGAACTTGTTGAACTTATAATTGATGTCAACAGAACATCAAATCCAGGAGATGGAAAAATATTTGTTTCGGATGTAACTGATGTATATAGAATTAGGACAGGAGAAGTAGGAGAAGAAGCTCTATAAATAGTAAAAGAGGTGAATTTAATAGTATGGAAAATGGTATGAAAAAAAAAGTTGTGGACATTGCTCTTGAAAAATATCCAGCTAAAGCTTATAAAAGTAGAAAAACTCATATTGTAATAAAAACAAAGGAGAATCCAAGTCCACAGATTAATGCTAACGTAAGAACAGTTCCAGGAGTAATTACTTCAAGGGGATGCTGCTATGCAGGCTGTAAAGGAGTTGTTATGGGGCCAATAAAAGATATGGTACACATAACTCATGGACCTATTGGATGTGCGTTTTACACTTGGGGAGGAAGAAGATTTAAAGCCAAGGCTGAAGATGGTGGACAAAATTTCGTTGAATATGTTTTTTCAACCGATATGCAAGAAAGCGATATAGTTTTTGGAGGAGTCACTAAGCTGAGAAATGCAATAAAAGAAGCTGTTGAAATTTTTCATCCTAAGGCTATAGGAATTTATGCCACATGCCCTGTTGGTCTTATAGGTGATGATATAAATGCAGTAGCACAAGAAGCTAAAAAATTATATGGAATTAATGTTCTTGCCTTTAGTTGTGAAGGATATAGAGGAGTAACTCAATCTGCAGGACATCATATTGCCAATAATACAGTTATGAAAGAAATAATTGGAACAGGAAACTGGAAGCATAAGAAATATTCAATAAATATATTAGGAGAGTATAACATAGGTGGAGATGCCTGGGAAATGGAGAGATTCCTAAAAAAGATAGGATATACCATTGTAACAACATTAACAGGAGATGCAGGATATGAACAAATTCAAAATGCTCATATGGCAGATGTAAATTTAGTTCAATGCCATAGATCTATCAATTATATTGCAGAAATGATGGAAACTAAGTATGGTATACCATGGATTAAGTGTAATTTTATAGGCGTGCAAGGAACTATAGATACTTTAAGAGATTTAGCAAAGTTTTTTGATGATAAGGAAATTTATGATAGGACTGAAGAGGTTATAGCTGAAGAACTTTCAGAAATTGAAGGTGAAATGGAATACTATAAGCAAAAACTTCAAGGTAAGGTGGCTTGTTTGTTTGTAGGTGGATCTAGAGCACATACATATCAGGTGCTTTTAAATGATCTTGGAATTAAAACTATACTAGCCGGTTATGAATTTGCTCATCGTGATGACTATGAAGGAAGAGAAGTTATTCCAACAATAAAGGTAGATGCTGATAGCAAGAACATTCCAGAATTAATAATTCATCCTGATGAAGAAAAGTTTAGAGTAATAATACCAAAGGAAAAAGCGGATGAACTTAGAAGCAAAGGTGTTCCAATTGAGTATTATGGTGGCATGATGAAAGAAATGGATGAAAACACCATTGTAGTTGATGATATGAATCACCACGAGATGGATACTTTTATAAAAAAATTGAATCCAGATATGTTTTTAACAGGAGTAAAAGAAAAATATGTTATTGAAAAGATGGGAGTTTTATCAAGACAGCTTCATTCTTATGATTATACAGGACCATATGCAGGTTTTAAAGGAGCGGTAATATTTGCAAGGGAACTTGCAGCAGGCGTTTATACACCAGCGTGGAGATATGTTACTCCTCCGTGGAAAAAAGAAGCTTTAATAGAAGGAAAAGTAGTTGGAGGTGAAGAGTAATGTTAGATGCTACACCAAAAGAATTAGTGGATAGGAAATATCTAAGGATAAATCCGGCTAAAACATGTCAGCCAGTAGGGGCAATGTACGCAGCGTTAGGAATTCATAACTGCCTTCCACATAGCCATGGTTCACAAGGCTGCTGTTCTTATCATAGAACAGTGCTTTCAAGGCATTTTAAAGAACCAGCAATGGCAGCTTCAAGCTCTTTTACAGAAGGTGCCAGTGTCTTTGGCGGAGGTGCTAATGTAAAAACTGCAGTTAAAAATATATTTGCACTTTATAATCCCGATATTATAGCAATTCATACAACCTGTCTTTCAGAAACTATAGGAGATGATTTGCCAACTTATATAAGAGAAATGGATATACCAGAAGGTAAGATAGTTATCCATGCAAATACACCAAGTTATATAGGCTCTCATGTTACTGGTTTTTCAAACATGGTAAAAGGAATGGTTGATTATCTTTCGAAAAGCAGTGGAAACAAGAATAGCAAGGTCAATATAATACCTGGTTTTGTAAGTCCAGCAGATATGAAGGAAATGAAGAGAATATTTAATGTTATGGGTATTCCGTATATTATGTTTCCAGATACAAGTGGTGTATTTGATACTCCTAATACTGGAAAGTTTAATATGTTTCCAAAGGGAGGAGCCACAATTGAAGATATAACAGATGCAGGAAATTCAGATACTACTTTTGCTTTTGGAAGCTATGCATCGGAGCTTGGTGCTAAGACTTTAGAGAAAAAGTGTAAGGTGCCTTTTAAAACTCTTAAAACTCCTATTGGCATAGATGCAATGGATGAACTTTTAATGGTTTTAGCTAAATATACAGGACAAGAAGTACCAGAACAGCTTGAAATTGAAAGAGGACAATTAGTTGATTTAATGCTCGATAGTTATCAGTATTTTCATGGTAAAAAAAAAAAGTGGCGATAGTTGGTGATCCAGATATAGTTATTTCACTCACTCAATTTACATTAGCTTTGGGAATGATACCTAAGTATGTAATAACTGGAACTCCAGGACAAGAGTTTGAAAATGTAATTAAGAGGATGATTAAGGAATCAGAAGTTGAGGAGGAGTGCAAGGTTAAGGCTGAAAGTGATTTCTTTGAAATACATCAATGGATAAAAAATGAAGGTGTGGATTTGCTTATGTCTAATACCTATGGAAAATTCATAGCTAGAGCAGAAGATATTCCGTTTGTACGTTTTGGTTTTCCTATAATGGATAGATATGGACATCAGTACACTCCTATGGTTGGATATACTGGTGCTATAAAATTAGTAGAAGCAATGTGTAATGCTATGCTGGATAAAATTGAAAGAGAATGTAGTGAAGAGGATTTTGAAGTAGTTAGATAGAGTCTTTAAGGGTAGAGAGGATTTTTAATTGAAAAATATTGAAAGTACTCTCTGCCACTATTATATAGGAGGAGGTTATATTTATGGAGGTAGAGTCACAGGTTTTAGATGAAAGAAAGGAATTTGTTTGCTATAATTCTAAAAATAAGTCTTCAAGGCTTAGATGTGATGAAAATAGTATATCAGGTGCAGTAAGTCAAAGAGCTTGTGTTTATTGCGGTGCAAGGGTTGTGCTGAATCCTATAACAGATGCTTTTCATTTAATTCATGGACCAATTGGCTGTGCAAGTTATACTTGGGATTTAAGAGGAAGTTTATCAAGTGGTTCTGAGATATTTAGAAATAGCTATTCTACAGATTTAAGTGAAACAGATGTAATATTTGGTGGAGAGAAAAAGCTCACAGCAGCAATAGATGAAATTGTGGAGAAATTTAATCCGAAAGTAATTTTTGTTTATGCAACCTGCATTGTTGGAGTTATTGGAGATGATATAGATGCAGTATGTAAAAAAGCTGAAGAGAAATACTCTTTAAGAATTATACCAGTAAAATCACCTGGTTTTTCTGGAAATAAAGCAAGTGGATATAGAGCAGCTTGCAATGCAATTTTAAAGCTTATAGGCAATAAAAAAAGTAAAAATAAGATTAATGGTATTAATTATCTTGGGGATTTCAACTTAGCAGGGGAAATTTGGGTGGTCCAAAGCTATTTAAAGAGAATAGGTATTGAAGTTGTAGCTAAAATTACTGGTGATAGCAAATATGATGAGATTATAAAAGCACCGGAGGCCAAATTAAATATAGTTCAATGTGCTGGTTCTATGGAATACTTGGGAAAAAAGATGGAGGAAATTTACGACATACCATACATTAGAGTTAGTTTTCTTGGAATAGCTGATACTGAAAATTCCCTTCTTCAAATTGCAAGCATTTTGGGAGATGAAGATACAATAAAAAAAGCAGAAAAACTTATTGAAGATGAGAAGTCAAAAATACAAAAGACAATTCAATATTATAGGAAAAGGCTTATTGGAAAAAAAGCGGCCATATATGTTGGAGGCGGCTATAAGGCAATATCTTTAATAAAACAATTTAATGAACTTGGCATTGAAACTGTAATGGTTGGAACTCAAACAGGAAAACCAAGAGATTATGAAATTATTAAGAACATTACTAAGGAAGGAACTGTAATATTAGATGATGCTAATCCTTATGAATTAGAAAAGTTTATGCTTGAAAAAGGCGCAGATATACTTGTGGGTGGTGTTAAGGAAAGACCTCTTGCATATAAGCTTGGAGTTGCATTTTGTGACCATAATCATGAAAGAAAGCATATTTTATCTGGGTTTGAAGGAGCAGTTAATTTTGCAGAAGAAATAGATTTGACGGTAAATAGCCCTGTCTGGAAATATGTATAAATGTAAGGGAGATGATTGAAATGGCAAATAAAAATATGATTAATGTAGATGTAAATCCATGCAAAATGTGTATGCCAATGGGTGGAGTTATGGCGTTTAAAGGAATTGAAAATAATATGATAATATTACATGGCTCACAAGGATGTAGTACATATATTAGAAGGCATATGGCAACACATTACAATGAACCTGTTGATATAGCATCTTCGGCCCTTACTGAAAATGGCACTGTATATGGTGGAGCTGAAAATTTAAAAAAAGGTTTAAAAAATATGATAAAGATGTATACTCCTTCTACTATAGGTGTTATGACAACTTGTCTTGCAGAAACTATAGGGGAAGATGTAAACAGAATAATATCTGAATTCTGTGAAGAGGAAAAGGAGATTGCAAAGGATATAAAAATTATATCAGTTCCTACTCCAGGTTATGGTGGTACACAATTTGAGGGATATTATCTGGCTTTAAGAAAAATAGTTGAAAAACTTTGTACTAAAAAATGTGTAAACTCTAGAAGCATCAATATTATTTGTGCTAATTTGAATCCAGGAGATGTGAGAAATATAAAGGAAATATTAAATGGATTTGGAATGCAGTACACTATTTTACCTGATGTTTCAAATACATTAGATTCTCCCCATAATGATAAATATTTAAGGATACCAAAAGGGGGGACAGAAGTAGAGGATATAAAGAAAATGTCTGGTGCAATAGCAACTATTGAAATGGGGATGACAATAGATGAAGAAAAATCTCCAGGGGCTTATTTAAGAGATAGATTTGGAGTTCCATTATATAAATGTGGTATTCCTATAGGTATTAGAAATACGGAGGAATTTATTAAGTTAATATCTGAAGTGGGTGGTATATCAATTCCGAAAGAATTTATAATTCAGAGGGGAAGATATTTAGATGGTATGATAGATAATCATAAATATACTGGAAAAGCAAGAGTGATAATATATGGTGAGCCAGAACTTACGCTAGCAGCTGCCAGAACTTGCCTTGAAAATGGTGTACTTATAAAGCTTGTTGCGTTGGGAGCAAAAAATAGCATAGTAAAATCTGAACTTATGAATGAAATGAAAAATCAAAAAGAAGATGGAATAGTTTTAGACGATACAGATTTTGGCACTATAGAGGAATATGCAAAAAAGTTTAATGTGAATTTACTTATTGGAAACTCAGATGGCAGAAGAATGGCAAAAAGGCTTGGAATAAAAATAATAAGAATAGGATTTCCAGTTCATGATAGGGTAGGAGCTCAAAGAAAAATTATAACAGGATATAATGGTTCAGCTTTATTTATAGATAATATAGCAAATGCGATGTTAGAAATAACAGAAGATACTTTTAGAAAGAAAGCCTTTGATAATTATTATGTTCCTGCACTAAATATAGAAAAGGATAAAAGCTTACAAGACAAAACGTGCACTCATCCATGCTTTAGTGATGATGCACATAAGTTTGCAAGAATGCATATACCAGTTGCACCTAAATGCAATATAAGTTGTAACTACTGCAGCAGAAGGTATGACTGCGTAAATGAGAGCAGACCAGGTGTTACTAGTGAGGTGTTATCACCACTTGAGGCTCTAGAAAAGTTTAAGTTAGTAAAATCAAAAATGAAGAATTTAACAGTATTAGGTATAGCAGGTCCAGGAGATGCTCTTGCAAATTTTGAAGAAACCAAAAAAACCTTAGAGTTAATCAAGAAAGAAAGCCCAGAAATGACGTTCTGTCTATCTACTAATGGACTTATGCTTCCTTTTTATGCTGATGAATTAATAAGTTTAGGAGTTTCTCATGTCACAGTTACTATAAATGCAGTTGACAAAAAGATTGGAGCTAAAATATATAGAAAAGTAAATTATTTGGGAAATAAATATGTAGGTGAAGAGGGCGCAGAAATACTCCTTAATAACCAAATAACAGGACTTAAATATTTGTGCTCTAAGGGCATAATTTGTAAAGTTAATATTGTCATGCTCAAGGGAATAAATGATAAACATATTAATGAGGTAGTAAAAAAGGTTAAAGCTTGCGGGGCTTACATGACTAATATAATGCAGATGATTCCTGTAAAGGGAAGTGTATTTGAGAAGCTTCCATTGGTTACAAAAATGGAGATAGATCAAAAGAGAAAAGAATGTGAAGTTGATATAAAACAAATGTATCATTGTAAACAATGTAGGGCAGATGCTATTGGAACTTTAGCTCAAGATTGTTCAATAGATTTTAGAGGCATTACCTGCATAGGAGAATGTCAAAGCACCTGCATGAAAGTTAAGGAAAAAGAAATTGAAACAAGCAGTAGAGTGTATAAATTTGCTATATCTTCAAGGTCAGGAACTAATGTAGATCAACATTTTGGTCATGCTACTGAATTTTATATTTACACATATAACAATGGCAAGATTAGATTTCTAGAGAAAAGGAATGTTGAGAAATACTGTACAGGTATATTAAATTGCTATGATCATGAAGATAAAATTTCAAAGACCATTAAAGCAGTTGAGGACTGTGATGCTGTTTTAGCGCTTAGGGTGGGATTAGAACCAAGAAAAAAGTTAGAAAAAGCAGGAATAAGAATTATAGAAATGTATGAACCCATAAATAATGGTGTGAAATTAGCTGTGGAAAAAATTAAATTAGAAAGTAAAGAGGGTGTAATAAATGATTAAGAGTTTATTTAGAAAAAAAAGAGGACTGTGTTTTATTTCTAGTTTGCTTATTATAGTGTTCTTTACAAGTGCATGTTCTAGTGCAAGTTCTAAAGAACTCAATAAGACTAAAAAGAGTCCCAAAGAAAAGATAACTGTTCTTGCAGCGGCAAGTCTTACAGAAGCCTTCACAGAATTAGGAAATGATCTTGAGAAGGAAAAAAATATCAAATCATCTTTTAATTTTGCGGGTAGTCAGCAGTTAGTAACTTTAATTGAACAGGGCGCACCTGCCGATGTATTTGCATCTGCAGATACTAAAAATATGGATAAGGTAGTAAGTGATAAAAAGGTGGAAGATAGCATCATATTCACAAAAAATCAATTAGTAATTGGTAAGTACAAGAACAGTAAAATAGAAGTTAGCTCATTAAAAGACTTGGCGAAGGATGGAGTAAAAATTGTAGTTGGAGATAAATCGGTACCTTGTGGTGCATACTTTTATAAAGCACTTAGCAAGGCTGTTAGTGGCAAGGTTATAGATGAAAATACCTACAATAAAATATTAAAAAATATTAAAAGCAGCGAATTAAATGTTAAAGATATTGTAAGTAAGATTTCCATGGGAGAGGCTGATGTAGGAATAGTATATAAAACTGATATAAATACAAAAAATCAGGATAAAATTCAGGTTATAACAGATGGGGAATTTTCTAAACTAAAAGTAGAATATCCTGTAGCAGTCATAAGTTCGTCTAAACATAAAAAAGCAGCTAAAAGTTTTATTAATTATCTTACTTCTAGTAAAGGAAAAAGGTTATTAGAGAAATATGGATTCACGGTAAAATAAGTTTAATTGGTAGGAGGTTTAGTATGGTTGAAGATGGTGTAAAGTTAAGAAGAAAGTATACAGGTGTATTTGTAAAAGGGATTAGGAATAATTTTGTTATGGAGAAAATATTATCTCCTACCATGGTTTGCATGGCCGTGATTTATATTTTTTTGCTTGTACTTCCGATTTTATCGTTGATGAAATATGCAGGTGTATACAATATATTACAAAATGTACGTAATGCAGAGAATATTAATTGTATACTTTTAAGCTTGGTAACCTCTCTAGTTTCTCTTGTAATAACCTTTCTTTTTGGCACTGCCACAGCTTTTTATATTGCTAATATATCTAATAATAAAATGGCAAAGTTACTTGATATCATAGTTGAAATGCCAATTGTACTGCCGCCAGCAGTTGCTGGAATTGCACTGCTGTTAGCTTTGGGGAGTAATGGTTTTATAGGAAGATTTTTATCACAATATAATATAGATATAGTGTTTACTCCTATAGCGGTAGTAATTGCACAAGTTTTCGTATCATCTGCATTTTACGTTAGAGTTTTGAGAGATTCCATAAGAAGTGTGCCTGATGAGATTTTTGAAGCAACTTATGTTTTTGGTGCAGGTAAAGTTGAGACAAACATAAGAGTCATAATCCCAATGCTTAAAAACTCTATAATATCTGGACTTATATTAGCTTGGGTTAGATCAATGGGGGAATTTGGAGCGACCCTTATGTTTGCAGGTAACATATTAAATAAAACAAGGACTATTCCACTTGAGATATATACACTTATGCAGAGTGATATAAAGACAGCTACTGCCTTTGCAGCAATATTGTATATATTGTCATTTTCTATGCTTGTTATAGTAAGAATGAATCAAAAGGAGGATAAATAGTGGCGATTATAGTTAATGGTAAGAAAAAAATGATAATAGATAGATCTATACCTGAAATAGTAAGAAAATTAAGTAAATTTGAAAGAGAAGATATTTTTAAATTTATGCAATTGCTTACTGCATTTGGAGTTGACATTATTGAAATTGATATGAAATCAATTAGTAAAATAAATATACTACCTAAAAATATTAGCTATGCATATAGAGTAGAACATGAGAAGGATGTTACACTTATTAAAGATTATAATTTTAGGTATCTTATCATAAAGTGTGATTTAGCTAAAAATATGAAAAATGATTTAATAGCGAATATAAATAATTCAAAAATTATATTAGAGATAAACATTGAAAAAATTAATGATAATTTTTTGAACGAAAATTATGAGGTTTTAAATAATTTTAATATAGTATGTATTAGAATTAATAATGTTAAAAAATGTAATTTTAATAGTTGGAGTAAGTTTATAAAAAAGATAAAAAATGAATTTTCTGTATTGATAGATTTTTGTCCTCAAAATGGATATTTTGCTGCAACAGCAATAGCTATAGAAAGTTGTTTAGATGGGGCGGATTTTATCACAACTGCATTTTACGGAGAAAAATATGGATTTGCAGCCTTAGAAGAAGTTATGCTTGCACTTAAAGTAATAAGAAATGGAGAGGTCATTGGTAATTCAAAATTATTATGCGAAATTAAAATGGTATATGAAAAGCTTATAAATCAAGAGGTTTTTCCAATGAAACCTGTGCTTGGAGCTGATATCTTTAAATATGAATCTGGTATCCATGTTGATGGAATAGAGAAAAATGCAAAAACTTATGAGCCATATAATCCCTGTGAAATAGGTTCAAAAAGGCAAATGTTTATTGGAAAGCATTCTGGAAAGAAAGCAGTTATTACCAGGTTAAAGCAATTAAACGTTAAATTAATAGATATTGATGTTGATGACCTTTTAAAAAAAATACGAAGTAAAAGTATTAAATTAAGAAGAAATATTTTCGATGATGAGTTAATTAAATTGTATAAAAGCTCCACTGGTAACCATATAGAATGGAGGGAAAAAATATGAGCATTAAAGTTGTCGACACAACGCTAAGAGATGGTGAACAAAAGGCTGGCATAGCACTGGGGATAAATGAAAAGGTAGAGATTGCCAAAATTCTTGATGATATGGGTATATTTCAAATTGAAGCTGGTATAGCGGCTATGGGTGGAGATGAAAAAGAAAGCATAAAAAAAATAGTGAAATTGGGGCTTAAGAGTAAAATATCTTCCTGGAATAGAATGAACATTAAAGATATTAATGAATCTATGGATTGCGCTGTAGATATAATTCATATATCGGTTCCAGTATCTAACATTCAAATTGAGGAGAAGTTGAGAAAAGATAAAAATTGGGTGCTTGAAAATATTAAAGAATGTGTTCAATATGCAGTAGGCAAAGGTTATGAGGTGACAGTGGGATTGGAGGATGCCTCAAGAGCAGATATAAATTTCCTCATAGAAGTTTGCAAACTGCTTTACAATAGTAGTATTAAAAGGATTAGATATGCTGATACTGTTGGTATTTTGTATCCAAGAAGAGTATTCCATCAGATAAATAAGATAAGAGAAGCTGTACCAATAGAAATAGAAATTCATGCTCATAACGATTTTGGCATGGCAATAATAAATTCACTAGGAGCTTTAAAAGCTGGGGCTAAATATGTTGATTGTACTATTACTGGAATAGGGGAAAGGGCTGGTAATTGTGATTTTTTGGAGTTCGCAAAAACTGCTTATGAGCTGCTAGGTGAAAAAATATATTTAAATAAGTTTAGTGAGCTTAAGAAAAAAGAAAGTATCATAAAAGAAATAATTGGATAGATAAGTCTGCTTAAAACATGGCTATAATTTAAAGGTTACATTCTTTATTTACAAATTGTAAAATTAATGTTAACATATAGTTGATATTAATTTTATATTGTTTTTAGTGCTGGGGGTGTCCTTTGTGGCTGAGAGAAGTTTTTAAAGCTTTAACCCTTTGAACCTGATGCGGATAACACCGACGAAGGAAAGCTTGTTTCACATGTAGAATGCATGAGCGCTATTTTTAGGTAGCGCTCTTTATTTTTGTGAAAAATTAAAAGGAGTGAAATATGTTCGTTGATGCACATAATCATTTGAATTTTTTTAAGGATAAGGCAAAATTAAAAAAGGCTCTTGATATTATAACAGAAGATAACATAGTTACACTTGGCTGTTCTATGGATATTCAAAGCTATAAGTTTACTAAAAAGCTTAGTAAGGATAATAAAAATATAATACCTTGTTTTGGAATTCATCCTTGGGAAGCTCATAATAATTACAAAAATTTAGATTTGTTTGATGAATATATAAAAGAATGTAAAATTATTGGAGAAATAGGGCTGGACTATTTTTGGGTTAAGGAAAAAGAAAAGTATCCGCATATGAGAAATGTTTTTGAATACTTTTTAAAAAAGGCTAAAAGCTATAATAAAATTACAAATATACATACTAAAGGTGCAGAAGAGGAAATTCTTAATTACATAAAAAAGTATGAACTTAAAACGCCTATAATCCATTGGTATAGTGGAAATTTAGAAACTTTAAAAAAATTAATAGATTATGGCTGCTATTTTACTATAAGCGTTGATATAGGTTATTCAAAACTTACAGAGGAAATAGTTAAGCTTCTTCCAATGGATAGAATTTTAACAGAAACCGATGGACCAACTTCTTTAGAATGGGTAAATGGGGAGTACGGCTATCCAGATGAAGTGAAAAATATAGTAAACAAAATTTCAATACATAAAAAATCTAATTATGATGAAATTGAAAATAAAATTTTTAAAAATTTGAAAACCATATTGGAAAATCAGTTCAACTATTAATTTATATATGCACCAAAGCTCTTTGAATATTAGAATTTTGGAACATATATAAATTAAGTTTCACATTGATTCTCCTAGAAAGAGGGAATAATAATATGAAAACAGTTAATGTTAGTTTACAAGTACTTCCAACAGTACCAGAGGAGAGAATATATCCAGTAGTTGATAAGGTTATAGAATACATAAAATCAACTGGAGTTAAGCACATAGTTGGACCAATGGAAACTACTATGGAAGGCGACTTAGATACACTTATGGAAATTGTAAAGAAGGCACAAACAATATGTGTTGAAGAAGGAGCTCAAGAGTTGCATCTGTTGTTAAAATAGATTACAAACCTGAGGGGATAACAATGGAGGAAAAAAGTTGGCAAATATCAAAAATAAATTGTATCCTATAATTACTTTAGTAGCCGTTGTGCTGCTTTGGCAAGTTATTGTAGATGTTAAAAATGTTCCGGCATATATAGTTCCTTCACCTACAGGAATAGTTAAAACACTTATAAGTGATTTTAAAGTTATAATGGATAATACAAAGGTAACAATATATGAATCAATTGTAGGTTTTGTTATATCAATAGCTTTATCTTTTGTACTAGCAGTACTTATGGATAGTTTTAAAATTGTTAGAAAATCGCTGTATCCAATTTTAGTGATTTCTCAAACAATACCAACCATAGCAATTGCACCACTATTTATAATATGGTTCGGTTTTGGTCCAATGCCTAAAATTATAGTTGTAATAATAACTTGCTTTTTCCCAATAGTAATAAGTCTTATAGATGGATTTGAAAAAGTTGATAGAGATTACATTAACTTATTTAGAACAATGAAGGCATCAAGGCTTCAGACCTTTTATCATTTAAAGCTTCCATATGCCATGGTTAATTTATTTTCTGGACTTAAAATAGCTGCAACCTATATGGTAATGGCATCTGTTATAGGAGAGTGGCTTGGAGGAGACAGCGGTATAGGTGTGTACATGGTTAGAGCAAAAAGTGCCTATGCTCTAGATAAAGTTTTTGCAGCAATTATAGTTATAGTTTTAATAAGCATAATAATAATATACATTATAGATTTTATAAGCAAAAGATTAATACATTGGAAATAAAGATAAACCACCTTGAAACTTTAAAATTGCAATCTCCAAATTTATCCTGATAAACTGGAATTTGTCGAGCTGAGTGAAGGGTTTTTAATTCGCCCTGCTCATTAAAAAACTAACTTTTTTCACTTATGTGAAAAGTGAAGGGTTTGACATAGCTTTGCTTGTCAAAGGTGAAGGTTTTTTGCCACGGCAAAAGGTTAAGGAATATTTTTTAATCATCATTAACTTTTTTACTGAAGGTAAAAAAGTTCACCTTTTAGCGAGCAGAGCAAGTTAAAACCCTTCACCCTTAGCTTTTTTCGCCTTCTTTTTGGGCGAAAAAAATTAGTTATTACTTCGCAATATTTATAAATTGTGAAAGTTAATCAAATTAAGGAGGATTTAATTAAATGTTTAATATTAGAACCGATCTTGCTATTGAAGCTACAGAAATATATTCTAAAGAAGCCAAAAAAAATGCTATAGATGGAGTTATAGTGCAAAATAGTACAGAAGATGATGTGAAGGTTACAAGGGTTGAAATAAAAAATGATGAAGGTGAGAGAACTTTAAATAAACCTAAAGGTACATATATTACCTTGGATATACCTAAGCTCTCAAATTATGAACAGGAAGATATCGATAGGGTTGGAAAGATATTAGGAAAAGAAATATTAGAAATAATAAAAGATACAAATTTTCGTGATGATATGACAGCTTTAGTTGTAGGACTTGGAAATTGGAATATTACGCCTGATGCGCTTGGACCTAAGGTTATTTCTAAAATTATGATTACAAGACACCTAAAGGAGTATATACCTGACAGCATAGATGAAGGTATAAGACCAGTGTGTGGTATTGCACCAGGAGTTTTAGGTATAACTGGTATGGAAACGGGTGAGATAATAAGAGGTATAGTTGATAGGATAAAACCAAACCTCGTAATATGCATAGATTCTTTAGCATCAAGAAAGATGGAAAGAGTAAATTCAACAATTCAAATAGGAAATACTGGAATTTCACCTGGCTCTGGGATAGGAAACAAAAGAATGGAAATAAGTAAAAAAACTCTAGGAATACCAGTTTTGGCTATAGGAGTTCCTACGGTGGTAGATGCTGCTACTATGGCTAATGATACCATAGATCTTGTTATAGAAGAAATGACGGGTGCTGCTACAAAAGGCAGTGGATTTTATAATATGCTAAAGGAAATTGACAAGGCAGAAAAAGAAAAGATGATACATGAAATACTTGATCCATATATAGGTAATTTAATGGTTACTCCCAAAGAAGTGGATATGGTAGTGGATGTTTTGTCTAAAGTAATATCTACAGGAATAAATATTGCACTTCAGCCAGCACTAGAGCTTAAGGAGATAAATAGGTACATAAGCTGAAGATTTATATACAGTGAAATTTTTATTGTAATAAAATCACATTTCGAAAGTATATTTTATATAGGAGGGATGTGATCATGTATTATAATAAATTGATTAACGAAGATAAAGATAAGCTTATAATAAAAATAAGTATATTTACGCTGCTGATAAATTTGCTGATTTTTATGTGTATTTTCAACAAAGTTAAGGCGGGCTCCGATAAAAAATATTCTAGAAATAATTTGTCCTATGTTCAAATAATTAATTATACACTTCCATCGGTTAAGGTTTTAAATTTTGATGAAGAGGATATGGTTGAAAACAGTTATTCTATAAAAAATTTGGCACTATCAGTTATTGGAATAGATATATACAATCCAGAAAAAATATTAAGTAAGGAAATATCTTGTTTTGATAGTGACGATATGTCCGATAGTAAAATGGCATTTAACAATAATCAAAATAGTAGCAATGTGGGTGATTTTAATTTAAACAGCAGTGATATATCTAAAGTATCATCTGAAAATAACAACTCAAGTAACTCAAAAAATACAGTTTCTCCAGTGTATGATCCTAAATTAAAGAAACCATTAGATGAATCTAAGCCAGAGGTTTTAATATATCACAGTCACACTACAGAAAGCTATAAGCCATACAATCAAGATGATTTTGATGATGATCACAATGTATGTGCTGTTGGAGATGAACTTGTAAAGGAGCTTGAGCAAAATTATGGCATATCTGCAATAAATGATAAAACACTTCATAATGCAGTATATACTAAAAGCTATACTCGTTCAGGAGAAACTGTAGATAAGTATATGAAAAAATATGGTGATTTTAAGATGATAATTGATATGCATAGGGACTCAAGCCCAGATAAAACCTCTGTAACTACCAAAATAAATGGAGAAAATGTTGCAAAATTTATGTTTGTAATGGCTAGAAAAAATCCTCATTATGCTAAAAATATAGCTATGGTAAATAGTTTAGTTTCACTTACAAATAAATATTTTCCTCAGATGTTTAATGGAATTTATTATTATGATTACGGTACAAATTACTTTAATCAAGCAAAAAGCAATAATGCATTTTTAATAGAAATAGGTTCTCAGGTAAATACCTTGGATGAAGCAAAGGCTACACAAAAATATATTGCTAGAGTTATTGCAGAATATTTAAATGGTAAAAAATGAATAATAAATTAAAAAAAAGTGCATCCTTATAATTAGGAGGTGCTTTTTTTATTTATGGCAAAAAAGTTAAAAATAATTTTTATAAGTTTAATATTAATGATAACATTAATTTCTATTTGCATTAACAATATACAGCTAAACAGAAATATATATTGCAATGATTTACATATAAAAAAAGCAAGCAGGATATGATAAATAAAATTAATGACTACAATTTAGATGATATGGAAAAACATCTTGATAATTTGGAAAGTAAGGACCAAAATAGTAAAGAAAAAAACAGCATTTCTGATGTGATTGAAAAAGTATATGTTCCTAAATTCAGAATACTTTTTAGGACTAATCCTTTAGATATAAGATTAGAAACTGAAAATTATAAATTTTATATTAACAATGAAATTGTAGTTGCCTTTGGAAATAGGTTTGCAAATATAAACAATACATGCTCAAGATATATAGATGGTATTAACTCGAGATTTAATGAAATTGAAAAGGAAGTATATGCATTTGGAATAAATTTTAATGAAAATGTACAAAATGGCTTGGAAAATTTAAAAAGTGAGATGAACAAACTGTAAAAATTTCTTTGGTTGACAAAAAACCTTCTATGTATGCTATAATTTATTTTGATTTGTACACGATTAAAAATGATATTTATTAGATTACTTGAAATCTTTTTTAAGCTTTGTAGTAATTTCAATAATACATAATATTAAAGGGGGATTTGCAGCATGCCTAGTAATAGACAAAAACACATAAGGAATTTTTGTATAGTTGCACATATAGATCATGGGAAATCAACACTTGCAGACAGGCTTTTAGAGATAACAGGAACTCTTACTGAGAGAGAAATGGAACAGCAGGTTCTTGATAATATGGATATAGAAAGAGAAAGAGGTATTACTATAAAGTCACAGGCTGCAAGACTTATATATAAAAGACCTTCTGATGGTGAAGAATATGCTCTTAATTTAATAGATACTCCAGGTCATGTAGATTTTAACTATGAAGTATCTAGAAGTTTAGCTGCATGTGAAGGAGCAGTACTTGTTGTGGATGCTACTCAAGGAATACAAGCTCAAACTTTAGCAAACTGCTATATGGCCATAGATCATAATTTAGAGGTCGTGCCTGTTATAAATAAAATAGATCTACCAAGTGCAAGACCAGATGAAGTAAAAAATGAAATTGAAGATGTTATAGGAATAGAGGCTCAAGATGCCCCACTTATTTCAGCAAAAACAGGACTTAATATTGAAGATGTGCTTGAGGCTGTGGTAGAAAAAATACCTTGTCCTAGTGGTGACGAAAATAAACCTTTAAAAGCACTTATATTTGATTCGTATTATGACAGTTATAGGGGCGTAGTATGCCATATTAGAGTAATTGATGGTGCCATAAAAGCTGGAACTAGGGCTAAACTTATGGCAGCCAACAAGGAATATGAAATTACAGAAGTTGGTGTGTTTATTCCAGATTATCTTAAGGTTGATGAATTAAAAGCTGGAGATGTTGGATATGTTACAGCATCTATAAAGAATGTAAGAGACGCGAGAGTTGGAGATACAATGACAGATGCAGATAATCCAGCAAGCGAAAGGCTTGAGGGTTATAGACCAGCTATACCTATGGTGTACAGTGGAATATACCCTGTAGATGGCGCTAAGTATCCTGAATTGAAGGATGCACTTGAAAAGCTTCAGGTAAATGATGCAGCCTTAAATTTTGAACCTGAAACTTCTGTAGCACTTGGATTTGGATTTAGATGCGGTTTTCTTGGACTTTTGCATATGGAAATAATACAGGAGAGAATAGAAAGAGAATTTAATCTTGATATTATAATTACAGCACCATCAGTTGTTTATAAGATAAAGAAGACCGATGGAGAGGCTATAGATATTACTAACCCAGCTAATCTTCCAGAAACTACAGAAATAGATTACATGGAGGAACCAATTGTGAAGGCTCAAATAATTACTCCTGCGGACTATGTTGGAGCGGTTATGGAGCTTTGCCAAAACAAAAGAGGTATTTTCATTGATATGCAGTATATAGAAACTACAAGAGTTATGTTAAATTATGTAATTCCTCTAAATGAAATAATATATGATTTCTTTGATGCATTAAAGTCAAGAACAAAAGGATATGCTTCTTTTGATTATGAGCTTAATGGATATGAAAAAACAGAACTAGTTAAATTGGATATACTGCTTAACGGAGAAGTAGTAGATGCGCTTTCAATGATTGTTCCTAAAGAAAGAGCTTACGGAAAAGGAAGAGCTATAGCTGAGAAATTAAAAGAAATTATACCAAGACAGTTATTTGAAATACCTATTCAAGCAGCAGTTGGAGGAAAAATTATAGCAAGAGAAACTGTAAAGGCTATGAGAAAAGATGTTCTTGCAAAGTGCTATGGTGGAGATATTTCAAGAAAGAGAAAACTTCTTGAAAAACAAAAAGAAGGAAAAAAGAGAATGAGACAGGTTGGAAGTGTTCAAATTCCACAGGAAGCATTCATGTCTATATTGAAGGTGGATTGATTATGGGAAAATTGGGTTTGTATATACACATTCCTTTTTGTAAAAAGAAATGTCTGTATTGTGATTTCCCATCCTATAGCTGCATGGAAAAATATATGCTTGACTATGTAAAGGCATTGTGCCTTGAAATAGAAAATAAGTGTAAGGGTAAAAGATTTAATACTATATTTATTGGAGGAGGAACTCCAAGTTATTTATCTATGGAAGCATGGGAGATTTTAAAAGAAACTTTGCATAAAGTTAATAAACATGAAGATTGTGAATTTACGGTTGAGTGCAACCCAGGTTCTTTTTGATAAGGATAAGCTTGAAGTTATAAAGACAGCTGGTGCAAATAGGATAAGTATAGGACTTCAAGCATGTCAAAATGAACTTTTAGCGAGCCTTGGAAGAATTCACAATTTTAGCGAATTTTTAAAAGGCTTTGAAATGGCAAGAAATATCGGATTTAAAAATATAAATGTAGATTTGATGTTTGCCATTCCAGGACAAAGTTTTGAGCAGTGGAAAGAAACTTTAGAAAAGGTAAGTAACTTGAATCCAGAGCATATCTCATGCTACAGCCTTATTGTTGAAGAAGGAACACCATTTTATAAAATGAAAGAAGAAGGAAAGTTAGCACTTCCAGAAGAAGATGTTGAAGTTAAAATGTACAACTTTACTGTAGAGTTTTTAAGAGACAATGGATACAAGCAGTATGAAATATCAAATTTCTCTAAGGAACATAAAGAGTGCAAGCATAATTTAATATATTGGAGTATGGATGAGTATATAGGCTGTGGTGCCTCTGCTCATTCTTATTTTAATAATATAAGGAATAAAAATGAGAGCAATGTAAAAAGATATATTGAGAAAATTTTAAGTTATGAGGATACATCAGTTGAAAAACATGAAAATTCTACGAAAGATAATATGGAAGAATTTATGTTTTTAGGACTTAGAAAGACCAATGGAATAAGAATCAGTGATTTTAAAAGTAAATTTAATGTTAATATTTATGACATATATGGGGCCGTAGTTAATAAATATGAAAAGCTAGGACTTATTAAGATTGAGAGTGATAAAGTTTTTTTGACAGAAAAGGCAGTTCATATTTCTAATACTATAATGTCTGATTTTATATTGGAGTGATATTTTAAGCAAAGTAGAGAAAATTAGGCAAATAATAAAAATAATTTTATTATTTAACTTATAAGCTTAAAAATGAGATTTTCCATAAAGTAAAACATATTGACAAATACAAAACAAGGTGTTATTTTATAAACATAGTCATTAGCACTCAAACAAGGTGAGTGCTAATAAAGAGGTGAGAATATGGATATGGAGGAAAGAAAACTTAAAATCCTTCAAGCAATAATAAATGACTATATAAGCACTGGTGAGCCTGTAGGGTCAAGAACTATAGCCAAAAAATATGATTTAGGTATAAGTTCGGCCACTATAAGAAATGAAATGGCTGATCTTGAGGAAATGGGATATATAGAACAACTTCACACTTCTTCAGGAAGAAAACCTTCTGATAAGGGATATAGACTTTATGTAGATAAGCTTATGAAAGTGCCTAGAATATCACCTGAAGAAGAGATGATAATAAAAGCTAAGATAATTGATGAAGCTCTTTTTGAAGTCGATAAAATTATTAAGCAGGCTATGTCATTAATTTCTGATATGACTAAGCTTACATGTATAGTTAAAGCTTCATCAGCTGATAAAAGTTATATAAAATCCATACAGCTTATTAATGTTTCTTCAAGTAGTATACTTTGTGTAATAATAACTGATAATGGATTTATTAAAGATAGCATTATAAGAGTATCAAAAAGTGTTATTGATGAAAACTTAATGAAAATGACTGCTTTAATCAATGAAAGAATAAAAGGTCTTACTATAGAGCAGATAAACCTAGAAGTAATAAATAACCTTAAAAATGATTTGAGAGGATATGAAGATATATTCTCATCCATTATTACTAATATATACACTATATTAAAGCAGTCGGATTCATCTAAGGTTTATATGGAAGGAACAACAAACATATTTAATTATCCAGAGTTTAGAGATATTGAAAAGGTTAGGGATTTCCTTTCACTTGTAGGTAATAATGAAATTATGAAAAGTCTTATTAATGTTTCAGATGGATTTACTATAAGTATAGGAAATGAAAATAATATTTCTGAAGCTAAAGAATGTAGCATAATTTCATCAGTGTATGGCGTAAATGGGAGACCGTTTGGTACAATTGGAGTTATAGGGCCTACAAGAATACCTTATTCTAATGTTATAAGGGTCATAAAGGAAGTTGTTGATCAAATTAATGATAATCTAAAAAGGTTGTATGACAATGATGAATAAAGTAAGAGGTGAAGTTGATGAAAAAAAATAAAAAAGATGCTGAAAAAGCTATTGAAAATGAAAATAAAGATGAAGCAGTAGTAGAAGATAAAGTTCAAAATGAAGAAGAAGTTGAAGTTCAAGATAAAAAAATAGAAGGAGAAAAAGAAGAATCTCCAGAAAAGAAAGAGTTAGAAGATATGAAATTATTCAATTCCAAGTTGAAAGATGACAATGAAAAATTATCAAATGAACTTGAAACTATGAAGGATAGAATTTTAAGACTAACTGCAGAATATGACAACTATAGAAAGAGAACTGCTAAGGAAAAAGAAGGGCATATACACTGATGCATGCAGTGATGTTATAAATGAAATGCTTCCATCTTTAGACAACTTAGAAAGAGCAGCTACATCAAGTGGAAGTGCTGAAGATATAAAAAAGGGCATTGATATGACTATAAGACAATTTAAAGATGCTCTTGCAAAATTAGGTGTTGAGGAAATACCAGGTGAAGGTGCATTTGATCCTAATTTCCACAATGCTGTTATGCATATTGAAGATGAAAACTATGGAGAAAGCGAAATAGTTGAAGTTCTTCAAAAGGGATATAAAAGAGGAGATAAGGTATTAAGACATAGTATGGTAAAAGTAGCAAACTAAAATATATAGGAGGTTTTTATTATGTCAAAAGTTATAGGTATTGATTTAGGAACAACAAATTCATGTGTGGCTGTTATGGAAGGTGGAGAACCTGTTGTTATAGCTAATGCTGAGGGTGCAAGAACTACTCCTTCAGTAGTATCATTTCAGAAAAATGGAGAAAGACTTGTAGGTCAGGTTGCAAAAAGACAGGCAATAACAAACCCTGATAAGACAATTATATCTATAAAGAGAGAAATGGGAACATCACATAAAGTATCAATAGATGGTAAAGATTATACACCACAAGAAATTTCAGCAATGATACTTCAAAAATTAAAAGCTGATGCAGAAGCTTATTTAGGAGAAACAGTTACTCAAGCAGTTATAACTGTTCCAGCATATTTTAATGACAGCCAAAGACAAGCAACAAAGGATGCAGGAAAAATAGCTGGTCTTGAAGTTTTAAGAATAATAAATGAACCAACAGCAGCATCACTTGCATATGGTCTTGACAAAATGGATACAAATCAAAAGATATTTGTTTATGACCTTGGTGGTGGTACATTTGATGTATCCATACTTGAACTTGGAGATGGAGTATTTGAAGTTAAATCAACAAATGGTAACACTCGTTTAGGTGGAGATGACTTTGACAATAAAATAATGGATTACATTGCAGAAGAATTTAAGAAAGACAATGGAATAGATTTAAGAAATGATAAAATGGCACTTCAAAGATTAAAAGAAGCTGCTGAAAAAGCAAAAATAGAATTATCATCTTCAATGCAGACTAACATAAATCTTCCATTTATAACTGCAGATGCAACAGGTCCAAAGCATATAGATATGAATTTAACTAGAGCTAAATTTAATGAATTAACTCATGATTTAGTTCAAGCAACAATAGAGCCAATGAAGAAAGCACTTAATGATGCAGGACTTTCAATAAATGAAGTAGACAAAGTAGTACTTGTCGGTGGTTCAACAAGAATTCCAGCTGTTCAAGAGGCAGTTAAACAGTTTACAGGAAAAGAACCTTCAAAGGGAGTTAATCCTGATGAATGTGTTGCAGTTGGAGCTTCAATACAGGCAGGAGTTTTAACAGGGGATGTTAAAGATGTACTTCTTCTTGATGTTACACCTCTTACTCTTGGAATAGAAACTTTAGGAGGAGTTGCAACTCCATTAATAACAAGAAATACTACAATACCTACAAGAAAGAGCCAGGTATTCTCAACAGCAGCAGACAATCAGCCATCAGTTGAAATCAATATAGTACAGGGTGAAAGAAAAATGGCTGCTGACAATAAGAGCCTTGGAAGATTTACTCTTGATGGAATAGCACCAGCTCCAAGAGGAATACCTCAAATAGAAGTAACATTTGATATAGATGCAAATGGTATAGTAAATGTTTCTGCTAAAGATAAGGGAACAGGAAAAGAATCTCATATAACAATTACAGCTTCAACAAACTTAACAGATGAAGAAATAGATAAAGCTGTAAAGGATGCAGAAAAATTTGCAGAAGAAGATAAGAAAAAACAAGAAAAAATAGAAGTTAAAAATAATGCAGATCAAATGATCTTCCAGACTGAAAAGACATTAAAAGATCTTGGAGATAAAGTACCTGCTGAAGATAAAACTAACATTGATGCAAAATTAGAAGATCTTAAGAAAATTAAAGATAGCGATGATACAGAAGCTATAAAGAAAGCATCAGAAGATTTAACTCAAGCTTTATATGCAGTAACAACTAAAATCTATCAGCAAAACCCAGGAGCAGCACAGGGAGACCCTAATGCAGCAGGTGCTGGAAGCCAAGGCGCAAATTCTGGCAATGCTGGAGATGGAAAAGGCAATGGCGACGATAATGTAGTTGATGCAGATTTTAAAGTTGATAATGACAAATAAAAAATGTTTGAAAAAATTAATTTATAAGTATAATAAAAGGGAAACTGATATTAAAAATAATAGAAGTTGTTTCCTGAATATAAGGGAATGGGTTTTTACCCTTCCCTTAATTTTAAGTTAGTAGAAATTCAGCAATATAATTGTAGATTTTGGGTGGTGAAAGGGATGGCAAAAAAAGACTACTATGAGGTACTTGGACTTCAAAAAGAAGCCTCAGAAGATGAAATAAAAAAAGCATTTAGAAAACTTGCAATAAAGTATCATCCTGATAAAAATAGAGGTAATAAAGAGGCTGAGGAAAAATTCAAAGAGATAAATGAAGCCTATCAGGTTTTATCAGATCCTGAGAAGAAAGCTAATTATGATAGATTTGGAACAGCTGATTTTAATGGCGCAGGCGGAGGCTTTGGTGACTTTTCAGGCGGTGGTTTTGGCGATTTTTCAGACTTAGGAGATATATTTAGTTCATTCTTCGGTGGTGGTTTTGGAGGCGGAGGATCTAGAAGAAATCCAAATGCTCCAGAAAGAGGAAATGACCTTGAATATACCGTGACTTTAACTTTTGAAGAAGCAGTTTTTGGAGTTAAAAAAGAAATTAATTTAACTAGAAGTGAATCTTGTGAAACATGTCATGGAACAGGAGCAAAGCCTGGAACATCGGCTAAAAAATGTGATAAGTGCGGAGGTTCGGGTAGAATAAGAGTTCAGAGAAACACTGCACTTGGAAGTTTTGTAACTGAAACCTCCTGTGATAAATGTGGTGGTAAAGGAACAATAATTACTGAACCATGTCCGGATTGTCATGGCTCAGGTAATGTAAGAAAGAGAAGAAAAATATCTGTAAATATACCAGCTGGTGTTGATACTGGCAATGTAATACCTCTTAGAGGGCAAGGAGAGCATGGCAAAAATGGAGGACCAGCAGGAGATTTATATATAAATATAAAAGTTATTCCTAGTAAACAGTTTAAGAGACAAGGTTTTGATGTGTATATGGATACTCATATAAGTTTCCCTAAAGCATCATTAGGAACAGAAATAACAGTTCCTACTATTGATGGTGATGTGAAATATACAATTCCAGCAGGAACTCAATCAGCAACTGTATTTAGATTAAAGGGAAAAGGAATTTCTAGAGTCAATAGTTCAGGTAGAGGAGATCAGTACGTAAAAGTTATAGTTGATGTTCCTAAGACTTTAAATGAAAAACAAAAGGAAGCTTTAAAATTATTTATGGAAGCTAGCGGAGAGTCTTCTAATGAGAAAAAGGGGAAATTTAAGTTTTTCTAAACTGTTTTAAAGAAGGATTTTAGAGCATAATATAGAATAGTTAAGTATGATAGTAATCTGACTATAACTTGGAAGGAATGATGCTCTATGATGCTTGATCTTGATGCAAGTGAGGTAAAGAAAATAAAAAATTTAATAAACACTAGAATTCAAGAATTGCGTTACGATATGGATGAAGAATATGAAGATAGTGAAGAAGAACTTAGAAATGTCATAAGAGGTTATAAAAAACTCCTTGGTAAAATAGAAAGCCAAGTAAAAGAGTGATATAATGTTAAATACAAGTAAGAATTAAGACTTCTTACTTGTATTTTTAAGGTGATTTTGATAGAAATGCATCCAAGTTTAGGAGGGCTCTATGCCTCCTAAATCCTATCATAAATAATATATTTGGAGGAATAAAGTTGGATAAAGATTGGATAGAAGTTAGTATTGTAACAAGCAGTGAGGCTGTTGAGGCAGTTACAGGAATACTTTACAATACACCTGTTAAGGGAGTTTCAATTGAGGATTCAAATGATATCGAATTTAAGAAGAAGCATCATGGTGATTGGGATTATTTTGATGAAAAACTTCTCAATATAAAAGAAGGTGCGGTAATAAAGGGATATTACAAAGAAGACAAGGAATTTGAAAATAATTTTGAATACATAAAAAAAGTGTTGATAATTTAGGCGAATTTGGAATAGATAAAGGTAAAGGTCTTGTAGTTTCTAATAAAGTTAATGAACAAGATTGGGAAAATAACTGGAAAAAGTATTATAAGCCTACTAAAGTTGGTGCTAGAATTGTAGTAAAGCCTATATGGGAAAAGTATGAACCAAAAGATTACGAATTAGTTGTAGAACTTGATCCTGGTATGGCATTTGGAACGGGAACACATGAGACTACAAGGATGTGTATACAGGCACTTGAAAGATATGTGGATGATAATTCAACGGTTTTTGATATAGGAACAGGATCTGGTATACTTGCTATTTCAGCAGCTAAATTGAATGCAAGTAAAGTTTTAGGAGTTGATCTTGATCCTGTTGCGGTAGATTCTGCAAAACAAAACTTGAAGTATAATAATTTAGACAACATTGAAATCAAACACGGAGATTTAATGGAAGTTGTTGAAGGAAAAGCAGATGTAATTGTAGCAAATATTATTGCAGAAGTTATAAAGATTTTAATACCTGATGTAAATAAATTTATTACAAAGGGAGGATATTTTGTATCATCTGGTATAATAAAAGATAGAGCTAAGGATGTAATTGAAGAATTAAGAAAAAATAAATTTGAGATAGTAGAAGTTAATAACCAAGGAGAATGGGTCTGTATTGTTGCAAAAGCATAAAATATTTAAGGAGAGTGTTCTAAAATATGCACAAATTTTTTGTCGCCAAAGAAAATATAGTTAATAATATTGTAAGTATATACGGCGATGATGTGAAACATATATATAAGGTGTTAAGGCTTAAAGAAGGGGAAAAAATAAGCATAAACAACTGCAATGGAGAGGAATTTGTAGCAGAAATAACTCATATAGATAAAAGCATTGTAGAAGCTAAAATAATAGAAAAATTAGATGTGAACAATGAAAGTCCACTTGATGTATATTTATTTCAAGGAGTCCCTAAAGCAGCAAAAATGGATATTATAGTTCAAAAAGGTTGCGAACTTGGACTAAAGGAAATAAATCCTGTTATAATGAAAAGAGTAGTTGTAAAAAACGAAATGAAGGAATTCAAGAAACTGGATAGATGGAATAGGATTGCATTTGAAGCATGTAAGCAAAGTAAAAGAAGTTTAATAACTAAAGTAAATGATGTAATTGAGTTTAATGATATGCTTGAAAAGCTAGAAGACATTGATCTAGTGATAGTTCCTTATGAAAACGAAGAAGGTACTGGACTAAAAAAAGTAGTGAAAGAAATAGATGGTAAGAACATTAAAAATGTAGCAATTGTAATAGGACCTGAAGGTGGTTTTGATGAACAAGAAATAGAAGAACTAAAGCAAATTGGAGCACATATAATTACACTAGGACCTAGAATACTTAGAACTGAAACAGCAGGTTTTGTATGTACTTCACTTGTTATGTATGAACTATCCGATATTGGAGGAAATTTATAATGAAAGTTGCTTTTATCACACTTGGATGCAGAGTAAATTCATATGAAAGTGAAGCTATGGCCGAAAAGTTTATTAAAGAAGGATATGAACTTGTAGAGCCAGGAGACAAGGCTGATGTTTATGTTATAAATACATGTACGGTTACAAATATGGGTGACAGAAAATCAAGGCAGATGATAAGTAAGGCAAAAAAATTAAATAAGGATGCTCTTATAGCAGTTGTAGGATGTTACTCTCAGGTTGAGCCTGAGAAGGTATCTAAAATAGATGGTGTTGATATAATACTTGGAACTAAAAATAAGGGAGATATAATAAAATATTTAAATGAATTTATTGAAAAAAGAAAGCAAATAGTAAACGTCAAAGATGTTTTTAGAGATAAAAAATTTGAAGATCTTAAAATAGAAGAATATCATGATAAGACAAGGGCGTTTTTAAAAATACAGGATGGCTGTAATAGATTTTGTTCATACTGTCTTATACCTTATGCAAGGGGTGGAATATGCAGTAAAGATCCTGATGAGGTAATAAATGAAATCAAGGAACTTGCTAAGCACGGATTTAAGGAAATTATATTATCAGGAATACATATAGCATCTTATGGTCTTGATCTTAAAAATGGTTGGGATTTAATTAGGATTATTGAAGAAGCCGAAAAAATTGAAGGTATAGATAGAATAAGAATAGGATCAATTGAACCGACATTTTTTACAGATCAAGTAATTGAAAAGATAAGATCTATGAAAAAGATGTGTTCTCATTTTCACTTGTCACTTCAAAGTGGGTGTACAGATACACTAAAGAGAATGAATAGACATTATACAGCAGAGGAATACAAGAATATTGTAGAAAAGATTAGAAAGAATATAAAGGATGTGTCAATAACAACTGATGTTATTGTGGGTTTCCCAGGTGAAACTGAAAGTGAATTTAATGAAACTTATAATTTCCTTAAGGATATAAAGCTTACTAAAACTCATATATTTAAATATTCTAAGAGAGAAGGCACAAAGGCAGCTGATATGAGCAAGCAGGTTGATGGTAATGTAAAAGAAGCTAGAAGTGCTAAGCTTATTGAACTTAACAATAAAAATGAGAGTGAATTTATAAAGAAATTTATTGGAAGAAGTATGAAGGTGCTTTTTGAAAGTAATTTTGAAAATAATAGTAAATTGTACGAAGGATATACTACTAATTATATAAAAGTTGTAGTAGAAAGCCATAAGAATATATCTTCATCTATATTAGATGTAAATATTATTTCTGATAAGAATGAGTATTTAATTGGCGAAATTATACAGTGAATGCATTGCATAGAGGAAAAAATTTGATTTATATTGAATATATTATCAGAAGGGGGTGATTACATGGATGATTGTGTTTTTTGTAAAATAGTAAAGGGAGAAATACCAAGTAATAAAGTATATGAAGATGATAAAATAATAAGCTTTAAGGACCTAAATCCTGAAGCTCCAGTGCATGTGCTTATTATTCCTAAAAAACATATTTCAAGTCTTAATGATGTTAATGATGAAGACGCTGAAATAATAGCACATATATTTAAAACTGTTCCTAAGCTAGTAAAAGAGCTTGGAATTGATGAAGCTGGGTATAGAATAGTTTCAAATTGCGGAGAAAATGGTGGGCAGAGTGTTCCACACGTTCATTTCCACTTACTTGGAGGTAGAAGTCTTAACTGGCCTCCAGGCTAAAAACATGCATATAAATTGTTCTATGAACGCATGAAATTGTTGACATTAAAGCTTTATGTGTTGTATAATTGTTTTGTGTTATTTTGCCCAATAGCTGCATTTGAATTATAGTTAAGCTAGCGGAGGGAGGGATATAGATGTCAGAAATTAAAGTTGGCGAAAATGAATCTTTAGAGAATGCGTTAAGAAGATTTAAGAGAAAATGTGCTAGAGCGGGGGTTCTTTCAGAAGTAAGAAAGAGAGAACATTATGAAAAGCCTAGTGTAAAAAGAAAGAAAAAATCTGAAGCTGCTAGAAAAAGAAAGTTTAAATAGGTTTGAAAGAAGGTACGTGAATGTCCCTTAAGGAAAAACTACAGCAAGATTGGAAAGAAGCCTTGAAAAGTGGAGATAAATTTAAGGCTAACATAATCAGTATGGCTAGAGCTGCTGTTTTACAGGTTGAAAAAACCGATGGCGAAAAGTTAGATGACTCAAATGTCATTGAGGTTTTATCAAGAGAAGTTAAACAGAGGCGAGAGGCTTTAGTTGAGTTTGAAAAAGGTAATAGGCAAGATTTAGTTGATAAAGCTAATAATGAGATAAAAATCCTTATGAATTACCTTCCTCAGCAATTGACTGAAGATGAGATTAAAAGTATTATTAACGATGTAGCTAAAGAAGTTGGAGCAAATGGCATGAAAGACATGGGAAAAGTAATGAAATCTGTAACTCCTAAAACAAAGGGACGTGCAGATGGTTCATTAGTTAGTAAACTCGTGAAAGAGTTTTTAAATAGTAAATAAAATGGAATTGTATAAGATCCGGATTTGCCGGATCTTTTATTAATGTGATTTCGTAAGAAATGTATTCAAATTGGAGATGGCTTAATGACATCTCCAATTTTATTTATGTGAAATTGGTGCTAGTGGAAATAAGATGGAAGGAGTTTAATATTCCTTCCATTTTTATTTTGTAGTAATTTATTGTAGCTTAAAGTCATAAATTAATATGGAAGTGTTGTAACGTTTGAGGGTGGAAGGGTGAAGAAATTTAGATTAAGTAACATAAAAAGAAGTATAGCAAATAAACTTGATTTTCCAACAGATATAGTTTTAGACATACCAAAGATAGATATCTCAATATTAGGAAATGAAGAAATATCCATAGAAAATCATAAGGAAATTCTTACCTTTAATGAAAATCTAATTAAAGTAAGTACTACATCAGGAATTATAAGGATAAAAGGAAGCAATCTTGAAATTCTTTTTATAGGGAAAAGCACAATAATAATTGGCGGGAAATTCAAAGCTATTGCGTATGGAGATGATAGTGATGAAAGTTAAATTTGATAAAACAAAACATGCTTATATAACCATTGAAATTAGAACTAAAAAAATTGAGGAGTTTTTAAATTTACTTTGGAGAAATAAAATAAAATTAATTGAAATACATAGGATGGATATGAACTTAATTCGTATAGAAACAGAACTTAAAGATTACAAAAAAATAAAGGATTTAGCAGCTAAAACAAAATCAAGAGTAAAAATAATAAGAACAAGAGGGTTTGGGTTCGTTTTACTTAAGTTAAAAAATAGATTTTCTCTAGTGATAGGAGCTGTCATGTTTTTAGTTGTTATACATTATTTAGCTGGTTTTATATGGGGAATAGATATAAATACAGAAAAAAATATACCACCGTATAATATAAGGCTCCAGCTATATAATTTAGGTATAAGACCTGGAATAAATAAAAGAAACTTAAATGTTTATGATATTGAAAAAAAGCTTGCTCTTAGAAATAATGATATAATGTGGGCCAGAGTTAGGATATATGGCTCTCATCTCAAAGTTAATATTGCAGAAAGGCAAGAACCACCTCAAATAATAAATGACACTAATCTGTGTAATATTGCAGCGAATAAAGACGGGTATATACTTAGAATTTATACAAAGTCTGGTACTGCCGTTGTTAAGCCTGGAGATGTCGTTAAAAAAGGACAAGTACTTATAAAAGGAGAGCAAGGAAAGGAAGGAAGTACTTATAATGTTCACGCAGAAGGAAATGTTATTGCACAAGTTTCTTATGAAAAATCAGTGGACGTTAGCTTATCTAAGCATGTTAGAGTGAGAACGGGAAAAAATTTGGAAAATTATTATATAAAAATTGGAGATAAAAAATTTTTATTTGAAAAAAAATGCAAACAAGTTTAAGAAATATGATAAAATAATAGATAGCAATTTATTTTTTAATAAAGAAACATATTATGAAGTTGAAGATAAATTAGAAAAGCAAAATAAGGAAAAGCTTATTAAAAATGAAGCCGATGAAATGTATAAAAAAATTTCTTCTAAGTTTGATAAAAATATAAAAGTAATTAATAAAAGCGTTGATACAACAACAAGTGGAGATTTGTGTACAATTAGAATTTTAGTAATAACAGAAGAAGATATAGGAATGATACAGTAAATAGGGTTACTGATTCAACTATTAATTTATATATGTCTCATGTGCCTTGAACATGCATAGATTAAGTTTTGGTACGGTAACCCTTTATAAGCAGTGTTAAACAAAAGGGTGAATTAATATGAAAATATTTATGCTTATGAAAAAAATGAAGTTAAAAAGGTGTTAATTTTATTAGTTTCCTTTTTTATTATCTATGGAATAATTTTAACATCTTTGATTACTAAAAAATACAATTTAAAAGAAGGAGATATTGCTAAGATAGATATTAAAGCGCCTAGAGATGTAAAAGATAGAAATGCAACTAATGACAGAATAAACCAGGCGGTAAACTCTGTAGGGCTTCAATACAATAAAAATTCTCAAGTTTTAGACGAAAGTTTATCCGATCTAAACGAAAATTTTGCAACTATAAATTCTGTTAAAGATACAACTTTTGATAATTCTAAAAAATTGGATGAACTAAAAAGCTCTATTACAGCAAATATTAGCGATGCTGACTTAAGTGCAATATTATCTTTAAGTAAAGATGAAACAAAAAATTTGCAGCAGGTTGTAATTAAAGCAATCAAAGAAATATATAATGGTGAAATTCGTGAAGAAAATCCAGAAGATATTAAAAAAGCCAAAGAAACTGCTGATGCACAGTTTAAAAGTGCAAAACTAAATAAAAGTGAATATAATTTAGCAAAAGACATAGTATATTCTTATATAAAGCCTAATATGACCTATGATTCCGACAAAACTAAAGAAATCAAAGAGGAAATTGCCAAAAAGGTTTCCCCTGTAATAGTAAAAAAGGAGCAAGTAATTGTTAAAGAAGGCGAACCTGTAACTGCAAATGAAATTGCAATACTTGAGGATCTTGGGCTTTTAAATAGTAAAAACAATTATAATTGGTATATATACATCAGTTTAGCTATGCTTGTTTCTATAGTACTATTTCTTGAAGTATACTATATTTTTAAATATTATAAACAAGTTTACGATGACAGTGGAAAACTTATAATGGTGTTTATTTTAAATATAATATCTATTATATTAGCTAGAACTATAAGCATTATTTCACCATTTTTAATACCACTTGCATGTGTACCTATGCTTTTAACATTGCTTTTAGATTATAAGATAGCATTAATAGAGAGTATATTAAACAGTATTTTAATTTCTGCGGTTTGTGAATTTAATACGGAAATAATTTTACTTACAATATTAAGCTGTATTTTAGTATCAATAGTATTTAGAAAAATGCAGCAGAGAAGTGATACAATTTATGCTGCTATGTTTATAGCCTTTATAAGTGCAATTGTAGCATTTTCTGTTGGATTTTTACTCAGCAATAATGTTGTTGATAATGTTAAAAAAGCAGCATTTACTTTTATTGGAGGGATTTTATCAGCAGTTCTCACAATAGGTTTTTTGCCTATTTTCGAAAATGTTTTTGGAATAGTTACTTCGGTAAAGCTTCTTGAATTATCAGATCCAAATCATCCTCTTATGAAAAAGCTTTTAATGGAAGCACCAGGAACATATCATCATAGTATAATGGTAGCTAATCTTGCAGAGGTTGCTGTTGAAAAAGTTGGAGGAAATCCACTTTTAGCAAGAGTATCTGCGTATTACCATGATATAGGAAAAATAAAGAGGCCATACTTTTTTAAGGAAAATCAAATTGGAGTTGATAATCCACATTCAAAGATAAATCCTAATTTAAGTGCTCTTGTTATAATCTCTCATGTAAAAGATGGCATAGAGCTTGCAAAAGAGTACAATATACCAAAGATAATACAAAATGCCATTGAGCAGCATCATGGTAACACTTTGGTTAAATATTTTTATATAACGCTAAAAAATTCAAGTGAAAATCCAGATGAAGTAAAGGAAGAAAACTTTAGATATCCAGGTCCTGTTCCAGAAAGTAAGGAAATAGCTATTATAATGCTTGCAGACAGTATAGAGGCGGCTGTAAGATCAATACATGAACCCACTAAATGCAAAGTAGAAGAGATGATAAATAATATAATAAATGAAAGGTTAAGTGATGGACAACTAAGCAATTGTGATCTCACTCTAAAGGATATTGGAGAGATACGAAAAGCATTTTTAAAAGCACTGCTTGGAATATATCATCAAAGGATAGAGTATCCTGTTGATAAAAGTGAATTGAAAAAACAAAAGGAGTAAGAACTTTATGATATTTATAGATAATAGACAAGAAATTATTAATGTAGAAGATAAGCTTTTAGATAAGATAAAAGAAATAATTGATTACGGACTTAAAGAAGAAGGAGTTAAAGTAGATTATGAAGTTTCTGTAATACTAATCGATAATAAAGAAATAAGGAATATAAATAGAGAAAATAGAAATGTAGATAGTGTTACAGATGTGCTCTCATTTCCTATGCTTGAATATCCAGAGGGAAAGGTTTTTAAAGATGTATATTCTGATTATGAATTTGATGATACATATTTGGATGATGAAAAACTTGTCATAGGGGATATAGCAATTTCTCTTGAAAGAGCCAAGGAGCAGAGTATAGAATATGGTCATTCTTTTTTAAGAGAAGTTTTATATCTTACAGTGCAT
This sequence comes from Clostridium sp. DMHC 10, assembly GCF_001270375.1. Taxonomy (NCBI): domain Bacteria; kingdom Bacillati; phylum Bacillota; class Clostridia; order Eubacteriales; family Clostridiaceae; genus Clostridium; species Clostridium sp. DMHC 10. The sequence goes on from NZ_LGVB01000015.1 coordinate 1,811,602, forward strand.
TCAGTACTTCATCTAATGGGGTATGATCATATGGAAGAAATAGATAAGGAAAAAATGAGGGCAAGAGAAGAAGAAATATTAAATAGGTTTGGTATTAGTAGATAATTATGGCATGCACAAAATTGTGTGCATGCATAGTTATCATTAAATAAAAGCATTTTTGTAACAATTATAAAATTAATTTGATATAATTTATTATATATATAATTTACTAAGTGAATTCTTAAGGTATGGGATGATATTTATGAAGATGAAAAAGCTTGTGGATAGTTTTAACTATGCAATTGAGGGTATAATATATGCTATAAGAACACAACTTAATATTAGAATAGATTTTATATTTACACTTTTGATACTTACTGTTTGTTTTTTTACAGATTTGTCTAAGGTTGAACTTCTTGTAATAACCATAACTATAACAATGGTAATAGCAGCAGAACTCATTAATACAGCTATAGAAAGTGTTGTTGATTTGTATGTCAATTACTATCATCCACTCGCTAAAATAGCAAAGAATGTAGCAGCTGGAGCAGTTCTTGTAACGGCCATAAATGCTGTCATAGTAGGATTTGTTATATTTTGGAATAAACTTAAACCGGCTACTAATCACCTCATAAATAGAGTTAAAAATTCTAATCCATATATGCTGTTTATGATATTGATTATTGTTTGTATTGTTACGCTTATAGTCAAGGCAAAATTTGGCGAAGGAACTCCTTTAAGAGGAGGAATGCCAAGTGGTCACAGTGTAATAGCATTTTCATTAGCAACAATGATAACACTTATATCACCAGAAATTGAGGTTATAGTTCTTAGCTATCTCTTAGCAGTAATAGTTGCTCAAAGTAGGGTCGATTCAGAAATTCATTCTGTGTTTGAAGTAGTAGTAGGAGCAATTTTTGGAATTTTAATTACTATAATTTTATTTAAGATATTTCGTTAAAAATTGTGTATTATGAATTATGTTTAAGTAAAGATAAACCACCCTGAAACTTCAAATTTATTTGTACCAAAATGCTGTCTTCTGGGGATTTTGGTACAAATGAATTTCAATAATTGAAACAGTTAGTTTATCTATAGATCTATAGAAGGAGAAACTATTATGGATTACAAGTTTTTAATAAAAAAAGCATTAGAGTATAAAGAAAAGGCATATGTTCCATATTCACATTTTAGAGTTGGAGCAGCAGTTTTTACTGAAAACAATAATATTTTTGGTGGATGCAATATAGAGAATGTGTCTTTTGGAGCTACCAATTGTGCTGAAAGAACAGCTATATTTAAGGCTGTAAGTGAAGAAGGAAAAACATCCATAAAGGCAATTGCGATAGTATCTGATGATGACGGATATACTTATCCTTGTGGTATTTGTAGACAGGTAATAAATGAATTTGCAGCTGAAGATATTAAAATAATATTAGCTAAAGATAAGGAAAATTATATAATAAAGGAAATGAAAGATATATTTCCTGAACCATTTGATAAATTTTAATTAAATAAGGAGGATTTATGTTTAAATCTGGATTTGTAACAATTATAGGAAGACCAAATGTAGGAAAATCTACATTGCTTAATTACATAATGGGTGAAAAATTATCTATTGTATCTAGTAAGCCTCAGACAACAAGGAATAACATTCAAACTATACTTACAGGAGAGGATTATCAGCTTATTTTTGTGGATACTCCTGGAATTCATAAGCCAAGGCATAAACTTGGAGAATATATGGTGAAGGTAGCCAATGATACCGTAAAAGACGTTGATTTGATTGTGTTCGTAACTACTCCTGATGTTGAAGTAGGAAAGGGAGATATTCATATATTGGAACAGCTTAAAGATGTCAATGTTCCAATATTCTTGGTAGTAAATAAAATGGATGAGACTACTGATGAAAGATTAGCTAAAACTCTTAAAAATTATTCTGATTTTTTTGAGTTTAAAGAAATAATACCTATAGCAGCTATCAAGGGAAAAAATGTAGATACTCTGATAGAGCTTATGGTAAAGTACATGAAAGAGGGACCTAAGTATTATCCAGATGAAATGATAATAGATAAACAGGAAAGGTTCATTGTTTCAGAGATTATAAGAGAAAAAGCCTTAAGACTTTTATCTGATGAAGTTCCACATGGAATTGCCATAGAAGTTATTAAAATGAAAGAAAATGAAAATGGTAAATATAATATTGAAGCTAATTTACTTTGTGAGAAAGAATCACATAAAGGGATAATAATAGGGAAGAATGGAAAAATGCTAAAAAAAATATCAACATATGCTAGAGAAAGCATTGAGGAGTTTCTTGGGAAAAAGGTAAATCTAAGGCTGTGGGTTAAGGTTAAAAAAGATTGGAGAGATAGTCCTTTTGTTCTTAAAGAGTTAGGATACAAATAATTTTTTAAAAAAAAGGTTAAAATATCAAGGGAGGAGATGAGAATCTGGCTGTATTTAAAAGCAGAGGTGTAGTAATAAAAAGTCAAAATCTAAATGAAAATGACAAATTGATTTGGATTTTTACTGAGAAGTTAGGCAAAATATCTGCAATTGCTAGAGGAGCTCAAAAAAATAGAAGTAAATATTTACCTATAACCATAAATTTTTGTTTTGGAAATTATGTTCTTTTTAAAGGGAAAAGCATGTTTATATTAAATGAGGGCGAAATAATTGACTCTTTTCAGGAATTTTTAAATGATCTAGATGTTCTTACTTATGCTTCATATCTTTGTGAATTAATAGATATTTCTATGGTTGAAGGTGAAAGCTCAAGAGATTTATTTAGAGAATTCGTAAGTACATTTTATTTAATAAAGAATAAGGTAGGCGATCTAGAAACTCTTGCCAGAGCGTTTGAACTAAAGCTTATGAAATATACTGGTTATAGCCTTAATTTTGGTCATTGTGCCAAATGCAAAAAAAAAATATCATCTTCCAATTATATAAGTTATAAATACTATGGTTTTTTATGTGATGATTGCACTAAGGAAGGAGGAAGAAGCATTACACCGGCCTCCTACAATGCTCTTAATTATTTAAATAGGACTCCCATAGGGAATATTTATAGAGTTAATTTAAATGAAAAAATAAAAAAAGAGGTATATGGAATATTAGGTGAATTTATATCTCAAGATTATGCTAAAAAACCTAAAAGCTTGGAAATATTAAGTTTAATGAATAAGGAGTGAATTATAAATGGAAGAAATAACTTTGGAGAAAATTGATATCATTAAAGAAAGAACCGGAGTTACATATACAGAGGCAAAAGAAGCACTTGAGGCTTCAAATGGAAATGTAATTGATGCTCTTGTATATGTAGAAAAAATTCTAAAAAAAATGGAGGAGCAAAAGAACAGTTTGATACCACTAAAGATGAATTTGTTGCATGGATTAAGGACATTATTAGCAAAGGTAATGTATCAAGGATAAGAGTTAAAAAAGACGATAAGATCATACTTGATATACCTGTTAGCGCTGGTATAGTAGGTGGTGTTGCAGCAGGAGTTGTATGGGCACCATCTATAGCACTTATGTTTTTGACTGCTGTAGTTACTAGAGTTACAGTGGAAATAACAAAGGAAGATGGCTCTGTTGAAGTTGTAAATAAAGTAGTTAAAGATACAGTTACAAATGTTAAGGAAAAAATGAACGACGCCGCATCAGAATTTAAAGAAAAATTTAAGGGCAGCAACAATAATAAAGATGATAGTGAAAATTCTTATCAATACACTGTAAGATTTGACGATATAGATGATGATAAAAAAAGTGACGATAATGAAACAAAATAGTTTATAAATAGAATACATTTAAAAATAAAAAGGGCTTGATGCCTTTTTTATTTATTTCGAGATTAAACTAAGAACTTATAAAAAATTAAGGAAATTAAAGAATTTTTCAAAATAATTAGCCATATTATGCTTAAATCAAACCAAAAACTGGAGAAATAGGTGTAATAATTATTTTTGGAAAATGCTATAATTAATATGTAATTTTGATAGGTTTATATTTTTATTAGAAACATATGCAATATTATTTTTAGGGTTTATGAGTTTCTATAATGCAATAATTTATATCATTAATAGGGTGATTTTTGTAGTTAACTTGTTGTTATGTCGAAAGTAAACGATTTAAGTTGAACTAATCGAGATAAAATTCTCGTTAGTAAGGGTTATTGTATCGAGACTCAATTTATATATGTTTTAAAATGCTATGTTCAAGGTATTATGAGGCATGTATAAATTAAAAGTTGAGTTAATAATCCTATATAAAGAAAAGGATATGCCATTTAAGTTGGTATAACTGTAACAACAAAACGATTAAAGGGGATGTTACTATGGAAAGAAAAAAGTATGTATACCTTTTTGATGAAGGAAACGCAGGTATGAGAAATTTATTGGGAGGTAAAGGAGCAAATTTAGCAGAAATGACCAACCTTGGTATACCTGTTCCACAAGGCTTTACGGTTACTACAGAAGCGTGCATAAAATACTATGAAGATGGCGAAAAAATATCTGATGATGTACATGAACAAATTGATGAACATATGAGAAAACTTGAGGAAATCACAGGAAAGAAATTTGGTAGCGATACAAACCCACTTCTTGTTTCTGTAAGGTCAGGAGCAAGAGTATCAATGCCTGGAATGATGGATACGATACTTAATCTTGGATTAAATGATAAAACTGTAGAAGCAGTTAAGAAACTTACGAATAATGAAAGATTTGCATATGATTCTTATAGAAGATTTGTTCAAATGTTTTCAAATGTTGCAATGGGAATAGATGGTAGAAAGTTTGAAGATATTATAGATAAAGTTAAAGAAGAAAAAGATGTTAAATACGACACTGAATTAGATGCAGATGACTTGAAAAATATACTTTCACAATTTAAAGAATTATATAAAAAGGAATTAGGAAAGGATTTTCCAAGTGATCCAAAAGAGCAACTTATAGAAGCAGTTACCGCTGTATTTAGATCTTGGAATAATCCTAGAGCAATAGTTTATAGAAGAATAAATGATATACCAGGTGATTGGGGAACAGCTGTAAATGTTCAATCAATGGTATTTGGAAATATGGGAAACACTTCAGGAACAGGAGTTGCATTTACAAGGGACCCTGCACTTGGAGATAAGAGAATATTTGGAGAATATCTCATAAATGCACAAGGTGAAGATGTAGTTGCAGGGATTAGAACACCTCAGCCAATAACAAAACTTCAGGATGATTTGCCAGAATGTTATAAACAATTTATGGAGATAGCTCAGAAACTTGAAAATCACTATAGAGATATGCAGGATATGGAATTTACTATAGAACAAGGTAAACTTTATTTCTTGCAGACTAGAAATGGAAAAAGAACTGCACAGGCAGCATTAAAAATTGCAGTTAATTTGGTTCATGAAGGATTATTGACTAAAGAAGAGGCACTTCTTAAAGTTGAACCAAAGCAGCTTGATTCACTTTTGCATCCAGCTTTTGATAAAAAGGAACTTGAAAAATCTGAACCAATAGCAAAAGGGCTTCCAGCATCACCTGGAGCGGCTTCAGGAAAAATTTATTTTACAGCAGAGGATGCTAAAGCACATCATGAAAATGGCGAAAAGGTTATACTTGTAAGACTTGAGACATCACCAGAAGACATAGAAGGAATGGTAGCCTCAGAAGGAATACTCACAGTAAGGGGAGGTATGACTTCACATGCAGCAGTTGTTGCTAGAGGAATGGGAACATGCTGTGTTGCAGGCTGCGGAGACATAGTTGTCAAAGAAGCAGATAAGAAATTTGAAGTAGGTGGAAAAGTATATAATGAAGGTGATTTCATTTCATTAGATGGAAGTACTGGAAGTGTTTATGGATCTTCTATAAAGACAACTGCACCTGAAATAAGTGGTTACTTTGGAACATTTATGGGATGGGCAGATGAAGTAAGAAACTTAAAGTTAAAACTAATGCTGATACACCAAGAGATGCAGCTCAGGCAGTAAAATTTGGAGCTGAAGGTGTAGGTCTTTGTAGAACTGAGCATATGTTCTTTAATGAAGATAGAATACCAGCAGTTAGAGAAATGATAGTTGCTAAAACTGTAGAACAAAGAAAAAAGGCACTTGCTAAACTTTTGCCAATGCAAAAAGAGGATTTTATAGGAATATATGAGGCAATGGAAGGAAGACCAGTTACAATAAGGTTCTTGGATCCACCTTTGCATGAATTCTTACCTACTAACGATGAAGATATAAAAGATTTAGCAAAAGAAATGGGAATTACCTTTGATGAACTTAAAAATACGGTTTTATCCTTACACGAATTTAATCCTATGATGGGTCATAGAGGCTGCAGACTGTGTGTATCATATCCTGAAATAGCTGAAATGCAAACCACAGCTGTAATAGAAGCAGCTATAGATGTAAATAAGAGAAAGAGCCTTAATATTGAGCCTCAAATTATGATACCTCTCGCAGGTGAAACAAAAGAATTAAAATATGTTAAGGACATAGTAGTTGAAACAGCAGATAGAATTATAAAAGAAAAAGGCGCTAACTTAAAATATAAAGTTGGAACTATGATAGAAATACCAAGGGCTGCACTTACAGCAGATGAAATAGCAAAAGAAGCTGACTTCTTCTCGTTTGGAACTAATGATTTAACTCAAATGACCTTTGGATTCTCTAGAGATGATGCGGGAAAATTCTTAAAGGATTATTATGAAAAGAAAATATATGAATTTGATCCTTTTGCAAAATTAGATCAGGTAGGTGTTGGAAAACTTATAAAAATGTCTGCTGAATTGGGAAGAAAAACAAATCCTAATTTAGAACTTGGAATTTGTGGTGAACATGGAGGAGACCCTTCTTCTGTAGAGTTTTGTCATGATGTTGGACTTGATTATGTTTCTTGCTCACCATTTAGAGTCCCTCTTGCAAGACTTGCAGCTGCACAGGCACAGGTTAAAAATCCAAGATAAATCTAAATGGTAAAATTAATAGCATAATTTTAGTTAAAAAGCTTGGTATAACAAACTTTTGAAAAAAATTATATTATAAAAGTATAGGGTATTGCAACTTAATTTCATTGTTGATTTTAAGTTATAATGCCCTATATTTTTTATTATAAGTTATTTTTACTTTTAAGATAATATAAATATTTAATTTATTTCTAAATAGGTAACATAATGTTATATAACTCATATTATATAACTGTAAAAATAAATCATATTGATTTAAAAAAGTACAGAAGAGGTGTTATGTATGGATTCTTTTATTAATGAATCATATAATGGCCATAGCTATTATAAACTCAGCAGTTCATCAAGAAGTAGATCAAGTTGCAGATCAAGAAGGAGATCAAGTTGCAGATCAAGAAGCAGGTCAAGAAGTTGGTCAAGTTGCAGATCAAGAAGTAGGTCTAGAAGTAGATCAAGAAGTAGGTCTAGAAGTAGATCAAGAAGTTGGTAGGTCATATAGTCGATAACGTTATTTGAAATAAAATAGTTATAGGATTATTGATATGGATAGATATTATAAAACTGGAGAAAAGATAAATGGATATTCAATTCTAAAAGTAATAGGTGAAGGTAGATATGGAATTGTATATTTGGCAGCTAATGACAAACGTGAAAAGCGTGTAATAAAACAATTAAAAAAAATATGCTTAAGGATACTAGAAAAAAATTATTTTATGAAGAGAAGATATTAAAAGCTTTAGATAATCCCAAATTTCCTAAATTTATATCAAAATTTAATGACCAAGATAGAGAAGGCTATATATTAGAATATATTGAGGGAAAAGTATTTGAAGATTTATTAGCCATAGATGAATATGAGTTTAATAAAGACGAGATTTACAAAATTGGGTGGCAGCTTTTAGAATTAGTTGAAATATTGCATAATAATGGTATAGTACACCGTGATATTAGACTTCCTAATGTAATATTGAAAAAAAACAAAGATATAGCTTTGATTGATTTTGGATTAGCAAGAATTATTGATAATAAAAGATATGTAAAAGATGTAGATTATTGGTTTATAGGTGATTTTTTAATTCATCTATATTATTCATCATATAAAGTAACCGATTCAGAAGATAAACCTTGGTATGAAGAACTTGATTTAAATCCAGAAGAAGAAATTTTTTTAAAAAAAGTTAATGAATATCCAAGGAAATTATAAAAATATTGAAGAAATAAAAAAACAACTTGAAAAAATCAAAAATATAAATTGATATTGAAGATGGGCCATATGATTAGGAATTTTAATTCTAATATCATATGGCTTTATTTCATAATAAGCATAGGATTAAATTGAGGAGGTATTTATTATGCCAAATTTAATAGAGATACTAAAAATGTACCCGGAAAGCTTCAGAGCTAATTTATACTCTGTAAAACATTTTAGAATGATTGGATTGATAGATGTAAATATTAAATATATTTATGGAATAGAAAGGGTGACTTTAGCATATTTTAGATCATCAGGAACTAATAGTGGTAAAATAAGAGGATTATGGTATCCTATTGTTGGAATAAAAACCTATACAGGAATATTTACGGAATTTACAGAGTATTTAAATTTTGTGCTGACAAGTACTACGAAAAAGGGAATTGCAGATGAGGGATGGTTGGCTAAATCCTTATTTTTTTCAAAGAAACCTGCTAATAGTTCCATGATTAGAGGATTTTCTAATGGAATGCATTATAAAAGTCTTTTGAGAATAGGTGAAACCTTAAGAAATTTGTATGAAAATAATCAATTTGAAGAAATGAAGTCATTAGATGGATATAAATTAAATAGTATATTGACTTCAAAAGAAATATATGTAGATAATAATCATACCCAAAGAGAAAACTTTGAGAAATTTGTAGAAGATATATTTAATGAAATGTAGTAATATATAAGAGGTTTATAATTAGCAGGTACAGGAATATATGTTAGAGGTAGTCAAGACTCAGATTAAATAAACAAGATAGCTAGGGGCTGTCGCACTAAAAAAATTGCGAAGCAATCATAATAATGAAGGGTTTTAACTGGCCCTGCGCGTTAAAAGACTAACTTTTTCACTTATGTGAAAAAAAGTGAAGGGTTTTACGATGCTTCGCACGTAAAAGGTGAACTTTTTTACGTACAGTAAAAAAGTTAAATGTTGATTTTTCTCCGTTTTACTACGGAAAATCTTTAATTTAAGTTAATAATTTTTCTGTAGCAAAGCGAAAGAAAAAATATCCTTAACCTTTTGCCGTGGCAAAAACCATTCACCTTTGACAAGCAAAGCTATGTCTAAACCCTTCACTTTTCATTTATATGAAAAAAGTTCATTTATATTTTTACCTTTGATTATGCATAATTGATAAATTTATTACTTTTTGCTTTTCTATTAATTGAATATTTATTCATTTAAGAAATATCCTTCATATTTCTTAATAGTTATTTTCTAATATTACCCCAATATTTTTTTACATTTTCATTTTATATCCTTCTAAAGATATTTTTTTATTATATCGTTAATAATATCAAATAACTTTTTCTATTTTATCATTCATAATATGTATATATTAATCAATGCATTATGAATAAAAATATTCATATTGTATCCTTATTTTACGACAAAATTCTCTCAATTATTTGCATTTAATAGCTTTACTTACCCATTGACACCTAATTTCCCATATGATATAAATAACCTTGTAGACAAATTTGATGACAGGAACAGTAAGGTATATCATCTAATCCAAAGAGAGTTGGTTCAAGCTGAAATCCAATGTTTAGACTATATCATAAAATCATCCTAGAGAAGTATGACTGAAAAAATATTGTTTAGAATTTTCAAAATTATACAATATTTGAGTAAGTTATATCGGTATTCTACCGTTAAAAAGAAATCGAATCAATTTACTGAAACGTATCTGAGGTGTTAAGAATAATTTAGTTCTAAAATAATTTATTCATAAAATTAGGGTGGTAACGCAATCAAAACTTGTCCCTTTTGGTGATAAGTTTTTTTATTTTTTGTTTTAATGCTTTGCTGTGTTTAAAAAATATTAATGCTTACATTAAGCTTTGTCCACATTCTTTTAAATCACAGCTTTTGAACTAATTTATAAAATAACTTTTAAGGAGTGAATTTTTATGAACTTTTCTTCTCCAGAATGCTTTTTAATAGTAATAGCATTCCTACTTATAGGTGAAATAATCTCTAACAAAACTAAGGCCTATATACCTTCTGTTTTTGTAACCGCCGCTTTATTTGTTGTCGGTTACTGGACATTCGTTCCAAAAGACGTTGTTACAAGAGCCTCCTTTGGCAAGGAATTTGTACCAATATGCATGGGTTTGCTCTTAGTGCACTTGGGTACACTTATGGATCTAAAAAAATTAATTGCTCAATGGAAAGCTGTAGTAATAGCCTTAGGCGGTGTATGTGGTACAATCCTTCTTACAATGACTATTGGGAGATTATTATTTGATTGGCATACAGTTGTTGCCGCAACTCCTCCATTAAGCGGTGGATTAGTAGCAGCCCTGCTTATGTCCGAAGGATTAAAAAGCCAAGGAATTACAAGTTTAGTCGCTTTACCTATAGCAATGTTTGTTATGCACAGCTTCTTTGGTTATCCTTTAACATCCTTTTGCTTAAAAAGAGAAGGAAGAAGATTAATCGAAGATTTTAGGAAAAACAAATCCGATTCTCAGAATAGTGATAAAGAAGTTTCTAAGCAAATTGCTGCAACCACAACAGTCGTAAGAAAAAAATTAATCCCACCTTTACCTGAGAAATATCAGACAGCACCAATGATACTTGTCAAATTGACAATAATATCACTTTTAGCTGGATGGCTTTCTAATTTAACTCATGGTACTGTAAATCAATATGTAATTTGTTTAATATTAGGTGTAATTTTCTGTGAAATAGGCTTCTTAGAAGAATCTGCCCTTGTTAAGGCTGGCGTTTTCAATTGGCTCATAGCTGGTTTACTTGTTTATGTTTTCTCTGGTTTATCAACCATAAGTCCATCACAGCTTATAAAAATTTTAATTCCAATAATAGTTTTAATAATACTAGGAATACTTGGCATGTTCCTCACATCTCTTATAACTGGAAAACTCGTTGGTTTTTCAAAAGAAATGAGCTTTGCTTGTGCACTTACAGCCTTATTTGGCTTTCCAGCAGACTACATAATAACTACTGAAGTCTGCAAATCAGTAAGCAAAACCGAAGAAGAAGAGGCTTATGTTACAGATATACTCCTTCCTAGAATGCTTGTTGGAGGCTTCGCAACTGTATCTGTTGCTTCTGTAATAATAGCAGGTGTATTTTTAAAAATATTATAATTTCAGTGAAATAGTGATATAATTAATAATGTGTTAAAAAATGTACTTAGGAGGAATCAAAATGGAAAATAGTACTTTGAATTTAGCTAAAAACATTCAAAATTGGCTTATTAAATATAGAAGGGAATTTCACAAACATCCAGAACCTTCCTTTGAAGAAGTTTGGACTTCAAAAACCATTAGCGATGAACTTGAAAGACTTGGATTAGAAGTACAACGCATTGGTAAAACTGGTGTTATTGGAATTTTAAGAGGCAAATTGGAAGGAAAAACCATAGGTCTACGTGCGGATATAGATGCATTATCAGTTACAGAGGATACTGGCTATTCATTTGCTTCTGAAAATAAAGGTTATATGCATGCATGCGGTCATGATAGCCACATTACAATGCTTCTTGGAGCAGCTAAACTTTTATCAGAAATGAAAGACAAGCTTAATGGAACCGTAAAATTCATATTCCAGCCAGCTGAAGAATTAGCTCTTGGAGCCAAATCAATGATTGATGGAGGTGCTTTAGAGAACCCTCATGTTGATTATATATTTGGAATGCATATTTGGTCTGACGTGCCCGTTGGACAAGCAGTTATTCAATCAGGTCCATTTATGGCAAGTGCAGACATATGGGATTTAACTATAAAAGGTAAATCTTGTCACGGTTCATCTCCTTGGCAGGGTGTGGATGCTATTACTTGCTCAGCTGCTGTAATTCAAGGCGTTCAAACTCTTGTAAGTAGAGTAAATGATGCAAGAAATCCTATCGTAATGAATATAGGAACTATAGAAGGTGGAGAAAGATTTAATGTAACTCCTGGAAGTGTAAAAATGTCTGGAATGAATAGATCTTTCAGCAAATATTCCCGTGAGCAAATGCCTAAATGGGTTGAAAACATGGTTGAGAATGTATGTAAGGGTTACAATTGCGACTATGATTTTAAATATGATTTCACCTGTGCAGCTACAATAAATGAAGAAAAAGCAACTGGAATGCTTAAATCTGCTGTTGCAAAGCTAATAGGTGAAGATAACATAAAGCAAGTTTCAATGATAATGGGATCAGAAGATTTTTCTGAATACCTTGAAAAAAGTCCCAGGTGCATTAATGCTTTTAGGCTGTAGAAATGAAGCTAAAGACTGCTGCTATTCACAGCACTCAAATCACTATAAACTTGATGAAGACGCTCTTCCAATCGGAGTGGCAAGTTATGTACAAGTTGCTTTAGATTACTTAAAATAATGCAAAGTAATAGTGCTTTTTAAATTATTCCTTCAGCATTCTTACTTCGCTCACACGGTAGTATAAGGAAAAAATTTGAGGTCACTGAAAAACTGGCTGTTTTTTAAGAAAAAATGTTTCAAAAAAATATTTAAAGTAAATTTAAGGTATAATCTTTAGTATTTTCCTTAAATTTACTTTTATATTTAAGTATTAATTGATCTATACCATCTTCAATAGATTTACTTTTCAAAACACCATTTTCTATTGCGATACTAACCGTTTTGCTTAATGGAATGTTAAAACAACTGCATATTACAAACAATGGCACATTTATTGACGGTGATAAAGTATCTGATATCACTTTAAAGGATATTGATATAAAAAGAAAGGAATTAACTTTTAGAATTGCAGTTTTAGAAGATGCCGCCCACGTTGGGGGACTAACTATATTCGGTAAAGGTTTCGGTAATTATAATCAAGATCTAGTATTTAAATTATACTATAGTTAATATTTCATTATTGCATAAAAATTTTAGGGAGAACACCGAAATTAAACTATTATAACAGCTAATGGAGGAAAATTAAATTTTGAATGGTTCAAGCAGCACAAAGCATTCGATATTCCTTGTACCACTGTTGGAGTGAAGTAATAATGCTGGAGTAACGATTTTTTGACCTTAGATTTATAGATTTTTTAATGTTACAAAGCACTATTACTTCGCAATTTATTTAAACAAATGCACTTACAATTAATACTCCAATTAATCCCATAACAGAAATTATAGTTTCTAAGGTTGACCAAGATGCCATTGTTTCTCCAATAGTAAGACCAAAATATTCTTTAAATAGCCAAAATCCTGGATCGTTTACATGTGAAAATATAACACTTCCTGCTCCTGTCGCCAAAACCATCAGTGCTGGATTTGCATTTGTTGAAGAAATGATAGGAAGCACTAGACCCGCAGTAGTCATAGCTGCAACTGTCGCTGAACCAAGGGATAACCTAAGTATCGCTGCAACTAACCATGCTAAAATTAGTGGAGAAATATTACTTCCAGCCATTACTGAAGCTATATATTTTCCAACGCCACTGTCTATTAACACCTGCTTGAACGCACCACCACCTGCTACTATTAAAAGTATCATTGCAATTTCACTAGCTGCCTCAGCTAAAACTTTCATTATTTCTTCCATTTTCCTGCCTCTAGCTATTCCGAGAGTATAAATTGAAATGATAAGTGATATGAACATTGCCATTAATGGGCTTCCCACAAATTCTGCAAATTGCCTTACACTTGATGTCTTTGGTAAAGCAATCTCGCATACAGCTGAAAACGCCATTAGTATTGGTGGTACAACCGCAGTTAACACACTTGCTGAAAAGCTAGGCATTTCTTCCTCTGTGAATATCTTAGCCTTAAATAAACTTTTAGAGGAATTACGGTCAATCTTCTTCAAAAATTTTGTTAAAACTGGTCCAGCTACTATAACTGTTGGTATTGCTATTATTATTCCATAAACTAAAGTCATACTAATATTTGCTTTATATATTGTAGCTATCGCTACAGGTCCTGGATGCGGTGGTAGAAAAGCATGAGTAACTGAAAGAGCCGCTGCCATAGGAACTCCAACATATAAAAGAGGAAGTTCAGCAAATTCAGCTATTGTAAAAACAAGTGGTATAAGCAGTACAAAACCAACCTCATAAAACATCGCTATGCCAACAAGAAATCCTGTTAATAGAACTGCCCATTGAATTCTTTTTACTCCGAACTTATTTATTAAGCTCCTAGAAATTCTCTGAGCTGCACCAGAATCTGCTATAAGTTTTCCAAACATAGCTCCACAGCCCAAAATCAGTGCGAGACTACCAAGTGTGCCTCCAACACCATTTTGTATTGATGTAACCGCTTTTGATGGATTCATACCTTCGGCTATACCTACCACTAAAGAAACAAGAATCAATGATATGAAACCATTTACTTTAAATTTAATCATAAGCAACAATAACAACATAACTCCAATAAAAACAATAAATAACGGCATAATTTTCCCCTCCTAATTTTTCCAAAATTCAGATAACTTTTATATGTACTTAGTTTAAATAAAGCTAAACAGCCTAGAACCCAAAATTGTAAATTTCAGGTTTATCCTCACAAATCAGAATTTGTAAAGTAACAATGCTTCGTCGCGTTAAAAAGATCCTATAAATCTAAGTGGTTATTTTAAAAAAATGGTTGCTTTGGGTTCTAGAAGGATAATGGGCAAAGCCTAAACCCCGCGTATGTTTATACTCGCTATCGCTCAGACAGATTGAAATATCTAAGCATTTTACAATTTTTCAACCAAGATTTATTATTACTTTTATTGTAAAATCTCGTTAACAGTGCATTTTTCGTAGAGAAACGGATTATAGAAAGTACATAACATTTTGTTCATGAATCACATGGCTTACGCCCAAACTCCAATATGTGTATCTTCCTTGCTTTCCGGGCATAGTGAAGTAATGTTGATTTGGGATGGTTTAAATAAAGCTTTATCATCTTAGATTTATTAGCTTTATTTAATATCCCAAATTAATATTACTTCACAAATTATGATTTTTAAGCTTCACACTATATACAAGAAAATTATTACTCCATATATCCACCTTTCATAGGTGATGTAGCACATCTAGTATAAAGCCCTAAAATTCCCTTAGTATATCTTGGCAAAGGCTTTACCCAATTTTTTTTTCTTTCATTAAATATATCTTCAATTTCTTTTTCAGTTTTTTCTACTCCAGCTGCCCCTATTACATCAATTCTTCTTGCTGGTATATCTATCTTAATCAGATCTCCTTCTTCAACAAATGCTATTGGACCACCTTCGCTTGCCTCTGGAGAAACATGTCCTATTGCTGGTCCTCTGGTCGCTCCTGAAAATCTTCCATCAGTAATTAGTGCTATAGATTCCACTAATTCTGGATCAGATGCAATTGCTTCTGTTGTATAAAACATCTCTGGCATTCCAGATCCCTTAGGTCCTTCGTATCTTACGAATACAGCATCTCCGGGTTTTATATTTTTAGTCAGAACAGCTTTAATTGCATCCTCTTCACAGTTAAACACTCTAGCCTTTAAAACTACCTGCATTAATTTTTTAGATACTGCTGAATGCTTTACTACTGCTCCTCCTGGTGCCAGATTTCCCTTTAAAATGGCTATAGCTCCCTGTTTTTGAATTGGAGTTTCTTTGGATTTTATTACATCTTCCTTTTTTACTCCAAGAGCAGCTATAAGCTTTTCATGTTCTTCATAATATCCACTTTTCCTTATATCTTCTAGATTTTCTCCCAAGGTCTTTCCTGTAACTGTCATCACATCTAGATGTAAAAATTCTTTAATTTCTTCCATTACTGCTGGAACTCCACCTGCATTCCAAAAATAAGAACCTGGATAAAATCCACTTGGCCTTATGTTAAGAATATACGGAACTTTTCTATGAATTTCATCAAACAATTCAGGCTCTATGTTTATGCCAAGCTCATGAGCTATAGCTGGAATATGCAATAAACAATTGCTTGAACCTGCAATAGCTGCATGTACCATTATTGCATTTTCAAAAGCTTCTTTAGTCATTATATCTGATGGTTTTATATTTAACTGTACAAGTTTAAGTGCTTGTTTAGCTGCCTTTTTAGCGGCTTCTTTTAATTCCTTTGAAGTTACTGGTATTAATGCTGTACCTGGAAGTGCTATACCAAGTGCTTCTGCCATAACCTGCATAGTAGAAGCTGTTCCCATAAAGGAACAAGCGCCACAGCTTGGACATGCATTATGTTTGTAATACTCATATTTCTCTTTAGTTATTTCTCCTCTTTCATACTGAGCACTATACGTACCAATTTGTTCAAGTGTAAGCATATTAGGTCCTGCATTCATAATTCCACCAGGAAGCATTATAGCTGGCATGTTTAATCTTGCTATTGCCATTAAATGAGCAGGCATTGCCTTATCACAACTTGCTATAAATACACCAGCATCAAAAGGAGTTGCTTGCACATGTATTTCCATAAGATTTGCCATAATATCTCTCGAAGCAAGTGAATAATTCATACCATCATGTCCTTGAGTCTCTCCATCGCATATATCTGTAACAAAATATTTAGCACCTCTACCGCCATTTTCATTTATTGAATTAAATACCTCATTTACCAAAGTATCAAGATGTGCACTACCAGGATGGCTATGTCCAAAACTACTTTCAATTATTATTTGTGGTTTTCCAAGTTCTTCAACTTTCCAACCTGATCCCAATCTAAGAGAATCAATCTCAGGAGCTTTTTGTCTTATTTCTTGACTTTTTAACAATTAAATCACCTCATAATCAAAATTTGTATTACAGCTTTCGCTTATTTTTATTGTAAAGTCACATTTATGTAAGTTTTATTGTATTATATTCTTAAAGTTGTATTACAACTTTAAGAATTATAATACTCTGAAAACGTTTTTTAGTCAATAGCTTTTTTGCAATATTTTAAAAAATATCCATACTTTAAATAAGTGTAAAAATCAACACTTATTTAAAAAAATAAAAAAAAACAGAAAGCATTTTTAACTTTCTGTTCTTTATTTCTTTAATTCCTTCAAATCATTTATAGTTCTAATAGCATGACGTCTTGCATAAATAAAAGCTAACTCTGAATCTCTATTTTTTATAGAATCTAAGATATATTTATGTTCATGAATTCCCCCTTCTGGTCCAAGGTTTTCATATAAGCCCCTCTGATGACTTTCAAGTATATTTGAAAGAAGTTCATTTACTTTTATTATTAATGAATTCTTAGTTCCTTCTGCAATTTTTGTATGAAAATTCAAATCCTCTTCAGTAAACCTTTTTATATCGTTCTTATAATTAACCATATTCTTATATGCCATATCAAGTTCCTTTATAAGCTCATCATTACATCTTTCAGTACATAGTTTAGCTGCTTCTGGTTCAATAATTAATCTAAACTCCAATATTTCCATATAACTATCTCTATCTAAAATTAGCATTGGGAGCAAGCTGTTTAAATATACGGAAGGTCCTAAATCATTGACAAATGTGCCTCCACCTTTTTTTTTGCTTACAATATTAAAAGCTGCCAATTTCTCAATAGCCTCTCTCACTGATACTCTACTCACATTTAACTCTTCAGCAAGTTTTGTTTCAGACATAATTTTTTGGCCAGATTTCCACTCTCCATTTAAAATCTTCTCCTGGATTTTATTTAAAACCTTGTCACTTGTTCTGCCGTCTTCCATAAATTGATCTCTCCTAAACTTGGTTTTGTAATTGCATTTTATTCTATTATATCAAATCTATTTTGTCTTTTAAAATTTCTTATAATCATTCCCTGCGATTTAAACATATCAAATTTTCTATAAAAGCCCACAAGCTTTTCATCACAAATCAAATCAACCATATAATAATCCTTAAGAGTTTCTTTCATACGTTTAAAAAGTTCCGTACCAATCCCTTCATTTTTATAATCAGGAAGCACCTCAAAAAGTGGAATATATGCACTTATTACTTTATCAGAAATAGCATTTATAAACCCTACTACTTTATCTGTTTTCTCATCTATTGCAAGCCAAAAATAAGTGCTTCCCCTTAAAATTTCAAGATGCCTTTTAGGTGATGGCGGATTTGACCAATCTACAAAAAAACCTTTAATATTGTCTTCGTTTATATTTTTAATTGAATTTACATACTTAATCATATATCCTTATTCCCTCCGCACTCATTTAAAATAATATACTTTAAATTTATTCAAGATCATTTATCTTGATGAATTAATGTATAAATATAATAAAAAGACGTCAAATTTAAATTTTGCCGTCTTTCTTACAAGCATATTTATTTTCAAGCCTTTGCAAGCTTATATAATACTGCTCCATGAGCTGGAATACTAGGCTTAAGACTATTTTCACTAGTTAACACCCTAGCCTGCTTCCATAAATCACGTACAGAAACTACATAATTAATTCCAAGCTTTTCAAAAGAAATATCGAAAGTTTGTGCTTCATCAGATAAATTAAAAATTGCTGCATAGCTACTGCCGTCATCATTATTGTCCCTACTAACCCATACCGCATGGTTATCATCTCGCTCTATTTGAGCTGCTCCATGTGAAGCAGTTACTAAATGAAGCACTTCATCATTAGTTAAAAGTGCCAGCGTCTTTTCATCCAGCTTTGTAAGTTCAGCCCCAATCATTAAAGGAGAACGGAATATGCACCAAAGTGTCAACATTGTAATTTGCTCATCACAAGTAAAATTTGTATAACGTTCTTTACCAAAACCCTTGCCAAGCCAGCCAACAGGGAGCATATCACAATCCGGATAACACCCTTCAGATACATGTTTTTGCCAAACCTCACAGCGTTCAAACATATTTTTTAGCAGCTTCCAATCATCCCAGAAATCATCTGTAATACGCCACATATTTGCATGCTTTTCCAAATGCCAAGCTTTTTCTATAACAGCAGGTCCAGGTGAAAGGCTCAGTACAATATTTCTATTAGAATTTTCAATAGCCTTATGAATCATTTCAATTTCTTTTTCTGCAGAATACGGATTATTTTTATAAAAATTAGTATTACATATATCGTCCACCTTTACAAAGTCAACACCCCACTCTGCATATAATTCGAAAATTGAATTATAATATTCCTGAGCTCCCGGCTTACTGTAGTCAACACCATACATATCTGGGTTCCATCTAGATATAGAATATGGGTTTGCAATCTTATCTGCCGTCACATTAGTGCCCTTAATCTTCATATGCGTATGTGCAGCGTATCTTGGAATTCCTCTCATAATATGTATACCAAACTTTAAACCTAAACTGTGGATATAATCTGCCAGAGGGCGGAACCCAGCACCATTTTTAGAAGAAGGAAAACGATTTTCAGCCGGAAGCTGCCTTGAATATTCATCCATATTGAAATGGCTAAAGTTAATATACTGATAATTTTCTCTATCAGTACCAGCATTAGGGTCCGACCATTGAATATCAACAACTACATATTCATATCCGTGTGGTTTTAAATATTTTGCCATATACTCTGCATTAGCTCGTACCTCAGCCTCATTTACAGTAGTATCATAATAATCAAAACTGTTCCATCCCATAGGCGGAGTTTTTACAAATGAATTCTTTGAAAACATAATTTTATTCCCCTTTTCAAATCATATGTTCTTATATTTATATCCATTTTATAGCGTTTACTAATTTAATGATATGGAATAATGTATACTATTTATATTATGATGTTTATTTATCACTGTCTTTAAACCATGAAAATCAGCTTTAAATACACTTAAAAATCACTTAATGGCAACTGGTATCCATATTTCAACCTTACAAATATCTGCTGCATCATCCCATAATACATATTTTTCAATAGTAGGTAAGCCTGATTTTCTATACTTACTTTGAGGAAGAAATTCCTGATTAATTCGCTGCCATACATGATTTAGCACTTGCTCAGATATTTTTCCACTTGCTTCAAAAGTTAGCCATGTAGCAGCCGGATAAATGTATTTATCGAATTCTGGTGCATCTTCTTTTTCCCACTTTATACCACACATATAGTCATTGCTGCCATCCTCCTCAAAACCAAAGCATAAACCCAAGTCACATATATGACCACTTAACTCCTTCATTGTTTCGGCACTTCCATCACTTTTAACTATTGCCCAAGTACCTCCTCCATATGGGGTCGTGCGCCTTATTCCAATTACTTTGAAAGGTGCTCTATTAACTATCTTATAATCCATTTTATCAACTCCTTTAATAGTAAGTGCGAAGTATAAACGGCAATAAAATGTGAGCTTTACGTTATTTTTTCTTATCACAGATGGCGCAGCACCATGCAAATGCTTAAAAGCTGCACTGAATGCATCCGATGATTTATAGCCATACTTTAAAGCAATATCAATTACTTTATCATCCGTATTTTGCAATTCATAGGCAGCGCAGGTAAGTTTTCTACGTCGAATGTATTCTGACAATGGTATGCCAGTAATTTGAATAAAAGACCTCTGAAATACAGTAAAAGGACATGCCATAATTCTACTTATCTCATTAGAATCTATTTCGTCATTCAAATTATTTTCCACATAATCTATTACTTTGTTCATTCTATTAACCCAGTCCATTACTTCACCCCCCTAAAACCTATTATAGAATACTACACTATCTTCTTCCCGTTATTTAATGAACGGATATTAACGGATTATAAATTTTATCACTTATCGCTATCTTTAAGTCCAGAAAACCCTGCATACATAAAAAATGATGTGCTCTTATTTTTAACATACTATTTATACCCAATTCATAGCATCAATTATATCTGCATTACTAATAAGGCATATTTTCTTTCCAGCCTTTTTTACATTTAAAAGCACATCAAAAATTACAGAATCCACATTCATTAATGAGTTTTTTAATCTTATATCTTCATTCCAAGTACATCGTTTTCATTTCTTGATTTGCTATATTTAGGTGTTATAAGTGTAAAAAACAAATCAAAAAATACAACTTCTATATGATTATTCATTATTTAATACCACCCCCGAAATTACGAGTATATATAAGCTGAAAAGATAAAATTACCAATACCAAATTCATCCTACTAAACTAGAAGTTGATTCAGAGCACAGAGTACAAAGTACAGAGTACAGTGAAGGTGGATTTACCTTTCGTTTCTCTCAGGTAAATCTTAGAACTTAATAGTGTCAGCTACG
The DNA here is from genome assembly GCF_001270375.1 of Clostridium sp. DMHC 10. Lineage (NCBI taxonomy): Bacteria > Bacillati > Bacillota > Clostridia > Eubacteriales > Clostridiaceae > Clostridium > Clostridium sp. DMHC 10. The sequence goes on from NZ_LGVB01000015.1 coordinate 1,832,911, forward strand.
CTGAGCACTATATTTTAAGCGCTTTGCGTGCATTAAGTTTCTAGATTTTTCGAAGCATAGCTGAGAAAAATCATCCTTCACTGTACTCTGTCCTCTGTACTTTGTACTCTGAGTTAAATTCCAGTTTGCCTATCTATATTTTTTACTTCAAGTATTTATCAAACCATTCTGTTATTTCATTAAGTCTTCTTATTTTATGCTTTGGTTTTCCGCTTCTGCTAAGCTCGTGATTTTCTCCTCTAAACATTATAAGTCTTGAATCTACGCCATTATATTTGAGAGCTGTAAACATTTGAAAACCTTCAGCAATCCAACATCTATAATCCTCTTCTGAATGAAGAAAAAGAGTTGGAGTCTTTACTTTGTCAGCATATTTAAGTGGTGAATGCTCCCATAATTTTTCTTGATTGTCCCATGGGGTTGCAAGGTTTTGATCTTCTACAAAGAAATATCCTATATCAGTTGTGCCAAATTTAGATACCCAGTTAGCTATGCTTCTTTGGGATGCTGCTGCTTTAAATCTATCGGTATGTCCTATAATCCAATTTGTCATGAAGCCACCATAGGAACCGCCTGTAACTCCTACTTTATCTTTATCAATAAAAGTAAATTTCTCCAAAACAACATCCATAAACTTCATTATATCATCATAATCTATAGTGCCATATTTTCCTCTTATATCAGAAAATTCATTTCCTTTTCCATCGCTTCCTCTTGGATTGCAGAAGAATACAGCATATCCATGACTTGTCCAATACTGCATTTCATTAAAGAATACTGTTCCATAAACAGTCTTAGGTCCACCATGTATATCAAGAATTGCAGGATATTTTTTATTTTCATCAAAATCACAAGGCTTCATTACCCAGCCCTTTATTGTAACTCCAGATGCTGTTTCAACAGTTATTTCTATAGGTTCTGATATCTTTCTCTCAGTATAAACCCAATCATTAAATCCAGTTAATTTAGTTTCAACTCCATTTTGTAATTTAAATAACTCTTGGAGCTTATTTGGCTTCATACTTATGATTAATGTATTTTCTGCTGCTACGCTTATGCCATCTACAGAACCTTTGCCAAAAGTAACCTTAGATATTTCACCATTTTCATCAATTCTATTTAAGAAAGAACTGTCATCTTCTGTAGTAGTAAAATACAAGTAATTCCTATAAACCTGTACTGAGCTTGAACCACCGTACCTACAGTCTGAACCAACAGAGTTTCCAATTGAACGGTCAAAATCTGGTGTTATGCATTTTGCTTCCTTTGAATTTAAATCAATCAAATAAAATTTTGGATTTTCATTAAGTCCAAGCTTTTTCATATCAGTAGCTGCAAATATAATGCTCTTTTCTGATATAAACGCAGCATAATGATATTCTAGCTTGTTTTGCTCATTGATCTTAACTACTTTTTTGGTTTCAAGATCTAAAATGCTCATATCATCTATAAGCTCCATTTTGTCCTTAAAAGTATTACTTATGATTAAAACCTTTGTTTTTTCTGGGCTAATTTCAAAGTTTCCAACATTCTCATACTCCCCTGTAATTGGCTCAATTTTATTAGTATCTGCATGATATATGTACAGCCTAGTTCTCTTTTTACTTGTAAATGTTCCTCCATTTGTCCAAAATGGTATTTCCTCTAATACTTCATAGTCCTTTTCTTCTTTTCTTGCTTTAAGTTCTTGTGATTTTTCATCATCATTCAAAATATATAATTCTTTTTCATTGAAATTGTATTCAGAAGTAAAGATATATGTATTTTTATCTATTGCCTTTATTGAATTTACATTTTTGTTTATTCTTAAAAATTTTTCTGCTTCTCCTCCATTAATATTGATTTTATAATATTGAGTAAACTCTTCCCCAGCTTTCTTTTTAGCTTTATCTTTATCATCTCTTACATCTGGAAAAATTATATTATCATTGTCTAGCCATAAAAAACTTCTTTCAGTATTAAAACTAGTTAATTTGTAACTTTTTTCACTTTCAAGATTTATTACATATAAATTGGATAAATACTTATTTTCTTCTACATCACTTTCATGTACAACAAAGCATGCATTTTTTTCGTCTGGTGAATGTTTTATTCCTGATAAAAAACTTGTAACTTGCTAAATCTTCTACTTTAAAATTTCCCATAAAAAATCCCTCCGCGTTAAAATTTAATTGTATATACTAGATTATAATACAAATTTATTAAACTTTTGCATAATAACTAAAAAAATTCTAAATAAATTAATAATATTAATAAATCATATATAATTTATTAATTCACCTCAATATGTTAACATAAATATGTTGTAGAATAATAACTATAAAACAAATCCTAATGAAAAGGAGCTATATAAAACATTATGCAGAGTTCATTATTAAAAAAAAGAAAGTTCTTAATAATTTTTATACTAGCAGTATTTTTCACGTTTATAGGCTTTTATATAGTGACAAATAATGAAAGCTTTTACAAAAGAAATATTGCAAGAATAGTCTCAATATCTGAAAAAAGCATAAATGGAACAGATTCAAACGGAAATACAGAAAAGGTTATAAATCAAAATATTACCGCTGTAATAATGAATGGAAGTCATAAAGGAGAAAAAATAAACCTTCAAAACAGCATATCCTACTCAAAGGTTAATGATTTAAATTTAAAGTTAAAGGATGAAATATTCGTATCAATTAATGTAAATAAAAATAATAAAATAATTTCTTCAAAGATACTTGATTTTAAGCGAGATAAATATCTTTTTTACATTGTAGTAATATTTTTAGCTTTAATTATAATAGTAGGTGGACTAAAGGGATTCAGATCTTTGATAAGTTTAGCTGTAAATACAGCAATATTTTTTATTGTTATAGAACTTTTTCTTAACAACTTTAGCTTACCATTTATATTTATAATTTCAATTCTGATGTTTATTCCATTATCTATGTTTATAGTTTGTGGACTAAATAAAAAAACACTTTCTTCAACAATAGCGGCAATAATCTCAACCGTTATAACTATGCTTATTGCCATAATTATAATTAACATTAATGGTTCTAAAGGAGTGCACTTTGAAGAACTGGAATTTTTAACTCATCCACCTGAAAAAATATTTTATATTGAACTTCTTATAGGTACTTTAGGTGGAATAATGGATATTGCAATTTCAATTTCAGCACCAATAACCGAAATATACATAAAAAATCCTGATATCGAAAAAAAATCACTTATTAAAAGTGGAATGGAAATTGGAAAAGATATAATGGGAACAATGTCAAATACACTTATTTTTGCATATATGAGCGGAAGCATACCAACCATACTGCTGCTTCTTAGAAATAAATTGCCAATTTACAATATCTTTGGTGAATATCTTTCTTTAGAAATTATGAGGGCTCTTACTGGAAGCATTGGAATAGTATTAAGCATTCCAATATCCATTTTTATAACAGTTATTCTTCTAAAAAATGAAGAAATAAAATGATTGGAGATTTTATAAAATTATGAATGTACCATTTATATTATTAATCATTCTTTTAATTTTAATGACTTTAATAGGCGGACAAAGGGGGACAAAATCCTTTTTTACATTACTTTTTAACTTTATAATTATGTTTATATTTTTAATACTCATAGGTGCAAGACTAAATCCAATTACTGTGACTATAGTCGGGTGCATTATCATAAGTTTTACAACCCTTTTTTTCATTAATGGAGTTAATATAAAGACTGTGTCTTCTTTAATTTCAGTTGCTATAGTTGTAATATTGACAATGCTTATAACCTACAACATAGGCAGCAATTCTAACATACAGGGTTTTTCAAGTGAACAGGTTGAAACAACTGCATATTTGTCTGTTTATGTTAACTTGGACTTTACTAAAATAATTGTATGTGAAATTTTATTTGGCCTTTTAGGAGCTATAATAGACGTATCAATTTCAATTTCATCTTCAATGAACGAAATATATAAGTCAGATACTTCCATAACTCGTATAAATCTATTTAAATCAGGTATGTCCATAGGAAAAGATATACTTGGTACAATGACAAACACTCTACTTTTTGCATATATAGGCAGCTTTATGAGTCTTATAATATACTTTAATGAGCTTCATTATTCTTTATCTCAAATATTCAACGGGAAAGTATTCTGCTCTGAAATATTCCAAAGCTTATGCGGCGGAATAGGAATTATTCTTATAATACCTATTACAGCTTTTATATGCTCAAAACTTTTGTTTTTAAAATTACAGCCTAAAGCGAAGTAACAATGCTTCGTTGCGTTAAAAAAATCCAATAAATCTTAGAGAAAAAATCTTAAAATACTTAGATGTTTCAATCTGTCCAAATGACAGTGAGTTACTGAAACTTCTTAGGATTTTAAGATTTTTCCCCTTAGATTTATGGATTTTTTTTAATGTTCCAAGACGCTATCACTTTGCTGTTGTCCCATAATATTGTCCTTGAATGATTTTATCCGAAATACTAAATGCACTGGAAAGATGTTTTAAATCATCTTGGGTTGGATTACCTATAACCTTTCCGTTATCTAGAAGATCATAGTCTTTATTAGTATTTAAAAGATTTCTTCCCATAACATTGTCTTTATAATACTTTTTATCAGCACCCATTAAATATAAAACCGTAGGCATTAAATCAATTTGTCCTCCAGTTACAGTTTTTTCTTCTCCCTGCATTTTGCCACTTCCATCATATATAATTAGGGGGATCTTGAGTTCATCATCTACCATCCAATCTTGAACTCCTGGAGTTTTAGGTATTTCATCTTGAAAATACTTATGTACTCCAGTATGATCTCCGTAAATTGCAACTACAGAATTTTTAAGAATTCCATCCTTTTGAAGCTTATCAAAGAATTCACCAAGCTGCTTATCTGTGTAATGAACACACTGCATATATCCACCTATTTTACTGTCATTAAATGCTTTACTCATCTTAAGTTCTTTATACTTATCAGGAAGAACAAAAGGACTATGACTTGTAAGAGTAACAATAAAGTCGTAAAATGGCTGTTTCTCCTTAGATAACATAGGTTCTACTTGCTTAAAATAAGCACCATCTGATATACCAAGATTTATTTTTTCATATTCATTAAAATGTGAAGAGTCTATCCTGCTATCAAAGCCACCCATAGCGGTAAGCGCAGGCATCCAGTTCCAGTACATAGCCTTATCAGGATGTATTGCCATAGTACTATAATTATACTTTTTCATTATAATTGGCAATGAATTGTACTCATTATCTGGAAATCTAAAAAATGTACTTCCTTTTCTAACGGGATATACTGAAGCATTTGTCATAAGATCAGCATCAGAGCTTACTCCCAAATTTACATTTTCATGATAGTTGGAAAAGTATATACTATTTTTTAATAACTTATTTAGATTTGGTGTAATTTCTTGTCCATTAATCTTTTCGTTAATAACAAAGTTTTCAAGTGATTCAAGCTGTAATACAATAAGATTTTTGCCCTTGAACATTCCACTATACTTGTTATCTGGTAAATTTTCTTCATTGTCTTTATACCATTTCTTTATGTCATTTTTATCCTTAGCTTTAAGCTTCTCTGGTTGTAAGTCTTTAAAAAAATCAACAGCATCATATACATGATATCCTATTGGAGATATCCTTTGCATCGTATATATAGGATTCCATCTTTTATCTACCCAATAGCTGTAGGTATAATTATGAAAAACATTTATACAAGTTGGTATATATAATATTGCAACTACAGTTAAGCATACAAACGCTTTTACATTTCTTTTACAAGAACTGCATATTTGTTTGAAATAGATATACACAATTGTTACGATCAAAATATCAAATACAAATATTACATCTATACTTCTTCCCATAGCAAATATGCTCCCCTGAAGGTTGTCCAAATTTGCTGTTTCTTTTAAAAGATGTAATGATATAAATGAATTAAAACCCCTAAAGTACCAAAGATCCGCCAAAATTAATATAGATATAATAAAGTTCAAAATTATCAAGCAATATCCTCTGGCTCTGCTTGAAACAAAAACGAAATTGATAAGTATCCTAAAATAAATATCAAAAAGATGGCATATGAAGCTACTTTAAAAAAACCATCAAAGATTTCTACTAAACTAGAACCGCTTGCTGTAACAAATCCAACAAATATTGAAAATTTTAAAATTAGAACTAAGAATGTATATATGAAAAACAAGTCTGGTTTTACATTTTTAATTTTCCCAATAAATTTATTCATTTTTTCTCCTCTCATGGTAACTCCTACTCATTTGTAAAATGCAGCTTATTCTAAGCTGCATTTTATATATTTACAACATTAAATTATATCAAAGTCCCTGAGAACAATCTATAAATAAATAGTTTCATTTTGTTTACAAAAATTATAGGATTAATGACTCTATTTTTGCTCCTTAAATTCCGCATCTATAGCTTTTGCTGCTTTTCTTCCAGCCGCCATAGCTAAAATTACAGTTTGTGGTCCTGTAACATTATCTCCACCAGCATAAACATGCGGTTTTGATGTTTTTCCTGTTTCTTCATCTACAACAAAACAATTTTTTCTATTTACCTCTATATTATCTGTAGTTAATGGAATTAAATTGCTTGCTCTTGTACCAATTGCCATTATGACCATATCTGAATCTATTACAAACTCTGAGCCTTCTATTTCCACAGGTCTTCTTCTTCCAGATTCGTCTGGTTCACCAAGCTCCATCTTTATACATTTAACACCCTTTACAAATCCATTTTTGTCTCCGATGATTTCAATTGGATTTGTAAGCAAGTGGAATTGTATTCCTTCTGCTTTTGCGAATTTTATTTCCTCAACTCTTGCTGGCATTTCTTTTTCAGTTCTTCTGTAAACAATATGAGCTTCAGCTCCAACTCTAATTGCGGCACGTACAGCATCAATTGCAACATTTCCACCGCCTACTACTACAACCTTCTTACCAGCTATAAGAGGTGTATCATATTCAGCGTCATAATCCTTCATTAGATTATTTTTAGTTAAAAACTCATTTGCAGAGCATACTCCATTTAAGCTTTCTCCTGATATGCCCATAAAGTTTGGCACTGCTGCACCTGTTCCTAAAAATACAGCACTAAAGCCTTCTTCATTTAACAAGTCATCTACACTAAGAGTTCTTCCAACCAACACATTTTTTTCTATTTTAACTCCAAGTTCTTTTAAATTGTCAACTTCGTATCTAACTACCTCTTTAGGAAGTACAAATTCTGGTATACCCCAAGCAAGTACTCCACCAAGTTCATGCAAAGCTTCAAAAATTGTAACACCATATCCAAGCTTAGCTAAATCTCCTGCACAAGCAAGTCCTGCTGGTCCACTTCCGACAACAGCAACCTTTTTTCCTGCAGCCGGTGCTTTATCCATAAATTTAACATTATTATTTCTGCACCAATCTGCTACAAATCTTTCAAGCTTTCCTATTGATGTAGGTTCGCCTTTTATACCAAGAACACATCCCCCTTCACACTGCAATTCTTGTGGACAAACTCTTCCACAAACTGCTGGAAGTGTACTTGTTTTTGATATTATTTCGCCCGCCTTCGCATAATCACCCTCTTTTATGCACTTTATAAATGCGGGGATATTATTTGAAACTGGGCAATTTTTTACACACCTTGGATTTTTACATTGAAGACATCTTTCTGCCTCTATTTTAGCTTCGTTAGGACTATATCCAAGACAAACTTCATTGAAATTTTTTATTCTATCTTTAACTTCCTGTTCTTTCATAGGTGTTCTTTTCATTCTATCCAAGGTTAGCACCCCTCTTTCTCTACTGCAGCTTCATTACCTGCATGCTGCGCTCTGTATTTCTTTTTTGCCTCAAAACTTGAGTATATGTTTTGTCTTATCATAACTTCATCAAAGTCTACAAGATGACCATCAAATTCTGGTCCATCTGAACAAGCAAACTTTATCTCTTCTCCTACATTTACTCTACATGCCCCGCACATTCCTGTTCCATCAAGCATTAAAACATTAAGACTAACTATTGTTTTTATGTTTTTCTCCTTTGTTACCTCACAAACTTCCTTCATCATTTTAACAGAACCCATACAAACAACCAAAGTATAGTCTTCATTTTCTAGTATATGTTTTGCAACCTTATCTATGTTGCCATTGTATTCTCCATCCTCATCTTCGAAGGATATATATGTTTTATTTGCTATTTTACTTATTTCTTCTTTAAACATCAGCCTATCCTTATTTTTAAAGCTCAGCAAAGCATCGGCATGTACATTATTACCATGAAGACATTTTAATTCAGTATAAATTCTTAGAGATGCAGAATCTTCAGATATAAAAAGAACCTTCTCCTTTGATTCATTTTTTATCTTTAATAACTGAGATGGCTGCCCTAAAGGTCCAGTTGCATCTAAAATAAACTGACCACTTTCAAGTTTTGACATATATTCAGTAGTTTTTCCCACTTTTCTGAAAACTATAGTTACAGTCCCTTTTTCCTTATCTACATCACAAATCGAAAAAGGTACCTTTTCTCCTCTTTCATGTACTCTAAGTATAACAAACTGCCCTGGTTTAAAAGCTTTAGCTATTCTTGAGGCTTCAAATTCCATAATATATACATCATCAGCAGCTTTAAGCATTTTTATAATCTTATGCATATTCATCTCTCCTAATTTTTAAGAATAACACTATAATCATATATTTTATCATAAAAATAAATAATTATAAACAAAAAACCTACAGGATTAATATCCCATAGGTCTTATCATTTATGGTTTTGTTCTAAATAAGAGTTAATTTTTACACTTATTTAAAACATATCTTTATTTATTTACAACATAAGTTTTTGCTAATTTATCATGAAGTCCTTGCTTATACTCTGATGAAAGCATAAATATAAATATTACAATAGTGTATGCAAATCCTACGTACGATACTATTGATGCTGCGCTAACACCAGCATTTAATTTTGGTGGTCCTTGAATTATATACAAAATATCAGTAACTATTGAAAAAACATAAAATATTACAAATCTCTCCAAAGCAGTTACTATAGATATTCTCCTACCATCCTCATTGGTTATTTTCATTCCAAGCAGCATCTTTCCAAGGGAACCTTGTTTTGGTGAACTTTCTAAAAATATAAAATATGCAATTGTTATTATTAAAGTTATTATTGTATAAGTTCTAAATGCTTGAACATCAATAGCTTTACCAGATGCAATATTTAATGACGCTGTAAGAGAACTATATCCCACTAACTTTCCTATAATCATCTCAACTATAAATAAAATTATACTGTCAATAATATAGGCTAAAATTCTTTTAAAGACTCCAGTGTACTCAACTTCATATTCATCACTAATTTTACTGTTACCTACATTTTGAATGTCTTCTGTTAAACTTGCTCCACATTTTTCACAAATCTTTGCTTCATCAGGATTCTCTGATCCACATGTTGGACAATACATAAATAATATTCCTCCTTAATTTTTAATTAGTGTAACATTTTACCATATAATTTTATCACACAACACACAAATTTGCTATATACATATCTACAATAAACTTATATAATAATTGCCTAATTGCATATATCTGCAAACTCTATATTGACCTTTTCTTTCGTATTATCGATATTGCTATCAGATATAGATTTAACACTGTTATAGTCATCAATTACTTGATTATCATCTGATGGAAGTTTTATTATAAATTTCGTCCCTATATTTTCTTTACTTTCAAATCTTATTGTTCCAGAATTCATTTCAATTATGGACTTTACAAGAGATAATCCAATTCCACTTCCCTTAGATCTTCTTATTAAGGAATTATCTACCTGAGTAAATCTTTTAAAAATCAAATACTGCTTTTGTTCAGGAATACCTATACCATCATCTTTCACTTCTATTGTTATACTTCCGTCTCTGGTATCGTGTATATTAACCCACACATGTCCATCATTCTTTCTAAACTTTACAGCATTTGAAAATAAATTAAGCATAACTCTCTCTATCATATCTGAATCACAATCAACATATTTTTCTTCTACATCTGTATCAAATATAAGATCCATATTTTTCTCATGAAGATATGTAACTATAGACATTGATATATTCTCAACCAAACTTACAATTTCACGCCTAGCTACATTAGGTTTTAAAAATCCAGCTTCAATTTTTGTTATATCAATTAAATTACTTATAATTCTTAAAAGTCTATAGCAATTTTGTTTTATAACCTTCATATAACATTCAATTTTATCATCTTTTATATTATCCTTTTCCATATGCATTTGCATAACTTGGAGTGAACTATATATAACGTTTATTGGAGTCCTAAGTTCATGAGACACATTTGCAAAGAATTCCCCTCTTAATTTGTCTTTATTTTTTGCTTGTATAAGTTCCTTTTCATTTTTCTCTGCTTTCATCTGCTTCGAAAGGTTCTTCACAACACTCAGTATCATGTCTTTACCATCTATATTCACTTTTGTTGAGTTAACCTCTACCATAATTCTATTGCCGTCAAAGCAAACTATTTCTTCCTTAATACCACTTATTTCTTTACCTTGGCAAAGTAATTTGTTATATTGATTAAATTTTTTAATATATTCACTTCCTATAAGTTTTATGACGTTAAACCCTTTAAATTCTTCACATGAACAAGCTTTTGTCATTTCTATCATAGAATTATTTGCAAAAACAATATCATTATCACTTCTTATGATAACTCCATCTGACATAAACTCAAAAATATTTTTATATGCATTTTTTAAACTATTAATTTCATTACTTTTATCATTTATCTGTTTACGTAAATTACCCACTTGGTTTTGTAGTGTAGTTTTAATTATAACATCACATATAATAGCCGTTCCTATTAAAGAAAAAAACTCACTATACCCGTATAAATAATAAAAAATCGGTATGAATTTTAGAGATATTATATGTGAAACCATAAGTATAATATCAGCTGTTATAAGGCTTCTTAAAATTCCAACATTTCGAAACTTACTTGAATTCTTATATATTATAATCAAACATACAAAAAGTATTAATAAAAATAGAAGTTTACCAAAGCCTATTATATCTTGTAGTTTTAAAGTATTATAAGAATTAAAATATTTTTCTTTAGCCTCTACTATTGTTACAATCAACAAAGGTATTAGCCCATATATGATCTGGACTTTTTTTAATATTTTATCATTAACTGAAGTTTTTAATATTTTAGAAAATACAATTGCTGATGTATATACTATACTCTGCATTATAAACTTGAGTATATAAAAAGTGTTTGGAACATCATTTACAATATTTCTATCCTTAATAATTGCAATGAAAAAAACAATATTTATTATTGAAATAACTCCAAGAATTATTTCTAAATACATAAATACTGCTTTATGAGAAATTTTATAGGCAATTGTAACCGACATAAGCATACACAGTTTTAATAACAGATTAAACAGCTCTATAGTGCCCACATATATTTTGCTATTTGTAAAAATGGCTAGCAATGCCATATACAACAATGCCGCTGCCCCCAAAAATAAAAGTATTGTACTTATTTTACATAAACCTTTCAACTCACCTTCATTTCCTTTATGACTATTATTGCTATCCATTTTAATCCCCCGCAATCAAAAATATATAATAAAACTACCCTAGTCTCATAAAAGCACCTTGTTAAAACTTTAATTATCGGTACATCACATATAACTTTTTATAATAATACAATAAAAAGTGCACAAATTGAGCACCTTTTATTGCATTTACTGTTATATTTATCTCTTTTGTATCTAATTATATAATTATTATTTACATATTTATGTAATCCGGATTAAAATCTATACATAGTATATATTCACTGCTATCTAAATTTTTAAATGCGGCTGATATTGTTATACATAAATTACCTGTCGCAAGAGATATATACGGTTCAGTAACATATTTTTCAAGGCTCATACTCTTTAAGTAATAATAATATTTCTTCAAGGAATGATCAGTTCCGTTTTTTGCAGGCTGAAATATGAGTGCTCTTTGCTCACGCATATTAGTACATTTTGTAGATGTATCACCAATTTGGACTCCATTTTTATCTAATATATATGCACATTCTAATTCACTGTATTTTTCAATAACTTTATCAATGATTTCTTGGAATTTACCCTCTTTAGATTGCGAAAGTTTTTCCAGTACTTTGCTAATTATATCATCATAACTTTTGTGAATATCCTCTCTTGCATGTATTTCTTCTTGCATATAATCTTTATACTTTGCTGCTGTTTCGCTTATAAACTCTTTAAGTTCACCTATATTGCTGTCGGTAATATCATTATTATTTCTAAAATATTCTCCTTCAAGCATATCAGCGCCAAGCTCCATTATTATCATGGCTTCTTGTTCAGTCTCTATTTCTTCACATACTACAAGAGCCCCTATTTTCTTTGAAAGATTAACAAGAGATTTAAATATTTCTTGTTTGTAATAATCCAATTCTATTCCTTTTGTTATAGCTTTATTTATTTTTATTATGTCTGGTTCTACATATGATATTTTATCCATATTTACAAAACCAGCGCCAAGATTTTTAAGTGATATGAGAAACCCTTTGCTTCTATATAGATATATGAATTGCTTTAGAGATTCAACATTATCTATTTTCTCTTCTACAATTTCAAGGACAACATTTTTAGCTGATATATTGCTATCTGATATTTGATTCATTATTATTCCAGAACCAATATACTTATCAATTATAGCTATATTTATGTTTATAAACAAAAGCAGTTCTTTGTTATCTTTGCAAAGATTCTGAAATCTTTCGATAGCTTTTTCCCTATATAGCCTATCAAGTTCTATTGCAATTCCTTCCTTTTCAGCGAGTTTAAAAAGTTTTGATGGGGGTATATTTTTACCTTTTTTCATCGGAGACTCCTAAAAAAATCGCTTCAAGTCCTATTACTGACTTTTGTATTACAGATACTACTGGTTGAAATCCTATGTTTAGATTTTTATCAGCTACTATTTTTTTTATATCAACTGCACTTGCTTTCATCAATAGATCACCTTCCCTTAATCTTATATCTTATTATACAGTATATTTATAAATAAAACAATAAAAGTCGGGCTACACCTTACGATGTAATCCGACTTATTTGAAATTATTTTTATATTAAAGAAGTAGAATTTTTTTCATCTATTCTAGCAGAATCTATCTTAGAAAACTTACCATTAGATGTGTCAAATATACCTTTAGTAATTATAGTATTCATTGCATTTGAAACTTCATCCTTAGTAATATCGTCCTTTACATTCGAAACATTTAAAGATGCCTTTTTACCTGTATCAGTTAAAAATGTCATAACTAAATTTTTAGCCATTTAAATCCCTCCTATTATCCATTTATAATTTTACTATGATCTACCTTTTCTACTCCGGTTACTGAAACTGACATAAGTGACGCTAGAACATTTGCAACTGCATAAATATCATCATCTGTAGCTGTAATATCTACATTTGAAAATTTAACTGTCTTTTCTTTATCTTTTCCGTCTGCTCCTTTACCTAATGAATATACAAGTTGAATTGCTGTTTGAAATTTAGTAGCATTTGCTGCCATATTATCAACCCCTTTCACCTTGTATATATGAGTAAATTTTAAAAATGCTAAGAAAATTTGAAAAAATAAAAAAAAAAAGTACAGATTTGTTATATATCATTACCTCAAATACAATTAAGCACTTGCACTAACTATAGTAGTATATATTTTTTCAAGCAAAGTAAGTGCTCCCTTATATCCTATATAGGACTTTGATATAACAACTTCATAAGACGCTGGAAATCCTATTTCAACTATAGAACCCTTCAATTCTTTTGTCAAATCTCTTTCCCATGTAGTTCCAAATATAATTGGTGGTTTATGTCCAAAATCAGTTTCTCTTATTTTGTCATGAATTGTGTAACTATCTTCTTCAAATTCCACATCTAATGAAACATCCTCTGCTATATGTTTATATTCTTCTCTAATGATATCTCTATATTTTTGAGGCGGATTTTCAGTTATAATTTGTTTTGCAGGTATCAATCCAAGCTGATTCACTAAAAACTTTGTTATAGCTAAATTATATGCACTATCACCTACAATGGCAAATTTAGCCGGAAGCCCCCACCAGTACTCCGCATAAAAATCAGAAAAATCCTCTAAATACTGATAATATCTTTTCTCTTCAGCTTCAATAAATTTCTCAGCCTTGCTTTTATCAATTCCCGCAAAATCAACAACTTTTCTTAAAAATTCACTGGTTTCTTTAGCTCCTATTGGTATCACAGGAATATGCAAATATGGCTGATTGTATTTGCTTTTTAGATGCTCTGCAGTTTTAAGTCCAAGCCATGGGGATAAAACTAAATTGAATTGTGCTTTCTTAATATTTTTCCATTCAGAAATGCCTTTGCTTTCATGACCAAATAAAATATTTACCTCAAAGCCTACGCCTTCTAAAATCCTCTTGATTTCTGTAAGATCACCTCTCCAAAAAGTATTGTGATACGGAAGAAGTGACCACACATTTAAAAGACCCTTTTGCTTAGGGCCATCATAATCTCCTACATATTGATTAATAATGGCCTCTGTCACTAATTCATGTCCTATAAAATTATTTCCTTTAAACCCTCCTGTTTCCGCATATACTACTGGAAAAATTCTTGTCTTGAAATTCACCAACTACAGCGCCAACATCATCTCCTACAATATCCGGAATACAGCCCGTCATAACTACAAATAAATCTGCATCCAAAACCTTGAAGGAAGCTTCAATTAGTTCTCTAAGTCTATTAGCACCTCCAAATACAACTTCTTTTTCATGTATATTAGTGCTAGGTACAACAGAACCTCCTCCGTATCCTCCACCTTGAAATCCATTATAAAAACTTATATTTGCAGTTTGCTTATCAGCACAACCTGGTCCACAGTGGGTAATTGGAATTACTCTTGGAATTGCAAAGACACTATGCATTGCCCCAATAGCACAGCCATACCTAACCTGCTCAATTGAATTAGACACTATCCTCACTCCTTCCCCACAGCATAATTTTGCTTTTCAAGTATATATGGATCTGTTTGCTCAAGCCACCACTTTGTATATGGCAGTTTTACATGCTTAGATAAATCTTCATGAAAATTTTTTATGTGCAAGTATTTCAAGAATTGTTTCACCTAAATTTAGAATTCCCTGATAACCTACAGCATGATGTTCATCACCAAGTGGTGCAGCTGGAATTCCCATACGTGAAGCAAGTGGAGCAAGACCATTATGTCTTATAAGAATAAAATCTGGTTTTACTTTTTTAAGTAATCCATAAAACTGATATTGCTGTTTGTTGCTTACACTAAAGTTTGGAACATCATCGTAGTGCTTTACCAAAAAAGCTAAAGAATCCTTACTTTCATCATTATTGTCATACACAGGATCATGATGAAATACAAGCGAGCCATCAGCCTGAATTCCAAGCTCTTTAAGCACTGCAATAAGCCCATGTGCATATGCAGAACCTGTTGCAACATAGCCTTTTTTACCATTTAAAAGTCTTCTAAGTTCTCTCAATTTTGGAGCTATTCTTTCATGTTCTCTTTCTATATAAGCCTCTGCCTTTTCCTCCCTATGTGTCACCTTCGCAAGTTCTCGTATCCAGGCATCTGTACCGGCAATTCCATACGGCTGTGGCGCTTTAACCTCTGGTACTCCGAATTGTTCTTCTAAAACAGCCCCAATATAAGATGATAAAGTATGACAAAATGTAACAGTAGCTGCTGCTTCCGAAAGCTTTTCAAGGTCTTCAACCTTTGCTAGGTCTACAGCATAATTTACCCTAAGACCTAGTTCTTTAAGTATTGGTGTAAAAACATCACTTCCCCAGAGATTTATTACATTAACCAAATCTTCTTGTTTTTGGGGATGCTTATTAACTATCTGCCTTAAGATTCCATGCTGTGTTGCATCAAAACCTGTACTCCAATGTTTTGACATAAATCCTTCGCAGGGTATTGGAATGATTGGTATCTTAAGTTCTTCCTGCATTTTAGTTGTTATGCTATCTATATCCTCTCCAATTATTCCTGCAGCACAAGAGGTCCCAACAAAAATTGCTTTTGGATGATGTCTATCCCACGCATCTCTTATAGATTGTTCTAATTTATCAAGTGCTCCAAACACTGTATCTGTTTCCTTCATATTAGTATTTATTATCTTTATATTTTCAATTGGCAAATTTCTAATAGCTAAACCATTTCTATATATGGAATTGTATGATATTTGACCAGCTCCACAGCCTATTGGTGCATGCTGAATTAAAACTGCATCTCTTACATTTCCAGCCTGACACTCCACCATCTGCTCACTACACGTTGAACCTTGTGTAAATGGGCCTACAGCTTCACAAAGCCTCTTTCCTCCGTTGCCCTTACATCCAGCGCAGGTAAATGCAGAATCTTTAGATAACTCTGAAGCTTTTCCAGTTCTCCAACCAATTATAGTTCCAAGACGCTTTTCACGGGTTTTTACCACTGAAGTTTTAAGATCAAATTTCATTAACTTTACCTCCTCATCAATTTAAATAAAAATTTTATAGATAGACAACTTGAAACTTTAAAATTGCAATCTCCAAATTTATCCTGATAAACTGGAATTTAACTCAGAGTACAGAGTACAGAGGACAGAGTACAGTGAAGGATGATTTTTCTCCGCTGTCGCTACAAAAAATCTTAAACTTAATGCACGCAAAGCGCTTAAAATATAGTGCTCAGCGTAGCTGACACTATTAAGTTCTAAGATTTACCTGAGAGAAACGAAAGGTAAATCCACCTTCACTGTACTCTGCACTTTGTACTCTGTGCTCTGAATCAACTTCCAGTTTGTAGCTACAAAAAATCTTTAAACTTAATGCACGCAAAGCGCTTAAAATATAGTGCTCAGCGTAGCTGACACTATTAAGTTCTAAGATTTACCTGAGAGAAACAAAAGGTAAATCCACCTTCACTGTACTCTGTACTTTGTACTCTGTGCTCTGAATCAACTTCCAGGTTATCAGGATAAATTTGGACATTGCAATTTTAAAGTTTGAAGTTGTCTATCTATATAAGTAATTAATGTTGATAAAATTTATGATCATTGCTTTTTATAATATCTTTGGTCATATAAATTAAATGAAGTAATATTTAACTATAATATCAAATAATATAATAGAAAGCTGATTTTTTATTTTCGGTACAAAATTCTGCGAGCTGGGGGATGAAAAAATGATAAAAAAGATTGTACTTGTCTTAGCTTTTTGCTTAATATTCATTTTTACAGTATCTATACTTTTGGTTGGAGTAGGTAAGAATACTTTAAATATATTGCCTAAAATAAAATATGATTTTAATAAACAAAATGAAATTAAAGAAAATAAAAGCAATATAAATGTATATATTACTAACAGTAAAAAAATAATCAATATAAACTTAGAAGATTATATTGTTGGAGTAGTTTGCTCTGAAATGCCAGTTGAATTTGATAAAGAAGCCCTTAAGGCACAGGCTGTTGCAGCAAGAACTTTTGCGGCGGCACATATGGAGAATTATGGTGGAACAAAATATAAAGGGGCACATGGCGCTGATGTTACGGATTCAATTGATTGTCAAGTTTATATGAGCAAAGAAGAAAGGCTTAGTAAATGGCCTGAAAAGTTTAAAGAGGAGTACTGGAACAAAGTGAGTGAAGCAGTTAAAGAAACTAGTGGACAAGTACTTGTATACAATAATAAATTAGTAATGGAACCATATTATTTTGCTGTAAGCAGCGGTGAAACTGAAGATGCTAAAGAAGTACTTGGAGAAAATATTAAATATTTAAAAAGTGTGCCAAGTCCTGGTGAAGAAAGCGTAAGAAAATATAAGAGCAAGGTGGATATTAGCTATATAAATTTTATAAATAAAGTTAATGATGCATTTTCTAACAGTAAGATTAATTTATTTAATGTTAGAAATAGTGTAAGTGTTTTATCTAGAAATAAAACAGGCAGTGTGAAAACTATAAAAGTTGGAAATACAACTATGACAGGAACTAAATTTAGAAGTATCATAGGTCTGAATTCTACTAATTTTCAAATAAAATACAACATTAATGGATTTGAATTTGATTGTACCGGTTATGGGCATGGACTCGGAATGAGCCAATGGGGAGCTGAGCTATGGCCAAAAATGGAAGAAAGTATGACGAAATACTTAAGCATTATTATACAGGAGTTGAGATTAAAACACTTAAATAATGTATATATAGTAAAATTAAGAAATACAAATACCAAGGTTATACAAAAGCAGAACGGAGGAAAATCAACTATAACTGTGCATTGTAAAATGAGAACTATGCACTGATTTTAAATTTATGCTTTTCAAGTTTTAGCGAAGTAACAATATCTAGATTATTAATTTCATTTAATATACCTAAATATTGTTACTTGGCATTTTTTTTACATTAAATTCTAAAAAAAATAATATAAAATGTATTTTTTCTAGGTTATGGACACAATACTAAATGGAGGTGTTAGTAATGAACAACGATTGGAATAAAAACCAAAATAAAGGTCAAAGTAAATTTAGTGATTTATTCAAAAAGGATGGGTTTTATATAGCTTTATTTGTATGCTTATGCATTATTGCAGGGGCAGCAGCATACGTTAATTTAAAACCTAAAAGTAAAAATGTTTCATCTGTTAAACAAACGCAACAAAAATCAAATAAATCTGAGGAAGGTTCAAAAACTTCCATGAAATTATCAAAAGATAAAGAAAAAAATAATGCAGCAAGTAAAAATATAGAAAATGCAGAGCAGGTTAATAAAAATACTAACTTAACTAAAAAAACTGAACAGAATTCAGTGCCAGCATCTACTAGTAATGTTGTAAAGAAGTTTTTCGTAAAACCAGTTCAAAATGGAAATGTAGCTGTGAAATATGATACATGGTATTCAAAAAATGGTAAATATACTACTGTTCAGGGTGAATATATTAAACCTGATAAGGACATAAATGTATCTGCAGCTATGGACGGAATAGTTAAGTCTGTCGATGGAGGTAAGGTTACCGTCTTAAATGAGAATAATGGCTATATTACAATATATGACAATTTAGATGAAAAAAGCATAGGTGTAAAAACAAACGACAGTGTTAAACAAGGTCAAGTTTTAGGAAAAATAGGTGACAGTAATTATAGTAATAAATTACTTACAGATACAAGTTGTGTTTATTTTGAAATTGATCAAAAACAAAAGGATGGAACATATTTAGCTGTTGATCCGGAAAAAATGTTAAATACAAAATAGAAAATTGATTTTTAAAAGGTTATAAATGAATTTACAAAAGTAATTTATGATGTTGTAAGCGCATATTTATTAAATAGAAGGGTTAAGGAGGCAGCAACTTTGAAAGATTACATTGAGGAAAGAGTTATGGAAGTTGCAAAATATATTATCGAATCTAAAGCTACTATCAGGAAAACTGCTAAAGTATTTGGTGTAAGTAAGAGTACTATACACAAGGATATGACAGAGAGATTACCTCAAATAAATCCTCAAATAGCCGAAATGGCTAAAGGCGTACTTGAACTTAATAAAGCAGAAAGACATATAAGAGGTGGTAAAGCTACTAAAATGAAATACAAAGCTATTGAAGGTTAAAAACATTCCTACTATAATAATATAAAGAAGTACTTTTATGTATTTCTAAAAATAGTTTAAATTGTAAAAAATAAACGTAGGAGATGGAGTGAATAGAGGAATGTTTTTTAGTATAGGAAATGATATGGGTATAGATTTAGGTACAGCTACCGTTCTTGTATACTTAAAAGGAAAAGGAATAACTTTAAAGGAACCGTCTGTTGTTGCTATAAATCGTAATACAAATGAAGTTTTAGCTGTTGGAGAAGAAGCAAGGCAGATGATTGGAAGGACACCGGGAAACATAGTTGCAATACGTCCATTAAGAGATGGGGTTATTTCTGATTATGATATAACTGAGAAAATGCTTAAACATTTTATACAAAAAGCTTGCGGAAAAAGAAGAATGTCTGCACCTAAGATTGTAATATGTATTCCATGTGAAGCTACTGGTGTAGAAAAGAGAGCAGTAAAAGATGCTGCTGTCAATGCTGGAGCAAAGAAAGTTTGCTTGATAGAAGAACCATTAGCAGCAGCAATAGGTGCTGGACTTGATATTACTAAAGCAAGTGGTAATATGGTGATAGACATTGGTGGTGGTACAACAGATATAGCTGTAATTTCGCTCGGTGGTATGGTAGTTAGAAGTTCAATAAAGATAGCTGGAGATATGTTTGATGAGTCTATCATAAAATACATAAGAAAAAAACATAAATTAATGATTGGTGAAAGAACAGCGGAGGACTTAAAAATAAATATTGGATCGGCCTACAAAAAAGAAATGGAAGAAACTATGGAAATTAGAGGAAGAGACCTTATAACAGGTCTTCCTAAAAATGTTGAGGTTTCTTCAGAAGAGATGAGAGAAGCACTTAAGGATGCTGTAAATTCGATAGCTGATTGCGCCCATTCAGTACTTGAGAAAACGCCACCAGAACTTGCAGCAGATATATCAGATAAAGGAATAACTATGACTGGTGGTGGAGCATTACTAAATGGCTTAGATAAGCTTATTGAGGAAATTACAAGAGTACCTGTATATGTTGCAGAAGATCCTATATCATGTGTGGCTTTAGGAACTGGAAAAGTTCTTGACTATGTAGATAAATTAGATTTAACGGTAGATGATATAACTTTAATAGAATAATAGATGATTTGCAAAATTGGTTATATTTACAATTTTGTAAGCATAACCAAAATAGGGAGAATGTATCTCTCTATTTTGGTTTATAGAATTTTATATAAAAATACATACATATTAATAGGGGTTAATTTTGCTTTGGAATTGAGGCTATATTGTTAAAATTAATATAAAGATAATAGGAATGAAGTATTGCTTGGGTTATGGTTTTTGACATTTGAAATATTAAATTCAAGCGTATATTTCTGTTTGTAAATAGTTCATTACTCTCGCATGAATCTACTATTCCTATTATAGATACTTCACCTACATCTGGAAGTGATTTTCCAACGCCTTTTCCTGGATGTATTGCATAATCGCGTATTTGTATTTCACCTATATTTTCAGCATCTCCTAGGCAAGCATCTATGCCAATGATTGTTGATGAAATATGCTTGCTTTTAATTTCTGATAATCTCTTATCTAAATTTAGAGCATGTATTGGATCGGAAATTGTTCCATAGACATTTAAAGGAAAGAATTTTTCTTTTAGCATTGTGCCTACCATGGGACCAAGACAATCTCCAATACATCTATCTGTTCCAATACATACAATTATTGTGTTATCATTTATATATTTTTGTAGAAAATTGGAAATTTTATAATAGGACATTGGAGCATTGTATAAAGTTCTTATTTTATTCAATAAAATCACCTCCTAATAATCTATATGAGGCTTTTTTAATTAATATTTATTTTTTTATGAGTATAAATGAAAAAATATTGTTAAGTGAAATTAAATTGACTTATCTTTAAATAAGCTATTAGAGGCTTAAGAATTTATGTCATATAAGGAATTATAACTATATGTATAAAAGTGAGAAATAACGAGAAAAAGGTATTTATTTTAAGTTAATTATAAATTATGGTATATAATTAGCGTTGATTTTTTTATAGTATCAAGGTATACTACTATTTGTCGGTGCGAGAGAGAAGCCTTAAGCCGGATGATAAAACTTAATTTAAATGTGGAGGAATTCCCGAGTGGCCAAAGGGGGCAGACTGTAAATCTGTTAGCTCAGCTTTCGATGGTTCGAATCCATCTTCCTCCACCATTAATATGGGCGCTTAGCTCAGCTGGGAGAGCATCTGCCTTACAAGCAGAGGGTCACAGGTTCGAGCCCTGTAGTGCCCACCATATAAAACTTAATAAGCTGGCATAGCTCAATTGGTAGAGCAACTGACTTGTAATCAGTAGGTTGTGGGTTCAATTCCTACTGCCAGCACCAAATGTGGAGGAATTCCCGAGTGGCCAAAGGGGGCAGACTGTAAATCTGTTAGCTCAGCTTTCGATGGTTCGAATCCATCTTCCTCCACCACTAATTGACACAATAGTGTCTTTTGTTTTATACTGAAAAATGATATAATGTAAATAGTATTTATTTGACTCTTATCAAGAGAGGTGGAGGGAAATGGCCCAATGAAACCCGGCAACCGGTGCATGTGCATTAAGGTGCCAATTCCTGCAGTTTCCTGCAAGATAAGAGAGATTTGAATTTAAAAGTCTCTTCTTATTGAAGAGACTTTAATTTTTTATAGGGAGGAATATTAAATGAAGAGATTATTTACATCTGAGTCTGTAACTGAAGGTCATCCAGATAAAATATGTGATCAAGTTTCAGATGCTGTATTAGATGCATTACTTGAAAAAGATAAAAATGCTAGAGTTGCTTGTGAAACAACTGTTACAACTGGAATTGTTAATGTAATGGGTGAAATATCAACTAACTGTTATGTCGATATTCCAAGTGTTGTGAGAAAGACTATAAGGGAAATAGGATATACAAGAGCTAAATATGGATTCGATTGTGATACGTGTGCTGTTGTTACATCTATAGATGAACAATCAAGTGATATTGCAATGGGAGTTGATGAAGCATTAGAGGCTAAAAAAAGGTGAAATGGATAAAATAGACGCAATAGGTGCTGGTGACCAAGGTATGATGTTTGGTTTTGCAACAAATGAAACACCAGAATATATGCCAATGCCAATAGCTCTTGCTCATAAGCTTGCCAAGAGACTTTCTGATGTAAGAAAAGATAACACTATAGATTATCTAAGACCAGATGGTAAAACTCAGGTTACTGTTGAATATGATGATAATAAACCTGTAAGAATTGATGCTGTAGTTGTATCGACGCAGCATAGCCCAAAAGCAACTCATGAACAAATTGAAAAAGATGTTATTGAGAAAATTATAAAACCAGTGATACCTGCTGAGCTTCTAGATAAGGATACTAAATATTATATAAATCCTACGGGAAGATTTGTTATTGGAGGACCTCAAGGCGATTCAGGACTTACTGGAAGAAAGATAATCGTTGATACTTACGGTGGATATGGTAGACATGGTGGTGGAGCTTTTTCAGGAAAAGACCCTACAAAAGTTGATAGATCTGCTGCTTATGCTGCAAGATGGGTAGCTAAGAATCTTGTGGCAGCAGGTGTTGCAGATAAGCTAGAAATTGAACTTGCATATGCAATAGGTGTTGCAAAGCCTGTTTCTATAGAAATTGATACTTTTGGAACAGGAAAAATTTCAGATGATAAAATAGTTGAAATAGTTCAAAAGGTTTTTGATTTAAGACCTGGAGCAATAATAAGGGATTTAGATCTTAGAAGACCTATATATAAGCAAGTAGCAGCTTATGGACATTTTGGAAGAACTGATATTGATGTTCCTTGGGAAAAGTTAAATAAGGTTGAAGAAATAAAAAAATTATTTTAAATATGGTGTTATAGTGAAACTACTGTGAAATTTAAGCTATTTATGTACCAAAATACCAATCTTCAAGGGATTATGGTGCACATATAGTTTGTAATTGAGCTAGTTTCACTGTAAGCAAAACAATTTAAAAGTGTAAGAAAACTAATGTTATGATATGCCATCTTGCGGTAGACAGTTAAAATAATAAAACTGTTTATTTCAAGAAAGGCATATTTTTTATGAAATTATAAAAGTGATGGTAATTGAGAAAATTATGAAAAAACGTTATAATAGCTAAGTAGGGATATGATAGGAGTATCTCTTTTTTAACTAAAGTACTTTAATAGTAAGGAGATTTAATATGGAAGAACTTCAGTGTGTGGTTGAGTCAATCGTATTTAAAAATGAAGAAAATGGTTATGTGGTTGCAATAACCGAAGATGAAAATTCTAAGAAAATAACCATAACTGGATGTATACCATATATAATGGAAGGACAATCACTTAAAATTTCAGGAGAATGGACTGTTCATCCACAATTTGGTCAACAATTTAAGGTAGAAAAATGCGATGAAATTTTACCAAATTCACTAGTTGGAATTGAAAAATATTTAGCATCAGGAGTTATTTCAGGTATAGGGCCTGTAACAGCAAAAAAAATAGTTGATAAGTTTGGTGACAAAACACTTGAGGTACTTGACAATGACGTATATAGGTTAAGGGAGATTGATGGTATAGGAGACAAAAAAATAGAACTTATATATGAATCTTATTCTCAACAAAGAGAAATAAGAAATATAATGATATTTCTTCAAACCTATGGAGTTACTCCAAATCAGTGTGTAAAAATATACAAAAAATATAAATCAAAAGCTATAGAAGTGGTTAAAGAGAATCCATACATACTTACGGACACAATAGCAGGGATTGGATTTAAGACTGCGGATAAAATTGCTAGGAGTCTTGGAATAGAAGCAAACTCTCCTTTTAGAATTCAAAGCGGTATAACTTATGTAGTTAATGAATTTTGTGCAATGGGTAATACATATATGCCAATAGAAGATTTAATAAAAAAGTCTATAGAAATACTTCAAGTTCGTAAGGATGAAATTGAAAAAGGGATATATGAATGTACTCTTTCTCAAAAGTTAAAAGTGGAAATTATAAATAAAGAAAATTGTGTTTATACAATGCCATATTATTATAGTGAACTTGGAGTTACAAGAAAAATAATAACTCTTGCTTATGATAAATACAAAGAACTTGATGTAGATATAAATTCTGAAATAGAAAAGTTTCAAAAGGAAAATAACATAGAATTTGCAGCATCACAAAAAGAGGCAATAGAAGGAGCAATTAAAAATGGGTTTGAAATTATAACAGGAGGACCTGGAACGGGAAAAACAACTATAATAAGGTGCATAACATCAATATTTGAAGAATTATCGATGAAGGTATTTATGGCAGCACCAACTGGGAGAGCTGCAAAAAGAATGTCAGAGGCTACAGGCAGTGAAGCGAGGACTATTCATAGAATGCTAGAGCTTGGGTATGAAGATGAAGAATTATTTGAAAAACCAGATGAGTCTATATTACAATGTGATGTGATTATAATAGATGAGGCTTCAATGATAGATATAATGCTTATGCATAGTTTACTCAAAGCTATAGGACTTGGTACCAGGCTTATTATAGTAGGCGATGTTGATCAACTTCCATCAGTTGGTCCTGGTAATGTTTTGAGGGATTTAATAGAAAGCAATTGTGTTAAGGTATTTAAGCTTAAAGAAATATTTAGGCAGGCTAAAGAAAGTATGATTATAGTGAATGCTCATAAAATAAATAATGGAGAAATGCCAATACTAAATAAAAAAGATAATGATTTTTATTTTATAAGTGAAGAAAAGCATGACATAATATTAAATACTATATTAAGCTTAACCTGTCAGAGGCTTCCTAAGTATAATAGAAGTTGGGATAGCATAAAAGATATACAAATAATTACTCCTATGAAAAAAGGAACTTTGGGCGTCATTAATATGAATAATAATCTTCAAAATGTTTTAAATCCCAAAGATAAGTTAAAAAAAGAAATTAAATACAGAGATGTTATTTTTAGAGTAGGTGACAAGGTTATGCAAAATAAAAATAACTATATGCTTAAATGGAAAAGGATAAAAGGAGAAGGAGAAAAAGAAGGAGAGGGCGTATTTAATGGAGATATAGGCTTTGTCTATGATATAGATGAAGACAGCAATTTGATAGTATTGTTTGATGATGAGAGGGAAGTTGTATATGAAAAACTTAACCTTGATGAATTATCGCTTGCCTATGCTGTAACTATTCATAAAAGCCAAGGAAGTGAATTCCCAGTTGTGATTATGCCAGCATTTGTTGGACCACCACTTCTTATGAATAGAAATCTTTTGTACACAGCAATTACGAGGGCAAAACAGTTTGTTGTTATTGTTGGACAGAAGAAAGCTGTTCAGTTTATGATAAACAATAACAGGAGTTTTAAAAGGTATTCTGGGCTTGAATGGAGAATAAGTGAAGTGTTGAATGGAGAAGAGAAAAATTAAGACTATGATTTAAAATAAAACCTAAATTAATTATTATTTGGAAGGAAAGTTTTTATGAGTAAAGTTGAAAAATATGAAAATATAATAAATCATATACTTAACTGGAATTTCGGAAAAGAAAAATATCTTAACGTTGTTTCTCCGCCTTATAATACCTGTGAAATTTTTTAGAACTAATCATTGAAAATGTAAAAAACGGTAAAAAAGTATTGTATATTACTCAAGAAAATGATGGAAATATAGAAATTTTAAAATTAATAAAAGATAAAACCCTACTCAAAGGATACTCGTATTATAGGGGTAAAAAGATATATGAAGATTCTAAAATTATTGTGTGTAATTATCAGAATGCGTTTTACTTGGATTTAAAATTTGATATTATTATTTATGATGATATAGGAAGTTTGCCGCAATATGGTAAAATTGAAATTATAGAACTTTTAGATAGCTTAAAGGATGATAATTGTAAGGTTGTGGTATATTCAATCGAAAGTGTGTTTGATAATTGTAGAACAGTATATATATCAGCAAGAAGTGGTATGCTTCCTATGGTTGAGCCTAAAATTATAACTACAGGGGTAAATATAAATAAAGATATGCCATTTGTAGTGTTTGAATATCTTAAGTGGTTTATAAATATAAAAAACAATGTGATAATACCAGTTTTAGATGAAAATATGATGATAAATTTATTTGGATATTTGACATATTTAAAATTAGGAATTGGTAAAAGGATTTTATTGTATAGGAGAGGTAGTAGTCCTAAAAATGTATTAAATAAAGTTAATGGGGCTATAATTATAACTAATGATTTTGAAAAAGTTTGTGAATATATACAAAATATAAATATTGCAGTTTATTTTTATGAGCAAAATAAATTTGATTATAAATCACTTGTATATTTTTGTGGAAGGTTAAAGGGAGGATATAAAAAGAAAGGAGAAGTTATATTTATAACCAATAAGGAGAATAAGGAAATAGAAAAGGCTAAAAATATAACTAGGAATTTCAATAAATCAGCATGGGAAGAAGGATTATTTTTTATATAGAATATTTATTGGATTGTTTTTTTAGTGTGCTCTATAGCAGGGATTACAAATGTGTTTTATGTGGGGAGAAAATATTTGATGAAAAACTTTTATGTAATTCATGTTTTAAAAATATAAGTTTGTGTAAAAACGAATTTTATATAGAGAAAAAAAACTTGCGTATAAAGTTTTATAGTGTTGCATATTATTCAAAAAGTATAAAGGAAATGATTATAAAGCTAAAATATAGGAGAGATTTTCTGTGCGGCGAAGCACTAGGAAGCCTTATGTATGATTTCATTATGAAAAATAATATAAAATTCGATGAAATAACTTTCGTTCCTATGGAAAAGAATGATTTGAAAAGAAGAGGATATAATCAAAGTAAGCTGCTTGCAAAAGAAATTTCCAAAAGGACTAATTTGCCCGTAAAAGAATATCTAGCAAAGAACAAAAAAACAAGTGATCAAATTGGACTTAACGGAAAAATGAGATGGGAAAACTTATCTAAGGCCTTTACAACATGCAATACAAAAACTATAGCAAATAAGAACCTTATTCTGGTTGATGATGTTTTTACTACAGGTGCTACTGGATTTTTTTGTGCAAAAATTTGATTTTTAGTGGAGCAAAATGTGTTATTGTATTGACTGCGGCAAAAGTAGTATATAATATTAGTATATATTAAGTTAGGTTTGTGGTTGAAAGTCGATGCTAGTCGCAGGCAAAGCGATCCACGTAAATTAAACAAAGTTTTAATGAGCATGGTGCGGTTTAGAAGTAAGTCCTGCCGTTTAAGTACGAGAGAATTAGTAGTGAGAGGATAGTACCGGGTAGCGAAAGTTCCAGCAGGCGAGTGTGGGGTCAAAGACCAGGTCAACTAACTTAATGTATTTTTTTGCATTTCAAGCGGATGAACATATATAGTTTGGGGTAAATTCAATCTATATATGTTTTTTATACTCCATGAAGATAATATGAGGTACTTAAATAAATCTTAAATATGTAATAATATGTATTTATATAGTAAACGTTTAAAATCGCATGAAATATTAAGTAAGAATAATATAAATTTATATAATATTTAGTCAATTTATTATATTTTTCTTGTTTTAATTTATTAAAATAGTAAAATATAATTACATAAAGAAACCAAAGTAATTATTATATTGGTGTTAGAGAGGGGCTGGAATTATGAAAATAATAGTTAGTGGCAGAAATGTTGAAGTGACAAATGGTTTGAGACAATATGTGGAGAAGAAGCTATCTAAAATGGAGAAGTACTTTAAACCAGAAGTTGAAGCTCATGTAACTTTTAGTGTACAAAAGAACAGACAAATTGTTGAAGTTACAATTCCATTCAATGGAGTAATATTAAGAGGAGAAGAATCCAACGATGATATGTATGCTTCTATAGATATTGTTTCAGATAAACTTGAAAGACAAGTGAGAAAGCAAAAAACAAAATTAGAAAGAAGAAAATATGGAGACTCACTTAGATTTCAAGATATTCCAGATATAAGCTCTAAAGAAAAAGAAGAAGAACCTAAAATAGTAAAAACTAAAAGATTTGCAATAAAGCCAATGTCTGAGGAAGAAGCAGTATTAGAAATGGAGTTACTAGGACACAATTTCTTTGTATTTCAAAATGCAGATTCTAACGAAGTTAATGTAGTATATAAACGAAAAGATGGAAACTTTGGTCTTATTGAACCAGAATTTTAAATTGTAAAACATAAAGGGGCAAAATGATGATTTTGCTCCTTTTTCATGATAATATAATTAAATTTGCTTTTTATTTAGATTAAGTTAAAAATACTTTATTTTACATACTAAAAGTTGAATGATTATAGATTAAATGATATAATCTATAGGGTATAATATGAATAGTATAACTTTGGTGTATATTATATAATGCATTAAGAGCTTTAGGGTATTTAATCT
This sequence comes from Clostridium sp. DMHC 10, assembly GCF_001270375.1. NCBI lineage: Bacteria > Bacillati > Bacillota > Clostridia > Eubacteriales > Clostridiaceae > Clostridium > Clostridium sp. DMHC 10. The sequence goes on from NZ_LGVB01000015.1 coordinate 1,862,049, forward strand.
ATGCTTTATGTGTTATATTTTTATAAAATATATATTTGTAGTGAGGATGAATGCGATGGGATTGCTTAATAAAATATTTGGTACATATAGTGAGAGGGAAGTAAAGAGAATTATACCTATAGTTGATCAGATAGAAAAACTTGATAGTACCATGCAAGCTTTAAGTGAGGATGAACTTAAGGCTAAAACTGCTGAATTTAAGCAGAGACTTCAAAATGGAGAAACTCTTGATGATATATTAGTAGAGGCTTTTGCTGTAGTAAGAGAAGCGTCTTCAAGAGTTCTAGGACTTAAACACTTTAGAGAACAGCTTATAGGAGGAGTAGTTCTTCATCAGGGAAGAATTTCAGAAATGAAAACTGGTGAAGGAAAAACATTAGTTGCTACACTTCCTTCATATTTGAATGCTTTAACAGGAAAAGGTGTTCATGTAGTTACTGTAAATGACTACTTGGCAACGAGAGATATGGAGTGGATGGGAAGAGTATATAGATTTCTAGGTCTTACTACTGGTGTAATAGTTCATGATTTAAACCAGCAGCAAAGGCAGGATGCCTATAATGCGGATATAACATATGGTACAAATAATGAGTTTGGTTTTGATTATTTAAGAGATAACATGGTTATATATAAGGAAGAAAGAGTTCAAAGAAAGCTTAATTATTGTATAGTTGATGAAGTTGACTCAATACTTATAGATGAAGCTAGAACACCACTTATAATTTCAGGAGAGGGTGAAAAATCAACTGAATTTTATAGAGTTGCAGACAATTTTGCTAAAATGCTAAAAAAAGAAGACGACTTTACTATAGATGAAAAAACAAATTCAGCTATATTAACAGAAGTTGGAGTTGAAAAAGCTGAAAAATATTTTCACCTTGATAACTATGCAGACCCATCAAATATGGAAATACAACATCATGTTGCTCAAGCATTAAAAGCCAATGCACTTATGAAAAAAGATAAAGATTACATGGTTAAAGATGGAGAAGTTATTATAGTTGATGAATTTACTGGAAGACTTATGGAAGGAAGAAGATACAGTGACGGTCTTCACCAGGCTATTGAGGCTAAAGAAGCAGTAAAAGTTCAAAAAGAATCAAAAACGCTTGCAACAATAACTTTCCAAAATTACTTTAGAATATATGATAAGCTTTCAGGAATGACTGGTACAGCACTTACAGAAGAAAATGAATTTAGAGAAATATATGGTCTTGATGTTGTTGTAATTCCTACACACAGACCAGTTCAAAGAAAGGATTCGCCTGATCTTATCTATAAGACTGAAAAGGCAAAATTTGATGCTGTAGTTGAGGATATAGCCGAAACGCATACAAAAGGTCAACCAGTTCTTGTAGGAACTGTAAGTATTGAAAAATCAGAACTTCTTTCAGATTTGCTTAAGAAAAAGAGAATTCCACATCAAGTTTTAAATGCGAAATACCATGAACAAGAAGCTGAAATAATATCTCATGCTGGAGAAAAAGGCATGGTTACCATTGCTACAAATATGGCAGGACGTGGTACTGATATTAAACTTGGAGATGGAGTTGTAGAACTTGGCGGACTCAAAATAATAGGTACTGAAAGACATGAATCAAGACGTATAGATAACCAACTTAGAGGTCGTTCAGGTCGTCAGGGAGATCCAGGATTTTCAAGATTTTATGTATCCCTTGAAGACGATCTTATGAGAATTTTTGGATCAGATAAACTTAAGTCTATGGTTGATAAGTTAGGTCTTGGTGATGATGAAGCCATTGAAAGCAAGATGGTAAGTTCCGCTATAGAAAATGCTCAAAAGAAAGTTGAAGGAAATAACTTTGATATAAGAAAAACTCTTCTTCAGTATGATGACGTAATGAATCAGCAGAGAGAAATTATATACAAACAAAGATCTGAAGTCCTCGAGGGAGAGGACATGAAAGATCAGGTACAGAATATGATAAGAGATATAGTTTCTAATTCTGTTGATGCTCATATAACAGGACTAGAAGAAAATTTGGAAGAAGATATACAAAATCTCTTAAATTATCTTTACGATATATATCTCCCTAAGAATGCAGTTACAGTGGATGAACTTAAAGTTCTTTCAAATGACGAAATAAAAGAAAAACTTCTTGGTATAGCAAAGGATTTATATGTTAAGAAGGAAGAAGAATTCTCAAGTGAACAAATGAGAGAAATAGAAAGAGTAATACTTCTTAGAATTGTTGATACTAAGTGGATGGATCACATTGATAGTATGGAACATTTAAAACAAGGAATAGGACTTAGAGCATATAGACAGCAGGATCCTGTTCAGGCATATCAAATGGAAGGAAGCGATATGTTTGATGAGATGATAGCAAATATTCAGGTAGAAACTGTAAAATACTTATTCCATGTTGAAATAGAAAGAAGACCTGAAAGAGAAAGAGTAAATCAAGAAGTTACAACAAATTATGAGTCTGAAAATGTTGTTAAAAAGCCTGTTAGAAGAAAAGAGAAGAAAATAGGAAGAAATGATCTTTGTCCTTGCGGTTCTGGTAAAAAATATAAAGATTGCTGCGGTAGAAGAGCATAAAATTTGTATAAGAAAAGGTCTGTTTCAAAATGAGGCAGTCTTTTCTATTTTTAAAGATAAACCACCTTGAAACTTAAAATTTATTTGTACCAAAATGCCGTCTTCTGGGCATTTTGGTGCACATGAATTTTAATAGTTGAAACAGTTTATCTACAATAAAAAATATGTAGCGGAAGGGTGATTAAATTGATTATAAAGCTTGAAGAGGCAGCTGCATCTGTAAAAGAGCTTATAAACAGCGTCAACGAAATGAGGGCTTCTCTTTGACATAGAACAATCTGAAAAGAAAATAGATGAACTTGAGCACAACATGCAGGAAGACGGATTTTGGGATGATATGAAAAAATCCCAAGAGGTTAGCAAGGAACTTAAATTTTTAAAAGATAGAATAGAAAGATATAGATCAATAAAAACAAGAATTGATGATGTTAATGTCCTAATAGATATGTGCAGAGAAGAAGAAAATGAAGAAGAAGCAGAATATATTTTAAATGAAGTTAAAGATTTAAAAAATGAAATTGAAGATTTTAAAATAGAAATTTTACTTTCTGGTGAGTATGATAAAAATAACGCGATTTTAAATCTTCATACTGGAGTTGGAGGAAATGATGCTCAGGATTGGACACAAATTCTTTTGAGAATGTATACAAGATGGGCTGAAGCTAAAGGATTTAAAGTTGAAGTTATTGACATGCTTCCAGGTGATGAGGCAGGAATTAAAAGTGTTACATTAAAGGTAACAGGTGAATATGCTTATGGATATTTGAAAGCTGAAAAAGGTATACATAGGCTTGTTAGAATATCACCTTTTAATGCAAATGGAAAAAGACAAACATCTTTTGCTTCTGTTGAAGTTTTACCAGAACTTACAGAAAATCAGGATATTGTAATAAGACCTGAAGATTTAAGGATTGATACTTATAGGGCTAGTGGTGCAGGAGGTCAGCATATAAATAAGACTGATTCTGCTATTAGAATAACACATCTTCCGACAGGTGTAGTAGTGCAATGCCAAAATGAAAGAAGTCAGCATTCAAACAAAGAAACTGCAATGTCTATGCTTAAATCAAAGCTTGTTGAATTAAAAGAAAGAGCTCATAAGGAAAAAATAGAAGACCTAACCGGAGAGTTAAAGGATATGGGGTGGGGAAGTCAGATAAGATCATATGTTTTTCAACCATATACTATGGTTAAGGATCATAGAACAGGTGTTGAAACTGGCAATGTTAATGCGGTTATGGATGGAGAAATAGATGATTTTATTAAAGGATTTTTAAAGCAGGAAAGCAATTTATAATTGTATATAATAAGGGTGGGATATAGTTCTTGTGTAAAATTATATGCTCACCCTATTTTGTTAATATACTAATTTTTACTGTTCATATTTCTAACTGCATACTGAAGTGAGATTAAGGTTAATACAATTACAGAAAATAGAGATAGTATACAAACTTGTTTATTATATAAGATTAAAAAGCTAAAGTTAAAAGAATTATTTATTATGTCTTTAGAAACTATTTTAAAGCACCTATCTATAGAGCTAGAATTAATATAAGATGATTTATCGCTAGGTGTGTGAATTCTTGAAGTATCATCATCGCAAAATGTTATCGCATTTATATTTTTGTTTCTAAAAGAAGAGTGGTCGCTAGCATCGTCAAATATATAGTTGAAACTAACATGCTCTTTTGCACAAAGTGCGGAAATAGAGCTAATAGGTTTTGATTTTACAGTATCTTTTTTTCCACCCATAATTGATAATGGAACGGAGGAAGAACTTCCTATCATATCAAAATTGTAATCTTCCCCGCCTTTTATTTTGGAATAGTATTTATTTACGAAAGCTTCGGAGCCTTTAAGACCAAATTCTTCTCCGTTAAAAGCAATAAAAATTATATCCCTATTAGGTGTGCCTAGAGAACTTATAAATTTGCTCATCTCAAGTATAAAACTTGTTCCAGAGGCATTGTCAAGAGCACCATTATATACTTCGCCACTTAAGTCTGTGCCAACATGATCAAAATGTGCAGAAATAATAATTGGAGGTCTTGAAGAATCACTGCCTTTTATATACCCAATAACATTCTTAAGAGTTGTTGTATCATTAGAGTAAGGTATAAAACAATCTATTATGCAGCCCTTGTTTAAATAATTCCTAAGTTCTGAAAGACAATTTTTAGTTGCCATTATACATAAAGAATAGTCGCTATCTGCTATAAAAGAACTTCTAAAGTTTAAATTGTTATCTTTAGGAGAATAAATTAAAAAGTTCTCGCTTTTATCTTTTATTTGAATGTATGAAGAATTAGCTTTTATATTTGATCCGTTATAGAATACAATATGATCCTTTTTAAAATTTAACATATCTTCTTTAAAATCTTTTTTATAAACGTAAGTTTTTATAGTATTGCCATGACTATCTACAACTTTAAGATAGGGAGCTCCAGAAACTTTTTTTGGGTAATATGCGTTGAATGTTTGGTAATAATTTTGACTGTACGCGGCGAGGTTAGAGGCCTTAAATTGTTGTCTAATATAGTTAGCTGCAACCTCATTTTCAAAACTTCCACCTAGACGACCTTTAAAGCTGTTACTGGAAAGAAAAGTTATATTCTTTTTTACTGCATCTATATTAAATTTATGTATGGAGCAATATTTTTGAAAGCTGAAAGAAAATAGAATTATCGATATTACAAGAAGGACGCATAAAATTATTTTTTTCATAATAACTCCTTTAAATTGATTTTCCATATATTTCTATGAATTTGCAAAGCCTTATATTACAAGTAAGTTGAAATACAGAAGTTTTTTATTTATAATAATATCATGTCTACAATTTGAATTTTTTGGAGGTAAAGTAGTTAATGAAAAATATAAGCAGCAGATTGGCAGAGGAATTTAAAATAAGTTTGAAGCAAGTTAACAGTGTTATAGAAATGCTTGACGAAGGGGCAACTGTTCCTTTTATAGCAAGATATAGAAAAGAAAAAACAGGTGGACTTGATGATATAGTATTAAGAGGTTTATCTGAAAGACTTATATATTTAAGAAATCTTGATGAAAGAAAAGAAGCTGTTATAAAATCCATAGATGAGCAGGGCAAACTTACCAATGAATTGAAGGAAAGCGTAACTAGTGCCGAAACCATAACTGAAGTTGAAGATTTATATAGGCCATATAAACCTAAGAAAAGAACAAGGGCTACAATAGCAGCTGAAAAGGGCTTAAAGCCTCTTGCAGATGAAATACTAAGTGGAAAATTTAAAGAAGATATTGAAGAATTTGCGAAAGGTTTTATAAGTGAAGAGAAACAGGTTAAATCTGTGGAAGAAGCCTTAAAAGGAGCACAGGATATAATAAGTGAAAGTATATCTGATGAAGCTGAATACAGAAAGTGGATTAGAAAGTATGTTTTCAAAAATGGGATTGTTGAAACCAAGGGAAGCAGTGAGGAATCAACACCTTATGAAATGTACTATGATTTTAAAGAAGCAGTAAGTAAAATACCTCCTCACAGAATACTTGCTATAAATAGAGGAGAAAAGGATAAAATACTTTCAGTTAAAATAACTTGTGAGGATGAAAAGATAATTGAATATTTAAATTTAAACTGTCTAAAAGGAAATGAAATTACAGATAAATACATAGAAGAAAGCGTAGCAGATTCATTAAAGAGATTAATATATCCATCTATAGAAAGAGAAATAAGAGCTGATCTTACAGAAAAAGGAGAAAATTCAGCTATAGAAATATTTAAAGCTAATTTAAAAGCACTACTAATGCAAGCTCCTATTAAAGGAAAAGCAGTTTTAGGATATGACCCTGGATTTAGAACTGGATGTAAGATAGCAGTACTTGATGAAACAGGCAAGCTTTTGGATACTGCAACAGTTTATGCTACTGCACCTCAAAATGATGTAGAAGGTTCTATAAAGACATTAAAGGAATTAGTTTATAAGTATGACGTTGGAATGGTATCACTTGGAAATGGGACTGCTAGCAGAGAATCAGAAGAGATTATAGCAAGACTCATAAGAGAAGTAAAAGAGGAAAAGGGAATTGAACTTTATTATGTAATCGTATCTGAAGCAGGGGCATCAGTTTATTCAGCCTCTGAACTTGGAACAAAGGAATACCCGGATATAAATGTATCCTTAAGAGGGGCAATATCCATAGGAAGAAGACTTCAAGATCCACTTGCAGAGCTTGTTAAAATTGATCCAAAATCTATAGGAGTAGGTCAATACCAGCATGATGTTGCACCTAAAAAGTTGGAAGATTCATTAAAAGGTGTGGTTGAGGATTGTGTTAATAATGTTGGAGTTGACCTTAATATTGCAACTCCCTCTCTTTTATCTTATGTATCTGGAATAAATGCTAATATAGCAAAAAATATAGTTGAATATAGAGAAGAAAATGGTAAATTCAAAAATAGAAAAGAACTTTTAAAGGTAAAGCGACTTGGACCAAAGGCTTTTGAACAATGTGCAGGATTCTTAAGAGTACCAGAAAGTGAAGAGTTACTTGATAATACTTCAGTTCATCCGGAATCTTATGATGCAGCCAAGGGTCTTTTAAGTAAGCTTGGTTATGAAGAAAGTGATATAAAAAATGGTAATCTAGCTAATATGGATTCTATGATAAAGCTTGTTGGAATAGATAAATTGGCTGAAGAACTTAAAGTTGGAGTTCCAACCCTTTCGGATATTATTAAAGAAGTAAAAAAGCCAGGAAGAGACCCAAGAGAAGAAATGCCAAAACCAATACTTAAAACAGGAATTGTTGATATAAAGCAATTAAAACCTGGTATGGTATTAACAGGAACGGTAAGAAATGTTGCTGATTTTGGTGCATTTGTTGATATAGGTGTTCATCAAGATGGGCTTGTGCATATAAGTCAGCTTTCTGATAGATTTGTAAAACATCCACTTGATGTTGTTAAAGTTGGAGACATAGTTGAAGTTAGAATTCTTGAGGTAGATGAAAAGAGAAATAGGATATCCTTAAGCATGAAAAAATAGCTTGATTAAATTTTTAAAATGAACTATAATAAAGATAATATAATATTGATATTCTTCAGGGCAGGGTTAATTTCCCTACCGGCGGTATAGCCGCGAGCCTTTTATGGCATGATTCGGTGAAACTCCGAGGCCGACAGTAAAGTCTGGATAAAAGAAGAAATAATAGTGTTTTTAATGTGCCCTGACTTTTTAGTTGGGGCTTTTATTATGCCACTTCTGGAGATATCAAACAAATAATAGGAGGCATATAAAATGAAAAATTCAAAACTTAGTAAACTTATTAAAATATCACTTTTAGGTGTAATTGGCTTTATAATTATGCTTATTGAATTTCCTATACCAATTTTTCCGAGCTTTTTGAAGATAGACTTTAGTGATCTTACAGCAGTTGTAGGTGGATTTGCAATGGGGCCAGTTGCAGGAATTGCAATAGAACTTGTAAAAAACTTGCTTGCATTATCCAAAACAGGGACAGCAGGGGTAGGAGAAATTGCTAACTTCTTAATAGGATCTTCTATGGTTTTAACTTCAAGTTTAATTTATAAGCATAAGAAAACAAAAATAAATGCTGTTATCGGATTGGTTATTGGTGTAGTTGCAATGTCCATAGCAGGCTGCCTTTTGAACTATTTTGTACTTTTGCCAATGTATGAAACAGCACTTCATTTTCCTATAAAGGCAGTAGTAGCAGCAACGCATGTAGTTAATCCTTATGTAACTGATCTTAAAAGTTTTATAATATTTGCAATAGTTCCATTTAATGTGATAAAAGGTGCAGTTATTTCAGCTGTAACTATGGCTGTATATAAGAAGATTTCACCAGTAGTTCACAAAGAGATAGAAGAAAATGTTTCGGCTTATAATAGAGCGTCAAAGTAATAAAAAAGTTCCTTCATAGGGAACTTTTTTGTATATTATGCTTCCACATTATAATCGCATCTTCATTGTTGTCATTATAGTAATTTTTACGAATTCCTTCTTCTATAAATCCATACTTTCTATATAAGTTTTTAGCTACATAATTTGAAGCTCTAACTTCAAGGGTTAGTGAATTTATGCTTTTTTCTTTACATATGTTAATAAGACCCTCTATGATTTTTTTGCCAGCTCCTATTCCTCGGAATTCTGGGTGTACAGCTATATTAGTTATATGACCTTCATCAAGTATAAGCCACATACCTCCATAACCTATCACTAGGTTATCCAGTTTGACAACAACATATTGTGCAAATTTGTTTGTAAGTTCTTTTTCCATTGAATCTTTAGTCCATGGCACAGAAAAGCTTAAGTTTTCAATGGATAGAATTTCTCTTAAATATTTTTTCTCAAAATCACAAATAACTAAATTATTCATCTATACTCCTTCCAGTTCTACTCTCATATTCTCTTTCTGCCTGTGATTTTCTTAAGTAAATTGGGGCGGAGGAAAGAGGGTTATCAAATTTTCCTTCCCGCATTAAATTCATTCCTAGTTCACATAAGCCAGAGGCTTTTACGAGGTTTAAATGACCAGGGGCAAAGTTAACTTTATTAAGCTCAGCTTCAAAGGTTTCTTTGAATTTTGGTACAGCATCACCTATAAAGGTTACAGGTAAATTATAATCCTTTAGGACTTTAATTAGATCATCTACTGAAATAGCCATATAATCGGAAATTTTATTAAAATTAGTATTTTCAAATTTATATATTGCAGTGTATACATTATTTCTTAAAGCATCTATTATAGGACATATTATGCCGCTAGTGTAAGCAAGGCTATAGGCCATGGTATCAAGAGAAGATATGCTTACAAAAGGTTTTTTAGAACCTTCACTAAGTCCCTTTACTACAGCCATGCCTATTCTAAGTCCAGTAAAAGAGCCAGGACCTTTTGAAACAACAAAACCGTCTAAATCATCTATGGATATTTTTAAATTTTTCAGAAGATAATCTATAATGTTCATAATTATTACCGAATGTTGTTTTTTATAATTAAAAGTAATTTCACCTAAAAGCTTATTATCATCCATTACGGCGCATGAAGCTGCTTCGGTAGCTGAGTCAATTGCTAGTAGTTTCATAATTTAATCTCCTTTACATAATCATATCTATTTCCAATATAATTTATTACTATTTGTCTATAATTTTCACCTTTATTTGGCAATTTCGTTATTGTAATATTTATTCGTTCCTCTGGAATTAAATCTTCAATATAATTTGACCATTCAATTACACTTACAGCGTCACTAAATATGTATTCATCAAATCCTATAGCATAAATTTCATCTGGATCATTAACTCTATAAACATCAAAATGATATAATTTAAGTCTTCCTTGATACTCGTTTACAATGTTAAAGGTTGGGCTAGTTATGTAATCATCTATTTTGAGTCCTTTGGCAATTCCTTTTGTAAAATGAGTCTTACCGGCTCCAAGATCACCATCCAGGCATACTATGTCACCTTGATTTAAAAGCTCACCAAGCTTTTCACCCAAATGTAAAGTTTTATCAACACTATCAATAACAAAAGTCATGTTATCACCTCTTAAAAGTATTTTATATCAAATCTTAAAAAAAGAAAAGGTAATATAAACTACTACCTTAACTATCTAAAGCATTTTTTAATTGTTCTACAGCTATAGGACATATAAAACCATCATTTGCCATTTCATTAAGTATTTTAAAAGCTTGGGTTTCTGATAAGCCTTTTCTATAAGGTCTATTTTCGATAAGCGCTTGATATATATCACATACTCCTAAAATTCTACACTCTTCAGATATTTTTTTTGCAGTTAAGCCCATAGGATATCCTTTTCCATTAAGTTTTTCATGATGAGAAGATGCCCAGTAGATTATATCATCAATTCCATCTATTCTCTCAAGAATGATTTTTGTGTAATATACATGAGATTTTATGATAGAAAATTCATCATCTGTAAGTGAAGCATTTTTGTCTAGTATTGAGGTTGGGATTGCAAGCTTACCTATATCATGAAGAAGACCAGCTATTCTCATTTTTACACATTTTTCTTCAGGATATCCAACATATTTTGATACAGTATAAGATAACTTTGAAATCCCTCTAGAATGTTCTGCTGTAAATTTACTTTTATTATCTATTATATTTGAAAGAATGTAAGCAATCTTTTCAAATTGATCTAAATCTATATTAGTGTCAATCTGGGGAGAGATGTTATCAAGTATAAAGTCCATAAAACCTATATTTTCTAAATCAAACCAGAAAATATCATTTTGAGTTATTGATAAAAAAGCTTTTACAACATTACTGTCAAAGATTGTATTTGTATTTTCTGAAACCCAGGATATAATTTTAGAACGCTGCTTATATGCAGGAATATTATCTCTATAAAGCAGTTCTAATAAGTCAGCCATATGTATTATTCTACTTTCAATTGGAATGCTTTTGTCCTTTAGGTGTAAGGGCCCGCTGCCATTAAAATTTTCGTGATGGTATAGTATTATTTTGGATATATCGCTATAAATAGGAAGATTTTTTATGATGGATTCTCCAATTATACAATGTTCCTTAATAAAAGCAGATGAGGTATGACTTTTGTTTAAAGAGTTAGCTGCTCCTATATCATGCAGTAAAGAAGCTATGTATAAATTTTTAATGGACTCTTCAGGTAAACTAAGTCTTTTACCTACCTTTAATGCTATGTAGGTTGTACGTTTTGAATGATTCAAAAATTTATGGTTAGCTAAAGGTATGTTTGAAATCTCCTCAATTACCGTTGAATTCTCAATAGAGCTTATTTGAGAAAGATCTAAAGCTAAAGATATTGCTCTTATGATTTTTTCAAAACATATACTCATAATTTTCCTCCGTAAAGTAATTCTACTATAATATTCTATCATATTTAAAATAATTATAAAACGACAAAATATACTTAAAAAGAAAATAGTATTAAAATTTTGCTAAAATATCTTATATTAATATATTAAAATAGGATAACAGATAATGTTTTAATGTTGAGTTGGATATGTATATATAATATAATGTTATTGATATAATATTAAAGTATAATAGGATGTAAAGTCTTTTTACTTTTTTGTTGATTTTTATTTGAGGTGAATATTATGAAAAAATTTCTATATTATATTATGGTTTTTATAATTATAGTGTCATTTTCTGGTTGTAAAAATAATTCTAAAACCAATGTGAATGTACCAAAAGAAAAAAATAGTAAAAGTCAAGGTGTAAGTCTTGATATAATGGTTACAAACAAATATCTTTATAACATAGTTAAAAGTATAACTGGCGATAAGGATAATGTTCAGTTTATGTTTAAAGATGATAATACTATAAAACAATTTAAGTTTACAGAAGACAGTTTGAATAATGTAAGCAAATATGATTTATTTATGTATACATCAGCTGATTTTGAACCGTGGGTATCAAGTTTTCAAAATAAACTAGATAAAAATAAGGTTGGAGCAATAGATGTTTCAAGGGGAGCTAAAATAAACTCACTTGATAAAGATGAGAAAAAAAGCGGTGAAGACATAAATAAAAACCTTATTATTGGGGGAATTTTGATAATTATAATATAATTATTTTAAATGTAAAGAATGCACTTGAGGAGAAGGACCCAAAAAGTAGAGATTTTTATGAAAAAAATTTTAAAGAATGTGTAAAAGATGTAAAGGATATGAAGAAGGAATTTGAAACTTTACTCAAAAATCTTGATGATTATACTTTTGTTACTACACAATACAAATTTGATTATTTTTTCAGTTATAATAACTTGAAAAATGTTAAAGTTAAAACACAAGTTAAGGGAGCTCCGGTTCAGGATATAAAGGATAAAATAAGCGATGAAACTAAGATGTGTTTTATTTATGATGATGATAAAGATTTAAATGACAATAGTGAGCTTATAAAGAAGTATTCAATGAAAACTTTAAAGTTTAATATTTACTATGAAAATGGGAATTTGTTAGATATGATGAAAAATAATGAAGTTGCTATGAAGAAGATAATTGATAAATAAGGAATAACAGCTTACTATTTAACGCGATTTTATGAATAAATTATATAAATAGAGAGGAAAACACAACTGAATTTAAGGTGAATAATTATGATACAAGTTTTAGGGTTAAAAAAAGAATTGAAGATTGAAATAAGAGAAAAGTTTTCAATAATACCAAAGCATGTAGAAGAAAAAAGTATTATTTTAAATGAAGTTTGTGATGAGGTTGTTGTAATAAGTACATGCAACAGGACAGAAATATATTTTAACAGCCTTAAAAATGAAAACGAAATAATAGACAGAATCTTTGAAAAGCTTAATTGGAACAAAAATTTTATTGATAACTTTTTTTATTACAAAGATAATGATGCTATATGGCATTTGATGGATGTTATATGTGGGTTTGATTCCTTAATATTAGGAGAAGATCAAATATTAGGACAAGTTAAAGATGCTTATAAGATAGCAATTAAAAATAAGACAGTTAAAAGTAATTTAAAGAAGCTTTTTCAACTTGCAGTTACTTTAGGTAAAGAGTTTAGAGATAAAACTAAGCTAAACAGGATACCAGTTTCATCTGCATCAATAGCTGTAAGTGAAGCTAGAAAAAATGAATGCAAAAGGTTCATGGTAATGGGATTTGGAAATATAGGGCAATTAGTATGCAAATATATTTTGTCAGGAAAGTTTGATGTTTTATATGTAGTTGCAAGAAATACTTCAGCAATAAATATAAAAGACGATAGGATAAAGATAATACCATTTCATAATAGGAAGATATATTATAAAGATGTTGAATGTATGATTTCATGTACAGCGGCCCCTCATCCAGTTATATGGGAAAGAGAACTTCCTAACCAAAAATTTATAATTTTTGATTTAGCTGTTCCAAGGGATGCAGAAGATAAGCTTTATGATAATGTAAACATCAATATATTTGATATTGATAAAATAAGCTTAATGGATAGCTATAATAAAGAAAAAAGAAAAGAAGTTATGTTTGAAAATAGAGAATTAATAGGTAAGTATGTTAAAGAATTTTTAGAGTGGGAAAAAGTACAGAAGGTTCTCGAAGATATAATAAATATAAAGCAAAAAGGGGAAAATGTATATAAAAAAAGATATCAAACCTTTAAAAATAAAAGGCAAACTAAGGATAATGAAAAATTAGCATGTACTCTCCTTAAAAGTACCTCTGATGCGTATGTAAATAAAGCCATAGAAGTGCTTAAAGAAGAACAGCTAAATGGAAATGGAGCTGAGTGCTTAAGGATAATAAGAAAGATATTTTATAAGGTTCAATAGAAAATATTTAGGAGTGTTTGAAAGATGAAAAATAAAGAAATATTTGAGGAATCTAAAAAATATATGCCTGGTGGAGTGAATAGCCCAGTAAGAGCATATACAGCATTAAATATTGATCCTCCAATAATAAAAAAGGGATATGGCTCACACTTATTTGACGAAGAAGGAAAAGAGTATATTGATTTTATTGAAGCATGGGGTCCTATGATCTTAGGACATTCCAATGAAAAGATATTAAAAGAGATAGAAGAAACTCTTAAAAGTGGAGTTGGATTTGGTGCACCTACAGAACTTGAATTAAAGCTTGCAAAATATATATGCACTACAGTTGACAATGTTGATATGCTTAGAATGGTAAATTCAGGAACGGAAGCAACTATGAGTGCAGTTAAACTTGCAAGAGGATATACTCATAGAGACAAAATAATTAAATTTGCAGGCTGTTATCATGGTCATTTCGATGGTTTTTTAGTGGAAGCAGGCTCTGGAGTGTTAACAGAAGATATACCAGGCTCTCCTGGTGTTCCAAAAGGTAGTGTAGAAAATACTCTTATAGCTGAATATAACAATATAGAAAGTGTCAAAACTCTTTTTGAAAAGCATAAAGATGAAATAGCAGCAGTTATAATTGAGCCTGTTGCAGGAAATATGGGAGTTATACCAGGAAAAAAGGAATTCTTATTAGATATTAGAAAAATATGTACAGAAAATAGAACGATACTTATATTTGATGAGGTTATGTCTGGCTTTAGAGTTGCTTATAAAGGAGCACAAAGTTTATATAATATAAAACCTGATCTTGTTACCTTTGCCAAAATAATGGGAGGAGGACTTCCATGTGGAGCATATGGAGGCAAAAGGGAGATAATGGAACAGCTTTCTCCTATGGGACCGGTTTATCAGGCAGGAACTATGTCTGGGAATCCAATAGTAATGGCGGCTGGATATGCGTCTTTGAAGGAGCTTAATAATAATCCAGATTACTACAGCTATATGGATAAAATGGGAGAAAAACTTGAAACTGGAATATATGAAATTGCACGTCAAAAAGGTATTCCTCTAGTTGTAAACAGATGTGTTAATATGATGACTGTGTTTTTTACAGAATGCAGCGAAGTCACTAGCTATGAAGAAGCAAAAAAGTCTAATACAAAAATGTTCTCAAGGTTTGCAGAGCATATGATAAAGAACGGAGTATACGTGCCTCCATCACAGTTTGAGGCTATGTTTATTGGTGTGAAGCATACAGAAGAAGACATAGAGAAGTTTTTAGAAGTTATGAAAGAAATGTAATTAAACGCAATAAGAGGAGGAAAAAATGTTTAGAAGACATAGAAGACTTAGAAAAAATAGTTATATAAGAGATATAGTTAGGGAAACAACCTTAAGTCCAAATGATTTTATTTATCCAATTTTTTGTGGTAGAAGGACAAAATGTAAAAAAGGAGATATCATCTCTTCCTGGAAATTATCATTATTCTTTGGACAAACTAGGAGAGATAATAGGAGAAATAAAAGAAGCAGGCGTAAAGGGAGTAATTTTATTTGGAATACCTAATGAGAAGGATGAAATTGGATCTTCTGCTTTTGATGATAATGGAATAATTCAAAGAGCTATAAGAAAAATAAGAGAATTGGACAAAGATGTGTTTATAATTACTGATGTTTGCATGTGTGAATATACAAGCCATGGACATTGTGGAATAATTCACGATAAGTATGTTGATAATGATGAAACTATAAAATATATTGCTAAAATTGCACTTTCCCATGCAAAAGCTGGAGCAGATATGGTTGCACCTTCCGATATGATGGATGGTAGAATAAATGAAATAAGAAAAACACTTGATGAAAATGGATATGAGAATATTTCAATAATGGCATATAGTGCAAAATATTGTTCTGCCTTTTATGGGCCGTTTAGAGAAGCAGCAGATTCAGCACCTAAGTTTGGAGATAGAAAAAGTTATCAAATGGATCCAGCAAATTTTAGAGAGGCTATGCTTGAAATTGAGGATGACATAAATGAAGGTGCAGATATAATAATGGTTAAGCCTGCACTTTCTTATCTTGATGTTATAAAGATGGCAAGAGAAAAGAATGATGTTCCAATTGCTGCTTATAGTGTAAGCGGTGAGTATGCTATGATAAAAGCTGGAGCAAAGCTTGGATATATAAATGAAAGGGCAATAGCACTTGAGTCTCTTCTATCTATAAAAAGGGCAGGAGCAGATATTATAATAACTTATTATGCTCTTGAAGCAGCAAAATGGATTAAAGAATAATTTTATTTTGGAACTTTGTTTTAAATAATTGATCTTATTTGCACTTATTTAAAACAAGGTTATTTTTATTATTGACTTTTTTAAAATAAAGTGATAAATTATATATAAGCAAAACATAATATTCATATTGAGTTACTAGGAATTCGTTTTAAAACTTTTTACCATAATAGTTAAAAGTTTTTGCAAAGATTAAAAGGATGAGAGGGTTATACGTATGAAAAATAATAATGAACCCAATAAATCTCCGCATGACAAGAATGAAGATTATGTAGAAAAAATCCAAAAACTTTTAAAGCGAATAAAATACGGTTCTATAACTTTATTTGTTCAGGATGGAATTATTACTGAAATAGTGACAAGCGAAAAAATAAAAACTTAAGTAAAATATTGTAATATTGACTGACTAGAAAGACTAGAGGTCAAAACTTTATTATACTTGATTTATAAAATGAGCAATTTTTTAAGAGGAATTGTGTGTGTCAGCTACGCTGAGCACTATATTTTAAGCGCTTTGCGTGCATTAAGTTTAAGATTTTTTGTAGCGACAGCGGAGAAAAATCATCCTTCACTGTACTCTGTCCTCTGTACTTTGTACTCTGAGTTAAATTCCAGTTTGTAAGGATAAATTTGGTATTGGTAATTTAAATATTTCAGCTTGTTTATCTATAATAAATTGCAGCTAATATTGCTTGACGATACTTAATATCTAAGAGTATCATACTTATATAAGTTTATATGTAGGGATGGTGTATAAAAAATGGGGGATTTAAAGGAAATAATTCAGAACAGGCATTCGGCAAATAATTTTATTGAAGGAATAGAAATACCTAAGCAAGATTTTATTGAGATTTTTAATCTGGTTAAGTTAGCACCTTCTTGTTTCAATATTCAGCATGCTAACTATTTGGTAATTACAGATAAAGATAAAAAAGAAGAATTAAGAAAGGCAGCGTTTAATCAGTATAAGATTCATACTGCATCTGCAGCTATATTGGTACTTGGAGATAGAGAAGGCTATCAAAAGGCTGACAAGATTTATTCAGGAATGTTAGATTTGAAAATTATGTCTAAATTTGATTATGATAATATGATAGAAAGCATAAATAATTTATATGTTGGCAGAGGAAAAGAATTTCAAAGGGATGAAGCTATAAGAAACGCAGCTTTGTCAGCTATGATGTTTATGCTAATAGCAAAGAGTAAGGGATGGGATACTTGCCCAATGATTGGCTTTGACAGTGAAAAAGTATGTGATTTATTTAATATACCTAAAAATCTTGAACCTGTGCTTCTCATTGCAATGGGAAAAGAGGATACAAGTAAAAGGCGGATGAGAGGATATCGGAAACCTGTAGGTGAATTTGTAACCTTTGAAGGGTTTAAGGGAAAATAAATTTATATCTTTTTAGAAAAAACATGTTGAAATTACATCAGCATGTTTTTTTAATACATTATATTAATTTAGTTTGTGTTTTTGCTAAAGTAAGAACCTTTAAATTTAGGCTTCAGCTTATATGAATTTGCACCAATTCTGCCACAAATTTAGTGAGACTTAGCTTAATAAATTATGTTATATTGGTATTACATAAAAAGAAGAGTTTTACAAGCAAAAGAGGGAGTGGAGTGTATGAAATTTTTTAGAAATTTGAAACTTACAAAAAAAATCGGCTTATTATCAATTAGCTTTCTGGTGTTTCTGTTGATAATCGGTGTAACTTCAATAGTGCAAGTGTATAATGTTAATTCGGAAATTAAAGAATTAAATAATTCAAGAATGACACCAATTATAAGCTTGGAAAGTATGAAGTCAGATGTAGAGTACATTAGAACTCAAGCAAGTTCATTAATGGACACTGAGAGTGATAGTTCATCAATAACCACTATAAAAAGCAATATAACAGCGAGAGTAAAAGTTTTAAATAAAAAATTATCTCAATATAAAAATAATCCTGAATATAAAAACAGTACTAAGCTTAAGACCTTGTTAAAAGACTACAACAAGTTTTTAACAGCCAAGGATACATATATAAACGCAGTAGAGGAAATGAAAAGTACACAAAATCAAAGTAAACAAAGTAATGGTACACCTCCTAAGAACAACAAGAATGATAGAAATTCTGTACAAAACTTTGATAAAGTTAAAAATACTTTGATTTCAGATTTCGATAAAATTGTAGATGAGCATGTTAAAGCTGCAAATGTAACTTATAAACAAAGTCAAAATCTTTTTACGGGTACAGTTATAGAGATAATAGTAATACTTGTAATAAGTGTACTTATAAGTTTAGTTGTATCTGGCATTATAATAAGGGAAATTGTGGCACCAGTTAAAAAAGTTACTTCAAAATTAAAGGAAATATCAGAGAATGACGGTGATTTAACTCAAAGAATAGGTTACGATAGCAAAGATGAAATAGGTGAATTAAGTGGAAATTTTGATTTGTTTATGGATAAGCTTCACGCAATAATTAAAGAAGTATCCATGTCAGCTAAAACAATAACTAACTTAAGCGAAAATATGAGTAATGCAACTTCAACAACTGCTAAGTCGCTGGATGATGTTTCAATGACAATATCTCAAATTGTGTCTAGTACTTCAGATGCTGCAGCTGCAGCCGAAGAAACTACAGCGGCACTTACAGAAGCGGCAGAGTTTTCAGAGTCAACTTCTAATGCAACTCAAAATACTGCATTAAATAGTAAAATGGCAAAAGAATCAGCAGAAGAAGGAGCAGCTAAAATATCTCAAGTAGTATCATCTATAAATGATATAGCATCAGCTTCAAGAGAAGTATCAAATGTTATAGATGACCTTGATAAATCTTCTAATCAAATAGGGGATATTGTAAAAATGATAACTTCCATATCAGAACAAACGAATATGCTAGCTTTAAATGCAGCTATAGAAGCGGCGCGTGCAGGGGAAGCAGGCAGAGGATTTAGTGTAGTAGCAGATGAAATTAGAAAACTAGCAGATGAAAGCAATAATGCTGCATCGCAAATAGCGGATCTTATAAAAGAAAACCAGTTAAAATCATCTAATGCTGTTAATTTAGTAGAACAAGTTGACGAAAAGGTGTCAAATGGCGTATCTAGAGCATCTGAAGTAAAAGAAAGTATACAAGGTATAATATCAAATATACAAAGCATAGTAGATGAAATAGAGCAAATAAATCACGATAATGATAAGCAGGCAAAAAGCTCTAAGGAAATGGAGAAGGTTATTAGCGATATAGCTGATGGAGCAAGTGAAATAGCAAATGGTACTGAGAATATAAATTTAAGTATACAAAACCAACTTTCAACTATGAATGAAGTAGAAAAAGTTACGAATAAATTATCAGAGATGTCAAAGAAACTAAACGAGATGACAGAAGGATTTAAATTATAAAGTCATTTGTTCAAAAAAGTACTAATTATAAATTCAAGAAGGATAACGATCATCTATGGCGTTTTGGATGCAATCTAATTATCCTTCTAAAACTTTATATAAATACGTTTTAAAATTTGCCAAAACCTATTGTGTGATTGCCTTGACTTTTTGATAAAAGCTGATGTATCCTATATTCAATAGACATATGCAGATTTTAATTTATATTGAGGAGTAAATTAGTATGGGAAAAAAGATAATATTAACAGGTGATAGACCAACTGGAAAATTACATTTAGGGCATTATGTTGGTTCTTTAAAGAATAGAGTTAAACTTCAAGATTCTGGACTTTATGAAAGTTACATAATGATAGCAGATCAACAGGCACTTACAGACAATGCAAGAGACCCAGAAAAGATTAGAAATAGTCTTATTCAGGTTGCGCTTGACTATTTGGCAGTTGGAATAGATCCGGCAAAGTCAACAATACTTGTACAGTCACAAATACCGGAACTAGCTGAACTTACTGTACATTATTTAAATATAGTAACTGTAGCTAGAATTGGGCGTAATCCTACAGTTAAAGAAGAAATAAAACAGAAGGAATTTGGAGCAAGTATCCCAGCAGGATTCTTTATCTATCCAGTAAGTCAGGCAGCTGATATTACGGCATTTAAAGCATCACTTGTACCAGTTGGGGAAGATCAGCTTCCTATGATTGAACAAACAAGAGAAATAGTAAGAAGCTTCAATAATATTTATGGAAAAGAAGTATTGGTAGAGCCAGAGGTAATGGTTCCAGATTCAACTTGTGCGAGACTTCCAGGTACAGATGGAAAGGCTAAAATGAGCAAATCTATAGGAAATGCTATATACTTAAGTGATGAACCTGATGTAGTAAAGAAAAAGGTTATGAGTATGTTCACTGATCCTAATCATTTAAGAGTAGAGGATCCGGGTCAAGTTGAAAATAATCCTGTATTCACTTATTTAGATGCTTTTGGTGAGGATAAAGAAACTATAAATGAAATGAAAGAACATTACAAGAGAGGCGGACTTGGAGACGTTAAGGTTAAGAGATATTTAAATGAAGTCTTACAAGCGGAGTTAGAGCCTATAAGAAATAGAAGAAAAGAATTTGAAAAGGATATTCCAGCAGTATATGAAATGCTAAAGCAAGGAAGCCTTAAAGCTAAAGAAGTAGCCAGCAAAACATTAAAAGAAGTTCGTGAAGCTATAGGAATAGAGTACTTCAAGTAACAATGCTTCGTCGCATTAAAAAAATCCTATAAATCTAAGATGAAAAAATCATAAAATCCTAAGATATTTCAATAACTCGCTGAAAAAAATGCTTAGACAATTGAAATATCTAAGTATTTTATGATTTTTTTATCAAGATTTATTAGGAGTTTTTTAAACTGTTCCTTCAGCATTGTTACTTTGCGTTTACGGTGGTACAAGGAAAAAATTCCTCCGTTCCTACGGAATTTTGACGTGAATCTTTATAGTGCATTATTTTAAATAATTTATTATTATTTTTATTAAAAATTATGAATTCTAGAACTATCCTTATAAACTGGAAGTTGAAAGGCAAAGTACAAAGGACAGAGTACAGTGAAGGTTGATTTACCTTTCGTTTCCCTCAGGTAAATCTTAGAACTTAGTAGTTTCAGCTGCGCTGAACACCATATTTTAAGCGCTTTGCGCGTATTAAGTTTAAGATTTTTTAAAGCGTAGCTGAGAAAAATCATCCTTAACTGTACTCTGTCATCTGTCATCTGTGCTCTGCCAGAATTTCCGCAAGTTATGTCAAGTTTTCATTAGATTAAATTGATAGAATTATTTATGAAAGGAGCGAAGCGTATGAATGAATGGAAAGTATCAATTCAAAAATAATTGACTGGATTGAAATAAATATTGAGAATAAGCCGAGTTTATTGGAGATGTCACAGAAAATAGGGTATTCACCTTATTATTGTTCTTATTTATTTCACCAGATCACAGGGATAACATTAAAAAGCTATATAGCAGGCAGGCGTTTGTGTCATGCAACTCTGGAGCTCCGTGATACGAATGTTAGAATACTTGATATTGCTTTAAAGTATGGATATTCATCACAAGAGGCTCTGACGAGGGCCCTTGTAAATGCTTATGGCTTAACTCCATTAACATATCGCAAAAGTCCTAAACCAGTGCAGCTTTCTATCAAACAAGACGTGCTTTCTCCTGAAGATTATATACCTATAGGAGGTAATAGAATGAGTAATATAAAGGAACCAAGTATTAGGTTTGAGTATATTCCCGCTCATAAATATATTGGTATATGGGATATAAGAGTAAATAATTACTGTGATTTTTCGAAATATCATGATTGCGATGAGGTTTGCGTCATAATTGAAAGTATGAGGAATGTGGCAAGTGAAAGCGTAGGGCCTCATATGGCAGGTTGGTTTTATGAAGCTGGAAAAAGAGGTTATTTTTATGGATTTGGTGTCCCAATAGACTATAATGGAGAAATACCAGATGGTTTTGAGATTAAAGAATTTCCAGCATCTAATTATATGGTGTTTTTTCATCCACCTTTTCAGTATTTAGAAGACAATGGTGAGGTAATGACCAGCGTTGAAAAATTAGCATGGAATTATAATCCGCTGCAAAGCGATAGATGGTGGATTCCGGGTGGTTATGAGTAGAATGAATTGCAAAGTTATAGGCAAAGAAAGTTTTTTCAATATTTCATAAAACTTTCTCTGTCTTTTTGTAATGCCCAATAATATATAATATTTAACTTTGGAAACTAAGTGTTTTGTTAAAGTTTATAATGAATTATTTGGCAAAGGAGAATTTGAATAATGAAAAGCAATTACGATAATGCAAAAAACAGAGATATATTACTAAGGGATTTAAGGTGATGTATTCTTGTGCACCATTTTTAACGGTTGTAACATTTAGTTTGATTTTAGTACTTGGCTTAAATGAAATCGTTAATCTTTTACTTTTACGTAACGTACTTAATATAGTTATAAGCTCATTAAAAACATGGGGGAAATTCAATGAAATATTACCTTGGGTAACAGCTATGGTATTAGCCTTGATTTTGTTTCCTATTATAAATAAGCTTGTTGAATTACTAAAATTAAGATTAAACCAGAAAATTAATATTAAAGCCAAATTAATGATTTCAAATAAATTGAAGAAAATTGAATATATGAATTTTGAGAATACTAATGTGTATGATTTGTGTAAAAGGGTAGAAAAAAATTCGGAAAAAGATATGGCAAATACAGTGTTTAATGTAGCTGAATTTTGCAAAAATGTTATTTCAACAATTTTACTATCACTTATTATAATAAGAATTGCTTGGTGGGCACTTCCGATATCATTTGCAACTGTGCTGCCAATGATATTAGTTAAATTAAAAAGAGAAGATGAGCAGCACAAAGCTGAAGAAGAACGAGCCGTATATAATAGAATGGCAAAATATATATCAAGGATGTGATAAACCTGTATTAAAGGGGATTTCATTTTCTATAAGGCAGGGAGAAAAGTTAGTTGTCGTCGGTGAAAATGGAGCAGGGAAAAGCACAATAATTAAGCTTGCGCTTGGGTTATACAAGCCTGATTCTGGAAGTATATCAATAAACGGAAGAAGCGTATATGACATGAAAGTTGAGGAAAGACAAAAGTTACTTTCCTGTGTATTTCAAGATTATACAAAGTATCAAGTTACTGTTCGAGAAAATATTGGATTTGGAAATATAAAA
Source organism: Clostridium sp. DMHC 10 (assembly GCF_001270375.1). Lineage (NCBI taxonomy): Bacteria > Bacillati > Bacillota > Clostridia > Eubacteriales > Clostridiaceae > Clostridium > Clostridium sp. DMHC 10. The sequence continues at coordinate 1,885,336 of NZ_LGVB01000015.1, forward strand.
TATATAAATGATGATGAGAAGATTACAAAGGCAGCAAAAAAGGGTTGTCATATGACATTATTAATAGCATGCCACATGGTTATGACACTTTGCTAGGCAATGTTTATGGGGAAGGCTCAGACTTGTCAGAGGGACAGTGGCAAAAAATATGTATTTCAAGAGCCTTTTTATCAGATGCTAAAATTATGATTTTGGATGAGCCATCAGCAGCATTAGATCCCAAATCAGAAACGGAACTCTATCAGTCTTTTATACGCTTAGCGGGTAATAAGATGTGTATTTTAATTTCACATAGATTAGGAAGTGCAAAGATCGGGGATAGAATTCTTGTTGTAGAGGATGGAAAGATTATAGAAAATGGCACACATGCAGAGCTTATGAAACAAAAAAAGCAATATTATAAAATGTTTATGGTTCAGTCAGAATGGTATAGGGAGGAGAATATTTCATGAAAGCATATTTTAGAGCAGTTTACTTAATTGCCAAATCAGCTAAAAAGCAGTTTTATACAATTTTAATTTTGTCTATATTGGTCGGTATGTTAGAAGGTTTGCAAGTTAAATTTAATGTTCTTATTCTGACTGCCCTGCAAAATATTATAGGAGGAGGAAATAATTATACTGCACTTATAATACCCTTTATTGCATTTGTTGTAATTTGTCCAAGCTACTATTTGTATACTCCAGCCGATGCGTACTTAAGATCTTTACTTTTACAGAAATTTAGGATTCAATTATTAAAAAATGTATATAATAAAGTGCTAAATACAGAAATGAAATTATTTGAAGACAATGAACTTTATGATAATATATATAAAGCACAAGAGAATGCTTACAATGACAGTATTATGGATATTGTGAATTCCATTATTTATATCCCTTTGCTTGTTTCTGCAATTGGATCTATATTTTCGATTATTGGTTCTTACAATCCAATGCTTATGCTTCTAGCTGTTTTCACGATGATTCCTTATTTTATTTCACGCTATTTACGTGGAGAGGAATATTTTATTTTGCGTAATAATCAAACAGAAAAGTTAAGAGTTACGGATTATTTGTGGGGAATTTTATGCGGTAGAAATACGAATAGGGATATGCGTATATTTGGTACAAATGATTATATGCAAAAAAAATATTATGATAATTTGAAAGAAATAACAGATGATGTTTGGAAGTATGAAAAAAAGCAATTCATAAGAACTGCAATATTAGATTCCTGCCGTCCTATTGGATTAGGAATAGGCATAATATTGTCGTCTTATATGGCATTTCACGGTGATATTACTGTTTCTGTATTTGCAGCTATGCTGACAGCATTTTCTACAGTTCAAGAGCATGCAGAGGTTTAATAGATAAGGTAACGAAAACAATAAATAGCATTCCTTTTATATCAAATTATTTTAACTTAATTAATAATAAAGATGGGATAAAGCAAGGACATGAAGAGCTTACAGAGCCAATTCATACCATTCAATTTATTAATGTATGTTTTAGATATCCTCATAGTAAAGAGGGCACAATAAAGAATTTAAGCTTAACTATTAATAAAAATGAAAGTATTTCTATTTTAGGTGAAAATGGTGCGGGGAAAAGTACACTTTCTAAGTTGATTTTAGGATTATATACACCGACTTTAGGAGATATTTTATACAATGGCGTGAGTATTTTTAAATTAAATAGAAATAAGCTCTATGAAAGAGTTTCCGCTGTATTTCAAGATTTCACAAGGTACCAGATGACGGTTGGTGAAAATATAGGTTTTGGAAAATCAGATATGCTTTATGATAAGTCATATGTAGAGGAATACATTAAAAATCATAGCTATTTAGAGTTCATTCAAAATTATCAACACGGGGTTGATACTATACTGGGACGTGAATATGGAGGAATAGATATCTCTGGAGGACAATGGCAAAAAGTCGCAATTGCAAGAGGAGATATTAAAACTTCTGATTTGATAGTTTTAGATGAACCAACAGCTTCTTTAGACCCACTAGCTGAAGCAGGTATATTCAAGAAATTCTTAGAAATGTCATCAGGAAAGATTTCTCTTATTGTATCTCATAGAATTGGTGCTGCAAGATTATCAAATAGAATTCTTGTCATGAGTGATGGAGGTATTGTAGAGGATGGAACACCAGAGAAGTTACTTAACCAAAATGGTATATACACGCAATTGTATAAATCTCAATCTTATTGGTATCAGCAATAGTGGTTGTAATTTATGAATAAACACGCTATAATATTTATAAATATACATGTAGATATAGAGGCGATATAGGTAGGTCGTCCTATGATGGAAACATCATATATAAATCTTGTATTTAAATGCAAGCGTGTATATATTATGAGTTAGGGGAGCGGTTTTATGAAAAAGAAAATATCAATAATATTAGCCTTAATGCTCTGCATATCACTTCTTGCAGGCTGTTCTACTGGTAGTAAGGGCAAGGATGATTCATTGGATAGTGTTAAAAAGGCAGGAGTTATAAAGGTAGGACTTTCTGATGATTATCCTCCAATGGAATTTAGAGACAAAGATAATAAAATAGCTGGTTTTGATATTGATGTTGCAAATGCAGTGGCAAAAAAACTTGGAGTTAAGCTTCAAATAGTTACAAATGCCTATGATGGTATTTTTTTGCGCTTAATTCTAAAAAAATTTGATTTTGTACAGTCAACTGTTAGCATAACTGATGATAGAAAGAAAAAAATGCTTTTTTCTGATCCATATATAAATGGAGGCTGTGCTATATTCTTAAAAACTGGCGATAATTCAATAAAAAGTCCAGATGATCTTAAGGGGAAGGTTGTAGGATGTCAAGCAGGAACAACCTCACAGGATGCTTTAAGCAAGCTCTCAGGACTTAAAGATGTAAAAAAATATGAAGCTACAACGGATGCTTTTTTAGATCTTCAAAATGGAAGAATAGCAGCAGTAGTTGCTGACCCAATGGTAGGAGATTACTACATGGTTAAAAACCCTGGAAAGTTTAAAAAGGTAGAAAAATATTTAGGCAAAGAACCAATAGGAGCTGCTTTTAGAAAAAATGATAAAGCCTTAAAAGACGCTTATCAAAAAGCATACAATGAACTTAAAAAGGACGGAGCTATATCAAAGATATCAAATAAGTGGTTTGGATATGATGTAACAAAGAGTGATAATTAAATTTAACTACTTAAAGGTGCACAGAATGTAAGAATTCTGTGCACCTTTATAGTTGGCTTTGTTTTAAATTTAGACTTTGTATTCATAAAAGTAGAAAATAAGGCAAAAATAATTATAGGCTGTAACATAAATGGAATTGTGGTAGAATTGTATATAATGCGTTGGAAAATTAAATTAACAAGAATGATTTATCTATACATAAAAATATTGTAAGTGGGTGATCTTTATATGATAGAAGTGCCTGAGAAGCCTAGTTATGTCGTAAGTATACTTCAAAAAATAAATTCAAAGCCTATATTGTCGGTGGATGTGTAAGAGACAGCTTGCTTTTAAAAGAGCCAAATGACTGGGATATAGCAACGTCAGCAAAGCCAGAAGATATGATAAAAATATTTGAAAAGGCAGGACATAAAGTGATTCCTACAGGCTTAAAGCATGGAACTGTGACTGTAATGATTGATAAGAATGGGTATGAAATTACAACGTTTCGTATAGATGGAGAATATTCAGACGGAAGACATCCTGATAGTGTTGAATTTACAGATGATTTAAAAGAGGACTTATCCAGAAGGGACTTTACAATAAATTCTATGGCGTACAATGAAAAAGATGGTTTAGTGGATTATTTTAATGGATATGAGGATTTAAATAATAAAGTGGTAAGATGCGTTGGGAATCCTGATAAAAGATTTAATGAGGATGCACTTAGAATGCTTAGGGCAATAAGATTTTCAGCACAATTAAGCTTTAAAATTGAAGAAAAAACAGCAGAGGCCATAAAATCAAATCATAGTCTTATTAAAAAGGTATCTGTAGAGAGAATACAAAATGAAATAAATAAAATTTTAATGTCACATAACCCAAATTATTTAGCAAATCTTTATGACTATCAATTATTAGATTATATAATTCCGGAGTATTCAATTTTGCTTTAAGTGTGAGCAAAACAATCCAAATCATATTTATAACGTAGGCGTTCATATAGAAAAATCTTTAGGATATGTGGAAGGAAATTTACCACTTAGACTTACTATGCTTTTTCATGACATTGGAAAACCGCTTTGTAAAACTAGAGATGATAAGGGAATAGATCATTTTTATGGTCATCAGGAAAAATCCTTTCTTATGGCAGAAAATATACTAAAAAGATTAAAATATGATAATGCCACTATAGAGAAGGTGAAAATTCTTGTTAAGTTTCATGATGTTGAGTTGAACACTTTTAGACAGGTAAGAAAGGTTTTAAGTATTATAGGAGAAAGAAACTTTATTGATTTACTAAAAATAAAAGAAGCGGATATAAGGTCACAAAATCCAGAGTATTATGAAGAGCGTCATGAAAAAATTAACCTTGCTAAAGAAATGTTTAAAAAGGTTATTGCTGAAAACAATTGCTTTAAATTAAAAGATTTAGCTGTAAATGGCCGCGATTTGATAAATATTGGAATAAAAGATGGAAGACTTATAGGTAAAATACTTAATAAGTTGCTTGAAATTGTTATTGAAAAACCTGAAACTAATAATAAAAGTGAGTTGTTACGAGCCGCCAAAGACATGCTGGATATTTTTCAGAATTCCAATTAATATACGATAATTATAATAGATATAAGACTTATAATTTTTGTGATATTTAAGGAGGATATTTATGAGCGAGAAGCATGCAGAGATAATCATAGAAAATGATATATATTTTATGGAAACTGTATTAGATAAAATTATAATTAACGATGGATATGAAGGTATTGAAGTCTTGGATTGTAATCTTAAATTGGTAAGGAAAATAAATATTTTTAAAGATATTGTTATACATTATTCTTATGTAAATAGCAAATCTGATGAGATAATTTTATTTTGCCCAGAAAATGGATGCTTTGTACATATTAATCTTAATAATTATGATGTTAAAACTATTTTTATTAAAAATACCTTAAAGAATGTTATATTTTCCAAAGTCTATTTATGGTACGATAATGATATTATAATACTTGATTTATATAATATGACTTTTATAAGAATGGATTTGAATAAGGGCAATTTAGAAATACTTAAAGAGGAAGAAATTATGGGGCTATATCCTTCATTTTATAGATTTTGTAATTACATTAATATAAAAAGTGTAATCGATATCGCGTCCAAGAACTATAAGGCAATTGTACAGAATGGTAATAATGAATTTTTTGTATACAATTTAGATGGAAGCTTTAAAAAAATAAATATAGAAAATACCCTTGACATAATTGATTTTATATACAATGAAGGAAATATAGGGATTGTCTATGGGGATTATGTAAAGATAATTGGAAATAATAATAAAAAATTAATAAAATGTGAAGAAGGGGATGTGTTTTTAAAAGCGTCATACTTAGAAAATGGAAATTTAGTGGTATTAAGCTGTGATAAGTTAAAGCAGTTGCAGAGCAAAGTATTAATATTTGGTTAAAATTACAGTAATAACTTACGCTTAATGCTTATTTGACGTTTACTAATAAGACATATATAATTATAAGGAAAAGGTTGTACCTAGCACTATATAAATTAAGTTACTTATAATTTGAATATAATGGCGCTTAAAGATTTGAAATTTATTTAGGGAGGATAATAATGAAAGAAATCGGAAATATACTAATCTTTTTTTCAAATTCACTAACATATTTCGCCTTTGTTTTCTCCATATATTATTTAATAATAGCTTTGTTTGGAATTTATAAAAAAGGGAATTTAAAATTAATAAAGCCTGAAAAAAAGTTTGCACTAATAGTTGCTGCTCATAATGAAGAGGTTGTTATTAACGATATAATAGTTAGTTTGAATAATTTAGATTATCCTAAGGAATTGTATGATACATTTGTAATTGCTGATAACTGTACAGATAACACAGCTAAGAAAGCAAGAGAAGCTGGGGCTTTAGTTCACGAAAGATTTAATGACAAGAAAAAGGGAAAAGGTTATGCATTGGAGTGGATGTTTAACAAAATATTTAACATGGATAAAAAATATGATGCGGTATGTATTTTTGACGCTGATAATCTTGTATCCAGAAACTTTTTAAAGGAAATGAATAAAAAACTTTATTCAGGTTCTAGGGTAATTCAAGGCTATTTAGATAGCAAAAACCCTATGGATACTTGGATTACTGGAAGCTATTCAATAACATTTTGGGCAAATAATAGAATGGCTCAGCTTTCAAGAGTCAATCTTGGAATTTCAAGTCAACTTGGTGGTACTGGATGCTGCATGGACATAGAAATACTTAAAGAATTAGGCTGGGGAGCCACTTGTTTAACAGAGGATTTAGAGTTTACTTGCAAATTAGTATCCAATGGATATAAAGTTGATTTTGCTTATGATGCAGTTGTTTATGATGAGAAACCTCTTACATTAATTCAATCTTGGAGACAGAGAAAAAGGTGGATGCAGGGTTTTGTAGATGTAAGTAGCAGATACTTTTTTAAACTTATAAAAATGGGCATAAGAAAGGCAAGTTTTACGGCAATAGATTGCGCGATTTATACTATTCAACCTATACTATTTATTTTATTTGGTTTAACAACACTTATAAATATGGTGGGAGTAGTTATACAGCTTTTTAATTATTCGAATAACTATAATAGCATTGCAGTTTCACACCACAGTATTAGTGCGCTTGCTATATTTATGTCTATAGTTGGAGTAGTAATTTATTTATATACACCAATTTTGCTTATTGCAGAGAGAAAATTTAATTTTAAAGTACTAATATATTATATAATAATGCCAATTTATATAATAACATGGTTACCTATTTGCATACAGGCAATTTTAGATAAAGATAATAAGGAATGGGACCATACAATACATAGCAGAAGTGTTAATATTAGCGATTTAGAAAAAACGCATTAGAGTTTATTTAACTTAGGAATATAAGAAATGTGTGGGGATGTTTGGTTGAGTAAGATTTTTCGATTGATTAGTGTTGTGGTTATAATTATTTTTATGACTTCAGGTTGCATAGATCAAGGAAGTGTAACAGTTAAGGAATTTGATGAAAAAATTAAAAATATTGGAGATATATCTACATTAAAAAAAGAAGATGCTAAAGGACTTGAAGATTTATATAAGATAAATAAAGTTGAACTTACAGATTTTGCTTTATATACATCAAAATCCAAAGATAATCCTGAAGAAATTTTAGTTCTTAAAGTTAAGTATTTAAGTAGTATAAATGAACTTAGGTATAAGATACAAAAAAGGTTAAATGAACGAGCTAATGATTTTAAAGGAAGTTCACCTGAGAAATATAAGTTAATTAAAAATAGTTTATTGCAGGATAGACAAAATTTTATAATTTTTGTTATTTCTAAGGATAAGTCAAAAGTAGAAAAAGCATTTGATAAGATGGTTAAAAATTAATTTTATGAGAAATGATAGAGTTTTTATTAATCCTATCATTTTTTGCTTTATCCTTTACGAGAAGTAACAGTACTTTTTTAAATTATTTGTTAAAAAATTTTAAATTGTGTGATATAATAATCTTGAATTTCTTTGGAAACAGTATTCTTCTGAAACTGTAGCCTAAATAAAATTAATTTATATTATTCGACTTATATCCTTAAAGTGGAATAAGAACGGAGGGAAAAATTGAATAAAAATGTATTAGCTAAGAGTAAATTTGAGACAAGGCAACTAACTATTGTTGGGCTGTTATCTGCAATTTCTGTAACTTTGGGACTAACTGGTTATGGCTTCATACCATTTCCAATTGCTCATGCAACAATTATGCACATTCCAGTAATTATAGGTGCAATTATAGAAGGACCTGTTGTTGGAATTTTAGTAGGACTTATGTTTGGAGTATTTAGTATGATCCAAAATATGATGACTCCTAGTGTGCTTTCTTTTGCCTTTATGAATCCATTGGTTGCAATTTTACCAAGAGTGCTTATAGGGGTTACTGCTTATTATACTTATGCATTACTTAAAAAGTGCAATGAACCACTTAGAATTGGTATAACCGCTGTAGTTGGAACACTTACCAATACTGTTGGAGTACTTACAATGATTTATTTCTTGTATGCAGAAAGATATGCACAGGCTGCTAAAATAAGTGTAAGTGGTGCTGCAAAAGCTATATATGGGGTTGCTGGGCTTAATGGTTCTATAGAATCTGCTGTTGCAGTTGTTATAATAGTGCCAGTTGTATTAGCTATAAAGAAAATAAGAGGACGTAGTTAAGGAATATATATTGCACAAGCTATATGAGGCTTGTGCAATTTTTAAATGAAATTTAAGGGGGCTATAAAATTGATACGAGAAGCAAATGAAAATGATTTGATGGAAATTTTAGAAATCTATAATTATGCAATACTTAATACTACGGCGATATATGCATATGAACCTCATGATATTGAAGAAAGGAAACAGTGGTATTATGAAAGGAAACAAAACAATCATCCAGTAATAGTATTTGAAGAAGATGATAAGGTTGTTGGATTTGCAACCTTTGAGCAGTTTAGAGCTTATCCAGCGTATAAATATTCTTTAGAACATTCAGTGTATGTACATAAGGATTATAGAAAAAGGGGTATTGGAAAAAATTAATGAAAAAGTTAATTGAGGTTGCTAATGAGCAGGGGTATGCAATTATGGTAGCAGCCATTGATTCGGAAAATAGTGGCAGCATAGAATTGCATAAAAAACTTGGCTTTGAGTATGCTGGAACAATAGAAAAGTCAGGATTTAAATTTGGAAAGTGGCTTGATCTTGTTTTTTATGAATTGAAGTTAAGGGGACCAGAGAATCCTATTGAGAGTGATTAAAGAAAAGTAGGACTTAAATTATAAATTTAATACATAATTTAAGTCCTACTTTTCGTATTTAAGTTTTCTAAAATATCACCAACCACGGAATATTGAAGAAAGAGATATAAATACAATAGAAAATGTAAAGAATAATTTTGTCCCAGTTAATAGTATTTTTTTAAAATTCATTATAAAAACCTCTTTTCTAATTAAACTCTAGAGCTAATTTACATAGCCTACTTATTTTATTATTCATATTATGTATACTATAAAAGTTAATCAATTTATACATAATATCATTGTTTAATTTTGTCTCAATGTTTGAAAGAATAAAAGCTTCCATTTCTATTTCATCTATTTTTTCTGTGTAATCTAAAGAGGCATATATATCTATTAAATTACACAGCGTTCTTTTTGTTATAGTAAAAACTTTTTCATCCTTGCTAAATTTTAAAGCATTTAAGTAATGTTTTTCTGCTTCTTTTAATCTATTTAAGTTTTTGAATATATCCCCAAGTTCACAACATACTTCAGGAGCATATTCGCTATTAGCGCTAAGATAATCTGGCAAATTGTCGAGCGCAACTTTTAAATATTTGTTTGCATTTTCGATATCATTTAAACCTATATAGCATTGTATTAAATTTGTTATAACAATCATAAATTTATCCATGTTAGTTTTTTCTTGTACTAATTTGAAAATTTTAATAAATATCTCAAGAGCCTTTCCATATTCTTTTAAATCTAGAAAGCATGATCCCTTATTATTCCAAACTTCAATTAACTTATCTAAGTTATTCTTATCTATATAATTTTCTACAAGTTCTAAAGTCTTTATTGACTTGTTGAATTGTTTCAGATTTTTAAATGATATTGACCTATTAAATAAAAATATAGCAGTATAGTGGTTTGGCATATCTGGAAAATGATCGAGTGCAAATTGACAACATTCAATACTTTCAGGATGTCTATTTGTGTAAGTGTAAATTCTTGATAATTTTTTTAAAAGTCCTAATAATTCTGGAGTACAGGTAAGTTTATTCATCAAATTAAATGCTTTTTCATAATACAAAGCACCTTTGTAATAATTATTTACGCTGCTAAAATAATCTCCAGCAAGTTCATATATTTGTATTTTTTTCTCTTTTATGTCCCATTTGATTAAAAAAGATTCAACGGCCTTTAATTTTTCGAAAAAAGTTCTATCTTTATACGGAAAAAACACTTTTTAACTCATTAATATAGACATCTAAGATTTTATTTGCCTGAGAAAGCTCGTCTTCCATTAAATAATCAATAGTTTCAGTAAAATTAAAATTATGTTTTTTTGAAAGGTGGTTTAAGTTTTCCAATATTATTTCAGCAGTATTTCTAGTAAGAGTTGCCTTGTTTGTTTCAATTTCGCTTATTAGGTTTCTAGTTATTTTACTTCCGGAAAACTTCTTCTTGTCTTAGTTTGTATTTTTTTCTTAATAATTTTAATTTGTCACCTGGTGACAGTATTTCAACACATTCCATGTTAAAAACCCCTTTGTTATCTAAAACTATGTGTATATTAATATCATATCATTTATGTAATTTACTGTAAATGTTTTTATGTTTAAAAAAGTGTATTTTTATTACATTAATATAAAAATTGATTTTTTGATTACTCATAATGTATTATAAGCTTAAGGTGATGCAAATGTATAAAATAATGGATGTTATACTTCCGTACTTTGATGGATTTTACTGGTGTAATAAAATAAGAGAAATATCTAAGGCGCCAGTAATATTTGCATCTTCAAAGGATTCATTTGAATAGAGAAATTGCGATGTAAATAAATTTAGGTACATCGCAATTTTTGTTTTAAGGCATATTATATAATGTTAATCAATAATTCACTTAAAGTTTTTGTATAGTTATGTTAAAATTTGATATATGATTTTATTTATTAATATTAAATACAGTTTATACAAAAATTAAGAAGGGAGTGAGAGTATGGAGATTTCGCCTTTTGCAATAACTATAGTAATAATATATTTTATAAATTTTATATCAATTGTTATAACAATTTATGCAGAAAGAAAAAAGCCATTGACTGCTACAGTTTGGATATTAATACTCAGTTTAATTCCTGTATTAGGCTTTTTATTGTATTTCATTTTGGAAGAAATTTAAGACCTAATCAAAAAAGGATTTTTCGCTTAAAAAAGGAGTATGACATTGTATATAATGGTTGGTTACTTAAAGAGAAGTATTTGCTTAATAACGATGATAAATTATTTAATGATGAAAATATAGCAAAGTACAAAGATATTATAGAAATGAATATAAACTCAAGCAGAAGTATATATTCTCAGGATAATGAAGTCAGCATTTTTACAAATGGAAAGGATAAATATGAAGCTCTCTTAAAGGATATAAAAAATGCAAAGGAAACCATAAATATTTTATACTTTATTATTAAAAATGATACTATAGGTAAAAAAATTGTGGATTTGCTTACCAAAAAGGCAAAGCAAGGAGTAGAAGTGCGAGTTTTATATGATCATGTTGGAAGTTTTCATACCCCATCCAGGATGTTTAATAAATTGAAAAAATCAGGTGGAAAGGTAGCAAGGTTTTTTCCTCTTAGTTTTGGAACCTATTGCAGCATAAATTATAGAAATCATCGTAAAATAGTTGTGATAGATGGAAGCATTGGATATGTTGGCGGCATAAATATAGGCGATGAATATATGGGAAATGGAAAAGGAAGAAGCAAAAGATTAAGACCGTGGAGAGATACTCATCTTAGAATTGTTGGAACTTCCGTCATGTTTCTTCAAGAAAGATTTTTGATGGATTGGTATTATGCAACTAAGGATGAAGCTATAAATGAAAATAACAGACTAAAAAGGTTTTTTAATAATAATGGTGGCACTGGAAAGATAGGAGTTCAAATTGTTTCAAGTGGTCCGGATTTAAGTGGAGAACAAATAAAAATGGGATACATCAAGCTAATTAATTCTGCTAAAAGTAAAGTGTATCTCCAAACACCCTACTTTATACCAGATGATTCATTTTTAGAAGCACTTAAGATATCGGCTATGTCCGGAGTTGATGTAAGAATAATGCTGCCATTAACACCAGATAAAAAATTTGTATACCATGCTACTACATCTTATATTCAGGATTTACTTGATTATGGTATTAAGGTATACTTATATAAGGGTTTTTTGCATTCTAAAATGGTAGCAGTAGATGGCGAAGTGGTTTCTCTTGGTACTGCAAATCTCGACATAAGAAGTTTTTCACTTGATTTTGAAATAAATGCATTTATTTATGATACGGAATTTGCTCAAAAATGTATAGATATTTTTGATGATGATGCAAAAAATCGGAAATGATGACAATAGAAAAATATAAATCACGGGGGGTATGGAATAAGCTAAAAGAAGGATTAAGCAGGTTGTTTTCGCCATTATTATAGAAACTTTTAATTAAATAAGATAGGAAGTGGAGATATGAACTCAGTTGCATTTTCAATTTTGGGATTTGATATAAAATGGTATGGAATACTAATATCTTTAGGTGTTCTCTTAGGTTTTTTGGTAGCTAATTTTAATTGCAAATGGAGAGAAATTGATTACGATACAATAATAGATATAGCACTTGTTTCTCTTATCGTTGGTATAATTGGTGCTAGGCTGTACTTTGTTGTATTTCAGTTTAATACATATAATGGTAATATATTAGAAATGATAAATATAAGAAATGGTGGCCTTGCTATACATGGAGGACTTATATTTGGAATTGGAACTGCATTTATAATGTGCAGACATAAAAAAGTCAACTTCTTAAAACTTATGGACGTAATTGTACCATCCATAATAATTGCTCAGGCTATGGGAAGATGGGGAAATTTCTTTAATCAAGAAGCTCATGGTGGACCTGTGAGTGAAAAATTTATACAGCATTTTCCTAAATTTATTCAAAAGGGAATGTTTATTGATGGAACTTATTATCATCCTACATTTTTATATGAGTCCTTGTGGGATTTCCTTGTATTTATAATACTGCTTATAGTTATAAGGAAGGCAAAGAAGAAGGGATTAGTATTTTTCTTGTATATAGGTTTATATTCGCTGGGAAGATTTTTTATAGAATCTCTTAGAACAGATAGCTTAATGCTTGGACCTATTAGAGTTGCGATGCTTGTAAGTGGTCTGGGGGTAATAGCTTCTATAGTATTTATTATATATTCATATAGGGTGGTTAAAAAATAGTAGTTACACAGCCCTTTTAGTTGCTTCATAAACCTTACGATTCTCTTTAGCTGGAAGGCAAATGAATATAAATGCACTGCTTAAAGTAAATAAGCCTAAGCTTAAAGCGACAATTCTGTATGATAAAAATTGACCTAAAGAGCCTGCAGCAAGTTGAAAAACAATACCACCGGCAGCAAATATAACATTAAAAAATGCATTAATTCTTGTTCTAATTGATTGGGGTAAGTAGGATTGCACGGCAGCTTCTCTTAAAGTAGCACTAGTTGTTCCGAGTGCTCCACACAAAAATCTATTAATCAACATTAAAGGATAGGGCATAAAGAGCAGAACTGAATCCATTGAATCGTAAAATATATAAACGAACTTTGTTAAGGAATACCTTTTGCTTGAAGGTATTTCTTTCTTGTATTGAAAAAGCCCTCCAAATACTCTTCCTAAGGTTTCGGCACTTTTTAAGAAACCAAGCATTGTAACAGTAAGCCAGGGCTGTGTTTGATAAAAAGCCTGAGTTATAACAGAAATACCGTCGGAGGCTCCATTAGTGATACTCATATAAGTATATATATTTCTTATTCCTTTTTCCTTCTTTAAAAAAGCAAAGCCTTCTTTTATGTCATTTTTATATTGCCTAAAATCATATTTTTCAGCAGTTTTTGAAATTGTTTCTGTAATGTTTACTTCAGATATAACGGCAATTAAGGTTAAAATAGAAACTGCTATAAAGATATATCCTAGGGGAAGATTTTTGTATAGAAGGGCTGCAAATGGTGCCATGACAATTGAAACTGTTGGATAAATAGTACCGCTAACCGCATATCCTTTTTGTTCCATTCCAGCTGGAATAAGATCAGGATACCAGGAGGAATAACTCAAGTGGTAAAATACAGAAATTGTACCTACAACTAAAGTAAAAATAACATAGAGAGCGTAATTAAATGGATGATTTAAAACGTAAATTCCTGTTAAAAAATATATTGCAGTCATTAAAATATCTAGTCTTACAATCCACTTCTTTTTGCTTCTTTTATCAATAATTGGTGCAATGGCAATTGAAAATAGAATGTTTGGAAGCATGCCGCACACCATTATAATAGCTGACAAAAAAGTAGATTTTGTTTTATCAAAAACGAGTAAACTGATAGGTAAATCCATTGCTTGGCCACCTATTACTGATAATATAGTTGAAAATGTAATTAAACTGAAATCCTTAGTCCATAACTTACTTCTTTTCATAAAATATACCTCCTGTAATCATAGTATTATGATTCTTAACATGCTTCAAGAGATATATTTTGAGAATTTATTATGCTTATTTTATAACTTAAGAAAGCATTTTTGGATTTTTGAGGAAAGTTACTTTAGGCTCAGTGCTTTTTTATATTTCCTTTGTTTACAATAAGCTTCTTTTAAAAGATTGCGATAGAATAAGTAGTATCCTGGATGCCTTTCTTTTTTTAATACCAATGTAAGCTTTTCAAGCAAATTTACGAAATCAGGCTCTGATAAGAAATTTTTATTTATTTCCATAATTACTTCTTCATACATTAATTGCTCAACTTCAGCATTACTGTTATTAAGAAGCCATTTTTTCATTATTTCAAGAAATTCTTTTGCTTCGCCACTATGTCCACTTCTTATTTTAACAAGTGCTTTTTTATGATTTAAAAGAAAATCCCACTCTGCGCCTGTTACTTTATCAAGGTATTTCATAGCTAATTCATATTTACCATTTTGCAAATATGTAGCTCCAATATTATAATAAGTTCCACTTAACTTTTTTACACCATGGTGTGTTTTGAAGTAGATTAATATATCTTTTATAAAATTGCAGCATCAGGGGTTCAATATTTAAAGCTGCGTAAACATTTCCCTGCATATCAAAGCATTTAGCTAAAGACCAAGTATTACCTTCTTCTAAAGCTAGGGAAATACATTGGTTAGCACATTCATTGACTTTATCATATTGACCTAAAAGAAAATAAGCCCACATAACATATAACAGGCTGCAGCTGTTATTTAGAAATCCATGAGCTTTTTTATATAAACGCAGCCTTTTATTTGTACTGCGGTTATCTAAGGGTTGAACAATATAATATAAAGCAAGCTGACGTTCTGTCATTACATCCTCTAATTGAGAGAGCAGTGTAGGAACATTCTTATCATTTTCAAAGCCCTGAATAAGTAACCAATCAATTGCAAGAGAGCTGTAACTTAGGGAGATATTTAATTTTTTTAGTTCACCAAATATTTTTTCATTGTCTAGGCCATAAAGTCGATTTCTAAAGTATTCCTTAATTAAACTTTTTGCTGATTTTATAAATTCTTCTTCAAAGCAGTATTTTATGTTTAATCGTTTAAACAGATCCGCCAAAATACTTTTGTCGGCTTGAACTAAATTCCGTTCTATTTTACTTAAATAGCTTGGAACACAAATCCCAAAGCAAATTTCTTTTTGACCTTTATTTTGTTTTATTCTTTCTAATTTTAATAGGATTCCTGCATATGGATCTTTGAGTTTCATGGTATTTCCTTCCTTCTGAGAAATGAAATTGGTATATGAAAATTATAACATGAGATGATGATCTTATGGATAGATAACTTGAAATTTAACTCAATGCACCATCACCCTTTACAACATACAGCTTTTTCTTTAATGGTGAGTTTATAACACATGAAATTACTATCAGAAAGTAAGTTTATTAAGTTCATTGAAAGAAAGGAAAACATTTTATGAGATTGTTCCGAGGAATGTTGAGGAAATGTATAGAAAATTCATTTTACTTTTATTAATTGATGACATTATCTACAGAAAGTAAACTTATATTCAGCATTTTAAATTTAACAGGATATTTAATTTTATTAAAATATGCTTGAGGAAAACAAGAAAAAGTAATATTATAGCATTACAGTATATAAATGAAAGGATAAAAGTAATGAGCATAAAAATAAAAAGAAAAAAGATATCAGTTATTTTAATACTTGTTTTAATAGGAGGAATCATGGTGGGGTGCGGACAAAGTGATACAAAGAAAGAAGGATCAGTACAAATTAAGATGGAGAAGTATATAAAGGATGCATACAAAGAAGATTTTGTAGTAGAAGTGCCAATGAAGCATACAGATGAAGGTGGAATATCGAATTACGATCATGCAGTGGCATATCCAAAAAAAGATAAAAGCTTGAAATTTGAAATAGATTATAGGGGCGGTAAATTTAGCGATAATTATATGGATGTTAAGTGGTCAAAAGAAGGAAGCCCAATTGTTGGAAATAAGCTAAAAGAAATTTATGGAGAAGACATTAGTTATTACTTTGAAATAAAAGAAAACACAAATGTAAGTACAAGAAAAATGAACTATCAACAGGCTATAGCTAATAACCCTAATAGTGGATACATAAAATTTGTATATTATGTATTCTTAAATGGAAATTTTAATAAACAGAAAGAAGCTGACAAAGTATATCAGGTTTTTAAATCTATTATTTTAGATAATAAAATTAAAACTTATGAGTTTGCCGTATACTTCATAAATAGTAATTATAAGGACTATTATATTAAAAACAGAAGAAATAGTGGAGAATTGGATGATGAAAAATTATACAAAGAAGGCAAACTTTTAAATGTCATATATGATACCGAACTTGACAATATATCTGGCGTTAATGACATATTAAAGAACTTTAAATATTAGGGAGGATATTGAAGTGGAAAACTTATCTGAAGAAAGACGGTCGTATTTATTAAGTGAATTTGCTTATACTCAGATATTTAATACGCCAGATGACGCTAAATATTTGAAAGGAAAAAGGACATTAGGTGATATTATAAAACATTTTCAGAACAAAAATGGCAGCTATAATATTGAAAATCTCAAGTATGATGGTTCTTTAACTTCATCAGATGTAAAAGAAGTATTTAAAGAAATACAATCCGACCCTCAGTTAAGTAATTTAAGATTTACCGACTATGAAAACAACAATACCTCTGGAAACTTTGATGGATTTGTTGCGTATTCGTTTAAAGATCCCGAGGGGAATGCACATTTTGTATTTAGAGGCTCTGAAAGTGATACTCCAGAAGGGCAGCGTGACGGCTTTTTAGGAGTGGATTGGACAGATAACTATACGATGGGCGTGGAAGGAAAATCAAGGCAGTTTCAAGATGTAAAAAGCTTTGTAGAGGCTAATAGTATAGGAAGTGCAAAAATATATGTAACAGGGCATTCAAAAGGAGGAGCAAATGCATTATATGCGTGTTCACAATTTGATAATGCTACTGGTATAGCATTTGATGCACCGGGAATAGATGAGGCTATTTCAGAGGAAGCAAGGGAAAGATTAAAAGAATCGGGAATAACAAATTTTGTAGCTTCAGATGATAAAGTAGGAGCACTCTTGTTTCATTCAGAAAATAGAGTGTTTTGCAAAATGAACGAAGCATATTATCTAGAACTTGATGATAAGATTGTGAAGGTTAATGATTATAATCAAGGAGCAGGACAAAGTGAGGCAGTAGATACATTTATACCACATGCTTTGCAGGCATTTTATTGGGATGAGAATAATAATTTAGTAAAAGAGAATAGAAGCAGTGGCTCTATGTTAACAGAAGCATTAACACAAAGCTTATACGATTGGAATATAAAAAATGGCAGACCATTAGATAAGTATTTAGATTGGATAATTAAGAATAAAAATAATCTTGGCAAGGAGTTAGAGGCAATTATATTTACAAAACTTGTAGGTGAGTTTGGAAAAGGTGCTCCAGGAATAATTTCAGATATACTTACAAATGTTTTGTATGATAAAGAAGTTACAGTTGAAGTGCTAAAAGAAACTCTGGAAAAATATATTAAACTTGATAATGTTTTTGATAAAATGCTAGCTGAATTAAACGATATGAAGGAAAAGTTTGTAAGTGATTTAGAAGATGATGTAGAAAAAATTGAGGATGAAGTAGAGAATGAGTTTTTTGATGGAGAAAATGTTGATTTTATTAATGATATAGAAAGCACAGTAGTGGCAATTGCAGATGAAGGCTCTAAGGCTTTAAGTGAAGAAGTTCAGAAAGTAGAGAGTGTTATAAAAAGAGGTTTTTCAAGTGGTGATGGCATTTATGGTGTGGCATCTATTAGAACGCGCATATATGTGGATTTTGGCAAGCTAAGGGAACATGCAGACAAGCTTCAGCACTTAAGAAGAAGTGCTTGTGACATAGAAGAAAGAATAAATGAATTATATTTTAATGCAGATATAGATTTTAGCAAAAATATATTAAATTTATTGAAATCAAGTTATATGGAATACAGTAGTGATAAATTTAGGGAAAATATAGATTACTTAAATTATGCAGCTGATACATTTCAAAGAGCTGAGAGAACGCTGCTTAATATGGCAAGTAGATAATTTTTAAGAAAGGAAGGCAATTTTATGGATAACACTACAAGACAGAAAGTAGATGGAATAGTAACGGATTTAGACCATTTAATAAAGGAACTTAGAATATTATCATCAAATATATCTAAAGATTTTGAGGGCTTGGGTGAAGAATCATGCTCATCAAGTATAGAATCTATGGCAAATGGATATGAATGCATAAAAAATCAACTTTCAGAAATTAATTAAAAGGATACAGATTTTTAAGCATATCTAATCCAAGAATTTCGTTTATAGAAATGCCATGTAATTTTGCATATATTTATTTTGAAGAATTCGAGACAGTTAGGAAACTTCCTACAAGTAATAAAAAAATAACATTATTTTCAACAAGTTTTACATATGAATTTGGAATTTATCAAAAGGGAATAAAAAAATATGAACATAAATTTGTTTTTTTAATGGGCTGTTGTATTTAGCTAAAAACCGCTAATGCAAAAGCCCTTTTTATTCTTATCTCAAAAATCTTATTTTTTCTTGATTCATGCGTATCAAGAAATTTATTGTCTAGAAATGATTCACCGTAATTTTTAAAATTAATAATATATAAGTAAAGAGAAAGACGAATAATCATATTGAAAAAATAAACTGTTTATGATAACATATTAATAAAAAAGAGCGTAATTATTTAATAAAATGCAAAATTAAACTTGACAAATGGGAGGTTTACATATGAAAATTAAAGCATTATTTACTAATGATTTTGAAAAAGATAAAATAGACAAATTAAAAGATTTAGGATATGAAATAATTATAAATAAGGATCATGAAATAAAGTATTCAGATGAATTAAAGGATATAGAAATGCTATTTACCTATGATGCTTTTAAAAGTTTGGATATCAGTAAAATGAAGAGCTTAAAATGGATTCAGCTTGCTAGTGATGGTATTGATCATGTACCAAAGGAAAAGCTTAGAGGAACTTCTATCACTTTAACAAATAATAAGGATAGTTACAGTATACCTATATCAGAATGGATAGTATCTGCAATTCTTGATATTTTGAAACAAAGTTATAGTTTTTATAGAAATAAGGAGAAAAAACTGTGGAAATTAAATTTTTCACTTAAAGAATTATATAAGAGTACTGTAGGAATAATAGGAACAGGGAGTATAGCAATTGAGACAGCAAAAAGATTAAAAGGATTTGATGTTGAAGTTTTAGGACTTAACACTAATGGAAGAGATGTGTTTTATTTTGATAAATGCTATTCTAATGTTGAAATCCAAGTTATGCTTAAAAAATGTGATATTGTAATTTGTTTGCTGCCTCTTACTAAAAATACAGTTCACTTTATAGGTGAAAAAGAATTTTCGTTTATGAAGGAGGGAGTTGTTTTTGTAAATGCATCAAGGGGTGAGGTAGTCGATGAAAAAAGATTAATCGAAAACATTGAAAATAAAAAGATAGGCGGAGCTGCTTTAGATGTTTTTGAGAAAGAACCCCTTGAAGAGGAAAATCCATTATGGGATTTTGAAAATGTAATAGTGACTCCACATAATTCGTGGACTTCCCAAAATAGGGACAATAGATTGTACGAACTTATTTATGATAATATGGTGAAATATAAAAATGGTGAAGGACTAAGTAATATAGTGAATATAGAAAGAGGTTATTAATATAGAATTTTAGTAATAAATATCCAATGATGGAGTTAATTTTATGCATAAAACATTGATTGATGGTGAGTTTTTGTGTATAATTAATTCAGAAATTGTATAAATACTTAAGCTTAATTTGAATAAAAATGCGACAAGCATATATGAGAACCAGCGGCTTTGAGCTTTTTAAATATACTTATAAGTGGCTGATGGAGGGAGATTATTTTTATGGATTTTGGTTCACTAAATAAGGTGCTGCCAGTACTTTTAAATGGAACTGTTGTAACTGTTGAACTTACTGTCATAGCAATTGTATGTGGATGCATAATTGCACTTATAATTGCTATATTAAAGATTTCATCTAATAAGGTGTTAAATTCTATAGGTGCCTTTTATACATGGATATTTAGAGGAACGCCACTTTTGCTTCAACTTTATGTGTTTTATTATGGACTTCCTGCTTTAGGAATTCAAATTACAGCTATGCAGGCAGCTATACTTGGACTTAGTTTAAATTCAGGAGCATATGTTGCTGAAATAATAAGAAGTGGTATTTTGGCTATAGATAAAGGACAATTTGAAGCTTCGAAGGCACTTGGATTTACTTATTTTCAAACTATGAAAAAGATAATTTTACCGCAAGCTTTCAGAGTAATAATTCCGCCAATGGGAAATGAGTTTATTGCTTTAATCAAAGATACTTCCTTAGTTTCAGTAATAACAATGGAAGAACTTTTAAGAAAAGCTCAGCTTTTTGTATCAGCTTCTGGTGATGCGGTTACTCCATATTTTGCAACAGGTGTTTTCTATCTTATAATGACAACTGTATTTACTTTCTTATTCTCACGTGTAGAAAAGAAATTATCGGTTTATTAAGGGGAGGATTATTATGTTAATGGCAGAAGCTAACGAGATAGCTAGTACGTTAATGATAGAAGCTAAAGGGTTAACTAAAAAATTTTGGAAAACTTACTGTTTTTCAAAATTTGAATGTTAATGTTAATAAAGGAGAGGTTCTTGTTATAATAGGACCTTCTGGTTCAGGAAAAAGTACTTTTTTAAGATGCTTAAATCATCTTGAAGTTCCAGATGAAGGAGCAGTAACTATTGAAGGTGAAACTATAAATTTAAAGGATAAAAAAGGATATAGAAGAATCATAGAAAAGACAGGAATGGTTTTTCAAGGTTTTAATCTTTTTCCACATATGACAGTTGTACAAAATGTTATGGCAGCGCTATTACTGTGAAAAAGGAAAATAGTGCGGTGGTAAGAGCAAGGGCAGAAAAGCTTATTGCAAAAGTTGGACTAAGTGATAAGTTGGACGTTTATCCTTCAAAGCTTTCTGGTGGACAAAAGCAAAGAGTTGCTATTGCAAGAGCACTTTGTATGGAACCAGATATAATGCTTTTTGATGAACCTACATCTGCTCTCGACCCAGAACTTGTTGGTGAAGTTCTAAATGTAATGAAGGGACTTGCAGAAGAAGGAATGACAATGGTTGTTGTTACTCATGAAATGGGCTTTGCAAGAGAAGTTGCGGATAGAGTAATGTTTATGGATGGTGGCAAGATTGTAGAAGAAGCCGCTCCAGAAGAAATTTTTACAAATCCTAAAGAAGATAGAACTAAGGCATTCTTAGATAAAATTTTATAGAAGACTAAGATTATAAGCAAGCACTTGGGTTTAATGGTGCTTGTTTTTTGTGCGTAATGAAGTGAATGTACATTATATAAATATTGCGAAGTAACAGTATCTTGGAATATTAAATAAAATTAATAAATCTAAGCAGCAAATTGTTAAAATCTTAAGAGCTTTCTGGTGCTAGTATAATATTGTAGACACGAAAGACCGAACACATTAAAATATAGATAAGAGAAGGATGTGTTTATATGTTAATAGAGAAAAAGCAATATACAAAAAACCTTCACCTTTGACAAGCAAAGCTATGTCAAACCCTTCACTTTTCACATAAGTGAAAAAAGTTAGTTTTTTAATGAGCAGGGCGAATTAAAAACCCTTCACTCAGCTTGACAAATTGTAATTTATAAGGATAAATTTGACATTGGTAATTTAAACATTTCAGCTTGTTTATCTATATATTTACACAATTTGAAAAGTGAATAATTTAACGTAAATATCAAATGCTAAACAATAGGTAAATGGAAACCGGGGTGAAACTTAATAGTTGAACTGGTATCTATATAATTTATTTGTAGAGGAGAATATTTATGGGAAATGTAAATGACAAATATCTTAAATCCTATTGGATAGAATCAACGAAAGGTACAAATTATCCTTCTTTAAAGGAAGACATAAAGGTAGATGTTGCAATTGTAGGTGGTGGAATTGTTGGAATAACAGCAGGTTTTCTTTTAAGTAAACAAGGAGTAAAAATTGCTGTGCTTGAAGCCAGTAAAATACTTCAGGGAGCTACTGGTTTTACTACTGCTAAGATTACATCACAACATAGCTTAACATACGATAAGTTAATAAATTCCATGGGAGTAGAGCGTGCAAAACAGTATGCTGATGCTAATGAAGCATCTATAAGTTTTATAGAAAACACAATAAAAGAATTAAATATAGATTGTGATTTTGAAAAAAATGCCTGCAGGTGTATACACAAATGAAGATAAATATGTTAAGGATATTGAAAAAGAATTGAATGTAGCTACGATGCTTGGAATAAAAGCAAAAATTGTAGATAATCTTCCAATTAATATTCCTATGAAATCAGCACTTATTTTTGAAAACCAAGCACAATTTCATCCTAGAAAATATTTATTACCATTAGCAGAGAAAATAATTAAAACAGGAAATCAAATATATGAGAATACAGAAGTATTTGAAGTTAGGCCAGGAAATCCGATTGAACTTGTTGTGACTAATGGAAAGAAAATAACCGTACAAAAGGTTATTATTTGTTCTCATTTTCCATGCTACGATGGAATGGGACTTTACCTAACAAGATTAAGACCAGAGAGATCCTATGCTGTTGCGGTTCATATTAAGGAAAAATTCCCAAAGTTTATGCTTATAAATGCAGAGAATCCTACACGTTCTTTAAGAGCTCAAAATGATGGAGAAAAGGAACTTATATTAGTTGGAGGAGAAAATCATAAAGTGGCTCATGGTGATAATTTTGAGGAGCATTATGAGAATTTAGAGAAATTTGCTAAGGATATTTTTACAGTAGATGATATTGCATATAGATGGTCACTTCAAGATTATATAAGCGTCGACAATGTGCCATATATAGGAAAGATAATGAGTTCAAAGGAAAATATATATGTTGCAACTGGCTTTAAAAAGTGGGGTATGACAAATGGAACAGCAGCTGCTAGAATACTCACAGATGAAATTCTAGGGGCAAATAATCCATGGAAAGAGGTATTTGACCCGACGAGGAAATTTACAGCACAGGCATATGGAAAGTTGTTTGCTGAAAATTTCGATGTGGCAAAAGAGCTTATTATAGGAAAAATAAAATCTGGAGAAGACGGAATAGACATTAAAAAGGATGAAGGAAAAATAGTAGAAATAGAAGGTCACAAATATGGAGCATACAGAGATGAAGATGGCAAACTTCATATAGTTAATATTACCTGTACCCATGTTGGATGTGAATTAAAGTGGAATGATGCTGAAAAGTCGTGGGATTGTCCTTGTCATGGTTCTAGATTTACTTATGATGGTGAAATACTTGAGGGTCCAGCTACTCACAGATTAAATCATTATAAAGAAGAAAATAACAAAATAGATTGGAATTTATAAAGAGTTTTATTATGCTTTATAAAAATGATACATAAATTTAAAAAAATAAAGGAATATTCATTGCATTTATAGAATAAAGTTAATTAAATTTGATAAACTAAATAAAATATAACGAATGGAGTGATTTGAATTGTACAATATTAGAATGGCAAATTTAAATGACGAAAATAAGCTTATAAATTTAGTTAAACCAAAGTTGTTAGATGAAAAAACTGACAAGAATGCTAGAAATGTATTAGATGAATTTCTTAATAATAATAAGTTCAGAGTTTTTGTGCTTAGAGAAGATGATGTTTTAAAAGGTTTTTGCAGTATTGAAATTAAGTCAGATGCAGGCGAGAATAAAGAAGAATCAGCAGAAATTGTTATGCTAAATGTTAATAATGATTCAAAAGAAAAAAGTTATAAAAAAATGTTGATGGAATATATTGAAGATTACTTAAAACAAATAGGTATTAAAGGAATGTATTTAAGATTATGGAGAATGGCATACTAAAAATCACTTATTGCTAGTAATCGTATTCAAAAAATACATTTAAATTACAGGGGGTGCAATGTCCCCTGTAATTTTTTTATGGAATTTATACTATAATGCATTATAATGAAAGAGGATATAAAGTATTTAAATACAATAGATTTTTTAACATTATGTTAAATTTTATGAAAATTAAGTTGAGGTGTAAAAGATGGTTGATTTTATAGGTACAGGAAGTGCTTTTAATACAAAGCTTGGCAATAATAGTGCTTTTTTAAAAAAAGGCAGCAGCTTAATTTTAATAGACTGTGGAGGATCTGTCTTTAGCAAGTTAAGAAAACTAAATTTATTAAATGGTGTAGAAAAAATGTATATTATAATTACCCATACACATCCAGATCATGTTGGAAGTCTTGGAGATTTAATATTTTACTCATACTACATTTTAAAAAATAAGGTAAATATATTTTTCCCACAGGAAAGTTTAATAACAAATTTCTTGGCTAACATAGGGGCGAGCAGTGAACAATATAATCTTAATAGTTGTGATAATCCAGAAATAGATGATGTGGAACTTGGAAATATTAATGTGAAATTTTTATCAGTTACTCATACTAAGACAATACCAGCATATGGGTTTATAATGAATTTGGGTAGAAAATCATTTTATTACAGTGGTGATTCAAATAGCATAAGCAGCCAAGTAATTGATAAACTTAAAAACGGAGAAATTGAAATGATTTATCATGATACTTGTGGTCTGGACTATAAGGGCAATCCTCATTTATCTATTAAAAAGCTTTGTGAAGCAGTACCTATGGAACTTAGAAACAAGGTTTATTGTATGCATCTTGATGAAAATATAACAGAGAAGCAAATAATGGATAGTGGATTTAATGTTGTTCATCCATATTTTATATAGTTATTTTGCAATTGAATACTATCTTTTTGAATACTAGCTAACTATAAAGTGCATACTTTAAAAATATGCGATTTATATTATATAATTTTAATAGTACGTATTATATTACTATTTATTAGTATTTAGGAGGCAGGTATTATGAATGAAATAATAAAAGCAATTTTGAGTAGAAGGAGTATAAGAAAGTTTAAGTCTGAACAAATTAGCGATGATGAATTAAATTCAATACTTGAAGCTGGAAAATTTGCGCCAAGTGCAATGAATCAGCAATCATGGCATTTTACGGTAATTCAAAATAAAGAAATAATAGCTAAAGTCAATGAATTATGCAAAAAAATATGAATAGAGCTGAAAATAAGGATTTAAATCTTTTTTATAATGCACCAACGCTTATAATAGTTTCTGGAGATGAGAAGGCAGTGGCACCTGAATGTGACGCTTCACTAGCTCTAGAAAACATGTTTTTGGCTGCAGCATCATTAAATATAGGTTCATGCTGGATTCATTCGCCAAGAGCTTTAGCTTCTTCAGACGAAGGCAATAAATTAATAAGCGAGCTTGGAATACCAAGTGGATATAAAATAGTTGGATCCGGAATTTTTGGATATAA
Organism: Clostridium sp. DMHC 10; assembly: GCF_001270375.1. Taxonomy (NCBI): domain Bacteria; kingdom Bacillati; phylum Bacillota; class Clostridia; order Eubacteriales; family Clostridiaceae; genus Clostridium; species Clostridium sp. DMHC 10. The sequence continues at coordinate 1,911,355 of NZ_LGVB01000015.1, forward strand.
AGCTTCTGAAGCGCCTGCATCTGCTAAGAGAAAAGAAAATTCCGTGAATATAGTAAAATAATGCTTAATTAAAGAATATATCTAGTTAAATTAATGTGAGGTTATAATGATTTAAGTGACTTCACATTATTTTTTTATAAGTGCTACAGTAAAATTATAATTTTATCTCTAAGAAATACTAATAGGTATAATAAGAAATATGTATTATACTTATTAACTATAAAAAGGTATACTATTTATAGAGTTCTGCAATAAGTGTTAGAAATGAGAGTGATATATAGTGAAAAATTTAAATGAAATTTTACTAGAAGAGGTTAAAAGTTTTAGAAAACTCGGACATAAATTCTTGAACGGTGAAGTAAGTAAGATGGATTTTAAGGGTGCTTCTGGAGGAATGGGAGTATATGCTCATAGAAGCGGTAAAGAGTTTATGATAAGATTTAGAATACCATCTGGAATAGCAAATAGAAAAGACTTAGAATTAATTTATGATTTTGCTAAAAGATACGAATTGCAGTGGATACATCTTACAACACGTCAAGCAATCCAACTTCATGGAATTAGTATAGATGAAGTTTGTGATGCTATGGAAGAAGGAATAAATAAGGGATTATATTCAAGAGGGTCAGGCGGAAATTTTCCTAGAAATGTTGCTATATCTCCATTGTCAGGAGTAGATAAGGATGAAGCTTTTGATGTATCACCATATGCTTTGGCAGTTGGTAATTACTTTTTAAATAAAGTGTACACGTATAAGCTTCCTAGAAAGCTAAAGGTTGCTTTTTCAAATAATGACAGAGACTTTCCACATGCAGGAGCTGTTGATTTAGGTTTCTTTGCAGTAAGAGAAGGAGACAAAGAATATTTTAAAGCGTATCTTGGAGGAGGTCTTGGGAGAAATTCAAGGGTTGGTGTAGAATTCCCGGAACTTATAACACCAGAAGATGTTTTGTATCATGTGGAAGCAATGACACAGCTTTTTATAGATGAAGGAGATTACAAAAACAAAAATAAAGCTCGTATAAGATATATAGTTGAAAGAATGGGAAAAGAAGAGTTTATACAATGTTATAAAAAACATCTTGAAGAAGTTACACAAGCTAATAAGCTAAAAATTAGTGTCGAGGAAAAAGTATATGATAAACCTGGAATTGAAACTTTAGTACAAAGTAAAAGATTGGTTGAACAAAAGCAAAAGGGGTTATATAGTGTATATGTTCATCCAATAGGTGGTCAACTATCAATAGGTGATTTTAAGCTCATTTTAGATGAAACAGAAAATATTCAGGATTCAGAAATAAGACTTGCTATGACAGAAGGCTTATATATTAGAAATTTAGATGGAAAAGAAGCTGAAAAGATGCTAGATATTACAGAGCATATTGGAGGAGAAAATAGATTAGAACAATCCATAGCTTGTATTGGAGTGCCTACTTGCCAAATGGGTATTTTAGATAGCCAGAAGGTGCTAAGAGAAATTATAATTTATTTTAGAGAAAAGAATTTTCTTGAAGATGTTCTCCCTATAATACATATATCAGGATGCCCGAATTCCTGCAGTGCTCATGAAATAGGTGGAATAGGTTTTTGTGGAAAGAAGAAAAATGTTAATGGACAGATTCAGGAAGTATTTGAGGTGCATTTAGGAGGAAAACTTGGTATAGGTAAAGCAATACTTGCTGATTACTATGGAGATATATTAAGAGAAAGATTACCAGAATTTTTATATGAAATTGCATTAGAACTTAAAGAAAAAATCAAGATTTTTATGAATGGGTAGAGAGAAATCAATGTGATATGAAAAAATACTATATAAATATAGAGTATAGTATTTTAAAGATATAAAAAGCACTATTTTGAATTTTTTAGGAAAATATTTATCTATAATTATGATAATTCAGGTAGATTTGTATAAACAAGTCTACCTGAATTTTTTATGGTTTTAATTACAGCAAGATCCTGTACCAGTTTTGTTTTTACTTTGAATAACTGAATTTTGAACATTTGAACGTGATTTATTTTTCATTGAGGTATATGCATACAAACTAGCACTTGCCAGCAAAACAACTGCTGCTATAATTGAAATTATAATAATAGATTTTTTCTTATTCATATTTTTTCCGGCTTTCTACTCAATGAAGGTATCTTTTACGAGTTTGTCTATATCTGTGTTTGAATCAAGTATATTCTGCTTCTTCATTGCTTTTAAGGTATTTGTAAAGTCTTGCTTTGCTTTCTTTTTATCTGCAATAAATTCATAATTGCTAATCAATTTGCTATTTTCGAGTTCATCTCCACTACTTACATACTTTTTATCTACGGTTATCTTAGCAGCTTCTTCAGGGTGTTTTTCAACCCAGGCTGTAGCTTCTGCCCATGCATCGGTTATTTCTTTTGCAACTTCAGGATGTTTTTTTGCAAGAGTTCCATTTACCCCTGTATAGCAGCAATAAGTATCCTTAGCAGTATTTTTAACATTATTGTTACCAAATATCTTTCTTGCTTTTCCTGAGTTTACTGCCAATGCACCATAAGGGTCCCAAGCTCCAAAGGCATCTATTTCACCTTTTGAGAGTGCTTGCGCAAGTTGAGCTTGTGGGTATACTCTCCAATCTACGTCTTTCTTTGCATCTATTCCGTATTTACCTAGTTCAATTGATAAAAGTACCATTGGAACACCACCAATAGCATCTATTCCGATTTTTTTACCTTTTAAATCTTTAACTGATTTTATTGAAGAATTTACAGGAACTACAGCTTCAATACATCCTGTATGAATTCCATTTGTAAGTTTTATATTGAGGCCTTGTTGAATTGATTTAAACATTCCAGCAGAAATTTGTGCACCATCTATTTTACCTGATGCAATTCCTTCCTTAAGTGTTTCTGCATTTATATTTACAATTTTAGGTGATAAACCATGTTTTTTAAATATACCTTTTTCAATTCCGATATATAGTGGTGCTTCACATGTACCATTGTAAGTTCCAAGAGTAACTTCTGTTAATCCACTATTAGTTTTCTTTAATGTAGATTTGTTATTGCCACATCCGGCAAGTAATATAGCAGTAACCGCTACAATTGACAATATACTTGTCGCTCTAATAAATCCTTTTTTCATTGCAATTTCCCCTAAATATTTATATTAATTTTTATTCAGTAAAATTTAATATATCTAATATTTTTTTCTTTGATTCTATGAATTCATTACTTTCTCTTTTTCTATTTCTTTCAATATCTATATTGACGATCTCTTCAATTTGACCTGGATGTGGTGACATTACCACAACTCTATCACTCAGATATATTGCTTCTTCTACATCATGAGTTACTAAAATCATAGTGTTTTTTCTTTCTTTCCATATTCTTAAAAGTTCATTTTGCATATGGATACGAGTGAAAGCATCTAATGCTCCTAGAGGTTCATCCAAAAGAAGAACTTTAGGATTATTAACCAATGCCCTTGCTATAGCAACACGTTGAGCCATTCCACCAGACAGCTGATGAGGATATGCTTTTTCAAATCCATCTAATTTTACAAGTTTTATATATTTAGGTATTTCATTTTTTCTTTCCTTATATATTTTTCTTGCTACTAGACCGGTTGCAATATTATCATGTACATTAAGCCACGGAAATAAGGTTGGATCTTGAAATACAAATCCTCTTTCATAACCAGGTCCGTCAATTTTTTCACCATCTAATTTTACGATGCCTTCTGTAGATTTTTGAAGTCCAGCTATTATTCTAAGTAAAGTTGATTTTCCGCATCCGCTTGGACCTACAATAGATACAAATTCTCCTGATTTAATACTTAAGTTTATATTTTTTAGAGCAACTGTATCATTATTGTTATGGTCAGTAAAATTACATCTTATATTTTCTATTTCTATATTGCCTAAATTGTTTACCATTTAATTAACCCTCTCTGCCATATTAATACTTTGTCTCTAACTTTAAATAGTAATGTTATAATTGTTGAGAATATTAGAGACATAACCACGAGACTAGCATATACTTTGCTGTATTCAGCCCATCCTTGTGCCCAGTTGATGTACCAGCCAAGTCCAGCCTTTACTCCTAGCATTTCAGCAACAACAAGTGTTACAAATGACATTCCAAGTCCCATGAAAAGACCTATAAAAATATTTGGTAGTGCTGCTGGGATGGCAACTTTAAATATAAGATATCTTTCTCCAGCACCAAGTGTTTGTGCAACCTCAAAGTATGACTTCCTAACATTTGCAACTCCTGAGCTTGTCATTACAGTTACAGGAAACCATACTGCAAGTGCTAATATGAAGATACTAGCTGTAAAGGTTGTTGGAAATATGGTCATAGCAATTGGAATCCAGGCAGTAGCTGGTATAGGTCCAATAATTTTTTGAAGTGGCGATAACCAATAGTTTAATTTTTTATTCCATCCAATCATAACGCCAGTTATAAGCCCTAAAATTGCGCCAACAAGAAAACCAACTGCAAGTAGTCTTAAAGAGTAGAGTGCACTTACTAAAATCCTATTCCAATCAGTTATAATTGCATCAATTACTTGGCCAGGAGCTGGAAAGTACGGAAGCGGTAAAATTGCAAGCTTTGATGTTAGTATTTCCCAGAAAGATAGTATTAAAATTAAGACTGACATTATTGGAGCCTTTTCATTTAATTTGGTAAACACTTTTTTTATTAATTAATGAAATTATATTTATAATTACAAATACTACTAAAAGTATTATAAGAAAAGGAATCCAAAATTTAGTTCCATATGCTGTAAGTCCATCAGGAACTAATTTACTTATACAAATAGCTATTATGGCTGATACTATCGGCATAATATTTTTTAAAATTGTTTTTTTCATTTATATCCCTCTTTTCAGTTTAAAAATAAAATTTTTAAGTCAATCAATATGTAAACATACTAAAATAATAAGAATAATAGGTATAAACAGCATGTTAACATTTTATTCACAATCTGTCAATTAAGTCATAAAATCAAATTAACTTATATTGAACTTTTTATAATAAAATTTTAAATTAAAACATAATATTCATATTAAATTGATAGGAAAATAACTGTAAAAATAATTAAATTTATACTAATGGACAAATTATTTATTATAGGACTGTCGCACTAAATATAAAAAATTGCAAACTAATTAAAGTGAAAAAAAGAGCATTAGTTTTATTGATGGTGTATTGAAATTAAATAAAATTTGTAGTAACATTTAAACTATAATTGAATACGGTGGTTTTAGGTATTTTTATTTAAAAGGGAAAGTGGTGAAAATCCGCTGCAGCCCCCGCTACTGTATACGGGAACAAATCCATAATTGCCACTGGCATTTTATATAATTTTAATTAGTAATTCATTAGTCGTTCTTATAAAATTTTGAAGTTTCTAAGAATTTTGTGAGAAATAAATAATTTACTTTAAAATTTATATAGCTGGGAAGGTTGGAGGAGAATGATCCGTGAGTCAGGAGACCTGCCTAAAATAACAGTATTGCCTCGGAGGGAGGTATAGTACTATGGTAAAGCGATGAGAAGCTTAATTTTAATGGATTAAAATATAAATTTGTATTGAAATACTTTACCATATATAAAAAGGCTCATTTTATATGAGTTTAGTTTTGTGTACGAAAACTCCGAGAATATCGGGGTTTTATTTTTTGTTTTAGGAGGTTTGGTCAAGTATGAAAAAATTTAAGCAGTGCCTTGCTTCAATAGCACCTGCAGATGTAGAAAAAGAAAAATTAGCAATGAGAAGAATAGATAATTTATCTAAACCAATTGGAAGCTTAGGAACACTTGAAAATATAGTTTCAAGAATAACGGGGATAACAGGGAACTTTAATTACGAAATAAAAAAGAAAAATATCATAGTAATGTGTGCAGATAATGGAGTCGTAGAAGAAGGCGTAAGTACATGTCCTAAAAGCAGTACAGCAGTACTTACAAGTAATTTAACTACAGGTGATACTGGAGTTGTAATTTTATCTAAATTTACAAATACAGAAGTGACAGTTGTGGATATAGGTGTGGATGCGGTGTTCAACAATCCTAAGATTATAAATAAAAAAGTAGCCATGGGAACAAAGAATATTTCAAAGGGACCAGCTATGACTAGTGGACAAGCTATTCAGGCTATTGAAGCTGGTATAGAAATTGTGGACGAGCTTTGTAAAAATGGCTGTGCTATTTTTGGAACAGGTGAAATGGGTATAGGAAATACTACAACTAGCGCAGCAGTTTTAAGTGTGCTTTCAAGTTTATCTGTTGATACAGTAACAGGAAAAGGGGCAGGATTAACAGAAGAGCAATTTGAAAATAAGAAGAAGGTAATTAGAGAGGCCATTTTAGTAAATTCTCCAGATAAAAAGGATATTATAGATGTACTGTCAAAGGTCGGTGGTTTTGATATTGCGGGGCTATGTGGATGTTTTCTTGGTGCTGCAAAGAATAAAAAACCCATAGTAATAGATGGGTTTATATCTGCTGCCGCCGCTTTATGCGCTGTGAGGCTTAATAAATATTCTAAGGACTACATGTTTGCCTCACATTTGTCTGATGAACCTGGAGCAAAATACATGATGAGGGAAATTGGACTAGAACCAATGCTTAATTTACACATGAGACTTGGAGAAGGTTCTGGATGTCCACTTGCCTTTCAAATAATTGAAGCTGCCCTTTATACATTAAATAATATGCCTACTTTGAACAAGCCTCTATTAATTCAAAGGATTATGTGGATATAAGATGATAACTTTGGTTACAGGAGGAGCAAGGAGTGGAAAGAGCTCCTTTGCAGAAGGATTTTATAAAGACAAAAAAGATGTAGTGTATATTGCAACCTCAAGGGCAGAGGATGTTGAAATGAAAGAAAGAGTTAAAAAACATAAAAAATCACGACCTGATTATTGGAGAACTTATGAAGGAACCTATGATATAGCAAAGGCTGTTGAGAGAGAAGAAAATTATATTTTGGACTGTTTAACAGTACTTACCTCAAACGTTATGTTTGATATGTCAGGAACTTTGGAGAGAATAGACAGCGGGCTTGAAAAAGACATAGAAGATAGAATTGTAGAAATAATTGAGAATTTTGTTAAAAAAGCCAAAGATAGAAATGTTGTTATAGTAACAAATGAAGTTGGGAGTTCTATAGTTCCTGAAAATCATATAGCAAGGGTTTTTAGAGATATTGCAGGAAGGGTAAATCAAAGAGTTGCAGCACTTTGCAATGAAGTATATGTAGTTTTTTGTGGAGTGAGCCTTAAAATAAAATGATAAAGGGACTTATTGCAGCACTTCAGTTTTTAACTAGAATTCCCATAAATATACCTGTAGATTTTAACAGTAAAAATCTTTCAAAATCGACTTTTTTCTTTCCGTATGTAGGGATGCTAATAGGTTTAATTTCAGGGGCAGTAGGCCTATTTATGAACTTTATAGGCGGTAGTGAAGTAGGTGCAGCCTTTGTAGTTCTCTCTCTGGTTATTGTTACAGGAGGGCTTCACATAGATGGTCTTTCAGATACCTCTGATGGTTTTTTTCAGCAAGGAAGAAAGATAGAATACTTGAAATAATGAAGGACAGCAGAACAGGCACCTTTGGAGTTATTGCTGTTGTTATGGATTTGCTGCTTAAATTTGTGATTATATCAAGGCTTAATTCATCAATATTTTTACCTGCTGTGGTACTAGCTTCGGGAAATGCTAGGCTTACAGTAGTTATGCTTATGAGCTATACAAAGAATGCTAGACCTGGTGGAATGGGAAGCATGTTTTCAGATGGAAAGCCAAAAAAATATTTTTGTTTTGGGCTTATAACTTATTTGGCGGTTTTAGTTTTTGCTTTTAGCTATAAATTTTTACTGCCTTTAGCAGCAGCTTTTACAGCGTCGGGACTTATAACTTTAAAAGCCTATAAAACTATAGGTGGACTTACGGGAGATGTGTATGGAGCAAATATAGAAATATGTGAAATAGTTAGTTTACTAGCTTTTATGGTGGTGCAGTCATGGATATAGTTTTTACGAGACATGGAAAATCAGAAGGAAATGAAAAAGAGGTATATCATGGAAGATTGGACTTGCCATTAACCTCCGAGGGAAAGAAGGAAGCTATCAAAGCAGCAAATTTAATTGAAAATATTCAATTCGATGAAGTCTATATAAGTTCACTTGAAAGAGCTAGGGAAACTGCAAAACTTCTTGGGTTAAGTGGAAAAAGCGATGATAGAATCTTGGAAAGAAATTTTGGAATTTTTGAAAATTTGAGCTATGACGAAATTTTGAAAGCTTATCCAAAAGAAGCACAAAAGTGGAATAATGATTTTGTAAATTACAGAATACCACAGGGTGAAAGTTTAAAGGATGTATATAAAAGGACCAAGGCTTTTATAAAAGATATGTCTTTAAAGAAAGGTAAAGTATTAGTAGTTACACATGATGGGGTTATAAGGTGTGCACTATCATCAGTTTTTAATGCTCCAGAATACTTTTTCAAATTTAAAATAGATTACTTAAAATTAACACAGCTTTCAATAGAAGAAGGTTACAGCTATATAAAAGCCGTAAATTCTATAAATGTATATTAAATGGAGGCAAAAAATGCCAAAGAAACTTAAAGATAAAAAGCTCATAGAGGATTGTTATTTAGAGAAACCTATGAGAAAAGGATATTTAAAAAAGGACCCTTCAGTGCCTAAAAATAAAGAAGAACTTTTTAAAATGATAAATGGAGGACAGAAAATTGAAAAGAGCTGTACTAGTTGTTAGTTTTGGAACAACCTATGAAGACACCAGAAAGCTTACTATAGAAGCTGTAGAAAATAGGATAAAAAATGAATACAGTGACTATGAGGTTAGAAGAGCATTTACTTCTAAAGTTGTCATAAAGGTACTTAAAAATAGAGATGGAATATTTGTTGATACACCGCAGGGGGCTCTTAAAAAGCTCTATAGGGAGGGATATGAAAAAGTATTTATTCAACCACTCCATTTAATTCCTGGAAGTGAATATAACAATTTAAAATCAATAGTTGAAGAATTTCAGGGAAAAGAATTGTTTAATGAAATTGACCTCGGGACTCCTGCTATATATAAACGTGAAGATTATGAATTGTTAATAGAAGCAGTAAAGGACCTTATAGAGAAAAATAAAACCTTAGTCTTTATGGGACATGGGTCTTATCACTACTCAAATGCATGTTATTCAGAGCTTCAAATGTCTTTAATAGACAGAGGCTACAAAAATGTATTCATAGGTACAGTAGAAGGGTATCCATCTATAGAAAATGTTATGAAATGGATTGAAGAAAACAACATAAAAGAGGTAACTCTTGCTCCTTTTATGTTAGTTGCTGGCAATCATGCAAAAAATGATATGTGTGGAGAGAATGAAAACTCCTGGAAAAGCATTTTAGAAAAGGCCGGTATAAAAGTTAATATTTATTTTCATGGCCTTGGAGAAAATCTTAAATTTCAGGAAATATACTTAAAGCATTTAAAGGAAATTATAGGATAGGTTGGTGATGAAATGTCAGGTATAATGGTACAGGGTACGGCCTCCTCTGTGGGAAAAAGTCTTATTTCAGCTGCCCTTTGCAGAATTTTTTATAAAGCTGGTTACAAAGTATGTCCATTTAAATCTCAAAATATGTCCCTTAATTCTTATGTTACTATGGAAGGACTTGAAATGGGACGAGCTCAAGTACTTCAGGCTGAAGCTGCTGGAATTGAGCCGGCAGCATATATGAATCCAATTCTTTTAAAACCAACCTCTGATAGGAAAAGTCAAGTTATTATAAATGGAAGGCCATATAAAACTATGGATGCAGTAGAGTATTTTGAATTTAAAACTACGTTAAAAAGTATGATAAAGGAGACTTACAGAAAAATTGAAAAGAAATTTGATTTTGTGGTTATAGAAGGTGCAGGTAGTCCAGCTGAAATAAATTTAAAGGATAATGACATTGTAAACATGGGCATGGCAGAAATTGCAGATGCTTCTGTGATTTTAGTTGCTGATATAGATAAAGGCGGAGTTTTTGCAGCTATATATGGGACTGTGATGCTTTTGGAAAAAAGTGAAAGGGAAAGAATTAAGGGAATAATAATAAATAAATTCAGAGGTGACAAGGCTATTCTTCAAAATGGAGTTGATATGATAGAAAAGCTTGTAAATATTCCTGTGGTTGGAATAATTCCTTATATGAATGTGAAGCTTGATGAGGAGGATGGAGCCTCAGAAATAAAAAGTGCTGTAGGTGGAGAAGTGCAAATATCAGTTATAAAGCTCCCAAGGATATCAAATTTTACGGATTTTGATGCTTTTAAATTTGATGAGGATGTGACAATAAACTTTATAACTTCGCCGATTGAAATAGGAGATGCAGACATGCTTATAATACCAGGAAGTAAAAATACCATAGAAGATTTAAGATGGCTAAAAGCTTCAGGCTTCGATGTGGCAATTAAAACCTTTAAAGGTATTGTATTTGGTATATGCGGTGGTTATCAAATTATGGGAAGTAGGATAATAGATGTTGAAGGCTGGGAAGTTGAAAGAGGAGAAGTTGAAGAGGGACTTTCAATTTTTGATACAGAAACTCGTTTTGAAGGGGAGAAGATAACTAAAAATGTTGAAGGTATGGCTTTGGACTGTAAGGTATATGGCTATGAAATACATTCAGGGAGAACAAGTGAGAATAAAAATCCTTTTGTAAATATAAAAAATAACACTGGAGAGACGGCTAATTATTTTGATGGTGATATGGCAGCTGATAAATACTATGGAACCTATCTTCATGGGATATTTGATTCAAATGAATTTAGAGGAAAAATATTAAATAAAATTAGGAAGATAAAAAATATAAAAGAAAAAACAAGTTTGGATTTAAGAGAAAAAAGAGAAGAAGAATTAAATAAACTTGAAAAAATTGTACGAGAAAACATTGACATTGAATATATGTACAAGCTTTTAGGAGAACAGATATGATAGATTTTTTATTGGCAGTAATATTAGATTTTTGTATTGGAGATCCGTATTTTCTTCCACATCCTATAAAACTTATGGGAAATGTAATAAGCTTTGAAGAAAAAAAAAAGGTGAGAAGTACAGCAAAAAATAATAATATGATGAAGCTTCTTGGAGGAATTGTAGTTATCATAAATTTGTTCTTAGCTTTCTTAATTCCTTTTTTAATGCTTAAAGTTTTGAAAAGCTACAGTTTAATCTATCATATTGTAAATACATATTTTTTATATACGTGTATTGCAGCAGGTTGTCTTCAAAGAGAGGGGATGAAGGTAGCTAAGGCATTTGAAAAGGGAATAGAAGAGGCTAGATATAGACTTTCCTTTATTGTAGGACGTGAAACTGGAAATTTAAGTGAAAGTGAAATAATAAGAGCAGATATAGAGACAATAGCAGAAAACACCTCTGATGGAGTTATAGCTCCAATGTTTTACGCAGCAATTGGAGGAGCACCTTTGGCTTTTTTATATAAAATGGTGAATACTATGGACTCTATGCTTGGGTACAAAAATGAAAAATATCTTTACATAGGGCATTTCCCAGCTAAAGCGGATGATGTTTTTAACTTAATACCAGCAAGGCTTACTGGAGTTTTGATGTGTCTTGGCTCTGTACTTAGATTTGATGTTTTAAATGGTTTAAAAGTGATGATAAGGGATAGAAAAAATCACAAAAGTCCAAATTGCGCTTATCCAGAAGGAGCGGCGGCAGGGCTTCTTGGAGTTCAGCTTGGAGGAGACAATGTCTATTTTGGTGAAATTATGAGGAAACCTAAAATAGGAGATAAGAAAAGAGAACTTGAACTTTTGGATATCAAAAAAACTATAGAAATAATGTATAGGGCAGAAATTTTATTTACAGCAGTGTACTTTATTGTATTAGGTGGTGTGTTTAATGTTTCATGGTGGTGATACCTTCACTTATAAAGATGAATTTCAGGGAAAAATAATTGATTACAGCAGTAATATAAATCCAATGGGGCCGCCTAAGGCACTTAAAATTGAGTTTTTAAAGGCTTATGATGAACTTGCATATTATCCAGATATTCAATATAGAGAACTTAGAAAAAATATCTCTAAATATCTAAAGTGCGATTATGAAGAAGTAATAATAGGCAGTGGGGCTATGGAAATCATAAGTAATATGTGTCTTTTGTTTGATAGAATTGCGGTCTTTGTTCCTTGCTTTGGAGAATACATTAAAAGACCTAAAATTTTAGGTAAAGAGGTTGTAAGGTTTAAATTTAATGAAGAATTTAAAGTAGATTGCGGAGAACTTGAAAAAAGTCTAATAAAAGGTGATTTGCTTATTTTGGGTAATCCTAACAACCCTACAGGTTTAAGAATAGAAAGGGAGGTTCTTTTAGAAATCTATAAGCTTGCTTATGAAAAAGGAGCATTTCTTCTTTTGGATGAAGCCTTTTATGAATTTTGTCCAGAAGACTATGATAGCATTGAGCTTTTTAGAGGAAAAGAAAAAGTGTGTATAGTAAGGGCGGCAACTAAGTTTTTTGGTCTTCCTGGTATACGTCTTGGCTATGCGCATGTAAGCGAAAGCTTTAGAAAAAAATATAAAGAAATAGAAAGCCCCTGGAGCGTAAATTCCTATGCAAATGCAGCAGGAAGAATAATATTTAAGGATAAAGCCTATATTAAAGAAACCAAAGAGGAGACAGAGAGAGAAAGGAACTATATGCTGCATGAACTTTCAGATATAAATTGGTTGAAACCTTTTAAAAGCCATACTAATTTTATATTGATAAAGCTTTTAAGTTGGGATGAGGATGAAGTGTTTAGTAAGCTCATTTCAAAAGGCTTTATGATTAGAAAGGCCTCAAGCTTTGAAGGACTTGATAAAACGTATATAAGGCTCGCAGTAAAGGACAGAAAAAGCAATGAAGGTTTAATAAAGGCTCTAAAGGAGATAAAAATATGAAAGGTATTATGATTACAGCGCCAGGCAGCGGCAGCGGGAAGACAATGATAACGCTTGGAATAACAAGAAGGCTCTTGAATATGGGAGTTGATGTATGCGGTTTTAAAATAGGACCAGATTATATAGATACTGCATATTTAAAGTTAGCCTCAAAAAAGGATGCTGGTAATCTGGATATTCACCTTCAAGGTAGAGTTGGAATGAAAACCTCTCTTTCCATGGCAGAAGGAGAAGCTGCAGTCATAGAAGGTGCTATGGGGTATTTTGATGGGATTTACAATACCTTTGACAATTCAAGTTATGACATGGCAAAAGAAATTAAAGTAAATGCAGTGCTTGTATACACACCAAAAGGTGAAATGTTTTCTGCTATTCCTAAAATAAAGGGAATGGCGGAATTTGAAAATTCAACTATTAAAGCTGTGATTTTAAATAAAACTCATGAAAAAATTTATAAAATGTTAAAGCCGCAAATAGAAAAATATACGGACTTAAAGGTGCTTGGTTATATACCTAAAATAGATGATGTGGAAATAAAAAGCAGGCATTTAGGGCTTGTACAAAGCATAGAAATAGAGGATTTAGAAGAGAAGATAAGTATTATGGAAGGCATAGTAGAGAAGAATATAGATATGGAGCTTTTGCTTAAACTTATGAAAAAGATGAAAATTGAAAAGAAAATTGACTGTGTTTATAAGTCAGATATAAAAGTTGCAGTGGCTTTGGATAAGGCATTTTCTTTTTATTATAATGAAAATTTAAAGCTTCTTGAGAGCTACTGTAAGGTTGAGTATTTTTCACCTTTGAGTGATAGAAAGCTTCCAGACTGTGACTTGTTATATCTTGGAGGAGGCTATCCGGAGATTTTTAGAAAAGAACTTTCTTTAAATAAAGCTATGTTAGGTGATGTAAAAAGCTATGCAGAAAGGGGTGGATGCATTTATGCTGAGTGTGGAGGTTTTATGTACCTTATGGGTTATATAGAGGAAAGCAAATTGGTAGGCATTTTTAAGGGGAAAAGCAGTCTAACAAATTCACTTCAAAGATTCGGTTATATAAATGTTGAACTAAAGGAAAGCTGCATGCTTGGAGAAAAAGGAGATACACTAACAGCCCATGAATTTCACAAATCAGTGACAGAAATAAACGAAAAGGCTGTGTTTAATATAAAAAAGACAATGGGAAGCGAGGATTGGGAATGTGGCTACCGATATAAAAATGTTCTTGCAGGGTATCCACACATAAGTTTCTTAGGTAATATGAAGGCTTTTAACAATATGCTTAAATTTGTAGAAAATGCAAAAAGGGAGGGAGAATTGTGTATATAAAAAATCCAGCGTTAATAGAGAAAGTGAGCATGGAAATAATAGATGAAGAGATAAAGAGAAGCAGCTTTAAAGAAGAGGAACTTCCCATCGTAAAAAGGATGATTCATACCACAGGGGATTTTGATTATAAAAATATAATTGATTTTAAAGGTGAAGCTGTAAAAGTTGGAGTGGAGCTTTTAAAAAGTGGAAATAAAATTTTTACGGATACTAGAATGGTTTGGTCTGGAATAAATAAAAAGGCATTAAAGAAGTCTAATTCTGAACTTTTATGCTATATAGATGATGAAAAAACTTCAAAAATGGCAAAGGACATGGAAACTACAAGGTCATCAGTTTGCGTAGATATTGCTGTATTAGAGAAAGCAGAAATTTTTGTGGTTGGAAATGCTCCAACTGCGCTTTTTAGACTTGGAGAGCTTATAACTGAAGGTAGAGCAAAACCTAAACTCATAATTGGAGTGCCTGTTGGTTTTGTTGGAGCAGCAGAAGCAAAAGAATATATAAGAAATTTTGATGTGCCAAGTATAACTACAATAGGAACAAAAGGAGGAAGTAATGTAGCAGCTTCTGTAGTAAATGCACTCTTGTACATGACGGTAGGAAGATGAAAGAATTTTATGTTGTAAAGGAAGGAAAAAGGCTTAGATGTGGCTATACTACTGGAAGCTGTAGTTCTGCAGCAGCTAAGGCGGCTGTAATTATGCTCATAGAAGGAAAAACAATAAAGAGTATCAAAATAGATACACCAGCTAATATACCTCTTGACCTTCAAGTTATGAAGCCTGTAATAAATAATTATTATGCAGAGTGCTGTATAGTAAAGGACAGTGGAGATGATCCGGATGTAACTGATGGAATAGAAATTTACGCAAGAGTTTCAAAGCGCTCTGATAATTTAATTGTCATAGATGGAGGAGAAGGTATAGGAAGAATTAAAAGAAAAGGTCTTTTTGGAAAAATAGGACAAGCTGCTATAAATCCCGTTCCAAGGAAAATGATAGAGGAGGAAATAAGAAAGGTAACGGATAAAGGTTTTGATGTTCTTATATATGCACCAATGGGAAAAATAATTTCTGAGAAAACCTTCAACAAAAATATAGGTATTGAAGGTGGAATATCTATAATAGGAACTTCTGGAATAGTGGAACCAATGTCTGAAAAGGCACTTTTAGATACAATATATCTTGAAATAGAGACTATATTTAATGATGGCTTTCATGAAATAATTTTATATCCAGGAAATTATGGAGAAAAAATGGTGAAGGCTTTAAAATTTAAAGGCAGAGGCGTTAAAATTTCAAATTATGTGGGAGATGCTCTTCTTTATTGTGTTTATAAGGGCTTTAAAAATATAACTCTTATTGGTCATATTGGAAAGTTCTCAAAGCTTTCTATTGGAGTTTTTAATACCCACAGCAAGGTTTGTGATGTTAGAATGGAAGCCTTTGTTTATTATCTTGCTCTTAGGGGAGCAAAAATTAGAAGTTTTGAAGAAAGTCAAGAATTGCATTACCACAGAGGAAGCTCTTGAAGTAGTTTATAAACATGGCTATAAAATTGCGATAGAGGATATGAAAAAGGGAATCGAGGACAGACTGCGTGGTTACATAAAAAATGAAGAAGTAAAATTAAAGATATATATGTATTCAATGAAATATGGGGTGCTTTGATTATGATAAGAGTTATTGGAATGGGACCTGGAAATATAAAGTACCTACCAACTTATGCCTTTGAAATAATAAAAAATTCAAAATGTTTGGCTGCTTTTGGGAGATTTTCGAGGGACATAGAAAAGCTTGGTTTAGAGGTTAAATGCATAGAAAATGTTGGTGAGATTTTAAATATTGCTAAAGAAGCTAGAAATTTAGATATATTAGCTTCTGGAGATCCTTTATTTTTTGGAATAGTTGATTATTTAAAAAGGAATGGTGTAATAATAGATGAAATTATACCGGGCATATCCTCTTTTCAATATATGATGGCAAAGCTTCAAAAAAACTGGCAGAATTTTAAGCTCATGAGCTTTCATGGTAGGGAAGAAAATTTAGAGAAGATATTAAAGAAAGGAACCTTTATTATACTGATGGATGAAAAAATACTCCTAAGGATATATCAAGCAAGCTTTATGCTTTAGGTGTGAGAGGAAAAATTTATGCGGGGTTTAACCTGTCTTACGATGATGAAAAAATAATAATCAGGAGTATTGGAGATGAGATTGAGGACGTTTCAAAGCTTTCTGTGGTGGTGGTAGAAAATGAAGTGGATTAAAGATGAGGAATTTTTAAGAGGAAAGGTTCCTATGACAAAATTTGAAGTTAGAATAGCAGCACTTGCAGTAATGGAGATATGTGAAGAAGATATTTTAGTTGATATAGGAGCAGGGACAGGTTCTATATCCATTCAAGCAGCGCTTTTTGGATCTAAGGTTTATGCTGTAGAGCAAAATGAAGAAGGAGTAAATTTGATTAAAGAAAATAACTTGAAATTTAATACAGAAATTAAAGTTATAGAAGGAAAAGCTCCAGAAAAGCTTTCGGAGGTAAGAAAATTTAACAAGGTATTTATAGGAGGAAGCAAGGGAAATTTAAAAGAAATTCTTAGTTATGTAAATGGGCATATAGAAAAAGGTGGAATTGTAGCAGCAAATTTTATAACTATGAATAACTTAAATACTTTTTTAAATTTTATAAGAGAAAATAGTTATGAAGATATAGTGGTAAAGTTAATTCAAGTATCATACATGGACAGGATGGGGCTTTTGAAGGCGAATAATCCTGTATTTTTAGTTAGGGGGAAAAAGCCGTGAAGAAAATATATGGAGTAGGAGTTGGACCGGGAGATAGAGAACTTATAACACTTAAAGGTTACAGGCTTATAAGAGAAGCTGAAGTTATATTTGTACCCAAAAGTAAAGGAGTAAGTACAGCACTTAAAATTGCAGAGGAATTTGTTTCAGATAAAAAAATAATAGAATTAGAATTTTCAATGGGAGAAGACAATAGCGAAAGCTACAAAAAAGCAGTAGAAATAATAAAAGAAACTTTAGGTGAAGTAGGAATATTTTTAACTCTAGGTGATCCAATGGTTTATAGTACCTTCATACATCTTTTAAGAGAGCTTGATAAAATTGGAGTTTATGCAGAGTCTATACCAGGAATAACCTCCTTTGGAGCAGCTTCAAATAGAACTAAAATTCCAATAGCAGTTAAAGGAGATAATTTTTATCTTTGTGATGGAAAAATTGATGAAAATATATTGGAAAAAAGTGACAGCATAGCGATACTTAAAACCTATAGAGATAAAGAAAAAATAATTTCAAAACTTGAAGAAAATAACTTTGAATATGCTTATGTAAAACGCTGTACTACAGAAAATGAAGCTATTTTATATGAAAAAGATAAAATTTTGGTAGATAAAGATTATTTGTCATTAATAGTTGGAAGGAGAAAAAGTAATGGTTAGTTTTATAGGAGCAGGTCCAGGAGATGTGGATTTAATAACTGTTAAAGGTAGAGAAAAGCTTGAAACTGCCGATGTAGTAATATATGCTGGTTCTCTTGTGGCAAAAGAGCATATGAATTTTTGTAAAGCAGAGGCAGAAATATTCAATAGTGCAAAAATGACACTTGAAGAGGTTATTGAAGTTATGAGGAAAGCTGATGCCTTGGGTAAAAAAGTTGTACGTCTTCATACAGGAGACCCAAGCATATATGGAGCTATAAAGGAGCAGATGGATAAACTTGCATATCTTGGAATTCAATTTGAGGTGGTGCCGGGAGTCAGTTCCTTTACAGCTAGTGCAGCAGCGATAAAAGGAGAATTTACACTGCCAGGAGTAAGTCAAACCGTTATAATAACAAGACTTGAAGGGAGAACTCAGGTACCAACCAGTGAAAGCTTGGAGCTTCTTGCAGCACATAAGACATCAATGGCGATATTTTTATCTGCACAAAGCATTGAAAGTGTAGTAGAAAAGCTGAAAATAGGATATGAAAGAGAAGATGTGCCAGTTGCAGTTGTGTACAAGGCAACCTGGAAAGAGGAAAAGATAATAATTGGAATTCTTTATGATATAGTGGATAAGGTTAAAAAAGCACAAATTAAAAATTTTGCCCAAATTCTTGTAGGAGATTTTATAAATGCGAATTATTATAGATCAAAGCTTTATGATCCTACCTTTACTCATGGCTTTAGAGAGGCTTCAAAATGAAAATTGCAGTTATTTTTTTTAACGGATAAAGGAGAAAAAATTGCAATTAAAATAAAAAAAGCTATGGAGAACGCTGTAATTTTTAAAGGTAAAACTGATATTAAAGATATTTTTGATGGATTTCAAGGAATAGTTTTTATATCAGCTGCAGGTATAGCTGTCAGACTTATTGCGCCATATATAAAATCTAAAACAGAGGATCCAGCTGTTGTGGTTATAGATGATATTGGCAGATTTTCAATAAGTCTTTTATCTGGACATTTAGGTGGTGCAAATGAACTTGCTCTTAAAATTTCAAAATTGATAAATGCTGAGGCGATAATAACGACAGCCTCGGACGGTAGAGGGATAGAAGCTCCAGATATTTTTGCAAAAAGATGTGGATTTTTAATTGAAGACATGGAAGCTTTAAAGAAATTAACCTCGATCATGGTTAATTGCGGAGCTATAGCTTTTAAGTCTGAAATGAAAAAAATGATAAATTACAGCAATATAGTGAAAGAAAATTATGATGGAGCTTTATATGTTACATCAAAGGAAAGAGTAGAGGAAGAAAAGCCATATTGTATTTTGAGACCTAAAAATTTGGTGGTTGGTGTAGGCTGCAAAAGGGGAAAGCCCATGGAGGAGATTTTAAGTTTGATAACCCAAATTTTTAATGATAATAACTTGAGTATGAAATCTATTGGGGCTATATGCAGCATGGATGTAAAGAAAAATGAAAAAGGGATAATTGATTTATGCAGTCAGCTTAAATGTGATTTTAAAACCTTTTCTATGGAAGAGATTAAAGCTGTTGAAGATAAATTTGACAAAAGTGATTTTGTGGCAGCTAAGGTTGGAGTTTCATCTGTTTGTGAGCCGGCAGCATATCTTGGCAGTGGAAAAATAATAGTTAAAAAAACTGCGCAAAAGGGAATTACAATTGCGGTTGGAAGGAGAGAAGAGCTATGGCAAAGCTTTATGTGATAGGAATAGGTCCAGGAAGTATAGAACATATGACTTTGATGGCATTAAAGGCAATAAAAAAATCACAGATTGTCGTTGGATATAGTTTTTATATAGATATTTTAAAGGATATACTTGAGGAAAAGAAGGTAATAAGTACAGGTATGAGAGAAGAGATTGAAAGGTGTAAAATTGCCATTGAAAAGGTTCGTGAAGGCTTTGACACTTCTATAATAAGCACAGGTGATGCAGGGCTCTATGGTATGGCAGGACCAATCTTGGAACTTGCTTCTGGAATTGAGGTAGAAGTAATTCCTGGGGTTACCAGTTCTTTTGCAGCAGCTTCAGAAATTGGTGCACCAATAATGCATGATTTTTGTACCATAAGTTTAAGTGATCTGTTAACGCCTTGTGAACTAATAGAAAAAAGAATAGAGTGCGCGGCAAAAGGTGATTTTGTAATAGCAATCTACAATCCAAGAAGCAAGGGACGTGAAGATTATTTAAAAAATGCAGTAGGTATAATTATGAAGTATAAAGATGCTGATACTCCTGTGGGAATAGTTAAAAATGCAGGAAGAGAAGGCAGGAAAAAGCTTATAACTACTCTTTCAAATATAAATTATGATTTTGTGGATATGAAAACCGTGGTTATTATAGGAAACAAAGAAACCTACATTAAAAATGGAAAAATTATAACTCCGAGAGGCTATAAAATATGATTTGGATAATTGGAGGAACTTCTGAAGCTGTTGAATTCGTAAAAAGGATAAGAGATAAGGAAAAATATGTAGTCACAGCGGCAACAGTGTCTGAAAGAGAATTTTTGGAGGATGAGCATTTAATAATAGGCAGAATGGATGAAAAGTCTATGGAGAAATTTATAACAGGTTACTCTATAGATACAGTTTTAGATATGTCTCATCCTTATGCTGTTGAGGTTACTAAAAATGCAAAAGAGGCTTCTAAAAAGTGCAAGGTAAAATACAAAAGGTATGAAAGACCTAAGACAAAAGTCAAATATAAAAATTGCATTTATGTAAATTCAGTGGAAGCTTGTATGGAATATTTGAAAAGCCTTGGAAAAATAAAAGGCAGTGTGTTTTTTACCACTGGCTCTAAAAATATAAAGGATTTTGAAACTATACGAGGTAATAATAGATTTATTTACAGAGTGCTTCCAGCAGTGGAAAGTATTAAGTTTTGCAGAGAAAGCAAGGTTAAAATGAAGGATATTATTGCAGTACTTGGGCCTTTTAGTGAAGAAATTAACATGGCTTTATTTAAGGAATATGCTGCAAAAATTGTAGTCATGAAGGACAGTGGGAAGCTAGGTGGAACAGTAGAAAAGTTAGAGGCTTGCAGGAAGCTTGATATTACTGGAATTGTAATTGAAAGATAAATAGAAAAATTTTTTCGCAATTGTTTATGATGGTGATTTATGTGATATATAGCAGTTTTTCTAATACATTATTTTATTAATTTTTTGTTGGAAAAAGACATAGTCTGTGTTTCTTCATAGAGTTTACACAGACCATGTTGTATTCTTGCAAGCTAATAATTAGGACGACAGTTTTTTTCTAAATTTTACTCAAGCTTCAATATGCATTTTTGGAAGGGAGACATATTAATAATTAATTTATTAGCTTCTAAATAATAGTTTGTATTATTATATAAATCCATCACTTTAGTGCCAGCAATATTTAGAACAATGCTTTTTTTAGCAGCGTTATTATTAAAAATATTTATTATATTCTCATCTGTTGTGAACCTTTTATATGCATAAACGTTGTCGCTTGCATATATAGTTTTGAATTCACCGTACTTTAAAGCGGCACTATTCTTTCTAATAGATATAAGTTTTTTATAATAATTAAAAAGTTCTTTATTTCCATTTTTAAAATCGATGGTTCTTCTGGAGTCAGGATCATTACCACCTGTTAATCCTAATTCATCCCCATAGTATACCATTGGTATTCCAATAGAAGTCATTTGAAAGAATACAGCCATTTTCAATGACTCTATATTTTCACCTGCTTCATAAAGAAATCTGCTAGTATCATGGCTGCCAATAAGATTTAGCATCTGGTTTCTTATTGGTTTTCTATATCGTGCAAAAAAGGTTATTTATATATGCATCAAATTCATTTATAGTGAAAGAGTTTTTAGCAAAATAATTTATTAAAGCATACATGAAAGGATAGTTCATTACAGAATCATACTGATCTCCATTGAGATAACTTTCAGCACCGTCCCATGCCTCGCCTATTATGAAGGCGTCTGGTTTAACACTTTTGATTTCTTCTCTAAATCTTCTCCAAAATTTATGGTCTATTTCATTGGCAACATCTAATCTCCAGCCATCAATATGAAATTCTTTGATCCAATATTTTGCTACGTTTATAGCATACTCTGCTGCTTCACTGCAAGCAGTATTAAACTTAGGCATATTTTTTGAAGAACCAAAGCACTCGTAGTTATTTTTATCCTTAAAGAGATACCAATTATAGTATTTAGAATTACTTCCTTTTTCGAGTACATCTTTAAAGGCAAAAAAAATTGATTGCTTGTATGATTGAACACAGCATCAAGAATAATTTTAATGTCTTTTTTATGACACTCATCTATTAAAGTTTTTAAGGTCTCTTTGTCACCAAAGCTTTTATCAATAGTATAGTAGTCAACAGTGTCATATTTATGATTGCTTGGTGATGAAAATATTGGGGTTAGATATATGCAATTAACACCTAATTTTTCAAGATAATCAAGTTTGTTTAATATTCCCTTAAGATTCCCACCATAAATATCGTTTGCTGTAGGTAGTTTGTACCAACTTTCATCAATTCCATCCTTGTAAAATCTATCTACAAATATTTCATATACTATCATATCTTTCCAATAATTATATCCCTTGTATATGTCTGCTTTACATATATATGCGAACATAAACAGCTGATTTCGCTCTTTTGGAGGATTATTTAAGAACCTTCCTTGAGATATATAACTTTTTCTTTACCAGATATAAGTTCGAAGTAATATCCTATTTTATTAAAGGAAGGGGTAATTTGAACTTCATAATAATCATACAAGTCATCAGTATAAGTAACATCCATTTCTTTTTTATACATTGTTATTTCTTTGACTGGCTCATATCGATCGCCATAGTATAAATTAACTTCATCCATATCACCTTTTTTAACTCTTATTTTTAAGATCAATGAATATTTGCCTATACTGTAGGCAAACGTGCTGTCACTCATGTGTAAAATTGCTTCTTTTAACATGTTTATTCCTCCTTATTAAGATGTTATTTTAAGCTCCAACTTCTATTTTGTGTTGTCAATATATTCTTGTTCTTTAAACTTAATCGTTTAAGTACATATTTTTAAGCAGATTTTACTCTGCTTGCAGTATGAGATATCTATTTCCCCTGTACTTTTGTTCTAAAAGTTCCTTCATTAATTCCACGGATTTTTCTGCTTTATTTAATATATTAAATTCAAGCAAGTTTATATCTTCAGGCAAAAAGTATGAGTCACCACACGTAGATATAACTGTAAGGTTTTTGTAATCAACATATCTTTCAGCTAGTAAGGCAACATATTCACTTATTACTATTCCCTTATTATCTTTCCTTGTTTTAAGAAAATTTTTTATACCTTCTTTAGATTCCATTATATATAAATTATGCTTTTTTTTATTGAAAGTATTAATTATGGAGTCCATAACTTTAGTACTATTAAATTTTTCAGTTATGAGATAAGCTTCTTTATCATTAATGTCTTCTAAGGCTTTATTTATAGTATACTGAAAATTTGGTAAAATTTTGTAAAATAGATTATCTTCTATAATACTATCTAGAATTATTATTGGAACGGTAAAATTTAATTAGAAATTTTATAAGAAAAATTTTTCATCAACGTCAATAACAAAAACAGCTTCAAGTTCTCTTTGCAAAATAATATTTAAATTTGGTTTATCTGAAGGAACATTAGTTATAAGTAAATGATAGCCTTGTTTATTAAGCAGTCTTTCAAGGGTATTTATATAACTACTGTAAAAGTTTTTTTTCCATGGTCCTTCGGTTTTATAATCTCGTACAACTATAACACCGATAAGTCCAGATTTTTTATTAACTAGAGAACGAGCATTTAAATTTGGAACATAGTTAAGTTCTTTTGCTATTTTAAATATTTTTTCTTTTGTTTCATCATTAATTTTTTCTTTTTCATTATTATTTAGTACATAAGACACAGTAGCTAAAGATACGTCTGCGCGTATTGCAATATCTTTCATAGTAACTTTTTTCATTTTTATCCCACCTGATGATACCTATTTTTATTACTTAAGCGTTTAAGTTAATTCCATTATAGCAGGTTCAATTTAATTTGTAAATATTTTCATAGAAATGTATTAATTAATTATGATTGAAAAGTGATAATGTCTTAGTGTACCACATTTGATTATGTCCTCAAAAACAAAATTTATAGTATAATAAACCTCATTGCTAGAAATGAGGTGTTGGGATGGTTTAAATAAAGCTTTATAAATCTTAGATGATAAATCGTAAAAGTCTTAGAGAATTTAATCTGTTTGAGCGTATGCGAGTTATTAAATTCTCTTAGATTTTTAGGATTTATCGTCTTAGATTTATTAGCTTTATTTAATATCCCAAATCAATATCACCTCGCTAAATTCCAGTTTGTAAGGATAACCTGGATATTTATAATCTTTAAGTCGTCTGTAGTAAAAAGTATCACTTGGTATCTTGCATTATACACTACTAAGTGATATATTATAGTTGTACAAAATAAACAAGGAGAGTAATGATTATGAATACGCAGTTAAAAAAGGGAATCCTGGAACTTTGTGTACTCGCGGTATTGGATAAGAAAGATTGTTATGGATATGAGTTAGTAAATGAAATATCCAAGGACATAGAGATTTCAGATGGAACTATTTATCCTATTTTAAGAAGATTAAGCAAAGAAGGCTATTTTACAACATATTTGCAGGAGTCTACAGAAGGACCTCCTAGAAAGTATTATAGATTAACTGAACTTGGGAAGGAAACGAGAAAAAAGCTTACAGATGAATGGGAAAACTTTGTTGAGAAGGTTAATAATATTTTAAAGGAGGCTGATATTGATGAGTAAAAGGGAAGAATTTATGGATGCCTTGAGACATTATTTAAGCGATTTTGGTAATGATGAAAGGGAAGAAATTCTTTACGATTATGAAGAACATTTTAGAATTGGGATGGAAAGCGGTAAAACTGAAGATGAGCTTATAAAGGAACTTGGAAGTCCAAGGGACATAGCTGCTCAATATAGAAATACAGATGATAATAGTAAAGTTAATTCAAATCAGTCAGTTGGAGGATCTATAGGAATTTTTATTGCATTAGTATTTTTTAACCTTGTATTCATTTTAGGACCGTATCTTGGAATATTAGGGGCACTTATCGGAATGTGTTGTGGAGCCATTGGTGTTTTAGTAGCTGGAGTTGTTACAACTATTTGTACTATATTAAGACCAATATTTCCTGGACTTGTTAGTACGCCTAATGGTATCCCTGACATATCAATATTTTTTGTGGGTATAGGAACAACTGCGTTAGGAATTTTGTTTTGTATAGGAATGTTTTATCTTGTGAAGTTTTTTATGGGAATTACAGTTAAGTACGTTAAGTGGAATATAAAAACAATAAAGGGGGAGTAGGAGGTTATGGATTTTAAGAATAATTTTAATGTAAAAAAAGTTGTTTTGTGCTTGCTTGGAGTAATGTTAGTATCATATGGTATAGCAGCTTTAACATTTTTTTCTTTTGGGAATTTTTCATTTACTACTAATGATAAGCTTGGAGGGCATGGTCTTTTTCAGCTAGCTGGTAACAGTTATAATTATCACGCTAGTAAAAGTATGGATCTTGATGGAATAGATGAAATATCAATTGATTTTTATTCTGGCGATATAAAATTTAATAATGAAGGTACAAATAGTATTAAGGTAAAAGTAGATGGAGAAATAACTGCAAGTAATGCTTATACAGAACCAGAACTTAAATGCTATAAGGAAGGTAAAACTTTATATGTGGAATTAACTAAAAAACATATGGGTTTTTTCTTAAACTATAGCTCGGATATAGTTGCAAATATAAGTTTACCGACTTCATATAAAAATAGTCTAAAGGTAGTATCTTCAGCAGGAGATGTGAATATAAACGGATATGAGCTTAAAAACTTGGATTGTAAACTTAGTGCAGGTAAATTACAAATGAAAAATGTGTCAGCAACTACCTTCACATATAAGAATTCGGCTGGAAATTTAAATGCAGACAATTTAAAAACTAGGAGTTCAAATTTAAGGGCATCAGCAGGAAAAATTCAAATTACAAAGTTTACTGGTGATATAGAGGGATCAAACTCTGCAGGTAATACAGAGATTCAATACGATAAATTTAATAATAATGTTGATTTTTCAGCCTCTGCTGGACGAATAAAACTGACACTTCCTAAAGCTTCAGCATTCAAGTTAGATGCAGAAGCAAGTGCTGGAAGTATAAAAAGCGATTTTTCTAGTATAAATATAAATGGTGAATTCGGTGAAAAAACGGCAAAGGGAGAGGTAGGAAAAAGTAATAATATGATTCAATTAAAGGATAGTGCCGGTAGTATAGAAATAAACAATATTAAAAGCAATTAAGGAAAGCTAAAAATAGCTTTCCTTGATTTTATATTAAAGTATTAAATAGTTTTTCTAATTCTTTAATATCTTTTTGGCTTCTATCGGCATAATCTTCTAATTGGTCTCTTCCAATTTTATTTATTGTAAAGTATTTAGCTTCTTTATTTGCAAAGTACAGTCCGCAAGTACTTGAAACTGGATCCATCATGTAATTTTCAGTTAAGTTAACTCCAATATCTCCTTCTTCGTAAAGCAGCTGAAATAATTTTGCTTTTTCAGCATGATTATTGAGACAAGGATATCCAAAAGCAGGACGAATTCCTCTGTAAGCTCCTTTAAGCAAATCTGGAAGAGATAAGTTTTCTTCTGGTGCGTATCCAAAGTAAGACTTTCTAACTTCAAGGTGAAGTATCTCAGAAAAAGCTTCTGCAAGCCTATCGCATAATATTTTTACCATGGCAGCGCCGTATTCATCACCATTATTCTTTAATTGTTCAGAGTATTCCTTTGCACCAATACCAGTAGTTACAATAAATCCACCGATATAATCCTTTATTCCACTTTCTTTTGGAGCGATGTAATCTGAAAGTGATTTGAAATAATTGTCTTTCAATATTTGCTGCTGGCGAAGCATATTAAAGATTACAGTTTTTTGGTTATGATATACTTCAATGTCGTCACCAATTGAATTTGCAGGAAAGATTCCAAGGACACCATTTGCACTTATTATATTTTCATTTTCAAACAAATCTAACATTTTATTAGCATCATATAGAAGTTTTTTTGCTTCAGCTCCGTATTTTGGATCCTCTAATATTTTAGGATAAACCATTTTCATATCCCAAGCTGTAAAGAAAAAAGTCCAATCTATATATTTTCTAAGTTCCTTTAAAGGAAAATTTATAATCTTTTTTATACCAATGAAGTTTGGAGTTTTAATTTCAGTTTTTTTCCAATCAATATTAAATTTATTTTTTCTTGCCTTTTCTAAAGTTATAAGGTTTGCTTTGTGCTCAGAAAATGTTTTGCGTATATCATCATATTCTTTGTGAATTTTAGTTATATAGTTTTCACTTTTAGAACTCATAAGGTTTTTAGTAACCTCTACTGCATTGGAAGCATCTGTACTATAAATTACTTTTTCATATTTAGTTGCGATTTTTAAAGCTGTATGAGTTTTTGAAGTTGCTGCGCCGCCAACTATAAGAGGAATATTTAAGCCTTGACGTTTCATTTCTTCTGCAACATGACTCATTTCATTTAGGGACGGTGTTATTAAACCACTCAAGGCTATTATATCTGCTTTTTCCTTTATGGCAGTTTCAAGTATAGTTTCGCATGGTACCATGACACCAAGGTCTATAACCTCAAAATTGTTGCAGGAAAGCACTACAGAAACTATATTTTTTCCTATGTCATGGACATCACCTTTTACAGTTGCAAATACAATTTTTCCCGCACTGGTGCTGCTGCCTTTTTCAGCGTTTATATATGGAAGTAAGCATTCAACTGCTTTTTTCATAACTCTAGCGCTTTTAACAACCTGAGGTAAAAACATTTTTCCTTCACCAAATAGCGCTCCAACCTTTTTCATTCCATCCATTAGAGGGCCTTCTATAATCTCTAAAGCACTTTTGTATTCTTTTCTTGCATCTTCTATATCTTCAGCTATAAATTCTACATTTCCTTTAACTAAAGCATGGCTTAGTCTTTCACTGGAATTTTTAGATCTCCATACATCTTCAGTTTTATTTTTAGTTTTTTCCGAACTTTTGTAATCTTGGGCAAATTCGAGGAGTTCTTCAGAGGCATTATGTTTTTTATTTAGTATTACAGCTTCAACTTTAGATAAAAGCTCTTTGTCTATATCATCATAAAGATCAATCATTCCAGGGTTTACTATTCCCATGTCCATTCCTGCATTTATCGCGTGATATAGGAAAACTGAGTGCATAGCTTTTCTTATTACATTATTTCCTCTAAAAGAAAAGGAAAGATTGCTTACGCCTCCGCTTACTTTTGCATAAGGTAAATTTTCTTTTATCCATTTTACAGCTTTTATATAATTTACAGCGTAGTTATCATGGTCTTCTATTCCTGTTGCAATAGCTAAGATATTAGGATCAAAAATAATATTTTTCTGATGGAAAGTTTATTTTTTTAGTTAGGAGTTCATAAGCTCTTTTGCAAATTTCTATTTTTCTTTCAAAGGTCTCGGCTTGACCATTTTCGTCAAACGCCATAACTACAACACCAGCGCCAAAGTTTTTAATTATTTTTGCTTCCTCTAAAAATCTTTTTTCTCCAACCTTAAGACTTATAGAGTTTACAATTGCTTTACCTTGAATTGATTTAAGACCAGTTTCCAAAACCTCAAAATTGGAGGAATCTATCATTACTGGAACCTTTGAAATTTCAGGGTCACTTGCAATGAGACGTAAAAATGTTTCCATCTCAACCGTAGCATCTAAAAGAGCATCATCAAAATTTACATCTATTATCTGAGCCCCATTTTCAACTTGATGTTTTGCTACAGATAAGGCTTCCTCATAATTCTTCTCCCTTATAAGCCTTGCAAATTTTGCTGAACCTGCTACATTTGTTCTTTCACCTACATTTACAAAGTTACTTTCCTTGTTTATTCTTACAGCTTCAAGACCGCAGTAAATTGTTTCTGGTTCTAATTTAGGAATTTTTCTTGGTTTTATGCCATCAACAGCATTACTTATGGCTTTAATGTGATTAGGGGTGGTACCACAGCAGCCTCCAACAATATTGATGTTTCCGTCTAGTGCAAGCCTTTTAACAAGAGAAGCTGTTTGTTCTGGAAGTTCTTCATATTCTCCAAGTGAATTTGGAAGCCCAGCATTTGGATAAAAAGATATATATTTATCTTGAGTATCAGAAAGTTGCTTTATAAAAGGTACGAGTTCTTTTGCACCAAAGGAACAGTTAAGGCCTATGGCAATCACATGCTCATTTTTCATGCTTTCTGCAAAAGCTTCAAGTGTTTGACCAGAAAGAATTCTTCCACTTTTATCCGCTACAGTTCCAGATATTATAATAGGAAGGACACGAGATTTTTTTTCAAATACGCTTTCGGCAGCCAATATAGCGGCTCTTGCATTTAAAGCATCGAATATAGTTTCTATAAGAAGTAAATCTACACCACCGTCTATAAGACCTTCAATTTGTTCGCTGTATGCTAAAACAAGATCATCAAAATTTACATTTCTAAAACCGGGATTTTCAACGTCTGGTGACATGGATAAGGTTCTGTTTGTAGGACCAATAGAACCAGCTGCAAAACGAGGTTTTCCTGGAGTTTTTTTAGTGAAGGCATCAACAGCTTCCTTTGCAAGTTTAGCTCCAGTAAAATTGATTTCGTATATTTTACCTTCCATGTTGTAATCACTTTGAGATATTCTGTTTCCATTGAAAGTATTGGTTTCAATGATGTCAGCCCCAGCTTCAAGGTATTTATTGTGAATAGCTTTTATTACCTCTGGATTTGTAAGATTTAAAATGTCGTTGTTGCCCTTTTGATTTATATGGCAGTGAAGAGATCCGCAAAAGTCATGTTCATTAAGGTTAAAGCCTTGAATACACGTTCCCATAGCACCATCAAGCACAAGAATTTTCTTGTTTAGTAAGTCTACTATATTTGAATTCATTTATTAGCCCCCTTTATATCAGTTCACAATACACAATTCACAGTGCGCGGTTTTGAATAATTTTTTTGTTTTGACAGAAAATCTTAAATCCTCACATAACAAAAACCCGAGAAAAATCTCGAGTAATTACTCTAAGGATTATTCTCATCTATCAGCCTATAAGTATAAAACTTACCTAGCTGCTGGAATTAGCACCATATACTACATGTATAAGTACTGGTTGCCGGGCTTCGAAGGGCCAGTCCCTCAGCCTCTCTTGATAAGATTGTAATTAAAATTTTACTTTATTATATTAGTTAAGATTGTAAATGTCAATAAAATTTTATTTTGTAAAGTTTATGAATATAAATATGAAAAAAAAAATATATATTTTGTATGAAGATTATATTTTATGGCTTGTAATTTTAAATTGCCATTAGGAGGTGCGTTTATGGATTTTAAAGAGATAATAAAGAATGATAGGGAAAACTCAAATAAGATTAAATTTGAAGGTACATTTCTTGAATATCTTGATATAGTTAAAAAAAAATCCCGATGTTTGTAAGCTTGCACATAAAAGGATATATGACATTATAAAGGAAAAAGGATTTGAAGTATTAAAACCAGAAGAAAATCCAAGGACAAGAAAAATATATGGGAACGAACCTATAAAGAAATACAACTTTTTTTAAAGATGACTTTTTTGGAATAGATAAAGTTATAATGAAACTTGTAAATTATTTCAATGCTTCCTCAATGAAAGGGGAAGAGGCAAGGCAGGTACTTTATCTTGTTGGACCTGTTGGAGCAGGAAAATCATCATTAGTTGAAGCTATAAAAAAAGCACTTGAAGCTTCGCAGCCTGTTTACAGTCTTAAAGGATGTCCTATGAGAGAAGAACCGCTGCATCTTATACCTAAGCATTTAAGGGGAGAATTTGAAAAAGAACTTGGTATAGAAATAGAAGGAGATTTGTGTCCTGTTTGTAAGTATAGACTTACACATGACTATAAGGGTGAATACGAAAAATTTCCAATTACAACCAGTGGCTTTTCAATAAGATCAAGAAAAGGTATTGGTGTAGTTCCACCAGTAGATCCTAACAATCAGGATACTTCAATTTTAACTGGTTCCATAGATATATCAAAAATGGATTTATATTCAGAGGACGATCCAAGGATATTCTCCTTAAATGGAGCTTTCAACGTTGGAAATAGGGGTATGGTAGAGTTTATAGAAGTATTTAAGAATGATGTTGAATATCTTCACACAATAATAACTGCTACTCAGGAAAAATCTATACCATCGCCAGGAAAAGGTGCAATGATATATTTTGATGGGCTTATTATAGCTCACTCAAATGAGGCAGAATGGAATAAGTTTAAATCTGATCATACAAATGAAGCTATACTTGATAGAATAGTAAAAATTGAAGTTCCGTATTGTCTTGAACTTAATGAAGAAATAAAAATTTATGAAAAGATACTTAAAAAGAGTAATTTTACAGCGCATATAGCTCCTCATACTTTGAGCACAGCAGCTATGTTTGCAATACTTTCAAGACTTAAGCCTTCCTCTAAAGTTGATATTATAACAAAGCTTAAAATATATAATGGTGAAGACATAGTAGAAAATGGAACAACTAAGAAGGTTGATATAAATGAACTTAGAGAAGAAGCTGGAATAATGGAAGGAATGAATGGAATATCTACAAGATTTATAGTAAAAGCAATAGATAATGCACTTTCTAGTTCTGAATATGACTGCATAAATCCTTTAAGCATAATGGAGAGTATTATAAAATCTGTAAAGGAACTTGATATATCCGAAGATGAAAGAAAGAAATATCTTGGATTTGTTCAAAATGTAATAAGAAAAGAATATAATAAGGTACTTGAAAAAGAAATAACAAAAGCATTTATACAAAGTTACAGAGAGCAGGCAGAAACTTTGTTTAATAATTATCTTGATAATGCAGAAGCATTCGTAAATAAGAATAAAATAAAGGATAAGTCCACAGGTGAAGAACTTAATCCAGATGAAAAGTTCATGCGTTCTATAGAAGAGCAAATTGGAATTTCAGAAAGTTCTGCAAAAGGATTTAGAATGGATGTAACTTCCTATATGTTTTATGTTGTAAGAAATGGTGGAAATATAGCATATGATGCATATGAACCTCTTAAAGAAGCCATAGAAAAGAAGCTCACGGCATCTGTAAAAGACCTTTCAAGGATTATAACTAAATCTAGAGTTAGAGATAAAGAACAAAATGAAAAATACGATTCAATGGTTGAAGAAATGAAAAGAAATGGATATTGTGATTCCTGCTGTGATGTAATTTTAAAGTATGCAGCCAATAATTTGTGGAAGGATTGATGGTATGGCAATATTTAGAGATTACAATATCAATCCAACGGATCATGATAGAACCATAGGAGATAGAAGAAGGCATAGAGAGCTTGTTGAGAAAGCTATTAAGGAAAACTTGGCTGATATTTTATCAGAAGAAGTATCATAGGCGAAGGTGCAAACAAAAAAATTAAGATACCAATAAGAGGACTTAAAGAATATGAATTTATATATGGAAAAAATTCTCCAGCGGTAGGCAGTGGAGATGGAAGTGAAAAAAAGGAGACAGTCTTGGAAAAGAAAGAGTAAAAGCTGGTAAGGGAAAAGGTGGAGCAGGTAACGAAGAAGGAGAAGACATATATGAAACGGAAGTTACCATAGAAGATGTAATAAACTACTTAATTGAAGATATTAATTTGCCTAATCTTGATAAGAAAAAGTATTCCGAAATAGTTACAGAAAGCTCGAAGAAAATGGCAGGTTATCAAAAGTATGGCATAAGGCCAAGACTTGCAAAAAAGAAAACTGTAGTTGAAAAATTAAAGAGAGAGCAGGGGAGGAAAAGAGCCATACGTGAGGCGGAATTAGATGAGAGCAAGGAGAAGGATAGATTTCCATTTAGAGAAGAGGATTTAAGGTATCACAGAATAAAAGAAAAACCTAAAAAGGAATGTAATGCGGCTATAATGTGTATTATGGATTGTTCTGGTTCAATGGATACAACAAAAAAATATCTTGCCCGTTCCTTCTTTTTTATATTGTCAAGATTTATAAGACTTAAATATGTAAGTGTTGAAATAACTTTTATATCTCATTCTACAGTTGGGCATGAAGTAAATGAAAATGATTTTTTTCATAAGGTAGAGTCTGGAGGAACGTATATATCAAGCGGGATAAATAAGGCACTTCAAATAATAGAAGAAAGATATAATACAGAGCTTTGGAATATATATGGTTTTTATGTAAGCGATGGTGACAATTTTACAGAGGATGATGAAAGGGCTTTAAAAGCTTTTAATGATCTTTGTAATGTATGTAACATGGTAGGTTATGCTGAAATTTTACCATATACCTATTCTGGAACTATGAAATATAAACTTGATTCAAATATGAATAAAAATAATTTTATATCTTCAACAATAAAAAATAAAGAAGATTTATGGCCAGTATTAAAAGCAATGCTTATAAAGGATTTGAAGGAGGGAGAGTCATAGAAAATTATACTTTGAAGGATTTAGAACAGTGGAATGAAAAGATTGAGAAAAAAGTACAAGAGGAAGGGCTTGATTATTATGAACAAGAATTTGAAATTGTAAGTTATAATGATATGCTTTCTTATGAAACTTATACTGGAATGCCGTCAAGGTATCCACATTGGAGCTTTGGAAAAGCATATGAAAAACAAAAGACACTGTATAATTATGACCTTGTTGGACTTCCTTACGAAATGGTAATAAACTCAGATCCGTGCCTTGCATATTTAATGAAGGAAAACACACTTTTACTTCAAATATTAACGATGGCACATGTTTATGGTCATAATGATTTTTTTAAAAACAATAGGCTTTTTGCTATGGGGACTGATGCTAGTTATACCATACAAATGTTTAAAAATGATGCTGATATAATAAGGGGATATATAAATGATCCATCTATAGGAAATGCTAGAGTAGAACATATTTTAGATGCAGCTCATGCGATAAGATATCAAACCTCAAGGGTAGTAGGAGTTAAAAGGTTATCTGATAGCCAAATTAAAAGGAATATTATAAATGATTTTAATAAAAAAATTGAAAATAGAAACCAATATGAACCTATAAGAGAAGCTAAAGAACCTGATCTAAATAAAATTCCTATTGAACCAGAAGATGATGTTGTTTATTTTATTCAAAATCATGCTCATCTTGAAGAGTGGGAAAGAAATATAATAGAAATTGTGAGGAAAGAAACTTTTTATTTTATACCGCAAATTGAAACTAAAATAATGAACGAAGGATGGGCAAGTTTTTGGCATTATACCATATTAAATGAACTTGATCTTCCGACAGGGCTTCATCTTGAATTTATAAAGAGGCATAATGATGTAATTGCTCCACTTTTTGGTTCGTTAAATCCATACTATCTTGGATTTATGCTTTTGAAGGATATTGAAAGGAGATATGGAAGAGATAAAATTTTTGAAGTAAGAAAAATTGAAAGAGATGAATCATTTATAAGAAGATATCTTACAAGAGAAATATGTGAAGAACTAAATTTGTTTCAATATTCAAATAAAAATGGTGAATATACTATCGATGATGTAGCTGACGAAGATGGGTGGATGAACATAAGAAATTCAATTTGCAATTCCTGCGGCATGAATAATATACCACTTATACGTGTGATAGATATGTCACTTAAAGACAATACTCTTACCTTGCAACATGTTTATGATGGAAGAGAACTGAATTTAAATTATGCCGAATCTACACTTAAATATATGGTTGATTTATGGAAAGGTAAAGTAATACTTTTAACAAAAGTTAATGGAAAAGAATATAGAATAACTTGTGATGAGACTAAAAGAATTTTTGAAGTATAATTCTTATGCGAGAAAAATTTCAAATCAATAAGTTTATGGATGCCAGGAAATCATTTTTAAAATTGTTTTCTGGCATTTTCTATAATTGTATAATAGTTGAAAACGTAGATGAATTTTATTACACATAATGATATAATTGACATGTGCATAATTGTAAAACAAT
Source organism: Clostridium sp. DMHC 10 (assembly GCF_001270375.1). Taxonomy (NCBI): domain Bacteria; kingdom Bacillati; phylum Bacillota; class Clostridia; order Eubacteriales; family Clostridiaceae; genus Clostridium; species Clostridium sp. DMHC 10. Next base: position 1,946,248 of record NZ_LGVB01000015.1, read on the forward strand.
TATTGAAGGTTTATAAGGGGTTGAAAATTTATATAGAAGGTGACTGGTTAGAAAAAAGTTGGGAGTGTGGTTTATTGTGGTAGGAATAGTAGTAGTTTCGCACAGTTTTGATCTTGCTAAGGACATAAAAAAGCTATGTAAGGAGATAGCCTCTAATGCACATATAGCAGCAGCGGGTGGTACAGAGGACGGTAGGTTTGGAACAGATGTAAAGAGAATTATTGACGCTATAAATGAAGTATATTCTGAAGACGGAGTAATAATAATTTTTGACATGGGAAGTGCATATAATAGCGCAGAAATGGCAGTTGATTGTATTGATGAATGTAAAAAGGATAAGATTGAAATTATTGACACGGCATTTGTTGAAGGATCGCTTACAGCAGCGGTGGAAGCTGGAATAGGAAAAAATATAGACGAGATTAAGAGAATCTTAAATACTATGTGCTTAAATAAGATGCCGTGAATAAAATTAAAATTACAGCTCCACACTGTGTACACAATTATAATGTGTCTGGATTTAGTTTAACTAATACTGAACTATATAATTTGATTTATTTTAATTATATAGTTCAGTATTTTTATAAGCTTTTGCTTTATAACACAGCTTTTTATAAATATTATTTTATTGATAAAGTTAATACTTATGTTAAAAATGTTAATATTGACATTAATTTTATCAATATAAATATAAATATTGATAAATAATTTTAATATAATACTTGAAAATGTTTAATGGCAGTGTTATATTATATTCATAGGAAGGAAGTGATAACTTGGCCTACAAAATTTTAAATAAATGCCCAGTTTGTGGAGGAAAACTTAATATAACAAAACTTGAATGCAGTAAATGCAAAACTGTAATTGAAAATAAATTTGAATTATCAACTAGATTTGAATATCTTACAAGTGACCAGCTAAATTTCGTTGGTGCGTTCCTTAAAAATAGAGGGAATATAAAAGATGTTGAAAAAGAACTTGGAATATCGTATCCAACGGTTAGGGCAAAATTGGATGAGGTTTTAACTGCTCTTGGGTATAATGTTGCTCCTTCCACTTCAAATGTGGATAAAAAGAAAGTTATTGATATGCTTGATAAAGGAGAGATAACTCCTGACGAAGCAATTAAAATGTTAAATGAATAAAATGGAGGAGTTTATTATGAATGAAGAAATATCAAAAATTTTAAAAATGGTTGAAGAAGGAAAAATAACTGCGGATAAAGCACAGGAGCTTATAGAAGCTATAGGTGATAAAAAAACAAGTACCAGCGTTCAGTTAGCTCAAGATGATGACATTATAAATAAAACACTTAAAATAAGAGTTAATTCGCATGAAGGTGATGTAGTAAATGTAAATTTACCAATTAAGTTTATAAAAACTGTGCTAAAAACCTTCGGGAAAATTCCTATAAATACTGATGTTAAGGGGATGGAAAATATTGATTTAAACCTTATAGCAGAAGCGATTGACAATGGGATTTCTGGAAAAATAGTAGATGTAAATAGTGCTGATGGAGATATTGTGGAAGTAACTATTGAATAGGAGTGAGGCATATGCGTGTATATGTTAAAACAAATGGAAGAAGATTTTTTGTGCCAGTTCCATTATGTCTTGCAAATTTAGGTATATCATTGATACAGGCTCCATTTATACAGAAATATATACCTGAAAAGGATAGAAAGTATATGGATATGATTGATTATAGAGCATTAAGAAAATCTATTAATATTTTAAGACATTACAGAGGCTTAAGACTTGTGGAAGTGAAAGCTAAGGACGGAACAGAGGTTACAATAACAATCTAAGGAGATATGGTATGAAGAATAAAAGAAATTTTATATTATATTTGGCGGGAAGATTTATATCGTATATAGGTACAGGCGTGCAGCAAATAGCACTTCCGCTTTTTATACTTGATTTGACGCATTCAGGAGCACTCATGGGAGTGTTTTCTGCACTTAATCTACTGCCAAATCTTATAACATCACCTTTTGCAGGTATATTAGGAGATAGAAAAGATAGAAGAAAGATAATGATTGCATCTGACTTTGGAAGAGGAATTTTAATATGCGTACTTGGATTTTTAGCTTTTGGTGGAAAGATTAATATATATATTCTGTTTGGATGTCAAATTTTTATATCGATTATGGATAGTATATTTAATTCAGCTTCAAGTGCAATTATAGGGGAATTGCTTGATGAAAATGAACTTATGAAGGCAATGTCTGCAAGAGGAGGCCTCGATGCATTTTCTATGGTAATAGGGCCTGCACTTGGTGGTATTATTTATGGTTTTTTTGGTATAAAAGTAGTTTTTCTAATAAATGGCTTATCTTTTATAATATCAGGAATAATGTCTGCGCTCATAATATATGTATGTAAAAATCACAAGCAAGAAAAAATGACCATATCATTATTCTTTAATGAAAATGGAGAAGTGCTTACCTTTATAAAAGGAGATAAAGGACTAATGCAGTTATTTATCTTTGCAATGATATCAAATTTACTTGTAGCTCCATTTGTGGATATAATTATGCCATATGTGATTAAAAAAGCTATTGGTTTTACATCACAGCAGTATGGTTATATTATGGCGACATTTACTGTCGGAATGTTAATTGGAAATATAGCATTAGGTATATTTTCTAAAAAATTAAAAACAAAACTTGTCATGAATTTAGGATTGATTGTAGAAGCAGTGATGTTTTTGACTTTAGCCATAGCTGTTTTCCCAAGTGAAGTTAAATTGCTTGGAGGTCATTCTTGGATATTATTTGCCTTTCTTGCTTTCATATGTTTGATAATTGGAATTTTTAATGCTTGTGTCAATACGCCAATAGGAGCAAATCTTCAAAAAATGGTTCCAAATGATATGCGTTCAAGGTTCTTCTCACTTCTAGGAATATTTTCGCAAGGAGCGGTTCCTTTGGGTTCAATGGTATATGGAATTTTGCTTGATAAGTTTCAATATTATTATATTTTAATTGTGGTGGTAATATTAAATGCTGTGGTTACTGGAAGGTTTATTATTAGAGCAGTTGATGAAGTTTATGAACCCAAAGTAGACGAAGGAACAGTATTTCAAGGTATTAAAGAAAATTAATAAATCTAAGAGACAAATTTTTTGATTTCATGTTTGGAAAAATAAGAAAGCTAAAGGTTCGTAGAGGTAACAAGTAAAATTATTAAGGGGTGCTTTATTTATTAGGGCATCCTATTTTTGATAGCTTTTATGTAATTTTATATGGTAAATAAAATATACACAATGATAACTGCATTTATTAATTAATTTATCAAAAAATAACTATTATATTTGATAAATTATTGACATTGCATTTTGCAAAAAGTATAATAACATTATAAATCTATAAAATGGAACTTGAGTTCCGAAAAACGGAATGAACTAACTTGTGCAAAAATGTATGTTATATTTGGGGGGAAAAACAAATGTATAGTATTGATTTAAATAGTGATTTAGGTGAAAGCTTTGGAATATATAAAATTGGACTAGATGAAGAAGTATTGAAGTATGTTACATCTGTTAATATAGCCTGTGGTTTTCATGCGGGAGATCCTTCCGTGATGCATAAAACAGTGGAAATGGCAATTTTGAATAAGGTGGCAATTGGAGCACATCCCGGGCTTCAAGATCTAATTGGTTTTGGAAGACGAAACATTGTAATTTCACCAAAGGAAGCATATGACATAATGGTATATCAAATAGGTGCTTTGTATGGTTTTGTTAAGTCTGAGGGAGGAACAATGCACCATGTAAAACCGCATGGTGCTCTATATAATATGGCTGCAAAAGATAAAGATTTAGCAGAGGCAGTGGCAGAAGCAGTATACAAGGTTGATTCTGAGTTGATTTTGTATGGACTTTCAGGAAGTGAACTAGTAAAGGCTGGAGAAAAGATAGGTATTAAGACTGCAAGTGAAGTATTTGCAGATAGAACTTACCAAATTGATGGAACGCTTACTCCAAGAAAGCAAATTGATGCAATGGTGACAAATAAAGATGAAGCAGTGTTAAGAGTAGAAAAGATGATTAAAAATAAAAAGGTTATGTGTCAGCAAGGCAAAGAAATAGATATAAAAGCGGATACTGTATGTATTCATGGAGATAGTTCAAATGCTCTTGCATTTGCTAGTAAAATAAATGAACATCTTAGGAAATCTGGAATTTTGATTAAAGCGTTTTGAAGCTGCTATCTTCACTGTACTCCCTACTCTCTACTCTGATTTACAAATCAAGTTTGTCAGGATAAACTTGGAGTTTATAATTTTTAAGTTCCAAGTTGTTCATATATATCTATAAATAAGGGGGCTTTTAAATTGGAAGAATTAAAGGATGTAAGAAATAATGAAGATAAGGTGGTAGGCATAAAAAAACCTAATTGGAGTTTGCTTCTAGGAGCGGCATTTTTGATGGCTACTTCTGCAATTGGACCTGGATTTTTAACTCAAACTACGGTATTTACTCAAAGCTTGGGGGCTAGCTTTGGATTTGTAATTTTGATATCAATATTATTGGATATTGGAGCACAGCTTAATGTTTGGAGAATAATATGTGTTTCAGGAAAAAGAGGACAGGAAATTGCTAATATTATTTTGCCTGGACTAGGCTACTTGGTTTCTTTTTTAATAGTATTTGGAGGAATTGCATTTAATATAGGCAATATTGCGGGAGCAGGCCTTGGAATGAATGTACTTTTTGGAATTTCAACAAAAACAGGTGCTGTTATTAGTGCCGTTGTTGCTGTTTCAATATTTTTATATAAAGAAGCTGGAAAAGCTATGGATATGTTTGCAAAGATATTTGGTGGGATAATGGTTCTTTTGACTATCTATGTTGCCTTTTCATCCAACCCACCTGTAGGGCAGGCGGTTGTAAAAACTTTCATTCCTGATAAAATAAACATACTTGCTATAGTTACTTTAGTTGGTGGTTCTGTTGGAGGATATATAACCTTCTCTGGAGGGCATCGACTCGTTGATGCTGGCTTAAAGGGTAAAGGTGCAGTAAAAGAGGCTACTAAAAGTTCAATTTCAGGCATTTTAGTTACATCAATTATGCGTATAGTATTATTTTTAGCTGCATTTGGCATTGTTGCAAAGGGACTTAAATTGGATGCTGCAAATCCAGCTGCATCAGTATTTAAATTGTCAGTTGGAAACATAGGTTATAAAATTTTTGGTATAGTAATGTGGTCGGCAGCAACAACTTCAGTAATTGGAGCTGCGTATACTTCTGTATCCTTTCTTAAATCCTTTAGTACAAAAATAGATAAATATTATAAGTGGATTATAATAGGTTTTATTGTACTTTCAACTATGGTATTTGTATTAGTAGGACAGCCTGTAAAGGTACTTCTTCTTGCAGGGGCCTTAAATGGTCTTATATTGCCAATATCATTGGGGTCTATTCTTATAGGAGCACACAATAAAAAGGTTGTTGGAGAATACAAGCATCCTAAATGGATGACGGCTTTTGGAGGAGTAGTAGTTGTAATCATGGCAGGTTTGGGAATATATACTTTAATAAATCAACTGCCTTCACTATTTAAGTAGCATATAGAGGTGAAGAAATGAATAAAGATGGAATCAATGCGAAAATGTTTGCTATTAGTGAAACTTCCATTCTAGTGGAGTTTGGAAATGAAATAAATAAATATATACAAAGAAAAGTAAAAGCTTTTGCAGATTATCTCGATAAAAATCCAATTAAAGGGATGATTGAGTATATACCTGCCTTTACAAGTGTAACAGTAAATTATGACCCTATGGAAGTTAAAAATTCATATAAAAAACATGATAAGTTTGCTTATAAAATAGTAGAAGATGAAATTAGTGAAATTTTAAATAATATAGTTGTGGTGTCAGATGATAATTGTAGAATTGTGAAGATACCAGTTTGCTATGGAGGAAAACTTGGACCAGATTTAGATTATGTAGCTTCTTACAATAAAATTTCTATAGAAGAGGTAATTAAAATTCATTCAGAAGGTGAGTATTTAGTATATATGATAGGTTTTGCACCTGGTTTTCCATATTTGGGAGGTATGTCAGAAGAAATATCTACGCCAAGAAGAAAATCACCTCGTACCGCAATACCAAAAGGTTCAGTTGGTATTGCGGGTATGCAGACAGGAGTTTATCCAATAAGTACACCTGGAGGATGGCAGCTTATTGGAAGAACCCCTTTGGAACTTTTTAGACCAAAAGATAATCCTCCAAGTCTTCTTAGAGCAGGAGATGTAGTTAAATTTGTGCCAATTTCCTATGAAGAATATAGAGCATATGAGGAGGGAGAAATTTGAGCATTACAGTTTTGAAACCAGGACTACTTACTAACATTCAAGATTTAGGCAGAACAGGTTATCAGAAGCATGGAATTATAGTTAGTGGCGCTATGGATTCATATTCTCTCCGAATTGCTAATATTTTAGTTGGAAATGAAGAAAATGAAGCAGCAATCGAAATTACACTTCTTGGACCTTCTTTAATTATTGAAGAAGGAACTCTTATTTCTATAACTGGTGCAAATCTATCACCTACAATTGATGGTAAGGCAGTTCCTATGTATAGGCCTATCTATCTGCGAAAAAAGAGTATTCTAAAATTTGGACGATGTAAGTCTGGATGCCGTGCATATTTAGCAGTAGCTGGTGGATATAAGATTCCTAAGGTTATGGAGAGCAAAAGTACATATATTCGTGCTGGTATTGGAGGCTTTAAAGGAAGAGCCTTAAAAAAGAATGATGTTATTGAGCTTAATTTACGGAGCGGTTTATCGAAAAAGATTGAAGCTTACTTAAGTTCAAAGAATTTGGGCAGTGCTTTTACTTATCCAAGCTGGTTTTTAGAGAGGAAAAACTGTGATTCTGATGACTTTATACGAGTTATTCATGAAAGACAATTTAATGAATTTACCTGGGAGAGCCAAGAAAACTTTTTTAATAATAAATTTGGCATTAGCACCCAATCAGATAGAATGGGATATAGATTAGGCGGAAATGAATTAAAATTAAAAAGTCAGCTGGAGATGATTTCAGAGCCAGTTTCTTTTGGAACAATCCAAGTGCCACCAGATGGAAATCCAATTATATTACTTGCAGATAGACAAACTACAGGTGGATACCCTAAAATTGCTAAAGTTGCAGATGTGGATATACACAAAGTTGTTCAAAAGAAGCCAGGAGAGTTTTTGAAATTTAAGGAGATTTCTCTGGAAGCTGCAGAAAGGCTTTATATTGAAAGAGAAAGGTATATTAAAAATCTTAAGGTAGCAGTTAGTTTGAAAATATAGAAAGTGTTTTAAGGGAGTGAAATTGTTGCTGAAATTAGAAGATATAAAAGAAATTATTAAAATGGTAGATGAATCTTCACTGGAAAGTTTTAAGCTTGAACAAGATGGCACTAAAATTGTTATTTCGAAGGGGAACGGCAGAGCACAAAAAAGAATACATACTAATTTAAAATTAGAAGATGATGATTTTGTTCAAGATAAAACTGACTTAAAGGAGGAAGAAGACGAAAACTACAGCATAAAATCACCAATGATAGGAAACTTTTATTTAAGTGAGAAGCCTGGAGAGGAGCCGTTTGTTAAGAGTGGTCAAAAAGTAAATCAGGACACAGTAGTCTGCATTATTGAAACTATGAAGATATACAACGAAGTTGAAGCAGGAGTTAATGGTGAGATTATAGAGGTTCTAGTTCAAGATGGTGATTTTGTAGAATACGGACAACCACTATTTAAAGTTAAAAAAGCTTAAAGGAAGGAGGAGTTTTATTGAAAAAAATACTTATTGCTAACAGAGGGGAGATTGCAGTTAGAATCATAAGAGCCTGCAGGGAAATGGGAATTAATACTGTAGCTATTTATTCAAAAGGTGCAGATGAAGAAGCACTGCATGTAAAAATGGCAGATGAGGCTTACTGCATAGGTGCTGCGCCATCAAAGGAAAGTTACTTAAATATTGCTAATATAATAAGTGCAGCAGAGCATGCAAAAGTAGATGCTATACATCCAGGATATGGTTTCCTTTCTGAAAATGCTGATTTTGCTAGAATATGTGAAGAAAGTGGATTCATTTATGTGGGACCAGTTTCTGAGGCTATAAGAAAAATGGGAGATAAGGCTGAGGCTAAAGAAACTATGAAAGATGCTGGAGTTCCTACTGTTCCTGGTACCGATGGAGCTATTAATGACGAAAAGACAGCTGCTGAGGTTGCGAAGAAAATAGGTTATCCAGTTATAGTAAAAGCATCTGCCGGTGGTGGTGGAAAGGGCATGAGAGTTGCAAGAGATGAAGAGGAGTTAAAAAGCTCCATTCGTAAAGCTGAAAAAGAAGCTGAAGTTTCGTTTGGAAATTCTGAAGTATATTTAGAAAAATATCTTGAAAATACTAGACATATTGAAATTCAAATAATGGGAGATAAACATGGAAATGCTGTATATTTAGGAGAGAGAGATTGTTCAATCCAAAGGCGTCATCAGAAGCTTTTAGAAGAGTCACCATCTCCAGCATTAAGTCAGAAGCTGCGTGAGAAAATGGGTAAAGCTGCAGTAGCGGCTGCAAAGGCTGTTAATTACAGCAGTGCTGGAACTATTGAGTTTCTTTTAGATAAATCTGGTGAATTTTATTTTATGGAGATGAATACAAGAATACAGGTTGAACATCCAGTGACAGAATTAGTAACAGGTATTGATCTCATTAAGGAGCAAATTAATGTAGCTTTTGGAAATGAAATTTCTTTTACCCAGGAAGATGTAAAAATAAATGGTTGTGCTGTAGAGTGCCGTATTAATGCTGAAAATGCATTTAAAAACTTTATGCCTTGTCCAGGAAAAATAAAAAAGTATTTTCCACCGGGAGGATTTGGTATAAGAGTAGATAGCGCAGCTTACTCAGGTTATAAAATAACCCCATTTTATGATTCAATGATTGCTAAAGTTATTGCATGGGGAAGGAATAGAGAAGAAGCCATTGAAAGAATGAAAAGAGCTCTTGATGAATTTGAAATAGAAGGTATAGATACAACTATTCCATTTCATAAAAGATTGCTAGAAAATCAGGCATTTATAACTGGAAAATTCAATACTAATTTTCTAGAAAAAAATAAAATTATATGATAAGTTGTTTTTATTGATTTTTATTGTATAAAGATGTAATATTTATAGTAAAAAACAGTTATGAGGGTATTAGTGTATGCAAGATAAGAATAAAACAGTTGTAAAATCAATGGATATTTTGAAGCTTTTTAGAGAAAATCCTAAGCTTAATTTAAATGAAATAGTAGAATTATCTGGAATACCCAAAACTTCTGTTTATCGTATGCTTGGTTCATTAGAGCAAATGGAATTTTTAAAAAAAGATGATTACGGTAAATATGAGCTTGGGCTTATATTTATGGAATTTGGACAGTTAGTAAAGGAAAGAATGGACATAAGAAAAATTGCACTACCTACTATGTATTTTTTAAGGGATGAAGTTAATGAAGCTGTAAATCTTATTATAAAAGAAGGTAATGAGGCAATATACATTGAAAAATTAGATACCCTTCAACCTGTTAGAGTTTACACTAAAATAGGGCGAAGAGCACCACTATATGGAGGAGCATGCCCAAGAATAATTTTAGCATATCTTCCAGAGGTAGAACGTGAAAAATACATTGATGAAGTTGAGTTAGTTGCATTTGGATTTGGTACTATAACAGATAAAAATAATTTGCGTGAAGTATTAAAAAAGGACAGACAAAATGGATATTCTGTAAGTCATTCTGAGCTTCAAGATTATTCCTCTGCTGTTGCTGCTCCAATTTTTGATTCATCAAACAATATTGTGGCAAGTATTAGCCTTGTAGGACCAAGTATGAGATTTCAAGAAGAGCACTTAGCAAAGCTAATAGATGCAGTTAAAATAGGGGCAAAAGAAATATCTTTAAAATTAGGTTGGAGATGATACATATGTTACTTGTGAAAAATGGTAAAATTCTTACAATGACAGGTAGAAATTATGAAAAAGGATGTGTACTTGTAGATAATGGTAAGATAGTACAAGTTGCTGAAAAAATTGGGGAAACTTCTGATATGGAAGTGATAGATGCCGAGGGATGCATTGTAATGCCTGGTATTATTGAGGCACATTGTCATATTGGTATTCATGAAGAAGATAAAGGCTTTGAAGGAGCAGATGGAAATGAAACAACAGATCCAGTTACACCATATCTTAGAGCACTTGATGCTGTAAATCCAATGGATACAGCCTTTGATGATGCTGTGAAAGCTGGAATTACAAGTGTTATGACTGGTCCCGGAAGTGCTAATGTAATTGGTGGACAATTTGTGTTTATGAAAACTAGTGGAAAATGCATTGATGATATGGTTGTTAAAGAACCTTCTGCTATGAAAATTGCTTTTGGAGAAAATCCAAAAAGAGTATACAATTCAAAGGGGAAAATGCCATCCACAAGAATGGCTACAGCTGCACTTTTGAGAGAAGCTTTAACAAAGGCTAAAGCTTATAAAGCTAAAAAGGAAAAAGCTATTAAAGCTGGTGAATTATTTGAAGAGGATTTTAAATTAGAATCTCTTATTCCTGTGCTTGAAAGAAAAATACCTCTTAAAGCGCATGCTCATAGGCAGATGACATTTTAACAGCTATTAGAATTGCAAAAGAGTTTAATGTAAGGATGACACTTGATCACTGTAGTGAAGGACAATTTATAGCTGATAAAATAAAGCAAACAGGTTTTCCAGCAATTATTGGTCCAACCCTTACAGCAAGATCAAAAATAGAAGTTCAAAATAAAACCTTTAAAACACCAGGAATACTTGCAAAAGCAGGAATCAAAGTGGCCATAACAACAGATCATCCTGTAGTACCAGTACAGTATCTTCCTATATGTGCAGGTTTTGCTGCAAAAGAAGGGCTTGGAATTGAAGAAGCCTACAAAGCTATGACTATAAATTCAGCTGAAATCTGTGGGGTTGATGACAGAGTTGGAAGTTTGGAGGTAGGTAAAGATGCTGATATAGCTATTTTTACAGGAAATCCAATGGAAGTATTTACAGAAACGAAGTACACAATTATTAATGGAAAAGTAGTATACAGTGCGAAGTAACAATACTTTGTAGCGTTAAAAAAATCCTATAAATCTAAGATTTATAGGATTTTTTTAAATCGTTCCTTTAGCATTGTTACTTCGCTCCCACGGTAGTGCAAGGAAAAAATTCCTCCGTACCTACGGAATTTTGGGCATTAGATGATAAAACTTATTCTGCTGGAAGTACTAATTAAATTATGGAAGCAATAAAATTGCTATGCAACATTAGCAATTTTTTTATTGACAAAATTATAGAAAGGTAATACCATTATTTTATGTGGAAACCAATAACACAAATGTAGTTTCTATAGTATAAGATGAGGTGATATTTTTGAAAGAAGATAAAATATTAAGAAATGAAATGATGCCAGTGTTAATGTTGAGCTTAGCTCTGGGTATTAGGCAGATGTCTATGACAATGGTAGCACCATTTATATCAACTTATAGTAAAACACTTAATTTTTATACACCTATGCTAGCGGCGGTGGCACTTGGAATATTTGGACTTACCCAAGCAATTTTTCAATTTCCTTTTGGCATTCTTAGTGATAAATTTGGAAATAAAATTATGATGGTTATTGGGCTTTTTCAAGTCATAATTGGTTTATTTATAGCGTTTTTAGCAAGAAATATTTATATTTTGATTTTTGCAAGGGCTCTTCAAGGAAGTGGAGCTATAATAGGAGTTGGTTACTCTTGGGCTTCAGAAGTAGTTGAACAAGATAAAAGGACAAAAGCCTTGAGCATTGTTGGAACTTTTGTCTCAGCATCAGCAGCATTGGCATTTGCATTAGGGCCGCTTATGCATGAATTTATGTCTGTTAACATGATGTTTTTAGTTTGTGCAATACTGCTTTTAATTAATGGAATTTATATAATTTTATTTTTAAAGGATAATGGAAAAGGTGAAAATATTGAGAAAGAGGTTTCTACATATAAAGGTTTAAAAATATTATTTAGAAACAAAAATTTTATCGTTAATAATATAGCAGCGTTTATTAATAATTTTATGATGATGTCTGTTTTTTACTTGGTTCCAATATATCTTAACAATGTAACTGGAGAAAAAGGTATTTGGAAAGTTTTTTTGCCAGCGATACTTACTGCAGTCATAGCAATGAAAGTTGCTGTTGGATTTGTAGAAAAAGGATATGATAGAGGAGTACTTACAACTGCTTTTTTAATAGCTTCAATAAGTATATGTTTTTATTTTAAAAAGCAGTCTTATGTCTTTTTATTGATTGGAACTATTCTATATTTGAGTGCATATGTAACACTTACGACCATTTTAGCAACTAACGTTAATAATTCTGTAGAAAATAGCTATAGAGGAACTGCAAATGGAATTTTCAATTCATTTCAATACATAGGTAATTTTGTTGGTCCTTTAGTTTGCGGAGCTGTTTGGACACATTCAGAAAAGTTTACATGGGTTGTTGTTATATGTGTTGGTATTCTTGGATTGTTTATGATATCTTTAAATAAAGGCTATGTTTTGAGAGAATGTTGATAACAAAGCCTAAATATAAATCCTCTAAGAAAAAAGTGGCGGTGGAAATATGAAGGGAAAAATATTAGATGTGGCAGCAGAGAAAATACAATTGTATGGCCTTAAAAAATTTACAGTGGACGAAATTGCAGCTGAACTTAAGATTAGTAAGAAGACTATTTATAAATATTTTAAAAGTAAAGATGATATAATTTTGGAGTATTTTAAAACTATCATTTCATCAGATAGGGAAAGTGTTGAAGAAACTTTGAATGGTGATAGTGATTTTTTGGAAAAGATACATAAAATAATTTACTCTAATCATAAATATAAGTTGCCGATTAAGTTAATGAATGAAGCAAGATTATTTTATCCAAGCGAATGGAATCAAGTAAACGAATTGAAAGAATTTAAATTAGAGTCAATGAAAGAACTTTTAGATACAGCATCAGCAGAGGGAAAAATCAGGTCTGATATTAATTTTTCTGTGCTTTGCAAAATGCTTGAGAGAATTAGTGATATATTTGTTGATTATGATTTTTTAATTGCTAGTAAGCTTAAAACAACTGAGGCTATTGACGAAGCGTTTAAAATTATACTGAATGGAATACTAAATAAATAGCTATATTTTAAAACAAAGCTCAACAAATAACCATAAAACTGAGCAAAAAATGTCAGACTTTTATAATTAATATTATATATACTTATATCATGGATATAGATTTACAACTTGAAATGTAGGTTCCAAGTTGTCTATGAATTTTAAGGAGTGATATTATGAGTTTAGTACCAATGGTTATAGAGCAGACAAATAGAGGAGAACGTTCCTATGATATTTATTCAAGATTGTTGAAAGATAGGATAATAGTTTTAAGTGGAGAAGTAAATGACGAAGCAGCAAGCTTGATTGTTGCGCAAATGCTATTTTTGGAAGCAGATAATCCTGATAAAGATATTAGCTTTTATATAAATAGTCCTGGAGGATCTATAACAGCGGGGCTTGCAATTTATGATACTATGAATTATATAAAGTCAGATGTGAGCACAATATGTGCAGGTTTAGCTGCTAGTATGGCCTCCTTTTTACTTGCTGCAGGAGCTAAAGGAAAACGCTTTGCACTTCCCAATAGTGAAATTTTAATACATCAGCCAATAGTAAGTGGAGGAATGCAGGGTCAGGCTACGGATATAAAAATACACACAGAATGGCTTTTAAAAATTAAGGATAAGATGAATAGAATATATAGTGATAAAACAGGGCAGCCGCTAGAAAAAATAGAAAAGGATGTAGAAAGAGATTTCTTTATGGATGCTGATGAGGCTAAACAATATGGTCTAATAGATGAAATACTTGTTAGTAAGTAAAAAGGAGGTTGATATTTGTGGATTATAGTTCTGAAGTTCAAAAAGCAATAGACTCGATTGAGAATAATTTATACGATGATATAAAGCTTTATGATATAGCTAAAAAGAGTCACCTGTCAGAATTTTATTTTCACAGGCTTTTTCATAAGGTGACAGGGGAAACTGTAATGGGTTATGTAAGAAAAAGAAGACTGTCTAAGGCGGCGTATGATTTGAAAAATACTGAGCTTACTGTTCTTGATATTGCTGTAAGATATCAATTTAGTTGTGGAGAGTCTTTTACAAGAGCTTTCAAGAAAATGTATGAAATTACACCATATGAATATAGAAAATCTAATAAAGTTATAAATTTATATAAAAAGATAAATGTATTTAGTAAGCATAATGTTTCTATGAGTATGGCAGCGTAATTCAGTTAATAGTTAGGAGTTATTGAGTTAAAGGAGTTTTTTATGGAAGATATAGAAGATTATTATAAAGGTTATGATGAATGGAATAGACTTGAGAGGCACAAAATTGAATTTGAAATTACAAAACGATATTTAAATACCTATGTAACTGAAGGAGCAAGGGTATTTGATATAGGCGGTGGGCCGGGAAGATATTCAATTTATTTGGCTAAAAGAGGTCATAAGGTAGTGCTGCTAGATTTAGTACAAAAGCATATTGATATAGCAAAAATAAAAGCAAGCGAAAATAATGTTAAAATAGAGAAATATATTTGTGATGATGCACTTAATATTTCTGAATATAATTTGGGCAAATTTGATGTGGTGCTTATAATGGGACCTTTATACCATCTTATTCATGAAGTTGATAGAAAAAAAGTAGTAGAGGATGCTTTAAAGTTTTTAAAGAAGGAGGGAATTTTAATTGCCTCATTTATATCTGCCTATGCTCCTATAATAGATGAATTTAAGTGTTCTGAAAATATCGAAACTGCTGATGAAGTAATGAAATATTTAAAGGATGGAATAAATGATGCAGAAGCAGGTTTTACTTCCGCTTACTTTATTAAGCCAGAGGAAGCAAAGAATTTTATGGAGAGCTTTAATTTAAAAGAACTGAGTTTTGCGGGAATTGAAGGAATTGGAGGACTTATAGAAAATAAATTAAAAGAACTTCCGAGTGAGCAATTTGACAGGGTTATCAATATATTGTATGAATTGTCCAATGATCCTCATATTTTTGGAAGCTCTGAGCATTATTTATATGTTGGAAAAAAAGTTGATAACAATGCAAATGGTGAAATATTCAATGTAGGAGAGGAAGCTTCAAAGAAAATTGATTATGAAAAAGACGATGATATTTTAAAAGAGCTGTAGATAGCATTAAATTAATAAATTAGAAAATCAAATATTTAAATATGGTATTGAAATTTGTAGGGCTTAATATGTCTTGAATTTATGTAAAATATATATGCTGAGGTAAGTGTTTCTTTCACGAATATAAACTTAATGAATGGGTATTATAATATTGAAGCTAAAAAGTTATAGATTTATCTATAACTTTTTAACTTCAATTATAATTTTACCAAAAAGGAGAAGATAAATTATGGATAAGAACAAAAGTGATTTAGAAGAAGCAAAAAGATTAAATAAACAATCAGCTAGTGGAATGACAAGCTCAACAAGCAGCAGTTTTACAAGTTCAGCAAGTGACAGTGGTGCACAAGAAGCAAGACAATTAAATGCAAAATCAAGACAGAATAAAGGTACAGCTGGAAGCGGAATGACAAGTTCAACAAGCAGCAGTTTTACAAGTTCAGCAGCTTCTTCTGATAGCGATTTACAAGAAGCAAAAGAAGCAAATGCAAAATCAAGAGCAAAAAAAGGTATGCAATAACCGATAAAATAAAAATGATAGCATTAGCATTGGTAGTCAATGTCTAATGTTATTATTTTTTGGAATTTGTCGAGCACTATAGTGAAGGGTTTTAACTCACTTCGTTTGTTAAAAGACTAAGGTTTTCGCTATGCGAAAGGTGAAGGGTTTTACGGTTGGATCGATGTCAATATTTTAGACACAAAAAGTCGAACTTTTTATGCAATTTTTCTTGATAGCTCCTCACATTGTTGAGGAGTTATATATCCAATACTTCCATGTATCCTTCTTTTATTGTACCAAGCTTCTATATATGCTAATCTATCTATTGTTCCTACTGAGCTCAACCTCGTTACTGTTCCAACTGCAGCAACTCTTCCAATTGTTGCTACTGATGCTAATCTATCTATTGTGCCTACTGAACTTAATCTAGTTACGGTTCCGACTGCGGCAACTCTTCCAATTGTTGCTACAGAAGCCAATCTGTCTATGGTTCCGACTGAACTTAATCTTGTTATGGTTCCGACTGCAGCAATTCTTCCGATTGTGGCTACTGATGCTAATCTATCTATTGTTCCTACTGAGCTCAACCTCGTTACTGTTCCAACTGCAGCAACTCTTCCAATTGTTGCTACTGATGCTAATCTATCTATTGTTCCTACTGAGCTCAACCTCGTTACTGTGCCGACTCCTGAAACTCTTCCGATTGTTGCTACTGATGCTAATCTATCTATTGTTCCTACTGAACTCAACCTCGTTACTGTTCCAACTGCGGCAACTCTTCCAATTGTTGCTACAGAAGCCAATCTGTCTATGGTTCCGACTGCAGCAATTCTTCCGATTGTGGCTACTGATGCTAATCTATCTATTGTTCCGACTGAACTTAATCTTGTTACTGTGCCGACTGCACTGATTTTACTTATTGTGGCTACCGATGCTAATCTATCTATTGTTCCGACTGAACTTAATCTTGTTACTGTGCCGACTGCAGCAACTCTTCCGATTGTGGCTACTGATGCTAATCTATCTATTGTTCCGACTGAACTTAATCTAGTTACGGTTCCGACTGCGGCAACTCTTCCAATTGTTGCTACGGAAGCCAATCTGTCTATGGTTCCGACTGAGCTCAACCTTGTTACGGTGCCGACTCCTGAAACTCTTCCGATTGTGGCTACTGATGCTAATCTGTCTATTGTTCCGACTGAACTTAATCTTGTTACTGTGCCGACTGCAGCAACTCTTCCGATTGTGGCTACTGATGATAATCTATCTATTGTTCCGACTGAACTTAATCTTGTTACTGTGCCGACTGCACTGATTTTACTTATTGTGGCTACCGATGCTAATCTATCTATCGTCCCGACTGAACTTAATTTTGTTACGGTGCCGACTCCTGAAATTCTTCCGATTGTGGCTACTGATGCTAATCTATCTATTGTGCCTACTGAGCTTAATTTTGTTACTGTTCCAACTGCGGCAACTCTTCCGATTGTGGCTACTGATGCTAATCTATCTATTGTGCCCACTGAACTTAATCTTGTTACTGTTCCAACTCCTGAAATTTTTCCGATTGTAGCTACTGATGCTAATCTGTCTATTGTGCCCACTGAACTTAATCTCGTTACTGTGCCTACTGCACTAATTTTACTTATTGTTGCTACGGATGCTAATCTATCTATCGTGCCTACTGAACTTAATTTTGTTACTGTGCCTACCGTTCCTAATTTGTCCACAGTTCCAACTGTACCTATTCTACTTACTGTTCCCATAGCAGAAACAAGTAGTTTTCCGTCTGCATCAACTTCAACAGGCACAGCTTTACCAGCATTTAAACCATATATCTGTGTTTTCAATTGGCTAGCAGAGTTTTGAAACACTATGCTATTTGCCATAGTTTATCACTCCTTAATCCCGTTACAAATGAAGCAACTTTTAGCTTCATTATATTATACTTATTCACATACAGATGTGTTAAAATATTATTATTATAACAATTCAATATTACATCTATCTGAAATACCGCTAGTTGCATTTCTAGTATCAAAAACACACTTCGAGTACTTTTGTATAAGCTTGTAATCGTATTTGCTATGAGCGGTAGTTATTATTACAAGATCACTATTCTCCAAAACCTCTTTAGTAAGCTCTTTCGCACCACTATATTCTTTTCCATCATATTTATACACAGGAATATATGGATCATAAAAATTTACTACGGCACCTTCTTTTTTGAATTTTTCTATTATCCTAAGAGCAGGACTTTCTCTATAATCATCTATATCACTTTTATAGGCTATCCCTAATATCAAAATTTTTGAATTAACTAGTGCCTTTCCAAACTTATTCAACATTTTTATTGATCTCTCTAAAATATATTGAGACATATAGTTGTTTATTTCACCAGAAGTTTCTATAAGTCTAGTGTGATAATCATATTCTCTAGCTTTCCAGGTAAGATAATAAGGATCTAATGGTATACAGTGTCCCCCAAGTCCAGGTCCAGGATAAAATGCTTGAAATCCATATGGTTTTGTTTTTGCTGCCTCTATAACTTCCCATATATTAATTTTCATCTTATTGCAAATGATTGCCATTTCATTTATTAAACCAATATTAATATTTCTATAGGTGTTTTCGAGAATTTTTTCCATTTCCGCAACCTTTGGACTTGAAACCTTATATACTTCACTTTCAAGTATACTGCTGTAAAATAAAGCTGCTAATTCAGTGCTCTCCTTCCCTATTCCGCCAACAACCTTAGGAGTATTCTTAGTTTTATACACTAAATTACCAGGATCAACTCTCTCTGGGGAAAATGCAAGATAAAAATCACTCTCACATTTCAATGTGGATACTCGTTCCAATATTGGCATAACAAGTTCTTCGGTTGTGCCTGGATAGGTTGTGCTTTCAAGTATCACAAGCATATTTTTGTGCATATTAGCTGCAACAGCCTCGGTTGAAGATTTAACATAACTTATATCTGGTTGTTGATGCTTATCAAGAGGTGTTGGAACACATATCAAAATAACATCTACATTATTTATAAATTTAAAATTAGAAGTAGCTGTAAGTTTGCCACCACTTATTACTTTCTTAAATACTTCATCCTTTATATCATCTATATAATTATCACCTGAATTAATCATATCAACCTTTTTTTGTTGTATATCAAAACCAATTACATTATATCCTTTAACTGAAGTTTGTACAGCAAGTGGCAAGCCTACATATCCTAGACCTATTATACCCACTATGGCTGTTTTATTCTTAATTTTGTTTATTAATTTTTCTTTACTTTGCAAAATAAAGCACTCCTTTAAGCGAATAATTGAAATGATAGCCACGTATTTCGACAAATTATTAGTTTTCATATAAAACATGCTATTACATTATATTTTATCAAATGAAAATTTGTTAAAAAAGCATTACTTATAATTTACTATGATCATCAATATATCTTTCAAATTTCTTTACAAAACTGCTAAAAGTTAATTCTCTACTATCAACCTTCCTACTGCCTTGAACATAATTTCTATAGCTGTTATTCTCTATTAAATTCTTAGCTAGCATAAATAAGGCCTCAAAATCATCTACTTTAGGAAATATTTCATCTGCCTCTTTGTATAAATATGATATGGTGTAATACCCTGCAAGCATTGAGTCAAATACTCTACCATCTTCTTCATTTTCACCAAAAGTTATTATAGGCAATCCTGCATAGTATGCTTCTTCAACCGCATAACCTCCTGGTATATTATGCGAATTCAAATAAAAATCACAGCTTTTTAAATAGGATGAAGCATTTAAATTAAAGCCTAAAAAAAATATGCTTTTATTTAATAAAAAGGTTTCTGGTACATACTTTTTAAATTCGCTATACTCACATCCAAAAACTGCAAAGCATACATTATCTATTTCAGAAACAAGCTTTATTACAAATTTCCAAAATAGTTCACTTTTATACTTCATGCTCCTTCCAACTGATACTATTACCCTCTTATCATTATCAACATGAAGTAGTTCCCTTACATTAAGGCTCCTATCTATCTTATCTGTATTTATAGGTGATATAACATCAAACATATTTTTACAGCAATTACCTTTTTTCATATATGCATATACAAAATCAACTTTTCCGTCAAAATATGGCTCTGGCTGCTGAAACTGCATTAATCCTATTGACTTGCATGTTTTTTTAATAATGGATACAGTGGAACACCTATAGGTGCATAATACATTGATGAATAAACACAATAGTTAATATTATTTTCACTTATAAACTTATAAAATTCCATAAACTTATCTTCTATAGTTTTCCCTTTAGGTACTAACAAATTTATATTTAGTTTTGAAAAACACTCTATGCTTTCATAAGCATTATTAAATTCATCTTTACTTAAAAGGCTTAGCACCGAGTAACTATATTCTGCTTTATCAATTTTTATTTAAATAGTTTATAAAAAATTGAATAACGCTTTGCTTTATATCTAAACCATTTAATATAAAAAGCATATTCTTACTTTTTATATTTTTATCTTTGTTTTTAAAATATAGATCATAGTATTTGGTAAAAAACTCCTCACCAATCAACTCCATTTTCTTATATGCGCTATCATCTATATATTTAAATCTACTGTAACTATTAAATTTTCTATACATATTTCCATAATAATAGTTAAACTTACTAGTATAATCATATCTGCTTCTTACAAACCATTGTGATATATACTTCATATATTTTTTTTCCATATTATTATCAAGTAAGAAATTAAATAGGTTTTCTGAATTTACAATATCGTCACAGTTTGCCTTGAATTTCTCCTTCATCAAACTAACTTGGTCTAATATATCAAATTTTATAATATTTTTAATTTCCTCAACTTGTTTATTTAATGAATAATTATACTGAATAAAATTTCTATATTCTTTAGAATTATATTTATCTTCAGAAATCATTTGAACTGCTTCGCTTATGGTATTCCAGATATATTCTTTAGGATATATTGTTTTAGCTCCCACAAAATTATGCACTATAGGCTTTATACCTTTAGTCATGGCCTGCATAATACTCATATTCTGTGATTCTAAAATACTTGTGCACAAAATATAATTCTTATCTTCCAGCCATTTATCTAAATCGTTTTGCCACCCATCATATATTACATTATTCTCTATTGAGAATTCTTTTATCATCTGCTGAAAATACAAGATATCTCTATAATCCTGAAAGCTTCCTGCAATATACAATTTATATTTATTATTTTTATCGTAAATGGCTTTGAAAGCGTGTAAAAGTAACATTGGTCCTTTTTTATAATTAATATATCCCACATAAGCTATATTAAAGCCAACATTTCTATTCTTGAATTTATATTTTGATAAATCTATTCCATTTGGAATTACTTCAGTTTTACTTTTATTTAAATTAAATCTTTTAATAGAAAAATCCCGTATATGACTAGATACGAATATAAGCTTATCTACATTTTCCCAGTTTACATTTGCAGGATAAGCATTAAATGCTTCATAACTATGCAGCCTACATATAACTTTTTTTTCTTTAGCTACCTCAAGCTTACTTCCATATACTATTAGTTCATCACACCATTCAAACCAACAAACATCTGCCCACTGCATTCCCTCATCAATTTGGTTGTAATTTGTAACAATAGTCTTTCTAACCTCATATTCATCTGAAATTCTTATTATTATATCTGAAAGAAAATTATCTAGCCCTTGTTTAACAAAAAAAACCACTTTTTTTTTTCATTGAACCACACCTTTAATCCTCATTATTAAAGTATTTTATTTTATAGACACCATCTTCATTTACTACCTCACCTACAATTCTTATTGGTGTACCAAAAGCAACACTATTATCTGGTATATTCTTGTTTACAAAACTATTTGCACCTATTATACATTTATCACCTACTATAATATTTTGCTTTATTACGGACATGCTCCCTATATAGGTGTTCTTACCAATATGCACATCGCCCCTTTTAAATGGTACCTTTCCACCACTTACTACGTGCATCGAAGAATCGTGAGTATATATATTAACTCCTGTGCTAATATTACAATTATCACCTAT
Organism: Clostridium sp. DMHC 10; assembly: GCF_001270375.1. Lineage (NCBI taxonomy): Bacteria > Bacillati > Bacillota > Clostridia > Eubacteriales > Clostridiaceae > Clostridium > Clostridium sp. DMHC 10. The sequence goes on from NZ_LGVB01000015.1 coordinate 1,968,141, forward strand.
TTCAACCTTTCCATTGATTCCTTCTATCATAGTAAAGGGTCCAATCCAAACATTTTTTCCAATGATAACATTCCCCATAATAACGCTAGTGTCATATATACTGCTTCCTTCTCCACAATTTAAATATTTTGCTTTCTCCCATCTATCAAAAAATAATTCATTAGTTGGCAAAACCCTGTTCCATTTTTTATGCATTTCTTCTCTTTTGCTATGAGTATAGTTTTTAAGTTCCTCTTCAAATTTTATTTTTATCACCCCATAGTATTGATTTTTTTATACAATCACATATAAATTTTATCTCTTTCAAATCAAGTTCATAATACATTGGAAGTGCCAGTCCTTTTTTATATGAATATAGGGAGTTTTGAAAATTTTCATCATTAAGCTTATACTTATTTCTATAATAACTCTGACAGTGTACAGCATAGGCTCCTAAATTACTCTCTACACCATTCTCCTTTAATTTTTCTTTTACAAAATCCCTATTTATGCTATTATGAAGCAGAACATGATACGTTTGATAAATGTGCTTACCATAACCTTTTTCACATGGAATAGTTAGTAAAGTTTCATCTTTTAAAAACTTATTATATTCGTCAGCAATTTGCTTTCTGTAATCCATCATTTCTTTAATTTTTTTCATTTGCGCTATTCCTATAGCTGCTTGAATATCGGTCATCCTATAATTAAATCCAGCTTCAACAAAATCCGCCTTTCCATTTATACTTTTTTCGCCATGATTTCTTAAAATTCTAACTTTTTTGCTATTTCTTCATTATTAGTTGCAATCATTCCACCTTCCCCTGTAGTAATTGGCTTTCTTGCATGGAAGCTAAAACATCCAACTTTCCCTATGGTTCCTACTTTTTCACCTTTATACTCCGTTCCCAAAGCGCACGCTGCATCTTCTACTACCTTTAATTTATACTTACGTGCTATATCCATTATTTTGTCCATATCAGCACTCTGACCAAATTCGTGCACAGGAATAATAGCTTTAGCTTTTTCTGTTATTTTTTCTTCTATTCTATCTGCATCCATACAAAAACTATCCAAGTTTATATCCACAAATTTTGTATTTGCTCCTACAAGTTCTACCGCATTTGCTGTAGCTGGAAATGTAAAATCTGGTACAATAACTTCATCTCCTTTTTTTACGCCTACAGCTAAAAGTGCAAGATGAAGTGCAGCCGTTCCGCTGCTTACAGCTATACAGTATTTCACCCTGAGATACCTTGAAATAATTTCTTCAAATTGTCTTACCTTTTCTCCTTGAACCAAATACCTTGAATTTAAAACTTTTGTTACCTCCTCTATTTCATCCCTTTTTATATACGGAAGCGATAATCTAATCATCCTTCATTCTCCTATACCATTCTATTGTTTTATTTAATCCTTTTAACAAATCATACTTAGGATTAAAACCAAGTAACCTTATTGCCTTTTCTATGCTTGGCACTCTTAATTCAACATCTTCATAATTTTTAGGTACATATATAATTTTTGATTTAGAATTTGCAACCTGCTTTATAAGCTGTGCTAGCATACCTATAGTTATAGTACCTTTAGGATTACCAATGTTAAAAGAATTGCCTATTGCTTTATCGCTTTCAAGGCACAATTTTATTCCATCTATGAAATCATCTATATAACACCATGACCTTATTTGATCTCCATCTCCATGCACTTTAATTGTTTTATTCTTTATAGCTCTTACTATAAATTCATGAATTGCACCTTCTCCTACTTGACCCGGTCCATATATATTAAATGGCCTTACCGTTACAGTTTTAAGGCCATATTCTTTATAGTAACTATTTGTAAGATGTTCAGCCGCAAGCTTACTTACTGAATACGTCCATCTAGCTTCCCCTACAGGTGCTAAATTTGTTGTGCTATTTTCATTTACTTTGTAGGCGTAAACACCAAAAACTTCACTAGTAGAAAAATCAATAAATCGTTCTATACTATTTGAATATTCTTTAATAGCTTCTAATATATTAAAAGTTCCTATCATATTCACCTTCATAGTGTTTACAGGCTCTTTAATTACTGTATCTATTCCTGCTATTGCTGCAAGGTGAATAATAATATTGGGTTTGAATTTATCTACAACTTTCTTTAAAAATGAAAAATCTAAAATATCTCCCTTAACTAAGGTCACATTTCTTTTATTAGTTAAAGGTGTGTTTTTTACTGCATTTCTTTTCAAATTATCATATATTAAAATTTGATTACCTTCTAACAATTCTGTGCATAATCGTGCTCCAATAAATCCTGCTCCACCTGTTAATAATATTTTTTATTTTTCACATTAATCACACCTTAAAAATAATTTTGCATACGTAAATCACTATATTATATTTTAAAATATATTTTTTTGTTGATTTTATATAAAATATAGAGCACATGATAACAAACCACTAAGCTTGCATCATGCGCTCTATACTTTCCTAAAAAGCATTACATAACCACTATATTGTTTTTTCTGTTAGCTCTGTAAAGATAACATGGATTTTGAATGCAAAATATATAAGATTCATTTTCATTCTTGTATTTAACTATACCGTACAAGCCTTTCCATTCATTGTTATCTTCTATTCTAACAATACTGCCAATATCCAACCAAATGCACCTCACTTTATGCGACCTACAAGTATACATATTAACCATAAATGCAAATGTTATACATAACATTTAAATGTATTTTTTAATTGAGTATCTTTCTAACATTACAGCCCACATTTTAACATAATTATACACAAAAATATAGAAAATACACATATATTTATTTTATATGCCCTTATATTGACAAAATACAAGTTAAGCTATAATATTTAAATTGTTGTAAACACATTTTATAATCATCAAATTTCATTTTGATCAAAATTCAAGAGGTGTATTCATATATGTTAAAAAAATTAAAGATATCGCAAAAATTAATTGCTGTAAACATAATAAGTATTTTATTTCTAATATCGGTTGGAATTATAGGAATCATAAATATGAAAGCAATGAACAATAATACAAATAGCCTATACAACAACAACTTGTTAAGTCTTGAATATTTATATTCTATACAAAACAACATAAATTTAGGTTTATCAGACGTAGAGCACAGTATAAATCCAAATTTCAAAGATGATATAAATTCTTCTGAAAATCATCTCCAAGGTCTTACCGATGTAACTAACAGTACCATATCTCAAATTGAAGAGATTGGACATTTGTCTTCTCAAGAAAAAAAAGATTTAGCACAAGTAAAAAGTCTTTTGTCTGAATACAGAGCTACTAAAGATAATATATATAAAGCTGTAGATCATGGAGATTACAACTCTGCATCTAAAATATATTCCGAACAATACAGCGGCATGAGGGAACAGCTTATTTCAGCTTTAAATACCGTAATAAAAGATGATATATCGGTGGCGAAAAACGTTTCAATTTCAAATCATAAGGTCTATATGGATTCATTTGTTGTACAAGTTATAATCATAATAATTGCAGCAATACTTTTGTCAATATTAGGAACAATAATGTCATTATGGCTAAAAAAGAGAATAAAAAATATAATAAATTTTGCTGATAGCTTATCAAAGGGTGATCTCATTCATGAAATAAAAATAAATTATAATGATGAAATTGGGACTATGGGAAAAGCTTTGAATACAGCTACAGAAAATATGAAAAATCTTATTTTAGAACTTGTAAATGATATGAAGGTTTTAGCAAACTCCAGCGAAGATATAACAGCCTCAATGGAGGAAGTTTCAGCTAGCATGTTTAACATAAAAGAATCCACTGAATTAATATCCAGCGATAATATAAAATTGAATTCTTCTACAAGTGAAGTAAGTTCATCTACAAATGAAATTAATAATCAATCTATTGAACTTAGTAAAAAATCTATAGATAGCAACAAAATTTCATCTGAAATTATGAAAAGAGCTGCAAACATCAAAACTAAAGCTGATAATTCATCTAAAAACATTAATAATTTATACTCAATAAAAAAGGCTGAAGTTAAAAAAGCAATTTCTGATATTAAAGTTGTGAATGAAATAAATACTATGGCTCAAGATATTGAAGAGATATCAGAGCAAACAAATTTATTAGCACTTAATGCATCTATAGAGGCTGCTCGGGCTGGTGAGGCTGGGAAAGGCTTTGTAGTAGTTGCCGAAGAAGTTAGAAAACTTGCAGAGCAATCCAACAATATTGTAGCAAAAATAAAAGCAAATGTAGGTAAAGCTACAGCGGTTACAAGCAATTTAGCTGGTCATGCTAATGACATTCTTGAATTTATAAATTCACAAATCATGTCTGATTATGAAATGTTAACGCGCATTGGCGAGCAGTACAAAAGTGATGCTCAGTTTATATCCGAAATGTCTAATAAAATATCAGCATCAACAATTTCAATTAAAAATAATATATCAAAGGTAAATCCTGTTATCTTAAATATATCATCTGCCTCTGAGGAGTCCTCTTCAAATTCCGAAGAAATACTTGCAAGTATTACGGAAACTAGTTCTGCCTTAGAGCATATAGCAAAACAATCTCAAAAGGCCTCTGAACTATCTAAAAAGATAAATGAAATGATTTCTAAATTTCAGGTAAAATAAAACCATGTTATAGATAGGCAACGTGAAACTTGAAAATTTCAAGTTTCACGTTGCCTATCTATATTTATCCAATATCTACAAATACCATGAAATATATCTTGAAGTTTACCATTGTTCCTTTCTATAATTTTTCTAGATGGCATATTGCCTTTAATGCACGTTATAAATACTTTATTTACACCACTTTTTTTTTTGCTTCTTTTAAAAGTTCTTTTAAAAGAATATTGCCATATCCTTTTCTTCTTTCCGAAGGTCTTATAGTATATCCAATATGCCCACCAACTTCTTTTAATCTATCATTTAAATGATGCCTTAGCTTACCAATTCCTACAGGTCTATCATTTATATAAAGCCAATAAATAGTTTGTGGTACATATCTTGAGCTCAAATTCATTCCTCGCGACAATTCGAAATGACCTTCTAAATAACTTTTAAATTCGTCATAGCATATTCGGTATCCTCCATTTATAAAGCCATTTTCTCCCGGTCCAATTTCTTTAATCATTGCAAATATGTCTGTGCCATCATAAATTGACAGCTCCTTTAGCTTAATTTCCATGGATTATTACTTCCTTAAAGTGCTTTATTGTGGTTTTTTAAAATAATATAAATTTCCATCTTCAATAGAATATTCAAGTAAATTCTTGTTGTATAAATATGAAATAAAAGCAGCTACGGAAGCAAGATTTATATAATATTCGTTAAAATCCATAGTTAATTCGTTTAAAACAGCTAAGTTTTCAAGCAGATTTTCCTTAGTAAGCGGCTGGTCAAATAGTTCCATTACCTGTTTTTCATAATTATCTATATTACTTAAATTTTTATCTATAACAGGAATAAATTCTTCTTTTGTGAGTATCTTATCACTATGTCCTATTACAAAATAATCGGCATCGATATCTTTTAAGTAATTTAAAGTCTCTTTCTCTAAGTTTACGTCATAAAGATATGGAAGCGAATGCTTTTTAATATTCTCAACAGAAAAAATGCCGTCTCCAACAAAACAAACTTTTTCATGAGTAATTATTCCTATTAAATCTATTGTATGCCCCTTTAGCTTATAACCTCAATTTTTTCATCGCCTATTTTATTTTCCCCTTCATTTGCAATAAAATCAACCATAAACGGCTTGTTACTTTTATGTATATCCTTCACAGGACTTGCTCCAAAAAGACCATAAGGATACAGATAAGGATTTTCCATACTTATTTTTTCCTTTTCAGAAGCATAAACAATACATCCAGGATATGTATTTTGAAAATAAGCATTGCCACCACAGTGATCCAAATGATGATGAGTATTTATTATATATTTAGGATGAAGTCCATTCTTCGCCAACACTTCATCTATTTTTCTAGCATCACTATTGTCCTTTCCTGTATCTATAAGAAGACAATTTTTGTTTTTAAATACGTATACTCCTATATTAGTTGGAGCATTTATATAATATGTATTACCTTTTATTTTTGTTAGTTCCATAATCTTATTATTAGACAAGTTCTTAGTATTAGTTAAAATGATCACTCAAATATTGTCCAATATTACCTCCCTTTTAATTATTATACTGTTAATTGACCTCAAAATTCAATAACCATTCCAACATTAAACCTTTTGTATTAATATTGTTTTCTTTCACCTAGTCAATCAACTACCTCAATATAATCCAATATATTTTAAATGTGGAAGCGAAGTAACAGCGCTGAAGGAACAATTTAAAAAAATTCTAATAAATCTTGATGAAAAAATCTAAAATACTTAGATATTTCAATTTGTCTGAGCTCTGGGAGTTATTGAAATATCTTAGGATTTTACGATTTTTTCATCTTAGATTTATAGAATTTTTTTAACGTTACAAAGCACTGTTACTTCGCTCTTCCTATATCGTTTCTATAATATATTCCTTCAAACTTAACTTTCTTTATATCACTGTAGGCTTTATCTATTGCGTCATCTAAACTGTTTCCTCTTGCTGAAGTGCAAAGCACCCTTCCACCTGCTGTTTTATAAACTCCATTTTCTAAGGTGACTCCAGCACAAAAAACTTTATCATTTACATCATCTATGCCTGTTATTTCATAACCCGTTTTATAACTCTTAGGATATCCCTTTGAAGCAGCAACTACGCAGCAAGCATTGCCATCATACCATTGAAGATCAAAATCTGATAATTTTTTATCCAAAGCTGAATTTATAATATCTACCAAATCACTCTTCATAAGATAAAGTACAACTTGAGTTTCTGGGTCTCCAAGTCTAACATTATATTCAAGAAGATAAACTCCTTTTTTAGTTATCATGATTCCAAAGAATATTATTCCCGTAAAATCCATATCTTCTTCTTGTATTCCTTTTAAAGTAGGCTTCAAAATATTCTTATCAAAGCTTTCAAGAACTTCTTTTGTACAATATGGATTTGGGGCAATAGCTCCCATACCTCCTGTATTAGGTCCCTTATTGTCATCAAAAATTTGCTTGTGATCCTTAGCTGAAACAAAAGGAAGTATAGTTTTGCCATCTGTTATTGATAAGATAGATGCTTCTACACCTTCTAAATACTCTTCTACTACTACTTTTTTACCTGATCCTTTAAACACATCATCAACCATGAATGATTTTATAGTGTCTTCTGCCATGTCATAGCTTTCGCAAATAACGACACCTTTTCCTGCTGCTAATCCATCTGCCTTTATAACTATAGGATAAGAACATTTTTTTAAGTATGAAATTGAACTTTCTGCATCTGTAAACACTGCATACTCTGCTGTTTTTACATTGTACTTTTTCATAAAATCCTTTGAAAAAGCTTTACTTCCTTCAAGTCCGGCAGCATACTTATTAGGTCCAAATACTCTTAAACCTTCTTTTTTAAAATCATCAACTATTCCATCTACAAGAGGTGCTTCAGGTCCAACCACTGTAAGTGAAATATTATTTTCTTTTGCAAATTTTAAAAGTTCACAATTTTTATGAAACTCTACATTTTCACATTTTGCTTCTTTTGCTGTTCCACCATTTCCAGGTGCGCAATAGATTTTTTCAACTTCAGAATTTTGTGCCATTTTCCAAGCCATAGCATGCTCTCTTCCACCAGAGCCTATAAGTAAAATCTTCATAATAAACCTCCAAAAACCTTAATTAATGTTTAAAATGCCTTATACCTGTCATAACCATAGAAATTCCATACTTATTACATTCATCTATAGATTCTTGATCCCTTATTGATCCACCAGGCTGAATTATGGCTTTTATACCGTGCTTTGAAGCCTCTTCTACAATATCTCCAAATGGGAAAAATGCATCTGAAGCAAGAACTGTAGCTCCCTTTCCTCTCTCCATAGCATCTTGTGCCGGCCAAATTCTATTAACTTGTCCGCCACCTATTCCTTTTGTAGCTCCATCTTGTACAACCACTATAGCATTTGATTTTACATACTTTACAACCTTCATACCAAAAATCATATCTCTTTTTTCCGCTTCACTTGGTGCCTTTTCAGTAACAATCTTCATATCTTCTATAAGCTTATCATCTGCACTTTGAACCAAAATAGCTCCATCAACCTTTGCAAGTTCGAATTTATCTGAAGGCTTTTTAGCAGCTTTTATAACTCTTAAGTTTTTCTTTCTTTTTAAAACCTCCAAAGCATCTGGAGTAAAATCAGGTGCTACTATTATTTCAAGGAATATCTTTGCCATTTCTTCTGCCGCTTCTTTATCAACAGTTTTATTTAAAGCAACTATTCCACCAAAAATAGAAGTTGAATCACAATCATAAGCCTTCTTATAAGCCTCATAAGGAGTTTCTCCCATAGCAACACCACATGGGGTATTGTGTTTTAAGGCACAGCATACAAGCTCATCAAATTCTGAAACTACTTTCCATGCAATGTCCATATCCTTTATGTTATTGTATGAAAGTTCCTTTCCATTAAGCTGATCAAAATCTTTCATAGCTCCGCTTCCTGTTGCTGCTTCATAGAATGCTGCTGATTGATGTGGATTTTCGCCATATCTTAAATCCATTTTCTTTTTATATGGTATAGTTAAATATTCAGGATATTCATCTTCAAGAAGAAATCTACTTATAGCTCCATCATAAGCTGACATTAAGTTAAATACTTTACCCGCAAGCTTTCTTTTTACAGCGTATTCTACTTCTCCATTTTTTCAATCTGTTCCATTACTTCTTTATAATCATTTACATCTGTAAGTACTGTTACATCTTGAAAGTTTTTAGCTGCTGCTCTTATCATTGTAGGTCCACCAATATCTATAAATTCAACTTTTTCTTGAAATGTAATATCACTATCCACTTTATCAAAAAAAGGATATAAATTTACAACTACCATATCTATTGGTTTTATTCCTTTATTCTCAATAGCCTTCATGTGTTCTTCATTTCCTCTTATGGCTAAAATTCCTCCATGTATAAAAGGATGAAGTGTTTTAACTCTTCCATCAAGCATTTCATCAAAACCTGTTACATCTGAAACTTCAACTACAGGAATTCCATTTTCTTTGAGATATTTAAAAGTCCCTCCTGTAGAAATTATTTCTACTCCCTTTTTATTTAAAAACTGTGCAAATTCTAAAACTCCATCCTTATTAAAAACACTTATAATCGCTCTTTTTAACATAATAAACTTATACTCCTTTTCTATATATAAAGTTAATTAAGCCTTTAATGATACATGCCTTCCAACCTTTTTTATTTTTCCCTCAGCTAGAAGTTTAACTGCCATAGGTAAAATTTTATGTTCTTCCACTAAAATTCTCTTTTGAAGAGTTTCAGCAGTGTCATCACAAAGAACCTCCACAGCTTTTTGAAGTATTATTGCTCCTGTATCAGTCCCTTCATCTACGAAGTGAACTGTACATCCAGAAATTTTAACTCCGTATTCTATAGCCTTTTCATGAACCTTAAGTCCGTACATTCCATTGCCGCAAAATGAAGGGATAAGAGATGGATGTATATTTATTATTTTATCCTTAAATTCATGAAGTAAATCACCATTTAATATAGAAAGAAATCCTGCGAGAACTATTAAATCTACTTTGCCCCTAAGTAAATTTAACACTTCATCTGAAACCTTTCCTTTGTACTCTTTTCTATCAAAAACATAAGTTTTTATTCCATGCTTTTTTGCACGTTCTATTCCAAAAGCCCCTTTTTTATCGCTTACGACAGCCTCGATTACTGCGCCCACTATTTCCTTATTTTCAATTGCATCTATTATTGACTGAAGATCTGTTCCACCACCGGATATTAGAACAGCTATTTTAAACATACTCCATTACCTCCAGCTTTTACATATCCTATCTCATATGCCTTTTCTCCCATATCTTTAAGAGAAGAAAGAACATCTTCTGCATCATCCTTAGAGACACATAATACGAAGCCTATCCCCATGTTGAAAGTGTTAAACATATGCTCTTCGTCAACTCCAAGAGACATTATATGTTTAAATATTGCTGGAACTTCAAAGCTATTTTTGTTTACTACAGCTGTAAATTCTCCTTTAAACATTCTAGGCATGTTTTCATAAAAACCGCCCCCAGTTATATGCGCCATACCCCTTATTTCAAAGTTTTCTAAAAGTTTAAGTACTGGTTTTACATATATTCTAGTTGGAGTTAAAAGAACTTCTCCCATTTTCTTTCCGTTAAATTCTTCATCAAAATTAGTTATAAGCTTTCTAACTAAAGAATATCCATTACTGTGAATTCCTGAAGAAGCAATTCCTATGAGCACATCTCCATCCTCAATTTTACTTCCATCAATTATTTTGTTTTTATCAACTATTCCAACAGCAAAACCGGCAAGGTCATATTCTCCTTCTTTATAAAAGCCAGGCATTTCAGCTGTTTCTCCACCTATAAGAGCACACATTGCATCGCTGCAGCCTTCGGAAACGCCCTTTACAAGATCTGCTGCTACGTTTGCTTCAAGTTTACCACATGCTATATAGTCAAGAAAAAATATTGGTTTTGCTCCATGACACAATATATCATTTACGCACATTGCAGTACAGTCTATTCCTACAGTATCATATTTCTTAGTTTCGAAGGCTACTGCAAGTTTTGTTCCAACTCCATCAGTTCCAGATACAAGAACTGGATTTTCATAACCTTTTCCTATTTCAAACATACCTGCAAAACTTCCAAGATTATTTATAACTCCAGGTATAAAAGTTTTTGAAGCATATTCTTTCATTAACTTTACAGATTTATACCCCTCTTCTATATTAACTCCACTGTCTTTATATGTTACCATTCATACACAACCTTTCAAAATATTTATTCTTCAAGTCTATCTTTTGCTGCTTCCATAGGTGCAGATACTGGATAAACTCCATTAAAACACCCAAGGCAAAATGTTCTATCTTTATCAAGCGTTTCTAAAAGTGATTCTATACTTAAATATCCAACACTATCAGCACCTATAAAATCACTTATTTCCTTTACGGTTTTGTGTGAACCTATAAGTTCTTTTCTATAAGGTGTATCTATTCCAAAGTAGCATGGGAATTTTACAATTGGTGAAGAAACTCTAAAGTGAACTTCTACTGCACCTGCTTCTCTAAGCAAATCCACAAGTCTTTTACTAGTTGTTCCCCTAACTATAGAATCATCTATAAGCACAACTCTTTTTCCTTTAATCATTGATTTTACTGGATTGAGTTTTACAGATACAGCTTTCTCTCTAAGTTCCTGAGTTGGGGATATAAATGTTCTTCCAACGTACTTATTTTTAATAAGTCCTAAGCTGTATGGTATTCCTGAAGCTTTCGCGTAACCAAGCGCTGCTGGAATTCCTGAATCAGGAACTCCTATTACAAGGTCAGCTTCCACAGGTGATTCCTCAAAAAGCTTTTCTCCTGCACGTTCTCTTGCTTTATAAACATCAATTCCATCAATTACACTGTCTGGTCTTGCAAAATAAATATATTCAAAGGAGCAAGTCTCACATTTTGTTCTCTCTGCAAAATTAATGCTCTTAAGACCATCTTTATCTATTATTATAATCTCTCCAGGTTTTACGTCACGTACAAATTCCGCTCCAATAGTGTCAAGTGCACAACTTTCAGAACAAAGTACATAGCTTTCATCATATTTTCCAATACAAAGAGGTCTTATACCATTTGGGTCTCTAACTCCTATAAGCTTATCCTTTGTAAGAATAACAATAGCATATGAGCCTTTTACAGCTTGAATAGCATCAACTACGGCATTTTCTATTCCTTTTTTAGCACTTCTTGCTATTAAATTTAATATTACTTCAGTATCTATTGAAGTTTGAAACATAGTTCCACAATCTTGAAGAAGTTCTCTTATTACATCTGCATTCACAAGATTTCCATTATGCGCAATAGCAATAGAGCCAAGCTTGAAATTACTTAGAAGTGGCTGGGCATTTGTAGCATTACTTCCTCCTGTCGTAGAATATCTAACATGGCCTATTGCAGCATTTCCAGGCATAGAATCTAAAATTTCAGTGTCGAATACATCAGATACAAGACCCATTTCCTTATAAACCTTAATTTCATTGCTATCGGATACAGCAATTCCAGCACTTTCCTGCCCCCTATGCTGAAGCGCATATAGTCCATAGTAAGTTAAATGTGCTGCATCAATATCCTTATTAGAAAAAATACCAAAAACTCCGCATTCTTCTTTGAACTTATCGATATCTTCGTGTTCAGCTGTATATTGCATATTTTTCATAGCTATCTCCTTCTTACAATTTATATTTAAGCCTAATATAGACTGAAGTATAAAAATAACTTCAGCCTATGTCAAAACAGATAAGGTAAGCCTCTTTTTATGTATTCTACTTACCACTTATCCTCTTTAATATTTCAATGTATGCTTCCTTGACATTTCCTAAATCTCTTCTAAATCTATCTTTATCAAGTTTTTCGTTTGTCTTTTCATCCCATAACCTGCAAGTATCAGGACTGATTTCATCTGCAAGAACAACTTCACCATGAAATCTTCCAAATTCAATTTTAAAATCTATCAATTTTATTCCTTGTTTATGGAAAAATTCTTTAAGTACATTATTTACAGTTTCAGTCATTGCATAAATTTTCTTTAATTCATCAAAAGTTGTAGCTCCAATTGCTACTGCATGAGTATCATTTATAAGTGGATCACCAAGTGCATCATCTTTATATGAAAGTTCAAAAACTGTTGTTTTAAGTTCTGTTCCTTCTTCAAGACCAAGTCTCTTAGCCATACTTCCTGCTGCTATATTTCTTACTATAACTTCAAGAGGTACTATTGAAACTTTTTTGCAAAGCTGTTCTCTATCATTTAATTTTTCCTCAAAGTGAGTTTTTACTCCATGTTTCTCTAAAAGTTCAAATAACATTGAAGTAATATTATTATTAAGTACTCCCTTTTCATCTATCTGACCTTTTTTTTCTCCGTTAAAAGCTGTTGCATCATCTTTATAATATATAATTACTTTATCCTTATCATCTGTTGCATATACCTTTTTAGCTTTTCCTTCATATAGTAATTCTTTTTTTTCCATATTAAAATTCCACTCCCTCTTCATTGTCTTGTATAAATTTTTCTTTCATATCTTTTCTAAATTGAACAAGTTTTTCTTTAAGTTCTGGATATTTTAAAGCAAGCATCTCAACTGCAAGCATGCCTGCATTATAACTATTATTAATTCCTACAGTAGCAACTGGAATACTTTTTGGCATTTGAACAATTGAAAATAATGCATCTAATCCATCTACTGCAGCATTTATAGGAACTCCTATTACTGGAAGTGTTGTTTGAGAAGCAATAACTCCTGGCAAATGTGCTGCAAGTCCTGCACCTGCAATTATACATTCAAAATTTTCTTTTTCTAATTTACTGATAACTTCACTTAATTTTTCAGGAACTCTGTGAGCTGACAAAACGTATGCTTTATAATCTACTCCAAATTCACTAAGCGCATTAGCTGCACCTTTCATCTTATCGGTATCTGATTTGCTACCAAATATTATAGCAACTTTCATTACAATTGCCTCCTTATATGAATTTCCTTTGTCACTTTAATTTCATGTTAGCATAATATTTTTCATAAGTCAATAACATTATCTACACTTTATTCATTAATGTTCGTACTATATCAACTATACTTATTTTTTTATCTAGTATTGTTCGTGTTTTAAGTTTATCTATGTACAAAAAAGCCACAAAAGAAAACTTTTGTGACTTCTATTTTATTAAACTATGGAAATATCAAGTTCGAGAGTACCACCTATATCAAGGGCTAATGGTATACATATTGTTTGATTATTATAATTCATCTTTGCTTCTGGCTTATTTATCTGCATGATTGGAGGTGTTATATCTATTTTTTTATTTTGATGTGAAAAATGTATTCCGGACTGACCAGCTATCATATTGCAAATCTCAGAAACAGCACTGGCTGTAATCTCATTAAGTTCTTCAACTGGAAACCCTCCCATCATTTTTGATGCAATTCTCATTGCTGTTCCTTTATCAAAGCCTAAAATAATATTACCCTTTACATCGCCTAAAACCCCAATAGTTATAGTAACATCTTTAATTTCTGAAAAACCTTGCTTTAAAAAAAAGTTTTTCTTTATTTACAGTAATATTACATACTTGTTTTAAAATATCAACGCTTGACATAACGAATGGATTTATGTATTCAACTTTCATAATTATATATCACCTCTAACTTAATCATGCTTCATACGGTGATTATATTATATCAGATATTATATCTATATACCAATTTAAATATAAATAAAAAAAAGTAACATTTTTACTGATATTCAATATTATAATATAGTGTATTTAAATTATTTGGAGGTTACTTATGGATTCTGATAACGAGATTAGACATGACAATAAGCACGACCATCATGATAAACACTGTGAACATGATGATGAAGATTTTGAATTTCAACCAATGCCATATTGTCCTTTTATGATGAACAAAAATATGGGACCTATGATGGGTGGATACCCTATGGCAAGTGGATGTCCTATGATGAGCGGTGAAGCTCCTATGACAAGTGAATGTCCTATGATGAGCGGTGAAGCTCCTATGACAAATGCATCATATGATGATGACGATTCTGATTGGGATGATGATAGTGATGATTCCGATGAATATAGACATAAACATCACCGCCGCCGTCGTCCTTATTACCCATGGTTCTATCATAACCATCATAAATATCATAATATGCCTTGGTGGTGGATGTATTAGCACTAATCATCTTCTAAAGAAAATGGGGCTGTCGCACTAAATATATTAAGTCATAATTTATAAAAATTGTGAAGCAATAACTAATTTTTTCGCCTAAAAAGAAGGCGAAAAAGCTAAGAGTGAAGGGTTTTAACTTGCGCCGCTTGTTAAAAAAGTGAAACTTTTTTACCTTCAGTAAAAAAGTTAATGATGATTTTCTTCCGTTCCGCTGCAGAAAAAATCACCTTAACTTTTGGCTTTAGCCGAAAAGTTCACCTTTGACGTGCAATGCATCGTCAAACCCTTCACTCTTCAACATAAGTGAAAAAAAGTTAGTTCTTTTAAACGAGCAAAGCGAGTTAAAAACCCTTAACTCCAATTAATTCGCAATATTTATTAATCATAATTTAACAATTTTTAGTGCGGCAGCCCCATCCTTACGCAAATTACAAAAAATTTAATCTTAATAAGATTCATTAAGCTTTATTACATTTTCAGTTTTTTTATTATCATAATAACGGGAAATGATACAACCAAGGCGGCTCCTGCCGATATAAAACCATTTAAAACTAATAATAAAAGTGTTTTCACTGCGGCATTATAACTTATATGAAATGCATTTGCATAAGCATCTATATACAAAATGTATATCATAGCCAGAACCCCTATAGTATTCGTAAAGGAGCCAGCAACAATTCCTAAAAACACACCTAGTTTTTCAGACTTACGTCTAAATAATACATACACATAATAAGCGGCAACACCAATCAATATTCTTGGCAAAACTGAGACTATTGGATTGAAAAATATAAAAGACGCAGGTGTAGGCGTATTTATAGCTTGTATAATACTAAAAATGCCAAAAAATAATCCTATAAAACCACCAACTATAGGTCCTCCAACTATCCCTCCTATTATAACTGGGATATGCATAATTGTAGTTTTAAAAGGTGGTATTGGTAAAAATCCCAATCCTGTTGCTCCAAGCACAATTGTTACAGCAAACAACATACCTATCATTGTAATTTGTCTTGTTGCAAGCTTCTTTCCACAAATTTTTTCCATCATTTTATTTACCTCGCTCTCATTCCTTATTGGATATAAGTCGAAATTTAAAATATTAATTTTGACTTAAAGTTCAGTTTTATATAAATTAATAAATACTGACTTGTTAAAATTAGTGCACGATGCACAATTTGTGACCTCTTTATTTTCAAAATTTTAGGTAGTATACCTATAAATTCAGCTCACATTATCTATTAAGCTTTTTACATCGATATTCTTTTTAAGCATACCATTTTTCATTAAAAAAGTCTTTAGTATCATTTAAATCTTTTATATCTTTATTGGTAATCTTAGGATTAAAATCATATAAATCATACATAGCTTTAACTTGATCAAGTGATAGCTTTACTTCTTCACTAGTATAGTTATATGCTTTGTCCTTACTATTCTTCATGAAGCTTAAACTTTTATCATGAACCTTTAAATATCTTTTTACTATGTCAGGGTACTTTTTAATGAATTTGCCAGATACACCTATTACTATTGTTGCATCAAGTATGCCTTCTCCTGTAGTTATTACATGTGCACCATTCTTTTTTGCGTTATCTACTGATGCACCTGCTACTAGTGCTGCATCGGCACTGCCAGATAATAGTGCTGATACACCGTCAGGTATTCCCATATTTATAAATTGAACATCACTTGATTTAAGACTATCTTTTTCGAGCGCACCTAAAAGAAGCTGATGGAGTATTGTCCCCTTAGGTCCAACAACCTTTTTCCCCTTTAAATCTTTCATGCTTTTTATCGATGGATCTTTTGCCATTATTGTAAATGCCTTTGGTGCTCTACTATAAACACCTATTATTTTAATATCAACACCGTTTGCTGCTGCCAAAATAACCGAAGTTGCACCTATTGCATTGCAAAAATCAAGCGAACCTGCTGCAACTGCCTCCGTCATTTTAGAACCTTCTGTTATTTGTGGATAAGTAATTTTTATATTGTCTTTTGAAAACTCATTTTCAAAGAGCTTTTCTCTTTTTTCCACTATAGATGGTACATTTAACGGTGATTTTACATAAGATATACTTATGCTTTTGGGAACATTCTTTTGGGATTTCGTCTCGGAATTTTGAGCATTGCCACATCCATTAAATAAAGCTGCTATCATTGAAATTGTAAGTAGCACACTCAATTTTTTTAAAATCTTCATACTTAATCCTCCTCCTTATATTTATATATAAATAAACCACATACAAGCTTTAAGTTAACTATAGAATTTTCGGTAACATTCAACTCTTTGCTCTCTACTCTAGTTAATGCTTTTATAGGTATTTAAAATGCTTTTTTTATATTCTAAAAACTTACTATCTTCAGTATTTCTATAATAATCTAGGTCAATCTGAATTTCTTGCATTATTATTCCGTCATTCATAACAACAACTTTCTGACCTAAATATATTGCTTCTTCCACATCATGTGTCACAAACATAAAAGTTTTACCGCTTTTAACAAAAATGTCCACAAGTTCATTTTGAAGTTTTCTTCTAGTAAAAGCATCTAAGGCTCCTAAAGGTTCATCCATAAGTATAATTTCTGGATCAAAACACAAAGTCCTTCCAAGAGAAACTCTTTGAGCCATTCCACCTGAAATCTGACTTGGATAAGCTTTTTTAAAATCATAAAGTCCTAAAATTTGCAATATGTCTTCAACTTTATCTTTAACATATGATTTATCTTTACACTTTATGAGAGAAAACGCTAGATTCTGTTCAACAGTAAGCCACGGCATAAGTCTTGGCTCTTGAAAAACAATTCCTACTTTCTCTTTGCAATTTGTAAATTCAATATGTCCGCCTGTTTTACTCTCAAGTCCTGCAACTATTCTAAGTAACGTTGTTTTTCCACATCCACTTTTACCAACGACAGTTATAAAACTTTTTTCTGGCACAACAAGGTTAATATCTTTTAGAGCTTGAAATTATTTCATTTTGAAGTTCAAAAACTTTTGATAAATTTTTAACTATCAACCCCGCCATAATCTATTTCCTTTCCATATTTGTTAATTAGCCTTTCTGTTATTTTTATAAGTACATAATCAATAACATAACCAAGTATACCTATAGATAAAATTCCAACTATTACAACATCAGGTCTTGAAAGCTGCTCTGCATCCACTATCATATATCCAATTCCAGATGATGCAGCTATAAGTTCCGCACCCATGAGCGACCTCCAGCTATATCCAAGTCCAAGTTGTACTCCTGTCATTATTGATGGTATTGCTTGTGGAAATATGATCTTTAAAAATTTATCTCTGTTAGTAAAACCAAGTGAATCCCCTACCTCTAAAAGTTTCTTATCATGATTAGTGATTCCATTTAACGTATTAGAGAAGATTGGGAAAAAAGTAGCAAGAAAAATAACAAATAACTTTGAAGCTTCACCTATTCCAAACCATAATATCAGTATTGGTATAGTAGCAATAGGTGGAACATGCCTCATAAATTCCATAAAAGGCTCCACATATGGAATAGCTTTAGGCTTGGCACCAATAAATATAGCCATAGGAAAAGAAATTATGAAAGTTATTATAAATCCTGCAATTACTCTTCCTAAACTTATTATCATATTTTTTGCAAGTTCTCCTGATTTTATCATCTCCAAAGTGGCCAAAAATACCTTTTCTGGAGATGGTATTATGTATTCATTAACTATATGTAATTTGCTTATAATAGCCCATACAAGTATTAGTATTACAGGCAAAATTAAGCCTTTTAACTTTTTCATATTTTTCTCCTAAACCTAATTGTTTAATATTTAACTTGCAGCTATTATCTTACTACTAATACTTTTCTTTGTAAAGTTTCATATACATAATTATAAAATTAATATTTTAATTTAAAATTCTATACAAATTATTTCTAATATGGCATTTTACATAATAAAGAAGCTTTGTTTTTAAATAAGTGTCGACTTTTTACACTTATTTAAAACAAAGCCATAAAAAAAACACTGGTCATTAAACCAGTGCTTAAATATTATATAAGGGAGATCATTCTATACAACGATAGTATTCTAAGCTATTTATCTCTTAGAATGATTTTATTATACCTTAAAAGTATTTATTTTGTGTTTATATTATGCAAATATTTTGTAAACACTTTCTATGTGAGATTATTATTGTATGCATTTTCTTGTGTACTTAAAAAACTCAGCATAATCTTTTGTTTCTTCTTCATAAGGAGTATTATCTACAATAACATTATTTACTTCATTATTGCTAAATTCCATAGTCCCTTCAAATACAAATGTAGCATTCCCTATAAATTCAACCAAATAATTACCATTTTCCTTCTTATGAACTATAGAATTTATCATACCACCATCATTAAATATAGAAATTTTTCGGTCAAAATCCACCTTTCCACTTAAGCAAGCCGCAACACTTGAAGCAGTCATAGCTGTTCCACAAGATTTTGTAAGTCCTACTCCTCTTTCATAGGTTTTAACATATATGTCTTTTTCATCAAATACTTTAACAAAACTTACATTAACCCCTTTTGGTAATACTGACTTTGTGCTATTACCCTTTACACCAACCTCTACAAGCTCATTTGTATCTATTTCATTTACTATAGAGATTAAATGCGGATTTGTTATGCTTATAGCTGCAAATTTTAACTGATCTGATAATTCTGGTACATTTTCAAAAAGAACACTATCCTTCTTTGAGTTCATAGGTAGTGATTTAGGATCAAGAGAAATAGAATCAATGAATATCTTTACAGTCTTTATCCCCTTGTACACTTCTTCTTGTTTTTGAACAAAATATTTTGCTTTCATAGTTTCTATTTGGATTTCATCCTTTTTAAGAATTTCCATAACATATCTTCCAACACATCTTAGTCCATTTCCACACATTTCAGCTTCTGAACCATCTGAATTAAATATTCTCATCTTTGCATCACATATGCTGCTTTTTTGAACAAATAAAATTCCATCACCACCAATGGATTTCTCTCTGTTACATGCTAATATTGCTAATTCTTTTCGTCCCTCTTCACTAAAATTATAATCATTATTATATTCATCAATTAATATAAAATCATTTCCAGTTCCATGGCATTTTAATATATTTATCTTCATATAAAACACGTCCTTTTTCATTAAATATGCATAAAATACTATAATAATAATTATATCATCATCATTAAAATAAAACCACAATATTATATATAGTAAAACTGTATAAAGTCCAAAAATAGTTTATATTTAATTTTCTGCTTCAACATGTATATTTATACTTAAATCACCATCGTCACCATGACTTATATTTACAACATGTTTATATATATTAGAATTTTCAAGATAATTTTTAAAAGAATCCACTATTAAGTATGTCTCACTATTTTCATTAGTCTTAAATGCTAAATCAAGATATGATTCTTCTTTTTGAAGCTTAATTGACATATTGCTAATTTTTCCGCCATCACTTATTTTTTTAGCACTATTTTTAGTTCCTTTTACTGAATTTACAGCTTTAATTGCCTGAACTACCTTATCATTTACATTATCACATACATAATTAACATCACTTACATTATATCTTGTTATTACATCAGCTGCGTTTTCCGAAAGCTTGTCATTGCTAGAAGTTAGTACAATACAATCAATCTTATTAATCTTATAGTTATCAATAGCTTTAAAAATGTAATTAACTTTATTAGAATCCTCTGGAACATCGATTAAAACATTTTTATTGTTATATTGAATTAAAACGCATTCTTCATTTCCAATACTATACACTTTCAATTTCTTTGAATCATAACTTGAAAGGGCTGCTTTTTCATTTTTATTATAACTTTTATTATCAGAAGCATATTTAGGTTTATCCGGAGATACCATGCAAAATCCAGTTACAGCTGTAAATAAAGATAAAACCATTATAGCAATAAATAACTTATTTACTTTTTTCTTTAATATCTTAATTATAATAGCCATCATACTAAAAATTATAAAAATAAGTGAACCAGTTACAAACAAAATTACTGCCATAATCACACCCCTAAATTTGTTAATGTTAGTATGATTATTGACAGTAATTGTTATTTATATTCACTATAGATAGACAACTTGAAACTTTAAAATTGCAATCTCCAAATTTATCCTGATAAACTGGAATTTGTCGAGCACTATAGTGAAGGGTTTTAACTCACTTCGTTTGTTAAAAGACTAAGGTTTTCGCTATGCGAAAGGTGAAGGGTTTTACGGTGCTGTGCACGTAAAAAATTCCGTAGGTACGGAGGAATTTTTTCCTTGCACTACCGTGGGGGTGAAGTAACAATGCTGAAGGAACGGTTTAAAAAAATTCTAATAAATCTTGGTTCAAAAATTGTAAAATGCTTAGATATTTCAATCTGTTTAAGCGTATGCGAGTTATTGAAATTTCTTAGTATTTTACAATTTTTGAGCCTTAGATTTATAGGATTTTTTTAACGGGACGAAGCATTGTTACTTCACAAATTCCAGTTTATCGAGGTAAATTCATTATAGATTTTAGGAGTCTTTCAAGATGATAGTTATAAATTATGCTAATTTCACTATTTTCACATTTCTTATAATGATTTTTTAAGGGAAAAATTTTATTTATAATTTCTGCATTTTTAGCATTTGGTGAACATGTGTTGTCAATTGAGTTGATAATGTTAAGTTCATCATATGCACGTTTTAAATTTTCATAAATTGATGTCATTTCTTGTAATTTTGTTCTCCATATTTTTTTAAAATGAATTTGATCTTTATAGATTGTTAGTAAACCTTGAACATTGTTTATCTGCTTATATAGTGAATCTGTTTTAATTTCTACATGAAAAAAAATTTTAGATTTAACTGCTTTTAAAAGGTCATTATATAAAATTCTTGTATTTTTTATGACTGTAGAATAGGTGGTCAATGAAAGTGCAAGGTTATTAACAGTAGCCGTAATGGCAATTCCAATAAAGGTATCAAGAAGTCTATTAAGGCTGTAGAGCCATACTGTTTCGCCTTTAATTCCTACCATTATTGATATAAATATAAGACAAGCTATTGCGGCTGAGTTTTCCCAATTAATAAATTTACAGGTATAAATAATTATTATAACTCCAATTCCAGTAAGTAACGCATTTGTAGGCCTAATTAAAGCTAATAAAATTCCAATTACTGCTCCTATTGAGCTTCCTATCATTCTGTTTCCGCTTGATTTTATAGTGTCCTCAAGATTTGACGATATAGGCATAACAGCAGGAAGAGCAACGAAAAAAGGATATTTAAGTTTTAGTAATTTTGATACAATCATACAAAGACATACTGAAATGCCAGACCGTAAAGCTTTATTTCCTAACCACACTATAATCACCATCCTAATAATTCAAGTTAATATAAGTTATATTTTTTGTGTTTCTTGGAGAAAATATACATTGTGGAATTAAGGGAACAGAGTAGAGGTGTTAAAGTGAGTATTGATGGAGTTGTGTTGGCAGCCGGATTGTCCAGCAGGATGGGAAAATATAAAATGACGTTGAAATTTAGGCAAAAGACAATCATAGAAAATTGCATAGAAGCTATGTATGAGTGCTGCTCTAATATCATAGTAGTTGGTGGCTATAATTATAATATAATTAACGAACTTTTGAGGCCATATAGAAAAGTGAATGTTGTTTTAAATAAAAATTATATGGACGGGATGTTTAGTTCCATAAAGATGGGGCTTAAAAAAGTTAAAGGAAACCGGTTCTTTTTAATTCCAGGAGATTATCCACTAATAAGAAAAGATACCTATGAAAAAATGCTTAAATTCAAAGCTAATATTGTCATACCCATGTATCAGGGAAAAAAAGGCCACCCTGTACTTATAAATAGTGATTTAATAGATGATATATTGGAGAATGATAATTATGGATCAATGAGGGATTTTATAAACTCACATAACTTCACAACTGTTTCAGTAAAAGATGAGGGAATAT
Organism: Clostridium sp. DMHC 10; assembly: GCF_001270375.1. NCBI lineage: Bacteria > Bacillati > Bacillota > Clostridia > Eubacteriales > Clostridiaceae > Clostridium > Clostridium sp. DMHC 10. Next base: position 1,991,006 of record NZ_LGVB01000015.1, read on the forward strand.
TGATGGATGCTGATACTCCAAAGGACTATAATAAAATTAAAAGAGAGGTATAATTTTCAGCGCTGAAAAACTTGCCTCAACTTATAAGTGGCTTTAATCGCTCTTTTCTTTCCGTATAATTCTTCTAATACTGCTTTCTGTTAAGAAATACTGTTCAGATAAAGTTTCAACAGCTACTCCTAGAAGGTATTTATTAAAAATTTCGTTATCTCTTTCCTTTAGATATCGTTTAGTTTCAGTATTTTCTCCCCAGGATTTTTTGTTCTCGTTTTTTCTAGGTATATAAATATATGATCCATCGGTGTATTTTTGAATTATTTCAATTATACTTTCTGGTAGTATATTTTGTGCTTTTTCATATTTCATAAGTCTCGCTCCATTCTATATTTAATTTATAAATGAAGAAGCAAAGACTGAATAAAACATGAATTAATTTCGCTCCAAGCAAAAGTCGTTCATGCTTTACAATCCTTGCATGGAGCGTGGTACATTAGCTAAAAACATAATTAATTCACTTCCTTATATTGATTTAATACTCTCTACTAATTTTATCACATTTTCTTCCTTTGTGGCCCAACTTGTGCAAAAACGAACAGCACTGTGGATGCCGTCTATTCTTTGCCAGTAAGAATACACATAGTTTTTACCTAATTTTTCAAGCACAGTATCTGGCATGATAGGAAACTGTTGATTTGTACTTGATTCTATAAGAAAAGGATATCCTTTTTCTATTAAAGCTTTTTTAATAAGCATAGACATTTCGTCTGCATGTTTTGACATTTTAAAGTATAAATTATCTTCAAATAAAGTGGAAAACTGTATTCCAAGAAGTCTTCCCTTGGCAAGCATACCTCCTTTTTGTTTTATTAAATAGCGAAAATCTTCTTTTAAAGCTTCATTAGAAATTACAACAGCTTCTCCAAATAAAGCTCCTATTTTAGTGCCTCCAATATAAAAAGCATCACAAAGCTTTCCAATAGTCTGCAAATCTAAATCATTATCTTCTGCACAAAGGCCATATCCTAGGCGGGCACCATCCATGTACAGTATAAGATTGTTTTTTTTGCAAGTTTGGCTTAGGGCTGTTAATTCAGCTTTAGAATAAATAGTTCCTATTTCAGTAGGGTTTGATATGTATACCAATTTAGGCTGTACCATATGTTCGGCTGATGGATCATTAAAATGGGTGTCGTATGCGTCTTGTATTTGATTTGCAGTTAATTTACCATTGCTGCTATTAAGAGCAAGCACCTTGTGACCAGTTGCTTCTATGGCTCCAGTTTCATGGACATTAATGTGACCGGTTGTTGCTGCAATTGCACCTTGGTAGGGTCTAAGGGCAGCTGCTATAACTGTAAGATTTGTTTGAGTTCCACCTACTAAAAAGTGAACATCTATGTCCTGACGTCCGCATTTTTCCTTAATTATGCGTTCAGCTTCTTTGCAGTAATTATCTTCGCCGTAGCCTATTGTTTGCTCGTAGTTAGTCATTGATAGTTTTTCTAATATTTTTGGGTGTGCGCCTTCTGTGTAGTCACAATCGAAACGAATCATGAAAATTCCTCCCTTTAGTTAATTAAATTAAGTATAATATAAAGATTAAAAAATTCAAAGCCAAATTTAAAATTAAGAGAGATTTCTTCAACTCATTATTACCTCATTGACTATACGAGTAAATATGACCGTATATGGTGTATTCTTGTTTAAGAATTAAGTAGTAGGTTGTTGTTAAGGAAAGAGTAAGGGATAATATAGATGGAGAGCTTAGAACTTGAAATTTATAAAGTTTTATTTAAACCATCCCAAATCAACATCACTTCACTTAGCCCGAAAAAGCAAGGAAGATACACATATTGGAGTTTGGGCGTAAGCCCATATGATTCATGAACAAAATGTTATGTACTTTCTATACTCCGATTCTCTACGAAAAACACACTGTAAATGATATTTTACAATAAAATAAATGCTAAATTGTTTAAATAAAGTATTATAAATATTCACGTCAAAATTCCGTAGGAACGGTTTAAAAAAATTCTAATAAATCTTGGTTCAAAAATTGTAAAATGCTTAGATATTTCAATCTGTTTAAGCGTATGCGAGTATAAACATACGCGGGGTTTGGGCTTTGCCCATTATCCTTCTAGAACCCAAAGCAACCACTTTTTTTAAATAACCACTTAGATTTATAGGATTTTTTTAACGCGACGAAGCATTGTTACTTCACAAATTCCAGTTTAACAGGATCAATTTGGTAGTAGTCATTTGAAACTTTCAGGCTGTGTATCTATATATTGGAGGAAATAATTATGGAGTATGTAAATATTAATGAGAAGAAATATAAGATTGTTATTGGAAATGGCAAGGATGATAGCTATAGAGGCAGTTTCAATGCTTTAACTGAAAAAACCTTTGGATTTAATTTTGAAAATTGGTATCAAGGTGGATATTGGAGAGGCAAGTATATACCGTATTCACTTATGGATGGAGACAAAGTTGTTTCAAATGTATCAGCTAACTTGATGGATTTAGAGGTTTTTGGTGAAAAGAAAAAATATATTCAGTTAGGAACTGTTATGACGGATGAATTCTATAAAAAACAAGGATTAGCTAGGAGACTCATGGAAAAAGTACTTGCAGATTATAAAGATAAGAGCGATTTGATTTATTTGTTTGCCAATGATTCTGCTGTTCATTTTTATCCTAAATTTGGTTTTACTAAAATAGATCAATATGTTTGCACTAAAGTCATAAGTAAAACAGAAAATGGTGGAGCTTTTAGAAAGTTAAATATGAATGATTTAAATGATAGAGTTTTAGTGTACAATAAGGCAAAAGCAGCTTTTCCTATAGCTCAAATTTTTATGTGTAATAATGGTGAACTCACTATGTTTTATTGCGATGGGTTTATGAAAAATAGTGTCTACTATGTTCCCTGTTATGATGCAGTTGTAGTTGTAGATTTTAATAAAGATGAGCTTAAATTATTTGATATTTTTTGTGAGAAAAAAAAAAAGTTTCTGCAGATGATATAATTAACTGCGTTGTAAATGAAAACATAAAAAAAAGTGAAACTTTATTTTACACCAAAGGAAACAGCTTCTTATGAAGTTAAACGGTTAGAATTGGAAGGTACTTTATTTGTAATGGGAAAAGACAAAGCATTATTTCAAGGAAAGAAATTTATGTTTCCTGAGTTGTCGCATACTTAAAATTAAATGTTTATTTTTCAAACTCTTATGGAATTACTTCAAAGAATGAGTTATACTAATTTGCCTGTTAGGTATGGCATTGTGACAGATGATGATATTGCAAAGCCAGTTGTGGAAATGATTATAAATTTTATAAAAAGTGAAGTGAATTGATTCGAAATATATGATATAATTACCAATAAATAGATAAGCATTAAAATTAAAAATAGGGTACAAAGGGGGGGAGATATGAAACTTCAAGATTTTTATGATGGAAAGTCATTTGATGCATATGAGTATTTTGGAGCACATAAGGAGAATGACACATTTACTTTCCGTACTTATGCGCCAAGTGCAAGAATGGTTACAATTGTAGGGGAATTTAATGGTTGGAATGAGCAAATAATGAATCAGGAAGCTCAAAGTGGTGTTTTTTCTATAAGTGGAATCAATGCAGATTATGGCATGATGTATAAGTATTGTATTTATGGAAGTAATGGAGGGAGGCAAGAGCATTGTGATCCATATGGACTTTTTATGGAACTTAGACCAGGGGCATGCTCTATAATTGCAGATTTAAAATCATACCGTTTTCATGATGGTGAGTGGATGAGTAAGCGCAGTGTTAATTATAACAAGCCGCTTAACATATACGAACTTCATTTAGGATCTTGGAAAAAGGAATCGGAAGAAGAAACTGGGTGGTATTCTTATTCTGGAATTGCAGATTTGCTAGTTGATTATGTTAGAGAAAATGGGTATACGCATATTGAAGTTATGCCATTGTCAGAGCATCCTTTTGATGGCTCCTGGGGATATCAAAATACTGGATTTTTTGCTTCTACTTCAAGATATGGAACACCTGATGAACTTAAAGAAATGGTAGATAAGATGCATAAGGCTGGTATTGGGGTTATTTTAGATTTTGTTCCGGCTCATTTTGCCATAGATGCATATGGATTAAAGGAATATGATGGTACTTGTTTGTACGAATACCCAAGTAGCGATGTAGGGGTAAGCGAATGGGGAAGCTGTAATTTTATATATTCGAGACGGGAAGTTAGATGTTTTGTACAGTCGGCAGCTAATTATTGGCTCAAAGAATTTCATTTTGATGGACTTAGAATGGATGCGGTAAGCCGACTTATTTATTGGCAGGGAGATGAAAGAAGAGGACAAAATGGGCAGTCAATAGAATTTATTAAAGCAATGAATGAAGGTCTAAAAAGGCTTCATCCAACAGCTATGCTGATTGCAGAGGATTCTTCACATTACAAGGGAGTTACTGAACCTGTTTGGATGGGCGGTTTGGGCTTTGACTATAAATGGGATTTGGGCTGGATGCATGATACCTTAGAGTACTTTCAAACAGCCCCGGAATATCGTCATAGGGATTATCACAAATTGACTTTTTCTATGATGTATTTTTACGATGAAAGATATATTTTAGCACTTTCTCATGACGAGGTAGTTCACGGAAAGGCCACAATACTTCAGAAAATGAATGGAGCTTATGATTGTAAATTTCCTCAGGCAAGAGCAATGTATTTATATATGATGATGCATCCGGGTAAGAAGCTTAATTTTATGGCAAATGAGATAGGACAATTAAGAGAGTGGGACGAAAAAAGAGAACAAGATTGGGATATTCTTAAGTTTCCTATTCATGGTGCTTTCCATCAATATATGATAGGTTTGAATAAAATTTATACTCATTATGAAGCACTGCATGATGACTATAATAAGGATAATTTTAGATGGGCAGATTGCAGCCAAAATGACAATTGTATTTATGCTATCAATAGATATGGAGCCAAAGAAACATTATTGGCGATTTTTAATTTTGGAGACAAAGACTTAGAAAATTATAGTGTAGCATTAAAAGAAGGACAAAAATCTAAATTAATTCTTCACAGCAATTGGGACAGATATAATGGTACAGTCTCAGAAGAAGAGGAAATATATAAAATTGATGATAGTGATGGACAAGCTAAATTAACTGTGAAAATATCAGCATTTAGTGGTATGTTATTTGAGATATTTGATGAAGAACAAAATAATTATAGTAAGGAAAATGAAAATATGAATTCAAGTGAAGTAAAACAACAACAAGTAACATTAAAAACTAAAACTAAGCTGGAAAAATTTAATAAGTAAGACGCTAATTTGTTGGAGGGACTGTCATACTTGGTATAACAGTCCTAATATTTTTGGATAATAAGTAACATTACATTGGGTATTTTGAAAGTTTTTTATGTCTTTCATTATCCTGTATATTTGCTTTTTCTCTGGCAAATTCTAAAAATGTATTCATTACATTAGTTATATATTTGTCTTTATGATTAATCGTGTAAAGTTTCCTTTTTATTCTTAAATCCTCTATATAGCTTGCAACTAATTTTCCGTAATTAACTTCATCCTTTATGCATCTTTTAGATATGCATGAAATACCAAGTCCAGCTTCTACGGCTTTTTTTATAGCCTCGGTATGTCCAAGTTCCATGAAAATTTTGTAATCTATGGACTTTCGCTTTAATGCTGTTGTAAAAACTTCTCTAGTACCGCTGCCTTTTTCTCTTAATATCATTTTTTCATTGGCAATATCACTTTTTAATATTTTTTTTGTTTTGGTCCAAGGGTGATTTTTAGCTGTTATAAATACTAATTCATCATCACAAAATTTCTCTAATTTTATTTCATCAGAGTGTGTAGGACCTTCTACAAAAGCTATATCTATTTGATTTTCCTCTATTAGCTTTACGATATTTTCTGTATTCTCTATGATTAAGGATATGTCTATGTTGCTATATATTTTAGAAAAACTGCCTATAATGTCTGGTAATATATATATTCCAATGGTAGTACTTGCTCCAATTTTTAGCTTTCCGCGTTTTAGGGTGTTCATTTCTTTAACAACTTTAATACCTTCATCATATATATTTAAAATTCTTCTAGTGTAATTTAAAAAGATGTCACCTTCATAAGTTAGGTATAGTTTTTTTCCTATTCTATCAAAGAGTTTTACGCCTAAATCCTTTTCTAAATCACTTATTGCCTGGCTTATGGATGGCTGACTTACATATAGTTTTTCGGCAGCTTTAGTCATATTTAATTCTTTACTTACTTCATAAAAAATCCTTAGCTTTTTCTCATTCATTAGAAAAAATGTCCCTTCTCAAATATTCTTGTTATGATTATACCAAATTTATTATTAAAAAAATAATGAAAAACATGATAAAATACTTATAGATGTGCAAGTTAAAATATAGAAATTACAACTTCCAGTTTGTAAAGCTGAATTTGATATTGGTAATTTTAATATTTGATGTTGTTTATTTATAAAAATGTTAAGGAGATTAAATATGAGTAATTTTAAGATATTGCCTGGTGTGTTGAAAAAAAGCAGTAGCTGCGATTTGGGTTTTGTATTTTTTAAAGGAAGCCTGCTTGTAAAAAAATTAGAAGGAGACTTATATATACCAACCTTTGATGAAATTAAAAAGCTAAATATCAATTATGAAAGTGAGTTCTTTTTGGGAGAATTTAAAAAAAAGGCGTGTTTTACTGTGGAAGCTTCAGATGAAACTAATTTATCAGAGGGATTTGAGTTTATTTCTTTACGTGAAATAGGCGCAATTATGGATGAAGAAATATTTGAAGCAGCAGGAAGGGCAAGTGAAATATTAAATTGGGATAGAAATCACAGGTTCTGCGGAAGATGTGGGTCTAAAACAGAAAACAAAAAAGACGAAATGGCAAAGATTTGTCCTAAATGTGGAAATATAATGTATCCTGTAATTTGTCCGGCTATAATAGTTGGAATTACGAATGGAGATAAAATATTGCTTGCCCATAATAGTAATTTTAAAAATAATATGTACAGCTTAATTGCAGGTTTTGTGGAAACTGGCGAAAACCTAAAAAGTGCTGTTAAAAGAGAGATATTTGAGGAAGTTGGAATAAAAGTAAAAAACATTAGATATTACAAGAGCTCCTCATGGCCATTTCCTAATTCACTTATGATTGGTTTTTTTGCGGAGTACGATTCGGGAGAAATAAAGGTTGATGGAAAAGAAATAATGGCTGCGGATTGGTTTACAAAGGACAACTTTCCTAATCTCCCTAAGAAGTTTAGTCTTGCAAGAAAGATAATAGATGAATTTGCCAAGAAGTAAATTTAAGTAAATGTAAAAAATTCTAATAATTTATTAAAAATGCTTGACTTATAGTTAACTTTAACGCTTATAATTGTATTGTTCAATAAAGTTTATTATTACCGGATAATATAATTATAAGTAAGGGGTGTTGTTAATGAAATCGATTAATATAGGTAAAGGAAAAATAAGTAATGCGTCCGAAATTTCGCTTGGATGTATGAGAATTAATGCTCTCACTATACCAGAAGCAAATAAGCTTATTAATACTGCACTTGAAGCAGGAATTAATTTTTTTGATCATGCAGATATATATGGCGGCGGTAAATGTGAAGAGATTTTTTCTGAAGCAATTGATATGAAGCCAAGTATTAGGGAAAAATTTATAATACAATCAAAATGCGGTATTAGAGAGGGATATTATGATTTTTCAAAAGAACATATACTAAATTCGGTGGATAAAAGTTTAAGGAGATTGAAAACTGATTACTTAGATGTACTGCTTCTTCATCGTCCTGATGCACTTATGGAGCCGGAGGAAGTTGCAGAAGCTTTTGATGTATTAAGCAGCAGTGGAAAAGTTAAATATTTTGGGGTTAGCAATCAAAACCCTATGCAAATTGAACTTTTAAACAAATATTTAAATAAAAAAATTATTATTAATCAGCTTCAGTTCGGTATTATGCACACTGGAATGATTGATGCGGGAATAAATGTGAACATGACAAACACTTCTTCAGTTGATCATGATGGAAGTATTTTAGATTATTGTCGTTTAAATGATATAACAATTCAACCATGGTCTCCATTCCAATATGGATTTTTTGAGGGAGTATTTTTAGACAATAATAAAATTTCCAGAACTAAACAAAAAAATAAATGAAATAGCGGAAAATAAGGGTGTTACAAACACGACTATAGCAGTTGCCTGGCTTTTGAGACATCCAGCTAAGATGCAGCCAATAGTTGGAACGACAAATATAAAGAGACTTAAAGAAATTTGTAAAGCATCGGAGATTGAACTTACAAGGCAGGAATGGTACGAGATATACAGAGCGGCAGGAAATAAGCTCCCATAAATTCTTAACTTCTAGTTTGGTATGGTACCCCCATAGAAAGGATAAAAAATTTGCAATACTATTGATAATTTGATAATAATATAATATGATTTTTATATTATGTTGAGTATATTTTCGGGGGATGTTGTAAGTGAAAAAAATTATCCTTTCTATTGTGGTTGTGATCTCACTAATATTGGTATGCCAAGATTTCAATGGTACAAGTATTAAAGCTGTTAAAGTACCTTAAATTTAAAAATTATAATTTTCAGAAGAATGGAAATATAAAAATCAAGGGACAGTTGGAATTATATAATAATAAGCTGCTTAATCCAGATGATTTAAAATATGAAAAAACTGATAAATACTTAACTGTTTCTAAAAGTTTAAAATCACAGTTAAACGGTGAAAATACAGGATATATGACATTACATTTAAAAATATTTGCTAGTGATAATGCTGTTTATGGAGTAAGAATACAAGAAATGTTATCTGCCTCAAAGATTTGGATAAATGGTATTTTACAAGAAAAAGTAGGTAAAGTAGGAACAAGCTATGAAGATGAAAAATCAATATATTTACCAATTTACATGTACTTTGTACCTAAAAATGGAGTTGTTGATATAGTAATTCAAAACGTCAAATTATAGAAATCTTTCTGCTTCGTTAAAATCCATAGAATTTGGACTTAAGGATAAAATCATGAATAAATTCATATTAAATGCAAGTGTGGATTTAACAATAGTAGGAGCATTATTTATTATAGAAATATTATTTTTGTTATTGCATAAAAATTTAAAAAGCAATAAATCCTCTATTTATTTTTTAATTATATGTTTTCTCATACAATTAAGATGTTTATTTTTGAATGAACGAGTTATAGTTCGATTTTTTCAAAGCATGCCCTTTGAGCTTCTTAGTAAAACGGCAGCACTTACATATTATCTTTTAATACCGGCCTACGTGTTATTTCTAAACGAGTTGTTTTCTAATTTTCCCAAAAGAATAATTAAAATATCTGTGTACTTTTCAGGAGTATTTTCTATTATATGCATTGTAACCAATAATATATTTTATGATAAGTTAGGATTTTTGAGCCAAGCAATTTTAAGCATAATTTTGTTTGAAATACTAGTGTTTTTGATAAAAAAAGGTAAGAGAAAAAGAAGAAAATAGTGATATGGTACTTTTGGCCTTTATAATTTTAATGGTAACAGCACTTAATGATATACTTGTAAATAATGGAGTTTTGAATACTAAATATGGGGCTCAAATAGGAATGTTCATCTTCATATTAGTCCAAACATATGTAATTATAATTAAATATTCTCATGAGATAATTAATTCAGAAAAGATAAAGTTGGAAAATAAAATTATATATGAAAAATCGATCAGAGATAATCTAACAAATTTATATAATAGAAATTATATTGAAGAAATATTAGATAAATCCATGGAGCGGTATGTAAATGAAGGTGAAATATTTACTGTGTTGATGTTTGATATTGATTATTTTAAGGCAATTAATGATACTTATGGACATCTTCAAGGGGATAATGTTTTAACTACTGTGAGCAATATAATCATAGAAAGTGTAAGAGATGTAGATTATGTTGGAAGATATGGAGGAGAAGAATTCATAGTTATTTTAAAAGATACAGCTCAGGAAGAAGCAAGAGAAATAGCGGAAAGGATCAGAAGTAATGTTAAGAATTTTCCGTGGGAGAATGGTATTAAGATTACTATAAGTGGCGGTCTATATGAAAACCGTACACATATAAAAAAAGAATGTATAAAAAATGCTGATGATAAGCTTTATGAAGCCAAGAGAAATGGAAGAGATCAAATAGTATATTCTTGTTGACATCAACGCCGTGTATGAGTTTATAATCTTTATCATACAGAAAAAGCGGTAGGTGATATGTGTGAAGGACAAAAAAACAGTGAGTATGCCATCGGTAGTTTTAAAAAGCAGTTAAAGAGGATTAATAGTGAAATTTCAAATCTTAATTATTCAAAGGAAATTTTAAAATCATTTATTAACATTGCTAGCAAAAATTAGTTTGCTGTTTGCGATTTGAGTTTCCAAAGTGCCAGTGCAAAGCTGACTGAGCAAAGCAATGCAAATAGGCCAATCACAAATAATAAACTTTTTAAGTCGATGGATGTTCCTATAATTAGGTTTCTCAGGCAGTTTATAATATGTGTGAAGGGGTTTATCATTACTGCGATTTTTAGACCTCCGGATATATTGTTCATTGGAAACAATGCTGTGCTGGCGAAGAAGATGGATAGTACGATTAGATTCATGATTGTTTCATAAATTACTTCATTGGGTAAACTTAAGCTAATAGCATAACAAAGTCCAGACATAAAAAAGGCTGTAATGAAAATGAGGGGCAGCATTAATAAGAGTCCAATAAATCCAGATGCAATGTGTACGGATAAGAATATAGACAGAATAAGCATAATTGCCACTTCAATGAAGGAAACACAGACGGATTCCAGCATTTGACCTAGGACAATGGAGCTTCGCTTTACGGGTGCTATGAGTATTCTGTAAAAACTGCCTTTAGACTTCATGATGAAATTGATATAACCGCTGCTGCTGCAGCATGCAAGTGTAACAAGTACCATAATACCAGGTAACATAAAGGAAGTATAGTTGCCATGTGATATGCTTTGCATAGATTGACCTGCGATTGCACTGTACAATACTAACCAAATAAGCGGTTGTATAATAGTAAGTGCGATTGAAATAGGGTTTTGAAAGCGCCACTTTATATTGCGCCATGAAATATTCATTGTATCCATTTAATTACCTTCCTTCCATACCAGTTAACTTCAAGAACACATCTTCAAGATTGGGTTCTATAATTTCAATTGATTTAAAATAAATATTATTTTCTAGAAGCCACTTGTTAATATTCTTAAAAATCTTTCGATTGTTTCCGCTATCTGAAAAAATTGAATTTTCACGGACGTTTATTGATGGAAGTATGTGTGCTTTGGAAAGTATACTAGCACATTCTTTGGCCTTTTGTGTATCAGAAAAACCAATATGAAGTATATTTTGTTTTATATATTGTTTAAGACTTTCGGGGGTTCCTTGGATCAATTCGTGTCCTTCCTTCATGATGCAAATTGTATCGCTAAGTACATCTGCTTCTTCAAGATAGTGGGTGGTTAGAAAAATAGTAGTTTTAAAATCCTCTTTGATTTTTTGCATAGTTTTCCACATGGTTTTTCGAGATATAATATCCATACCAACTGTTGGTTCATCTAAAAAAAGTATTTTAGGCATGGATACCATATTCATTGCAATGTCTAGTCGACGTTTTACTCCACCGGAATAGGAGGCAACTGGGTATTTCAAATATTGCGATAGTCCAAAACTATCAATGAGGGTGCTTATTCTTTTTTTTGCTGTGGTATTGTCTACTTTGTAGAGCTTGCTTTGAAACATCATGTTTTCCATAAGAGACAAGTGATCATCGATAGAAACACGTTGTGCAACACAGGCAATTTGGGTGCGGACCCAAGCAGGTTCTTTGTATAAATCTTTACCAAGTACAGTTACGTTTCCAGAAGTAGGTTTATAAAAGGTGGTAAGAATATTAATAAGTGAAGATTTGCCCGCACCATTTGGTCCAAGCAAGGAAAAAATTTCTCCACATTTTACTTTTAAACTTAAATTATCAAGGGCCTTAACGCCATTTTTATACTGTTTAACTAAACTATTAATTTCTATTGCAAGCATTTTATACCCCCTCTTTAATAGGAAATATAATTTCAGTAATGTACTTATTTGGATTACCTTTAAAAAACATTCCAGGTCCTTTTATATAAACTTCTCTGAATGGTGGGTGTAAAGTTAGGCTATTTTGTTGAGCATAGTGATTGATTGCGTCATATGCTAAATTCATAGTTTCATAAGGTCCAATGTGAGTAACACAAACAGCTTTTATTCTAGGGGTTTCTTTTACTGTAATGCCATTATCATTTGGTGTTTCGAGAGTAGGAACACACAGTTCTAGTTCACTAATTTTTGATTTTGGGTCCATCACATAGTAGCAGAAAAATGGGGCTCCGTTTGCTTTGCCACGAATAGATTTAAACACATTAGGAAATACTTTATTTGCTTCAGTGACAACCCCTCTGTATTTCATAAATGCGACTCTAATAGGTTCAATATCTTTAATTTCAATTTGATAATTCATATTTTTCACTTCTTTCTTTAATTTTGGGCTTTAACAGCTATCCAGACTTCTGCATGACCACTTTTCGCTCCAGCTGTGTTAACTGGATAAACTTCTATATCTGGAAGCTCAGCATATTCATAGCCTGAAGTAGGAAGCCACTCTGTGAGAAAGCGCTTAAAGATTGCTTGAATAGATTCCTTAAAGTGACCATTACATTCAAATATCACCCATGTTGCGGCAGGTATCTTAAATTGAACCATGCCGGATGGTACAGGTTTATCCGTTGGAGCAGCAATGTAGTAGTAAATATTTTGTGGATTTATATAGCGGTTACGCCTAAGATACCATTGGGCTCTTTATTTGTAAGTTTGCAGATATCAGAAAACAAAGGATTTTTAAGTACTTTATTCCAAAACACAGGAGCAATTTTTTGGTTTTCCTCCATATCTTCATTAAGAGCTGTTTTAATTCCAACAATTCTAATTGCCTTTTTTGTTTCAATTCTATAGTTCATATTTTCACCTTCTATGATCGAAATTGAAAAACTGATAGGTGGATATGCATTTAACAAGGTTCCCTTCGTACGTGCGGCCGTTGGAGAAACCCCATGAATACTTTGAAATGCTCTGTTAAAAGCAGTTGGTGATTCATAGCCATATTTTAAAGCTATATCCATTACTTTTTTATTAGTTGTCTGCAATTCGAAAGCTGCTTTTGTCATGCGTCTTCTGCGTATATATTCGGATAAGGTAATGCCTGTAATGTACGAAAACATTCTTTGAAAATAATAAGTTGATAAACAAGCAATTTTTGCAGCTTCATCGTAAGAAATATTACCATCTAAATTTTTTTCTATATAATCAATAACCTGACTTAATTGTCTTAGCCATTTCATTTTTGCACCTCCTCTTTAAGTAAAAGTTTAGCACTATATAAATTTTTAATCCTCTCTTTTAGTGTTCTATTTTGTAAACTTAATTGACTATGGATAAATAAGCTTAAAGATTAAAATTGCTAATACCAAATTTATGGGAATGAATTTGGTATTAGCAATTTCAACTTTTTAGCTTGTTTATCTATATATTGATTAAAATATTTCCATTAAATCAATTTTTGCATCAGGAGAAAATATAGAAACATAGTCACTAATATCTTTTAGATGCTTGAAAATAGCATCATCACTAATGCCAGATGGTATGTAAGTGTAGAATAGTGCATTTTTTGTATCAGCTGTGATTCTTGTTCTGTAATCAGGACCATTTAAAATGCTTGATATAACAGAAGTCCTATCTGAAAGCATCATATCATTTTTAGCAAGAGACTGATCTTTACCGGAAATGCCAGTAAAACTCTCAGAACCATCTGCCAAGCTGAGTTTAAGAGGAAAATTTATTTTATCAAGATCATGTCCAGCAGTTAAAAGCAAATTTTTTAATTCAGCTGTGAACATAGCCTCTACTAAGGTAGATACGTTTGGTATGGATTTGCCTTTTAAGACTACTGATTCCAATTCAAGCTGAACAGGGTAGGTCTTTTTAAATTTTTTATAATAATTTTTGTAAAAGCAAATCGGTTCAGTTTTAACAAATTCTTTTCTATTAAAGTTTGGATATTTATTCAATAATTCATTTTGTATTGAAGCTTTAACTTCACTGAATTTTGGATCACTATGTAAATTTTTTACGTTCTTCATCACAAGCATTCCAAATTTGGCATCTGGATAAAGCTCTTTTAAATTTTCTGATATTGTTAACAATCGTCTCACTCCTTAAATTTTATTGTAATATTATGGCTATTATTTTATAATATTACCACATGTAAAGTGGTTTATATAGTTCCAATCTTTATGATTTATTATGGTACCACTTTTGGTTTGGAGATGAAAAAGTATGCAAATTATTATTGATAAAAATAGTGAGTTATCGCTTATAAAGCAGGTTTATAGTCAAATTAAAACCATGATATTGGAAGGGAAACTTCAAGGTGAGGAAAAACTACCATCAACTATAAGACTTTCTTACGATTTAAAAGTTTCTAGAAACGTTATATTAGAGGCATACGAGGAACTTATGGCAGAAGGATATATTGAAAGTAGAGCTGGAGCAGGTACTTTTGTGGCAAAAGAGCTTTATTTTAAAAGAAGTAAATATTTTAGAAGATCCTATTCATTATGGACTTTTAAATGTCATTTCAAAATACGGATATTCAATAAATTCTGTTGAGGTTGATAATAATGGGATGAGGACAGATAAACTCAATACGAATAACGAAGTTGGATTTGTTTATGTGACACCGTCTCATCAATTTCCGCTAGGAAGTGTTCTGTCAATTCAACGAAGAATAGAATTGGTTAAGTTTGCTGAAGAAAAAAATTGTTATATTGTCGAGGACGATTATGATAGTGAATTTCGCTATGGTGGTCAGCCAGTAAGTTCTCTTTATGAATTGGAGCCTGATAGAGTGATATATATAGGCTCTTTTAGTAAGATCCTCGCTCCATCCCTTAGGCTTGGTTATATTATACTTCCTGATGCATTAATACCTAAATATTTAAAGCTTAAAATGTATACCGATGTGCATACGGAGTCTATGTCTCAGCTTGTACTTGCCAAATTCCTTGATGATGGAAAACTTGAAAGACATATTTGGAAAATGAAAAAGGAATACGCTAGAAAAAGGCAAACACAAAAATGAAATAATTTTAGGGTATGGACATCTTAGTGTAAGTGAAATCACAGAAGGCATAGATAGATTAGCTGAAGTTTTAAAAATGTAAGAGTCGAGATTATATAAATAATATTTTTGATACGCTGATTTTATGTATGCGAAAAACATTGTCAATGTAACAAGTGTATACGTTACAATTTGTATATGTGTAAAAATCACAAACATACATTAACAAGTTGTTAATAATGAAATAAACTCGTAGACAATAATCCATAAAAGGGGTAAAAGTATTGTAATAATAGAAATAAGTGAGTGTAAAAGATATTAAATTGATTGGGGAAAATTCAATTTTATTATCAAAGATATTCAACAATAAAAAGGGGGATTTTATAAAATGAGTGGACTTCTAATGATAGGAATCGCTATTGTGGTTCTTGGAGGAGCATACGTTATCTATGGTAAATGGCTTGCTAACAAATGGGGAATTGATCCTAAAGCTAAAACACCTGCCTATGCAAAAGAAGATGGAGAAGATTACATTCCAGCACCTAAGGCAGTAGTTTTTGCTCACCAATTCTCATCTATTGCAGGAGCAGGACCTGTAACTGGACCAATTATTGCAGCAATGTTTGGATGGTTACCAGTACTTTTATGGATTCTTGTTGGAGGCGTTTTCTTTGGGGCCGTTCATGATTTTGGAGCACTTTATGCGTCTGTAAAGAATGAAGGAAAATCTATCGGATGCATTATAGAACAGTATATAGGCAGAACTGGAAAAAAATTATTTTTATTATTTTCATGGATATTTTCAGCATTAGTTATTGCAGCTTTTGCAGATATAGTTACTAGTACATTTAATGGTTTTGGCGCAAATGGAGTGAAAAATACACCTAATGCTGCCGCAGCATCAATATCAATGTTATTTATTGTAGTTGCAGTATTATTTGGATTATTTGTTCGTTATAAAAAGCCAAGTCAACTGCTTGAATTTGTTATGGGTATTATTCTTTTATTAGTAATGTTAGCAGTTGGTATTTCTTTCCCATTGTATTTTAGTAAAAATTTTTGGCTTGTAATTGTATTTGCTTATATTTTTCTTGCTTCTATAACACCTATGTGGCTTTTAATGCAGCCAAGAGATTATTTAAGCTCTTTCTTACTTATAGGAATGATTGTTGGAGCTGTACTTGGGGTGGCTGTTGCTAGACCATCTATGAACCTTGCACCATTTAATGGTTTTGTGGTAAATGGTAAAATGCTTTTTCCAACTTTATTTGTAACTATTGCTTGTGGAGCTGTATCTGGTTTTCACAGTTTAGTTTCATCTGGAACTTCTTCAAAGCAGGTACAAAATGAAAAGGATATGTTAAGCATTGGATTTGGAGCAATGCTTGTTGAATCTCTACTTGCTGTTATTGCTTTAGTTGCAGTAGGTTCGCTTGCTGTAGGAGGGAAAATACCAAAGGGAACACCATTTTCACTCTTTGCGTCTGCTATAGCTGGATTTCTTGGAATTTTAGGTATTCCGAAGTACATTGCTGTATGTGTCATGACCATGTTTGTTTCTGCGCTTGGATTAACAACATTGGATTCTGTTGCACGTATTGGTCGTATGTCCTTTCAGGAATTTTTCATAGATAATACTACTGATAGAAGTAAAATGTCACCTTTTAAGAAGTTAATGACTAATAACTACTTTGCTACTATTATTACGCTTGCAATTGGACTCGCTCTTTCATTTGGAGGATACAACAACGTTTGGCCTTTGTTTGGATCAGCAAATCAGCTTCTTTCAGCGCTTGTTTTAATAGCTTTGTCAGTATTTCTTAAAACAACTGGACGTAAAGGCTTCATGCTTTGGGGACCAATGTGTATTATGCTTGCAGTTACCTTTACAGCATTGGCTCAAGCAATCATTGGTATTGTAAAAAAATTATCAACTGGAAATTTTGTATTCTTAACTGATGGGCTTCAGCTCATATTTGCTGTTTTACTTGCAGCACTTGGTATTATGGTAACTTTATCTTGCTTTAAAAAGCTTTTAGGTAAAGAGGAAATTAGTGCTGAAAAAAATGGATGCATAGAAATTCATAGTTTTCATAAAAAAAGCAGATGGTCTTGCTTAAAAACGAGGCTATCTGCTTTTATTTATATGACTTTAATGTATAATAAAGTAAATAATTAATAATGTTGAAAAATACATTATTAATTTATATTTTTGATCTTGCAAACATTAGTGAAAAGAGGATGTTATGAGTAATAAAAATCTTAATAACAAAGAAAGTCTAAATAACAAGCTTATTAATATAATTGTTTTTATTTCATTGATTGTAATGATATGTATGGGAATAATTTCTGTTATTGCCTGGAAGAAGACAAATGATTTGATTTTTATTATAGCTGGGCCTATTAGTATTTTAGGTATTTTATTTAATATCTACCTTTTATCGAGAGCAAAATCAAAAAAAGTAGTGTACAAGCAAGTACACGAGATATGTTGAGAAGTGATATTTATGAAAAAAACAAAAATCATTATGGCTAAAGCTTTATCTATTATTATGTGTGCTGGTATTTTAGGAACTTCAAAACATTTTACTGGATCTGATGGTTATACCTATTATTATGTTACTGAAGATACTTACAGTACCAGGATAAACGGTACAATTATGTCTGTAGTAACGGGACTTCTGGCACTTATACAAGGTATAGGTTCATTTTATACAGTAATTATTTACATGAGCAAGTTTCTTTTGGAGGTATAAGTATAGATATACATGGAATACCAAGTGTATCATTGAGCCTTTCAAAAGATACAGATCAAGCTCACGTTTATGTTTCTCGATAAAACATATTAAAAATTTATATCATTTTCAACTTTTAAAAGTTTATCCCAATTATCTTTGTTTTGAGGATCATTACTTATAAAATGTAAATATTTGAAAGCAGCTTGTTCTTTTTGCCCAATAGTCTTTAATTTTTCAGTTGTTGTTTTATTAGGGTTTGTTGTTATTAAATACAATTTAGATATTGCATTCATAGAACCTTTTACTTTACCTGGAACATTAGCATAAGAAGTAAACTGTAATATATCTGAAGCTGTATGTAAATTTGAAGATAGCTTTGAAAAATAATAAGTTTTAGTACCTTCATCTATCTTGTCATAGTCAACTCCAAAACAAGAATCAGCCGTATCTATGCAGGTTATAAATATATCATTTGCATTTCTTTTTTTTTGGTTTTGAATAGCAATAGAGTATATATTAAATAATAAACTTAGCACTAATAAGATTATTAATAAGTATTTTTTTTTCACTAAATATCATCCTTTTTTCAACGTTATCTTAGTTATAGAATTATTCTTAAATAATATTAATCCGCGAAAGTATAATATTATGTTTATTTTTATGAAAATGTGATATAATATATTTAAAAGAAGCCGTTGCGGTTTTTTAGTTTGGATGTTTTTATTGGAAAATGTGCTTATGTCAGTAGGCACATTTTATTTTTTTGATTTTTTATCTTCAGCGGTTACTGCGATTTCTGCGTTAATTAAGTCTTTAATGTTTGCTTTGCTCTTTAATTCTAATTTTT
This sequence comes from Clostridium sp. DMHC 10, assembly GCF_001270375.1. Classification (NCBI taxonomy): domain Bacteria; kingdom Bacillati; phylum Bacillota; class Clostridia; order Eubacteriales; family Clostridiaceae; genus Clostridium; species Clostridium sp. DMHC 10. Next base: position 2,009,866 of record NZ_LGVB01000015.1, read on the forward strand.
TCTTTCTTATAAGTAGAATAGAAAAACATTCCAGCTATTATTAAAGCTGTTATACAAAACATTGCAACAAATACAAGTTTATCACTCAAAATCTGTCACCCCCTCTGCTGCCAATTAACCGCAACGACTCCTTTGCAAGAGAGCAAATCTGGAGGATGACAACTTAAAAACACTTTATTCTCTCATAAATATTATACCATATATTTCTACTAACTTGTAAAATATAATAAGAAAATTATAGTTCGTATTTTTCAGTTTCAGGAATTTCATGAGGCTGTGATCCTGGTATGGAACCTAGTAAAAAACAAAAAAATACTGAACAATATTTAAGGATACCTATAAATATTGTTCGGTAATGTTTGTTTGATGAATTATTACTTATATTTAGTTGCTTGTTTATAGCTTTATATATAACTATTTTAGTGGATTGAAAGGAGTAATTTTGGATAAAATTATTAATTCTCAAATACCAGGATTTTGATAAAAGAAACAGATTGATAATTTTTAAAATAAAGTAATTCCTGTTGCTATTATTCCGTTACTACAAATACTTCTATTAAAATATAAATATATTTACTAATACTATTGTAATACGATGTAATTGGTATTATAATAGTATCAAACATTGATAAGTCAAATTTCAATAATATAAAAATATAAAGAATGGAGGAATTATGAATAAGGAATTATTAAAAGGGAGTATTGATATTCTAATATTAGCTCTTAGTAATAGGAAAGATGTATATGGATATTTAATAGCAAAAAAAATCAAAGATTATACAAACTCTTTATATGAAATGGGAGAAGGAACGTTATATCCAGCTTTGAAAAGACTTGAAGAAAAAAAATTTTTTGAATTCTCATTGGGGTGAAACCGGCAAAGGTGGACGAAGAAAATATTTTTCAATAACAGAACAGGGTAAAAAAGAGTTAAAGGAAAAATTAGATGATTGGAATGTTATTAATAAATTAATTCAGGAATGTATAAAGGAGGATAATAATGATTAATATTGGTCAGTATGTTGACAACTTAGTTAATCCTTTACAAATATCAAACAAGGATAAAGATGAATATAAATTTCAATTTATTGATCATATAAATTCTTTAAAAGAAGAATTTATAAAGAATGGTGTTTCGGAAGATAAGGCAGTAGAATTAGCCATAAAAAGGTTTGGAGATAGTGAAAATATAAAAGAATTTTTAGAAAGTAATAAAGTTTATTTGAAAAGTAGAACCAAAAAGATTATTTTAGTTGCAGCATTTGTATATTTGTTTTTTTTATTTGGTCATTATATAAAAATATCAAGTATTGAACCAAATTCGGGAAAATCTATTATATTAAATAGCTTAATACCTTTTAAATCATTAATTGGAATAATTAATGGAATAAGTTTATATGGTTTCAATATAAATTATATAGATTTACTTATAACCTATACAATTTTATTTATTCCAATTGGGATATTTACTCCGCTTATATTTAATTATTATAATTCGTTAAAGTCTAATATAAAAATGTATATTGTTTTGTGGTTATTATACAAATAATAAAGTTAATATTTATTGGAAAAGTTTTTAATTTTGATTTTGCTATAATGAATTTAGTAGGGTGTATTATTGGATATATTATCTACACTACAGTGTTTAAAAAGAGATTATTCTTTAGTACAGATAACTAAAAGATAAACCAATACTTGTGTATTTACCTTGATTTATCTTTTAGTATATTATTTAGTCATATACTTCACCATAGCTATCTGTTGGAAAATCAACATTTTGATTACTTACTCTTAATTGGTAGCTACTTTGAGAAACATATAATGAACATTGCCTGCCTGAATCTGGGTTATTACCATTTATGTTAATACTATTATATACATGGTCAGAGAATAAACCTCTTTTTACAAGAGCATATTGAATACTAGCTGTTGTGTAGTTTGACCATTGTCTAAGGTTAAGTTTAAGATAACTACCTACGGTTGTACTAAAAGAACTTGAGTATTGAGTATCATGACCGTAAGGATCACTTGAACTTAGTAAAAAATTCCATGTAGCTTTTCTTGAATAAGATGCAGGTGATATTGAATCTGTTTTAACTTTTATTTTTGTACCTTGTTCTAATACTTTAAATTGATCTTTTACAGGTAAATCAGCATTAATTTTAACTTTATAAGTGCCGTTATCTTTGCTCACACGAAATGGTATATAATCTACTTCATTATTTTTAAATTTTACGTTTGCAAATAATATCGTAGAATTATCTTGTTGAAGTTGTCTGTCATCAACTGTAAAAGATTCAATATCTTGATTCTTTATTGATATTAGATAATTAGTTAGTGCAACTTGGACATTGTTAGTTTCAGTAGTTGTAGTAGGTGCAGCATGAACAGGTTTTGGTAAAAGCCCAATTGTTAAAATAAGAGATAAACTCATAATTGTTTTTTTAAAATTATTATGCATTTTTTATTCCTTCATTTGATAAGTTACATTATATATTTCAACATATACTTAAATTATTTCAATAAATTTACTGTATTAAATTAATATTTATTGATAAAATTTCTATTTATATGTAAAATAAGCTATATTATAAGTAACAATCCATAATATAACTCATCTAATGTTTGAAGGTGAAAGAAATCTGGCATTCGCAAATTTTTTACAATCAGTTATAAGTATCTAAAATAACATATTGATAAATAAAAAATCAGCAGAGTATTAATTTGTAGTGATCTGCTGATTTTTTATTCTTAAAATGCGTGTTTAACGTAATTAATTATAAACGGAATAGTATGTTACAGTTATTTATGAAAGTACTAGTTTTAATATTGACTATATTGTATATAAATGTTATATTATGTAAGAGGTGATAGAATGACACAAAAAAAGAAAAAATATTTAATGAATTTTATTATGGTTGTAATTTGTTTTGCTATGTCTGTTTTGCTATGTTTTTTTGTTTTTGATGATATATTTGTATTTATCTCTGGGTCACCTATTGGATTTATAGTTTTGAGAATATTTATAGCAGGTATTCTTTACATATTGCTAAAATGTATAATAAATAAAGAATTAAATGATAAACAGCTTCTATTTTTATTTATTACATATTCATTGCTAGTTATTAGTTTAACTTTATTTAAAACTCATGATTTGTCAACTCCAAGAGGGTATAATTTTAATCCACTTTCAATGTTCAAAGATTTGAATACAGTAAGTGGAGGAATTATGAGTGTTGGTAATGCTATTGCATATATTCCAATAGGTGTGTATATAAGAAAAACTGTAAGTAAAAAAAACAATGTCTTTTTAACTTTAGTTTTTTTAGTATATTGTACAAGCATTGAAATTTTACAGTATATAGCAAGTTGGGGAATTGCGGATATTGATGATATTATTTTAAATACACTTGGTTTTTATTGTGGTATAAAACTATTTGAATTTTATAAAAAACATAAAAAGGGAGATGCGTTATGAAGAGTAAAATTAAGATACTATGCTTAAGCTTATTTTTTGGTTTAGCAGTAATAGGTACTGCTTTTAAAACATATGCGTATAGTGGATTGCTAGATACTTATAAAGCCACAGGTGTTTCTATAGTTGGTTTATGGGAACAAGATTCGTGGACAACTTCTGGACATGCATATGTGGAACATTGGAATGATGAATTTCAATCATATGAAGATGGAACAGTTTTAGCGTTAGAATATCATGGCATGTTTGGTTATAGTTTTGTTAAAAATAGTGAGCAAACAGCAACAGGAGGAGGAGACGATTTAGTATTTAGCTTACCTCAATACGGAACATATAAATTTTATTTTAAAGCAGCACATAACTATAATAAAGTTGATTTCATGGAAAAGTATGGGATTATAGGTAATGCTAATGTCATGTAAAATAATAACGTCAATATCATATAAAATTTTATTAAACAAATGAACCGTTTTTAAGATAAACTAAGCATGAATTTATTATTACGTATATGTTGCAAAATATCAGTAGGACATTATAGTTCTACTGATATTTTTTGTTCTCAATAAGTAATTTAAAGACAGAAAAACTTCATCCTAAAAACTAGAGAGATTCATTTTGTATATATAAATTCTTTCTGGAGATCAGAGGAAACTTCCACGATGTGTATTTCATAAAATCACAATTTAACGAATAATTTCTTGAAATTACAATTTAACAAATATGATGTTTGGACATACATTTTTCTTACTTTACAGCATATATATTATAATAAAAGAAACGTAAAGGAGACGTAACCTATGCCTAAAGTTAAGAAAAAAGCTACTAGGATTTATGTAAGTTTTAAGCAAACAACACGAGATATGAAATTATATACGTATGTTGAAGGGTTAGAGGAGAAAAGTGACTTTGTAAAAGATGCTATAGAATTTTATATTAAGCATTTAAAAAAGTCTAACCAAAGCGGCTAGACTTACTTAAAAACATGATAAAAACAATATACTGAAAGTGCTACACAAGCGATTTCGCCTATAGTTAATGCAGTAATCATAAATTATTCCCTCCACTATATTTTATTTTCTAATTATATTGTTCCCAATATTAAGTAATTTTATAAAGGTGATTAAGTGGACTTTTTAATTATTATTCAAAAAATTTTTATGGTTTACATTAGGATGTTGCGGGATTTATGGTGCATATCTATGTCACACAAGCAGAAATAAACTAGCAACTGCAAAACTAGGAAAAATATTAGAAGGTGAGGGACTTCATATATCTAAAAATGCTTATACGAAAAATCATACTGTTATTGTAGCTCCAACACGAGAAGGTAAAACTACAAGTGTATTTATACCAAACTTGCTTGAAAATAATCTAAAAGGCAGCATTGTTATTGCAGATCCTAAGCAGGAGCTTTACGAAAAAACGCATAAATATCAAGAAAGCATAGGAAGAAAAACAATTCTTTACAATCCATTCGATATGAAAATACAATACAATCCAATTAAAAACTGCAAAAATGACCGAGAAATAATAGAAATTTCTCAAAATCTTTTAATAAATGGAGCACTTTCATATGAACTCCAAACTGGAAAAAAGTCAGGTGGACTAGAATGGATACAGAGCAGCCAAGGATTATTCACTGCGCTGTTATGCTTACAAAAAACATTTCAAAGGCTTTAGATCTTATAATAAGCTCAAATCCAATAGAGCTAGACAGCGTGCTTTCAAATGCCAGTGAGAATATAGCATCTCAATATAACATTTTTAAAACATGTATAGAATCTCCGAAGACTATGGCAAGTATAAAAAGTACATTAGCTAGCAATCTCCAGCTATTTACAGATAAATTAGCAATAAACCGTAGTGATTTTACAGCTCAACAATTACGAGAACAACCAACAGCACTATATGTCTCGTATCCAGAAAACAAATCAAGCTACTTAGCACCGCTTATGGCATGTATTTATAGCCAACTTATTGAGCAGCTTACAGATATAAAAGGACTGTCAATTACATTCCTTATGGATGAACTTGCAAATATAGGATTAATCTCAAACTTTTCTACAATTTTAAGTACTGTAGCAAGTAGGGACATTACATTTTTACTGTGTTTGCAAAGCATTAGTCAGCTCGAACAAATTTATGGTCATTTCAATACACTATCAATATTAAACAATTGTAAAACAAAAGCAGTGTTACCAAGTCTTACAGATCTTCGAACCATAGAATATATTTCGAAATTGTGCGGAACAACGGAAGTAATAATCCAGGATAAAAAAATGACTAAGCAGCTATTTACTCCAGACGAAGTTAGAAGAATTGAAAAGGGTAAGATCTTAATCATTGAAGATAATATGTTACCTTTCGTTGATGAACAAAATATTTATTATGAGCAAGATAAATACATGGAGGCAGCAGATTAAATTAGTTTAAAGGTTTTTTATTTTATAAAACCGTACTAAGTTACGGTTTCCTCTTTGTGTAACGAAGGAAACCACTTGCTAAGCAAGTGGAAGAAAAAAGGCTTATGCCGTTGAGCAGAAAAAACTCCTATGTTAAAATAGAATGCAGGTCTAGCCAACCGCAAATATGAAAACATAGGAGGATGTCTAATGAAAGAAACACAAATAGTTTATCTCATACAACAAAAATATTCCTTAACCTTTTGCCGTGGCAAAAACCTTCACCTTTGACAAGCAAAGCTATGTCAAACCCTTCACTTTTCACATAAGTGAAAAAGTTAGTTTTTTAATGAGCAGGGCGAATTAAAACCCTTCACTCAGCTCGACAAATTCCAGTTTGTAAGGATAAATTTGGTATTGGTAATTTAAATATTTCAGCTTGTTTATCTATATAGATAAACTGCTTCAACTATTGAAATTTCAAGTTTCATGGTGGTTTATCTTTAAAGCAGTTTTTGAATATATTTTGAAAACTGCTTTTTTTTAAACACAACTGGGGGTATTAAAGGAATGTTCTATAAGTGCAAAATGAACAATTATTTAAAATAAAGTCAAATATTAAATCAAATTTAAATAATAATTGTAATAAAATTGTAATAAAATTGCTTTAAATTATTTAATAATTATGTATATGATGTTATAATAGTATTTAATGATGTGATTTTTTATGCTTACGGAATAAAATGTGCAAATTTATATCAAGGGGGAATATAAATGCAAAGTGCAGAAGTGACAAATATGGAAGAATATGCTAAAGGAGATACATATGCACTTACCAAAGATTATGAACGCAGTAGGGTATATTATTTTTTTAAAAGGAGTATGGATATAATTTTTTCTGCTTTAGGAATTATTTTTATGAGTCCTGTCATGATATTTACTATCATTGCAATAAAATTAGATTCTAAAGGGTCAGCTATCTTTAGCCAAAAAAGAATTGGAAAAGGTGGACAAGTCTTTAAGATGTACAAGTTTAGATCAATGGTGGTAAATGCCGAGAATTTACTAGCTGAAATTAAAAACAAAAATGAAATGTCCGGACCTATGTTTAAAATAAAAAAAGATCCAAGGGTGACAAAAGTAGGTAGATTTATAAGAAAAACAAGCATAGATGAGCTACCACAGCTTTTTAACATATTAAAAGGTGAAATGTCTCTTGTGGGACCTAGGCCTAATTTACCCAGCGAAGTGGCAAAATTTGATAATTGGCAAAAACAAAAGTTATTAGTTAAACCAGGTCTCACTTGCTACTGGCAGGTGATGGGGAGAAATGACATAGGCTTTGAGGAATGGATGAAACTTGATATAAAGTACATAAGAGAAAGAAATACACTGCTTGATTTAAAACTCATATTTAAAACATTTTTTGTTTTGTTCGGGGATGATCATGCTAGCTAAACATTAACTAATATAAATACAATATATGTTACATTGAATGGAGGGCTTATTTATGCTGTGTGCATTAATTATGGCAGGTGGCAGGGGTGAAAGATTTTGGCCGCTGTCTACAGACGAAAAACCAAAGCAGTTTTTGAAGCTTATTGGTGATAGAACCATGATACAAATGACGGTGGATAGACTTACAAAACTTATACCACTTGAAAGAATATTTGTGGTTACAGGTAAAAGGTATGTAGAAGTATTAAGGGAACAGCTTCCTAGCTTGCCACTTAGAAATATAATAGTAGAACCTGTAGGGAGAAACACAGCACCCTGCATTGGATTGTCTGCATTTATGATAAATAAATACTATAGAAATTCCTCCATGGTAGTGCTTCCATCAGATCATTTAATAGTAGATGAAGGACAATTTTTAAAGACAATAAAGGCCGCAGAGGAATTTATAAATAAGGAAGAAGAGGCAATTATTACCTTTGGCATGAAGCCAAGTAGACCGGAAACAGGATATGGATACATAAAGTGTGGAGCTAATGAAGAAAACATAAATAGTTATAAAATAAGAAATGTAGAAAAGTTTGTTGAAAAGCCAAATATTGAAACAGCTAAGAAATATTTGAAAGAAGGAAACTTTCTTTGGAATGGCGGCATGTTTATTTGGAAATGCAGCACTGTACTTAAACTTACTAAGATGTATCTATCAAAGACTTATGAAGTTTTAAGTGAAATAGCAGCTTGCCGAGAAAATAGTTTTGAGGAAGTTTTAGAGGAAAAATATCCTGAAGTTGAGAATATATCTGTGGATTATGGAATAATGGAAAAGGCAAAAAACATGTATGTTATACCCTGCGATTTTGGATGGGATGACATTGGAACCTGGTATTCTGTTGAAAGATACAGAGATAAAGATGAAGATAACAATGTTTGCGTTGGTGAAATAAAAAATATAGATGGTAAAAATAATATAGTGGTTGCAAATGGTAAACCTATAGTAGTAGTAGGACTTTCTGATGTATTTGTGCTGGAAAGTGATGATATTATTTTTGTTGGAAAAAAGAAGATGTTAAAAGAATTAAAGAAATTAAGAAAAAAGTTGTAAAGTCATAAAAATTTTTAGAGAGTTAAAATCGTCGCATTGCCGCGTTTTTGATTATCTAAATGCCATAAAGATATAGAATTCACAGTTGAAAAATTTATTTAATTGTGAAATGGCGAAGCCTACCCAAAAGGAGGAAAATTATGTGGTATGCAGTTCAAGTTAGAACAGGAGAGGAAGAAAAGATAAAGCTTATTTGTAACAAGTTGATTTCTAATGATGTTCTAGAAGAATGTTTTATTCCTCATTATGAAAAGAAGATAAAATATATGGGAAAATGGCATATAGCTACTGAAATATTATTCCCCGGATATATCTTTATGGTTAGTGATTGTATAAACGATTTGCTGTTAAGTGTAAAAAAGATTCCTAAATTAATTAAAATTCTTGGGGATGGAAATGAGATAATACCTCTCTATGATAGAGAAGTAGAATTTTTAATGAGGTTTGGGAAAAAAGATCATCTTATTAAAATATCACATGGATATATAGAAAATGACAGAATTATAATAACAGATGGCCCAATGAAGGATTATGAAGGAACTATAAAAAAGGTTGATAGGCATAAAAGAAAAGCAATAATAGAAATAGAGTTTTTTGGAAGAACTATGGAAGTTAGTGTTGGGGTGGAGATTGTAAGGAAAATATAGAAAAACATGAGAAAACATATAAAACTATGAGTTTATCCGATACAATAAAATATTTATAATTTTATTGTATGAACGTAACATAATATGCATGTAACATAATATGTATACGGCATAATAGGAACAAAAGCAGGTAGTCCTAGATGGGAGGTCTGCTGAGTTCATATTTTCTTACCCGAGAAAATGAATAAAACCTTGTAAAACCTAGGAATTTTGACATTGAAGGAGGGGAGAGTCGTATTCAGCAATTGGAAGAAATTCTGATTGCTGATTTTCATGTTTTGAAGACAAAATTAAAAATCGGATTATGAGATATAGACGAGATAGATGAGATAGGATGTCCACATTGACAAAAATAGTTCAGAAGACTGTGGGAGAGATAAGAATGGGGAAATATTTTGGTACTGATAGCTTCCGTGGAGAAGCAAACATGGATTTAGGGTTGCTGCCGAAAAAGAATATAAAGTTTATCTCTTCGGTGCGAAAGAAGAAGTCGTTAATAAGGTAAAAGCAATTTTTTAAGAGCAGTATCCAACTATTAAGATTGTTGGTTATAGAAATGGATATTTTACAGAAGCAGATGGGCCGGAGATTGTAAAGAATATAGCAGAGTCTGGAGCGGATATGATGTTCGTTGCATTCTCATCTCCAAAGAAAGAATATTAGGTAGATAAATACCTTGAACAATTGAACATTCCATTCGTTATGGGAGTTGGAGGCAGCTTTGATGTCCTCCACAGGGGTGCACCGTCTACGGGCCGGTTTTGCAGGAGTGAGAGCTATACAGTGTATATGTGTGAGGACAGCATAGGTGATGAGGTCAGACCCCCTATATGGGGTTATTGGGATCAAAGGATGCTGGGTGGCTGGTTGACTGGGAGTATGGTCATAACAACAAGAGACTGCCAGGAGGCTGCTTGACAAGCCAGTGTGGAAATCAACAAAGAAACATAAAAACGAAAAACAGACCGACATAGGTCGATAGAAATAAATTACGTAATAAGCCGAAAGGGAAGAAATGGAGAAATACAAAATGAAAATTTTAGTAACAGGCGCTAACGGTTATCTTGGTCAGGGAATTGTTAAAGCTATTTTAGATAACGGAAATGAAGTAGTTGCAGCAGATTTTAAGACTGACCGTGTGGATGATCGTGCTGAGAAAAAAGCTTGTAACCTTTTTGAAGTTGAAAATACTTACGAGTATTTTGGCAAGCCAGATGTATTACTCCATTTAGCATGGAGAGATGGATTTGTTCATTATTCAAATGCTCACATTGATGATTTACCTAAGCATTTTGCTTTTATCAAGTCTTTTGCTGAGTCTGGATGCAAGCATATTGCAGCAATGGGAAGTATGCATGAGATTGGATTCTTTGAAGGAAGTATTAATGAGAATACTCCATGCCATCCAACAACTCCTTATGGAATTGGAAAGAATGCTTTAAGAGATTTAACTCAGATGATTTGTAAGCAGAATAGCATCGTATTCCAGTGGTTACGTGGTTATTACATTGTTGGTAATTCTAAATACGGTTCATCTATCTTCTCTAAGATTACAGCTACAGTAGAAGAGGGAAAGAAAGAATTTCCATTTACTTTAGGCCAGAACCAGTACGACTTTATTGACTATCCTGAGTTCTGCGCACAGGTTGCAGCTGCTGTAGGCCAGAACAAAGAACAGGGAATTATTAATATCTGTTCCGGTAGACCTGAAAAATTAGCAGACCGTGTAGAGAGATTTATTAAGGAAAATAATTACGATATTCAGCTTCAGTACGGAATGTTCCTGATAGACCTTACGACTCCAAGGCTATTTGGGGTGATAGCTCTAAGATTGAAAAAATTATGCAGAAATAAGATAGGGGAGAGAGTTAAATGAAGTTACTACTTATAATGCCGAGATTTTTCAACTATCCGGAACTGATAACAGAAGAATTGAACAAAATGGGCTATGAAGTAGACTTCTTTGATGATCGCCCTAGTACTAATGCATGGGTTAAGGCAGCTATTCGTATTAATAAGAACATGATCCAAACCTATATTAAGAAATATTTTAATCAGGTTATGGAGACGATTCGTAGTAAAAAGTACGACGTAGTCTTTTTGATTTCCGGTCAATCACTTTCATTCAGTGAGGACATGATTGATGAAATTAAGAAGTGCCAGCCACAGGCTAAATTTGTTTTATACCAGTGGGATTCACAAACAAACTTCCCATACATTAAGAAAGTTCAGAAATTCTTTGATAAGTGTTATTCGTTTGATCGAAGAGATATTAAGGAAACGCCTTTTCTGAAGTCCTTGCCTTTGTTCTATAGCAGAGCATATGAGGAGATTGGAACTAAGAATAACAAGGACTTTAAGTATGACTTTTGCTTTGTGGGAACAGCTCATCCAAAGAAGTACAAATTTATCAATATGATGAGTGAGCAGCTTAAGTCTGTTTATCCAAATCAGTTTATTTATTTCTTCTTCCCATCACCAATTGTTTTTTCTATAGAAAAGTGATGAACAAAGAACTAAGAGGAGCCAAGTATAATGAGTTTCATTATGTTCCGTTAGAAGGAAAAGAAATGAATGATGTTTACGAATCCTCTAGATGCGTGTTGGATTCGGCGCAGGCTGGACAGTTAGGATTAACGATTAGAGTTCTCGAAGCATTAGGTGCTAAAAAGAAACTGATCACTACTAATGAAGATATAGTTAATTATGATTTTTATCGTCCCGAGAATATTTATTTATATGAAGGTAAGATAGATTTAGATAATGTGTTCTTTAAAGAAGAGTACAAAGAAATAGATAAGGAAGTTTATGAAAAATACTCTTTAAGAAGTTGGCTTAAAGAGATTATGGGATAGACGAGGAGAGTTTATGAAGGTTGTTCAAATAAATACATTCTCATACAAAGCAGCTGGAAATATTATGATTAATCTTCATAAAGCTATGCTGGATGATGGAATTGATTCTTATGTTGCATGGGGACGTGGTCGTAAAGCGGAAAATGATCACGAATACTACACGGATGATGATTTTGGTGTAAAGATGCATGGAGTTTATACCAGAATAACTGATAAGCATGGATTTGCTTCTAGTAATGCAACAAAGAAGCTACTGAGTTGGATCGACAATATACACCCTGATATCATTCATCTCCATTGTATCCATGGATATTATATTAATATTGAATTATTGTTTAATTATATTAGAAAAAACAAAATTAAAGTTATATGGACACAGCATGACTGTTGGGCTTTTACAGGCCATTGCGCTTATTTTGATGCTGCCGGATGTGAAAAGTGGAAAACAGGGTGTTTTAGTTGCGAGCAGCTAAATACTTATCCAGCTTCAAAGATGTTAGATAATTCTAATTGGAACTGGAATAAAAAAAGAAATTTATTTACAGGATTGGATATAACTATCGTTACTCCGTGTAATTGGTTATCCGAAAAAATAAAAGAATCATATTTAGGATCTTATCCTATAAAGGTGATCTATAACGGCATAGATACTTCTGTATTCAAACCTTCTCACTCAAGTTTTAAAAATAAATATCATATAGAAGATAAAAAAATTATACTTGGAGTAGCGGGTGAATGGACAGAAAGAAAAGGGCTAAAAGATTTTGTGAAATTAAATAGACTTATAGATAAGGATGTTTATAAGATTGTGGTTGTAGGCGTAAACGATAAGCAAAAAGGTGAATTATCAAACGATATAATTGCAATTGAAAGAACTGAAAATGTACAAGAATTAGTAGATATATATTCTTCTGCATTTGTTTATTTTAATCCTACATATGAAGACAATTTTCCAACCACAAATCTTGAAGCTTTAGCTTGTGGGACCTGCGTTATTACATATTGTACAGGGGGAAGTCCTGAAGTAATTAGTGAAGAAAATGGATATGTTGTAAATAAAGGTGACATAAAAAAAGCTTTATTTATTATTGAAAATAAAAATCATAATAGTGTGATTTTGAATAAATTATTTTCAAAGAATTCAATGATAAAATCATATCTTAAACTATATTATTATCAGTGTAAATAATGCAATATATAAATATGCTTTAGGCGAGAAAAATATCAATTATAGTCAAATGCTGATTGGTATTAATCATTATCGCTTCCAATGAGTGAATTATACTCTTTCATAAGAAGAATATTATTAATTTCAAATTTTTAGTTAATTGCTGAATATGCAGGAGAATAAAATAATGAATAGAATTTTTAAAGAAATATTTAGAGTACCTATAAATGGAACATTTGGTAAACTTTTTAATAATATAAATTTTGATATGTTTATGAAATACCAAATTTGGTATTATCGAAAATTAGGGGTAAACATTGATAAAAATGTTACTTATATTTGTCCAGACGTCTATATTGATAGTAGTTCTTATTCTGATATTACAATCAGTGGGGGTGTGGTAATAAGTAAACAGGTTATGTTATTGGTTCATGATTATTCAATTCATAATCAATTTGTAAATATTGGAGTTAAATTTAATAGTGGGGAAACTGCACATTATATTAAACCAATATCAATAGGAGAAAATTCATTTATAGGTGCCAGGGCGTTTATTCTTCCTGGAACTATAATAGGAAAAAAATGTTATTGTTGGCGCATGCGCTGTTGTAAAAGGAAATATACCAGACTATAGCATTGTTATCGGCAATCCAGGAAAAGTAGTTGGCGATACTAGGGAATGGGCGAAAAAGAAATATGAACTTAAAGATTGGAGATTGTAATTTATGATTAAACTACTTTTTGCAATGGGAGGACCAATGGTAAGAGCAGGAGCTGAAACCATGGTTATGAGATATATTAGAGAATTAGTGAAATATGGCGATTTTGAGATTTCAATTTTAATTCATGCTGAGGAGACAGAAATTGGTGATTACGACCAAGAAATTGAAAAGCTTGGTGTTGAAATTTATAGAGTCTCCAGAAGAGGAAAAAATCCTTTTGTGTATTCAAGAAATTTAGATTCGTTTTTTGAAAAACATAAATTTGATATTGTTCATTGTAATATGGACGCAGCTTGTGGAGTATTTTTAAGTTCGGCCCAAAAAGCAAAGGTTCCAGTACGAATTGCTCATTCACATCTTACTACATATCAAGCAACAAATCCAATAAAAAGAGTTGCAGGAATGATCTCGAAAAGTAAAATATCTGATGTAGCTACACATAGATTTGCGTGCTCAAAACAAGCGGGTTATTTTCTTTTTGATGGAAAGGATTTTGCTATTATCAACAATGCTTTAGATTTAAATGAATACTTAGAAGATAGTACTGCTGCGGCATTCCTAAGAGATAAATATCAAATTAAAGATGATGAGTTAGTTATAGGACATATTGGGAGATTTTTGTGAACAAAAAAATCATATTTATTTATTAGATATATGCCGTAAGCTTTTGGAAAAAAATTTTGAATTTAAACTGGTCCTAGTGGGAACAGGACCATTGCTTGATGATATCAAAGGCCAAGTTATGAAAATGAGTTTGAATAAAAAAATACTATTTATTGGTGTTTCTAATGAAATACCAAAATTATTACAAGTTTTTGATGTCTTTGTAATGCCATCTTTGTTTGAAGGACTTCCAGTTACAGGAATAGAAGCACAAGCATCAGGGTTACCATGTATATTTTCAGACAGGATAACTCCTGAAGTATGCATGACCGATAATGCAAGGATGCTTTCGTTAGAAAATGTGGATGATTGGGTGAATATGCTTTCAAATGATAAATTTTCTCGAAACACATTGACGGCTAATACAGCGTTAGAAAAACGAGGGTATTCTATTCAAAAAGAAGCTTTAAAACTTGCTGATATATATAGAGAAATGATAGGAGAAAATTAGATGATTGATAATGATAGTATGAAAGTAGGAAAAGGAGAATTTTATATCGTAGTACTTTGCCTTTTTGAGTTCATAGGCATGTATCTAGCGTATTCTTTTTCTCTAGAATTAACATATTTTCAGATGGCAATTAGTTCAATCTTACAAATCATTTTTAATCTGCTTATATTAAAATTTTTTGTAAAATTAAAAATTATATCTATTCCGAACTTATTTGCTTTATTTGCCTTTATATTTCATTGTGGACAGTTTATTAAAATGGGATTTAATATCGAAGGAACTGATTATTTCCCATTGGATTTATATGCTGCTAATTCGACAATTCAACAAGCATTTTATTTCTATATATTTTCACAAATTTTTTATACAATTGGAGTAGGTATATCGAGTAAAAATAAAAGATATAAAAATTTACAGAAATTAAGTAATAAATTGCCAATGAATGCTGGATTTACAGGAAAATTATTAGTAATAATAGGCTTAATACCGAGATTATTTATAGATATCTTTCAATTATATGTCTCATCAAAGTCTGGATATATGGCTTTGTTTACTTCAAAGATTCCACAATTTGTTAATAGTTTGGCATTTTTCTTTGATGCAGGTTTTATATTCCTGCTAATGAATGAAAAAAATAAAAAAAAATCAAATGTAATTTTTGGGTTTATGATTTTTTATAAATCTGTAACAATGTTAAGCGGAAGTAGACAGGATAAAGTGTGTTTCTTATTAATTTGGATATATTTATTCTGCTTTGTAAAAAATAAAATAGATCTGAAGAAAATGATGTTTGTTATGTTTATAGCAATTATTGGTTTTTTCTTTATTACATCTATTGGGGCAGGAAGAGTTTCATCTAACGTTGAATTTGTTGGAATAGGTGAATATTTCAATAATTTTGCTAGTACCTTGGGAAGCTCATTAAGTGAATTTGGATCAGCATTAAATACATTGGTTATTGGCATAAGATATACCCCTTCTGAGATACCGTATGGATATGGCTTGAGTTTTGTTGTTGCAGTTGTATCGTGTATACCTCTTTTAGTGGCTCATATTCCACTATTAGCTGATAAGGCTCTTTTCTTAAATCAGTTACCTGGTTCAGTGTATCATTCTTTGGGTGGATCTTACTTAGGTGAACTGTTTTATAACTTTGGATGGCTAGGCTGTATTGCATGCATGTTCATTGGTATTGTGATGAATAGAGCACATTTAGTTGTGAACAAAAAAGATTCTGATTATATTACTACTAGTTGTTTTTATGCGGTAATATCAACAGCTATGTTTTTATATGTTAGAGGATATATAACTGATATGGGACAAAAGTTAATATGGCTTTATATAGTCCTATATTGTATTAGATGCTATGAAAATAAGAATAGGAATAGTAAAAAATTTAGAATAAGTTGTAGATATGATAGAGGAAATATATGGAAAAAATTAGCGTTATAGTACCAGTTTACAATTCGGAAAAATACTTACGTAGATGTGTTGATAGCATTTTGAGTCAAACTAATCAAAATTTGGAACTAATTCTAGTCGATGATGGTTCAACAGACATGAGTCCTGAGATATGTGATAGTTATTCATCCATAGACAATAGAATTACTGTAAAACACATAAAAAATGCCGGTGTATCAAATGCAAGGAATATTGGAATTGATATTGCAAAATTTGAGTATATCTCATTTGTGGATTCAGATGATTGGATAGAACCGAATTTATTAGAGATATTGCTTAAGTATGCGCAAAAAAGTGATTTAGTTATTGCTGGATTTGAAATTATATATCCGTCTTTTAAAAGAAATTGTATCCCTACAAAAAAAAGTTATATACGAATGGATGACTTTTTACAAGACTTCTCATTCTATTATAAAGGAACAGTTATCAATAGTCCCTGTGCCAAAATTTATAAAAAAAGTATTTTATCCGGATTACATTTTGATAGTACCGTTCGTCTTGGAGAAGATTTTGATTTCAATTTAAAGTATTTTGATAAGTGCAGAGTTGTTAGTCTAACAGATGAAGCTAAGTATATATATGATTGTAATAATGATTCTTCAGCTACAAAAAAATATCATAAAGGTGACTTAGAACAATTATTGCAAGTCAATAAAAAAGGCAATGATTTTTGCATGAAATATAACATAGAAAATCAAGCGAGTTGTTTAGATGAATATTTGTGCTACAACGGGATACATATGCTAGATGTTATTGCAAATTCAGATATGGTGTATGAGGAAAAATTAATTGAGTCAAAAAAATTATTGAATAATCATCAATTTGTAGAGGTGTGTCATTCAGAATATAGTGGATTACCACTGAAAATTATTATTGCTAAAAAATTATGCTTATTAAAAAACTATTTTCCTTTATATGTTTTTTTTACTGTAAAACGATTTGTGAAAAACAATTTTAAAATGAATAGAACGAGGAAAAGTAAGTAAATATATTGATATCGAGAGGATTAAGGAATTAAAAAATTATGAAAAAATATGCGTTTTATTTACCACAATTTCATGAAATACCTGAAAATGATCGTTGGTGGGGTAAAGGCTTTACAGAGTGGACAAATGTTAAAAAGGCATTACCTTTGTATAATGGACATCAACAACCACAATTACCATTAAATGATAATTATTATTCTTTGGATAATGTTGAAACTTTATTTTGGCAGGCTGACTTGGCAAAAAAGTACCAAATAGATGGTATGATTTTTTATCATTACTATTTTTGTGGTAAAAAACTTTTAGAAAAACCCGCAGAAATGTTAATGGGTAATAAAAATATCCCTATGAATTTCTTTTTTTGTTGGGCTAATCATAGTTGGTATCGTTCATGGGAAGGATCTAAAGAATTACTAATAGAGCAAGTTTATGGTACTGAAAAAGATTGGGAAGAGCATTTTCAATATTTACTACCTTTTTTAAAGATGAACGATATATTAAAAGAAATAATAAACCTTTGTTTATAATATTTAAGGCTGATTTTAAAGAAAAAAATGAATATTTTGAATACTTGGAAAAAAGATGCAAAGATGTTGGATTTGCGGGATTGTGTGGAATAGAAATATTGGAAAGTTATGATTCTAATAAAATAGAAAAATTTAAAACCAATGTTTCTAAAACAACTGAATTCATACATCTTCGTGAACCTGCATCAATGCTAAGTAATTATGTGGAAAATAAAAAATATATTTTCAATCGTTTAGTGAACGGTTTGGGAAAAGTTGTAAAGGGTAGAAATCAATATCTTGTAAAATATTCCGGGAAAAATATGTACAATTTGGCTTCAAAAAAGATACTTGATGATAAGTGTATCATTCGTGGGCTCTGCCTAAAGTGGGATAATTCTCCAAGGCACAGTTATAGAGGATATGTTATTACACCTCCTTCAAAAGAAGAATTTATGAAATATATGTCATCCATTAAGGACAATGAGTTTCTATTTATTAATGCCTGGAATGAATGGTGTGAAGGCATGATGTTAGAACCAACTAAAAAAGATAAATATAAATATTTAGAGTGGTTAAAGGAGTGGTCTGATATTTATGAGAATAGGATTGATGGGATTTGAACTAAAATCTGCGAATAAAGGGTGTGAAGCTTTAGTTTATTCATTTTTATCCATAATTAAAGAAGAAATTAATGAAAATACTATCATATATAATTTATCTGGAACAGATTTGGGAAAAGTTCCTGAATATTTTAAGAACGTTCAATTTGTTAACATATTACCAAGATTAAAAGATAAAAAGCTAAAATATATTAGAACTCTTCTTAGGTGTGATGCAATTTTTGACGTTACTATGGGCGATAGTTTTTCTGATATTTATTCAGAAGAATATTATAATTATTTGATTAAGAATAAAATTATTGCTGCATTATTTAATAAAAATTATGTCCTTTTACCCCAAACATATGGGCCGTTTGAACATGAAGATTCAGCAGCAAGAGCCGGAAAGGTATTTAAAAAGGCATATAAGATTTATTGTCGAGATGAAATGTCACAAAAGTTATTAGAGGAAAAGTTTAATATTCATGATTCTATATTAGCTTCTGATATGGCTTTTGTGCTTCCTTATGATAAAGGATTGTATGAGCTTTCTAATAAGGAAAAACTGGGCGTTAATATTTCTGGACTTTTATATAAAGGTGGGTTTCATTCAGAAAATCAGTTCTGTCTGTCTTTAGATTATAGAAAATTAATAGATAATCTTTTAACAACCCTTACAGATAAATATGAGGTTCATCTTATCCCACATGTGGTTGATCTAAAAGAAGATGCATACGATGATGATTATAAAACCTGTAAGATGTTACATGAAAAATATCCGAATACAATTTTAGCTCCGGCTTTTGATACACCTATTCAGGCCAAAAGTTATATAAGTAATATGAATATTTTTATCGGATCGAGAATGCATTCTACAATTGCATCATTTTCCTCTGGAGTTGTTACAATTCCAATTTCTTATAGTAGAAAATTTGAGGGATTATTTGGAAGCTTGAACTATCCGTTTGTTATTAATGCAAAAGAAGAAACAACAGAATCAGCCTATGAGTTGGTTATGAAATATATAGATGATAAAGAGGAACTTGCTCAGACTCAGAAAAAAGTCGTTAAATTTGATTAATGAAAAAAATGCAGCTTTCAAGAAAAGCATTATAGAACTTGTAAAGGGGCTTAATTATATGGAATATTCTAATAATGATAATATTGAAATTGTAGTTAAACTCCTAAAAGAAAATAATATTAGGGACCTTGTAATTAGCCCTGGAGGAACAAATATTCCAGTTATTAAGGCTGTACAAGATGATTCGTTTTTTAGTTGCTATTCCGTAGTAGATGAAAGAAGTGCTGCGTATGTAGCAATAGGTATTTATCTACAAAAGAGGAATCCGGTTGCTTTAATTTGCACAAGTGCTCAAGCAACTAGAAATTATGTGCCAGGGCTAACTGAAGCATTTTATAAAAGAGTGCCAATCCTTGCTATTACGATGGAAAAGCATCCTAGATTTAAATATCAGGAATATATGCAGGCACCTGATCAAACATCACTTCCTCGTGATAGCGTGAAAAAATCTTTTGAGCTACCATTTATTTCAGATATTAATGATTATTATCATAGTGTAAGATTAGCCAATGAGGCATTATTAGAATTATCAAGAAATGGCTTAGGTCCTGTTCAATTATGCATTCCTTGGCTTGACTTTCCATTATCAGACATTAAACCTGCCGTTAAGACTATTAAGAGATTTAATGTAAAAGATATTCAGACGGAAGAATTAACTGATAGGCAAATCTTATTATTAATTGGTGAACATATTCCATTCACTAATGAAGAAAAAGCAGCCATCAACGAATTTTGTGCTAAAACCAATTCCGTTGTATATGTAAATCATCTCTCGAATTTTATAGGCGATTATACTGTGGATGCTAATCTGTTTTTATTAACGGCAAGTTTTGAAGAAATTGATAACATTAAACCAGATATTATTATTTCTATTGGTGGTCAAACTGGAGATTATCCATTCTATTTAGCATTTTCGAAGAACTCTCTAAAAGGAGTCGAACATTGGCGTGTTTGCGAAGATGGGAATATTGTTGATACCTACGATAAACTTACAAGAGTTTATCAAGGTAGTTTAATAGATTTCTTTACTTCGATTAATTCTTCATGTCAGAGCCATAGCTTCATTGATCAGTGGAGAAAAAGCATTAGCAGTAAAAGCAATAATTATGATGTACCATTTTCAAATGTGTCTATAGCACAATTTATGCATGATAAAATGCCTTCAAATTCTATTATTCAGTTCTCAATACTGAATAGCTTAAGAATCTGGAATCTTTTTTATTTGGATCCATCAATTGAATGCTATTCAAATGTAGGAGCATTTGGTATTGATGGGGGCATGTCTACACTTATTGGACAAAGTTTAGCAACAGATAAATTAGCTTTTATGATTATAGGGGATTTGGCTTTTCTCTATGACATGAATTGCCTTAGCATTAGAGAGGTAAAAAACAATGTTCGAATTCTGCTAATTAATAATAATGGCGGTATTGAATTTAAATTGCATGGTGAGAATAAAAAAGATAGGGATAGATTTATTGCGGCAGCAAACTACCATGGTAATGCAAGAGGTTGGGCTGAATCATGTGGTTTTAAGTATTATTCTGCAAAGAATATGGACGAGTTTGCTCAACAGGTAGATGGATTCACCTCAGATTCTGATAGGCCAATTATTCTGGAAGCATTTGTTTCTGATTACGATGAGAGAGATGCATACTTAAAGATTATTGCTGAAAATAGAGATAAGACCACTAAAGAGTATGTTAAAAGTATGGTAAAAGGAATTATAGGCGAAAGTACTTATAATAAACTTAAGCATACGTTAAAAGGGTGAACAATATGGGATTAAAATCATATTTAAAGAAAAAATTAGTAAAAGTAAAGAAAGAAAAAGTAATTATACCATGTTTTCAAGGTGAACTTTTGAATGGAAGGAATGCGTTTATTACTGGCGGTAGTTCAGGAATAGGGTTTGCCATTGCAGAGACTTTTGTAAAGAATGGTGCAAGTGTAACTATTTGCGGCAGAAATAAAGAAAAATTAGAAAACGCTAAATGTAAGTTATTAACCGATTGTGGGTGTCCTGCAGATAAGATATCCACACTAGAATTGGATTTATCGTCTGTGGCACAGATGAAGAATGTTTTATCAGAATTTTTAAGTGATAAAAAAAAATTGATATATTTGTAAATAATGCTGGAACTAATGGTGGTAGACTGTTTCCTGATACCTCAGAAGAAGATTATGACAGAGTATTGGAAACCAATTTAAAAGGGATGTATTTCCTGTCACAAGAGATTGCTAAGTATATGGTTGATAATAAGATTAAAGGAAATATTCTTAATATCACTTCATCTTCTGCATTAAGACCTGGAATCTCACCTTATATTGTATCTAAGTGGGGTGAGAGGAGCTTGACACTGGGTATGGCCAAGAAATATCTTCCGTATGGTATTATTGTCAATGGGCTTGCTCCAGGTTCTACGTTAACTCCTATGCTTAGAAAAGATGAAGAGAATGACTTAAACTTGGATTATTCTCCTTCAAAAAGATATGCTGCCCCTGAGGAAATTGGTAATCTTGCCACTGTTTTGGTTAGTAGCATGGGTAGAATGATTGTTGGAGATACGATATATGCGACAGGTGGAGCAGGGGTAATAACTTATGATGATACAACTTATTAGGGAGATTATACTGTATGCAAAAAAAGAATAAATATCTATTAAAGAATATCGGATTATTTACAATAGGTAGTTTTGGATCAAAAATACTGTCTTTCTTATTGGTACCATTATACACCGCAGTTTTGTCTACTGCTGAATATGGATCAGTTGATTTAATTACTTCAACGGCATCATTATTGACCCCTATTCTGTTATTAAGTATTTTTGATGCAACTCTATGTTTTGGAATGGATCCGGAATACAAGAAGGAAGATGTTCTTTCAACTTCAATAAATATTGCTATAAAGGGTTCATTAATATTAATTGTGGGTGTTGTGGTTGTTTCAATAACTCACTTATTTAACATATCAAGTGTCTATCTAGTCTTCTTATGTATTTATTTCATACTTGGTGCTTTGAGCCAAATTTTAAATCTTTATTTAAGAGCAAAAAATCAAGCTGCAGTTATTGCGGTAAGCGGTATTATTTGTACGTTGATTACATGTGTAAGTAATATTGTTTTATTACTTGTTTTTAAATGGGGAATCGTTGGTTATATGATTAGTAGCACTATTGGTGTTCTAATCCAAAATTTATATCAGTTGTTTATTGGAAAAGTCTATAAAGACATTAGATTTCGAAATTATACTGATTTATCAAAGCCGATGATAAAATACAGCTCACCATTAATAGCAAATTCTATTTCGTGGTGGGTCAATAATGCTAGTGATAGATATATACTAACGTTTTTACGAGGTGTTGCAGAAAACGGAGTATATTCTGTTTCATATAAGATTCCGACAATTCTTTACATGTTTCAGGGAATTTTCTACAATGCTTGGTCAATCTCAGCCATAGCTGAATTCGATGAAGATGATAGTGATGGATTTATCGGAACAAACTACTCCATGTACAGCTTCATATCATTAGCGGTATGCTCTGGATTGTTGATTATAAACATACCGCTTGCCACATTCTTGTATAAAGGAGATTATTTTGTTGCATGGAAATGTGTTCCGTTTTTGTTAATGGGAACGGTATTTAGTGGAATATCTCAGTTTGAGGGGTCATTATTTGCTGCAACAAGAAATACAAAATCAGTAGCGAAGACCACGGTAATTGGTGCTGTTGTTAACACAATTTGTAACTTTATCTTTATATATTTCATAGGTGCTATAGGAGCAGCATTAGCTACCTTATTAGGATATTTAACTACCTGGTGCTTAAGAACAAAGTCTTTACAAGATTTTATTAAAATGAAAGTTAACTGGACAATTCATTTTATTTCTATCATAATAGTAATCGCACAGTCATGCATGGCCACATTGGGAGTTTCACCATTCATTCAGGTGATTCCGTTTGTGGTGCTGGTTGTAATGAATAGAAAATTTATTGTTCCGGTTCTGAATAAGGTGCTAAAGAGGTAATCTACAGCTCCCCACACACCGCTAGTTCCCTAGCCAAAGAAGTCGGCTTCTGCACAACCGGATCTCTACTAGCAGCCAAAACCCTTCACTCTGTTCCAGGTTTTGGTAAGGCCCCCGAGCAAGGACTTAATTGGTAAAAATACAATAAAATACAAAATGAGAGAATGGTTAATGCTATGTTCCATAATTTAGCGTAATACCAAGCGATGAAATGCCGATACAATTTTATACCGGTAAATCTAAATATTTAAGAAAGAAATTATACTTATATTATATACATAAATCAATAATTTTAAACTTTAAATTTTAATAATCCCCGTAACATTCATCTAAAAATGTATAATTGTAATTATTTTTAATATCGCAGTTCCAGTCACTAATAAAACCTTTAGTATAGAAATAAGTAGGTTTTCCACAAAATTCACAGTACCTAAAGTTTCCGGGGTGGACAGCATTACAGCCGGAATCTCCATGGATTAAGTAATCGGAGCAGAAATTAAATATATATGTGCCGCAGGTAGAACATTTATCTCCTGTGGTTATTTTTTGCTTGCATCTTGGGCAGATTAAAACTCTTTTATATTTATCCATTAGAATTTCTTCCGGGTACTTTACTCTAAGCTCTCCATTTAGCCCTCTATTTAAAGGTGTACCACATATACCACAATATTCTTAAATATACTAAAGTTAGTGTTCCCGCAACAGGAGCAGGTCTTAGTTTTTCGTGTAGTTAAAAGATTTAATCTCTTTAAATTGTTAAGTCTTATCCAAAGGGCGGCTTTTGAAACTTTGAAATATTCTGAAACAGCATCTGGTGAATAAAAATTGCAGTCAAAAATAAGCTTCTCTGGCATAAGAAGCTTTCCAGCAAATTCATCTGCTTCAATTTCCTCAAGTTCCTTTTCTTCTTTTGTTTTTAACTGTGGAGCTATTAGCAAATGTTCTAAAACAATATGACCAATTTCATGAGCCAAAGTAAAGTTTAATCTTCGGTCTCTGGAACTTTGAAAGGGGTAATTTACCTTATTTCTGTTTATTAAGGTAATATATAAGTTGTGTTCTGCTTTATATTCTGTAATAGCATCAAATTTATTAGGAGGACCTGCAAACCCATATGTAAAAGGTATTAACTGCAGATCATTCATTATTTAAAAAACGGCGGCACAATCAATGGGCCACTTAGTTATATTAAACAAACTTAGAAAAAGAGTTACTTGCATATCGATAGAGGCTTTTCGGTGCTTAGGTATAATATCTAAGGTGTAATGCTTTATGTTATAGAATTCTCTCATTTAAGTTCTCCTCTTAGAACGCATGTTCGATATGTTCTTAAAAAATTATACAACCTTAAAATATTTATTTCAAGTATTGTATATTAATTTTTAATTACTCTTATTTTTTAAGAATTGGTTAAGTAGAAGTTCAGTTTGAGCTTTTATTATCTGAACTTCTGCTTCAGATAAATCTGAAGCTGTTACTCTGTAAGCCAAGTTAACCCAATCACTATTCTTTTCATACATGTCTTTGGCCCTTCTAACAATGTCTATTAAGTGACCGTTCTCGTCTTTATAAATATTTTCAGTAAATCCTTCATGTTCAACAATTTCTTCGATATAACCGGCCTGCTTAAGAAGTTCTTGATATGAGACTCCAAGATAAGGTGCAAAAGCCTTTAAAGCCATAGGAGATGGCTTCTTTCTTTCTCCTAATTCTATTCTTGAAATTTCAGCGTTACTAATTCCGGATTTTTCTGAAAGTTCCCTTTGAGACATGTTATTTTCATTTCTTAAATTTTTCAAGAAATCACCAAATGACATGACATCACACCCTTTCAAATATATTATACAAAATGTGATACCATATGGCGATACTAAATTTTAAAATATATTGACAAGCAGTAACAGGCTTTGATAGAACAAGAACAGATACCGAACAGTAACAAAGGAATAAGGAGGCGAGGATGATTGATTTTAAATGTGAATTCTGTAAAAGAGCTTACAGATAAAAAAGGATGGTCAGAAAGAGAGCTTGCAAGGCGCTCTGGCTTGTCAAATGCTACTATTTGAAAGGTATTCGCAGGTAAAAGGAGTGCTGGAACACGATCTATAATAGGAATTAGAAAAGCATTCCCTAATGAGCCTATAGAAAAGCTATTTTTTACCATGACCGTTACTAAAAAGTAACAAATAATTTGAAAACATTTCTAAATAATTTTATAAAGGAGAAGAAAATATGGATCTAAATATTAAAGTTAAGATCGATTCACCAGGCATTATGAATGCTCTTCTTGCTATAGCTGAAGCATTGCCACAAAAGAAGCTGGAATCAACAAAAGAAAAGAAATTCAGCAAGAGGAAAAAGAAGTAAAACAAGAAACTAAGGCTGTTATTTTCGAAGAGGTTAGGACTAAGCTTACGAATTTATATCAAAATGGTAAACAATCAGAAGTTAAGGCCTTAATTAAAAAGTATGGTGCCATAAAGTTTACAGATATTTTCCCGGAAAACTACGCTGATCTTCTAAAAGAAGCTGAGATAATTTAATGGAGGAAAAAGCTCATGCACTGCTATCGGCATCAGGTTCCAGCAGATGGATGAATTGCCCGCCATCTGCAAGACTTGAAGAATTAGTTGATGAGGAAGCAAGCGAATATGCTAAAGAAGGTACCTTTGTCCATGCCTTAGCAGAGTTACATATCAGCTCTTACTTAGAAAATATAACTGAAACACAGTTTAACAAAGAATTTAGCAAGTTAAAACAAGACTCATTCTATTCAGAAGAACTTATGGAATATGTACAAATCTATGTGGACTTTGCCATTGAAAAAATTAATGAAGCAAGATGCATTACAAAAGATGCAATAACAATGGTGGATATGAAACTTGACTATAGCCCTTGGGTTCCTGAAGGTTTTGGTACAGGTGATTTAGTTATTATTACCGATGACGTACTTGAAGTTATTGATCTTAAATTTGGACAAGGAGTTTTAGTTTCAGCTATAGAGAACACTCAGATGCGGCTATATGCATTAGGTGCGATTTAGCAGTTTGGATGCCTTTATGATATTAAAGCAATAAGGATGACTATAGTTCAGCTAAGATTTGATAACATCAGCACAGATGAAATACAGATTGTTGAGTTATTGAAATGGGCAGCTGCTGAAGTTGAACCTAAGGCCAGGCTTGCTATAAAAGTTGAAGGTGAGTTTAAAGCAGGATCACACTGCAGATTTTGCAGAATTAAAAGCATCTGCAGAGAACGTTCCAAGGAAAATGTGAAGCTTTGTATACTGGATTTTAAAGGGCCGCCGCTTCTTACAGATGAAGAAATAGTAGAAGTGCTTAACAACATAGATGAACTTCAGAAATATGCATCAGATATTAAAGAATATGCCTTTGAAAAAGCGATGGATGAAGGTAAAAGGTGGACAGGATATAAACTTGTAGAGGGAGGAAGCACAAGAAAATATGTTAATGAAACAGAAGCTGCTAAAACGTTAATTGAAGCAGGGTATGAAGAGAATAAAATCTTTTCTAAATCCATTCTTACAATTACAGCCATGGAAAAGGCTATCGGTAAAAATAAATTCAATGAATTATTAAAAGGTCTCATTGAAAAGCCAAGTGGTAAGCCAACTTTGGTACCTGAGACAGACAAAAGACAGGAATTTAAAAATACTGCAGAAATTGATTTTAAGGAGGAAATATAAATGGAAAACAGAGTGACAAAAGTTATAACATGAAAGATAAGATTTTCTTACGCAAATGTATTTGAACCTAAAAGCATAGGATGAGTGAAGGAAAAGCTTTAATCAGATATTTTTCTATGCCTTGCACTCCTACAAAGGCTAATGGTGGTAGAACACGCAACATGCCAAACCATGATATGGAAAAGAGTTATTTTAGATGTACCCTGCGGTTTTGGTTCTTTAGAAGAAGTAGAAAAGATTATGGGAACACCTATAGATTGGGCTCCAGGGTTGCCTCTTAAGGCTGCGGGCTTCGAAACTTACTACTATAAGAAAGACTAACTTGGGGGTGAAGATGTGAAAAACGATGGAGTTATTATAATAGCTATAGGTAAAAACAGAAAAGAAACGAGATGGAAAAATAAAGAGCTGCTTTGGTCAGATCTAATTGAAAAACTTAAGATTACTACGAGAACTCGTGAAACTTATGAAGAGTATAAAAAACTATCAAAAAGTGAACAGGATAATATTAAAGATGTGGGTGACTTCGTAGGTGGAAATTTAAAGGATGGCAGAAGAAAAGCAGATACTGTTGTAAACCGTTCCACCGCTTACTTATTTTTACGCAGTTTTAAAACGCTTATTGAATAATAATGCAATATATGGTAAATTCATCATAGGTATAAATGTTCAAATAGACGATGTGAATTTAAATGCTTTGTGCTTTAATTATGGCAGGTGGAAAAGGTGAAAGATTTTGGCCATTATCAACAGATGAAAAACCAAAACAGTTTTTAAGACTTCTTGGTGATAAAACTATGATTCGAATGACTGTGGAAAGATTAAAAAAGCGTATACCAATTGAAAGAATTTTTGTAATAACGGGAAGGAAGTATGTTGATATTTTAGAAAGGCAGCTGCCAGAACTTCCAGAAGGTAATGTAATAGTTGAACCTGTTGGAAGAAATACTGCACCATGCATTGGTTTGTCTGCTTTTATTATAAATAAGCGTTATAAGGATGCTTATATGGTGGTTTTACCATCCGATCATCTTGTTGTGAACGAGGATAAATTTCTTGATACTGTTAATGCAGCCTACGAGTTTGCTAAAAGTAAAGACAATGCGGTGGTTACTTTGGGCATGAAACCAAGTAGAGCAGAAACAGATTATGGTTATATAAAATTTGGAGAAGAAGAAATTAAAATAGGTGAGTTTAATATTAAAAAAGTAGAAAAGTTTGTAGAAAAGCCAGATAAAGCTAGAGCAAAAAAGTATTTGAAGGATGGAAGCTTTTTGTGGAACGGTGGTATGTTTATATGGAAATGCTCAACGGTAATTGATCTCATAAAAAGGCATTTATCAAATACATACGATATTTTAAGTGAAATAGCTGTAGCTTCTGCAAATGAATTTGAGGACATGCTTGAAGAAAAGTATTACAAAGTTGATAATATATCCGTTGACTACGGTATAATGGAAAAAGCTGAAAATATATATGTAATACCAAGTGACTTTGGATGGGATGATATAGGAACCTGGTATTCAGTTGAAAGATATAATGCAAAGGATGTAAACAATAATGTATATGTTGGAAAAATAAAAAGCATAGGGAGTAAAAATAATATTGTTGTAGGAAAGGAAAAACCTATTGTTGTTGTAGGCCTTTCAGATGTTCTTGTTGTGGAAAGTGATAATATTATTTTTATTGGTAAAAAAGATGACATAGAGAGAATTAAGAAAATAAAAAATAGAGTTATAGAACAGGGTTAAGGGAAATTTTTATTCCTTAGCTCTATTTTTATACAATTTAAGATTTTCCGAAGTGAAACGAAAGAAAATCATCCATAATTATGAACTGTGAATTGTGCATTGAAGAATGGTTGATAACTATTACCTAAAACGTTATAATTAAAGCATAATAAAACAATGAAACTAAAAGGAGATAATAATGAAAGGAATAGTACTCGCCGGTGGTTCCGGTACAAGACTTTATCCACTTACCAAATCGGTGTCAAAGCAGATACTTCCAATATACGATAAGCCAATGATATATTATCCTATTTCTGTTTTAATGCTTGCAGGAATTAAGGACATACTCATAATTTCAACTCCACGTGATGTTGAGTGTTTTAAAGAGCTTTTGGGAGATGGAAGTCAGCTTGAAATTAATTTTGAGTATGCAGTTCAGGATAAACCAAGAGGACTTGCAGATGCCTTTATAGTTGGAGAAAAGTTCATTGGAAATGACAACGTTGCCCTTGTACTTGGTGATAATATTTTTTATGGCTATGGTTTTACAGAAAGGCTTTTAAATGCAGCAAATAGAAAAGAAGGAGCTACAATTTTTGGCTATCATGTAGCAAATCCCAAAGCCTATGGAGTTGTAGAATTTGATGATGATAATAATGTATTATCCATAGAAGAAAAACCAGAAAAACCAAAGTCAAATTACGCTGTTCCGGGGCTTTATTTTTATGATAATGAAGTTATTAATATTGCAAAAAATGTGAAACCATCCCCAAGAGGAGAGCTTGAAATAACAGATGTAAACAATGAATATTTAAAAAGAGGAAAATTAAAGGTAGAACTTTTTGGAAGAGGAATGGCATGGCTTGATACGGGAACCTGCAGTAATCTTTTAAGCGCCTCAAATTTTGTAGAAACTATTGAAACACGACAAGGACGTTACATAGCTTGCCTTGAGGAAATAGCTTATTTAAAAGGTTATATAAATAAAGACCAGCTTTTAAAATTAGCAGAACCTTTATCTAAAACTGCTTATGGACAGTATCTTATTAGTTTAGTAAGTGAAGATAAGTAAAAGTAACTATAGGGAGTTAACCTGAAAGTCTTAAAATCTAATTGGTGATTTTTACAGGTGATTTATAAAAACTAAAAGTACAAAGGACAGAGTACAAAGTACAATGAAGGATGATTTCTCTTCCTTTTGTCGGAGAAATCTAAAATCATATAAAAGTAGATGACGTTCAGCACGCTGAACGAAGGAATTATGTCTTATATTGAAATGGCGTCAGCAGTAAGTTTTAAAATTTTCTGCAATAGCAGAAATTAACCTTAACTGTACTTTGTCCTTTGTACTCTGTACTTTGCTTTAAAGTTAAATGCTACCAAAAAAATTTTCACTAATTTTAGTATTTCAAGTTGCCTATCTATATATAGGGTTAAGAAAGAATTATATTTCTTAGCTCTATTTTTTTATAATTTAATATTTTCTGAAGTGAAACGAAAGAAAATCAACCATAACTGTGAACTGTGAATTGTGCATTGTGAACTGAAAAAAGGTGAAGTACCAATAAAAATTGGGTATAATAATATTATAAAGATAAAAGTAGGTGATTTAATTGAAAAGAGTACCCTATGGAATTTCCAATTTTCAGGTTTTAAGAAAAAAGAATTATTTATATGTGGATAAAACAGCATATATTGAAATACTAGATAGATATGCGCCATATCAATTTTTATAAGACCAAGAAGATTTGGAAAAAAGTTTGTTTATATCAATGCTGGAAAATTACTACGATATAAATAAAAAAAGATAAATTTGAGGAGCTATTTGGTGATTTATATATAGGCAAAAATCCAACAGAGGATAAGAATAGTTTTCTTGTTTGGAAAATCAGCTTTGCAGGTATAGATGCAGAGCATGGTGAAGATGAATTAAGAAAGAGCTTTAATATAAAAGTTATGTACTCGGTAAAAAAATTTGGCAAATTATTGTAATATTTTTAAAAATGAAGTTATACCTGAAAATATTAATGCTGCAGAAGCTTCGGTAGAATATATAACATATCTTTCTAGGAAAAGTAATATACCTGTTTTCGTTCTTATAGATGAATATGATAATTTTGCCAATGACCTAATTACTGGAGGTAGGCAGAGTACTTATAACAGCATACTTCACGGGGAAGGTTTTGTTAAAGTTTTTTATAAAGCCATAAAGGATGCAACTATGGACAATTTTTCAAGGATATTTATGACAGGGGTAAGTCCTATAATGCTAGATGATTTAACTAGTGGCTTTAATATAACTATGAACTATACTTTAGATAGAAATCTTAATGCTATGCTTGGGTTCACTAGAGATGAACTTTCATGGATTATGGCTGAGATGAGCATACAAGATACAGAAATTAGAAAAAAGATGTGTAAGGATATGACCGAATATTATAATGGCTATAAATTTAGTGCAAATAGCAAATCAGTTTTTAACCCAGACATGACAATGTATTTTCTTAATAAATATTTAGATTATAATGAATATCCAGAAGAAATGATAGATAATAATGTAAAGACAGATTATGGCAAGGTTAATCAATTGGCATATAATTTCAATGATAGAGAGGCTTTAAATGAAATAATGTCCACTGGTGAAACCTCAACCATTCTTGTAGATAGATTTAATATTAACACTATGTACAGTGAAAAAGAAAACTTTAAATCTCTTTTATTTTACCTTGGAATGCTTACTATAAAGGAAAAAGAAAAATATTAAGATGATATTTCTCACTCTTTTAGGTGTTGATGCCACGTATTTTATAAAAAGCGAAGACACACATACAGGAGATTGGGCGTCCAATGTCATCAACTTAAGTAAGCTTCCAATAAATTCAAGTAATATAAAATTTGATTTAAAAAATTATTTTATTAAAAAATAACAACACAAATAATCCATAAAGTTAAAGGTAATTTTTCCTCCTCTTCGCTACGGAAAAAATAAATAAATTAAAAGATTTTCTGTAGTAAAAACGTAAGAAAAAAATCATCATTAACTTTTTACTGAAGGTAAAAAAGTTCACCTTTTAGCGAGCAGAGCAAGTTAAAACCCTTCACCCTTAGCTTTTTCGCCTTTTTTTAGGCGAAAAAAAAAATTAGTTATTACTTCGCAATATTTTTATATTGTGATAACTATATTAAAGTTTATTTGACCGTCAAGTGCGGTTTTATATAAGAAGGTATAGGGCAGATATATTCTTCACCATTTAATCTTTCCTTCAATTCTTCTTTTGCCTTAACTATTATCTCATTATTTTCAAAAAGCTCTAATGCTGAAAGTGCCATAACTTTACCAGCTAAAATCATAGCGTTGTGTAAATAACCGCATTTCCCTTGAGCAACTACCTGCCAAGAATGTCCGGCTGTTCCGAGCACCCAACAAGAGGTATTAATTTGAGCTGTTGGAACAACAAAACTCACATCACCAACATCTGTTGATCCTGGCGCAGCTTTTTCTGTAAACTTGTACTCTTTTATAGAGTCCATCATAACTTTATCAGTTATTTTTTCTTCATCACTTAATGTATTTTTAATCTTTTTAGCAAACTCTTCTTCTTTCTTAGTCAATTTTATTTGTCCTAGTTCTAAAAGTTTTTTCGTACATAACTTTACTCAAGGTATCATTGACAACAACATTTGAAGCCGCTTTATCAAATATTATTTCTACTTTAGTATCTGTCATAAGTGCTGCACCTTTGGCTATATTCTTAACACGTTCATATATCTCTTTAGTTTGTGACATCTTAGGTGCCCTTACCAAAAGAAGTTCTTCTGCAAATGCTTGAACAACATTTGGTGAAAGTCCTCCACCATTGGTAAGCGCATAGTGCATTCTTGCATCCTCTATTACATGTTCTCTTAAATAATTTATTCCAACATTCATAAGTTCTACTGCATCTAAAGCACTTCTTCCTAAATGTGGACAAGCTGCTGCATGAGCACTTTTCCCATAAAATCTAACATATGCTTGTATATTTGCAAGTGAACTGCCCTCAACTACTCCTGTCACATCCGCTGGATGCCATGTGAAAGCAGCATCCACATCATTAAAAACTTTTTCTCTTGCCATATATGCTTTTCCTGAGCCACCTTCTTCTCCTGGGCATCCAAAATAACATATAGTTCCTTTAATATTATTTTTAATCATATAATCTTTTACCGCAACAACTGCAGCAAGTGCACCGGCCCCTAAGGCATTATGTCCGCAGCCATGCCCATTTCCGTTTTGAATAATTGCCTCCTTTACATCCGTATCCGATTTTTGGCTCAGATTATATAAAGCATCAAATTCACCTAAAATACCAATCTTAGGCTTTCCACTTCCGAATGTAGCAACAAAAGCTGTATCAATATTGGCTACAGCTTTTGTAATAGTGAAACCTTCCTTTTGTAATACGTCGCATAAAAGCTCGCTAGATTTATATTCCTGAAATCTTGTCTCTGCAAATTCCCATATCTCATCATTTGCATATATGAATTCACTCTTTTTATCTTCAACTAATTTTGAAACCTCTTCTGAATCTATCGTAAATAGCCCTCCTTATATTCCATACTATGTATAAATAGGCTGAAAGCTTTAAAATATGTTTATCAAAGCTTTACAATTAATACTTTTTCAGTGCACAATGCACAGTTCACAGTTAAGGTTAACTTTCTTCCGCTTCACTACAGAAAGTCTTAAACTTAGTGCTGAATTTTTTTAATTCAGAATTTTGAAAACATTTAGATTTTTTCTCGCCACTACAAAAGATATTTGTTCGCCCCAATTTTTCGTAGTATAACGGAGAAAAATTTTCCTTAATCCCGCTTAGTGTGAAATAATTGTTTTGAATGTACATTTAAATAAAATTATATAAATCTTAGTCCAAATTTTTAAAAAATCTTAGAACTTTAAATCTGTCTGAGCGTCAGCGAGTTATTTAAAGTTTTTAGACTTTTTTAAAATTTGGACTTTAGATTTATGAATTTTATTTAACGTACTGAAAAATAATTATTTCACACTATCTGAATTTCTTAGGATCAAGTGCATCTCTCATACCATCACCAATGAAGTTAACAGCCAAAACACTTATTATTATCATTATACCAGGTGGTATCCAAAGCCAAGGTTGTGATGTTAAAACAGATATAGATTGAGAATCTGTAAGCATATTTCCCCAGCTTGCTGTAGGTGGCTGAACTCCCAATCCTAAGAAACTAAGTGATGCTTCCATTATTATTGCATTTGCTATTCCAAAAGTTATATTTACAAGAACTGGTGCAAATATATTAGGGAGTATATGCATAAATAATATTCTAGGTGTACTAAACCCTAACACCACTGTAGATTTTATGTAGTCAGCTTCTTTTACAGAAAGTGTGCTTCCTCGAACTAAACGGGCTATTGATGGCCAGCCTAAAAATCCAAGTACAATTATAAGGTTTGAAAGCTTTGGTCCAACAATACTTACAATTACCATTATAAGCATCATTTGAGGGAATGACATAAACATATCTGTTATTCTCATTATTACCATATCAAGCCATCCACCAGCATAACCGGACAAAAGACCTAATGTAGTTCCAATTATGGCACTTATTGATACCGCTCCTATACCAACTATCAAAGATACTCTAGCTCCATATATAAGACGGCTCAAAACATCTCTTCCAACCTTATCTGTACCAAGAATATGCTCAGCACTTGGTGCTCCACTAAATATATTAGTAACTTTATATGGATTTTGTGGCGCAATTACAGGTGCTAAAATTGCACATATAGCCAATATGACCATAACCACAACACCCGCAACAGCTAGTTTGTGTTTTAAAAATCTATGAACTACAGCTTTTATATAGCTCTCTTCCTCTTCATTTTGGACCGATTCAAGAATTAAAGAATTAGCATTATTTTCAACTTCAGTTTTTACTTCAGACATTAATATCACCCCTTAGCTATATTTAATTCTCGGATCAACAACAGAATAAACAATATCAGTTAATAGGTTAGCAAGTAAAACCATTACTGCTGCTAAAAGATTTAATCCCATTATTGTTGAATAATCACGACTCATTATAGATTGAATTGTAAGCTGCCCTATTCCTGGCCATGAAAAGATCTGTTCTGTTATACATGCACCACCAAGCAAAGTTGCAATTTGAAGTCCTATAATAGTAACAATAGGAATAAGTGCATTACGAAGAGCATGTTTTACTATTACCAAACGCTCAACTACTCCCTTTGCCCTTGCGGTTCTTAAATAATCCTGCTCCAAAATTTCAAGCATACTCGATCTTACATATCTTACAAACAATCCTGCTGTATTAACTCCAAGAACAATAGCTGGAAGAATAAGATGCTTTAGTCTATCAACAACATCTGCTTCATTTCCAATAGTAACCATCCCACCTGATGGAACAAGATGAAATTTTAATGCAAATATATAAATTAACGCAAGACCTAAGAAAAATGTAGGCATTGATATTCCTAAAAGAGAACCTGATGTACAAATATAATCTAACACTGAGTACTGCTTAGTTGCACTTAAAATTCCAAGTGGAATTGCTATAATAATTCCCAGTATTAACGATGCCCCATGAGTTCTAATGTTGGTAAAATTCTTTCTCCAATAATTTGTGATACAGGTCTAAAGGTTGTTAATGAATACCCCATATTACCATGTAATAAATTTTGAAGCCAACTTATATATTGAACGTATAATGGCTTATTTAAACCAAGAGCTGCCTTTCTAGCTGCAAGGTCTGAAGCTGTCATATGTGGATCTACTATTGAATCAAGTGGACTTCCTGGTGCCATGTTAATTATTGCAAAACTAATTATAGTAACACCAAACAATACCACTAAAGCTATACCTAAACGTCTAATAATGTAATTTAGCACAGAACTAACCTCCTTTTTAAATTAATTACACTAAATGACATGCTACCGCATGATCACCGTTTCTTAATTCTGGCTCTTCTTTACTGCATATATCTTTTGCGTAAGGACAACGTGTATGGAATCTGCATCCACTTGGTGGATTTGCAGGACTTGGCACATCACCTTCCAATATAACTCTCTTTTTTCCCCTTAAATGTGGATTCGGTACTGGATACGCACTTAAAAGCGCTTTTGTATAAGGATGCTGTGGATTGTTAACAATTTCATCTGTTGCCCCAATCTCAACAATTTTTCCTAAATACATTACTGCTATACGATCACTTATATATTTCACAGCTCCAAGTCCATGAGCAATAAATAAAAATGTCAAATTATATTCCTTTTGAAGTCCCTTAAGCAAGTTTAAAACCTGCGCTTGAGTTGAAACGTCAAGTGCTGAAACTGGCTCATCGCAAATGATAAATTTAGGTTTAAGAGCTAATGCTCTTGCAATTCCTATTCTTTGACGCTGCCCTCCTGAAAACTCATTAGGATAACGATTTTTTGCACTTTTTTTGCAAATCAACACTTGCAAGTAACCTATCGACTTCTTTAGAAATTTGATCTGCTGGAACAGTATTATGAACTTTAAGTGGTTCTGATAATATATCACTTACTCTTTTACGTGGATTAAGTGACGAGTATGGGTCTTGAAATATGATTTGAATATCAGAACGCATTTTTAGCATTTCTTTATTTGAATATTTAGCAATATCCTGGCCCTCAAAAATAATTTCTCCTTCATTAGGATGCTCTAGCTTTATAAGAGTTCTTCCCATTGAAGATTTACCACAACCTGACTCTCCAACAAGTCCCAATGTTTCACCAGGATATATTTTAAAGCTAATTCCATCAACCGCTTTTACATATCCTACTGTTCTAGAAATTATTCCTCTTTTTATAGGATAATAAGTCTTTAAATTTTTAACTTCAATTAACGGCTCTACTTTTTTATTAACTTCTGCATTACTCATTCGCTTCACCACTCTTTTTCATCTTATCTTCAACTAAAAAGCATCTTACAAAATGCCCATCCTTTATTTTTTTAAGTTCTGGAACTTCTAATTTGCATCTTTCTGTTGCTTTTGAACATCTTGTATGAAATCTACACCCACTAACCATTTTAGAGAGTGAAGGAACTACTCCAGGAATAGATTGTAATTCTTTATCATCAGTATCATCTATTTGTGGTATAGAATTCATAAGTGCCAATGTATATGGATGTTCTGGATTATCAAACAACGTAAATACATCTGTTTCTTCAACAACTTGTCCAGCATACATTACCATAACTTTATCAGCCATTTCTGATATTACTCCAAGGTCGTGAGTAATTAACATTACAGACATTCCATAATTTTCACGTAATTTTTTAATAAGCTCAAGTATTTGAGCCTGTATTGTAACATCAAGTGCTGTTGTAGGTTCATCTGCAATAAGAAGTTTAGGCTTACATGATAAAGCCATTGCTATCATTACTCTTTGTCTCATTCCTCCAGAAAGAGTATGTGGATAATCATCTATTATCTCTTCTGCTCTTGGTATTCCAACTTCCTTAAGCATCTTTATTGCATATTCTCTTGCATCTTTCTTGTCCATTTTTAAATGAAGCATTATAGCTTCCATCATTTGATTTCCAATTGTAAAAAGAGGATTTAAAGAAGTCATAGGTTCCTGAAAAATCATAGACATTTTATTTCCGCGAAGTTCATGCATTTCTTTTTCACTTTTTTTAGCTATGTCTTCTCCTTCAAATATTACTTCTCCACTTTTTATTTTTCCGTTTTTACCAAGAAGTCTCATGAGAGAGAAAGAGGTTACACTCTTTCCACACCCAGATTCTCCAACTATTCCAATAGTTTCTCCCTTTTTTAGGTCAAAACTAACATCGTCAACTGGAATAACTTCATTTCCCTCTATTGTAAATGCCGTTTTCAAATGATTAACTTTGAGCAAATCATCCATATTATTTCACCACCAATTATAGAATAAGCTACTTTTTATTTTACATCCCATTTTTCAAGTTCTGCATACATTCCAAAAGAACTTGGCTTTCCATAAATTACTCTCTTGTTATAAACTCCCTGATCTATAGGGCAATATACTCCTGGTGCAGGCATGTCATTAGCGTATATTTCTTGAACTTGATTGTAAATCTTAGTACGCTCTGTAGGATCTACAGTAACTTTACCTTTTTCTAATAAATCATCTAATTGTTTGTTGTTATATGCACTTAAGTTTAACAATTGACCACTTGATATATATGAAGAAATATCTGGGTTAACAACGTCAATATTAAGTCCAACTATATATAAATCAAATTGATGTTTTTTACCAAGAGATAAACTTGTAACAAAATCATATTTTTGTATCTGCGCTTTGATTCCTACATCCTGAAGATTTTGTGCTATTATATTTGCTGCCTGTTCACGAACCGTATTTCCTGTAGGTACATTAAACTTGAGCACCTTACTTGAATCCCAATTTGCTTCTTTTAATAATTCTTTTGCTTTTGCTGGATCATATCCGCCAAAGCCAGCACTCTTATCAAAGAACTTACTTGATGGAGTATATGGACCAACAACTGTTTCTCCTGAACCTTTTAGAAGGTTTTTAACTATTTGCTCTCTATTTATAGCATATGAAATAGCTTTTCTAACCTTTGGATCTTTTACAGTGGTAGTATTTATCTCTAATGTTTGAAGTGTATTGGATTGCTTGTCCGGATTAAAAGCTATATTTTTCATTGCCTTTATCTTATCAATGTCATCAATAGGAACAATCCCTATATTAGGTTCATTCATGTCAATTTCTCCACTTTGAAGTTGAACTGTTATTTCAGTACTCTGCATTATCTTGAAATTAAGCTGTGTAAGCTTAGGTGTTCCTCTAAAGTAATCTTTGTTAGCGGCCATTTGTACATACTGGTCTTTTTTATATGTAACTAATTTAAATGGTCCGTCTGTTACAGTAGGATTCTGGAAGAAAGATGCTTTAAACATTTGATCAAGTGGTGTAGACTGAAGCACATGTTTAGGAACAGTTTTTAGATATTGACTAACTAAATCATTGAATACAGTTATATCAACTGGTTGTTTTGTAACAAGATTGATAGTATGATCATCAACTTTTTTAGCTCCATCAAAACTATCACTACCTGAAGTGTTTTTACCACTTGCATCTAATCCAGCTAATATATTGAACTTTGACGCAATTGTTGCTGATACCTTAGGATTTGTTATAAGATTAAGAGTAAACATAACATCATCTGCTGTTACTGCTTTTCCATCTGTCCATTTAGCTTTCTTGTTCAATTTTACAACAAAAGTTTTGTTATCAGTTGTTGTTATAGAATCTGCTAATGATGGTATGAACTTTAAGTCCGAATTAAGTTCAAGTAATGGTCTGAATAGTACTTCTGTCATATAATTTTGAGCTGAATCCGATGAATCAAGTGCGTTAAACCCACTTGGTGCATTCATTATACCGATATTAACAATTTTTTTAGCATTTCCGCTCTTACTTGAACTACTTGATGTCGCCCCTCCACAAGCAGAAAAAGTAACCATGATTGTACATGTCAACGCAGCTATTAACGTCTTAACTACCTTTGATTTCATATTTTTTTGCCCCCTAGTTATTTTTATTTTAGCATATTTATTCACAGTAATAAATATACGCTTTAATCTTATTGATAATATATTAACATATCGATAATTTTTTTCAACATTAATAATAAAATAACCTATATTTTATACATATTTTTATTTTACGAATGTATGCAAATGATTTCACATTGTAAGTTTTATAATTTTTATGTAAAAATATTCATTTTGTTCTTGTATAAGTAAACTACGAACATAAAAATAGAGAGGACTTCTTTAGTCCTCTCCATGCTTAACTAAAAAACTATATATGCACCATAATGCTTAGAAGATGTCGTTTCAGTACAAATAAATTTTAAATTTCAGCTGTTTTATTTTTATTCAAATACTTCTATACTACTGCTAAACTCACTTTCATTTTCTTTAATTTTAGTATCATTTCCAAGCACACAGATATAATTTTTGCCCGTAATATCTTTCAAAAGCTTTGAAAATTTATTTATATCTTCTTTCTTTGTACCTAAAACTTCTTTTCTCCATTTCTGTATCTCATCTTCCGTTATTCCCTTAAAGTAATTTTCATCGGAACGTTCACCTTTTTTCCTCGGAGTGAGTGGTGCATCAAGTCCCGCAAAAGTTCCTATTATATATTTCGTCATTTCATAATCATCTGCCTTAAAGTCTTCTATAAATTTGTATGCATTATTGTATACATCTAAAGTTTCGTTTAAGTTAGGATCCCTATAAGACCAAAATAGGAAATCTCCGCTCTTTGATATTGCCGTACCAACTCCATATGCTCCACCCATAACTCTTACATTATTCCAAAGGTAGTTTAATGATAATATATTTTTAAGAACTTCTAACTTTCCAGAATAATCATATCCAAGTTTTCTAAAATTGAAGCCTTTGCATACATATTGAACTTTACTTGAAGTAATAAGTCCTTCATTGCTTTTAATTTCTTTAAATTTAGGAAATTCATTATTACTCTCGGTTTTTTTATCTGGAATATTTAGATTAGAAAGTTTATTTTCAAATTCTGAAAGAACATCTTTATCTCCCGTCAAGCTTATTATAAGATTATCCTTATTAAATAGCATTTGAGAAACTTCTTTTAAATTTGAACTTATTTCTTCATATTTACCTTCAATATCTTTATCAATATCGCACATAAATTTATAGTACTCTAAACCTTTTAACTCTTCACTATATCTTCCAGACGTTGAAAAGTAGGAAGTAATTCTCTTCGCTGCCACAGACTGACCATTTTCATTTATATACATTTCCATTCTTGATTTTATCTCTTGAATTATATCTTTAAGTCTTTTTTTATTTTCAAATATGCTGTGGAACATTATTTGATCTATGACTTTAAGAGCATCTTCAATTTTATCTTGAAGAACCTTAGACTTTATTGTAAATTTAGGATAATACTTATCTGATGTATTTTTATCTACAAAAATGCTATTTACAAAGCTTATATCTCCGGTTTTTATATTTATTTCATTTGCTAAATCTTCATATTTATATTTTTCAGTATCAATTTTTCCCAATACTTCTTCAAGAAGAGATAAGTACTTAACTTTATCTGCTGGAACATCCAAAGAATCAAAATATAAATTGAAATATGCTATTTTATTAGTAGATATTTCATGATAGAGCATTTTTATTCCATTTGTATTTTTCTCTAAAATAGGAAGTTTCTCTGAGTTTTCATTTATATCTTTTAGAGACAGCATTGGAAGTTTCTTTAAGTCCTCCGGAGAATCCTCACTAGACTGTCTCTTCTTTAAACTTTCCGTTTCCGAAACAAGTTTATTTATTTCATCTTCACTTAAAGACTTTTTAAATTCCTTAAGCTTTTCATTTATGGATCTTGCACTTTGCTCTGCCACCGCTTTTGATGGTTTTATTATTACTAAGCTCTCATGATTGCTATTTAAAATATATTTTTCAATTAACTTTTCAAAATAATTTTCCGTTAGAGCTTTTTTAATTTTTTTCAAAGTATTTTCAAATTTTAAATTTATAAGTGGGCTTTGATCATATAACCAACTGTCCATAGCTTTTACACTGTAACCAAGTCCTCTTGGCATACTTCCGTAATCCGCTTCCCTAAGTTGAAACTCTTTTACATTAATTGCTGCCTCTATAAGTTTTTTATCTATACCTTTACTAATAAGCTTTTTAAGAGTTTCCAAAACAACTTTTTTGAACTCTTCTTTCTTGTCTTCATCTGAATTTTTAATAGTAATTGCAAAAAACGGCTGCAATATACTGTTATCATAAATTCCAAATACGTCCTTGCATATTCCTGATTCTAAAAGTGCTTTTTTAAGCGGAGCAGCAGGACTTTCAAGGAGAAGATATTCAAGTATATCAAATGCAAGGTACGTTTCGGGGCCTGTTGATTCTGATATAGCAAAATTTAGACTCAAATATGTTTTATCCTTCTCGCCTTCATTAGGTAATATAGGATATTCCTCTACCAATTCAACATTATTTCCTATTGGTTTTTGAGGTTTTATTTTTGAATCGACTTCTATTTTCTCGTAATGCTTTAAGTATTCTCTATCAAGATATTCTAATTTTTCTTCTAAATTCATGGCTCCATAAAGGTAAATATAGCTGTTTGCAGGACTGTAATATTTTTTATGAGAAGCAATAAAATTTTCGTATGTTAATTCTGGAATGTCTTTAGGATCTCCTCCAGATTCAAAGCCATATGCATTATCCGGAAAAAGGGAATTTTGTATTTTTCTCATTAAAATTCCTTCTGGTGATGAAAATGCTCCCTTCATTTCATTATAAACAACACCTTTATATGTTATATCATCTTCAGGCTTATTAAGTTCATAATGCCAGCCTTCCTGCTCTAGTATCTGCTTTGTTTTATATATATTAGGATGAAGCACAGCATCCATATATACATCAATTAAATTTAAAAAATCCTTATCATTTTTGCTAGCTACAGGATACATAGTTTTATCGCTAAAAGTAAATGCATTTAAAAATGTGTTTAAAGATCCTTTTAAGAGTTCAACGAAAGGTTCCTTAACTGGATATTTATCTGAACCACATAGTACAGAATGCTCTAAAATATGAAATACGCCTGTGCTATCTTTTGGTGGTGTTCTAAAACTTATTGAAAAAACTTTATTATCATCATCATTTTCTAGATAAAGTAATTTTGC
Organism: Clostridium sp. DMHC 10; assembly: GCF_001270375.1. Classification (NCBI taxonomy): domain Bacteria; kingdom Bacillati; phylum Bacillota; class Clostridia; order Eubacteriales; family Clostridiaceae; genus Clostridium; species Clostridium sp. DMHC 10. The sequence goes on from NZ_LGVB01000015.1 coordinate 2,052,677, forward strand.
CCCACTTTTAACATGTTCAAACATAAAGGCTTTGGAGCTTATTTCTTTAATTTCTTCTTCATATATAAATTTAAATCCGTGATAAATACCATCCTTATTAAAAGAATTCATTGTTATTCCTCCTTATTCTCTAATCTAATTAAATCTTCTAGCCAATTTAAAACTTAAATATATTTTCTTCTTTCATCACACATTATATACTTTTATATTTCCTTCTTTATGATATAAAAATACATTAAATATAAATATGCTATCATTATAGCAAATATTTATGTTAAATTATACCTTTGGGAATTTATTTTCCATAAAGTTCATAATAATTTCATTTACATATACATTTTATTGATACTTTTTTATTAAAAACATTTACATTTGTAAATCATTTATTAATTTATCAAAAATATTTGTTAATTTTTAATTAATTAGCAAACATAGTATGGACATAGCTTTAATTTTTATATATAATAAACTTGTAAATAATATTATTAATTAAACTTCTTGCTGAACAATATTAATACGAAAAGAGGTTAACAATTATGAATGTAGCGTTTTTTATAACTCCTAAAAAACAAGTAGTTTATGCGAAATTAACTTCTACAATAAGACAAATACTTGAAAGAATGAGATACTATAATTGCATGCAAATTATAGTTTTAGATAACAAAGGTGAATATGCTGGTGTTATTTCAAAGGATGATTTAATTGCTAGAATCAATACTTCACCTAAACTTGAATTTAAGGATTTAAATAAAATTGGAATACTAGATATAGTTAAATATATGATAAATAAGCCTGTTGGAATTGATTGTGAAATACAAGATGTTGAAAACTCCATGAACAATAAAAGCTTTGTTCCTGTAGTTGATGACAACAATGTATTTATAGGCATAATAAAAAAAGAGGACATATTAAATTATAAAAATTCATATGGACAATGTTCTTATTAAATTAATATTAAAATTATATTTATAGCTAATTAGTTTCCTTCAAAAATATAAGAATCAGCAGATTTGCCAAATATGAAATCTGCTGCTTTTTTTATTAAACTATGTTTTAAATAAGTAATCCCTTTTACATTGATTTGCTATTCACATTTTGGATAGTCATCACTCCATTTATGATCTTTCGACAGTTCATCATCACTTATATTAAAATAATTATAGCTGACATACCCAGCTCTATCAGGCACAGAATCATCCCAAGTCGTATCCAATTGATAATACTTACCATCTATTTGTACTATATTCCACGCATGACTTTCCCATGTACCATTATTAGCTTGTCCTGATACTACAATACAATTAATTCCAGCCATGTTAAGCAGTAATTTTGTCGTCTCGGCATAACCTTCACACACTCCTGTAGCATTTATTAGTATTCCATAAGCATTATAATCATCAGGTGGTGCTGCATTTTTTGAATAATTATCATAATCAAATCTAGTATTTAAAATAACATAATCATGAATGGCTTTCTCTTTTTCCAAATCTGACATATTAGGTTTAATGGAAGATTCTATAATTTCTTTAGCCTTATAATAAAGTTTAAAATATTTATCTAAATCACTAATTAAGAATCCATCCACTGCTCTTAAGTTTTTTACGTTTTTTAGGCAGTCTATATTGCCAATAAAAATTTCCGTATAAAGTTAAATATCTCAAATCATTTAATTGTGTCAATACTTCTATATTACTTATACAATTACCCGACAAACTTAAATCCTCCAGATTTTGCAAACCACCTAGAGATTCTATATAATTAATCTTATTTTCATTTACAGACAGAGCAATTAAATTATACAAATTTCTTAATGGATTTATATCATTTATTTCATTATTATCTAAATACAACGTACGTAATTCCGTTAAACGCTTCAACCCACTTATGTCGACCAAGTTATTTTTTTCATCGACAAACCTTTTAAATTAACTAAATCTGCCAAAGGATCTACGCTGTCTATTTTATTTTCATCTAAATAAATCCACTTTAAATTAGTTAATTTTTTTAATGGAGTAATATCTTTTATGTCATTTTTAATTGCAGAAAAGTCCTCTAAATTTATAAAATTTTCTATACCATCCAAATAAGTTATATTTTTTCATCCATTTCCAATGATGTAATTTTCTCTACATCCTTTTTATAAATAGTACCATTAGGTTTATTTAAAGCATCACGAACAACCTTTTCTAAATTAGCATCTTTAAATGTCACAATTTCATCTTCACTATTATTTTCAATACTAAAATTCATTGCAATTTGCTGCTTTATACTTATATTTCTCTTAGAATGAACCGTATTTGCAATAATTAATTTATATGTATTTCCCCCTTTATACCCATCAACTGGCGGATTTACCACTATTGTTTTATTATCATTTCCTAAGCTTAATGTAATATTTACTTTATTTCCACTGCTATCTACTACTATAATTCCTTGCTTGGATAGATCATCAAATGAGACCTCCTGATTAAAATGGATGTTCCAAACTTTAGTAGCTTGCACAACTTGATTATCTTTAAAAGTTGCTGCTTTAACCTTTAAAGTAAATAACATTACTACTGCAATAAAACTAAGAAATACTACTCTCTTCTTCATTTTAATTTCCTCTCCCTTATGCTGACTTATTATTAAACCATAATAATTTAAATTTACCACACAAGGTCAAAAAATTAAATATGAAAATTTATTTTTATGTAATTATTGTAAATATATCTTAAATGGTGTAATATATTTCTTGAAATAAAAACGTTTGCATTTGTTTGTGCAATCGATTGCATTAATTTAGGGGGGAATTTATTAATGAAAAAAAACAAAAAAACAAAACTTTTAAGCTTTGTGACAGTATTTTTCTTTTTATTCAGCTTAATACCTAACTTTGGTATAAATATAAAAGCTGCTGAAAATGAAAGCCTGCCGCCAGCTGACTCTACTGTTACTCTTGTAGGAGATTTCTTAAAAGCACAGGATATGGGAAATGATTGGGACCCTACAAACTCTGCTTCCATTATGAAAGAATTTTCAAATGGATTATATGAGTTAACTATTGATTTTAAGACAACTGGTAACTTCAATTACAAAATTGCTCTAAATAGAAGTTGGGATGAAAGTTATGGCGATAACTTCGAAAAGGGAGGAAAAAACAAAGCATTAAATGTTACAAAAGCTGGTAAAGTTACCTTTAAGGTTGACTTTAAAAATAAAACATTATATGACTCAATAAACAATCCAGATAAATTCAAAAGTACTGCAACTGTAGTTGGAACACTTGCTCAAAGCGGAGGAAAAGATTGGACTCCTGATGATTCCAGCTATGACCTTGATTATATCGGAAATGGATTTTATAAAAAAACTTTTGCTCTAAAAAAAGGAAGCTATGAATACAAAATTGCTTACGATCATAAATGGTCAAATGGAGAAATTAATGACAATATAAAATTTTCTTTGGACAAGGATCAAAATGTAACTTTTGTTTCTAATCCTGATTTAAATATATGCACTAACAGCATTTTATCTCCTGAAGTTTCTATTATAGGTGAAATAAGAAATAAAGGAAATGATAACTGGAATGAAAAACTTCAAGGCTTTGAATTTTATCCACTAGATAGCAACGGACAATATATTTATAGTGCCTTTATTCCTGAAGGTACTTATCAATATAAAGCTTGTCTTAATTACTCTTGGGATAATGCTATACCTGATGGTACTAACAATGCTTCAATAAAAGTACCTTCCGGAGGAAAATTTGTTGTTTTTATTTGTGATATAAAGAATAAATCTTTATATGATTCAATTAATAATAATGATAAAGTTTCTACTGCACTTGGTCTTCAAACTATTCCACAAAAATTAGCAAGTCCCGTTATAAATGATAATGGAACCGTAACTTTTTCATATAAAAATGATAATGCCAAAGAAGTATATATTGCTGGAGATTTCACTGACTGGGGAACTAACAAAAAGGCTATGACAAAAGATGAAAATGGAAATTGGGCTATTACTTTAAGACTTGGTGATGACGCAAAATCCTATGAATACAAATTTGTTGAAGATGGTAACTATGTTATAGATCCAGCAAATTCAAATTTAGCCTCAGATGGAAATTCAACTTTTAGTTTTCCAAAATACTCAGGAAGAAAAATCGTAGTACCAGGAAGTATTCAAGTACCTGTTGATGGTTCAAGTTGGGATGCTGCATCTGAAAAGACTACAATGACTTACCTTGGCAATGGCATTTACACATTAACGCTAAAAAATATACCTGCTGGAAATTATGAATATAAAGTTGCAGCAAACGGTAACTGGACCGAAAACTATGGAGCAAATGCAAGAGCTGGTGGAGATAATATACAAATGACCGTTCCTATAAATGAAGACGTTACCTTCTGGTATAATGATGACTCTCATTTAATAGTTGATTCTACTAGTTATAAAAAAATAGATATAAAGCTGACTGGCACTGGAATACCTGATGGCACTTATTTAAGGGATGACAATCTTACTGGAATTTATTCAGCAAAAATTTCCTTAAAAAAAGGAGATTATAAAGATTTAAAATTAGAAATGGAAAATAAAGAGGTTCAAGTTGGCGAGCTAAATGTCCCTTCGGATAGAGTCGTTACTATAAGCTATGATCCCAATACAGATATAGTTTTCAATGATCTATCTGATAAAAAAATAAATACATCTGCCCTATACTTTAACTCAAAGCTCGATGATTATAAATCTCTTTACGGCGCAATTCCTACAGATTCACCAGTTACTTTTAATTTAAAAGCCGCTAAGAGAGATCTAACTAATGCCTATTTAATATTACAAACTCCAAAGGGAATACAAAAAATCGAGATGAAATTGAATGGCAGTTTTTCAGATGGAAATGATAAGTGGACAGCAACTTATACATCTTCTACTATAGAAATGGACAAATATTATTTTATAGCCACTAATGGTTCCGATGTAAAAGCTTATGGTGATGATGATGGATACTTTGGACCAGGAGCACCTAATGACCTTGGAAAAGTAAAATTATATGACATGAATGTTTATGATAAAAATTACAAAACTCCAGATTGGTTTAAAAATGCAGTAGTTTATCAAATATTTCCGGATAGATTTTTTAACGGAGATACTTCAAATGATACTGCTCAAAAGCTTGCAAGAGGAAACACTAGCTATGAATTTTATAATGATTGGTATTCAATTCCTGAAGATCCTACACTAGAATTTACAGCTGATGGAAAACCTAATCCTGATTATAAAGGTATGAAGGGCGACGGCCAGTGGTCTAATGAAATATATGGTGGCGATTTAATAGGAATACAAAAGAAACTTGACTATCTTCAATCACTAGGAGTAAATGTATTATATCTAAATCCTATAAGTCAATCCATATCAAACCATAGATATGATACAACAGATTATCGTAATGTAGACCCTATATTAGGTTCAATGGATAACTTTGTATCACTTGCAAATGAGGCTCATAAAAGGGGGATGCACGTAATTCTCGATGGTGTATTTAACCATGTATCAGATGACTCTGTTTATTTTGATAGATATGGTAAATATATGGCTAAGGGAAAACCTATAGGTGCATATCAATATTGGTCTAGAGTTTATGATTTAATGAACTTAAACGGATTAAGTCAAAGTGATGCAGAAAAAAAGGTAACTAAAGATCTAACTTCTCAAGGAATAACAGATTTTCACTATAAAGATTGGTTTAAAATAAGTAATAAAAAGTTGCAGCTGCTGCTGGAGACCCTGAACACTATGATTATGAAGGTTGGGACGGTTATGACTCAATGCCTGTAATTCAAGCTTTAAATGGTTCGGAATACAATGTTACCACTTGGGCTAACGAAATTATTGATGGACCTGATGCCAATTCAACCTACTGGTTAAAACAAGGTTCCGATGGTTGGAGACTTGATGTTGCTAATGAAGTTTCTGATGAAACCTGGAGACACTTTAGACAAGCCGTTAAAGGTGAAGGCGACAATGTCATCATAGGTGAAATTTGGACTGACGCATCAAAATACCTACTTGGAGATATGTATGATTCAGTAATGAACTACAGATTTAGAAGTCCTGTAATGAACTTTGTCAAAGGTACTACAGATGATAACACAACCAAATACAGTGCTGTAGAGGCTATGAACGAACTTGAAACTATGAGAGAACAATATCCTAAAGAAGCTTTTGAAGCTATGCTTAATCTTGTAGATTCCCATGATACTCAAAGAATAATATCAGCTTTTGATGGAGCTACAAAGAGCACAAAAGCTATTGCTGATCAGCCTTCAGCAGAAGCTTTTGCAAAGATGAAAATGATACCTCTTATACAAATGACATATCCAGGTACACCATGTATTTACTACGGAGATGAAGCTGGAATTGCTGGTGCAGATGACCCTGACAATCGCCGTGGAATGATATGGGGTAAAGGAAATCAAGATCTAGTTGAGTGGTATTCAACTTTAATTGCTATAAGAAAAAGCAATGCTGTATTAAGAACAGGAGATATAACACCTATAAGCGTTCCTTCAGATTATAAGGATGACGTTTTAGCGTATACTCGTGATGCTCTAAATGATCATGCAGTTATAGCTGTAAACAGACGAACTGACAAAATATCTTCAATTACGCTAGACGTACCTACGCTTCCAGATGGAATAAGACTCATAAATGCCCTTAATCCTGCAGAGCATTATACTGTAGTTAATGGCAAGGTTACTGTAGATATTCCTGCACAATCTGGCATAATTCTTTTATCTAATTACAATTTAACTGGACTTAACTTGTCAAATTTAAAGGATATCTATAATACAAATTACGTTGTTCCTGTTAAGACTACATCACCAAGCAACAATCCTGGCGGAAATACTAAGCCTGGTGGAAATAATTCAAATTCTGGCGGAAATAATGCTACTTCTGGAAATAACTCAAATACTGCAGCACCTGCTTCTACAAATACTTCCAAAAATACATTAGCAGTTCTTCCTCAAACAGGCTCACCCTTAGATACAATACTGCTAATCGAAATTGGACTTATAATTACTCTAAGCGGCACAGTATTCTTGTTTATTTATAAAAGAAAAAGGCACTTAAGATAAAAATTACTAAGTAATTATAATAGTAAAAAGGAGGAAAATACATAAGAAGGATAATTGGCAAAGCCATTATCTTCTTATATTTACATTAATTTTTTACCGGAAGTAGAAAAAGTTCACCTTTTACGTATCAAACATCGTAAAACCCTTCATTTTAATTAGTTCGCAATTTTTTATATTTAGCGCGACAGCCCACAATCATTCATTTTAATTTTCACTCTTTACTCTATTTAAAAATCAATTTACTTATTACTTAACAAATACACTCTAGCTTCATATGGTTTTAAAACAACTTTCTCAATTTCATCATAATCAACATTATAATTAGAAATAATTTTTTCTTTTTTGCCGTACTTTATATCAGCCGGTAGATTAAACTCTGAATTTTTATCACTAAAATTACACATTACAAGCAAGATTTCATTTTTTAACTTTCTTAAGTATGCATATATATTTTCATCATCATCAAGAATAAGCTCGTATTTTCCATTAACTATGATTTCATATTGCTTTCTTAAGCTTATAAGTTTTCTATAATAATTAAACACAGAATTTTCATCGTCTACTTGAGCTTTTGCATTTATATATTTGTAATTTGGATTAACTTTTATCCAAGGTGTTCCACTAGTAAAGCCTGCATTCCCAGAATCATCCCATTGAAATGGCGTTCTAGCATTATCTCTTCCTCTTTTATAAATCGCCTCCATCATCTCTTCTTTTGTTTTTTTACCACTTCCAACATAATCTTTATATGCATTAAAGGTTTCTATATCCCTGTAATCATCCAGCTTTCGAACTTAACATTTGTCATACCAAGCTCTTCCCCTTGATAAACATAAGGTGTTCCCTTCATCATATGAATGCATGTAGCTAACATCTTCGCTGATTCTTCTCTATATTCTGTATCATTACCAAATCTTGAAACGGACCTTGGTTGATCATGATTACTTAGATATAAGCTGTTCCATCCGCCATTTTCAAGCGCATCTTGCCATTTTGACATTATATCTTTAAATTCTTTTAAATTAAATTCACTTTTCCCCCATTTTCCATCTGGTCCATCTCCTACTCCTACATGCTCAAATTGAAATACCATATTGAGTTCATTTCTACTTTCTCCAACAAATTTTAAAGCTTTCTCTGGATCTACTCCTGGTGTTTCCCCAACTGTCATAATGTCATATTTGCTTAAAACTTCACTATTCATTTCCTTTAAATATTCATGGACTCTTTCCTCATTTATTTTAGGTATAATTGACATAGTTACTTTAGAATCTTGCTCTCTAGTGATTTCAATATCCTTTGCTATTAGACTTATAACATCCATTCTAAAGCCATCTATTCCCTTATCAAGCCACCATTTCATCATATCAAAAACTTCTTTTCTAACTTCAGCATTTTCCCAATTTAAATCAGCTTGCTTTTTAGAAAATAAGTGGAGATAATACATTTCTGTTGTCTTGTCATATTCCCAAGCAGATCCGCTAAAAAATGAAATCCAATCATTAGGCGGCTCACCATTTTTGCCACTTCTCCAAATATAATAATCTCTATATTTATTATATTTGGATTTCTTGCTTTCTTTAAACCACTCATGCTCATCGGATGTATGGTTTACAACTAAATCCATTATGATTTTTATTTTTCTTTTATGTGCCTCTTCGAGCAAAGTATCGAAATCTCTCATTGTTCCAAATTCATCCATTACATCCCTATAATCACTTATATCATATCCATTATCATCATTAGGTGATTTGTAAATTGGCGATAACCATAATACGTTAATTCCAAGCTTTTGAAGATAATCTAATCCCTCAATTATACCCTTTATATCTCCAATGCCATCACCATTGCTGTCTTTAAAACTTCTTGGATAAATTTGATAAACCACACTTTTCTTCCACCAATTTTTATCCACAATATCAACTCCTTTTAATATTTTATTAACCCTTTATATAGTCTATCTTTATAAAAAATTTTTTAAATTTGGTTAATCGTTTACGTAATTTGCAAAAAATATCTACTATATGTTTTTTACCGTAGATCTTTCTATAATTTTATACGGCATAATTATGCTCTCAACTTCACTTTTAGTACTTATTTTTTTATTATCATATTAAAAGCCTTTTTTCCCATCTCAGACAATGGCTGTGCTAAAGTCGTTAACGGTGGTATGCACATAGATGCTTCTTTAGTATTATCATATCCAATAACAGATATATCATCTGGAATACTAATTCCATTTTCATAAGCTACAGACAATGCCGCCACAGCTAAGGTATCACAAGCAGCAAATATTGCAGTAAATTTATCGTGTTCCTCTAAAAGTTCTCTCATAGCTAACTTGCCAGCTTCAAAATTAAACTTAGAGTATTTAATAATATTTTCATTTATATCAAGTTGATTATCAATAAGAGCTTGTTTATATCCATTAATTCTTTGAATTCCTGCAATAGGATCACTTAAAGGACCTGACAACATTGCCACTTTTTTATGCCCATTTTTAATTAAGTATGATGCAGCTGCATAAGAAGCTTGATAATCATCAACTCTCACATATGGCAGAGCGCATCTATAAGATAATGTTGAAACAAGAATACTTGGTATGCGTGTTTCTAGAATTTCTTTATCAAAATCTTCTGTTGGTGACATGCTGCATACAATTATTCCATCCACTTGACGTTCACATAAAACATTTAAATACTCCATTGTTCTAATACCAGAATTTCCAGTATTACAAATTATTACACTATAATTATTTTTATGGGCAGCATCCTCTATTCCATTAAGTATTTCCGTATAAAACCCAGTATCGATTCTAGGCATAAGTACACCTATAGCATGGGTTTCTTTTATTTTTAAATGAGCAGCAACAGCATTTCTTCTATACCCTAATTCATTAACAGTCTTCATAACATTTAAACGTGTTTCTTCAGAATAACCATCTAATCCATTAATTATTCTTGAAACTGTAGCTACAGATACACCTGCTATTTTTGCTACATCTTTAATTGTAGGTCTTTTAACATTTTCATTTTCCACAATAATACCTTCTTTTCAGTAAACGTTTAATGTAATTTTATTATATCATATATATTAAATAATATCTATAACCATTATAATTTAAGTAAACAAATATTTGTTTAAACCTTTTATTTATGATATTATTAAATATTATATTACGGATGTAAACATTTAACTTAGGAAGTGATTTAATTTATGAAAAATCCGGAAGTCGCCAAAATAATAAAAAACATGTCTTTTAAAGAAAAAAGATCTTATATCTGGGACTACTATAAATTACATATCCTAGCCTTATTAATATTAATTGCTATAATAGTGTCTCTTATATATTCTATGGCCACAAAGCAAGAAGAATATTATAATATAACTTATGTTGGTGATTACATAGGTCAAGATAATTTAGCCACCGTAAAAAATAACATTAATAAAGTTATATTAAATAATGACAAGAAAAAATCATTACATTAAATTCAGTATTTACTGATAAAGCTTCTCTTGCCTCAAACCCTCAGACGTTTCAAGTATTAGCCACAAAAATCACTGCAAAAGATATAGACATGTCTATTGTAGACCCCAAATTTTTTGAACAAAACTTTTCTTCTGGTATGTTTTTAAACTTAGAAACACTGAAAGGATTTTCTTCCTTAAAAAAATCAAATTATAAATTTTTAACTAAAACCAATTCGTCTGGTCATTTAGGTACTTATGGAATATATACGAAAAGCTCTAAACTTTCAAGTGAACTTGGTTCTAAAAGCAATGATAGCCTTATTGTAGTAATGGCCACATCAGAAAGAAAAAGTAAAGCCCTTAAAATTATGAAAGCACTCTTGAGTAAATAAGCTATTGCATTAATGCAGCTGCTTATTTATTTTAAATAAATACTAAAGTCTCAATTGTTTTATATATCTAAATGTAATATTTTTATTATACTATAAGAGTATTTTTCCATTTTATTTATTAATAGTTCGTCATTCAATAGATATACCGCTTCAACTATTGAAATTTATAAGTTCTAGATTTATCCTGACAAATTAGAATTTAACTTAGTGCACAATGCACAGTTCACAGTGAAAAATGATTTTTCAAGGTAAATCATCCTTCACTGTGAATTGTGAACTGCTTCAAATTTCAATTTAACAGCATTAATTTGGCATTAGTCATTTTAACCTTTCAAGTTGTCTATCTATATTATTCTTCTTTAAAAATAGGAGCTATTTTTAAATTAAATTCAAATTCTTTTTCATCCAAACGGTATTTGTTAAGAAGTTCTGGTCCACAAGAATTTGAACCTACTCCACTCATTTTATAATCAATATTTATCACAGTTTCTTTTCTTTTATTAAGTTCGTATGGGTGACCAGCCTCTGTTAAATCTTCTGGTGTATAGTGTGCTGCATTGAAGGAGAACTCAGAAGCTCCTGTAAACTTAAGTCCCATACCAAATTTATTAGATACAATAGCCCATTCTGTTCCAAATCTTGAACCATTTTCTTGAGGCATAAGATAATTCTCAAACATTTCATCCACAGTTATCAAATACTTTCCTTTTTTTACACTTTGCTTTTTATCTATATAACTTTCGTGAGGTCCGTAGCCAAAATACTCTACTTCCTCAGTACCCTTTGGCATTATAAGCTGTAATCCGAAACGTGGAAGGAACTCAATTCCTTCTCTAACCTTAGCCTTCACCTTAAGTGATATTTCTCCTGTTCCGTCTACAATCCATACAGCTTCTCCGTGAAGAATAGGAAATCTACTATATCCCGCAAGTGAAAAATTCACAGTAATTTCCACAAAAGTATCTGAGCTGTTTGTAATTTTAGCATCATACACATGAGTAACTGCTCTTTCATAGCCTTCGTTTGTCCATTTATCCTTTATATTTCTATCATTATCTGTTGGTGCACGCCATATATTAAATTTCGGCATATCAGTAATCATATCTACATAGTTCTTTGATACTTTTGTAAAAGCTCCACTGTAAAGATCAAATACATGACAGAAGTCAAAACCTTCTATAGTAACCAATGTATCCTTTTGCTCTACTTTAATAAAAGGAATATTTTGTATTGAGAAATGCTCAGCTTTTTCAACTGGTAACTCAAACTGCTCAAAAGTTATCTCATAGCCTCTTTCTGCCCAAAGCGTATCTTTCTTTTGGACACAGCTTATTGTAAGCAAAAATCTATTTTCTGATGATTTAGGAATATTATACCCTAATTCACGTACTTGTGATGTTTGAGGTGCTACATCAAGTTCTTTAATTTCTCCTTGCTGAACAGTTTCTCCATCTTTTTCAACTCTCCAGCACAATTCTATATTTGATAAATTAATAAAATCAAATAAATTAGTAACCTTTATTGTCCCTTTTTTTAAATCTTCTGCTTCTATCCTTATAGGTGCTATAACCTTCTTCAATTCAAGAAGACCTGTATGCACCTTTCTATCAGGATATACAAGACCATCTAAACAGAAATTTCCATCATTAGGCTTATCGCCAAAGTCTCCACCATAAGCGTAGAACTCTTTTCCATTAGGTGTTTCTGTTTTTATTCCATGGTCACACCATTCCCAAACGCAACCCCCCATTAATTTGGGATATTTGAATATCACATCCCAGTAATCCTTTAAATCTCCAGGACCATTTCCCATTGCATGACAATATTCACAAAGAAAAAGAGGTTTCTTGTTATCTTCATTTTGCGCATATTCCTCTATATATTCAGTAGAAGCATACATTCTACTTTCCATATCAAGACATTCTGTATCTGTGCTGCCTTTATAAATCTCTGCCGCTCCTTCATAATGTACTAATCTTGAATTATCTCTAGCCTTAGTCCACTTAGCCATAGCAATATGATTTATATCATAACCTGACTCATTTCCCATTGACCATATTATAACAGAAGGATGATTTTTATCTCTTTCTACTAATCTTTCTGCCTATCCAAAAATGCTTTTTTCCACTGGGGGTTTTTTGCAAGCACATGGAAGGTTCCGTCCTTAAATAGCCCTGCGCTATGCATTCCATGACATTCTAGATCAGCTTCAGCTACCACATAAAAACCATATTCATCACACAAATCGAGAAAACGTGGATCATTTGGATAGTGTGAGGTTCTTATGGTATTAACATTATGACGTTTCATAAGCATGAGATCTTCTTTCATGTGATTTAAAGGAATAGACTGTCCTAGCTCAGGATGAGAATCATGACGATTCACGCCTTTTAACTTTACTGCCTTTCCGTTAACAGTAAATACACCATCTAATACTTCAATCTTTCTAAATCCAATATTAAATAAAAGTACCTCACTGCCGCTGTAAACATATAATTTATATAGGTATGGTGCTTCTGCATTCCACAATGTAGGTTCTTCTACTTCCAGCTGTATATTACCTTTGCCATCTATAGCCTTCTTGCCTTTAGCAGCAACTTGACCTTCAGCATCTGTAAGCTCTACTGTTATATCACAGCTTCCTATAGTTTCTATTTCACAATTCAATGAAGCTTTATCAAAATCCGCTGACAGTTCTTGCCTACTAAATATATCTACAACATGAGTCTCTTCTCTGGCAAGCATATATACATCTCTAAATATTCCTGAAAAGCGCCATAGATCCTGATCTTCTAAATAAGTTCCGTCACACCATTTTAGTACTAATACTGCCATTTTATTTTTTCCGCTTCTCACATAATTTGTGATATCAAACTCAGCAGGCATTCTGCTTCCTTGACTATATCCTACAAACTCCCCATTAATCCAAAGATAAAAGCAGGAGTTTACTCCCTCAAAAACCACATATTTTGATTTACCCTTCCATTTTTCAGATATATTAAATTCTCTGACATAAGTTCAGCTGGATTTTCATTTGGCACATATGGTGGATCACATGGTATTGGATAGTTTGTGTTTGTATAATGACACTGGTCATAGCCGTTTACTTGCCAGCAGGATGGAACTATGAGATTATTCCAATCGTTTACACAAGCGTCTTCATTATAAAATCCATCCTCCACTAATCTTACACTTTGATAATATCTAAATTTCCAGCTTCCATTCAAAGTCTGATAATAAGGAGAACTTCCTCTCTTCTTGTTAATCGCAGTTTCCTGGTCGGCATACGGTATATAATAAGCTCTTGGTTCCAATCTGTTTAAATGCATAACATTTAAATCTTCCCAATATTTTTCGATATTTAACATTTCTATCACCTCTACAAAATTTTTGACACAAGATATCAAATTAAACAGAGTAGAGAGTAAAGAGTAAGGAGTAGAGCGAATGTGGATTTACCTTTCGTTTCTCTCAAGTAAATCTTAAAACTTAATTGGTTCAGCTGCGCTGAACACTATATTTCGCGCCATGCGCGCATTAAGTTTTAGATTTTTCTAAGCATAGCAGAGAAAAATAATCCTTCACTCTACTCCCTACTCTCTACTCTTCTTTAGGTTATCTATATATTTTTTAATTTTTTTATATTTAAACTCACTTACCATCGGCATTTATTAACACCCTGTATCTATCTTCATTATATAGTTTACAACAGTTTATTAACATAAACATTTTAACTCAATACATACACAAAATAACTATTTTTTAAATAGACAATTTAAAATAGCAATGCTATAATGAGCTTAAATATGGATGGATGAATGACTGGAAATGTTAAAACTACCAACATCAAATTTATCCTGACAAACTGGAAGTTGATTCAGAGCACAGAGTACAAAGTACAGAGTACAATGAAGGTGGATTTACCTTTCGTTTCTCTCAGGTAAATCTTAGAACTTAATAGTGTCAGCTACGCTGAGCACTATATTTTAAGCGCTTTGCGTGCATTAATAGGTGAGTTATTGAAAACTCTTAGAATTTTATGATTTTTGAGGTTTAGATTTATAGAATTTTTTTAATGTGACGAAGCATTGTTACTTCGCAATATTTTTATATTAAGACGCCAAACAATTTTTAGTGTCCTTCCAAAGTATCACTTAAATAACTTCCTTAATTACTAAATTCAAGTTTTCCATCAAGTTTACTTCATAAGGTGATATAGGCTGACTCGTTACAGTATCATAGGTAACTCTAATTATGGGCTTATCTGGAAAGCTCTCATTTTGCTTCACAACATAACCCTCTGCACCATTTGAAAGCTTCACACATGAACCAATGGGATATACAAAAAAAAGTCATTCTGAATTTTTGCACAATATCAGGATCAAAAGAACTACCACTTCCCGATAAAATAAGTTCATACGCCTCATTAGGAGTAAACCTTTTTCTATAGGATCTATTTGCACTTACGGCAGTAAATACATCGCATATAGATATTATTCTTGCAAACTCACTTATTTCTTTTCCCTTAAGTCCAAGAGGATATCCTGTGCCATCATATTTTTCATGATGCTCATAAATTCCTTTTAAGACATTATCACTAAAGGTTTTGTATTTTTCTATAATTTCTTTTCCATACTGAGTATGTAATTTTAAAGCATTAAATTCCTCTTCTGTAAGCTTCCCTTTCTTATTAATTATTTCACTTGGGATTTTAATTTTACCTATATCATGCAGAATACCACTAACACTTAACGCTTTAAGTCTTTCACCGCCATACCCTAAGGATTTTCCTAAAAAACAAGCCATTATTCCTGTATCAATACAGTGAATATAAGTATACTCATCATAAGATTTTAATTCATAAAGATTTATATTAGTACTGCCATCAGCAACTATATAATCAACAAGATTATAAATAATATCTATAGACTTTTCTGCACTTTTTTCGTCTCCAGTAAGTAACTCATCAAATACTTCTGGCATTTTATTAAGTGTATTTATTTTTACCTTATCCAGCTCTTCATTAATTTTTATATCGTCTAAGGCATCATCCTCTACATAAACAAAAAATACCATACTCTTTCTGAGGAAGTTTATAACCTCTCTTGTAGTTTTGGTACCCGATTTAATCAAAAGTTTACCATCATTATTGTACACACTTTTTCCAATAATCTGATCTGGTTCAAGCTCTCTAAGAAAAACCATTTTCATAATTCATTCACTACCCTATTATATATTTTCTCATCTTCTCACAAACTTATACTTTTCATATTCTTCACTTGATTCCAAAAAAGGTCTTATAAATATATTTTCATCAACAGAATTTAAATCAACCTTCTCCTCATTCCCCCTGTACACTATATTTCCATCACTGATGGTTAAAGGTTCACCTTTCATATTAGCAACTAAAACATACTTTGGCATATCTTCATTCATAAACTCATGCTTAATTATAAAAGTAATTCCCTTATTGAGTCCAAAAATCCCCTTTGATCTCTTTATCTCATAATAAATTTCCAGAAACCCCGTATTTTTTATTTTGCATTTGTTACCGTAAGAATAACGTCTTA
Organism: Clostridium sp. DMHC 10; assembly: GCF_001270375.1. NCBI lineage: Bacteria > Bacillati > Bacillota > Clostridia > Eubacteriales > Clostridiaceae > Clostridium > Clostridium sp. DMHC 10. The sequence goes on from NZ_LGVB01000015.1 coordinate 2,069,222, forward strand.
TATACTTACTTTCATTAATTGTAAAAACAGTAATAAAATAATTTATTCTATTCAAATTATCGAAAATAAATGCAGCATCTTTACTATATTCTTGAAATGTTACTTCTTTATAGTTTGCTTTAGGATCATTTACTCCATTACAAAAATCTTCAAATTTCCATCCAATAAGAACTTTTTTTGTTTCTTTAGGCCATGTCCATTGCAGATATAACTTTTTATTTAAAATATACCCTGTTAAATTTTCAACATTCTTCAAGAAAGATGCATGTACTTGCTTTCCTACTGATGCAATATTGCCTTCTGCAACTACAGGGAGTATAAATAGAACTCCATCATCAATATTTTTTATATCGCACTCTCCCTCTTTTTTTATCACGGCCTTGCTTGGAATTTTAATTAACTTATCTCTTTTTATAACTTGTCCTTCTTCAAATTCAAAAGGTTCATTTGAGTACAATATGTACACCTTTCCGCTAAAACTATTTCTCTTAAAGTTTACTCTTATTCCTTCAGCTATATTGGTCAGCCTTATTTCGGTAATGACCTCTGGAGGCACAATTGGCTTTCCAAAACAGGTTATTCCTTCCGATGCAACCTCATTGTCTTTTATATCTCTATATAAAGAAATTATACGATATCCATAGTTTTTTCCATTAACAAGTCCTATATCTTCCACTCCAAAAAGAGAGACATCCCTTAGCTTAACGCCATCTCCCCTTTTAGCTGGAACTTCCCCTTCTTTTCTCCAAACTTCAACTTCTCTTGTTTTAATGGAGGATGTCCAAGATAAAATTACTTTACCAGATTCCCTCTCAACTTCGATATCATCTACATCAGCGATTCTCATAACTGGTCCAACAACAGAAAATGTTCTAGCGTATACACTACCTCCCCTTACCGCAAAAACAGCATAATAATAATTTTGTCCTGGTTCTGCTGTATAATCTGTCATTTCATTTTCTTTGGTTTCGTAAAGAACCTTTCCATCATCAATTGAAGAAGGCTCAATTCTCATTTTTCTTATTACCTTGTAAGTTACATTTTTATTTAAGCTGCTTGAATCCCATCTTATGTTTATACCCTCACCAGTTATTTTATATCTTAAAAATCTTGGAGCTTCTGGTGGAAATTTAGCCATCCATTTTAACGCTTCGTCACAATCACTGCATACATTTAAAATAGAACTATATATATCATTTAATGTATCTTTATCTTGAGCTTCATGAGCTTTAGCAAGCTTTTTTTCACTCTCTCCTATTTTGCTTGCTATTAAATTTTCCAGAGATTCTACTAGATTTGAATAGTTTATTTGCTTTAATGCGATAAGTTCTTTCATTGCAGTATAATACTGTTTTTTTTCAATAGATTTCTGTATTTTATCTTCTCTATCAAGAATTATAATTTTTTTATTTTTTATGCTTTTCATAAGCTTTAAAGCTTTTTCGTTTTCTGGGCATAGCGCCACTGCTTCACTTATATAAAAATATGCTTTTTCAATATTTCCTGCCACCTCACATCTTTCACAGTCATTTATTAGCTGTGATGCTTTTATGACATTTTTAACATTAGTACCACAGTTATCACAAAATTCATTTTTAGAACTCACTATTTTATGACACTTGGGGCATGATATTTTTAATGGCGAGCCACAGTTATAGCAGAACTTAGAAGTTCTATAATTTACACTTCCACATACACTGCAGCCTTGCATAAAGTTTATACTTAAGTTTAATGGAACCTGAAGTGAGACTTTCTTGTCTGCACAGATGTTTTTTATATAACTTTTTGCTTCCTCTTTTTCAAAATCTTCTTCTACCATATTAGCCACTAAATTATCAAATTCTTCGCTGGACACATAGCCTTTTGCAGCTGATATTTCTAGTGCCATTTCAATATATTTTATATTTTCGCTTTTAAGTGAAGCATCATATGCTCTCTTACTTTCTTCATCTTTAAAAATATCATCACACAAACCTTGAAGAATAGAACTTGCTGTATTTATGGCATCTTTAGCTGCTATCTTTCTTATGTCATCATATTTATACTTAGAAGCCATTTTCAACACTCCTATTGGTGAATCCTTGGATACCCTTAAAAAATCATAAAGTGATTTTGCTTTTACTATTTCTAAATTTGCTTTTATCTTATTTATTATAGTACTATCTATTTTTTTCTCATTAATTATCTTATTTAAGGAATTCTTTTTATTTAATCGCACTGGAACTTTTATTCTTTTCATCATTTCTTCTTTTGAAAAAAGTTCCAAATTTACTTTGAAGTGCCTTAACCTCTTCCTCAAAAATAGCTCCCTTTGAGCATAGAAGTTGTATGCATTCATCCAATAATTTAAACTTATCTTTTTCTTCCTGCTTTTTTATTCTTAATGCCCTTTTCCATTCTTCTTTTCTCTCATATGGATTTCCAAGCATAACCCTTTTTATTTCTGGTATCAAGCTCAAATAAAATTTTGCCTTTACCGCCTTTGTAGGGTGATTTCTAAGCATTGACCATTGGCTTCTTTTTTTATTTATGACACTCTCTATTTTCTTTTCATCCTGCTCTTGAGGTTCTATGGATAATCCTAAAAGCAAATAAAAATTTTCGCTGCTTTGCAAAGCTATCACCTCACTTTAAAAGATTTAGTGAATTAGATCTTTGTCCATACCCTTGAAACAATTTAAGGTTTCCACTGGTCTTTGAAATTACTCTTGCTATCTTTGAAAAGGATTGTGTAAGCTTTGCTGCTTCTGTGAATATTGAGTTTTCTTCACAAGTAGCTATCTTATCTAAAAATTCCTTTTTAGCACTTCCAAAGCCTATTGCTGCAATTTCTATTCCATCTTCTTTGCACTTATTTGCTATTCCTATTACATCTTTTTTCCCATACCACTGTCCATCCGTAAGTACCACTATATAGGAATCTCCATCTGCACTCTTTAACATGTCATATGCTTTCGAAAATGGTTCTGATGTGGTTGAAGTTCCTACTTTAACAGAATTTAAATTATCTATTGCCTCTATAATTTTATCTTCTTCACTGGTCAAATCTACTACAATTTCATCTTTATTCGCAAAGGCCACAATTCCAACTTCTGAATTATCCATGTCTACTTCAGAAACAAAATTCTTAGCCGCTGAAACTGCATTTTTGAGTGGTTCTCCTCTCATACTTCCTGATAAATCCATAGCTACAACTATACTTTTATGTATTTTTTCTTCTTCTTCCTTTGGCTCACTGTATAGCCATTGCAAATCTTCTTCATATTTTTCAATGCTTAAGCTGAGCCTTTTTCCTGTTTTTCTTTGCACTGCCGAAACTGTAACAACACCGTTTTTATTATAGGCATATTCTATATCTATTACTGCTTGTTTTGAGTTTTCATGTTCAATATTTGAAAAAGTATACTTCCCCAGTATGCTGCAATTTTGTATATCTTCACTTTCTCCCTGCAGCATATAGACATCGAGAACATTGCTTCTGTTTCTTCCTGTTCTTATTACATATGGCCTTGTTTCTTTGCAAGGTATTCTTTTATTTTTCGATATTATAATGCTGTTTATATATCTTGCACCATCTTTGCTTATTGCAGCCATCCCAAGGCTGTGACTCATAACATCTTCAGTTTTTTTATAGCTTCCAAGTGTAAATACATTTTTGCCATCTATTTTTGCCTGTCTTGAAGCTTCTATTGCTGCTCCAATTGATACGGCTTCATCAACATTTATTCCAGAAACCACAGCTTTTCCACTTATTTTCTTTATAAATTCAAGCACCATTGGCATTCTTGTAGAACCTCCAACTGGCAAAACTCCGCTTAGCTGTTTCCAGGAAAGTCCTGCATTTTTTAGTACATCCTCACTTAATCTTTTTGTTCTTTCTAAAAGATCTCCTGTTATACTTTCTAATATTTCTCTTGTGATTTCAAAAGTTTCTTTAAATTCTCCAAAGCATATAGTAGTCTGGCACTTTTCTCTTGTTGAAAGCTGCTTTTTTATATTTTCCGATTTGACGAGTATATCATTATAGGACTCCATATCATCAAGTGGATTTATGCCGGTTTTTTCAAAGAACTTTTGTCCTATATAAACGGCTGCTCTATCATCCCAGTCTTTTCCTCCAAGTTCATGATCTCCATCTGTACCAAGCACTTCTATGCTTGATGCATCAATATGTACAAGCGTAACATCGAAGGTTCCTCCGCCCAAATCGTAAACTAGCAAATTTTTTTCTATATCATCATTTCTCATGCCATAAGCTATGGCCGCTGCTGTTGGTTCATTTATTATACTTAAAACATTGAATCCTGCTGCTTTTCCTGCATTTATTGTTGCTTCTCTTTGTGAATTATTAAAATAAGCTGGCACAGTTATAACTGCATCTTCAACGGAAGTTTTTAAAGCGGCTTCTGCATCCTTTTTTAATTTTTTTAGTAGAATTGTTGAAAGCTTCTCTGAGTTATAGTACTCGTCCCTAAAGTTTAGTCCAAAATACTCATCCCCCATATTTCTTTTAAAAAACGATGCTACATTTTCATCTCCCATTGCCTGCATTTCTTTGGCCTCTTCTCCTACCAAAAATGTTCTCTTCTCCAAAGTAAATTACAGATGGGGTTAGAGTTTTTCCTTCGCTGTTATTTAATACTTTTGGAATTCCTTCTTTATCAATAACTGACACTACAGAAAACGTTGTGCCAAGATCTATTCCTAAACTATATTTCATACTCATTTATACCTCAACTCTTTATGATACTTCTATATTTTTGCTTCTTTCTTTTGCTTCTTCAAGCTCTTTTCCCTTAATTACTGAACTTGTATCTATAGCGGTCTTTACCTCTCTTTTTTCAACTGCTTCTACTCCTGTAATTTCAAGTCTTCCTTCTTCATTTAACTTGAAAGTTATATCAATTGGTGAATTTGCAGGTAAATTTTCTGGAAGCATCAGCTCTACCTGACCTATTTCTTTTCCATAATCTAAATCTATAACTCTGTCATTTAGCTCATCTTCTACTACTCTTATAAGCACATTATCTTGGTTTTCTTCATGTGTTCCAAATCTTTCTGTAAATTCTGCTGGAACTTCTGAATTTTTTAGTATTAAATTGTATATTACTTCTTTTCCTTCATTATTGTAGGTTACAACTCCAAAACTTTTGCTTACAACATTCACTACTCTTACATTTGAAGCTTTAACGGCAGACAAAGTATATCCTGTATCATCTGCAACTTGTTTTGCTGCTTTTTCAACTATATTTTCTTCTATTTTATTTTCATCTATATTTTGTTTTACATTTTCCGGAGTTTGTCCTGTTTCCATTGAAATTCTATTTATAAGCTCATCATTTACAGACAGCTTCCATCCATATAATGCTGCCCCTTTTGAAACTGCTTCATCTGGATCAAAGATTTTAGGTTCAATTCCATACCTATCCTTTATAATTTTTTCTACTTGCGGCATTCTTGAGGAGCCACCAACTAAGAGCATTTCATCAAAGCTGTTATAATTTTTCTTTTTTGCTTCTTCCAGCATTTCATCTGTTAAGTTCACAGTTCTTTGAAGTAAATCATAGGTCAACTCATCAAACTTTTCTCTTGTAATTTCTATTTTTGCTCTTTCGCCTTCATAATTTATTGATATTGGTGCTTTTTCTCTTTGAGACAATGTCTTCTTTACCTTCTCTGCTAAGAGTTGAAGTTCCTGACAGGTTTCTTTATCTTCTAGTATGTCTTCTTCTTTTCCTGTTATTCCCCTATATTGATTTGCCATATACGCAATAAGAGCATCATCCCAGTCTTTTCCTCCTAGATTGTGGTCTCCTCCTGTGCATATTACTTTTATGGAATCCTTATTTATATCTATCATGGTTATATCGAAGGTTCCTCCGCCTAAATCATATACCAAAACAACTTTATTTTCTTCTGAATCCATTCCATAAGAAAGTGCTGCTGCCGTAGGTTCATTTAAGATTCCTTTTACATTTAACCCTGCTATTTCTCCTGAAAGTTTAGTTGCTTCTCTTTCATTTATTCCGAAGTATGCTGGACATGTTATCACTACATCTTCTATCTTTTCTCCTAAAATATTTTCTGCATCCCCTACCAATTTTCTAAGTATAAAGCTTGATATTTCTTCTGGATGATACGCTTTTCCTTCATGCTCAAAATAAAAATTTTCATCTCCCATAGCTCTCTTTACAAATGCAACAACATCTTCAGGATACATCTTTGAATTTTCTTTTGCTACGTCTCCAACTATGACATTATCACCATCAAAAAATACAACTGATGGTGTTATTCTCTCATTCTCAGCATTAGGTACAACTACCGGTCTTCCATACTCATCTATATAAGATATGCAGGAATATGTTGTTCCTAAATCTATTCCAAAAATTTTATTCATTTTGTTTTCCCCTCCTGAAAATACTATTCTTTTTTCTCTTTGTATACATACACTTCCACAAGTTCATGTCTTATAACTCTATTTTCAAACATATATCCTTTTTTCAAGCTTCTTGCTACCGTTCTATCTTTTTCTCTTTCAGCTGTTTCAACCGTTTTTATAATTTTCTGTTTTTTAGGATCAAACTCTGGCATTACATATGTAAATTCTTCTACTCCTTGTCTATACAGTATGTCTTCTAAATCTTCTGATTGCCCTTCAATAATTCCTATTAATTTCTTTGGATCAATTTCAGATACATCCTTCTGCCGTAACGCCTGTACAGTCTTATTGTTATTATCGATGGTATAAATTATATCTGTAATTACAGGCCTTAAGAGCTTATGTATAATGTCGTCTTTATATCCTTGAAGTTCTTCGTGGAGCTCATCTATTATCTTATCTTTATGACCATCATACTTAACTTTACTGACAAACTCTTCTTTTACTTCTTGTATGCTTTGGTTGACTTTCTCTAAAATTTCTTCTATATTAGCTTCTGGTTTTGATGTTTCTTCAATAATTTTTTCCTCGGCATCATTGTTACACATAACTCTCTCTATTCTCCTTTATGTTAAATCTACACATCATATGTTGAAACCACTTCTAAGCTTTAAATTGACTAAAATATTTTTCGTAACATTTAACTTATTTAAAATCAATGCACAATTCACAGTTCACAATGCACAATTAGGATGATTTATCTTCCTCTCGTCAGATAAATCTAAAATTATATAAAAATCCAATGTTCAGCTGGCAAAGCGAGCTGATATGGATTTATCTCAAATTGGCGTCAGCAATAAGTTTTAAATTTTCTGTAGCAAAGCGAAAGAAAATCATCCTTCATTGTGAACTGTGCATTGTGAATTGTGAATTAAAAAAACATTACTTGTAAAACCTACCAAATATATTTTAAAGCTTTCAAGTGGTTTATTCATACGCGCCTCTTCTTGTTTTAATTATATATTTAATTTTATACTTTGTTAAGAGGACTTGCATTAAAAAGAGCCGATTGCTTGAAATTGCAATCGGCTCTTTATGTTTTTTAAAAAATAAAAGGTATTGTATAAATAGCTTTACTCATTGCACCACCGCCTACTGTAGCAATTGAATTTACTAAACTTGCATCAGTAACAGCAACTGCAACTAGTAATACAGCACAAACAGTTATTAGTGCCTTATAAGACTTTTTTAGTTTCATTTTATAATTCCCTCCTCTTTTAAACAAATTGCAAAGCAAACTTATTTATTTCATCTATTTTAAATATATTATTGTTAGCAATATAAAAACTTATAAGTTTATGAATAAGCTTGTAATCTAATTTTCCTTGTTTAGCTGATATCACAAACACTTGATTTTTTATATCATTTACACTTTCAATACTTTCCGCATTATCTATTAATTCATAAAGAATATCACAAGCAAAAACATAATCTTTCTTTTTCCTAGCAGCATCTAATCCTTTATTATAATATTTATTAGCTTCTTCCATATTGCCCAATTCCTTATATATCTTCCCCAGATCAAACAAAATATTAACCTCATAAGAACTATTACTATCAAGAAAAGGTATTTCTTTTTCTATTATAGACAGCGTACTATTAGCTTTATCTCTAACTGCTGTTGCTAAATACAATTCAGTCATATTTACATAAACAGCTAATTTTTTATCTATATGCTCACTGCCTAACACATCCAAAATTTTATTATATAATTTTAAAGCTTCATCATATTTCCTTGATTCATGTAAGCATACTGCTTTAGTATCAAAAACCATAAAGTATTTTTGTAAATCATCTTTACTTACAAGGTTTTCTATTTTGTCAATATCCCTTATTGCCAATTCGTATTTATTAAGCAAAGAATAACTATATGCACGATTGTACATAAATTTAACAATATACTCTGATGACAAATTATCAAAATGTTCTATTACAAAAGTAGAACTCTCTATAGCCTTATCATAATCACCAACAAGAATATAAGCTTTTACTATATTCGAAAAAACTTGTAATAATTGATTAGAAACAACTAACTTTCCAATAGCAGTTACAGCTTTTTCATAATACATTATACTTTCATACATTTCATTATTAATATAATAATAATCTCCTGCTAATTCATAAATAGAAGCCATCTTATCACTAATATCCCAGTCAGCTAAAAAACTTTTTGCTTCTTTAAGAGTTTGAGCAAAACCTTCACCCTTACTTATTAGTAATTCCTTCAACTTTGCTATGTAATCATCAAGTATCTTCGTAGCTTGAACTAATGTATTTTCCATTAAATACTCAATAGTTTCATCAATCTTTAGATTACGTTTTCTTCCAATTTCTTTTAAGTTTTTTATGATTATCTCCGCCGTATTTTTCGTAATGATGGCTTTACCTGTTTCAATTTCACTTAATAAATTTCTAGTAATATCTTTTCCGGCAATATCACTTTGCTTTAATTTGTATTTATCTCTAATTGTCCTTAATTTTTCACCATCAGTCACCACTGTACTCCTCATTATTGTTCAATCACCCCATTTTCCCACCAATTTCTTTAATAATAACATTAAATGAAAAATTTTGTAAATAAAATTTTAAACATTTAAATCTTGTAATGATTTTTCATTAACTGAATGAGAAAGTGAATTATTATTATAAGCTAAATCTCTCTTGGCAGCTTTATCTTATACCTCAAAACTATTTTATTTTCTCCTGTTTCAGAAACCAATTCATCTCCTACTTTTAGATTACTTGCTGTTTCCCACTGTCCATCTGCCTTAAAAAATAAATGTTTTGGAGTTGTTTTTATTTCTTCTCCTCCAACATTTAAATATACAAATTCACAAATATTTCTTCTGTGAACTTGTAGTACTTCTTTGTACCTTCTTCTTTTCCTTCTAAATCTCTGGAATATACATAGTCTCCTACTTTTATTGTATCAACCCTTGCATATCCATTTTTAGTTAATACTAAAGTATCTCCTGTAATGCAGAACTCTAAGGCCGCATCCTTTATTTGTGACGCTTTTAGTACTGCTTTTTCTATAATTTGTTCCGAACCATCTATCATCTTAAATAATATTGATTTTCCTAGGTCAACTGTTTAATAAACTATATCAAATATGGCATTAAAGTTACTTTTTAGTGTTTTTATTATAGCACTCTTTGATAAATCTACATCTTTTACATCAAACTTTTCATCAAGTCCTTTTCCTTCGCCGCTGTATTTTCCTTCAATTCCTGCTGTTTTATCAAAGCTGCCTGCTTCAGTTAAATCTCCTGATTTTTGCATTAAGCCTTCTGCATTTTCTACTGCATTCATTGCTCCTTCTGCCTTTTCAGCAGTGTTTACAGCTTCATCTGCCTTTTCCACATCTGATACTTCTTCTACTACTTTTGAAGCTTCTCCCACTTCTTTCACAGAACTTGTCCCATCTGAAATCATAAAAATAGCTAGATTGCCTGCAACGTTAACTGTAAGCCTTGCTCTACTTTCTGCATCTCCATGAATTACATTTTTATCTATCGTGGTTCGTAGAAAAAGCCGATTGCTTAAATTCGCAATTGACTCTATAGTTTTCAGTTTTGCTGATATATCTTAATGCTCGTTTTACGGTCTTCTAAAGATGCCTGTTCTAGTTATCCAGGAAATCCTTTATCAGATACTTACACTTGAGGAACCGCTGAAAAGATTTTAATCATTTATCAATTTCTATTAAATCAGTAGCTTTAGCCTTTATTCATCACTTTTTAAATTCAATGCAACTCTTATCCACAGTCTTTTAAAACTCTGTTTTCTGATGTATTATCGTTGCTTTTTAATATAGTTCTTTTGAATGATGTATTTATTGAATATGTTAACCGCTAAAAAAATAATGAACCAGTCTACTTAAATTTCAGCTGATTCATTTCATTTTTTCACTGCATTATTAATATTATGCAGTGAAGTATTTTACATCTCTATTGTAAAATGCAACCATTCATTCTTTTGATTTATTATGAATCCAATTATAATATTATTTTGCAGTTACTATTCAATAATCTTTGCAAGATAATCTTTAATATCTTTTTGTTCTATCTTTGTTTTTTCCTCTTTTAAGTAATTAAATTTTAATATAGGTTTTTTGATTTCAATTAAAGCTTCTATATCATCTAATTTTAGTTCCTTTTTAAATACGAATTGCTCTTCTTTAGTAAATCCATGTATGGATGCTAAATCTGAATTACTTGTAAACAATGAAATTTTCTCTTCATTTAGTATATGTTTGCCTATAGACCATGGCTCAAATTCTATATTGTTATACATTACTTTATATTTTAATTCATAAGCAAATTCTAAATCGTCTGCACTTACTTCTTTTACCAATATATCACTATGTCTATTTCCTAACACGTCAACATACTCTTTAAATCCATTATTTACATCCTCCCTTTTATTACTAGTTATTTCTAATTTATTATTATAAATATCAAGTATAAAAGTTTTACCTTTATATATACAATATGCTTTAGACACTTTTCACACCTCACTTTAATTCAAGCCATCCAAGCTTCTCATCATAGATAAATTGCTGTACTATATCTCCGGTTTTACTGTCTAGAATCTTAAGTTTATCTCCATTCATAAATTTCCTAGCTGATTGATAATATTCTGGTAGCACTACATTAGTACTACCTGTAAATGCTTTCCCTGTATAAGGATAATCCTCAGGCTTAGGCTTCCAATCAGGAATGGATATTTCACTAACATCATTTGCTTTATATTCTATTGTTCCATAAACTTTATCTGGTAAGCCTACTGATTGTGAAATACCATCAACTCCATTTGTAGTTTTAAATGCTGTATTATTGTAGTCTAATCTTGCCCCATTATATTTATCAAGTAGTGTTTTTAAATTAGCCCCATGTTCTTCTACAGCTGTAAAACCTCTAACTCCATCATAGTCAGGATTATATAAGTATTTATATATGTCGCTTTGTGGTATTGTTTTACACATTAATGTGTCTGATGATGGTTTGCCTATTTCATTTCTTACAGAATCTACAAGCGACCTTTCCGAATCACTTAATACTCTATCTGGATGCAATAATTTAGCAAATTCATATACTGAATATCCTTTATCATTAATGATTTTTTAATACTATCACACGTATTTAACTCAGCATTACTTACCCCCTCAGTACCTTCTCCCTCTTTCACACTAGAAGGCTGAACATCTTTAGCTTCTTTGCCTGCAACTTCACTATCCCTTTTTCCTTTCCTAATAGTATCCGTTACAGTCTTTACCTCTTCATTACTCACTGAACAATCATTGTGCACGAGTAAACTGCCCTCACCTACAAAATATGTGTGATAATCCTCTACATTTAGATTGTATATTGCTTCTTCTGTGTGTCTTGCAGTTATATCTATTACTTTCTCGTAAGTTCCATTATTATTTTTTATTTTCTCGCCTGCTTTTATCCTCTCAGCTGGCTTAAAGCCTTCTTCTGTATAAAACAAATGGGGTGCTGTTGTTTCTAGTTTTTCTTTTCCTATTGTTATTATTATAATATCTTTTGAATGCTTTTTGTATACGTACAATACTTTTTTTTAGTTCTTTTTCTCCAGTTTTCGCATCTTCTGCATATACTTTTTCTCCATCTTTTATACTGTCTATTCTCCTTAATCCAAGCTCAGTATTTATAAGAGTTTTCCCTGTAAAACATCCTTCTAAAATGATTCTTTCTTGATTTTCCGTAAGTTCCCTTTTAGGTAGTATTATTTCCTTTACTTCATTAACTGGATCTCTCAGCTTGTACAATATTGATTTTCCTAAATCTTTTGTTTCCTTTACTATTGTAAATACTTCTTCTACTTTTGTATTTATGCATGCCTTTAAAGTATTTGCTGCTTTAGAAAATTCTTTATTAAAATTGGAGAAGGTTTTAAGTGGAGCTTCTAATTTTGACCACCAGTTTTCAGCCTTACCTGCTGTGCTCACAGCGTCTTCCACTTTTCCAGCAGTATTCAAAGCATCCTCTGTTTTTCCTATTGTATTTAAAGCTTCTTCTGCCTTTTCTCCGTTTGATACCTCTTCCACTACTTCTCCTGCTTCACCAGCTTTACTTGATGCACCTGCACCATCTGTAAATACAAAAATTGCTATATTTCCTGCAACATTAGTCACAAACCTTGATCTACTTTCTGCATCCCCATGAATTATGTTTTTATCTATTGTAGTTCGTACCATTTGAACTAAACCTGCTCGGAAATTTGCCTGTTCTTGTGTTAACGGTGGCATTCCATTTAAAAGTGTATATATATTTCCTCCAACAGTTAACCACTTTTTTGCAGTACCTAATGGATCTTTTTTAAAATCATAGAACTGCTGCCCTAACAAATGAACCAATTGAAAAGGGGCTTCCACAAGTCCTTTTCCAACATCTATGCCTCCTTCAATTATTCCTTTAACTGTTTTATAACTTACTTTTAATATTTGAGCAAGTATTGGATAATCCTTTTTAAAATTATTCCATGCTGTTTTTAGTTCTACTTCAATTTGATTTTTTATTTCTTCAAGCTTTTTTACTACCTCTGGATGATCCTTCTTAAACTCATTCCAGATATTACTTTTAAAGTTATCCCAATCTTCTTCTAAATTATTTTTATATTTTTCCTCTTCCTTTGAAAGTTCTTTTGATCCGTTTTTATCAAAAGTAAAAATCTCTTCTACTTTTATTTTTACAAGATCTACTCCATTTTCCTTTAGCCCTTCAAGATCTTTATCACTCAACGCTTTATATATTTCACTTTCTACTGCCTTTAAGCTTTTATCAACTGCATTTTCACTCTTTAATTTTAATTCACTGCTTTTACTTTCAAGTCCTGCATCGCCATTTAATGCTAGTGGTATAAAAGCTTCTGCATTTATATTAGCTGCTCTCACTTGTACATTTTCACTTATATTATTTATGTATACTGCACTTAATGCTTTTGAACCTCTAAAGGTAATTGCATTTGCCTTTTCATTTAATTTTCTTTCTACTCTTTGATATCTTGAAATTTCATCATCTAAAAATCGCTTAATTTCATTTAAATGACGAAGAAGCTTGTCCCCATCTGCTCTTATACCAGAGGTTTGTGCTTCTGCCCTGCTTAAATTTTCACTAACACTGCCTTGAAATCTATTTACAATCTCATAAAGTTCTTTTAATTTTTCAAAGTCAACTGAAATCATATTGAATCACCCATTTACTTCTTTCTTATGTCAATATTACCACTATTTGCTACATAACTCAACGTTTTTAAACTTATCTTTAATTTACTTAAAAAGCGAATTAAAAATTTTTATAAATAAAAAAGAGCAGTTCAATTGCACCCACTCTTTTTTGATCTTAAAAACGAAAGACACTACATGTATATTTTCAATAACACCGCCACCTATCCCCGCTAATAGTGAAGGATTTCGCCACTGCAAAATATTAAGAAATATTTTTCTCCGCTTTACTACGAAAAATAGACAATTTAAATAAGTTAAAGATTTTCCGCAGTAAAACGGAGGTAAATCATCCTTAACTTTTTATTGAAGGTAAAAAAGTTCACCTTTTTACGTGCACAGCATCGTAAAACCCTTCACCTTTCGCACAGCGAAAACCTTAGTCTTTTAACGAACGAAGTAAGTTAAAACCCTTCACTGTAGTCCTTCTTATGTCCACCATTTTCTACGCTGTTATCTTCTTTATGCCCAGTTCATTAAGCTTGTTTAATAACCTATTTATAGTTCTATCTTGATTTCTGTAAAATTCACTTCCTCTTATTCTATAAAATACCCAACCAACCCTTTCAAGGGCCATCTGCCTTTCTCTATGCTTTTCCCAATCCTCAATATTACTCCATCTTCCGCCATCACATTCAACTGCAATTCTATTATTTTCATCCTCTATAATAAAATCAACTTTATATTTTCCAAGACCAACAAAAGGTTTAATATCATAGCCCCTTTTTTTAACAGCATTAAACACATCTTTTTCAAATTCGCCAGCTAAAATCATATTATCACTATTGCGCTTACAAGATACTATATTAGGATCAAGACAATACCTGAGAAACTTAGTTCTTATACAGTTGCTGCTTAATTTATCTTCATCAACAGAATAAAAAACCCACATCTGATTTCTAGCACGGCTAGCTGCAACATTGAATCTTCTAACATCTGCCTCACGGGTTAACGCTGTTAACTTGCTGTTATTTGAAACAACCATGGACAAAAACATAACGTCCCTTTCATCCCCTTGAAAAGAATAAGCATCACCGCATAAAAGCTTTCTTCTTAAAAGTTCTCTCTCACCAAGCTGTGTCTTAAAAGATTCTCAATAATTTCAGCCTGCTGATCCCCCAAGAGCGAAATTACTCCCATGGTCATATTATCATACTGAGGATTGTTACAGCACTTTACTATTTGATCAACTATCTCCTTAGCCTCATTCATATTGACCTGGCTCATATTATCCTTAGAACCATTTTTTACTTTTACAGCTTTTATAGGACATATAAATGCCTCCCTACCTCTAGGATACCTCAAAGGAATTATTTCACCGGAGTAACTCAAATTATTGCTAAAGCCTATTATTTCAGGTGCACACCTAAAATGCTCCCTCAAAAGAAGCCTATCTGGAAATACTCTAAGGGCCGTATTGTAAAGGCTCGTCTGCAAATCAAACCATTCTGAATGAGGTATCTCTTTTAAGTGTCTATCTATAAGCTCATCTATATTCTCTTCACCAATTCCAACCGCCTGAGGACTTATCTGTTTGTCATCACCAACTATTACAGCACGCTTACCTCGCATAAGTGCACTCAATCCAAAGATATCACTTTGACTACTTTCATCGAATATAACCACATCAAATAAGTTCTTATTTAATTTTATATTTTCTATAACCTTGTTCAAAGGCATTATCCAAACTGGAATGCAGTCTTTACACTTTTCCATTTCCCTTTGAGCCATATTTCTATATTTAAGTGCAAATTTCCCACGCCCCTTGCCGATTCTTTTTACAGCTTGAAGCCATGCATAAAGACTTCTTTTTTGAATATCCGTTGTGTTCACAATTTGATTGTACCAAGCTTTCTTTGCAACAATTTCCTTAATAAGAACTTTTTTCTTTTATCTTTTCATTTTCTATGTTTTTCTCTAAAATATCTGTCCTCAAATTATGGGCTTTCTTTAAAAATCCGTTCATCTGCTTCCATTTCCAAGCTTGTGATATATTTTTGTAAGCTTCTCTCTTATTGCTCTTTAAAAGTTTGCTTGTAAAAAGAGGTGCAGCTGCTTCAAGTTTATTTTTAAACATATTTATTTCCTTTACAGCAGGAATAAGTTCCTTTAAACGCAGGATTTCGCCATAAGCCTTTTTTATCCTCTGCGTATCTTTCTTATCAATTCCATCCGTTAAACAGTCAATTCCATAAGTGTTTCTGCACATTTTAGTTACTCCACTTATGTAAGTCTTCTCTTTCTCATAATTTTTGATGTTTCTAATGCTCAAGATCCCTCTTTTTAAATAAGAATAAGTATCCTTCTTATACCAATCTATATTACTCAAAAAAGTTATCTCCCCAAGACTATCAACAATTTTGCTTCTATAATTTATGTTCCAATTTACTACTTCACCAAGATTTTTAATCTCCCTTTCAAGTTTTACAAAGGTATCTGCATCAAATTCCTTGATTTCTTCTCCTTTAAACTTTTTAACGTTGCTGTTCCAAAGTTCCATCAATTCTTTTTCAATATCTTTTTTATCCAAATAAAGCTTTACAGTTTCCGCTTGTTCACCATATTCAATAGTATTATTATCTACGAGACATCCCTTAAAGATGTATCTGTACTCCCTGTGAAGTGTTTTATACAGCTTGTTTAGCTTGCCACTTGATTTTATATGGGAATAAATATTTTTAAAATCAGCCTCAAACTTGTCAAAATCCTTGTCCTCACAAATTTTTATTTTATGAGATACTATCCTGCTTTGTATATCTGAAAGACGACGTATGTACTCCGAAGATTTAACATACAAATGCTTTATTGCCGGTCTTTCAACTTCACTAGAATAATAACAAACCATAAGATCTTTAAGCCAACTTTTTTCTATAAATTCCATCCTATCTTCGGCCTTATCAAGCAGATTAATTACTTTATCGTAATCTACCTTTTCATCATATGGAAGAGACCATCCTTTTATATTTTCTTTGTTTTTAAAATACTCCTTTTCAAGTTCAACATAATCTTCAACAGTACTACAAACCTCATCACATTGAGGAAGCTGAGAAAAAACTTTTAGGGCACTATTTACTTTGCCTATATCCTTATTATTAACGCTATTAAGCAGATATATAAAATGAGCAAATTGCTGATCATTGATTGGACAATCTGTATCCATTGAAACTTCATCGTCAATCCAATTGAGCTCATTCTCATTTTTTCTCACCCATTTTGCAATTTCCATAAGTGTATAAATTTGACCTTTAATATTTAGTTTCTTAGTCTCAATACACTCTGCTTCCTTAATTTTTTCGTATAGTACTTTTTGTTTCATTCTGCAATCTGAAAGTTCCTTTTTTAATGGAATTACTTCTTTATTTATATCTTCCGGATTTAATGATAAATTTTCAGTTATTTTTCTAACAGAATCATCTAGCTGTTTTAAAGATTTTGTATCATCTCCAAGAAGGCTCATGCAAAGAGGTCTTATCTCCTCTGGCACTTTATCAGACAAAACTTTAAGAGCTCGTCCAGTTTGGCTTGTTACAAGTACTCTTTTGCCATGAGCAAGTAGATGACATATTAAGTTTACTATAGTATGACTTTTGCCTGTACCCGGAGGACCTTGAACAACAACTCCAAAATTATCACATAACTTTTTTACAACTTCTTTTTGCTCTTCGTTAGCTGGTAATGGGAAAAGTAAATTTTCACCAACGCTTTTCCATTCCTCATTTTCTTCCTCAATTTCCCCCATCTTTTCAGTTTCTACTAATGCTTTTATAGGAAGCGGTATAGGATAACCCAAATCAATAACATCCATTATATTATTTAGTTCTTTATTCCAAAGTCTGCTGTCGGTTTTTCTAACTATAATTAAAGAAGCATCATAAAAAACAGGGTACTCAGTTGCCTTAATTTCATTAAAGGTCTCAATATTTTCCTTAATTTCTCCTTCTGGATTAATTTCAGCACTTAAATAGTGAACTGTCTTATATAAAATTTCTTTTACATTTTTAATATCTCTTACATCAGTAATTCCATTTTCGAATCCGTTTTTAATTTCAATTATCTTGTCCGAGTTAGGTATAATCATTCCACTAAGCATGTCCAATTCCATAATAGTCCTATTATCATATGGCTTTAATAAAAATTTTCCGTTTTCCGCATCAAAGCTCAATTCCATTTTAGTTGTAAATATGGGATGAAGTATTTTCTTATCGCCTTTATTCCATGCCAATATATGATTTCCCCAAACAATTTCCATGTTTTCACTATTCTTTTGTATTAATAAATACAATTGAAAAAAGGAATCATACAGTTTTTTATTTTCTTTTCCAACCGCCAGCCATTCTTCCTCACCATCATTATTTAAAATAACTCCATTTTTGTTTTCAAACTCCTGCTTCCAATACAATTTATCATATTGACTTATATTTCTTATTACCTCTTCATCCATATTTTTAACACTTAAAAGATAAGAAAATAATTCCTTAACCTTAGTTCTAGTATCCATATGCCCATTCCCCCATATATATTAAAATAGCAAACATTTTATTCCTTATTTTACCAATTCTTATAACATTATACCATATATTTTTAGTTATTCAAATACATATTTAAATTGATTTTTAAACATGGTAACTATATAATTTTATATAATGATACAAGTATCAACCACAATTTAAATTCTGGAGGGCTTAATTTATGTTTCTAGAACCTGTTACCTTGCAATTTATAATTCCACTTTTAGCTATAATGTTTGCAATTTATACATATAATAAATCAAAAACAGAACATAACAATATGCTGCATATGGTAAATTGCCTTATCAACACTATTGAAGCAAAGTCTCCTGTAACCTACATGCATACAGAAAGAGTTTGCATTTATGCCCTAAAACTTGGAAAAGCCCTTAATTTATCCAAAAAAGATATGATAATTTTAAAAGAAGCTGCGCTGCTCCATGATATTGGCAAACTTGGAATCCCGGATAATATTTTAGAAAAGCCAGATAAACTCACTGATAGTGAATTTAAAATAATAAAAAGCCATCCTCAAAAAGGATATAATATTTTAAGGTCAATTAAAAATTTAGAACCCGTAGCTAAGTTAGTGCTTTGTCATCATGAAAAATATAATGGAAGTGGATATCCAAGCAAACTTTCTGGTGATCAAATACCTTATCTTGCTAAAATAATAACAATTGCTGACTCCTTTGACGTAATGACTTCAAGACGTCCTTATAAGGACCCTAGTTCTATTGAAATGGCAGCTTCAGAGCTGGAAAAATGTAAGTGGACACAGTTTGATGGAGACATGGTAGACGTTTTTATAAAAATTTTAAAGACAGATAAAGATATAAAGAGTGTTATGGATAGAAGTTTTCCATCCAATATAAACTAAAAAAATAGAGGTTGTCGCATCAAATTTATTTTTAACCGTAATTTACAAATATTATTAAGCAACTATAGTGAAGGGTTTTAACTTGCTCTGCTAGTTAAAACCCTTCACTCAAATTAGTTTGCAATATTTATAAATTATTATTGAATGAACTTTTAGTGCGACAGTCTCTTATTTTTTACATGAATCTCTTTCTATGAGAGTATGCGGTAATATATATTTTTTGTGATCGAGTTCTTTTTTGTTTATTATTTTTATGAGCATTCTCATTCCAACAGAGCCCATATCATAAGTAGGCTGCTCTACTGTTGTAAGCTTTGGGTAGAATATTGAAGAAGTATATATGTTATCAAATCCAACAACATCAACATCATCTGGAACTTTTATGTTATTGTCCCTTAAGGTATTAATGGCTCCCATCGCTATTTCATCTCCAGCACAGAAAACAGCATCAAATTTAGCTTTCTTTAATATCGCTGAAATACCATCGCTTCCATCTATAGCTTTAAGTCCTCCAAATTGAACTAAATCTTCATTGAATTCTATGCCATTTTCCTGAAGTGCTTTTTTGTATCCGTCAAATCTTATAGCACTAGCATTTGCTACTTTAGGACTTACTCCTATAAATGCAATATGCCTATTTCCTTTTTTTATAAGATAGTCAACAGCTTCATATGCAGCCTTTTCATTATCAATAGTTACACTGCAAAACTCTGTTTCTGCCCCTTCTTTTTCACTAGTTTCAACCAAAACTGTAGGTAACTTTAAATTTTCAAGTAAAGTTATTATTTCAGGTGCAAGAGAACTACTCATGTATATAACACCATCTACCATCTTTTCTTTTAGTACTCTTATGTATTCTTTTTCTTTTTCCATATCTAAATCCGTATTACACAATATTACATTATAATTGTATATATTAGATACGTCTTCAGCTCCCCTTACAATTTCAGGATAAAACTGACTTGATATGTCAGGTATTACAATTCCAATTGTCCTTGTCCTTTGAGTTTTTAGACTTCTAGCAACTATATTAGGCCTATAATCTAATTTTTTTATTGCAATCATTACTTTCTTCTTAGTTTCTTCATTTACAACATCTACATCATTCAAAACTCTTGAAACCGTAGCTATTGATACTCCCGCTTCTTTAGCAACATCTTTAATAGAGGCAGCCATTATTAATCAACTCCTATATTTCAATTTTACACAGTTGTAATTACAAATATATCTAATTATAGCTATTATACTATTTTTTATACCATATTTCTTATTAAATTGCAAACCTTTTAGTTATTTGTCTATACATAATAGGAACAATACAAAATATGATTTATACAAAATATTTTAACCACAGTATTGTTTCCCTATTCTAAACTATATGATGTTTTATATCATTTTATTTTCTTTCAACAAAAATATTTAACTTTTCACCATTTATAGAACATTCTGTATATGATTTTTCAGCATCATAAACAACTTCTAATGCTAATGTTTCCTTTTTAATGCTATCTTCAAATTTCTTTATAACACTTTCAAGCATTTCATTGCCTGCTACGTATAAAGTAATTTTATCAGCAACTTCAAAACCACTTTCTTTTCTCATGTTTTGAACTTTGCTTAATATTTCTCTTACAAAACCTTCTTCTCTAAGTTCTGGAGTTATAGTTGTCTCAAGTACTACACCTATTTCTCCTTGACCTGCAAAAGCGAAGCCGGAAAGTCCACTCATGGTAACTAAAAGATTGCTGCTATTGAACTCTATCTCTGTTCCATTTACATCAGTCTTTACAGTTTCTCCAGCGTTTACCTTCTGTGCAAGTTCCATTTGATTCATTGAAGCAAGTGTTTTTCTTATTGCTGGAATTAATTTTCCATATGACTTTCCAAGTACAGGTAAGTTAGGTTTTATTTCAAACTCAACATATTTTGAAAGATCTGCTCCAAATTCGACCTTTTTAACATTAAGTTCATCTTTTATGATATCTCCATAATAGTCTGGAAGTGCTTTAGTGCTTATAAGCATTTCTAATAATGGCTGCCTGTTCTTTATATTAGCTCCATTTCTTGCACTTCTTCCAAGTTTAACAATGTTATAAGCAAGTTCCATGTGCCCTTCTAATTCTTTATCAACAAGCTTTTCATTGTATTCTGGCCATTTGCAAAGATGAATACTTGAAACAGCATCTTTATCAATACTTACCACAAGGCTTTGATAAATTTCTTCAGTTACAAAAGGAGTAAATGGTGCTAAAACTTTTGATAATGTTACAAGAACATTGTATAGTGTTACATATGCTCCTATCTTATCATCTGTAAGTTCAGTAGTCCAATATCTTGCTCTGTTTCTTCTTACATACCAGTTTGAAAGCCTATCTACAAACTCTTCTATTGCAAGAGCAGCTTGAGTTATTCCATAGGTATCTAGATCATGGCTTACTTCTTTTATTAAAGTGTTAAGTTTAGAAATTATCCACTTATCCATTACATTAGCTGAAACAAAATCTTTATACTTTTCAGGGTTAAAATTATCAAGTTCAGCATAAAGTACATAGAAAGAATATACATTCCACAAGGTTCCAATAAACTTTCTTTGTGTTTCAGCTACATCCTCTTCTGAAAATCTTGTTGGAAGCCATGGTGCACTAGCTGTGTAGAAATGCCATCTGCAAGCATCTCCGCCTTCATGCTCAAGTACCTGGAATGGGTCTACAACATTTCCTTTATGCTTTGACATTTTAAGACCATTCTTATCAAGTACGTGACCTAAAACTATACAGTTTTCAAAAGAACTTCTATCAAATATAGCAGTTGATATTGCAAGTAATGTATAGAACCATCCTCTTGTTTGGTCGACAGCTTCTGAAATAAATTGTGCTGGATAAGTTTTTTCAAACACTTCTTTATTTTCAAATGGATAATGATGCTGTGCAAAAGGCATTGATCCTGAATCAAACCAGCAGTCTATAACTTCACGCTGTCTTGTCATAGGTTTTCCGCACTTTGGACATTTTAGCTTAACTTCGTCGATATATGGCTTATGAAGTTCTATATTATCTGGAACGTTAATTCCTTTTTCTTTAAGTTCTGCAATGCTGCCTATACATTCTCTATGACCACATTCACATTCCCATATTGGAAGTGGAGTACCCCAGTACCTGTCTCTGCTTATACCCCAGTCTATTACATTTTCTACAAACTTTCCAAATCTTCCTGTTCTTATGTTGTCTGGATACCAGTGAATTTTGTTGTTGTTCTCAACAAGTTTATCTCTAAGAGATGTCATTTTTACAAACCAGCTGTCCTTTGGATAGTATAAAAGTGGTGTATCACATCTCCAGCAGTGTGGATATGAGTGAGTGAACTTTTCTGATTTATATAAAGTTCCATTTTCTTTCATATACTCAAGAATCTTTGGATCTGCTTTCTTTACAAATAGACCTTTCCAAGGTTCAACAGCATCAACAAATTTACCTTCAGCATCAACCAAGTTCACAAGTGGCAAATCATTTTTCTTTCCAAGAATATTATCGTCTTCACCATAAGCTGGTGCTATATGAACTATTCCAGTACCATCTGTAAGAGTTACAAAGTCTCCATGAACAACATAGAAAGCCTTCTTATCAACCTTTGCATATTTAAATAACTGTTCATATTCAACTCCAAGAAGTTTTTCACCCTTGAATTCATCGACTACTTCGTATTCTCCTTCTAGCACACTTAAAAGCTGCTTTGCAAGTATTAAATGATCTCCATTGTTTACAACTTCAACATAATCATAGCTTTTATTTACTGCAAGTGCCACGTTACTTGGAAGTGTCCATGGAGTAGTTGTCCATGCTAATATATATTTATTTTCTTCACCTTTTACCTTGAATTTAACAAAAGCTGTAGCTTCTCTTACATCCTTATATCCTTGTGCAACTTCGTGTGATGAAAGTGCTGTTCCGCATCTTGGGCAATATGGAACAATTTTATGTCCTTTATATAAAAGTTCTTTATCCCACATTTGTTTAAGTGCCCACCATACTGATTCTATATAATCATTGTGATATGTTACATAAGGATTATCCATGTCAACCCAAAATCCAAGCTTTTCAGACATATCCTTCCACAAGCTTACATAAGAAAATACACTTTCTTTACATTCCTTAACGAATTTTTCAACACCATATTCTTCGATTTGAGGTTTTCCTGAAATTCCAAGTTTCTTTTCTATTTCAAGCTCTACAGGAAGTCCGTGAGTATCCCAGCCTGCTTTTCGTAAAACTTTATAACCTCTCATTACCTTATATCTAGGAATAATATCTTTCATTACTCTAGTTAAAACATGCCCTACATGAGGTCTTCCATTTGCTGTAGGAGGTCCATCATAAAAAGTAAAGTATTCTCCATCTTGATTTAATTCAAAACTTTTTTTAACAATGTCTTTTTCATTCCACATGTTGAGGGTATCTTTTTCCATGTCGACAAACGACTTTTCTGCATCAACTTTTTTATACATCGAAATATCTCCCTTCTTTTTTGTATAAATAAAAAAACTCCGTCCTCAATAGGACGAAGTTAAATTCGCAATACCACCTAAATAGTTTTAAATTTCGAGCACAATAATACTCTATTCTTTAACGCAGAACTACGAGAAAACTTACTGTGATTTCAGTCTCCAGCTCCCGGGGGATTTTTCCTAAATTAATAGTACAGTTTCACACCATACCCTGCTCTCTTTTACTATTTTCCTTTAGTACTTTGCCCGTTCTCAGCAATTAGCAAAATTTTTCTAATTCAACTTGCATTATATTATAGTATTTTGGTTTTGTCAAACATTTTTATAGATAGACAACTTGAAAAGTATGATTGAAAAGTGATAATGTCTTAGTGTACCACATTTGATTATGTCCTCAAAAACAAAATTTATAGTATAATAAACCTCATTGCTAGAAATGAGGTGTTTTACGTGCACAGCACCGTAAAACCCTTCACCTTTCGCATAGCGAAAACCTTAGTCTTTTAACAAACGAAGTGAGTTAAAACCCTTCACTATAGTGCTCGCTAAATTCCAGTTTGCCAATATGAATTAAATATTAGTAATTTTAACATTTCAGCTTCTCCATCTATCCTATTTAATTTTCCTCTACCAAGTAATCTATTGCAACCTGTACATAGCAGGCTGTTCCTATAGGAAGACTATCTTCATCAATTAAGTAATGATTTGAATGCTGTGGAAAAACACAATTTTTTTCTTCATTTCTCGTACCAAGCATCATAATCATTCCTGGAACCAATTTTAAATACTCTGAAAAATCTTCCGAACCCATGCCTTTTTCAGCTCCAAGTATATTATCTTCTCCAACTATTTTTTCACAGAATTTTTTACAAACTCTGTAGCTTTATCATCATTTATAGTTACTTCAAAACCTAATTTATATTCAAATTCATAAGTACAATCATAGGACTCACAAATACTTTTGATTACTTTTTTCATCCACTCTGGCATCATTTTTCTTGAATATTCAGTGAAGGTTCTATTCATTCCCGTAAGTGTCATTTTTCCAGGCACTACATTGAATCTTTCTCCTCCATTAGCTGTTCCTATATTTATTACAATTGGATTTCTAGCATCATTTACTCTACTTACAATTGCTTGAAGTCCATTTATTACAGCTGCAGTGCATACCATTACATCATGACCTTCCCAAGGTGAAGACCCATGACATGATTTCCCACTTATAATCAATTTCCATTCATCACCAGAGGCCATAAACTGCCCTTCTTGAGCAATTACTTTTCCAACTTCAACAGCAGATGCTATATGCATACCATATATCATATCGAGCTTAGGATTTTCAAGGGCTCCTCCAGCAATCATTGCTTTTGCTCCGCCAGCAGCCTCTTCCGCAGGTTGAAAAATAAATTTTACTGTACCACTGATTTTATCTCTCATATTTGATAAAAAATTTTTGCAGCTCCAAGCAACATTGATATATGAGAATCATGACCACAAGCATGCATAAATCCTTCTTTTTTTGATGCAAATGGCAATCCTGTTTCTTCATATACTGAAAGCGCATCCATATCTGCACGAAGTCCTATTACCTTTCCAGGTTTATCTCCTCTAAGTATTCCTACAATTCCTGTTTTACCTATGTGCTTAACCTCAATATCCATTTCTTTAAGCTTTTGTTCAACTATTCCAGAGGTCCTTATTTCCTCAAAGGATGGCTCTGGATACATATGAAAATCTCTTCTTAACTCAACAATCCATTCTTTTATCTCATTTGCTTTATCTAATATTTCCATAATATTTCCACCTCTCTACTTATTAGGTTTCGCATCTTCAGTAACGATCCAGATATATACTTCACCAGTTAGCCTTTTTACGCAGCTAAATAAACTAAAGGAAGCTTTGCTTTAAATAGGTTTAAAGAACAACACTTATTTAAAGCAAAGCTCAATTATTTTAAGAAATCCACTACTACTTGAGCGTAACTTGCAGCACCTATAGGTAAACTTCTTCATCTATCATGAAATGATTTGAATGCTGTGAATAGCAAATTCCTTTTTCTTTATTTCCACCGCCTAATATCATAATCATTCCTGGCACCTTACTTGAGTATTCTCCAAAATCCTCTGAACCCATTATTTTATCAGCGCCAATAACTTTATTTTCGCCAACAATTTTTGAGACAGATTTTTTAACAAATTCAGTAACCTCTTTACTGTTCTCAGTTATATTGCAGCCCCATAAGTATTCAAAATCATAAGCACAATCATATGCTTCGCAAGTACTTTTTATAATTTTTTTCATCCACTTTGGCATCATTTCTCTTGAATACTGAGAAAATGTTCTATTTGCACCTGTAAGTACAGCTTTTCCAGGAACAACATTAAATCTTTCTCCAGCATTCATTGTTCCTATGTTTATAACTATTGGATTTCTTGCATCATTTACTCTACTCACAATAGTTTGAAGTCCATTTATTATAGCAGCCGCACAAACTATAGCATCATGTCCTTCCCAAGGAGAAGATCCATGACAAGATTTACCATTTATATTTAATTTCCACTGATCAACCGAAGCCATAAAACTTCCTTCTTGAGCAACTATGTATCCCTTGTCAAGCATTGAAAATATATGCATACCAACTACCATGTCTACCTTTGGATTTTCTAAAACGCCTCCATCGACCATTGATTTTGCTCCACCACTAGCTTCTTCAGCTGGTTGAAATATAAATTTAACAGTTCCCTTAAGCTCATCCTTCATTGCAGATATAATTTTAGCCGCTCCCAAAAGCATTGCAGCATGCGTGTCATGGCCACAAGCATGCATAAAGCCAGGATTTTGTGAAGAATAAGGAAGCCCTGTTTCTTCTTCTACTGAAAGAGCATCTATATCTGCTCTAAGCGCAATTACCTTTCCAGGTTCTTTTCCAACAATTGTACCTAATAATCCTGTTTTTCCTATACGTTTTACTTCAATACCAAGTTCCTCTAACCTTTTTTCTATAGCATTTGATGTACGATATTCTTCAAAGGATGGTTCCGGATGCATATGAAAATCTCTTCTAATTTCAACTATCCAATCTTTTATCTCTTTTGCCTTTTCTAAAGTACTCATTAATAACAGCCCCCCTAAATTTATTTACACGTATATAATTTTACACTCTAATAATATTGCGAACTAATTCGAGTTAAGGGTTTTAACTTGCCTTGCTCGTTAAAAGACTAACTTTTTCACTTATGTGAAAAAGTGAAGGGTTTGACGATGCTTTGCATGTCAAAGGTGAACTTTTCGTCTAAAGCCAAAAGTTAAGGTGATTTTTCCTTCTCTTCGCTACGGAAAAATAAATAAATTAAAGATTTTCTGTAGTAAAACGGAAGAAAATCATCATTAACTTTTTACTGAAGGTAAAAAAGTTCACCTTTTAGCGAGCAGAGCAAGTTAAAACCCTTCACCCTTAGCTTTTTCGCCTTCTTTTTAGGCGAAAAAAATTAGTTATTACTTCGCAATATTTCTAAACTATGACCGAAAATATATTTAGTGCAACAGCCCCATTTAATATTTTGAGATACTATTCTTTTATATCTTTTCCTTCATTGTAGGTGTAATCAAATTCTGCATTGGAGATATTATTTGATACTATTGGATCCCTAACTGGATCTGGAAGCTTAGTGTAATCATGTTTTGAATATGACTTTATTATTTTTGCATTCTGTTCAAGATAATCTCTTTCATTTGGACCATAGGAAATTTTCGTTTTGCTTGACATCATTATCACTCCTCGTATAATAAGATAAATAATGTTTAAAGTGAATTTTTATGCATATAATAATATCTATTAATCATAGTGTTTGTAGTTTATGTGGATTAATTCAAAATAAAAAGTGAAATTGTACAAAGTTTTGGATTTTAATGAAAAAAGCTTATGGTTTTGGTATAATTTATATAAATAAAATATTTAGGAGGGATACAATGACAGAATTTAAACAAATTTATAAATGCCCTATATGTGGTAATATGATTGAAGTCCTTCATAAAGCTGGAGGAACTCTTGTTTGTTGTGGAAAGCCTATGATGCTTGTTTCTGAAAATACAGTAGATGCTGCTGTTGAAAAACACGTTCCTGTTATTGAAAAAATAGAAGGTGGTGTTTTGGTTAAGGTTGGAGAAGTTGAGCATCCTATGCTTCAAGAACATCATATTGAATGGATAGAAATTCATACTGAAAATAAAGTATATAGAAAATATCTAAAACCTGGTGAAAAACCACAGGCAGAATTTAAAATTGACGAAGAAGTTTTATATGCAAGGGAATATTGCAATGTACATGGTTTGTGGAAAAAATAATGCAAATGCAAAGTAACAATGCTTCGTCACATAAACATACGCGGGGTTTGGGCGTATACGCCACGCGTATGTTTATACTCGCTAGCAATCAAACAGATTGAAATCTCTAAGTATTTTATGATTTTTTCGCCAAGGTTTATTAGAATTTTTTGAAATTGTTCCTTCACTCCCACGGTAGTACAAGGAAAAAAATTCCTCTGTGCCTACAGAATTTTGGGTAAGAATTTATATAGTTTATTAAATTTTTATAGTATATCACCTAAAAATAAATTGGGTTAGGTATTAATCTGTTTAGGTAAAACATTTAGACATGGTTACAGTGATTTTATTATACATATACAAAATATGAAATGGGGAATAAAAATGATGATATTTGATGCACATGCTCATTATAACGATGAAGCATTTGATGGAGATAGAGATGAGGTAATTGATGAATTAAAAAAAGACGGAATTGTTGGAGTTTTGAATTGTGGAGACTCTTTAGAGGGATCGATACAATCTGTTGGGCTTGCAGATAAATATGATTTCTTTTATGCAGCAGTTGGTGTCCATCCAGAATATGCTGATACTGTAAATGAAGAACTTATAAATAAAATAAAAGAACTTGCAAAAAATCCAAAAGTTAAAGCTATTGGTGAAATAGGCTTGGATTATTACTATAAAGAAAATCCACCTAAAGAAATTCAAAAAGAAGCATTTATAAAACAAATGGAACTTGCTAGAGAATTAAAAAAACCAGTTATAATACATGACAGAGAGGCACATGGTGATACTCTTGAAATAATAAAGCAGTTTCCAGATGTAAAAGGAGAAATTCATTGTTTTTCAGGAAGCGTTGAATTTGCAAAAGAGTGTTTAAAACTTGGGTATTATTTAGGATTTACTGGTGTTGTTACCTTTAAGAACGCTAAAAAGGTGGTGGAAGTTGTTAAAGAGGTACCTATGGATAGAATGCTTGTTGAAACTGATTGTCCATATATGGCACCAGAACCTAATAGAGGGAAAAGAAATAGATCTGAATATATAGAAGATATAATAAAGAAAATAGCAGATATAAAGAGTATCTTACCAATAAATGTAAGTGAGAAAACAATACAAAATGTTAAAGACTTGCTAAAGTTATAAAATTGATGTAAAATGAGAACATAATTATTTAAAACAATTTATTCTAAAATTTCATTACAAAGCATATACCTATAAAGGTGACATATAAAATTATATACAGTCCTCTCTATTAAATTGGATACCGGTTAAGTTTTATACGCTATTATACTTTTATTTATTTTATGCATATCATGCATTTTTACCGGGTGTAGAAATTTAATTGTGGCATTAAATTTGACATTTTTCCAATATTGGGGTTATAATGTTAAAGACTTTTGCCTTTGGGGGAGGTATTACTATGTTAGAAAAGATGAAAAGCATTGTTAGAAATAAGCTAGGTTTACGCTTTAATAATAGCTTTTCAAATGCTACTAGGGTACTTTTGTCGTTTATAGGCTTTTTAGTAATAATTTCATTGGCTGTTACAGCAGTTGGCTTTTCAATGCGAAAAACATTAACTGTTAAGATTGATGGTAAAAGCAAGCAAATTGTTACTTATAGAAGCAATGAAAAAGAAGCCTTAGAAAACAATAACATACTAGTAGGGCCAAAAGACAAGGTTCAACCAAGTTTGGACACGAATATAAGAGACGGAGATAAAATAGCCATCAAAAGAGCTGTAAATGTTAATATTGCAGTTGATGGAAAGGTGCTTAAGATTAAATCCGCAGAAAAAAATATACAGGATATGTTAAAGGCGGAACATATTACTTTAAGCAAGATTGATAAAATTAAACCGGCTAAGAATTCGCTGTTGAAAAAAGAAATGAAAATATGCATTATAAGGGTAAATTCTCAAATTGTTAAAAATAATGAAGAAGTCGGTTTTGCAACAGAAGTTATAACTGATAACACTATGGGAAATGATGAAAAGCAAATTATCCAGCAAGGGCAAGCTGGACAAAAAGAAGTTTCAACAAAAATTGTATATGAAGATGGCGTTCAGGTATCTAATAATATTGTAAGTGAAAATTTAATAAAGCAGCCTGTAAAGCAGATTGTAAAAATAGGTACTCTTGGTGTTTTAAAGCCTGATAGAGGTGGAAGAGTATTATACGAAAAAAGTATTGATGTAGTTGCAACTGCTTACACAAATGATTTTGGGTTTGGTATAACAGCCTCTGGTTCAAGAGTAAGGAGAGATACAAACGGTTACAGCTCGATAGCTGTTGATCCGCGAGTGATTCCTTTGGGTTCAAAACTTTATATTCCAGGTTATGGTTATGGGGTTGCAGAGGATACAGGCGGTGCCATTAAAGGCAATAGGTTGGACTTATTCTTCTCAAGTGAAAAAGATTGTTATAACTGGGGTGTACGAAACATTAAAGTGTATATACTTAAAAACTAGGAGCTTTTAACGCTCCTAATTTTTTTACTTATACTTGGGTATATTAAAGAAAATGCTCATAAAAGTTTATGTCATTAATGGATTATAACGTAAAATATCAATATTTTCTTAAATATAGCTAAACGTACTAAATAAATCCTTATATTTGAAGGTAAAGGAGTATTAATTTTTATGATAAAAGAAGTAATTGTTGTTGAAGGAAGAGATGATATATCTGCAGTAAAAAAAGCAGTTGATGCTGAAATTATCTCAGTAGGTGGTTTTGGTATAAATTCTAAAGTAATAGATAAAATAAGAGAAGCGCAAAAGAGAAAGGGTGTAATTGTATTTACAGACCCAGATTTTGCCGGTGAAAAAATAAGAAAGATAATAACTAAAAGAGTTAAAGGAGTAAAACATGCGCGTATATCTCAAAAAGATGGAATTAAAGATGGTGACATAGGTGTGGAAAATGCTTCTCCAGAGGCAATAATGAATGCTCTTTTAAATGCTAAATGTGAAGTTGAAGAAAAAAATGAAATTTTTAATATAGAAGATATGATGTTTTTTAAGCTTGTTGCCGATAAAAATGCTAAGGAAAGAAGAGATTTAGTTGGAAGAGAACTTGGTATAGGATATGCTAATGGAGCACAGTTCTTATCAAGATTAAATAACTTTGGAGTCTCAAAGAAAGAACTTTCAAAGGCGGTAGAAAAAGCTGATAAGGAGATTAAGAATGGATAGATTAGACACTAAAGAGATTGTAAAAAAGTATGGTTTTAAGTTTTCTAAAAGTTTAGGACAAAACTTTTTAATAGATGTAAGTGTACTCGAAGATATAATTCAAAGCTCAGATATAAATAAAGAAGACCTAGTTATAGAAATAGGACCAGGTGTTGGAACACTTACAAAAGAGCTTCTAAAAAAAGCCAAAAAGGTATGTGCTATTGAATTAGATTCGGATTTGATACCAATTATAAAAAAGGAAATCGGAGAAGAAGAAAATTTTCAACTTATAAATAAAGATGCACTAAAAGTTGATTTTAACGAAATAATAGGAGAAGAAAAATCAGTTAAACTTGTAGCAAATTTGCCATATTATGTGACTACGCCTATAATTTCAAGAATTTTAAATGAAAAATATAATTTTAAATCACTTATAATAATGATTCAAAAAGAAGTTGCAGAAAGAATTAATTCAAAGCCAAATTGTAAGGAATATGGTGCATTAACTATACTAGTCCAATATTATTGTAATACTAGTATTGTAAGAAATGTTAAGCCATCATCATTTGTTCCTGAGCCTAAAATTGATTCAACTGTAATAAAATTAGAAAAACTTTCTGAGCCTAGAGTAAAAGTAAGGGATGAAAAAATATTTTTTAGAGTTGTTAGGGATTCATTTAATATGAGGAGAAAAACTCTTTGGAATGCGCTTAAAACCTTTAAGATATCAAGTGATGATATGAAAACTATATTTGAACTTGCCGGAATAGATCCCAAAAGAAGGGGAGAGACGCTTTCAATAGAAGAGTTTGGACACTTGGCAGATGAAATATATAAGCTCAATAACAGTGCTTCGTAACATTAAAAAAACTCTATAAATCTAAGGTGGAAAAATCACAAAATCCTAAGATGTTTCAATAACTCGCGTTGCTCAAGCAGATTGAAACATCTAAGTATTTTGTGATTTTTCTACCAAGATTTATTAGAGTTTTTTTAAATCGTTCCTTCAACACTATTATTTCGCCTCCACGGTAGTACAAGGAAAAAATTCCTCCGTACCTACGGAATTTTAGATGTTAACTTGTGTATCCAATTATATATAAATTATTGTACTGTACTATGTAAAAATGTAAAAACGTTATCAATTAAGTTTTAAAATTTTCTGTGTCAGCAGAAAATTAACCTTCACTCTACTCTCTACTCTTTACTCTCTACTCTTATTTAAATATTCGTACATTTTTACGATAAGTACCTCATATATTAGTAATGTATAAATTTAATGGAGGTACAAGTAATTTGAGCCAGAAAAGAAATTATAGTAGAAGTTTTATAATTCTTCAGGAAAATGAAAAAGGGCACGGAATATCTTCAGATAAACTTCCAACAGGCTATACTAAAATAGAAACTAGAAATGGAAAATGTAAAGTGTTTTTTTTTATGTTCAAAACTTGAAGAGCACATCAAAGCCTTATCATATGATACTTGTGTGCAATAAAAAAGACACAAAAAAACTTATAAAATTAGGAGAACTTAATCTTGATGAGTATGGAAAGTCAGAAATATCCAGAGAATATGATGAAAATGATGTTGCAAAAGTGGAATATCTATAGATAAAGTTATTGGTGCTGCAATATCACAGTTTAATGGCAGCGATATGGTTGTGCTAATGAGCGGCTTTAATGCTACAGATATTCCAGATTCTTGGAAAACCTATCCTTTAATTGATGAAAAAAATAAAGAAACTAATAATAGTTTTGCAAAAACATTAGATTCCAAAATAATGGAAGTTAAAAAACCAGAGGTTAAGGTAGAAGAAGTAAAAAAGCAGGAGGTTAAAGAGGTTAAAATACCAGAGGTTAAAGTAGAAGAAGTAAAAAAAGAAGAAATTAAAGTACAGGAAGTTAAAACTAATAAGGTTAACCCTAAAATAGCGGTTGAGAGAAAAATAGAAAAAGATCCAGACAGTGTGGAGAAGCAGTCTGATAAAAAAGAAAGTGATAACATATTTGATAAGTATGAAGAGATCATAGAGAATACCAAGAAAGATATTTGTGAAGAAAATAAAAACATAAACTCTAATGAAGTAAAAGATGAAAATAGAGAAAATAATAATGAAGTAAAAGATGAAAATAGAGAAAATAATAATGAGGTAAAAGATGAAAATAGAGAAAATAATAATGAGGTAAAAGATGAAAATAGAGAAAATAATAATGAGGTAAAAATTGAAAAAAGTGAAATAAAGGTTCAAAAAGAGGAAAATAAGTGTCCGTGCTATTCTCATGATGAACCACAAGAAGAAAATACTGTTCAGGATGAAATTCCTATAGCAAATAGAAGTGAAGACTATCCGATTGGTAAAACGGGAGAATTCTTTAAAAAGTTAGCAGATGAATTTGAAGATTTGGGAAAAATCTTTGAAGATGTAAGATGTTGTAGATGGTATAGGATTCCAATGGATTACAGAAAACATAAACACCATAAGGAGGATTATAACAAATATGCACTTTTGTATTATCCTATGATGGCATATTATCCATATATTCAGAAAAGCGGATATTATTTTGTGGGATATAAATATGATAATAAAGGAAAGATGAAATACATTGTGTATGGAATATTAGGAACTAAAAATAAGTTTGATCAACCTTTTGGTGGTAGAACAGGCTTTGTATCATGGGTTCCAATTGAAAAAGGTAAAGAAGATTACGACGATACTGGATGCTGGCTTATGTTCTATGATTTTAAAAATGCTGCGATACTGGTACCTCAAAGATAAAATACTGAGGTGAATTAGATTATGAAGTTTGTAATTATAAACGGGAGAAAACTAGGTGGAATCGTAATTGTAGTAGGACTTATGCTTGTTTTGTTTGGGGTTGGAAGTAATCTTAGCAGTAGAATTAGATCTACAGCGTATATTCAAAGCAATATGGGACAATTAAAGAAATACAGTGTTAATAGTTTAAACATAAATTATATGCTCCCAGCTAAATGGAAGACAAACATTGAAAAGTTTGGAGGAAATGAAATACTTTATCACAATGATTTTAGAGCTTCGGATAACTCTGTATGGGGATTTGTAGAGGTATGGAATAAAAGCCAGGATTTAAAAACTTTTCTTAATACAAGCAAAGAAGTATCTGAAAAACAAAATAACATTGAGCAGTATACAATAAATGAAATATCAGTAAAAAATGAAAAAGGTTATATAATTGAATATACGCTTATAAATAAAGAAAATAAAAGGTTTAAAGCAATTGAGTACTTTATAGAACACGATAATAAATTTATAAGATTTTCATTTTATACGAATAGTAAAGGCTATACCACTAATATGAAATCTGTGTTTAAGGCTATAGTGGAAACCTTAAATTATTAACATTAATTTTATTGATAAAAAAAACTTTAAGTATTATAATCATAGGAGAAGTTAAGGCTTCTTCTATTTTGTTTTAGGAGGAATTTATTTGAGGTTAAAAAGGCTTGTATCTTTTTTCATACTTATATTGCTTATTTTCTCTACTTCGGCATGTGAGAAGGTAGATAAAATTCAAGTTAAAATGGGGTTGAAAAATGAAGATTTTAATTATATGAAGCAAGGAAAGATAAGAAAAATAATAATACAAAGTACAAGGGATAGGGGTTTTAGATTTGTAGTTACAAGTCCAGAAACGATAAATGAAATATACGATATATTGTCAAGTGCTAAAATTGCTTCCCAAAAGTCAACATTAGATCCAGATTACATATTCGATTTATATAAAAGCGATAAAGTTAAATACGATAGCTTTTATTATATAGCAGGCATTGATAAAAAGGATGGTGGAAACTTATATAATAACAAGAAAAAATATATAGTTTCTGGAAGAATAGATAATGATATAATAAAAGACTTTCTAGATATAGATGCTAAAAGGCTTCCAAATAATTTTAATAAAGTATATTATCCTATGATTTTGCAAGCACTTAATCAATATGAGAGTTCTGGAGTGGACAAAAATAAAACTATAGGCATTAACTTTAAAGATGATGTAAATGCATTAAAGTATATATTGTCAACAGACATTGAAGATTTTAAAAAGAAGCTTCCAAGTAATGCTAGCATAATAAAGGATGATAAAGTATCTACAGATATTGTTGAAAAAGTTGAAACACGAGGATATAAAACTGATGCATACAAATGTAAAATAACTTTTTATGACAATAAGACTATGATTCAAAAGGTGTATTATGCTGTATGCTCGTATGATAAAGGCAAATATTCCTGGACTATTTCTATATCAGATAGTCAGCCAGCAAATTTTTAAATATAATCAGGAGGAAAACTTATGAGTAATTGTGATAATTGTGCAAGTAGTAAGAATTGCAATAAAAAGGATAAAGGCTGTAACAAGATTGAATGTAAATACGGTAAACTTAAAAAAATAATAGGAGTAATAAGCGGTAAAGGCGGCGTTGGAAAATCTACGATTACGGGTATAATCGCTGTAAAACTTGCCAAAGCCGGATATAAAGTTGGAGTACTTGATGGAGATATAACAGGACCATCAATGCCAAGAATACTGGGAATAAACAATAAAAGAAATCTTATAGTGCAAAAAGAGGGAAGCGAAGAGGTAAAATTCATACCTGCTGAAACAGAACTTGGAATAAAGGTAATGTCTTTAAATTTAATGATTGAAAGTGAAGATCAGCCGGTTATATGGAGAGGACCTGTAATAAACAATGTATTAAATCAAATGTACGTTGATGCTGAGTGGGGAGATCTCGATTATTTACTTATTGATATGCCACCTGGAACTGGAGATGTTGCACTTACTGTTATGCAGGGAATTCCTTTGGATGGTATGGTTATAGTTTCAACACCTCAGGATATGGTTTCTATGATTGTTAAAAAGGTAGTTGTAATGGCTCAAAAACTAAATGTCAATATATTGGGTGTTGTTGAAAATATGTCATATATTAAATGTGAAAAATGTGGTGAAAAAATGAAGGTTTTCAGTAAAAAATCAGCTGAGGAACAAGCTAGATATTTAGATTTACCACTTTTATCTGAAATGCCTATAGATCTTGATCTTGTAGAGAATCTTGAAAATGGCACTGCAGAAAAATATATATGTGATAATAAAGATTATGATGAACTTATAAGTAAAATATGTAAATAGCTTTATGGAAAAGAACAGTAGATGATTTTGTTTTTTGTGCAAAATTATCTGCTGTTTTTATTTTTATAGACTTTGAATATAAATTTTGATCAACATTTTTTTTAAACATAAGTTTTTTATAAATAAATATATGTTTAAATTCACATAATAAGATATAAATATATATTTTATATCAAAGGGACAAAATTTATATGGAAAATTTTTAAGCTTATTTTGATAATATGTGTTTACTTTAGATGAGGATTTTATAAGTTTAAAAATGAGGAAGTGATAAAATGCTTAATATACCTTCTCATGTTGGTATTGTTATAGATAATTGTTTGGAGGAAATAAATTTAAAGGAAAAATTATTGAGGAATATATTTAAAGTATATGATATATGTTCTAATATAGGCATAAATGAAGTTACTTTTTATGGTATTAATAATTTTTATGATGAAATTGCATATGGACTTATACTAAAGGGAGCTAAGCTACTTGTAGTAGGGAATACGGAATCTGCATATTTTCCAAATGAACTTCTTCAATTTGCTCAAGGTAGAACTAAGGGGGATGGAGTAAAAGTAAATGTTTTAGTAAACTATAGTATAATATGGGATATAGATAATAAAATTTCAAGTTATAACTATAAAAATAATTACAATGATGAAAGGTTTGAATTTGTAAGCAGCTTAGATTTAATAGTAGTATGGAATGGAAAAAAAGAGCTTAAAAGGTTTTTACCACTGCAGACGATTAAATCAAACTATTATATTGAAAAACAATCCTTTATGAATTTTGAACCATTACACATTTATAATGCAATAAGATATAAATGTTGTAAAAATATAAAATATGAAGCAAATAAAGCTTAAAATATGCAAAAATTATTAAACTTTATATTGATTATAATTTTAATAAAGTGTATAATAATTTTATATTATTGAATATGAGCGCATATGTATGCAAAAATGATGATGAAGGGAAGAGTACATTTAACGAAACTTTCAGAGAGTCGGGGGGCTGAGAAACCGGCAGTATAGTTATTTGGAAGAACATCCTGGAGTAGTTAACCCAAATCTAATTTTGAAATTTGGAAAGTAGGCTTAAACGGCTGTCCACCGTTAAAAGGAATAAGTATCGGTAAGTTTTAAAGTTATTAAAAGCAACTTTTATTTATAGAATTTACCCGTACCGAGTTTGAGATGGCTTCGGCTAATTAGGGTGGCACCGCGAATATATCCGCCCCTATACTTTTTAGTATAGGGGCGGATTTTTATTTTTCATAAAAATGGAGGTTTTATAACATGAAAAAATTGTACGTTAAAGATGCACTTGATATGAAAGAAGGAGAAGAAGTAGTTTTAAAAGGATGGATTCATAAAATATATGATCTTGGTCATGTAAACTTTATTAAGCTAAGAGATAAAACTGGAATTATGCAGCTTGTTGCTACTAAAGAACAATTAGAAGGACTAAGAAACGAAATGTCAGTTGAAACCTCTGGTGTACTTAGCAAAAATGAGAAGGCACCTGGCGGAATAGAAGTTCAACTAAAGGAAATTAAGATTTTAGGAAAGGCTTATTATGATAAGTTACCTTTTGATATAAATGGAAGAAAAATAAATGCAGCTCTTGAAGTTCAACTTGATCATAGAAATATGAGCTTAAGAGCACCTAGAATAATGGCAGTTTTTAAAATTCAAGAAGAAATATGTGAATGTTTTAGAGCATATTTAAGAGAAAACAAGTTCACAGAAATTCATACACCTAAGATATTAGCTTCTGGTACTGAAGGGGGAAGTGAACTATTCACTGTTAATTATTTTGATCACAGAGCTTTTTTAGCACAGAGTCCTCAGTTTTATAAACAAATGATGGTTGGGGTTGGCTTTGAAAAAGTATTTGAGGTTGGTCATGCATATAGAGCTGAACTTCACAATACTTATAGACATTTAAATGAATATGTAAGTTTGGATGCTGAAATGGGTTTTATAGAAGATGAAACTGAAATAATGGATCTTGAAGAAGGATTTATGAATTATTTATTTAAGCATTTAAAAGAAAACTGCAAGAGGGAACTTGAAATGTATGGTATAGAGCTTCCAGATGAAGTTAAAATACCTAGAATACCTCTTTCTGAAGCACAAGAAATAGTGTATAAAGAATATGGAAAGAGATCTCCAAAAGGTGATTTGAATGCTGAAGGTGAAAGATTATTTTCAGAATATGTTAAAAAGACATATGGCAGCGACTTTGTATACTTAACAAAATATCCAGCTTCAAAGAGACCTATGTACACAATGCCTGACCCTGAAATAGAGGGGGCAACAAAGAGTTTTGACCTTATATATAAAGGACTTGAAATAACAACTGGTGGTCAGAGAATACATGATTATGAAATGTTGGTTGAAAATATAAAGAAAAAAGGTTTTAAAGCTGAAGAATTTGAGTTTTACACTGAAAACTTTAAGTTTGGTATGCCTCCTCATGGTGGATTTGCTATAGGACTTGAAAGAATGACAATGCAGATATTAGGTCTTGAAAATATAAGAGAAGCTTCACTTCTTCCAAGAGATATGAAGAGAATAACACCATAAAGGTAAAATAATATTATTTTAAAACATTAAATGAAAAGTATAAAACTAAATATCAAAATTATTAAAACTCTAAGAATTTCAATAACTCGCTAAGCTCAGACAAATTGAAACTTCTAAGATTTTTAACAATTTTCATATAAGTTTTAAAAGCTAATAGTCGTTTGAAAAATAAATGACTATACCAAAAAACGAGGAGTGATTATTTTGAGTGATAAGCATGTAGATTTAGATACAGTTAAGTATATTGCTAAACTTGCAAAGCTCAAGTTTACAGAGGAAGAGGCAGAGAAGCTTGCAAAGGAATTTGAGGCTATACTTGGACATTTTGAAACTATAGATAAAGTTGATTTATCTGATATAGATGTTAATGAATTTGATGAAGTTAATACTGAGTTTAGAAAAGATGTTCCTACGGTTTTTGAGGATAAAAAGAAACTTATGCAAAATGTAAAATCCTTAAGAGATGGTGCTATTGAAGTGCCAAAGATAATAGAATAAGGAGGCTTTTTAAATGGATATATTGGATATGACTGTAGAAGAATTAAAAGCTTCTATATTAAATAAAGAATTAAAGTCACAGGATATAGTTAAAGCTTATTTTGATAATATAGAAAAAACTGAACCTGAAATAGAAGCATATATAACCTTGTGTAAAGACTATGCAGTGAAGCAGGCGAAAATAGTAGATGAAAAAATAGCAAAGGGAGAAAAAGTAGGAAAGCTTGCTGGTATTCCTATTGCTATAAAAGATAATATATGTACAGATGGAATAAAAACTACCTGCGCATCAAAAATGCTTTATGATTTTGTTCCACCATACGATGCTACAGTAATAAAGAAATTAAAGGAAGAGGATGCAGTAATAATAGGAAAAGCAAATATGGACGAATTTGCAATGGGTTCCTCTACTGAAAACTCAGCTTTCAAAGTTACTAAAAATCCAAGAGATATAACAAGAGTACCTGGTGGATCATCTGGTGGTTCTGCTGCTGTAGTTGCTGCTAAAATGGCTCCAATATCTTTGGGATCAGATACAGGTGGTTCAATAAGACAGCCAGCAGCTTTTTGCGGAGTTGTAGGCCTTAAGCCAACTTACGGGCTTGTCTCAAGATTTGGACTTATAGCATTTGGTTCTTCCCTTGATCAAATAGGACCATTTGGAAAGACAGTAAAGGACTGCGCAGAGCTTTTAGATGTTATTGCAGGAGAAGATCAGCTTGACAATACAAGTGTAAAAGGTCTTGCTAAAGTTGATTACCTAGATGGAATTGATGATGGAATAAAAGGTATGAAGATAGGAATGCCAAAAGAATTTTTTGGAGAGGGCCTTGATCCAGAAATAAAGGCAGCAGTTGAAAGCACTATAGAAAAATTAAAGAGTTTAGGTGCAGAAGTTACAGAAATGAGTCTTCCAATAACTGAAGAAGGGCTTTCTGCATATTATATAATTTCATCAGCAGAGGCAAGTTCAAATCTTGCAAGATTTGATGGAATAAGATATGGATACAGACCAAAGGATTTTGAGGATGTATATGATTTGATGGAAAGCAGTAGAACAGAGGCTTTTGGAGATGAAGTTAAAAGAAGAATAATGCTTGGTACCTATGCTCTTTCCTCAGGTTACTATGATGCATATTATAAAAGAGCATTAAAACTTAAAAAGAAAATAAAACTTCAATTTAAAGAGGCTTTTGAAAAGTTTGATCTTATACTTAGCCCTGTATCGCCTGTACTTCCTTTTAAAATAGGAGAGAAAAAAGCAGATCCTCTTGAGATGTATCTTGCAGATATATACACAGTAAATATAAACCTTGCTGGAATTCCTGCGATATCAATGCCTTGTGCCGTAAGCAAAGAAGGGCTTCCAATAGGTTTGCAGCTTTTAGGACCTCATTTTGGAGAAAAGAAAATATTTAGAGCAGCAAGAGCACTTGAAAAGGAGGAAAGATAGGTATGAGTTACGAAACCGTCATAGGTCTTGAAATACATGCTGAATTAAGCACAAAAACAAAAATATTTTGTAATTGCTCAACAGAATTTGGTGCTAAACCTAATGAGCATACTTGCCCAATATGCATGGGACTTCCAGGAACACTTCCTGTTTTAAATGAAGAAGTTGTTCACCTTGCAGTAAAAGCAGGAGAGGCACTTAATTGTAAAATAAATAAGTTAAATAAGATGGATAGAAAAAATTACTTTTATCCAGATCTTCCAAAGGCATATCAAATATCTCAATTTGATTTACCTATATGCGGCAGCGGATATGTAGAAATACATACAAAGGATGGAATGAGAAAAGTAAGACTTAATAGAATTCACATAGAAGAGGATGCTGGCAAACTTGTTCACATGGAATATGAACCTTATTCACTTATAGACTATAACCGTGTTGGAGTTCCTCTTATAGAAATAGTTTCTGAACCAGATATGCGTTCACCAGAAGAAGCAGTTGAGTTTATGAAGACATTAAGAGCAATACTTCAGTATGCAAATATATCGGATTGTCGTATGGATCAAGGTTCAATGAGATGTGATGCGAACATATCCTTAAGAGAATTTGGAAAAGAAGAATACAACACTAAGGTTGAAATAAAAAACATAAACTCTTTTAAAGAACTTCAAAAAGCCCTTGAAAAGGAGGAAAAACGTCAGAAGGAACTTTATGATTTTGGAGAAGGCTTCAGAATAAAACAAGAAACAAGAAGATGGGATGCAGGAAAAGGAAAAACTGTAACCATGAGAACTAAGGAAGATGCTAACGATTATAGATATTTCCCTGAACCAGATATAATTCCTATAGTTATAAAGGATGAATTAATTAAAAATGTAAATGA
Source organism: Clostridium sp. DMHC 10 (assembly GCF_001270375.1). Taxonomy (NCBI): domain Bacteria; kingdom Bacillati; phylum Bacillota; class Clostridia; order Eubacteriales; family Clostridiaceae; genus Clostridium; species Clostridium sp. DMHC 10. The sequence continues at coordinate 2,110,881 of NZ_LGVB01000015.1, forward strand.
AGAAATGCCAGAGCTTCCAGTTGATAGAACAAAAAGATTTAAAGATCAGTACAATCTTACAGATAAAGAAGTGGAAATACTTGTAGAAGATAAGGCATTATCCGATTATTTTGAAAAAGTTGTATCCTTGGGAGCAGACAGTAAAACAACTTCAAACTGGATGCTTGGAGATATGCTTAGATTAATGAGAGAAACAGAAACAGATTCCAAGAACATACCTGTATCTCCTGAAAGTATGAAGGAGCTTTTTGATATGATTAAGGGCAAGGCAGTAAGTAATACTGCTGCAAAAGAGGTATTTGAAGAAATGTTTAAGACTTCTAAAGAGCCTAAAGTTATAGTTGAAGAAAAAGGATTATCACAAATAAGTGACAGTAGTGCCCTCGAAAACTTAGTAGATGAGGTACTTAAAAATAATGAAAAATCTGTTGTGGATTATAAGGCAGGTAAGGTTCAAGCTATAGGCTATCTTGTAGGTCAGGTTATGAAGGCAAGTAAAGGAAAAGCAAATCCGCCTATGGTTAAAGAAATATTAGAAAAAAAACTTAGCAATTTATAAAATGTAAAGGAAATACCCTCATATTCATAAAAATACGAGGGTGTTTCTTTTTAGCTTCTTGGATCACTATTAGTATTAGAGTTTTTGTTCCTTTTTCGTTTTGATTTATCGTATGTTAGCCCAATTTCATCTGACAATTCCTGAGTCATTTTTTCTAGTGCACTTTTTGTTTTTTGACCAGCTTTTTTATTATCTTTACTATTCTTATTACCTTTGTGAGCCATATAAAAGAACCTCCATGATATTCTTATTTTAAATTAAAGTATTTTAAGGATTTGTACAAAATATATTATAACCAAAAGCAATAATTTTATTAGTGTTTATATTTTAACCTTTTAGGTCTTTATCTCTAGTATTAACAGATTATTAATACTTTTTTAAAGGTTATATTATACCATTTACAAGAATGTTGTGGTATAAATGTTTTTAATGTTAATAAAGAAGGCTAAATTTACATTTATGATAAGGAGTGGATTGTAATGAGTTTTTCAAATAAAACAGTATTAGGTACTATAGGAGGTTTAATTATTGCTTTTTTAGCAATAACATTGTTTATTAAAATTCTTCCTGTCATTTTAGTGGTGGGCTTAACTATTTGGGGAGTATTTAAAATAACTAAATGGTTTGAAAGTAAAAGCAATAAGAAAATGGAATTTAGTAAAAAAGATGAGGTAACATCGGAATTCTCAAGTGAAGATAAAGGCTTTGGATATGATAAAGACAATGTAGTAGATGTTGATTATACTGAAGTTAAAAAATAATATTTTAATAAAAAAGTATAATTTAAACTGGTGCATATATAAAAAGGATGATATAATTTAATAAAAGAATTAACGTGTCAAAAAACTTAATATTGTTTCTTATCAAGAGTGGTGGAGGGACTGGCCCTGTGAAACCCAACAACCAGCATTTTTCATTTGAATGTATGGTGTTAATTCCTGCAAATTTATTTGAGAGATAAGAGAGAAGTACATTTTAGAAATTAAAAAACTGTTTTTCTTATTGAAAAGCGGTTTTATTTTTTTATAGGAGATGATAAAATGCCTAATTTAAGCAATAAACTTGATTGGTTTACAGAATCAGTAATAAGAAAAATGACAAGAATATCTAATGATTATGGTGCTATTAATTTATCTCAAGGTTTTCCAGATTGGGAGCCTCCAAAAGCTATAACTGAAGCGCTTAAAGAAGCAGCAAGTCATGGACCTCATCAATATGAAATTACCTGGGGGTCAAATGAATTTAGAGAAAAGCTGGCAAAAAAGCAGGAAAAATATATGGGCATTGAAATAAACCCCAATGAAAATATAGTAGTTACCTGCGGAAGTACCGAAGCCATGATGGTAGCTATGATGTCTGTTTGCGATAGAGGCGATAAGGTTATTGTATTCTCACCATTTTATGAAAACTATGGAGCAGATGCAATACTTTGTGGAGCAGAACCTATATATATTCCACTCATTCCACCAAAATTTAATTTTGATAAAGAAGTTTTAAAAAAAGCATTTGAGGAGAAACCTAAAGCTTTAATACTATGTAATCCATCTAACCCTGTTGGAAAAGTATTTACAAGAGATGAGCTTTTATATATAAGTGATCTGGCTAAAAAATATGATACTTTTGTAATAACAGATGAGGTTTATGAACATATTGTATATAAGCCTTATAAACATACCTATATAGCGTCGCTTCCAGGAATGAAGGAAAGAACTATATCCTGTAGTTCACTTTCTAAAACTTATTCTATAACTGGGTGGAGACTTGGATATATTATAGCCGATAAGAAAATAGTCGATAACTGCAAAAAAAGTTCATGATTTCTTGACGGTAGGGGCAGCAGCACCGCTTCAAAAAGCTGCCTGTGCTGGTCTTAGTCTTGGAGAGGATTACTATGAAGAATTGATTGAAATTTATGGTAGAAAAAAACAGCTTTTTTTAAATGGCTTAGAGGAAGCAAAACTCAAATATTTTGAACCTCAAGGTGCGTATTATGTTTTAGTCGATATATCAGAGTTTGGTGAAAAAAGTGATTATAAATTCTGTCAGTGGCTTGCAAAGGAAGTAGGGGTAGCAGCAGTACCGGGGTCAAGTTTCTTTAAGGAGGATGTGAACAATTACATTAGATTTCACTTTGCTAAAAAAGATGAAACTTTAATAGAAGCAATAAAAAGATTAAAAAAAATTAAGGCGCTATAAAGAAGTTGACATTTGATTTTTATTGATTTATATTTATTGTGGTAATTATATAATTTTTATTAGTAAATTGTCATTTGTTCTCATAAAATCTCGATGCTTCTATGAATTTTATGAAAACAAATAACTGATTTACTTAAAAATTTACATAATATGAATTATAAGAAAGAAGGGACTCGCACTTGGTATATTTTGATAATAGTGCAACTACTGAGCCTCTTAAAGAAGTTTCAGAAATAATGAAGGATGTTTTTTATAATTATTATGGAAATCCGTCATCACTTCACTCTTTAGGTAAAAAGGCAGAGGATAAGTTAATAGAATCAAGAAAAATTTTGGCAGATACGATAGGGGCAGAAGAAAGTGAAATTATATTTACTTCTGGTGGAAGTGAATGCAATAATTTTTTAATAAAAGGTTTTGTAAAACCAGGATTACATATTATAACTTCTAAAATAGAGCACCCTAGTGTTTTAAACACTTTTGCTCAGCTTGAAAGATGGGGAGTAAAGGTTACATATATAGATGTGGATGATAAAGGAAAAATAAAACTTCAAGATCTTGAAAATAGCATAACAAAGGATACTGTTCTTGTAAGCATTATGCATGTTAACAATGAAACGGGTACTATTCAGGATATTAAAGCTATAAGTAAGACTATAAAAGCAAAAAGTTCAAGAGTAAAGTTTCATGTAGATGCAGTACAAAGCTATGGAAAGCTAAAGATAAATCCTAAAAAGATGGGGATAGATTTGCTTTCAACGAGTTCACATAAGATATATGGACCAAGAGGAATAGGTTTTGCCTATGTAAGAAAGGGACTTGTACCAGAGCCTTTAATAGCGGGCGGGGGGCAGGAATTTGGTTTAAGAGCAGGAACAGAGAATCTTCCGGCTATTGCAGCTTTTTGCTTATGCAGCAAAAAATATACATCAAAATATGGAAGAAAATTATGTTAAGGTAAAGAAATTAAAAGAATATTTTATAGACAAAATTTTTAAAATTGATGATATTAGAATTAACTGCGGATTGGGTGATGATTTTCTCCCACATGTAGTTAATGTTTCCTTCAATGGAGTAAGAGGAGAAGTACTTGTTCATGCACTTGAAGAAAAAGACATATATGTATCTACTGGCTCAGCATGTTCATCAAAGAAAAAACATATAAGTCATGTTTTAGCGGCAATGGGAATAGAAAACTGCTACATGGATGGTGCTTTAAGATTTAGTTTTTCTCCCAGAAATACAATTGAAGAAATAGATTATGCAGTAGAAAATTTAGAAAAAATACTTAAGTTTTTGAGGAGAATAAAAAAATGAAAAAGCTAATAATGGTTAAATATGCCTCCGAAATTTTTCTAAAAGGTTTAAATAAGGGGAAATTTGAAAAAAAGTTAAGAGACAATATGAAAAGATCATTAAAGGGTTTGGAATATACTTTTGTTCATGATTCCGGAAGATGGTTTTTAGAAGGCAGCAATGTTGATGAAATTATAGAAAGATTAATGAAGGTATTTGGAATCGCTGAAATTTGTGTGGTATCACAGATAGAAACAGATTATGATGCTATAAAAGCACAGGCACTTGAAGAAGTAAAGGAAAGCGGAGCTAAAACTTTCAAAATAGAGACTAACAGAGCAAACAAAACATTCGCATATAATTCAATGGAGATAAATAGAGAGGTTGGAGCTTATGTTCTAGATAACCTTCAGGATATAACTGTAGATATACATAATCCAGAATGTATGGTTCACATAGATGTTAGGGATAATACCTATATTTATTCAAAACCTATAAAAGGTCTTAACGGAATGCCATATGGTACTAATGGGAAAACACTTCTTATGCTTTCCGGTGGAATAGATTCTCCAGTAGCAGGTTATATGATGGCAAGACGTGGAGTAGAGGTTGATTGTGTTTACTTCCATAGTCCTCCATATACAAGTGAAAGAGCTAAAGATAAGGTTAAAAAGTTAGCAGAAATATTAACTGGATATATTGGAAGAACTAATTTATATGTAGTTAATTTTACAGATATTCAGATGCAGATAATAGAAAAGTGCAGAGAAGACGAACTCACTATAATCATGAGAAGATTTATGATGAGTATTGCTTGCAGAATAGCCAAAGACAATGAAATTCATTCTGTAGCTACAGGAGAAAGTATAGGTCAGGTTGCAAGTCAAACAATGCAGGGGCTCGTAGTGAGCAATGATTGTGCTGATAGACCTGTATTTAGACCACTTATAGCACTTGATAAAATAGATATTATGGAGATTTCAAGAAGGATCGGAACTTATGAAACATCTATACTTCCATATGAGGATTGCTGTACTATATTTGTACCAAAGCATCCTAAGACAAAACCAATTTTAGAGCAGATAAAAAAATCTGAAAGTGCTCTTGATAAAGAAAAGTTAATTGAAGAAGCTATTGAAAAAACAGAAATAATTAGGTTGTAAAATTTGAAATATAGTTGTATAATGTTCATAAAGATGAACGTAAGTTTTATTTTTGCATAAAATGTTATTAAAGACGAATCGATGATAGGGAATAGTAAATTAGGTTTATAACATCAGAGATAAATCCACATTGGCTGAAATGGATTTTTGGGAGAATTTAATTGAATGCACCTTGAGTACCGGGTTGAAGTGTATTTTATACATGGTGAACTACGGCGTGTACGCACGATAAAGCGTTAGGGTATTATGATGTACTCGATTATGAGTGTTGTAAAAGGAAATTTTATTTAATTTCTTTATTTGCAGCAAGTAGAGTGGAACCGCAGATAACTTCTGCCTCTATAATATTTATTATAGAGGTGGGAGTTTTTATTTTGGAATTTATTTATAAGGAGTGTTTAATTATGAATTCAGCAGCTTATTTTAATGGGATTGCAGAAGATTGGAACAAAATAAGGAAAGAATATTTTAAAGATGAACTAAGAAACAAGGTGATTTCTAAAATTAATATAGATGGTAAAGTTTGTGCAGATTTAGGTTGTGGTACTGGTTTTATATCGATTGGTCTTTCAGAAAAAGCAAACATAGTTTTTTCAATGGATAATTCGACAAATATGCTTCATGAATTAAAGAAAACTACTTTCAATAAAGGCATAAAAAATATATATCCAATGAAAGGTGATATGTATGATTTACCACTATATGATGAGAGTGTGGATGCAGTTTTTATTAATATGGCACTTCATCATATAGAAGATATACAAAGAGCAGTTAAAGAAATGCACAGAATATTAAAAAAGAAGGGAACGCTAATAATATCTGACGTAGAACAGCATAATGGCACTTGGGCTAGAGAAGAAATGCATGATGTTTGGCTTGGTTTTTCTCATGAACAAATAAAAAATGTTATGAAAAAAGCAAGTTTAAAAGAAATAAAAGTTGAAAGTAGTGGACTTAAATGTACAGGTTACTCAAGCAAAGGTGAGTTTACCGAAACAGGAATATTTATAGCACAGGGTAAAAAATATTAAATTATAAATAAAAACCTAGTAAAACAATATGAAAAATATAAAATGGAGGAGATATTATGAAATTTGAATCACTAGTAATACATGGAGGAATTGACGGAGATAAGGAGACAGGAGCAGTTAATGTGCCTATATACCAAACATCAACTTATAAGCAGGAAGAAATAGGTGTAAACAAAGGTTATGAATATTCGAGAACTGGAAATCCTACAAGAGCTGCACTTGAAAAACTTATTTCAGATCTTGAGGAGGGAAAGAAAGGCTTTGCATTTGCTTCTGGAATGGCTGCTATCACAGCAGTTATAATGCTCTTTAAAAGTGGAGATAAGATTTTGATATCAAACAATGTTTATGGGGGTACTTTTAGAGTACTAGATAAAATTTTTAATAACTTCAATATAAAATATAAAATGGTAGATATGACTGATATAAAAAATGTTGAAGGAAGCATAGATAAAGAAGTAAAAGCAATTTTTATAGAATCTCCAACCAATCCACTTATGGATATAACAGATATAAAAGCTGTTTCAGATATTGCAAAGAAAAATGGATTGTTAACAGTGGTTGACAACACCTTTATGACTCCATATCTTCAAAAGCCATTAAACCTTGGTGCAGATATTGTTCTTCACAGTGCAACAAAATATTTAGGAGGTCACAGCGATTTAATAGCTGGACTTGTGGTAGTTAACAGTGAAGAACTAGCAGAGAAAATGCATTTTATACAGAATTCAACTGGTGGTATACTTCAACCCTTTGACAGTTTCCTTTTAATTAGAGGAATAAAGACTCTACCTGTTAGAATGGACAGACACATTCAAAATGCAACAGTAGTTGCAGAATTTTTAGAAAACAGAGAAGAAGTAGACAAAGTATATTACCCAGGATTGAAAAGTCACCCTGGATATGAACTTCAAAATAAGCAGGCAAAGGGAGCAGGAGCAGTTTTTATCTTTTGTAATAGATAAAAAATATGATTATAAAAAGTTTATGAAGAGTATAGAACTTATAACACTAGGTGAAAGCCTTGGAGGAGTTGAATCCCTAGCATGCCATCCAGCTACAATGACACATGCAGCACTTCCATATGATTTAAGACAGGAGCTTGGAATAGTTGATAATCTTATAAGATTGTCTATAGGAATAGAAAATGTTAATGATTTAATAGACGATTTAAAAAAGGCCTTTGAACTTATTAGATAAACAAGCTTAAAGGATGAAATTGATAATATCAAGTTTATACTGATAAACTGGAAGCTGATTCAGAGCACAGAGTACAAAGTACAGAGTACAGTGAAGGTGGATTTACCTTTCGTTTCTCTCAGGTAAATCTTAGAACTTAATAGTGTCAGCTACGGAAGAAATAATTAATCCTAGTAGGTTTTAAATTGCCTACTAGGATATTTTAATACTGTTTTGCAACATATTAAAGGTACTAAAATTTTGACGCTTACATCTATAATTTATTAAACTGCTTTAGAAATAAAGTTTCAAAAGTACCTTCATCAACAGGCTTTCCAAAATAATATCCTTGAAATATATCACACTTCATATTTTTCAATATTTCATACTGTTGTGCATTTTCCACACCTTCAGCCACTACATCATAATTAAAGCTGTGTGATATATTAATAATATTTTCCAGTATTATTCTGTCTTTTTCTTCTTCATTAATCGTATCTATAAAGGATTTATCTATCTTAATAATATCTATAGGTAATTTCTTAAGATAATTTAATGAAGAATATCCTGTTCCAAAATCATCCATACTTACTTTAATGCCGAAATCTTTTATCATTTTAATATTGTTTGCTGCTACATCAAAGTCTTTTATAATCATTGACTCTGTAATTTCAAATTCTATATATTCTGTAGGTATATCATATGACTTTATTCTTTCAATAATACCTTTACAAAGTTTTTCATTAATCAGGTGTTCTGCTGTAATATTTATAGAAATAGTAAAATTCCCATAACCTTTTTCTATCCAAAAATTAACTTTACTGCAAACTTCATCAATTACAATTTCACTTATAGAAATAATCAAACCATTTCTCTCTGCCAAATTAATAAATTCAGAAGGTGGCAGCATCTTACCATCACTTTTAAACCATCTAACCAATGCCTCTGCACCAATTAAAACTCCATCTTTGGAAACTTTGGGTTGATAAAACACTTTAAATTCCTTGTTTTTTATTCCATCTTCTATTTCTTTCTTTTTAACAGCATTCTCATATATGTGAAAGCTCATACTTTTATCGTAAAATTTATAACTATTTTTACCTAGTCCTTTAGCACTATACATAGCATCATCTGCGCAATTATAGATAGTCTGAAAATCATTTCCATCCTGTGGTATCAATGCTATACCAATACTTGCAGTTACATAATCTACATTTTTCCCATTAATAATAAATGGTTTTGTAAATGTAAGTATAATTTCTTTTGCAATTTTTTCAACTTCACTTTTATTATTAGCAGACTTTATAAAAAATAAAAATTCATCTCCTCCAATATGACATACACAATCTTGGATTTTAATAATTTTTTTGAATCTTCTACCTGCCTGTCTTAACAGTTCATCTCCAGATAAATGTCCAAGATTATCATTAACACCTTTAAAATTATCCATATCTAAGCTAATTAGTGCTGAAAACTCTTTAATTCTAGAAATTTCACTGGTTAAATTATTTAATACATAATTCTTATTCGGTAGTCCAGTTGTACAGCTATAAAATGCATAATTATTTATCCTTCTAAATATCCTAGTGATTATAAGCACAATAATAATAAAGAGTATAAGCATACTTATATTAATAATAATTAATTTAGTTAAAAACAGCTTTATAATATTTTTATCAACACCAATTTTTCTCAAAACGTTATAATTTATAAATGACACTGAAACAAACTGTATCATTGCAAAAGTTATTAAAATTAGTAGTACTAATTTTAACGGAAGCATTCTGACCCCATAATAGACTTCGACAGTTTCTAACGAGCATGATAATATAAGATTATATGATGGAGGTTAGAAATATGGCTAGAAGAAAGTTTACCATAGAAGATAAAATTAAGATTGTTGATGAACTAAATAATGGATTAACACACGCTCAGGTTTGCAAGAAATATGAATTAACATCATCCACTTTATGTACATTTAAAAAACAACTTGGTGTAATTAATGCTACTCAATCTAAAGATTATGAGCCAAGTATAAAAGAAAGAGCATTAGAAGATGAAAACCGTAAACTTAAAGAGCTAATCGGTAAAAAGGAGTTAGAACTTGATATGCTTCAAGACTTATTAAAAAAAAAGAATTACCTAAAGTAGCCGAAAAAGTAGCGTTAGCTAAAGAATATACAGATAAAGGTATTAATATATCTAGAGCTTGTAGGCTACTTCAAATATCAAGATCAGCTTTCTATCCCAAGAAAAAGTTAACTAAAATTGAAAATGAATTTGGGTCAAAATGTAAGGTCGGAAGACCCATTCCAGGATTTTCATATGGAATAAATAACTGTGTAGTTGATGATTCAGTTATCGAAACTCTCTTGCACGAAGCCTGTGAAAAAACTCCATTCTATGGTTATAAAAAGATTACTAAAATCCTTCGTAAAAATCATGGGGTAATGGTAAATGCTAAGAAAGTATACAGGTTAGCAAAGAAATTAGGTCTACTTCTTCCATATATAAAGCATACAAAGCAAGGCCATCTTGCTATCGCAAGGGAGATAAGTGATATAAATCAATTATGGCAAATAGATATAAAGTATGTTAAAGCCTTAAACGGCCAATTTATAATGCTTACAGATATCATAGATGTTTGTTCAAGGAAACTTGTTGGTAGGGAGATAACTAAAACCGCAACAACTAATGATGCTCTGAAAGCTATAAAAAGAGCTCTTATAGAAAATGACATCACTTCCAACATAGTTTTAAGAAGTGATAATGGACCACAATTCACTTCTGTAAAATTTGAACATTTTTGTATGGCAAATAATATATACCATGAACTTATTCCGACAAATTCACCAAACTACAATGCGCATATTGAATCTTTTCACTCGCTGCTTTCCAAGGAATGTTTAGCTTGGAATGAAATTGAGAATTTTACCCATGGGTACATGCTTATTGATGAATATATAAAGTTTTATAATGAAGAAAGAATACATGGGAGCTTAAACTATATGAGCCCAAATGAGTTTATAAGAAAATCTATGAATTAACTAGCATTCGTAAGAAATTGTTGATAATACGGGGAGCAATCCGGAAGCTTCTTAAAATTTTCTTTAGCATACCTACTTAATCTCATATATTTTATCACTTATTTCATTAGATTTCGTTCATAAATATCTTCTTTAATTATATTAGATATATTTATTTACTATCTGCTCGAAATCTGATTTAGGTCTAAAACCAATTATATTTTCTACAGCTTTACCACTGTTAAAAACCATTATTGTTGGTATACTTGCTATTCTGAATTTATTTGATATTATAGGATTTTCATCAACATTTACTTTAACAAATTTTACTTTTCCAGAATATTGTTTATCTAATTCCTCCATAACAGGCGCAACCATCCTACAAGGACCACACCATGGCGCCCAAAAATCTACAACTACTGGTATATCACTTTCAATAACTTCCTCATTAAACATGCTCTCATTTATTTCTTTCATCTGTAATTACCTCCTCTTTTTAAATATAAATTTATTTTTATAGAAATTTTATTTTTATTCTTCTACAAATTGTATTGCCCCCATAGGACAATATCTTACACATTTTCCACACTTAATGCATTCATCCTCTGAAACTGTTGGTGCCTTATATGCTACCTGCTTAAGAGCATTTACTGGACATACCCTTACTGATGGACATGAATGATTTTGTGGGCATCTACTCTTAATTACTTTAATTTTCATAAGATTCACCTCTTTTCTTAACATACCCCTCACAGGTATTATTATAGCATATGCCAGTTTAATTTCAATAGGAACCTAACAACATTTTTGATTCAGTTTTAAAAAATTTTATGATAACATCTTAATTTACTTCAAATAAGAACTTTAATTTAAACTTCTATTCAATTTTTCTAACATTTCATTAGAATTAAGTTTATACTCTTTTACTATATTTTCTATTGAATCAAACAGATTATTACATAATAAGCATTTTCCTAAAATATAATCATATTCATGAAAAATTTTTTCTGTCTCGGGATATTTTTCAACTATGTCTAGTAATATCATTTTTTCTGTAATCATATTTTACCTCCAAATTGTTTTATATTTTGAAATTTAAAATCGCTTGCTTAAGTTTATTATAGACGCTATAATAACTTAAGCAAGCCATACAATGAAAGTACTGCTTGGTTTGAGAAATATTTTATCACTATTAATATATTTTACATATACTTTGTGAATATAGACTTTTCAATATCTTCTGTTATTATCTATAACATTTATTTAGTTTCTTATATTAGGTAAAACTCTATAAATCTCTAATAAAATAATACTTAAACTAAGCCATACAGCCCCAAATTCATAACCAGCTATAATGTCACTTGGATATTGCAAATTTAAATAAATCATACTTAATCCAATAAGAAAATTAATACATAAACATATGCTTAATACTAAATAATTAATACAAGTTTGTTTACTATACTTTAATATCATATAAGCTAAAAAGCCATATGTTACGACTGTCATAAAACCTTCTCCACTTGGAAACGTGTATAATGTACCTGATGGTCCCAATCTATGAAAAACAATTTTTAATATATTACTAATCGCTTCTGCACCCAAAAAGGAAATAATCAAAAACTCAATTTCCTTTAATTTATTAATACCCTTTATAAAAATCCAAATAACAATAATAATTACGGTTATCAAAAGTACATATATATTTGATGCACCTCTGAATACCTTCATAATATTAGTCCAGTTTTCATCAAAAATATTCATTATTACATATTTTGATATTTCATCAAACTCACTAAATTCATGTGACAAATAATCTTGAATAACACCAATCACAAGAACTAAAAATATTAAAAATGAAACTGCTATTCCTGCTATAGCAACTTTTATTTTCCCCAGAGAATGAAATATCTTTAAACTACTATTAAGCAATTTTATAACAGAATCATATATTTGTTGTTTATAAGTCTTATAAAGGTATATAATTACTATAATCACAGCTATAACTAAGCTACCTATTAGTAAATACTTCTTTAATAAATTATGATATCTCTCCCAATTAGCTCCAAGAACTTTTCCTAATGAAATAAATGTTGCAGTCCATATAAAAGCTCCTAAATAAGCATTAATTGCAAATTTTCTATAGGATACTTTTGTGATACCAGAAAAATATCCTGTAACATGCCTAACTCCTGGGATAAAATATGCTATAATCAGCAGTTTATTACCATACTTCTCAAACCATCTTGATATATTATCTAATCTTTTTTATCCATATGGATATAATGACCATGCTTTTCAAAAAAAGTTTATTCCCAATACTTTCCCTATAAAATAAGATAGAGTAATACCTATACCTACCCCCAGTGTAGATATTAAGATACTAATACTCCAGCTCATTTTTTGCTGGTAAATAATATATCCACAATAGGTCATGAGAGCTTCTCCTGGTAATGGAAATGCTATCAATTCTAACATTAAAGCTATTAATAATACTGTATATCCATAATGATTAAAGAGTTCGATTACATACTGCAACTAATTCATCTCCATTTCAAATAAAATAAAAAATCCTCATTTCATAGTTTTGTACTATTCCATTAACCCATCTTGTTCTATGTTATTCATATTTTCTACATAAAAGATTAAAGTCAGATTAGAAAATACTTAGGTTCATATTAAAAAATAAAATTATGTTATTTTACCTTTTAATTAATAGGATTTTAATATTATTTTAATCTTCTCAGTTTACTATAGAATAACAAAATAAAAGGAGGTGCTATTTATGATTAATTCCATAAATAACGGAAATTTTTCTCAAGGGATATATTTTAAATATCAGAATACTAAAACGAATAGTAAAGCAACTGAAGAAGCCAATGAAAGTACCAGTGAAAAATTGGCAGAAACACTTAAGCAGAATCACCCCACTGTAAGCATTGATTCAAAAGACAATAATTCATCAGCTTTAAGTTCCAAAACTGGCAATATTATTGATTTTCATGCTTAACCATTAAATTTAAACTCCACTCTACAAATATCGGTGGAGTTTTTCATTTAACATCTGACTTTCAATGAACTTAAATCTTGAAGCTAATTTTATTTTTTTATAATTTTATCCCTTAATTATTCATCACTATTGAAGTGTACTTTTGGTAATTTCATTATTCTTTTCACTTATAATTCCATTGTCATACATATCAATGATTTTTCCACTGTAGTATGTTTCTTTTCCTGTTAAAATCTCTATAATTATTGATTTAGAACTGTCCTTAATAAAAATTTGTCCCTTAAAATTTATATATATATTGCTAATATCTACCACTGTTTTTATATCAATCTTTTTCCAATCCTTATTGGTTATGTTCCCATAATATATTGTTTGGGTTTTATCCTTGTTTGTTAGTGCCAGGTATATATTATCCTTATTATCTATTCCTAATAAACTCAAATTACTATTTCCGTCAATTTCTAAAGGTAAACTATCGCCATGCTTAAAAACTTTCCTATCATTTAAGTTTTCATACAATAAAACATCGTCTCTCTTTGTAGAGATAATTTTTCCAATATTATGAGTTACAGTATTAATACTTTTTTCTTGAGCCATTATATTTATGCTGTATACTCTGATATAGTTATTTGAACTTGATAGTTTAACATATATAATATTGGTAAGAGTAGACATATCAATTGCATCTATCTTTTCATTACTGTTATATATAGGTATTTTTATACTTCTATTATTTACTTCATTAAATATTTCAACCTTACTTTTACTGTCTACATCATAATAATATAATTTAAAAAACGTGCCATTTTTTGTATCAGTTGGTCTTTCAGCTAATATTAATCTGTTTCTGTCATATATCCATTTATAATATATTATTTCCATGCCATCATTTGCAGACACTTTAGTTTTATTAGTATCATCTAAATTTAAAACAAATAAATCTTTATTCTTTAAATAAGCAAGATATTTTCCATCGTATGATGCTGATGTATTTGTACCTCCTCCTTCTAAAATTAATTTTGGTTTTGATATCTCTTGAGTAGCATTGTTTTCTACTTTTGTTGACGAATATGAAGAGTTATCAGCAAAATATACAGTTTCCAAAAATACTAATCCTCCAAATTGAATAATTATTATAGCCAAAAATCCGATTATAAAAATCTTAAGATACCTCAATTTAACCTCTCCTAACTATGGTTCAACATATAAAGCTGTTGCTACTGTTCTTTCTCCAAGTGGATTACAAGGACTATTTATAATATTGCCTTTATAATACATTGTACTTGATGAACCACCATCTAAATTTGTAGCATTATAAGCATTATAATCTAACATAATTTTTTGTATATCATGTAGTGTTGCTCCTGGCATATTTATTCTTCTACCATCAACCACTAATAATAGTATAGCTCCGTCTTTTCTTTGTCCTATTGCAGTTCTCGCAGTAATTCCTTGACCCCCATCACCATTAAAGGTTGCTTTTCCATTTATTATTAAAGGTGGTCCAAAGGCTATTGCTTCAGATACTTGAAGCTTTTTTAAATCACTAATACTATGGCTTCCAATTATCATTTTTCCTTGAGAATCTAATGCCATAACATCTAATGGTTCTTTATCAGATACGTCTTGATAAACAATTTTCCCATGAGAAAAAACAAAACCTGTAGGGTATGCTCCTGTTCCAGCCCATAGACTCCCACTATTTGATTTATCCATGAATCCTCCTCCATTAATGGCCGCAATAGCATTATGATCTTTTGCAATATCGCTGGTTCGTTCTCCTTGCTTTGTCAATTTATTTGTATAACCTACCCTCACCCTAAGAGGGTTTTTAATAACAAGTATATATCCTTTAAATTTTGAGCCATTTATATCATATCTTTCTATATTGTTGTCTTGATAGTTATTAATTTTAATATTTGAAATTTTTTGTTCTCCACTACCTGTACTCTCTATACCACTGTTTAATATTTTAGAAATCTCAGAATCACTCAAAAATAACTTCGCAATATATTGATGCTTATAACTGGACATTGAAGTGCCAACAATCATCTTTCTAACCACTGGAAATGGTCCATAAAATACTACTAAGCAACTTATGAAAGATGCTGTAAATACTTGAAGAATAACTATTAGTATAATAAACACTACTGATATCTTCCTTTGTTTTAGTTTATATCCTTTGTTTTTCATTTCTAAACCTCTTAGTTTATTAATAATCTTTTTCACAACTTGATAAAATACTCAGACATATAGCAATCATAAAAAGTAGTCTCAAGTAAAGAGACTACTTAAATTTATAAACCTTATTATTCACCTATCTGGTCAATTAGAATGTTTCCATTTCCAGCATCTACTTTTATATCATGCACACCGTCTTTAGCATTGACCTTTACCCCGTATACAACATTTCCATTCTCATTTTCTAAAGCTACTTTGGTTACAATCCCTTCTTTATACTTATTGCTTATTATTGTTTTAACCTGGTCAGCAGTTATTTTCGCAAGTCCTTTCAAACTGGCTTCTTCCTTATTTTCTAAGTCCTTAGTTTTATTTTCTGCTATATCTTTGTTATCAGTTATTTGAACTGATGATTTATAACTTAAATCATTTTCTTCTTTATTTTTATCAGTTTCCTCACTTGATTTTTCTGAATTTTGATTATCGACTTCATCCTTTAAAATATTACCACTATTTGCATCTATCTTTATATCATGCTCACTTCCAGTTATGATTAAATTAACCCCATACACTACATTGCCATCTTCATCCTCTAAATGAATATTAGAAATTTTACTATCTTTATATTTATTCAAAATTAATTTACTGACATCATCCTTAGTAAGTTTAACTTTTACATTTGTTAAATTTGAATCATCACTTTTTTCTTTCGAGACCTCTGTCTCTGTTTTATTACCAATCGTGGATGCAAATACATTATTTTTTACTAACCCTGTAGATAATAAGGTAACTCCTAACAATCCAGTAAGTGCTATTGATACTATTTTCTTGTTCATTAAAAAACCTCCTAAATTTTATCACTAATTAATTTGCTATAATTTTCTTATATGCTTAACTCTTTGTACCTCCCTCTATTTTCTATTTTCATCTTGTTAGATTAAAATTACATTAAAGTCAAATTAAGAAGGCCTTAGATTTTTTATTAATATAATACTAAAACAAAAAACAGCAAGAAATATTGCTGTTTTCTATTTAAATCTTAAATTTACTTACTTTTTCTAACATTTCCTTTGATGACAAATCAAGTGTTTCTGACGATTGTGCTATTTTATCTGTAAAATCACTTATTTCTTGAGATGTAGCTGATATTTCTTCTGTTGAAGCTGAGATTTCCTCTGCAACTGAGGAAAACTTCATCAATTCGTTCTATAATTAAATCCTTATCATTATTTATCTCAATAGACATATCATTTATCTTCTTAACTTTTGGAGTAACCTCCCCTATAGATGTTATTATATCGTCAAATGAAGTTATTGAATTATCAATTACATTACCTTGCTTATTTAATTCATTGTCCATTGATTCTGTTGTGTTTATTACTATATCAGATTCTTTAGTAATGCTTTGAATTAATTGTCCTATCCTATCAGAAGACACCTTAGACTGCTCGGCTAATTTTCTTATTTCATCTGCAACAACTGCAAACCCCTTCCCTGACTCTCCTGCCCTGGCCGCCTCAATGGCCGCATTTAACGCCAATAAATTCGTCTGTCCAGCTATGTTGTTAATAAGATTTGTAATCTCATTTATTTCATTGATATTCTTTCCAAGCTCCAATATTCGTTTTTTTACATCCATAAAAGATTGTTTCACTTCGTCAACAGAGTTTATTAGCATTTTAAAGTTACTATTTCCACTTACAGCTTTTTCATTTACAAGTTCTGTATTCTTGTTAACATCCTCTATTAAAGCTACAATTTCTGATACCTTAACTCCAAAGTCACCTACATAGTTGTTTATATTAGTTAAGTTATCAGCTTGTGTTTCAACTCCACTTGAAACCTCTTGTATTACATTTGCAACATCTTTAGAAGAACTTGCAATTTCATTTGATAGCTCTAAAAGTAAATTTGATTGAGTATCAACTGTATTTGATGTAGAGCTTATTGATTGAATCATATATTTTATTTTTTCGAGAGACATACCTAATTGTTTCTTCATTAATCCAAACTCATTTGTACCACTTGTATCTATATTTATTGAAAAATCACCTTCTGATATAGTATCTAAGGTTTCGGTAAATCCTTTTATAGAATGCTTAATAACATTGATAACCATAATTGTTATAACACCCATTAAAATAATTGCTAATATAAATAAGTATACAAATATCTTAGAGCTATTCATTGCTTTCATATTTGTATCTGAACGTAATGTATCAGCATCCTTTTTACCATAGGTTATCATATCATCTACAGCACTATCCACATTATTACAAGTGGCATCAAAAGCTTTAAAATCTTCTGCACTCAGCTTTTCACCTGATGATAATTTTGATTTTATCGACTTCCAATTATTGTTATATGATTCATAAGTAGATTTTACCTTTTGTATATATTCATTTTCCTTAGTATCCAAACTTCTATTTTCATAATTCTTGAGCAAATCTCTAATTTCGGTATCTATCTTATCAATTTTTTTTACATAATCTTGGCTGTATTCTACTGAAGTAACATTTGTTATGTAAAATTTTGATTCCATTAAATTAGCTTTTACCTCTGAAGCTTGTGATATTGGTATTAAAGCATTTGTATACATATCATCCTGCATAGATTTTATATGATTAATTGTATAATAGGCAACTCCACCTAAAAGTAAAAAGGAGCATATAGATATTATTAATATGCTATACAATCCATTTTTGATTTTTAAATTACTAATTAAATACTTATTCTTATTTTTCAATATAACATCCCTCCTCGTTTTAATATAACTAATTTTATATCTTTTTCATTAAATAGTGAATATCTTTTTGGTCTAATACTGTATTATAAACTTCCAAGATTCTTTCACCAAATCGTTCTACAGAGTAACTCCTCACTTTACTTTGTATATTAGTTCCCATATGCCTTTTTAATTCTTCATTTAGAACTATATTAATTAAAGCATTTTTAAATTCTTCTTCATTTTTATAAGTAAATCCAGTCTGTCTATCTATAATTAAGTCTTTTATACACATGTCCCATCTACATATTACAGGTAGTCCACTGGCAAGAGCCTCAATATATGTTATTCCTTGAGTTTCACTTATTGAAGCTGTTATGAAAATATCCCCAAGATTATAATATTTATAAATTTCATCAGTATTAATCATATCCGTAAACTTTACATATTCTTCAATACCATACTTTTTCACTATATCTTTTAGCTTAGGTAAATCTGGACCTCCACCGACTATAAGTAACTTAGTATTTTTTACATACCTTAAAGCATTATTATATAGACTCAATACTTCTTCAATATTTTTCTCTTCAGCAATCCTACCTACATAAAGTAAAATAGTATCTTTACTACTTAATCCATATCTTGATAAAAGTTTTTCTTTTTCAACTTGCGATAAACCTTTTTGAAATTTTTCTATATTGATTCCAGTTGGTGCTACTTCAATATTTGTAGACACATTACAACTTTCTAACTTCTCCTTAATCTTCTCTGTTGGAGCTATGACCGTCTCAAAAGTATTTAATAATATTCCAGTTAACTTAGAAACTACAGTTTTTCTTAATACTTTTCCTCCAAGAAAATAATGCAAATAATCTTCATACATCGTATGATAAGTATGAACTTGAGGAATATTCAATTTTCTTTTTAAATATTTAGCCACAATCATTGTTGAAAATTCACTTTGGGAATGTATAATATCTGGATTCCACTTTATTAATTCTTTTATTATTTTATTTTGACCAAGTTTTATAACTCTTGTATTAGGATAAATATTTGAATTATAAGAGCTAAAGTAATAAATGTCTCCCGATATATGCTCATTTCCATCTGACGATAAGGTTAATATTTTCACGTCATGTCCTAAAAGCTTTAACTGCTTGTACAAATTATCCATAGAAATTACAACTCCATTTGTCATAGGAAAATAGGTATCTGTAGTAATCAATATCTTCATTTTAGTCTTAACCTCCTTTCATTGTATCTTTATCCATATATTTAAATAACATGAGCTTAAATCTCAACTCATGTTATTTAAATAAAATTAAATTTCGCTATATAATGATTTAAGCCCTAATCTTGTTGCTATCTTCTTTTCAACTACTTCATATAAATTTTCTACTTTATTTCTTAATTTCAAGTTGTATAAGTAACTTGTTCCAAAAACAATAATATAAGCTCCTATAACATCCATAGGATAGTGATGTCCAACATATACTCTTGAAAGCCCTACAATTATTGATATTACAGTTAACATTCTACCAAGTAATTTGTTGTATTTTGTAATACCTAATGCTATACTCATTGTCCCTGTAGCATGGTCACTTGGGAAGGATGCATCCGTTGCATGAGGTAATAGTAAATTCACTTTATTATGCACAAAAGGTCTGTCTACATAATATATACCTCCAATGATAAAACTTAGAATTAAATTAATTACTGTAATAACAAAAGTATTAAAAGCAACTTTTCTATAATCACAATTCTTTTTTGTAACTCTGACCCTACTCCAGTTTGATGGACACTAAGAATCCCTATATAATAAAAATAAGAAGTTGGAGGGATTCAAAATGGGACAGAGAAAAAAGTTTGATAAAGCATTCAAAGAGCAAACAGTTGCAAAGATATTAGCTGGAGAAACAACAACAAGCTTAATGGCAAAGGAATTAGGAGTACACTATTCAACCGTAAGAGATTGGGTTAAACAGTATGAACAAGATAGTTCAAATGCCTTTCCTGGTAGTGGTAACCTTAAACCTGAGGATGATGAAATAAGAAGGTTGCATAGAGAAATAGCCAATCTCAAAGAGGAGAATGAAATACTAAAAAAAGCCGCGGCCTACTTTGCGAAAAATCTGAAATAAATAAGTTTAAATTTATTCATCAATACCGTTTCGTATTTCAGATTGCAAGGATGTGCAAGGCCCTGCAGGTGTCAAGAAGCGGTTACTATGCATACATTTCACGTAGTGAAAGCAATAGGAGTAGAGAAAATAAAAAGCTTCTAGAAACTATAAAATCAATTTATAAAAAGAGTCATAGAATCTATGGTGCACCCCAAATAACTAAAAATCTGCCTGACGACCAGAAAGCAAGTAAAGGGCGCATAGCGAGATTAATGAAAGCAAATGGAATACGTTCTAAGGTGGCAAAGAAATATAAAGCTACCACATACTCAAATCATAATCTTCCTGTTGCAGACAACATTCTCAATAGAAATTTTACAGCTGAAAAACCTAACCAAAAGTGGGTATCAGATATAACCTATATTCACACAAAGGAAGGTTGGCTCTATCTCGCTGGTGTAATGGATCTATATGGTCGCAGAATTATAGGTTGGGCTATGGATAGCAATATGAAAACTGAACTTGTCTCAGCAGCTCTAAATCAAGCAGTTGGAAGAACAGGGGCTAAACAAGGTTTAATTATTCATTCTGACCGAGGAATACAGTATGCTAGTAATGACTATCAAAAACTACTTAAAAAGTATGGTTTTGTATGCAGCATGAGCAGAAAAGGCAATTGTTATGATAACGCACCCATGGAATCCTTCTGGGGTAAACTCAAAATGGAATGGTTAAATGATTATAATTTTAAAACCAGAGAAGAGGCCAAAAGAGCTGTTTTTGAATACATAGAGTTATTCTATAACCGTCATAGGACTCATTCAACAAATGGATACATTCCTCCATTTATGGTGGGAGAAGCTTCATAGCAATATTAAGAATAAATAAGATATTTACGGATTCTTGCTGTCTATTTTATTGAAGCAAGGTCACTCCTAATATAAATACTATTGCAATAACAGCCATAAATATATATGGTACATCCTTAGAAAAGAAAATCATTATCTTATCTAAAACAATATTTTTATTTGCTAAATTATTTATTAGTCTAAAAAGCTCCATATTCATTTTTAATACCTCTTCTATAATATATTTTGATAAAGGATAGCTACCTTTGCTATATATCCTTCTTGTAAAATTATAAAGATTAACTTAGAACAGAATATTCCAATTATGATTCCTGCTATAACATCTGTTGGATAATGAACATATAAATATAATCTCGATAAAGCTATTAGAAATGCTATACCTATAAATATCAGCTTATATTGACTAAAATACATGGATAGCACTTCAGCAACAGCAAAAGATGATAGAGTATGTCCAGAAGGAAAAGAATAGGATATTGGCTTTGAAATCAAGAGACTAACATTATTTTCATGATTGCATGGTCTAACTCGCCTCACTATATGTTTTACTACTCCTTCTCCAACAATGGTGCTTATTATTAGTGTCAGTATTACTATATTACCAATTAATCTATATGGTTTGTCTAATATTAAAGCTACAGCCATCATAATCCAAATGACTCCTAAATTCCCCATACCTGTTACTATAGGCATTAGTCTATCTAAATATTTATTTTGCATATATTTTTTAATAGCAAATAAAACATAGTTATCAAATATATTTATTCTTCTCAAAATATTTAAATACATCTAATCACCTCTTTTACATAGTAGCTGTTGTATCTTGACTTACTCTATTGAAAAAATAAATAGTTATCTTACTGCAAATTAACCCTAAAATCATACCAGCTAAAACATCTGTAGGATAATGAACATATAAATACAATCTTGAAAAGGCTATCAAAGTTGCCAAACCGAAAAACTCAAGTGCATAGTCTTTAAAATATCTTGCTAATACTCCTGCAACTGCAAATGAAGAAGTAGTATGTCCCGATGGAAAAGAATATGATAAAGGTTTTGAAATCAGAAGATTAACTGCTGGTATATCTGCTGATGGTCTTATACGTTGAACTACATGTTTTAATATACCTTCTCCTAAAATTGTACTTAATATCAAAGCTCCTAAAGCCATAAACCCTATATTTCTGTATTTTTTATTACCCATTAGTAAAACAGCAGTTACAATCCATATGATTCCTCCATTGCCTAAAGAGGTTATAATAACCATAGCTCTATCCATCATATGTCCATGCATATTATTCTTTATATATAAGAGAATAGAATTATCAAGATTCTGTATTAACGACATCATCCTCATTATTCCCTCCATTTCCCTTTTCTTTAATAAATGCAACTATTCCTGGAATAATAGATATTATTATAATAGCAATTAAAACATAAGCAAAATGTTGTTTTATAAAAGGTAGGTCTCCAAAGAAGTACCCTCCCCCTAAAAATAATACTACCCATAGAAATCCACCTAACATGTTATAGGTAATGAATTTTGAATAACTCATTTCTCCTATACCAGCTACAAATGGTACAAAGGTTCTAATTATGGGTATAAACCTTCCTAATACTATTGTCATAGAGCCATGTTTTTCATAAAAGCTGTGTGCTTTCTTAAGGTATTCTTTATTTATATATTTCACATCTTCCTTGTCTAAAATCTTACTTCCGATTTTCTGACCTATATGATAATTAGCAGTATCACCAATTACAGCAGATAAATAAAATACAATAAATAATGGCAATATTTTAAGTGACCCAATGGAAGCAAGTGCTCCAGTTGCAAATAAAATAGAATCTCCTGGTAAAAATGGAGTTATAACTAATCCAGTTTCACAGAATATAATTAGAAATATAAGGACATATGTCCATATTCCATAATTTTGTATTATTACATTTAAATATTTATCAAGATGTAATATTACATTAATCAAAGTTCCTATAATGCTCATATTTTTCTCCCTTCGTTATTTAAATTTCTTATTAAATACATAATTAGACAAAACAAACTTAATTATCTTCAAAAAATGTGCTTTCATTATGTTATACATTATCTACACTTAAGATTAAAATTACATTAAAATAAACTTATATTTGTCTTAAGAAATGCTCTATATTGCAGAAGTAAAGAAATTAACCAAAAATAATAAGGTGAAAGATAATATTTCCTTCACCTTATATTTGTTCTAAACATTACAGTTCCATCTTCACAACATATACTTTCAAATTGTATTACGGTATGGTTTATATTAAAATTTTTTTCTAATATACTTTGAATATTATTACTAATATCTTTAGTCTTACTAACAAGCATATCTTCTAACTGTATATGACACTCCATAATGGTGTTTTTTTCATCCAACCTCCATACATGCATATGATGTACCTCCTTGACTTCCTTAACTTTTAGCATTATATCCCTTATGTGTTCTACATCCATGTTCAAAGGAGTTCCTTGCATAAGAATATTAATGCTTTCTTTTAGGACTTCATAACTTGATTTTAAAATTACTATATTTATAAATATAGTTAGTATTGGGTCTATCCAATATATTGATAAATACTTAATAATTATACCTGAAATAATTACAGCAATTGAAGACAAAGCATCGCTTAAAAGATGTAAGTACGATGACCTTATATTTATACTTTCTTTTGCACCTTTTTTTAATAACAGTACGCTAAATAGGTTTCCTAACAATCCAATTATAGCTACAATTATTACTATATTACCTTTAATTTCATTAGGATTATTAAACTTCCTTAGTGCTTCGACAACTAAAAATACTGCAATTCCTATTAACGTGGCAGAGTTTACAAATGCAGATAATATATTCGCTCTTTTATATCCATAAGTTTTTGTCTTACTTTTGGGTTTTTCTGATACCTTCAATGAAACAAAACTTAAAATTATTGATGCTGTATCACTTAAATTATGGATTGCATCAGATATTAAGGATAAACTTCCAGATATTATACCACCGATAACTTCAGCTAATGCTATAATAAAATTGAATATTATGACAAAAAATAGTCTACCTTTCCTAACTGATGAAATATCTTCATCGTGACTATGGTGATGACCTCTGTGTTCGTGGTGTTCATGTTCTGACATTATTTTTCCTCCTCACACAAAATTATTAATGCACTAATGCTTTTTATATTAATTGATAACCACTCATATTATTACCTTTTGTTATTATTATAATTATTGATAATTATTGCAAAAGAGTTCATTTATTATTTTACTGAGATTACTGGGCAATTATTGAATTATAAAGGTATGTGTGTGCATTTCTCACATACCCTTTTACAGTTATAAAATCTAATATAAGTTAATTAATATTTCTTAATGAAATGATACTTTTATTTTTTCATTTAAATTCTTATAACATTACTTTACTCTTTTATTTATCTAAATCTAACGTAACCGTTATCTTTGTATATTTACCTTCTTCACTTTCTACATCTATAGCTCCACGATGCATATCAGCAATCCACTTTGCTATAGATAAGCCAAGACCAGTTCCCCCTTTTTCTTTAGACCTGGATTTATCAACAGTGTAGAACCTATCAAATATCTTTTCAACTTCATCTTTAGGTATCCCAATCCCCCTATCGCTAACAGTTATTTTTACTTTATTTCCTTGAAGCTCTGAGCTTATATCTATTACGCTATTTTCTGGTGCAAATTTAATACTATTATCAACAAATACTCGGAGCATCTGCTTTAGCATTTTATAATCTGCAACAATACTAATAGTATCATTTTTATCACTTGATATTATATGATTTGGAGCTATTAATTTACTTTCTCTAATTACTTCAGTAATAAGTTCATTAAGCCAAAACTCTTTTTTTTCTATTCTTTGTGTTCCACTATCACCTCTGGCAATAAATAGTAATTTTTCAACTAAGTTAGCCATATTGTTAGTTTCTAATTTAATTGCATAAATTGACTTTTCCAAAGCTTTTCTATCATCTTTTCCCCATCTATCAAGTAAATTGGCATACCCTTGAATAACTGCAATCGGAGTTTTAAGTTCATGGGATGCATCTGATACAAACTGTACTTGCCTATCAAATGCTCCTTGAAGTCTATTTATCATATTATTAAAAGTATTACCAAGTCTTTTGAGTTCATCATCAGGGTCTTTTACTTCTATTCTTTCCTTCAAGTTATTAATGCTTATACTTTCAGCAGTTTTAGTTATATAATCAATAGGTTTCAACATTCTTTTACTTACTATATATCCTAATATGACCGAAGCAATAATCCCAATGAAGTCTGCTATAGCCATAATTACAAATAATATTTTCAAAAAATCATATTCGTTATCCATATCTTTAACTATTTGAAGATATGTAGCTCCATAATCTTTACTTTCAATTTTAACATTTTTAAATATTAAATGCTTTTCTCCTTCCTCCAGGTGTCCTATTCTATCATAAGGCTCATTTAATTTAATAATATAGTTAAATTCACTTGATTCATTTAATACTTTTCCATCTTCTTGAAGTATTCTTACTGATATATTTTGTTTAGTAGGAACATCAGAAACCAGCTCTTTATCAGATAAATCCACATGTTCCTTTTGTGATGTAACTTTATTTAATATTATTGTTTTAACATCCTCTATTTGCTTATTAGCCTGATTATACAAGTAATATTTTACACCATATAAAATTGAGGCATTTAAGATAAGTAATACTAAAGAGAACATAAATGCATACACTACAGTAAGTTTTATAGATATTTTTGCACTTTTAATAACCTTCCAGAAATAATTAATTGGCTTTAATAACATAACCTACACCTCTTATAGTAGTTATCAACTTATCTTCAAACCCGTCATCAATCTTACTGCGTAAATATCTTATAAACACATCTACTACATTGGTATCTCCTACATAATCATAGCCCCACACATTCTCAATTAATTGTTCCCTTGTAAGTACGATATTTTTATTGATTAGCAACATTTCAAGAATATCAAATTCTTTTTTGTAAGTTCTATTTCCTTACCAGCTCTCCATACCTGATGGGTTCTGTTATCCATAACTATATCCTTTACTTTAATTTCATCAAGCTTGTTTTTTAACACTTTCTCTCTTGTATATACCCGTATTCTTGCTAATAATTCTTCTATTGCAAAAGGCTTCGTTAAGTAATCATTAGCTCCAACATCAAGTCCTAAAACTTTATCTGGTATATCACTTTTAGCTGTCAACATTATAATAGGTACATATGAAAATTGTCTGATTCTTCTGCAGACCTCAATTCCATTTAGTCCTGGCAACATAACATCCAGGAGAATTAAATCATATTTTTTATTTTCTACATGTTTCAATCCTTCTCTTCCATCATACACTATATCAACTTTATAGCCTTCATGAGTAAGCTCCATTTCAATAAACATTGCCATTTGTCTTTCATCTTCTACCAAAAGTATTTCAAAACCATTCACATTACCACCTCCATAAGACAATAGTGAGCTATCAGCCCACTATATATGATATTAATATATACTATTTATTTAATCTTCTCCATTCCCACCTTTATCATTGCCATGACCTTCTTTATTTCCTTTTACAGAACTCTCATTGTTTATTCGTAATATCACTCCATTTTGAGAGTCTAACTTGACTATTTGAAGCATATTCTCTTTGTCTTTAATATTAAACTTATATTCAAACGTTGCTTCTTCAAAGTTCAATTCCTTTTCTACCTTTAATACCTGACCAGGTACTTTCCCTAAAGCAATTTGTTGAAGTTGTTCCTGACTGTATTTTATGTTCCCTTTTGCCTTTGAATATACTATTCCTCCTACTGCTCCTACCACAATTATTACGGTTAATAAACTAATTGATGAAACAGTTATTATTCTCTTTTTGTATGTTTTGCAGAATTCCTTTATATTGACAAAAATATTCTTCATTTTTTCTCCTCCACTTATTATGCAATTTTTTTTATACTTTTTTTCTAAACATTATAAATAAAGTACCTAAAACTAATAAAACAGGTTCTATATAAGATACCAGTAATACCATGTTCTTATCCACTTTTGTATTCCCCATAATCTCGATAGGAATTGAGTCACTTGATATAATTTGGTTATACTCCTTTGAAACTGCTGTAGTATACAGGTAATAATTACTTGTATATACAAATCGTATAGGTAACTCCACTATCTTTGTTTCATTTGGTTGAAGTGAGTTTACTGCAACAGGTTTATCGGCACTATAATCTTCTAAATTTACTGTCATGTTCTTTTTTATGTCTGCCATGGTAATGTAAACAAGTATATCCTTTATAGGTTTGTCTGTATTATTCTTAATTTGAGCCTTTACTGTTTCTTCTCTACCTGGATAGTCTTTAACTCCTGATGGTGAAAGTATAGATATACTCAGCTTATTAGTAGTAACATCTTTAGCATAGACACTTGTAAATGACGATATAGAAAGGACTATTAACATTATGAATATTACATATATCCTCTTCATTCTATTCCCCTCCTTTGAAAGCAATTTTCTTTGTTCCATAAACTAAAAACATATAGGATAATACTGAAAAAATTAATATTGGAATTATAAACTTTAACATTCCAGCAAACCCTTGTTTTTCTATTATTACTGCTTTCATAAGATTGAAAGTATTAGACAATGGACTAATTTTTTCTATTACAGCTCCAAACCCTGCCTTTTTAATTGAGGTAGACAAAAGGTTGGTAATCCTGTCAAGATAAAAATTATTATTGATGTTATTATTGCATTTTTAGATGAACCTAATAATATTGACAATGCAATAGAAATACTTGCATAAGAGAAAGCTACTATACTACCTATTAAAAGAATAAATATGACTGCCCTCATAACAAGTCCTGTTCCGTAACTTAATGTAATGATATATGGAAGAGATATAATAAATACCAATATACCCATTAAAAGAACACCAGTTAGCTTACCAATTGCTAACTGAATTTTAGGAATAGGAGTAAGTAGTAAACTTTCTAATGTACTCTCTTCTTTTTCATTTGAAAAACTTACAGAAGCAAGAACTATAGTAATGAGTAGACCTAATGCTACAATTAACTTACCCATAGTAACTATGACTTCCGTTTGTGCTAAAAGACTCAATTCCTTCACTGAAACAAAGCTATAAGACATTATGCTAAATATTATTGCTACAATGATTAGCCATACATTACCTTTCATTGCATAGAAGTTTTCTTTTATCTCCTTTTTAATTATTGATAGATTCACCTATATTACCCCCTTTTGCTTTGTTGTCAGTAAGTTTAAAGAATATATCTTCAATAGTTGTTTCTTCTTTACCAATTTCCAGTATATCAATAGAATTTATAAATAATTTCTCAACAACGTAATGCTTTGCCTCATTTATTAAGTTAGTGTCACTTGCTTTAGCCATATATAGATATAAATAATCATCTTTTATTTCCGTATTTAAAATCATTTTATTATCTTTGAAATACTCATTTGCTCTTTTGTTGTCTGATGTTTTAAGTTTTATTGTCTCATTTTCTGAATATTTTGTTTGAAGTTCCTTTATAGTTCCTTGTTCAATAAGCTTCCCATTTTGAACTATACACACCCTATTACAAAGAACTTCAATATCCTTTAATAAGTGAGATGTAATAAATACGGTTACATTCATAACCCTATTGATTTCAAATATAAGATTTTGAATATCCTTTTGTCCTATTGGGTCAAGTCCTAATGTCGGTTCATCTAAAAATATAATTTTAGGATTGTTAACTAAGGCTTTTGCAATACCAAGTCTTTGCTTCATTCCTCTGGAATAGTGTCCTATAAGTACCTTTTTCTTATCACTAAGTCCAACTTTCTCTAAGAGATACTCGATATGCTTTTTAGACTTGACCTTATCTTGATTGAAAAGCTCCGCAAAATAATTCAGGTATTCTTCTCCTGTCATCCAGTTATAATATCCATGTGATTCAGGTACTACCCCTATAATTTTTTTGATTTCATTTTCATTTGAAGCTACATCATAATTATTTATTAAAACAATTCCACTTGTTGGTTTTAATAAACCTGTGAGCATCCTAATAGTAGTTGTTTTACCTGCACCATTAGGTCCTAAAAATCCAAAAACATCTCCTTCTGATACATTTAAGTTTAGGTTCTTTTACTGCAGTAAATCCATTTTTATATGTCATTGTAAGCTTTTCTGTTTTAATCAAAATTTTATTCCTCCTCGTATAATATACTTAATAAATCTTTCATTTCTTAAATCTTATATAAAAGCTGAAATAGGATTTCTCCCTAGTTCAGAAGCTTTTTAAAAATATGTTATAATTATTGAGATTTAATTCTCGCATGATAGTGTGGTTATCTTATTCCTCCTTGAGAGCTAGTTCTCGTAATTAAGCCTGATACCACTGCTTTATGTGATTTTACTAATGAGCTGGATGTTGGGTAATATAGTTTATCTCTTCGCATGTCTAACGAGGTTGTAACACATAAAGACTAAGTTGAACCACTATCAAATCTTTGTATTGAGGTGTTGAAAAATGATTATTGTAGGTATTGATATAGCAAAAAACAACCATGAAGCAACTATTATAGATTCCTTAGGAAACATATTAACTAAATCTTTTAGATTCTCTAATAATCATAAAGGTTCTTCAACTCTAATAGCTAATATTAATAAAACCAATGAAGCTAATGAACCTGTTGTAATTGGCATGGAAGCTACAGGACATTATTGGTTGCCTTTATACTCAAGATTGCTTTCAGAAGGATTTGAGATAAAAGTTATTAATCCAATACAATCTGATATCTTTAGAAACCTATATATTCGTCAAACAAAGAATGATTCAAAGGATTCCTTCATAATAGCTGAAGTTATCCGTTTTGGTAGATTTTCTTCTACATGTCTTGCTGAAGAAGACATACTTTCTTTAAGAAATCTATCAAGATTTAGATTGTTCCAAGTTGACATGGTTTCTGATCTCAAAAGAAAAGTTATTTCTTTATTGGATCAAGTTTTTCCTGAGTATTCAAAGTTATTTGCTGATACCTTCGGTAAATCATCACTTGAAATACTAACTGAGTATTCAACACCAGAAGAATTTTTAAGCGTTGATACTAATGCTTTAGCAGAAACCCTTGCTATCGCAAGCAAAGGAAGACTTGGATTCTCTAAAGCTGAACAAATAAAAGATGCTGCGGCTAATTCCTTCGGAATAAAGCTCGCTACTGATACCTTCTCATTTCAAATAAAGCAGCTTATAGAGCAAATTAAATTTATTGAAGAACATATAGCAGAACTTGAACAAGAAATTTCAAATTTACTTAAAAAACTAAATACACCAATCGAAACTATCCCAGGGATAGGTCCGGTGTTAGGCGCCATAATTCTAAGTGAAATTGGTGATATAGCACGTTTTAAAGATGCTTCTAAACTAGTTGCTTTCGCTGGGATAGACCCTACTGTAAAGCAATCTGGCGAGTTTATGGGAACTAAAAACAAAATGTCTAAACGTGGTTCACCTTATCTTAGAAGAGCTATATGGTTAGCTGCTAATGTTGCTTCATTTAACGATCCTATACTTAGTGCTTATTACAATAAAAAACGTGAAGAAGGTAAACATCATTTTACAGCTTTGGGTGCTGTAGCAAGGAAAATGTTATATATAATACATGCGGTATTAAAAAACAACAAACCTTATGAACCCATTGCTTAAAAGTTATATGGTATAATCTGTTAAGTGGGTTATCACAAACTAACCCTTACTTTTCCATACCCTTTTTTAAGTAAAATTTAAAGTTTTATTATCTTATTGACTTTTTATAGCTGGTCTTATTTATCAATATCTGTATATTAGGTAAATTAAATTAAAAAGCACTAAAGATAAGATTAAAATTAGATTAAAATGTAGAAAACAAATAATATTTATCTTATGATATAAATGTTATGCTATAATAAAAGAAATTTAGATGACTAATATGCTTAGTGAAAGAGGTGCTATCTTGAATCCAGTAGCTTTTACAATTTTCGGTTTAGCAATAAGATGGTATGGAATTCTTATTGCTTCAGGAATGGTTCTTGGTATTCTACTTGCAAAATATACTTGTAAAATAAGAAACGTTGACTATGATTATTTAATGAATACCGTTCTAATTGCATTACCATTTGCAATAGTTGGGGCAAGACTCTACTATGTTCTATTTGAATTTGGATATTATAAAAATCATATATCTCAGATATTCAATACAAGACAAGGCGGTTTAGCAATCCATGGTGGAATTATATTTGCTCTAATATCATCTTATATTTATATAAGACATAAAAAGCTTAACTTTTTAGAAATGGCTGATGTTTCCGCACCATCAATAATATTAGCTCAATCAATAGGCAGATGGGGTAATTTCATGAATCAAGAAGCTCATGGTGGTCCAGTTTCCTATGATTTCATAAAACACTTTCCAATGTTCATACAAAAAGGTATGTATATAGACGGTACTTATTATCACCCTACGTTTTTATATGAATCTCTTTGGAATTTTTGTGTTTTTATAACTCTTATTATTCTTTTGAAGAAAACCCAAAAGACTGGATTGGTATTTTTTACTTATATAGGGCTTTACTCTATAGGAAGATTTTTCATAGAAGGGTTAAGAACCGACAGCTTGATGTTAGGTCCACTTAGAATTGCTCAAGTTGTTAGTCTAACTGGAGTTGTGCTTTGGATAATTGCCTTAGTATTTTATTTTTTCAAAACTAAAAAATTATCTAACTTATAATTATACTTAATATATCCTAAAATGATTTAAGGTTTAAAAGGAGAGCTACATGTAGATTAGCTCTCCTGCATTTTTGTAACGAATATTTATTATAATCCTTCTATTTAAGATAAAAATCGAAATAATATTTATGGCTGAATAACTCTTAGATACTTTAAATATCTTTAAGCAATACATAGCTTAATAGCAGTGTTACTATAAGTAATGAGCCATAAACAATAAATATTGTATTTATTCCATATAAAGTTATCATCTTTCCTCCTATTGCAGTTCCTAATCCTCCCCCTCCCATGAAACAAAATGCAACTAATGACATAGCAGAACCTCTTGCTTTTTCGGCAAATGCAGTTGCTCTTGTTAAAAGTGTGGAATGTGTAAAAATAAAACCGAATCCAAGTAATGCAACACCTATTATTAATAAGAATATATTAGTCCCAAAGAAATATATACTGAGATTCTACGTCAGTACTTTATAAACCACCCTCAAAGCATTGATAAATATACGTTCCTTCAAAATTCAGCTTTCACCCATTGGGTGAAAGAAAAATCAGTAAAAAGTTAATGATGATTTTCTTCCGTTCCTCTACGGAAAATCTTTAATTTAAATTAAAAATTTCCTGCAGCGGAGCGCAAGAAAAATCACCATTAAACTTTTTGGCTTTTAGCCGAAAAGTTCAACCTTTTGACGTTGCAATGCATCGTCAAACCCTTCACTTTTTTCACATAAGTGAAAAAGTTTAGTCTTTTAACGAGCAAAGCGAGTTAAAACCCTTAACTCCAATTAATTCGCAATATTTATTAATCATGACTTAACAATTTTTAGTGCGACAGCCACTATTTAATACTCCAAGATGATGTTACTTTGTATTTTTTAATTATGAAAGTTTAGTTAATTGCTTTAATTAGGTATATATATCTGATAAAATTAGGTGTATACTAAAATCAAATATTTGAGCGATTAGTTTATATACAGAAATAGAGGTGTAAAAATGTCTAGAAAAACTTCGGTTGGTGGTCAGGCAGTAATTGAAGGTGTAATGATGAGAGGAAGCAAAGGCATTGCTACTGCTGTTAGAACATCTGATGGAGATATAAATGTTAAATTTGAAGAAGCTGTTCCATATTCTAAGAAAAATAAATTTTTCTCTATACCTATAGTAAGAGGTTTTGTGTCACTTATAGAATCTCTAATTATTGGAATAAAAACTTTAAATTATTCTGCATCACTCTTTGAGGGAGAAGATGATGATGAAGAAAAAACATCAAAATTTCAAAAGTGGATAGAAAAAGTACTTGGAGATAAAGTTAATGATCTTATAATGGGATTTTCATTGGTTGTGTCATTATTTTTTCTATCACTGTATTTTTCATTATTCCAACTTTTGCAGCAAATTTATTTTCAAAGCTTAAATTAAATAGTATTGCACTAAACTTTATTGAAGGAATAATAAGAGTTATAATATTTATAGCTTATATATATTTAATAGGTAAAATGAGCGACATAAATAGAGTTTTTCAGTATCATGGTGCAGAACATAAAACTGTTTTTTGTTATGAAAATGAAGAGGAACTTACACCTGAAAATGCGTCCAAGTATTCAAGGTTTCATCCAAGATGTGGTACTAATTTTTTATTTTTAGTAATGATCGTAAGTATAATCATTTTTTCCTTCACAAAGTGGAATTCTCTCCCTGAAAGGATTGCATCAAGAGTGTTACTCCTTCCGCTGGTTTCTGGTCTTACATATGAAATAATAAGGTGGATGGGAAAATCAAAAAGCTCTATTTCACATATTTTTGCTTATCCAGGGCTTATGCTTCAAAAACTAACGACAAGAGAGCCGAATTATAGTCAATTAGAAGTAGCAATAAAAGCGCTTAAGAGGGCAGAAGGTATAGATGCTGAAAGTAATGAAGAAGGAGAGAATACAGGGGAATGACCATAAAAGATATTCTGTTTAAGGCTTATAATGAATTAAAAAAAGTCGATGGCGAATTTTATATATCAGATAGCCAAATTTTACTTCAACATGTTTTAAAAAAAGATAGATTGTTTATACTTACTAATATGGATTATGAAGTTGATGATACTAAGTGTAAAGAATATTTTAGCTATATTAGACTTAGAAAAAATAAAATGCCTGTAAAATATATAACTAAGCAATGTGAATTTATGGGCTTAGATTTCTTCGTTAAAGAAGGCGTATTAATACCAAGACCGGATACTGAAATTTTAGTTGAAGAGGTAATGAAAAATGTAGAGGATAAAAAATATACTACTGTATGTGATGTTTGTACAGGAAGTGGAGCTATAGGATTATCTATAGCTCATTATGAGAAAAATGTTAATGTTTTTTGCATTGATATTTCAGATGAGGCTATAGAGGTTTCAAATAAAAATTGTGAGAAATTTGGTTTGCATAATGTTAAAATAGAAAAAGGAAATCTTCTAAAAAACAAGTTGATGAAAATATAAAATTTGATGTTATTGTCTCTAACCCACCATATATTCCGTTAGATGAAATAAATAATCTTATGGAGGATGTAAGAAATTTTGAACCCCACATTGCACTTTCTGGAGGACAAGATGGACTTGAGTTTTATAGAAAAATAACTAAACAAAGTGTTGAAACTTTAAATAGTGGCGGACTTCTTGCATATGAAATAGGAAGTGATCAGTGGGAAGACGTTAAAAGAATAATGCAAGAAAATGGATTTGTAAATGTTCAATTAACAAAAGATCTTGCTGGAAATGACAGAGTAGTTACTGGCTTTAAAAAGTAAAGTAAATGTTTATGTAGAAAGCACACAGCAAGTGTGTTATAATATAATATTGTGAAAATACAAATACGGAGTGATAAAATAATGCTTGAAAGACTTAATTTTATAGAAAGTAAATATGACGAGCTATCCATTAAAATAAGTGACCCTTCTGTTATGGCAGACCAAAAAGAATGGCAGAAATTATGTAAGGAACATGCCGATTTAGAGATTATAGTGCTAAAATATAGAGAATATAAAAAGGTATGTGAAAGCTTAGAAGCTGACAAAGAAATGTTAAATGATAAAATAGACAGTGAATTAAAGGAAATGGTGGAGGAAGAGATAAAAGAGTTAGAGCCTCAGGTTGTTAATTATGAAAAAGAACTTAAGCTTTTACTTTTGCCTAAAGATCCAAATGACAGTAAAAATGTATTCTTTGAAATAAGAGGTGGAGCAGGTGGAGAAGAAGCGGCACTATTTGCTTCAGATTTATTTAGAATGTACACTAGATATGCTGAAAGAGTTGGCTGGAAAACAGAAATCATGAGTGCTAATGAAACAGATATAGGTGGATTTAAAGAAGTAGTATTTATGATAAAAGGTGAGGGTGCCTACAGTAAACTCAAATATGAAAGTGGAACGCACAGGGTTCAAAGAGTCCCAGACACAGAATCAAGTGGAAGAATACATACATCAACGGCTACAGTTGCAGTGCTTCCAGAGGTTGAAGATGTTGATGTTGAAATAAATCCAAATGATTTAAGGATAGATGTTTTTAGAGCTTCTGGTCATGGTGGACAGTGCGTAAATACTACAGACTCAGCAGTTAGAATTACCCATATACCTACAGGAATTGTTGTTTCCTGTCAGGATGAAAAAAGGCAGCTCAAAAATAAGGAAAAGGCTATGAAGGTACTAAGGGCAAGACTTTATGAAAAGGCTGAAGCTGAGAGAAATGCTGGAATTGCTGAAGATAGAAAAAATCAGGTTGGTACAGGAGATAGAAGTGAAAGAATAAGGACATATAATTTTCCACAGGGAAGGGTTACAGACCACAGAATAGGCTTAACACTTTATAAATTAGACCAATTTCTTGATGGTGATATAGAAGAAGTAATAGATGCACTTATTACTTCGGAACAAGCCGAAAAAATGAAATCTCTTGGTAACGAAGAATTTTAATAAAAAAGGATGAGTTATATGAATTTAAATAAGGTAATAAGAAAACAGAATGCAGCTAGTAATAGATTTACGTTTTCTATGTGCCTTATTTTTTTTCACTGCCAGTTGCATTAATTATTTCAAATCAAGCTAATATACTGTTTATACTCTATCTTGTTGTTATAGAGCTATTAATTACTTTAGCTATTTTAGCCAGAATGAACAATGATCTTTTTTCCTTTAAGTATGATGGCTATAGAATTAAAGTTAAGGATGGACTTTTTAAATCAACAAGTAATATAATATGTGATAAAGTTAACTTAGTTCATGCTGAGAAAGCAGATAAAGATATTAGAATAATTATAATAACTAAGTCTAGGTTTAGAAATAAATATCTAAAAAGTATAGATGCTAATTTTATGAAGAGATACCCTTATGCAGGATATCACTATGCAAGAATGAAAAAAATTTATCCTGAAAACAATTATTGCTATCTTGTGTTTAGAAATGGTGGTTACAAGAAGTATTTATTTCTAAACGAATTATTTAAACAATGCGTTCATGCGGATTTTAC
This sequence comes from Clostridium sp. DMHC 10, assembly GCF_001270375.1. Taxonomy (NCBI): domain Bacteria; kingdom Bacillati; phylum Bacillota; class Clostridia; order Eubacteriales; family Clostridiaceae; genus Clostridium; species Clostridium sp. DMHC 10. Next base: position 2,147,572 of record NZ_LGVB01000015.1, read on the forward strand.
AGATGAAGCTATTGAGCAAATAAAAAAAAGTAGAGAAACCTGAGGTGTTTTTTATATGAATACTAAAATAATAAGAATGTACAATGATAATACAAATAGTAAGGTTATCATAGAGGCTGGAAATACAATTAAATCCGGTGGACTTGTTGTTTTTCCAACAGAAACTGTATATGGCTTAGGTGCAAATGCCTGTGATGGTGAGGCGGTTAAGAAAATATTTTTAGCTAAAGGAAGACCGCAGGATAACCCACTTATAGTGCATATTGCAGATTTTGAAAGTATAAATGAAATTGCACTAGAGGTGCCAGAGATTGCAAGAAAACTAGCAGAAAGATTTTGGCCAGGTCCAATGACTTTAATAATGAATAAAAAGCCTATTATATCAGATGTTACAAGCGCTGGACTTAAAAGTATAGGTATAAGAATGCCGTCAAATATTATAGCAAGAAAAATCATAGAGACTTCTGGCGTTCCAATAGCGGCACCTTCTGCGAATGTTTCAGGAAGGCCTAGTCCTACAGATATGGAAAGATGTGTGGAGGACTTGAAGGGTAAGGTTGACTACATAATTGGAGGAGAACAGTGTACTTTTGGACTAGAGTCTACAGTTATAGATTGTACAGTAGATCCCGTATGCATTTTAAGACCAGGCGCTATTACTTTGGAAATGGTAAGAGAAGTTGATAATAACGCTTATATTGATCCTGCAATTATGAAAAAACCAGATAAAGATTTTAAACCAAAAGCACCTGGTATGAAGTATAAACATTATGCTCCAAAAGCAGATGTTAAAATTATTGAAGGTGATTTGCAAAAAACTATTGAAAAAATCAATGAAATAGTGCAAAATTATATAGATGATGGTAAAAAGGTAGGGGTTATGGCTACAGATGAAACTATAAACTTCTATAACAATGTGGAAGTTATATCTCTTGGAAGCAGAAAAGACATGTACTCTATAGGAAAGAATTTGTTTGAAACTTTAAGAAGTTTTGACGATGATAATGTAGATGTTATTCTTTCAGAATCCTTTGAAGAAGAAGGGTTTGGAGTTGCAATAATGAATAGGCTTAATAAGTCAGCAGGATTTGATATAATAAAGGCTTAAAAAATAAATGTCAATTTAAGGAGGGGATAATTTATGAAAATATTATTTGTTTGCTCTGGAAATACATGTAGAAGTTGTATGGCGGAAGCTATATTTAATAGCATATGTGATATTGATGATGTTGAAGCTTTATCTGCTGGTCTATCTGTTTTTCCTGGAAGCAAAACTTCTTTAAATTGTTCTCTTATTGTTAATGAAAGCTTAAATTTAGATATATCGAATAGGAAAGCTGTTCAATTAAATCCATTTATAATAGAACAGGTTGATCTTGTTTTAACGATGACAGGGTATATAAGAGATGTATTAAGAGACACAAATTCAACTCATGCAAATAAAATATATTCATTGGGAGAGTATATAGGAAGTAATTTTGATATAAGTGATCCATACGGGGGGAGTATAGATATTTATAGAAAAACTTTTACAGAACTTAAAAGCGATTTAGAGGTTTTACTTGAAAAATTAAAGGAAGATAAAGGTATTAGGTGATACATTTATCTTCTTTTTTTGCGAGGAAAGATAAAACATCTGAATTTTTATATTTTAGCAATTTATTTATAATATTAGTGGAGGTGTTTGTATGAAAATAGCGATAGGAAGTGACCATGCTGGCTTTTCCTTGAAAAAGCAAGTGTTAGAGCATTTAAAAGAAAAAGGAGTAGAAGTAAAAGATTTTGGAACATACACAAATGAATCATGTGATTATCCTGATTTTGCACTAAAAGTTGCTGAGGAAGTTGCAGCAAAGAATTATGACTTTGGAATACTTGTGTGTGGAACAGGTATAGGAATAAGTATTGCAGCAAATAAGGTTCCAGGAATAAGGGCAGCAGCATGTTCAGATACATTTTCTGCACATGCATGTAGAGAACATAATAATGCCAATATAATTGCATTTGGAGAAAGAGTTGTAGGGCCTGGACTCGCATGTGACATTGTAGATACATTTTTAGCTTCAAAGTTTCAAGGTGAAAGACATCAGCGAAGAATTGATAAAATAACTGAAATTGAGAAAAAATATAGTAAATAGGAGGAAAAAATAATGAGTAAAGTAACACAAATATCACATCCATTAATATTACATAAATTAGCGTTTATAAGGAACAAAGAAACAGGTTCAAAGGATTTTAGGGAAATGGTTGAGGAAGTTGCAATGCTTATGGCATATGAAGTAACACGTGATATGCAGCTTGAGACTGTAGAAATAGAAACACCTATTTGCAAGACAAAATGCAAGATGCTTGCAGGTAAGAAGGTGGCTATAGTTCCAATACTTAGAGCAGGACTTGGAATGGTAGATGGAATGTTAAAACTTATACCAGCAGCTAAAGTTGGTCACGTTGGACTATACAGAGATGAAAAAACTTTAAAGCCAGTAGAGTATTTCTGTAAATTACCTCAAGACATAGAAGAAAGAGACATAATAGTTACGGATCCAATGCTTGCAACTGGAGGTTCAGCAATTGATGCAATATCTCTTTTAAAGAAAAGAGGAGCAAAATATATAAGACTTATGTGCCTTATAGGAGCACCAGAAGGAATAAAAGCAGTGCAGGAAGCACATCCAGATGTTGATATATATTTAGCATCAATAGATGAAAAGCTAAATGAAAATGGCTATATAGTTCCAGGCCTAGGCGATGCCGGCGACAGGCTTTTCGGGACTAAATAGTTAAAAAGGGACTGTCGCACTAAATATAAAAAATTACGAACTAATTAAAGTGAAGGGTTTTAACGATGAGGGCGAGTTAAAACCTTCACTATTATATTGCTTCGCAATTTTTTAGTGCGACAATCCCTTTTTATATAAAAGTTTTACATCAATTTGAAGCTTTTCTTAATATCAAGACTATGAGTAGTGTAAATACCGAAGCTAGAGCAATTGTCCCTCCAGGTGCACAATTTAAGTAATATGAAGAAAATAGTCCTAACATTATATCTATAAAGCTAAAAACTATAGACATCAATAAAGTGATTTTAAAACCTTTTTTTAACTGCATAGCAGTAGCCACAGGAACAGCAATTAAAGAAGACACCACTAATATACCTATTATTCTTATTGAAATAGCAATGGCAGAACCCACAAGTAAAGAAAATACATAATTTAAAAGTTTAGTATTTATACCAGAAAGTTTAGCACCGTTTTCATCAAATACTGTGTAAAGAATTTTATTGTAAAGAGAGAATATAATTGCAAAAGAAATGATGCTTATTGCTAATATTAAATATAAATCACTTTTTTTCTACGGTTAAAAGGCTTCCAAACAGAAAAGCATCGATATTCCCAGAAGCTTTTCCACTGCTTGTAAGTGTAATAGCTATTCCAACAGATAAAGTTAATACTATTGGAAGTATAAGATCAGAATATCCTTTAAAAAAGTCCTTCAATGCCTCAATTAAAATTGCACACAGTGAAGTAAATATAAATGCTGTGATTAAGGGATTTACATTTATAAGAAATCCGATTGCTACGCCAGCAAAGGACGCATGCGATAAAGTATCTCCTACCATTGATTGCCTCTTAAGTACTAAAAAGACACCTATAAGGGGACATAATATTGAAATCATAATTGCTGCTAGAAAAGCATTTTGTATAAAGCTAAGATGAAAAATTTGAATCATTTTGCATAACCTCCAAATTGCTGTGTAAAAAATCACTAGTTCTAAGTAAAATGCCATTCCCGTTATTTAATTTCAGTATATGCGTGGAGTAAGAATAAGCAGCTTTTAAGTTGTGCTCTACTGAAATTATTGTTACATTATTATTTCTATTTAAATGTTGCAGTGTAGAATATATATCATTTTGACTTTTTACATCAATACCAGTAGATGGTTCATCCATTATTATTGTATCAGGGTTTCCTATTAGAGCTCTAGCGATGAATACTTTTTGCCTTTGGCCACCAGATAAATCACCAATAAGACTATTTTTTAAATCTAGCATGCCGACAGAAAGCAAAGAATTATTTATTATATTTAAATTTTTTAAATGCAAAGTTTTCATATGGCAATTAAGTATTTCAAAAACCGTTATTGGAAAACCAAAGTTAAAGTTCTCCATAACCTGTGGTACGTAACCTATACTTTTAGAATTTATTTCTATAGTGCCTGAAGATGGAGATAAAAGTTTTAATATAAGTTTAACTAGTGTGCTTTTTCCGCAACCATTTTCTCCAATTATAGAAGTGTATGTTCCATCTTCTATTTTTATATTTATATTATTTAAAATATAATCGCTGGATTTTGTATAGGAAAAGCATAGATTTTTAATATCTATCATAATTAAATAGACCCTCCTAAATGTAAAGAACATTGTTTTGAAACATATATATATTATATCATTTTGCAAATGCTTTGCAACAATACTACTTATGGTTAAATATTAAAGTCTAAATAATTTACAACAACATAGAATATCATTGATTATTGTATATAAACTGTAAAAATTCAATGATAAAAACAAAAATTAGTGTGCATTTTTTGAGGTTTTACACTATAATTATAGTAGAAAAAAGCTTTAGGAGAGTTGAGTATGGAGAGAAGAGACAAAAATAATTACTATTTAGACATAGCTGAGACTGTGCTTGAAAGAGGTACATGTCTTAGAAGAAACTATGGAGCAATAATAGTAAAAAATGACGAAATAATATCAAGTGGATATAGTGGTTCGCCAAGAGGAAGAAAAAATTGTAGTGATATAGGAATATGTATAAGAAAGAAACTAAATGTACCAAGGGGAACTCATTATGAACTTTGCAGGTCTGTTCACTCAGAAGCTAATGCAATAATTAGTGCTTCAAGAAAAGACATGATTGGTTCAACACTATATCTTGTTGGAAAGGATGCTGATTCAAATACTTTAGTTGAAAATGCTGCACCGTGTTCTATGTGTAAGAGAATGATAATAAATTCTGGCATAGATAAAGTTGTCATAAGGGATTCTAAAGATAATTATAGAATAATAAATGTAAATGATTGGATTGAAAATGATGAATCTCTTTTGGGTGAAACTGAATATTAAAATATATTTATGGCGATTATTTAACTATGTATAAGTTATAAATTGCAGCTTAAGGAAGGAAAATAATGATTAGTACATATTACATATTTTTTATAGCAATATTTGTATCCTTTATAAGTACACCATTTGTAAGAAAATTTGCAAAGGCTATAAATGCAATAGATGTACCAAAAGATGCAAGAAGAGTGCATAAAAAGCCAATTCCAAAGCTTGGGGGGCTTGCTATATATTTAGGATTCCTAACGGCCTTGATTTTAAAGAATGGTCCTATTACAAGACATGAAATAGGAATTTTGATTGGTTCATTTATAATAGTTATTGGTGGAGTTACAGATGATTTAATTAATTTAAAACCGCTGCAAAAAATATTATTTCAAATTGCGGCAGCTTGTGCATTAATTGCCTTTGGAATAAAAATATCCATGATAACTAATCCGATAAGTAATTTAAATTCATACATAAAAATTGGATATGCACTAGGGATAATTTTAACTTTGATTTGGATTGTTGGAATAACAAATGCATTTAACCTTATAGATGGACTGGATGGATTAGCAGCAGGAACAGGAATTATTTCAGCAAGTACTATGGCATTAATTGCATTTTTGAATGGTCAAAGTAGGATAGAAGCACAGATATTATCGCTTATTTTAGCAGGAGCTATACTTGGATTTTTACCGTATAATTTTAATCCAGCATCAATATTTATGGGTGATGTTGGAGCACAATTAATAGGCTTTTTACTTGCGGCAATATCCATAGAAGGGGCTATAAAATCAGCTTCAGCAGTGGTTATTGCAGTTCCTATATTAGCATTTGGACTTCCAATATATGATACAATTTTTGCAATTATAAGAAGAAAAATAAATGGAAGACCAATAATGCAGGCAGATAAAGGTCATTTGCATCATAGGCTTCTTGCAATGGGACTTAGTCAAAAGCAAGCAGTTATAATCATGTATCTTATAAGTGCAGTACTTGGTCTTATGTCTGTAATAGTAATGCAGCTTACAAATACTAAAGCATACACAGTTCTTGCTGTAGTAATTGTAATTATAGTTATAGTTGCATTTAAATTTGGTCTTTTTAAGCATAAGGAATGAAATGTATTATTATGAAAAAATAGATATATAAGAATATAATAGAAATATGACAGATATGAATAAATGGAGGTATAATTCTATGAACAGGATTAAAGTAATAAGTATTTTCGGAACAAGACCAGAGGCTATTAAGATGGCTCCACTTGTTAAAATGTTAAAGAGCATGGATGAGTTTCAGGCTAAGGTTTGTGTTACTGCACAACATAGGGAAATGCTTGATCAGGTTTTAGATATATTTAAAATTTCACCTGATTTTGATCTTAATATAATGAAAGATAAACAAACATTGACTGGAATAACCTCAAGAGTACTTGAAGGCTTAGAATACATATTTTCTAAGGAAAAACCCGATATAGTACTTGTTCATGGTGACACAACAACTACATTTGCAGCTTCACTTGCAGCTTTTTATCAAAAAATAAGTGTTGGTCACGTTGAAGCTGGATTAAGAACATATGATAAGTACTTTCCTTTTCCTGAGGAAATGAATAGAAAATTAACAGGAGCTATAGCAGATTTACATTTTGCACCTACTAAAAAGTCTAAAAATAATCTGTTAAAGGAAGGAATAGACGAAAAAAACATTTTTATAACAGGAAATACTGCTATTGATGCCATGAAGCACACAGTAGAGGATAGTTATAAATTTAGCAATGAAGTACTTAATGATTTAGATTATAAAAACAAAAAAATTATAATGATAACAGCTCACAGACGTGAAAATTGGGGCGCTGGAATAGAAAATATTTGTGAATCATTAAAAAGAATAGTAAAAGAAAACAAGGATGTTGAAATTGTCTACTTAGTTCATCTAAATCCAGTTGTAAGAGATGTTGTATATAAGCATTTAGATAAAACTGAAAGAGTTCACCTTTTATCGCCACTTGATACAAAGGAAACTCATAATCTTATGAATAAATGCTTTATGGTTATGACTGACTCTGGTGGAATTCAAGAAGAAGCACCTCATTTAGGAAAACCAGTTCTTGTATTAAGAGACGTTACTGAAAGACCTGAAGCAGTTGAGGCTGGAAAGGTAAAGCTTGTAGGCACAGATGTTGAAAAAATTGTAGAGGAAGCTAATAAAATAATAAGAGTTAAAGAAGAATATGATAAGATGAGCAAGGCTATAAATCCATATGGAGATGGAAACGCATCCAAGAGAATAGCAGAAGCAATATTGTATCATTTTGGATTAACTGAAACGAAACCCAGCGAATTTATGATATAGAAAGTTTGTGTTTTTTTTAACAAAATCTATTGATAAAAAAATGAATAGTAGGTATAATTAACTTGTAAGATTGAAAAACGATTGATATACCTTAGATTAAAAATTTAGGAGGTTATTTTGAATGAAAGAAGTTGTAATAGCTAGTGCTGTAAGAACAGCAATAGGTTCATATGGAAAAGGCCTTAAAGATGTACCAGCAGTGGATTTAGGTGCAGTAGTTATAAAAGAAGCAGTTAAAAGAGCTGGAATAAAAGCAGAACAAATAGGAGAAGTTATTTTTGGAAACGTACTTACAGCAGGATTAGGACAGAATCCAGCAAGACAAGCAGCTGTAAAAGCTGGGTTACCTGTAGAAATTCCAGCACTTACAATTAATAAGGTTTGTGGTTCTGGTCTTAGAACAGTTAGCCTTGCAGCGCAGATAATTAAAGCAGGAGATGCTGATATAGTAATAGCAGGTGGAATGGAGAATATGTCAAGAGCACCATATCTTGTAGATAACGCAAGATGGGGAGTAAGAATGGGAAATACTCAGTTTGTAGATGAAATGATAACTGATGGATTATGGGATGCTTTTAATCAGTATCATATGGGAATCACAGCTGAAAACATAGCTGAAAAATGGGGTATTACTAGACAACAACAAGATGAATTTGCACTTGCATCGCAGCAAAAAGCTGAAAAAGCTATAAAAAATGGAGAATTTAAGGATGAAATAGTTCCTGTAACTATAAAAACTAGAAAGGGTGAGGTCGTATTTGATACAGATGAGCACCCAAGATTTGGAAGTACAATAGAAGGAATGGCTAAATTAAAGCCAGCATTTAAGAAAGATGGAACAGTAACAGCTGGAAATGCTTCAGGATTAAATGATGCTGCAGCAGCTTTAGTTATAATGAGTGCTGATAAAGCAAAAGAGTTGGGAATAAAGCCACTTGCTAAAATTGTTTCATATGGTTCAGCAGGATTAGATCCAGCAATAATGGGATACGGACCATTCTATGCAACAAAAGCAGCTTTAGCTAAGACTGATATAAAAGTTGAAGATTTAGATTTAATAGAGGCAAATGAAGCTTTTGCGGCTCAAAGTTTAGCAGTAGCAAAAGATTTAAAATTTGATATGAGCAAAGTGAATGTTAATGGCGGAGCTATTGCATTAGGGCATCCAATAGGAGCATCTGGTGCAAGAATATTAGTTACATTATTATATGGAATGCAAAAAAGAGATGCAAAACTTGGACTTGCCACTTTATGCATTGGTGGTGGACAAGGAACAGCAATAGTTGTTGAAAAAATGTAGTAATTAGTTATTTATATAAAAATCCAGAAGAAATTTAATCTTCTGGATTTTTATTTTTTACTTTGTTTTAAATAACTGTTCACTTTTATGATTATTTAAAGCAAAGATTTCTTAGTTTTTATCAATATTTTTTTTTAAAAAATAGCTTTGTTTGTAAAATTTTCTATAAAATTGTTTTGCGATATTAGATAAATAGTGATTTTTAGGCCATATAATAGCAAAGTTTGTTTCAATATATAAATCTTTGATTTCAAATAATCTTAATTTATCAGTTGATAAAGAGTCTACATTGGATTTTGGTAAGATAGCAATTCCGATATCATCATATGCCAAGGCAAGCATTAATCTTATGTCATCTGCCTTACAAAGAATTGAAGGCTTAAAACCATGTTGTTCGCAATAATTTATTAATTTATTTTCATATCTTCGGTGCATTATTAAAGGTTTATTCACTAAAACATCAATGTTTATTGATAATATATTTTCAGACAATAATGAATTTGTTATTGCGAGCATTGGAGTAGTAGAAACTTTATTTGAAATTAATATAAAATTATAGTTTTCGTAGTCGAATGGAGTTTTTACAATGCCAATTTCAATTGTATTATTTTTTAGAAGTTCAGTAATTCTAAGAGTATCACCATCCCATATTTGAAAATTCACTTTCCTATATTGAGCATGAAAAAATTTTATTTGTTCTGGCATTATAGTGGATATAGATGAGGTTACAGCACCTATATTTAATGTACCGTTTAATCCTTGATTTAGATCGTTAAGTTCTTTTTTTGTACTTTCAACTAAATTAATAATTTCTGTAGCCCTAGTAAAAAGTATATTTCCAGCATCGGTAAGGGTTATATTACGACTGCCCCTTTCTAAAAGACTTGTTCCTAATTCTTCTTCTAAAAGTTTTAATTGTTTGCTTAATGGTGGTTGAGCAATATGAAGTTTTCTTGCAGCAGCTGTGATTTGTTTTTCTTTTGCAACTGCAAGAAAGTATTTTAACTGTTTAATATCCAAGGATTACATCTCCTGTAAAATATATTTTTTTTGTATGAATGTATATTTATTTAATATTTTATAAAATTGTCTATATTTGCTATAATGATAAATAGTTTTTGAACTTAAAAATTAAGTTTATTTGCAGTCATTTATATACATCAATTATATCAGTACTAAAATAAATTAAAATATGTTTTGAAAACTTTCAAAACTTATGGAGGTTTTAAATTATAAAAATTCATTTTATAAAAAACTAACTGGGGGAAATATAAATGAAAAAGGGATATTTGTATATTATGTTATCGACAGTTTTATTTAGTACTATGGAGATATCGTTAAAATTGGTTTCTGGAAGGTTCAATCCTGTGCAATTGACATTTATAAGATTTTTTATAGGTGGAATTGTGCTTTTACCTCTTGCTATGAGAAATATAAAAAAAAGAGAAATCTTATTTGGACTAAAAAATCTAAAATTTTTTATTATGTCAGGATTTATATGTGTAGTCGTAAGTATGCTATTTTATCAACTAGCGGTATTAGATTGTAAAGCTTCCATAGTTGCAATATTGTTTAGCTGCAATCCAATATTTGTTATACCACTTGCATATATAATGCTAAATGAGTTAGTGTATAAGGATACAATAATTTCTATGATTTTAAACGTAATAGGTATAATATTTATAATGAATCCATTTAATATGACTAGTAGTGTTAAGGGGATAGTGTTTACCTTACTGTCTGCAGTTACATTTGCTTTATATGGTGTTATAGGTAAATACAAGAGTAAAAAATATGGTGGAATTGTATTAAGTTGTTTTAGCTTTATAATGGGAAGTCTTGAAATGTTTATACTTATTATGATTTCCAAAATAAGCTTTGTTTCATTATTTTTTGATAAGATAGGTCTAAAAATATTTTCTGATATTCCAATTATACAAGGAATAAACTCATCAACTATTCTTGCTTTAATATATATAGGTATTTTTGTAACAGGTCTTGGATATACTTTTTATTTTTTAGCAATGGATGAAACATCAGCTTCTATAGCATCATTAGTATTTTATATAAAGCCAGTGCTAGCATCCATTTTTGCATTAATAATTTTAAAGGAAGTCATTACCTTCAATATGATTGTAGGAATTGCATTGATAGCTGTTGGATCTTGTATAACTTTTGTATTTAATAGTAAAAGGAATAGTACTGTAGAAGAAGAGGATGATCAAGCAAACTTTACAGCGTAAAGGCAAATATGCATATATAATTTTGTATATACAATAGTATAGTTTTTATGAGTTTATACGATATAAGTATAGTGATAAAATATTTGATAGCGCAATGACAGGAATATGTAAATATTATAATTTTCAGTAATTTGAAATTTAATTTGAAATTTGAATTTATCAAAGCATTTGCAACTTATAGAGATTAAAAAGAAAAGAAACCGTTAATAAACTATTATAATAATAAAATATTGTTAAAATAGGCGAAAACAAAAGTTTATTTATAAAAATTAAAGATATATAATTAAGTCATTAATTTAAGTCATTGGAGGAAATAAATTGGAAACTAATATAAAAAGCATGCTGAAAAATGTTATTATATGCGATGTAATACTAGCAATATTAATTTGCGCCTTAACTTTGGTTGTAAAATCCTCCTATGTTTTTGTTGCCTTATTAGGACTCTTAATAGCAGCATTAAGTTTTACTGCTAATTCTATTATATCTGATATTGTTTATATAAAACAAAAAGGTAATAAGATTTTTTATTGATTGGGGGTATACTAAGAGTTGTTATAGTATGTATAATAGCTTTTATACTCTGCAAGATAAATAAATTTTATATAGTAGCCTATATGTTTGGGTTTACTGCACAGTACATATCTATAATAATATATGGATTAAAAGTTAAAAATGAATAGGAAGGAAGTGATTGGATGGAAGAAATTAAACCGCTGTTTGGCAGTTTTAAGGGAATATCAACTGGTATAGGAGTTCAATGGGCTATAATTATATTGGTTACACTTATAGCATGGCTTCTTACTAGAAATCTTAATAAAATGCCTGATAAAAAACAAAGTGCAGTTGAAATTGTTGTAGAATCCATAAATAACCTAGTTAAAGAAAATATGGGCGAAAGTTACAAAAGCTTCATACCGTATGTTGGAACATTAGCTATATTTATATTATTGATGAATTTGGCAGGACTTGTAGGAGCTCCTGTTCCAACAGAGGATGTAAGTGTAACGGCAGGACTTGCTGCTATAACTTTTTTTATGATCCAGGCTACATCTATTAAACGAAATGGTTTAGTTAATTACTTTACAGCTTTTGGAAAGCCAAAATTGTTTTTGCTTCCAATAAACATATTAGAGAGATTTACCACACCATTATCACTTTGCCTGCGACTTTTTGGTAATATGACAGCGGGTGGAGTATTGCTTAGTTTAATTTATAAAGGTATGGGTCATTTTGCATTTGTATTGCCAGTGCCATTTCATTTTTATTTTGACGTATTTGATGGCGGGCTTCAAATGCTAATATTTGTGATGTTAACTATGATTAACATAAAAATTACTGCTGAGGAATAATAAAGGAGGAAACAAATTATGAGTATTGATGCACACACAATGGCAATGTTAGGTGCAGGTATAGCTGCATTAGGTTGTATAGGTGGAGGTATTGGAACAGGTAATGCTGCTTCTAAAGCAGCTGAAGCTGTTGGAAGACAACCAGAAGCAAGTGGTAAAATAATGAGTACTATGATTATAGGTGCTGCACTTTCAGAAGCAACTGCTATATATGCATTCCTTATTGCTATATTACTATTATTTGCTAGTAAATAATAACTATTTATTCTTAAAATAAGCCTGAAGGGAGGCTTTTACGCGTAATGGATATAGATTTAATTAGAGTTGGTATAACTATAGTTAACTTTATAATTTTGTATTTTCTTTTAAGACATTTTTTATTTAATCCTGTTAACAATAAAATAGATTCTAGAGTTAATGCAATTAAAAGTGATATTGATAAAGCAGAATCTGATAGAGTTGAAGCAGAAAAGTTAAAAAATGAAAATGCACAAAAATTAGCAAAGGCAAAAGAAGAAGGAAAAGCTATAGTTGAAAACTATAAAGTAAAAGCTGAGAAGGTTTCAGAGGAAATAACAGGTGAAGCTTCAAATGAAGCTCAGGTTATTTTAGAGAGAGCAAAAAAGAAGCTGAAAGAGAAAAAGAAAAAGCAGAGGATGAAATTAAATCTCAAGTTGTAGAACTTGCCATGCTTGTATCTTCAAAAGCTCTTAACAAATCTTTAGATGAAACTGAACACAGAAGACTTATAGAAGACTTTGTTGCTAAGGTAGGTATTTAATTATGTATGAATATCTAGATAGGAGATATGCGCTTGCTCTATATGAAGTGGGTGAAGAAAAAAACAAAGTTGATCAATATATTTCTGATTTTGAGGATATTGTTGCATTAATAAAAACAAACAATGATATTCAACAAATCATAAAACACCCCAAAATGAGTACTTCTGTGAAAGAACAAATGTTTACCGATATTTTTAAAGGTAAAATAGATAAAGAACTGCTCTCTTTTCTGTTGCTTCTTGTAGAAAAAAAGAGAATTCATGAAGTGGATGGAATTCTTAACCAATTAAGAGAAATTTCTTTAGAAAAAAATAACAAGGTTATTGCAGAGATTAAAACTGTAATACCGCTTACAGATGATGAAAGAAAAACTCTTACAGAAAAGCTTTCAAAGAAATATAACAAAACTATTGTATTAAGAGAAATTATTGATTCAGATATAATAGGTGGAGTTTATGTAAGAGTTGGCGATGATGTTATCGATGGAACTATTAAACATAAATTAGAGAGCATGAAAAAAGTAATGCTTGAAGAGAAATAGAGGTGAGCCTATGAACATAAAACCTGAAGAAATAACTTCAATAATTAAAAAGCAAATTGAAGGATATGAAGATAAAGTAGAAACTGTAGATTCAGGTACTATAATAGAAATAGGTGATGGTATTGCCAGAGTATACGGTCTAGATAACTGTATGGCTGGTGAACTTCTTGAGTTTCCAAACAACGTGTATGGTATGGCTCTAAACCTTGAACAAGACAATGTCGGCTGCGTTCTACTTGGTTCACAAGATGGAATTAAGGAAGGCGACGTTGTTAAGAGTACAGGAAAGGTTGTTGAAGTGCCTGTTGGTGAAGCAATGCTTGGAAGAGTTGTAAATGCATTGGGGCAGCCAATAGATGGCAAAGGTCCTATAAAGGCTGAGGAATCAAAGCCAGTAGATATAAAAGCTACTGGAGTTATTGATAGACAATCAGTTAATGAACCACTTCAAACAGGATTATTAGCCATAGACTCAATGATACCTATTGGAAAAGGACAAAGAGAACTTATTATAGGAGATAGACAGACAGGTAAAACTGCTATTGCTATTGATACTATAATAAATCAAAAAGGAAAAGATGTAATATGTATTTATGTTGCTATAGGACAGAAACAATCTACTGTAGTAAACATTGTTAATACATTAGAAGAAATGGGAGCTATGGACTATAGCATAGTAGTATCATCAACTGCTGCAGATCCAGCACCACTACAATATTTAGCACCATATTCAGGTGTAACTATTGCAGAAAGCTTTATGTTTAAAGGAAAAGATGTACTTATTATATATGATGATTTGTCTAAGCACGCAGTTGCTTATAGAACAATGTCATTACTTCTTCGTAGACCACCAGGCAGAGAAGCTTATCCTGGAGATGTTTTCTATTTACATTCAAGACTTCTTGAAAGAGCTGCAAAGCTTTCTGAGAAACTTGGAGGAGGTTCTATAACAGCACTTCCTATAATAGAAACTCAAGCAGGAGACGTTTCGGGATATATACCTACAAATGTTATATCTATAACAGATGGCCAGATATTCCTTGAAGCAGAACTTTTCTATGCAGGTCAGAGACCAGCCGTTAACTCAGGTATATCAGTATCAAGAGTTGGTGGTAGTGCTCAGATTAAAGCTATGAAAAAGCTTTCAGGAACACTCAGACTTGAACTTGCGCAGTATGAAGAACTTGCTGCTTTTGCACAGTTTGGTTCAGACCTTGATAAAGAATCTATGAAGAGACTTGAAAAAGGTAAAAGACTTACTGAAATAATGAAGCAGCCTCAATACAAGCCAATGCCTGTTGAAAAGCAAATCATAATTTTATATGCAGTTGTTAATGAATATGTAATGGATATTGATGTTTCAAAACTTAAGGCTTTCCAAGAAGGACTTCTTGAATACATAGATACTCATTATAGAGATTTAGGAAAAGAAATAATCGAAAAGAAAGCATTAACTGATGAAATAAATAGTGAACTTGATAAGGCAATAAAAGAATATAAAAAGATATTTATAGCAGAGGAATAGTTTAAGTTCCTATGCGGGAGGTGAAGTATGGCAGGAGCAGGACTTATAAAGATAAAAAGAAGAATTAAGTCTATTACTAATACTAGAAAAATAACAAACGCCATGTCACTTATAGCCACCTCTAATTTAAGAAAATCAAGACAGAATCTTGAAGGAAACAAAGCGTATTATGAAGCTTTTAATGATGTTATGAGTAAAATTGTAAATTCATCTGATAAGGGAAATGCATATATTGCTGGTAATAAAAGTGATAAAAAGCTTTATGTAGCTTTGACTTCAGATTCTGGTCTTTGCGGAGGTTTTAACGGAGCTGTTGTTGCCGCTGCAGATGAGACTATGTGTAAGGAAAAAGATAAATCTTTACTTATAACAGTTGGTCAAAAGGGAAGAGCATATTTTAAGAGACTTAAATATGATACTGTTGCTGAATATGTTGATATTCCTAATGAACCAGGATTAGAGGAAGCTAAGAAGATAACTGAGCATGCTTTGAAGCTTTATGAAAACGGTGATGCAGGCGAAGTTTATGTGGTTTATACAAAATTTATTTCTACTATAAAACAAAGTGTTGAAATAAAAAAAATACTTCCGCTTGAAGCTAAAGAATCGGATAATAGCATGAGTGTAGCTGAATTTGAACCTACTTCTGATATTTTACTTGGTAGGGCAATTAAATTGCATTTAGAACAGCAGATGTTTAACTTGCTTTTAAATTCTAAAGCTAGTGAGCAGGCATCTAGAATGTCCTCAATGGATAACGCAACTAAAAATGCAAATGAATTGCTTGATAATTTAAATCTTCAGTATAACAGAATTAGACAAAGTGCTATTACTCAGGAAATTACAGAAATAGTTGGAGGAGCGGAGGCTCTTAAATAAGGAGGGAAACTGATGCCAGAACATGTAGGTAAAATTGTTCAGGTAATAGGACCTGTCGTTGATATTAGATTTGATGCAGAAAACCTTCCTGATATTTATAATGCGATTGAAATAAATATGGGAGATAAAAAACTTATTGCTGAAGTTGAACAGCACATAGGTGATGATATTGTTAGAACAATATCTATGGAAGGCACCGATGGATTAAAAAGAGGAATGGAAGCAATAAATACTGGTAAGCCAATATCAGTACCAGTTGGTAAATCTGTTTTAGGTCGTCTTTTTAATGTATTAGGTCAGCCTATAGATGAGGTTGGAAGCGTTGAAGCTAATGAATATTATCCAATACACAGACCAGCTCCAACATTTGAAGAACAATCAGTTCATCCAGAGATGTTTGAAACAGGTATTAAGGTTATAGATTTACTTGCTCCATATCAAAGAGGTGGAAAGATAGGTTTATTCGGTGGTGCCGGTGTTGGTAAGACAGTTCTTATTCAGGAACTTATAAATAATATAGCTAAAGAACACGGTGGATTATCAGTATTCACAGGTGTTGGAGAAAGAACAAGAGAAGGTAATGACCTTTATTATGAAATGAAAGAATCTGGAGTTATTGATAAAACAGCTCTTGTATTTGGTCAAATGAATGAGCCACCTGGTTCAAGAATGAGAGTTGCTTTAACAGGACTTACAATGGCTGAATATTTTAGAGATCAAGGCCAGGATGTGCTTTTATTCATAGATAATATATTCAGATTTACACAAGCTGGTTCAGAAGTTTCAGCTTTACTTGGAAGAATACCTAGTGCCGTTGGTTATCAGCCAACACTTTCAAATGAAATGGGTGCTCTTCAAGAAAGAATAACTTCAACAAAGCAGGGCTCAATTACATCAGTTCAGGCTGTATATGTACCTGCTGATGACCTTACAGATCCTGCACCAGCAACAACATTCTCGCATCTTGATGCAACAACTGTTCTTTCAAGATCAATATCTGCACTTGGAATATATCCAGCAGTTGATCCTCTTGAATCATCATCAAGAATACTTGATCCAAGAATTGTTGGAGAAGAACACTATGAAGTTGCAAACAAAGTTAAGCATATACTTGAAAGATATGCAGAACTTCAGGATATAATTGCAATACTTGGTGTTGATGAACTTTCCGAAGATGATAGATTACTTGTTGGAAGAGCAAGAAGAATTCAAAGATTTCTTTCACAAGCATTTAGTGTTGCTGAACAGTTTACAGGAATACCAGGTCAATATGTAACTGTAAAAGATACTATAAGAAGTTTTAAAGAAATTCTTGATGGTAAATGTGATGATCTTCCAGAAGCTGCATTTTTACTTGCAGGTACTATTGAAGATGTAAGAGAAAAAGCTAAAAAAATGATGGAAAGCTAAAAGGAGTGATTTAGTATGGCAACAAACATGAAATTGAGCATACTAACACCTAAAAAGACGTTTTATGTTGGAGAAGTAAGTGAAATTTCAACAAAAACTGTTGAAGGCGGATTGGGTATACTTGGAAATCACTCGGA
This sequence comes from Clostridium sp. DMHC 10, assembly GCF_001270375.1. Lineage (NCBI taxonomy): Bacteria > Bacillati > Bacillota > Clostridia > Eubacteriales > Clostridiaceae > Clostridium > Clostridium sp. DMHC 10. The sequence goes on from NZ_LGVB01000015.1 coordinate 2,165,201, forward strand.
TATGGTTGCTTTTTTACAACCAACAGAAACCAAATTTATTCAAGCAGATGGTACGGAGAAAAGAGCTTTTACATCTACAGGAGTTTTAAATGTAGGAGCATCAGAAGTCACATTTATGTGTGATGCTAGTGAGTGGCCAGAAGATATTGACGTTAATAGAGCTGAGGAAGCTAAAGAAAGAGCCGAAAAAAGAATTAGGGATGCTAAAAATGATAATGTTGATCTTAAAAGGGCAGAACTCGCTTTATCAAGAGCTCTTGCAAGGATAAAGGTTAAAGAAAAGTAAATATAATAAAAACCAGAAATTTATTTTCTGGTTTTTATTATTTTTTGAAAGTAAACATATGCGGGGCTTGGGCGGCAGCCCATTATCCTTCTAGAACCTAATGTAAATACTTTCTTAGCAAACAAGATAAACTAAAAAAAAGACAAATTGAGATTGCGGGGCTTGGGCGGCAGCCATTATCCTTCTAGAACCTAATGTAAATACTTTCTTAGCAAACAAGATAAACTAAAAAAAAGACAAATTGAGATTGCGGGAATTTAGTGGAAGCTTTAAAACGTATTTTATCTAGTTATAGAAGGTAATGGAACTTCATCCCAAACCACGTAAATGTTTATTCACATTTCATGTGGAATTTTTATATATTGATAATATAGAGAAATCAAATTCGAAACTATTAAATTTAATTTTCTCCCTTCTTTTAGAATAAAAAAATTTTAAATTTAGTGAATAATCTTAAGGAAAAGAGGGGGAAATAAATGAATAGTAAAAAATTTTTGTTGCAATTTTATTAATACTATCAGTAATTATAAACATTTATGTAGTAAAAATTAATGCAGTAACTAATGATGATTATTTAAGCAATGCATTAAAGGAAACTAATAGTACTATAGAAGAAATAGGTCTAACCACAAATTATAAAACAAATAATAATGGAGAAAAAGAGTGCAAAAACTGGATTAAAAATATGAACTTAAATAATAAAAAAGTAACAATTTATAATGGTAAAAGTTACTGTATCAATTTTGATAATAAGGATGTATCCGGATATATCGAAAGTGTAAAAAAAGCTGATTATTATGATATATCAATATATATAAAATTGCTTACAAATAAAAATAACATTGATGAATTAAAAAGAAAAGTAACAAAATCAATTGGAGGCAAAAGTACTCCTTATATGTATATAAAAGCTAAAAGTAAGCTAAAAAATATTAGTAAAGTAGCATGTAGTATTAAGGGTTATTTTGATAAGAATGGGGTTAAAAACTTAAAGACCACAAGGATGAACAATATTTTAAGTACAACTATGTATACTGGAAGGTATGATTATATATTTGATAATAATAAAAAGGTAGATTTAAACTATGCTGTATGCAAGTATAATGATGGAATTTATATTATGATAGGCACTCCAATTTTAAACATAAATTATTAAAAATGGTGCTAAAATAAAATTCATACTGAAATAAATGACTATAATCTAATTATTTATTGCAAATAGTAAATTATAAACAAGTTATGAGTGGAGGATTAAAATGAGTAAATTTATTATAAAGGGTGGGGAAACTCTAAATGGTGAAGTGAATATAAGTTCAGCTAAAAATGCTGTTTTACCTATAATAGCTGCAACCATTTTGAGCAGTGATAAATGTGTAATAGAAAATTGTCCTATGCTACTGGATGTTTTTGTAATTATCGACTTATTAAAAACACTTGGAGCAAAAGTTAATATAGATTTACTTAAAAATAGACTTGAAATAGATACTTCTGATGTAAAATGTGTAGATATTGATAGTGAATTAGTTAGAAAAATGAGAGGATCATTTTTTATTATGGGCCCCATGATTTCAAGATTTGGTAAAGTAAAGATGGCACTTCCAGGAGGATGTAACATAGGAACCAGGCCTGTAGATTTGCACCTTAAAGGCTTTAAAGCATTGGGCGTGGATATAAATATAGATCATGGATATGTTGAGGCTAGTAGTGGAAAACTTTTGGGAAATAAAATTTATCTTGATTTTCCGTCGGTAGGTGCTACAGAAAATATAATAATGGCTTCCATTTTTGCAGAAGGTGAAACCATAATAGAAAATGCAGCAGAAGAACCAGAGGTTGCAGATTTATCAAATTTTTTGAATAAAATGGGTGCTAATATAAGTGGCATTGGTACAGACATGATTACTATTAAAGGCGTAAAAAAATTGAAGGGTACTACCTATAGACCTATTTACGATAGAATTGAGATTGGAACTTTTATGATTGCTGCTGCGATAACAAAAAGTTTAATAAAAATAAATGGTATTAATGAAGAACATATAAAACCTATAATAGCTAAACTTGCAGAAATGGGAGTTTCCATGGAAAAAGATGATAATACCTTGATTGTTGATGGTAGAAGAAGATTAAAACCTGTTGATATAAAAACAATGCCATATCCTGGATTTCCTACTGATATGCAGCCACAAATAATGGCACTTTTATGCTCTGTGGATGGCACTAGTGTTGTAACAGAAACTATTTTTGAAAATAGATTTATGCATGTTCCAGAAATGACACGAATGGGCGCTAATATCAAGATTGATGGCAGAAGTGCAATTATACATGGTGGAAACGGATTTACTGGGGCTAGTGTAAAAGCTACAGATTTAAGAGCAGGAGCTGCACTTATTCTATTAGGTTTAGTTACAGAAGGAGAAACTGAGATAGCTGATATTTACCATGTAGATAGAGGTTATGTAAATATAGAAAAAAACTTCAAAAGCTAGGAGCAAATATAAAAAGAGTGGCTAGCAGTTCATGTGATTCATGAACTTAAAATACAAAAATAGTATTTAAAAAGTAATAAGTTCCTATATATAATAGAACATTCAAAGGTTTTTGTGAATAGATCTTTGAATGTTCTATTATATTTTCTATAACTTCAATTCCATTAGTGTATATACAATTCCATGAAAATTTGGTTTACAATTCGAAGTTTTAAATCCTATTGAGTAATAAAAGGTACAGCATATGAAGAAACGTTAAGTGTAATTTTTTCTATGTGATTTCTTTTTAGTTCTCAATAATATATATTAAGTTACTATAGATAAACAAGCTGAAATATTTAAATTGCCAATACCAAATTTATCCTTACAAACTGGAATTTAACTCAGAGTACAAAGTACAGAGGACAGAGTACAGTGAAGGATGATTTTTCTCCGCTGTCGCTACTTTAACAATTTGCCACTAAGATTTATAAAATTTTATTTAAACTATTCCTTCAATACTGTTACTTCGCTAAACCGGAAATGCAAGGTAAATTTTTCTCCGGTTCCCTATGAAAAATACTCTATAATCACTGTTAATCAATAAATGAGTGGACAAGTTCACACCCAAAATTCCGTAGGTACGGAGGAATTTTTTCCTTGAACTACCGTAAAAGCGAAGTAGCAGTGATGATGGAACAATTTAAAAAGAATCCAATAAATCTTGGTGAAAAAATCATAAAATACTTAGATATTTCAATCTGCCTGAGCGCCTAGCGAGTTATTGAAATATCTTAGGATTTTACGATTTTTCCACCTTAGATTTATGGATTCTTTTTAATGTTACAAGTCACTGTTACTTCGTAATATTTATGTTTAGCGCGACAGTCCAATAAAAACGTATGTATAATTTGTTTTATTTATTTGCCAAACTATTTAATTCATCGGCTAGACTCATGATTTCTTCTACGCTTGCATTGGTTTCTTGTACGGCAGCAGATTGTTGTTGAGTTGTATTCAAAGTTGCATCAGAGGTATCCAATGTTACATGAACTGAATTTTGTATTTTCTCAGTTAAGGCGCTTATTTTTGCAGCAGTTTCTTTAGAGGTTTCCGATAATTTACGTATTTCATTAGCAACAACTCCAAAGCCCTTTCCAGCATCGCCAGCACGTGCTGCTTCAATTGATGCATTTAATCCAAGCATTTTTGTTTGATTGGCAATGTCTTTTATGTACGTCAAAATAGAATTGATCTCATTTGATAATTTATCAACATTTAATATTTCATTATTCAAACTTTCTTGATTTTCTGCGACTTGTACAGATGAAGCTGCTAGTTCTTCCATGGCAGCGGATATTTGGCTAAAATTCTCTGAAAGGATATTAGTCATTTCTTTTATTTTAAGTTGCTGGTGTCCAATCTGTGATAAGGCGTTTACAACAGTAAATAAAATATTTGCAGCAGCTTTAACTTTATTTTCAGCTAATGAAGTTATTTTATTGGCTTCCTCTTTGTATTTTTCACTATCTAGCCCAAGTTCACTGGCTGTTTTTAAAATTTTCTCTTCATCGACTTTTGAAAAAACAATTTGACCTCCAAGAATTGTGCCGAATTGTTTTCCATCAATTATAATTGGAACTGCAAAATCGATTAATCCCGCATGGCAGGTATATATATAAGGCTTGCCAGTTCTAGCGGCTTCTTCGCTCCAATTCTATGTGATTCTGCACATTTTTTAATTCCTTTTTCATTTGATTGAGTATATTTAGAACAGAAATTTGTATATCTTGTCGGTTTTGTAATAGGAACACCATCCATATTAACAGTGATACTAGCTATTTCCATACTTTCTCCAAAATCATCTTGGAATTTTTGTAAAAAATCTAAGTCAATTATATCTTTAAGTTTTATATTCTCTAAGTTAAAAGAATCATTTGGCAAATTAAGCTTCCCCCTTTAAATTAAGTTTTATTTTTAATGTAAAATGCAAAATTAACTTATGCATATGATAAGGGATAATTGGAAGTTGGGTTATACGAATGCATAAGTTAATTTTGCGACCATAGTTGAAGATTGGTTATTGTAACTATCAAAATACTTATAAAACAATTTGCGTATTTTGTTTCATAACGTACCTATGATAATGATAATAACTATAGGCTTTAACGCTTAATGTGATATAATTTATTAGTATAATATCAAAAAATGTTATGAAACGTTTTTTTTTGATACACTGTATAAAAATAGTTTGGAGGAATACTATGGTAGTTGAACCAATAAAAGATAAAATAAAAATAAAACAATTGTATTATTATTTAAATGGAAAAAATCCTAAGTATGGTTTGCTCTTTAAATTTGGACTAAATACAGGACTTAGAATCAGTGATATTTTGCCTATAAAGGTAAAAGATATTTTTAATGAACGTGGAGAATATAGATATTACCTTATATTAAAAGAAAAGAAAACTGGAAAAATAAAAAAAATAAAATTGAACAATGCCATTAAAAAAGCTATAAATTCATTTGTAAAACAACAAGAATTAACGCAAGATTCATATTTATTTTATAGTCGTAAAGGCGGTCATTTAAAGCGTATACAAGCTTATAAAGTTTTAAAAGAAGCTGCTAATATTTGCTATGTGGAAAAATTTTGGCACACATAGTTTACGTAAAACATGGGGATATTGGACATACAAAGCATCAAAATATAATATAGGATTAATTATGGATACATTTAATCATAGTTCTCAGGGTATTACTCTTAGATATATAGGAATTAATCAAGAGCAGAAAGATGAATTGTATTCCCTTGTGCAATTTTGAATAAACTGTAGCTTTTTATAAATAATTGCCTTATTGTCATAAATTTAATAATTGTGTAGAAATTTTAAAAAATATATGTTATTATATATACATATTTATGAAACAAAATACGCATATTGTTTCATGAGCTTACAATTACAAGATTAAGTTTATAAATTATCCAAAATTTAAAATATAATGTACTATGAAAAGCTTTTAATTGGCATTAAACGGATTATATTTGAATTTTATGGCAAAAAGGACGAATGAAAATAAGTTTGTTAGTTATAAATTATGACATAATAAAAAATTCTACTGTTTTGAGAAATAACATTAGAATTTTTTTTGCATAAATATTTGCTTTTTACATTTATTTACAACGAAGTTTTTTGATATTATTTGCCCTGTTTAAGAGGTTTTAACAATTTTTGAGAAGTATCTTTGGGGAATGTAACCTTTTTTAATTCCTTCAGTGACTAGTAAATAAGTAGCTGTAGTATCAAATCTAGCGTCATGGAAATTGCCGTCTCCTTGAAAAAGCTTTTTACTTAAATCTTTAATATGAGATGAGTTTATATTTAAAAATCTTACAGCTTCTTCAAGTCTAGGATTTTTATAATTTCCATTATTATTTATTATTTTGCATATGTTTTTGTAATAGTTCATGGTACAAAAGATATGGTTAGGGTTAAAAATCTCTCCGCAGCAAGCCAATTCGTGAGTTAAAAATTTTATATCAAAATTAACATTATGACCTATAAGTATATCTGCTGTTTTAAAATCGTCTAAGAAAAATTCCAGATTATCTTTAAAAAACTTGCCGCCGCTCAATTCGTTTAAAATTTCTACACTGAAGCCGTGTACATCTTCTGCACTTGGCTCTACGTAATCTACGGAAAAAAATATGTTTTTTCCAATGGTTTTGTTTGGTTTTATATTTGTATCTACTAGGATGTAGCTTAACTGGCATATGTTGCCTGGTCTTAAACCAGTTGTTTCGGTATCAAAAAATATCATCTTCATATTTTATCAGAACTCCTATTATAAATTTATTGTATAGTTTAGTATTATAAAACAAAAAAGAACTGACATCAAATATTAAGTAAAGCGCAAGTAACAAAAATAAAATACTATGTGATGAATTCCATATTAATTGTCTCTTAACTGTACGTTATTCTGTTGATAATTATGGTGTTTTATATAAAAAATATATATTACGAATTAGTATAAAATAATGTATAGTTGACAATAATAAGTTTATGTACTAATATATAATCTATAAATGCATTGATGGGAAGAGTAATAAATGGACGCATGCAAAGAGAGCTGATGTATGGTGAAATTCAGTGGTGTAAAAGTTTATGAACATGGACCCGGAGCAGAATATCTGAAATTTAGTAGGGTATTACGTAAGCATACGTTAAAATGCAGGGTGATAAAATAAATTATGAATTTATGAGTCACTTAGTGAGATTTTTGTCGTGAGATAAAAATAAAATAGAGTGGTAACGCGTGAATTCGCCTCTAAATAAAAACGTAAAAGTTTTTATTTAGAGGTTTTTATATTTTAGAGGAGGCTTTTACAATGTCAGAAAAAAAACCATTTTATATTACAACACCGATTTATTATCCATCTGCAAAATTACACATAGGAAACACGTATACAACGGTTGCAGCAGATGCTATTGCAAGATTTAAAAGACTTCAGGGCTATGATGTATTTTTTCTAACAGGTTCAGATGAACACGGACAGAAAATACAGAGGATAGCAGAAAAAGAAGGAGTTACTCCAAAACAATATGTTGATAAAATAGTTGCAGGTATAAAAGACTTATGGAAAATGATGAATATAAGCTATGATAAATTCATAAGGACAACAGATGATTATCATGTAGAGACTGTACAAAAAATATTTAAGAAACTTTATGATCAAGGAGATATATATAAAGGTTCATATGAAGGCTGGTACTGCACACCTTGTGAATCTTTCTGGACTGAAACTCAGCTTCAAGATGGTAAGTGTCCAGACTGCGGAAGACCTGTAGAAAAAACTAAGGAAGAAGCATATTTCTTTAAAATGTCAAAATATGCTGATAAACTTATAAAATATATAGAAGATCATCCACATTTTATTCAACCTGAATCAAGAAAAAATGAGATGTTAAATAATTTTTTAAGGCCAGGACTTCAAGATTTGTGTATTTCAAGAACATCATTTAATTGGGGAATACCAGTTACTTTTGATGAAAAACATGTCATTTATGTTTGGATAGATGCGCTTTCAAATTATATAACAGCTCTTGGTTATGGAAGTGAAAATGATGAAAACTTTAAAAAGTATTGGCCTTGTGATGTTCATCTTGTAGGAAAAGATATAATAAGATTCCATACAATTTATTGGCCAATTATGCTTATGGCTCTCGGCCTTGAACTTCCAAAACAGGTTTTTGGCCATGGCTGGCTTTTAGTTGATGGGGGGAAAATGTCAAAATCAAAGGGAAATGTTGTAGACCCTGTATTATTAGTTAATCATTTTGGCACAGATCCTGTAAGATATTATCTTTTACATGAGATACCATTTGGAGCAGATGGACTTTTTAATAACGAAATTTTTATAAAGAAGATAAACTCTGATCTTGCAAATGACCTTGGAAATTTAGTTTCAAGAACTGTGGCTATGCTTGAAAAGTATTTTGATGGAATTATTCAACCACCTTTAGAAAAGGAAGAACTAGACAATGAACTTATAGATTTGGCACTTGGACTTCCAGAAAAGCTTGATGCAGACATAAAAGATTTAAAGATACCTGAGGCACTTGATCATATATGGGATGTTATAAAAAGAGCAAATAAATATATAGATGAAACAGCACCATGGGTTTTAGCTAAGGATCTTTCTAAAAAGGAGAGGCTTGGAACAGTTTTATATAATTTAGTAGAAACACTTAGAATAGTATCAACTGTACTTTCTGCTTTCTTACCTGAAACAAGTGAAAAAATAAACGCTCAACTTAACATTGAAACTGCAACTTGGAATAGTCTTTCTGCCTTTGATGGAACAAGAGCAGGAACAAAAGTTAAAAAAGGAAATGTAATATTTCCTAGAATAGACCTTGATAAAGCGCTTGAAGAACTTAACAAATTAAAGGAAGAGCAGATGAAAAAGGCAGCACAAGGACAGGAAGCAAAGGCTGAACCAATAAAACCTGAAGTAACAATAGAAGACTTTGAAAAACTTGATTTTAGAATTGTTAAGGTGTTGGAGTGTGAACCAGTGAAGAAATCAGATAAACTCCTCAAACTCAAAGTTGATTTGGGTGGAGAAGAACGACAGGTGGTATCAGGAATAGCAAAATTTTATAAGCCAGAAGAATTAGTTGGAAAATCTGTAATACTTGTCGCTAACTTAAAATCTGTAAAACTTAGAGGAGAATTATCACAAGGCATGATACTTGCTGCTTCTAATGAAGATGACAGCAAATTATTTGCAGCAACTATAGATGGTGAGCTTCCAACTGGAAGTGTGGTAAGATAAGTATAATAAATTCCAGAGAATACATAACTCTCTGGAATTTTATTATATTTATAAGAAAGGAAAATGTCTCATATATTCCTGATAAAATTGATTGATAAAATCCTCTATAATTAAATTTAATTGTAGAGGATTTTATTTAGAAGATTATATATTTAAAGGCTTAATGTCTTTTTACATTAATCGCCTGTTCACCCTTTTGACCTTCAGTTACATCAAATTCAACTTCCTGACCTTCTTCAAGAGTTTTAAATCCATCTTCTTTAATACCTGAATAATGTACGAATACGTCATTTCCTTCCTGGGTTGTAATAAATCCAAACCCTTTTTGAGAATTAAACCATTTAACTGTTCCTACCATATAAAGACCTCCAAAATAAAATATAAAATGAAAATTCATTCATCTAATTAATAGTATATACTATAAATTTAGATTATATACATATATTTATAAATAATACTAAAATACTGTTATAATAAAAGTAGAAAGCAATATTTTTACGAGGTGATTTTATGAAGCATAAATTTAATATATTTAAAGGAGAACATAAGCCAGGTTTTGGAGCTAGAGATTTTTTAAAATATGTAGGTCCTGGACTTCTTGTCACCGTAGGTTTTGTAGATCCTGGAAACTGGGCTTCCAATGTATCAGCTGGTGCTGATTATGGATATAAGTTATTGTGGATGGTAACACTTTCTACTATTATGCTTATAATATTGCAGCACAATGCAGCTCATCTTGGAATAGTTACAGGAGATTGTTTATCAGAAGCAACTACAAAAAACGTGAAACCTGGGTTAAATAGATTTATATTATTTAGTGGAGTGGGGGCAGCAATATCTACAGCTATGGCAGAACTTTTGGGAGGAGCAATAGCTTTAAATATGCTTTTTAAAATTCCAATAAAAATAGGAACTTTGATAATGTTATTTGTTGTAATGTGGATGCTTTTTTCAAATTCTTATAAAAAACTTGAGAGATGGATAATTGGTTTTGTTTCAATTATAGGAATTTCATTTATATTAGAAATTACACTGGTAAATATAGATTGGAAGATTGCTGCTATTAGTTTTATAAAGCCAGAAATACCTGTAGGGTCAATGCCAATCATAATGAGTGTTTTAGGAGCTGTTGTTATGCCGCATAATTTATTTTTACATTCTGAAATTATACAGAGTAGGCAGTGGAATATACAAAAAGAAGAAGTTATAAAAAAACAGCTTAGGTACGAATTCTTTGATACAATTTTTTCCATGCTTGTAGGTTGGGCAATAAATAGTTCAATGATATTACTTGCAGCAGGTACATTTTTTTCAAGTGGTATTAAAGTTAATGAATTAACTCAAGCACAAAGTATGCTTAGGCCTATTCTTGGAAGTCGTGCTTCAATAATATTTGCAGTGGCATTATTATTTTCGGGTATATCATCGACGGTTACAGCTGGAATGGCAGGAGGAAGTATATTTGCAGGTATATACAAGGAGCCATATGATATAAAGGATAGTCATACAAAAGTTGGTGTTTTAATAACACTTGTATTGTCAGCTGTTGTAATATTTTTTATAACAGATCCATTTAAGGGGTTAATATATTCTCAAATGCTTTTAAGTATACAGCTTCCAATAACTATATTTACCCAAATATATCTTACTTCATCTAAAAAGGTCATGGGCAAATTTGTAAATAGTTTGTTGGATAAATCACTTCTCATAATAATAGGAATAATTGTTACAGGATTAGATATAGGATTGCTAATTACTTCTTTTAGATGAAAACTATATATTTACACCATTAATATAATGATTTATACTAAGTATGCATAAAAACTTTTAGATATGGGAGGAATAAGTCAGAGCATATTCTGACAATAAAAAATGGCTGAATCTATAGTTAAACCAGTTTATCAGAAAATAGCAATTGATATTGCAAATAGAATAGTGGATGGAGATCTTAAAGTTGACGATAAATTATATGGAAGGTCTGTTCTTGCAAGTAAATATAATGTGTCACCTGAAACTATAAGAAGAGCTATAGCTATATTAAGTGATATGGGTATAGTTGAAGTTGTTAAAGGTAGTGGAATTACAATAAAATCAGTAGATAATTGTTTGAAGTTTATCGATAAATATAAAGAAATAGATTCTATGCAGTCTTTAAAAAAGGAGGTCGAAAATTTAATACATAAAAAAGATGAGTATGAAAGAAAAATAAACAGCGTAATAAATGAATTGGTAGATTACTCAAGTAGATTTAGCAAGAGTGATCCATTTACTCCTTTTGAATTTGAAATATATAGTAATATGGAAATCGTAGGCAAGAGTATATCTGAAACAAAGTTTTGGCAGAATACAGGTGCTACAATTATAGCAATAAGACGTGGTGAAAAACTGATACTTTCACCGGGACCTTATGCTACTTTTGAACATAAGGATACAATTATAGCAATAGGAGATGAAACGAGTTACTATCGTTTAAGAAAGTTTTTATATAAAGAGAATTAATGAAAATAAAGTGCCGTAATACCATGAACAATGGTTTTATGGCATTTTATTTTAAGATTTATTTTTATTAGAAAAAAACATGTAAAATATTGCTATTTACATAACTAATATATTATAATATAATTAAAGAAACAACTCTTACTTTGCAACAAGTTGCTTGTTTTAATATTATGTGGGTATAGTATTTAGAAGTTTTTATAATCAAAGAAACAACTTTAAAATAAAAAAAAAAAAAAAAAAAGTTGTTTATCTGTAGAAAAGGAGGAGTTAGATGATAGAATTTAAAAACGTATGTAAAAGTATAGGAGGAAAACCAATAATAAAGAATGTAAATATTACTATAAATGATGGAGAATTTATAACTTTTATTGGACCTAGCGGCTGTGGAAAGACAACGACATTGAAAATGATAAACAGGCTTATTAAGCAAAGTTCAGGTGAAATATTGATTAATGGAAATAGGATAGAAGATGAAAATATAATTAAGCTTAGAAGAAACATTGGATATGTAATACAGCAAACAGGTCTTTTTCCACATATGACGGTTAGGGAGAATATTATGCTTATACCTTCACTGGAAAAAATTGATAGGAATGAAATAGATGATAGGATAGAAAAACTTTTGAAGTTGGTTGGCATGGAAGCTTCAGTTTATATGGATAAATATCCGAGTGAACTTAGTGGAGGCCAGCAGCAGAGAATAGGCATAGCTAGAGCATTTGCAATGAATCCAGAAATAATACTTATGGACGAGCCATTTAGTGCATTAGATCCTATAACAAGAAATCAGCTTCAAGATGAGGTATTTAATATACAACAAACTTTCAAGAAGACAATAGTATTTGTTACTCATGATATGGATGAAGCATTAAAATTAGCAGATAGAATTTGTATAATGAAAGATGGTTCAGTAATGCAATATGATACACCAGATAAAATACTTAAAAATCCTATAAATGATTTTGTTAAGAATTTTGTTGGTGAGAATAGAATATGGAATCAACCTGAGTTAATTAAGGTTAAAGATATAATGATAAAGGATCCAGTAAAGTCAGGAAGTGAAAGAACTGTGCTTCAAGCCTTGGAGATAATGAAGTCTAGTCATGTTGATAGCTTGCTAATATTAGATAAGGAAGGTAAGCTAGATGGACTTGTTACCTTAAAGGATATAAGAAGAAACATTGACAGAAATATAAGGGTTAGCGAAATTATGAACAGAAATATTATAACAATTAATGCTGAGGAATCAATAGTAAATATTATGAAGAAAATGCGTTATGAAAAGATAGGATACGTCCCAGTTACAGATGATGAATCTAAATTAGTTGGACTTGTTACTAAAAGTAGTCTTTTGTCAGTTTTAACTACTCAGTTTATTGAAGGTGAGGTGGAAGCTTTTGAGTAATTTTGTTAATTTTATATTAGAGAGAAAAGACCAAATATTCACTCTATTTTTGCAGCATATAGAACTCACAATATTTGCAGTTTTAGTCTCAATAATTGTAGGGGTTCCACTAGGTATTTTAATAACAAGAGTAAGGAAGCTTTCTACTCCTGTAATAGCAGTTGCTAATATAGCTCAATCAATACCAAGTTTAGCACTTTTAGGATTTTTAATTCCTGTGTTTGGAATAGGTAGTAAACCATCAATAATAATGGTAGTTATATATTCTCTGCTCCCAATTATAAAAAATACTTATACAGGACTTATAAATATAGATGCGCCTATAATAGAAGCGGCTACAGGGGTTGGGCTTACAAAAAGCCAGATCCTTTTAAAAATAAGTATTCCTCTTGCTATGCCAATTATAATGTCAGGTATAAGAATATCTGCTGTAACAGCAGTGGGACTTATGACAATAGCAGCATTTGTTGGCGCAGGTGGTCTTGGATATTTAGTATTTTCAGGGGTGCAGACAGTAAATAACTATATGATACTTGCAGGTGCAATTCCAGCTTGTTTTCTTGCTTTATTTTTAGATTTTATAATAGGAAAAGTTGAAGAACATGTTGTTCCAGAAGGAATTAGAATTTCTAAGGGTGAAAAAATCAAGAGGAGAAAGATTAAAAATAGAAAGTTTAATAAAATTTTAGCTGCAGTACTTGCGGTGATAATAGTTGTGGTGAGTTGTGTTGCATTTTATAATTCTAGAAATAAAAAAGTTATAGTAATAGGTTCTAAGAATTTTAATGAGCAGCTTATACTTGGAAATATGGTTGCATCACTTATAGAACATGATACAGATTATAAAGTAGAAAAAAAGTTGAACTTAGGGGGAACCAATGTTGTCTTTAGCGCTATGAAAAGTGGTGATGTGGATTTATATGTTGAATACACAGGAACAGGACTTGTGGATATAATGAAACGAAATAGTATTTCAGATAAAGATAAGGTTTATAACATGGTAAAAGATTATTTTGATAAAGAATATAATATGGAGTGGCTTAAACCAATTGGTTTTAATAACACTTATGTTTTATCTATGAAAAAAGAACTTGCCAATAAATATAATATAAATACAATATCAGATTTATCGAAGATGAGTAATAACTTTACATTAGGAAGTACCATGGAGTTCTTAAATAGAGCTGATGGATATTTAGGACTTCAAAAAACGTATAATATTAATTTCAAAAATACGAAGGGACTTGATGGAGGACTTAGATATTCTGCACTTAATAAAAACGAAACTCAAGTTACTGATGCCTTTTCAACGGATGGGCTTCTTAAAAAGTTTGATTTAAAAACTCTTAAAGATGACAAAAACTTTTTTCCACCTTATTATGCAGTTCCTTTAGTAAAGAAAGAAACATTAGAGAAATATCCTAAACTCAAAGGTGTGTTAGAAAAGCTTCAGGATAAGATAACTGATAGTGAAATGAGAGAATTAAATTATAGAGTGGATAGTGGCGAAAAACCAGAAAAAGTTGCAGATGATTTCTTAAGAAGCAAAGGGCTTATTAAATAATTTCTTCAATGATTTCAGTTTAGTCGAAGTAACAGTATTTAATATTTCAAGATACTGCTACTTCGTCATATTTTTTTAGGATGCTTGGCTCAACATAAACTTATGAATTACATGAGCTACTCCGTCTTCTTCATTTGATTTTGTAACATAGTCGCATATTTTTTTTACTTCTGGAAAAGCATTGCCCATAGCGACTCCAAGTCCTGCATACTTTACCATAGCAATATCGTTACCAGCATCGCCTACACATATAATTTCATCAGGGCTCAAACCTAGATTTTTGGCTAAAAGGCTTACCCCAAATCCCTTGTCTACTTTTTTTATTTAAAAATTCTAGAAAAATATCTTCACTTCTCACAACAGTATATTTGTTATGAAATTTTTTGAGGTACCAATTTTTTCTGCTCTATCCAAGTTTTCTTTTGAATCTACAAGCATTATTTTTATTATGCTTTCATTTCTGTCAATAGCATCAAATGGCTTTTCAATGAGAGAAAGGTTATTCATGTAAGCTTCACGCTCGCTGTAAGGGTTTATTTTTGGAGTAATACATTCATTGGTAGTAAGTGTATGAACATTTAAGTTTAGTTTTAAGCTTAAATCGTATATTTCCTGTAAATCTTCATATTTCATTAAATTCTCAGCTATTATATGGCCAGTTTTTGTTTTTTGAACTACAGCACCATTAAAGGCTACTGCATAATCGTCATCTCCCATTAAATCTAGTTGCTTTAAATATTTTTCAATTCCTTTTGCTGGTCTTCCAGTAGCAAGAACTACTTTATATCCATTTTCTTTCGCTGTTTTTATTGCGTCAAAATTCGCTTTAGATATTGTTTTATCGTCTTTCAGGAGAGTTCCATCCATATCAAGTGCAATTAGTTTGTACATAGCAAATCCTCCAATTAATTTAATATAAGATTTTCGTATATTGAAAGTGAACATACATGAGGTTTGGGCTAATATATATATGCGCAATACAAGTTAAAGAAGGATAATGGGCTTACATCCCAAACCCCGTGCATGATCATTATCCTTCTATACATTAAGCAAATAATCGCTTAAAATTACCATTTAGATTTGTAGAATTTTTTTAATGTGACGAAGCATTGTTACTTAGCAATATTTTTAAACTGCTAAAGTTAAATTGCATGTTTCTACATAATAATATTATATCATCATATATAAGGCTAAGATAACCCCAAAGTTTTAATGTGCACGTTTACTAATCTTTTTTATTGAAAAAAAATAATAAACTGATATAATTACTTTGTTTAGCTAGAAAATTTAGTTGATGCTGAATCGTAATTAATTAGGAGATGAATATTAAATTGAGATTGCATTGATTTAGAATTATTATATAGATATATAGTGAAACTAGTTCAACTACAATCTATATATGTACCATGATCCATTAAATATTGGTATTTTGGAGCACATACAGATTAAGTTTCACAGTGTTTTCACTTTATTAAAGTCTGTATTGATTCAGGCTTTTTTGTTGTAATGAAATAAAGATAAACCATTTGAAACTTCGAAATTAATTTGTACTAAAATGCTGTCTTCTGAGTATTATGCTGTAAATTGATTTTGACAGTTGAAATGGTTTATCTATATGTAAAGGAGAGAAAAAATGGCTGATCTTATAAATGAAATAGAAAAAAGACGTACTTTTGCTATAATATCTCACCCAGATGCAGGAAAAACAACTCTTACAGAAAAGTTATTGTTATATGGTGGAGCTATAAGGCTAGCAGGTTCTGTTAAAGCAAGAAAAGCTTCAAAGCACGCAGTTTCAGATTGGATGGAAATAGAAAAACAAAGAGGAATATCTGTAACTTCATCCGTTATGCAATTTAATTATGAAGGGTATTGTATCAATATTCTCGATACTCCAGGACATCAGGATTTTAGTGAAGATACGTATAGAACATTAATGGCCGCCGACTGTGCGGTAATGGTAATCGATGCTGCTAAAGGTATAGAGGCTCAAACTAAAAAGCTATTTAATGTATGTAGTCTTAGAGGAATACCTATATTTACTTTTATAAATAAAATGGATAGAGAGAGCAGAGACCCATTTGAACTTTTACAGGATATTGAAAATGAACTTGGAATAAAGTCTTATCCTATTAATTGGCCAATTGGTTCAGGTAAAGATTTTAAAGGAGTATATGACAGAGAAAATAAGCTTGTACAAGTGTTTGATGGTGGAAATCATGGTCAAACTGAAGTTGAAGCATTAGAAGGAAATGTAGATGATAATATTTTCAGAGATCTACTAGGTGATTCACTTCATGATAAGCTTATAGAAGATATAGAATTATTAAATGTTGCTGGTGATAAGTTTGATATAGAGAAAGTAAGAAAAGGTGAACTTACTCCTGTATTTTTTGGAAGTGCTCTTACTAACTTTGGTGTTAAGCCTTTTCTTGAGGAATTTTTAAAATTAACTTCGCCACCTCTTCCAAGAACATCTGATAAAGGTGAAATAGATGTATTTGATGAAAAGTTTTCAGCTTTTATATTTAAAATACAGGCAAATATGAATAAAGCACATAGAGATAGAATTGCCTTTATGAGAATTTGTTCTGGTAAGTTTAAAAAGGGCATGGAAGTATTTCATGTACAGAAAAATACTAAAATTAGACTTACACAGCCTCAGCAGTTTTTAGCACAGGATAGAGAAATAATAGAGGAGGCTTATGCTGGTGATATAATAGGTGTGTTTGATCCAGGAATTTTTAGTATAGGAGATACACTTTGTGAAAGCAGCGATAAATTTAAGTTTGAGGGAATTCCAGTGTTTGCGCCAGAGCATTTTGCAAGGGTTAGAACAATAGATACAATGAAGAGAAAGCAATTTATTAAAGGTGTAACACAGATAGCACAGGAAGGCGCAATACAAGTATTTAAGGAAACAAATATAGGAATAGAAGAATTAATTGTTGGTGTAGTTGGTGTACTTCAATTTGAAGTTCTTCAATATAGACTCAAGAGTGAATACAATGTTGAAATTAAAATGGATATGCTTCCATATAAAAGCATAAGATGGATAGAAAATGAAGATGTAAACATGGACGATTTAACGTTAACTTCAGATACCAAACGTGTAAAAGATATGAAAGATAGAAATCTTTTGCTATTCCAAAGTGAATGGTCAATAGGATGGGCACTTGAGCATAACAAAGGTTTAACATTATCCGGTGTCGCGAAAAGTGATGAGTAAACATATAGAGGTTTGGGCGAAGCCATGTGATTTGAGAACAATAAATTAGTCCTCACTATAATAGAGGAAAAACTAATAAATTAGTCATATTAAGCTGGGAGGTTTGGGCGAAGCCATGTGATTCACTCTATTGAAAGATATTAAATGAAAGCCATAAATCTAAGAGGCTAATTATTAAAAGCTTCCAAGATTTATGACCTTTATTTAAACTGTTCTGCTATATTATTACTTTATATAACTGGAGGTTAGGTAAAAGCTTTCTCAGTTTTTTTACGAAAAATACGCTGAGAATAAGTTTTAACAATAAAAGCATAAATAATACATTATAAAGATTCACGTCTAAATTCTGTAGGCACGGAGGAATTTTTTCCTTGTACCACCGTAGGAGCGAAGTAACAATGCTGAAGGAACGATTTAAAAAAATCCTAATAAATCTTAGATTTATAGGATTTTTTTAACGCGACGAAGCGTTGTTACTTCGTAATTTCTTAAGATGAAATAGAATTGTTGTCTATTTCAAAAGCTGAAGTATTGTTTCTGTAGTAGTATTTATCGAGTAGAGGCTGTACCTTTTTCTGCATCTTTCCAATAACAAAATCTGTTAATTTAACAGAACAGTATGCTAAAATCAAACCGCCGAATACATCAAGTACCCAATGTATTTCAAGATATAGTGTTGAGTAAATAACACTTAAGCAGAAAAATCCCCATACACATTTAAATAATTTATCCTTTTCACGCAAAACAAGTAAAAATGCTGCAAAAGCTATAGAAGTATGCATTGATGGAAAACAATTAAGTGCAGTACCAGACTTTTCGGCGAATGAATGAAAATGTCTTGCAAGACCATCAGGTTCACCTAATACGAACCATACTTCTTGAAGATGAAAAGTTATATAAAATGGGCTTATAAGGAAAATTTGAAATACATGAGCAGAACAAATATATTTAATCATTTTCTTATAATCTCGTATTATTGCAGATCTTAATATGCATATCATTGGTGGAAGTATAAAACCATTATTATAAACTAGCCTAAAAAACCAAGTTAAGTTATCGCTTTTATACATTCTAAAAATGGCACCATTATTAAAAGGTATTTTTTTAAATATAGGGTTAAAATCTACGACTATTTTAAGTTTTCTTTCTAGGTTTAGCATTTGTCCCCAAATTGCATAGCCATTTTTA
This sequence comes from Clostridium sp. DMHC 10, assembly GCF_001270375.1. Taxonomy (NCBI): domain Bacteria; kingdom Bacillati; phylum Bacillota; class Clostridia; order Eubacteriales; family Clostridiaceae; genus Clostridium; species Clostridium sp. DMHC 10. The sequence continues at coordinate 2,184,177 of NZ_LGVB01000015.1, forward strand.
TTTATATACCATAAAAAAATTGCAAGTGGTATACAAAGAAGAATAAATGGAAGCCACTTAACATCTTTTCTCATGTCTTTATATGCAGTAAGAAAGATAAACCAATAAATTGATGCAATAACTTTATAACCAGGAGTTGCATTAACCAAATAAACATGTAGTGTATTTATAAAAAGTATTGTTCCGATAATTATAGGATAATATTCTTCTACAAAGTTAAAAATCTTCTTAAAATTATTTAATGTAGCTTGTCTGTTTAAACTTAACATTAATTCACCTCCATGACAGAGTAAATTATAACATATTAAATATGTAAAGTTAACTAAAATAGCAATAAAATTTGACTATTGAATTGTGGAAATTAGTATAAATAAAACAAATATGCTTAAAAATTTGGGATAAATACGGGATTTAGTAGGGGAATTAACAGATGAGTAACAAATATTTACACTTTGATTACATTAACCATTTTTATAATTGAATTTACATTAAGTTCCATAAAGACTATATGTAATATAATGGAATTAATTAAAATTAAGGCTGTTGTAAAATAAGAAAAGAAATTAATACTATAAAAAATTTTTACAACAGCCGTTGAAATGAAAAAATTTAATTATGAACTTTTTCTTTCATGCAGCATAGCATCTACAATGAAAACAAATGCTGATATAGATAATAATACATTTATAGCATTAATTCCTGTTCCTATTATTAAGACTGAAATCCATATTAAAAAACTGAAACTGCAAATCCATCTGAATATATTCATGAAATCATCTCCTGTTCTAGAAATTATGTCATTTTCAAAGTAAATCAACTATAGTATTTGTATTATAAAAATTAATATTCATAAAATTGTATGGATACATTTGCAATAACATTTATAAAATTATAATATAATTATTAAATGAATTCATTTGTAAATAATAAGGTAAGGTGAGGATAAATAAATGGAACAGAGAGTTACTAACACAAAGTATAGTATAAGAGATATTGCTGAAATATCGGTTATGGCCGCAATAGTTTTTGTAGCAACTAAGCTTACTGGTATACCAGTTGGACTTGGATATAAAGGAGTTGTACATGTTGGAGATAGCATGATATTTATAGCCGCTATAATTTTTAAAAGAAGAAATGCAGTTTTAGCTTCGGCTATTGGAATGGGATTATTTGATTTATTATCAACAGCTCCTATGTGGACGCCATTTACGCTTGTTATAAAAGGGGGAATGGCTTATATTGCAGCTAGTATTGCATATAGAAATGATTATAAAGGTGAAAGTATGATTAACAATATATTTGGTTTTATTCTTGGTGGAATATGGATGATAGGAGCTTATTATTTATCTGGAGTGGTATTAGATCATTATTTAATGAACTTTCCTTGGAGCCAAGCTTGGTTTATACAAGCAACTCATATAGCGCCAGACGTAGCTCAAGTAGTAGTGGGAATAATAATAGCTGTACCAGTAAGTAAAATAATTAAAAAAGCTAATATAATAAAACAAAGCTAGGTTAAAAAAGCTAAAATAAAAAGAGAGGATAACCTCTCTTTTACTATCTAGAAAAATCTTTGTGGAAACTATTTCTCTTATTTTTTCTAGCTTTTCTGCATTCAGGACATCTTACAGGATCATTTTCAAATCCTTTTTCTTTATAAAATTCCTGCTCACCCTCTGTAAAAGTAAATTCCTTTCCACAATCTTTACAAACAATTACTTTATCTGCCATGATAAATCCTCCTTAAACCATAGGAATAATTAATCTTGGACAAAGTTTCTATCTCCTATAAATTTAAGGAGTCAATAAAACAATACCTTGATAATTAACCTAATAATATAAATATAATGTTATTATATCACAAAATAGATAAAATTCAATATAATAAGAGTACAATTAATGGTAAAATATTAGTAAGGCAATAAAGGATTTTGTGATAAATTGCAGAATTTAATATAATAATATATATGTGATAGGGCTGTAATAAGATATGGTGATGTAGTTATTTTGATTAAGAAAAGGGAGATTAATGTGGAAAATCATGAAGAACTCTATGAAAAGTATTTAAAGCTAAAACAAGAATTTAGCACTTATCAAAACTTTGCTGAAAAACAAATACAAACAATGAGCGAAAAAAATACAGAGTTAGAAAAAAAGCTGGATGTACTTACTAATGTAGTAGAAGTAAGCAAGTATATAAACTCCAATATAAGTGATGATAATTTAATACCAATGATTAATGATATGATTATAGGAATTTTGGGAGTTACATATTCAACCATATATCTAAAAGAAGCTAAGGGAGATTTTATTGTTAAGGCTTGTAATATCAAGGTAGCAAATTATAATATAATAGCAAATACAATCTTTTCACTGCTTGGATCAGAAGATCCCATAGTCATAAATTCGAGAGAACCAATATTTAATGGCTTTAAAGGTAAACTTAACATACATTCTGTTATAGGAGTGCCTATAACTTTAAGGGATAGATTTATGGGCTATATAGTTGTTGAGCATACTTTATTTGATTTTTTTGGACATGGTCACATAAAATTTATATCAGCAATTGCTAATCAGATAGGTATTGCTATAGAAAATAATATTCTTTATAAAAGAATTAAGGAAGCTTCAATTAGGGATGCCTTGCTTGGAATAAGTAATAGAAAACACTTCTTTGATGTAATAGAGGAAAAAGTGTTAAAGTATCCTAAGAAAAGTTTCGCAATTGTAATGGTGGATATAGATTTCTTCAAAAGCTTTAACGATTCCTATGGACATCAATTTGGAGACAAGGTTTTAATAGAAACTGCGAGAATATTATCTAAGAATATTGACCAGAAAAAAGATGAAATAGCCAGATATGGTGGAGAAGAGATAGTAATATATATAGATGATGCAAGTTCTCATGAAACTGTTTTTAGAATTGTTGATGATATGAGAAGAAAACTTAATGATAATATAGTAAAGTATGGCGAAATAGAGAAATCCGTAACGGCAAGTTTTGGAATAAGCTATTATCCTGAAAATGGTAGTACTGTTGAAAAAGTTTTAAATGTATCAGATTCTATGCTTTACAAAGCTAAAAAGTCTGGAAGGAATAAGATTGTTTCAGCCTAACACTTAAAATTTGAAATTTTTATGCTATTATGATTTAATATATAGGTGAATGCATTAAAAGGAGTGGTATTTATTATGGCAAATGTTCTCGATGAATTAATAGAGCGTGGATATATAAAACAATATACTCATGAAACTGAAATAAGAGAGTTACTTGAAAAAAAGAAGATAACTTTTTATATAGGATTTGATCCAACAGCAGATAGCCTTCATGTAGGTCATTTCATAGCACTTATGCTTATGTCGCATATGCAGAAGGCAGGACATAGACCTATTGTACTTATGGGTGGTGGAACTGCGATGGTAGGAGATCCAAGTGGAAAAACAGATATGAGAAAAATGCTTACCAGAGAAGAAATTGAAAGTAATGTTAAAAGTATAAAAAAACAAATGGAAAGATTTATAGATTTTAGCGAAGGTAAGGCCATTCTTGCAAATAATGCTGAATGGCTTATGGGATTAAATTATATAGAATTTTTAAGAGATATAGGAGTGCATTTTTCAGTTAATAGAATGCTTACAGCAGAATGTTTTAAGCAGAGACTAGAAAAAGGACTTTCTTTCCTTGAGTTTAACTATATGCTTATGCAAGGATATGATTTTTATAAATTAAATAAGGATTATGATTGCATAATGGAGCTTGGTGGAGATGATCAGTGGTCTAATATGATAGCAGGAGTAGAATTAGTAAGAAGAAAAGAAAATAAATCTGCTTATGCAATGACTTCATCACTTCTTACAAACAGCGAAGGCAAGAAAATGGGCAAGACTGAAAATGGAGCTCTATGGCTTGATCCAAAGAAAACATCTCCATATGATTTTTATCAGTACTGGAGAAATATAGATGATTCTGATGTTGGAAAATGTCTTGCAATGCTTACATTTTTACCCATGGATGAGGTTAGAAGGCTTTCAGCTCTCCAAGATAAAGAAATAAATGAGGCAAAGAAAGTTTTAGCGTATGAAGTAACAAAACTTGTTCATGGAGAAGAAGAAGCTAAAAAGGCGGCAAGTGCATCTGAAGCTTTATTTGGCAGCGGAAGCAACATGGAGAATGTTCCTATGGTGTTTATACCTAAAGATATGGAGAATACAGGTATACTTGATGTTATGGTTTATACCAAAATTTTACCATCAAAAGGTGAAGGTAGAAGGTTAATTCAGCAGGGTGGACTTACTTTAAATAATGAAAAGGTTGAAGACTTTAATAGAGTTCTTTCAGAAGAAGATTTTAAAGAGAACGGATATGCTATTATAAAAAAAGGAAAGAAAAAATTCTTTAAATTAAGTATTAAATAAAGTATATTAATGAAAACATCTTTAGAATCTATAAGTTTTTCTATAAGAAATTATAAAAATTTTCATTGATTTCCGTTTAGATGAAGGAATGGTATTTGACATTTTGAAATACTATTCCTTCATATTTTTATATAATGGGTATTGATTTGTATTAATGTATTTACGATAATATGATTAGATGTTTTAAAGATAAATCACACTGAAACTTGAAAATTATTTGTACCAAAATGCCATCTTCTGGGATTATAATACAAATGAATTTTAATAGTTGAAGTGGTTTATGTATATCTATAGGTTTAGAGGTGGTATTATGGCAAATATTACAAATGTAAATAATTATTCTAAGAGCGATAATTTAATAACAAAGAAAAAGATTTCTTTTGATATAGGAGAAGTTTTTACAGCTCAAATTTTAGATGGAGATAATGATTCAGGTGAAGTTGTTTTAAGGACTTCAGATGGATGGAAGTTTAATGCAAAGGTTGAAAATTTCAACCAAATGGAAAGCTTTAGTGGAAACGGCAAGTTTGTAGTAGACGGTGTAAAAGATGGCAAGATAATGATAAAACTTCTTGATATGCAAGAAAAGAAGTCGGATGGACAGCAAATAATAGACAATGAATTGCTTAAGGAATTAGGGCTTACGGATTCAAAAGAAAATATTGATTTGTTAAAAGCTTTAATTGAACATAATATGCCACTAACTCAAGAAAATATTTCTAAGATGAAAAGTATAGTAGATTTTAAGAAAGAGCTAAATGATAACCCTAATAAGGCGGATGAGTTTATAGTCAAGTTTCTTGAAAATAGAAATATAGATATAAAAAGTGATGAAGGTCAAGCTATTTACAGTAAGTTAAAGGATTTTTTTGAAGATTTTAAAAAACTCAGTTCAGAAGATATAATTACATTTTTTGAAAATAAGATTGAGTTAAATGAAGAAAATATAAAAAGTTTTAATAAACTTTTTAAAGGAGAAGTATCACTATATAAAGAATTAGAAGATATAAATAAATCAATAGATGAGTATAATTTAAAATCACATGTGGATAATAAAAATTTAAATGGTAAGAATACTGTTGAAAATGTGGCTAAGGATATTTTTGAAGGCATTAAGAATCACAATAAAAACATAGAATCAAATATCTTAGATAAAGAAAATAATATAAAGCCTAATCTAACTATAGATAAAGGCAATAATTCAAAAGCAGTGAGTTCAGAAGAAATTATAAATTTGATTAATCAGTCAAGTGAAAATATAAATGAAGATAAAAAATTAAATTTGATTAATAATATAAAAGTATTAGACAATTTAAGCAAGGTAGTTGAGAATTCTAATAATATTTTTAGTAATAATAATGAAGAAGTTATTGGAAGGATAAAAAGCTATATACTTCAAAATGCCAGTGAACTTCAAAATATTGACAGTAAAGATGTAATAAAACAATTGATGGAAAGCGTTGAGTCTAATTTAGAACTTAGTGATAACAGTGCAAATGATATTTTAAAATCACTTCAAAATTTAGATATGCAAGAAACAAACAAAAATGTACTTAAAGAAGGTGAGGTTAAAAACACTACAAGCAATATTAAACTTGAAGAAACTGCAAATTTAATAAAAAACTTAGTTAAGCCAGTAAGTGGAAGCAAAGTAGAAGTTAATTCTGCTCAAAATGTTAAAGAACAGATAAATCTTAAAATAGAAAATATGAAAAGTTTCATAAGTAATTTAGTTGAAGCTAATAAAGGCGATAATGTAAATTTGAGTCAAAGAGTATATGATATTATAAAAAATAATATAAATGATTTTAAGGTGTTTAACAACATAAGCAATGAATATTATTATATGGATATACCTGTAACTAATAATCAAAAAGATTATCAATGTAAGCTTATAATCAAAGATGATAGAAAATCAGGAAAAAGAATAGATAGCAGAAATGTTAAATTGATTACTTCCGTGAAAACCGTGAATATGGGTGTTGTAGATGCATATATAAAGTTATTTGATAATAATATGAATGTTAATTTAAAATGCGAAAAAGAGTGGGTAAAAATTTTAAATAAATCTAAAGACACTATAATTGGTAAAATATCAAATATGGGATATAATATTAGTATGCGAGTTGATAAAAAAGAAGAAAAAGAGGAAGTAAATATAGTCAGTTGCAGAAGCTTTTTTAATGACAATAGTTCTTATAGTAAAATTGATGTAAGGGTATAACACAGTGCATGTAATGAGGTGATTTTATGGAGAAAGAAAGAAAAAAAGCAGCAGCATTAAAATATGAAATTGGATATAAAGCTCCTATTGTCACCGCTGTGGGAATGGGCTTTGTTGCTGATAAAATAATTGAAAAAGCCGCTGAAAATGAAGTGCCAGTTGTGTACAACAAGGAACTTGCAAATTTGCTCTCAAATGTTGAAGTTGGTACTGATATAACTTATGAATTATACGATGTAGTAGCTGAAATAATTGGTTATATTATGGATATAGATAGCAATGTAAGAAGGTGAATTAATGGCGTTATATGCAATCTCAGATTTACATTTAGATTTTAACGGCAATAAGCCTATGAATGTATTTGGCGAGTTTTGGAATAATCATGATGAGAAAATAAAAACAAATTGGATCAATTGTATAAATGATGAAGATACTATCCTTATTGCAGGGGATATATCATGGTCTATCAATATTGACGAAGGAAAAAAAGATTTTGATTGGATAAATATGCTTCCTGGAAAAAAAATAATTTCAAAGGGAAATCATGATTACTGGTGGACAAGTATAAGTAAACTAAATAATATGTATGAAAATATATCATTTATACAGAACAATTTTTTTTGTTATAAAGATTATGCTATTTGTGGAACAAGAGGCTGGGTAAGTAGAGATTCGGATGGTTTCGATGAGCACGATGATAAAATATACAATAGGGAGATTTTAAGACTTAAACTATCTTTAGACTCGGCAGTAAAAGCTGGATATAAGAAAATTATAGTTATGCTTCATTACCCTCCATTTAACGATAAATATGAGGATTCTGATCTTACAGATGTTGCGGAAAGTTATGGAGTTGAAAAGGTGATTTATGGTCATATTCATGGACCAGCATTAAAAAGCGTTAATGGCTATTTAATCAAGAATAATGTTGAATATATATTAACATCCTGTGATTATCTTAATTTTAACCCTATGAAAATAAAGCTAGTTTAACACTAGCTTTATTTTTGTTTTAAATTATTTATATATGTACTTAAATTAATTACATTAGAATTTTGAGAATCTAATTCAGTAGAAACCGTAGAAATTAACTCATCAAATTCATTAGATACATTTGATAAATTATTTATACCATCATACATTATTTGTTTTGTACCTAAAAATTCAGAAAGTGATTCACATACATTTGAAGTTTCAGATTTAGAATAATCAATTGAAGACTTCATTGATGATAAAGTTTCCTTTGTACTAGTTATAGTAGTATTTTGAGTTTTAATACTATCTTCAGCTGACGACATAGAAGTAGATGCGTTCATTATGTCATTTTTTATTTCACCTAATATTTTTGTACTGTTTTCAACAGCTGATTTTGTATTTTCAGCAAGTTTTCTTATTTCATCGGCAACAACTCCAAATCCTTTGCCAGCTTCACCGGCTCTTGCAGCTTCAATAGCGGCATTTAACGCTAATAAATTTGTTTGACCTGCTATTTCACTTATAGAGTCTGTTATTAAGTTAACTGATTCTATTTTCGATACCATGTCATTAACGATGGAAAAAGAAGTTTTGAAAACAGTTTCAAACTCATTTAAAGATGAATGTAAATCTTCTATGCTTTGGAGTCCGTTATCAGCTAAAGAATCACTTTTTTCTATTGTTTCAAGAACTTTTTGTGTTTTCCCAGATAAATTATTAATATTTTTACCAAGCCCATCTAGCATAGTAAGAAAATCTGAAACACGAGTTGATTTAGATTCACTTAATGAATAGAGCTTATCAAATGAGGAACATATCGATGAATTTTTAGAAGAAATCTCTTCACTACTTTTGGAAATTTCATCGAGAGCTTTATCTAACACGTCATTACGGGAAGCTTCAGTTTTAGATGGTTCATCATTTTCTTCTACAGATGTTGTATATCTGCAAATTTGAAGATTTATTTGTGGAACTTTTTAAATATATATCCATAAAATTATTTTTCTCAAGTTCATTCGTAAATAAAAGTGCTTTCTAAATTTAGAAAGCACTTTTTATTTATAAGCTTTGTTTTAAATTAATGCCATAAACTTATCAATATTCTTTTAAAATACAGTTTATTTATTAAATAGAAGCGTTTATTGCATCATCCAAAGTATTAAGTCCATACTCGAGCTGCTCTTTAGTCATTACAAGAGGTGGTAAGAAACGAATTACATTGCCAAATAATCCGGCATTGAGGAATATTACACCATGCTCAAAACAATATTTAATTACTTTTTTAACTATTTCACCATAAGGTTCTTTTGTATCCCTATCTTTAACAAACTCCAAACCTATCATAGCTCCAAGACCTCTTACATCGCCAATAACATTATACTTTTCTTTCATTTCATTTAATCTCTTCATTATATAATTACCCATCTCAAGAGATTTTGAATTTAAATCTTCTTTTTCTATTTTTTCTATAACCTTAAGTGCAGCCACACAGCCAAGAGGACTTCCACCATAAGTTCCTCCTATACCACCAACGCAAGCCGCATCCATTATTTCTGCTTTTCCTACTACAGCACTTAGTGGTACTCCATTTGCTATAGACTTTGACATAGTTATAAGGTCAGCTTCAACGTCAAAATTCTCATGTGCAAAGGTTTTTCCTGTTCTTGCAAAACCTGCTTGCACTTCATCTACAATAAATACTATATTATTTTCATTGCAGATTTCTTGAAGCGTTTTAAAATATTCTTTTGGTGGAACAACAAACCCTCCTTCACCTTGAACAGGTTCTGCAATAAGGCAAGCAATCATATCAGGTGAAATAACAGTCTTAAGCATAGTTCTAAGCTTCTCTGCGCAAGCAATCTGGCAGCTTGGATATTTACAGCCTAATGGACATCTATAACAGTATGCAGCATCAGTTTTATAAGTTTCTGATACAAAAGGACCAAATCCATTTTTATATGGCTTATATTTACTTGTTATTGACATCGTCATATTTGTTCTACCATGAAATGAACCTTGAAGAGAAATAATGCCTTGTTTTTTAGTATATGCTCTGGCTATTTTAATAGCATTTTCAACTGCTTCAGCTCCACTATTTGCAAACATTGCCTTTTTAGAATAATCTCCAGGTGTAATCTCAGTAAGTTTTTCTGCTAAATCTACATATGGTTCATACATATTTACATGAAAACTTGGATGAATATATTTATCAAGCTGTGCTTTTATAGCTTCAACTACTTCTTCATCTTTATGTCCAATATTTTGAACACCTATTGCACCAGCAAAATCTACAAATACATTTCCATCTACATCTTTTATGAGTGCCCCTTTAGCTTCATCTATAAATACAGGTGTACTGCTGCTAACCCCTTTTGCAACATACCTTTCTCTTTTTTTAGTGAGCTCCTGAGATTTAGGTCCTGGAACTTGAGTAATAATTTTTGCATTTGACTCTCTTATCATTATAAATACCTCCAGTATTTTAATTTAAATATATCTTAAATTTTTAATTAATTAGCATTTTCAATAAAAATATCTTCTTTGTTGGTTTGAACGTATAAGTTTTTCTTAGCAAACATTTTACTTAATATAACACCTAGTCCAATCCATCCTAGAACTATATAAGGAAATAAGTTTTGTGGAAATTCAGGGACAGGATAAATGCTTGACCACAGCACATATATAAGTGATATAATTCCGAAAACTGGGATCAATAAATTTAACTTGTTCCAAACTTTATTTTTTGTAAAATAAACTATTGCACCAGCACTTGTGAATATATACGATACTAATATTGCAAGTGAACCAATTGTTGCATAATACCCAAATACATCAATACCATCTTTATTAAATAAAGCTGCTTGAGCTATCACATTAACAACAATTATAAATATAAGAGCAAAATAAGGTGTGTTATATTTGTTATGAACTTTTTTCATGCTTTTATGCATTAATCCATCTCTACTCATTGAAAATAACATCCTTGCAGCTGCACATACAGCACCAAGAGCACAAGAGAAAAATGAAAGTGATCCAGATAAAATTAAAAGAGTTCCAAAACTTTTAAATGCATATTTACGCGCTAAATCTGAAAGTGGAAGTGTAGACGATGTTATTGCTTTAAGACCTTTTGCATCTAATCCAAAGCCTATGACTTGAGCATAACTTGATAATAAGTAAAAAACTCCAGTTAAAAATACTGCACTTCCTATAGCTATAGGGATGTACTTACGAGGATTTTTTGTTTCTTCTCCTAAACTAGATGCACTTTCAAAGCCTATAAAGGATAAAAATGCAAGCACTGAAGTACCAGCAATAGCCGACGGTTTAACGCCATTTAGTTTAAAAGGAGTAATGCTTAACCCCTTAGTGACACCAACTTTAAATATAATTACAATTGATAAAACTAATATTAGTAAAATTGACATTCCTTCCATAACAAGCATTATTCTTGTACTTATTTTGGCATCTGTAATTCCAAGAAATATCATACCTATAGAAAGAACTATTGATAATGGAAGCCAATCTATTTGTACTCCAAATACAGCTAATAGTTTAGAGGTAAATGCTCCAGCTCCTGCACTGCAACCTGCTGCAAGTGCCATATAAGCAAATAAAAGTGACCAGCCTGATATAAACCCCATTCTTCTGCCCAGTGCTTCTTTTGTAAAAGTATAAAGTGATCCAGCAGTAGATATATATTGATTAAACTTAATGACCGAATAAGCTACAATTCCCACAATAATAGTTGAAATTAAAAAAACAAGTGGGGAAGAAAACTCAGCCGTTTTAGCCATTAATGATATATTAAGTGACATTGATGCTGTAGGTGCTATAATTGCAACTGATAGAGCTACGGTTTCAATTATGCTTAGGTTATCTTTTTTTAACTTTTCCATAATTCACTACCTCCAATTTTACATATATGATTATCAATTTTGCCTTTTGAAATATTATTAATTTTTTTCATTTGTCATTGCCAATATATTATGTTTATTTGTATTTTATTAATGATTTATTAATAATGTTATATATAATTTATCATATTTTAAATTAATTTATATATTCATTTGGACAAATATACATACGTAATTTTGTTTCAAAGGATAAAAAAAATGAATCATTTCAACCTCAACTGTTGAAATGATTCATTTTTAAGAACTTTTTCTATTTTAAATGAAATATAAAAATCAAATAACTCATTAACATCTTTCAGATCACACTTTGAAATATCTTCAATTCTTTTAATTCTGTATTTCAAAGTATTCTTATGGATAAAAAGCTTTTCAGATGTTCTATTTAAATTTCCTCCTTCATCTATATAAGCTTCAAGGGTTTCTATAAGCTCTGTAGCATTTTTATTGTCATACTCCATTAAATTTTTTAATGAATTTAAATAAAACTTTTCCATCTCACTTTGGTTATTTATCTCGAAAAATAATTTATAAACACCAACATTTTCATAATACCTCACAGCATTTTTAAGTCCATTAGATTTTAAAAGTCTAAGTACTCTATGGGCATCACCGACACTTTTTTTAAAATCCTTAAGCTCATTCCATAATCCACCTATGCCAATATTCACAGTTAATTTATCAATGGCAACATTTATATTTTCAATTATTTCTTCCCCGATTTCTTCAACTGAATTTTCATAAGAATTATTATTACCCTCAGGAACCATCAATATAATAGAACTATCTTCCGTTATTTGAATTGGCTTTTTTCCTTTTTTATTAAGCACACTCATTACTATTTGTTCCACATGCTGTTTAATTTGAAGCATTTTTTCACCATTATGAACTCCATCTCTAATTGTAAGTTCATTAAAGTTTTCAAGATTTATAACAAAGGAATAGTACTTTTCATCTGGGTTGTATCCATACGAAATAGCTCTTTCCAAAATCTCCTCCGTGAAGACTACTCCTCTTAAGATAATATCTTTCATAAAATTATCTCTAGACTGCTGTTCTATCTTATTCATAAAAATTGCTTACATATACTTTGACTTACATCTATAAACTTCATTTGAAATGGAAATTCAAATATTGGGAATCCAAGTGAATTAGCCAGTTCTATAACTTCCTTTGGTGTTTTTTTAATATACGGTCCAATATTAACTGCAAGTCCAGAAACATTTTTAGAATTTATGTCCCTTACAAAATTTATAAATTTATCTACATCATTTTCAATAGACACTCCAGAAAATAAAATAAGTTCTCCGCCGTTAAGCCATTTTGAATATTCTGGATATTCCATAACATGAACCCATCGAATAATTCTATTTAATCCTTTTTCTCCTGCTACAACTTTCATTTTTTCAAGAGAAGGTAATTTTAACATGTTACCACAAGTTACTACCATGATACAGCCCCCTATCACAGTTTAAATATGATATGCATTACTAAAGATTGACCATTTGAAATTTCGAAAATTTATTTGTAAATAATATTCTTAATATTTAAATTATATTTATAATTATCATATTTGTCAATATTTTGTTAACATTTTGTTATTAATAATCAATAAAAATTGATAATTTATTATAATTTATAGCAAAAAATAGATAAGGCATAAAGTCTTATCTATTTATAATTTTCCTTTAAATTTTCTTCCATTTCTTTAGTTTGATTTTGAAGTACACTATGACGCACTCCATAAGTAAAGTATATTATCAATCCAATGCTCAGCCATATAACAAATCCAAGCCAGGTTATAGGCCTTAATGTTGTAAGCAATGCTATACAAGCTATCAATGTTATTATAGGAGTAAATGGAACCCCTGGGCACTTAAATTTTCTTTCAAAATTAGGCATCGTCTTTCTAAGCACAACAACGGCAAGTGATACAGTTGAAAAACTTAAAAGAGTGCCAACACTTAAGAATTCAACAATAATATCAAGTGGCAAAACTCCAGCTATTATAGCTGCTGTAATACCTGTTAACAAAGTGGCTACATATGGTGTATTATGTTTTGGATGGATTTTTGAAATAACTTTTGGAATAAGTCCATCTCTTGACATAACCATAAACACTCTTATTTGACCATAAAGAACTGCTATCATTGTTGAAATCATACCTAAAATAGCTCCAACACCAACTAATGCTGATCCCCATCTAATTCCTACTCTTGCAAGCGCACCTGGAACTGCATTTTCTGATATTATCTCTTTGTATGGAACCATACCAGTAAGAACAAACGCAACTGATATGTATAATAAGCTTACAACTATAAGACAGATTATAAGTCCTCTTGATACGTCTCTGCTTGGATTTTCAGCTTCTTCTGCTGTAGTTGAAATTGCATCAAACCCTATATAGGAGAAAAATACTGTTGATGCCCCAAGAAAAACTCCTTTAAAACCAAATGGCATAAATGGTTTATAATTTGTAACATTAATATGCGATGCGCCCAATGCTAAAAACAAAAGAATTATAAGTATTTTAATACCTACAATTATATTATTTACACGGGAACTTTCTTTCATTCCATAATATAACATATACGTTAAAGCTAAAGTTATAAGCACAGCTGGTAAATCTAGGATTCCACCTTTACTTGGTGATGTAATAATGCTGTGAGGAAGATTTATTCCCACATTCTTTAATATTCCAATTAAAGTTCCTGACCAACCAGATGCAACAGCGCTACATGCCACTAGATATTCTGCCGTTAAACACCAGCCTATTATCATTGCTACAAATTCTCCAAAGGTTATATATGCATATGAATATGTGCTGCCCGCTACTGGAAACATAGTGGCAAGTTCACAATAACTTAATCCACATAAGCATGCTACTATAGCTGCCAAAACAAATGAAATTATTATGGCTGGTCCTGCCATATGTGCACCTGTACCTGTTGCAACAAATATACCAACACCAACAACTGCACCTATTCCTAAAGCTGCTATATCTTTTGCCTTAAGGCTTTTTGTAAGATGTGTCTTTTCTGCACTATTAAGCATGCTTTCTAAAGACTTCTTTCTAAAAATGTTCATGAAAACCCTCCTTCTTATTAATTGCAACGATTAATATTATATCGTGAATTTTAACTATTTAAAAGTTTCATATTGTCCTTTAAAAAACGTTTTCATAAATCAATGTATTAATTTTTGCCCTATAATATTGACATGCTTTTTTAATATAATAAAAATTGACATAGTTCATTATTATTTTTACATATTTTTTTAAATTTCTTCTTTTTTTTGTATCCTCTAATAACATTTTTTTTTACACAAAATATTATTCCCTATTTGATATAAAAAAACTGCACAAGATTTCTCTTGTGCAGTTTTTTTATACATTAAAGTGCAAACATAATTATAAACAATATTGAGATTACATATAAAGCTTTTGGTATTTCTTTGAATTTACCAGAAAACACCTTAATTACTACATATGATAAAAATCCAAATGCAAGCCCATCTGTAATTGAATAAGTAAGAAGTATAAGTAACAAAGTTATAAATACTGGAAATCCTTCTGTAAAATCAGAAAAATTGACTTTGCCTATAGGTTCCATCATTACTGCTCCAAGTACAATTAAAACAGGACCAGTTGCAAATGAAGGTATTGCTGTAAAAAGAGGTGATAAAAATAGCGATAGTAAAAAGAGTACTGCTATTGTAAGACCTGTAAGTCCTGTTCTTCCACCTTCTGCAATTCCAGAAGCTGATTCTACAAACGCAACTGGTGTGGAAGTTCCAAGGCAAGCTCCTAATGTTGAGCCAACAGCATCTGCTGTAAGAACTTTATCCGCATTTTTAACATTTCCATCCTTATCTAAATATCCTGCCTTTGAAGCAAGACCTATAAGAGTTCCAATACTATCAAATATATCTATAAAGAGCATTGTAAGTATTACTGGAATTATGCCTATAACCATTGCACTTTTAAAATCAAATTTCATAAATACAGGTGCAACTGATGGAATAGGTGCAAAAATTGTACTTGGCGCTTTTGCAATTCCGAATATTATACCTACTATGTATATTACAAGCATACCAATTACAAAAGAACCTTTTATATTTCTGTTGTATAAAACGGCTATAAATAAAACACCTAAAACTGCAAGTAACACTGCTGGAGTTTTTAAATTTGCTAGTGTAACTAAAGTTCCCTCTGATTTTACTATAATTCCTGCGTCTTGAAGACCTATAAATGCTATAAAAAATCCTATGCCAATACTAATTGCATACTTAAGCGTCTGAGGAACACTATCGATTATAAATTGCCTAACTTTAAAAACATTTAATACTAAGAATATAAGACCTTCAATTAAAGAAGCTGCAAGAGCTGTCTGCCATGAAAATTTAAGAGTAATACATATTGTATAAGTGAATAGTGCATTAAGTCCCATTCCTGGGGCCATTCCAAAAGGATAATTTGCTACAAATGCCATTATTATAGTTCCTATAAATGATGCAAGAGCTGTAGCTGTAAAAACAGCTTTTATTGGCATACCAGTTTTACTTAAGATTTGAGGATTAACTACGAGTATATATGCCATTGTCATAAAAGTAGTAAATCCAGCTAAAATTTCTGTCTTGACATTTGTGTTGTTTTTTGACAAGTGAAAAATTTTTTCTAACATAAGTACCTCCCAGATTTATTTTAATATTTTATTATGAAAAAAATATTATGTCCGTTTTGTCTTGTAGTGTTTATTCATAGCAAAACTATGCAAAATACAATTTATATATACTTTTAGTTAAACTGTTAACATATACAAATTTAGTTTGCCTATTTTACTATTTAATATAAGATATTTTTGCAGTGCTTTAATAAACATCCATTTTAATAGACATTTTACCTACAGCTTTTATTGTGCTTAAACCTATTTTGTCATAAAATACGAACAATAAGCCTAAAAAACAAAATAAACTCCATAATAATTTATGGAGTTTATAAATACACAAAATATCTATAAACACCCATAGTCAGACAATTTACGGTAGTCCGGTAGAAACTCTTAGACCATATTTCTAAGGATATACGGGTATATTAAATTTATTCATTATTCGTGTCGTCCTTAGTACATATTACAACAATTTAATAATTAAATCAAGCTACTTTTAAACTTTTTATAAATTAATTATGAACCAATTGTGGTACATATAATATGCTTAATTATTAATCTGTAGGAGGTTGTTAAAAAAAGTTATTCTATAGATTTTACTATATCGTACATGAAGCCTCATGAGCGGCTCGTAAAAAAGAATATCTATATTTTTCACAAGCTCCTACACGTGCATTAATGACATAAATTTTTATCCATATTTTTCAACATAGCTTCATTCAAAACTCTTTACATTTTGGTCTCTGCTAAATCCGTAAGCAGCAATTATAAAAAATGTAACTGCAAAAACAAGTATTACAAGAATGTACGTATATATGCTTGAAAAAACTGCTTCCACCTTGAAAGTTTTTGAATAGCATCAATTGCCCACCTTTGAGGTAAAAAATATGATATTTTTGCACCGATTCTGGCATAATATCAGTAGATATAAAGCAACCGCTCATCATACAGCTTGGTGTTACTATTAAATTAATAGCATAAGTTGCTCCGTTAGAAGTTTTAGAAAACGCCACAATCAATATTCCAAGTCCAACAGCTGAAATTGCAAAACAAACTAGTATAATAAATAGCTGCCAAAATCCAACATCTGTATTGATTTTAAATAGCCCTATCATTATTGCAAGCGCTGCAAAAATTTGAATAGCAGCAACAACTAAACCAGTGAATATATTAGCTAGTACATACGCCTTTGAGCTAACAGCTGAAGATTGAATTCTAAGATATACCCTGTTTTTCTTTTCCTTTAAAATAAACCCAGCTGAAATGCTTGCATTCATCATTATAATCATTATGAAAAATCCTATGCTCTTTGAAGTAATTTCCTTATCTGATGCCTTATTTTTTAGTTTTTGTATATTAAGTGATATAGCTTTTACTTTAGTATTTTTATACATATTATTAAATATAATTTTATTATTACCTGATGCTTTCCAGGTATCAACTATATTATTCAAATAAATATTAGAATAATTATCTACCCATGCCGTAGCAGTTGCACCCTTTAAGGATTGAACCCTAAGTTTTTTTGTAGTATTATCATACACACTTTTTTCAAAACCCTTAGGAATTATAATAACAGAATCTATGTCTCCGGATGTAATTTTACTTTTTACATCGTCTTTATTGATTGCTGCAATTTTAAAATTATCCTGACCCTTAATATTTTCAATAAAGTCCTTAGACAAAATGCTTCTATCATTATCTAAAATTCCAACATCTATGGGGTTATTATTACCTGTAGTACTTACCATCATAGCAAACAAAATAGAGAATATCGGAAGCATTATGATAGCTATTATTTTGCTTTTTTTGCTAAAGTTTATTTTTAGAGTATTAAGCATAAGCCATAATATATTTTTCATGTTTAAAACACTCTCCTTTCGTAAAAAATTGATGTTATTATAATAAATATTATGCATACCACGCTGCATATTCCTATTGCTCTAAAAGCCATAACAAAGTTATTTTCGTAGATAACATTAAATACCGCATCATTTATTAATTTTATTGGCGATATATTAGCACCATCTGAAAGGTTTTCCCCATATACTTCACTGGAAAATATGATCCTCCTAAAAAACCAATCACCATACTTACTGCTACAAATTGAGTATTAATTTCATCATAATTCTTATCCATAAGCCCTATACTAATGCCTATGCTAATAGCCACCGCAGCTTCAGCTAAAACTATTAGAAACACAGCTAGAATATGCTCTCCAAAGTACGCTTTAAATACAAATTTACTAAATAAAATTAATATAAGTATCTGCATTGCAGAAAATACAATGTCTCCTAAAATTTTCCCGCAAATCACATCACTATTCCTCACAGGAGAACATATAATTCTATTTGTTATTTGCTTACGCTTAGACATTGTAGTAAATCCATTAAGCAAAGAAAACATCATTATATAGGTGAGCATAGTTACAGCATAATAATCCATTGAGCCTGGAGCTCCTTTTCCATTAATTGAAATATCATTTACTAAACTCATATTTATGCTCTTTAAATTTATATTGCCTAATGCCTTTGGATTTACTGACGCTATTTTAAAAATTGCATTATATCTTTGAATAAAAGTTTTCATCAAAGACTCAACAAGGCTGGTTTTAAATTCATCCTTGTCGCTTTTATAAATATTAATTTCACTATTTTTTATTTCAATAAAGCATGTATATTTTCCATCTTCAACTTTTTTAATTCCACTTTCTTTTTTCTCTTCGTAAAACTTCATACCAAGCTTAATACCTTGCCTTTTAATTTCATTAAACTCATTATTCATATCTTTATTTTCAGCACTATAATATCCAATTTTTACATCTTTAAAATTTTTAGATTTATTCATAGTTCCATTTAAAATTATTCCAAATACAAATATAAGAACTATTGGAAATAATATTTGCATAAAAAATACCGTCTTATTTTTGAAAGTAAGTTTTACAGTGTTAATAGTAATTGAAAGCATATTCATTTTTTTCACCCCTAATCCCTTAATTTTCTTCCTGTAAGAGTTAAAAATACCGTCTCAAGATCAGGAGTTTTTATTTCAAGATTTTTTATATGCACACCTTTTTTAGTAAAATACAAAATTATTTTATCTAAATTATTTACGTCTGTTGAGCTACTTATGGTTGCTGAATTTTCATTTAATTCTACGCCTATAACCCCACTAATCTCTTTAACTTCATCTTCATTTATATTTTCAATTGCAGTGCAAGCTATACATGTGGTGTTTACATTGGTAATACTGCTTTTAAGCTCTTCCTTAGTTCCTTCTATTATTAATTTTCCATGATCAATTATTCCTATCTTAGTGCATATAGCTTCTATTTCCTCCATGTAATGACTTGTGTATATAATTGTACTTCCCATTTCATTTAGCTTTTTTACGGATTCAAGTATATGATTTCTTGACTGCGGATCAATTCCAACTGTAGGCTCATCCATTATGATAAGTTTTGGTTTATGTGCAATAGCGCACGCAATGTTAAGCCTTCTCTTCATTCCTCCTGAAAATTCTTTTGGATAATTTTTAACTCTATCAGAAAGTCCAACAAATTCTAATGCTTCTTCCACTCTTGCCTTAAGTTCCTTTCCACGAAATCCATATAGTCCTGCAAAAAACTTAACATTATCATATGCCGTAAGCTCCTCATATATAGCAATATCCTGTGGAACTATTCCTATATTGCTTTTAACAAACAGCTTGTTTTTATCTATACTTTTATCCATTACACTAATATCTCCACTATCTCCTCTAATAAGCCCGCAAAGTATATTTATTGTAGTGCTTTTACCTGCTCCATTTGGTCCTAAGAGTCCATACACTTCCCCCTCTTCAATTTCAAGTGAAATATTATCTACTGCTGCTATATCATTAAATTTTTTTACCAGATCTTTAATTTTAACTATTTTCATAATAACCTCCAAATTTCTAACTATATGTATATTATAAAAAAAAGGCTAAACTTATAATAGTACATAAGTTCACCTTTTCTGTATGAAGATTTTCACTTTATAAACATGAGGAACTTCATATTGATCCGTTATTTAAATAATATATTGCAATTTGAGTTCTATGCTGAAGCCCAGTTTTATTTAGTATTGATGTTATATAGTTTGCAACAGTACCTTCAGATATGAAAAGTTCTTTTGAAATTTCTCTATTTGAAAGTCCCCTTGATATGCTCCCTATTATTTGAAACTCTCTTTCTGAAAATAAGCTTTTGTCAATTTTACCTACATTAGAGGCTTTTAAGCTTTCCTTCAGCCTATCAAGCACAACATTTTCAATAACTGCATTTCCTCCATAAACCATTTTTATAGCATTTTTAATTTTTTCAGGAGGATTGCTTTTCAAAAGATATCCTTTAGCTCCGTACTTTATTGCATCATTTATGAACTCATCGTCATCAAAGGTTGTTAATATTAGCACCTTAGTTTTTGATTTCTCACATATTTCGCGAGTTGCCTCAACACCATTTTTTATTGGCATCCTAACATCCAAAAGAGCAACATCAACCTCATTACTTTGGCAAAATTCTACAGCTTCTGACCATTTTCTACTGCACCTATTATCTCAAAACTTTCATCCATACCAAGGACCATTTTGAAACCCTCTCTTACAATAGCATCATCATCTGCTATTAAAAGTCTTATTGACATGTTATCCCTCCTCAAGTGGAAGTATAATTATTACTGAAAAACCTTTAGAGCCATCAACAATTACCTTGCCATGAAGTTTGCTGCACCTTTCTTCCATACCCATTATGCCAAGGCTCTTTTTAATACTCTTAGCTCCAACTCCATTGTCCTTTATTTCAACTTTAACAAATTTGCTAAGTACATCTATTTTAACCGTCACCTGCGCAGCCTTTGAGTATTTGAGAACATTTGTTAGTGCTTCCTCTAAATTATCATATATAACCTTCCATTGTATATGAGTTATTTTATTCATCATTCCAATATAAACCAAATTTGAGCTTATGCCATTATCTACTGAAAATTCATCTAGTGCAATCTTTATTTTGTTAATACCCATTTGTTCTGAAGGTGGTTTTATATTTTTAAGCGATAATCTTATGTTCTCATTACTGCTTCTTAATATTTCGGTAACCTTATTAATTATGTCCTCTGATTTTTTAACATCCTTGTATAAAAAAGTTTTGAAGCTTCTAATTGTATCAAGCTTCCCGCTATGGTATGTCCTAGTTTATCATGTATCTCCTGAGCAATTTTATTTCTTTCTTCAAGTTTAGACATATATTTTATTTGACGCTCATATTCATAATTTTTATCTAGTCTTGATGAAAGATTATAAATTTTTTCTCTCATTCTGTCATTTTCTTTTACAACTGTACTCATTTTTATATAATAACTATTTGAAAGTGCATATATAACGCAGCTAAAAAACGTAAAGATCATATATTCTGCTCTCACTGAAGAGCTTATGGAAAGCAAAACAAGCATTAATTCACAAGCACTTATAATAATATTGTGTTTAAACCCCAAATTTAATTCTAATATATTTAATGCTATTGGAAAAATAAATATTGGGCTAAAAAGATTTACTGCAATTCCCATATCCATTATAGATAAAATTAATATTATTCTTCTCACACTTATCCTCTTTACAAGATGTATAAGTGTATTAATACAAATATATATAAGTATAATTAGCACAAGTTCGTATACACTTTTTATTTTATCACTATAATACTGATATGTGCAGTAAATTAGCACAGCTATCTTAGTTAAATCTACCCATACATCCATGATACGCCTTTACTCATTCTGAGTTAACTTTTCAACTTGCTTTATCTTTTCTTCAATTTCTTCTTTTTGTATAAGGCTTATAAATGAAAATTTACAATTTGCAGCCTTTTTCAAATTATCTAACGCATTTTCATAATCCTTTTTCTCAATAAGTACAAGTGCATAATAATAATATGCTGTTACAAAATCTGGATTCATTTTCATCAATTTTTCATAAATCTCAGCTGATTTTTCATGATTGCCTTTTAAATAATAGCTAAGAGCTAAATTATCCAAAATTCCTGCATCTGAATCACTATATTCGTATGCTTCTTCGTTAAATGAAATTGCCTTATCATAATCCCCCTTAAGTATAAGAAAGTATCCTAAATTTTCATATACAGCAGTTGTCTTATATTTTTCATATACCTTAAAAACCATTTCAACTGCCTCATCAATTTTTCCTTTTTTCCATAAAACAATTCCATATGTAGATACATATCTTATTTCATCTTGAACTCCCATTTTTGTACCTTTATATTTTTGTAAAACTTCTTCTGCTTCATCTACATACCCATTCTTTATAGCAATATAGCTATATGCGATTTTAACTTTAATAGAAGCAAATATATTATTTGCTGCCATTTTATAATACTTAATCGCTCTATCCATTTGCCCTGCTCCATAAGCTGAATTTCCAAGAAACATAAATACTATTGGAAGTCCAATTGCAATTATAAATGCACCTATAATTACTATTCCAAGAAGCCTATTTATAAAAATAAAAACTAATACTCCAATGGCAATAGCAAAAACGTTTGTTAAAAGTTTATTATTTAACATAAAAGTCCACCCCTATAAAATATTCTGCTTTTT
This sequence comes from Clostridium sp. DMHC 10, assembly GCF_001270375.1. Classification (NCBI taxonomy): domain Bacteria; kingdom Bacillati; phylum Bacillota; class Clostridia; order Eubacteriales; family Clostridiaceae; genus Clostridium; species Clostridium sp. DMHC 10. The sequence continues at coordinate 2,207,008 of NZ_LGVB01000015.1, forward strand.
TCCTTGATTACATACTTTAATTATATACTTTACCCCCTATGCAATAAACCTCTTAACAGAAAGTTAACATTTAAGTTCCTACATAATATCTCCACAATTAATAGCTATAATAATGGCAACTTAGTTTAGAGGGGAGTTATCAATTATTATGGTAAAAAAAAGATTTAAAGTTTATGGTATGACATGTACCTCCTGTCAAAATAAGGTTGAAACAGCTTTAAAAAACTTAAAAGGCGTCAAAAATGCTTCAGCAAATTTTAAAGAACAAAGTGCAACTATTGAATTTAATCCAGATCTATGTACTTCTAAAGATATAATAAATGCAGTAAGCAAAGCTGGTTACAGTACTAAAGATTCCTCAAAATTAAAAGTCATTGGAATAGTTATAATAGCTGCAGCCGTAATACTCTTAAGCACTTCAACTTCTACAGGCTTCAATATTAATTCAAAATTAAATGGAGCAAGTTATTTCATGCTTTTTATAGTAGGAATTTTAACATCAATACACTGCGTTGGTATGTGCGGTGGAATAATGCTTTCACAAAGTAGCTACTCTGAAGGTCCAAGCAAACTTAATTCTATTAAACCAGCACTTTTGTATAACTTAGGGCGTGTTATTTCTTATACCCTTCTTGGAGGAATTGTTGGTGCAATCGGTTCTGTTTTTTCTCTTTCTATAACTATGAGAGCAATGCTTCAAATATTAGCTGGAATATTTATGATAATAATGGGTTTAAATATGACTGGCTTTAGCTTGTTCAGAAGATTTAATATTAAACTTCCATGGTCTTTCTGTTCACTGAAGAAAAAACCTAAAGCCCCACTTTTTATTGGAATTTTAAATGGCTTAATGCCTTGTGGTCCTCTTCAAACAATGCAGCTATATGCTCTTGGAACTGGAAGTCCTATAAAAGGTGCATTATCTATGTTTTTATTTTCCTTAGGAACAATACCTTTAATGTTAGGTTTTGGAGCCATATCTGGTATTCTAAGCAAAGGCTATACAAAAACTGTATTAAAATTCAGCGGAATTGTTGTTGTTGTATTAGGACTAATTATGGGAAGCAGAGGACTTAATTTATATGGAGTTTCATTTTCACCATTTTCTCCTAACAATTCTGGAAAAACTTTTGCAAGTTCAAAGAACAGTTCTGGATCTGAAGCTAATATAAATAAACCTACGATAGAAAATGGAGTGCAAATAATAAAAATGACTGCGAACTCATCTGGTTATTCTCAAAATGTATTTTATGTTCAAAAAAACATGCCTGTAAAATGGATAGTATCAGGAAAAGAACTAACCTCCTGCAACTACGAACTAATAGTGCCCTCTCTCAATATTCAAAAAGAATTAACCTCAGGAGACAATGTAATAAGCTTTACTCCTAAGGATGAAGATATAAATTTCACCTGTGGAATGGGCATGTTAAATGGCGTAATAAAAGTAGTAGATAACATAAATTCAGCTGATACATCGAAAGCAGCTAAAGAAATACCACCAGCTACATCACCAAGTTGCTGCACCGGAAAAATTCCCTCAAATTAAAAAAGGTGAAATCTTCACCTTTTTTAATTTCTATCATCAAATTTATAGCCAACTTTAGTAACTGTAACTATATATTTAGGTATTCTGCTGTCTTCTTCTATCTTTTTACGTATATTTTTAATGTGAACATCTACGGTTCTATCTGACCCTTCAAAATCTATGCCAAAGACTTTCTCAATAAGTTGTTCTCTGGATAAAACTCTTCCTCTATTCAACGCAAGTGCATAAAGTATATCAAACTCATTTGGAGTTAAAGTTACATCCTTGCCCCTTACCTTGACATTTCTTGTATCTTTATTTATTTCAAGTTTACCATTATCAAAGATAAGAGTATTTTCCTTTTCACCACCCACTCTCCTAAAAAGCGCATTTACTCTAGCAGTAAGTTCTCTCGGACTGAAAGGCTTTGTAAGGTATTCATCTGCTCCAATATTTAATCCTCCGATTTTATCGTTTAAAGAAACCTTAGCAGTAAGCATAAATATATACACATCTGAACTTCTCCTGATTACTTTACAAACCTCCTCTCCATCAATATCTGGAAGCATGAGGTCAAGTATAATCAATTTGAAATCTATTTTATTAAATAATTCTATTCCGCTAAGTCCATCTTCAGCACAATAAACCGTATAGCCTTCTCTTTCAAGATAAGCCTTTATAATCTCTGACACATGCTTTTCATCTTCAATTACAAGTATATTTTTCATTTACCCACTTCCTTAAAACTTAAAATAAATTCTGCACCTTTTCCCTCTTCGCTAGAAACACTTATATTCGCAGAATGCAATAAAAGTATCCTTTTAACAATAGTAAGTCCTATTCCATTTCCTTCTACCTTATGTCTACTTTTATCACCTCTATATAACCTTTCAAAAATATTTGGCAAATCCTCTTCTTTTATGCCAATACCGTTATCCTTAATCTTAGCTAATATTTTACCTTTATCCTTATATAGGCTTACCCATATCTTCCCGTTTATATCTGTAAATTTAATTGCATTTGATATTATATTTATAAAAACCTCTTTAAGTTTATTGTAGTCTCCCATAACCTTAAATTCTTCATTCTTTTCTACATCTAACATAAAATCTATATTTTTACTTTTAAGTTCAATATAAAATTCACTACAAACGGATAATATAATTTCATCTAGCGAAATCACCTTCATATTAAGCTTAACTTTTTCATCTTCAAAGTCATTCAATGTACTTAAATTATCAAGCAATTTCCCAAATCTTATAACTTCATTATTTAAGTAGTTAAGTCTATTTTCATCGACAGGAAATATGCCATCTATCATTGCTTCCAAGTTATTTTGAAGTACATTTAAAGGCGTTCTTATTTCATGAGATATATCTGATACTAATCTTCTCCTTAACTCATCTTCTTTCTTAAGCTTTGCACCAAGAGTATTTATACTTTCAGTTAAATTACTAAGTTCAACTATGTTACTTTTTATATTAGAATTAGCAGAATAATTTCCATTTGATAGCTCAACTGAAATATCTGAAACTGATTTAATAGGAGCAGAAAATTGTTTTGAAATAATAATACTTATAACAATGGCTGCCAGCGCAGTTACAATAACGCTAATAACAATATTTTTATTTATTTCTAGCTTAAAATCAATATCCTGCTTTGATAAAATAACCGATGAATATTGACCTATAGTAATATACCCAACAATCTTGCCATTATTTTTTATTGGAAATGTATTTGATATATACACTCCACTATTTTGAGATTTCATCATCATATTACTCATATTTTGCTTTATAGTCGATGGGTTCATTCCCCAAATAGCATGTTTATTTTCATCTAAAAGTGTAAGACAATAATTACCCATATAAGCCTCATGCATAAGTTCTTCTCCAGAGGTTTGCTGCCATCCTTTATCTTTCTTATAGATTTGCTCAAAATACTGTACAATTCTATTATTTCTCTGCTTTTGGATGTCTGACATATATTTATTAAAAGTATTGTTAACCGCCAAATTTACAAATAAAGCACACAATATAATTGCAAATATAGAGCACGCTATAATTATTATACTTAATCTTTTTCTTATACTTTGCATGAAACCACCTCCAAAAATATATACATTTTATCATTTTACTGTAAAGATTATGTGTAGAGAAATAAACATTTCCTGAGAAATATTGATGATAAGCATATTCTGTTGAAAATAAAGCTCTAATATTTTATAATTATACTTATCTTGCTTAATTCTTTTTAAAGGCGTGATTTTATTGAAAAAAAGTAAAACCTATTATATATCGCTCCTTCTATGCTTTGGAGGAATATTTTTCTTAATGGCTTCAATTGCTTCAAAAAAGAAACTGACTAATTATAATACACTTTATTTTATATCTACAGGTTTTTTTCTTTCAGCTGGCTTGTTAAGCTATAAAAATAAACCGAGATAGCTATACAGACTGTAATATTTTGAAAAGCTTCTTAATACCAATTTTTATATCGTTCTCTTTGCAGCTTGCAACACTTATGTTTAAAATTTCACTATTAAAATAAGCCTTTAAATATTGCCCCTCCATATTATTTATCAATATATTTGCCTTGCTGCATTGATTGATTAAATACAGCATATTAACAGGCTTCAAGAACTCAAAGCACCCGTAAAACCCCGTATCTGGTATATGAAGCCTAGCACTTGAAAGCTCATTTTTTAGTGCTTCCTTTTTTAATGTCTCCATTCTCTCTTCATATATTTTTCTTACTCTCTTTTTATTTGCCTTAAACATACCGTTTTTAATGTAAATTTCAAGAGCACCCTGCGACAAAACTGCCGTATTTAAATCCATCCACCTTTTGTATTCCATAAATGTATTCCTAAGCATCTTAGGTAATACTACTGCTGCAATTCTAAGTCCTGGAAGAAATATTTTAGAAAAGCTTTTTACATACACCATTCTACCTGAAGTATCCATATAGTATATTGGATATTCATTATTTCTAAGCTCTAAATCTCCAAGGTAATCATCTTCAATTATATACACATCGTACTTTTTAGCTAAACTTAAAATATGCTTTTTTTCTTCATTTGAGTAGCTTAACCCAAGTGGATTACTAAATCTAGGAATTGTATAAAAGCACTTTATGTTTCCAAAAGCAAACTTCCTTTCAAGCTCATCAAAATCTATTCCCTTGAAGCTTCTTTCTATTCCAATTACAGGAACATCATTTATTTCAAGGGCTTTTAAGGCACCTCTGTATGTTGGCTGCTCTACAAGCACATTTTTCTTTCCATTAGGAAAAGGCATGGTGCAAAGTATATTTATTGCCTGTTGTGAACCTGATGTTATAAATATCTGCTCTTCTTTGCAAAAAATCTGGTATTCCTCAAAATGTTTTTTTAGTGTACAGCAAAGTTCACTAAGTCCCTTTGGAGAAGAATAATTAAAAAGAGCAACCTTATAGGTTTCTATAGCTTGATTTATACAATACTGAAAATCCTCATAGCAAAGTATACTTTCGTCTGGCGCTCCGGAAGAAAAATTAATTACCTTGTTAACTTCTCCCTTATAGGTTTCTTTTTTATCTACAAGATAGTACCCACTTTGTGGTATTGAATATATAATGTGTGAGCTTTGAAGTTTTTCATAAGCGTGTACAACCGTTTGTTTGCTGCATTCAAATTTCTCTGAAAGCTCTCTTATAGTTGGAAGTTTTTCTCCACATTTAATACACCCCTTTGATATTTCATTGTTTATATATTCAACTATATTATTGTATTTACTCATATACCTTACTCCTTTTGTACTAGTACAATGTATATTTTTCATTGTTGAATTAGGTTTTTATGTACTTTACACTATAAGTGTACCATAAATTTATCATAAAGGGGAGACAATCAATGTTTGTAATAATTTTAAAATATAAAAAATCAATCGAAGAGGTTATAAAAAATTTAGATGCGCATATAACATTTCTTAACAAATACTATGCTCAAAATAAATTTATATGTTCTGGAAGGCAGGAACCAAGAACCGGCGGCATAATAATATGCAAAGCCAAAGATAAATCCGAAGTAAACTCAATGATCTTGGAAGATCCTTTTTATAAAAATGGCATAGCTGAATATGAAATAATAAAATTTATACCAACTAATTATGCAAAAGGATTTGAAAAATTTATAGATTAGGAGGCTTTAAAATGTTAAGAAGTATGAAATTTGAAGATATTGAACAAGTAAAAGAAATAGACAAATTATGCTTTAAAACGGAAACAAAGAGAAACTCTTATGGAATCGAGGGTTACATTGAAGCAAGCAATAATGCTAGTATTGTTTATGAATTAGATAATAGGGTTGTTGGATATAATTTCATACACCTTTGGGGTTCTTTTGCCTGGTTTGGTCCATTTGGGGTTCATCCAGAATATCAAGGAAATGGCATTGGAAAAGCTTTAATAAATCACACAATAAAAATCCTAAAGGAAGATTACAAAGTATCCACCATAGGACTTAACACTATGCCAGAATCAAGCTATAATGTTGGCTTTTATATGAATATGGGATTTAGTCCACTTAAGCTAACTCTAAGTTTAAAAAAAGATATAAATTCCTTAGACTTCCTTCCTACTTCTGATAATTACAACGTAAAGGAGTTAAAGCTAAACAGCGAAAATGACTATTTAAGTTTAGAAAATGAGTTAAAGAGTTTATCGTGTAAAATATCTAAGAACTTTGATTTAACTTCTGAGCTTTATCTTATAAAAAATAAGGGCTTCGGTACTGTTTTTGAATTAAAAAATAATAACCGTACCTGTGGAATTGCAATATGCTACACAAAATCTATAAGAGAAAGCTCCACTAAAGACCTTCAAATAAAATTGGCTGTAATCGACAGCAGTGTTAATTACAAAAATGCACTTAACTCAATTATAGATGCCTGCACAAACTATGCCAAGAGTATTAGCTATGAAAGCATATCCATAGACTGTAATACTTATAACACTGAAATATGCAATTACTTAATTTCAAAACATAATTTTAAAATACAGCGCTGCTTTGTCATGCTGCTCATGGGAAAGGAAAATCCTTTTAAAAGCAAAAACGCGCTGCTGCTTACAAGATTGGCTGGGTAAGTTTTTTATGATTCTTCTTCTACTGTCCATTCTTCCTTCCATTTCATTATTTTGCTTATTTCCTTAGAATGGATATCTAAAAAACTTGTTGCAAACCTATCGCAATCCTCCAAAAGAGCATGCAGTGAGTAAAGCTGTTTGCTCTCTTTGTCATCTCCATCATCATTTTCTGAAAATATAAACACACTCACCCTATTTTTAGTTGATAAAACAAGCCTTCTATTTTTCCTAATAAAATAAATATAAAGCTCGTAAAAACTTCACTATACCTAAACATACTTTTTAAAACATCGGTTCTAGTTTCATATATCACAATGCAATTTGGTCTATAGTTATTGCCTAATAATTTAATTATCTTTTGAATCTGTTTATTTGTAAAATAGTTTTGTGGATTAATTATATTCATATTGGATTGCCTTTCATATTTAGTCCTTGAAGTCATATGCACTCTCGCGCAAACTCTTATTTATTTTATTAAGGTTCAACTGTCTACTATCTCCAGTAAGTATAGCAATATGGTCAATTTAAATACATCATATGTTAATGTTCAACCAGCTTTTTCATCATATTCAACGCCACGTGGCAGATATTTAAATACATCATATGTTAATGTTCAACTTATTAAATAAAAATAATAAATATAATATTTTAGATTTAAATACATCATATGTTAATGTTCAACTTGTCAAAAGTTATGTCCTAAATAGTTCTAGTGACCGATTTAAATACATCATATGTTAATGTTCAACTAATATAAGTATAGTAAGGAAAGGGGATATGAAAGAATTTAAATACATCATATGTTAATGTTCAACAAGCCAACTTCAAACATATATAAGCGATTATGGGTAATTTAAATACATCATATGTTAATGTTCAACACTGTGACATCTTGTCATATGCCGTATGTATGCCTATTTAAATACATCATATGTTAATGTTCAACAGATTTGGGACAAAAGGCTTATGACACTGGTGCTTATTTAAATACATCATATGTTAATGTTCAACAATATTGATAGATAATATAATAAAGGAGAATGATTAATTTAAATACATCATATGTTAATGTTCAACTTATTTTGCCCTTTTGCAGAGGGCATTTTTTATTCTATTTAAATACATCATATGTTAATGTTCAACAGTTAGAAGGTTTCCCTTCCCACAATATGTGTTCATTTAAATACATCATATGTTAATGTTCAACGTTAGAGGGGATAGGGAATATATTGATTTTTAGTAGATTTAAATACATCATATGTTAATGTTCAACAGTTGTTGAAACATCTGTATAGCCTGTTTCATCTATTTAAATACATCATATGTTAATGTTCAACCTATTACACTAAGCGGTAATACCTCTGTTTCTAAATTTAAATACATCATATGTTAATGTTCAACAGACTTTTTAAGTTATCTATTTGAAGCTTTAACTGCATTTAAATACATCATATGTTAATGTTCAACCAGCACCGCCTTGTTCCATGTAATTTATTGTGTTAATTTAAATACATCATATGTTAATGTTCAACCCACTTTATTTTTAAGGTGGTTAATTCTTATTTCGATTTAAATACATCATATGTTAATGTTCAACTAATTCCTCTTGTTCTCATTGACATTTTCATTTCTATTTAAATACATCATATGTTAATGTTCAACTATTCGACTTATCATGGCAAAGGTTATACACACTCATTTAAATACATCATATGTTAATGTTCAACACCCTAGATTCATATAGTGGAGATACAGCAAAGGCATTTAAATACATCATATGTTAATGTTCAACTTTTCTGCCATGTCTGCGTACTGTTTTTGATAATCTATTTAAATACATCATATGTTAATGTTCAACTACGATCGTACCTCCAGACGTGGAGGAATAAAACAAATTTAAATACATCATATGTTAATGTTCAACCAACTGGTTTAAAGTAAATTCTAGGTCTGCATTGTCATTTAAATACATCATATGTTAATGTTCAACATGGGAAAATTTTAAACGAGAAGTTGACAACATGTTATTTAAATACATCATATGTTAATGTTCAACTTTCTAATATTCCATTCAAATCATTGATATCTAGATTTAAATACATCATATGTTAATGTTCAACTATTAAGCATTTAAAGAAGTACCCACAATTAGCTTATTTAAATACATCATATGTTAATGTTCAACAATAGATAAAGGTGCAGTTATTGAAACAAATGAAACATTTAAATACATCATATGTTAATGTTCAACTTGCGATAAACTAGGATATTTAGAGCAAAAAGAACTATTTAAATACATCATATGTTAATGTTCAACACTTTTTCTACAGACAAAAGATGTGATGCTTATTTATTTAAATACATCATATGTTAATGTTCAACTGAGCATTCAACAAAAGAAAGTTGTTATCCATTAAGATTTAAATACATCATATGTTAATGTTCAACACAATGTTTTCAACTTGTTTGCTTAATCTATCTAAATTTAAATACATCATATGTTAATGTTCAACCGCAACGCAGACAACTCAAAATGCTGCACATATGGCATTTAAATACATCATATGTTAATGTTCAACATGCAAGAAACTTCTTATTGTACTTGCTACTCCACATTTAAATACATCATATGTTAATGTTCAACTTATTGGCTCTGTTATAAAGGAAAATGATTGTATTAAATTTAAATACATCATATGTTAATGTTCAACAAATCTTAAGACTAGAATAGATAAATACTGTAAAAAATTTAAATACATCATATGTTAATGTTCAACCTATTTTGGCAAATTTAGATTCCCTTTCTTAGGCGATTTAAATACATCATATGTTAATGTTCAACTAAGTTTGATGGTGGTTCAGTTGAACTAATTAAAAAATTTAAATACATCATATGTTAATGTTCAACGAATGTTTTTGACACTTTAAGTCAAAATTATTCGTAAGCGTAAAAAATTAAGCACCTAGATAACCTTTCTATCCATTGATAAAATTAAGAAAAATAAATATCAATGGGAGGATAACTATGTCAAAAAATTAGATAATGTAACCTGGGAAGAATATATTAATAAATTTGAGGATTGTAAAAACCAGATAACTTTAAAGGATTTTTGTTTGGAAAATAAGCTTGTTCACCTTTTTACGTGCACAGCACCGTAAAACCCTTCACCTTTCGCATAGCGAAAACCTTAGTCTTTTAACAAACGAAGTGAGTTAAAACCCTTCACTGTAGTGCTCGACAAATTCCAGTTTAACAGGGTTAATTTGGCATTAGTCATTTTAACCTTTCAAGTTGTCTATCTATATCTTTTATTTATATTTAGCTTCCCAAATTTCTTTTTCAACAGCTTCTTTCGCATCTGTTATAGGAGCTCTATTTAAATCATCTTTAATTGCTGCATTGACAACTGCGGTTGCAACTAACTTTGAAGCTTCTTTGAGTCTTGCAACAGGCGGAAGTATTGATGCACCAGGTTTTGAAAGATCTTGAAGAGTTGCAATTCCATGAGCAGCAGCAGAAAGCATTGCATCTGAAACTGTCTTTGCTTTTGCAACTATTATTCCAAGTCCCAGACCAGGGTAAAGTAGAGCATTGTTTGCCTGACCTATTTTGTAAGTAACACCTTTATATTCAACAGGAGCAGAAGGGCTTCCTGTTACAACTAGTGCTCTTCCGTCAGTCCATTCTATAAGATCTTTTGCAGTTGCTTCTGCAAGCCTTGTAGGGTTTGAAATAGGCATAATAGCAGGTCTTTCATTTATTTCTGCCATTTTTCTTACAGCAGTTTCAGAAAAAGCACCATGAACTCCAGAACAGCCTATGAGAACTGTAGGTTTGACTGCTGCTACTATATCAGCAATATCAGTTAAAGGGGTTTCAAATTCTCCTTTTTTTCTAGCATATTTCTTTTGACCAGTTGTTAAGTTTTCCATATCTTCAGTAACAAGTCCGTATCTGTCTATAATATAGAAATCTTTTATTGCTTCCTCTTCAGCTTTTCCAGTTCTAACTTTTTCAAGAAGTATTTGATCTGAAATTCCAATTCCAGCAGTACCACCACCGAATACTAATACTTTGTGGTCTTTTACAGGAATTTTTGTGACTTCTGCAATGGCATTCATAGCAGATACCATCATTACGCCTGTACCCTGAATATCATCATTAAAAGTACAAATTTTTGATCTATATTTTTCTAGTATTCTGCTTGCATTTCCACGTCCGAAATCTTCCCAGTGAATTAGAACTTCAGGGAAAAGTTCTGTGGAGATTTTTACAAATTCGTCTATAAAATTATCGTATTTTTCTCCTGTAACTCTTTTATGTCTATTTCCTGTGTATAATGGATCATTTAAAAGTTTTTCATTGTTTGTTCCAGCATCTATTACAACAGGAAGAACATTTTTAGGATTAACACCAGCTGCAACAGTATATACTGCAAGTTTTCCTATGGAAATGTCAACACCTTGAACTCCCCAATCTCCAATTCCAAGAACACCTTCACCATCTGTGACAACAATAAGTTTAATTTCATCAAGATCTTTTAATCCTGCTTCAATGGATTTCTTTATGTTTTCAGGGTGATCGATGGATAAAAATACAGCATCTTTTGGAGTTTCATAATTTTTAGAATAATTTATAACTGCATCACCTATAGTTGGAGTATAGATTATTGGAAGAAACTCGGTAACATGTTTTCCAACTGTATAGTAAAAAAGAGTTCTGTTTATATCAAATAAATTCATAAGATAATTGTGTTTTTCAAGATTGTCTTCAAAAGCTTTTGTTCTTTCATATACAATTTGTTCCTGCTCTTCAATTGTTCTTACTGTACTTGGAAGAAGGCCTGTAATACCATATTTCTCTCTTTCTTCTTCTGTGAAGGCAGTTCCTTTGTTTAAAAATGGGTTCCTTAATAAATCTTGTCCTTTTAGGTTTATCATCCAATAACACTCCTTTAAATTTTAATCTTATCCAATAAATTTCAACCGTATAGAAACTAAACAAGCCATATATAGACAACTTGAAACTTGAAAATTTGAAGTTACAAATTTTGATTTGACAGGATACGTTTGGTACTTATAATTTCTATGTTCCAGTTATTCATCTATAATAAAGTATATTATACCAAGAATAAAGTTTAAACTCCACCTTTGTAAGAGTTTGTGCTATTGATTTTCATTCAAACCATGGTGTAAAAACATAGCAGTGGCTATAGCATCTCCATTAAACTCAGAAAATATAGGAAAAGACCATATTTTTATTTTTCTTCTGTAATAAGATATCTCTAAGAAGAAAGTTTTGTTTTATCCCCACATTTAATGTTACCTCCAGTTAACAAATCTACCATGTTATATGGAGAAGTTATATATTCGTCATTATCAGAATAATTGAAATAAAATCTTATTTTATGATTTTCATCATTTACTGCTTCTTTATAGATTATAGGAAATTGCAAAGAATCATCTCGGATAATTCCAATTTTATCAGTATAATATCTTAATAGTGTGTTAATTACTTCTTTACTTGGAAGGCATCCAATGTATACTGAACTTCCGCTGCCATAGTTGTTTTCAGTAATAGCGGCGTATTTACCCCAGTGTTTATGCTCATATGTTGCTATAACATCAGCAGTATCAGGAATTAAAAGTTCCATCCAATCACTTATTTTTTTATCTATATCTTGATTAAATATTGAATTTAGTTTTAAGGTAGATTTTGAACGTTTTCACTAGAGGTTCCATAGTGTTTTGTTTCATTATCTATTTGATAGCCTATAACTGCTGGATGATTGGCTACATGCTTTATCATTTTTTTGATGATTCTTTTTGAGTATTTTAGAAATACTGGATTAGTAATATCCATTATTTGTCTTGAACCATATTTCTTTTGACCATCTTTAGTTGTAACCATTATCTCAGGATATTTTTTTACAAGCCATGTTGGAAAAGCATAAGTTGGTGTTCCTACTATTACGCTAATGTTAGCTTTGTTCATAGCATCTAATACTTTGTCTAATGGAGAAAAGTCAAAGATACCATCTTGAAGTTCATATGCACTCCAAGTACTTTCCCCAATTCTAACAAGATTGATATTAGCCTTTTTCATCATAGCTATATCCTTTTCTAAACGGTCGTAAGGTAAGTATTCATAGTAATAAGCTGTTCCATATAATATTTTATCCAAACCAATAGAGGGAGGTATTATGGGAAATTAAGGAATATTAGCAAATGCACATAGGTTACCAGTGTTAGATTGGAATTTATGCTTTTTGGGTGGTCATATTCAGAAAAGGGTATAAAAATTTAGCGCATTTTAGTTGTCAATTTAAAAGATGGAAAGGAATATCACCTAATAAATATCGGAAAACGGTTATTTAAAATGTTAATATATTGTATTAAATCTTGTAATATATTCTCAACAATTAAATGCTATTATATAAATATAGAAAATGAACAAAAACTGATGTTTTAATAATATGATAAAAGCAGTTGGAGCTTCACTTTTCCAACTGCTTTATTTTTTATAAAAGCTACCTTGAAGTGTTGTCTGCAGGAAATATAATTCCGCCTTTTTTTCTTGCAATTGTCAGAACATCACTAACTATTAAGCTGTGGTTAAGCAGCTTATAGCACTTATCTAGGTTGTTATTTTTAATGATGTCTATAAATTCGATAAATTCATTAACCATGCGATGCTCATAATTATTTTCATTGATTAGCTTGCTTGTTCCATCATTCATCAATAATTCGAATTTCTTGCAGATATTTGCTGGGGTATCTTGATATATACAGCCCTTATCTCCTTGAATATTGTTTGCAATAGGTGCTTTGCAATCTTTTGCTCCAATACAAACGCATTTGAATTTTTCATAATCCAACATCAAAATTCCAGAGGTATCTATTCCTTTTTCAATATTAGGATAATATTCAATATTTTTAGGCTTTCCAAATAAACCAACAATGTAATGAATATTATAAATGTTTAAATCCATTAGAGCACCACCAGAGAAATTAGGATCAAAGGATGGCAGTACAGAACCTGCTTTAAAGCTGTCATATCTTGTAGAGTATTGAGAATAATTACATTGGACAATTTTTATTTCGCCTAAGCTTGGAAGTAGTTCTTTTATTTTTTTATAATTAGGCAGGTATTGATTTGTAATTGCTTCAAATATGAATAAATTTTTTTCCTAGCTAGATTACTTAAGCTTAACGCTTCTTTATAGTTTGAGGTCATAGGTTTTTCTACAATAACGTTTTTATTTGCTTCTAATGCTATTTTAGAAAATTCAAAATGCAGATTATTGGGAAGAGCAATATAAACTGTATCAACATCACTATTTAATAATTCATTGTAGTCAAAAAAAATATTTTTAATTTTATATTTATTTTTTAGTTCCTTCATTATTTTTTCATTATTTTTTCGTCCGAAGATAGCTTCTAATTCTAAATCTTTTAAATGGGAAGTGATTGTCAAGAAATCATTAACAATCATACCAGCGCCAATAATACCTAACTTCATTTTTATCCCTCCAAGTTTATATTTTTGAAATTATTATGTATAGCTATTAGCTCAATTAAATAAGCAATGTTTCTTCCTTCACCTTCGCTTCCTCAATATTTTTTATTTTAAGTTTTTTATTCCTGTTTCTAATATTTCCATTTGTAATAAGGTTTGAGCATCTGTTATAGTTTTATTTTTGCCGTTTTTAATTGTTTCATACAAATCATCATAGACTCTTCCATAGTCACCATTTACGAATTTTACCTTTTCCTCATGCATATTTCCGCTGCTGTCAATGTAGGTAAGCACACCATAGTGTTCAAGGGTGTCAACTCCAAAATCTTTATTTTCTGGCATATAAAACAGTTTTAAATGCTCTTCCTGGCGATCTTTTTTTCTTTAATAAAACAGCCTTTTTTACCATGCTCTAGTACCATTTTTGCATATTCATAGTGACTGTTATGCAGTGCGCAAACTACAATCAATTGTATTTCCTTGTCCTTTAATAAGTCATCTAAATTAGAGGTGTAATTTATGCCTTTAATTCTAGCCCATTTTTCGTGTTTAGGATTTCTCTCATAAATAGTTTTTACCTTGATATTTTTCCTTTGTAAAACGAAGGGTAAATGATATCTGTTGGTGCTTTTACCATTTTCAATATAACCAATTGTAAGCATATTACTTCATCTCCTTTAATTAAATTATAGTAGGCTACTATTTTCCTACAAACTAAAATATGTCACCATAAATAGTGAAAATCTTTATACGTTATTTCACAATACTATTAAAGGGGTTATCGTAATAAAAATATATATTAGTATAATGGCTATTTACCTTCTTTTGTAGGTATCAAGGTATTCTTTTATCATATCAAGGTCATTTTGTTCAATTTCAGGGTTTATTCTGATGAAGGGAATATCCGTAATATCGGCTATAGTTGAGGTAGTAATTATAAGCTCTACTTCTTTTAGTTTTTCTTTTTCTTCGTACATAAATTCCTGATAATCATAAAACCTAGTTATTTTTAGCTTTTCTCCAAAGCAATCTTTGATTTTGTCCTTAATAAAACTTAATATAGACTCGTCATAATCACAAACTATTATGGTATTAAACTTATATTTCCACAATCCACACATTGATACTAGATGCATAGCTATATAGGCTAAATCAATCATTTTTATATCAAGCTTTAGTTTTTCTTTTATTATATATTTAAGTTCTATTGCCATTTTAAATTCAGTTTTGTAGGTTTCAATAATTTTTTTATCTATACTATTAGGTATGCAATGCATATATTTTAAGCGATTTATCATTGGAGCAACATACAGAATTAATTTGTATCTATTATCTGGCTTAGCACTTAAATTTATGTTGAATTCTTCCTTTAAGGTTAAAAAAAACTTATCCACTATAAAAGCAGTTTCTTTCGTTTCCACATTTTTAATATCTGTTCCATGAAGAAATTGCTTTGATTTAAAACATTGCTCTAAATTAAGCCAATCTGTTTCTGGTAAATAGCTCTAGCCTTTGAGATAACATCTTTATCGTCAAATAAGTAGTTCCAATATTTTAATACTGAGCTTATATTAAGTCTTATTGCTAAAACCCAGCTGATAATATTTCTTTTTTCTATTTCATTTGCCTTAAGTGTAAAGCCTTTATTTAAAGAGTAACCTATTCTTAATCTTAAATTGCTTTTTAACCATTTGTTCATTAGAGCAACATCGTTATTTACAGTAGCTTCTGACACATATAAAGTTTTTTCTAATTCTTCTAAAGAAATATGTTTTTTAGTTGTTAATTTTAACAATATATATATTTGTCTGTCTAGTGGTGAATTTGGAACTTCAATTATATATTCATAATCTAATACTTTTCTTATAAGATTACTTTCTTTCAAAACATTCTTGCTTTTTTTATTAAGAAAGTACCCCTTTTTTAAACTAGAAGTTATTTGAGAATCGTATTCCTTTAAGGTCTCATTAATTTTTTTTATGTCTCGCCTTATTGTCCTGAGTGTAACGTTACAAAGCTTAGCTAATTCATTTCCAGTAATGTAGTCCTCTGTGTTTAAGATTAAATTTAAAATATCTCTATGTCTTCGATTCAATTTACGTTCACCTACTTACTTTGCAGAAGATATATTATAAGAAGCTTTATGTTAATTACCGAATTTTTATTATATTATATCAAAATAAATATTACTTTGCCCTATCGTTTTAACTTTTAAAACTTTTACTTTGTCTTGATTCAATAGGAACGATACTTGCAGGAATGCTTTCAGGACTAATTGTTGGAGCTATATGTGGTGCAATTAACAACATAATTTATGGACTAACAATATCGCCAGTAAGTTTTATATATGGATTTACAAGTGTTGCAATTGGACTTGTTGTTGGTATGCTTGCATACAGTGGTTGGGTTAAGAATATTGGAAGAGCTGTTATGCTTGGAATTATAGCTTCAATAGTATCAGCAATTCATAATGCACAAAATTGATCCGATTACTAAAATGCTGTATATAATTTTGGCAATCGCAATACCTATAATTCTTCCAAGCAGAATTACAGCTTTAACTTTTATAGCTTTAAGTTTAATATTTTTATGCATTGGAAAAGTTTTAAAAAGGGTTGTGCCAATTATAGGATTTAGCTTCATTGTTTTACTTTCAGTTATCTTAATTCAAGGATTATTTAAAGCTGGAAATAAAACCGAATTATTCAGATTTGGCAGTTTGATTTTTTATAAAGAAGGACTGCTTTATGCACTCACAATTTGTCTACGCGTTTTAAATATATTGTGTTCTGTTGCAATACTTATACTTACCACTAAACCATCGGATTTGATTGAAACTTTTGTGAGAAGAGGATTATCTCCTAAGATAGGATATGTTTTGAACTCTGTGCTTCAGTTAATACCAGAAATGACTTTAACTATGAATAAAATTACAGATGCCCAAAGATCAAGGGGAATGGAAACAGAGGGAAGTATCATAGTGAGGATTAAAGCTTTTGATTCAAAGGTTAAAAAAACATTTTTAAATGAAGAAGAGATTTATACAGGCAGTAAATTTATAAGATTGGCAATGATAATGTCATTTGCGGCGGCAATTATTTGGAGGATACTTATATAGAAGAAATAGTTGTAGAGAATTTAAAATACAAATATCCTTTGACGGATAAATTGGCATTAAATGACATAAGTTTTAAAGTAAAAAGAGGAGAATTTATAGGGATAATAGGAAAAAATTCATCTGGAAAATCAACTTTATGTCAGGCACTAGTAGGGCTTATTCCTCATTTTTATAAAGGAGCTTATGGTGGTAAAGTATTTGTTTGTAATATGGAGGTTTTAAACAGCAGAATAAGCGATATCGTAAAAAAGGTTGGATTGGTTTTTCAAAATCCTTTTACACAAATTACGGGCTCAAAGCTTTCCGTATATGAAGAAATTTCATTTGGACTTGAGAATTTAGGAATGCCTAGAAATGAAATGATAGAGAGAATAGATTATTCACTAAAATTACTTGATATATATAAGCACAAGGATAGAAGTCCATTTGAATTGTCAGGTGGTCAAATGCAGAGAGTTGCCGTAGCTAGTGTTATTTCTATGAGTCCAGAAATAATAATATTAGATGAACCAACCTCACAGCTTGATCCACAAGGTTCAGAAGAGGTGTATAAAGCAATTGAAAAGTTAAGTGAAGATGGAAAAACTGTAATAATGGTTGACCACAAGATGGAGAAAATTGCAAAGTATGCATCTAAAATAATGCTGCTAAGTGAAGGTAGGATAGTAGATTTCGATGTTCCGGAAAAAGTTTTTTCAAAAGAAGATTTAGAAAGTTATGGAGTTACGCCGCCTGTTTATACTAAAATATGTAGGGGATTAAAATTAAAAGATATGAAGACAGGCTTGTATCCAGTAACTTTGGAGGATGCTTGCAGCTTGGTGGTGAAGAATAATGAATAATATAGAAATCAGAAATCTACATTTCTATTATGATAAAGAAGAAGAAATACTAAAGGGGTTGAATTTAAACTTCGATGAAAGGTCTACGGCTATAATAGGTCAAAATGGTACGGGAAAAACCACATTTGTTAAATTGCTTAAAGGGCTATTAAGACCTAAAAGTGGAGATATAATTATAAATGGAATAAATACAAAGTCCGTAAGCGCAGCTAAGCTTTCTAAACACATTGGAATGGTATTTCAAAATCCAGATGATCAAATATTTAAAAATAAAGTTATTGATGAGGTGATGTTTGGACCTTTGAATATAGGTCAAAGCAGGGAAGAAGCTAAAAAAAACTCAAAACTTGCTCTTGAGGAAGTTGGCATATCTTATGAGATTAATAAAAATCCATATGATCTTAGCTTAGCTGAAAGAAAACTTATAAGTATTGCCTCGGTAATAGCCATGGATACAAAAATTATTATATCTGTAGAAGAATTTTTACAAAGAGGAGATGTGTTTTATGGAAAAAATAACTGATAAGGATAAGTTCATAGAAAAATCAAAGGAAAGTTTATTAAGGATATTAGAATCCTTTGAGAAATTGCCAATATTAAAGGTGAGTGACTTTAGTCCAGAAAATACTGTAATAGTAAATGTAGATTTAATAAATGGTTTTTGCAGAGAAGGAAATTTAAGCTCAGAATTAGTTGCAAAGATAATACCGTATGCGGTTAAAGTTAATGATTATTTTAAAGAGTATCATAAGATATTTTTTGTGGATAAGCATACTAAAACCTCAGCTGAGTTTAACTCTTATGTGGAGCACTGCATAGAAAATACAAGTGAAAGTGAGATTGTTGATGAATTACAACTATTTGTGGATGAGAACAGCACGATTTGTTTTAAAAACAGCGTAAATGGATTCCTATGCGAAGATTATTCAAAATGGCTTGAAAATAATATGGACAAAACAAATATAATAGTTTTGGGAGATGTTACTGATATATGTGTTTTGAATTATTGTCTTACTCAAAAAACTTTTTTTTAATGAAAAGAATATAAATTCAAGAATAATAATACCTATCAAAGGGGTTGAAACTTACGAATTAGAAATAACTAATCACAATGCTGAGCTAATGAATTTATTTGCATTGTACAATATGAGAATGAATGGAATAGAAGTTGTTGGGGAGATTGAAAAGTAATTTTTATTTTAATAGGGTTTTGATAAAGAAGCTTACAGCAAGTTTAACTGTAAGCTCTTTTCTATTTTTTTACTAAGTTCTTTTCTTAAAGGATGTACCGCACTTCTTGCAAGTTATAACTATTTTTCCTTGTTTTTTTGGAACTCTTAATTTTTGTGAACAATTTGGACATTTAAATATTTTATATTGACTTGAGTGTCCTATGCCTGGCTTGAAATTGTGAAATTTGTTTTGCAAACCATTTAAAAAATTTTCAAATCCTTTAAGTTCTCTTTGACGACTGTAGATATTTTTAGAAATACTTCTTATTGTGCTGAAAATTATTAGTGCAAAGCCTATGACCGCTGTGTATTTGGTGAATAAAAGAATAGCACCAATGGCATATAAATATTTTGAGAATTTATCTACTCCGTAAGAACCTCTAAAATAATCCCTTAATTTATTCAAAATAACGTCACCCCACTATTATAAATAAAGAACTTGAAAGGTTAAGATTAGCACTACCAAGTTCATACTGATAAACTGAAAGTTGACTCAGAGTACAGATGACAGAGTACAGTGAAGGTGGATTTACCTTTCGTTTCTCTCAGGTAAATCTTAGAACTTGATAGTGTCAGCTGCGCTGAGCACTATACTTTATGCCATGCGTAAGCATTAAACTTAAGATTTTTCGAAGCGATAGCGGAGAAAAATCATCCTTCACTGTACTCTGTACTCCGTACTCTGTGCTCTTAGATAAATACCAGTTTCACAGGATAAAACTGGTATTAGTCATTTCAAACTTTTATGTTGTCTACTTATAAAATATCACATGTATTTTTATTATTCAATGTACATTTTGTTAACGTATTAATAAATGTTTATATATATTAAAGTTACAAAATAGTTACAATAAATAGATAAGAAATAAGTTTGAAAATAAAGTGTGATATAATTACATTGAATTTATGTAATTTTTTTGAAGAAAAATGATTTTTTTATTGCTAGTTAGAGGTGAAATATGGGAAAAAAAGTATTGATAGTTGAAGATGAAGCATCCATAAGAGGATTTATTAAAATAAACTTTAAGAGAAACAATTTTATTGTTATTGAGGCGGAATCAGGAGAAGAAGGAATTGAAAAAGCTACCATTGATAAGCCAGATATTGTAATATTGGATGTTATGCTTCCAGGAATGGATGGTTTTAAAACTTGTGAAATTCTTAGAAAAAAGTTTTGCGATATTGGAATAATAATACTTACCGCAAGAAGTCAGGATATGGACAAAATCATGGGACTTGAATTTGGGGCGGACGATTATATGGTAAAGCCTTTTAATCCACTTGAACTTATAGCAAGGGTAAATGCTATCCTGAGGCGTATGGATAATGAGACTAAAAATAATGATAACATTTTAGTTTCAGGTGTTTTTAAAGTTGATAATTTAGCTAGAAAAGTATATAAGAGTGACAAGGAGCTGGATTTAACACCAAAGGAATATTCACTTGTAAAAATATTTATAGAGAATTCTGGAAAAGCCTTAAGTCGTGCTGAACTTTTGGATCAAGTTTGGGGATACAGCTATCTTGGAGATACAAAAATAGTTGATGTTAATATAAGAAGGCTTAGAGAGAAAATAGAAGACGATTCATCTAACCCTAAATATATTGAGACAGTTTGGGGAATAGGATATAGATGGAGAAAGGAGAGTCAAGCTTGAAGGGCATAAGAGCTAGACTACTTGGAAGTTATCTTTTTTTAATAACCGTAACTGTAGTAAGCTTTGAACTTTTCTTTATTGTTGCTGTGGATAAGTATTACTATAATAATATTGAAAATCTTCTTCTAAACCAAATAAAAGTTTCAGCTAATTTTTACGATATGTACTTGTCTACAAATACACTTAAAGAAAATGTTCAAAATAATGCAGATGTATTTTGGAATAATACACATGCAGAAGTGCAAATAATAGACAAATCTGGCAATATGCTTATGGATTCTATTGGGAATTTTACAGAAGAGAAGGTGAAAAGCAAGGATATAAAAAAGGCACTGCAGGGTGAAGCCGGAAAAGTTATAGAGAGAGACGAAAACTCTAAGGAGAAGATACTTTGCATATCCTATCCACTAAAGTCAAAAGGAAAAATAGAAGGAGTACTAAGATTTATAACATCTGTACAAGATGTTGATATGACCATAATAAAGATAAGCTTTATTCTTATATTAATAGGCATTTGTATAATTGCAATTGGCGGAATATCAAGCATGTTTTTATCTAATTCTATAGTAAAACCTCTAAGAGAAATTACAGAAATGGCTAAGAAGATTTCCTCTGGAAACTTTAATGAGAGAATAGTAAAAAAGAGGGATGATGAGATAGGCGAATTGTCTGATACTATTAATGTTATGGCTGACGAAATATTAAAAAATGATAATTTAAAAAATGAGTTTATGGCATCTATGTCACATGAGCTTAGGACCCCATTAACATCCATAAAAGGATGGGCATCAACAATACGTACTGGAAATTTAGAGGATAAAGAAGAGATGATTTCTGGACTCAATATAATAGAAACTGAAAGTGATAGATTATCAAAGCTTGTAGAAGAACTTCTTGATTTTTCAAAATTTATTTCAGGAAAAATAGTTCTAAAAAGAAATAATGTTAATATTGTAAATACAATTTTATATATACAGAAGCAAATGTCGCTTAAAGCGTTAAGAAACAATATTAAATTTATGGTAACAATGGATGATAACATTCCTATTGTACTTGTAGATGAAAACAGAATAAAGCAACTTTTAATAAATATCCTTGATAATGCATTTAAATTTACAGAAGAAAATGGTACAGTTGAGCTTAAAGCTAAAACTAAAGACGATAACTTAATAATAATTGTAAAAGATTCTGGAATTGGTATACCGGAAAGCGATTTGCCAAGAGTTACAGAAAAGTTTTTTAAGGGGAAAAGTAGTAAATCAAGTAATGGCATAGGCTTATCTATTTGTAAGGAAATAGTAGAACTTCATAGTGGTAAACTTGAAATTAATAGTAAGCTTGGAAAGGGAACCGAGGTGCGTATAATACTACCTATATTATAGAAAAAGGTGATAATTTGAAAAAAATTAATACTATAATTTTCGTTTTTGTAATCGTAACAGCTTTTTTGCTTTACAAAAATATGAATTTGTATTTTAATGTTAGAATTGCACCTACTAAAACTTCAAGGGTTCCATTATATGGTGAGTGGACAGTTTCTAAGTTTGTGAAAGCAGGGCAAACAAATTTAACAGATGAAAAAATTAAAAGTATTATAGGTAAAAAAGCTATTTTTAGTAATTTTGAAGCAAGATTTAATAATGACATTTGTAAAAAACCCAACTATAAGATAAAAGTAGTTGACACTGAAAATTATTTTGAATCTAATTTTAAAATAAAACCTTCTCAACTTGGAATAGATGAGAAGGAGGTAAAGGTTGTAACTATTTCCTCTAGAAATTCATTTTATGATGAATATATACAAGTTAGTGATAACCTTATATTGAAGAATTATGAAGGCGTGTTTTTTTCTTAAAGAAAAAAATGGAACAATAAAAATTAATAAAAATAGGTCCAAAGGACCTGATGAAAATAAACTTACAGATGGCGATAGAAAGAAAAAAGTCATGGCACAAAATGGTGTGCTTATAGGATTAAGATATAGTACTGATTATGGCTATCAATATAAGACAATTTGGATAAATAGTAATGATAAAAATCAATTTGGCATAAAGGAAATGAATAATTTAATTGTTCCAAGAAAAAATGGTTTTATGATGGTTGGAGTTGATAAGATAAATGAAAATGGAGTATATGTTAGGGATCAAATTTGGACAGGAACACTTAATACTGCTGCAAATAGTATAGTTAAAAATGTAAGTTCTGCTAAACAGGATAATACTATTGATTATAAAATAAACTTTGTTGGAAATGAGTATATATCTCTTGAGAATAGTGAATTAAAAACAAACAGTTATGGCAAATATGTATCAAAAACTTATCTTTCTGTATTGCCATTGGATAACATTTATGGCAATAGTGTTGCATTTTCAAAAATAATAGGAAATAACAATAATGATTTACTAAGTAGAAATGCAGAGGAATACCTTGTAAAGACAGGTAAATCTGATTATAAGTTAGATAAAGATGAACTTGAGACCAATTGGGGAATTGTAAGATCTAAAGGAAAATGGATAATAAGAGGAAGAATTGCAAATGAAGATTTTAATGTAAATATAGAGGTGCCTAAAATATTGACTACTTATGATCGTTTATTTATTCCTTTTAAAACCATTCAATACAAGTTTCCGGACGTTTTAGATGCGTATACATCTTTAAATAATAATTTTATGATTACAATAACGGACAATAAGCTAAATATAGTAAGTATTGAAAATAATTCAATAGAAAAAATAGAGAAAACTATAGCTATTGATGAAAATGCTCAGGTAGTTATGTCCCAATGGGCAACTGGCTCATACGTTGATAAGTGGGATAAGACTTTTCAGAATATAAAGTAGAGAGTAATATTATTGACATAATTAAATTACAATGGTAAACTAAAAATAATTAAATAGAGATTATCCTTCGGGGTTGGGTGAAATTCCCGATCGGCGGTAAAGCCGCAAGCCATTTGGCAGATCCGGTTAAATTCCGGGGCCGACAGTTAAAGTCTGGATGAAAGAAGGAAAGAAAGTATGTGTTTTTGATGCATATTTTTTGGTATTCAAGTCCCTGAAAGATAATTTTAGGGACTTTTTTGTGCGCACAATTTTTAGTCCTACTTTAGTAAAAGTATATTTAAGGTTTAATAAGTATTGGTAGGTGATTTAAAATTAACGATTTTTTTATGAAAAGAGCTCTTGAACTTGCGGCAAGGGGGAGAGGGCGTGTAAATCCAAATCCAATGGTTGGGGCAGTTATAGTAAAGGATGGAGAAATAGTTGGAGAAGGATATCATGAATATTTTGGAGGAAATCATGCGGAAATTAATGCATTAAATATAGCAGGAAAAAAAGCAATTGGTGCAGATATATATGTTACTTTAGAACCTTGTTCGCATTTTGGAAAAACACCTCCATGTGCTTTGGCATTAGTTAAGGCAGGAATAAAGAGAGTAATAATTGCTATGAGGGATCCTAATCCGCTTGTTAGTGGAAAAGGAATTGAAATACTTAAACAAAATGGAATAGAGGTTTTAAATGGGGTACTTCAGAAAGAAGCTTTAAAATTAAATGAGGTATTTGTTAAATATATAACTACGAAAAAACCTTACGTTATTATGAAAACAGCTTCAACCTTAGATGGAAAGATATCAACTGTAACTGGACAATCAAAGTGGATAAGTTCAGGAGCTTCTAGAAAATATGTGCATTATTTAAGGAATAATATTATGGGAATAATGGTTGGGATAGGAACTATTATTGCAGATGATCCACTGCTTACAACAAGATTAGAAGGGGAAGTTTGCAAAAGTCCAACTGCTATAATTGTAGATTCAAAGCTTAGAATACCCTTGAACTCTAAAATATTAGATACTTTAAAATATAGAAAGATTATTATTGCAGTAACAGAAAAAGCAGATAAAGTTAAGCTGAAGCAGCTAAAAGATATAGGAGTTTTAATAATTGAAACACCAACAAAAAATAAAATGGTTGATTTGAATTATCTTATGATGAAGCTTGGAGAGCTTAATATAGATAGTATTTTGCTTGAAGGTGGAAGTACTTTGAATTTTTCTTGTATTAAGGAAAAAATTGTAGATAAAGTTATGTGTTTTATATCGCCTATACTGCTTGGTGGTGAAGAAGCTAAAACAACCATTGGTGGTGCTGGAATAGAATGCTTAAGTAAAGCTATAAAAGTTTCAAATATAAAACTAAAAAATATAGAACAGGATATTTTAGTAGAAGGGTATATAAAAGGAGTGTGAGCAGTTGTTTACAGGTTTAATAGAAGAAGTTGGAGAAATTAATACAATTAGAGAATCGGCTTCTTCAATAAAATTAGGAATTAAGGCTGCAAAGATAATGAAAAATATAAGCATTGGAGATAGTGTTGCTGTAAATGGCGTATGTCTTACTGTTACATCTATAGAAAAAGGTGAATTTGATGTTATGCCAGAAACAAAGCGGATTACAAGCTTAAAAAATTTAAAAATAGGAAGCAGGGTTAATCTTGAGAGAGCATTAGCACTGGGAGATAGATTTGGTGGTCACATAGTAAGTGGACATGTAGATGGAGTGGGAATTGTTGACAAAGTTAGAAAGGATGATATAGCAATTGAGTTTGTAATAAAAGTGGATACTGAACTTGCAAGTAAGTTAATTTACAAAGGGTCAGTAGCTGTGGACGGTGTAAGTTTGACTTGTGGAGAAGTTGGAACAAGTTGTTTTAAATTTTATTTAATACCACATACTCAGGAAAAAACTACTTTGACATGGATAAGAGAAGGCAATCTTGTAAATATTGAGTGTGACATTGTAGGTAAGTATATTCAAAATTTTATAAATATACAGAATGTTCGTAAAAAAACGTGGTATTACAGAAGAATTTTTAACAGAAAATGGATTTGCTTAGGAGGGGTAGTAGTGGAAGATAAGTTTAATACGATTGAGGAAGCTATAGAAGATATAAAATTAGGAAAAATGATTATAGTTGTTGATGATGAAGATAGGGAAAATGAAGGCGATCTTGTAATGGCAGGAGAAAAGGTCACTGGAAAAACACTTAATTTTATTGCAAAATATGCAAGAGGACTTATATGCACTCCAATGGATGGAGAAACAATGGATAGACTTGATATAGATCAAATGGTTGATAAAAATACTGAATATTTTGGAACAGCTTTTGGTGTTTCTGTTGATGCAGTTGGAACCACAACAGGAATTTCTGCCTTTGAAAGGGCGTATACCATTAATAAACTTGCAGATAAAAATTCAAAGGCAGAGGATTTTTTAAAGCCTGGACATACATTTCCGCTTCGTTCAAGAAAAAATGGCGTACTAGATAGAACAGGTCACACGGAAGCTACAGTAGATATAGTTAAACTTGCTGGTTTTAAAACAGGAGTTGGAGTATGCTGTGAAATTATGAATGAAGATGGTCATATGGCAAGGCTTCCACAGTTAATTGAATTTTCAAAAGAACATAATATTAAAATTATATCTGTTGAGAAGCTTATTGAGTATAGGAAGAGAACAGAAAGCTTTGTAAAAAGAGAAGCAGAGGCCAAGCTTCCAACTAAATATGGTGAATTTAAGGTTATTGGATACAGGAATATTGTTAATGGAAAAGAAAACTTAGCGATAATAAAAGGAAATATTGATGGTGATGATGACGTTCTTGTTAGAATACACTCAAAATGCTTGACAGGAGATGTATTAGGTTCCTTAAAATGTGATTGTGGGGATCAGTTAGCTATGGCACTTAAAATTATAGAAAAGGTTGGCACAGGTGTAGTTTTATACATGGATCAAGAAGGAAGAGATATAGGACTACTAAACAAGCTTAAAGCCTATGCACTTCAAGAAAAAGGAATGGATACGGTAGAAGCAAACTTAGCACTTGGTTTTGCACCTGATTTGAGAGACTATGGAAGTGCAGCTGAAATGCTCAAGGATCTTGGCATAAAAAGAGTGAGATTAATTACAAATAATCCCGAAAAAATAGAGGGATTAAAAAAAATATGGAATTGACGTATCAGAAAGGGTTCCAGTTAATACACAGCATTTCAAGGAAAATAAATTTTATCTTAAAACTAAAAAGGAAAAAATGGGACACATGTTAGAGATTTAAAAGTAAATATTAAAGGAGATTAAGGATTATGAAAATATATGAAGGAAAACTTGTAAGTGAAGATTTAAAATTTGGTATAGTAGCAGGTAGGTTTAATGAATTTATAGTATCAAAACTTATATCAGGTGCTTTGGATGGATTAAAAAGACATGGATGTAAAGATGAGAATATTGAAATGGCTTGGGTTCCTGGAGCATTTGAAATTCCACTAGTAGCTCAAAAGATGGCCGCTTCTAAAAAATATGATGCTGTAATATGTTTAGGAGCAGTTATAAGAGGAGCAACTCCACATTTTGATTATGTAGCATCTGAAGTATCAAAGGGAGTAGCACAAACTTCACTTAAAACTGAATGTCCTATTGTATTTGGAGTGCTTACAACAGATAGTATTGAGCAGGCAATTGAGAGAGCAGGTACAAAATCGGGTAATAAAGGCTTTGACGCTGCCGTAACAGCAATTGAAATGGCGAATTTAATAAAAGCTATGATTTAAAAAAACATTAATTGTATCCATACACTTTTTTGATAATGAGCGCTATATGTATAATTATAATATAGCGCTTATAATTTTATATTAAGGTACCTTAATATAATAAATTTTATATTAAGATTGAGAGGTATTTTTATGGAAAGACTTGAAATAAACAAAAATTTAGCTCAGATGTTAAAGGGCGGAGTAATAATGGATGTAGTTAATAAGGAACAAGCTATAATTGCAGAAAAAGCTGGTGCTTGCGCTGTTATGGCATTAGAAAGAGTTCCATCTGACATCAGAAAAAATGGTGGAGTTGCTAGAATGTCAGATCCAAAAATGATAAGAGAAATAAATGAAGCAGTAACTATACCTGTTATGGCAAAGGTTAGAATTGGACATTTTGTAGAAGCGCAAATACTACAAGAATTAGGAATAGATTTTATAGATGAGAGCGAAGTACTTACTCCTGCTGATGATGCATACCACATTAATAAACATGATTTTAAAGTTCCATTTGTATGTGGAGCTAGAAATTTAGGGGAAGCACTTAGAAGAATTGGTGAAGGTGCAGCTATGATAAGGACAAAAGGTGAAGCTGGAACTGGAAATGTAGTTGAAGCAGTAAAGCATATGAGAACGGTTATGGATGAAATAAGAAAAATAAAAAATGCATCAGAGCAAGAACTTATGACATTTGCAAAGGAACTTCAGGCGCCTTATGATTTGGTACAATATGTTTGGAAAAATGGTAAGCTTCCAGTTGTAAATTTTGCTGCAGGTGGAATAGCAACACCAGCCGATGCTGCTTTAATGATGCAATTAGGATCGGAAGGAGTTTTTGTTGGTTCTGGAATATTTAAATCACAAAATCCAGAGAAAAGGGCAAAGGCTATTGTTTTAGCTACTACTTATTACAATGATCCTAAAGTGCTTGAAGAGGTTTCAGAAGATTTAGGTGAACCAATGTCCGGACTTGAAATAAGTGATATAAAAGATAGATATGCAGAAAGAGGCTGGTAAAAATGAAAATCGGTGTACTAGCATTTCAAGGAGGAATAGAGGAGCATATTCATCATATAGAAGCTTTAAATTGTGAAGCGATTAAGGTAAAAAAAGTTATCCAATTATCTCAAATAGATGGCCTTATAATTCCAGGTGGAGAAAGCACTACTATGGGAAAGTTCCTTCATTTTTCTAATATTCTTGAACCATTGAAACATAAAATATCAGAAGGAATGCCAGTATGGGGAACATGTGCAGGAATGATACTTCTTGCAAAAAATATAGAAAACTCAGAAATAAATTCTCTAAATGCTATTGATATAACAGTTAGGAGAAATGCTTATGGAAGCCAAATTGATAGTTTTAGAGAAGATACTTTAATTCCAGAAGTTTCAGACCAGAAGATTCCATTAGTTTTTATAAGAGCGCCTTTTATTACACATTTAGGAGAAGGAGTCAAAAGCTTGTGTAAAGTAAAAAATAATGTAGTGGCTGCAAGATGCAAAAATGTTCTTGTAACTTCATTTCATCCTGAGCTCACTGATAATCTTGATTTTCACAAATACTTTTTATCTATGTTTTAAGAAAATAATATTAAGTAACAGTATCTTGGAATATTAATTTTATTTAAATTATTCCAAGATACTCAAAATTAATTGTGAAGTGATTTATCTATATATATTATAGTGTAAATTTTTCAATTATTTTATTTAGCTTATTTGCATTGTCTTTATTTTCTTCAGCACATTTTGAAATATCTTTAAGTTTTTGTATTATAGATAAATTCTTTTCTGAAATATTTGATACCCCATAAGCACCATCACTAGCAGTTTTAGCTACATTACTTATTGCTGAAGAAATTCCAGTGATTGATGCATTTAACTCCTCAGAAATTGCACTGAAATCTAACATGAAATTATTAATGGTATCTGCATCTTTATCATATTGTTTTGCCGTTTGTATAAAGCCTTCATAGTTTTTAAGGACATCCTTATCAATAAAAGTAAGGAGTTTTTGAGAATGCTTACTAAGGTTATTTACAGAATTAATGACTAAGGTTACAATGTTTTCTATTTCTTTAGTAGTGCTTGATGATTGCTCTGCAAGTTTTCTTACTTCATCTGCTACTACAGCAAAGCCTTTACCAGCTTCTCCAGCACGAGCAGCTTCTATAGCTGCATTGAGCGAAAGTAAATTGGTTTGTTCAGTGATTTCAAGTATTGATTTTGTTAATTCATTAATTTTATATACTGAAGTAGAATCGTTTATTGCTTTTTCGAGATTTTTTCTTACGCTTTCATAAAGCTTTTTTTGTATCAGTATTAGAGTTAATAGATGTATTCATTAAATTATTTGCACGTTTTGATATATCTCCTGCCTCAAGTGAGCCATCATTTGCTTTAAGGGCCATTGAATTAATAGCACTTTTTATTTCACTGGAGGAAGCGGATACTTCTTCGGAAGAGGCGGCGGTTTCTTCCATACCAGCTGAAAGTGTTTCGGTTTCTGCGCCAGTTTCTTCAGCAAACCCTTTTAATTCAACTGTAAGTTTATCTACTAATTCTGCATTTGAATTTAAGGTAATTGATGTATTTTTCAATAGAACAACCACATCTTTTAGTATTTTTCTCATAGTCCATATTGAATTAGCTATGTCTCCAACTTCATTATTGTATTTCATTAAGTAATCATACTTAGAATCATCATCAAGTTCAAGATTAGAAGTTTTGTTTACTAAATCTTTTAATTTTGATATAGGGTCAGTAATATTTTTAGATAAAGCAATTCCTATGGCTGCCGCAATTATTGTTACAACTAAGGATATTAATAGTATTGTGAAGATTAAGCTGTATATAGATTTTGTAACTTCATTTTTATTAACAGAAATGACTATTGTCCAGTGAGTATTTGGAATTTCACCATAATATGAAAGCTTTTTTTGGCTATTAAAATTATATTCTATTGAAGTAGCTTTTATTGCATTACCTTTTTTTATAGAATTAACCACGTTTTTTATAGCAGTATTTTCAACAGGTTTACCTATTTTCGATTGCGTAGGGTGGTAAATTACATTTCCTTTTTCATCAACTAAATAAGTATAACTTGAATTAAGGTCTGGCATTTTTATATTTTTTAGATATTTTGAAAAAACTTTTAGAGTACAAACCTGAAGCTATAAATCCAAGTATTTTTCCATTATATTTAATTGGACTTGCAAACACTACTATTTGTGTATTACTATCTTTTGAAATTAAGGTTTCACTTATGGCATCATTTCCGGCAAGAGCTTCTTTACAATATGATCTGCCAGAAATATTCTTGCCAAGAGTGTTTGCTGAACTATCAGAATAAATTATTGAGTTTGAATCTACTATAAAAGTATGTTCAATATATTTAGCGTCAGCTACATATTTCTTTAAGCTTTTGTTGCTTTG
Organism: Clostridium sp. DMHC 10; assembly: GCF_001270375.1. NCBI lineage: Bacteria > Bacillati > Bacillota > Clostridia > Eubacteriales > Clostridiaceae > Clostridium > Clostridium sp. DMHC 10. The sequence continues at coordinate 2,238,055 of NZ_LGVB01000015.1, forward strand.
CGACACTAAATTTTTAAACTCTTCTGATTTACCATCGCTTTGCCTTTTTAAAGCAAGTTCAATAACAGCTTTGCTTTGAGCGAGTTTTTGTATTTCAGTTTTTTCTTTTTCTATCATAACTTCAATTGTATTGTTAGCACCTCTTTCTGTTAAAGCCATTTGAGAATTAATTTGATGTAGCATTATATTGTTGGTCTTATAATAAGTAAATATTGAAGTCGTTATCATTGACGATGTTATGAGAATTATTATGACTGTAGGGATTTTTTTCGTAAGTTTCATGCTAAACACCTCCATTTGTTCTATAATATATATATCGTAGATATGTTTGATGGAATTAAATAATTACGATATAATAATTTAAGAATTAATATTAGACATAAATAATGGAAGAAGGTGGTTTTTTGCTGATAAAAATAGATTTTGAGTCAGAAACACCAATATATGAACAATTAAAGCGTCAAATAGTTAAAGGAATTGCTAAAGGCGAACTTAAAAAAGGAGAAAGCCTTCCTTCTGTAAGACAAATGGGGGAGGATATAGGAATAAATCTTCATACTGTAAATAAAACATATAATATATTAAAACAAGAAGGATATCTTAATATAGATAGAAGAATAGGTGCAGTTGTAAGTGAAAATATGCCTATAAACAGTGAGGAATTTAGCGAAGAATTAAAAGAAGAATTGGAATATGTCATAGCCAATTGCGGCTGCAGAGGAATAAAAAAAGGTGAATTTTTAGATTTATGTAAGAAAATCTATGATGAATATAATTATTGAATTGTTTTATACTTATATTAAGTAGGAGTGGTTTTTATGAATGATAAATTATACTTGAGTTTAATATCCATGTTCACCATGTCAATACTTATTTTGGTGCAAATAATTTCTTTAAACTCCTCCAAAAGCGATATATTTTTGGGAGTGCGAATACCTCAAAATGAAAGAGACAGCGATGAATTAAAAAAATTGGGAAAGAGATATATAGTTTCAAATTTATTTATAGGCATTCCAGTAGCCATTATATTTTCTGTCCTTGTATATAATTCTATTCATGTATGGTTATTTGTAGCATTATTGTTTACTTTTATTTTTATAAATTTTTTAGTTTATTATAGATACAACAGAATTGTTTTAAAACTTAAAAGTGAAAAAGGTTGGCTTAAAACAAAAAAGCAATTTGTTGTTATAGATACTAACTTTACTAAAGAAAACTACAGTGAAATTATCCCATCAACTTGGTGGTTTTCAATATCCTTTCTTATAATAGCTGCGTGTATAATTATAAATATTATTCAATATCCTAAGCTTCCATATAAATTTCCTACGCATTGGGGATTTAATGGTGAACCTGATGGATATTCGATAAAATCTTATAGCAGTATATTTTCAATGCCAGTGGTACAGTTATTTATGCTTGTTGTTATGTTTTTTTTATATAAAACAATAGGATGGAGTAAGAGGGAGATAAATCCTAAAAATCCAGAAGAGTCAAAAATAAGAAGCATTAAATTTAAAAGAATATGGGGAATATATCTCATAATAATTAATTATGTAATGCAAATTCTTCTTGTAATTGGAGATTTGCAAACTATGCAGATTATTAACCCTAATATGAAATTTACCTTGTTTTTTATACTTATTGTTTTCTTTGGTGTTACCGCTGGGTCTGTAGTGCTTTCAATTAAAGTTTGGACAGGGAGGGAGCAAATTAAAAATTAATAAAGAGAGTAAAATTTATGATGTTGATATTAGAGATGATGATAAATTTTGGAAGCTTGGAAATACCATATACTATAACAAAGATGACCCGTCCGTATTTGTTGAAAAAAGATTTGGCATAGGATGGACGGTAAATGCAGCAACTACTTTAGGTACTATATTTTATATATTTATAATCGTAATTTTAATCTGTTCCCTTATTCCGTTATTTTTTATTAGGTAATAAGAATATGCTAAAAAATAATCGATAAAAATAATATGGTAGAAAATATTAAAATTTTCTACCATATTTGTTTAGAACTTAAAATCATCTTATTATGACTTATATATATAGTTACACACTTAAATAAACCTTTTCATTTTTTATCTAAGCATCTCATTACACATATAAATCTTCATTCGACTTAGTAACATACCTTAAAAACTATATTAATATTTCAATTAATATAATCTTTAACTTAAAATTGCATATAAGCTATTTATAAGCCTGCGGAACATTAATAAATCTTCGCTTGACCATTACATATCTTTTAAAACCTTATAAAGTTTAATTCAATATAAAGCTCTATGAAAACATATAATAATCGTCCATTGACATAAATAAAACCTCGCATCAAATTACAATTTTAAGAAAAATTATTAACAGATACTAATGTGATCTTATTTATATCGCAAGTCGAATAAATTCGAACCTACAAATTGAGATCCTAATTACTCTTCGCTCAACGATTTTAAATCCTTAACAGTAATTAGAATGCCCTTATTATTTTTTTATATTCATAAATTTAAAATAATAAATTTTAATCTTATTAAAAATAAAATTAAAAAATGACAGCATATTACTTAAATATATATAATCCGTTAGAGAATCGAAGGAAAATCCTCATTAAACTTTTTCATGCTCATTAAAAAAGTTACACTTTTTAATGAGCAAAGCAAAGTTAAAACCCTTCACTTTTACCGAAAGTAAAAAAGTTAGTCTTTTAACTAGCAGAGCGAGTTAAAAACCTTTCACTATAGTTGCTTTGCAACATTTATATTTGGTACAATAACTCCTTTAATCTAGTTCTTTAAAGAATTCTTCAACTGATTTTCCTATGCTATCTGCTATTTTTTGTTGGTAGTTTACGTCTTTTAATTTTTGTCTCTCTGCATCATTCGATAAAAAGCCGCATTCCACAATAACAGATGGTATGTCCTTACCATATCTTAATATTTTATATGAGTTTTTAGCCGGTTTCTCTTTTCTCCTATTGCTTTTATCAAGGTCATCAATTGCATTTCTTTGAATTATCCCAGCTAATTTTTCACTTTTCTCATTATCTCCATACCAAACTTGTGCTCCATAGTATTGTGTTTGAGGGAACATATTCAAATGAATACTTATGAATGCATCACAATTTGAATTTAATTTTATTTTACATCTGTTTTCTAAATCTTCAAGCTTTTTTTTTCTTATTTTCCCACCTTCGGTATAGAGTCCTTTATCCTCCTGTCTTGTCATGATAACCTTAAATTTTTTGCTTTCAAGATACTTCTTTAATTTAAGGCTTATATTTAAGTTTATATCTTTTTCACATGTACCATCCTTCGCCTGAGCTCCACCATCTATTCCACCATGACCTGGATCTATTAATATTATTTTGGGTACTTCATTAGAACCTTTAGCATAAATAATTTTATATGGGAAGACAAAAGATAAAAGTAAAATTAAAACTATCACTCTTCTTATTTTACAACTTATAAAACGCAAAATATAACCCCCTAAACAATTTTTTTAATCATTTAATTTATTTTGCGTCTTTAATGTAAATTTTATTTAAGTAAAATTATCCAAATGGCAACAATTCGTTAACATTTATAATTTATAATAAGTATAATAAAAAGGGTTATCGGCTGTAATTAACCACTATAACCCTTTAATGAACCATTATGTATAATATATAAGTAACAAAACCTTTATCTATATAAATATCTATCTAACAAATAGTGTAATTAATCCTGCAATTCCTGCACAAACTGGCATGGTCACTACCCAGGCTATTACTATATTCTTAGCAAGCATCCATCTTACAGATGACATTCTATTTGACGCCGCAACTCCCATAATTGAAGTTGAAATTATTTGAGTTGTACTTACTGGTGCATGGAACATAGTAGCTGAAAAAATTACCGCTGCTGCTCCAGTTTCAGCTGCAAAACCATTTACGGGAGCTAATCTAGCCATATTCATTCCCATAGTCTTTATAATTTTATAGCCTCCAAATGAAGTTCCTAATGCCATAGCAAGTGCACAAGCAGCCTTAACCCAGTCAGGTACTGAAAATGAATTTAAAGAACCTATACTTAAAAGTGCCATTGTAATAACACCCATAGATTTTTGAGCATCATTACCACCATGATTAAGTGCCATAAGCATCGCTGAAACAATTTGTGCTTTTGAAAAAAACTTAGAGACAAACATTGGCTTGGACCTTCTCAATATCCATTGAAGCAATATCATAACTATGTATCCTGCTAAAAATCCTATTATTGGAGATAAGAATAACCACAATACTATTTTCTCCATAAAAGTAACCCAATTAACCACAACAAAAGAAGCCTTGTACACTACAGCTGAACCTATAAGACCGCCAATTAGGGCATGAGACGAACTACTTGGGATTCCAATATACCAAGTAACAAGATCCCATATAATAGCTGCAATTAATGCAATTAAAACAACCTTCGGTGATATCTTAAAAGGATCTATTATACCATCACCAACCGTTTTAGCTACTTTATCGCTAATAAAAGCTCCTAAAAAATTCATACATGCGGACATTATAACCGCTGATCTCATGCTTAAAACTCTTGTAGAAACTGATGTTGCTATAGCATTAGCGCTATCATGAAAGCCGTTAATGAAATCAAACGTAAGAGCTAACATTACAATTACTATTGTTATTAATACAGCAGAATTAAGCATTTTTCATAGCAACTCCTTCTACAACATTAGCTACAGATTCACAAGCATCTAATACATTTTCCATATATTGATATATCTCTCTCCATTTAATTAGGTTGAGGACGTCATCCTTCTTTTCTGTGAATAAAACTCTTATTGCCTTTCTAAAACAGAGGTCACCTTCTTCCTCTATCTTGTTTATTTCAATAATTATATTCTGAAGTTCTTTGCTTTTATTCATAAATTTAAACTCTTTCATTAGTTCTATAATCTTACTGCATGATCTTACCACAAGTTCTGCCATTGCTCTTGCATCATCTGTGGATTCATGAACATCAAACATTATAAATCTACTTGAAGCAACTTCCATAAAATCCACTATGTCATCCATAAGGTTGGCTACTACATAAATATCTTCTCTATCAAAGGGGGTTACAAAGGTTTTGTTGAGTTCATTTAAAATATTGTGCTGCTGATAGTCACTTTTATGTTCCATATCTTTTATAACTTTGAGCTTACTTTCACCATCTTCTGGTTCATTAACATAATCCTTAAATAATAACGCAGTTTCATAAATTATCTTTGCATTTTCAATAAACAAATTGAAAACTTGTCGTCTTTGGGTGATAAACTAAACATAAAATTCCTCCTATATTTTATTTATTTTATATAAATATTATTATGTTAAAAACAAAAACAATAAATACTATTAATAAAGATATTTAAGTATATAATTAAATTTAGTTTTATAAGATACTACTTTTAAAGGATTGTTCACTTGATGGGACTAAAGTAAAATTAACTCTAAACTATAACATTATATCATATAATTTTGTACAATAGAATATATTGTCTTTCTGCAAATTATCTATATTGCATTTTTATTTAGATATACAATACATTTTATTAAATTTAGACTTATTTTATTAATATTTTTTCATGACAATAAGAAATTTATTATAAAAATGCATTTAAGCTTTTTCAAAACTCTTAAAAAATCCCAGCAAGTAATCTTGCTGGGATGTAATAAGCATAGAAATAATTATCTCTTTGAGAATTGTGGTGCTCTTCTTGCTTTCTTGAGACCGTATTTCTTTCTTTCTTTCATTCTTGGATCTCTTGTTAAGAATCCAGCTTTTTTAAGTTCTGGTCTTAAGGAATCATCAGCTTTTAATAAAGCTCTTGCTATACCATGTCTTATAGCTCCTGCTTGACCTGTGAATCCACCACCATTAACACTTACTATTACATCAAATTTTTCTTTAGTACCTGTAAGTACTAGTGGTTGATTGATTATAACTCTTAATGTTTCAAGTCCAAAATATTCTTGTGAATCTCTCTTATTTATTGTAACTTTACCTTCACCAGGTACAAGTCTTACTCTTGCTATTGCTTCTTTTCTTCTTCCAGTTCCTATATACTGTACTTTTGCCATTTTACTTCCTCCTTCCGGTTACTTCTAATATCTTAATTCTAATACTTCTGGCTTCTGAGCCTCGTTATTATGTTCTGATCCTTTATATACCTTTAATTTTTTAAGCATTTTTCTTCCTAAAACACCTGATGGAAGCATTCTTCTAACTGCTTCATAGAATACAAAATCAGATTTTACAGCCATAGCTTTTCTATAAGGCATTTCCTTTAAACCACCTGGATAAAGTGAGTGGTGTCTAAGCATTTTTTGATCTAATTTTTTACCTGTTAAAACTATCTTATCTGAATTTATAACAATTACGAAATCTCCTGTATCCACATTTGGAGTATATGTTGGTTTATTTTTTCCTCTTAATATTGTAGCTATTTGACTAGCTGCTCTTCCTAATGCCATTCCTGAAACGTCAACAACATACCATTTTCTTTCAACTTGTTCTGGTTTTGCTAAATACGATTTCATGTTTTTTCCCTCCTCGAACTTCTTTCGCGCATTCTATGTCTAAGATCCGGGGCTAGTGGATCTTTTTATCAATTTTACAAACATAACTATTATAATACAATTATCCTGGTGTGTCAACAATTAAATAAGATTTCAGCTGGTATTAACTCTCTGAACCTTGAATGCATTTTTAAGTAAATCACCTTAATAAAACACCTTTTCGAGACAAAGGCCTTTTGCAGGAACTACTTTGCCAGCTTTATTTCTATCCTTTGATTCTATAATTTCTTTAACATATAGGGAACTTATTTTCTTTTCCCCAACTAAAAGTAGTGTTCCAACTACAATTCTTACCATATTATACAAAAATCCATCACCAGACACATATATTTTTATATAATCTCCATTTTTTTCAACTCGCACTTCTTTTATGGTTCTTACATTATCTTTAACGGAACTTCCAGTACTTTTAAAAGCTGAAAAATCATGTTTACCTAAAAAATATACTGCTGCTTTTTTCATAGCCTCAACATCAACACTTCTACCGTATTGATATACATAATTTCTTTCGATTGCAGCTCTTTCGTTTCTATTTAATATGGTATAACTATACATCTTCCCTTTGCTGCAGTATCTAGAATGAAACGTGCTGTCTACCTCTTCAGAAGCTAATATTACAATATCTTCTGGAAGTTCATGATTTATTACTATTCCTATTTTTTCTGGTGGTATAGTAGAATTTGTAAAGAAATTGCATACATACATTTTGGCATGCACTCCTGCATCTGTTCTACTAGAACCTATAAGCTTCACATTTTCTCCTGTAACCCTACCTATAGCTTCCTCTATAGTCTGCTGTATACTTTTACCATTACGCTGTCTTTGCCATCCGCAGTAATTTGTTCCATCATATTCTACTGTAAGTTTTATATTTTTCAAATTAACCACCTGAATTACTTCCAAAAGTTACTCCATATTGATATTCCAACCAAGATACATACTGAAAAAACTGCAATATAATCTCTAGATGTAATCGTAAGCTTTTTCATTCTTGTTCTTCCTTCTCCACCTCTATAACATCTTGCTTCCATTGCCATTGCAAGCTCATCAGCTCTTCTAAATGAGCTAATAAACAACGGTACAAGTATTGGCACTAAACTTTTAGCTCTATTAAATATATTTCCTGAGTCAATATCTGCTCCTCTAGCCATTTGTGCCTTCATTATTTTATCAGTTTCATCGATGAGTGTTGGAATAAATCTTAGCGCTATAGTCATCATCATAGCAAGTTCATGGGCTGGTACCCCTATTTTTTTCATAGGATTTAAAAGTTTTTCTATGCCATCAGTAAGCTCAATTGGCGATGTTGTTAAAGTAATAATTGATGTTCCTATAATAAGAAATATAAGTCTTATGGACATAAATGCTGCTAAAATGAGCCCCTCTTTATATACATGTATAAAACTCCAACGAAAAAGTGCCTCACCTTTCCCTGGTGTCATTAAAATATTTATAGCTCCTGTAAATATAATTAGTATAAATATTGGCTTTAATCCTTTATATATATAGCTTATATGAACTTGAGAAATTGAAATTATAAATATAGTGAAAGCAACAATAAAAATATATCCTTTAAAATTATTTACCAAGAACAAATCAACTACATACACTAGTGATAACAATATTTTAATTCTTGGATCTAATTTATGGACAAAAGAATTACCTGGTACATACTGTCCTATCGTTATATCCTTAATCATTCTTTGCACTTCCTAACACTTTAAGTATTTCAGCTTTAGCTTGTTCTACAGTGAATATTTTTTCAGATATATTAAATCCTCTTTCTCGAAGCTTCCTTACCAAATATGTTACTTGAGGCACAGCTAAACCTACACTTTCCAAAGTATCTACTTCTGTAAATATTTCCTCTGGTGAACCATTAAGTATACATTTAGCATTATACATTACAAAAATTTTGTCTGCTACTTTTGCCACATCTTCCATACTGTGTGAAACTAAAATTATAGTCATTCCATATTCTTCTTGGAGTTTCTTTATTTGATAAAGAATTTCATCTCTTCCACTTGGATCGAGTCCTGCAGTAGGTTCATCAAGTATTAATATTTTGGGTTCCATAGCAACTACACCTGCAATTGCTACTCTTCTTTTTTGCCCCCCACTTAAATCAAAAGGAGACTTATTCTTAAAGGTTTCATAATCTAATCCTACTATATTCATAGCTCTTTTTACTCTATTATGTATTTCTTCTTCACTAAGCCCTAAATTCGTAGGTCCATATGCTATATCCTTTTCTATGGTTTCTTCAAAAAGCTGGTATTCTGGATACTGAAAAACAAGTCCTATTTTCTTCCTTATATCGCTCATTTTAACTGATTTGTCTGTTATATCTACATCATCTACTAAAATCTTACCTGATGTAGCTTTAATAGGCCATTTATATGTTGTATAAGAGTGGACTTTCCTGAACCTGTATGACCAATGAGTACATTAAACTCCCCATCCTTTATAACAATATTTACATTGTCTAAAGCTTTCTTCTCAAATGGAGTTCCTGGCATGTATATATGTGTTAAATTTTCTATTTTAATCGACATAATTCATTCACCATCTCATCTATAGTAAGTATATCCCTTTTTATAGAAATACCCTCTTTATTTAATTCATACGATAATTCAGTCATTTGTGGAACATCTAATCCTATATTTTTCATAACTTCAACATTACTAAAAACTTCTCTAGGTGTTCCAATTTTAATTATTTTACCATCATCTATTACAACAATCCTATCAGCATCAACAGCTTCTTCCATAAAATGAGTTATAAGGACAATAGTCATATGACTATTTTTGTTCAAATCTTTTATTGTTTTCATTACTTCTTTTCTTCCTGATGGATCAAGCATTGCTGTTGACTCATCAAATACTATACACTCAGGCTGCATTGCAAGTATTCCAGCAATAGCAACTCTTTGTTTTTGTCCTCCAGATAAAAGATGCGGTGCATGCCTTCTATATTCATACATTCCAACTTTTTTTAAAGAAGCATCAACTCTTTTTCTTATTTCGCTCGGCTCAACTCCAAGATTTTCAGGTCCAAAAGCTACGTCTTCCTCAACAATAGTAGCAACCAATTGGTTGTCTGGGTTTTGAAATACCATACCAGCACTATGTCTTACATCCCATGTATTTTCTGGATTTGACGTATCAAGTCCATCAACTACAACTTTACCATGTGTAGGAACAAGCAAAGCATTAAAGTGCTTAGCAAGTGTTGACTTACCAGAGCCATTTTTCCCCAATATAACAAGAAATTCACCTTTATTAATATCAATACTTACTCCATTAACTGCAATATTGCCTTTTTCTTTATTTTCATTATGGTATTCATAAACTACATCTTCACATTCTATCATCTTTTCACACATACGAACACCCCAATTACAGCAATTTCACTGTACTTATTAAAATAGGGACTAAGTTATTAGCTACTTAATCCCCTATAATATTTATTATACTAATTCTAATACTACTTGTTCTGCTCCGTCTCCTCTACGTGGTCCCATTTTGTATATTCTAGTGTAACCACCTTTTCTTTCAGCGTACTTTGGAGCTACTTCATCAAATAATTTTTTAACTACATCTTCCTCTGTAACGAAAGCAAGAACCTGTCTTCTAGCATGTAAATCTCCTCTTTTTGCAAGAGTGATCATTTTTTCTGCTAAATTCTTAGTTTCCTTAGCTCTTGTTTCAGTTGTCTGTATCTTACCATGCTTTAAGAAACTTGTAACTAAATTTCTAAGCATTGCTCTTCTCTGATCAGTAGGACGACCTAATTTACGTTGTATTGCCATGCCTTTACCTCCCAACTTATGGATATTTCTAACTTTATATTTTTATAAAGTTTAAAATTATTAATGTACATTAATGAAAGTTATCATTTAAAATTAATCTTCGAGTAACTTTAATGACAAACCAAGACCTTTTAGTTTTTGTTCAACTTCTTCAAGAGACTTCTTGCCTAGATTTCTAACCTTCATCATATCTTCCATAGATCTTTGAGTCAATTCCTGAACAGTATTTATTCCTGCTCTTTTTAAGCAATTATAGCTTCTAACTGAAAGATCCAGTTCTTCTATAGTCATTTCAAGAACCTTTTCCTTTTTATCTTCCTCTTTTTCTACCATTATTTCCATATCATCTGCATGGTCAGTAAGAGTCATAAATAGTTTAAAGTGTTCTATCAATATTTTTGCAGCTAAACTAATAGCTTCTTCTGGTCTTATTGTTCCATTTCCCCATATTTCTATGGTTAATTTATCGTAGTCAGTTATCTGACCAACTCTTGTATTTCCAACAGTAAAGTTAACTCTTTTTACAGGAGAATATATTGAATCAACTGCAATAGTTCCTATTGGCATATCATCTCTTTTATTTCTATTTTGAGTGACATATCCTCTACCTTTATTTACTTCGATTTCCATATACAGCTTTCCATCATCATCAAGAGTTGCAATATGTAAATCTTTGTTGATTACTTCAACATCTCCATCTGTTTTTATGTCATTTCCAGTAACTTCACCAGGTCCCTTTGCATCTAAATATATTGTTTTAGGGCCATCACCATTCATTGTTAAGCATAAAGCCTTGATGTTAAGAATTATTTCTGTAACATCTTCTTTTACACCTTTAATAGTTGAAAATTCATGAAGTACTCCCTCAATTTTTACTGAGTTAGCAGCAACTCCTGGTAATGATGAAAGAAGTATTCTTCTCAATGAATTACCAAGTGTAATTCCATATCCTCTTTCAAGAGGTTCAACGACAAATCTGCCATATGAACCATCTTCTGTAGACTCAACACATTCTATTTTTGGTTTTTCTATTTCTAACATTTATATAACCCTCCTTAAAAATAAAATGGCAACCTATTTGAGGGCAACTGATTCTACCTAAAATTATTTGCTGTATAACTCAACAATTAATGTTTCATTAACTGGAACATCAATTTCTTCTCTGCTCGGCTCAGCTACTATCTTAGCTTCAAAATTATCATAGTTAGCACTAATCCATGCTGGTAAAGTTTTTGGATTTTCTGCAAAAGTTTTGAATTTTTCAGTTCCTCTACTCTTTTCACTTATAGATACAACATCATTAACTTTTAAAGTGTATGAAGGTATATCAACTTTCTTGCCATTTACAAGAAAATGTCCGTGAGTAACTAATTGTCTTGCTTCACTTCTTGAACTTCCGTAGCCAAGTTTGTAAGCTACATTGTCAAGTCTTAATTCCAAAAGCTTCAATAAGTTTTCACCAGTTATGCCTTTAATTTTTTCTGCTCTTTTATAGTAAATTCTAAATTGATTTTCAAGAACTCCATATATTCTTTTTGCTTTTTGTTTTTCTCTTAATTGTAAACCATAGTTTGAAATTTTCTTTCTTTCCTTACCATGTTGTCCTGGAACATATCCTCTTCTTGAAAATGCACACTTATCTGTATAACATCTATCTCCTTTAAGAAATAGTTTCAAACCTTCTCTTCTGCATAATCTGCAGACAGCTTCAGTATATCTTGCCATTAAAAATTACACCTCCTGTACTATTAAATTAAACTCTTCTTCTTTTAGGTGGTCTGCAGCCATTGTGTGGAATTGGAGTTACATCTTTAATTAAAGTAACTTCTAATCCTGCAGCCTGTAATGATCTTATAGCAGCTTCTCTTCCTGCTCCTGGTCCTTTTACGAAAACCTCAACACTCTTAAGTCCGTGTTCCATAGCAGCTTTTGCTGCTGTTTCTGCTGCCATTTGAGCAGCAAAAGGTGTGCTTTTTCTTGAACCCTTAAAGCCCAATCCACCTGAACTTGACCATGACAATGCATTTCCTACTGCATCAGTTATAGTAACAATTGAGTTATTAAAAGTTGATTTTATATGTGCACAACCATGTTCTACATTTTTTCTTTCTTTTCTTCTTCTTGTCTTTTTAGCTTTCTGTACAGCCATCTTCAGCCCTCCTTATTACTTTTTCTTTTTAGCTCCTACAGCTCTCTTTGGTCCTTTTCTAGTTCTAGCATTAGTTTTAGTCTTTTGACCTCTTACTGGAAGTCCTTTTCTATGTCTTATTCCTCTATAGCAGCCTATTTCTATTAATCTCTTAATATTTAAAGCAACTTCTCTTCTTAAGTCACCTTCAACTTTAATATTCTTATTTACATAATCTCTTATTGTATTTACTTCAGCTTCAGTTAAATCTTTAACTCTAGTATCAGCATTGACACCAGTAGCTTTAAGAATTCTTCTTGAACTTGGTAGTCCTATGCCAAATATATAAGTCAAACCAATTTCTACTCTTTTTTCTTTAGGTAAATCAATACCTGCTATTCTTGCCATTAAAATTTACACCTCCTAGGTTTTTACAAATAATGTTTTAAAATATATATTAACAGTTCTAGGCAGCATAGCATAAAGCCAGCTGGCAGCCGTTCCCAAAACTTATATTAGCTCAGTCTAGTCTAACCTTGTTTTTGTTTGTGTTTAGGATTTTCACAGATAACCATTACTTTTCCTTTTCTTCTGATAACCTTACACTTTTCACACATCGGCTTAACTGATGGTCTTACTTTCATTGATAACCCTCCTTTTTATTTAGCTCTCCATGTGATTCTTCCTCTAGTTAAATCATATGGCGAAAGTTCAACTGTAACTTTGTCACCAGGCAATATTCTTATAAAATTCATTCTTAATTTTCCTGAAATATGTGCTAATATTTTTTGACCGCTTTCAAGTTCTACTTGAAACATAGCATTTGGTAAAGATTCTAAGACCTTACCTTGCATTTCTATTACATCGTCTTTTGACATAAGGTAATCAAACCTCCTTATTAGTGCATACTGACTGCAGAAACTTTTTAACAGTTACATTGCTTATACTTTTTCCAGAAATTAAATTGTCTCTTATTTCTTCTGAAACAATTTTTGTAACGGAAAGATGTTTAATTTTTTTCTTTTTAGGTTTTTCAACCTTCCTTAGACAACCGTCAGAAATATATACATATTGTTCATCTATAACACCAGTTATGATAAAGCAACCTTCTTTATCTCTTCCTGCTTTTGAGTAAACAACTTTGCCAATATAATCATTGCCCATTCATTCACCTCATTAACACAAAGTTAGTATTTCCGACCCACCATCTAATATGGCAATTGTATTTTCGTAATGAGCAGCTAAGCTACCATCTTCAGTAACTACTGTCCATCCATTATCCTGTGTAACTACTTGGTATTTACCAACGTTAACCATAGGCTCTACTGCTATAACCATTCCGTTTACTAATTTAGGTCCTCTACCTGATCTACCGTAATTAGGCACTTCAGGATCTTCGTGCATTTCTTTTCCTATTCCATGGCCCACATAATCTCTTACCAAAGAATATCCGAAACTTTCAGCATAAGTTTGAACTGCATTAGATATATCTGTAAGTCTATTTCCAACTACTGCTTTTTCAGCACCCTTAAAGAAACTTTCCTTTGTAACACTAATAAGCTTTTGTGCCTCTTCAGAAACTTTACCAACTGGAAATGTTCTAGCAGCATCTCCTTGCCATCCATTTAATATTGCTCCACAATCTACACTTATAATGTCTCCCTCTTGTAAATGACGCTTTTTAGATGGTATACCATGAATTACTTCATCATTTATTGAAGTACATATTGATGCTGGAAATCCCCCATAACCTTTGAAAGAAGGAATTCCTCCATGCTTTCTTATATAATCTTCAGCTAATTTATCAAGTTCTTCAGTGGTTACACCCGGTTTTACTTTTTCTTCAAGCATTAAAAGAGTTTCTCCAGTAAGCTTTCCTGCTTTTCTCATATATTCAATTTCAGTATTATTTTTAATTATTATCATTTAACATTCTTCTCTCTCAAGGCATTTTTAATGTCCTCGAATACTTTATTGATATCTTGAGCACCATCTACAGGCTTAAGCGCTTTTTGAGATTTATAGTATTCTACAAGCGGCTGTGTTTGTTTATCATAAACATCTAATCTTTCTTTTACAGTTTCCTCACTGTCATCTTTTCTTTGAACAACATCTGAGCCGCATAAATCACATTTACCTTCAACCTTAGGAGGGTTAAATTTGATGTGATAACTAGCTCCACATTTGGAGCACACTCTTCTACCTGTCATTCTTTCAAATATGCTTTCCTTAGGTACATCTATCAAAATTGAAGCATCTATTTTGCCGCCATTTTTGTTTAAAAACTTATCTAATGCCTCTGCTTGCTTAACTGTTCTAGGAAAACCATCCAGTAAGAATCCATTTTTACAATCATCTTTTGTAAGTCTATCTTTAACTATATCTATAGTAACTTCATCTGGAACTAAAAGTCCCTTATCCATATACTGTTTTGCTCTTATTCCAAGTTCAGTATTCTGACTTATATTTGCCCTGAAAATATCACCTGTTGATATATGTGGGACTTTGAAATTGCTGCTAATTAATTTAGCTTGAGTTCCCTTTCCTGCTCCCGGAGGCCTAGCAATATTAAATTCATTTAATCATCCCCAATAATCAATATACTTATTTATTTTAAGAAACCATGATAATGTCTCATTATCAATTGAGATTGTAATGATCTTAATGTATCAGATGCAACACCTACAACAATTAATAATCCTGTGCTTGCAAAATATACATCTTTAAATCCTTTATTACTCATTTGTACTACTATAGGAGCTATTGCAATAACTGCTGCAAATAATCCTCCTAAAATTGATGTTTTATCTAGTACTTTTTCTATATATCTTGTCGTTGGTTCTCCAGGTCTTATTCCCGGGATAAATCCAGCAGACTTATGCATGTTCTCTGACATTTCCTCTGGTTTAAAGGTTACCTGAGTATAGAACCAAGTAAAGAAAATTATAAATATAAAGTACGCTATTACATAAAGTATGCTATTTGATTTAAAAATACTATATGGACTGCCAGTTACAAACTTACTAAATCCAGACGTAGGCCAAAATTGAGCTATTGTTTCTGGGAATCCCATAACGGACATAGCAAATATTATTGCTATTATGCATGATGCATTCATATTTATAGGTATATGTGAAGACTGACTTTTAATAACTTTACCACCAGCTGCTTTTCCAGCATATTGTACAGGTATTCTTCTTTCAGCTAATGTTGCTATTACTACAAGCACAAATATAACAGCTGCTGCAACAGCAAATACTGCTAAAGAAACTATATCTACAATTCCAGTTGTTTGCAGCTTATATAAATTATACGCTGAACTTGGGAATCTTGATATAATACTTGTAAAAATTATAAAAGATGCTCCATTTCCTATACCATTTTCCGTAATTCTATCTCCTATCCACATTAAGAACGTAGAAGAAGTAGTAAGTGTTAGCATTATAAGAAACATGCTAAGTTTATTGTCATTATCTAAAGCCCCAGAGCTTTTTATTATAGCATAAAATGCAAATGATTGTAATACAGACAATGCAACTGCCGAGTATCTGGTATACTTTTGTATCTTTTTTCTTCCCTCTTCGCCTTCTTTAGATAACTGCTCAAGGCTAGGAATTGCTATAGTTAATAACTGAATTATAATTGATGAATTAATATAAGGAAGAACTCCCATTGCAAATATACTAAATTTACTGAAAGCTCCTCCAGATATCATATCATAAAAACCTAAAAGTGAACCAGAGTTGCTAGTTAAATTTAAGACTTTTGATGCATTAACTCCAGGTACGGGAATAAAATTCCCCAACCTGTAAATTAAAATCATCGCAACTGTAAATAGTATTCTTTTTCTTAAATCCTTAACTTTCCATGCATTACGTAAGGTTGATAACAACTATACCACCTCTGCTCTTCCTCCAGCTGCTTCAATTTTTTCAGCCGCTGTTTTGGAAAATTTATTAACTTTTACAGTTAACTTCCTTGTGAGTTCTCCGTTTCCTAATATTTTTACTCCGTCATTAGCTTTGCTAATTACGCCTCTTTCGAGAAGTAAGTCAATTGTAACTTCTGTTCCATCTTCAAATATATTTAATCTATCAAGATTTATAGCTGTAATGTCTTTTGCAAATATATTTGTGAATCCTCTCTTTGGAAGCCTTCTATATAGTGGCATCTGACCTCCTTCAAATCCTGGTCTTACTCCGCCACCACTTCTTGCTTTTTGACCTTTTTCACCTTTTCCGGCATTTCTTCCTAAACCTGATCCAGTACCTCTACCAATTCTTTTAGGTGATTTTCTAGCTCCGTCAGCAGGTTTCAATTCATGAAGTTTCATAAAATACACCTCCTTTTTTTATGCTTCTTTTACATCTAGAAGATAATCTATTTTTTTAACCATACCTCTAATTTGAGGAGTATCTTCATGTTCCACTGTATGACCTATTTTTCTAAGACCAAGAGCATTTGCTGTAGCTATATGATCTTTTTTTCTTCCATTTAAACTCTTTTTAAGTGTTACTGAAATTTTAGCCATGCCTTACTCCTCCTATCCTAAAATTTCTTCAACAGTTTTACCTCTTAAAGCGGCAATTTCTTCAACCGTTCTTAATCTTGATAAACCGTTAAGTGTAGCGTTAACCATATTTCTTGCATTGTTTGATCCTAAGGATTTTGCTCTTACGTCTTTAAGTCCAGCAAGTTCAAGTACGGCTCTTACAGGACCACCAGCTATAACTCCTGTTCCCTCAGAAGCAGGCATTATAAGAACTCTTCCTGTTCCGAACTCTCCATATATTTCATGAGGAACTGTTGTTCCAACCATGGATACATGAACTAAGTTCTTCTTAGCATCTTCTATTCCTTTTCTAATTGCTTCAGGTATTTCAACTGATTTTCCTGTTCCAACGCCTACGTGTCCGTTTTCGTCTCCTACAACCACTAAAGCGCTGAATCTAAAATTTCTACCACCTTTAACAACCTTAGCAACTCTGTTTATAAATACAACTTTTTCTTTAAGATCAAGTGTACTAGGATCTATTCTCATTTATTTCCCTCCTTCTATTAGAATTTTAATCCAACTTCTCTTGCGCCTTCTGCAAGTTCTTTGATTCTTCCGTGATATATGTATCCACCTTTATCAAAAACAACTTGTTCTATGCCCTTTGCTAAAGCTTTCTTTGCAAGTTCTTCTCCAACAACTTTTGCTGCTTCTTTGTTGCTTCCAATTTTCAAAGAAAAGTCTTTATCCAAAGTTGAAGCTGATACTAATGTATTAGAATTTACATCATCTATAATCTGTGCATAAATATTTTTTTCACTTCTATACACTGCAAGTCTTGGTCTTTCAGGAGTACCAGATATTTTTTTACGTACTCTTAAATGACGCTTTTGTCTAGCCTCAGATTTATTTTGCTTGCTGAACATTATCCTTTCACTCCCTTCTTATTATTTACCAGTTTTACCTTCTTTACGCCTTATAACTTCATCTTTATATTTAATTCCTTTTCCTTTATAAGGTTCAGGTTCTCTCCATGTTCTGATGTTTGCTGCTACAGCTCCAACTAACTCTTTATCTACACCTTTTACAAGTATAGTATTTGCATCTGGAGTTTCAAAGTTAACGCCTTCAACAGCATCTATTTCAACTGGATGTGAATATCCTAAGCTCAGTGTTAATTTCTTTCCTTTAAGTTGTGCTCTATAACCAACACCAACTAACTCTAAGGTTTTAGTAAATCCTTCTGTAACTCCGATTACCATATTATTTATTAAAGCCCTTGTAAGTCCGTGAAGTGCTCTATGATTTTTATCATCACTTGGTCTTGTAACTACAACTTGAGTATCTTCAACAGCAATTTTAATATCTTTATGCATAGCCTTAGTAAGCTGACCTTTTGAACCTTTAACAGTAACAACATTGTCTGGCGTTACCGTAACAGTTACACCATTAGGTATCACTACAGGCTGCTTTCCTATTCTCGACATATTTACACCTCCTGTTCTGTCCTTACTACCATACGTAGCAAAGTACTTCTCCGCCTAAACCTAATTTTCTAGCTTCTCTATCAGTAACGATTCCTTTAGAAGTAGATATAATTGCAATTCCAAGTCCATTTAAAACTTTTGGAGTTTCTTCTTTTCTAGAATAAACTCTAAGACCTGGTTTTGATATTCTTTTAAGTCCAGTTATTGTTCTTTCCTTGCCTTTTCCGTATTTCATAGATAATCTAAGCATAGGTACAACACCGTCTGTATATTCCTCTATATCCTTTAAATAACCTTCTCTAAGCAATATATTAACTATAGCCTTTTTTATTTTTGATGAAGGTAATTCAACAACTTCATGTTTAACTATATTTGCGTTTCTTATACGTGTTATCAAATCAGCTATTGGATCTGTAGTAACTCCGCTCATAATTATGCCTCCTTTCAATCAATAAATATTACCAACTTGCTTTTTTACAACCAGGTATTTCACCTTTGTATGCAAGTTCTCTAAAGCAAATACGACATATTCCATATTTCTTTAATACTGAATGTGGTCTTCCACATATTTTGCATCTTGTATAAGCTCTTGTTGAAAACTTAGGTTCTTTTTTCCATTTTTCTATTAAAGCTTTACGCGCCATCTTATTCCCCTCCTTATTATTGAGCGAATGGCATTCCAAGGAATCTTAATAATTCTCTTGCTTCTTCATCAGTCTTTGAATTTGTAACAAAGATTATATCCATACCTCTAATTTTATCTATCTTATCATATTCTACTTCAGGGAATATCAATTGTTCCTTTATTCCTAAAGCATAGTTTCCTCTACCATCAAATGCATTACTTGAAACTCCTCTAAAGTCTCTAACTCTTGGAAGAGCTACATTTATTAATTTATCAGCAAACTCATACATTTTGCTTTTTCTTAAAGTAACCTTACAACCCAAAGGCATGTTTTGTCTTATTTTAAAATTAGCTATTGATTTTTTAGCTCTTGTTAAAACAGGTTTTTGACCTGATATTAATTGCATATCTGCAACAGCTGATTCTAAAACCTTCTGATTTTCTTTAGCTTCACCAACACCCATGTTAATAACGATCTTCTCGAGCCTTGGTACTTCCATTATATTTTTATATCCGAATTTTTCCATCAAAGCTGGAACAATTTCTTTTTCATATTTTTCTTTAAGTCTTGGAATCATTAAATTGACCTCCTTTCAGAATTTAAAATGTTTCTCCACATTTCTTGCATACTCTGACTTTGGTTCCATCGTCAAGTATCTTTTTACTAATTCTAGTAGCAGTTTTACATTTTGTGCAGTATAACATAACTTTAGAAGTATTTATTGGAGCTTCTTTATTTATTAAACCGCCCTGCATATTTTGTTTATTAGGTTTTTGATGTTTTACAACTATGTTAACATCTTTAACCAATACAGTACCTTTTTTAGGGAATACAGCCAAAACTTCTCCTATTTTGCCCTTATCCTTACCTGATATAACAACAACAGAATCTTGCTTTCTGATATGCACTTTATTTGCCATTAAAGACACCTCCTCACTATAGAACTTCAGGTGCTAATGATAATATTTTATTAAAATCTTTATCTCTTAACTCCCTTGCAACAGGCCCAAAAATACGAGTTCCTTTTGGTTGCTTATCGTCTTTTATTATAACAGCAGCATTTTCATCAAATTTTATGTATGAACCGTCTGCTCTTCTTAATCCTTTAACAGATCTAACAATTACAGCCTTAACGACTTCTCCCTTTTTGACAACTCCACCTGGTGTTGCACTTTTAACGCTGGCAACTATTATATCACCGATGTTTCCCCATTTTCTCTTGGAACCACCTAATACTCTTATACACATAATTTCCTTTGCTCCAGAATTATCTGCAGCCTTTAATCTAGTCTGCTCTTGTATCATATAGACACCCTCCTTTCGAACAAATTATTTAGCTTTTTCAACTATTTCTACAAGTCTCCATCTCTTATCTTTAGACAATGGTCTTGTTTCCATTATTAATACTTTATCATTAACTTTACATTCATTATTTTCATCATGAGCTTTAAATTTAGTTGTTCTGTTTACAGTTTTACCATACAAAGGATGACGTACTTTTGTTTCAACAGCGACAACTATTGTCTTATCCATTTTATCGGATACTACTCTTCCTATTCTTGTTTTTCTGTTTCCTCTTTCCAACTGCATAAGCCTCCTTTCAAAACTACTGTTTTAAGCCCTCAACTCTTCTTCTCTTTGGATGGTCTTAATCTGGGCTATTGATTTTTTTACTTCCCTTATTCTCATCGGATTTTCAAGTTGACCAGTAGCTAACTGGAATCTTAATCTAAATAATTCTGACTTTAAATCATCTAACTGAACTTTTAAATCTTGAGGAGTTTTTTCTCTTAATTCATTAGCCTTCATTAATTTCACCACCCATTTCCTCAAAGTCCTTCCTTGCAACAAACTTAGTCTTTATAGGAAGTTTATGTGATGCAAGTCTAAGAGCTTCTCTTGCTTGCTCTTCTGTAACACCAGACATTTCGAATAATATTCTACCTGGTTTTACAACTGCTACCCAATATTCTGGTGAACCTTTACCGGAACCCATACGAGTTTCTGCTGGCTTTTCAGTTACTGGTTTGTCTGGGAAAATCTTTATCCAAATTTTTCCCCCTCTTTTAAGATATCTATTTATAGCTATTCTGGCTGCTTCTATCTGATTACTTTTGATCCAACCACATTCTACTGCTTGAAGACCGTAGTCACCATATGCGATAAAATTGCCTCTTGTAGCCTTGCCTTTCATTCTACCACGTTGTACTTTACGATGTTTAACTCTTTTAGGCATTAACATAACGTATTCCTCCTTCCTTACGCGTTAACTTCTTCCTTCTTTTCTACCTTTTTAGCTGGAAGAATTTCACCTTTGTATACCCATACTTTTACTCCTATTTTTCCATAGGTAGTATCTGCTTCTGCAAAACCATAATCTATATCAGCTCTTAATGTCTGTAATGGAATAGTTCCATCATGATATTGTTCTGTTCTTGCTATTTCAGCACCTGCAAGTCTTCCAGCACAAGATGCTTTTACACCCTTCGCACCAGATCTCATTGCTCTTTGAATTGTTTGTTTCATTGCTCTTCTAAAAGAAATTCTTCTTTCAAGCTGCTGAGCTATGTTTTCTGCCATAAGTTGTGCATTTGCATCAGCATCTTTAACTTCTACTATATTAATTAATACATTTGCGTTATTAACTACAGTAAGCAATCCTTTTTTAAGTGCTTCTATTCCTTGACCGCCTTTTCCTATAACCATACCAGGCTTAGCAGTATATATGTTAAGCTTAACTTTCTTTGCTGCTCTCTCTATTTCTACTTTAGAAACTCCAGAGTTAACAAGTTTACTTTTTATATATTCTCTTATTTTATTATCTTCAACAAGATAATTTGCAAAATTCTTATTATCTGCATACCATTTTGCATTCCAATCTTTAATAACGCCAACTCTAAAACCGTTTGGATTTACTTTTTGACCCATCTATTTCCCTCCTTCTTTATTCTCTTTCTTTTACAACCAATGTTATGTGACTTGATCTTTTCTTTATAGGAAAAGCTCTACCTTGTGCATGAGGTTGATATCTTTTCAATGTTGATCCCTGGCAAGCATAGGCTTCTGACACATATAATCTATTTATATCTAAGTTTAGATTGTTTTCTGCATTGGCCACAGCAGATTTTAATAATTTATTTACAACAACTGCAGCGTCTTTAGGTGTATACTGCAATATAGCAAATGCTTCCTTAATATCTTTTCCTCTTATTAAATCAAGAACGATTTTAACTTTTGTTGAGGACATTCTAATGTATTTAGCTATAGCTTTAGCTTCCATAAAAGCTACCTCCTTCCATACTATTTAACTGATGTTGTCTTCTCCGTATTTCCATGACCCTTAAAAGTTCTTGTAAGAACAAATTCTCCTAATTTATGTCCTACCATATCTTCACTTATATAAACTGGCACATGTTTTCTACCATCATGAACTGCTATAGTATGACCTATCATTTGAGGAAAAATAGTTGAACTTCTAGACCAAGTTTTTACAACTTTCTTTTCTCCAGCTTTGTTCATTGCTTCTATTTTTTCTAGTAATGACTCTTTTACAAAAGGTCCTTTTTTTACTGATCTACTCACTTAATTGTCCTCCCTTCATAACTTCATATGAGCATAGTATTGAAGAGAACATAAGAATTCTCTTCAAATTGCTATTTTTCATTTCTTCTTTTAACAATAAGTCTATCTGAGTATTTTTTATGCTTTCTTGTTTTATATCCAAGAGCTGGTTTACCCCATGGTGTAACTGGTCCTGGTCTTCCAACTGGTGATTTACCTTCTCCACCACCGTGTGGATGGTCATTAGGGTTCATGACAGAACCTCTAACAGTTGGTCTTATACCAAGATGTCTCTTTCTTCCAGCCTTACCTAAGTTAACAATCTCATGTGTTAGATTTGATACTGTTCCTATAGTTGCTCTGCATTCTAATCTAACATATCTCATTTCACCACTTGGAAGTCTGAGTTGAGCATATTCTCCTTCTTTAGCCATAAGCTGTGCAGATGAACCTGCTGCTCTAACTAATTGAGCTCCTTTTCCAGCTGCTAATTCAACATTGTGAATTACTGTACCAACTGGTATGTTTTTAATTGGAAGTGTATTTCCAACCTTAATATCAGCATCTGGTCCTGATACAATAGTATTTCCAACTTGTAATCCAACTGGAGCAATTATGTATCTCTTTTCACCATCAGCATAAACAACTAAAGCTATATATGCTGATCTATTTGGATCATATTCTATAGTTGTAACCTTAGCTGGAACACCATCTTTATTTCTCTTAAAATCTATTATTCTATATTTTTGTTTAACTCCGCCGCCTTTATGACGAACTGTTATTTTTCCCTGAGCATTTCTTCCTGCTTTACTTTTTAAAGCAACTAACAATGATTTTTCTGGGACATCAGTTGTTATTTCTTCAAAAGTAGGCATAGTCATTTGCCTTAATGAAGGGGAAGTAGGTTTAAAACCTTTTACTGCCATGTTTATTCCTCCTTTTTTTCGCTTTTCTGGCTTTTAGCCACTAACTGCTTTATTACTGCTGCATTCCTTCAAAGAATTCTATAGCCTTGCTATCTGCTGTCAATTTAATTACAGCTTTTTTATAGTCTGGTCTCTTACCAACATGAACCCCAACTCTTTTTGTTTTTCCGAGTACATTTGCAGTTTTAACATCTTCAACTTTAACGCCAAAAACTTCTTCAACTGCTTTCTTTATTTGAGGTTTGTTTGCATGAACATCTACTATAAAGGTGTACTTCTTGTTTGCCATTTCTGCCATACTTTTTTCTGTTATAACTGGTCTTCTTAGTATATCATGGCTATTTGTATACATTATGCATACACCTCCTCAATTTTTGATACAGCATCCTTAGTTATTATGAATTTTTCATATTTTAATATGTCATATACATTTATATTATTTGCTGGAACTACTGCTGCACCAGGTATATTTCTTATTGATTTATATACATTTTCATCTGATTCGGAAACAACAATAAGTGCTTTTTTAGCTTCAAAAGCTTTAAGCAATTTAATAGCTTCTTTTGTTTTTGGTGCATCAAATTTTAAATCTTCTAAAACAACCATTTCATTCTCAGCAACCTTGCTTGATAAAGCTGAAATCATAGCAGTCTTTTTCATTGACTTTGGAATTGAAATTCTATAATCTCTTGGCTTTGGTGCAAATACTATACCACCATGAATCCATTGTGGTGAACGTATTGAACCTTGTCTTGCTCTACCTGTTCCTTTTTGTCTCCAAGGTTTTATTCCGCCTCCAGAAACTTCTGTTCTAGTTTTAGCACTTTGTGTTCCCTGTCTTTTATTTGCAAGTAATGCAACTACAACTTGATGTAATGCATCTGCATTTACTTCTGCTCCGAAAACTTTTTCGGACAATTCTATGTCTCCAACCTTTTGTCCTTCATTATTAAATAATCCTACAGTAGCATTCTGCATCCTCCTTTCCTTAAATTTAAGCTTTAACTGTGCTCTTAATTACTACAAATCCCTTATTTGGTCCAGGTACTCCACCTTTTATTAATATAAGGTTCTTTTCAGAAATAACCTTCGCAACTTCTAAATTTAGGACTGTAGTATTTACATGACCCATATGTCCTGGCATTATTTTGTTTTTAAATGTTCTTGATGGATCTGATGATGCTCCCATTGAACCAACTGCTCTGTGGAATTTAGAACCATGGCTCATTGGTCCTCTATGTGCATTCCATCTTCTGATAGTGCCTTGGAATCCCTTACCCTTTGATACTCCAGATACATCAACTTTTTCTCCTGCTGAAAATATATCAGCCTTTATTTCAGTACCAACTTCATAGGCACTTAAATCATCTAATTTAAGTTCTTTTACAAACTTTTTAACAGAAGTATTTGCCTTTGCAAAGTGTCCTTTTGCTGGTTTATTGCTTCTATTTTCTTTAACGTCTGCAAAACCAACTTGTATAGCTTCATATCCGTCATTTTCAATTGTTTTCTTCTGAACAACTACACATGGACCTGCTTCTATTACAGTTACAGGAACTACTTTACCTTGTTCATTAAATATTTGAGTCATACCAAGTTTTTTTCCTAGTATTCCACTTTTCATTTCAGCACCTCCAAACGCATTAGCGGATTGCCTAAGCAATCATAACCGTTATTATTTTAAAATTATAATTTAATTTCGATGTCAACGCCTGCTGGTAAATCTAATCTCATTAAAGCATCAACAGTTTTTGGTGATGGATTTACTATATCAATTAATCTCTTATGAGTTCTTATTTCAAACTGTTCTCTTGAATCTTTGTACTTATGTGGAGATCTTAATATTGTAACAACATCTTTCTCTGTTGGTAAAGGCACAGGACCTGATACTTTAGCACCTGATGTCTTTGCTGTTTCAACGATTTTTTCAGCTGATTGATCTAATATTGTGTGATCAAAAGCCTTCAATCTGATTCTTATTTTTTGCTTTGCCATTTTATTCCCTCCTTTTCATCGCACGTTTAAACTTCTTACGTACAACAACGGACCTTCTGTAAACAGTGCCACGTGTTCCATACATACCACTAAACGCAATTACAGAATACCGTCGCCCGGTTCATGACCGTGACATACTCAGCAAGAATTCCCCGTAAGTCCAGCTACCTCTTGCTTCATCGCTACTTTCACATAACAACTCTTATATTATACACCGCTTTTTAACCTTTTGCAACATTTTTTTTAACAAAAAAAATAGAGAGAGCGTCCTCTCCCCATTTTCGTCAAATTCTTATTTATCTAATAAGTAATCTGCTTATATTTTATTACATGTTTATTTTACTATTCTAAAATAGTAGTAACAACTCCTGAACCTACTGTTCTTCCGCCTTCTCTTATTGCAAATCTTAAGTTTTCATTCATTGCTACTTTTGTTATTAATTTAAATACGTTAAAGATTTTCCGTAGGGAAACGGAGGAAAATCAACCTTAGCTTTTTATTGAAGATAAAAAAGTTCACCTTTTACGTGCACAGCACCGTAAAACCCTTCACCTTTCGCATAGCGAAAGCCTTAGTCTTTTAACAAACGAAGTGAGTTAAAACCCTTCACTATAGCGCTCGACAAATTCCAGTTTATCAGGATAAATTTGGAGATTGCAATTTTAAAGTTTCAAGTTGTCTATCTATAATTTATAGAAAAGGAAAAAACCTTCTCTTTTTTTTAACTAATTCCATTTTGATATCAAGTTCTTTATTAGAAATAACAGCTTCGGAATTTTTTTCTATACTTTCATATGCATTTTCATTTAATTTTCTTACTTCTTCTAATGCCTCTTTCATCCTAGGGCTTCTTCTGCCTGTTGTGTGAGCATCTGAACCTATAAAATTGCATATGCCACTTTTAATTAAATTTTCAGAAGTTTTTTTTACGTCTTTTCCAAATATGCCGGTTATACTGCTGCTGGTTATTTGAAACAAACAGCCTTCCTTTATAAATTCATTTATTGAAGAGTTATCTTGTATTATAAAACCATATCTCTCAGGATGAGCAAGTATAGGAGTTAAGCCAAGAAGCTTTATTTCATATATGTTTTCAAGAACATCCTTAGGTTTAGAACCTACAAAAGAAGTTTCTACAAGGATGTATTTGCTGTTATTAATAGTTCCTATAGTTCCATTTTTATATAAATCCACGGTATACTTATCTAAAAAAATTTCTTGTCCTTGGACTATTTTAACTGATATTCCTTCATTTCTTGCCAATTCCTTCAATTCATCCAGATGATTTTTTGCATCTTCAATATTACATTCATATTTATTTCTATAATAATGTGGAGTTGCAATTATAGTTTTTATGCCATCTTTCTCTGCAATCTTAAGCATTTTAATTGAAGTTTCAATATCTTTAGCTCCATCATCAATGCCTGGTATTATGTGACAATGGGTATCTATCATTTTTTCTTCTTCCTCTTCTTTTTGCCTTTACCGTCCTCTTCTGAATAGTAATAATAATAGCCATAACCATAGCCTTTGCCATAACCAGACTTACTTTTAGTTTTAGTTAATACAACTCCTATTATGTTTGCTTTAACATTTTGAAGAAGTTCCTTTGCTTTCTTTACTGCATCCTTATCTGCCTGCTGCGAAGCCACTACCAATAAAACACCATCTACTTCTGTGGATAAAAGCTGTGCATCTGTTACAGCTATTACTGGAGGTGCATCTAAAAGAATGCAATCATATTCTTCCTTACATCTTTGTATAAAACTTTTCATCTTATTTGAAGATATCATTTCTGCTGGATTTGGAGGTATTGTTCCAGAAGGTATTATATGTAAATTGTCACTATATTTTGTAAGTACCCCTTCAAAATCAATTTCTCCAACAAGATAATTTGATAAACCTGTCATATTTGATATAGAGAATTTTTTATGTACAGATGGTTTTCTAAGATCGCAATCCACTAATACTACTTTTTTACCAGCCTGAGTCATAGCAAAAGCTAAATTTCCAATGGTAGTACTTTTTCCTTCTGCTGGCCCCGAACTTGTTACAAGTATGCTCTTAATTTCCTTATCAAATGATGAAACTGTATGTTAGTTCTTAAAGTTCTGTATGCTTCTGATACAGGAGATTTAGGTTCGTTTTCTACTATAAATATTGACATTGTTATCCTCCTATTCCTGTAAATCTGGCTGATCTGGTATTATTCCTATAACCGGAAGCTCCAAATATTTATTTATATCATTTTCAGATTTTATAGTATTGTCCATATATTCTAATACAAATGCTAATCCAACAGACACAAAAAGCCCTAGTACAAATGCTATTGCTATGTTTAAAACCTTCTTTGGCTTTATTGGTTTCTTAGGTTTCTCAGCTTTATTCATTACAGATAGCTGTACACCTGATGTTGGGAATATATCCTTAGATTTATCAATAAAAGCATCTGTTACAGCATCTGCTGTTTTATAAGCGTCATTTGCGCTATCGCTAGTTACATCTATTTGAAGAATTTGAGTTCCCTGCTGAGAAGTAACTTTTATAGCTTTTGCAAGTTGCTCTGCATTTACAGCTATATCCAATTCAGAAATAGCCTCATTTAACACAGGTTTTGATGTAACTATTTCTGTATAAGTCTTCATTAAGTTTTGATACATTGTAACATCACTGTTATCAAGTTTGTCATTTTTAGCTTCACTTTGAGGCCTTCCAACAATAATGCTTGTCTCTGCTTGATATGTAGGTTTAATCACAAAAAAGCTTAGCACTCCTGATAAGATAACTGCTAAAACAGTTATTATAGATATAAGCTTTTTTCTCTTTAAAATAATATAAAAAAAGTCTTTCAAATCTAGTGTCATTTCTTGTTCTTCCAACAAATTTCCCTCCCATAGTGTATTCTAATCCCTTAAATTTATAAAATTACCCACTTAATATAATACACATAATAGTAATCATATTCAAACTTTTTTAACATTTATATACCAAAATGTTTAGTCTTGAAACATACTATATGCTTTAATCAATTCAT
The DNA here is from genome assembly GCF_001270375.1 of Clostridium sp. DMHC 10. NCBI lineage: Bacteria > Bacillati > Bacillota > Clostridia > Eubacteriales > Clostridiaceae > Clostridium > Clostridium sp. DMHC 10. Next base: position 2,266,723 of record NZ_LGVB01000015.1, read on the forward strand.
CCCATGAAAGATTTGAAATCAGCACATCCTTCAAATCTGATTGTTCATTACTTGTAAGACCATAGTAAGCACTCTTAGCTGCTTGTACATTTAATTCTTGACTCGGATTGTTTAAATAATTGTTAATGGCTTTTACCATTTCTACTACTACATTTCTCTCGTTTACATTAGTTATATTTATTCCTGCATCTGCAAGATCAATACTAAATTGCTTTAGAAAAGCTGTATCCATTGTAGTTCTTGAAGCTGCTGTTGAAAAATTCATTTTTACATCTTGAGCTAAACTTTTAGCATTTGTTGAAGTTACAGACTTGTTTATTGTAATACTATAAGTTTTTCCGGTCCCATATCCTGTACCCGGCGCTAATATTTCTATGGTTTTTTTGTCCATACCCAATTCAATTTTAACATTTACCGGACTATTGGTAGCAGCATCTAAAACTTTAATATTATTTTGTATACTACTTTCATTAACTTCATTGCTAAAGGTTATTGTCCATTTTTTTGTTAAAGCTACATTTGTCTTAGCTGTAAATGTTTTAGTAGTTTCTTCAGCAATTTGATTATCGTATACAGCCGCTGCTTTAGTATTATATGTATAAAAGTAATTAACAAATAAAAAAGCACCAATTATAGCTATTGTTGCCGCAGCATTTTTAATTTTCAAATCTACCACCTTCTTTCGTAATTATCAAAATGTTAATTTTATTATGTATAAATTATATCATACAAGAGTTAACTTTAAAATAATTATTACTTGTTATTTAATTCCATACCTTTAAATTAAATTATATTTATAAAAAATTAGAGAAGAACTTTCATTCTTCTCTAACTATTAATTTTAGCTTGTCTTATTTAACAGCTAAATTATACTGTATACCATTGACATCCAAAGTTGCAGTTAAATTGTTAGCTTTGAAGTCTCCAAGAGTAACAGTTGCATAATCATCTATTGTTGCATTAGCTCCTTTGACTGCTTTAGCTATTGCAAGTTTAAATGCATTTACATCTGAAGCACTTGTTAAATCATATGTTGTTCCGTTAAATGTTACTTTTACTGATACTGATAAATCATTTGTATCAACACTTAAAGTGCTTAATATATGACTTTTATTTAATACAGCACTTACTAATACTTTTTCTGCACTTGGAGATAAAGTTACAGTTAATGCGCTTCCTGTAGTATCATGTATAGAACTTGAAGTTTGTGATGGTGTTGTTGGAGCCACAACTGTATAACTTGCTGCCTTCTTTAAAGCTACCAAATCCACTGAATTTAAATTACCGTAGAAAGTACCACTTTCTGCATCATATTTAAGTGATTGATTTCCAAAAGAAACAGTACATTTTGATGGATCATCTGTTCCAGTTAATTTTAACTGTACAAAAGTCTGTCCTAGAATCATACCTGCTTTAGTAGTTATTGAAGTTTCATCTACTTTTGGCTGCTGTTGTACTGGAGCTGCTGGTGTAACTGTAATAGTATCTATTCTCCATCCATCTCTTGCAGCATTTTTACCAGCATTAGTTGGCTCGGACCAAGCTATTACTTGATAAGTTCCAGCTTCTGTTGGTGTCCAGTCTACTGTTGAAGCAAATGTACTATTTAATACTGCTTGAGATGAAGCAGCTGTTCCAAATTTTCTAACTACTAATTTGTACTTAGCTCCAGATTTTTGTGAAGCAAATCCTTTAAATGTAACTTTTTGACCTGCTACAAATGAACTTTTATCAAATAAGAAATCATCAAGCATTTCATTGTATTTTTGCTTGTAATCAGTACTCATAGCATTAAAATATCCAGATTTAACTATATCATATTTTTGTTCTGTACCACTTTTTGAGTCTGTATCTACTCCATTTGCATCTATGAAGTGACCATAAGTTTTTACACCAGCAGTTCCTGCTACTTTAGCATATACTGCTGTATAATATTTTCCTTTGTCAAAAGTGAAGCCACTTACTAATTTAATTGCATATGGTGAATTTTGGCCATCTACAGCTTCTGTATACCCAGCCTTACCATTTGCATCTGCAGATACAACCTGCCATTTTGCACTTGGATCTGATGCCTTCTTAACCCATAATTCATACTGCACTTTCCCACTGTAGTTTGTGTCTACCACATAAGTATCCGCTTCATTTTCAACTAACAATGATCTTTGTGCATAAAAATAATTAAATCCTGTAAGTGCACTAGTTGCGGCTTTTACTGGTTTAACAGCCACTAATGAAGATGAAACTAAAGCTGCTGTTAAAACTAAGCCTAATGTCTTCTTGAAATTCATTTACAAATCCCTCCTAATTATTAGTAAAATATCTAATTTAAATATAAATAAAAAGTTAATATCTACTACGGACTGAGCAGCAAATATTATCTTAGTATAAACCACTTTAACACTTCAATAATTATATATCTTTTTATGTAAAATATCAACATAAGTTTGGATATACGCTAAAAATATTCAAATTTATCCATTATATTCTTTGATTCATATTTTTTTAAGTTTTTCCATATAATTATATAACATTAAATCTTTTTCATCAATTGTTTATTTATATATTTTACACATATTTTACATATACTTTTCATAATTAATTATACACTTATGTTATAACTACAATAATATTATCGTACATGTTATACCTTGCTTTATAAGGTTCACATTATTTTTTTGTAGTAATTTGTATACATAAAGGAAAACTTTAATTTAATATCAATAATATGTATAAATTTTATGCATATTATTACACTAAAAAAATAAATCTACAATATATAATGTAGATTTATTTTTATAAATTAGTATTGTTTAGCTTTTTCTTCTCCTCTTAAAACTCTAAGTCCGCCTTCAGCAAGAGCTAAAAGTTCATCTTCACCACCGTATTGTACTACAGGAGCTATAAATTTAACTCTATCTGTTATTGCTTTGCATACATGTTCATTGTAAGCAATTCCACCAGTTAGAAGAATTGCATCTACTTGTCCACTCAAAACTGCTGCACATTTTCCTATTTCTTTTGCAACCTGGTATGTAAATGCTTCATATATAAGTTTGCAATCCTTGTCGCCTTCAAGTGCTTTATCTACTACAGATTTAAAGTCAAGAGTGTTTAAATATCCAACAACTCCGCCTTTACCATTTATCTTTTTCATCATTTCTTCATAAGTGTACTTTCCGCTGAAGCACATTCTTACAAGATCTCCTATTGGAACTCCACCGCTTCTTTCTGGTGAGAAAGGGCCTTCTCCATCAAGACCATTGTTTACATCAACAACTACTCCCTTTTGATGTGTTCCAACTGTTGTTCCACCGCCCATGTGAGCTACTATAAGATTTAAGTCCTCATACTTTTTACCATTTTCTTTTGCATATCTTCTTGCCACAGCTTTTTGATTTAATGCATGGAAAATGCTTTTTCTTGGAATGTCTGGCATACCAGATACTCTTGCAACATCACCTAATTCATCAACAACTATAGGATCTACTATATATGCCGGAATTTCTAAGCTTTTTCCTATTTCTTTTGCTATTATTCCTGCAAGATTTGCTGCATGCTGTCCTTGAACTCCTATTTTAAGGTCATTTATCATAGCATCATTAACTTCATAAGTTCCGCTTACTAAAGGCTTTAACATTCCGCCTCTTCCAACTATTCCATTTAAAGTTTTTATATCTATATTAGCTTCTTTTAAAGCATCAAGTATAACATCTTTTCTAAATTCAAATTGATCAAAAATTGTCTTATATTTACCTATTTCTTCTGCTGAATGTCTTAAAGTTTTTTCAAATATTTCTTTTTCGTCGTCATATACGCCTATTTTTGTTGATGTTGATCCAGGATTGATAATTAATAATCTATACATTATTTTCCCTCCAAAGCCTAACTAATTATTTATGGCTAGCAACAAGTGCTGCAAGTGCTATTGAATACATTTTTGTTTCATGGCTATCTGCTCTTGAAGTAAGCACAACTGGTGCTGCTGTTCCAACAAGAAGACATCCATTTTTAGAATGAGTTGTGTAAGTTAAAGTTTTGTACATAACATTTCCAGTTTCTATATTAGGCATTAAAAGTATATCTGCTTTTCCTGCTACAGGTCCGCTTACTTTTTTATGATGTGCTGCTTCTTCTGATAATGCTATATCAAGGGCTAAAGGTCCATCAACTACGCATCCTTTTATTTGTCCTCTGTCGCTCATTTTTGCAAGCATTGCTGCATCAAGTGTTGCTGGCATGTTTGGGTTTACAACTTCAACTGCACAAACTGGTGCAACCTTTGGTTCTTCTATTCCAACTGCGTGAGCTACTTTAACCGCATTATTTATTATTTGAACTTTATCCTTTAATTCAGGGTACATATTGAAAGCAACATCTGTTAAGAATAATAATCTGTCAAATGCTTCTGTTTCAAATATTGCTACATGTGACATTAATTTTCCTGTTCTAAGTCCAACTTCTTTGTTAAGTACTGATCTTAAGAATGTAGCTGTATCAACAAGTCCTTTCATAACCATATCTGCTTTTCCTTGTGATACTAATTCTACTGCTTTAAGAGCTGCTTTTTTTACATCCGGTTCATTTACTATTTCAAATTGATTTATGTCCATTCCTATTTTTAAAGCTATTGATACTATTTCATCATGATCTCCTACAAGTATTGCATTTGCAATTCCCTTGTCTTTTGCATCTTTTATTGCTTGAAGTACTGCCTCATCCTGTGCTACTGCTACAGAAACTTTTTTCATTTCGTTTTTCTTAACTTTTTCAATAATTTCATTAAAACTCTTAATCATTATTAAGTTCTCCCCTTCTTTTAGTTCACAGTGCACTGCGCGCTGTAAACTGTGCACTGATTTATTATATCTTTATTTTAACAAACTTTTATCCAAAAACTTGTTTTTTCAGAAAATTCAGTCCAATTTATATTTTTGCATAACACTTTCTGCAGCTTTAATACCATCAACAGCTGCGGATATTATTCCGCCTGCAAAACCCGCTCCTTCTCCCGCTGGATAAAGCCCTTTAAGAGAAACGCTCTCAAGCTCCTTGTTTCTGCATATTTTAACTGGTGCAGATGTTCTTGTCTCTATCCCTGTCATAATAGCACTATTATCCATAAATCCTGTTATTTTTTTATCAAAATTCTCTATTCCTTCTTTAAGAGAATCTATTACGTAATTTGGCAAACATTCTTTAAGATTAGAAAGATTATAGCCTGGTTTATAGGTTGGAGTAACTAATCCCAATTTAGTACTTTTTCTATCCCTCATAAAATCTCCTACAAGTTGGATTGGAGCACAATAATTGCTGCCCCCTACTATATAGGCAAGATGCTCATAATACCTTTGAAATTCCATACCCCAAAGTGGATAGTTATCTCTGCCAAACCTATCTAAATCCGGAATATACTTTTTATACAAATCAATCTCGTTTTTAAAATCTTCATTATTGACTGATACCACAAGGGCAGAATTGGCATTTTCTTTGTCTCTTTTAAAATAGCTCATGCCATTTGTAACAAGCCTTTCATTTTCTGACGCTGCCGCCACAACCTCTCCTCCCGGACACATGCAGAAGCTGTAAACTCCACGTTTTGTTTCTTTTGTTGTGTATGTAAGCCTATAATCCGCAGCTTTAAGCCTTGGATGATTTTTATATTTTCCATATTGATTTTCATCTATAAGTTCCTGCTTATGCTCTATTCTAACTCCTATAGCAAAAGGCTTGGTTTCCATAAATATTTGATTTCTATATAGCATTTCATATGTATCTCTAGAACTATGACCTATAGCCATTATTAAACATTCACATGGAATTTCTTCTCCATTTACAACCACCGCCTGAAGCTTATCATCCTTTATTATTAAGTCTTCCAGTTTGCTTTTAAATAAAATTTCCCCTCCAAGTTCTATAACTTTTTTTCTTATATTCTTAACAACCTTTTTTAATATATCTGTTCCTATATGTGGTTTTCCAACATAAGCTATTTCCTCTGGCGCTCCACTTTTTACAAACTCATCTATAACAATACTGCATCTATAGTCTTTTATTCTTGTTGTAAGCTTCCCATCTGAAAAAGTTCCTGCTCCCCCTTCTCCAAACTGAACATTGGATTCTGTATTTAGCTTTCCACCTTCCCAAAAAGTATTAATAGTTTTAGTTCTATCCTCAACTTTTTTCTCCTCTTTCTATTACTAGAGGAGAATATCCATTTTTAGCTAAGGTCAAAGCTGCAAACATTCCAGCTGGTCCCATTCCAACAATAACAGGTCTGTGTTTTAATTTTTCATTTCCAAATTTAAAAGCCTCGTCTACAGTTTCTTTTTCCTTAATTACATCTCTATCATGTATCTTCTTAAGCAGCTTATCTTCATTTTCACAATTAACCTCAACCATATAGTTAAATTTTATTGTGTCTTTACGCCTTGCATCTATAGACTCCCTAAGTATTTTTAAACTTTTAATGTCTTTCTCGGAAATCCTAAGTTTCTTTGCCGCCTTTTTATTTATTGTTTCAATGTCTTCATCTATATCTATGTTTATATTGCTTATTCTTAAACTCAAGCTTTATGCTCCTCTCTATATTCAAATCACCCTACAAATTTTAAATTGAATAAAATATTTGGATAACAATTAAATCAGAGTACAGATGACAGAGTACAGAGTACAGTTATGGGTGATTTTCTGCTATCACAGAAAATCTTAAAACTTAATGCTGACACGAAATTTTTAAAACTACTTTGCTTAGCTCTGCTAAGCTTCATTGCTTTTTATAATTAAAGATTTTCCGCAGCGAAGCGGAGGAAAATCATCCTTCACTGTACTCTGTACTCCGTACTCTCTACTCTATTTTTTACTAATCGTAACACTAACCTTCTCTGGTGTTTCCGATACCTTTTTCACACCATCAGGCATAATTATATTTACAGGTAAAGTATAGGTACCTTCTTTTAAATTATTTAAATCTACATTTGCTTTCAATGCATCGCTGGTAATATTCGTACCTCCAGAAACAACAACCGCTATGCTGGAAGGTTTTATTTCTGCTTTTAGGCTTTCATCCAGGTTTATTGCATTTACATTTACAGTTAAATTCACATTGCTATTTGCTCCACTATTTGTTGTTTTCTGGGTTGTTATTTTTACTGTTACAGTGCTGCTTCCAACAACTCTCATATTTTTAGGAACATTTAATTTAACCTTTAGTTCAGTATCACCTGTTATGCTGCTCAAATCTACAGGTTCTGTATCTATCGTACTTACATCTCCTAGTGCACTTTCATTTCCTATTATATCTACATAGTCTTGTTCAGAATATATAGATTTTATACTTAAATTTGAAGGAAGCTGACCTGAGGTTTTTACATTTATACTTACACTTTTAGCTTTTCTTATTGGTACGCTCACATTTATAGTACCCGGCTGCACCTTAACATCGCTTATAAGATTTCCCTTTGAATCAACAGGTTGAGGTGTAACTTTAAGTTGTGCATCACTGCTTAAGTTACTTACATTAACATTGACCTCTACATGATCTACCAATCGTACATTTTTTGACGGACCACTCACAGTAACATTTCTGGGATTAACTGTAGCCTCTGATGAGTAACGTCCTATTTGAGGCTTCCCCTGTATATTTGTAGTTACCGGAACGGTTTTTTGTGCATACTCATCTAAATTAACATCAACCCATAAGCTATCCGTTTGAACTACATTTATGTTATTAGGATATTTTTCAATTTTTACAGGTATCCTATTATCACCTTTTTTTAGTGCATAAGAACTTAAATCTGCAACTAGTTTAAAGTCGCTGGCTCTAACTGAAAATACATCTACAGCATTGCCTTTAATTGTTAAATTTATTTTAAAGTCTTGATTTGGTGAAAGAACGAAATTATTTTGTTTAAGTAAGTCCTGATTTGAAACTTGTACAGTAACATTCTTAACCTTATATGTTTTTATAGGATTTTCATAATTATTTATATAAAGCCATAGACAAAAAGAAGCTATTAAACAGACTATTCTTACAACTATTTGTTTTTTCCTGTTTGTCTCCATCTTTTCACCTTCTCTTTCAATGCCGTTTTCTTACTATACCTAATCCTTATTATCCTCATTAATATGGCTTTTAATTTTTCCTTGCTATAATCTCTAGTTAATTTACCATTTATAGCAAGAGATATATTTCCAGTTTCTTCAGATACTATTATTACAAGTCCATCAGAGTTTTCTGATATTCCAATTCCTGCTCTATGCCTTGTTCCAAGCTTTTTATTTAAATCATTATTTGAAGTAAGTGGCAAAAAACATCCTGCTGCTGCTATTCTTCCATTTCTTATTATGGTTGCTCCGTCATGCAGTGGTGTATTTACAACAAAAATATTTTCTAAAAGTGCCGATGAAACTAATGCATCTATTTTTGTTCCCGTACTTATTATATCTTCTAATCCTGTCTTCTGCTCTATTATAATAAGTGCTCCAGTCTTTTGCTCCGCTAAGTTTCCAACACTATTTACAATTTCATCTATTAGTTTTTCATATTCCTTTTCATTTTCAAGTATATGAGATTCATTAAAAGCAGTTCTTCCCAGCTGCTCAAGTGCCCTTCTTATCTCAGGTTGAAATATAATTATTATAGAAAGAACACCTATTGTTATTGTTCTTTGTAATATCCAGTTTAACATTGTGAGATGCAATAAATCACTTATTGGAATTAAAAGTATAATTAAAAGTATTCCTTTTAAAAGCTGTACTGCCCTTGTTTCTTTTATAAGCATATAACCTTTATAAAAAATATATGATACCACGATAATATCCATTACGGACCAAATAGTTATTCCCCTAACTGCACTGTTTACAATATCTATAAATTCCATATTCTCACCTCCTAGTATAAAGTACATTTGTAAAAATCTTATTAAATACAGTTTAAACAATTCAGTTATTATTCCTTAAATATAATTATACACTACCAAAAGTTATTATAGTATATATATATTATTATTTAAAAACCTTTTACAATTTCGAATTACCTTCTTAATTTTCTTCAAAGTGTAATTTGCAAGTTTATTATTCATATAATCTTATATATATATTTTTTGAGGAGGTAATTATTGTGAATATTAAATCCGCTAAAATAAAAATACTGCTGTACATACTTTCCTTACTTGCAATAGTATTTTTAACAATTTTTATAGTTTATAGTCTGTTTAATTTAAATAAATACACTTCCAGTGAAAAAGCTATAGTAACAATAACCGATGAAATAAAAAAAGCAAATGAAAAATCAGCTAGTTTAAATTCAAAGGAACTTGATTCAAAACAAACTGGAAAAGATATAAAAAAAATATCAACTGCATTAACAAAAGAAGCTTCAAAGCTGTCAAAGTTAAACATAAATGATAAGTATAAAACTTTAATCTTTAATTTAAAAAATGGCATTAAGAATAACATTCTATTATACAAACAGCTTGAAGCCTGTGCAAATAATCCAGATGCTCCAGATATTGATGCTTCAATGAACTCACTTAATACATACAAGAATTTATCAACAAAATACTATTCAAAAATTACAATAAACAATGAAAAATTTTCTCTTCCGGATAACACTTTAAAATTTATAGACTCTTTTCAAACTTACTTTACAATAAGAAAGAGAAATAAAACTGATAAAAACTTTAGCCTTTCCATGAGCAGTGATTTTGATAACACTATGGATGCTATATGCACTCAATTTAATCTTATAAGAACCGATTTTTCAGATTATGCAACTAAAACTCGTAAAAAAATCATAAGCTATGATTATGCATTTGACAAAATAAACAAAAATGATGCTGAATTTATAAATCTAGAAAACAATTTTCAAAATTTATCAGTTCCTTCAAATAGGATTGATATTTACAAAGACTTCAATTTAGTTTTAAATGATTATGTTTCTTATATTAACAACTTTATTTCTGCACTAAATTACGAGTCAAATTTAAAAGACGCCAGTGTTTCTTCCTCCGATATAAATGACATTTACAAGGAAGCTAGGGATGCTTTTAAGAAGACCACTAGAGATTATAACGCTTTTGAAAAAAATACATTTCAGAAAAAAATAAATAAATTTTCTTTATTTTATTTTACTTATGAATTATTTTTTTATTTTTGTGCATAATATCAATAGCCTAAGTTTAACAAAAACGGGGAAACCATGTTTTGGGGTGAATCACATTTATGTGTAGGTTATGCCTTTACCGAACCCGTCAGCTAACCTCGTAAATAAAAGGAGGAAATTTAATGAGAAAAACTTTTTGGGCTATTGTATTATTTGTTTTTATGGGAAGTTTTTTATTCCCAAATTATGCAAAAGCGTTTTCGCCAGTTAAGGAGGGTTCAAAAGAGTATAAACTTTTACATTTTCAAAACAATACTAATGCAAAAAATTTATATGAAGAGAAGGTCGATGCGGTACAGGTTTTTAATTTTAATGGTCAATCTATTTACATTACAAACAAAGATGTAGATTTAATGGCTAAGGTTGTATATGCTGAAAGCTGCTCTGAACCTTATGAGGGTAAAGTTGCAGTTGCATCTGTAATTTTAAACAGACTTCAAAATCCTCAGTTTCCAAAATCAGTTACAGATGTCGTTAAACAAAAGTATGCTTTTTCATGTGTTAGGGATGGAGATATACCAGTGACACCAAATAAAGAATGTTACTCTGCTGTATTTGATGCCTTATCTGGAAAAGATCCTACTCCAAAAGCAATTTACTTTTATAATCCACAGTTATCAACATCCTCATGGATGAATAATATAAAAAAGAACAATATAAAAATTATAGGCAAACACGTATTCTTTGTAGTACCTTAAAAATACAGTAGAGAGTAGAGTTCAGAAGTTCATTCTTAACTTTACTCTCTAATCTTTACTCTCTACTCTGATTTAAATAGTCTACTGCATTAAGTGAAGCAACTTGACCTTCACCAACTGCTTTCATATATTGATAAGGCTTTCCAGTGCAGTCTCCTGCTGCATAGCATCCTTTGATATTTGTCTCCATTTTTCTATTAACCTTAATATGTTTATTTTCCATTTGAAGTCCAGGAACAAGCTGTTCTGGAGGTGCACTATCTTTTAGTACAAAAACTCCGTCCGTAACTATCTCTTCAGCTTTTAAAACTAACTTTTCTACTTTATTTTGTCCTGTAATTTCAACTGGAGAATCTTTTACTATATCTATATTTGAGTTAAGCCCATACTCATCCTTATACATAGGAACATAGTATACTTTGGCTGCAATTTCACTTACATAATTTGCTTCACTCTCAGCTTCTTTATTATAACCTATTATTGTAACAATTTTGTCTTTGTAAAGTGGTGCATCACAAGTTGCACAATATCCTACACCTCTTCCAAGAAGTATATCTTCTCCCTTTACCGGTTTTGTGTGCTCCATTCCAAGAGCAAGTATCACAGTTTTAGCCTCATAATTTTCCTTGCTTGTCATAATTGAAAAATACTCACCCATAGCATATATGGTATTTACTTTTTCTACATTTATAGATATACCCATCTTATCTATATGTTCCTTAAATTTATCTTTAAGTTCCACACCTGATAAGCCATAAAAACCTAAATAGTTATTAACTTTGGGTGCTAAAACTAAACTCTTGCTTAAATTTTCATTTCCAAAGATTATTACTTTTTTATTTCTAATTTTAGCATTAATGGCAGCTTCTAATCCTGCAGGTCCGCTTCCAATAACAGCTATATCGTATCTATCCATCTTAACATCCTAAAATTTATATGTGTTTTTCTATTTCACTTATTATTGATTGCTTTGGTCTAAAGCCAACAAGTGTATCTACAGGACTTCCGTTTTTGAAAATCATAACTGTTGGTATGCTTGCAATTCCAAATTTGCTTGCTGTATTAGGATTTTCATCTACGTTTACTTTTACAAATTTAGCTTTTTCACTTAGTTCATTAGATGTTTCATCTATTACTGGTCCAAGCATTTTGCAAGGTCCGCACCATGGGGCCCAGAAATCAACAACTACTAACTTTTCTGGATCAGTTACTTCACTTTCAAAATTTAAATCTCCTATTTCTTTTACCATAATTTATTCCTCCTTGTATACCCCCATAGGGTATGTTTCTAATTATAATTTTACCACTTAATAACATAAAGTCAATGTTTTTTTCTGTATACGTTTAATCTACGTTTTTATTATACGATACAAAATTAAAGTTATACATGCATTTATAGAAATTTTTTTGCAAAAAACTTTGGCAATTTAGAATAAATAATAGAGATTTTAGATTAGAGAATTCAGTGAAGTGTGATTTTCTGTTAATACAGAAAATCTTAGAAATTAAATTTCTACAATTTAAATTGCTTTTTCATCAAATATTAAGCTATTAATAACCGTTTCAACATGAATCCAGTCATAAACCCTTATAATATTATGATGTGCTATTGCTTTGTTATAGGTTGTATCCATTAATAATACTTTAAAACCTGCATTTGAAAGTTCCACAGCATTATAAGGATTATCTTCAATAAAAATATCACATTTAAGTTCCTCTGCTTCTTTAACCTTGTGATGAGTTCCTAATACAAATAACTTATCAAATTTAATATTTTTCTTATTTAAATATGAAAAAGTCAACATTTCAAGAGATTTATCTCTAGCCGTTACAAAGAAAATATTATTGCTTAAATACAACTTATTTATTATATCCTTTGCTTTAAATCTTAATATATCCTTACTGTGATATTTAAACTTGTACTTCTCATAAAACTCTTCGTATTCACTTTGTGAAATTCCCATAACCCTTGAATATTCATATTTTGTAAAGTCTTCATGTCTAACAACTTTATTAAAATATTCTGCTGTTTTATCAAGCCAGTAGTATGGATTGGTCAAAGTTCCATCAATATCAATACAAACATTTAAATTTTTCATACACAACTCTCCCTGAATAAATATTTATATTGATATTTTATTATTCTTATATTAAAGCTGCATTAACTTAGTGTTAATTCGAAATTATGTTTTTTATTATGGAGTTAATGTATACGGACCTTGGATAATTATTTATAAGATTACTAGCATAATTCTTAGCTTTTGCTTTATCTAGATCCTTATAAATAACTGCAAGTTCATACAAAACAGTTTCTTCATAGCTTCCTGCCTTATAATTTGAATCGTACATTGTATAATATTTAATTGCATTTTCTATATCACCTGAATTTTTATATGAAGTTGCCAAAAAATATATTGTATCCTTATATAAATAATTGCTGTTTCCGTATGTATATGCTTTTAAAAAATACTTTTCTGCATTAGCATAGTCGCTTTTTTTAGCATAATCATTGGCTACTCCATAAAAATATACAACCCCATCATTTTGAAGAACTTCTAATGCTTTATTCATTAAAACTTTATCATTTATTCTAATGTCTGCATTTTTAAAGTTATCTTCGTAATAAAATATTTTTTCATAATCCTTATTATTTATGGCATTTTGAAGTTCTGCCGCATCAAACTTATTAGTAGCCTTCACCTCTTTTTTTGCTTTTGCCTTAGTTTGTTTTTTTACAGCTATCTTCTTTGCTTTTTTCACAGAAACTTTACTTATATTTTTAAAGTTTTCATTATATATGTATAAACCTCCAAAGCCAATTAAAACCACAAGTGTAACTGCAGCTGCTAGCTTTAGTAATGATTTAGTTTTAAATTTTGATTTTATAATTCCAATATCCTGAAGCTTTTTCTTTGTTTCCAGCGCCATTTCATTTGATCTGTCTAATTTTAATACCTTTTCTAAATGAATATTAGCTTTATTGTAATCTCCCTGCTTCACAGCGCAAATTGCAATATTATTATTCACATTTATAGAATTATAATCACTTCTTTCACATTTCTCAAGAAGCTCCATCGCTTCATTTATTCTTAGTTTTTCTATGTATTTTAATGCTCTTAAAAAATATTGAAATAACCTTTCATCACTATCAACACCTTGAAGATATTTTTCTGCTGCTTTATCTTTATTAACTTTACAATTAAGCTGCCACACTTTTCTGGCCTCATTTAAGTCTCCCTTTAAATAGAAAATCAATCCTTTAAGGTCTAATGCTCCTTTATTTCTTATATCCTCAGCAATACTTTTATCACAAACTTCAATTGCCTTATCAATCTTTCCATTTTCTAAAAGCGCCAGTGCCCTTTTATAAAGCTTGTTTGATTTATTCATATGATCACCCTTGTTCTATGTATATTAAAATTACCTGTAATATTTAAATCAACTAAAATATTTTTGTACCAATTAATCTTTTATTTAGAGTAGAGAGTACAGTGGTGGTTGATTTTCTTTACTCTTTACTCTTAATCATTATACTTTATATTTCTAAAAGTGTCAGCCAATTATTTTTTATATTTAAAGATTTATCTGACGTAAGGAAGAGAAATCATCATCTACTCTACTCCCTACCCTTTACTCTTCTGAAATTACTTGTACACCTATATCATTTTAGTTTAAAACTTTCATGTGCTTTAATTTTGGCTTGCAAAAAAAAATGGAGCAAACAATACACTGTACCGTTTGCTCCAATATATATATATTTAGTAATATAATGCCTTAATTTAAGCTTTCATTATCAATTCTTTTGCAGTAAGAATTGATGAAGCACTCATTGAGAACTCGTCAAGTCCATACTCTACAAGAGTTGGTATTGCTTTTTCGTCTCCTGCCATTTCACCGCACATTCCACACCATTTTCCTTCTTTATGTGCTGATTCTATAGTCATTTTTATTAACTTTAGAACTGCGGGATGCATTGGATTGTATAAATATGATACTTTTTCATTCATTCTATCTGCTGCAAGTGTATATTGAATTAAATCGTTAGTTCCAATACTAAAGAAATCAACGTATTTTGCAAGTTCTTCTGAATTTACTGCTGCTGCAGGTATTTCAACCATTATTCCTGTTTCAAGTTTTTCATTAAATGGCTTTCCTTCTTTAGTAAGCTCATTCATGCACTCTTTTAAAACTTCTTTTGCTTCAAGGAATTCTTCAAGTGAAGAAATCATTGGGAACATGATTTTTAAGTTTCCATAAACTGAAGCTCTTAAAAGTGCTCTTAATTGAACTTTAAATATATCTTTTCTTCCAAGGCAAAGTCTTATTGCTCTAAAGCCAAGGAAAGGATTCATCTCCTCTGGAAGTGGTAGATATGGTAATTTCTTATCTCCACCTATATCAAGTGTTCTTATAACAACAGGTCTTTTACCCATTTTTTCTACAACATGCTTATATGCTTCAAATTGTTCATCTTCTGTAGGCATTGATTCCCTATCCATGTAAAGAAACTCCGTTCTAAATAAGCCTACTCCGTCTCCTCCATTTGCTAAAACAGCCTCTACATCTTTAGCCTTTCCTATGTTTCCGCAAACCTCTACTCTTTTACCTGCTTTTGTTTTTGTCTCTATATTTATAAGTCTTTTAAGTTCTTCCTGCTTTTTCTCAAATTCCTCTTTTTTAGCAGTATATTCACTTAAAGTGTTTTCATCTGGATTTATTATAGCTTCTCCTTCAATTCCATCAACTATAACTGTATCTCCATTTTTAACTGAAGAAACTATATCTTTTAAACCAACTATAGCTGGTATTTCTAATGTTCTCGCCATTATAGCACTGTGAGAAGTTCTACCTCCTATATTAGTTAGGAATGCAACAACCTTATCTTTATCAAGTTGTGCAGTATCCGAAGGTGTTAAATCATTTGCTACTACAATAGTTCCCTTTTCTATGTCTCCAAGATCTCCTGAACCATTTCCAGTTAAGTTATTAAGTATTCTGTTTCCAACATCCTTTATATCTGCAACTCTTTCTTTAATATATTCGTCTTCTATTCCAGCAAATATATTCATAAAGTTATCAATTACGTCACTTAATGCTTTTTCAGCATTTATTTTCTTATCTTCTATCATAGATTTTGCTTGACCTGCAAATTCAGGATCATCTAGAAGCATTATATGGCTTTCAAATACAGCCGCTTTGTCAGCGCCTAAATCCTTTACAGCTTTTTCCTTTATTTTAGTAAGCTGTTTTCTTGAATCTTCTACAGCAGCTTCAAATCTTGCTTTTTCTTCCTCTATATTAGATATTGTCTTCTCAACTATTTCAACTTCTTTATCAGCCTTTATAAAAATATGTCCTATAGCGTAACCTTTTGATGCCGCTATTCCCTTTTTTATATTATTGGGCATTACAATTCCTCCTTAGATAGCATAAACTTTCACTAATTATATAAGCAAAAAATATGCCAATTGTACTTTAATTTATTATTTTTAATTTAGTTTTTACATGTGAAACCTGTATTTAACATAGGAAATTTTTAATTCAATTAATATTTAAATTGACATACACAATCATAACCTAAATATTTTAATTGATTTCTTGATAATTTTTATCAACAGTTATAATAAAAACTTAACTTACTTATATTTTTTCCAAAACTTTTGTGGATATGTGCTATTTATAGTAGTAAAATATAATTGATAAAAATTATCATACCTTTTAGGAATTATTGATAATTTTTATCATAAAACGTGAAAGGTGATTAGATTATGTTTAAAAATTGCATATCGGTAAATATAAAAAATGGAATTCATACTAGAATTGCAGCTATGATTGTTCACAAAACCTCTCAAATCAAACAAAAATTCAACATCAATTTATACATAAGAAAGATGACGTCAAATGAACCAATCGCCATAAGCATGCTAGCACTTGTTTCGTTAAAAATTCAAGAAAATGAACTTGTAGAATTATCTTGTTTTGAGGACACAAAAAATGGTCAAAGAGCTGTACTTGAATTAAGCAACTATATCACCATAGAATTAAATGATAAAAACAGCTCATTTTCAAATATAGATGCTATAATACAGGAAAACACCATAGCAAATGAACAAATTCTTGAAAACTTACCTGTTGGCATTGTTGTAGTTGATTCAAACTGCAATATTACTTATATGAATAACTATGCATTAAAATATCTAAATAAAAACTTGAATGACGTATTGGGATTTCCTATACAAAATATACTTCCAAATTCAGAACTTCCGATGGTAATGAAAAACAAGGAAAAGGAAATAGGTAAAATATATCATATAAAAAACAACACAATTATTTCAAACAGTTCACCTATAATATCAAAAGATAATGTGATTGGTTCTGTGTCTGTTTTTCAGGATATGTCTGAACTTATTGGTTTAAAAGAGTTAAATGAAAAATTTAAAAAGATACTTGCAACTTCTCATGATTTGATATGTTTTGTAGACGAGCATAGAAAAATAAGCTATATAAACCCTGCTTATAAAACAAATTTTCATATCACTGAAAAGGATATAATAGGAAAAGACTTAATTGAAATTTCTCCTGATGGTTATAGAATGAAGGTTTTCGATTCAAAAAAACCAATAGAAGATGCGCTTATTAATAAACATGATGTAAATATAATGTGTACCGTGGAACCCATTTTTATTGATAATTATTTTAAGGGTGTTATATCCATTTCTAAAACTGTAGATCAAATAAAAGATGTAGCAAAAAAATTAGAACAATCTGAAGAAGAATTAAACTACTATAAGAGTGAACTTATAAGACATACTAAACTAAGTGGTTCTTTTAGCAATATTATTGGCAGCAGCAGTTCCCTTAAGGATACTTTAATTACAGCTGCAAAGGCATCAAATTCAACCTCTACTGTACTAATAAGGGGTGAAAGTGGAACTGGTAAAGAACTTATTGCCAAGGCAATACACACTAATAGTTCAAGAAGAGACAAGCCTTTTGTTAGAGTAAATTGCGCTGCAATACCTGAAAATCTACTAGAAAGTGAGCTTTTTGGATATGAAAAGGGTGCTTTTACAGGTGCTTTTAAAAGTAAACCCGGAAAGCTTAACATAGCTGATACAGGAACTTTATTTTTAGACGAAATTGGTGATATGCCAAAATCAATGCAGGCAAAGCTTCTAAGGGTTATTCAAGAAAGAGAATTTGAAAGCGTTGGAGGTCTTACTACTCAAAAGGTAGACATTAGAATTATTGCTGCTACAAATAGAAATTTAGAAGAAATGATACAAAAAAGAGAATTTAGGGAGGATTTATACTATAGATTGAATGTTATTTCTATATTTTTACCACCTCTAAGAAAAAGAAAAGAGGACATTAACCTTCTTGTAGAATATTTCATAAAAAATATAAGTAAGAAACTTAATAAACCAATAAAAAATATAGATAAAAACTGTATATATTATTTAATAAATTATCAATGGCCTGGAAACATAAGAGAACTTGAAAATGTAATAGAAAGAGCAATAAATATGTGTGACAATGATGTTATAACTTCAAAGGATTTGCCAATATATATATCAAATATTGAACCCGAAACTGATTCTATAACTATTGATGAAAATAATCCTATATTAAAACTTGAAGATTATGAAAAAAAAGTTTTAGAACTTGCAATGAAAAAATACAAAAGTTTTAATAAAGTTGGTAAAGTTCTTGGAATAACTCACAGGACAGTGGCCCTAAAGTGTAAAAAATACAACTTAAATGTAGATAAATAATAATCTTTTTGAACCAAAATATTTTTACACGCATTTTGGTTCAAAAATTTACTTAGCCAACGTATTTAGTTATATCCACATAAACATTGCATTTTGAGAAATATTTATCCGATATTATATCAGACATGCTCTTAACCTCTTCATACCTTTTATCAATCACCAAAAAAAATACTGGACCGGAACTGGTTACTGTAAATATTTTTAAGAATATATCTTTTTTAAATGAATCCTCCATTATATTTTCTATTAATTCCATCAAGCCACTTTCTGGTAATTCATTTCTCATATTCACCAAACTCTTTACACCTATTTTCAAAACAGTCATCTTATATTCATTACTTAAATACTTTTCTATATCACCATTATTTTTATATTGACTTAAAGTTTTTGAATCATAATTCATAAATATATGAGAAACTAAGTTCTCAATCTCCTTTCCAAACTTTAAACGTAATTGACAATTAATATAATATCACATATTTTTACAATTATACAACTATTTAAAGTTCCTTAGAAATTCTTTTTTTCCTTCTTCATAGAGATTGTTTCCCTTTGAATCTATTATCACGATTGCTGGAAAGTTAACTACTTCCAATCTTCTTATTGCTTCAGATCCCAAATCTTCATATGCAATAACTTCGGCTTTAACTATACTTTTTGAAATAAGTGCTGCTGCTCCACCTATAGCTCCAAAATAAACTGCCTTATTCTTAATTATAGAATCTATAACCTCTTTTGATCTAAGTCCTTTTCCTATCATACCTTTTAGTCCAAGATCTAAAAGTCTAGGCGCATATGCATCCATTCTTCCACTTGTAGTCGGTCCAGCTGAACCAATAACATGATTAGGTTTTGCTGGTGTAGGACCGGCATAATAAATAATTTGATTTTTTACATCTATAGGAAGCTTTTTATTTTCATCAAGCAGTTCTACAAGTCTTTTATGTGCAGCATCTCTTGCAGTATATATTACACCATTTATAAGTACTCTATCTCCTATTTTTAATTTTGATATTTCTTCTTCACAAACTGGAGAGTTTATTACAATTTCCATACCATTTCCCCCTATTTATAAAACACTTCAACTATCAAAATTTAAGTGTCCATAATGCCTTAATACATGGCATTTTATTACAATTAAATTTTGGGTCTTAGATGGTTTATCTTATATTATTTCACTCTTATGTCTTGTTACATGACAGCTTATATTAACAGCTACAGGCAATCCGGCAATATGCGTTGGATATGTTTCTATATTTAGACCAAGTGCTGTAGTATTTCCACCAAATCCTTGAGGTCCTATACCAAGTTTATTTATTTTTTCTAACAATTCTTTTTCAAGTTCTGCATACTTCTCATTCTTATTACTTACATCTATGGGTCTCATAAGAGCTTTTTTAGCCAAAAATGCAGCCTTATCAAAGGTTCCTCCTATTCCAACTCCGATTACCATAGGTGGACATGGATTTGGTCCTGCCTCTTCTACAGTTTTAATTATAAAATCTTTTACACCTTCTACACCTTCAGATGGCTTTAACATTTTAATTTTACTCATATTTTCAGAGCCAAAGCCTTTAGGTACAACTGTTATTTTTATTTCGTCACCTTTTACGATATCATAATATACAATAGCTGGAGTATTATCGCCCGTGTTTCCTCTATCTATTGGATCTTTTACTACTGATTTTCTTAGATAGCCTTCTGTGTATCCTTGCCTAACACCTTCATTTACCGCGTCTTCAATTAATTTTCCTGTAACATGGACATTTTGTCCTATTTCTAGGAAAACACACGCCATACCTGTATCTTGGCAAATTGGGACTTGTTCATTCTTAGCTATAGATACATTTTTAATTATTTTCTCAAGCATATCTTTAGCAATAGTCCAATTTTCATTTTCATAGAATTTTTTAAGACTTTTATCTATATCCTCTGGTAAATTATAATTTGCCTCAATACAAAGTCTTTTTACTACCTCTGTTATTTTTTCTGAACTTATTTCTCTCAATTTTTTACCCCAACTTATTTATATATTGGCTTTTACATTTATAACTAATTTAAGTTAAGGGTTTTAACTCGCCTTGCTTGTTAAAAGGCTAACTTTTTCACTTATGTGAAAAGTGAAGGGTTTGACGATGTTTTGCACGTCAAAGGTAAACTTTTTGGCTAAAGCCAAAAAGTTAAGGATAATTTTCCTCTGTTTTACTATGGAAAAAATTTTTAACCTTATTGACATTTATATATAAATTTGGGATGGTTTAAATAAAGCTTTATAAATCTTAGATGATAAATCGTAAAAGTCTTAGAGAATTTAATCTGTTTGAGCGTATGCGAGTTATTAAATTCTCTTAGATTTTTAGGATTTATCGTCTTAGATTTATTAGCTTTATTTAATATCCCAAATCAATATCACCTCGCTAAATTCCAGTTTGTCAATATGTATTTGGGATTAGTTATTTCACCCTTTCAAGTTGTGTATCTATAAAATAAATTCTTAATTTTCCCTTGTTTATTTTAATACAAGCTATTTATTAATACAATGGCTGAAATAAACTTTCATTGTCATGTTCCCTCTCTTGCTAGGCGCAGTAAAAAATCACGCTGAATATTATTTCAACGTGATAATTATAAAAATTAATCATTTTTCTCTTTCAATTCTTTAAGTAAGGCATCTGAAATAAAATAATAAGTCCATGTTGCGAGATAATTTTGTGTAATACGAGGAAACTGGTTCCGTTAATACTTAGGCAATCTTAGCGGGTTCAGTCGACGAAATATTACGCAAAATTAGCCGCTAGACGGCCTTATTATTTTTTTGAAGATGCCTAAATAGCAAAGAAAAAAGTGCTCCATCCCACAAAGATTAGCACCTTTTTCTTACTAAGATATTAATTAACTACTTAAAATATAAAAACCTACGATATTCCATCGCAGGTCAAAAGTGGAGGCGAAGGGAGTCGAACCCTTGTCCGAAACTGGTAACACTTAAGCATCTCCGAGTGCATTCCGTAGTTTTACATTCCCTCCATCAGACGCCTACGGACAGGCTTCTGACTTCAGTAGCTTCATAAATTCCGTTCCTTACTCAAAGCTTTATAAGGCTCGGTTCCCCGCTATCGACGCCAGGTCCTAAGTCGCGGGACTCTTAGGCTGACGTTAGCTGACTACGCAGCTAAAGCTAAATTATTTTCGTTATCGTTTAATTTTTATCCTATAGTTTTTTAACGCGGGTCCACAGGTTCCCTCGACTCGCTTCTTAAATGCAACACAACCCCGTCGAAACCAAAATGCGCCCCCATAATATTTGTTTAGATTGTGATAAACAATAAATTTATCCACAAACTAAAAATAGTATGACACAAATCTGTGAATAATCACAGGGTTTCGTGTTGATAACGAAGAATAAACATATTAAATTTTATTTTATACTGCATTAAAATTATAGCACAAATTTTTATATTTGCAAGTAAGCTTTATAAATTGCAATAAATTTAAATGATTTAAATTTATGCATTGTCACCTGCGGCATGTATTATAATACTCTAACAGCAGCACAATTTCAACATTTACTTTTTGGAAATTTACATAAATTTATCTTACTTTCATACTTCTTTCTATATCACGCTTTGCTGCTTTTTCCCTTAAGGAATCTCTCTTGTCATAATCCTTTTTACCTTTAGCAACTGCAAGTTTCACCTTTACACGTCTATTTTTAAGATACATAGCTATAGGAACAAGAGTATATCCTTGTTGAGCTGTATATCCAATAAGCTTTGTTATCTCAGACTTATGAAGAAGAAGCCTTCTTTTCCTCAAAGGATCTACATTATATATATTTCCCTCTTTGTAAGGACTTATGTGTATATTACAGGCAAAAATTTCACCATTTCTAACTTCAGCATAGCTGTCCTTTAAGTTGGCTCTTCCCCCTCTTATGGACTTAACCTCAGTTCCAACAAGTTCTATACCACATTCATAAGTTTCCTCTATAAAATAATCATGCCAAGCCTTTCTGTTATCCGCCAGAGTATTGTCAGCAGTATTCTTTTTAGGCATAAAATATCACCACGCTTGTAAATAAATTTAAACTACACTTATTATAACACACCAAAGGACAGAGTACAAAGCACAGAGTACAGATGACAATAAAGGTAGATTTATCTTCCTTTCGTCAGATAAATCTATGCCATCATCTCAAGATGGCGTCAGCTATGAGTTCTAAGATTTTCTGTAGTGAAGCGGAAGAAAATACTCCTTCACTGTACTCTGTACTCTATTTTAAGTGTTCTGGTGAAGCTGCTTCGCTTGTTATTGTGTTTTTTCTAACATGATGTATAGCTTCCACTCCGCTTTCTTCAATTTCAACACCTTCGTCTACAATTTCTTCAGACTCTGGGATTGGTTTCATTGCACATAACTGGAAGTATATTTCGTGGGAATCAAGGTCTACTCTTTCTACTCTTATTCTAACCTCATCACCAAGTTTATATATCTTCTTTGTTCTTTCACCTATAAGACTTAGGAACTTTTCATCATAAACGTAATAATCATCTGTAAGAGCACTTATATGGACAAGTCCTTCAACGGTATTTTGAAGTTCAACAAACATTCCAAAACTTGTTACGGAAGATACTATGCCGTCGTACTCCTCTCCAATTCTTTCTGACATATACTCAGCTTTCTTTAAATCATCAACTTCTCTTTCAGCTTCCTGGGCAACTCTCTCCATTTCTGAGGATTGAATTGCTGCATAGTCTACTGTACCTATTAGTTTTTTGCAAGATTTATCATCCAATCTGCCATTTAAGTAATACTTTATAACCCTGTGGATCATTAGGTCTGGATATCTTCTTATTGGGGACGTAAAGTGACAATAGTATCTTGCGGCTAAACCAAAATGTCCCGAGCACTCTGGTGAATACCTTGCCTGTTTTAACGAACGCAAAAGAAGAGTGCTTACAACTGTTTCTTCTTTCTTGCCTTTTACTTTTTCAATAATCTCTTGAAGCTGCTTTGGATGAACCTCCGCACTCCATCTTACTATATAGCCAAGGTTGTGAACAAAATCATTAAACTTCTCAAGCTTTTCACTGTCTGGATCTTCATGTATTCTGTATACAAAAGGGACATTTGCCCAGAAAAAATGCTCTGCTATAGTTTCATTGCAAGCAAGCATAAACTCCTCTATTATTCTATTGGCTACAGCTCTTTCATATGGTTTTATTTCAACTGGCTTTCCTTTTTCATCTAGTATTATTTTGCTTTCCTGAAAATCAAAATCTATTGCTCCTCTTTTAATTCTCTTATTGTATAAAATTTCTGCAAGTTCTTCCATTGCTTTAAAATCTTCATGTAAGTATTCATACTTTTTTATAGTCTCTTCATCTTCGTCTCTAAGTATTTTAGTTACATCTGTGTAGGTCATTCTTTCATTAGTCTTTATTACACTTTCAAATATCTTGTGATCTAGAACTTTTCCTGTATAATCTATTTCCATAAAGCAAGACAAAGCAAGTCTATCAACCTTTGGATTTAAACTGCATATTCCATTAGAAAGCTTTCTTGGAAGCATTGGTATAACTCTATCTATTAAATATACAGAAGTAGCCCTTTTAAGTGCTTCTTTGTCCAGTGGATTGTTTTGGGTAACGTAATTTGAAACATCTGCTATGTGAACTCCAAGTTTAAAGTTACCATTTGGAAGCCTTTCTATGGATACAGCATCGTCAAGATCTTTAGCATCTTCGCCGTCTATTGTAACCATTTTTATGTTTCTTAAATCTTCTCTTCTTTCATACTCTTCCTGTGGTATTTCATCCGGAATATTAGCTGCAAAGGCTTCAACCTTTTCTGGAAACTTCTCTGGAAGCTTAAACTTTTTGATTATAGTTAATATATCAATTCCTGCTTCTCTCTTGTTTCCAAGAACCTCTATTATCTTACCCTCTGGATTCCTTCTTTTCTCTGGCCACAAGGTTATTTCAGCAACAACCACATCTCCAGACTTTGCCGTGCTTTTTTGACTTTTAGGGATAAATATATCCTGAGATATTCTAACATCATCTGCTACAACAAAGCCAAAATTCCTACTATCCTCGTAAACTCCTATGATAGTTTTATTTGCCCTTTCCAGTATTCTTATTATTTCACCTTCACATTTTTTAGTACCTTTTACTTCTCTTGATATTTTTGCTACAACTCTGTCTCCATTTAACGCACCATTCATATAAGAGGACGGTATAAATATATCAGGTAAATCTTCCTCGCAAATTACAAAACCAAATCCTTTTGCATTTCCTTGAAGTTTTCCTATTATAAGTCCCATTCGTTCTGGAACCCCGTAATGGCTGGTTCTATTTTTAACTATGTCTCCATTTCTCTCCATTTCGTTTAGAAGTTTTTTAAAGGATTTGTATTCAACCTTTGATACTCCAAAAACTTCAGATAATTCTTGTATATTACAAGGTTTATACGCCTGTTCTTTCATAAAATCAAGTATATTTTCTCTTAAACTCATTTAATCACCTTCTTACTATATTTTATCATTTTTCTCATATATTATTCAGAATACACTATAAATAAAAAAGATACAATCCATTAAGTACTGAATTATATCTTTTAACTCCCGTTTATTTACTTGAATTGTGACAAATTTAATAAAATAGTTACTATTGCAAATAATACTCCAACTACAGCTGTAACCCTTTTTAGAAATGATTCACGTGTCTTGGACTTATTCTTTGCAAAAAAAGTATCAGTTGCTCCAGCTGAAAAATTTGTGAAACCATCCATTTTTCCTGGCTGTACAAGAACAACTGCTATGAGAACTATAGCTAAAATTATCTGCAACCCCAATAAAACATTGTGCATATCAGTACTAGACCTCCTATGATTTTAAAATTATGCCTGTAAATACATAAAATATCATCTTAGATTTCATTGTATCATAAACAATATTAGATTACAACCTAAAAATCAAGATGGCACAAGAGTCCATCTTGATTTAAAATAAAACCAACAAATTACTTTTTTATATTGTAAAATGCTTTTAATCCTCTAAACTCTGCTACTTCTCCAAGTTCTTCTTCTATTCTTAAAAGTTGATTGTATTTTGCAACTCTTTCAGTTCTTGCAGGAGCTCCTGTTTTAATTTGACCAGCATTTACAGCTACAACAAGATCTGCAATAGTTGTATCTTCAGTTTCTCCTGATCTATGAGATACAACTGCTGTATATCCAGCTCTTTCTGCCATTTCTATAGCATTTAATGTTTCAGTTAATGTTCCAATTTGATTTAACTTAATTAATATTGAATTTGCAACACCCTTCTGAATTCCTTTTTCAAGTCTCTTAGTGTTAGTAACAAACAAATCATCACCAACTAATTGAACTTTGTCTCCAAGTTTTTCAGTTAGTATCTTCCAGCCCTCCCAGTCTTCTTCTGCAAGACCATCTTCGATTGAAATGATAGGGTATTTATTAACTAAGCCTTCATAGTAACTTGCCATTTCTTCAGCTGTTAACACTTTTCCTTCACCTTTTAGGTTGTATTTACCATCCTCATAAAACTCAGATGAAGCAGGGTCAAGAGCTATAAATATGTCCTTTCCTGGCTCATAATTTGCTCTTTTAATAGCTTCAACTATAATTTGTATTGCTTCTTCGTTGCTGTTTAAGTTTGGTGCAAAGCCACCTTCATCACCAACTGCTGTATCAAGACCTTTTTCTTTTAAAAGTGATTTTAAAGCGTGATATACTTCTGCACTCATTCTAAGAGCTTCGCTAAAGCTAGGTGCTCCTGCTGGCATTATCATGAATTCCTGAAGGTCAACGTTGTTATCTGCATGCTTTCCTCCATTTATTATGTTCATCATAGGCACAGGAAGAACTTTTGCATTAATTCCACCTATATATTGATATAAGCTTATGCCGAGGTATCCTGCTGCTGCCTTTGCTGCTGCAAGCGAAACCCCAAGCATTGCATTTGCTCCAAGCTTTGACTTGTTTTCTGTTCCATCAAGTTCAAGCATTGTCTTATCTATTAATGTCTGATCAAAAATGTTCATTCCTATAAGCTCCGATGCTATAGTTTCATTTACATTTTCTACAGCTTTTAGCACACCTGTTCCATTATATCTTGATTTATCTCCATCTCTAAGTTCAACTGCCTCAAACATACCTGTTGATGCACCTGAAGGTACAGAAGCTCTACCAACAGTTCCATCCTCAAGAGTTATCTCAACTTCAACGGTAGGATTGGCCCTCGAATCTAAAATTTGTCTTGCTAATACGTCAACAATTTCAACATATGATTTCATATAAAACACCTCTCCTTTTTAATTTTAACCAAATTTACTTAACTCTATCTATTTTTATCTAAAAGCAGCTTTATTATTCTAGTAAATTCATCTTCACTTTAAATAAGTATTAGTCTTATACTTATTCAAAATAAAGCTTTTTTAGTGTCCATTAATGACATAAATTTTATTAAGTTCTTTAAATTATAGCATTATTTCACTAAAGTTTTACCTGTCATTTCTTTAGGTTTTTCAAGACCAAGCTCCTGAAGCATTGTAGGTGCTATGTCTGCTAACACTCCATCTTTTCTCATTTCCTTTGAATGATTGCTTACATATACAAAAGGAACTGGATTTGTAGTGTGTGCAGTCATTGGCTTTCCATCAGAATACTCTATCATTTGCTCTGAGTTTCCGTGGTCAGCAGTTATAAATACAGTACCATCAAGTTCAAGTACTTTATTCACAATTTTTCCAAGGCACTCATCAACAACTTCAACGGCTTTTTTAGCTGCTTCAAATACTCCTGTATGCCCAACCATATCAGGGTTTGCGAAGTTTAATATAACTGCATCATATTTATCTTCGTCAAGTCTTTTTAAGAGTTCATCTGTAACTAAATATGCACTCATCTCTGGTTGAAGGTCATAAGTTGCAACCTTTGGTGAAGGTATTAAAGCTCTATCCTCGTTTTTATTAGGCTCTTCAACTCCTCCATTAAAGAAGAAAGTTACATGTGCATATTTTTCTGTTTCAGCAATTCTAAGCTGATTAAGTCCTTTGCTGCTTATATATTCTCCAAAAGTGTTTGTAAGAACTTCTGGTCCAAATGCTACATCTACTCCCTCAAGAGTTGAATCATATTCTGTCATTGTAACAAATTCAAGTTTTAAAGTTTCTCTTTCAAAACCATCAAATTCTTTATCATTTATTGCTCTTGTTATTTCTCTTGCTCTGTCTGGTCTAAAGTTAAAGAAAATAACTGAGTCATTGTTTTTAACCTGTGCAAGAGGTTTCCCATCTTCCATAACAACAGCTGGAAGAACAAATTCATCTGTCTTGTTATCATGGTAAGATTTATTTAAAGCATCAAGAGCACTATCTGCTGTTTCTCCTTTTCCAAGTACAATGGCATTGTATGCAAGCTGTACTCTTTCCCATCTCTTGTCCCTATCCATTGCATAGTATCTTCCTGAAACAGTTGCTATTTTTCCAACTCCAATTTCAGTCATATAGTCTTCTATATTTTCTATATACTCTTTTGCAGAAGATGGTGGAACGTCTCTTCCATCAAGGAAAGCATGAACAAATACTTTTTTAACTCCTTTTTTCTTTGCAAGATCTAATAATCCTTTTAAATGTTCTATGTGTGAGTGAACTCCCCCTGGTGATAAAAGTCCCATTAAATGAAGAGTTGAATCATTTTTAAGTACATTATCTACAGCTTTGTTAAGTGCTGCATTTTTATAAAATTCACCATCTTGTATTGCTTTAGTTATTTTTGTAAGTGACTGGTAAACTACTCTTCCAGCTCCAATATTTAAATGTCCAACTTCTGAGTTTCCCATTTGTCCATCTGGAAGACCAACGCTTAATCCGCTTGCACCAAGATGTGTATGTGGGTAATTATTAAAGCATTTATCAAAATTAGGTTTGTATGCAGCTGCAACTGCATTTCCTTCAGTCTTATCAGTTAATCCAAATCCATCTAAAATCATTAACATTACAGGTTTCTTAGCCATTTTATTTCCTCCATTTACTCTTTAATTGACAATTGACAGTAGACAACTTTTTTATTATCTCATTGCCAATTCTCAATTGTCAATTATCAATCTCTTCCATTTAAGTTTATTAATGAATTCTAGAATGAAACATTTATTAAAAATGTTCATTCTAAATTCATTTAGCTTAATAAAAACTTTGATTAAAAGTTTACTATTGCAGAGAAATCTGCTGCTTTAAGACTTGCTCCTCCAACTAATGCACCATCTATTTCAGGCTTAGCCATTTGAGCTTTTATAGTATTTGGCTTAACTGATCCGCCATATTGAATTCTTACTTTGTCAGCAATTTCTTTTCCGTAAACTTGTTCTACAGTCTTTCTGATTGCTCCAATTGTTTCATTAGCTTGATCGTCTGTAGCAGTTTTTCCTGTTCCTATAGCCCAGATTGGTTCATATGCTATAACAACTTTTTCTGCTTGTTCTGCAGTCAAGCCAGCTAAATCTAATTTAATTTGTTTTCCTATAACTTCGTTTGTTACATTTGCTTCTCTTTCTTCAAGAGTTTCACCACAGCAAACTATAGGAAGTAAGTTATGTGCGAAAGCAGCTTTTACTTTTAAATTAACTGTTTCATCAGTTTCATTAAAGTATTGTCTTCTTTCACTGTGGCCTATTACTACATAATCAACACCTAATTCTTGAAGCATGTTAGGTGCAACTTCTCCAGTAAAAGCTCCACTTTCTTTGAAGTACATATTTTGTGCTCCAACTTTTATGTTAGTTCCCTTTGTTGCTTTTAACACTGCATCTAAACATACAAATGTAGGGCAAACTACAACTTCTACTTTAGCATCCTTAACAAGTGGTTTTAATTCTTCAATTAAAGCTACTGCTTCAGATGGTGTTTTATTCATTTTCCAGTTTCCAGCGATTATTGGTGTTCTCATTAAATACACTCCTTATTTATGGATAAATAACATTTATTTATCTTTAATTACATTATAGCACTATTTAGCATTTTGTAAATATTATTTACTAATAATTATTATTATTTATCATTAAGTGCTGCAATTCCAGGAAGTTCTTTTCCCTCTAAGAATTCAAGAGAAGCTCCGCCTCCAGTTGAAATATGAGTCATTTTGTCTCCAAATCCTAACTGGTTAACAGCAGCAGCACTATCTCCTCCACCTATAACTGTTGTAGCATCGGAATCAGCCATAGCTCTAGCAACTGCTTTTGTTCCCTCTGCAAATTTTTCGAATTCAAATACTCCCATAGGTCCGTTCCAAACAACTGTCTTAGCTTCTTTTACTGCATCAGTGTAATTTTTTTGAGTTTTTGGTCCTATATCTAAGCCCATGTATCCTTCTGGAATGTTAGCATCCTCAGTTGTAACTGCTTCTGTCTCTGCTTTGAATTCAGCTCCAACGATGTTATCTATAGGAAGAAGTAATTTAACTCCCTTAGCTTTTGCTTTTTCTATCATTTCTTTTGCATAATCAACTTTGTCTGCTTCAAGAAGTGATGTTCCTATTGTGTATCCTTGAGCTTTTAAGAATGTATAAGCCATTCCGCCTCCAATGATTAATGTATCAACTTTTTCAAGTAAGTTGTTTATAACATTTATCTTATCAGAAACTTTTGCTCCTCCAAGTATAGCAACAAAAGGTCTAACTGGCTTTTCAACAGCATCTCCTAAAAATTTTAATTCTTTTTGGATTAAATATCCGCATACTGCTGTCTTAACAAACTTAGTTACACCAACTGTTGAACAATGTGCTCTGTGTGCAGTTCCAAATGCATCATTT
Organism: Clostridium sp. DMHC 10; assembly: GCF_001270375.1. Classification (NCBI taxonomy): domain Bacteria; kingdom Bacillati; phylum Bacillota; class Clostridia; order Eubacteriales; family Clostridiaceae; genus Clostridium; species Clostridium sp. DMHC 10. The sequence continues at coordinate 2,297,187 of NZ_LGVB01000015.1, forward strand.
ACATATACATCTGCAAGTGAAGCTAAATCCTTTGAAAATGCATCGTCATTTTTTCCTTCTTCTGGTCTGAATCTTGTGTTTTCAAGAAGAACTATTTCTCCTTCTTTAAGTTCAGCAACAGCTTTTTTAGCATTTTCGCCAACTACTACATCGTCAGCAGCAAATTTAACTTCGCATCCAAGTAATTCGCCTAATCTTTTAGCAACTGGAGCCAATGTTTTTGAAGGATCTGGTCCTTTTGCTTTTCCAAGATGTGAACAAAGTACAACTTTTGCACCGTGCTCTGAAAGGTATTTTATAGTTGGAAGTGCTCCGTTAAGTCTATTTTCATCAGTTATAACACCATCTTTTAGTGGAACGTTAAAATCGCATCTAACTAACACTCTTTTACCTTTTACATCTACATCTTCAATAGTCTTTTTATTGAATTGCATACTATTCACCTCATAATTATATATTTTATAAAAGGTCCAGCCTCATAGCCTTAACTATAAAACCAGACCTTTCTACTATGTTTTTAATTCACATTATTTAATAAAATTAATTATTGAATTTTAAACTATTTTGCAATTTTTGCAAAGTACTCTAAAGTTCTAACTAATTGTGAAGTGTATGACATTTCATTATCATACCAAGCAGCTGTTTTAACTAATTGTGATCCATTAACATCAACAATTTTAGTTAAAGTAGCATCGAATAATGATCCGTAGTTAATTCCTACAACATCAGCTGAAACGATTGGATCTTCAGTGTATCCGAATGATTCATTAGCAGCTTCTTTCATAGCAGCATTAACTTCTTCAACTGTAACGTTCTTCTTAAGAACTGAAACTAATTCAGTGATTGAACCAGTTGGAACTGGAACTCTCTGAGCGTTTCCGTCTAATTTACCAGCTAAATCAGGAATAACTTGTGCTATTGCTTTAGCAGCTCCAGTTGAGTTAGGGATAATACTTACAGCAGCAGCTCTAGCTCTTCTTAAGTCTCCTTTTCTGTGTGGGCCATCTAATGTGTTTTGATCATTAGTGTAAGCATGGATTGTAGTCATGAATCCTTTTTCTATTCCAAATTTGTCGTTTAATACTTTAGCCATTGGAGCTAAGCAGTTAGTTGTGCATGATGCACCTGATACAACTGTTTCAGTTCCATCAAGAGTTTCATTGTTAACGTTGAATACTATTGTCTTTAAGTCGTTTCCAGCTGGAGCTGAAATAACAACTTTTTTAGCGCCTGCTCTAACGTGAGCTTCTGCTTTTTCTTTCTTTGTGAAGAAACCAGTACATTCAAGAACAACGTCTATTCCTAATTTTCCCCAAGGTAATTTTTCAGGATCTTTTTCAGCGAAAAAACTTTGATTTCTTTTCCGTTAACTATAAAAGCGTCTTCTTTAACTTCGATTTCGCCTTTGAATCTTCCCTGTGATGAATCATATTTGAATAAGTGTGCTAACATTTTTGCATCAGTTAAGTCGTTTATTGCAACAACCTCTAATCCAGGAACTTCAAGAATTCTTCTTAAAGCTAATCTTCCTATTCTTCCAAAACCATTAATAGCTATTTTTGCCATTCTAACTACCTCCAAAAATTTTTTTAATATTCTAAAATTATATGTAACATATAATTATTAGCAACTTATGTTTATTTGCCACTTAAAATTTTAACAATTTCATTTGCTGCACCCTCATCTGTAATGAGTACATTATTGTTATTGTTAATTTGCGTTGATATTATTGCTTCTGCTTTTGATTTTTGACCTGCAACTGCTATAAGATTCTTAGCATTTCTTATATCATCACTTTTAAGTCCAATTGAAGGCGTAGAACAAACAACTTTACCTTCATTGTTAAAAAAATAACCAAAAGCCTCGCCCACAGAGCCTCCCTCGAGTATTTTTGAAGTTTCCTCTATGCTAAGTCCTCTTCTTCTACTCATTTCATCGGCTCTTCCTATTCCATAAATTATTATATCGGCTTTTCTTATTGTATCTATAATATCTTTTATACCTTTTTCATTTATAATTACATTCATAATCTCGCTGCTTAAATTATCTGGAACATGCAGTAATCTATAAGCAGCACCAAGTTTATCTGCGAAATTTGCAGCCAATGTATTAGCCTCTGTTTCAACTTTTCTTGACATTCCGCCCCTTGCAGGAACAACGATAGTATTATGATAGCGCAAGGAAGTAGAAAAATTATCAATAACTTTTTTCATAGTAGTTCCGCCAGTAATTGCAATAGTGTTGCCATCCACAATTACGCTTTCTACATATTTTGCAGCAGTTCTTCCTAATTCATCTAGGACTGTCTCATCATCATCTATACTTCCCGGAACTATAATTACCTTTTTTATTTTAAGCTTTTCACGCAAGTAATCTTCGACTTCAGTTAACCCCTTAATCTCACGTATAAAATTCTTAAGCTTATCTATAATTTCTTCTCCTTCGCGTGTTACTAACATTCCAGGAGTACCTATGCTGATTAAATTTTGTTCTTTTAAAAAATTTATTTCAGTTCTTACAACCCTTTCTCCTATTTCAAGCTTCTTAGCAAGTATTCTTCTTCCTATAGGCTGATTGTAATATATGGTTCTTAGAATATTATATCTTTTTTCAAGTAATATCATAAGTTCGGGAATAATTTTTTGCTGTAATTTTAAGATTTCATGCAATTCAATCACCCCACTGGTCCTAATGCGTCCCAGCAATTTAATTCATGTCCCACTTAGTATTATAGAATAAAAACGAAATTTTTTAAATAGTATTTATAAAAAAATTAATTTTTCATGGATTTTTAACTATATTGGCACCTTTTTATTATAATAAAATACAAATATAGTTAAAAACTTAATCATAATACTAATAACGTTTTCTCTTGCTTGAAGACTTTATATTCATTTCTTCTCTATATTTTGCTACCGTTCTTCTAGAAATATTCATGCCCTGTGAATTTAAGAGATCACATATTTTTTGATCTGAAAGTGGACTACTTTCATCTTCTTTTTCTATAAGATCTTTTATTTTTCCTTTAACACTTGACGAAGACATAGAATCAGAAGACGAACTTTCACTTGATATTCCTGTAGTAAATAAATCTTTGATTTTTACAATTCCTCTTTCAGTATAAATATACTTTTCTCTTATAGCCCTACTTACAGTAGATTCATGCATTCCTATTTTATCAGCTATGTCCTTTAAAGTCATTGGCTTTAGATATTTTATTCCTTTGTCAAAGTATTCTTTTTGATAATCAATAATTTCCTTTAAAACAGAGTACAGCGTGCTTTTTCTCTGTTCTATGCTTTTCATTAAAAATACAGCACTGTTTATTTTGTTCTTTACATATTCTTCAGCATCCTTACTTTCTCCGCCAGCTATTATTGTTTTATAAGTATTATTAATTGAAAGCCTAGGGATAGAATTATCATTCATAATTATAAAAAATTCTTCATCAATCTTTTTCACAAAAGCATCAGGAGCTATAAACTTAGTTTCATCGCCTGTGTAAAACCCTCTTGATGGCTTAGGCTCAAGTTTCTTTATAACATCACCATACTCCTGCGCATCTTTAGGAGTTATGTCTAAATCTTTTGCTATGGCATTATATTTATTCTCTGCAATGTTATTAAGGTGATTATCTATTATATAAAATAATTTTTCATCATTAATATTCTTCTTTTCAAGCTGCAACTTAAGGCATTCCTCTAAATTTCGTGCACCTATACCATCTGGTTCAAGGGATTGAACTATCTTAAGTGCATTTAAAACCTTATCTTCGTTTACATTTAATTGAAGAGCGATATCCGAAATAGAATCCGGTAAATATCCTTTTCCATCTAGATTCTCGATTATATACTTACATATATTTTTTTGTGAATTTTTTATTTGAATTTCCCCGAGCTGCTTAATAAGATATTCCCTTAGAGATTCTTGTCTACTTATAAAATTAAATGGAGATACTTCATCCTCCCCTTTGTAATTGTTTTCATGACTGTAATTTTCAAAATCAAGGTATTTCATAAATTTGTCATAATCAATCTTATCATTAAAGTCATTTTCCTTGTTAATACTATTTTCTTCACTTTTTTCGACATACTCTTTTTCGAGAAGTGGATTCTCCTCAAGTTCTCTTTCAACATACTCATTTAATTCAATACTCGACATTTGAAGCATTTTTATAGACATCTGCATTTGCTGCGTCATTACAAGTTTTTGTTGCTGACTTAAATTCAATTCAAAATCCAAATTCATTTTTTTCACCCTAATCAATTAATCTTAAAATCTAATAATTTTATTATAACATATAAACATTAAAAATGAGTACGATATTTAAAGAATGTCGTACTCATGAATTTTATATAATATTATTTATTCCATTTAAAACTAAAAAATATAATAAAAAATAATTTCTAAATTCTGTACAATCTAATAATTTTCAATAAAAAATACTCCACAAGCTCCGGACCCTGAATGCGTCCCAACTACACAACCAACCTCACACTCTATAAAATCATTTTCTTCTTCCTTCAATCTTTCCCTTAGCGCAGGTAAAATTTCAGTGTCTCCTACGTGAAGAAGTATTGATGTTTCATTTCTTATAATTCCTTTTTCATTTAAATAATCTAAAATAACCTTTACTGCTTTTTTACTTCCGCGAACCTTGTCCATTACCGACATTTCCCCGTCTTTTACCTCTAAAATAAGTTTTATTCCAAGAATATTTCCTATGGTACCTGCAGTTTTTGAAAGCCTTCCCCCTTTTACAAGATTATCAAGACTTTCAAAGGCTAATGCACTTTTAACATGTGGTATAGTTTCTATAATTTTAGCCTCTATATCCTTAAAATTCATTCCCTGCTCTTTTAGTTTACACGCTTTTATTACAAGTAGTCCAAGCCCTGAGGTCACATTAAGACTGTCAATGACAGCTATATCATTGCTTTCAAGCATATCTTTAGCTATACAGGCTGACTGATAGGTTCCACTCATCTTAGAAGACATTATTATGCTAATAATTTTATATCCCTTGTCCAAATAATTTTTAAAGCAATCATAGAACCTCTGTGGATTAACCTGCGATGTAGTTGGAAAAATATTTTCTTCGTCCATTACTTTAAGCAGTTGTGGAAGTTTTATCTCCTCGATATCAAGATACATTTTTCCCTTTATATTAACTATTAAAGGAAGTACTTCTATATCATATTTATCGACTATATATTGAGGTAAATCTGCTGTACTGTCTGTTATTATCTTTATTTTTTCCATGGAATCCCTCCTCTCTATTTCATATTTGGAAATCCAAGCTGTCTTATACCTTCATAAGCAACAATAGCAACAGTGTTTGATAAATTAAGCGATCTTGTTGTCGTTTTTACCATAGGTACCCTTATACATCTTTCTGCATTGCTTTCCCTTATATAATCAGGAAGTCCGCAGGATTCTCTACCAAAGATTATAAAATCACCTGCTTTAAATTGTACATCATCATAGTAATTATCACCATGTGTAGTTGAAAAATAAAATGTTGAATTCTTATATTTTTCTCTTAGCTCTTCATATGAATCATATAAAGTCATATCGAGATCTTTCCAGTAATCAAGGCCAGCTCTTCTTACATGCTTTTCATCAAGACTAAAACCTAGTGGTTTAATTAAATGCAATTTACAGTTTGTAAGAACACATGTCCTTGCTATATTTCCAGTATTTTGTGGAATTTCTGGCTGGAATAATACTATATTTAAATTTTCCTGTTCTAAAATCATATATGTTACCCCCGTAAATTAAATAATAGAAAACTATACCTCATAGAATCTCAATAAATATATATTACCTTAATAAGTGTATACAGTAAAGTTTATAATTTTATGTTGTTCTAATTTTATATGTATAAAACCTACCTCATGCATTTATAATAAATTCATTGATTGCCTTTGCAACACCAGAATTATTATTAGTATCAGTAATGTAATTAGCAGACTTTTTTACAATTTCCTCTGCATTTCCCATAGCTACTCCCATACCTGCATATTCTATCATGGATAAATCATTTTCATTGTCACCTATGCACATTACTTCTTCCTGTTTTATGCCATAAAAATCTGCAAGAACTTTAACTGCATTTCCTTTTGATACACCACTCTTCATTACTTCAAAATTATCTCTAAATGAACTTGCAATTTCAAAACCTCCCAATCTTTCTATTTCTTTTCTTGCTGCATTTAGTTTTTCATAATTATTGTTTTTAAGGGATTCCTTATCTATGCATATGCATTTTAGTATTTCATCGCCTTCTTTATCAATAACCTCTAGCATATTTTCAGCATATAAAAGTCTCACACGCCTATCTTCCGGGAGTTCCTTATTCATCTTTACATATATATTTTTATCATTATCAAATTTTTTACCAGATATTACACAATTACATTCATTAAAAAATATTAAAAATCCATATTTTTCAACTATAGAATAAAGCTTTCTCGCTTTTTCTTTTCCAAGTACACATTTATAAATAACGTCATTGCTATCCTTATCCCTTATATAAGCGCCATTAGAAGCTATAATTGGAGCTTTAATTCCAAATATATCGGCATAAACTCTTGCATTTGCAAACAATCTTCCTGTACATATTGCTATCTTTGTTCCAAGCTTATGTGCGGCCTTTATGGCTTTTAAGTTTTCTTCGCTTACTTTTTTTTCATCACTTAGCACAGTTCCATCCATGTCAAGACATAGTAATTTATACTTCATAAAATCGCCCCTTAAAATTTCATTTGTTACTCTTATATTTTATCATAAAACTTATGAATATAAATAAGCTCAATACAGTGAAACTACTGCGAAACTTGAACTATTTATGTACCAAAATACCAATTGTAAAGAGGATTATGGTGCACATATAGTTTGTATTTGAACTAGTTTCACTATACATTTGAAGATCAAATTATAAAAATAATAGAAGGCAGTTAGAATTTCAATACTAACTACCCCCTAGATCATATGATAAAGCAATTTTTATTTATTTTACATCTTCAACAAATATTTTGCAAATCTCAAGCCATTCTTCTTTTGGCATGAGTGTTCTAAAACCTGTTATACTTTTATCAAGTTTCAAATTTGGAGAATTAATTGCACTTGTTTGTGGTTCCAAGCATACATAATTTTTATCTCCATTGTCATTCCATATAACTATATGATTATATTTCTCTCCCATATTGTATACTACTCTTACTTTTTTCAACCTATCTTCTATAATTGCTCCTTTGAAATCATTTCCATTGAACTTAATAGGTTTTAATGAGTAATGCTTTTCAATAGGTTTCTCTAAAGGGGCTATTCCTTTATCAAGATATTCCTTTTCATATGCTGATAATTCAAGAAACTTTCCTGTTGGTAAAAGCCTATCATTCTGTTCCCATCTCTTATCAATTGAAGCTATAACTCTATAATCTTCTGCTTTGCTTTCAGAACAAAATGGAACGTTAAATGCAGTGTGGAAACCTATTGCCATTGGCATTTCTTCATCACTTAAATTTGCAACACTTACAGCTTGCGTTAAACCTTCTTTTGAAAGTTTATAGAGGAGTTTAAACTTAAATTTATGAGGAAAATATTTATAAAAATCATGATTTTCATCAAAATTAAAAGTTGCTTCTATTGAAACTTCATCATTTAAAATTTCTTTTTTAGTTATACTCCACTTTTCATTCTTAATAAAACCATGTATATAATTATTTCTATTTGGTTCGTTTATAGGAAACTTATATTGCCTACTTTCGGTTCTAAAAGTACCATCCTCTATTCTATTTGGTGGAAATAAAAGTGGTAATCCATAAACTTGAGGAACAGTTTCAAATATTTTAAAATCCTTATCTTGGGGAGTCCTAAGAATACTTATTTCTCTTGTATTATCCTTTAATTCTATTATATTGGCTCCAATATCAGGAATTATAAGCGCTTCATAGCCACCTGCTGCAAAGCGCAAACATTTATATTCTCCTCTTAAAATTTCTTCTTTAATCCATGTATTTTTATTATCAGTCAATTATACCATCTCCAAATTACAATATACCTATAATTTAAGATACTCCATCTTATAAAGCAAGTCCTATAATGTTACTCCATTTTTAAATATCACCATTTCTCTTATGTTATTCTTTTCATTATTAGCAGTATCACCATTTGCCACATCTTAGAATATAATTCCAACAAGTAATACTCAAATTACATAATTGCCATAAAGCAGATCTACTTCTAGTGTTCATTTCTATTATAATTAATTTCCGGCACTTTCATATATGCTGATTCCTTTCTTAAATAACCAGTAAGCTATGCTCCAAAATATTATAGCAAGAATACATTCTACTCCAACAGTTTCTAATACACTTGTCTTAACTAAGAAAAATTTAGCTGGAATATATGCAACGAATGCAAATGGCAATATAAAAGTAATTACAAACTGTATAGGTTTTGGATAAATTTCTATAGGATACTTAGCAAAATCTGCTGTGTCATATGCTGCTTGCAAAAAAGGGACACTTTCCTTAAACCAAAAAGCAGTTGCAGCAAAGAATAACTTTATAGCTGTATATATTACAGCTCCTGCCGTAACAGATACAATAAATATTACAATATTAGCCGCTGTTACCAGCTTTAATACATATGCCAACCAAGGTAAACCCAACAATTAATTCTCCCAAGGCATCAAACTGGAACTTTTCACATATAATTTGAAAAAATATACCTATGGGTCTTAACATATAACGGTCAAAGGTCCCCCTCACTACCATCTGCCATGCAATCATCCATAAATTATCGGTTAATAAATGATCTATTCCTCTTGGAATCTGTGCAAATCCATATATAAAAATGAGTTGTTCAAATGACCAATTATTAAGTGATGGTATCCTTTGAAATACCAAATAAAGAAATATAATTCCTGCAAACTGAGAACAGAAAAATCCAATAAGTCCAACAAAGAAATCCATCTTTGATTGCATTAATGAATCTACATATTGTATAACAAACATTTTATATAATTTTAAATATCTTTTTAATTTACCGCACATATACATTAGCCTCCAAGAACTACTAATCTTTTTGTCACTTTTCTCCATACCAATTCTCCAAAAATGTATAGAATAATAACCCACATTATTTGTTTTGTAAGTGCAAGCAGTATTTTATCAGCAGAATACTTTCCTAAATAAATTATCACAGGAGTATATGTCATAGAAGCAAAGGGCAAGAAGGAAAAAACCTTCTGCACAGTACCCGGAAAGAAATCAAGTGGAATAAGTTGACCTGTAAGAAGGGCCATTATTGCGTTTTTCACCATAGTCATTCCGAAAATATAGGTAGTATAAAAAGCTAGCATAGCAAAACAAAAATCAAAAAGATCATATATTAAAAAACTAAGAATGCAACTAACTAAAAAAACTATCATATATATAGGATTAGTTATGGAAAGCCCAAGCCCTACGTATCGATAAATTTATATTTCTACCCATATAAATACGGATGGTACAACTGCACGATAAACCATAGTTCCAAAAGCTTTTGATATAACACTAAACCTATAATCAATAGGTTTAACTAACATCATAGCAATGGATCCGTCTACAACATTTTCTCCAATTTCTGATGAAATTCCAATATTAATCATCCCAGAAGCCACATATGACATAAATATATATAAAATCATTTCATTTCGAGTAAATCCAGCCAGCACACCATTTCTACTACTGCCATATATAGCCATCCATAAGTAATATGTAATGAACATACTAAATATCCGTCCAAGAATAAAAAGATAAAATCTTCCTTTATAAGCAAAATTACTTTTTATTTGATTTAAAGCAAAGGGCCAGTAAACTTTTAAAAATCTGTTCATAATGTACCATTAATCACTCCATTTTTATATATTTCTTTTACCACTTCAGATAATTCTGTTTCCTGAATTTTAATATCTTTTACTTCAGTTTGTCCCATAACATAAGAAATAACATCTGCTACTCCATATAACTTTTTATTAAAAGTAAATATTATACTTCTTCCATCTGACTCCACTTTAAGTTGATTGTTTTCCAAGCCGAAAATGCTATAATAATCCTGTTTTTGAATTTTCCCTAAATCTTTTACATCTATCTGCACTTTACACTTTCCCCCAAAATCATTTCTGAGCTCTTGTAATCCACCATCATAAATTAATTTCCCTTTATCTATTATCATAATTCTATTACAAAGCTCTTCGATATCGCCTAAGTCATGAGTTGTTAAAACAACTGTTGTATTATACTGCTTATTAATGTCTTTTATTGCTTGTCTCATTTTATCCTTTACTAATAAATCTAGTCCTATCGTTGGTTCATCTAGATATAATACTTTAGGATTGTTCAATAATGCAGCTGCTAAATCCGCTCTCATTCTTTGACCTAATGATAACGTTCTAACCGAATTATTTATAAAACCGGTTACATTTAATACTTCATTCAAAAACTTCATACGTTCTTTAAAATCCTTGTCACTAACATTATATATTTCTTTTAAAATAGTAAAAGATTCGCTTAGTGGAAGGTCCCACCATAACTGCGTCCTTTGTCCAAAAACAACACCTATATTTTGTGCATTTTCTTTACGATTTTTATTTGGATCAATGCCGTTAACAATACATTTACCTTTTGTTGGTGTTAAAATTCCCGTCATCATTTTAATAGTAGTAGATTTACCAGCTCCATTACTTCCAATATAGCCTACTATTTCACCTCTATCAATATGAAATGAAATATCATCAACAGCAACTTTACAAACTTTTTCGGTTGTAAACAGGCCCTTCACTGCCCCTTTAAAACCAGGATATTTTTTAGTTGTTACAAATTCTTTTGTAACGCCTTCTAGTGTAATCACTTAAAACTACCCCTCATGCAACATATTTAGACTATTTAATAGGAAAATCTATAAACCTTTTTTGTCTTTATCTCATAAAATTATTATATTTTAAAAACTTAAGAACTTTGCTTTCTCTAACTACCCAATCATTCGTATTCTTGTTATTTTTACTGATAACTTTTTCATTCTGTTGTACTGTATTATCTAAATCCATAAATACAGGAGCAAATTCTTCTTCTTTTTCATATTCATCTAAATATTGTTCACTTTTATTATTAGTATCAATTTCACATTCATAATAAATTGATTTCATGCGAAATATTGTATTCACATCAAATCTATCTACATTTTGCTGAATTATCTCTCCAATTTTTTTCAATTAATTTTAACATGAACCTTGTTTTGTGAATTAATAGTTTTCAAAAATAAAAGGAAATTCAATAATTAAATTGAATTTCCTTTTATTGATATAAATAATTATTTAATTACCTTTAACCAACCCTTAGGTGCCTCAACACGCCCCATCTGGATTCCTGTTAATGTATCACGCAGCTTTGTGATAACAGGTCCCATATCTTTCATGCCACTTGGAAAACAAATTTCTTTGCCGTGATCTACAATCTTTCCTACTGGTGAAATAACAGCTGCTGTTCCACAAAGTCCACATTCTGCAAAATCTTTTACTTCGTCAAAATAAACAGTTCTTTCTTCTACTTCTAGTCCAAGATAGTCCTTTGCAACTGTTAATAAAGAACGACGTGTAATTGAAGGAAGAATAGTATTTGATTTTGGTGTAACAACCTTGTTGTCCTTTGTTACAAATAAGAAATTAGCTCCTCCAGTTTCTTCTACCTTTGTTCTAGTAGCTGCATCTAAATACATGTTTTCATCAAATCCTTCTGCATGTGCAGTAACAATTGCATGAAGGCTCATTGCGTAATTAAGTCCAGCTTTGATATGTCCAGTACCATGTGGTGCAGCACGATCAAAGTCACTAACACATAAAGTTAAAGCTTAACGCCTCCTTTAAAATATGGTCCAACTGGTGTTGCAAATACTCTAAACTGGTATTCATCTGCTGGTTTAACTCCAATAACTGGTCCTGTTGCAAACATAAATGGACGGATATAAAGAGTAGCACCGCTTCCATATGGAGGTACCCATGCTGCATTTGCCTCTATAGTCTTTACAATAGCATCTACAAATTTTTCTTTTGGGAAAACTGGCATTTCCAATCTCTTGCAGGAGTTTTCCATACGTTCTCCATTTAAGTCAGGACGGAAGGTAACAATGTGACCATCCTCAGTTGTATAAGCCTTCATACCTTCAAAGCATGACTGAGAATATTGCAGTACACCTGCACATTCGCTAATTGCAACAGTTGCATCCGAACTTAATGCACCCTCGTCCCATTTACCATCTTTGTAGTTAGCAACAAATCTTTTATCTGTTGGAACGTATCCAAAACCAAGGTTCGCCCAATCTATGTTTTTCTTTTCCATACCACTACATCTCCTTATATGTATTAATTAATGTTCCATTGATTCTTCGTCTTATTAATAATACTCTTCTAATCAAATGAAGCATATCGACAATTAATTAGCAACATTTAAAATTGCTTACTTTACATTACATACTATCACATATAATTTTTAAAATAAATATTAAATTCATATTTTTTTATAAAATGCTAATTAAAGGTGTGATTTATTAAACAATAGTAAAATGTAAATGGTTTAAACGGGGTATTTGTAATTTTATCTTTATCATGTAATAATAGTCGCAAACAAAAATGAAGACTTCATGGGGAGTATCCCAGCAGTATTTACTTTTTTATTGAAAACTAGTTTTGAAGTTTTTTATTAAATCATCAAACTCCACTGGTTTCATTGAAATATACATATTTTTAACATATTCCCGCTCAAACTGAATAATATGTTTATATGACAACTTACAAGCTCTAAGTACTGCTAGCCTGTGATTCAACTTGATCTTTTTATCTTCTGGTTCTTTAAAACTCATTCGTATAAATAGCATTTCATATTTCGCATATATAGCAAATCCATAAGCAACCGGTATATACTATATATGTTAAAAAATTAGTATATAATAATCATATCATTCGATCAGTAAAATTTAATTTAACCACTTACTTTTTTGCAACCGTTCTTATAGCATTTATACACCATAAGTCTGCATGAATATAGACAAAATCATGACCACCGGCTAAGCCGGTGGTTTGCTCAGCCCTGTAAGGCATATTACTGGCTGGGCTAAAAGCCCTCTGAATGGTCCGCCACCCGCATACTTTTCCGTGCAGTCGCTAAAGCGACTATTTTTTGTTCTTCTTTACTATATATTATTATATCACGAATAATAAAATATATAGGGACTTTAATAAGTATAAGCATACGAAAATTAATGAAAAGTGAAGATTGCGTTAAGAAAATCATTTTTAAAGAGTAATTAATACCACTTTAAAAGTTAAAAATAAGGCTTTATTAATTCCGCATATTAGTGTAAATTATAAATATCGAGAGGGGGGTAGTAATAGTGGATACTATTTTTAAAGTATGGATATTTATTTTTGTAGTTATGATTTTTATTGACATAGCCACAAGTGGATTTTTGTTTGTGTGGTTTTCAATAGGAGCAGCCGGAGCAATAATAACCCATTTACTGGGTGGAAGTGTAATTGCTCAAGTAATAGTTTTTGCCGTAATAAGCATAATTTGTTTTATTTTTGGATATCCTATGGCAAAAGATTATAAAAAGCACTGTAAAAAGAACTCCTCTTATGGAAGAAAAGTATATAGGAAAGGAGCTGGTTGCTGAAAGGGATATAGAGGAAACATCTAAGATAATGGTTGGAGGAATTTATTGGACAGTTGAAAATATTGGACATCCAATAAAAAGAGGAGAAAAATTTGTGATTACAGGTATTAAAGGAAATAAATTTTTAATAACTAAATAAAAAGGGAGAGGTTAAAATGATAGGAAATATAATTATAGGAGTTATTGTACTTGTTATATTATTAATTATTTTAAGTTGTTTAAAGGTCGTTACTACTGGATATATCTTCATTGTTGAAAGATTAGGACAATACAATAGAAGTCTTCAACCTGGTTGGAATTTTATGATTCCATTTGTTGATTTTGTAAGAGCTAAGGTTTCTACAAAGCAGCAGATACTAGATATTGAACCACAAAGTGTTATAACTAAGGATAATGTTAAAATATCCATAGACAATGTTATATTTTATAAGGTAATGAATGCAAGAGATGCTATATACAACATAGAAAGCTATAAATCTGGTATTATATATTCTACTATAACCAATATGAGAAACATAGTTGGTAACATGACACTTGATGAAGTGTTATCCGGAAGAGATAAAATAAATCAAGAATTGTTACAGGTAGTAGATGAAATTACAGATGCATATGGAATAAAGATATTATCTGTTGAAATAAAAAATATAATTCCACCAGCAGAAATACAACAAGCAATGGAAAAACAAATGAGAGCAGAGAGAGATAAGAGAGCAACTATACTTCAAGCTGAAGGACAAAAGCAATCAGATATAGCTAGAGCAGAAGGAGAAAAGCAAGCCAAGATACTTCAAGCAGAAGCAGAAAAGCAATCAAACATAAAACGTGCAGAAGGTCTTAGAGAGTCACAGCTTCTTGAGGCAGAAGGTAAAGCAAAAGCAATAGAAAAAATAGCACAAGCAGAGGCTGAAGCAATAGAAGTTGTTAATAAATCTATAATACAGTCTGGAACTAATGAAACTGTTATTGCGTTAAAGCAAGTTGAAGCACTCAAGGAAATGGCAAAGAACCCTGCTAATAAACTTATACTTCCAAATGAAACTTTATCATCTTTTGGTAGTATAGCCGCTATAGGTGAACTTTTAAAGAAGGATACAAAGTAAATAAAAATGTGCAGGATTTAATATCCTGTACATTTTTATTATATAAAATTAATGCATAGAGTACGATTAATTTTATACAAATGGAAAAATATTACTTTAATAGAGCTAAATAGGTTGAATAATAAAAAAAATAGTTATAATTGGTAATATAGATTATAATATATTTTGTTTTTTCAGAAAAGTTTGATAAAATATTTTTAAATAGTAGGTAAGGGGGAAATGAGTTGAAGATATTAATGTTATCGTGGGAATATCCACCTAAGAATGTTGGAGGGCTATCAACACATGTATACAATTTGTCGCATGAACTTAGTAACTTGGGATACGAAATACATGTTGTTACTTGTGAAGAAGGTACAGCACCTATACAAGAGAATGATAATGGTGTTTATGTTCATAGAGTATCACCATATAAAATAGATACAGACGATTTTGCAAAATGGGTTATGCATTTGAATTTCGCAATGATTGAAGAGTGCATAAGGTTAATAAAGGAAATAGGTAATATAGACATTATTCACGCTCATGATTGGCTTACAGCATACTCAGCTAAAGTTTTGAAATGGTCTTATAAAATACCAACAATATGTACTATTCATGCTACCGAAAAGGGTAGAAATAATGGTATAAGAACTGAAATGCAAAGATATATATCTTCTGCAGAATGGCTGTTGAGTTATGAAGCATGGAAGATAGTTGTGTGCAGCACATATATGAAAGGGCAAATAGTAAATACATTTGCTTCTCCAGAGGATAAGGTATGGGTAATACCTAATGGCATAAATCTTAAAGAATTTGATTTCGAGTTTGATTGGCTTAGTTATAGAAGGCAATTTGCAGAGGATGATGAAAAAATAGTATTTTTTATAGGAAGGCATGTGTTTGAAAAAGGAATTCAACTGCTTGTAGATGCATCTTATGATATAGTCAAAGGATATAGTAAAGTCAAATTTATAATTGCAGGAAAAGGACCTATGACAGAAGAGTTAAAAAGTAAAGTAAGAAATATGGGATTAGAGAATAAATTTGTATTTACAGGCTATATGAACAATGAGAGCAGAGATAAGCTCTATAAGGTTTCAAATGTTGTTGTATTGCCATCTTTATACGAACCATTTGGTATTGCTGCAATTGAGGCAATGGCTGCGGGATGTCCTGTTGTAGTATCTGATACTGGGGGATTTAGTGAAATAGTAGAACATAAATTTAATGGAATGAAAATGATAAATGGAAATGCAAATAGCCTAAAAGATAATGTACTCCAACTTTTAAATGATGAAGGGCTGTGCAAATACCTAAGGGAAAATGCATTTAAAACAGTAAGTGAAAATTATACCTGGAGTAAAGTTGCAGCCTTAACTGTAAAAATGTATGATCTTGTAAAAAAGGAAGCAGAGGGTACAGAGTGGGATTTAGGTGGACAAATCCCAAATAAAAAGTATTCTAGACCTAGGCAAACTAGAAGGAAAGCAAAAACTTCAACTAGTAAAACCGTCAAGGAAAAAGAAAGTGAAGAAGCTTCTTTAAAAGGTAAAAGCACTAGAAAATCTACAAGTAGTTCTAAAAGGGCTAAGACTGCCGCTGAAAAAAAAGTTAGCGCATCAGAAAAACTTAAAGTAGACGAAAAAAATAATGATGAGATAAAAGGTGGAGAAAAGGTTAATGATTCCGCCAAAGAGGGAGAAAAGGAAAAAACGACTAAACCAAAAAGGACATACAGAAAAAGAAGTTCATCATCAACTAAGCCGAAAACTACAAGAAAGAAAATTGTAAGCAAAGATGAAACCGATGAAAAATGATATGATGAAGATTGAAGGAAAACTGCATTAGAAATTTGATTTTTAAGGAATATTTGATTTAATTTGATTGTATACCCCCTTAAATAACTTTTGTATTACGTACAAATATATGTAATATTATGAAGGATTATTGCGATTTTAGTGTAAGCATAGTGCTAGAATAAAAATAATGCAAGAGAAATTGAGAAAGTAAAATGAACTAAAACTTATAGTTTAATCATATATTTGAGGAGGAGTTAAAATGGTCAACAATAATGGAAAAAATTTATTGTATGCACTAGTAAGTAAAAATTTGAACAGTATACAATTAGATGAAGAAGATATTATAAATTATAGAAATGAATTAATATTGAATGAAGTAGATACATATATTAATAATATTAAAAAATTACCAAATGATAAAAATAATAAAAATGCATATTTATTAGCAAATAAATATCTTATAAGTAGGATATGTGATCACTTAAGAGTATGTGAACATTTAAGGATATGTAATAATGAAGATATTGAAGAACTGGAATTTATGGCTGAACTGAAAAGAATCAAATTAAGTGGGCAAATATAGTAAATGTAATGATTTTTATGGTTTAATTCATTAAAAGGAGTCTAGTTTTTAGGCTCCTTTTTAGTTACTTATGGCTGCTTTTTTTAGAAAAAGATTTATGTAAGTTTTTATTTTTTTTCTTTTTTACTGAATATCCAAATGAACCAAGTGGTTTTGAAGTAAGTCCATAATATTCACCATGGTTATAACAAATTAAATCTGCTTTATTAAAGCAAATTTTACCACTAGAATCTAATAAACTTTCGTCTACTTTAACGTTTAGAACTTCTAATAAAAATAAATCATGTGTGCCAAGAGGAGTGATTAATTTTACTCTGCATTCTAATGCTATAGGAGAAGCCTCTAACGAAGGAGTGGAGATAGATATTCCTTTGTTTAACTTTAGATTTAAATGCTTGATTTTATCTTCTTTTTTGCCAGAAACAACTCCGCAATAATCTACAATTTTAACCATGCTTTTTGTAGGAAGGTTTATAACACATTCGCCGCTTTCCTTAATATACTCATGGGAAAGTCTTTCTGGTCTAACACCCATAGCTATAACAGGTTCTTTGGTGCAGACAGTACTTATCCATCCAACTGTAAAAACATTGATTTTATTATAACTATTTTGAGAAGTGATAAGAACTACTGGTGTAGGGTTTAACATAACACTTCCTTTAAAGTTTAATTTACTCATTATAAAATCTCCTATTCTCATAAAAAATATTTGCTTTATTGATTTAAAATTAACATCAATAATTTTAACATATGATTAACAATTTAAGAAATTCTTTTTTTACAAATAATACTGTGATATAGTTTTTTATATAAAGCTGTATATTATGGATAAGGAGAAAATAAAATGAAAATTAGCATAAAGAAGAAGCAAATTAAATATTTGTTAGGAGCTTCAATTTTAATTATTTTGTTTATAGTATTTCATTTTTTATTTGGTGGTTCTCAGGATGACTTAGAGATACATGGAAAAGTAATAAAGGAGATAAATAATACCAGTGTTTCTAATAAAGTTAGCAAATCTAATTCTAAAAGTAAGACAACAACATTGGCAAGAAATTATGTTCTTGTAAAAATACTAAATGGTTCTCATAAAGGAGAAACCATAAAATTAGATAATCTAGTAAATGATAAAACAAACCATCAATCACTTACTAAAAAGGGTGACGAGGTGCTCGTTAATATTTCGGAAGATAAAAATGGACACATTAAAAATGGATCATACATATATGATGTTGTTAGATATAAGTTTATATATGCATTGGTAATTATATTTGTATTACTTATAGCTCTTGTTGGTGGCGCAAAAGGAATAAAGTCAATAATAGGACTTGCAATAACAGGCTTTGCTGTTTTAAAGATAATGCTTCCTCTTATAATGGCAGGATTTAATCCTATAGGAGTTGCGGTTTTTATATGTATTGGTGTTAGTATTTTAAATTTACTTATTATAAGTGGGAAAAACAAAAAAACCTTTGCGGCTATAATAGGCACCTGTGTGGAGTTGCGATTGCTGGGCTTATTGCAGGTATAAGTATTTCATCGCTAAGGCTTTTTGGACTTACAGATGAAGAAGAGCAAATGATTATTTATATATCTCAAAATGTAAATTTTAACTTTAGCGGATTATTATTTGCAGGAATACTTATGGGAGCGCTTGGGGCTGTTATGGATATTAGTATGTCTATTGCATCTTCTATAAATGAAATAAACCAGCAAAGAGAAATGAGTATGGTAGAGTTGATTAAATCAGGAATGAATGTAGGAAAAGATATAATGGGTACTATGGCTAATACCATAATACTTGCTTATGCTGGAGGGGCGATGTATATTATGATATGGATATCATCTTATGATTTGCCATTCCATAGAATTTTAAATCAAGATGTAATAGCATCAGAGGCTATTAAATCATTAGCTGGAAGCATAGGACTTATTTTTACAATACCGCTTACAGCAGTTTTTTCTGCTTTTATATTTAAGAGAGAAAAAAATCATGAGCAAGAGGAGGAAAAAACTGCCGAATAATTTAAAGGAGGAAGCTTGTTTTGGAAAAAATACTTGTAGTTGAGGATGAAGATAGAATGAGAAAGCTTATTTCAACCTACCTTGAAAGAGAGTCATATGAGGTTCTTCAGGCAGCTGATGGAATAGAGGCTATTGATATATTTAATAGTGAGGAGGTTTCACTTGCCATACTGGATATAATGATTCCCCTTGTGGATGGATGGAGAGTATGCAGGAGTATAAGGGAAAAATCAAGCATCCCCGTAATAATACTAACTGCAAAAAGTGAAGAAGAGGATAAACTTTTAGGATATGAACTTGGGGCAGATGATTATGTAACAAAGCCATTTAGTCCTAAAGTCTTAGTTGCAAAAGTTAAAGCACTTTTAAAGAGGGTTAATGGAAAAGAATTAGATAATCAAAGTAATTTTGACGGTCTTACCATAAATGAAATCTCGCATGAAGTTGTGTTACAAGGAAAACAAATTTATTTGTCACCTAAAGAGTATGAATTACTTATATATTTTTCTAGAAATCTTGGTATAGTTTTGAGCCGTGATAAGATACTTGATAATGTATGGGGAAAAGATTACTATGGTGATTTAAGAACGGTAGATACTCATGTTAAGAGGCTTAGAGAAAAACTTGAGGATAGAGCCTATCTTATAAATACCATAAGGGGAAGTGGATATAAATTTGAGGTGAAAAAGTGAAAAAAATAAATATAAAAAATAGTATAACTGCTAAATTGTTTTTAATAACACTTAGTTTTTTTACAGTATTTATAGTATTTATTTTATTATTTGAGTCCATATTCTTTCAAAAAATATATGAAAATAAAAGAAAAGATAATTTAAATAAAGCGGCTATTAATTTTAAAAATTATTATAATAATGAACTGAATAAAATGAATTCCAATGATATTGCAGATTATTATAGAAAGAATTTGAAGAAAAAAATGACTGCACTATTGCAATTTTAAATAGCTATGGAAATCTTAAATATCTTACCAGTAGGGATAATGATGAAAGTAATTCTACTGATATTAACAGAATAAAAGAAATAATGTATAAGTGGGTTTCTGATCCGGGTTCATTTATTGATATGAAAAGGACAGGAAAAAGTAAAACTTATGTATTTGAAAGTAAAGTATATAATATGAAGAATATAGTTTCTGTAGTTCCGGATACTACAACTAATGAATATATCTTTGCAATATCATCATTTACACCAATAACTGAAGCATCCGATGTTATGAAAGGAATTTTTATATACGTTTTTATTGGAGGTATAATCTTGGTTTTAATAATGGCATTTATATATTCCAATATGATAACTAAACCTCTTGTAAAAATAAATAAAGCCGCCTCAAAAATGGCTAATCTTGATTTTGATGAAAAATGCAGCATAAATAGGGAAGATGAAATTGGGAGTATAGGGAGAAGCTTGAATTTTCTTTCTAATAATTTAAATAATGCCTTAAATTCTCTTAAAAATGCAAATGAAAAGTTAAAGAAAGATATTGAGAAAGAAAAAGCATTAGAAAAAATGCGAAAAGAATTCATAGCTGGTGTTTCCCATGAACTTAAAACTCCGGTGGGACTTATAGAAGGTTATGCCGAAGGACTTAAAGATAACATTGTTACATCAGAGGAAGATAGAGAATATTATTTAAATGTAATAATAGATGAAGCTCTAAATATGGGAAATTTAATTTCGGATATGCTTGATTTATCTCAGCTTGAAAGTGGCAATTTTAAACTTAGTAAAGTAGTTATAGATATAGGTGACTTGGTATGGAAGTGCTATCAAAAATATTGTACTATTTTAACGAGAGAGGTATAGAATTAGATATAAATATTATAAATGTGAATGTGATAGCAGATAAATATAGGATTGAGCAAGTACTTAATAACTATATAAATAATGCTTTAAAATATGTGAAGAACAAGATAACTATAAACATGATTGAAAAAGAAGAAGAAGTTGTAGTACAGATAATTAATGATGGTGAAAAAATATGTGAAGATGAACTGGATAAAATTTGGGATAAGTTTTACAAAATAGATAAGTCTAGGAATAGAAAAGCTGGAGGAACGGGACTTGGACTTTCAATAGTAAAAAACATAATTGAGCTTCATGGAGGAAAGTGTGGGGCAGCTAATACAGAAAATGGCGTTGAATTTTACTTTACTTTGAACAAGGTGCAACAATATAAAAATATTGCGAAGTAACTTCGCAATATTTTTTAATTTGAAAGTGTAAGGGATATAGTTTTTGTACTATCATTCCTATAAATCTCTACTTTTACTATATCACCTGCATTGTGCTTAGCTTTAATTGAATTTAAATCATCTACGCTTGTTACTTTTTTACCATCAAATTTAGTTATTACGTCACCAGCCTGTATCCCTGCTTTTTGTGCTGAACTAAAATCTTGAACTTGTGCAACATAAATTCCTGCTGGAAGACCATGAGCTTTTAATTGGCTTTCACTATAACTTTCAGTTATAATACCTAGCATTAATATTTGTTTTGATAAGCTTGAAATCTTAGGTTTAACTAAATCTATAGGAATTGAGAAACCTATTCCTTCTACACTAGTTTCACTGCTGCTACTGCTTCCAATTTTAGCACTATTTATACCAATTACTTGTCCTTGAGCATTTACAAGAGGACCGCCACTGTTTCCAGGGTTAATTGCAGCATCCGTTTGTATATAAGTTTGCTTATTTGACGTCCCATCTACACTTATTTGTCTGTTTAAGGCACTTATAACACCAGTGGTTACTGAGCCTAATAGATCTTGCCCAAGAGGATTTCCTATAGCATATACAGGATCTCCAACATTCATACTGCTTGAGCTTCCCAGTTCTGCAACTCCGGGTACTTTAACATCTTTATCTGTTATTTTTATTACTGCTAAATCCATTGATGAATCGTAATTAACTACTTTAGCGGATACTTGTTTTTTATTGTTGAATATTACGGTTATTGTATCAGCGCCATCGATAACGTGATAATTTGTTAGTATATATCCTTCGCTATTAAAGATAATTCCAGAACCCATACCATCTTGCTCACTAGTTCCACTGTTACTGCCGTTTCCGTAGGAACCAAATACATCACCATAATCTGAGGAACTTACCTTTGTTTTTGTTGACACTCCAACTACTGCAGGAGCAACTTTTTTAACTATTTGTGCTCCAGTTAAGGTTCCACTTTGACTTGCAACTGTAGAAGTATTGGTGGCTTTAATAGTCGATGAAGAAGTATCTGTATAGGAGGCACCTGCGTTTTGCGCCAAACTTTTATATAAAGGAGTATTTTTAAAAGCACTTGAATTGGGGAGTAAATAAAGTGCTCCAGCAGTTGATATAGTACCACCTATTATAGAACATGCAAGACCTACTATAATGTATGAAGTAAATTTATTTCTTCTTTTAGGTTTTTGTGGTGGAATAAAATCATTATTTATCTTAAGTTCTTCTGGCATATTATTAGAATCATCATTAAAGTTATCCATAAGTATTACCTCCAATTAATTGTTATTTACTATGTTTTAATAATAATATTTTTATGTGACATTCTTGTGACAAATTTTGTTTAAGTAGTTTTAACAAAAAAGTTACTCCGTAGATTTAATTTTACATTGAAATTATAAAGGATTAATAGTAAACTATTATCAGTAAAGGAGGAATACTATTGGATTTCATAAGAGAAGTAATTCATAGAGAAGCTTTTAAGAAACTTATGTTTTTTTTCGTTTTGATTTTAATACTATATTTTGCTAGAAAAATGCTTAATCTAGTTCTATTGACTTTTCTGTTCACATATTTAATAAATAGCGCTGAAGTTTTCATTGTTTCTAGATTATCTAAATATGTAAAAATTAGAGAGGGAATTGTTACTATAATTTTATACATTATAATAATAACTGCTATTGTTATTGCTTTTTATAAGTATATTCCAGTTGTCATAAATGAAGGTAGTAGTCTTGAAAAACAGGCTGAAAATTTTTATAAAAATTCTAATGCATTTGAACAGTATACATTTATAGATAAGTATATTTCACCTATAGTCAGTAAAATTGATATTCAGAAATATACAGAACCTGGTGCCAAGTTTATCATTAACTCTATAACAAGTTTTGGTAAAGTTGGTGTAAATGCATTTTTAGCATTGATTTTAAGTCTTTTCTTTATAGTTGAAAAAAGAGAAATTATAAGATTTGGCAAAAAATTTGAAGATAGCAAATTATCAAGTATGTATAAATATTTTACTTATTACGGAAATAATTTTTTAAATTCTTTTGGTAAGGTTATTAAAGCTCAAATAATTATAGCCTTTGTAAATACGGCTCTATCTGTAGTGGCTCTTGCTGCAATGGGATTTCCAAGCCTTATGACATTGGGACTTATGATATTTATATTGAGTTTAGTACCAGTAGCAGGTGTAATAATTTCATTAGTGCCGTTATCACTTATTGCATTTAAGATAAATGGTCCAATAGAGGTTTTATACGTTTTAATAATGGTATTTGTTATCCATTCTGTAGAAACTTATTTCCTCAATCCTAAGCTTATGTCATCTAAAACTCATATTCCGATATTCTTTACATTTGTAATACTTTTAGTTTCAGAACATTTTATGGGTACGTGGGGATTGCTTTTGGGAATACCTTTATTTATGTTCATACTTGATGTATTTAATGTAAATATTACTGAAGGAGTTTCTTCAGGCATAAAAAAGACATTAGCTTTTAAAAAGAAATAATTTTAATTAAAATATTTGAAAAAAGAGATGATGAATTTGAAAACACCCATGCCAATTAAAAAAATATATAATAATACGGTTGCAAGAAAGATAAGTGAATTTGTAAAAAGCAATATTGATGTGGTTGTATTTTTTGTAATATTATGTGTAAAATTGGTGAGCTATGGCAAAAGTATATCACCTGAATATTTTGACCCAAGTGTTATTATACCTATTATTGCATCTCTATTATTATTGTGCAGTTTTGCTTTTTTATTGAAAAACAAAGCTAGAATAAGGTATTTGCTTATTGTAGATACTTTAATTAGTGCTTTTATAATAGCGGATTTAGTTTACTTTAGGTATTATAAGGATATAATAACTGTTTCAGTAATTAGAGATGCTAAGTTATTAATGGGAGTTAAGGATGCTGTAATTGGACTTATAAAGGTTAATGACTTTATATATATACTTGATATTGTGATTTTTATTCCTGTGCTTAAAATATATTATAAAAAGGTTAATGTTAGAGTACAGTCCATTATAGCTAGAATAATTACTTTTATAATGATATTTGCTGTAGGAACAGTAGTGGATGCTAAGACATTTAAAAGAGTTTCAGTAGAGCAGCCAACACTTTTAACTGCCATGAGCAATAGAATTTATTTGACTAAAATGATAGGAAACTTGAATTTTCATATAGTTGATGCATTTAATTTTACAAGTACAAAAATAAAAAATTCTAAAAAGCTTCCTGAAAGTGAAGAAAAGAAGGTAAAAAGTTATCTTGAAAACAATACAAGTAAAACAAATAGTCAATTTACTGGGATAGGAAAAGGAAAAAACCTTATAATGATTCAGGTAGAAGCACTTCAAGGTTTTACAATTAACCAAAAAATAAATGGTAAAGAAATAACACCTAACTTAAATAAATGGGTGAATAAGAGTATGTATTTTGACAATTACTTTTATCAAGTAGCTGGTGGAAATACTTCAGATGCTGAATTTATGTCTCTTAATTCACTTTATCCAGCTCAATCGGGAGCGGCATATTATACTTATGGTGGAAATACTTTAAACGCATTGCCTAAGGAATTAGGCGAAAAAGGTTATTATACAGCGGCACTTCATGGATACACTGAAGGTTTCTGGAATAGAAATGTAATGTATAAGACTGAAGATTTCAATGATTTCTTTGGACAATCTAAGTATAATCATGATGAAAATGTAGGGTTAGGTTTAAGTGATAAATCTTTTTTAAATCAATCTTTTGATAAACTGCAAAAATTTAAACAGCCATATTTTTCTTTCCTTATTACCTTAAGTAGTCATTATCCATTTAATGATGTTAAAGGATATGAAAATGGTATGGATACTTTGGATGTTGGAAGTTATAAAGATACTCTATTTGGTGATTATTTAGAGGGTATACATTATACCGATAAGCAGCTTGGAGATTTCTTAGATAAACTTGAAAGCTCTGGTATAGCCGACAATTCTATTATTGTAATATATGGTGATCATTTTGCTATTCCTAAGCAAAATATAAATGATTTATATAAATTTGAAGGCTCAACTAGCACGGACGATTTGGCATGGTATCAATATCAAAAAGTACCTTTATTGATACATTTTCCAAAGGATGCGAATAAAGGGCAAAATCATACCTATGCCGGACAAATGGATTTATATCCTACTATAGCGAATATGTTTAATTTGAAAAATAATTATATGTTTGGTAAGGATATATTTAATGTTGCTAACAGAAAGGTTACCTTTAGAAATGGATCTTTTACAGATGGAAAAGTATTCTATGTGTCATGGACAAATACTTATTATGATATAAAAACTGGAAGTAAAATTAGTGAAACCCCTGAACTTAAAAATATGAAAGACAGTAGTTCGAGAGAATTAGAGTATTCTGATGAACTGCTAAATCATAATCTAATAAAAGCATGGACGACAAAATAAGGAAGTTATCATAAGATAACTTCCTTATTTAAATATAATTATTATAATATTTCAAGTACCTCAACCTCATAGCTGCCATCAGGTGATTCAACAACTGCTTTTTTATTTACTTCGAGTTTGTATAATGATTTTCCTAAAGGGGAGTCAATGCTTATTTTCATATTTTTAGCATCTGCTTCTACTGAACTTACAAGAGTTACTTTTTCTACTTCATCTATATCATAAAATTTAACCATTGCAGTTTTATTTAAATCAAATACATTTTCACTTACAGAAGTTTCAACAACAGTAGAAGTTTTTAAGAGTTCTTCTATTTCCTGAATTCTAGTTTCATTCATAGACTGATCATCTTTAGCAGCACTATAATCAGCATTTTCGCTTAAATCACCTTGGGCTCTTGCAACTTTTAGAGCTTCTTTTATTTCGACCCTTTTAATTGTTTTTAAGTATTCGAGCTCCTCTTCTAGCTTTTTTTTTCCTGATTCTGTTAAAATAACTTTATTCAATTATAAACACCTACTATCTTAAAATTATGTATTTGTTTGATGGAAAATAGTATATTACATACACTATTAATAATATTACTAAAATTAATTTATTTCAAGAGAATACAATTCAATTTTAGTAATGTTAACAATATAAAAGTTTTCTATTTGTTTTCTATATTAAATAAATATTTTGAAATTTCTTTAGCAACATCTAATTTTATATCATCCGGTAAGGCATCAAACTTATGTCTTAAATTAGATGCTTTTTCAGATTCTAGTGGGGATATGTCAATATTCTCTAACTTTAGTGCTTTTATATTTAAATTGTCACCATAAAGAGAAGAAATAGAGAAATCCAATACATGCTTAAATTCTTCATATTCATAAATACTTATATTAAAATAATTTAAATGGTTATTTCCGTATTCTTCAAATCTATTAACTAAATTTTTTAGAATTATAAAAGCTAGTCTATTAGACTTATCAACTTCGCCAAGCAGCCAGCTTGAATATTGAAAAAGAGTATCTATATCAGATGCAGATATAGATATTGTGCAAGTCATATTTTCAATAATTTTAGTTGCCTTATCCTTATAAATATATATAAAGTTATTGCGATAAAATTCTTCTATTATACGTTTTAAAAGATGCTTATTGGTTGCAAGTAAATCAAATTTGCAACCATAGATAAAGCCTTTTTCCATACCTACTTGTCCCCAAATTATAGTCGCATTACATGTTAGATTTAAATTTCCTATAGGAAATTTAAAGGTTATTTTATCTCCGATTTGTAATCTTTTTGGTAGATTCAATCTTGTTCCACTTTCACTTATATCTAAAATTTCAACATCATTAATTTTATCTATACCATTTACCATAAAGAAAGTTGCTAAGCATTTAAATCTAACCCTTTTAAAGTTTCTTTGTTCTGTAAAATTTTTCATCTCATTCACCCTCAATATAAATATAAAAGTTATTATTAGGTATTCTAAAAGTTTAAGATACCTAATAATAGTAAATAAATTATATACATTTATTATAAAGTATATTTATAGATAAATAAACAAAAATTAAACTGCGGTGCTCTTGTTCCATTTACCGCATCTATCTCCAAAGCATCCTACTAGTTCATTGTTATTTTTAATTTGCACTACTTCGCATTTATTTTCACATCCGCTGCATTCAAAGCTGCTTGATACAAAATCCATATTTGCTAAATTGAATCCTTTGAAATTCGTTTGAGTTTTGTACTTTTCTATATAGTCTTTGGCTAGTATAGCAGCACCAACAGCACCCATTACTTTATGATTAGGTGGAACTGTTATTTCATATCCTAAAGCTTTTTCAAAAGCAAGTTTTATTCCTATATTTGAGGCAACGCCGCCTTGAAAAAGAATTTTTGGTAGTATTTCTTTACCTTTTCCTACATTATTCAGATAGTTTCTTACTAAAGCTTCACATAATCCACGTATAATATCATTTTCGCTATATCCAAGTTGCTGCTTATGAATCATATCCGATTCTGCAAAAACGGCACATCTACCGGCTATTCTTACGGGAGACGTTGATTTTAAAGCGTGTTCGCCAAATTTATCTATTGGTATTTCTAATCTTTCAGCCTGTCTGTCTAAAAATGAACCAGTTCCAGCGGCGCAAACTGTATTCATAGCAAAATCACTTACGATTCCATTACGTAAAATTATTATTTTTGAATCTTGACCGCCTATTTCAAGTATTGTTTTTACATCCTTATCTAAATTTAAAGCTGCAACAGCATGAGCTGTAATTTCATTTTTAACAATGTCACCACCTATAAGATATGAGGCTATTTGTCTACCGCTTCCCGTAGTTCCAACACCTAGTATTTGTCTATCGGTATATTTATCCTTTAAAATCTTAAGGCCGTTTTGAATTGCCTCAATTGGTCTTCCTTTTGTTCTAAGATATATGCTTTCTACTACCTCTGTATTTTTATTTAAAAGAACTATATCTGTACTTACAGATCCAACATCAACACCCATGTAATACATTATTTTCTCTCCTTTCAAGTAAATCTATAAAAGCTTCAATCCTTGTAATATATCCTGCTTCACCTGTCATTTCATCAACTATAAGGCTTAATATAGGAAAATCTTTATCTTTTGAAATTCTAGGAAGTATAGACTTTGCTACAATTTCTGGCATACATCCTAAAGGGAAAATTTGTATAGCACCATCAAAGTTAGAATGACTTGACATAACTGCTTCTCCGATGCATTCACGTGCATGACCGCCTATATAATAAGGTAAATACTTTTTTGAATTAAGTCTTAAATCAAGAGAATTTAACTTGAATATAGATAAAAAGGCATCTTTAAACCACCAACTTGGGCTTAAATGTCTTGAAGTTGATACACCATAATCCATAAGTTTATCTTCAATATACAAATTCGAGAAAGGTTCTATTATAGTATATATTTCGCCTATTATGGCAATTTTTAAAGGATGATTTTCTTTGTTTAATTTTACATTGTCAATTTTGTGCTTATAAACTTTAAGAAATTCTAAAAGCTCTTGAGGATCATTATAGGAAAATGCCTTTTTTTTGCAATCTTTTAATATTTTTTTGCATTCGCCCACATTTTGCTTCATAACCAACTTTTTTCATGAGCTTCTTTTTCAATATAATCTATTAAATTTATTATCCTATAAGCTGTGTATAGGATTTTTAACTTTTTCTTTGTGCTTAAAATGCTTTCATTAGATATTTTTTCTATTCTTTTTAAGAATTCATTTTTACCAATAGAACTTGGTTTATCTAAAACAATGAAATCAACATCATACCCTAGTTTTTTTAATAAATTCATTTGAAGTTCACAATATTCACCGAATCTACATGGACCGCAGCTTCCTGTTATTATAACAGTATCTGCACCTTTCTCTATACTTTCTATATAGCCGCCAAGCATTATTTTAAATGGAAGGCACATCTCCTCAGGAGAATATAATGAGCCTAGCTCTAAACATCTTCTGTTACTTTGAGGTGGAAGAACATAATCTATGCCTAAACCATCAAAAACGGCTTTTGCTGCATAACAGGTATTACCTAGTTGAGGAAATGTTATTTTCATATATCATACACCTCCTTTTAAGCATATCTGAGAAAGCTTCTAGTCTAGTATCAAAACCAGCTTCTCCTGTCTGTTCGTCTATTTTTAGTATAAGCATTGGAAATGATTTTAAACTATCTTTTATAAGCTCTATTAATACAGAATCTATTCCACAAGAAAAAGACGAAATATATATAATGCCATGAACAAGATTGTTTTTGGCAGAAAAAACTGAGAAGCCATAGGATTCTCTAGCAAATGTCCAAAAAGGTTTTTTAAATAAGCTTGCTGCTTCATTATTAATTAAATTTTCATCTATAGTTTCTTCTGTAATTACACCTATGCCTAATTTATGTAATTTTTTTATTAAGTTTAGATTTGAAAAAGAGTCGTATAAGTTGTAAGGATGACCAACTAATGCAATGTTAATATCATAGTTTTTATCTTTAATTCCTAAATTTAAACTGTTTTGTACAAGAAGAGCTTTCGAGTAAGCGGCCTTTATTTTGTAGATATTTTTTGTGAAGATGGATCCTGAATTCTTTATAAATGACATGAAACTTTTTTTGTTATACGAATATATTGGAAACGAGATGATCTTTGGCATATTGGGAATGTCGCTTACAATCATTTCAGGAAGTCCACAAAATTTAGGACATATGAATTCTGATTTTCTTAACTGCATTATTCTAGGAATAAGCATTATATCGCACTTATCCTTTAAATATGCGACATGGCCATGGAAAATTTTTATTGGTAAACAAGCTTCATCAATAGAATATTTAATCCCTAAATTTAAAATTTCTTTATTTGTATCTGGAGACGTTATAATCTCTGCGCCTAATTCATTAAAGAAGGTCTTGAAAAAGGGATAATATCTATAATACAATAAACCCTTAGGCATTCCAATTTTCATGGGATATCATTCCTCTCTGTATAATTTAGTACATCTAGGTATTTTATCCATAACATTTGACTTTTATTCATTTGTTACAAATAAAAATGGATAGGCATTGATCCTATCCATTTTTATTTAAAAAGCTTATTATATCTTTATAATTTCTTTCTGCATCTTTATATCCCTCATTATATAATTCAATAAGCTTTTTTGGGTTTTTTTCAGTTCTTTTAACAACAGGAGGGGTTTGAGGTTGTATTATAAATACCTTGCCATCGTTATGTAGTTTGTTTATATATTCAATGGTTTCATTATAAAGCTTATGTCTTTGTACAAGAGAATTATATAGTCCTTTATAGTTGTGGTATTTTTTTGATGCAAGCCATTTTAATTTAAACGGTTTTTTTATATATCCTCGCTGCCTAGTTAAGATAATTACATTCTTTTTGTTTCCATCACTTATAGATTTTTTTATTGGTATTGGATCGGAGAGACCGCCGTCCATAAGTATTGAATCATTTATTTTTACAGATTTAGCTACAAAGGGAAGACTGCTAGAAGCTTTTATTATATCAAGAATATTATTATTAGTATAATTACTCTTGTTAAAATAAACTTCTTTACCTGTAATGCAATCAGTAACACCAATTACAAATTCACCATCATAGTTGGAAAAGGTTTTAAAATCAAAGGGGACTAATTTTGTTGGAATTTCATTAAATATAAAGTCCATTCCAAATATGGACTTGTACTTAAAGAGGTTTCTATAGCTTAAATATCTTGAATCAGAAACAAAATCTATAGTTACAGATTTTGTTCTCCCGCGCTGCTTTGAAACATAAGAGGCACCATTGCAAGCTCCCATAGATACTCCTATTATGTATGGAAAGTAAAGATTTCTATCCATAAAGAAATCAAGAACACCTGATGTGTATACTCCACGCATTCCTCCGCCTTCTAGTATAAGACCTACATTGTTCAAATAATCATCTCCTTTAAAGAATACATCTGTTCTGCAAATGCCTACATAATCTAAAGTATAAAAAAATTCCAATAGTATAATTATAGCAATATGTTTTGTTTTTAAAACAGTGTATGCATTAAAATTTTACAAAAAGTTAAAACATATATATCAATCCATAAGTTTAATTCCTAGTTTTTTGAAAAAAATTACTACTTATTGTGTCACTTACATAGAGTTCATTATCTTTTTGAAATTTGTGTACATAGTATTTCATGCCGTCACCATAAATGCCATCAGCATTACCTTTGTAGTAACCTTTGTCCTTTAAAATTACCTGTAAGTCATATACGTCTGAACCTCGCATACCAGGTTTTAAGGTACGTTGACTTGAACTGAAATTAGTGTAAGGACTACCAGCAACTATTACTTTTGTTCCTATTGGAGTTATTTTATATAACTCGACTACATCTTTGTTTCTCATTCTTATGCATCCGTGTGAAGATGCCCAGCCTATTGAACTTGGAGCACTTGTTCCGTGTATACCATATTGCCCCCAGGGTACATTAAAGCCCATCCATCTTCCGCCAAAGCTTTCTCCCCAGGTATCCTTATGTACAATAGTCCAGGTTCCTATTGGGGAAGGAGTAGTTGCTTTTCCTGATGCAACTGCGTAATTTTTTATTATTTTATCATTTTGAAATACAGAAAGAGTATTGGTGCTTATATCTACGATTATTGTGATTTTTTTCTTTGGATCATAATTGGAAATAGTGTTTACTTTTGATTTATAAAAGACCAATATACAAATTGACTCTATTAATAGTACTATTAGTAGTGATGTTACTATTGTTTTAAATTTAAGCATTGTTACCCCATATAAAAATCTATATTAAAGTATATTTATTAAAATGGTATTTAATGTATGCTTTATAGTACATGTGTAAATTTATTCGTGACAGCGTTAGTATTTTACGGTATAATATACTATATTAACTAGTTGATTATTGGGGGTGCGGAGTTATGGTAGATGAAGATAAATCATCAATAGTTTTGCTTGTACAAAATGCACGCAATGTATTTTGTTATTTTAGTGTTTCCGCTGTTGAAATTAAGGAATTTCAAGATAGATATGGGGAAAATTCATGGAAAAACTCAAAGCCAGTAATAAAAGTTTATGAAGTAATAAATGGCATTGTTTCTGAAGTCAAAACAATTTATATTGATGCTTTTGCTGATAATTGGTTTATACACTTAGATAAGGGCGATATGGATGTATTTGTAAAGCTTGGAAGGGTGCTTGCAGATGATACCTTTGTGGCAGTTGCGGTATCAAATACTGTTACAACACCTAGAGATAATCAATCAGGTGATTCAGCGGTTTACTATGTAGATGTATCAGAAAATTCTCTTGCTCCAAACAATAGTTTACCAACATGCAGTGAAGGATCAAATGAAAATTGTATGCATAAAGAACCAAAACCATATCCATTTGTTGACGGAAAAAAAAATTAGACCATATCCCAGATTGGTAATTTGTTACTCTAAATATAATAATGAATATTTTGAAAAATGCTCAAAAGAAATTATTAATAATTATTTTAAATTTCCTGTGTGCACATCTAAGGGGAAATAAGTTGATTGGGGTGAATAAATTTGAAAAAAGGATATGTTGCGTTTGTACTTCATGGTCATATGCCTTTTATAAGGCATCCTGAAATTAATGATCCACTTGAAGAAAGATGGTTATTTGAGGCTATGAGTGAGTGCTATATTCCACTTATTCAAGCTTTTGATGGAATTTTAAATGATAAAATAAAATTTAAAATGACAATGTCCATAACACCGCCTTTGATGTCTATGCTTCAAGATGAGTATCTAAATGAAAGATATCTTGAATATCTTAATAAGTCTATAGAACTTTCAAATAAAGAATTAATAAGAACTAAAAATAATTATGAAAAAAATAAAGTTGCACATTTTTATAATGACAGATTTAAAGGACTTCTTGAAACATATGAAAAGTATAATAATAACTTAATGAATGCATTTAAAAAGTTTGATAAACTTGGGTGTCTTGAAATAATAACTTGTTCAGCTACGCATGCATTATTACCGCTTATTTCTGTAAATCCTGAAGCAGTTAGGGCACAAATTGCGACGGGTGTAGAATTTTACACTAAAGTTATGGGACATGCTCCAAAAGGTATATGGCTTCCTGAATGTGCTTACAGTTATTCGCTAGATAGTGTACTTAAGGAGTATGGTATAAAATATTTTATATCGGAAAGTAAAGCGGTGCTATATGCTTCTCCTAAACCGATGTATGGAACAAATGCTCCTATAGCAGTTCCAAATGGTGTATGCACTTTCGGAAGGGATATGGATTCATCATATCAAGTGTGGAGCGACTTTATGGGATATCCTGGAGATTTTAGCTATAGAGAATTTTATAGAGACATAGGATATGAACTTCCTATGGACTATATAAAACCATATATAAATGTCTCTGGCATAAGAATAGATACTGGTTTTAAATATTATAAAATAACTGGCAATACTGAGAATAAGGAGATATACAATAGAGATGAAGCAATGCAAAAAGTGTGGCAGCATGCATCACATTTTTCTAAATGTAGAAATGATCAGATAAATGAAGTTTCAAAGCACATGGACAAACCACCTATTATAACTTGCCCGTACGATGCTGAATTGTATGGACACTGGTGGTTCGAGGGACCGGATTTTATAAATGCGTTCATAAGAAAAAGTGCTGAAGAATGGACTTCATATGAACTTATAACTCCATCAGAATATCTTGAGATGAATCCTATGGTTCAATGTTCAACTCCAAATCCGTCAAGCTGGGGAGAAAATAGTGATTATTCTGTTTGGGTAAACCCTTCTAACCAATGGATATATAGAGAACTTCACAAATGTGAAGAAATAATGATAAGGCTTGCTAATACTTACACTGACCCAAGTGAACTTCAAAAAAGAGCATTAAACCAAGCGGCAAGAGAACTTATGCTTGCAGAATCTTCAGATTGGCCTTTTATTATAAAAAACAATACTACAGTTGATTATGCAGTTAGAAGAATAAATAGCCATTTAAATAGATTTATGACAATTTATGATGATATAACAAAAGATAACATAGAGTTAAAAAATCTAGAGAAAGTAGAAAAAATAGATAATATATTTCCAAGTATAAATTATAAGGTATATGCTAAAACAAACGGATAAAATATAGGAGGGATTTTCGTGGCGGCAAATTGGTGGATGATAAGTTGCAAAGTCAATGAAGATTTGATTGATTTTTGGATGAAAAATGGCATAGTTACAGTTGGATGGAGTGAAATTGGAAATCCTTTGGAATATGAAACTAAAGACAAGCTTTTAATAAGATGTGATCAAGTTTACAGCGATGTAATGCCTGGTAAGAGAATACAATATGAAAGTCAAATTTGGAGATTTTCAAGAGAAATAAATAAAAATGATAGAATAATCACATATAATGCTGTGACTGGAGAATACTATATAGGAATAGTTTTAGAAGGGTATAAATATATGGCTGAGTTATATCCTAAACAGCCTAATGTATTGAAAGTGAAGTGGATAGAAAAGCATATAAATGAAAAATTAATTTCTAAGGAACTTAAGGATTCGTTAAGTCAAAATTATGTTGTTTTTAGAGTGTTTAATTGTGATGTAGAAATAGAAAGACTTCTTGTAAGCAATGGAAATGTTAAAGAAGCTTTGGACAAAGAAAATGAAATATATAATGAAGTCTTAGAATGTATTAAAGAACTCCTTAAAAATATGGATAAAGATAAATTTAAAGTACTTATAAAAGAATTATTGTGTGCTATGAAGTATAAGGTAAGCAGTAATTATGATAATGATAGAGAAAATTCTTATCTTATTATAAGTGAAGATGAACTTAGTTTTACTAAAAATATAATAAGGGTTTGCCATCTTAATGATAACGAAGTATCGAATTTAGATACATTATTAAATATATTGAATAGTTATAATGACAATATCAATAAATATCTTGTTATTTCAAATAATCCTATATCACTGCCTGTTAAAAATGGAGTTAATGATAAGTTTTTTATGATTAATTTGTCATTAAGCGATGTTGTTTTAAAATTATTTCAATACTATGATGCTTTAAGCGAAGATACTACAAAATTACTTTTGTTAAGAAAAGTATACATTTAAATAGCTCAAGAGGGTATTTCTAATTTTGAAATGCTCTCTTTTTATAGATAAACAAGCTGAAATATTTAAATTACCAATACCAAATTTATCCTTACAAACTGGAATTTGTTGAGCACTATAGTGAAGGGTTTTAACTCACTTCGTTTGTTAAAAGACTAAGGTTTTCGCTATGCGAAAGGTGAAGGGTTTTACGGTGCTGTGCACGTAAAAGTTTTTGTCTGTTGCTAACAAAGCAGTTTATTTTAGTTCTAGGAAGGATAATGGGTCAAAGCCCACTGCCCCGTCGTTATTTTTATTTTGTATTTACTCAATGTTTTTGTCTGTTGCTAACAAAGCAGTTTATTTTAGTTCTAGAAGGATAATGGGCAAAGCCCATGCCCCGCGTATGATTACATTTTTATTGGTTTAAATTGTTTTCTTTTTCCCGTTTTCTTAATTTTTTTGCGTATTTTTTATATTGATCTTCAAAATATGCCTGGCTATTTATGGCGATTTGGCCCGTAACCTGAGTTCTTGTGTAAGTTCCATCCATATTTAATATTCTAGCTTTTGCATTGTCGTTAAGATACACATTAAGCTGTTCTTTTATTGTATTAACTAACTTACTACTTTCAACCGGAAATAATATTTCTACTCTTCTGTCTAGATTTCTATTCATCCAGTCAGCACTTGATAAATATATAGCTTCATCATCCTCACTTCTAAAATAAAAAACTCTACTATGTTCAAGAAATCTGCCAACTATGCTTATAACTTTTATATTTTCACTTACACCTTTTATCCCTGGTCTCAAGCAGCATATTCCTCTAACAATAAGACTTATTTTAACTCCTGCTTCAGAAGCATCATACAATTTTTCGATAATTTCTTTATCAACTAATGAATTTACTTTTGCAACAATAAGTGACCTTTTTCCCTCCTTAGCATTTTCAATTTGCTTTTTTATAAGTAATAAAAAACTTTTTTCTCAAGTTTATAGGCGCAATATATAGCTTATTCATTTCACTTATTTGAGAATATCCAGAAAGCATATTGAAAAGAGAAGATGCATCTGATGCAATTAGGTTATTAGATGTAAATAGCCCTAAATCTGTATAAAAATTAGCTGTTACATCATTATAATTTCCTGTAGCGAGATGAACATATCTTTTAATACCATCTTTTTCATTTCGCACTATAAGAAGAACCTTTCCATGTATTTTAAGTCCTAAAAGCCCATATATTACGTGACAGCCTGCTTTTTCAAGTTTTTTAGCCCATACTATATTATTTTCTTCATCAAATCTAGCCTTTAGTTCAACAAGTACAGTAACTTGCTTTCCATTTTCTGCAGCTTCCATAAGAGCATTTACTATTGGTGAATTACCACTTACCCTATATAAAGTTTGCTTAATTGCAAGTACTCTTGGATCCTTAGAAGCCTTCTTTACCAAATCAACGACATATTCAAAAGATTGATATGGATGAAATGCAAGTACATCCTGCTTAGAAATAACTTCAAACATATCTTTATCTTTTCCGTAAAATTCAAGAATAGGCTGTGGCTCAAACTTTGGATATCTTAACCAATCATATCCCTCAAGAGAAGCCAACTTATTCAAAAATGTCAAATCAATTGGACCATCTATTATATATATATCAGCTTCATTAGCTTCAACTTCTTCTTTTAGCTTGTTTAGAAGCCTTAAATCTATTCCATCCTCTACCTCTACTCTTACTACCTCTCCCCATTTTCTTCTTTTCACTGACTGCTCAATAGTTTCAAGCAAATCTTCCGCACCTTCCTCATCTATAGTGAGGTCTGCATTTCTTGTTATTCTATAATCTCCCATAGTAATAACCTTATGCCCTTTAAATAAATCTTGAGCAAACATTTTTATTACATCTTCAAGTAAAATACAAACTACTTCTTTACCATGAGATGGGATTTTAATTATTCTTCCTATAACAGAAGGTACTTGAACAGTTCCAAACATTACAGAATCATCTTTTCCTTCTATAAATAATGCTATATTTAAACTTCTATTTAATATAAGTGGAAATGGTCTGCTGCTATCCATAACCATTGGGGTAAGAATAGGAAAAACAGTATCATAGTAATACTCCGTTATATATTTTTTCTGCGCTTCATTTAATTCTTCTGGTTTAACTATATATATCTTTTGTTCTCTAAGTTCATCTAAAAGTTTTCTATAACATACATACTCATCTTCAACCATTTTTCTAACCCTAATCCTTATCTGAGTAAGCTGTCCCTCTGGCGTAAAACCTGCTATATCTGGAATAGTAAATTCTGCATGAATTTGCTCTATTATAGATGCAACTCTAACCATAAAAAATTCATCTAAATTAGAACTGGTTATTGAG
This sequence comes from Clostridium sp. DMHC 10, assembly GCF_001270375.1. NCBI lineage: Bacteria > Bacillati > Bacillota > Clostridia > Eubacteriales > Clostridiaceae > Clostridium > Clostridium sp. DMHC 10. The sequence goes on from NZ_LGVB01000015.1 coordinate 2,335,127, forward strand.
CAAAATTTAATTTTTTCAAAAAGAGGATTGCTTTCATCTAAGGTCTCTTCTAAAACCCTATTATTAAATTCTAGCCAACTTAATTCCCTGTTTATAAAATTATCACAACTCCATTTTCCCATATACATCACCCTCTTGTAATATTAATTATAGGCTTTATTCCCATTAATTCTTCAAAAAATTCTCTATTTTTATTAAAATAAAACACAATTTACTATGTCCGCCCTAAACATATTTCTATAATTATAGCATAATTAACATGAAATATTATTATATTTAACCTAAACTTTACATACGCTAATGTATAATATACAAGCCTCTCACTTTAACTAATAAATGTGATATAATAATAAAATATTTTAATAAAGATTGGAAGATGATAATTTGAAACACATTGGCGTAATAGATATTGGTTCTAACTCCGTAAGGCTTCTTATAACTGAAATAACAGACAAACGTTCATTTAAAATCATCACAGAATTAAAAGAATATGTTCGTCTGGGTGAAGGCTTCGACAATAATGGAAGCCTTAAAGAAGAAAAAATACAAGAAACCATAAACGTGCTTAGGCTTTATAAAAACTTTTGTGCTACTTTTCCGGATATTAAAATAATAGCAACTGCCACAGAAGCTGTAAGAAAAGCCAAAAACCAATCTTATTTAATAGATAGAATAAAATCCGAAATTAATTTAGATATACAAGTTCTTTCTGGTGAAAAAGAAGCTTACTATGATTATTTTGCTTCTATAAATACTTTAAGCATTAACAACGGACTTATAATGGATATAGGTGGTGCGAGTACAGAACTAATACTTGTAGAAAATAGGAACTTAAAAGAATGCATAAGTTTGCCATTTGGTGCCATAACTTTAACAAAAAAATTCAACCTTCAAGACTCAATTTCAAATGCAGAGGAAAAAAATCTTAAAAGTTTCCTATTGGACAGCTTTTCAAAAATAGCATGGCTTAATGATTTAAAAGTAAATACCCTTATAGGTATAGGGGGCAGCATAAGAAACATAGCAAAGATAAGCAAAAAAAGAACCAACTATCCACTGAATTTAATTCACAACTATAAGCTAGACAGTGCTGAAGTTTTAGATATATATGATGAAGTAAAATTGAAATCTGCTGAGCAAAGGAAGAAAATAAAGGGTCTATCCAAAAACAGAACTGACATATTTGTTGGTGCCGTATGTGCAGTTAATACTTTAATTGATATGTGCAAAATAAAACACGTAATAATAAGTAGAAATGGACTTCGCGAAGGTGTTCTTTTAAGTACTCTTTATAATAAACAAAAAATAGATGACATTCTTGGTTTCTCTATAAATAATATCATGATAAACAACAGCATGAATCCTAAACATAGTAATCATGTTTATAAACTTACACTATCTTTATTTGATGAACTAAAACCAGTTCACAGACTAGATGACTACCTTATAAATGTAATTAGAACCTCAAGTATGCTTCATGATATTGGAAGCAATATTTCCTATTACTATCATCACAAGCACTCTGCCTATGTGATACTTAACTCTATTATATATGGCTTAACTCCACGTGAATGTGTCATGAGTGCTTTTGCTGCATATTATCACAGAAGCGACAGTTTGCCATCTGATTTTGATAAATATAAAACTCTAATTGACAAGGTTGATTTATATTCAATAAAGGTAATAGGCATTTTAATTAGAATCGCTGAAAATCTAGATAAAGATTTATCAAATTCAATAACTGATATAAAATGCACCATAAATGATGATGTCATAATAATAAAAACTGTTTCAAATACTAATTCTGATTTTCTTATAAAACAAGCTCAAACAATTTCAGACTCATTTAATGAACTTTTAGGTAAAAAGCTATATGTTGTATGATATATAGAAGGATGTGAAAATGTAGGTATTCTTTTTTACTGGTCGCTTATAATGCTTTATGCGTGGTGTAGTAAAACCTATAGAATACCTTTTTTTCACAACCTCTTCACTTTAAATCTTTCATACAATTTATTTCATATAGCGTTCAAGTTGTAAGTTCTCTAATATCTACATTAAACTTTTCACTTGTGGTTAAATCTTTTACTAAAATCTTGCCATCCTGATCTGTTCCAATTCCCTCCAAATATACAGGTTTGTTTTTATATCTTACCTCTATAAATCCTTTGGAATTAAGTATTTCCTTTACTCTTTCTTTTTCCACGATAATTCCTCCTATAGCTTTTATACTTATTACTGGCTATGCTTAAAGAATGTTGATAGTAATGACATAAATCTTTATCAACATTATTTTTAGCATAGATTTATTATTTAAACTTTTAAAAATTTTATGCTAAGAAATTTAAAATAATAACTTATCTCCTTCACACTTCATATTATGAATTAAGTAATATATTACGGAGGTCATTCATGAGAAAAAAACATTTGAAAATATTATCTCTTATAGTTTCTTCTTTAATGCTAATAACTTTGTTTTCATCTTGCGGAAAAAAAACAAGCACAAGCTCCTTAACCAAAGTTCGCTTAAATGAAGTTACACGTTCTGTATTTTACGCACCAATGTATGCTGCTATAAGCAATGGTTATTTCAAGGAAAATGGAATTGAGCTTGACATTTCCACTGGTCAAGGTGCAGATAAAACTATGCAAGAAGTTTTAAGCAAAAATGCCGATATAGGTTTTTGTGGTCCTGAGCAAGTAATCTATATTTACAATCAACATAGGCAGGATTACCCAATACTATTTGCACAACTTACACAAAAAGATGGCTCTTTTCTTGTTGGTAGGAAAGAGGAAAAAGATTTTAGCTGGTCTTATTTAAAAGGCAAAACTATAATTGGAGGCAGACCTGGTGGAGTTCCAGAAATGGCATTGGAATATGTGCTTAAGAATAAGAACCTTAAAATAGGTAAAGACGTGAATGTAATAACAAATATAGACTTCAAAGCAGTTGGTGGTGCATTTAAAGGTGGCACAGGTAATTACGCAACGCTTTTTGAACCTACAGGAAGTTTGCTAACTCAAAGTAAATCTGGGTATATTGTTTCATCAGTTGGGGCCGAGGCTGGAACACTTCCATATACTTGCTTTTTCTCCACAAAATCTTACATGACAGAAAATAAAGACGTAATTCAAAAGTTTACAAATGCAATATACAAAGGTCAATTATGGGTAAAAAATCATTCAGATAAAGAAGTCGCTTCTACTATAAAGTCATTTTTTCCTGGTACTAGTGAAAGTTTAATTGAAAACTCAGTAAAAAATTATAGAAAAATAGGAGCATTTGCTGAAACCCCTGCTTTAAGTGAAAAAGATTTAACAAGACTTATGGATATAATTCAAAGTTATAAATCTTCTCTCATAAAAGAAAGACCTTCCTTTAACACTATAGTAAATAACAGCTTTGCAAAGGAGGCAGTGCAGAAAATTAAATAATTTAGAAGGTGATAATAAAATGGATAAAGTTGATGTTAAAAATATTTCTGTTAATTATCATTCCCTAAAAGCAGAAACAAAAGCACTAAAGAATATATCATTTTCAATAAAAGAAGGAGAATTTGTAAGTATTGTTGGACCTTCTGGTTGTGGAAAATCAACTCTTTTAAATATAATTGCTGGACTTTTGAAACCCTCAAGCGGCGAAGTATATATAGATGGCACTTTAACAAAAGGTGTTTCACCTAAAATTGGTTACATGTTTCAAAAAGATAATCTTTTTGAATGGCTTACAGTAAAAGATAACATAGCTCTTGGTCTTAAAATACAAAAAAAATACACACATGAAATCAAAGATAAAATAGGTGATTTCCTAGTTAAATATGGATTAGGTGGTTTTGAAAATCATCACCCAAACGAGCTATCTGGTGGCATGAGACAAAGAGTTGCTTTAATTAGGACACTAATTTTAAATCCTGAGGTTTTACTTTTAGATGAACCATTTTCAGCTTTAGATTACCAAACTAGACTTAATGTTGGAAGTGAGATTTGCGGCATAATAAAGAAAGAAGGAAAAACAGCAATTATGGTAACACATGATATAGCAGAAGCTGTTTCTATATCTGAGAGAATACTAATACTTTCAAAGCGTCCTGCTTATATAAAAAAGGATGTATCAATAGACTTAAAGGAAGAATCTCCAATTAAAAGACGTGAGGATGAAAACTTTAGAATTTACTTTGATATTATATGGAAGGAGATGGACAAAAGTGAATGAGACTATAGAACAAAAAAAATATATTTTGGATCTAAAAAAAGAAAAAATAAAAATTAGAATCACTAGAATTTCCATACTTATAGCCCTCTTCACGGTTTGGGAAATTGCTGGTGATCTAAACTGGGTAGATCCATTTCTTATAAGTACTCCTTCCAGAATGATTAAGAGTCTTATAACAATATACGGAGAAGGAACTCTATTTACTCATATATTGGTGACCTGCTTCGAAACTATCATAGGTTTTGTATCTGGAACAATTTTAGGAACAATTATTGCTATACTCTTATGGTGGTCTAAATTTGCCTCAAAGGTATTAGATCCTTATTTAGTTGTGCTCAATGCACTTCCTAAAGTGGCTTTAGCACCAATAATAATATTTTGGGTAGGAAATGGAATGAAAGCAATTATTATAGTAGCCCTTTTAATTTCAATTGTAACAACCATAATAAGTGTATTAAATGGTTTTAATGAAGTTGATTCAGACAAAATAAAGCTTCTTCAAACACTTGGTGCAAATAAACTTCAAATACTCCTTAACCTAATAATCCCAGCTTCGATTCCAACTTTAATTTCTGCCTTAAAAATAAATGTAGGCTTATCTTGGGTTGGAGTTATAATGGGTGAATTTCTTGTTGCAAAAGAAGGTCTAGGCTTCTTAATTGTGTATGGTGGTCAAATTTCACAGCTAGATATGGTAATGATGAGTATCGTAATTTTATCTATTTTGGCTTATATAATGTATTTAGCTGTTGACTTACTTGAAAAAAAATTAAATGCTAGGTACTAGTACCTTTAATTCTAGCCTTCTTTATGATATTATCAATATCATTACAATATTGAAAGGTGGTAACTACTATAAAAAACTAAGCCAAAAGCTATTGAACTTAAAAATACTGTATAAACTTATAACAATTGTTATATTTATACAGTATTTTTTTCAAGTTTTACTGGTTTATATGACATTTTGGCCTTTCTCAATCCTTCAATACCTAAATCCTGCTCTCTATTGACATAGATTACTTCACTGCAATACCTTTCAACAAAGGTTTTATTAATAAACACATATATACCATTAACGTCCTTTCTTCCCTTCTCAATGTGAACTATTGCCATATTGTCATTGACAATTTCTCCAATTGTAAAAGCTGAGAGTGCATCATCGATATACACTGCAATTCCTTTCAAATTTAATATATCAGCATATTTCAATATTTCTTTTATTCCTTCGAGTTCATAGGTTAAATATATATCACCCCTATTATTTTCCTCATACCATCTTTCACTAGCTGAAATACACTCCTCAATTACTCCTTCTTCCGAAAGATCTTTAACTGTATAATCATAATTCTTAACAAAATTATTATAGTGATTCTTTTTTGAATGTAACTTCTTTCCTGATAGATTAATTAATTTTTCACTTAAATAAATATAATCAAAATTATCTACATCTTCTCCAATTTTAATATTGTCACCATAAACTTTTTCAAGTTCATCTTTAAATTCATCTTCAACATCTTTAAATAAGTAAGCCATATTATTTTTTTCTTTATATTCTTCAAGACTTTCAATTATCTTATTTAAGCTTTCTCTAGAATATCCTATTGGCTGCATAAAATGATATTTTTCATTAAAATCCTTTTTCTTTATTATAAGGGCATCTTCATATATGCAGTATTTAATATCACAGCCTTTTCTCCATATAAGAAAAACTTGTAAAAGAAAATTCACAGGTTTTAAATTTATAATCCTTTAAATACTTATCAAATACATTTTTATCATCAATAGTAACTTCTTTAAACTCTAACATAAAAATCTCCTTACCTACAATTATATTTTTTGTAGTTCGTCAGTAATCGAACTTTTACCACAAAAAATATTTAACTACCTTACTTTAAGAAATTTCTCACTGCCTCAACAGCGTCTAAATTTATTTTGCACGTAAAACATTGTCCATTACGTGTATATTCTATAAGTCCTGCATTTTGAAGCTCTTTAAAATGATGCGATATCGTTGAACGGGATAATTTCATGCAGCAGCATGCCTTAGTAAAACATTTTTCAACTCCTTCATTAAAGCAGTATTTCCCTCCATCATCTTTATTTGTTTCATACCATTCATATAGCATCTTAAAAAGCTTATACCTTTGCTCACATGATAATGCTTTAAATATTTTTACCAAATCGACTTTTTTCATAGTTCTATAGTAATAAAACAATGAAAGTTTGTCAAGGTATATTATATAAGTGAAGGATTTTAACGAGCAATGCAAGTTAAAACCCTTCACCATTTGCGACAGAAAATTCCTTCACTTTTTCACTAATGAATACGAAATTATAAATAATCTAAATAATAATTTCAACCTCATGGTGGCCAAATTCTGCGAAGGGAATTACATCTCCTTCTATATTCTTTCCATCGAATTTTATTTCTTTGTTTGAACCTCTCATAACTTTTATATTATAAACCGAATTATAGTGGTTGTATTTTATTGTATATTCATTCCAATCTTCTGGAATACATGGCTTTACTGAAAATCCTTTCCCTTCTACAAGCTTTAATCCCAAAATTCCATCCAGCCCTATTCTGTACATCCAACCTGCTGTTCCTGTATACCAGGTCCAACCTCCTCTACCCACATAAGGCTGTTTTGCATAAACATCAGCTGCCATTACATACGGTTCAACCTTATAGGTATGACAATCATAGTAGGATTTTGTATGATTTATAGGATTTATCATGTTAAACAACTTAACTGCCTTTTTTCCTTCTCCAAGTTTCGTCATAGCATATATTACCCAAGTAGCTGCATGAGTGTACTGACCTCCATTTTCTCTTACGCCTGGTACATATCCTTTTATATAACCTGGTTCAAGTTTTGATGAGCTAAATGGTGGAGTTAAAAGTAAAATAACACCTTTATCCTCTTTTACGAGGTATTTTTCGAGTGAGATCATAGAGCGTTTTGCTCTAGATGGTTCTGCTGCTCCAGATATAATTCCCCAAGACTGTGCTAAAGAATCTATCTGACATTCCTCATTTTCTGAAGAACCAAGCGGCGTTCCATCATCAAAATACGCTCTTCTGTACCAATCTCCATCCCAAGCATTCTTTTCAATATTCTCTCTCACAAACTCACTCAATTCATTATATCTTTGTACTCTATACTCATCATTTTTCAACTTAGCTATTTCTTTAAAATTTTTAAGAATAGAATACATAAACCATCCAAGCCAAACACTTTCGCCTTTTCCCTTGTTGCCTACAGTGTTCATGCCGTCATTCCAATCACCACTACCCATTAAAGGTATGTTGTGAACTCCGAATTTTAACCCTTTTTCTATAGCTTTTACACAGTGATCATATACACTCTCAGATTTTTCAGATACTCTTGCAATATTATATCTTTCATCTTCTCCTTCTCTTAAAGGTTCATCGTCTATATAGTTAACTTTTTCATCAAGTACACTGTAATCTCCTGTATTTTTTATATAATCTAAGGTTACGTATGGAAGCCACAGTAAATCATCGGAAAACCTAGTTCTTATCCCACTGTTAACTATAGGATGCCACCAATGTTGAACGTCTCCTTCTAGAAATTGCCTTGACGAATTTATTAAAATCTGCCTTCTCGTAATTTCAGGTTTTATATAACTTAATGACATAACATCCTGAAGTTGATCTCTAAAACCATAGGCTCCTCCAGATTGATAAAATGCTGTTCTTGCCCATACCCTACATGCTAAAGTCTGATACATAAGCCATCCATTCATAAGTAAATTCATAGTTTCATCAGGTGTCTTTACAGTTATAGTGTGAAGTAACGAATCCCAGTATTCTTTAGTGTTTTTTAACTCCTTATCTACTTCCTCAAAAGAAGAATATTTTTGAGTTATCTCCATTGCTTTATCCAGTGAAACAGTTTCTCCAAACATTATAATAATTTCTTTTTCCTCGTTTGGTTTAAGTTCTACTTTAGTATTCTCGCAAGCACATGGTTCTTCTCCGCTGCCTACATAATTTGAAAGTCTTGATTTCTTCATAAATTCAGGATTTTCAGTGTTACCTCCTCTACCTATAAATTCTCTTCTGCTGCCTGTAAAGCTTTCTTCTTCTCCTCCATACATCTTTAAATAAGCAAATGCGTTTCCAAAATTTGTACTATAAGGATTTTGTGCATATATTACTTTTTCCTTATTTTCCAAATACGTAGAAATATAATTAGAAGTTTGCTCATAGGCAACCCCTAAAACAAGTTCTGCAAAATACGTAATAGACAAGCTTCTATGAACTTCAGTATTATTTTTCAAATTCACCTTTAATATTTTAATGCTCTCATTCATAGGAACAAACATAGTGATACTTCCTATTATTCCTTCCCTATAATGCTTAAATGTAGAATATCCAAAACCATGTTGAATTATATAGTCTTCTTTATCCCTAACAGGTTTAGGTGATATGCTCCAAAATTCACCAGTATCCTCGTCACGAACATAAAGAGCTTCTCCAGGTGGATCAGATACCCAATCATTGTACCAAGGTGTCACTTTATTTTCTCTACTATTTTCATACCAAGTATAAGCAGAGCCACTTTCAGATACATGAAAACCAAATTTATCATTTGAAATTACATTTATCCATGGGGCAGGAGTATTCTTATCATCATTCAAAATAATAGTATACTCACCATTTTTATTAAATCCTCCATATTCATTAAAAAATTTAAGGCTTCCAATTTCAAATTTATGCGGTTTTATATTATATTTAACATTTTTTGTTTTTAAGTCTGGGATTTCATTATCCTCTTTCATCTCATTTTTAATTTGACTTACTAAAAGTCCATCTTTGGAATCAACCACAAATTTAGCTATACCTATTAAAAAATTCATATCTTCTTCAGGTATTTCCGATTTACCATAAAGAAATATCCTGCCAGAATTTTTTTTCTTTATATTGGAATTTCTTGCTGCAATCAAGTCTCTTATTGAATCCTTTAATATATGAATATATGAATTTTCTTGAAGATCTAAAATTATAAAATCATAATTGAGACCTTTAGTCTCTAAATATTCATGCGCAAGAATCATTTGTCTTGCAAGATCAACATCATTTTCCTCTCTTACAAGGAGAAGTAAAATAGGCAAATCTCCAGAAATACCGTACCCCCACAAATGCGGTTGAGAGTTTTTTATATTCTTAACGTAGTTTTCTCTAAGTTTAAGAGAACTATTTACGAACAATATTCTTGATGCCATTATTTGATATATATTTGCCTGATTTGATTTTATTCCCATATAGCTCATTTCAACCTGAGTTTGAGTCCGTGCAAGTTCAAATACACGTTTTAAGCTGTGATATTTACTATACTTTTCCGCAGTGCTTATAACTTCATCCTTTGATGTTGATATAGAATTAATATAATATATATTGCACGTTTTTCCAGGATGTATTTTTACTTTTTTTCTTATACTTATTATTGGATCAAGTACATCACCTGCAGTATTTTTAAGTGGATTATTGATACCCTCAGGATTATTTTTACTTTTTCCTCTTCCTATAAAATTAACTCTGCTGGTCTCATAAGACGTATTAGAAAGCTCTACTCCCTCTACTATCATTTTTTGCATAATCCAGTACTTTGTATCCTTATCACTTCGTGGTCTTCTTGATGCAATAATACATTCTGGAGCTTTTACAAATTCCGTAGTTACAAAAAGATTGCTAAAAGCAGGATGAGCCAAATCTGCATCATGCGGTGCTATAGTTATCTCAGAGTAACTCGTTATTTCAAATATTTTAGAAGAAGCCGTCTTGTTAGTAATTGATATTTTTCTAACCTCAGCATCTTCTTCATTAGAAACCGCTACAGCAGTATTAGTTATAATATTTCCATCTTTTCTTTTGAATTCTGCCCTATCAAGAGCAAAGACAGCTTCATAAAAATCTCCTTCGCTCTCGCAAGGCTCATAAGTCGGACTCCACCACTTTCCCGTTGAAACATCTTTTATATAAAAGAACATTCCAGTATCATCTTTAGTTGCATCATGCCTCCACCTATAAACTTCAATATTATCTCGTCTACTATATCCACTTCCACTATTTGATATCATCAAAGAATATCTTCCATTCGATAAAAGCTGCACTTCCGGAGTTGGCGTTTTAGGAGTTCTATATGTCCTAACAGTAATATTTTGTTTTAATCCTTTAAATTCTGGTACATCAAAGACTTGTTCTCTATCATATACAATTCTCCTTGGAATTCTTTCCTGAAGCAAAAGTTCTGTAGCTTTTACCCTTGGATTTGAATGAAATCTTTGTTGCAGCACATTATTATAAATAACATTATCAAGTGCCATCAGACTCATTCCCTCATGGTGAACCATAAAGCATCTTACAATGGACTTATCCCTGTTCTTATCGGATCTTCCTCTTGTATAATCTAAAGCTTCATAAAATCCATATCTTCCTTCCATTCCTTCACTTACAAGTTCTCTCATATTATCTAAACAATCTTTAAAATCAATTTGAAGTCCCATAACAGTTGAATACGGAGATATAACAAGTTCATTTGCAAGCCCACGTTTTAATCCTATTCCTGGAACTCCAAAAGCCTTATACTGATAATTATTGTCTACATCAAAGCTATAATATGCAGATTCTGAAATTCCAAAACACGACACTTTCCTGCTTCTACAGTATTTCTTTTGAGCCTCTATAACGGTTTTGTATGTTTCATTAAGAAGAGTATCTGGATAACTCTTCATTATGGCAAGAGGCATAAAGTATTCAAACATAGTTCCGCTCCAGGATACAAGTCCTTTTCTACCAGCTATAGATGTCATTGATCTCCCAAGTTTAAACCAATGTGTTTGTTCTACATCTCCTTTAGCTATTGCTATAAAACTTGCCTGTCTTGCTTCAGATGCTAGAAGATCATAATAACTCTTTCCAAGACTATCGCTTTCTATATCATAACCTATAGCGAATAATTTTCTCTTCTTATCAAACAACATTGAAAAATCCGTTTGATTTGATATTTTTCTTAATCTTTCTTTTAAATTATCCATCTTTAAAAGAAGGCTTTTAACTTTACTATTTTGTTTATCAAAATTGTTTACTATTCTTGTAACTAATTCAGCACTAGATTTTTTTAGCCTTAACTTTTCAATTTCATATGGTATATCACTTATTGGTGTGTGCATTAATATTTCATTTAAAAATTCAATGCTTTCATAGTCATTTTTAAATTTTTCATTTATCTCTGATACTGGAAATGAGAATTCTTCGATTTCATTTATAAATTTTACACACATAGCTTTAAGCTTCATATTCCAATAAATTTTATCTCTATCATAGTTCTCTTCTACACTTTTGACTTTATCTAATATTTTGTTTAGCATTTCACACCAAAAACTCAAGCTGAAATCATCTGTGGCTATTTCATTTAATATATCTTCATAGTATCCATCCTCTACTTCTTCCACTGCTAATTTTAAGGTATCTTCTATTCCTGTTTTATATTCCTTTCGTACTATAGGATTGTTTTCGTACTCTCTAATTGTTCCTATGAGAAGCCACAAATATCCAACAAGGTTACCACTATCTACGGTAGATACATAAAGCGGTTTAAGAGGTTCCTTTGTTTTTGTGTCATACCAATTATAAAAGTGACCTCTATACATTGGTAAACTTTCCATCTCAGAAAGCACTTTATCAACCCTATTTACAAACTCCTCGATTCCTATAAAACCAAAATCGTATGCAACTATGTTAGAAGTAAGCCCCATTCCCATATTTGTTGGAGATGTTCTATATGCAACTCCTTTATTGTACTCTTCTTGATAATTGTCTGGAGCAAGAAAATTTGATTCTTCATTTACGAAATCTTCAAAATAGGCCCAGGTTTTTCTGCACATTCTTCTTAAGAAATAGTTATCTTGAGATGAAATATTTGCATGCTTTAATCCTCTTTCTTTACTTATATAATAAGCAATAATTGGACTTATAAACCATATTACACAAGAAGGAAACATAATCATTCCAATTTTTATTTCTTTTGAAAATGAAATATATGCTATAACAAGAGCAACAACGCTTCCACTCCACATCGTCTTAATAAAATCATTTAGCTTTCTTCCCATTAACCTTTCACTATCAGCTGCTGTCTGCCATTCAAGTAATTTCTTTTTGCTTATAAGCATCCTATAAAGTGTTCTTATTATTGCATCAAGCATTAAATAAGCCTTATATGGCAAAAAAGCAAATATTAAAAACACTTGTTCTATTACCGTTTTGCTACTGTTTATTTTTCCAGATAAACTAAGTCCCCTTATAGGAGACGCTACAACCTCTGACACATCAAATAGCCATGGGCATATCAATGCTAAAAATGCTACACTAAGCCATCTATCCGGATTATATGGAAGTACTGTAAATGCCAGTATACTAAGTATTACAATTGCTGGAGATACAAGGCTTCTTCTTAAATTATCTGCAATCTTCCACCTAGAAAGAGCATTTATAGGTGATTTTTTAAATATCCAAGCTGCAATCTGCCAATCACCTCTAACCCATCTATGCAGTCTCTTTGAACTTGAATTATAATATGCAGGATATCCATCTATAAGTTCAACATCTGTTACCAATGCTGTTCTTGTGTATGATCCTTCAATCAAATCGTGGCTTAATATAGCATTTTCTGGAAGTTGATCCTTAAGCATAGTTTGAAACACGTCAATATCGTATATACCTTTTCCTGTGTAAATACCTTCTGCAAATAAATCTTCATAAACATCTGATACTGCTGTACTGTAAGTGTCAATTCCAGTTTCACCTGAAAATATCTTGGAATACATGGTTTTATTGGCACTTACTGTACTTATACTTACTCTAGGCTGCATAATTCCATATCCACGAACAACCTTATCATTTTCTATCTCTGGTTTATTTAAAATATGGGTTACAGCCCCTATTAGTTTTTTAGCGGCATCTCTTGGAAGCTTTGTATCAACATCAAGCGTTATTACATATTTTACATCTTTTAGTTTTTCTATATCTCCACTAATAACATTGTAACTTGTATTCTTATCTCCTCTTATCAGTGAATTGAATTCCATAAGTTTACCACGTTTTCTTTCCCAACCAATCCACATATTTTGTTTTTTATTAAATTGTTTATATCTATTTAAAAAGAAAAATATATCTTCACCATTACTGCTGTACTTGCGGTTTAAATCTTTCACCCTTTTGAGTGCAATTCTATTTATCTTTTCATCGTTAATATCATTTTTAACATAGCTGTCTTTGAAATCCCCCAATATCGCAAAGTATATATTTTTTTCTTTATTAGCAAGGTAGTACACCTCCATATTTTTCATAAGCTCAATTACTCTATCTTCACTATTTAAAATTGTAGGTATTACTACAACTGTTTTTGCGTAATCTGGTATACCACTGCTTAATTCCATTTTAGGTACAAACCTAGGATTAATTAAATGATTTATACTCCAATTTAGTATTGAGTTAACTATTTCGGAACACGGTATTAAGATACTTATCCCACCAACAATGTATTTCCAAGGTTTTGCATAACTATCTGTAACATATATTATCCAAAGCATAAAAACAGTTAATAAAATTGTTCCAAGGACATTAGCCCATATATATGCTGCAACTTTATGCTTATCTATATAACTTCTAAAATCTATTGTTCCACTTCTCTTAGATTTAAGCTTATTTTTTAGTTCTTCTACGCCATCATCCATAAGATAATACCCAACATGCTTTTTCAATTCACTTTTTGATTCTGCTTCATCAGCGCATTTAACTGCTGTCCTTGCAATGTATGCTTCTGGCAACCTCGTTTGCTTTGAAATAACTTCTACTCTATGCCTATAGTAATCCCTTGATGCATAATCCATATTTATATATATATTTGACGGATCTTTCTTTAATATCTGATGGGTTATGCTAAGTTTTTCAAAACATTCCTTCCAATTTAATGCTTCCACTTCCCTTATTCCACTTATGCAATTTCTCATCGACACTTGAAACTTTGCCTGTTTTTGATGTTCAATAATAATCATTCTATTACTGTCCATCTCTTGAACTTCCATAATATTTTCTATGTACTTATAAATTTTTTCATTTTCTACTCCATTATCTCTGATAACCTTTAAAAATCTTTCCATAAAGTGTGTAGAAAATATCATATTTCCTTTTATTAACCTTTTTATTTCATTTTCTGTTAACTCTTTATCTGAAAGTTTTATTATTTTATCTCCAAGCTTATCTGCTTTTCTTTTCTCTCTTTCAGCAAAAACTATCCCTGAAACAACCCTACTTATATTCTGAATAATTGCTATTCTAAGCATAGTTGGAAGTACCCAAAGTTCAGAACTTGTAAGCACACTCCTTTTTTCATAAGCATTAATAAATGAAAGGATAATGTTTTCATCTACTTTTCCATCTGTATGCGATATTAGTTCTGTACTTATATGATATATCCTTGGCAATCCTTTTACTGAACCTTTATTTATTATAGGAAGCTCTTTATATAAACTCTCCGACATATTATGTTTTATATCTTTATATTCTTTTTCTATAAGGTATAAATTGTCAAGAAGCCATTCAGCTGCTGGAACTATTTCTCTATTATTTCTGATATCTCTGTCTATATACTCATAGCCCCTTAAAATACTTTCATAGCTTAAGTCAAGTCTTCTTATAAGACTTTTTTGCTGCTCCTTTTTCTTGTAGCCTTATGATATTTAGAAAGTTCTACAGCATGATTCTCCAATTTTTCACTTTCAACATCATCAATATATGGAACATCATCAAAAGAATAATTAGAATTATTTTTTAATGAAATTATAATCACATATAACAGAATTAAAGCTACTACTATCGCTAATAAATACATGTAAGGCATAACAATTCATCCTTTCAGCAACTATATTTTAATTTTCCTATATATCCTAACTTGAATTATTATTCCCTAATTTATAAAAAAAATGCGAAGTAACAGTTCTTTGTAACATTAAAAGAAATCCATAAATCTAAGATAAAAAAATCGAAAATTCCTAAGATATTTCGATTTTTTTACCAAGATTTATTGGATTTTTTTAAATTGTTCCTTCAGCACTGTTACTTCGCTTCCATGGTAATTCAAGGGAAAAAATTCCTCCGTACCTACGGAATTTTAGTTGTAAATTTGTATACAACTTAAATTATTATAAGGTATTATTTAAAAATAGCAACACATTAATTTTATAGAATTGAAAGCTCGTTTCTTATTACATCCTCATAGCTTTCTCTTTTGCATATCAACTTTGAAGTACCATCTTTGACCAAAACAACTGCTGGTTTAGGTATCTTATTGTAATTACTAGACATAGAATATCCATAAGCTCCTGTTGTTGAAACTACAAGTAAGTCACCACTTTTTGCTTCTGATATCTCAACATCTGTTAAAAGTATGTCTCCAGATTCACAGCATTTTCCAGATATAGTTACCTTTTCTTTTGAATCATTAAATTTATTTGCGATTGAACATTCATATTCAGCATTATATAGTGAAGGTCTTATATTATCCGTCATTCCACCATCAACAGATACATACTTTCTTATATCAGGTATATTTTTTATAGAACCTATTGTATATAAAGTTGTACCTGCATTTCCTATAATTGATCTTCCAGGTTCTATAATAAGCCTTGGAAGCTTAATTCCAAGTTCTGCGCTTTTTTTATCGGCCTCTTTAAGTATAGCACTACAAAATTCTTCAGTGGTCCTCGGCTTATCTGCTTTTGTATAGTAGATTCCAAAGCCTCCCCCAAGATCAAGCTCCTTAATATCATACTCTATCTTGTCCTTTATTTGTTTAATAAAGCTTAACATAGCATCTACTTCTTCTAAATAAGGACTTATTTCAAATATTTGAGAACCAATATGAGCATGAAGTCCTACAAGTTCAACATTTTTAAATTTGATAGCTTCTCTAACAGCTTCAAGAGCATCACCATTTGAAAGTGTGAATCCAAATTTAGAATCAATTTGCCCTGTTTTTATATATTCATGGGTATGGGCTTCTATTCCCGGAGTTATTCTTAAAAATATTTTTTGTACCACATTTTCCTTTGCTGCTATTTCGTTTATTTTTTCAATTTCATAAAAATTGTCAACAACGAATCTTCCTACACCAAAACTTATTCCCATTCTAATCTCATCTATTGTTTTATTATTTCCGTGAAATAGTATTTTTTCCATTGGAAATTTTGCCTTGTATGCTGTATATAATTCTCCCCCAGAAACAACATCAAGATTAAGTCCTTCTTCACTTATAATTTGGCACATTGCAACAGGTAAAAACGCTTTTCCTGCATATGCAACTGTATTATTCTTGCAAAAATTGTCACGATAACTTTTGCAATTATTTCTTAAAAGTTCCTCGTCTATAACGTAAAGCGGAGTTCCATATTCCTTAGCAAGATTGCTTGAACTTACACCACCTATATATAATTCATTATCCTTTACTGACATGCTTCCAAATAATTTCACCCTTCACACCTCTTTAATTAGTTTCTGCATAAAAAAATATTTATTGTTATAATTATACAATAGTAAATAAAATAATACGGCAAAGTTCAACTCTGCCGCATACATACAACTTTGTGAACCTTGTAGCTCTCCACTTAAAAAACTCAAGCGACAACTTTATACATATTGTGCATAAAGCCAGATGACTAACCTGCCAGTTTATTCATCTTCGGCTAAAAGCTCCTTTCGCTGTTTATAATTGCCTGCTAGCTAAAACAACTACTCTTAACTTAAAGCACCTCTACATTAGGCTTTTAATCGTGAAATCAATAGAAAACTTATTGCATATATGTTTTAAAACAACGATTTTCAAGGCATTTCGAGACATATATAAATCTAGTTAAACTGATTTCACTAATATCAATTTTTTTTATTGTAGCATAATACTCATAAATATACAATATGTTTTTAAGACTTTAATTGAGTTATAGATTGTAGAATTCTTCAAAAGATTTTTCAACATATAAATGATCCACAACTCCACACAATTCTCTTATAGAATGCATTGCAAGCAGTGCTGTTCCTATATCAACAGATCTCAATGCTAAATGTGTTGAACTTATAGGTCCAATTGTAGAACCTCCAGTTTCATCTGATCTGTTTACAAATTTCTGAAATGGAATTCCTGCTTTTTTACATATTTCAGTATACACTGATATAGAATTGCTATCAGAAGTATACTTTTGATTTGCATTTATTTTAATTACAGGTCCACCATTTATGTGAGGTCTATTAGTTGGATCTGCCTTTTCACCTTTGTTAGGGTGAACCGCATGTGCTGAATCAGAAGATATAATAAAGGATTTGTTAAGAGCTCTAAAGAAATCTTCTCTATCACCACCAAAAGATAACACTATTCTTTCAAGTATATCAGATAAAAATTGAGAATCGGCTCCTTGCTTACTGGAACTTCCTATCTCTTCATTATCAAAGCACACAAGAACATTTGTCATTTCCGATACGCTTGACTTTGTTAAGGCAGTTACTCCTGCATGAACCATTTCTAAATCGTCTAATCTGCTGCTAGATATAAATTCATTGTTTAATCCCATTATACAGCCTTTATCATATTCGTAAAGCACAAGATCAAAATCCATTATATCCTCTATATCTACATTTAATTCACTTGCTATTAACTTAACAAGATAATTATCTTTCTCAAGGCTATCGTTAATAAGTCCAAGCACAGGAAGCATATCAATTTGCTTATTTAATTCTATGCCTTTATTTATATTTCTATTCATATGTATCGCAAGATTAGGTATTATAAGTATAGGCCTATTAATATTTATAAGTTCAGTTTTAGGATTTAAAATGCTCCTTCCTTTTAGAGTTACTCTTCCTGCTATAGATAAGGGCCTGTCAAGCCAAGTATTTAAAATAGGTCCTCCATACACTTCTGTATTCAACTTTAAATATGACCCTTCTGAAATAATTTCAGGATCTGGTTTTATCCTAAAAGTAGGAGAATCTGTATGGGCTCCTATTATTTTAAATCCTTTTTCGCAATAACGCCACTTCCAACACCAAAGGCAATTAAAGCTGAACTATTTCTTGTAACAAAATATCTTCCATTTTTTGAACTTCCCATCTATCTTCTTCATTTAATTCTATAAAGCCATTATCTTTAAGCACACTGCTTATGCTATCTACTGCATGAAAAGGTGATGGACTTTTATAAATAAAGTCAATCAATTCTTCAGCATATTCTAATTCATTTTTCATATGTCATCCTCCAAATTTATCATTATACTGCCTGTAATTTTAAAATTGATACTAATACGATTTATTCCACTAACACTATATATAGTTATAGTATACAAAATACAATTATTTTTTTCCAGTATATTTACCAAATGTGTTATAATTAAAATTAATTATATTTGAACCTCGTAACACAATTATGCATCAAGATTTTTTTAACATAACTTAAAATTTTTATCTATTATATAAGGAAGTGATTATTTTGTTTTCAAATTTAATTATATCCAAATTCATAAGAAATCATGACGATACTGCTGATAAAAAGGTTCGCGAAAATTATGGAATATTAAGCAGCATAATGGGATTAATAGTTAATTTTATTCTGTTTTTAATTGAACTTATTATAGGATTTATGTTAAACAGCATTGCAGTAATTGCAGATGCCTTTCATAATCTTGCAGATGTTAGTTCATCTCTAGTAACTCTCATTGGCTTTAAGCTTTCAAGCAAACCAGCTGATAAAGAACATCCTTTTGGTCACGGAAGAATTGAATATCTTTCTTCTTTATTAGTATCAGCTATAATATTGGTTGTAGGCTTTGAATTTGTGAAAAGCTCATTTTTAAGAATCATACATCCGGAAGAGACTAAATTTAATTTAATTTCTTTTATCATAATTATAATTGCTATTCCGCTAAAATTATGGCTAAGTCATTTTAATAAATACATTGGTAAAAAAATCAATTCCTCTGCACTTTCAGCAGCTGGTGCAGATGCTCTAAATGACGTCTTTATACTTTCTGGAGTAATAATTTCACTCTTAGTATGGGCATCTTTTCATATTTCTGTTGATGGATATGTGGGAATTGTAGTTGCCATTTTCATAATATTTTCTGGTTTTTCCATAATGAAAAGCACTATTGATCCTCTTTTGGGTCAAGCTCCCGATCCAGCCTTGGTAAAAAATATAAAAAGCCTTGCAATAAAATATGATTTAATTATAGGGATACATGATCTTATAATTCATAACTATGGTCCTACGAGATCCATGGCGTCATTCCATGCAGAAGTTCCTTACAATGTGCCAATAATGAAAATTCATGATGAAATAGATAGGGCTGAAAAAGAAATATCTGAAAAACTAAATATGCTTATAGTTATACACATGGACCCTATACTCACAGATTCAGAAGAGGTTAACGAAACCAGAAAGGAAGTATCATATATATTAAAAAAATTCCCTCAAATAAATTCTTTTCACGATTTTAGAATTGTTGGAACCGGTGACCACAAAAAGCTTATATTTGATATTGTTATAACCTTTGACGTTAATATTTCAAAAGACGCTGAAAATCAACTTATAAATAACATCGAAAATGAAATAAGAAGAGTTCATCCTAAATACGAAGCAATAATAACCATAGATAGAGATTATACAGAAACCTTGTAAATTAATTGATTATCAGTACTTAAATAAATTTTATAAATCTAAAATCAAAAATTTCAAAGAACTTTTAGTAACTCACTATAGATAAACAAGCTGAAATATTTAAATTACCAATACCAAATTTATCCTTACAAACTAGAATTTGTCGAGCTGAGTGAAGGGTTTTAATTCGCCCTGCTCATTAAAAAACTAACTTTTTCACTTATGTGAAAAAGTGAAGGGTTTGACATAGCTTTGCTTGTCAAAAAGGATAATGGGTCTGAAGACCCAAACCCCTTATATATAAAGAGAGCATAGCATTTTGTTAAGAAGGATAATGGGTCTGAAGACCCAAACCCCTTATATATAAAGAGAGCATAGCATTTTGTTAAGAAGGATAATGGGTCTGAAGACCCAAACCCCTTATATGTTTACTTCTTTGCAGTTATTTTTACCCAGGAGTCGTTGTAAAACTTTCTGGTATTTCCGAGATCTGTGAATACTTCGGAATTTTTGAGAGAAGCATCATCTGGATAAGAAGCTTTGTTATTTTTTTCTTCATTTTTTAAGAGAGAATAAGTGGCTTTATTAGGTGTTCCATAGCCAATATAATCTACATTCTTTTTATTGACCTTTGCATCGAGCAAAAAGTTAAGAAATTTCTCGGCTGCTACTTTATTTGAAGCGTTTTTGGGAATTACCCAGCTGTCAAACCATAAATTTGTACCTTCCTTTGGTATCACATATTCAAATTTTCCAGACTTTTCTTTCATAAGCACAGCTGCATCTCCAGAATAAATAACTCCAATTGGTTTCTCGCCATTTCGTAAAGAATCCTTTATTTCGTCACCTATATAAACTGGATTCATATTTTGTTTTTGCTTTATAAGCTCATCTGCTGCTTTATTAATTTGTTCTTTATTTGTGGAGTTAACAGAGAAACCTAAACGCTTGAGTGAAACACCTATAGAGTTTCTCATGTCATCTGACATGAAAATTTTGCCTTTATATTTTGTGTTCCAAAGTATATTCCAACTATCTATTTTATCTTTAATTTGAGTCTTATCATAGATTATTCCTATAGTTCCCCACATATATGGCACTGAATATTTGTTTTTAGGATCATAGTTTAAATTTTTATATTTGCTATCTATATTAGAATAGTTAGGCAGATTTTTAAAATTAATTGGTTGTACAAGATCTTCTTTAATCATTCTGTCAATCATATAATCTGATGGGCAGATAAGATCGTATTTATTTGTGCCAGATTTTACTTTTTGGTACATTTCTTCGTTGGTTGAAAAGGTTTGATAGTTTACCTTTATACCTGTTTTTTGTGTGAAATCTTTTATTATACCTTCATCGATATATTCTCCCCAGTTAAAAACATTAATGGTTTCTTTAGTTGAACCTGGTTTTATGCTGCAGCCCGTAAACATTGAAACAATTATCATTAGTGCAGCGGAAATTGATATGATTTTTTTTATATTTTTCATTTCTTTTCCTCCTTAGATAAAAATTCTTTCCCATTTGCAAGGAACAATAATATTAAGATGGTTAAAAACATCAGCGTAGATAATGCATTTATTTCCGGACTAATACCTCTTCTTGCCATGGAGTATATTTCAATTGAGAGGTTAGTGACATCATTTCCCGTATTAAAAAAGCTGATTACAAAGTCATCTATAGACATTGTAAAAGCGAACAAAAAACCAGCTGCTATGCCAGGTTTTATTTGCGGTAATATTATTTTTCGCATAGTATATCTTGGTGTAGCCCCAAGATCTAAAGAGGCCTTCACGATATCTTTTGGAAGCTGCTTAAGTTTTGGAAGCACAGATAATATTACATAAGGTGTAGAAAATACGATATGTGCTATGATCAGTGTAATTAACCCAAAAGGTATTTTGAAAAATATAAAGAGTGTCATTAAGGATACAGCAGTTACAATATCAGGATTAAGTACTGGTATATTATTGAAGTTTAGTATTGCCTTTTTTTGTATTCCAGACACCTTGTCTATGGATATTGCACTTAAGGTTCCAAATATTGTTGATGTTACTGACGAAACTATAGCAACAAGAACTGTATAATAAAGTGCAGTAAGTATTCTATCATCACTTAACAATGAACTATACCATTTTAGTGAAAAGTGTCCCCAGTTTGAGGAATATTTTTCTGAATTAAAGGAAAATATAATTAAGGAAAAATATTGGGCATATAAAAAAATATAAACTAAGGTTAAATAAAATTTTTTTATATATTTTCTTACCATAGACGGCCACCTCCTTTAACATCTTCTGTATTATCAAATCTTGAAAGTATGGCCATTGAAATTAATATTATAACCATCATTAAAATTGATATAGCAGATCCAAAATACCAGTCTCCAACCGTTGTAAATTGAGACTCAATAAGGTTACCTATAAGCATAAACTGACCACCGCCTAGGAGTTTGGATATTACAAAGGTTGAAACAGCAGGCATAAATACCATGGTTATACCAGACATTATTCCTGGTATGCTTAAAGGAAAAATTACTCTTTTAAAAACAACAAATCTATTTGCGCCAAGATCAGAAGCAGCTTTTATTACATCCTTATCTATCTTTATAAGAACTGTATATATAGGAATTATCATAAATGGAAGAAAGTTATATATCATGCCCAGTATAACTGCTGTGTTTGTATATAGAATGTCCACTTTAGAAATACCTATAAAAGCAAATATTTTATTTATTATACCGTTTTTACCTAAAATTGACATCCAAGCATAGGTTCTTAATAAAAAATTCATCCACATAGGAATTACAAGTAAAAGCATTAAAATATTTCGTGTTTTAATTTTAGCTTTTGAAACTATATAGGCAGCGGGATAACCTAAAAGAAGGCATATAATTGTAGAAATAAGTGCTAATTTTATGGAGTTAAAAAATACTAACATATATAGGGAATTAAATAATTTCTTATAATTATCTAGCGTAAAGATTCTGTCACTATTTGTAAGGCTGAAATATATTACGAGAAAAATAGGAACAACTATAAAAATTATGCTCCAAATTAAATAAGGATATTGAGATAATGAAGTTTTCTTTTTCATTACTGATTGCAAGGCTTTCTCATAATGTGTATATCATCAGGAAATATATTTATACCTATTTCTTCTCCAATTATGGTATGTTTTGTATTGTGAATTATCCATATAGCATTATTTATCTCAACCTTAATTTCGTAGTGAACTCCTCTAAACACAACAGAAATAACTTTTCCCTGTAGTTTTCCTGTTTCTTTATCTGAAATTTTTATATCCTCTGGTCTTATTACTACGTCAACTTCTTCATTTTTATTGAAACCTTTATCTACGCAGTTGAAATTAATTCCATAAAAATTAACTTTATAGTCATCTAACATAACTCCATCTATGATATTGCTTGCGCCTATAAAATTTGCAACAAATTTATTTCTGGGTTCATTATATATATCTTCAGGAGTTCCAATTTGTTGTATATTGCCCTTATTTAAAACAACTATGGTATCAGACATTGTAAGGGCTTCTTCTTGGTCATGTGTTACAAATATAAATGTTATGCCAAGCTTTTTTTGAATGTTTTTAAGCTCAAGCTGCATTTCTTTCCTAAGCTTTAAATCAAGAGCTCCAAGTGGTTCATCAAGAAGTAAGAGCTTTGGTTCATTTACAAGCGCTCTGGCTATTGCAACTCTTTGTTGTTGCCCTCCACTTAAAGAATCTGTTGATCTTTTTTCAAAGCTTTCAAGTTCAACCATTTTTAACATATTTTTTACTTTTTCTTTTATAATTTTTTCTGGAAGCTTTTTTACTCTAAGACCAAAAGCAACATTTTCATAAACATTCATATGAGTAAATAATGCGTACTTTTGAAACACTGTATTTATTTGTCTTTTATAAGGGGGAGCAGAATTAATTTCTTTTCCTTCAAAAATAATTTTCCCGTCATCAGGTGTTTCAAAGCCTGCAATTATATTCAATGTAGTTGTTTTTCCACAACCGCTTGGACCTAAAAGAGTGATAAATTCATTTCTTCTTACTGCAAGGTTTAAATTATTGAGAACGGTATTGTTGTCGTATTTCTTGGTTATGTTTCTTAAGTTTATTATGATATCGCTTTCCATAATTAGTTTAAACACCTCTTTTGAAATATTAAAATGAAGGAGGAGAACTTACCCATATAATTTTGGCGGTTTTCTTCCCATGATTTAGTATTTGGTGATTTACATTGGCTTTAAAATAAAAACTCTCACCTGATTTAACCTTGTATTTTTTATTTCCTAGTTTGATATTTATTGTGCCATTTAAAACATATCCAAACTCTTCACCTTCATGAGGCTCATCTTCAGGATATTGTCCATTTTCATTAAGCGTAAGGATGACAGGTTCCATAGAGTCCTTTTGAGAATTTGAAACAAGCCACATAAGATTGTACTTTAAAGCTTCATCTGAAGTTTCACACATATCGTCTTTTTTAAAAACTACTTTTTCTTCACAATCTTCTTTGAAGAACTCAGGTAAATTAGTTCCTAAGGCATCCAAAATATCTGTTAAAGTAGCTATGGAAGGTGAAGTGAGATCTCTTTCTATTTGTGATATGAAACCCTTTGAGAGTTCACATCTATTTGCAAGTTCTTCTTGAGTAAGCTGCCTTTCTATTCTAAGCCTTTTGATTTTTTTTCCTATTTCCATAATCCACCACACAATTATAAAATTTCGTTCATATTGATAGTATATGTAAACTTTAAGTTTAAATATACTAAACTTAACAATAAATAATTATACAAACATTTTTTCATAAATCAATATTTAATTAGATTTTGAGAAAAAGTTTTAATATAGCGCATATTAAGGAAGGATGGTTATCACCTAAATCTGTAACAGTAAAAATATTTGCAACATATTATGAGACTAAACATGAAGATAAATACTGCAATAATTAAGTAGTGTTGAAAGGAGTTTTGATAAGAAAATGACTACTATTGATCCCAAAAAATACCTAAATTTATAAGTCAGTTGATTATTCCTCCAGTCTATATGCCTAAAGTTGTAAAAAAGGCTAGTTCTGGCGAAATAATAAGCCATAATTATATAGTTTATGTAAGTCAATTTAAAGAGCAAATACTTCCAGATGGTTTTCCAATGACCACAGTTTTTGGATATGGTGGTAGGGTTTTTAGTAAGATTACAGGTAAAATAATAAATAATTTTAGAAGAGCACCAGGAGCAACCTTTGAAGCTGTAAGAGGTGTAACGATGAATGTTCAGTGGATTAATAATTTAAATGGACCAAGTCTTTTGCCGGTAGATCCAACACTTCACTGGGCAGATCCTAATAATATAGGAATGGTTGAATCAAGTTCTGTTCCACCTTTTCCACCAGGACTCACTAAAGCTCAAATTCCAGTTCCAATTGTTACTCATGTTCATGGAGGAGAAAATAGTTCAGTTTTTGATGGGCATCCGGATGCATGGTTCACTGAAGGAGAAAATAAAATTGGAAGTGAGTTCATAACATCCCTTTATAGATATCCAAATAAGCAAAACCCAACTACATTATGGTATCATGATCATACTCTTGGAATTACAAGACTTAATGTCGTTATGGGATTGGCTGGATTTTATATAATAAGAGATCCTAAAAATCCACTTGATATTCCAGGGAAAATACTTCCGGACAAAAGGCATGAAATTCCACTAGTAATTCAAGACAGAACTTTTAATATAGATGGTTCTTTTAATTTTCCTAATGTAGGAATTAATCCAGATATTCATCCATATTGGCAGCCAGAGTTTTTTGGAGATACAATTATGGTAAATGGCAGAACATGGCCTAATTTGAATGTAGATAAAGGAGAATATCGTTTTAGAATATTAAATGGCTCAAATGCTAGATTTTATAATTTCAAGTTTTCTAATGATATGGAGTTCTTTCAGATAGGTAGTGATGGGGGATACTTAGAAGAACCAGTAAAACTTAATTCTATCCTTCTTTCACCAGGAGAAAGAGCAGATATATTAGTCGACTTTTCAAAAATAACATCTGGGAAGAAGCTTATACTTCAAAATACAGCGAATGCACCATTCCCAAGTGGTGAGGTTCCAGATTCAGATACCGTAGGAAAGATCATGCAATTTACTGTTTTAAATTGCCGACCAATTAAGAAATTAAAGCTTCCTAAAAAATTAAATGTAATTCCGAAACTTACACCAGATGTTCCTAAAAGAACTTTAGTTTTGTTTGAAGTTGCTGGTGAAAATGGTCCGCTTGAGGTCCTACTTAATGGGCAAAAATGGTCAGCACCAGTTTCTGAAACCCCAGTAGTAGGTTCAACAGAAGAGTGGGAAATTGTAAATCTTACTGGAGATGCACATCCTATTCATTTGCATTTAGTTCAATTTCAAATTTTAAATAGACAATTATTTAAGGTTGATGATTACAGCACTAAATGGCTTGAATTTAATGGAGAGCCACCATTAAATCATCCTACTGTTGTTCTTCCAACTGAAGGATATCTTGTTGGAGATCCGATTTTGCCTGATGGGAATGAGGGTGGATGGAAAGATACTATTAGGGTAAACCCTGGAGAAGTTACTAGAATTGTAATTAGATTTGCACCTCAATACGCTGATCCAGATTTAGTTAAGCCTGGAGTTAATATTTTCCCATTTAATCCATCCTCAGGACCAGGATATGTTTGGCATTGCCATATACTTGATCATGAAGATAATGAGATGATGAGACCGCTTAAAATTATTACGAAGTAATACTGTTTTGTAACATTAAAAAAGTTCTATAAATCGTTCCTTCAGCAGTACAAGGAAAAAATTTCTCCGTACCTACGGAATTTTGGGTGTGAACTTGTCCACTGATTTATTGATTAACAGTGATTATAGAGTGTTTTTCGTAGGGAACCGGAGAAAAATTTACCTTGCATTTCCGGTTTAGCGAAGTAACAATATTGAAGAGATGATTTAAATGAAAGCTAATAAATCTTAGGTGATAATTGTTAAAAGGCTTAGAAGTTTCAATCTGTTTGAACGATAGCGAGTTATTGAAACTTCTTAGAATTTTGACAATTATCACCTTAGATTTATAGTTTCCATTTAATATCTCAAGATACTGTTACTTCGCAATATTTTTAAATTATAAGCGTTGGTGGGGCATAGACCCTTGCTTTAAGTTCATTATCTAGCAAATACAATCCTTTAGGGTCGTTACCGAATAATTCAAATTTTTTCATTAAATCTTCCGAGTTTTTTTCTTCTTCTCCTTGCTCTTTTATGAACCAGTCTAAGAATTGTGTGGTTCTAAAATCATTTATAGAAAAAGCAGCAGAATATATTTTGTTAATGCATTCGGTTATTTTTTGCTCATGTTTAAATGTTGCTTCAAGTGGTTCATAGAAGGTCTCAAATTTTATATCAGATGAGTTTATAGGTTTTAAATTAATTTTTTCACCATTATTGAGCATGTATTTAAAAAATAACATAGCATGATCTTTTTCTTCTTGCACTTGAACAAAAAACCAATTTCCAAAGCCGTCAAGATTCTTGTTCATAAAATAATTATAAATATCAAGATAAAAATATGAAGAATAAAATTCAAAATTAATTTGATCATTTAATAGAAACGATATTTTTTCATTTAACATAATATTCACCTCCATAATTTTTAAAGAACACAAAACTATATATGTTATACATAATTTTAAACAAAAAAATAAAAAAAGGCAAATTATATAGCAAAATTCGGTAAAAAATATTATATTTTGATGACTATTTATTTAAGATTATATCCTAAAATATTAAAATTATTTGTAGTATAATAAAAATATATTTATGTTTAAGAGGTGCAGTATGATTAGAAAAATTGATGATTTAGAAATGAATAACGATATTATTGAAATGCTTAATGATTTTTCGGAATTAAGGGAAGTAGAAGGGATTTTATTAGCAGGGTCACGTGCAGTTAAAACAAACGATAAATTTTCAGATTATGATGTGTATGTTTATTTAAGCAAAGATATATCAGTAGATGAAAGAAGAAAAATAACTGATAAGTATTGCAGTTATATGGAGTTAGACAACCGGTTTTGGGAGACAGAAGATGATGTGACATTAAAAGAGGGCAATGTTCAAGTTGAAATAATATATAGAAATTTAGATTGGATTAATGATTCATTAGACAGGACTATTGTAAAATGCGAAGCTGATACTGGATATACAACTTGCTTTTGGTCAAATATAAAAAATTCAGTTATATTATACGACAAAGCTGGCAAGTTAAATAAGCTGCAGGATGAGTGTGCAGTACCCTATCCAAAAGAATTAAAGGAGAATATATTAAAGAAAAATTATCCTTTACTTAAAAGTAAAATGCCTGCCTATTATTATCAAATTGAAAAAGCGTTAAAAAGAGATGACTTTATAAGTGTAAATCATAGGATAGCAGCTTTTTTTGCAAGCTATTTTGATATAATTTTTGCTGTAAATGAAATGCTTCATCCAGGTGAGAAAAAGTTACTAAAAATTATAAGAGAAAGAGATCTTAGAGTTCCAGTAGATATGGATTTAAATGTAGGTAATATTTTGAAATTTTCAGCAGCAGGTGACTTTAAAATATTAGAAGAAATAGACTTATTAATCAATAATTTAAATGCATTTTTAAAAAAAGAAGGCTTATGGAATGAATGGATGAAATAAAGTATGAATATAAATGATTTAATATTTTACATTCATTATTGTAATAAAAGAGACTGTACAGATAAAGATAGATTGCTAAAGACAATTTCTAGAAAAATAAATCACCATGAATTTATTCTTATAACTGGAGGAAATGGCAGCGTTACTATTTCAAATAAGATGTATAAGGCAGAGCAAGGAATGCTTTTATATTTAAAACCTGATATTTTTCATTGCATTAAACCAGATCTAAATGATCCATTAAATTTTATATCAGTTCATTTTAGTTTTACTAATGTAGAATTTGACAACAATAAGTGGAAAATAAAGTATGAAAAAGACGATTTGCCATTACGAGAAGTCCAATTTTTAGATAATTATTATAGTATTAAGAGTTTAATGAGAAGTATGCTAGAAGTTTGGTATGAAAAGTTTCCAGGTTATGAGTTTGTTTCTAAGACAATGTTTCAACGAATTTTATTTAAAATTTTTAGATCTGTAGAAGTAAGGTCACCAAATTATTCAAATTCTTTAAAGATAAAAATAATTATAAAATTTATGACAGATAATATAAATAAAAAGATAACTTTAAGTGAATTATCACAGCTTGTAAATTTATCTCCAACATACTTATCAAAGGTGTTTAAAAAAACTACGGGTTATTCAATAATTGAGTTTTTTAATAAAATGAAAATAGATAAGGCTAAAGAACTTATTATTGAGGGAGATAAAAAGATAAAGGAAGTTGCAGAAATTGTTGGATATAAGGATGAGTTTTATTTTAGCAGAATATTTAAAAAAATAGAAGGAATAAGTCCAAAAGAATTTTGTGGCAAGAATGTCCATGAAGTTTAATATATTGCATGGTATTACTGGAATTCAAGGCTTATAATTTGGATATAATTTTCATATATTTATTTTACACAAATGAAGGAAGGGATTATATCCATGAAATTATGGAGAAGGAATTTGGTGGTTTGCTGGGTGGGAATGTTCATAACTGCCATTGGAATGAGTCAAATTGCACCTATATTACCTTTATACGTGAATCATTTAGGGGTACACAATACTAATAGTATAGAACAGATATCTGGAATTGCTTTTGGAGTCACATTTATAGTGTCAGCAATTTTTTCACCAATATGGGGTAAAGCAGCAGATAAGTTTGGAAGAAAACCTATGCTTTTACGTGCAAGTCTTGGTATGTCGATTGTTATAGGTTCTACTGGTTTTGCAACTAATATATATCAGCTTATAGGACTTAGGCTTTTGCAAGGAGTAATTACCGGCTATACTACAGCATGTATAACATTAATTGCAACCCAAGCAGATAAGGAGCATGCTGGATGGGCACTAGGAACCCTTTCAACAGCTTCAGTTTCTGGAGCATTGTTAGGTCCGATAATAGGTGGTTTTATAGATGAAGTAATTGGACCGCAGGGTGTTTTCTTTATAACAGGCAGCCTTATGGTTGTAGTTTTTATAGCAACTTTAATATTTGTAAAGGAAGATTTTAAACGTTCAGATAAGAAGGTTATGAGTGCTAAAGAGATCTGGAGCATCTTGCCCGATAAAGGTATACTAATAACAATGTTTATAACTGCTTTTGTTCTGCAATTAGCACTTTACTCAATAGAGCCAATAGTTACAGTTTATATTAAGCAGTTGTCACATGATGGTTCTCATGTGGCATTGATTTCTGGTTTAGCATTTTCTGCTTCAGGACTTGCAAGTATAATTTCTGCACCTAGGCTTGGAAGACTTTCTGATAAAATAGGAGCACGAAAAGTTATATTGGGCTCACTTATTGCTGCTGGAGTGTTTTTTATACCACAAGCATTTGTAAAGAGTCCATGGCAGCTTATGGGGCTTAGATTCTTATTAGGTCTTGCTACAGCTGGGTTAATACCATCTGTTAATACCTTGGTAAAAAAATTATCTCCAGAAGCTGTTACAGGAAGAATATTTGGTTATAGTATGTCAGCTCAATACTTAGGAACATTTGCTGGATCGGTATTTGGCGGACAAATATCCTCGCATTTTGGAATAAGAAGTGTGTTTTTTGTTACTAGTACCCTATTGTTATTAAATGCGTTATGGGTTTATGAAACGGTGTATAAAAGGTTGGCTAAAGAATATAACAATAAATACTTACCAAAATGCAGTTAAAGATAAAAAGAGATAAATATAATTTAATAATTAGATGAAGATGGTGATTATATGGATTTTAAGCAGCTTAATGCCTTTGTGACCATAAGTAAGCTCCATAGTTTTACAGGAGCAGCGAATATGCTTGGTTATGCTCAATCAACTATAACCAATCAAATTAAACTTCTTGAAGAAGAACTTGGTGTGAGGCTTTTTGAGAGAATAGGAAAAAATGTAACAATGACTCATGAAGGAAAAAGGCTTTTACCATATGCTAAGCAAATGTTAAAGCTATCCTATGAAATTAAAAATGTAGCAGTTAATGATGAAAAACCAACAGGTACATTGACTATTGGAGCGGCAGAATCCTTGTGTGTAATTAGACTTCCAGAAATACTAAAAGAATATAGGAGACTTTATCCGGAAGTTGAAGTATCTTTAAAATTCGGAAGTTGTGCCGATTTTAGACATTTTTTAAAGAACAACATAATTGATGTGGCCTTTTCTCTAGGCACTAAAATAGATTCAGAAGATTTTATATCAGAGGTTGAATTTGATGAGGAAATGGTGCTTTTAGCCTATCCTGGTCACCATTTAATAGGTAAAGATGAGGTGTTTCCCAAGGATATTGAAAACGAACCTCTTATACTAACAGAAACAGGCTGTAGTTATAGAGCAGCATTTGAAAATATTTTAAATGAGTACAATATAAAACCTAATCTTGTCCTTGAAACTGGAAGTGTTCAGGCTATAAAACAATTTACCATGAGTGGACTTGGAATAACACTGCTTCCTAAAGTATCGGTTAAGGATGAACTTGAGAGTGGAAGAATGATTGCACTTAATTGGGCAGGCCCTGAATTTGGAATTATATCTCAAATTTTATATCACAAAGATAAATGGATATCGCCAGCTCTAAATGCGTTTCTTAAACTTTCAAAGGATATAATAGGCAAAAATATTTAATGCATAGCATAGATGAACAACTTGAAACATAGAAATTATAATACACACTAAAATTAAAATGAAATTTATATAAAGAAATTTAAAGTATAAAAAAGACAGGCAAACTCCCATTATGGGGCGAATGTCTGTCGCGGTACCACCCAAATTATTACTTATGATTATAACGGCATTACCGGCACAACTTACTCTAAATAATTTCAGTCTGCAACTCTGGAGTGATTTTCAACAAACTTTAGCTTATGGGTTCCCACCAAACTCCCATTCTCTGAAAGCATATGTTTGCTTACTTGTCTCCGTCATCGTTTTTGTGTTTGCAATTACTATAATATAAAAAAGTTTTTTATGTCAACAGAGAAAATTAAATAAATTTAATGCAAACTATGGAAAAATTCAAATTTAATTTAAAATTATATAAGATATAATCGTTTTCTTATTTTAAAAATGTTAATAAATACAATTAAAAACTTTCAAAATAATAATTTTTTGCTTAAAATTATGCTTTTTTTATACGTTTTTTTTGAATATAATGTAGAAAAAATAATTTTAGAAAAATAATAAAAAACTATTGACATTATACAACTATGGTATTATCATCATGTCATACACTAAAATTTGTTAAGTTGAAATTGAATTTATTATAGAGAAATAATTAAGGGTAAAATGAAAGATTATGTTCTGAGATTTTTGCAATTATCTAAGTAATCTTGTAATTTATCTTTGTTTTTATACCACAAAATATGAGCACATCTATTATTATTGCTTTAAGTAAAAGTTTGGGTGGTACCGCGCAGTTAAGATTCTCGCCCCAAGGAGAGAGTTTTGGCTGTTTTTTTATGCAATTTTTTAAAAGAGAGCTATTATATTGCAAAAAGTAATCATAATATTCAAAACAATCACAAAAAATTTAATATTCAAGAGGAGGATATATAATGAAAAGCGATTCTGTTAAAAGGGGAGTTAAAGCGGCTCCAGCAAGAGCATTAATGTATGGAATGGGGTATACCAAGGAGGAAATTGACAAACCGCTTATAGGTATTGTAAATTCTCAAAATGAGGTAGTTGCGGGTCATATGCATTTAGATGAAATTGCTAAAGCTGCAAAACTTGGAGTAGCTATGTCAGGAGGGACGCCTATGGAATTTCCAGCTATTGCAGTTTGTGATGGAATTGCCATGGGACATATAGGAATGAAGTATTCACTTGCCAGCAGAGAGCTTATAGCTGATTCTATAGAAGCTATGGCGATGGCCCATGGTTTTGATGGACTAGTTTTAATTCCTAATTGCGATAAAATTGTTCCAGGAATGCTTATGGCCGCTGCAAGACTAAATATTCCTGCAGTAGTAGTTAGTGGAGGACCTATGAGATCAGGAAAATTAAAAAATAAAACTTTAGATTTTAGTACATGTATAGAGATGGTTGGAACTTGTAGTGATGGAAAGATAACAGAGGAGGAACTTGAAGAAGAGACTAAAAGATCATGTCCAGGATGTGGTTCATGTTCAGGACTTTTTACAGCAAACAGTATGAATTGCCTTACAGAAGTTCTTGGAATGGGATTGCCTTTAAATGGCTCAGCTTTAGCACAAACTGGGAGAGAAATCAACTTGCAAAATATGCTGGCATGTACGTAATGGATTGTGTTAAAAACAATAGACGACCAAGGGATATAATGACATTAAAAGCTTTTGAAAATGCTATAACAGTTGATA
Organism: Clostridium sp. DMHC 10; assembly: GCF_001270375.1. Lineage (NCBI taxonomy): Bacteria > Bacillati > Bacillota > Clostridia > Eubacteriales > Clostridiaceae > Clostridium > Clostridium sp. DMHC 10. Next base: position 2,368,603 of record NZ_LGVB01000015.1, read on the forward strand.
TGTCCATGGCAGGCTCTACTAACACGGTGCTTCATCTTCCAGCAATAGCTCATGAAGCAGAAATTGAACTTAATTTAGATTTATTTGATGAAATAAGTAGAAGAACACCATGTTTAACTAAGCTAAGTCCAAGTGGAAAACATCATATGGAGGATTTGCATATGGCAGGTGGAATACCAGCCTTATGAATGAACTTTGTAAGAAAAATCTAATTAATAAAGAATGTATGACAATTACGGGGAAAACCGTTGGGCAAACTGTGGAAAATTATAAAGTAGAGGACTATGAGGTCATAAGAAGTGTTGATAATCCTTATAGTAACAAAGGTGGAATTGCAATATTGAGGGGGAATATTGCAGTTGATGGCTGTGTTGTTAAGGAATCTGCTGTGGCAAAGGAAATGCTTGTACATGAGGGTCCTGCAAGAGTATTCAATTCAGAAGAAGAAGCTGTTGATGCTATATTTGGAGACAGAATAAATAAAGGGGATGTTGTAGTAATAAGATATGAAGGACCAAAGGGAGGTCCAGGAATGAGAGAAATGCTTTCACCAACATCAGCCATAGCAGGAATGGGACTTGATAAAGATGTAGCCCTTATTACAGATGGTAGATTTTCAGGCGCCACAAGAGGAGCAGCTATTGGACATGTATCACCGGAAGCTATGGAAGGTGGATTAATAGGTCTTGTAGAAGAAGGAGATACGCTCTTTATAGATATACCAAATAAAAAACTTGAATTAAAAGTAAGTGAAGATGAATTGAAAAAAAGAAAGCTGAATCATGTAAATCCAGAACCTAAAATCAAAAGTGGGTATTTATCTAGATATGCAAAGCTAGTTACATCTGCTAATACTGGGGCAGTACTAAAATAAGAAATGTTTTATAGAAAGAGGGCTAATTAAGTGATAGAAAAGATAAGTAAATTATGTAATAAGTATTTTGCACTTTTAGTAATTTTAGTTGCAGCAATAGGACTATTTAGACCTAGTACATTTTTGTGGGTAGTTCCAAAAGTATCGCTGCTTCTTGGAATTATAATGTTTGGCATGGGTATGACTCTTAAAAAAGAAGATTTTAAGGAAGTTTTTACAAGACCGAAAGATGTGCTCATTGGCGTAGTAGCACATTATATCATAATGCCGTGCATCGCATATCTTTTATGCGTTGCATTAAGACTTCCAAAAGAGATTGCTGTTGGAGTAATACTTGTTGGATGTTGTCCAAGTGGTACTGCTTCAAATGTAATGTGCTTTATTGCAGGGGGAGATCTAGCACTTTCGGTATGTATAAGTTCGGTTTCAACACTTTTAGCACCACTGTTTACACCTCTTTTAATACTTTTGTTAGCTGGAAAATGGGTATCGATACCAGTATTGGAACTATTTATTGATATTGCAAAAATAGTTATATTGCCAATTGTTCTTGGTGTAGTAGTAAATAAGGTTGCAGGAAATGCTTCTAAAGAAATAGTAAAGTTTCTTCCTATAGTATCTGTGGTTGCTATAGTTTTAATAGTTGGAGGAGTTGTGGGGGCCAATTCTAAAAAACTTATAACAACAGCAGCAATTTCAATAGGAGCAGTCGTACTTCACAATTTATTTGGTTTCTTATTTGGATATCTGGCAGCTAAAGTAATGAAAATGGATGAGGCTAAAAGAAGAGCAGTTGCTTTTGAAGTTGGAATGCAAAATTCAGCATTAGGAGTATCCTTAGCTATGAGCTTCTTTTCACCATTATCCGCTATTCCAGCAGCAATATTCAGTGTTTGGCATAATATTTCGGGACCAACTTTGGCTAGTTTTTGGGCAAATAAGCAAGTTTTCAATAATGTTGAAAATACAAATGAAAAAATAATAGAATAAAGAATATAATAATGTTATATAACTAAGTAAAGGATTTGACATGCAGTGCATTGTTAAATCCTTTACCATTTGTTGATTTAGTTAGCCAATTTAATTCTTTTCTATATCCGCTTTCCCTATAGGATATGATACCATACATAGTCAACAGGAATTTTTTCTGCTATGTGGTTTTAAATAAAGGCTTCTTTTTTGATTGCATAATTTATAATTAATTAGTTCTTGGAGTTTTGTATGTATATTCAGCTCACAAACAGTTAATGCATTATGGGTTAATGGTAGTATCCGTGTAACCAGTGACAAAGTAGGAATAAAAAAGCCGCACTACCTTTTGAGTTAGTACGTCTAGTTAGAATGTTATGATTTAATTTACTTAAATTTTTCTATTCACTATTAATAAATTTATCTAAAGATTGTTTTTAATATTTTCCTACTGGTGCTAAATAGATAACAAATTCTTCGTCATCATCAAGTTTTAAAAATTTATCCATATCTTTTTGCATATATGAAGCAATTGCACATGTACCAAGTCCAATACTTTCACAGGTAAGATATAAATTTTGACACATATGACCTGCGTCTAGTAATATAGCCTTATGTGCACTTATATTATATTCCCATTCTGAACGATAAGGGACACAACTCCATATAAATATTACCGCACCTTGTCCAATGAATTTTTGCCCAAATGTGTACTTGTTTAACTTTTCCATGTAATCTTAATCATAGAACAAGAAGATTAATTGATTTGTCAAGGATAGGAAACGGTAAATACCTTTTTCTATTCCGTCTACATTATTAATAACTAAATATGTTTTAAATGGGTGTCTTCCTTCTACTTCGTCTCTTTTTTATGCAGTTATAACTATCTCTATCTTTTATCAACAATTCATTTATTGAAGGTAAATTAATGATACTATCACTTTTATCTATGTTTTTTTTGTATTTGTGGATGTGGTATCTTTTTTTCCCTATCTGAAATATTGTCAGTTAACCCTATATTTGATTTTAAAAAATCTCTATAAGTATTTATTTCACTCATCTCTACACCTCTTATGTTTAAATTATTTTCAATACCTACGTTAAATCGTATTATTCTACCATTCCCAATTAATTATATCACTTATTATAGCATATTTATTTTACTAATTTCTTTTACACCATTTATGTTAAACATGTTGTGGTTGCGTAGTAATTGAACATTTGTTATCACCAAGTTAACCCAAGCTCATCACAACGAGCATCACCTTCAGTAAAACAGTTTTTCAGCTCAGCTTATTGAGACACTACAAAGTGGAGGAAAACCGACAATGTTAGGGCGTGCAATTGGAGGATTAGGACGTATTTATAAAACTCAGCATAATCTTACATATATTGATGACGAAACTTATAGGCGTAAGATTCTAACTCAATTAAATCGTGGTGAATCACGTCATAGCCTTGCAAGCGCTGTATTCTATGGTAAAAAAGGAGAACTTCATCAAGCATATAGAGAAGGACAAGAAGATCAATTAGGTGCATTGGGACTTATTGTTAATGCTATAGTTGTGTGGAATACACGTTATATTGAAACAGCCATTGATTCTTTGAAAATTACTGGTTACGATATAAGTGATGTTGATATACAAAAATTATCACCATTAGGTTACGAATATATTAATATTATGGGTATATATTACCTTAATTTACCAGCGGAAATTAAGAATGGTAAATTAAGAACATTATTACTCTAAATATATTTTAAACATATTCCTTAAAAATGAAAAAGGTAGGATTTGAGTCACACTATAAGAAATATAAGACATAACTGAATCTAAAATTATATTACCTCAACTCTACAAATTGGAACTTATGACACTTATTTATGAGATGACGCAATACGAACTGCCGCAGCCATCCCACCATCACCATACGATGGATGATCTATAAAATCATCTGATACTTTGCTTAGAGTATGTTTTATAGTTATCGTATGGAGAATTTCACTTTCCCATCCGTAAAGCCTTGATATAGATGTGGATTCAATACCCAGTATCGCTTCAGTTACATGCTCACGATATGCATTGATATGTTTTTCAATAATAAAGCGCATGAGATCAAGTCGCTTCGACATGCTTTTTACATTTGACGAGTCAGGTGCAGTACGATAGTCTATTAACGGTCTTTCGACAATTCCAATATATGTATCTGGCATAGTTTCCAACATACTTAAAAAGAAATCCCAGTCCTCAAAACCGGAGCACATGGACTCATCATAGCCACCACACTGTTTCCATACTTCACGCCGAAGGATATGTGTTGCCGGGCAACAATTACGTGCGAGAAATGCAGCTATGTTACCTCCGCACGGACAAACTGTTGCATCAAGAACTCCGAAAGTATGCATCCAAGATGAGGCTGCAATCATAGATGGATTATTGCGCAATATGTGGCTAACCTGCTCAATATACGAGGGTTCAAGTCTATCATCTCCATCAAGTACCAACACCATTGGTGTTTGTGCCCTACGAATGCCAGTATTTCTTGCAGCAGATACTCCGCCGTTTGGCTGCTGCAGTACTGTTACTGGAACGGATATGTTGGAATCCAATTTGATATTATTCAATATATTGATGGAGTTCTCATCCGTTGATCCATCATCCACTATGATAATTCTTGCTGGTAGTGTTGTTTGGTTGCACAAAGAACGAACTGCTTCAAGAATCATAGAACCCTGATTAAAACTAGTAATAACTGCTTCGACATCTTTGCTAATATAATGCTTATCATTATTTATATCCACTATAATATCCTCCCTAAATTACTATTTGTCTATGTATTATATTAATAATTTTTACTTTACCATTTTTACAATTACGATGTAAGCATATAGATAATAATATCATTTTTTACTATAATTTAAAATGAAATCTTGCATATTAATATGTATATAAACTATCCTAAATTAGATTGTAAATAAACTTCTTTTTTTGTTCTCCTGTGATTCCAACATATCTTAAAGTTTGTGATTTTGAAGAATGATTAAATATAGAAAAACTACTCTAATGTTTTAATTTGTTAGAGTAGTTTTCCACTTTTTTAGCACAGTAGTAATTTCCTTCAATAATAAATTGATAGTGTCTTGTGCTTCACATATTAAATTATCAAATCTTTCTTCTACACCTAAAATTCCGTAGTTACGGAAGAATTTTTTCCTTGCACTACCGTGGGAGCGAAGTATTGTTACTTCGTGGTTAGGTACCTTGGGCTTTTAAAAGTTCAGCAGTTAATACTCCGCCGCCAGCCGCTCCACGTAAAGTATTGTGTGATAGGCAGACAAATTTATAGTCATATACCTTGTCTTCTCTAAGTCTTCCCATAGTTATTCCCATTCCATGTTCAAAATCACGATCTAGTTTAGTCTGAGGTCTATTGTCTTCAGTAAAGTAGTGTAAAAACTTCTTTGGAGCACTTGGAAGATTAGTCACTATTTCTGAAGCTTTATAATTTTCCCAGGCAGACAGTATTTCTTCCTTTGAAGGCTTTTTTTCAAAGCTCACAAAAACAGCAGCTAGATGTCCATCAGATATAGGAACTCTTATGCATTGAGTTGTTATAATTGGACTTTCAGCGTTTACAATCTCATTATTTTCAATTTTACCCCATATCTTTAGAGGTTCATTTTCACTTTTTTCTTCTTCGCCGCCTATAAAAGGTATTACATTGTCAACTATTTCAGGAAAGTCATTAAAGGTTTTACCAGCACCTGATATTGCTTGATAAGTACACGCAAGTATTACTTTAGGTTTATACTGAAGTAGTGCACTTATTGGTGGAACATAACTTTGTATTGAACAGTTTGGTTTAACTGCAATAAAGCCTCTTTTTGTTCCAAGACGCTTTTTTTGAGTTTCAATTATCGCTGTGTGATCTCCATTTATTTCTGGTATAACCATAGGAACATCTTTGGCATATCTATTAGCTGAATTATTTGAAATTACTGGTGTTTCATGCTTTGCATATGCTTCTTCTAGTTTTCTTGTTTCTTCTTTATTTAATGAAATTGCGCAAAATACAAAATCTACGTCACTGCATATTTCGTCAATGCTTAAAGCATCTTTAACCACCAACTTCTTTACACTTTCAGGTATAGGTTCATTCATCTTCCATCTATTTTTAACCGCCTCTTCATAAGTTAGACCAGCAGATTTTTTACTTGCAGCAATGACAGTAACCTCAAACCAAGGATGGTCTTTTAAAAGGCATGCAAATCTTTGTCCTACCATGCCTGTACCGCCTATTAATCCCACTTTCAATTTATTCATAATAGCACCTTCCCTTATAGGGTTATCGACTTAACTATTAATTTATGCGTGTCTCATAGTGCTTTGAAACATGTATAAATTAAGTCTTAGTACGATAATCCTTAATTAATATTTCTTATATATTTATGGTATCATATAAGATTAAATTAGTAAAATTGATAATTTTAATAAGAATAATCAATATTTTTGATTGATAGTTTATAGTACATAAAAGGGCCATTCAAATTTATTTAGTTATATAGATAAATTGAATGGTCTTTTAAATTATATGAAATTATTTTTGATTTTATTTAGGCAACTTCTTCAGTTTTTGAAGCTTTATAATTCTTGAAAAAGCTTCTGGTTTCAGCAACGATTACGCCGCTCAAGCCTAACAGGGCTATAAGATTTGGTATTGCCATAAGTGCATTAACTATATCTGCAAGAATCCAAACTAATTCTAGTTTTAAAAAAGCACCAATAGCTACTAAGCATATAAATAAAATTCTGTATGGTATTATACCTTTTACACCAAATAAGTATTCTGTGCATCTTTCACCGTAGTAGTTCCAGCCTATTATAGTTGTAAAGGCAAAGAAAATAAGTCCTATTGTAACTATAAATTTACCAATCGTAGGCATAGGTAGCCCAACTGAAAAGGCATAATTTGTCATGGCAGCGCCTTTTAAATTTGAATTCCAAGCACCAGTGGATACCAGTACTAAACCTGTCATAGTGCAGATTACAATAGTATCAAAGAAAGTACCTGTCATGGAAATTAAACCTTGGCGGACACAAGATTTTGTTTTAGCAGCTGCAGCAGCTATAGGAGCGCTTCCAAGACCAGATTCATTTGAAAAAACACCTCTAGCCACACCATTTTGAATGGCTTGCTTTACAGTTGCACCTAAAAATCCTCCAACAGCAGCAGTGGGGGTAAATGCACTTTTTACAACTAGAACCACAGCGTGAGGAAGGGCAGAGGCATTAAATGCTAAAATTACGATTGAACCTATTATATAAAAAATTGCCATAAAAGGTACTACAAGTTCTGCAACTTTCGATATGCTTTTTATTCCTCCAAGTGTTACAAGTGCAACTAAAATGGTTATTATAATTGAAGTTACTATTATAGGGACATTATAAGCTACGTGTGTAGCTTCAGTTATGGAATTGATTTTGCGCAAAAGTACCAATTCCGAGGCAGGCTACACATATACCAAAGAAAGCAAAGGCTTTAGCAAGCCATTTTATACCCAAGCCTCTTTCTATGTAATACATAGGACCACCGGACATTTGACCATTTTTATCTGTTACTCTGTATTTAACAGCAAGTAAACCTTCAGCATACTTTGTTGCCATTCCAAAGAATGCTGCCATCCACATCCAAAAAAGTGCACCTGGTCCACCAGCTTTAATTGCAGTAGCAACACCAACTATGTTTCCGGTTCCTATAGTTGCAGCAAGTGCAGTACATAAGGCTGCAAAGCTAGTAACATCACCTTCTCCAGCGTCATCATCTTTATCCTTGCTGAAAAGGTATTTTAATGCTAGTGGTAATCTGAGAATTTGAAGTAAATTAAGACGTATAGTAAGATAAATTCCAGTTCCAACTAATAATACGAGAAGCGGCGTTCCCCATACAAATGAGTCAACCTGATTGAGTAGTTTCGTTAATTGTTCCATTTTATCCCTCCATGTATTGAGCAATTAGCTCTTTAAAGTATGTTGTGATTGGGACTTAAATGGGAAGAGATAGTACAAAATTAAATAATTGCAAAAACAAATTTTGTAAAGATAATTACTCGTCCCCTGTCCTTTTACCTGAGAGTTTCACCTTTCGGCTTGCTCCTTCGGTGCTCATTTTGAGTCTCTCCAAGGATTCATCCAATAGCGGTCATCTTATCCTTAAGCAATTAATGTAACTGCTTAAGGGGTTACCTGAAAGATTGACTTCTTCGGTGGATAATATATATCGCTCTCCCACTATTTTCATCTGAACTAGAAATAAATAAAAAAATTTAAATTTTATTTGTAAAAAATACTTGTTACAAATAAGTTACTATAATTAGTACAAAAGTATTGTAATGCATGTACAAAAAATTTTTCAATAGTATATGTATGATAATAATAAAAATAATAATAAAATTATAGCTTTTGCCCTTTCCATTTTGATTTGATAAATTATACATAAAATAGGGGCTAAGTTATGAAAATAATGCTTAAAATTTTATTATCTTTCATGTGTGTTGTTGTTTTGACTTGTATTGTAGGGGGATTTGGAATTGTCCAAGTTAAAAAAGTTAATTCCAATATAGGTAGAATCTACAACACGGATATGAGTGGAAGCAATGCACTTAATGCACTAAAAAACAATATTGGGACAGCTAGGGTGGATATGCTTTTGCTTATGGATCCTAATAATGGTTATCAGGTTGACAAGCTAATTAAAGATATGGATACGCTTGAAAAAGAAAATAATCAGTTAGTAAAATATTATAAGCAAAATTTAATTACAAATGAAAATAAAAAATTATTCGAAGGATTTGAACAGTATTTTGACGGATGGAAAACGACTAAGGTTCAGTGCGTTGACTATGTGAAAAATAAAGATTACAATGATGCTCAGGTTGAGTTTGAAAAAAATTCTGATTATTTATCGAGCATAATTGAAAATCTAGATAATGAAATAGAATTAAATACTAAACTAGCAAAGAAAGATTATAATAATAGCCAATCTGAATTCGAAAAATCTGTTGTTTTTTGTATCATTATCATTATTATAAGCATGGTAGCTGCAACTGTGCTTGGGTTATTTCTTGCTAAAGATATACATATAGCTTTAGAAAAAATAAGGAAATACGCTAAGCAGCTAGCAGATTTTAATTTTTCAACTCCTATAAAAGTAACTAGAAAAGACGAATTTGGCGAAGCAGGTAAGGAGCTTAATAAAGCTCAGGAAAATGTAAGAAATCTAATAAAAACTATTATGTTAAACTCACAGGATATGAGTGCTGCTAGCGAGGAGCTTTCTGCAACTTCTGAAGAATTGTCATCAAAGGCCGAAACTATAAATAATTCAGTAAATGACATAGCTTCTTTAGCAAGTGAGACAAGTAATGCTTCTCAAGAGATAAGTGCTGCAGTGGAAGAGATAAATGCAAATGTAAATCAGTTATCAGCTAGATCTGCGGATGGAAGTAAAAGTTCTAGTGATTCAAAGGAAAGAGCTATAAATATAAAAAATGAAGGAGCAAAAACAATACAGGAAAGCAGAGAGATTTATGAAAAAAGAGAGAAGATATAATAAAATCAATTGAAGATGGAAAAGTAGTTAATGATATTAAGAACTTAGCAGATGCTATTGCACAAATATCGGAGCAGACAAATTTGCTTGCGTTGAATGCAGCAATTGAGGCAGCAAGAGCTGGTGAGTATGGTAAAGGCTTTTCAGTTGTGGCTGAAGAGGTAAGAAAACTTGCGGAACAATCTTCTGAATCAGTAAATGGAATTAATGAAACTATTGAGGAAGTTCACGCAGCATTTAAAAATCTTGCTTCAAATAGTGAAGAAATATTAAAGTTTATGCACAACAATGTGAATAAAACCTTCGAAGCTTTTGATTATATTGGAAATAAATATTATTCAGATGCTGAGTTTGTAAGCAAAATGTCTGATGAGATATCGGTAATGGCTCAAGAACTAACTGAGACAATAGGTCAGGTAAGTGAATCTATGCAAAATGTTGCAAATGATCAGTATAAATCATCTGAGAATACTGAAGAAATAAGATCAAGTATAAAAGAAGTTGCAAGAGCTATAGAACAGGTAGCAATAACATCTCAAGGTCAAGCAGAACTTGCTCAAAAGTTAAACGAAATGGTGTTGAAGTTCCAAATCTAATCATATGCGAGGTTTGAACTAATTTAAGTAACTATTTTTGTGCAGTATTCAAAGACTTTAGTTTAGGTGAAGTAAACAGTATTTTAATGTTCTAAAATACTGTTACTTCATCTAGATTGCTTTATCTAAGGCTTTTTGTACTGCTTCCATAATACCATTACTGCTCATAGTAGCTCCTGAAACTGCATCTACATTAGTTGATTGAGCTTCTATAATTTCTTGAGGTACTGTTTGAGATGCTGCATCGAAGAAACGAGGAGTTTCGTTATTGGATAGCATTTCTATATTGGTAATTTTGCCAGATTTAATTGTTACTGATACATTTAAGTCTGGTCTAAAGCCATTTCCAACACCAGTATATGTTCCATCTTTATATGCTTTTTGGCTGCTATCTGAACTTGAACCATTCGAAGAACTATTGCTGGAAGTATTGTTTTCGGTTGCGGTATTTGATGAATTAGTATTTTGTTCAGTTTCAGCAGTTTTAGTTGAACTTGAATTTTTTAAATTAGAAGTAGAGTTCAATTTAGCATTTTTCAAGGCATCTTCTACAGCACTCATAATGCCATTACTGCTTCTAGTAGCTCCTGAAACGGCATCTACATCAGTTGATTGAGCTTTTATTATTTCAGAAGGTATAACACTTGAAGCTTGGTCGAAATATCCAGGTGTATCATTAGTAGATACTATTTCGATATTTGATATTTTATTATTTTTTACTGTTACAGAAACTTGCATTCCGGGTTTAAAGCCAACACCTTCACCTGTATAAGTTCCATCTTTATATTGACCTTTAGCATTGCTATTTGTAGTGCTTGATGAAGAAATTATAGAAGCTTTGTTATTTTTAATAGCAATATTAGCAGCGGTTGTACTTGCAGCATACATCCCAGCAAAAGCAGCAATTGCAATTGAGCTTGCTAGGGCAGGATTTAAGTTTTCATCAGCCACACTTATATTAGTATTTTTACGAGGACATACATCTAAACACTTTAAGCAGTTTATGCATTCCCCACTAGTAACTTTGTTTACTTTGTACAGTTCTATTCCCATGGAGCATTTAGTTGTACATAATCTGCACTTTCCACATTTTTCATTTGGCTTATTGATTTTAAATAATCTAAATCTAGATACAAGAGAAAATATTCCGCCAAGTGGGCATAAATATCTGCAGAAAAATCTTTCAATAAACATTGCACCAGCTGCAATTAAAGCAAGTATTATAAAGCCTAAGGAATAATCAAATATGGCATTTTTGAAGTTACTTATTTGAGCAAAGGCATTCCATGGACTAAAGCTATTTAGAGTTTTACTTCCTAGTGTCCATACAAAAATTAAAATAAATATTAAAACTACATATTTTAGCATTTTTAAGATACGATCAGTTTTTGCATCAACTTTAAACTTAAATTTAAATATTTTGCTTGATATGATGTATATAAAATCGTTCATAGTTCCAAAAGCACACATCCAACCGCAGAAAAATCTTCCGAACACTATTGTAATTGAAATTGTTACAAGCATTGTAGTTAAGTATGGCAGGGAACCAATTAAGTTAAAATCGCCTTTTATTATATCTGAATATAAATTGCCTACTTGGCTAAAACTTAAGGTAAATAATCCGGGAAGTAGAATCAAAAACGCAACTTGAGATATAAAACGAGCAATTTGTAATTTAGAAATTTTATTTTTCATAGTAGTAATCCTCCTGTAGACTAAAGTTTGTATCAGTAAGTCTGAATTTGTCTTTTATATTTGAAGTTAAATATATCTTGTTATCCTTGGTTATAAATATAGCATCTACACCATCTAAGTTTTCTATGAGTTTGATGCTTTTCTGGAGCCCCATTATGTAAACACCAGTTGATAGTCCATCGCCATCTATAGATTTGTCTGATATTATTGTAGTGCTCACAAGCTCATTTTTAGCTGGGTATCCAGTTTTGGGGTTTAATATGTGATGAAAGGTTTTATTGTTTTCGGTAGAGTATCTTTCATATCCACCAGAGGTAACAATAGATTTATGCGATAAGCTTAATATACCAACATAACTGCCTCTTATTCTTATAGGATTTTGAATTCCTATGTTCCAATTTTTCTTATTTGGCTTTTGACCAACTGCATAGATGTTTCCACCTAAATCAATGATACCGCTTTTGATTTTATATTTTTTAAATATTTTATTTATTTCATCAGCTGCATAACCTTTTGCAATACCGCCAACATCAAGACTTTGTCCTTCTTTTTTTAGCATTATGCTGCTGCTATTTTCATCAAATATAATATTTTTATAGTTTATAAGGTTTAAAATTTCTTTAATTTCATAGTTAGTTGGAATTCTAAAGTTATCTTTTCCTATATTCCATAGCTTTACCAATGGCCTTATTGTAGGATCAAAAGTTCCTTCAGAAAGTTCACTAAAATGTACAGCTTTTTTTATTACAAAATAAGTATCAAAACTAACTTTTTGAAAATTGCTTTCCGGATAAGGAGTTTATTTTTGAAATTTCACTACTAGGTTTAAATACAGACATTTTATCATCTATGTCATTTAATCTTTCTTGGGCTTTATTTATTGCTATTTCTGCTGAAGCTCCGTATGCAGTAAGAGATATAATTGTTCCAAGACAATAAAATTGCTTCGAAAAAGAAGTATTTTGTGCAATTGAATTTTTTGAGATTAATTTTTTTATTTTTTCAATAATCATAAATTAACTCACCTCCATTTCACTTATGATACAATTGTAAGGTATTAAGCTTAAAGTAACTTTAGAGTTAACTTAAAATTTGCTTAGAAAAGTGTAAACAGATTGTTATAAAAGGCTTTGCTTTAAGTAAGTGTCAAAGTCAACACGTATTTAAAGCAAAGCATTATAAGAAGCCATAGAATATAGCCATTCTATGGCTTGTGGCTTGTTATAAATATAATTTAAATTAGTCTATTTAAATATATGTAAAATGTAGTTCCACTGTTAAGGGAGCTTTTTACATCAATTGTGCCTTTATGAGAGTCTATTATTGATTTTACAATTGATAATCCGAGGCCATAGCCGCCGTGATGTCTTGAGCGGTGAGATTCACTTCTAAAAAATCTATCGAATATTTTTACTAAGTCGCTTTCTGATATTCCTGTTCCATTATCATTTATTTTAAGTACCAAAAAATTTTTAGCATCTTTAGTTTGTTTATCTAGTGAAATTGTAATGGTACCTTCTTTTTCATCTGTATGATTTATAGCATTTTGTACAATGTTAAATATTACTTGCTTTATTTGATTTTTATTTCCCCAAAAGTACATGTCTCCATTTAAGTTAAGATTTATCTTTCTATTTTTTGAAAGTATTTTTAATTGAGGATAAACTTCTTCTATTATATTTTTCATATTTTCTTTTGACATATCTACCCCTACTTGTCTGTCTAATCTAGTTAACATTAGAAGTTCATTTACAAGTTCTGTTAGACGTTCACTTTCTGTTAAAATGCTATTTAAGGCTATATTTAGTTTTTTTTCATCTTTAGCGGCACCCATAAGCAAAACCTCAACAAAGCCTCTAATGGAGGTGAGTGGAGTCCTAAGCTCGTGAGAAGCATCTGAAATAAACTGCTGCATTTTTTTCTTTATGGCAGTTTCTTTTTTAAAGGATGTTTCTATACGTTCAAGCATCCCATTAAAAGCTATGGACAAACTATCTATTTCTAATTGTTCATTGTTTACAGGAAGTCTTTTATTAAGCTCCTGTGGTGTAATTTGTTTTACTGTATTGGTCATGCTATATAGAGGCTTTAGGGTCCTTTTTAATACTGCGCCGCCTATTATAACTCCCAAGATTAAAATAATAAGACATGCAAATATATATGTAGAAAGCTGCTTATGAAGTACAGATATAATTGGTTCGGCTTCAGTACTTAATTGAACTAATCCAGAGCTAGAATGTAAATCTCCAATTTTTCGCCATATAACTAAATCTAATTCTCCGTTTATATTCTTAACTAGCGTATACCCCTCTAGGTTTCCTTTTTGATGCATTAGAGCTGTATAATCATTTTTGGCAAGCCTCGGAGCAGGAATACCATGTTTGTATCTACTTTCAGAAGCTATTATATTTCCTTCATTATCTATAACAGATGAGGTTATATTCATATCAATAGTATGTTCCACAAGTTCGTCAGCGCCTTCTATTACATCTTTTTTAGAATACAGCCTCGGCATAAGTTGAGATACATTGTGCATACGTGATTCTAAAACCTGTTCCCTGCTTTTACATAAGTAATGCTTTAAAGAAAAATATTGAAATACTTCTGCTATTATAAGAAAAAGTATTAAAAGCAAAAACATCCTTGTTAAAAGCTGATATTTTAAACTTTTTCGTTTAGACATGTTAATTACTTTTTTCATCATACAACCACCTTATAACCAACACCTCTTACAGTGCGAATAATATTATGATTTTTATCATTAAGTTTATCTCTCAGATATCTTATATAAACTTCAACAATATTTTCTTCTCCGTTAAAATCATAACCCCAAACTTTTTCTAGAATAATGCTCTTACTCAAGACTAGCCCATTATTAGTAAGTAAATATTTTAAAAGGTTATACTCTGTAGGTGATAAATTCAATACTTCACTGTTAAAACTTATTTCATGAGCTCCGTCATCTATAGTGAAATTTCCAATGTCAATTTTGCTTATTGATTGTGGTGAGATATTTCTAAGTCTAGCATTAATTCGTGCAAGTAATTCTTTAAAGCTAAAAGGTTTTATCATGTAGTCATCAGCACCCAGATTAAGTCCAAGAACACGATCGTCAATATCGTCCTTTGCTGTTAACATTATAATTGAGGTTTTTATGGATTTTTTTATTTTGTAACATACCTCGTAACCATTCATGCCAGGCATCATTACATCTAGTATTATTAACTCTGGATCTATATCTAAAGCCATAGAAACAGCCTCAATACCATTATAAGCAGTATGAACAGAGAAACCTTCATCTTCTAATCCCATTTTTATAAATTCAACTATACTTTCTTCATCATCAACAACTAATATATTAATTTCTTTTTTATTTAATAAGGTCATATTTATTGCTCCTTTAAGTAAATATTGTTTTATATTATTTTATCAAATTAAAGCATAAAATAAAGCATTACTTGGAAATTAATTTGTGGTAAAATAAATTAAGCTTTGGAGGTGGAAAGCATGTTCAAAAATAAATTGGGGACATTTTACATTGTATTAGGAATATTAAGTATTATTTATTTCATAGGATGTTTTATAACTTTCGGTTTTGCGATTAATTTTTCACCATTTTTTGCTTTAATAGGTGTTGTTTTTATAACTGTTGGAATTTTAAAATTAAAATTTAAAGGTAATATTTTAAAAGGGAGGTTTAGAAATATTTTGATCCTGTTTAGAGTATTAATTATAATATTTTTAATTTCATTTATTGCAATTGAAACTATGCTTATATATAATTCATTTGAAAAAAATAATAAAAAAGCTGATTTTGTTGTGATACTTGGAGCGGCAGTTAGAGGAAAGACTATGACATTAGCACTTTATCAGAGAATGGAAAAAGGACTTAAATACTTAAATGAATATCCTGATATTAAGGTTGTAGTTTCAGGAGGCAAGGGACCTGGAGAAGATATACCAGAAGCGGAGGCCATGAAAGAATTTTTACTTAAACAAGGTATAAGTGAAAAAAGAATAATTGTAGAGGACAAGTCAAGAAATACCATGGAAAACTTGAGAAATACGAAACAAATCCTTCAAAGATCATATGGAAAACGTGATTTTGAAATAGCATTAGTCACAAATAATTTTCACGTATTTAGAGCCAAAATGCTTGCACAAAGGTTTGGATTTAAAGTATACGGTATACCTGCGCCTATTCATCCAGGAATTATACTGAATTCATATGTGAGAGAGTATTTTGCGGTTATAAAATCATTTATATTTGATAGATAATATTTTTAGTATATAATATATATGCAATGAATAGTGAAAAGGAGACAGGTATTATGAAATTTAAAGCAATTGTAAGTAAAGTATTGGTTGGAGTTTTAGCAGCATCTTTCTTAGTATGTGCACCTTTAAAAAATGTTAGTGCAGATGCTTATAAAAGTGTTACTTTAGGAGGAGATTTAAGTGAGCAGCAAAAGGAAGACATGCTTAAATACTTTGGAGTAACCAAAGATGATGCAAATGTAATAGAAGTTAATATAGATGAGGAAAGAAAATATTTAGGAGATACTGCTTCTAAAAGCCAAATAGGAACGAAATCTATATCATGCTCATACGTGGATCCTACTAGCAGCGGTGGATTAAATGTAAGTACACATAATATATATTGGGTTAATGCAAATATGATAAAAAATGCTCTTATTACAGCAGGAATACAAAATGCAAATGTTGTAGCAGCGGCGCCATTTAATGTATCAGGTACAGCTGCGCTTACAGGAATATTAAAAGGTTTTGAAAGCAGCAAAAGTGGAAACAAGATAAGTGAAGCAAGCAAAGAAGCAGCCAACCAGGAATTGGTTACTACAGGTAATCTTGGACAAAAAATTGGTAAAGATAAAGCTGCTGGTTTAATGAATGAAGTTAAAAAAGAGGTAGTTGAAGAAAAGCCTAATGATAAAGCTGAAACTCAGAAGATAGTACAAAATGTGGTTAATAATTATAACTATAATTTAAGCAAAGATGATATTAGCAAAATTACTGATGTAATGGATAAGATAAATGGTTTAAACTTAAACTATAGTAAAATAAAAGGACAACTAAATGGTGTTGCAAACAAATTAGAGGGAGTCCTTAAAAGCGATGAGGCAAAAGGCTTCTTTAGCAAAGCTTGGAAGTCAATTAAAAACTTTTTCTCTAGTATCTTTGGATAAAATAAGAGAAGTAATACTATTTCGGGACGTTAAATAAAAGTCATAAATCTAAGGGGCTAAATCTTAAAATTTATTGACTTTTATTTAAATCATCCTCTCAATAGTATTGCTTCTATTGAACAGGAGATTAAGGAACATTCATTGTACTCTGCTTCAAGATTCATGTTGTTTCTTTTGTGCTTTCGTAGACTAGCTTTTTATAGTAGCCGTCTTCCTTCATAAGTTCGTTATGATTTCCCATTTCTAAAATCTCACCGTGCTTTAAAACTATTATCTTATGAGCATTTCTTATAGTTGAAAGTCTGTGTGCTATTACTAGGGTTGTCTTCTCCTTTGTAATGTTTTCTATAGCCCTTTGGATAAGTTTTTCAGTATGGGTATCTATGTTTGCAGTGGCTTCATCCAAAACAAAAATAGAAGGATCATGTGCTATGGCTCTTGCGAAAGATAATAACTGTCTTTGACCAGCAGAAAAGGTACTTCCTCTTTCCATAACAGGTTCGTGGATTTTGTTTGGCATCTTTTCGATAAATTTAGAGGAGTAAGAGTTTTTTACAGCTTTTTCTATTAAAGCATTATCTATTGAATCATTTAAAGTAATATTTTTTTCAATATCTCCAGAAAATAAAAATACATCTTGAAGAACAACAGCTACATTTCTTCTTAAATCTTCAAGTTTTATATTATTGATATTTATCCCATCAATTAATATTTCACCTTTTGAACTTTATAGAATCCACTTATAAGGCTTATTATAGTTGTTTTTCCTGCACCTGTTTCGCCTACAAAGGCAGCAGTTTCACCTTTGTTTATGGTGAAGCTTAAGTTTTTAAGTATCCAGTCTGTGCCATTGTATGAAAACCATACGTTTTTAAATTCTACTTTTCCTTTCATGCGTTTCATAGGAATTCCATCATGAAGTTTTTCGAGAATAGGTTTTTGGTCTAGAAGTTCAAAAATTCTATCGGCGGATACTAAAGCAGATTGTATTGTAGTGTAACTGTCTGCAAGATCTGAAACAGGATCAAAAAACTGCCTTATATATGTTGTAAATGCATACAAAACTCCAATTTGAAGAGTGCCATTTGCAATTTTACTCATGCCGTACCAAATGATAATTGCTATTGAAAGATTTTGAAATACATTTGAAGCAGGTTTTAAAAAGCTATTAAGGAAAACTTGAAATAAAGTTGCATCAAAGTATTCATTGTTAAGTTTTAAAAATTCTTCTTTTTTCTCTTTTTCACCTCTAAAAATTTGAACAAGTCTCATTCCAGATATGTTTTCGGCCATAAAACCGTTTATCTTTCCAATTAGAGTTTTCATCACCTTAAAATTTTTTTTCACTTTAGTTCTTAAGGCAAATATTATAAAAAGCATAATAGGTATTACTGAAAAAGATACAAGAGATAATTTTACGTTCATTGAAAGCATTGCATATACAATTCCTATTAAAAGAAATATATCTTGAAATAAGCTTATTATTACATCTGTATACATTTCGCTTAAAGCTTCTACATCGTTTGTTGCTCTCGTTATAAGTCTTCCAGAAGAGGTTTTATCAAGGTAGGATAGGGGAAGAAGCTGTATTGTTTTAAATACACTGCTCCTTAGGGTTTTCATAATCATCTGTGCAGCTTTATTTATTAAGTTAGCCTCACTTATTGCAAAAAATCCACCGAGGGCTACTATTAAAAAATATAAAATTCCCATTGAAGTTATAGAATACAATCCAATTTGAGGCTTTTTAGCCACTAAGAAGTCATCTATTACTATTTTTAATATATAAGGTTTAAGTAAGTCAGCAGCATTTACTAAAAGTACACAAATGGCGGCAAGTACAATTTTTTTTGTATATGGTAGTGTAAGTTTTAAAAGCCTTTTAAAGCTTTTGATTTTAATAGGTTTCTGGTTTTGATTTTTCAGCTTTGAATTGCTCTTTGTAAATGCCATAGTATATACCTCCTTTGCTTAAAAGCTCATCATGAGTGCCATTTTCTGCTATGTGTCCCTCATCTAAAACTATTATTTCATCCGCATCTTTAACAGCAGAAAGTCTATGGGTAATTATAATTGCTGTTTTATCTTTTCTTATATCCTTTAAATTACTTAATATTTTAGTTTCAGTTACAGCATCTACAGCTGAGAGAGAATCATCTAGTATTAGAATTGAAGGATTTTTTATTATAGCTCTGGCAATAGATACTCTTTGCTTTTGACCTCCAGAAATATTTACTCCTCTTTCACCAAGAACTGTATTAAACTCGTTTGGAAAATCCATTATGCTTTTATATATACATGCTGCTTTAGCTGAATTCTCAATTTCTTCATCTTTATATATATCGTTAAAAAAGCTAATGTTTTCTTTTATACTTGCGGAAAATAGAAAGTTGTCTTGAGGAACATAACCAATGCTGCTTCTTATGGAATTAAGTGTGTAGTCATTTATATCAGTGCCATCAAAAAGTATTGTGCCATTTTCTACGTTATAAAGTTTTAAAAGCAAATTTGTTAAAGTTGTTTTTCCAGACCCGGTTTTACCAATTATGCCAATGGTAGAACCCTTTTTTATGATTAAGCTTATATTGTTTAAAACTTTTTTATCGGAGCCCGGATAAGAAAAATGTTAGATTTTTAAGTTCAATATTTCCTTCAATGTCTTTTTCAATCATGGCCTTTCCATTAGTTACAGCGGGTTCCACTTTAAATATTTTATTTAATCTCTTTAGGGAAGCCATTCCTCTTTGAAAAACAATAATTACACGACCAATAGATATTACAGGCGCCATAATCATGGATATATATGTATTAAAAGCGACAAAATCTCCAAGAGAAGCTTGTCCCTTTAAAACCATATTTCCTCCTATGATTAAATTGAAAACAAAGCTTATACTGAAACATAGCTCAATTATTGGCGAAAGTGAAGATGAAATTCTAACCAGTTTTAAATTTGAATCCATCATTTTGTCGTTAAGTTCTTCAAAGTTTTTTACTTCTTTTTCTTCTTGAACATATGCTTTTATAACTCTTATTCCATTTATGTTTTCTTGTACCCTATCTGATATGTTTGCAAAAATTTTCTTGAACCTTTCTAAATCTATGTTGAACCATTTTTCCTATTTTGAGCATCATAATTATTATAAAAGGTATAGGAGCAAGGCACATTATAGTTAGTTTAAAACTTATACTAGTTATCATAGAATAAATTGAAGAAATGCATATTACAAGACCATTTATTGACATAGCTGTTGCTGGACCAAAAGTCATTCTTACAGCAGAAATATCATTTATGGCATAGGCTATAAGGTTGCCTGTTTTTTCATTATTATAAAATTCTGGTGACAATTTTTTTGAAAAGTGATCAAAAAGTTTTTCTCTTATATTATTTTCAAGCTTTCTTCCGCCGCCCATAACCATGTTTCTCCATATAAAAGTGCATACAAAAGTTGAAAAGGCAATTAAAACCATGTAGGTGATATTAAAGTTAACCATGCTGTTTTTAAAATTTCTGTTTTTCAAAATATCTATAGTATCCCCAAGTATTTTTGGAAATAAAGTTTGTATGTAGGAGGAAGCAATCATAAATATTAAACCTATGGAATATCTAAGTTTGTTCTTTTTAAAGAAATCAATTATTATATTTTCTTTCATATGGAATCTCCTTTTGTAAGGTTTTTTACAGAGTCCCTTTCAATCAAAAATCCATTTGTGGTTATGCTTTCATAGGGTTTTTGAGGATTATTAATTCTTTTTATGAGTAAATCTACAACAGTGTAACAGGAATGTTCTATGTTAATGTCTATAGTTGTAAGTGCAGGTATTGATAGGGAAGATATTTCTTGATTACCAATACCTATTATAGAAATATCCTCTGGAACCTTAAAATTATTTTCATGAAGAAGCTTTATTATTTTTAGTGCAATTAAATCTCCTTGGCACATAATTGCTGTAGGTCTATTTTTTAAGTTTAGAACTTTTAGTAAGTTTTTCTCTAGATCGTTAGCTTTTCTATCTATGAAAAAAAATCCATATTTATTTGAAGGTCATATTTATTCATAGCGGCTTTCATTCCTAGCATTTTTTCACCTAATATGTAGGAAGATAAATTTCCAACAAAACCTATGCGCCTGTGTCCATTGCTAAGTAAATATTTGCATTGTTTGTAGGCAGCATTGATGGCATTAAATCTAACAGTATCACAATCTAGGGAAGGTGAATAGCCTGCATATAAAGATTGATATTCTATTTTTGTTTTTAAAAAGGTTATATAATCTTCACTGAATCTCCCTATAAATAGTACTCCATCAAAAATATTTCCTTTTAAAATTTTACATGGGATTTCTTTTTTGCTTTGTTTATCTTTTGATACAAATTCTATACTATACTCAGCACCTCTATTTTGAAGTTCTGTTTCTATACATTGTAGCGTAAAATTAAAGTTAGGGTTATCTTGCAAATTTGTTTTTTCATGAAGAATTAAAATATTAACGTTATTTTTTGTCTTAGAGTAACCTAAATCTTTAGCTTTAAAAATTATTTTATCTCTAAGTTCTTTACTTACACCATCTTCGCCTCGTAATGCTCTACTAACTGTGATTGAAGATACATTCATGATTTTGGCTATATCAGAAATAGTTGTTTTTTTATGTTTCAATACGTTATATGCCTCCTTCTATATTAAAATTATATGTTAATTATAACTTTCTAAGTGCTTAAATTCAACGTTAAAAATAATTAAAATATAAACGTTAAAAATGGCGATAATTAAAAAGATGTTGATATTAATGGTGTAGGCTTATTAATATTTATTTAAAATAAAGCTAAAAATTAAAAAAATATTAATGATTTTCATAGGTAAATATTAATGTTTATGCTTTAAAATACATTATATGGATATAATATAGTAATAGTGTAACTATAATCAATTTCATATATTGATATCATATGCAGTGAAACTTTTTTGGCGTCTAATATATCTAATATAAAGAAAAGTAAATTTTAATTAATATTAACGGGATTGCTCTATAATTACAAAGCAGTAAAGGGAGAATTATATGAAAAGTAAAATAATATGCTCGGTTATAGTACCCTTATATAATGAAGAAGCTGTAATTGAGGAAAGTTACAGAAGATTAAAGAGAGTAATGGAATGTACTAAGGATAATTATGAGATTATATTCATAAATGATGGAAGTATAGACAAAACAAAGTATATGGCAGAGGACATATGCAGAAAAGATGGGTGTATAAAACTCATTAATTTCTCTCGAAATTTTGGTCACCAGGCAGCTATAACAGCAGGTATGAATGAAGCTGTGGGAGAGGCAATTATAGTAATTGATGCAGATTTGCAAGATCCGCCTGAGGTTATACTACAAATGCTTGAAAAGTGGAAACAGGGATATGAGGTTGTATACGGTAAAAGAACAAAGAGAAATGGGGAAAAATTATTAAAGAAATTTACAGCAATGGTATTTTATAGATTGCTTAAGAAAATGACGAGTATAGATATACCTGTAGATACAGGAGATTTTAGGCTCATAGATAGAAAGGTTTGTGATGCACTAAATTCTCTGCCAGAGAAAAATAGATATGTGAGGGGCCTCGTAAGCTGGGTTGGGTATAAGCAGACTTTTGTTGAATTTACACGTCAGGAAAGATTTGCTGGAGAAACTAAATACCCATTAAAGAAAATGATTAAGTTGGCTTTTGATGGTATGACAGCTTTTTCATATGCTCCAATTACAATTATGAGTGGTTTAGGAGGAATCATATTTTTCATCGGATTGATTTCTACTGCTTATGTTTTAATAAAACATATATATTTGAATATAGCCATCTTAAGTTTAGGTTTAATAATGTCGATTAACCTTATTATGTTTGGATTAATATTTATTAGCATTGGAATTATGGGGGAATATATAGGAAGAATTTCAGATGAAACTAAGAGTAGACCAATGTATATAATAGATAGTAAGGTAAGCTGCAAAGATAAAATAAAGAAATACAAAGATGAAGAACCGTTGAAAGATAACGAAGTGTCATAAAGAACTTTATGTTGAAAGGATATTTAGTTAATGAAGTTAATATTAAAAAAATTAAATTATATAAAAAACAATTACTTAATTGAAGCGATAATTTTAACTATAATAGGAGTCATATTGTTAAATACGTTATTTATTTATCCCATAATTGGTAAAATGAACAATGGTGATTTTGATAGGCTTATGACTTATGGAGGAGTAAGTGAGATAGGTAAAAGTTATAAAGAAACTTATGATGGGTTTATGCACATTAAATATTTAATAAAAGATCCAGGTGTAATTTTGCCAGTTTACTGGGATTGGGTTTCTGTGGCAATACCTGTAAAGATAGCAGTAGTGCTTTCATTAGTTATGAGTGGGTTTAAATCAAATTTATTTGATATTAGATATTTAGCAGTTATCTATTCTACAATATTTTTAGCAGGAGTTTTTTTTTATACTAAGATATAAAAGATTAACTAAAATCACCAAGCTTGCAGCAGGAATTTGTATTATTTTATTTTTACTAGTACATGCTATATTGAATACTTCAATTCTTTTACGGAGAAGCAGGTACAATAGTTTTTTTCTTTCTTAACATAGGTACTTATTTGCATTTGATAACTATGGAAAAACCTAAAATGAGAGATTTTATGTATTTTTTTATAGCTTCGGGTGCATTTTTAACCGCTAAATCACAAAATTTACCGTTATTTATTTTTATGCTTATTATATACGGATTCTTGTATTTTTATTATAAAGCATTAGGCTATAGACGAACTATTCTTATAGGATCCTTGGTGGTATTTATAGTTTGTTCTATTTCATATTTTTCATTAACAGACACAATTAAGGAGAATAATTTATTTCAGTCTGTTTTTATAGGGGTTCTCAGAGGGTCTAAAACACCAGAAAGAGATTTAAAGGAACTTGGGTTAAATGAAAAGTTAGTCGTTTTTGATGGACATTCTTTCTATAATAAGAATAAAGGACTTGATCCGTTGGGTAAAACTATGATGAAAGAATTTTATCCCAATATTTCTAATTGGAAAATACTTGGGTTTTATTTAAATAATCCTGATAGAATGTGGCAAAAAATAAAATGATGCAGCTCATAGTGCCTATGTATTTGGTAAGCCTAAAAGGTTTAATTTTTGCAAAAAATCAATTTTATCCTGAAAAAAAGTTAATAATTTTAGAATTGAGCTTATAGATAAATTGCCCAATCTTCATCATAATGTTTATGTTTATATAGTATTTTCTATAGTATACTTTATAATTTCGTTTCTATATTTTATAAAGAGCAAAGAAACGGACATAAAACTTTTAAATTTAATGCTTATATTTATTCTTGTGTCTGGATCATCTCAGTTCATTTTGCCAGTTATAGGAGCTGGATATGGTGATTTTAGCAAGCATTTATTTCTGCTTAATTTATCCTATGATATTATGTTTGGTGCTGCTTTATTGTGGTGCATACATGTTATTTTAAAGGCATTTTGCTATGTGAAACTTAAAATTAATAGAGGATAACATTAGATGAATAAAAAACTCAGCAGATGCTGAGCTTTTTTATTACAATTATATTACAAATTAAATAAAAATTGATTACAATTATATATTTACATATTATACTATTTGATTTAAAATTAAGCTGTGATTTAAGCTTTGGTGGGGTAAACATTTATTTAAAACATAGCCTAAAATTAAAATAAAATAACGAATTGGAGGGGGAAAAATGAGAGAAAGGGACAAGATGATGTTTATAAGAATTGCCATTCCAATAATAATTTTATTAGGTGCAATTTTAATAGATAAAATTATGAGCAATAGTATAGAAAATTTAGTTACATCACCTGTAAAATATGGAGTTTTACTTAAAAGGATATAAATTGATTTTAAATGGTTTTTGGGATTTTAGTATTATCTAATTTTCCATCTATTCCTATATAATAATGTGTAATTGGTTTTAAGTTGTCATCAAGCTCATATATCAGTGGAATTCCAGTAGGAATGTTAAGGCTTGCTATGCCATCTCCTGGTATGTTATCTAAATACCTTACAAGTGCCCTTAGGGTATTTCCGTGAGCTGAGATTATAACTTTTTTATTGGCTTTTATATTAGGCACAATGTATTCATTCCAATAGTCAAGAACTCTTTCTTGGGTATCGTCCAAATTTTCTGTAAGAGGAATTTCTTCCTTTTTTAAATCATGATATTTATATTCATTACCTGGATATCTTTTATCATTTATGTCAAGAGCAGGTGGTCTAACTTCTACAAACCTTCTCCACTTGTAAACCTGATCTTCTCCATATTTTTGTCGTGTTTCATCTTTATTTAAGCCTTGAAGAGCACCATAATGTCTCTCGTTTAATTTCCATGACTTATAAACTGGTATCCATAGAAGATCCATTTCATACAGTATTATTTGTAGTGTTCTTATAGCTCTTTTTAATACAGAAGTGAATGCAACATCAAAAGTTAAATTATTACTTTTTAATATTTTACCGGCTTGATACGCTTCTGTGGCGCCATCTACTGATAAATCTACATCTGTCCATCCTGTAAATTTGTTTTCTTTATTCCATTCGCTTTGACCGTGACGTACTAAAACAAGTTTTGTCATTATTTCACCATCCTTTGTTTTATTTACATAAGGATATTATTAGAAAAGTTTATGCTAATTATTCATAAGTTTTTACAAGAACTTAATAGCCTCATAATATACTTAGAATATAATTGAACAAAGTCCAATTATTGGAGTAATGTATTTTATGATTTCTGAACCTTAGACTTATAGGATTTTTTTAACGTGACGAAGCATTGTTACTTCGCGTTTTCTAACCACTTCATTGCCATGTTTGCATAAGTGGCTGAGCCTATGTATAATGGACTTTCATCAAATTGAGTTTTAGGATGATGATGAGGATAAATGTATCCGTCAGTTGTTGAACCGGTAGTTAATCCTACCATTATACTTGGGATAAGTTCTGTTACATATCCAAAATCTTCAGAACCTGTCATTGTAGCATATGCTCCATTTTCAGCTTTATCTGCATCTATTATCCTGTCATCTCCAATAAGAGAAGAAGTATAATCTTTAAAATTTTCAACAATATTTGCGTCATTTATCAAGGAAGGACAACAGCACGAATACTCAACTATAGCCTCTGCTCTAAAAGTTTTTGCTACAGAAGTTGCTATTTCTTCAAGACGTCTTTTTATAAAAGTTCTTGTTTCGTTGTTGAAAGTTCTTATAGTTCCACTTAAGAATGCAGTATCAGGAATAACATTAGAAGTATTTCCTCCATGTATTTGTCCAACTGTAATGGCAGCATTGTCTGCCGGTGCAAGCTCTCTTGCGTTTATACTTTCAAGTGCTATAAATATATGGGAAATGACGTTCAAAGGGTCTATAGTTAGATTAGGTGAAGAACTATGACCACCTTTTCCCTTTACTCTTATTGTGAACCAATCTGAAGCAGATGATATGATGCCAGCATGGCGTACCACTAAAAGACCTGAAGGAAATGGAGTTCCTGTGGCAACATGAATCATCATTGCAGCATCTACTTTTGGATTTTCAAGTACTCCAGCTTTAAGCATTGCTTGAGCACCTTTTATAGGTTCTTCGGCTGGCTGAAACATTAATTTTACTTTACCTTCAATTTCATTTTCGTGTTTCTTTAATAATTTAGCTGCTCCTAGAAGCATTGCAGTATGTAAATCATGACCACATGCATGCATATAATTTGTTTTCGATTTGAAAGGTTCATCAGTTTCCTCCACAATTGGGAGTGCATCCATATCTGCTCTCAATAAAAATGTTTTTCCTGGTTTTTTACCACCAGCAATAGCTACTATTCCAGATTTGCAAATTTCCTTTGGTTCATAGCCCATTTCAGTTAGCTTGTCCATTACATATTTTGTAGTGATTGGAAGGTCCATATCAATTTCTGCATTTTCATGTATATACCTTCTGTGTTCAATTAATAAGTTTTGAAGTTCTTTAGCTTCTTCTAGTAAGTTACTCATTAGTAATCCTCCTTGGTTAACAAATTATCAAAAATATATTATAACTTTTAAACATATGGTAGCGTAAAGTTGCATGATTTGTCAATATAATTTTTCACATAAATTATCTACTGAAAAGTTCAAGCATTTCTTCCTTTGTAAGCTTATTTATTGCATCGCTGTTTTTCAAATCTCCATTTATAACACTTTCTATTAATTCCTTTTTGCTTTCTTGAAGTAAAACAATCTTTTCTTCTATAGTTTCCCTTGCTACTAATTTAATTACATGAACCACATTTTTTTGACCAATTCTATGTGCTCTATCGGTTGCTTGATTTTCCACAGCGGGGTTCCACCAAGGGTCAAAGTGAATAACTGAACTTGCAGCAGTTAAATTTAAACCTGTACCTCCAGCTTTTAGTGATATTAAAAAAACAATTGGTTTACTTGAAGTATTAAATTTCTGTGTCAGGTTGATTCTTTCTTTTGGAGGAATAGATCCATCTAAATAAAGATATTCAATGCCTTTCTCTTTAAACAATTCACTTATTTTTTTTAGTTACAGAGGTAAACTGAGAGAATAACAGAACTTTGTTATTAGAAGCTATTTGTTCTTCTAATAGTTCAATTACTATTTTAAATTTACCACTGCCGCCCGTGTAATCTGTAAGTACGAGGGATGGATCTAAACATATTTGTCTCAGCTTTATTAGATATGAGAAAATTTCTGTATTTTTATTAGTGGCGTTTTTTAATTTGTCTCTAACAGTTTTAATATAAGAGTTGTATATTAATTTTTGCATTGGTGTCATTTCTACAAGAATTTTCTCTTCTATTTTATCAGGTAGGTCCTTTATAACTTCTTTTTTAGTTCTTCTTAAAATAAAAGGTTTTATTAGAAGCTTTAAGTTTTCAAAGTTTCTTTCGAAATCATAAGCCAACTTTTTGTCGAAAATCTCTTTGGAATATAAATAGTCAGGCATTATGAAATCAAATATTGACCAAAGCTCAGATAAATTATTTTCAATAGGGGTTCCTGTAAGTGCAAATTTTATTTTTGCATTAATTTTTTTGACAGAAGTAGTTATTTGAGCAGATGAATTTTTTATATTTTGGGCCTCATCAATAATGCAGTAATCAAATTTTATATGTTTAAAATTTTCAATATTATTTCTTAGAGTACCATAAGTAGTTAAAATTACGTCATATTTATGCAAAGTTTCATAATTGAAACTGGTACCATGTGCAATTCCAACTTTTAATATTGGCGCAAATTTATTTATTTCTGCTTTCCAATTATAAAGAAGGGAAGTTGGAACAATTATTAGTGATATCTTTCCTAGCTCTGATAAAATAAAAGCTATAGTTTGTACTGTTTTTCCAAGTCCCATTTCATCAGCAAGAATACCACCAAGACCAAGCTTACTTAAATTTTTAAACCACCTAAAGCCACTAATTTGATAATCCCTAAGTGAGGCTTTTAAATTATTTGGAAGAGAAATTTTATCATAATTTAAACCATTTAGGTTGTTTTCTATATTTTTTAAAAGTTCTCTGCCTTTAAAATTTCGTATATTTAGTTTTTCAAAAGCTTCTGCTGCAAACATTGTTTTGTCTTTCTCTATACATAGATTATCATCTGCACTTAAAAAATCGATAAGTGTAATAAACTCTTTTATTTTAGGGTCTTCAAGATCAATTAATTTATTATCTTTACTTAAGTAAAATTTTTCATTGCACTTATAAGCTTTAAGCATATTTGAGAATTCAGGTGCTTTTATATCACCAATTCCATAATCTAAATTAAACGCATCATTTTTTTCGTATAAATTTACGTTAATATCTGCGCTGCTATATATTTGTAAATTGCTAAGGCCATTACCTAGAGATATACTACCAAGCTTGTATATGCCTTGATTTTTCTTTGATAAAATATTTAAAAAATCTTCATAGTCGCCATTAAAAAAGAATTCTTCTCCATGCCTTATAAAATTATAGTGTTCAAGTTTCATAATAAGCTTTGTCTCTTCATTAAAATTTCTTATGGAACTTATTTTGCTAGCACTTTTATCTAATATATTTACACTCGTATCATTATAATTTCCATAAGCCTTACAATAAATGTTTTCTTCAGCCTTGTAAATGAAAAATTTAAAGTTCAGTGTACTTGAGGCAAAACTTTTAACGCCTTCAGTAAGGGTAATGTCATTGGATATGTTGTTTAATAAAAACATTAGAGCATTGTAATTTTTTAATGTTTTGTTATATACAATTTTTCCTTTTAACTTAAATTTATCATATAGGGGATTGTATCTTGAAAGCTGCTCTTTTGAAGGTAAATATAGTTTATCATTAAAAAAGTATACTGATTTATCTTTAGTTAGGGGTATAGGCAATTTTTTATGAGTAGTTAGTATAAAAAATCATTTTCAGTTTTTTAAAGTAAAACTAACGGTAAGTTTGCTTTAACATGTAACTGGGTCGTTCACCTGAGAAGTATGAAAAACTAAATAAGTTTGATCCGGTGACTATGGCTTAGTTGTAACACCCGTTCCCATTCCGAACACGAAGGTTAAGAACTAATACGCCGATGGTAGTGCAGGGGAGGCCCTGTGTGAGAGTAGGACGTTGCCGGGTAATTTATGGTTTATTAGCTCAGTTGGTAGAGCACATGACTTTTAATCATGGTGTCCGGGGTTCGATTCCCCGATAAGCCACCAAAACAAGAGATGTGTATTTCAATAAATTTGAAATACACATCTTTTATTTTTAAAATTTTTTATGTGTACTTTAATAGTGTATTTGTATTGGGTATATTTCTAAAAGCCCTATATAATGTTACATTAGAATATGACGTTGTTAATGAATTTTTTCTAACAGATAAAATTGATGCAAAGTTTTTTTGGAGAAGCAGCAATGAAAAAAGCGATGCATAATATTTCAAGTTAGTGATTTAGATTTTATTGTGGATTTGGTTATAAGCATGCAGGACAAAGTTAAAGTTATATGTCCTCTACAATTAAAAGAAAAAGTAAGATTAATGAATGGTATAAATTTAATAAGATAGGTTTCTATCAAAAATAGATTAACAATTAGAAGAATAATATCTGACTATACTATTAGTTAGAAGTACAAATAATTAGAAAGTTGCTGCTTATTTATGATTATGTTGATTAGAAGGAAAAGGGAGATATTTATTTGGGTACTATCAATGTAATATTATCGAGGTCTAGTTACAGTGGAAAATATTAAAGTAGCGATTTTTAAATTGGAGAAAGTTTTGGAGCAAGGTAACATATGTTTTTATATTCATATAGATGGGAAACTATACAGGAAAAGGAATATCTATAGGGCATATAGCTAGGGTAGCAAATAAACAGAGGAATAGAAATATATTACAGAATTTAGAGGCTTAGCTAGTGAGGATAGAATAAATGAGGCATTAGAAAATATTGAAGAAGAGTCTGTGATTGGTATTGGAAATAATACTAAATGGAAGGTCGATGCTAATTTAGATTAAGGAATAATTGATAAAATAGTATCTTTACGTAGAAAAGAACCTAGCCAAGGGGGAGTTATGGCTAGGTCTTTTATTATACTAATAATTGGGGATTAAGGTTTATTTCTGCCTATAATTCTCCAATTATAGGCAGAGGAAATATAAGAATTAATAATTAATTATTAACAACTTTTTTTTTCTGCTGGTATTATAAGAGAAGCATCTTTTGTAACTTCGTTATCGTTTTTTAAAGAATTTTGTTTTTCTATTTCTTTAACAACTCCTGAAGTTTTATATGTTGGCATAAAGCGCTCAGCTAAACTCCATAGATGATCTCCTTTTTTTAATCTATATTTTATATAAACGTAATCAGAATCTTCAGAAACTGTTTTTACGACCTCATAAGAGTTTATGGAGTTATTAGTTTTAACTGAAGTTTCACTAGTTTTATCACTATTTGATTGAGTTGTTCTTTTATCATTTGTAGCAATATTATTACTAGATGATTGCTGCACTAGATTTGATTGAGAAACTTTTTTTAATATATTGTTTTTTTCATATTTATTATAGTAAACTGCATAGCTTCCTACAAGAAAAACAAAAATGCAACATAATATAAACAATAATTTACCTTTGCTCAAATTAAGCACCTCTTTCCTTAACATTGGTAATTATTGACTTAAAAAATTTTTTTTATACACCTTTTTAGAAATTTTTTAAATAAGGTATGCTAAAATATATATAAGATTTTAATAAGCGGGTGAAGTAATGGATAGTAAATTATTATTAAAAGAACTTTGTTTAAAAAATGCACCAAGTGGTTATGAAGATAACTTATTTGGTGTAATTAAAACGGAATTTTCTAGTTTTGGAGATATTGCAATTGATGGTATGAAGAATGTTTACGTACATAAGAAAGGAAAAGGTAAATGTAAAGTTGTGCTTATGGCACATGCAGATGAAGTATCGCTTATTGTAACTTCCATTGAAGATAGGGGATTTTTAACGTTTAAGCCAATAGGCATAGATGCTAAAACTCTTATTTCACAAGAAGTAATTGTGCATGGAAAACAAGATATATCTGGAATTATAGGTATAAAACCTCCTCACCTTATGAATCAAAAAGAAAGAACAGAGGCGATACCGGCAGATAAGCTTTTAATAGATACTGGTTATAGTACTGAAAAACTAAAGGAAATAGTTTCTGTGGGAGACTATGTAACTATAAAAAGAGATTTTTACGAGCTTTTTAATAATTCGGTAACTTGTAAGGCCATTGATAATAGAGCAAGTATTGCAGCAATGTATGTTTGTGCACAAGAACTTCAGAATGTAGCACATGATGTAGAAGTGTATTTTGTTTGTTCGGCACAAGAAGAAGTTGGGCATAGAGGAGCCAAAATGGCAGCGTATAATTTAAATCCAGATATTTGCATAGCAATAGATGTTACTTTTGATGGTGGAAAGCTTGGAGATACAGATAGAGAAAACGAAATCGGAGGAGGTCCTGTAATTTGTATTGGGCCTAATATACACGGAAAGGTAATGGAAAAGATAATAGATACTGCGAATAGCTATGGAATCAAATATAAGGTTGAGGTTGAACCTGGGAATACAGGATGTGATGCATGGGATACACAAATTTCAAGATCAGGAGTGCCTTCAGTGCTTGTTTCAATTCCAATAAAATATATGCATACCTCTGTTGAACTTGTTAGTGTTGATGATATAAATAATACAGGAATTCTTATATCAAAGTTTATACAGGAATTAAACAGTATAGATGTGGAGGAATTATTATGTTTTTAGAAAAGCTTTGTAATGCATCAGGACCTGTGTCATATGAGGATGAAGTGAGAAAACTTATAAAAGATGAAATAAAGGACTTTGTTGATGAAATAAAAGTCGACAGAATTGGAAATATTATAGCCCATAAAAAAGGCAAGGGTAAAAAGGTTATGATAGATGCGCATATGGATGAAGTTGCATTTATAATAACTGGAATAAATGATGATGGAACAATGAGATTTGCGGCTATGGGAGGAATCAATAGCAAGATAATAGCATCTAAGATGGTTTATATAGGTAAAAATAAAATACCAGGGGTCATCGGCTTGAAGCCTATTCATCTGCAAAACAGCGATGAGAGGGAAAATAGTATAAGTTATGATAAATGCTGCATAGACATAGGAACTAAATCTAAAGAGGAAACTAAGAAATACGTTAAATTAGGAGATTATGCTGTGTTTACAACAGAATTTGCAGAGTTTGGAGAAGGACTTGTAAAGGCAAAAGCTCTTGATGATAGGGCGGGATGCGCAGTTTTAGTTGAGGTGCTTAAGGAAAATTATGATTGTGATTTATATGCTGCGTTTAATGTAATGGAGGAAATAGGTGATAGAGGGGCATATGTTTCCGCCTTTCAAATTAGTCCGGATATAGGAATTGCCATTGAAGGTACAATATGCGCAGATATGCCGGGAATACAAGATCATTTAAGAGCGACTGAAATAGGAAAAGGACCAGCTATATCAATAATGGATAGAACAAGCATATTTAATGTTGACATTACAAATGATATTATAGAAACCGCTGAAAAAAATGGCATACCATATCAAAGACGAAGGGCCATTGCAGGAGGAAATGATGCTGGTGCCATTCATACATCTGGAAATGGTGCTAAAGTTGCAACTGTATCTGTACCATGTAGATATATACACTCATCAGTTTCAGTAGCAAGTATTAATGATTTTAAAAATACAGTTGAACTTTTAAAAAAATACATTTGCAACTTGAATTAAAGGGGTGGAAAAATGGATAAATTGCTTAAGGATATTGTTGAAGTTTTTGGAGTAAGTGGACATGAAAGTAAAGTATCTCAGTTTATAAAGCAACAGTTAAAAGATATGGAATGTGAAATAACAGAGGATAAGCTTGGAAACATAATAGTAAAAAAAGGCTGCGGAGAAAAGAAAGTAATGGTATCTATCAATATGGATGTGAAGGGTTTAATTGCATATTATATTGAGGAAGATGGTAAGGTCAGAATTCATAACTTAGGAGATATTGAGGCAGATAATGTTGTAAATAAACTCGTAGAATTTGAAAGTGGTGTTTCTGGAGAGGTTTTATCCTATGATAAAGGAAAACATGAATTTAGAGATTTATATGTAGATTTGGGCTTTAAGACAAGAAAAGCTGCACTTAACTATGTGAAGGAAGGAGATGCAGCTTGTTTTAAAGGGAGCATATATGAAGAAGAGGATAATATAGTTGGTTCAAATTTAAGTAATAGAATAGCATGTTATGTAATGCTCAGACTTATAAAGGATGCTTGTAAATACAACAAAGAGGTGTATTTTGTATTCTCTGTGCAAGGAGAACTTGAAGCAAGAGGAGCTAGAGCAGCAGCCTTTGATATTAAACCCGATCTATGCTTTGCACTTAGTACTGAAAATGAAAAGTACATAAAGCTTGGCAATGGACCGGTAATAATTGCAATGCAAAAGGGGCTTATTATGCATAGCGACATAAAAGAACTGTTAATAAAGGAAGCTAAAAAAATGGATATGAGTGTTCAGCTATGTGTTTCAGATGAAATAAGCGATGGGAGTACAGTACATAAGGAAGTGGGAGGAGTACCTACAGGCACAATAGCCGTACCATGTCAAAATAAAGGAACTATTAAAGAAACTGTTAATTTAAAAGATGTGCAAAAAACTATTGATTTAATAAAGAAGTGTCTAAATAAAATTTAAAATAGCATAATGTAGATGCTGTCATTGCCTTTAATAGTTTAATAGAGTAAAATATCTTTAAACAAAGGTGAAGTTTTCTGAGGAAAGGGAGAATATGTATGATTAGAGCAGCAGTACTGGGGCCAGCAGGGACTTTTAGTGAACTCGCAGTAGAAAAGTATAAAAAGAAAACAAATCAGGAGTTTAACAGCATATTTTATCCTACAATAACAAAGGTAGTTAATGCCATTGGAGATGAATGTGATATAGGAATTGTACCAATTGAAAATACATTAGATGGATTTGTACAAGTTACTTTGGATTTGTTGATTGAAAAAAAGGTAAATATTATAAATGAACTTGTTATTCCTATACAATTTGCATTTGCTGCAAACAGTAATATAGAAGAAGTTAAAAAAATATACGTTCAATTTAAAACTCAAGGGCAATGCTGTAAGTTTTTAGAGAGTTTTAAAAATGTAAAAATCATAACAACTGAAAGCAACGGTGAATCTGTCCAAAAGATAAAAGAAGGATTAGAAGATGAGGGTGCCATAATTCCTGAACATATGATTAATTCATTTGAAAAACTTAAGTTTAGTATTAATTGTGTTACAGATTCAGATGAAAATGAAACTAGATTCATAGTACTTTCGGCGGACGAAAAAGAAGGTTGTAGAAAGGGAAAGCATTATAAAACGTCTATTGCTATAATGGATGCAGCAGATGATAGACCAGGTGCTTTATTTAGAGTGTTAGAAGAATTTGCCCAGAGACAGATAAACTTATCATCAATAATATCTAGACCAACTAAAAAGGGCCTTGGAAAATACTATTTTTTTATTGATATAGACGGTTCTTATCCTGAAGAAGAAAATGTAAGACAAGCTATTGAAGTTATAAGCAAACATAGTTTAGTTAAAATTATAGGATCATACAGCACCTTGTAGGTATATTGTCTGAAGAGTTAAAATGAAAAAAATAATTTGGATGCTTTAATTAGTTGACAAGTGACAAGTCAAGCAAATGGAAAGAATCTATTCTAAACCTGATATCTGTCACTTGTCATTAAGTTGGTTATTATTTTTTACTTGTTTTAATCATAGAAAAGATTATACTGAGTATCAAAGTCAAGAAAATAACTGCTAGCGATACTCCAAGTGATATTTCAATATGGAAAAATAGTATGCCAAGTTTTATTCCTGTAAAGACCAAAATTAATGCCACACCATATTTAACATACTCAAATTTGTTGTGAAGTTTTTGAAGCAAGAAGTACATAGCTCTTAAACCTAAAATTGCAAATATGTTTGAGGTATATACCAAAAATGGATTTGTTGTTATAGAAAAAATAGCAGGGATTGAGTCTATGGCAAATAGAACATCAGAGCCTTCAATTATAACGAGTATTGCAAAAAGTGGAGTGGCATGGAGAATTTTATTTTTTCTTACGAAAAACTTTTCCCCAGCTAATTCATCAGTGACCGGAATTATTTTTTTTAATCCCTTAAAGAAAATACTGTTTTTATAGTCTGTGCTTTCTTCTTTTTTAAAGAACATTTTAATTCCGCTTACTATCAAAATTATGCCAAATACGTATAAAATCCAATGAAATTTATTTACTATTGCTACGCCTAAGACTATAAATATTAGCCTAAGTACTATAGCTCCAAAAATTCCATAGCTTAGGATTCTTTTTTGATACTGAGGTTTTATGGCAAAGCCTTCGAAGATAAGTAAAAACACAAATAAGTTGTCTAGACTTAAGCTTTGTTCAATTATATAACCTCCAAAGAATTCAAGGGCGTGGTCTCTTCCCATGAATATATAGATGCCAATATTAAATGCAATAGCTAGACCTACCCAGAAGCATAAAGTTTTTAGAGCTTTTTTTGTTTCCATAAGCATACGCTGATTTACAGCGTTTTTCACCTTCCTTCCATTTATTAAAGTAAATTTTATTTATTTAAAACCTTATTAATAGCATCCTGCAGAGCTTTCCAATCATTTTCATACATTTCTTTAAAAGAGCCATTTCTGTTATAAGTCAATGCTGAAGGATGATACATTGGAAAAATATATTTTTTTAAGTTATCATCATAAATTAGCTTGCCATGACATTCTCCTATGTTTTTAAAGCTTGTAAGCCTTTTTAATGGAACATTACCAAGAGTTATAATTATTTTGGGATTTACAAGTTTTATTTCCTCATCTAGAATCTGTCTAAATAGATTTACTTCTGAGGTTTTAGGAGGTCTATTACTCGTAGTAGTTTTACCTGTTTTACTTAAATTTATTTTTATAGGTCTAAAAAAGCAAGTATTTGTTATTCTGATATCTTTTCTTGATAAACCTATAGAATTTAAATATCCTTCAAAAGTTTTACCGGCCATTCCAACAAAAGGTTTTCCAGATTCTACTTCAGTTTTACCTGGTGCTTCACCAATGAACATTATATTTGCAGGTATTGGACCATCGCCTGTAATCCAGCCTCCTGTAGAGGAGCTGTCATAGTTCTCACATATTTCTTTTATTTTCGATTTAAGATAATTGTGGCTATCCATTCATTTAACACTCCTTAAATTACATAGTTTTAGTAACTATTTTAACATATGCTTTAAAAGTATTGTATATTAAATTTTAACAATTTATACTGAAAGAAATTGTTGTTTAAATTTGTTTTTTAAGCGTATAATATATATATAAGGGAGGGATGATACATGAAAAGAGCTATTTTGATTTTAACCTTGTTAATTGCTACTGTTACATTTTCAGCATGCGGAAGTAATTCTAACAATACTAATAAAAGTGCTTCTGATAAAGCTAAGACTACAGCTAGCACGACAAATAAAACAACACCAGCAGCAAGCAAAACATCTGACACAGAAAGTGATGATGAAGTTATTACGGATATAGATAATTGGAGTCATCCAGTTAAAGAAGTATTTAAGGCTGAAGATATTAAGCTTAATAAAGTAGAGCTTAAAGATAATAAGACGTATGCTATATTCTATATAAGTCTAAATAAAGATTTAAATGATGAAAATAAATCTTATTATTCAAGTCTTATGGAAAAGATAGCAGCGGCTAATGGATATTGGAATTATGAAGTTAAAGATGAAAATAAGGATATAGATATAAAAGTAAAGTGCAAAGATAAAAAAACTGTAGATAGTATAGAATATAATAAAGACAGTCAATACTTCTTAGCATCAAATACGTCAAGTACATCAAGTACTATTAGTAATGATGAACTTATAAGTTATCTTAAGCAAAATGTTTCTGAGGTTAGCAGCTTTGTAGATACATTATCAAAGAATAAAAATGTAAAACCCATTTTGTATGTAGAACGTTCTCCAAAAGCATCGTCAAGTGATACTTACTTGAGAGATTATTATATTATTTACGTTGGAGAAAATCATACGGACCATAATGTTAATATATATAGATTCGCAATTAATAAGGATAGCAAGCAAATATTATATTATGATACAGCCCAAAATAAGTATGAAACATTACAAGAATGGCGAAATAGTAAAAAATAAAATGTATTTAAGAGGTGAATTTTGTGAAGGTACCTATGATAATGACACCTGGGCCTACACAGGTTAAAGAAAATGTTAGGTTTTCAAGAGCTACCCAAACTACAAATCCTGATCTTGACCTTCAATTTTACGATTTTTACAAAGAAACTTGTGAGAAGATAGGAAAAATGTTAAAAACCAAAAATGAAGTGAGAGTTTTAAGTGGAGAAGGAATACTTGGACTTGAGGCAGCATGTGCTTCACTTACAGAACCTGGAGATAGGGTATTAGTTATTGAAAATGGAATATTTGGAGAAGGCTTTGCTGATTTCGTAAAACTATATGGAGGAGAACCCTTCTTCTTTAGAGGTGACAAGAAACATAAAATAAATATTGAAGAGCTGAAGAATTTTTTAGATATAGATAGTGACTTTAAATATGCTACAGTTGTTCACTGTGATACTCCATCTGGAGCTTTAAATGACATAAGTGAAATATGCCCACTATTAAAAGAAAAAGGAATACTTACCGTTGTAGATAGTGTTGCAGCTATGGGAGGAGAAGAAATAAAAGTAGATGATTGGAAGATAGATATAGCACTTGGAGGTTCTCAAAAGTGTATCTCAGCGCCTCCTGGACTCACGGTTGTAAGTATAAGCGATGATGCATTTAAAGCAATGGAAAATAGAAAAGTCCCTATAGCATCATTTTATTGTAATCTTCTTTCTTGGAAAAATTATTATGAAGATAAATGGTTTCCATATACTCCACCTATAAGTGATATAGTTGGGCTTAGCACAGCAATAGATAATTTATTAAAGGATGATAATATACTGCTTAGACATGATAAAATAGCTTCTGCAGCCAGAGCAGCAGTTGTTTATGCGGGTCTTAGTTTGTATATGAAGGATGGATTTTCAAATACAGTAACAGTTGTGCAAGTACCTCACGGGATAGATGATAAAAAATTAAGAGATTACATGGTTGAAAATTACAATGTTATGATAGCTGGTTCCTTTGGATACCTTGAGGGACGAGTTCTAAGAATAGGGCATATGGGTGAAAATGCATATCCAGATAAGGTAAGTTACACGCTATTTGCCCTTCAGAAAGCTCTACAACATTTTGGTTTTAAATGTGAGCACGATATGTGCAAAACTTTTTTAGAAAAATTTTAAAATAAAGCTATGTTAAAAAGTTAACGTTTATTTAAAACATAGTATAAAGAAAGATGGAGATTATGCTCTGTCTTTTTTTTTATTAGAGAATAACATAATAATTAAACAAAAAATTATAAAAGTTAATATCATATATATGCTAATATATACGATAATTGGAATGATAGAATGTTTTTTATGCTGAATGAAGGTGAAATAAATTGAAAGATGAAAGTTATGTTGTTATTTCTGAAGCACCTAAGATTAATTATTTGAAAGATTATGCTGCGCTGCCGCAAAATTACGGAAGTAAAGAGTATTTTTCAAGGGAAGATGTTAAGGCAATAAAGGAAACGGTTTATAAAAATTTAGATGATTTAAATAATAAAATAAATTTTGTAGAAAAAATGAAAGGAAAAGGCATTTTAATAAAACCTAATCTTGTTTCTGTATACCACAAGATGGGCTTTAAAGAGGATGATTATCCAGAATCTACAGATCCAAGAGTTTTTGATTGTATAGTAGCTTACTTTAAAAGGATTAGTGAAAATGTAGTAATCATTGAATCCTCAGGAAAAGGAATGCCTACTAATGTAAGTTTTAAAGTAAGTGGTATTGATAGAGTAGCTCAGCATTACAATGTGAAGTGCATTGCTTTAGAAAATGAGCCGGTAATTAGGTACATGCTGCCGAAAGCTGAGGTTATGAAAGAAGTATACATTCCTCAAATAATGAAAAGTGTCATAGATGGTAATGCTTTTTATGTCTCTGTACCTAAAATGAAAACTAATTTATACACAGGAGTTACCTTAGGTTTCAAAAATGCCATGGGTATTATTCCTTATAATTTAAGACAAAGGAACCATAATTATAATATAAATAAAAAGCTTGTTGATTTATTATATTTGTTTAAACCAAATTTAACTATTATAGATGGAATTATAGGTGGAGAGGGTTGTACCCCTGCACCAGTTGATCCAGTTGATATGAGGGTGATCATAAGCGGAAATAACAGTGTTGAAACAGATAGAGTAGCTACTAGGATGATGGGTGTTGACCCAGAGGAAAATAAACTAATGGTTGAGGCAGTTAAGAGAGGTTTTAATGATAACAAGGTTAATATAATTGGAACCGAAAAAGTTGTTCATTTTAGAAAAGCTGAGGCCTCTTTAATGGATGATGACTTTAAAAAGAATTTTCCAAATGTAAAAGTGTTAGTTGGACATATGTTAAATAACGCACCTGTAATAAATGATGTTGACAATGTAACGCCCGATACAGTGAGGATAATAGAAAAAGCTTGTGATGGAGGATGTCTGGCAGCAACAAAGACATCTTTTGAAATTATGAGGTATGTTAAAAATCTTGATAGAAACTTTGAACTTGTTGTAATAATCGGGAGTGGTGTAAAGGTAGGAGATAAAACATATTATTTTGATAGAGATGGAAAAGCGTATGAAATTGAAGACATAAAAAACATGAAAATAAAGAGATTAACTATAGGCGAATGTACTAAAAGGTTAAAACCATTTTGCGAATATAATGGCAAAGGATGCTGTAGTCCAAGCAGCTGCATGCTGATGCCATTTAAGGCGGTAGGAGAAAAATTCCCCCTACTATCTTTTAAAAACAAATATGTTATTGAGCTTATTATAGAGACATTAAGGACTTATTTTATAAAAAGAAAGTTAATTAAAGCTGGTCAGTGGGTAGACTGCAAAGAAGAGGCTATTGATAAAATATACGAAATACCAGAACTTAAGCAAGAACAAAAAGAAATTGACTATATAGAATGGCCTCTTCCAGAACTTACAAAGGAATTAAGAAAGCAAAAATTAAAAGAGATAAGATTATCGCTTTAAATGTGAATGGAGTTGAGCAATTATGGAGAATAATGCAATATTAAATTACAATAATAAGGTGAATAAAATCAATACCTTAATAGTTGGAATGTGTGGTATTGCTTTGCTTATTTTTGGATTAACCACAGGTCAAACAAGTATGTTTCTTGTACCATCAATAGTTTTAATTATCGGAGCGAGTATTTCGATAATTTTCATTAAGAAAAAGCAGTTTGAAAATGCTATAGGGTTTATAACAGTCTTTTGTGTGCTTTTTACTAGTTTATATGTTATATTATGTGGTAAAAACATCAATAGAGCTTTAACTGTTTTATCAATTTTTGTTGTAATGTGCGATGCCGCATTATACATGAGAAAGTGGATTGTTTTGTCTATAGGAATATGTATTAATATAGGAATTGTACTTATACAAGTTGTAAGTCCACTTATGGCATATAAGGATTTTGCAAATTCTATGATGTGCATCGATCTGTCTATTATAATCTTATTTTTTCTCACTAAATGGGGAAATGAACTTGTACATTCAATTTCCAAAGTTGAAAAAAGTAATTTAGAAGCTCTTAAGAAGATAACAGAGTCAGGTAAATTGGTAAAAGAAAGTACAAAAGTGTTAAATGATGGTATAGAAAAGTCTAAAAATAATCTAGAAGCTTTAAGTGAATCTAGTAAGGACATAATGTCTACAATTAATGAGGTGGCTAGTGGTGTTACCCAGCAGTCAGAAAGTATGAATAATATAAATACATTAGTGGATGGAGCTAATAAAAAAGTTTCAAATACGTATGAATTTTCAGTTAGCATGAATGATATTTCTAAAAAGGCTGCAGAAGTTGCTTTAGATGGATCAGAGAAGATAGAAGGTATGTATAATCAAATAGATTTAATAAATAAAACAATGGATGAATCTCTAGAAACTACTCAGGAGCTTAGAGAAAATATCAAAGAGATAGGTGCTTTTTTATCAGGTATAAACGAAATATCAGAACAAACTAATCTTCTTGCATTGAATGCATCCATAGAAGCGGCTAGAGCAGGGGAATATGGTAAGGGATTTGCAGTAGTTGCAGATGAAGTTAAAAAGCTTGCGGAGCAAAGTAGTAAATTTACAGAAGAAATTAACAATATTATAGTTAAAGTTAATGAAAAAACTGAAGCTGTTGTTGAAAAAGTAAAAAATGGCAAGAACACAACTGAAGATGGTAAAATAATGGCAGAAGAAGCAAATGGCAGCTTTAAAAAGGTAAAGGAGTCTTTTGGAGATATAAATAAATATATTTCAAAGGAACTTGAACTTGTACAAGATGTATCAAAGGTATTCAAAGAAATTAATGAAGGGTGCGTAAATATAGCGAGTATTTCTGAGGAACATTCGGCGGCAACGGAGGAGGTTCTTGCTAATATAGAAGAAGAAGATTCAAAAATTCAAAATATATATGATTCAATAAAAAAACTTGAGTCATCCAGTGAAGAACTTCAAAGTATGTTTTTAAATTAAAAGTTCTTTTAAAGGGTTACGGCTGTGAAAATTAATTTATACATGCTTCAAAGTGTTATGAGGTCTATGCAAATTAATAATTGTAGTGGTTTAGCAGCTGCAAAATAAGAAGAAAGAAGCTTTTATCCAAAGCTTAGAGGGGGAATAAATATGGATTATAAGGAATATTTTGAAAAGAAGTTAACTGATGAGGAGATATTAAGGTGTTTTAGGGTGGTTATGCCATATCTAAATGAATTGATGATGAATGATTGTACGGTTGCGCTTACAAATACGGAAAAGGGAATTTTTGCTTCAAATGCTGAGCATTCTTTTTATTGTGGACCTGAGAATGAACAATTAATTGAGGTAGTAAAAAAGTGTATGGATGCAAACAAACCTCAAACTGAATTAATTGATAAAGAAGTGTATGGTAAGGAGTTTAAAGTAATAGCTGTTCCAATAAAGAATTCAAAAAATGAAATTATAGGTTCAATATCTAATGGAATTAATACAACTGGAAACTCAAAATTGCTTGAAAATATAAACTCATTAAATAATATAATAACGGATGTTTCTGAAAATACGCATCAAATAGCTAATGCTTCTGTAGGACTTGCGGAGCATCAGCAAAATGTAATGAAGCTCACTCAAGAAACAGTTGAAACGGTATCTGAAACAGATAAAGTACTAGAACTTATTAAGAGCATTGCAAATCAAACAAATTTGTTGGGGCTTAATGCGGCAATAGAGGCTGCAAGAGCTGGAGAGAATGGAAAAGGATTTTCTGTTGTAGCGGCTGAAGTAAGAAAATTGGCAAATCAAAGTAAGGAATCTGTTTCTACAATAAAGGACATTCTTGATAAAGTAAATGAGTCTATGGACAAAATATCTAAAGCAATTGAGGAAACTGCGGCAATAAGTCAGGAGCAAGCAGCATCAACTGAAGAAATAAACGCATCTATTGATAATATAACTAATAGTGTCAAAAATTTAAAGGAATTTAGTAAGGAACTTTATTAAAATAAGTCTATGTTTTAAAAGAATACCTCCTAAGTCTATGTGTTATTTATTAATGGACTTTAAGGATTGCTCGTTAGGAAGCTATTTGAAGAGTGTGTACCTAAATAATAGAATTGATAATTTTGGTACAAGCTCTTTTTTATTTTATGTGAAATATGAGATAATAGAGATAAACCATTTGAAACATTAAAATTAGTAAAGGGTTTTTCATAACATTTAACTTATAAAAAATAAGTATACAATGCGCAGACTTAATTGTGTACTATAAATAAAGGGAGGGAAAACAAAATGAAATTAATTTCATGGAATGTAAATGGCCTTCGTGCATGTGTTCAAAAAGGATTCTTAGATTATTTTAAGGAAGTAGATGCTGATATTTTCTGTGTTCAAGAGACAAAACTTCAAGAAGGACAGATAGATTTAAAATTAGATGGATATTATGATTATTGGAATTATGCAGAAAAGAAGGGGTATTCAGGTACTGCTATATTCTCAAAAATTAAACCTATAAATTGTACGTATGGAATAAATATAGAAGAGCATGATAAGGAAGGAAGAGTTATAACTTTAGAGTTTGATGAGTTTTATATGGTTACTGTTTATACTCCAAATTCAAAGGAGAAACTTGCTAGACTAGATTATAGGATGGAATGGGAAGACTGCTTTAGAGATTACTTAAAGAATTTGGATGAAAAGAAACCTGTTATTGTATGTGGAGATATGAATGTAGCTCATACGGAAATAGACCTTAAAAATCCTAAAACGAACACAAAAAATGCTGGCTTTTCACCAGAAGAAAGAAGTAAATTCA
Organism: Clostridium sp. DMHC 10; assembly: GCF_001270375.1. Lineage (NCBI taxonomy): Bacteria > Bacillati > Bacillota > Clostridia > Eubacteriales > Clostridiaceae > Clostridium > Clostridium sp. DMHC 10. Next base: position 2,412,677 of record NZ_LGVB01000015.1, read on the forward strand.
CAGAACTTTTAGGAGCAGGGTTTATAGATACCTACAGATATTTTTATCCAGATAAAGAAGGAATATATTCTTGGTGGTCGTATAGATTTAAAGCCAGAGAAAAGAATGCAGGATGGCGCATAGACTATTTCTGCGTATCAGAAGGGCTTAAGGACAAGCTTGTTAGTGCTAACATTCATACAAAGGTTATGGGATCAGATCACTGCCCTGTTGAATTAGTTATAAAATAGCAAATAATAAAATTGGAGATATAGATAATGAAACTAAATGGAATTCATCATGTAGCAATTATTTGCTCAAACTATGAAACATCTAAAAAGTTTTATACTAATATTTTAGGTTTAAAAATTATTAATGAAACTTACAGAAAGGATAGAAAATCATATAAGCTAGATTTAGCAGTTGGAGATAAATATCAAATAGAATTATTTTCTTTCCTTGAAGCTCCTAAAAGGCCTAGCTATCCCGAAGCAAGAGGACTCAGACACTTGGCTTTTGAGATAGATAGTATAGAGCAAGCAATAACGGAACTTGCTGATAAAAATGTAGCCGTTGAGCCAATTAGAGTAGACGAGATTACTGGAAAAAAATTCACTTTCTTTAGTGATCCCGATGATTTACCAATAGAATTATATGAGAGATAGAATAAGGAGAGTACAAAATGGATTTTACTTTAATAGCAACTTCGACTTTTGGTTTGGAAGCTGTAGTTGCAAAAGAACTTAAAGAACTTGGATATGATGATTTAAAGATTGAAAATGGTAAGGTTACCTTTGAGGGTGACGAAATGGATATAGTAACCTGCAACTTGTGGCTAAGAACTGCAGATAGAGTTTTAATAAAAATGGCAGAATTTAAAGCAGAAAGTTTTGAGGAGTTATTTCAAGGAACTCTAAAAGTACAATGGGAAAATATTATGCCCCAGGATGCTTATATGCATGTTACAGGAAAATCTATAAAATCACAGCTTCACAGTGTTCCAGATTGCCAGGGAATAGTAAAAAAAGCTGTTGTTGAAGCAATGAAGAGAAAATACAACCTTGAAAGATTCACAGAATATGGTGCAGAATACAAAATAGAGGTTGGCATACTTAAGGATATAGTTACCTTGACCTTAGATACCTCTGGGGAGGGACTTCACAAAAGAGGCTACAGAGAGAATTCTGGTGGCGCTCCTATAAAGGAAACTTTAGCTGCTGCAATGGTACTTTTAAGCAAATGGACTCCAGAAATTCAACTTGCAGATCCAATGTGTGGTTCTGGAACAATAGCTATAGAGGCTGCTATGATAGCAAAGAATATTGCACCAGGTCTGAAGAGAAAGTTTGTATCTGAGGAATGGGATATAATTTCTAAAGATTTATGGAGTGATTTAAGGAAGCATGCAAGAAATTCTATAAATAATAAGGAGTTTAATATACTTTGCTCTGATATAGATGGATGGGTAATAAAAACTGCCAAGGCCAATGCTAAAAAGGCTGGTGTAGCTGATTATATATATTTTCAAAAACTTTCTATGCAAGACTTTTCATCTAGTAAAAAGGGAGGATTCATAATAACTAATCCACCTTATGGTGAAAGACTTGGAGAAGTAAAAGAGGTAGAGAGATTATATAAGGATATGGGGAGGAATTTTTCAAAGCTCGATAATTGGTCTTATTTTGTAATTACAGCTCATGAAAAGTTTGAAGAACTCTTTGGAAGAAAAGCTGATAAAAATAGAAAATTGTATAACGGAAAACTTAAATGTTATTACTACCAATACCATAATTAATTCACAATGCACAGTTCACAGTCCACAATTATGGATGATTTTCTGCTTTGACGGAAAATCTAAAATGTAAAGTTGACGCTGTATTGAGTGCAGTCGATGAAATTTTTAATTAAAGATTTTTCGTAGAGAAATGAAGAAAAGTCATCCATAACTGTACTCTGTTATCTCTACTCTGTACTCTGTCAAAGGTGGTGGGTTATGTATAAAATAATGATTGTAGAAGACGAAGAAAAAATCAGAGGTATTTTAAAAAAGTCACTGAAGAAATGGTCTTTTGAGATTTATGCTGTAGAAGATTTTAATAGTACTTTTGAGGAATTTGTAAAGGTAGAGCCTCAGCTTGTTTTAATGGATGTAAATCTTCCTGTTTGTGATGGATTTTACTGGTGCAGTAAAATAAGAAGCATATCAAAGATACCTATAGTATTTTTATCCTCACGAAATTCAAATATGGACATAGTTATGGCTGTGAATATGGGAGGAGACGACTACATAACAAAGCCTTTTTCTATTGAAGTTCTTGTAGCTAAAATAAATGCGCTTTTAAGAAGAACTTATTCATATAGTGAGACAAGCTTAGATATGCTTGAGTTTAAAAATGTTGTTATTTCATTAAAGAATAATACTGTTTATTATAATGATGAAAATATAGAACTTACAAAAAATGAATTTAAGATACTTTATGTGCTAATCAAGAATCACGACAATATAGTAAGCAGGGAAGATATAATGCAGGAGCTTTGGCAGGATGAGAATTTTATAGATGATAATACACTTACGGTAAATATAAATAGGCTTAGAAAAAAGCTTAAAGAAATTGGACTTGTAGATTTTATAAAGACTATAAAAAATCAAGGATATGTTATAAAATGACACTTATTAAATATTTAAGAGATAATATAAGATTTATAATATTTTATATACTTTTAATAACATTTGTTTCGATGTTTACTTACTTGGATGAGCGAAATAGAATGGCTAAATCAAATATTGTATATATGATTTTTGTTTCAATATTTTTAATGTGCATATTTATTTTTTATGATTACAGCATAAAAAATAGATATATAAAAGAACTTTTACTTTATAAAAAGGGTGAAGACAAAACACCTATTTTACCTAGCCCTTTTGATTATAAAGATGAAATTTATATGTCTATGATAGAAGACTTGTATATGAGTTATACTGAAAAATTAAATAATTTAGAAGAGAAATTTGATGATAATAATGACTTTGTAACAGCTTGGGTACATGAGATAAAAACACCAATAGCAACCTCGAAGCTTCTTCTTGAAAGTGGAGAAATAAATTTAAAATCCTTTAAAGAAGAGATAGATAAAATAGATGATTATGTTGAAAAGGTTCTTTATTATTCAAGAAGTGATGATTTTTCAAAAGACTATATAATTTCTGAGGTTGATGTTGGCAAGTTAGTTAAGGAAAGTATAAAAATTCATTCAAGCATATTTATAAAAAAGCATATAAAATTAAAATTAGAAATAGATAGTCGATTTAGCGTAGATACTGATAAAAAGTGGCTTCTTTTTATAGTAAATCAGGTTATTTCTAATGCTCTTAAGTACACAAGTTTAGGTGGAACAATATTAATAAGAGCATCACAAAGCGATAATGAAAAAATATTATTAATAGAAGATACTGGTGTAGGAATAAAGAAAGAAGACTTAAGTAGAATATTTGCTAAATCTTTTACAGGATACAATGGAAGAAAAGAAAATTCAAAGGCTACAGGATTGGGCTTGTATTTATCCTATAAGCTTGCTAGAAAATTGGGACATAACATTACTGTAGAATCTGAATATAACAAGGGAACTAAGTTTTATATACATTTTCCAAAGTGGTGTGATTATTACGAGCTTACAAAAATGTAAAGTTTGAAAAGCAAAATGTAAGTCAAAAAAATGGCTGAACATTTTGCTTTTTTATATAATTTAAATATAGTGAAACGCGATGGAGGTATAAAAATGGAAGTTTTTAAATATACAAAATTTAAAAAAGGTTTATGGTTCTAAATTTGGAGGAGTGAAATATACAGCACTTAATGATATTAATTTAAAAGTAGAAAGCGGGGAATTTGTTGGGATAATGGGACCATCTGGTTCGGGAAAAACTACGTTCTTAAATGTTATATCAACTATTGATAAACCAACTGCAGGAAATGTATTTATTGATGGAAAAGATATAGTGGGACTTAGAGAACCAAACTTATCAAAATTTAGAAGAGAAAAGTTAGGATTTATATTTCAAGATTTTAATTTGCTTGATAATATGACTATTAAGGAAAATATAGTTTTGCCTTTGGCTTTATCTAAAACACCATATGATGTTATTGAAAAAAGGCTCAAGGATATAAGCACAAAACTTGGTATAGATAAAATAATAAATAAGCATATCTACGAGGTATCTGGAGGACAAAAGCAGAGAGCTGCTGCGGCAAGAGCGATGATAACAGAACCTTCACTAATTCTTGCAGATGAGCCTACAGGAGCATTAGATTCGAAGGCATCTAAAGAACTTTTGAATTCTTTAAGGTATTTGAATGAAAAAAAATGAAGCTACAATTCTTATGGTAACACACGATGCCTTTGCTGCTTCTTATTGCAGGAGAGTGATATTTATTAAAGATGGAAGATTATTTAATGAAATATATAAAGGGGATAGAAGCAGAGCAGATTTTTATCAGAATATATTAAAAGTGCTCTCTATTATTGGAGGTGATACGGATGACATTATGTAAAATGGCAGTGAGTAATATAAAAAGTAATTTTAAAAATTACTGGGCATATTTTTTAAGTTCAAGCTTTAGTGTATTTGTATTATACCTTTTTATATCCATAACTTATAATAAAAATGTTCAAAATACACTTGGTAAAATGAAGTCAAGTATGATTTTACTTAAGATAGGTTTAGGGCTTGTCATATTATTTTCTGTATTTTTTATATGGTACTCAAATTCGTTTTTTATAAAAGCTAGAAAAAAAGAATTTGCAACCTATATGTTGCTCGGAATATCTAAAAAGCAGGTTGCTTTCCTCAATTTTTTTGAAAATTTGATGATTACATTGATGTCGTTTTTAAGTGGAATAATTTTGGGTATTGTTTTTAATAAATTTTTTATTATGCTGCTATTTGAACTTATGAGGACTAAAGGTACAGCTGAATTTCAGTTTAGCCTTAAAGCGTTTAATTTATCATTTATAGTATTTACAATTATATTTTGTATAATAAGTATTCATGGTTACTTTGTTATAAGTAGAAGCAGTCTTATAGATATGTTTAATGCATCTAAAAAGATAGAAAAAGGGCTAAAGATATCAATGTTAACTTTAGCAATGAGCGTAGTTTCTTTTATTTTTATGAGTTTTGGATACTATCTTGCCATAAAAAAACTTGGGGACAACATAATTTTGGCACCTAAAGTAGTATTACTTATCGTTATAGGTACAATACTATTTTTCACTGCTATTACCGCTGTGATTATAAATATAATGAAGAAAAATGAACCATATATTTTTAAAGGAATTAGACTTATACCAATATCCCAGATTTATCAAAGATATAGAGGAAATGTAGGAAGCCTTAGTATAATAACAGTAACCACTACTATTGCATTGTGTGCACTTCTATTTTGCTTTGGAGGGTTTAATAAATCTATAGAAAATGCAAGAAATTTGTGCCCATTTTCAGTGGAATACGTAAATGGAAATCAAAATTCAGATAAAATTTTTAATGATGCTTTGAAGGAACATAAAGAAGTTTCGGTTAAAAATAAAGCAGTTATAAACTTTGTTATAGTAACTGCTAATGGACCATTTTATAATAACAAATCTGACGTTTCAATATTAAATCAAAGTAAGTTTAATAAAATTAATTCATATGAGGGAGTAAATAGGAAAGTAAATTTAAATGATAATGAATGTTATTATGTTGCATTAGACACTATGTCGGGAAATCCTAAGGGAAATATTAATAAAAATATAAGTTTTAAATTTGGAAATAAAGATTATAACCTTAATATAACTAATTCAGATACAAAGAACTTTATAGCTATAGATCATTGCAGAGAAATAGTAATTGTAAGCGATAAGGTGTATAAGAATATTAAAAAAGTGGCAAGGACTGGAAACTTTTTTAATGTTACAGGGTATATACTTAAAAATGATTTTAGGGCTGAAAAATTTACTGATGAACTACAAAGGGATATGCCTAAGGAAGATAGTTTAGCAACTTTTTATGAGCATTATACCAGTGGAATGAAGATAATGGGGGTACTTGCATTTACAGGACTATTTATAGGAATCTTATTTGTAATGGCAACAGGCAGTATAATATATTTTAAAATGTCTATGGAAGCAAAGGAAGACAAGAAAAATTTTATGATCCTTAGAAAAATAGGAGTCAGTGAACGCGAAATAAAAAAGGCAGTATTAATAGAAAATTTAATTTTATTTGGTGTTCCATTTTTACTAGCATCTTTAAATACCTACGCAGCGTCATTTTCTATAAGCAAATTAATGGAGCTAAAAATTGTTAAGGAATATGTAATTATAATGTTAGCATATTTGTTTATCTATAGTATATATTATTTGATAACAGTAAAGGATTATTTAAGAACTGTTAATGAGTAAAACTGGAAGTTGTGAAGTAATAATGCTTCGTCGCGTTAAAAAAATCCTATAAATCTAAGTGGTTATTTAAAAAAAGTGGTTGCTTTGGGTTCAAGAAGTATGAGATAAACTATTTGTGTCTTTCATTAGACATCCTCCTATGTTTTCATATTTGCGGTTGGCTAGACCTGCATCTATTTTAACATAGGAGTTTTTTTCTGCTCAACGGCATAAGCCTTTTTTCTTCCACTTGCTTAGCAAGTGGTTTCCTTCGTTACACAAAGAGGAAAAGAGAAACAAAATTTTCTCTTTTCTCACTGGCTAAGAAAGGAGGTGATATTCTATGAAGCCATCTTCTTTCAGCAAAATACCATTCGAAAAACTCAACTATCAGATTCAGAAAGATTTTCAGACAACTATTCAATTCCAATTTGACTATATGGCAAGAAAAGTAATGATACGTACTAAAAGTAATTGTTGCCGATCTATTGGTAGACGCAGTAAACATGAATACTTATTTTCAGAAATATCGGAATTGGAATTGAATAAGCTGCAAACTTCTGACTCCTATCATTTAGATAGTCAGATTTATGAGATTTTATCACTTAATGTGGAAGTAGCTGACTGTCAGATTGCAGAGGCCCTAGATACTTTGCCAAAACGCAAACGTGATATCATTCTGATGTCGTACTATTTGGAAATGACGGATGCAGAGATTGCAGATGAATTGGGTGTAAACCGTAGTACAGTGTACCGCAACCGTACTAATGCATTAAAAATTATAAAAACACTATTGGAGGAGGAGTTATGAAGAAAACAAAGGAGTTGATTCCCTTTCCTATAATAAAGGCAGCAAGTGATGGTGATGCTGTGGCAATTGAATATATATTAAATCATTACCAAAGATATATTGCAAAACTTTCTACAAAGATGCTTACTGATGAATACAGTAATGGATATTATTTTGTGGACAAGTACATTCAAGAACAGATTACCACTGCCCTACTGAAAATGATTTTAAGTTTTAAAATCTAAACATATAAGGGCGTATGGATCACCAATACGCCCTAACTTTGAAGCTGTCACTCTGTAAAAGCATATTGTCTATTTAAGTATGCTTTTACGGATTGATAAAACCTATTTGTTCTTTGACAAAGAAAATGCCATTTGTGGCATAGAATAAAATAATTGGATACATTCAATATGTAGAAAGCCGGCGAACTGGAACGCCATGACCACTAAAGGGGGAAATAAAAAGTGAGCGATTATTCCAGTGATTCGCAAGTGACCTTTGGCAAGGTTACTGCCATGACCTGCATATTGGGATAATGATACTCCCGTATAGCCACAGCCCGAGCGTGAACAGACTGCCGCAGGCAATGGATACGGCTACGTGAGAACCATGTAGGGGTGGAATTCCCGTGGAGCCGTTGCCAGCAGCCATCTGATTTCTACTTTTTTTACTCTATTAATGATTATCATGATTCATGATATAATGGATATATATTGTATTGGCTCGACCGAGAAAGGAGCAATATGATAGTAACTGTAACCAGAAAAGAATTAATGGCTTTAGGTTATGGTCCCTCTTTTTCCCGTGACATTATACGTCAGGCCAAATATTTAATGGTTCAGAAAGGATATGGTTTCTACAACACAAAAAAACTAGGTCGAGTACCTGTGGAAGCCATAGAAGAAATATTGGGAATTACCTTTAGCTCAGAAGATTTATTAAAATTGAGTGGTTCCAGTAAGGCTGCTTTAATCAAGGGAAGGAATTCAAATGATTAAAGTTAAAAAAAATGCCAATGGAACTTATGAATTTAGGGCAAGTCTTGGATTTGACCCTGTTACTGGCAAGAGAATACAAAAAAGAATGAGTGGATTTAAGACAAAATCCGAGGCGGAATCAGCCTATGCCAAATTGATTTTAGACAGTGGTGATGGTGCATTTCATCTCAACAGTAGCATGACTTTTAAAAAATTTACTGAAGAATTTTTTATCCCATGGTATAAAAGTCATGTAAAAGAAAGTACTTATGAGAATAGAAAACACATCATTGATAAACATTTTACCTATTTTTACAAGATGAGTCTATGTGACATTACACCTTTGATTATGCAAAAATGGCAAATCAGTGTAACAAAAAAGTATTCAAGTCAATACGTTCGAGGAATACAAGGTTTATTATCCTTAGCATTTGATAGAGCAATTATCCTTGGTTTGATGAAAGACAATCCGTCAAAGACCATTGGAAATATCAAAAAGAAAAAAAGTGAGATTGATTTTTGGACAAAGGAAGAATTTGAAGCTGTTATCTCCAAAATTTATTTAGGAGACTTTTTTTAACACTTTCAGTTTGTCACAATCTGGCTTCTATTTATGACAGGCATGCGAATTGGTGAAGCTACTGCTTTACAATGGGAAGACGTTAACTTTAAAGAAAGAACTTTAAATATTTCTAAAACACTATACTATAAAAATGCTTCTGAGTATCGTTTTACTTATCCAAAAACAAAGGCAAGTATTCGCGTAATTGCTTTAGATACAGATACTATTAAAGTATTACAAAATTGGGCAAAATTACAGAGCAAATTATGCAAAACCAATTTCATTTTGTCTTATAATGGAGTTCCTACTCAAAAATCTACAATTTCTCATGCTATAAAAAGATATGCAAAAGCTGCAAATGTTCATAAAATTAAAATTCACGGTTTAAGGCACTCTCATGCTTCTCTGCTAATTAGCATGGGTGAAAATCCTTTGGTCATTAAAGAACGGCTTGGTCATGAAGATATTCAAACTACACTTGGAACATATGGACATCTATATCCAAACAGCAATTTTCAAGTAGCTGACAAATTAAGTGGATTTATCAATCTACAAACCAGTGAAGAAACTCAGATTGAACATTACAGCAGCAATCAATTTATTCAGACAAAATATCAAAGTGTGCCAAAAGTGTGCCACAAGAAATAAATAAGTCTTAAAAGCCTTGTTATATCAAGACTTTTAAGACACCTATAATTATTCCCACTCAATTGTAGCTGGTGGTTTTGAAGTTATATCATAAACAATTCTATTTACGCCTTTAACTTCATTAACTATTCTTCTAGATACTTTATCTAAAACTTCATACGGTATTCTTGCCCAATCAGAAGTCATAGCATCTGAGGATGTAACGGCTCTTAAAGCTATGGTTTCACAGTAGGTTCTTCCATCACCCATAACTCCAACGGAATGGATGTTTGGAAGGCAAGCAAAGTACTGCCAAATTTTTTCTTCAAGACCTGCATTTGCAATTTCTTCTCTGAAAATTGCATCTGCTTCTCTAACTATTTCAAGTTTTTCTTCTGTAACTTCTCCAAGCACTCTTATTCCAAGTCCTGGTCCCGGAAACGGCTGTCTCCACACAAGTTTATGAGGAATTCCAAGTTCTTCTCCAACAGCTCTTACTTCGTCCTTAAATAGTTCTCTTAATGGTTCTATAAGTTCAAATTGCATATCTTCTGGAAGTCCACCAACATTGTGATGACTCTTTATAGTTGCTGAAGTAGTTGTTCCACTTTCAACAACATCTGGATAAATTGTTCCTTGAACTAGAAAACCTATTTCTCCAAGTTTATTTGCTTCTTCTTCAAATACTCTTATGAATTCTTCTCCTATTATCTTTCTTTTTCTTTCAGGATCAGAAACCCCTTTTAGTTTTCCAAGAAATCTATCTTTAGCATTAACTCTTATGAGGTTCATATCAAATTGTTTTCTAAAAATACTTTCAACTTGATCTCCTTCATCTTTTCTAAGAAGTCCGTGATCAACAAATACACAAGTTAACTGTTTGCCTACAGCTTTGTGTACAAGAACTGCTGCAACAGATGAATCAACTCCACCTGAAAGTGCACATAAAACTTTTTTATCTCCAACAATATCTTTTATAAGTTTAACTTTTTCTTCTACGAAAGAAGACATTGACCAGTCAGCTTTAAGTTTGCATACTTTAAATAAGAAGTTTGAGAAAAACTCTTTTCCAAAAGGTGTATGTAAAACTTCTGGGTGAAATTGAACTCCGTATATATTTTTTTCTTCATTAATCATAGCTGCGACAGGACATACCTTTGTGTGTGCCACAATTTTAAAACCTTCTGGAACCTTTGCAACTGTATCCGTATGACTCATCCAGCAAGTGTTATCTACATCTATTCCTTCAAAAAGCTTACAAGTATTATCAAGTGTTACACCAGCTTTTCCGTATTCTCTAATCTCAGAGCTTTTAACTTCTCCCCCAAGGGTATAAGTTACGAGCTGATGTCCATAGCAGATTCCAAGTACTGGGACTCCTAGATTAAATATTTCCTTGTCAACTCCAGGTGCATCTTCACCATAAACACTGTTTTGTCCGCCTGTAAAAATTATTGCACTTGGATTCTTTGCTTTTATTTTATCAATAGTATAAGTAAATGGAACTATCTCACAGTAAACATTGTGTTCTCTAACTCTTCTTGCTATAAGCTGATTATATTGACCTCCAAAATCAATAACCAGTACCATCTGTCTTTCCACAGTCTTACCTCCTACATTTTAAATAATTTATTATTGGTTAACGCTGTAATTTGGTGCTTCTTTAGTTATAGAAATATCATGTGGATGACTTTCTCTAAGTCCTGCTGATGTTTGAACTACGAAAGTAGCTTTCTCAGCTAATTCTGGTAATGTTTTTGATCCAAGATATCCCATTCCAGATCTTATTCCTCCTAAGAGCTGGAATACTGTATCAATTACTGATCCTTTGAATGGAATTCTTCCCTCTACGCCTTCTGGAACAAGCTTTTTATTTCCTTCTTGGAAGTATCTGTCCTTGCTTCCACATTTCATAGCTGCAAGGGAACCCATTCCTCTATATACTTTGTAGCTTCTTCCTTGATATATTTCAATTTCTCCTGGAGCTTCTTCGCAGCCTGCAAACATTGAACCCATCATTGTAACCTTTGCACCTGCTGCAAGAGCCTTTACAATATCTCCAGAGTATTTTAATCCACCATCTGCAATTATAGGAACTCCATACTTATCAGCTACTTCAACACAATCCATAACTGCTGTAAGCTGAGGTACACCAACTCCTGCTACAATTCTAGTAGTACATATCGATCCAGGTCCAATTCCAACCTTAACGCAATCTGCACCTGCTTCTATAAGATCTTTTGTAGCTTCTCCTGTTGCAACATTTCCTGCAATAACCTGCAAATCAGGATATACAGACTTTATTTTCTTAACAGCTTCTAAAACACCTTGTGAATGACCATGCGCTGTATCAAGTACTATAACATCAACACTTACATCAACTAAAGCTTTAACTCTATCCATCATGTCTTTTGTTACTCCAACACCTGCACCACATAAAAGTCTACCATGTTCATCTTTTCCTGCATTAGGGAATATTCTAACTTTTTCAATATCTTTTATTGTTATAAGTCCTTTTAATTTAAATTCATCATCTACTAAAGGAAGTTTTTCTATTTTATGTTCTTTTAAAAGATTTTTTGCTTCTTCAAGTGTTGTTCCTTCTTTAGCTGTAATTAAATTTTCGCTTGTCATAAGCTCACTTATTTTTCTAGTAAAATCTTCTTCAAATACTATATCTCTGTTTGTTATTATTCCAACAAGTTTTCCTGTCTTATCAGTTATAGGAACACCTGATATTCTATATTTACTCATTACATCAAGTGCATCTTGAATGGAATTATCTGCTGCTAATGAAAAAGGATTCGTTATAACTCCATTTTCTTGTCTTTTTACTCTATCAACTTCACTTGCCTGTTCTTCAATGGACATATTTTTATGGATTATTCCTATTCCACCTTCTCTTGCCATTGCTATAGCCATTTTAGATTCTGTAACAGTATCCATTCCAGCACTCATTAGGGGGATATTAAGTTTTATCTTTTTAGTTAAATTAGTTCTTAAATCAACTTCCCTAGGTAAAACTTCAGACTTGTTTGGCACGAGTAACACATCATCAAAAGTATAAGCTTGTTTTAAAATTCTTCCCATTTATATATAACTTCCTTTCAAAAATAAATTTTTTAAGTTAAACTAGTTTGTCTTTATCCATATAGAATATAAGCATACTAATTTTCTTTGAGAGTGAAAATTAGCATGCTTTAATATACATCAAACACGCCTCAATCACTCATAGTCAGAAATTAACGGTTTCTGGTAGATACTTCCTGCCATATTCAGGATATATATGAGTTTTATCAATTATTTTTATAACATATTTTATTCTCTATTTTATTCATAAATTTGCATTTTGTCAATCATTATCGACACAATATTGATTAAAAAATTTCTTTTCACAAATATTCTTCCTCTAAACTTTATATCAAAAAATAAATTTTCTCTGCTTCTATATAAATATACTTGGTTATATTGACCAAAAGTATACATATTTTAATCTACAAAAAATAAAAATTCAAGAGAACTTTTTATTCTCTTGAATTTTTTTATTTCTTTTATTTTAGTACATTCCGTCCATTCCCATTCCTGGAACTCCTGGTGCTGCTTTTTCCTTTTCAGGTATATCAGCTACTGCACATTCAGTTGTAAGGAATGTAGAAGCAACTGAAGCCGCATTTTGAAGTGCTGATCTTGTAACCTTTGTAGGATCAACAATTCCAACATTTATCATATCAACATATTTTTCATGTAAAGCATCGAACCCAATGCCTTTTTCGCTGTTTACAATCTTTTCGATTATAACGGAACCTTCAAGACCTGCATTTTCAGCTATTTGTCTTACTGGTTCTTCAAGAGCTCTAACTACTATGTTTATACCAACTTGAGCATCTTGTTCTTCATCAGTTAACTTGCTTACTTCTGGAAGTACATCTATATAAGCAGTACCACCACCTGCAACTATACCTTCTTCAACGGCTGCCTTTGTAGCTGCAAGAGCATCTTCTATTCTAAGTTTTCTTTCTTTAAGTTCAGTTTCTGAAGCTGCTCCAACTTTGATAACTGCAACTCCACCAGCAAGCTTTGCTAATCTTTCTTGAAGCTTTTCTCTATCAAAATCTGAAGTTGTTTCTTCTATTTGAGCTCTTATTTGAGCAACTCTATCATGGATTTCAGTCTTGTCACCTTTTCCATTTACAACTGTAGTGTTTTCTTTTGATATCTTAACACTTTCAGCTCTACCAAGCATATCAACAGTAACGTCTTTCAAGTCTTTTCCAAGCTCTTCTGATATTACTTCTCCACCTGTAAGTATAGCTATGTCTCTCAACATTTCTTTTCTTCTATCACCGAATCCTGGTGCTTTTACAGCAACGCATGTAAAGGTTCCCTTTAATTTATTGATAACTAATGTTGCTAAAGCTTCTCCTTCAACATCATCAGCAATTATTAAAAGTTTCTTTCCTTGTTGAACTATTTGTTCAAGTACTGGAAGAATTTCTTGTATATTTGATATTTTCTTATCTGTTATAAGTATATATGGATCATCAAGTGATGCTTCCATCTTTTCACTATCTGTTACCATATATGGGCTTAAATATCCTCTGTCAAACTGCATTCCTTCAACAACATCAAGTTCAGTTCCCATTGTTTTTGATTCTTCAACAGTTATAACGCCTTCATTGCCTACTTTTTCCATTGCATCTGCAATTAATTTTCCTATTTCAGGGTCAGCAGCTGATATTGAAGCAACTCTTGCTATATCTTCTTTACCATCTATAGGTTTTGATATTTTCTTCAATTCTGCAACTGTTAAGTCAACAGCTTTTCTAATTCCGTTTCTTATAAGCATTGGATTAGCTCCAGCTGTAACATTCTTTAATCCTTCTCTTATTATTGCCTGTGCAAGAAGTGTTGCTGTAGTAGTACCATCTCCTGCTACATCATTTGTTTTAGTAGCAACTTCTTTTACAAGTTGTGCTCCCATATTTTCATATGGATCTTCAAGTTCTATCTCTCTTGCAATACTTACACCATCATTTGTTATAAGTGGTGCTCCAAATTTTTTATCTAAAACAACATTTCTTCCTTTTGGTCCAAGAGTAACTTTTACTGTGTTAGCAAGTTTATCTACACCTTTTTGCATAGATCTTCTTGCATCTTCTCCGTATAATATTTGCTTTGCCATTTTAAAATCCCTCCCGAATTTATAAATAGTTTAAATACAGTTAAATCGATGCGAAACTTAATTTATATACGTTTCAAAATGACAACTTTCAAAACATTATGAGACATATATAAGTTTAGTTGAGCTGATTTCACTAAATTAGTCTTCTACTACTCCTAAAATATCATCTTGTTTTACAATTAATAGTTCTTCACCATCAATTTTAACTTCAGTTCCGCTGTATTTTGAGAAAAATACTTTATCTCCTGCTTTTACATCCATTTTTACTTCTTTTCCATCAACTATTCCACCAGGACCTACTGCTATTACCTCTGCAAGCTGTGGTTTTTCCTTAGCTGCACCAGGTAATACTATTCCGCTTTTAGTAGTCTCCTCTGCTTCTAACCTTTTAATTACAACTCTGTCTCCAAGTGGTCTAACTTTCATTTTTAAACCCCTCCTTAAAAATTATATTAAAAATTTTATTAACTTTATAATTTTTATTAGCACTCGCTAATATTGAGTGCTAACACAATTATTATAATAATTAATAGTTGATATATTGGCAAACTTAATATACGTTACTATTTGGTTAATATTACTGATTATAGTAAATTGATATGCATTAAATTGTTTTTTGCTAAATTACTCTTTTTATCTATAAATATCAATTTGAATAAAATTCCTACACTTGTCAATAATGTTTAACACAAAATTTTTATGAAGGCAGTGAATAATTTGAAGATAGTATCAAATTTAACTAAGATATTTTTTTCTTTCCTTTTGACATTGACAACTATTTTATTTTTCACAAAAATAACAATGAACTTAAAGCCAATTTACTATTACGATGCATTAAATTTAGACATAATAGAAGAGTATAACCTTTATATTGAAAAATATAACTTAAATACTCAATATTTAAATTCTATTTCTCTCAAAAAAAATTACAATTATGTAATTGATTATATACAAAACCATAAAAAAGAGGCTTTTAAACTTCCAACTATACCTTTTTCTTCAAAAGCCAAAACACATTTTGAAGATGTAAAAAAAATAATAAAATATGGAGAATACACTTTTATAGCTTCTATAATATTATTTATAGCATTCTCTTTTATAACAAAAAAAATTATGTTATTTTCTGCCTAAAAGCCAGCGGAAAAGAACTGATTGCTATAACTGTTTTTCATCTTTTCTTTCACTTTTTAATTTTGATGAATTTTTTGATTCATTTCATAAGCTTATATTTCATAATCAGTACTGGATTTTTGATCCACAATATGACCCCGTTATATTAATATTTCCAGAAAATTATTTTATGCATTGTGCTGCTATAATCTTATTTTTTTCATTAATAACAGGCATATTTTTTTATATAAAAGGAAAATAAACTTCTAGCTATTTTTATCCGATTTTTTCTTAATAATGTTCTTTAATATTTTTTCTCCCTTTAAAGTTCCTATTATAAATAAAATAATCATAACAACAGCTATAATGGCAAGATGCAAAACATTGCCTTCAGTCAGCTTATTTCCAAAATACGCAGATACAAATATGCCTGGAAGTCTTCCCATAGTTGAGTAAATAATAAACTTTTTTCCGCTTACTCCAGAAGCTCCACATAGATACGCTAATATATCTTTTGGCAATCCTGGTATAAGATAAATAAGAAATATTGCAGCAGCAGCATTTTCACTTTTTAAAAATTTTCTAAATTTAGATGCATTATTCTTCGCCGTAATCTTTTCTATAAAAGGTTTTCCTAAAAAGTTAGAAAGAAAAAACGCACCGACACTCCCTATAGTTATTCCTATAACAGATATTAGACTTCCATAGAATGTGCCAAAAACATATCCACCTGCAATTTGAACTATTTCCCCTGGTATAAAAAATACAATTACTTGGGCTATTTGCATAACTAAAAAAGCAAGCGTACTGTACCTTCCATAGGATAATATAAATTTTTTTACCTTTTCAGTATCCTTCATCATATAAAAATACTTTGAGTAGTATATATATGTACAGTATGCTAAAAAAACAATAAGCAAGATTCCACCAATTTGTGCTTTATATTTTAAAATTCTATTGTACATAATTTTCATTTTACTAGATACGTTATTGAAAAAGTTTTTTTAAGCCCATAAATTCACTTCCAAAATTAAAGTTTGTTAACAAATATTATTATACCAAAGGTTTGTCAAAGGCGTAAATGCTGCTGGCAATTGTTAACATAAATTTATCATACCTGTATTTTATTCTCTCTAGCATAATAAAATAGATATTGTTGTGCAAAACCAGATAAATTTCCAAACTTGTTTCTACCAAAGTCTCTTATTTTTTTAAGTGATACATCTGGAGCCACATAAAATTTCATCATAGCCTTCTTAACCCAAACATCTACAGGAAAAGCAGAATACTTATTCATAGAAAATAGCATTATACAATCTGCAACCTTAGGTCCTACTCCCATTAACTTTTGAAGTTCCTTATGACAATCATCATCATTAAGAGAAGCTATAAAATCAAGATTAACTTCTCCACTATATATTCTATCAATAGTATCCTTTAAATATTTTGCCCTAAATCCAGTACTGCATTCTTCAAAATCCTTCTCGCTGCCAGTGTGGAGTTTGTCAATTGTAGGGAATGAATAAAAAATATCATTGTTATATGTAATTTTTTCTCCCCACTTTTTACTTATATTTTCTATAGCTTTTTTAATCATTGGAATTCTATTATTAGCAGAAATTATAAAAGATATTAGCATTTCAAGTTTCTCTTGTTTTAAAAGTCTTATTCCATATCCAAAATCAACAGACTTTTTTAATAAAATATCCTTGCTAAGTTCCCCTTTTATTTTTGTGTAATTCCTGCTTAAATCAAAGTACTCACACCATGTATTTTTAAATTCCTCTTCATTGATATTATATATTAACACATCATTTCCCTTTTTCTCTACCTCTATAACCTTTCCCAAAGCCACACCTATATAACTGCCATTTTCCCGTCTATTCCATCTAAAACACTGTCCACAATCAAATATATGGCTAAGTTCAAAGTTCTTTACATCCTTCACTAAAACTCCATTATTAAAGCTTTCAATTGTATTAAAATCCATTTATAAGCACCTCCTACTTTATATTTTATCATATAAAAAAATCCCCATACTTAAATGAGGATCTTTTTTTTGCTATTATTTTGAATAGTCGTAAAAACCTTTTCCAGTTTTTCTTCCAAGCCATCCAGCTCTTACATATTTCTTAAGTAATGTATGTGGTCTGTATTTAGAATCTCCTGTTTCTGAATAAAGAACATTCATTATAGCAAGACATATATCAAGACCTATAAAATCTCCTAATTCTAATGGTCCCATTGGATGATTTGCTCCAAGTTTCATAGCTTTATCTATGTCTTCTACAGAAGCTATTCCTTCTGCATATATTCCAACTGCTTCGTTGATCATTGGAATTAATATTCTATTTACAACAAATCCTGGTGCTTCTGCAACTTCTACAGGATCTTTTCCTATAGCAACAGCACATTCTTTTACAGCATCAAAAGTTTCCTGTGAAGTAGCAATTCCTCTTATTACTTCAACAAGCTTCATAACAGGAGCTGGATTAAAGAAATGCATACCTATAACCTTATCAGGTCTTTTAGTTGCTGATGCTACTTCTGTTATAGAAAGTGATGACGTATTTGACGCAAGTATAGTTTCTGGCTTGCATATATTGTCTAAGTCAGCAAATATTTGTCTCTTTATATCCATTCTTTCAACTGCTGCTTCAACTACAAGATCACAATCAGCTGCCAAATTAAGGTCAACTGTTCCTGTAACTCTCTTTAATATTTCAGCTTTACCAGCTTCGTCTAATTTTCCTTTTTTAACTAATCTTGAAAGATTTTTATCTATAGTAGCTAATCCTCTTTCAACGAACTCGTCTTTAATATCTCTTATAACTACTTCTAATCCTTTAGCTGCAAATGCTTGAGCAATTCCTGCTCCCATTGTACCTGCACCTATAACACATACTTTTTTCATTACACTAGCCTCCTATTTTTAACTTCCATATAAATAATTTATACATTATGAAAATTACTAAGCATAGTTTTTTCATAATGCATAAATTTAATTCTATTTTATTTGCCAGATAATAATTATTAGTTGTTAGCTGCTTTAATTTGAGCAATTAATTCAGGAACAACTTTATTTAAGTCTCCTACGATTGCTAAATCTGCAACTTGCATTATTGGTGCTCCTGCATCCTTATTTATA
This sequence comes from Clostridium sp. DMHC 10, assembly GCF_001270375.1. Taxonomy (NCBI): domain Bacteria; kingdom Bacillati; phylum Bacillota; class Clostridia; order Eubacteriales; family Clostridiaceae; genus Clostridium; species Clostridium sp. DMHC 10. The sequence continues at coordinate 2,431,475 of NZ_LGVB01000015.1, forward strand.
GCAATTATGTAATCTGAATCCTGCATTCCTGCTAAATGCTGAATTGCTCCTGATATACCGCATGCAATATAAAGTTGTGGTCTTACTGTCTTTCCTGTTTGACCAACTTGAAGATCTTTATCTACCCATTCTTTTTCAATTGCTGCCCTTGAAGCTGCTATAGTTCCGCCAAGTACATCAGCAAGTTCTTGAAGTTTGGCAAAGTTTTCTTTGCTTCCAACTCCTCTTCCACCAGCTACTAATACTTTAGCTTCTCCTATATCAACAGTATCTTTTGCAACCTTAACAACATTTAGAACTTTTGTCCTAATATCGTCTTCTGTTAAGCTAAAAGCAACTTTTTCAATTTTGTCTGAAGAAACATTTGACTGATCCTCAGCTAATTTTGAGAAAACTCCTGGTCTTACAGTTGCCATTTGTGGTCTATGGTCTGCACATACGATTGTAGCCATAAGGTTACCACCAAAAGCAGGTCTTGTTGCAAGTAAGTTGTTGTTTTCAGGATCTATATCAAGTGCAGTACAGTCAGCAGTTAATCCTGTTGAAAGTCTTGCTGCCATTCTAGGTCCTAAGTCTCTTCCTATGAAAGTTGCACCTATAAATAGTATTTCAGGCTTTCTTTCATTGACTAAGTCACATATAACCTTTGCATATGCATCTGTGGTAAAATGCTCTAAAAGCTTGCTATCAGCAGCTAAAACTTTATCTGCTCCATGAGCTAAAAGTTCTTTTGACATTTCATCTGTATTATATCCTAATAATACTGCTGTCAATTCAACACCAAGTTTTCCAGCTATTTCTTTACCTTTTCCAAGTAATTCTAAAGATACTTTCTGTAATTTTCCGTCTCTTTGTTCAGCAAAGACCCATACGCCTTTGTAATCTGCTATATTCATAAAGCTTCCCTCCTACACATTAAATATAGTGCTTCTCTTTTAATTTTGAAACTACATATGATGCTGCTTCTTTAACAGGCTTATCAACAAGTTCTCCCTGTCCTTTTGCTTCTTTAGTTACAGATTTTTTAACCTTTGTTGGTGAACCTTTAAGTCCTAAAAGACTTAAGTCGATATCTATATCATTTTCGCTCCAGATCTTTATTTCCTTGTCAAATACTCCAAATATATTTCTTACATCCATATATCTTGGCACATTTAATTCTTTTATTGCAGTTAAAAGAACTGGTGTCTTAACTTCTACATCTTCATATCCATCTTCCCAAGCTTTTCTTACCTTTAAAGCATCTCCGCTAACTTCAACTTTTTCTACATAAGTTACTTGAGGTATTCCAAGATGTTCTGCAATTTCTGGTCCAACCTGTGCAGTATCTCCATCTATTGCCTGTCTTCCAGCAAATACTACATCATAATCTAATTTTTTAATAGCAGCTGCAAGAGTATGTGATGTTGCAAGAGTATCAGCTCCTCCAAAAGCTCTGCTTGATACAAGTATTGCTTCATCTGCACCCATAGCTAAAGCTTCTACTAAAGCATTTTTAGCTTGTGGTGGTCCCATTGATACTATAGTTACATGCGCACCAACGCTTTCTTTTAATACTAATGCTTCTTCTAATGCATTTTTGTCATCTGGATTTATGATTGATGGAACTCCTTCTCTTATAAGTGTTCCTTTTACTGGATCTATTTTAACTTCAGTTGTATCTGGAACTTGTTTTAAACAAACAACTATATTCATTTAGAATTTCCTCCTTTTATCTAAAAATATGATTTGAAATAACTAATTTTTGAACCTGAGTTGTTCCCTCATATATTTCTGTTATCTTAGCATCTCTCATCATTCTTTCAACTGGGTAATCTTTAGTGTATCCATATCCACCGAAGAGTTGAACACATTTTGTAGTTGCTTCCATAGCAACATCAGCAGCATAAAGTTTTGCCATAGCTGCTTCTTCATTATATGGTAGTCCCTGATCTTTGCACCAAGCTGCTTTGTATACTAAAAATTTAGTTGCTTCAATTTTTGTCTTAATATCAGCCATAGTCCAAGCTAATCCTTGGAATCTATCAAGACTTCTTCCAAATTGTTTTCTTTCTTTCATGTAGTCTCTTGTTACTTCAAATGCTCCTTCAGCAATTCCAAGAGCCTGTGCTGCTATACCAATTCTTCCTCCATCAAGAGTCTTCATGGCAATTCCAAATCCTTTTCCTTCTTTTCCAATAAGGTTTTCCTTTGGAACTATACAATCTTCAAATATAAGTTCTGTAGTTGAAGATGCCCTAATACCCATCTTGTTTTCTACTTTTCCTACTGAGAAGCCTTTGAAACTCTTTTCTACTATAAATCCAGATATTCCTTTAGTTCCTTTGCTTCTATCTGTCATACCAAATACGCAAAATACATCTGCAACTCCACCATTTGTTATAAATATTTTTGAACCATTTAATACATAATGATCTCCTTCAAGAACTGCTGTAGTTTGCTGACCAGCTGCATCTGTTCCTGCGTTTGGTTCTGTAAGTCCAAATGCTCCTATTTTTTCGCCTTTTGCAAGTGGAGTTAAATATTTTTGTTTTTGTTCTTCAGTACCAAATTCATTGATTAATGAAGCACAAAGTGATGTATGTGCTGAAAGAATAACGCCTGTTGTGCCGCAAACTTTTGATAATTCTTCAACAGCGATTATGTATGAAAGTACATCTCCACCTGCGCCACCATATTCTTTTTTAAATGGAATTCCCATCATTCCATATTTAGCCATTTTTTTAACATTTTCCATTGGGAATCTTTCTGTTTCGTCAATTTCTGCTGCTATTGGTTCAACATCATTTTTAGCAAATTCTCTAACCATCTGTTTTACTAATTCTTGTTCTTTTGTCAATGCAAAATTCATATAAACTTACCTCCTATCTATTTTTGAAACCTTCTGGTTTTCTCTTTTCAACAAAAGCAGTCATTGCATCTTTTTGATCTTCTGTTGAAAAACATTCTCCAAATGCTTCTGATTCAAATGACAAAGCAGTGTCAATGTCACATTGAATTCCTCTATTAATAGCCTGCTTGCTTAATTTAACAGCTATTGGAGCGTTATTTACAATTGTATTTGCAAGCTCTTTTGCTGTATTCATTAATTCACCAGGTTCTACTACTTTATTTACAAGTCCAATTCTTAAAGCTTCATCTGCTTTTATATTCTTTGCAGTAAAAATAAGTTCTTTAGCCATTCCCATTCCTACAAGTCTTGCAAGTCTTTGAGTTCCACCAAATCCAGGTGTTATTCCAAGACCAACCTCTGGCTGACCAAATCTTGCATTGCTTGAAGCAATTCTTATATCACAAGCCATCGAAATCTCACAGCCGCCGCCTAATGCAAAACCATTAACAGCTGCTATTACGGGTTTTTCTAGAAGTTCTAATCTTCTAAATACTTTATTTCCTAGTATTCCAAATTTTCTTCCTTCTATTACATTCTTGTCTTTCATTTCAGAAATATCTGCTCCAGCTACAAAAGACTTTTCACCTGCACCTGTTAAAATAATTGCAAGCACTTCATTGTCATTTTCAATTTCATCTAAAACGTAATCAAGTTCAGTTAAAGTTTCACTGTTAAGTGCATTTAATGCCTTAGGTCTGCTTATAGTAACTATAGCAATTTTACCTTCCTTTTCAAGGATGATATTTTTTAATTCCATGACTTATCCTCCTAAATCTTTTTATTCTTTGTTAATATTCTAACAAAGAAAACTAAAATTTTAGAAGCCTTAAGCTTCATTTCTAATTATATAATTAATTATTTCATATTTCAATAATATTTACATTGAAATATGAAATAATTAAAAAATATCATATTTTATCTTTTAGCAAACAACTTAAAGTAAGTAAACTATCACTTAAATGAACATTTTCCACAATTACATCATCAGGTGTAACTAAATCCACAGGTGCAAAGTTCCATATTCCCTTAACATTATTTTTTATAATTATTTCAGCCACCTTTTGTGCACTTTTTCTTGGCACACAAATAATTGCAATGTTAATGTTGTTGTTTTTCAAGAAAGCATCTACATTGTCTATATCTTGTATTTCAATATCATGTATTTTTAATCCCAAAAGCTTAGGATTTATATCAAATATTCCTTTTAAAGAAAAACCTAGTTTTTCAAAATTTATATAATTAGCAATTGCTTGACCAATATTACCCGCACCTACAATAATAGTATTATACTCCTTTGTAAGACCCAAAATTGCATCTATTTCTTTGCAAAGTTCTTTTACGTTGTAACCGTACCCCTGTTGTCCAAAATCTCCAAAACAATTAAGGTCTTGGCGTATCTGCGAAGCTGTAAATCCTATTTTTTCGCTTAATTCTTTCGATGAAATCCTATCCACATCATTTTTCACAAGTTCATTTAAGTACCTATGATATTTAGGAAGACGCCTTATTACAGCCATCGATATATTCTTTTTCTTTTCCACGCAATGCACCCCTCACCTAGACATACCACTCCAAAGCCTTATTTCATCTATCAAATAATTAAGGTATAAGCAATACATCACTATTATAAATGATATACTCATAATATATTTTACCACATAATTTTAATTTTACACTATTTATTTTTTTCATTTATTTTATCTATTGTTGCAGCTATAGGGAAATCACCGCGAACCTTAACTATAGATAAGCAGCATTGAACTTTAAAATTTATTTGACAACACATATTTCTATGCTTTAATATTTACTGGTAAAGGATTAAAGATAAAGCGCGGTGATAATTTATGATAGTATTAAGCTGTAAAGATATTCATAAAAGCTATGGAATAGATGTTATTTTAGAAAATGTGACCTTCTCTATTAATGAAGGTGAAAGAATTGGAATAATCGGTCCTAACGGTGCTGGAAAATCAACTTTATTTAAAATACTTACAAACAGTTTAGAATACGATTCAGGAGATTTATTTATCGATAAAAACAAACAGTTAGGTTATTTATCTCAGCATCTAGATCTAGAAACTTCTAATACAATTTTTGAGGAACTATCCTCTGTTTTTAGTGAACTTATTTCTATAGAAAATAAACTCAAAGATTTAGAGCAAAAAATGAGTGAACCATATGATCCTCTAAAAGAAGCTTACCATGCTAAAATTATAAAAGATTACACAAATTACACAGAAGCTTATAATACTAAGGGAGGATATTCCTATAAAGGTGAAATATCCAAAGTATTAAAAGGTCTTGGTTTTTCAGATGAAGATTCAAAAAAACCTATTTCAATATTAAGTGGTGGACAAAAAACAAGAGTGGCTCTATGCAAACTTCTTCTTATGAAGCCAGAAATACTTCTTCTTGATGAACCAACTAACCACCTTGACCTTGATGCAATAGAGTGGCTTGAAGACTATCTTCATACATATAAAGGAACTATACTTATAATATCTCATGATAGATATTTTCTAGATGCCATAACAGACACAACTTTTGAACTTATTAATGGGCATGTAAATTGTTATAACGGGAACTACACAAAAGCTCTTGAACTTAAAAAGAAGGATTATGAAATCAAATTGAAAGCTTTTGAGGTACAGCAAGCTGAAATCAAAAGGCAAGAAGGAATAATAGAACGCTACCGTTCATTTAATAGAGAAAAAAGCATAAAAGCTGCAGAAAGCCGTCAGAAAGCACTTGATAAAATTGAAAGAATAAAGCCACCAGACAAAGAAACTGGTGTTACAAGAATAAGCTTTGAAACTCTAATAAAAAGTGGCAAAGATGTTTTACATGTTGAAAATCTATCTAAAAGCTTTGGAGATCACACTTTATTTAAAAATCTTGATATAGATGTAAAAAGTGGTGAAAAAACAGCACTGATAGGTGAAAATGGAAGAGGTAAAACTACATTTTTTAAAATTTTAATGGATAAAGTCAAAAGTGATTCTGGTATTAAAATTTTAGGAAAGAATGTGTTTATAGGCTACTACGATCAGGAACAATCTAATTTGCATGATGATAAAACTATAATCGACGAAGTATGGGATGACTTCCCTGAGCTTACCACCACAGAAGTAAGAAATGCCCTTGCTGCATTTTTGTTTATTGGAGATGATGTTTTTAAACTTATATCTAAATTAAGCGGTGGAGAAAAGTGTAGAATAAACCTTCTTAAATTAATGCTTTCTAAAAACAACTTTTTACTTTTAGATGAGCCCACAAACCATCTCGATATAGTATCACGTGAAGCACTTGAAGATGCTCTATTAAGCTACGATGGAACAATTCTTGTAATCTCACATGACAGATATTTCTTAAACAAGGTTGTTTCTAAAATGTATGAATTAAAAGAGGATGGCGTAAAAGAATACCTAGGGAACTATACTTATTACGTAGAAAAGAAGAAAAATCCAACAAGATTTCAATATGAAGAGGAAATTTCGGATGGAAAAACTAAAACTCAAATACATGCTGAAAAGAAGAAAAAGAGAGAAGAAGAAAAGCTTGAGAAACAAAAAAAAGTTAAAAATAAAAAATATAGAAGAAAAAATCGCTTCTCTTGAAGATGAACTTGAAAAACTTCAAGGAGCGCTGTGCCTCGAAGAAGTTTATTCAAACCCTGAAAAAAGCATTGAAGTAAATAATAAAATTTCTGAAACTCAAAGTAATATTGATAAACTATACGAAGAATGGGAAGAACTTAATAGTTAGCGAAGTAACATTGATGAAAAGACAGTTTAAATAAAGCTTTATAAATCTTAGATGATAAATTAAAAAAGTCTTAGAACTTTCAATCTGTCTGAGCCAAAGGCGAGTTATTGAAAGTTCTTAGACTTTTATGATTTATCATCTTAGATTTATTGGCTTTATTTAATGTCTCAAATCAATGTTATTTTGCTAGTTCATAGATAGTATGAGCATAAATTTTAGCATTTAAAATGAGATGCTCTACTTTTATATATTCATCCACCTTATGATCAACATCTGGTTCTCCTTCAAATATAGGTCCAAAGGCTACTATATTTGGCATTTCCTTTGCATATGTTCCTCCGCCTATTGCAAGAAGCTTAGGTTCTTTTCCAGTTTGCTCCTTATAAACCTTCTGAAGATTTTTCACAAGGAAATGATCTTCAGGAAAATAAAGAGGATTTGCATTAGTCATATTTTCTAACTTAATACCTGCAGCTTCAATTCTCTCATTTACAGGAGTTATTACTTCTTCAAACTTACATGTTACAGGGTATCTTATATCAATAGTTACACTGGCCTTATTTACATCTAAATTTATCATTCCAAGATTAAAGGAAAGTTTTTTAGAAACCTCATCTTCTAGCCCTACACCAAATGACTCTCCATCAGTTTCCATACCAACATGCCTATTTAAGAAATCTATGTAATCTACTGCATCACACTGTTCAAGATTTAACTCTCCTATAAAAGCTAAAAGCTGCATAATAGCGTTTTTACCCATATGAGGCAAGCTTCCATGAGCTGCAACACCATAGGATTTTATTATAACTAGATCACCCTGTTCTTCTGCTTTAATATCATATCCTGTTCTATTTGAGAAATCCTCACACTTATCAATTACATTGCTTTTAAGTGAAGTTTTAAGCCCTGCTTCACAATAATTCGGAACTATATTATGAGCATTTCCTCCTTTAACATAGGCTATAGTTGTGTCACCATATGATTTTTCCTCAAACTCTTTTAATAGGTCAAAAACCAATACACCCTTTTCTCCATTTATAATCGGATATTCTGCATCAGGAGTAAAACCAGCCACAGGCGGCTTTTCTTTTTTTAGATAGTATGCAATCTCATTGCTGCCAGTTTCTTCATTTGTTCCAAATATTATTCTTACCTTTTTCGACAATGTAAGTCCAGAATCTACAATTGCTTTTAATCCATATAAACATGCCATTATAGGTCCCTTATCGTCAGTAGCACCTCTAGCAAATATCTTATCATCATGTATTTCTGCTGCATATGGAGGATACTTCCATCCATCATTTTCTGGTACTACGTCTAAATGTCCAAGCACTCCAATGTACTCTTCTCCATCACCATATTCTGCATATCCAACTTGATTATCAACATTTACTGTTTTAAATCCTAAAGATTTTGCTATTTCAAGTGCACATGCTAAGGCTTTTGCTGGTCCTTCACCATAAGGCATTCCAGGTTTTGCTGTTTCTTGAACACTCTTGATTTGCAAAAACTTTTTGAGTTGATTTTACTAATTCATCCTTTAATAATTCTACATGTTTATTTATTTCCATATGCTAAGGCTTTTGCTGGTCCTTCACCATAAGGCATTCCAGGTTTTGCTGTTTCTTGAACACTCTTGATTTGCAAAAACTTTTTGAGTTGATTTTACTAAAAGTTTAATCTTATACATCAAGTATTATTTAAATTATGATGGTTAATTTTGTGCAATACTTCGTCAACAAAACACGCTAATAAATAGTTATTAACCTATTTTATTTCCTCGTCTTTCCCAAAATTCTCTCATCATTACTTATATACAATGACTTGCTGTATTCCTAAGCTCATCGCTTTATATATTAAATAGAATTTCTTCTATTCAAAAGAATTGCTGGTTCATTATCTCTTCTCTGTTTAATTTTCAAAGTTCAATATACTGCCATCAGACAGCTTATTTATAATATCATGTTTAACTTGCTCTGTCAACATCTTTTTAAATGTTTTTTCACAACTCATTAATCACCATCATCTCGCGATGACATTTAATATGATATCACGTTTTTTCTGATTTACTTATTTGTTTTTACTAATTAAACTAACTTATGTGAATAATATTCCATTTTTCTCGTTTTTTCTTACTTTTTTTTATGTTGATACTCTAGGAAATGTTTATGTTATAATTATTAACTGTTATAGATATAATTTAATTCATCTGTGTCCTTTTTATTGTATTTCCTACTTATATAATCCTCTATACTCTCATGAACATCAACGTAAATTCCACTTCTATCACTTACTAAATCTTTTTTAATTAAATTTTCAACTGGATGACTATTAAGTATAATAGTCCACTCATCTTCAGTTATATATTTTTTATACAAGTTATATTCTTTTTCCTCTACTCTCTCATAATACTGTCCATCATAAAACAATACTATACCTTTATCCATTACCATTATCTTTTCAACTGTAGAGGATATAGGACATTGTAATTTATCGGATATAATAATTACCATGAGTTTATTCTCATCTTTTACTAATTTAAAACATTGAATTCTATTTCCGCCTATATCATTTTGTATCCATTTTCCTTCCTTAACTGCACTTTCAATTATTTCTTCAGCCTTCATCTTTAAACACCTCGATTGACATTTTCTATCTTTTTAAATAGCTTTATTTTAAGTAAGTGTTTATTTTTATACTTCTTTAAAACATAGCCTTTCAAATATATAATATTCTCATTTTTTATATAAAATATACTTCAATAAATTAGTTGAATTTTAAAATTACTTATCTGCAATAAAAAATCTAGAAGATACATAAACTCTTCTAGACTCTTATATATAAAACTTAAAATTTTGAATTCTTATGTTCTTGTTGTTCATCTATAGGAGCATGTGAAAAATATAGGTATTCTTTTTTACGGGCCGCTAGTAATGATTTATGCACGGTGTAGTAAAACCTATAGAATACCTTTTTTCACAACTTCCTATATTAGTTTTGCAAATCCTAATATTAGAACCGCTATTCCAAGAAACAGCCTATATATAGCAAAAACTCTCATAGGTTTTTTCTTTAAGAAACCTATAAATCCTTCTACTACATATAATGCAACTATAAATGCAACTATAAATCCAACGCCTAGCCCTATGATCTGCATGCTTGATAAAATAATTTTACTTTTAATAAGTGAAACCGCAGATGCTCCTACCATAATTGGTATGGCCAAGAAAAATGAGAACTCAGCACCAGCTACAGTAGAAACTCCAATTATCCATGCTCCAATTATAGTTGAAGCCGACCTTGACATTCCAGGCCATAACACTGCAAGACACTGGAAACATCCTATAATAAGTGCTTGTCTAAGTGTTATATCATCTACTCTCTTAACTTTTAAATTTTTTCTATATTTCTTCTCAGCATATATCATCCATACTGCACCAAATATAAGTGCCAAAGCTACAGGTGCAGGCTTAAAGAGCAATCCTTCAATTTTTTCATTAAACAATACACCAAGAATTCCAGCCGGAATACATGCAATTACAATCTTAAACCAGAAATTAAATCCTGGCATGTCATACATTCTTGAAAAATAGCTTCTACTATCACCATTGGCTTTTTCCAAACTTGGAAATATATTAGAAGGTTTAAGGGTTGATATTATCTTATCCCAATACAAAACAACAATTGCAAGTATAGCACCAAGTTGAATTATAACTGTAAACATATCTATATAACCTTTAGTATATAATTTTGCTGGATTAGCTCCCCCTTTAAATCCTATAATACTTCCAAGTATTATCATATGACCTGTTGAAGATATTGGCAGAAATTCAGTTATACCTTCAATTATACCTTCAAGTATAGTTTTAAATATAAAAATCAAATTTATGTACATTATTAATTACTCCCCTTTATGATCATTATTTTATACATAACAAATTAATTATACTATGTAATAGTACTCATTCAATATTTTATTTAAAAATTAATAAAATAGTAACTAATTTATATTGCAGTAAACTAATCTTCCGCGCATAATATAAAATTTTGCTCATTTATATTGATAACATTATATAAATTTGTTAAGAAATATAAATTTATATTTGCAAGTATTGCCATTACTATGCTACTATACCATAGTAATGTGAATTTTTTCTTTCAAATTAAAATTTATGTGAATATAAAACATTATTATCTAATATTATGGGGGATGATTACCATTCATAAATTATCACAACTTTATAAAGATGAACTTTTTACCACTATTCTAAAAAAATATTTATTTTTAACCTGTGGGTGTATTCTATTTTCTATATATGCAAGTATACTTCTAACACCTTCAAAAATAGGTACTGGTGGTATTTTAGGTATATGCTTATCTTTAAACCATCTTTTTAATTTTAAAATAGGTATTACAACAATAATACTAAACGTACCTCTTTTTTTTATTTGGGTTTAGATTGCTTGGAAAAAATTTTGCAATAAAAAGTGCATTTATAGTAATCATTTCCTCAATGTTAATAGATTATATGAATTTACACTTTTCAAACTATCATTTTATACCAACTTCAGACAAACTAACTTCTGCAATATTCTGTGGAGTCGTTTCTGGAATAGGCATGTCAATGATTTTTATGGGAGGCGGTTCAACTGGAGGCCTTGATATATGTGCAAAAATGATAAAAAACAGGACTAGATCTATTCCTCTTTCAAAAATAATGCTGTATCAAGATATTATAGTATATATATTTGTTGGAATTGTTTTAGGGCCTCAATCTGTTCTTTATGCCCTTATAATGAGTTTTATACGTTCAAAAACTATAGATACTATTCAAGAAGGTTTTTCTTCTTCAAGACAATGTTTTATAATTTGCAATAAATCAGAAGAGATCACTTCATCTATAAATATTAAGTTAAATAGAGGAGTAACAAAACTTGATGCAGTTGGCGGCTACTCTCATTTAAATAAAAAAGTTTTATATGTGGTTATACAGAAGTATCAACTTTCAGCCTTAAGGCTCTTACTTAAAGAAATAGAACCAACGGCCTTCATCACAGTTTCGCCTGTTAATGATATACTTGGCAATTATAAACAAAGTACATTTTCAGTGTAAGATTATATTCTTGCACTTTTTTATTTCATATTATTTATTTCATATTAGATGTAAATATTGAAAATATGTATTATAATATTATTCATTGGAGGTGTTTAAAATTAACGTTAAAAGCTTTTTCAGTATTATTATCTCTAAAATTATTATTAAATTATCAAAAGTTCTTTTTAAGGGTGGAACTAATTTTCCTGGTAGAGTAGCCTTAAAATTAGACAAAAATATTCTCTCTACAATAACTAAAGGGTATAATATAATTTTTATTACAGGAACAAATGGTAAAACCACCACTACTAATTTAATTTACAGTATATTAAATGACGCTGGCAAAAATGTTATAACAAATAATACTGGTGCTAATTTAAAACCTGGAATAACATCCTGTTTTGTTGAACATTTCAGTTTTAAAAATAATTTAGAAAAATATGCTGTAATAGAAATAGATGAAGCAAATCTTAAATTTCTTACAGAATATGTAGAGCCTAAAATAATTGTAATAACTAATTTATTTAGAGATCAACTTGATAGATATGGTGAAGTTTATACAACTCTTTCTAAGATAATGGAAGGTGTTAAAAAAGTTCCTAATACAACCCTAGTTTTAAATGGGGATGAATCCTTACTTGGAGATTTAGATGTTCCTAACCCTAAAGTTTATTATGGTTTTGATTGTGCTATAAATTCTGACAATACAATAGGTATAAATGCCGATGCAAAGTTCTGCAAAAAGTGTAAGCATCCATATAAATATGAATTTATAACTTACAATCACCTAGGTAAATTTTATTGCGAAAACTGTGGTTACAAAAGACCAGAATTAGATTACTATATTGATAAAATTAAAGATTTGGACCCATCTGGTTCTTTAATATCCATAAATGGCAATGATTTTTATCTAAATCAGCCTGGTGCTTATAATATATATAATGGACTTTGTGCTTATTCTGTTGCTAAAACTCTTAAAATAAAGAATGAAATAATATTTAACTCTCTAAAAAGTTCAAAGAGCAGCTTTGGAAGACAGGAATCAATAAATATAAATGGCAAAGACATTAAAATAATTCTCGTAAAAAATCCTGCTGGATATGACGAAGCTATAAAAACAATAGCTTTAGATAAAAGAAAAATAGACTTAACTGTATTTTTAAATGACAACTATGCTGATGGACGTGATGTATCTTGGATTTGGGATGTAAATTTTGAAAGTTTGAAATCTTTAAATTTAGATAAAATTATGATTTCTGGTATAAGACTTTATGATATGGGGGTAAGATTAAAAACTGCTGGTCTTGACGAAAAAAGCTTTACCATGTCTCAAACTTTTGATGAATTACTTAACGAACTAAAAAACTGCAATGGCGACATAATATATGTTCTTGCAACTTATACTGCTATGATAGACTTTAGAAAATTTCTTTATTCAAAAGGCTTTATTAAAAAACTTTGGTAGAGGTGATAATATTGGAACTCAACATATGCCATCTGTATCCCGATTTATTAAATGTATATGGTGATATAGGAAACATACGAATTTTAAAATACAGAGCTGAAAAGAGAAATATAAAAGTAAATATTTTTAATGTATCCCTCAAAGATAAATTTGAAGGCAATAACTATGATATAACATTTTTTGGAGGCGGACAAGATTATGAGCAATCAATAGTTTCAGACAATCTTATTCAAACTAAAAAGTTTGCTATAAGCGAGTACATAAATAGTGGAAAAGTGTTTTTGGCAATTTGTGGAGGATACCAACTTCTAGGAAAATATTATACTACTCCTGATGGTGAAAAACTTGATGGTGTTGGAATACTTAATATACAAACTGATGGTGGCTCAACTAGATTTATAGGAAATACTGTAATAGAAAATGAAGATTTTAAGGAAATATATGTTGGTTTTGAGAATCACTCTGGCAGAACCTATATAAATGATTTAAAGCCATTTGGAAAAGTAATTGTAGGATATGGGAATAACGGTTCTGATGGTTACGAAGGCTGTATTTATAAAAACACTTACTGTACTTATTTCCATGGTTCTCTTCTTTCTAAGAATCCAGAACTTGCAGATAGGCTTATACAAACAGCACTTGAAAGAAAATATGGAAGTATAAGTCTTAAACCTCTGGATGATACTCTTGAAGAAAAAGCTAAAGAATTCATAATAAAAAGAGAGAAAAAATAACTAATTTTTCCCTAAAAAGAATGCAAAAAAGCTAATGGTGAAGAGTTTTGACGTGCAAAGCATCGTCAAACCCTTCACTTATTTTGTTTTGCAGTATTTATGTTTATTGTGGCATATTCCTAATCCATTTTTTGCTTTTTATCTATAACCCTTGTTCTGATAAGTTCATTTTTTTTCGCTCTCATTTATATCATCAAAAGTTTTAAAAGTATATCCTTTATCTTTTATATATTTTATTATCTCAGGAAGGGACTCAACTGTTGTCTTTTTATAATAGGCATCATGCATAAGTATTACTATTATATTTTGATCACTGCATTGGGTTTTTACATTATTTATTATTTTACTTTTAGGAACATAATGAGCTTCTGCATCTCCAGAGCAAATATTCCAATCTACATAATATACACCATGTTTTATGAGGTTCGTTCTTATATTGTTTAAAACATTTCTATTAGAAACTAAATTATCTGAACCACCAGGTATTCTAATATAATTAAATTTTCTACTTCCAGTAAACTTTTGTATGGTTTCCATACACTTATTAAGATCAGCAAAATAATCGTTTGATGACTTATATATCTTATAATCATGTGAATAAGTGTGAGGCATTAAACACATGCCGCTATCTACAAGTGCTTTCATTGCCTTTGGATTTTCTTCCGCTTTTTGACCAACAATAAAAAAACTAGCCTTTATGTTATTTTCTTTTAAAACATTGACTATCTTTTCAGTGTTATTTACACAAGGTCCATCATCAAAAGTTAAAAATGCAACCTTTTGCTTACACCTATTAACATTATTTTGTGGTTCTACCAAGGCTTCAGCATATACGTTGTAACACATAATATTCAAAACAATTAATATAACGCATATAAAGCCACTAACTTTTCCTTTATTCAACAAATACACCCTCTTTAGTAGTATTTAATTAACTATTTGTATCTTATGCTTTTTTACAAAAAAAAAAAATAGAAGGTAATTAAAACTACCTTCTACATAAACTGTATATAAGCTCAATTCATATGCTATTTATATTTATATTACCATTCGATGCATCAACACATATATTCATCCCATCATAAAATTCTCCACTTATTATTTTTTTGCTATTTCAGTTTCAATAGTATTTTCTATATATCTTTTTAACGGCCTTGCTCCATACAAAGGATCATATGCTTCCTGTTCCATAAGTTCTTTTGCCTTTTCTGTTACTGTTAAACTCATATTTTTCTCTTTTAATCTTTTTAAAATATCAACAAGAAAAATATCTATAATTTTTCCTATTTCATTATTAGTAAGTGGCTTAAACATAATTATATCATCAAGTCTATTTAAGAATTCTGGTTTAAATCTTAACTTAAGCTCATTCATTACTTTATCTTTTATTTCTCTATCTACAAATGAACTATTTTTATTTAAAAGAAGATTGCTACTTCCTATATTAGATGTCATTATAATTATACAATTTTTAAAGTCAATAGTTTTTCCCTTGTTATCTGTAAGTCTTCCATCATCAAGGATTTGTAAAAATATATTAAAAACATCATCATGGGCTTTTTCTATTTCATCAAATAAAACTACACTATATGGCTTTCTTCTAACAGCTTCAGTAAGCTGGCCACCTTCTTCATAACCTACATACCCTGGAGGCGCTCCTATAAGCCTTGATACAGAGTATTTCTCCATGTATTCAGACATATCTATTCTTATTATATTTTCTTCACTATCAAAAAGAGTTCTCGCAAGTGTTTTAGCAAGTTCAGTTTTTCCAACACCTGTAGGTCCAAGAAATATGAATGATCCAATCGGTCTTTTTATATCCTTTAAACCTGCTCTAGCTCTTATTACTGCATTTGATACCGCTGTAACAGCTTCATCCTGTCCTATTACCCTCTTTTTAAGTTCACTTTCTAATCTTACAAGCTTTTTCCTTTCTCCTTCTACAAGCCTTGAAACTGGAATTCCTGTCCACTTTGATACTATTTCAGAAATTTCGTTTTCAGTTACTTCTTCTTTAAGCATAGCATTTTCATTTTTATCTTTTATAATACTTCTTTTTCTTCTACCAGCTTCTGAAGCTTAGGAAGTTCACCATACTTAAGTTCAGCTGCTCTATTAAGGTCATAATCTCTTTCAGCCTTTTCAATTTGCCCTTTTACATCATCGAGTTTTGTCTTAAGTTCTTTTACTTCCTCAATTTGGCTTTTTTCCTTTTCGTATTTTGCAGTCATTGCTTTATCCTTTTCCTTAAAATCACTAAGATCTTTTTCTAGAATCTTAAGCCTTTCCTTAGAAGCTATATCATTTTCTTTAGTAAGTGCTTCCTTTTCTATTTCCATCTGAAATATCTTCCGCTTAAGCATATCAAGTTCAGTAGGCATACTATCTATTTCCATCCTTATCATTGAACCTGCTTCATCAATAAGATCTATAGCTTTATCTGGCAAAAATCTTTCCGTTATATATCTATCTGAGAGTTTTGCAGCTGCAATTATTGCACTGTCATGTATTCTAACACCATGGTGAATTTCAAATCTCTCCTTAAGCCCTCTTAATATGGATATTGCATCTTCCACCGTAGGTTCATCAACTATTACTGTTTGAAATCTTCTTTCAAGTGCCTTATCTTTTTCTATATATTTTCTATATTCATCAAAAGTAGTGGCACCTATACAGTGAAGTTCACCTCTTGCAAGCATAGGTTTTATAAGATTTCCTGCATCCATAGCCCCTTCTGTCTTTCCTGCACCAACTATTGTATGAATTTCATCTATAAAGAGTATTATTTTTCCTTCACTTTTTTGAACTTCTTTAAGAACAGCCTTTAATCTTTCTTCAAACTCTCCCCTGTATTTTGCTCCTGCTATTAATGAACCCATGTCGAGAGAAAACACAATTTTATTTTTAAGGCCTTCCGGCACATCTCCTCTTACAATTCTTTCAGCAAGACCTTCTACAATTGCAGTTTTACCAACACCAGGTTCACCTATTAGAACTGGATTATTTTTTGTTCTTCTCGATATAATCCTTATTACCCTTCTTATTTCTTCATCTCTACCTATAACAGGATCAAGTTTATGCTTTTTAGCTTCTTCAACGAGATTTCTTCCATATTTCTTAAGTGCATCATAAGTAACCTCAGGTTCTTTTGAATCTACTCTTTGATTTCCCCTCACACTTGCAAGTGCACTTAAAAATTCTTTTTTTTCTATATTATTTCTCTTTAATACTTTTCCTACCACTGAATCATCAGTTTCCATAAGCGCAAGTATAATATGCTCTGTACTTACATAAGAATCTTTAAAGTCATCTGCTATCTTTTCTGCACTTACAAAAACCTCTTCAAACTTCCTAGTTACATATAAAGAAGAATTTCTAGCCCCTTCTCCAAGTATCTTTGGCATTTTATTAAGTTCTCTTTCAGTATCATCTTTAACTGCTTTTGAATTAATACCCATCTTCTCAAATATATTTGGTATAAGTCCATCATCTTGAGATATGATAGCCATAAAAAGGTGGATTGTATCTATTTGTTGGTGATTAAATTTTATAGCAATTACCTGTGCCTCATTTATAGCCTCTTGAACTTTAACTGTTAATTTCTCAACATTCATACTTCCACTCTCCTTATAAATTTATCTACTAAAACTTTTAACCTTATACAAATTTCTTAGTTCTCTAAAAAAACAACTTTGAAATATATAAGGTAGTTTTCATAATAATAATTTTTTAGTTATATTTTTTTACTTAACTTAATTGCAAGATTAAAGTATTTAATTGATTCTTTTATATTATTAATGTCTGCATACAGTTTTCCCATTTCTAAATATCTATTATACAGTCTCTCGTTATTATTTAACTTAAGCAAAAAATCTAATGAAAGGCTCATACACATCTCAAAGGAAATCTTATTTCCAATCTTATCAAATATCTTAGCTTTTAAATAATATGCATTTTCTATTATTAAATAGTTATTTATATCAATAGAATAATTTAAAATTTCATCACATAAACTTTCATACTTTGTTACATCTTTTGAATTTATTAAGTTATTTATAAGATCAGTAATAAAATAAGAATATTTTATATTTCCGTTATTAGGAAATAACCTCATTGCATTAGTTATAAGCTCTTTAGCCTCATCGATCTTATCTTCTTTAAGCAATTTTATGCCATGGTTGTACATAAATTGAGCTTTAACTTTAGAATTAATTTCAAAATATTTTTCTCCATCTCTTTTAAATTTGAAGAAATTTATATCATCCATTTTTACAGATAAAAATAAATTAATATTATATATTTTCGCCCTTTCTAAATCACTTTTTGCTTCATCAACATAATCAATAAGTTTTTTTGCAATTTTATAAGCTTTATTATAACTACCAAGCATTATATACGCTTGAGCTTCATAATAAATTGATTTTATTTTTATATCATTTTCTTTAATTTTATTTTGTTCTATATAATTATTTATTATTCTATAATAATTAGCAGACTGTGAATACTCTTCACTACAAAATAAATATCTTCCCATATCCATATAATATATAAGTTTAGCATTATTCGCTTTAGTTTTCCTGCATATGTCATAATACTCCGATGATAATTCTCTAGTTGAATCTATTTTATTATTATCAAGATAATAGTTAAACAAAATATGTAAGAATTCAAAAGCTATATCATGATATTTGTATTGATTAGCATAATACATATTGTATTTTAAATATTCTTCTTTTTTAGCTTTTTCAATGTCTCCAAACTTTTTTAAGTTATCCATAAACTGCTTTTTAGTGTCATATTTAAGATAATCAATACTTACGTCAAGTTTCTTTGATAAAAATTCAAGTATATAATCATCTGGATCTATTTTACCATTCTCTATACAACTCATTTTAGATACAGATATTTTTTCATTACATATATCTTTTAAAGTCAACCTTTTGTATATTCTTGCCCTCTTTATTTTTTCTCCAACAGACAATATTTCCATGTAACTTCACTCACCTATCTAATTATAAGTCTTTTAATATGCCTATTTTAATTAATTTTTCCATACCTTTATTTAAGTATTTAGCAGCTTCTACATCATTACAATTATCTATATAGTGTTTTCCCATAATCAAAGAAATTTCAGCTGCCTCTTTATCTAGTTCCATATTTTCCGCATAATTTAACGCGATAGATAGTATATTTTCGGCTTCACTATAATTTTTATTCATAAGATTAACCCTATATATGAGCATGTAATATTTAAGCATATCTGATGGATTACTACTATCTACAGCTTCTCCTATTTCATCAAGGACTTTTTGTGAATTCTGCGTATCTTTAAGTTTTATATAATTCTCACAAATATTGCTCAAAGTCTCTATTAAAGCATGTCCTTTAATTTTACTTCTAATTTCTTTAGCCCTTTTAAGGTGTTCAAAAGACTCTTCCATATTTTCAAATTCGGCAAATAATTTTCCCAAATTATTTTCAATCTCTCCTATAAATATATTTTGATCATTTTCTTTAAATACTTTCAAAGATTTTTTTGAATACATTATTGCATTATCAAGATCACCTTTTTCAGAATATTGTTTAGATAAAAGAATTAAAGTTTTAGCATATTCTTTTTTATTTTCAAGTTGATTGAATTTTTCTTTTGCAAGCATACAATAATTAATAGATTTATCTATATAATCCATTCTAAAATATATCATAGCCATAGAATAATAAATTTCCCCTATTAAAAAATCATTACTTATATTATTGCTATTAAATACTTGTTCTGCCTGCTCAAAATAACTACAAGAAGAATTGTATGCTTTCAAGCAAAGGGCAATTTTCCCAAGTTTTATAAATGTATTCACAATTTGTTCATGACAGTTTAACTTTATAAATATAACATTTGATGAAAGGAAATATTGTTGTGCCAATCCTAATTCTTTTTTATTCATATTAATGCAACCATGCAAATACAAAATTTCAGCTTTTCTATACTCAATTTTATAGTTTTCTGCATAATACATAGCCTTTTCAAGATATCCTTCAGCTTTCTCATATTCATCATTCAGTATATAAGCCTCTGCAGTATTTTCATAGTAAGTGCAAATTTTTTCTGCCTGTGTCTCCTCTGTTTCCATCAAGTATTCTACTGAAGTACTAAGAGTACTTGCAAGATATTCAAGTAAATCCATACTTGGATTTGATTTACCAGATTCTACAAGGCTTATTTGACCTGGTGTTATTCTATCACCTGCTAAATCCTTAAGAGTCATGCCGAGTTGTTTTCTTCTAGTCTTTATTTTTTCTCCTAATGATAATATCTCCATAATATATCTTCCTTTGCAATATATATTTAAAAGTTATCCAAACATTTTACATTTAAGTCCAACTTATTTATATAAAGTTTATTTTTTTCTACTTTTACTCAATTATAGCATATTTTTTTTAATAAGAATTAAAAATTAATTATTATTTTAATAAAATTCAAGATAATATTTAGCTATCTTGAATTTTATTTACATATTAAAATAACTATATTAAATTATTATATTAAATACTTAAATTCTACTTACTTGCTCCAACTTCTCATAGAGCCCATTAAGTCCTCTGCTGTATTTCTTATCATTCTACCTGATCTACCAAATTTCCTTCTCGTATTCCAACTTAATTGTGGCATTATTAGCATTCCTGCCACTGCTCCAATTACTGCCCCTGCTGTAATACCTCTTAAAAATCTCATAACAACACACTCCTTATATATAAATTTTAATCTAATTATATAATGTGCATTTTTTTTTTTATTAAACATTATTTTTTATTACTTTTACGTTTCATAGAAGCTATATATTTTAAGATCTTAACAGTATTGCTTGTCCCAATATTATTAAATATAAATTTAGTTCCATCTTTAATTTTACAAATTATATCCTCGCTTCCCTGCCAATTTTCAATTATAACCTTTTCTGGAACTTCATTTACAATTCTATCTAAAGCAAAAAATGTTAAACTAATATCATCTATTTGCCCTATAACAGGTATAACATCAGCTATTATTTCAATAGGTGATGCCAAATATGCAATTGTGCCCCCTATTATTATCTTCGTTTTAATTTCAACTCTATTATCCTTCATCAACCGTCCAAGAAGAACTATTAAATCTGGTAAAATCATAAAATATTCAACAAATTTTTCGTATTTCTTAGGAACTTTATCACATATATTTTTTCTTAACTTTGTATATCCATCAACTATTTTTTTTATTTTATCATCACTATTTTCCTTGCATATATTTTCAACCTTTTTTTTCCTTAACGTATATTATATTTTCAGCTTCTATCTCTAAATATCCACTATAAGCTTTTATGTAATTAATTTTAAAATACACAAATGGTATTATTTTAGATAAGATGTCAATATCTATATATATATTATCCCTTTTAAAATCAATCCCTATATCTTTTAAGCTTTTAAGCACTTTATTGATAAAATAAGTCAATATATCAACACTCAGACCAAGTTTAGAAACCTGTATTTTTAATATTTTAGCCATAATAGTATTGTTTCTTACTGAGCCAAACCCAAATTCAACCCTAAATGGAACTTTTATACCCTTAGTATACGTACCATGCACAATTAAAATATCTTTAATATATATCTTTTGTATATTCAATCCTTTAACATCAACATATTCATCAATTATTTCTAAAATATCATTTTCACTTATCTTTGCTATGATGCTTGATACCTTCATAACTTCCCCCCTAATAAAAATTTCGATTACCCTAATAAAAGTATAAGTTTATAAGGCAAATTAGTAAAGTGCATATTACAACGATTTTTTAACTACATTTTCCAATAGACATATACCTCTATGTGAGTATATAATGTATTATGTAAACCAAACTTGTACGGAGGTGTATTTATGAAGTTTTTTAAAAACAAATATATATTAATACCTTTATTTGTTTCTATAATTTCTATTTTTCTTATGGTAATATCTAATGTTTATTATAAAGATAATAATTATGTAAACTATTACAAATTTCAAAATGATATGATAAGTAAAAAAGTTTCAAAAGTTTATTTAACAAATTCGCCAAATATAACCGTTAAACTAAAAAATGGAACAAGCTACATCACCGATAATCCAAGAAATGCTGCATTTAAGGAAGTCTTATTAAATTCAGGAATTGAAGTTTCAGAGCAAGCACCTATATCCGCTGTTGATATTATACCAACTACTGCTTTAGTTCTATCAGTATTAACACTTATAGCTATTGTTTTGAAATCCTCTAAGTTAACCTCAAAAAAAATATTTGCAGTAGATGCTCTTGATACTGATGAAGTAAAAAAACGTTGATGTTAATTTTGAAAGTGTAGCTGGTAATGAAGAAGCAAAGGAAAATGTGAAGGATGTTATTGATTTTTTAAAAAATCCTGAAAAATACTATTCATACGGTGCAAGAATGCCAAAGGGAATAATATTATATGGTGAACCTGGAACTGGTAAAACACTTCTTGCAAAAGCCGTAGCCGGCGAAGCTAATGTACCTTTCTACGCTATGTCCGGTTCAGATTTCGTACAGATTTATGTTGGTGTTGGAGCTAGTAGAATAAGACAATTATTTAAAAAAGCAAGACTTCATGGACGTGCTGTTATTTTTATAGATGAAATAGATGCGATAGGTAAAAAAAGAGATGGTGGAAAATCTGGTGGTTCAGAAGAAAGAGATCAAACTTTAAATGCTCTTTTAACGGAAATGTCAGGTTTTAATGAAAAACAAGGTATTGTTGTTATTGCAGCAACAAATAGACTTGATATACTTGATTCAGCTCTTTTAAGACCTGGAAGATTTGATAGACATATAGAAGTATCTCTTCCAGATATATCGGCTAGAAAGAAAATATTGAGGCTTCATATGAAAAATAAGCCTGTAAATAATATAAATTTAGATGATCTTGCAAAAAAAACAGCCTATTTTTCAGGAGCAAAACTTGAAAACCTAGTAAACGAAGCTGCTATTCTTGCTTGTAAAGAAAATAGTGATTATATTGAAAATATTCACTTTGAAAAAGCTTTTTCAATAGTTATAGCTGGTCATGAAAAAATTAGCAGAGATTATATAAGTGATACTGATAGAAAAATAACAGCCTATCACGAGGTTGGACATTCTATTGTCTCTTTAAAGCTTCTTCCACAAGAAAAAATATCAAAGGTAACTATAATACCAAGTACTAAAGGGGCCGGTGGATATACTTTAAGTATTCCTGAAGATAAAATGTACCAAAATAAGGATTATATAATAAAAAGAATTATGGTTTTGCTGGGTGGACGTGCTGCCGAAGAGATTATATTTGGAAATAATAATATAACCACAGGTGCCTATAACGATTTAAAACAAAGCACAAATATGATTACAAATATGATTACAAAATATGGTATGGGAACAAGTTTAGGTCTTTTAAATATTGATGAGTTATACGAAATTAACTATTCTGTTTCAAACTCAGTTATTGAGGAATGTAAAACAACAGTGGAAAATTTATATGATAAAACAAAAAAACTGCTGCTTGAAAATAAAGACTTACTCGAGAACTTTACAAACGCACTGCTTGAAAATGAAACCATGTACGAAAATGATATACAAAAATTATTATAAAACCTTTAATTAAGTGAAAGACTTTAACGTGCAAAGCATCGTTAAAGTCTTTCACTTTTATTTCTTTTTAAGCCTAAAATAGCTGAGATAATAATTCCACTTATAAGCCCACCCATGTGAGCAAAATTATCTATATTAGTCATGCTCATTCCTATAAAAATATTTAATACTATTACACCCATTATATTTACAAAAAAGTTCTTTTCCAATTTTGTTTTTAAATCTAAAGGAGAATACCAAAACAGCTCCAAGTACCCCAAAAATAGCACCAGATGCACCAATAGATATAGCATCACTAAATAAGAAACTCACATATGAAGAAATTATTCCTGATAAAAAATATATAAAAGTATATTTAATTCTACCATAAATCTTTTCAACCATATATCCAACACAATATAATGAATACATATTTGATGCTATATGTATCAAACTTCCATGAAGAAACATGCAGGTTATAAGCCTATAATATTGACCAGACATAATTAGCTCATTATTCTTTGCTCCAAGTGTGTTTAAAACATTAACATCCATTGTAAATGGGTTTCGTGAAAGTATAGAGGAAACAACGTACATAGCTAAATTTACCAAAATAATACTCCATGTAACCCAATACTTTCCTTGCTCATTTGTATCTTTTATCTCATCCATGAATTGCTGCAGTAGCGTACTTGTATTTGAGATAATATCATTAGAATAGACAACTTTTCTGATGCTTTTATCTAATAAAATAATATTTCCTTCAGTATATTGCTGCATATCCTGTATTTTTCCACGTATAAAAATAACTCTTATTACAAATTCATTTCCAATATCCTTTAAACTTCCATATTCACAAGACAAATCTGTCATTCTATCAAAATTGTCAATATCAGAAAAAATTATATAGTATCTTGAACCATTATTTTCAAATGATACAGCCCAAAAACTTGCACCGTATGCATTATTCTTAAATTCTACCAAAAGACCACCACAGCTGCTGCACAATCTTTCAATCAAATACTTTTGAAACTTATCCATTTATTCTCCTTAAAAAATCTAGATATAATCTTCTTTTTTATCCTTAATGACACTAAATACCCTCTTCATTTCATCATTTATTAATGCACATAAAAGATTTATTTTTCTTCTCATAGCCTCATGGTCATCTATATAATCAAACTCTACACGCCATGTAGGATTATATTCTTCATCTACAGAATTAATAACAAACCCTTTAGAAGAAAAAACACTTTCATCTATAAGATTATAAATTGCACTGTATTCCCAATCCTCAACATCAACCTTAGTATCAAAAAAAGCAACTACTTTTTCTCCATTGTAATAGAGCTTTTTTATGTGTTCAGCTCCCTCACTTACAACATAACTTCCTAATTCTCTTATAAAAACTTTGCCTTCCCTATCTTTTTCCATTAAAACTAAAGATGAAAAATCCAAATAAAAAACCGTCCTTTCCAATATATTACTATTGCAAATCAGCCTTATAAATTATATAATTATTTTGTAAATTTTTCCATAAGGTCGTGTTAAAATGCATAAAGCTAAATTTAAGTATATTTTAATTGCAATAGTTTTACTATTATTAATATTATATATACATCACACAATATTAATACACAAGTGTAGTGACATAACATATGCATCTGAGTACTATACAACAACTGGAATTTTTAATAAGAATAAACTATATAAAATAGATTCTTATTATTTAAAATTTTCTGATGGACATGAATCGACTCTTGTAATTACAGGAATAAAAAAAAGTCCACCACATAGAGTTGTTAGCTATGAATTGACACTCATTAAAAACAAGTCAGGTACATGGAAAATGAAAAGTATAAAAGAAATTCCATATCAAGATACTGATTTTAATACACAATAAAACTCTATTTACTTTTTATTATTGCATTTATTTATACACTCTTTGCACATAGCTTTTAACTTTAATTCATGATCTACTAAAACAAACCCAGTTTCATTTTTTATTAATTCTTCAATTTGAGTCATAGGGCAGTCTATTTCGATTTCCTTATGACAAACACAGCATCTTAAAATATGTTTATGATTATGACCTTTTATCTTATATCTATATTTTCCATCTCCAAGGTCAACTTTATCTAATATATTATTTTGTTCGAATAAATCTATGCTTCTGTATACAGTAGACAAATCTATATTAAGTCCACAATTTTTACAATAATCGTATATTTCTTGCACATTTAGAGCATTATCCGTCTTATTTAAAATATCCAAAATTTTAATTCTGCTTTTAGTAACTTTTATATTCTTATTCTGCAAATAACTTTTCCATTCCATTGTTTATTACATCACCTTAATATAATTTATAATACTTTCTTAATTATATCATAAATATTATTTTATTAGTAAACTTTTAACTTCTAAATTGATTAGTAAATTCTAATTTAATCTTTTTACTAATTTTCCTTAAAAATATGTAGAATTTTTAGTTAATATATACAAATTGTTTATACTATTGTATAAAAATATCCAATATTCTTTAAATCGTTTTCACAATATTGTACTATATATATAAGGGAGGGGTATAAATGGTTAAAAAACATTCTAAAACTAGATTACATAAAACTATATCTAAGGATTTAATTGCAGATTTAAAAATTAAGGATGGATTATTAAAAAAATTAGTATTTTCTTTCTCTTCACTTATAGTAGTTTCATTACTCTTGTGTGGAATAATAACATATTTAATATCAAAATGGAAAGTTACTGATGATTTTAAAAACTCAACACTTCAAATATTAAATCAGACAAAAAACTATGCTGAATTAATAAATTCAACTATAAACAGCAACTCTATGCAACTACTTCAAAATTCTAATTTTACTTCAACACTTGCAGATGATAGTAAAAAAGATGATTTTGATTTATATTCTACAAGATCTAAATTAAAAAGCACTTATATTACTCCTGTATCAGATTCAATAGATTTAATAAAAAGTGCCGCCATAATAAATGATAATGGGTTATCTGTATCATCACTTTCAGATACTATAGATGAAGATGCTTTAAACGCCGATCGAGCTTCAAACTGGTATAAAAAAGCATTGGATTTAGATGGTAAGTCTTTTTGGACATCTCCAAGAAAAGTAGGATATTTAGGTTCCGACAGTAAAAATAAGCTTACTCTAAGTTTAGTTAGATCAGTAAAA
Source organism: Clostridium sp. DMHC 10 (assembly GCF_001270375.1). Classification (NCBI taxonomy): domain Bacteria; kingdom Bacillati; phylum Bacillota; class Clostridia; order Eubacteriales; family Clostridiaceae; genus Clostridium; species Clostridium sp. DMHC 10. The sequence goes on from NZ_LGVB01000015.1 coordinate 2,458,269, forward strand.
GATCCATCTACTTTTAAAATGGCAGGAGTTTTATGTATTGATGTTGATATGGAAGCTTTAAATTCTAAATTATCACAATCAAAAATAGGTAAGGATGGTTATATATGTATAGTTGATAATGATGGTTACATAATCTCTAACAAAAATGAAAATCTTGTTGGGACAAAATTAAAAGATGCTTATTTCCCTAAAATAAAAAATTCATCTACTGGAAGCTTTACATATAAAAATATGTACGGTGTATATTCCACCTCAACCAGCACAGGTTGGAAAATAATAGGACTAGTTCCTAAATCAGAATTATCAGCAACTGCAAATAGTATAGGTATGTTCACAATAATAATAACTGTGCTTTGTATAATAGTTTCCTTAATTATTTCTATAATTACAACCTATCAAATTTCTATGCCAATTAAAGATATGATAGGTATTACTAAAGATTTATCCAATGAAATTTCCATGTTGACTGCAATAAAAAATATACTGTATCAGAATTAAACAATCTTTCTGAAAACTTTAATAAAATGATAGTCAATTTAAAGAATGTACTTTTGCGTACCTCAACACTAAGCTCAGAAACAAATAAATCTTCATCGCATATACTTGATATTTCTAATAACCTTAGAGAATCTTCAAATGAAATAACCGCTGCTGTACAAGAAATTGCAAGTGGTTCTTCACTGCAAACAGAAGATACTTTAAAATGTTTACAAATATCAGACAACTTCAATAGTGAAATAAGTAAAAGCGTTGCTTTGCTTACATCCGTAGATTCTGCAACGGATAAATCAATAAAATTGTTATCTAAGAGTAACTCTATAATAGCTAATTTAAATAATGCATCTAACGTTAATTCAAAAGCCATGGAACAAGTTGTAACTAAAATGAATGATCTTGCTTCCAACACTAAAAATATAACTGTAATATTAAGTAAAATTAATGAAATCTCTGAGCAAACTAACTTACTTGCTTTAAATGCATCAATAGAAGCTGCACGTGCTGGGAAAGCTGGCTTAGGCTTTGCTGTTGTTGCAGATGAAATAAGAAAGCTAGCATCTCAATCTCAAAATGCTTCAAACGACATAGGTGTTATATTGAGTAAAATTAACAATTCAATAACATCTTCCCTTGATTTATCAACTAAAGCTCAAGACAGTTTCTCAGATGAAGTAGAGCAGGTTAAAGAAACAATTTCAATCTTCTCTCAAATTGAAAAATCCATCTCTGAAATAGGATCATCTATGAAAATCTCAATAGATGCCATGAACTTGATTGATAAAGAAAAAACAACATTAAATAATAATATTTCCAGCATAGCAAGTGTTTCTGAAGAAAACACCTCTACTACTGAAGAAGTTTCAGCTTCAGTAATGGAGCAAACAAAGGTAAATGAAGAAGTATTTAACTTAGCTAATAAATTAAGTACACAATCCGAAGAGTTGAAAAAGCTAATAAATACTTTTAAGTTCTAAAAAAAATTGCGAAGTAATAGTGCTTTGTAACATTAAAAAAAATCCATAAATCTAAGTGGTTATTTAAAAAAAAAGTGGTTGCTTTGGGTTCTAGAAGGATAATGGGCAAAGCCCAAACCCCGCGTATGTTTATACTCGCTGGATGCTCAGACAGATTGAAATATCTAAGTATTTTGTGATTTTTCTACCAAGATTTATTGGATTTTTTTTAAATCGTTCCTTCAGCACTATTACTTCGCTTCCACAGTAGTACAAGGAAAAAATTCCTCCGTACCTACGGAATTTTATGTATGAACTTGTACAGTCCATTATATATATTTAAAGCGTATTTTTCGTAGGGAACCGTAGAAAAATATTCCTTGTATTTTTGGTTTAGCGAAGTAACGGTATTGAAGGAATAGTTTAAATAAAATTTTATAGATCTTAGAGCCTAAATCGTAAAAGGCTTAGAACTTTCAATCTGTCTGAGCCAAAGGCGAGTTATTGAAAGTTCTTAGAATTTTAGGATTTAGACTCTTAGATTTATTAAATTTAATATATAATAATTATATATTAGATTTAGGGGGTGTTTAAAATTAAACACAAGAAGATTATATTATCCTTTTTAATATTCTTTGTTTTTATTTTAGTAAATGTAATAAATCCAAATTCCATTTACTTTAAATCAACTGAAAAATATGGAACAGTATATGCAACTCCAAGAGGAGGCTTTCACTCTGGAAGTTTTAGCAGCAGTCACTCGAGCTCAAGTGGAGGATTTAAGTCAGGAAGCTTTAGTAATTCTTCAAAAAGCTCTAGTTCAAAATCATATAATAGTAGTTCAGGTACCAAAAACTACAGTTCAGGCAGCAGTTGGCAATCGACAAAAAGAAGTTATATTCCAATACCTATCCCAATACCCTTTGGCCACAGCAGCTATATGGTAGAAGTTATTACTATGGAGGCAGCTTAATATCTCATGTATTAAAGTTTATATTATTAGCAATAGTTGTAATTTTTATATATAACTATTTAAAGAGACGTAGAAGATAATGGATATAGTGAATAATATGTTGCTTCTAGAATTGAAGTTACATATTTAAAGTAAATTTAATTTCACAATAATGTAATCGAAAATAAATTAATTAGGAGGATACAATTATGGGAGTTTTTAAAAGATTATCAAACATGATGAGGGCAAAGGTCAACAATAGTTTAGACGAAATGGAGAATCCAATAGAATTACTTGATCAAAAGATAAGAGATATGGAGGAAAGTCTCAATAAAGCAAAAGTTTCTTCTGCACAAATTCTTGGAAATGTTCACGAGATTGAAAAGAAAATGGAAAGAGCAAAATTAGAATCATCAGATTTTGATGCTAAAGTAAAACTTGCAGTACAAAAAGGCAATGATGAGCTTGCAAAAAAAGCACTTCAAAAAAAATTAGATGCTGATAAACAGTATGAATCTCTTTCAAAAAGCTATGAAGATGCATCTAAAAAAGCTACAATGATAAAAGAAAAATTAAGAGATTTAGAAGAAGAAATTGAAAAGACTAGAGCTTATAGAGATGAGGCTGCCGCAAGATATAATAATGCAGAAGCCACTAAACAAGTAAATGAAGTTCTTTCAAATGTAGATGCAGGTTCAAACAAAATAAATCTTGACGACATAGAAAGAAAGATTGAAAAGAAAGAAGCTCTTGCTGAAGGACTCGGAGACTTACAACAAGATACATCTTTAGATAAAGAATTTGAGGAATTAGAATCTGTAAATCTTGATGATGAACTTGCAAAATACAAAAATACCAACAAATAAAAAGATTATGTTTTAAATAAGTGTAAATATCAACACTTATTTAAAACATAATCATAAATTAAAGTAGTGGGGGCTTCTATGAGTAAAACAGAAGAATTTATATCAAAAGAAAAAGAATTTTATGGAAAAATCTATTCAAACATTGCTTTTGCTATAGATGATATTTCCGGCATAATTGATGAAGAAGACTTTAAAAATAGAAAATATACATCAAAACAGCCTATCCTTGATAAGTATATAGAGCTTCTAAATTCAGCAGAGTCTGAAAACAAAAATAAAAATAAGGGTTTCTTTAAAAATCTATTTAAAGATGATAAATATATAACTTTACTTGAAGGATATAAAGCTGATCACAGAAATGAACTAAATCAACTTGAAGACTGCTGTAATTGTCAATGCTTAAAATGTACTGCGGAATGTAAATTTGACAGCTGCAATAGATGCAGTGATAGAGGAATAGTAGCTTATTGTGATCATTCAAGAACAAATGTAGTAACATACAAAAATAGAATTTTAAATCTAGTAAATAACGACACTGGTATGGAAGATAGATATAATGTACTTGCTGTAGTTCAAGATGCATTAAATGACAAAAGATATATATTAATAGAAAGCATATCAAATTCTGAAAGATTTATACTATATTATTATCCTGGAATAAGGGAAGATTCGTATAGTGAAATAACAAATGAAGAAGACTTCAATTTTGCTGCTGAAGCTTATGATAATCTTTAGAATTGGTGCACAGTTTACAATACACAATTAATAAATCTGATTCTGTTGCTAAAAACTCTAATATTAACAACAGGATCAGAAATATAATAATTTCTATATTATGTATTGGTAAATCCATTATCTCAATTCCATTTGTTATATACAATTCTTAGAACCATTTGAGTATTTGGTCATATTTAAAGTTATCCACAAAAGTCACGATTTTGTCCACAGAAATTGTTAATAACTATTGGGGAAAACTAAACATTTTCATATATGATTTAAACCTATCCATAGTTTTTATACACATAATCAACATTATTCACATTTAAGTTATCAACTATTACATTTTTTATTTCTTTGTTCTAAATAAATGTCGATTTTTATAATTCTTTAAAACAAAACATTCTTTGGTGCTATTTAATATAATTTTCATATTCAATAAACATAGATTTTATAAAATCTCTATACTCATTTTTTTCACTTTCAACATCAAGATACATTTTTGTAGCATATACATCACAAAATGATGCTATAATTAAATACGGTGACTTTTCTTTAAATTCATCAAAAAAATTGTAAAACTCATTTTTATAATCCTTAGTATTTTTCTTAAATATGCTTAATGGATACATGTGATTTTTAACTATGCAACATACAAGTTCTTTGCCAACGGTTGAAAATCCTAAATTATCGCAAACTTTTGTGATTATATTAAATCCAGCTATATCATGTCCCTTAAAACTTATCTTGTCACCATCTTTTTTATAACTTTCGTATTTTCCTATATCATGAACAAATATGCCAAAAGCTAAATAATCTAAAGCATCGTAGTCTCCACTATTCCTCTTTAAACTATCTAAATTAACACCTTCGATTTTAAGATATCCTTTTTGTATATCCTTAAAAACATGATATGCAGTATTCATATGCGTAAAAGCATCTACTGCATGATATCTACATTTACCAATCTTTTTAAGCTCATCTACATATGGAATTAATTCTTTAAGCACGTAAAATTGATCTGCAAGCTCAAAAAAAACTCCACCTTCATCATTGTGTATTGTACTCATTACCTCACTTTCAATTAGGTTTGGAGAACAATTAAGTATATTATTTGCCTGATTTCTTATATTAACTTCAGTATATGCGCTAAAATGCATTCCATATTTTATATAAAATCGTATTGCCCTAAGTATCCTTATTGGATCATTTTTTATGCTTTCATTATTGACTTCTTGTATTATTCTTCTTTTAATATGGAGTCTTCCTTTAAATGGATCAATAATTTGGTTATTTTTAAGATTAATGCATATTGAGTCCATAGTAAAATCCCTACTAGCTAAATCATCCTCTATCGTATTTCCTTTCGCTTTTTTTATATTCAATATTTTACCTTCATAAGTCATTTTATATTCTTTAAGATTATTGTCAAATGAAAGGATTACATAACCTTTAGCTTTAAGTTTTTCTATGAATTCTTCTATATTATTTTTTATTATTATATCTAAATTTTTAGTTTCATATTTTACTCCTATAAGTTTATCCCTTATATATCCTCCAACTATATATACATCTAAATGTAAAACTTCTGCAATAGCTTTTATATCTTTTATAACTTTCATCAAATCTACCACCTCAGAATAATTATATCATATCTTATAAAGTTATATTTTAATCATGCTTGACAAGATTTTATAAACAAATTTTATATGTTCGACATTTTAATTGTGTAAATCCATATTATTACTATTTTATATTTTCCAATTTATATTACAATAATTTCCTGGAAATTATATTATAATTTCAACTTAATCTAGTTAAACTTTTATTTTTACATTGATATTTCTAGTTTTGTGGACATGGTAAATACTTGAATTTAATCAAAAAAAACCATTGACTTTTGAATTATATGGTAGTATATTAACTTTAGATGGAATTTAATAAAAAAATGTAACTATATTAAATTTTAATATTGACTTTTAATGTAATATTTGTTATTATTTAATTGTAGTATTTGTCGAATGATGTAATTTAAGGAGGATAAAAAATGAAATCAACAGGAGTAGTAAGAAGAGTAGATGAGTTAGGCAGAATAGTAATCCCTATAGAATTAAGAAGAACTTTAAATATAGCTGAAAAAGATGCCTTAGAAATTTATGTTGATGGGGAACAAATTATTTTAAAGAAATATGAGCCTGCTTGTATATTCTGCGGTGATGCAAAGGATGTAGTAAATTATAAAGGAAAAAATATTTGTAAAAATTGCCTTCAAGAATTAAAAGAAGGAAGATAAATAGATTTCTAGTAAAAAAACAGCATAGCTTGTCTATGTTGTTTTTTTATATTTCTATATATTTACTCAAAGGACAAAATACAATGAAAGATGATTTTTCTCCGCTACCGCTGCAAAAAATCTTAAACTTAATGCTTGCACATGGCGTAAAATATAGTATTCAGCGCAGCTGACACTAATAAGTTCTAAGATTTACCTGAGTAAAATCAAAGATAAATCCACCTTCACTGTGAATTGTGCACTGCTTCAAATTCTCATTTCTACAAAGATTCACACCTAAAATTCCGTAGGTACGGAGGAATTTTTTCCTTGTACTACCGTGTGAGCGAAGTAACAATGCTGAAGGGACGATTTAAAAAAATCCTAATAAATCTTGGTTCAAAAATCATAAAATACTTAGATATTTCAATCTGTCTGAGCATCTTTTCAGCGAGTAAACATGCACGGGGCATGGGCTTACGCCCAAACCCCGCATATGTGTATGCAACGAAGCATTGTTACTTCGCATTATTTTATTATACGTCTAGCAGCACAATATGATCTTAAGGGCGTTATTCTTACATTTGCCCCAGTATGAGGTGCTTCAATAAAAGTATTATCACCAGCATATATACCAACATGTCCAGGACCATCAGAAGCTGGTTCAAAGAACAAAAGATCTCCAGGTTCAAGATCACCCGTAACAGGAGAACCATAACCAACCTGTGCTTCACTTGTTCTTGGTAAACTTATTCCAAATTGAGCATATACATATTGGACAAGTCCTGAGCAATCGAATCCAGATGGACTTTCTCCTCCCCATACATATGGAACTCCAACAAATTGGCTAGCATATTTTACAATAGCTAGTCCACTAACCGAACTAGAAGGGCTCGGATTCACAGTCGGATTTATAATTTTATTTACACTGCTGCTTCCAGAACTGCTACCAGAACTTGTTGATACATTTAATGCCTGCAGCTTTTTCTTTTCAGCATCCATTGCACTTTGTATTTTTTCCATATCTGCCTTATGGTTATTCTCCTCAGCTTTTTCACTAGCCATAAGCTTATTTTGCTCTGCTTTCTTAGAATTTAAAGCACTTAATTTACTCCTATTTTCACTTTGTAATTTTTCAAGTTTAGAATTATCAGCCTCAAGTATTTTTTTCTGGTTGTCAATACTTTGTTTTTGTTTATTAATATTATCTATAATGTTAGTATCATACTGAATTAAATTTTTAACATTTTCAACATTATCTATAAGATCGCTAAAAGTTTTTGAATTTAAGATAACCTCAATATACTGCATATCAGTATTACTCATATACATCGCTTTAACTCTCTGCCTATAAATGCTTTGCTCTTCTTCAATTTGCTCTTGTGCTTCATTCAGTTTTTGCTGCTCATCAGATATTTTTGCTTTACTTTCAGATATCTTGTTATTTGTACTTGATATATCGTTATTTATCTTTCCAATTTCATTATCAATAACTGAAATTTTATCTTCTATCTCTTGTACACCCTTGAGAGCATTTTCATACTGCTGTAAGCTGCTGCTATATTGTTGTTGAAGAGGTGCAGCCAAGGTATTGCTTGTACAAGATAGTGTTACTCCTAAAGCAACAAATACACTTACTAATTTCTTATGCATGCTATCATTCCTTCTTAAAAGTTTATATTTTTATAAAACATAAAAAAGGGCACTTTTTATGCCCTTAAAAACCATATTTACTTATATTATACTCTTTGTTATAGCCTTTTTGCAATACTATAGCCTCTAACAGAAACAATTCTAACATTAGCTCCTGTATGAGGTGCTTCAATCATTTGTCCATTTCCAGCGTATATAGCTACATGATCCGGAGCTGTTGTTGGACCAAAGAATAACAAATCGCCTGGTTGTAAAGCTCCTGTTACTGTCGTACCATATTTAACCTGAGCTCCTGTATAATGTGGAAGGCTTACTCCAATTTGCGCGTAACAATACATTACAAGTCCAGAGCAATCAAATCCAGAAGGACTTGCGCCTCCATATACATATGGAATTCCTATGTATCTAGCTGCAATACCAACTACTCCTCCAGCACTAACATTAACATGTTGACCTCTATCCTGTGCTACATTGCTTGATGAAGACGAAGTCGAAGCTGAAGTTGTTGTATTCATGCTTAAAAGTCTTGCTTTTTCTGCATTTTGTTGAGCTTGAAGCTGGTCATAATAAGCTTTATTCTTTTGCATTTCAGCTTTTGCTTTACTTACCAATGCCAATGCTTCTAACTTTTTATCTTGATCATCTTTAATTTTCTTTTCTTGCTGATTCTGTAATGAAACTAAGTTAGCTTTTACATTAGAAAGCTTGTCCTTTTCTTTTTCAATTTGGCTTTTTTCAGAATTTAAATTATCCATAAGATTTTTATCATAATCTGCTATTTTCTGCACTGTTTCAATATTAGATATAAGATCACTAAAGTTCTTTGAACCAAGAACAATATTTATGTAACTTTGCTCTTTTCCATTCATATACATCGTTCTTATTCTTTGACTATATAACTCTTGTTCACTATTTATCTTATTTTGAGATGCTATAATATTTTTCTTTATTGAATCTATGCTTGTTTGAACTTTGCTTATCTTGCCATCTATGTCAGCTTTTTCCTTTGAAATCGTTTCAATGTCACCGTCTATTTTCATTACTTTATCTTCTAGATCCTGTACTTTTTGTTGTGACTGAGTTAAATTTGTTTCACTTTGATTTACTTGACCTTGAGTTGGTGCAGCTAACGCACTTGAACCAACTGAAAAAACTATACTTGCCACTAAAATAGCGGACAAAATTCGTTTATGCACTAATATCCCCCCTACTAAATACTTTATGTAAATATTTTCAGCGTGATATAAAGTAGCACTTGCCCTAGCACAACTTTATATATATTAGAATTATTATAGCATTATTACTTATAACTTTACAACTTCCATTTCCCATATAATTTTAGAGTTATCAAGAGTATTGTATACATTTCTACAATATACTTTAGTATATTCTATAATTTTAAGTTATTTTAAATTTATAGAATATTTATATATTTCAGTTTTAGGCACATTTCTATCTTTAGCCGTCATTTTTATCGCTTCTTTTTTGGAAAATCCCTTTTCAAGGTAATGTATAATATGATCTTCTACACTTATTTGTTCCCATTTTGCTCTTTCTTCCCCTTTAATTTCTTCTTCACTTCTACCTTCAATGATAAGCACATATTCTCCTTTTGCATTATTTTCCTTATAAAAATTCACTGCTTCTGACAAACTTGTTCTTTTTATGTCCTCATGAACCTTCGTAAGTTCTCTACAAATTGCTATTTTTCTATCTCCTAAATTATTTAGCAAAAACTCTAAAGTATTCTTAAGTCTATGCGGTGCTTCATAGAACATGATACTCTCACGTGAATCTTTAATTTGCTTAATAACCTCATTTCTATCTTTATTTTCCCTTGGCAAAAATCCTCTAAACAAAAACTTGGAACTATCCATTCCAGAATAAACAAGAGCCGTCACAAATGCTGTTGGTCCGGGGATCACTTCAAAATCTATATTTTCTTCAATGCATTTTAGTACAACCACGCTTCCTGGGTCTGATATTCCAGGCATACCCGCATCAGTGACTATTGCCACGCTTTTTCCCTCATTAACTAATTTTATTATTTCAATGCTTTTTTCTTTCTCATTAAATTTATGATAACTTATAAGAGGCTTTTTTATATTAAAATGATTTAACAGTTTTAAACTTTGTCTTGTGTCCTCCGCTGCTATAACATCACAGTTCTTTAAAGTTTCCAAGGCTCTTATAGTTATATCTCCTAAATTACCTATAGGCGTACCAACCAAAAATACTTTTCCAATCATACTTATACTCCTTACTTTTATATTCTTCCATATATCTTTTCAATTTCCTCAGTATAACTTCCATCCTCATTGTGAATATATAAAGGCTCTTCCCATCTTAAAAATCTTCCACCATCCCTTTGGCCTTCAACAAGCATTATGTTTGGTGCCTTTTTTACGCTTGGATGAACCATTCTTATTGATTTAGGCTCTATCTTATATTTTCTCATAATACATAAAACATCCGCTATCCTTTCAGGTCTATGTACCATAAAAAGCTTCCCATTATCCTTTAATATAATACGACAAGCTGATATGACGTCTTCAAGTTTGCAACATATTTCATGCCTTGAAATAGCATTATTATCATTTTTATTTATTATACCAGAATTACAAAGCTTATATGGAGGATTTACAGTTACAATATCTGCTTTTTTTATGCCTTTAATAAGCTCTACATCTTTTAAATCTCCATGCATGAAATCAATTTTATCCTCAAAATTATTATACTTAACCGTTCTATTGGCCATGCTGACAAGTTCATCTTGTATTTCAAGTCCTGTTATAGATGACGCTTCAGTTTTTCCCGCGATTATAAATGGAATTATACCTGTGCCACTACACAAGTCAACAACTCTAGCTCTCTTTTTAATTTTAGCATAGTTGGCAAGAAGCACTGCATCAACTCCAAATCTAAATGCATTCTTTTTTGTATAACTTTAATTCCATTAATCTGAAGATCATCAAGTGTTTCATCATCTTTTATTAGTTCCATACGCTCACCTCAAAATTATATATATTTTTTAAATTTTCATAATAATTTCTCTATTCGCTTTTTTCTTACAAAATCATTTTTTGCTCTTTTATATTATATTATATTATTATATATTTTCTAGGCAATATTAAAAAATTCACACAAATTGGAGGTGAAATAATGAAACTATTAAGACAATTGTGTATAATTTTAGGAATTTGCTTTATTGGAGAAGCATTAAACAAATTATTAAACTTACCGATACCAGGAAATGTTTTAGGAATGATAATTTTACTAATCCTCCTTAATACAGGCATTATTAAGTTAGAAAAAATTGAAGAAATAAGCAATTTTCTGCTGGAACATCTAGCATTTTTCTTTGTTCCAGCTGGTGTAGGACTTATTTCATGCTTTGGACTTCTCAAGAAAAACCTTATAAGCATTACTTTTATTATACTAATCTCTACTATTATTATAATGGCAGTTACTGGTCTAACTGTACAACTACTTAAGAGGAGGTGAAGTTATGGATGCACTTATACATACTTCTTTATTTTCAATATTAATATCCCTTATAGCTTTTGAAGCAGGTCTTTTTTTGTATAAAAAAACAAAGCTCTCAATTTTTAACCCCCTTTTAATAAGCATAATAATTGTTATTTTTATACTTAAAGGACTAAATATAACCCTTAATCAATATAATGCCGGAGGTCAATTCATATCATTTTTTTTAGGACCATCAACTGTTATTCTAGCAGTTCCTCTCTATAAAAAATTGATCTTCTAAAGAAAAATATTGTACCAATACTTCTAGGCATATCTATAGGATCGATATTCGGAATGTTAAGTATTGCAGCTATGTGCCATATTTTTAAATTACCTAATATGATTGACTTGTCACTACTTCCGAAATCAGTAACAACTCCTATAGGACAATCTGTATCAAAGCAAATTGGTGGTATTCCTGCTGTAACAGTAGCTGCTATTGTACTAACAGGCGTCTTTGGATCAATAATAGGACCACTTGTATTTAAGCTTTTTAGGATAAAAGATCCTGTTGCCATGGGAATAGCTATGGGAACATCTTCTCATGCTATTGGGACTACAAAGGCAATAGAAATTGGAGAAACACAAGGTGCTATGAGTAGTCTTTCTATTGGAGTAGCTGGACTTATTACTGTAATAGTTGCACCTATAATAGTAAAAATATTATCATTAATTTTATAGGCTTTGTTTTAAAATAAGCCTATAAAAAAATATGTACAGGACTATGATTTGCCCTGTACATATTTTTTATTTATTATTTTGATTTGATTCAACAGAATTATATTTTGAGTTTATAACTACAATATCAACTCTTCTATTTTTAGCCATATCAGCCTCATTATCATTTACAGCCACAGGATCATTTTCAGCATATGCAGATGCAATTAATTGATTATGTGGCACCCCTGCTTTATCTTCTAAGACATGCCAAACGTTCGCCGCTCTTGCCGCCGATAATTCAACATTAGATTGGAAATATTGATCATGCATAGGCCTGCTATCTGTATGTCCTTCTATTCTTATAATATTATTAATACCTTTTAATATTTTTCCTATTTCTACAAGCCTATTCTGTGCATCTAGCTTTACATCTGCTTTTGCAGTATCAAACATCATTGTATCAACAATACGTATTACAAGTCCTCTTTCCTGTAAATTGGTACTTATACTTCCAGTAAGTCCGTTTTGTTTAACATAAGTATCTACCTTTTGTTTTACTTCTTTTAATTTATTTTCTTCTGCTCTTTGAGCATCGCCTGTTGAAATTGCAGCATCCTTTTCAGCTTCCTGCAGTTTATCATTTTGCTTTAGATTTATAGAACTATCCTCACCAATAACTGATTTTCCTGATGCCCCGAATGCTGATCTTATTGATGCTGAAACTTTAGCCATTTTAACTTTATCTGCTGTGCTAGAAGCATACATTACTATAAAAAATGCCATCAAAAGAGTTATCAAATCCGAATATGTAAGAAGCCAACGCTCTGCATTTTCTGGCTGTTCGGCTTTTTTCTTCCTCATACTTATTCACCCTCTCTTGCACTTTGACTTTCATACTGTGCAAGTTGTTTCTTGTCCAAAAATCCTTTTAACTTTTCATCAAGTGTATTAGGATTTATACCTTCTTGTATACACAATATAGCTTCAATTATCAAATTTTTTTCTTTCATCTCTATTTCATTATATCTTTTAAGCTTAGTTGCTATAGGCAGCCATAAAAGGTTAGCTGAACTGATACCATAAAGTGTAGCTATAAATGCACTTGATATAGACTCTCCAAGAGCTGAAGTATCTGAACTAAGACTTGCAAGAACAACAACAAGGCTTGTAACTGTACCTATAATTCCAAGTGTTGGAGCGTAGCCACCTGCCGATTCAAAAATTGCAATACCAGCTTTATGCCTCTGTTCTATAAGTTCAACGCTTAATTCAAGTGTGTCTTTTACTGTTTGAGGTTCAATTCCATCAACAACCATTTGCAGACCCTTTTTTATAAATGGATCTATATCATCTCCAGATACCATCTCTTCAATACTAAGCAATCCTTCTTTTCTAGTTTTAAATGCTATCTGCTTAAAATAAGCTATTAATTCGACTAAATCTGCCTTTGGCTTTGAAAATACAACTTTTATAACAGCACCTATATTTTTCAATTCAGAAATAGGATAAGATACACCAACAGCACCAATTGTTCCTCCAAAAACAATTATAGCAGGCGCTCCATGAAACAGGTGAGTAATGTTACCGCCATCTATTGTATATCCTGCTATAATTGCACCTAAAGCAACAACTAAAAATATAATACTATCCAAACTCTTCTCCTCCTTAAATACCTAGCAATTATTCAATCTATTTATATATACTAAATTTGCAGTTTTAGATGGTCAGCATACTACCAAAACTTATTTCAGGGTATCATAATAAATACATAAGTTAAGATCCTAATTATTAACCATATATAACTGAACAAAAAGATAACTTCATTTATTTATAGTTTATTATCGTAAAAATAATTTATAAATTTACAACAATCTACATATATGATTAAAAAAATCTTTTATTTATTATAATAATTCCGTTTCAATATATATTTGTGCGAAACAAAAAAGTCCGCAAAATTGCGAACTTTTTTTATAAAAATACATATAGCCTATTCTTGAACTGGGGCTCCTACTGGGCAAACATTAGCACAATTTCCACACTCTATGCATGTCCCTTCGTCAATGACGAATTGAGTATCTCCTTGACTTATAGCACTAACTGGGCATTCTGAAGCACAAGAACCGCAGCTAACACAGGCATCTGTTATTTTATATGCCATATTAATACACCTCCCATCCAAAGGACATTTGAGTACTCTAATACTCCCTAATATTGTATCACGATTTTATTAATTTTCAAACTTATTTTCTCTTAAAACTGCAAATATATAGGTAAACTAAAAATAGTTTCTTTCTATTGCTAAGGAAGTGGCTTTTTAGAGTTCTATACGGTTAATGGTTTAAGCCAATGTATCTAACATGTCACTCTATAAAGTATCCCAAACTTTCTATGGATTCTATAATATCATCTAATTTTAAAAGGTAATTATCATAAATTATCTCAACAATTTTGTTTTCCTTATTAATATAACAAGCAACTACTCCTTCATTTTGTGAAACGACATTTCTAACTTTATTTACATCATTTACACTGCATATATTGCCTACCCTTAAAACAGATTTCATGCTTAATTCCTTCTCCCTAATCAGCTTTAAACAATTGTTTTATAGCTTCTGAATCCTCTTCTTGAATTTCAAGTTTTATCTGAGATTCATCAACACTTCCTTCATATTTTCCTGAAACAAGTGTAAGGCCTTCTATAGGAATTTCAGCTACTGCTTCTTCTCCATCTTGCATCTTGTATTTAACCTTAACCTTTTCTTTAACAACACTATTAGATATTACCTCAGTGTTTCCATATTCTTTAGAATAAACTATTGAACCAACCTGTGGCAATTTTTTTCTTATATACTCATAAGTTTCTTGTTCATAATTAAGACAGCACATAAGCCTTCCGCACACACCAGAAATTTTGGATGGATTCAAAGACAAATTCTGTTCTTTTGCCATTTTTATGGAAACAGGGGCAAAATCTCCAAGGTGAACAGCACAACACATTGGTCTTCCGCATACACCAAGACCTCCAACCATCTTTGCCTCATCTCTTACTCCTATTTGTCTAAGCTCAATCCTTGTTCTGAAAACAGCTGCTAAATCCTTAACTAATTCTCTAAAATCAACTCTTCCATCAGCTGTAAAATAGAATATAATTTTATTATTGTCAAAGGTATACTCTACATCTATGAGCTTCATTACAAGTTCATGTTTTTTATTTTTCAAAGCATATATTAAAGGCTTCTTTTTCCTTCTTTTTATTTTCAGCATACTTAATTTTATCCTCTTCTGTTGCTATTCTTATTACGCTTTTAAGGGGACTCACTATATTCTCCTCTGGAACGTCTTTAATTCCTATAACACAAGTTCCGAACTCAATTCCTCTTGCAGTCTCAACTATCACATTATCTTTCTTATTTATTTTAAGTTCACCAGGAGAAAAATAATAAATTTTTCCTGCCTTTTTAAATCTAATTCCTACAACGGTTACCATGTCAAACCTCCTGTATTTTAAATAGCATCGTATTATATGTTAACTCTATACTTACATTACTTTCTATATTGCTTCTAGCAAAATTTAATATATCAAAAATTCTATTGAGTTTATTCATTGAAAACTGCATTGCAAGCTTTTTTATATCTTCTAGTTTATCATTATTTATTATAATATCATCTTTTCCTGTTTCTTTATATACCAATGAATCTCTTATATATACAGTAAAACATTCTATAACTTCTTGCCACAATTCTTTATATTCTGTCAATTTCTGCGAACATTTTACTATATTATCATAATTCATTTTCTTTATATTAAGGAGTATATCTATAACCTCATTTCTTATTAAATTCAAAGACGTATTCTCCATAAAGTCTTCAGCTTTTCCTGGAATTCCTCCACTGAAGGCAAGAATAGCTTTAATTTCCTTATCAGCTAGATCTCCATACTTTCTTTTTATAAAAGTTATCATTTCTTCCTTAGACAACTTTTTCATTTTATGAAGTTGACACCTAGATCTTATAGTATCTAAAAGTCTCCCCATAGTTTCACATAAAAGAAGTATAAAAACCCCATGAGGCGGTTCTTCTATTGTCTTAAGTAAAGCATTTTGTCCTTGAATAGTAACATAGTCTGCATCATGAATAACTATTACCTTTTTATCAGCCTCATAAGGTTTTTTGTTTACTTCCTCAATTATACTTCTAACTTGGTCTACAGATATACTTTTTTTCCCTGAACTTATTTTCCATTCAATTAAATCTGCATACTCTTTAATTTCAGTTTTATCTAAAATTTTAGCCGCTAGTTCCCTTGCAACAAAACTTTTACCAATGCCATCTTCACCGCATATAATATGTGCATGTGAAACCTTCCCCATTTTTATAAGTTCATCAAACTCATGTCTTACTTCCTCATGCCCAATTATATCGCTAAACTTCATAGAAAGCCTCCTAATTTTATACTCACCATTCGCATTACCTTTATATCTTTAAAAATTTATCTACATCAACAACAAATATAGTTGCACCACCAACTTCTATATCTATAGGATAAGGAACATATACACCAGTAGAACCCCCAACTGGAGATGGTGATGTCACTACTTGTTCTCTTGTTCCGCATTCTTGCTTAATGATGTCAATTACTTTGTCAACGTCTTTTTCTTCAATACCTATCATAAGAGTCGTATTACCAGACTTTAAAAATCCACCTGTGGTAGCTAGTTTTGTAACTCTAAATCCACCATCAGTTAGAACATCTATTAAGTCACCTGCATCATCATCTTGAACAATCACAATTATTAGTTTCATATTAATCCCTCCTATAAGTTCTAATTTGAGTAAAACTAATGCAAAATTTAAACTATTTACATTCCAAAACTCAAATCTTCAGGGAATTTTGGTGCATATATAGTTTTTAGCTTCGCTAGTTTCACTATATACGTATATTTTATCACAAAATTCATTACACTTTGCAATTATTTTTTAATATCAAACAATAAATTTAGTCATACAATTTTTAATTTTTTTTACGCACAAATCTAAATCATAATTTTCATATTTGTAAGCAATATTGCATGCTTTTAACTTTTCCTCTGAAAAATCTATATTGTCTGCTAAAAACCTTCTGCACAGCTCGTTATACTCTGGTTTTCTCTGCTCTCTCTCTCGTTTCAAAGCTCTTTCTAGTCTCATTCCATCATCAACAGCAATATATATCGGGATAACATTTTTCTCTCCAAAATATTTTTTTAGATTTTCATATGCTTCTAGAGTAGTTATTAAAATATAATTTTCGCTTTCAAATTGAATCTGTCCATCGTCTATTGTACAATAATACCATTTCCCCCTTACAGTATTATATACTCTTTCTTCTATAACTTTACCTAAATTTTTATAATTAACAAGCTTTTCTTCATCAATAAAAAAATATTCTACTCCATCCGTTTCATTAACTCGTTTAGGTCTAGTTGTATAGGTTACGACTGGTTTTAAATTTAAAGTTTTGTCGTTTTTAAGTATTTTAAATATTGTATCCTTTCCACAATTGCTTTTGCCCATCAAACAAAAGATTTTACCCACAGCATTTTCACCTTCTAATTACAGTATTTATTTTGTATTCATTAATTCCCATAACTAAAGCATTATTTTCTAAATAATATTTTATTTCATCTATAGATACCTTGCTTATTATTTCTCCTGGCATGAGAATTGGCACCCCTGGTGGATATGGTACAATAGCATCAGCGCATATTTTTCCTTCTGCTTCTTCTATATTTACCATCTCTTTTCCACCATTTAATGCTTCCCATGGGTTTATCCCCATTTTAGGTATAGATAATTCCTTTAAATCAAGATTCTTATCTCGAAGCTCTTCCATTTTGCAATCCTTAAGCACAGTATATAATTTTTCAAATTCTTCCTCACCATTGAAGGGTGAAAATATTAAAATTACATTTTGACTATCACACATTTCTGGCTGAATGAAGTTCTTTTTAAGATAATTATATAATTTAAATGCACTGTATCCTTTATCAACATTTATAACAAATCTTGTTTTATCAATGCACTGATTTTCATTTTTTAAATCCTCTTTACTTAAAATATGCATTCCTTGAATTTTGTTTATCTTTCTAGCATATTTATTACACTTATATATGAGTTTTCTATATTCATCCTCACCTTTTTCTTCAATATAGAATCTTGCATAATCCATAGAAGCCATAAAAATATAAGAGGGACTAGTAGTTAAAAATGAACTTACATAAAAATCAAGCTTGTCCATTTCTACATCATTACTGCACAGATGAAGATATGCTGTCTGTGTAAGGCTTGGAAGTGTTTTGTGTGCACTCATTACAACTATATCACATCCAAGCTTAACTGCACTTTTAGGTAGTTCATCACACACTCCAAAGTGAGCTCCGTGTGCTGAATCAACCACAACCTTCATTCCTCTTTTTTTAGCTTCCTTTGCAATAAACTCAAGGTTACAGCATACTCCATAGTAGTTAGGATAAGTTATTATTACTCCTTTAGCATCTCTATTTTCATCTAATAACTTTAAAAAATATTTTTCATCTATAGCTAAAGGAGCATTTATTTTATCGTTAAAATCATTTTTTATATAAACCGGCTTTAATTTTCTCATTATTATACCGTTAAATATGGATCGATGACAATTTCTTTCAACAATTACTTTATCGCCCTCATTAAAGCATGTAAAAATCATAGCTAAATTTCCACTTGTACTTCCATTAACAAGAAAATATGATTTTTTAGTTCCATAAAATTCACTAAGTTTTTCTTCTGCCTCTTTTATTATCCCCTCTGCATGATGCAGATTATCAAGTCCGTCTACTTCTGTCAAATCAAATTTGATAAAATTATCATAAAAAATTTTTCCTTCATTAGTACATAAAAATCCTTTTCCCTGCTTATGACCAGGCATACAAAATAAATTATTTTTTCGCTTATATATTTCATAATTCCATCTATAAGTGGTAATTTTGACAATCACAATCCTCTCCTCTTGATATAATGTGAGCAATCTCTTTCTTTATACACTCTTTGTAATACTCGTAAAAATCATTTTTATCCTTAAGATTTACTAATCTTTTTTCGCAGGCTTTACACATTCCTTTACCATTAATCATTATACCATCTTTTAAAACCTTGCCACATATAATACAATTTTTTTTCATAAATTATATTCCTCCTTAACTGTTAGGAATTATTACCTCCATATTATATTTTATTCACCACCTAGTCCATTTTTATTTTGTCCAAATAATTTTTTTTAATTTATATTTTAATTTTTTAAGGGAATACTAATATATAAATTATAAAATTAGCTGAAATATTCAAATTTTAAAAATTAGAGTAAAGAGTAGATAGCAGAGAGGAGAGTCTACATTCACTCTACTCTCTACGCTTTACTCTCTACTCTGCAAAGGGGTGTTTTTAATGAAACAAGAAATGGCAACATTTTTAAGTACAATAAAAGATGAAATTTGGGAACTTACAAAGTATCTTTACGATAATCCTGAAGAGAGCTTTTATGAATATAAATCATACAACTACATATCAAATTTATTAAAAAAATATCAATTTGAAGTTACTCAAAGTTATCTAAGTATACCAACATCGTTTTATGCTCAATATGGGGAAGGTCATCCAAAAATTTGTTTTACCTGTGAATATGATGCTTTAAGCGAGAAAGGTCATGTATACGGTTATAATGCACAAAGTGCAATATCAATAGCTTCTGCCATTGCACTTTCAAAAGTAATTCCAAAACTAGGTGGAAGCTTAATAGTAATTGGATGTCCTGGAGAAATAATAAGTGGTTCAAAGGTGGCTATGGTAGAGCAAGGAACCTTTGAAGATATTGATGCAGTTTTAATGGTGCAGCCTCATACTATAACTGCCGAAAGTGGTACTTCCATGGCTATTATTCCTCTTCAAATTAAATATACAGATAATCCACATAAAGATACTTTAGACGGCAAATACTCTGCTCTGGACGCATGTCTGTTTACTTTTGATGCGCTAAATGTTATTTCCAAAGGCTTTGAAAACAACTGCTTTATAAATGATATAAATGTAAACAGCATAAATAAT
The DNA here is from genome assembly GCF_001270375.1 of Clostridium sp. DMHC 10. Classification (NCBI taxonomy): domain Bacteria; kingdom Bacillati; phylum Bacillota; class Clostridia; order Eubacteriales; family Clostridiaceae; genus Clostridium; species Clostridium sp. DMHC 10. Next base: position 2,478,486 of record NZ_LGVB01000015.1, read on the forward strand.
TCTTATCTTCAAAGTGTGGAGGCAAGATTTTCAATAAAAACATCTTCATCTAAACTTGCAGACAAGATTGAAAATAAAATTAAAAGCTTTATAGACTTAACATGCTCTCTTTTAAACGTATCTTCTGAATTACATCTTTATGATATTCCATGTAAAGAGCTTATAACTAATCCAACTATATCCAGATTATTTTCTCATAATCTTAAGGAAAGTGGAATAATAAATATTAATGGAGTAAAAAACATTTTTTCTCCTTTAAACCTTGGTAACGTAAGTCATGTGGTACCTTGCATACACCCATACGTTTCAATTGTACAGGATAGTACTATAATTTATGGAACAAAACAATTTGCAGATGCTACCATTACCAAATTTGCCAATGATGTCATAATGAAAGCAGCTCAAGCACTAGCATGTACAGCTTTCGATATTATTGAGAAACAATCACTAATAGTTGATGCAAAGACCGAGCTTAGCAAAATGGAAACTAGCAATCTGCAAATTCATTAAAAGCAAAGTCAAAAATCAAAACATCATAGTTTTTTGTATCAGATACTATGCAGCTTTGGTATAATATATATATAAATGAAAGGCAGGTGAATCTGTTATATTTTTAAATAAAGTATAATAGTAAATATATGATATCTATATATAAAACTACAGACTTAAATACACCTTCAAAACTTCAAATGCTTGAAAACATAGAACCTGGATGTTGGATAAATATTGTAGCACCTACTGAGCAAGAATTAATGCTCATACACAAAAAGACTGAAGTTCCAATGGATTTTTTAAAGGCAGCACTAGACGATGAAGAAACATCAAGATTAGAAATAGAAGATGATAATATACTTATTATTGTGGACATACCCTTCACTGAAATGGAAGATAACTCTCTAACTTATGACTCATACCCTTTAGCAATAATACATACTAAAAATCAAATAATAACTATATGCCTAAAAAATAGTAAAACCATAACAGATTTTATCGAAGGAAAAGTAAAAACTTTTTTCACTTTCAAACGTTCAAGATTTATACTTCAAATTCTATTTAAAGTTGCAACCTACTATATGGTGTACTTAAGGCAAATAGACAAAAAAAGCGTCATGATAGAAAAAAGACTTCATAAATCACTTAAAAATAAAGAACTTATTCAACTTTTATCCCTTGAAAAGTCACTAGTTTATTTTTCAACCTCACTTAAATCAAACGAAATAACCCTAGAAAAAATGATGAAGCTTGAAATCATGCAAAAGTACCCTGAAGATCAAGACGTTCTAGAGGATGTTATAATAGAAAATAAACAGGCCATAGAAATGGCAAGCATATATAGTGATATATTAAGTGGAACTATGGATGCTTTTGCTTCATTAATATCAAACAATCAAAACTTAGTAATTAAATTTTTAACAACGATCACAATAGTACTTTCAGTACCAACAATGATATCAAATTTATTTTCAATGAACGTTACAGGTATTCCTCTAGCTAACTATAGATATGGTTTTGAAGTAATTTGCGGCATCTCCCTACTCTCCGTGATCATAGTAGCCTTGCTACTGTATAAAAGAGATATACACTTATAGGGGTTTGGGTGGAACCCATGTGATTCTGAAATTATATATTAGCGTTTCTATATTCTAGGGGTTTGGGTGGAACCCATGTGATTCTGAAATTATATATTAGCGTTTCTATATTCTAGGGGTTTGGGCGGAGCCCATGTGATTCTGAAATTATATATTAGCGTTTCTATATTCTAGGGGTTTGGGTGGAACCCCATAGCCATCAACCTAAGAAAAACAAAAATATGCATATATGATATAATTTTAGAAAAAAGTCTAACAAGGAAGGATGTTTAAAATGCCATTATGCATACAAAAATTCAATTATTAAATAAACACTTAAAAGATTTATTTTTAATTGAAACAATAAATAAATTAGCACGCAAAAGTGGTTTTACTCCAACTTTTTTTTTTTTTTGCCTCCATCTTCATAAACTTTTTATTATATTTTTTTAGTTCAATCACAATAATCCCCCTTTCCAAAATTCACGATATAAAAAATCCTCTTCCAAAAAGAAGAGGACAATATTAATAAAAAAAACCAGCGGAAGGGTTCTATTATTAAATACCTTCCCTCATCTTTCAGAATTTAATCTGCAGGATTTAGCACCTTTGCATGCAAATGAAACACGCTGGTTGCTGAAACGTCATCGGGCCAGCCCCTCAGTCTCTCTCGATAAGGATTTTATTCAATTTTGTTATAAACAATATACAAAAAAAATTTTTTGATGTCAAACAAGCAAAAAATTTTAATTTTTTATTTTTATGTGCATATTTTTACGTAACACATAATTGTTTTACGTTTACAAATACATATAAGTTTTTAATACAATATTATTTTTAACAATTGTATATTAATTCCTACTAATCTAATTCATTTTCTATTTATTAATATTAACCCAATTATACAAAAGGCTGCTCCCATTATTTTGTTAACTTCAAATCCCTCTTTATAAAATATAATTCCTATAGGTATAAGCACAATTGCTAAAATTATATTTGCAACTAGTGAACCTACACTAATATTCCATCCTGCTCTATATGCCATTAAATATCCAAATTCCAACCCAACTATTGAAAATCCCAAAACTATACTTGTCCAGTTTAATTGTTTAAATGAACCCCAAATCCCTTTATCATGTTTTGTAAAAAGCAGTGCCATTGATGATAAAACGGTCGCAGTAAAGTACGTAACAACTAAAGCCGAAAAAGGATTGGCTTTTTCTGGTGTTGATTTTTGGCATATATTATAAAACACATTTGATAATACTATCAGTACAATTGAAAAAACATACATAAACATAAAGTTTTCCTCCTTAAAACAAAGCTTTCTTATTTTTTAAAACACAGTCAAGTTTCTAATTATCTCTGAAAGTTTTCTTAGCCCTAAATACATTTCATCCTTCGAGGCATAGGAATAAGATATTCTTATATTGTTATTCTTATGAAAATCATATATATATCCAGGATTAATAAGTATGCCATTTTTCCAAGACATATTAAACAGTTTAATCATGTCTATCTTAACCTTTAATTTTAACCATATATAAAATCCACCTTTAGGTACGTTCCAATCAGCTATATCACAAAAATATTCTTTAAGTAGACTTATTGTAAAATCTCTCCTAATTTTAAGTCTATATCTAAGTTCCTCAATATAATTGTTATATAGTCCACTTGAAATCCATTCAACCGCAGCATATTGTGAAAGCGAACTAGCCCCATAATCCATTTGCATTTTAACATCTCCTAATCTATCTATAACAGCCTCAGGACCAATAACCCAGCCAATCCTCATGCCAGCAGAAAGACATTTTGATATTGTGCCTATATAAAGTACAATACCGTTATTATCCATAGACTTTAAAGTTTTAGGTGGAACTTCATCAAAACATAATTCTCTATATGCATCATCTTCAATAATTGGAAGTCTTTCTTTTGTACACACTTTAATAAGCTCATCTCTTCTATCATTACTCATTACTATGCCTGTAGGATTTTGAAAAGTTGGTATTGTATATAAAATAGAAGTTTCTTTACTTATGTTTTTTAGTACATCCCTTATATCAACCCCGTATCTATCCATAGATATTCCTTTTAATTTCATACCAGCAGATTCAAAAACATTAAGTGACTTTATGTACGATGGTTTTTCTACTAATACGTCATCTCCGGGTTTAAGTATACTCATAGAAATTAGCTGAAGCGCTTGAAGTGATCCTGAAACAATCAAAATAGATGATGCCGAGACATTAATTCCAAACTTTTTTACATAATTACTTATTACCTGCCTAAGCTCAAGCGAGCCCTTAGTTCTCTCATAACCCAATGAATTTATATTATCTGCCACCTTTAAAAGTACACTTTTCATGGTTTCCTTAGGAAAAAGCTCCGGCGAAAGTTCTCCCGTCCCTAGCCTAATAATGTTATCCTCATATTCAAGTTTATTTATCATTTGAATAGTAGATAAATTAGGTTCGTATATGCCGCTTTTTATATATTTTTGCCAATTTAGAGTTGGATCTGAAGCCAAAAGAGACCATGTATTATTAACTATTACTGTCCCACCCTTTGTCTTTCCCTCAACTAAACCATATGATTTTAATTCATCAATAGCTTCCACTACAGTACTTCTATTAACTCCAAATATTTGTGACATCTTTCTTTGAGATGGCAACCTTTCTCCTATACTCCATTCTCCTTTTGATATTTTTTCTTTTATATAATTCACTATTTGTCTAAATAATGGCAAATTAGAATTTTTATCAGGTTTCCAATCAATATTTATCATAAAACACCCAACCCTTTAATAAAACTAACTGCAAGCTTTAGTCCATAATAAGTTATTACAACTCCGCATATTTTATTAATTATCCCGACCAACCTCACACTAAAATTCTTTTTAAAATAATTTACAATTAATGAAAGACTTGTAAACCATAAAAATGAAGCAGTACAAACTCCTAGTATAAACAATTTAGAAGTTGAAAACGAAAGAGAAGCTTTAAAACCTCCAAGCATCAATGATCCATCAATAATAGCCTGTGGATTAAGCCATGTAACCGTAAAACAAGCAGTAACTAATTTTAAAAAATTTTTTGTCACTATTAACTTCGCCAAAAGAATTAGGTACTTCCATTATAAGCCTAACCCCTATATAAATAACAATAATTGCACCACACAAAAGTATAATATCTTTTAAAATTTGAGATTTACTTAAAACAATTCCAACACCATAATAACATGTAATTGCAAGTGAAATATCAAAAAATACTGTTACTAAGGCTGTTGTAAGTGCCATTATTCTCTTATTACATATAGCGGAATTAATGACATATAGATTTTGAACTCCAATCGGAGCAACATATGTAAATCCCAAAATTAGCCCTTCAATATAATATTTTATCACAGTTTTACCTCCAATACCTTATATAGGAAAATGTAAAAAATGTAGATATTCTTTTTTACGGGCCGCTCGTAATGCTTTATGCGTAGTGTAGCAAAACCTATATAATACCTTTTTTCACAATCTCTTATAGATAAACAAGCTGAAAGTTTCAAACTTTCACAAGTAATATTTTTCTGGTTCACAGTGCACTGTAAATTGTGCGCTTATTTCCTATAAATTAAATGCTACCAAAAAACTTTTCACTATTTTAACTTATAGGCTGTATACATTAATTATATACACCCAAGCCCCTTCTGTCTTCAACCATATCTTAAAATTTAATACCAACCAAATATCTTTCTAAAATTTAATAATAAAATTGTGAATAATAGTGAAGGAATAGTGACAAACTAATTGTATGAAAATTTTACGATTTATAATATATGGTTTAGCTGGATGGTGCATGGAAATATTATGGACTGGATTTGGTTCTCTTTTAAGCGGAGACATTTCAATGCATGCTTGGACCAGTATGTGGATGTTTTTAATATACGGTCTAGCAATTTTTATGGAACCAATACATAATGCTATAAGGCGTTGGCCAATTTTGATACGAGGAGGTATATATGCTGTACTTATATTAATAGTTGAATTTTGCACAGGTTCAATTTTGCGTCTTACAATAGGAACATGTCCATGGTATTATGATAAGGGTATTACAATACAAGGTATTACAAGACTAGACTATGCACCATATTGGTTTATCGCAGGACTTCTTTTTGAAAAACTTCACGATGAATTAATAAAAATACACAATATTTCAAGAGAATCTACAATCTAACTTGAAGTCGAAAAAAAGCAGTTGGAAGGGGGACTTACCAACTGCTACAAATTTTTATAATAATTATTAACTTTTTATCTAAGCTCAGTTATTATTTTATCACCTTTTCTATGTTAAACATATTATCTAAAACTTTAAAATTTTGAGGAAAAGGTTGTGCAAGTACCCAATAACTGACACCCCTAAGCCCATATTCACTAACAAGCTTATATTTTTCTTCTACACTTCTTGCATCTTCAAACCATACAACGTGCTGTCTGCCCGCTCTATCCGTATAATTATAATAAGGAGATTGTGATTTTTCGTCATATTTTATTTGTGCTCCGTATCTTCCTGCCCTAAGTATTGCCTCTTGATTTCCTATGCTTTCAGCAAATTCTCCTCCAGGCATATACGGAAGTGTCCAATCGTACCCATAAAGAGGCATCCCCATCATTATCTTTTTAGGAGGAATTACACTTACTGCATAATTTATTACTTTTCTCACTTCATTTATAGGTGCTACAGCCATTGGTGGACCTCCAGACCATCCCCATTCGTAGGTCATTATAATTACAAAATCAACGATTTCTCCATGTGCTCTATAATCATGAGCTCCATGCCATGCTCCCGTAGTAACATCATAAGTTTTTGGTGCAAGTGCTGTAGCCACAATATAATTTGGATGAAGCGCCGCCACAAGTTTTCTTAAAAAAATTATTATATTTTTGTCTGTCTTCAGGTGGAATTCTTTCAAAATCAACAACAACCCCATAGTATCCTTTACTTCTTATCATATTTAAAATATTGTTTATTAATGTTTGCTGCAGTGAATTGCTATTTAATATATTGCTTATAAGTTCACTATTAAAATTTGCACCTGTTGTACCTGATATATTTGTAACTGAAAGCATTGGCGCAACTTTATTTTCCTTTGCTATTCTTATTATATTCTCATCATTAAGTGGTGTAAGACCCGCATCGGCAGTTACATGGTGACTAAAAGGCGTTACGTAAGTTAAATATTGTATAGCCTCACCCAAAACAGCATTTTCTTTTTGTGGATTGGAAGGTTGTATAAACGCATTAACTTCAATATATCCATAATTTTTTGCATTTTCAGGTATTCTTATCATAAGTCCCGGATAAATTGGCGATGAATTTGTAATATTATTTAGTTGTGTAATAGCATCTACTGAAACTCTAAATTTCCTTGCAATAGACCACAAAGTGTCGCCAGATCTTACTCTATAAGCTATTTCTGTACTTGGAATAACAAGTGTTTGCCCAACTACTAAGCTGCTGTCCTGTGAAAGCTTATTTGCATTTATAATGCTTTGAGGTGTTACTCCAAACCTTCTAGCTATAGACCAAACAGTATCACCAGGTTTAACTACATATATTCTCACTAAATTCCTCACAAAAATTTCTATCAATAATTATTATATTCAATTAAACTATTTTTGTGCCTTTTCAGCCCTTATGGTTTTCCCCTTTATAGTTTTATTTCTAAGCCCTTCCAATACCAGTTCTCCTTTTCCAGAAAGGATTTCTACGTAAGAAAAATTATCTTGTATATCAATGATTCCAACATCTTCTGGATTAATCCCTTCAATGCTAGATACAGTACCAGCTATATCTCCTGGTCTTATTTTTTTCTTTTTTCCAGCACTAATATATATCTTTGTTATTTCTTTATTTATTTCTTTATTTTTAGCTTTCTTAAGTTTTACAGGATTTTTAAGCTTTTTATTGTATATTTCTTTTCCCTCTTTAACTTCCTCTTCTGAGGGAATATCACCTTTAAGAATTTTAAGAGCAAATTGTTCTTCAATCTCCTCCAAAAATCTATATTCCCTTGAGGTTACAAAAGTTATTGCAGTCCCTCTATTTCCTGCACGACCAGTTCTCCCCATTCTATGAATATAGCTTTCCTTCTCCATAGGTATATCATAATTTATAACATGAGTGACATCTTCCACATCAATTCCTCTAGCAGCTATATCTGTAGCCACAAGAAAATTAAATTCTCCTCTTTTAAATTTATTCATCATGCTAGTTCTATCATCTTGAAGCATTCCACCATGCAGAGCATTACATGAATATCCTTTAGTCTTCATTTGTGAAGCCAACTTTTCTACATTTTCCTTAGTTCTACAAAATATCATTGCGCTTTCTGGTCTTTCTACATATATCAATTTATTTAACAAATTAAACTTCTTATCACTTTCTACTTCATAATAAATTTGCTTAATTCTATCTGCAACAGAACTTTTAGCCTTAATTTCTATGCTAATAGGTTCTTTCATATATTTCTTGCTAAGTTCTAATATTTCCTCTGGCATAGTTGCCGAAAAGAGAAGAGTCAACTTTTTTATTAGGAAGCTTTTTCATTATATCCTTAACCTGATCTATAAACCCCATATTAAGCATTTCATCAGCTTCATCTATTACAAGATAGTTTATTCTAGAAACATCTAAAGCCCCTCTTTCTATAAGATCAAAGGTTCTCCCAGGTGTGCCAACCACAACATGAACTCTTTGTTTCAGTTCATTTACTTGAACACTTACTGGTTGTTTTCCAAAAATTGCTGAACATCTAAGCCTTTTGAATCTCCCTATATTGCCAAAATCCTCTTTTATTTGATATGCTAATTCTCTTGTTGGAGCTAAAACTAATACCTGCGGCTTATTTTCTTCAAGTTCTATTTTTTCTGAAATAGGTATTGCAAAGGCAGCCGTTTTTCCACTTCCCGTCTGTGATTTCGCCATAACATCTTTACCTTTAAGTATTAATGGTATAACCTTCTCCTGAACTTCCGATGGTTTTTTATATCCTAGCTTTTCTATTGCTTCTAAAATCTCTTCACTTAATCCTAAATCTTTAAAATTTGATTCACTCATTTTATTACCTCATACTTTACTCATTTTATATACACATGGTAGTATACCACGAATAAAGTTAAATTAATATTTTCAATAAAAAAAAGTTAAGTAACAGTTTCTAAAAAATGAAACCATAACCTAACTCAAATTCTTTATATCTAAAAATAGTGAATGTATTTTATTTTACAGCCTTTAATTTTGCAATATCCGACCAATTACTTGCAGTTATCATTTCTACATTACTTAAATCTTTTCTTATGCCTTTAACTTCTCCCTTAACTTCAGCTAGCTCATGTTTTAAATTTTCCTGTCCAGCTGAAATAACCGCTGTTCTATGTTCCAATGCTCTTAATAGCTGCATGTGCTCATCTTGAACAGCTTTTATTGATTTTACGTCTTCTTTAATTGTTCCAAGTTCTTGTTTTACAGATTTTACATCCTCTTTAAGTGACTTCATATCTTGCTGCATTGATTTTAAAATTTCTAGCATCTCTTTCTCCATACATTTCACCACCTAAGGAAATTATATCAAATTTTTAATTTTTAATCTATAAGAAAAACATGGAAATAAATTATAATTAATTTATAAAAAACTCGCTTTGTAAGTGATAATATTTTGAATAAAAAATTTAAAATTGACAGCACATGGGAAAATTACGAACTCTATATAACAAAAGAATAATACCCTATGATGATAATTTTTTGATGCTGTAATTTGTACTTCAACTTTGCATCATGCAACTCTTAGTGATATTAAACAAGGAATCAATGAAATATGCAGAATATTAAAGCCGAATAGATATTTTGTATTCAATTTTCTCTCTACATTAGATCCTTCTTATGGGATTGGCACTAAAATTGAAGAAAATACTTTTGTGGGCTCAAGAATCGGCGAAGAAAACATTCCACATCATTATACCGACGAAAACGAATTAGAAGCATTGCTAAATAAATTTTCATTTGCTAATATAAATAAAAGTATTTATAATTTTCATGATTCTAAAAATAATGAATACACATCAAAAGTATTTGATATACTAGCTGTTAAGTAAAATAAAAAAAGGGTTGGTGATACAAATGAAAATATTTTTTATATCTGATATTCACGGTTCACTGCATTATTTAAAAAAGGCTATGGAAAATTATGAAAAAGAAGCAGCAGATTTTATAGTAATCCTTGGAGATCAACTATACCATGGCGCAAGAAATGATCTGCCTGAAGGCTATAATCCTAGAGGCGTAACTGAACTTTTAAATAAATATAGCGAAAAAATAATTGCTGTAAGAGGAAATTGTGATAGTGAGGTTGATGAAATGGTCCTAAATTTCCCTATAATGTCAACCTACTCAACAATACTATATAATGGAAAAAGATTATTTTTAACTCATGGTCATATATATGGAGAAAATAATTTACCTAACTTAGCAATGGAGATGTACTAATTTATGGTCACACTCACATTCCTGTTGCAAAGAAAAAAGATGGCATTTTTATAATAAACCCAGGTTCTATATCTCTTCCAAAAGAAAATAATCCAAACTCTTATGGAATTTTGGAAGACAATGCTTTCAAAATAAAAGATTTAGCTGGAACTACCTTCATGAATATAAACCTATAAGAGGTTTGGGCTTTGCCCATTATCCTTCTAGAACAAAATATTATGCACTATAAGCTAATTGACTCGTGCTAAAATAGTAAAAAATATACACCTCCTAGCTTAATCTAAACTAGAAGGTGTATATCCTTTTATTTTTTTGAAAGCACGATTAAAAGTACGTACGCTATTAAAGCCACATTCAAAAGCAATTTCTGCAATGGATTTAGAAGTTGTTTTAATTAAAAACTCTGCATTTTCAACTCTCACTTCATTAAGGTAAGTTCCAAAATTTATTCCAGTAAATTTCTTAAACATTCTAGAAAAATAGCATGCACTAAAATGTACTCTTTGAGAAATATCATTTAAAGTTATATTATTTGCATAGTTATCTTCTATAAATTTCATAGCATTTTTAATTCTATTAATATCAGGAAGTCTATTACCTTTTTTAGTTTTATCACTACTACTAATAGGTAAATATCTTAGCGCAAAAGCACATAGTTCAATTAGTTTTCCTTTTATACATAAGTCATAGGCAGTTTCTTTATCCTTCATTTCATTGACAATTGAATGGAATATGTCTGCTATCTTTTTATAATTTTCTAGTTTTATCTTATTAATAACAGACTCATTTATAAAAGGAGTATTGAGTTTGAAAGTTTCAGGCCAACCAAAAGAATTACCCACAATATCAGGACGAAAAATAATCATATTGATTTTTGAACTCATATTGGTGCTATCAAGATAATGTATATCTGTGCTTCCAAATATGGCCATATCCCCTTTATTTAATATTTTAGAATCATCATTTATCCCTACCTTTATACTTCCTTCAATTACTAAAATAATTTCTACATCTATATGCCAATGAGGCATATTACTGCAATTTTCTAAGCAATATAATTTCACAGCAAGCTCTGATGAATACAATTTAGTTTGAAGATATGGATTCATAATTTTCACCCCAGCGGCATTATTTGTAAATAAGTGTATAGATTATTTAATACAAATAAATATTTATGTATTTATTATATATAAAAGGACAAAATTTGTCTACTAATAAGATAATATTGACGAGATATATGGAAATATTAAAGATATAATATACACATAGCAACAAACAAATTCAATTGATTCATATTATTAGGTTTTGAATTAAATTATAGTTGCACTAAAAAAATAAGAGAGAGGTGTAAGAACCTAAGTTTTAGGTAAAATAAGAAACAATAATTGGGGTTTATAATGTTAGCCTAAGCACTTATTATTATTTTACCACTTTATTTAGTCGATAAAGGAAAACGTATTCAATATCGTTACGTTTTAAAAACTAGGGAGATCATGAATCATCATTTAAAAAAACTTCTAACTTGTATAACAACACTTACTTTAGTATCAAGCGTGTTGGTAGGCTGTGGCAGCAGTGCCGATACAGCGAAAAAAAGTCAAGATACTACCATCAATAAAAAGGTTTCTTTAAAATTATGGATAGCAGAAAATAGTGCTACTCAAAAAGCAATCAATGACTTAAATGCTAAATTCCATAAGAAATATCCTTTAATTAATGTTACAGTATCCCAATTCAACCTAGAAGATATGAGAAAAAACTTTGTAAGTACTTCTGTTTCAGGCAGTGGACCAGATATTATTCTTGGACCTGGAGACAACATTGGAGTTTTTCAAACTGGTAATCTTATTCAACCTATTGAAGATGTAGTTGCAAAAGACTTTTTAAACAGATTTACCAAAGAATCCGTTAAAGCTGCTACATATAAAGGAAAAGTTTGGGAGGTACCAGATAGAGTAAGTAGTGGATTATTCTTAATATACAATAAAAAAATTGTTGATAAAATACCTAATACTTTTGAAGACTTACAACTATTAGGCAAAAAGTTACAAGATGAGAAAAAGGTTCAATATGGATTAGTTTTTGATGAAGTGGAGCCATATTATTCTTCAATGTTTATGAGCTGTTTTAATGCAAAATTCTTTGATAATGTAAATGCATCCAAACCTAAGCCAACTCTTGACTCTAATGCAATGAAACAATGGGCAACATATTTAAATAAATTGCATAGCAGCGGCTTAATTCCTAAAGAAGCAGATGCAAATATGGCAGATAACTTATTCGAAGAGGGTAAATCCGCTTTTATAATAAGTGGACCATGGGCTTTCAACACTTATAAAAAAGCAGGTGTTGACTTTGGAGTTGCAACACTTCCAACCGTCAATGGTAAACTTATGAAGCCTCTATCTTCAATTAGTGGTTTTGCAGTTTCTGCAAATGTAAAGGATGCCACTAAAAAAGCTGCAGTTGCTAAATTTTTAGATTTTATGTCATCAAAAGGTTCTCAATTAACGTTATCTGATGCACATGGCAAGTTACCTACTAATACTGAAACATTAAAAACTGATAAATACAAAACAGATCCTATATATTCAATACAAACTGAACAATATAAAAACTGTTTACCAATGCCTATTATTCCACAAATGAGAGCAATATGGGATGCTATGAGACCTGTACAACAAGATATGTTTAGTGGAAAAGTATCTCCAAATGAAGCACCAGCTCAAATGCAACAAAAAGCAGAGGATGGAATTAAAAATTTAGGAGTAAACTAATATATTTGAAATAAAGGGCTGTTTATATTAATAATTTAAAAATAAATCTAATAAACTTCTTGTGCTATGAAAACCTTTATATTGTTAATTATATAAAATTATAATAGCAACAGCCCTTTAAAATAAATGAGGAAAAGGAGAAAAACAATGGAATGCTCTAAAAATAAGAAACATTTAACTATCAAAGCTCAAAAAAAATTAGTAACAATTTGTTTTTTACTTCCTGCATTTTTAGTTATGTGCGCCGTTATCTTATATCCGTTATTATATGAATTAAATTTATCCTTTAGAAATGTAACACTTATGAATTTAAAATCTAATATTTACCCATTTATTGGATTTGATAATTATTTAAGCATTTTAAAAGATAGTTCATTTTATAGTACATTATTAAGGACATTAATTTGGACATTTGTAAATGTAGGGCTTACGGTTTGCATAGGTTTATTTTTAGCAATGTTACTAAATGCTAAATTTCCAGGGAAGAAAATTTACAGAACGCTATTAATACTTCCATGGGCTGTACCAAGTTACATTTCGGTACTAACCTGGAAAGGTATGTTCAACTCCCAGTATGGTGCAGTAAATATAATTCTATCTAAAATATTTCCATGGGCACATTCTATTCCATGGCTTACTGATCCAAGTTATACATTTTTAGCATGTATCTTTATTAATGTATGGGTAGGTATACCATTCATGATGATGATATCTATTGGTGGTTTACAAAGTATATCAAACGAATTATATGAAGCAGCAGATGTTGATGGTGCTACTAGATGGCAAAAAACAAAAAATATAACCCTACCACTTATGAAATCTGTTTTAACACCATCTATAGTTTTAAGTTGTGTTTGGACATTTAACGTAGTTAATACAATATTAATAATGACAAGTGGTGTCCAATCTGAAAAATCTCAAATACTTGTTACATTAATGTACAAAGATGCATTTGAGTACTATAAATATGGTCATGCCGCAGCTTTCTCTGTAATAATATTCTTAATATTATTATGTTTTAGTTCATTGTTTTTAAAAGCCCAAAAGCTAGATGACTAATTTTTAAAAAATGGAGGAAAAAATGATGAAAAAGGAAAAATTCGGTATTAGGGATACTAAGTTTATGATAATATTTAGATATGTAATATTAACCTTTGCTGCAATTCTTACCGTATATCCTATATTAAACGTACTAGCAGTAGCTCTAAGACCATCAAATAATTTATATTCAACCTCACTAGCAATAGTAACTAAAAACTCAACACTTAACAATTTCAAATTAGCATTTACGGAATATCATATTCAAGATTGGCTTTTGCACAGCTTAATTATAGCCGGTTCTGCAACTGCTATTAGTGTAACAATCTCAATGTTCGCTTCGTATGCCTTCTCCAGGTTTGAATTTAAAGGAAAAAGAGCTGGAATGGTTTCCTTACTAATTACACAAATGTTTCCTGCAACAATGATGCTGCTTCCACTATTTATGCTTATGTTCAAAATAGACCTCATAAACAAATTCCAAGGTTTAATTATAGTATATATTTCTACAGCAGTACCTTTTAATATATGGATGATGAAGGGATACTTTGATACAATTCCTAAATCACTTGAAGAAAGTGCTTATGTAGATGGGGCCAGTATACCCTATGCTTTTTATAAAATAATATTACCTTTAGCTAAACCTGCTATTGCACTAACCACATTATTTTCATTCATGAATAGCTGGTCTGAATATATAATCGCTAGAGTTATAATTACAGATCCAACAAAGACAACTCTTCCTGTAGGTCTTGTTAATATGCAAAGCCAATTTTCAACCGATTGGGGAGTATACTCAGCTGCAGCATTAATTACCTCTGTACCAGTAATAATTTTGTTTGTATGTCTTTCAAAATATCTCGTAGGAGGTCTTACAATAGGAGGTGTAAAAGGTTAATTAAAATATAATTTTTATAGGATGGAAGTGTATATATGAAAATAGATTTACATGTTCACGATAAAGAACGTTCAGCTTGTAGTAAATCAAGTGAGGAAGAACAAATTAGAGCTGCAATAAAGTTCGGTTTAAATGGTCTAATATTTACAGACCATAATATTCTAACACCGCTAGAACGTATAAAAGAACTTAATGATAAGTATAAGCCATTTAAAATTTATGGTGGCATTGAAATTGAAATGCAGGATACACATGAACATATTCTTGTTCTTGGATTGCATGATAAAATACTTCAAGATAAAAAATGGATATATGAGGAATTACATGCTTATGTAAGAGAAAATAACGGGTATATCGCATTTGCTCACCCTTTTAGATATAAGGACTTTATAAAGGAAAATCTAGAAAAGTTCGTACCTGATGCAATAGAAATACATTCTACCAATATAGGAATAGACGATACAGAAAAAATTAGACAGTTAGCTAAAAAACTAAACACCAATTTAATTGCTGATTCAGATGCGCATCATTACACTAATGTTGGAATTTACTGCAATAATCTAGTAAATTCCCCTAACAGCGAAAAAGAACTAATTGAAATGCTAAAAAATGGGGCTTACAAGATTTCTTCAGATCAAGAAAGAATTAAAAAGCACAATAATGAAGTAAATAAAAAAGAACTTCTAATAAAAAAATTGATCAAAGAAGGTAAAGATAAAAATTATTATCACAGCATTACTGGAAATTGGGAAGGTGAATTTGAAAGAGTTGCACAAGGAAAAACTTATAAAATTTAATTTAATTTTAATTTAATAAGAAAAGAGGTGATCTTTTGTCTGACTTTTTTATAAGAATAACCTTATCTGGAATTCTTTCTGGAATAATTGGATTAGAAAGAGAAAGACGCTCAAAAGATGCAGGCCTTAAAACACACTTTTTGGTTGGCATAGGCAGCGCTCTCATGATGATAGTTTCATTATACACATTTCATGATAGCAGAGTAGCCGCTCAAGTTGTATCTGGAATTAGTTTTTTAGGTGCTGGAACAATAATCCTAGAAAAACATTATGTAAAAGGTTTAACTACAGCAGCAGGAATTTGGACAACATCTGGTATAGGTTTAGCAATCGGTTCTGGAATGTATACACTTGGGATATTTTCAACTACTTTAGTTTTAGCTGGTTTAGAAATACTAGATAGAATATTTAAAAATACTTCAAGTAAATATTTATATATAAATATATGGGTAAAACCAGAAGAATTAATTAATTTAAGTAAAAAATAGATGATAATAGTTTTTCTATTATTGAATACAAAACTGAAAGAATTGAATATAATGGTGATGAAAACGTAATGTTTGTTGACCTAAAACTAAAAATTCCAAATAAAAAAGATTATTACAAATTAATGGATAATTTATATAAAAATATAGAAATATTAAAAATAAAAATCTTATAAAACTTACTATATATGATATCAACTACAAAATGGAGAAAAAAATATGATTTTAAATTGATTTAAAATCATATTTTTTCCCCCATTAAAGGTTACCACAATAAAACTTATATTGCATACATAAGTTTTATTGCGGTAACCCTATATATTATGACCTATCACTTAATTTTTTCCAAATTTTTCATGAGAGATTTTTCACTATTAAAAAACAAACCTTTAAATTCATCATTTTTCTGTAGTTCCTTAAGATAAGCCGCAAATTGACCATTTATTCCTTTTCTTTTTAAGGCATATTCAACAGTAGCTTCTAAAAATCCAAGTTTATCTCCAACATCGTACCTTCTACCCTCAAAAGCACACGCGTACATGGCCTCTGACTGCATTAAAGCCTTTAGTGCATCAGTTAGTTGTATTTCTCCACCCTTCCCTGGTTTTGTATTAGATAATACATTAAATATTTCTGGTGTTATTATATATCTTCCTAAAATAGCCATATCTGAAGGTGCTTCTTCAAGTTTAGGTTTTTCAACCATATCTTTTACCTTATATACATTATCTTCTATATGCATTGCATCTATAATTCCATATTTATAAACATCATTGTGGTTTACCTTTTGAACGCCAACAATAGTTGTTTTATATTGATTATAACAATCCATAAGCTGCTTTAAACATGGTTTTCTTGAATCTACTACATCATCTCCAAGCATAACAGCAAATGGCTCATTTCCAACAAATGTTCTAGCACAACTAATCGCATGCCCAAGTCCTTTAGGTTCCTTCTGCCTTATATAATATATATTAGCTAAGTTAGATATATCCCTTGCAATCTTAAGCAAGTCTTTTTTTCCTTTACTCTCAAGTTCATTCTCAAGTTCTACAGATTTATCGAAATGATCCTCTATAGCTCTTTTATTTTTTCCAGTGATTATAAGTATTTCTTCTATCCCAGAAGCTACTGCTTCTTCTACAATATATTGTATAGTTGGTTTATCAACTATTGGAAGCATTTCCTTAGGTTGTGCTTTTGTTGCTGGTAAAAATCTAGTTCCAAGTCCTGCTGCTGGTATAACAGCTTTTTTAACTTTCATAATCGTTACTCCCCTCTAGTTATAATAAATATATTTTATTTATACTCTTACAAATGTTATATAATTATAATAAAACATAAATATTAAAATACTATTACGAGAATGTGGCAAAAATAAGGCAACATTTCATTATTATATATAAACAACCTGGAAGGTTTAAAATCTAATTAGCAAATTTTACAAATAATTTATAAATATTAAGAGTAAGAGGAATTTTTTCCTTGTACTACCGTGGGAGCAAAGTAATAATGCTGAAGGAACGATTTAAAAAGGATCCAATAAATCTTGGTAGAAAAATCACAAAATGCTTAGATATTTCAATCTGTCTGAGCATCCAGCGAGTTATTGAAATATCTTAAGATTTTGTGATTTTTCTACCTTAGATTTATGGATTCTTTTTAATGTTACAAAGCATTATTACTTCGCAATATTTTCAAACATTTTTATATCATCATCAACATTAGTTATTCCACCAATTCCAAAGTTATCTACAAGAACCTTAGCAACATTTGGAGATAAGAATGCTGGTAGTGTTGGTCCAAGGTGAATGTTTTTAACTCCAATGTATAATAGTGCAAGTAATACTATTACAGCTTTCTGCTCATACCAAGCTATATTGTAGGATATAGGAAGTTCATTTATATCTGAAAGTCCAAATACCTCTTTAAGCTTAAGTGCTATAACAACCAATGAATATGAATCATTACATTGTCCTGCATCAAGTACTCTTGGAATTCCGCCTATATCTCCAAGGTTCAATTTATTGTACTTGTATTTTGCGCAGCCAGCTGTAAGAATCACAGAATCCTTTGACAGTTTTTTCGCAAATTCAGTGTAATAATTTCTGCTCTTTGCTCTTCCATCACAACCTGCCATTACATAAAATCTCTTAATTGCTCCAGATTTAACTGCTTCAACAACCTTGTCTGCTAAAGCTATAACCTGATTATGTGCAAATCCTCCAATTATTTCTCCCTTTTCTATTTCAGTTGGTGGTGCACATTTTTTTAGCATGTTCAATTATTGCAGAAAAATCCTTTGGCTTTCCATTTTCAATATGCTTTACTCCTGGATATCCTGTTACACCTGTTGTATACATTCTATCTATATAAGATGCTTTTGGAGGAACTATGCAGTTTGTAGTCATGAGTATTGGTCCATTAAAGCTTTCAAATTCTTCATTTTGTTTCCACCATGCATTACCATAGTTTCCAACAAAGTGGCTGTATTTCTTAAATGCAGGATAGTAGTTTGCAGGAAGCATTTCACTATGAGTGTAAACATCTACTCCAGTTCCTTCTGTCTGTTTTAAAAGTTCTTCCATGTCCTTCAAATCATGTCCACTTATTAAAATTCCAGGGTTATTTCTAACACCTATATTAACCTTTGTTATTTCTGGATTTCCATAAGTTTCTGTATTAGCTTTATCTAAAAGTGCCATTGCATCAACGCCATACTTGCCACATTCTAAAACTAATGCTACTAATTCATCCGCTCCTAATGTGTCATCTAAAGTTGCCGCTAGTGCTTTTTGCATAAAACCATGTATGTTCTCATCATTATAATTTAAGTTATTTGCATGCTTAATGTACGCTGCCATGCCTTTAACTCCATATGTCAAAAGTTCTCTTAAAGATCTTATATCCTCATTTTCAGTTGCAAGAACTCCTACTTTTTCTGCCTTCTTATCAAATTCTTCTACATTATTAGCAAGCCAAACAGCTGCATCTGGAAGTTTTGCTTCTTCTTCTTTTTTAAGTCCTACTATATTCAACATTTTTTCTACCCATGTAGAATTCTGAGGTAATTTTCCACCCGCATTTACATACTGGTTTTTAATTTGCTCTCTCAACAAAAGTCCTGTTTTGATTCTATCTATAAAAATATTTCTATCAAAATTAGCATTAGTTATAGTAGCAAATAAGCTTTCCATTATAAATTTATCAACATCTTTATTTACAATGTTAATTTCTCTTGCCTTAGTGCTGTATATTGAAATTCCCTTTAAAATATATATTAATAAATCCTGTGATTTAGCTAAATCTTCTGTCTTTCCACAGACTCCTCTAACTGTACATCCTTTGCAGCCTGCTGCTTCCTGGCATTGATAACAAAACATACTCATATTTGTAACCTCCATATAAATTAATTTTTTAATTTGCTATGGTTAGATTATATTGTTATATGAGCTTTTAATCGGTAACCTATGTTACAAATTTTAAAAATATATTTACTTTTTTAAAGATGCTTTAACCAATAAGTTGGTTTAACAAGTAACTTAGGTAATTTTGTATCACTATCCCCCTTAGCCGCATTAACTTGAGCTTGCGTTAGATAAATACTCCTAGAAAGGTTTGCTCCACTTATATCAGCATCCCTCATATCTGCGCCAATAAGGTCTGCAAAACTTAAATCAACCCCTTTTAAGTTTGCTGCAATAAGGTATGCACCACTTAAATCTGCACCTCTAAGATTTTTTCTTCTGAGGTCTGCTCCCATAAGATTTAGCCCTCCAGCAATAGTTTTTTTGCCTTTTAAAGAGTTTTTTTGATTATAAGCAGCCTTTTTTCGCATAAGTTCACTTGTCTTAAAAAGCAGCGAATTAACCCCTACCCGTATTGTTACTAAATCCAATTTTATAATTGCTTCTGCACTTAAATGAGTTAATTTTTCTATTTCTTCTATTTTAGAATTTATCTGATCTTTCATATTATTATCAGCCTGCAGCAAAAACGCTTCCGTCAAATACCAAAGCATTTCATGAAGCTGCCTCATAATGATAAACACCTCAAACATTTCATTTGAAGTTTCTGGTTTTTCTCTCCAGCTATGCCCATCATAAGCAACCTGAGATACCTTCTGCCCTGCACCAAGACATTCATAAGAAATGCAACCCTTAAGTCCTTTTTTATTTAAACTTTCGTGTACCTTACATCTGAAATCTTCTTTTAAATTAATGCAAGACTTTCCTGCCACCTTATCTTGTGGAAAACCTTCAGCAGCTGAAAAATACAATGCAGTGCAGCAAAGTCCAAAACATTTTTCACAATCTGGTTTTAAATCATAGCTATTCATATTACTTCATCTCTCATTCGTAAATTATACATTATTAATTTTTTAATTATATCATAGATAACAGTTTATTTAATATCTATTTTGTTATAAAAATTTGTATATGGACTGTACAAGTTTAAATCTAAAATTCCGTAGGTACGGAGAAATTTTTTCCTTGCACTACCGTGGGATCGAAGTAACAATGATGAAGGAGCAGTTTAAAAAAATTCTAATAAATCTAAGTTCTTTTTCTTCCAAAAACATCCCACCTACACTATGTATGACAATTAAATCAGAAAAAAGTTCATTATTTTTATAATATCATATAAAATAAGTTTAAATGGCACTAAAGTTAAGCTATAATATAAAGATATTTTTCTTTAGAAAAGTGGTGAAAAAAGTGAATTTAGAAGAATTAAAGAACATAATTTCATGCTCTTCTTCAAATATTATTAGAAAATATGGCAAAGAACTTTTCCTTGGTGGAGCAGTTTCAAGTATTAAGGGTAGAAAAATAGATAATGTATATCATATATATGGTGATGTAATAAATAGCATTAATTTTACACATTATAAAACTCATATAAAAATAGATTTATTAAATAAAAAACTAATAGGCACAAATTGCAGCTGTGATGATTTTACAGAGAATTCTATACACGGCTATAATTTCATGTGCCCTCATTTAAGTGCAACAGCATACAAATTTTTTGATTCAGTATATAAAAAAAGTAACATTAAAAGAACTGCAAATATGGAAAGTAAAAAAACCCACATAAACATTGGCATAAAAATAATTTCTATTTTAAATAATAATATCCTTAATTTTAAAGTTGAATTTAAATTAGAAGAAAAACATAAATATTTGATTACCGACTTAAAAGATTTTATTTTAAATTTAAAACTTATGAAACCATTTTTCCTAAACAACCAATTTGTATACAATCCTTCAAAATTTGATATTGCACCTAGTGACATAAAAATATTAAATTTTATAAAACAGCATGCTCATAAAAACACAACAGATTCAGGAAGAGCACTTACAGTTGAACCTGAAAAGCTAAGCGAATTTTTAAAATGTGCTGAAAATAAAAAAATACAATTTAAATATAATGGTCTAGAATACCCAGTTACCATTGTTAAAGCAAACTTACCCGTTAGTTTTACTTTAAAAACTGAAAATGATTTTTTTATACTAACTACTCATAAAAAAATTGCCTATACCCCTAACTAAAGATAAATCAGTATACTTTTTAATGATAAACTATATTTACCTTCAAAAGAGCAGCTTTCAAGATACAATCCCCTATATGATAATGATCAGCATGCAAATTTGAAATATAAATATGGCAACAGAGAATTTTGGTGTAGAGGATACTATGTTGATACAGTTGGAAAAAACAAAAACAAAATAGAACAGTATATAAGAAATCAATTGCAAGAAGATTTGGCATATGAACAGATGAGTATAAAAGAACTTGTTGATCCGTTTACCGGTGAGCCAGTAAAGAAGAACAAAAAATAGTCGCTTTAGCGACTGCACGGAAAAGTATGCGGGTGGCGGACCATTCAGAGGGCTTTTAGCCCAGCCAGTAATATGCCTTACAGGGCTGAGCAAACCACCGGCTTAGCCGGTGGTCATGATTATGTTTACAATTAAAAATTTATATATATTTTTTTTATATGCAACATTTGTTGGTGTAAATTTATAGAAATTAATAGAGGAGAAAGGAAAATGAATGATGATGAAATAAGGAAACAAGTAATTAATTATGTTGAAAGCAGAGGTATTAAATATACATATATAGCAACAAAAATTTGTGTACATAAGAGTACACTGAGCCATTTCATGAAAAATGATAGAAAAGTAGCAGACAAAGTTAGTAAGAACTTACAAGAGTTTTTACTTAATAATAAATAAAATTTTTATAAGGGTCTTCTATTGTAACTATTTATAGGGATGATATAGGAAACTTGAAAGGAGAAATGATTAATATGGCAGAAGAAACAAAAACTGAAACACAAGAAACTAAACAAGATGATACAAAGGTAAATGAGGTAAAAACTTATACAGAAGAGGAAGTAACACAATTACTTAATGCAAAAATTCAATCTGAAACTGATAAGGTTAGAACAGAATACAGTAAAAAATTAAAGACAGCAGAGGATGAACTAAATAAGTACAAGCCAAAAGAGAAAAGTGATGGTGAAATTGAACTTGAAAACAGGTTGAAAGTGCTTGAGGATAAAGAAAAAGAAGTATCTAAGAAAGAAAAATTATTGAATATTGAAAATGAACTTAAAGAGCAGGGTTTGCCTTCTGGACTGGGAAAATATCTTACAGGAGCAGAGGATGTAAAAACTGAAATAAGCAGTTTAAAGGAGATATTCAATAATACAATAAAAAACAATGCAATAGATAATTCGTATAAACCTACACAGCATAATTCACAGAAGGATTCTATTACAAAGGAACAATTCTTAAAAATGAGTTATACGGATAGAGTTAATTTATTTAAAAGTAATAAAGATTTATATAATAGATTATCAAAATAATTAAAACTTAATAAAAATGTGTGTAATTAACAACTGATCTGCAATTGTAGGTCAGTTGTTTTTTATATAAAAAAATAATTGAAAAACGAAAGGATGATGTTTATTATGGCATTTACAGGAAGTATGAGAGCAGATATGTTAATCCCCGAGGTGTATACACCATTTATAGAACAAGCAATTTTAACTAATAGTGTTATGTTAGGTTTTGCTGATGTTAATAATGATTTAGAAGGACAAGCAGGCGATAGTTTAACTATCCCAAAATGGAGTTTAGGAAGTTCAGCAGTTATTTTAAATGAAGGAGATTCAATTCCTTATGATAAGCTAACACATACAACTCAAAAAATTGAACTACAACAGTTTGCGAAAGGTTATCAGATAACAGATAGAGCATTACTTGCAAGTTATGGTGACCCAGTAGGTGAAATGTCTAAACAAATAGGACAATTAATTGCAGAAAAATTAGATGATACAGTTGTAAGTGTAGCAGGTACTACACCACTTGTTTCAAATTGTGCAAGTGCAACAACTATAACAGCAGCAGAAGTAGATACTGCATTAAATCTATACGGAGACAAGCAAAATATAGCTGATTTTGAAGGCATAGTTATTAGTCCAAAATTGAAATCTGCATTTATTAATATGCCTGAATTTGTAAATAGTACAAATACTACAGTTACAAAAGATAATGGAATTATAAAGCAGAATATAATTGGAGATTTTAGAGGTCTGCCCGTTACATTATCTTCTAAAGGAACATGGGATGCAACAAATAGCCAATGCATAACATACATAATAAAGAAAAATTCATTATTAGTTGCATATAAGAGACAACTTAATACAGAGCAAGCAAGGGATATTGATACAAAATCAACTAAAATCAATGCAGATTTAATTGCAGGTGTTGGCTTAGTTAATGATGCAGGTATAGTTGTAATAAAAAATAAATAGTTTTTATGGAGTAGGTGGGTAAAACTATCTATTCCTTTTTTTTAATTAACTTTTAAACAAAGAATGGAGGAAAACTAATGTTATCAGGTAGACAGATAAAAACAGTTTTAATAATGAAAGATATTAGGCAACAAGAAATTGCAAATTATTTGGGTGTTTCAAAAAATTATATATCTATGATTATGAATGAAAAAGAAATTATACCTTCAGTAAATTATGAAAAAATTATAAAATATATAAATTTAACTGAAGGCGAAAGAAAAAAGGTAAAAGAACTATTTAAAGAAGAATCTAAAGAGGAAGTTAAGAAAAAAACAACTAAAAAATAGCCATTATGAGCGTTATTTAGTGTTTAAATTGGAGTAATGTAATTACACTAATTAGCGTTTAAAATGCGTTCTAGGGGCAAATAACACTTATACAATTTTACATATAAAGAAATGTAATACAGAAACAAAATTTTGAAAGGTAGGTGTAAAAATGTTAATAATTAACATTGTAACTTAGAATAGTACGGGAAGGTGAGGCGATGGAAACAGAAAAATATATAAACGTTTTTTTACAATAATAAATTATAAACATAAAAAATTATGAATAAAGAAATTAAAAAGAGTTTTCCAGCATGGGTTGATAATGATAAGAAATATTATATGTGTTTAACAGACGATATAGATAGTTTATTTTCATGTATTTTATTACAGCAGATAAAAGGATATGAACTATCTCATTTTTATAGTTTTAGTAAGTTGTATAGAGCAGATAATTATAAAAATGGCTTAAAATTATGTGGAATTGATATGGATTTAAATGTTGGCAGGTGTTGGGGAAATCATACTACATTAAATAAAAATGAAAATAGTGCAAATATTAATGTAATTAAAGGTATAAATGAAAATACATATTATAGCAAATATGCAGGTTCTACAGCACTAGAGATAATAAGTTACTATGATTATGATATATCTAATTTAACAGAAGAGGCATTAATGGTCTTACTTGCGATTGATGGAATGTATATACCATTCTTTCCTTTGAAGATTGATTTTAGTGGAACACAAAGAAGATATCTTAAGTATATGGAACTAGATATATTAATAGATGTTGCAGAAAGGCATACAAAGCAAGAATTTATCAATATAATAGAAAAATATAAATTAAATAAAAAGATATTCATGAATGAAGATGGTGAGTTAAAAACTTCTATAGACCTTAACGGACTAAGTAAGTTATTTAACTTGCCTTTTTGTTTACCTAAAATAAATATAATCAAACAAATACATATACAGATAAAGGATTACCATTATATCAATTTAGCAGATTTAAAGCAGATTTAGAAGCAAATAATGGTGAAATTTTCACACAAGCATTAACAAATAAAAATTATATAAAATTTAGTTATTAAAAGTTTATAGGGGTGCAACAATAGCACCTCTTAATTTTTTATGTCAAAGAAAGTTAAAGTCAAAGGAGAAATATATATAATGAAAATAAAATGTATGTTAGATACAATAGAATATAAAAATAAACCACAAGGATATGAAATAGCAAAGATTACAAATAGATTAGCAAATGGAGCAATAGAAATAAATGTTGAGGATTTATCAAAAAAATTAACAAATGGATGTACCTTTAAACCTTCAGAACTATCAGGGAAAAGGGAAGAAAATTGGATACAACAACAATTATTTGCATTAGATTTTGATGATGGAATAACTATAAAACAAGCATTAAATAAATGTACTGAATTAAATATATTACCAGTATTCGGATATACTTCATTTAGTCATACGAAAGAAAAAAATAGATTTAGATTGGTATTTTGTACTGATAATGTTATAACAGATTATAAAATCGCCAAACAATTACAATTAACATTAATGAGTATATTTGTTGAATGTGATGATAAATGTAAAAACTTATCAAGATTATATTTTGGAGGAAGAGAATTAATATATAAAGGGTATGATAATAGAATTGATTATAAAAATATTATACAAAAATACCATATAAATATTGATAAAGACATCTCTAAAGCTAGTAATATAAAGGGCGGAGAGAAAAAGCCACAAGATAATAATAGAATGTATAATACTCATATATTATCTTGTGGCGAAAAACCCCCTAAAACCCAAACTATTGATAATTACTATAATATTAAAGCCATTAGGGAAAGAAATGCTGAATATTTAAAGAATAAAATTAATAATCCACATATAATATTAGAGAATAATCAAGCATTTTATGAGTACATATTTAAAGAAATTAATTTAGGTGAATTCTTAGAATATCAATATCCTAAAAGTATTAAGTGTCTTTTTCATGAAGATAATAACCCTTCTGCATCAATATTTCAGAATGAGGAAGGTTATTGGATTTATCATTGTTTTAGTTGTGGTGTATCTTATAATTTATTAAATATAATTGAAGTTTTAGGTAATTTTAAATCAAGACCTAAAGCATATAAGTTTATAAGGGAAATATTTAATATTGAAATATCTGAAACTGAATGGCAGAAAGAACAAAAGGAAATATTAAGAGAAAATCATAAAATGCTATTGAGTGGAGAATTAGAAAGACAATGTCCTACAGCATATAAAAATATTAAAAGAAATATAAAATATTTAGACCAGTTATTTTTAATTGCAGAAGATAATGTTTATAGTGAAAAATTCACAGATAATGATGATAATGTAGTTTTTTATGCAAGTACGAAATATATTTGTGATAAATTAGGATTAAGCAAAAATAGTGCTATTGAAGTAAGTAAAAAGAATGTATTATTTCAATATCATAATTTGTTAAATAAAATAGCAGATGAAGAAATCCCTGTTGATATGTTAAAACGTAGTCAAGCCATAGGAGCGAACAATGAAAATAAACATATGAAACACGTAAATTATTTTAGTATTCCAAGTTATACAACTATTTTATTTAATGATATAGAAAATCAAGGCAAGCAATGGAATGAGAATAATTATAAGATGAAAGGTTTATCACGAGAAATGTTTTATAGAACAGAAGGGGAAGAGGTTGCAAATAAATTATATCCACAATATAAAGAAGTTTATGATAAGAAAAATAAAGAAGTTGTAAAAAGAACTACAACAAATATAAGTAATGTTAGAACGGATTTAATAGTTACAATTATATTTGATACATTAAAAGTAAAATCTTATGTGACTGATAAAGAAATAATTGATGAATTAAATTCTAATGAGGAAGTTAAAACAAGCAAAACAGAAGGAGAACGACAATTAAAAAAATCTATTCAGGAAATATTAGATTCATATAATTTAAAACGTATAAGATGTAATAAAAAAATAAAGGAACAATATGGGGTAGCCGAAAATGGCTATCCTTTTATTATTGTCAAATAAAATGGGTTATCTATTATGGTAATCCTTTTTATGCGATATTCAGCTAGTTGAACGGATAAATATTAAGTATATTAAAAAATAATCGTTAAAGTATTGATATATAAGGCTTTAAAGGAAATATTTAAAAAGTTGTAAGTTACGATGCTTATATTTGGTCAAATAAATTGATTAAATTAAAATACAATCGTTACATGCGATTTTTTCTCTTATTTTCTCTTGAAGCCAACTAATTGAGGAGGAATGTAATTATGTTAAAAAAATAATCAATAAAATTTTCAATAGAAATAAGAAGGATGTTAAATACAAATATTATAAGCCAAGCGAGGAACAGAAGGCATATGCAAAAAAAATATATGAAGAAACGGGAGAGAGAGTTGTATTATAAATAATTTTGAATAGGAGGGGCAACTAATATATGAAAACTAAAACAACAAAGGGAACAATAATGCAAAAATTAGATGTTAATTCAAATAAAATATATCCTTTTGTGAAATGGTACGTAGACACAAGTGCAAAGGACAGAACTAAAGAAAATTTTGATAAGAGTTGTAAAAATAGTTGTGGATGTGAATTTGAAAATGCTATGGAAAATTGGCTAATTAGGGAAGATGTTCAAGAAGCAATACGTACATACATGAAGCAAAAGAGGTTTGTTAAAATCTGTGATGTATATGATGCTATGTATATAAAAGCAATTGAAAAAGGAGATACCAATGCTGCGAAATGGGTAGTTGATTTCTCTAAGAGTGAATTCTTTGAAGATAAACAAAATGAAATGGACAATTATCTTAGTGGTATAGATATTCCTGCTTTAAAGAAGAGTGGTGGTAAGTAATGGCTTTATCAATAGAAAATGCTAAGAAGTTAAAATGGTTATGGGAAGATGGTCATGAAGTTGAATGGATAGGTGCTTTTATTAAGATAGTAAATAAAGATACTAAAACAGTACCGTTCATACTTACACCAGAGCAGAAAACATTTGTTGAAGGATTAGAAAAATTTAATATTGTATTGAAATCAAGACAACTAGGATTATCAGTTTGCACAGTAGGACTAGCAATAAGGCAATGTATTGTATATCCTAATAGTGCGTGTTTACTGGTATCACATGACCAAAAATCATGTAATGCAATATTTGATAAATTAAAACAGCAATTTAATAGTTTGCCTACATGGCTTAAACCTAAGACAGTTGCCAATAATAGACAAGAAATAAAGATGACTAATGGCAGTAAAATTACTTGTACTTGCGCAGGCAACAAGGACGTAGCAAGAGGCGATACATTACATTTAGTACATTTAAGTGAGTTTGCTTTTTGGAAGATGCCTAAAAAACAGTTAAATTCGATTACACAAGCACTTGCACCAACAGGAAAATTAATTATCGAATCCACTGCAAACGGACTCAACTATTTTCACGATTTATATTTTCAAGCAAAAAATAATGAAAATAACTATAAAAGTTTCTTCTTTAATTGGATCAATGGAAGTACACTTTTCAAAAAAGATTATAAGAATGCAGTCGAATTATATAAATCAAGAAATAATAATAAATTACTTACAGAAAATGAACTTGATGAAGAGGAACGAGAATTATCAAAAATGGGTGCTACTATAGAGCAATTAATGTGGCGTAGAGGTAAAGTTGCAAGTAGTGGACTAGATATGTTTCATCAAGAATATCCTTCAACAGCAGTAGAAGCATTTATAAGTACAGGGGGTAATATATTTGATAATAAACGAATTGATGCAGTAGAACGTGCAATAATTAATAATAAAACTACATATATAAAGAAAGAAAATATTATAGATTTGCCTATGGTACTTAAAAATCATTATGGCAGGTCTTTTTTTATATATCAAATTCCAAAGAGTGGCGAAAGGTACTTTTTAGGTGCGGACTTGAGTGAAGGGGCAATGCAAGATTATTCTGTTATAGAAGTTTTCGACAAAAATGGCGAACAAGTAGCAGAGTTTTATAATAATAAATTAAAGCCTTTTCAAATGGCTGAAATAATAGATGAACTGGGCAGATATTATAATAAAGGTCTTATTACAGTGGAAAAAGCTTCAGGAGGACATAGTGCAATTGAAAAATTAAGATATGAATATAAGTATATGAATATGACTAAATATCAATCCTATGATGAATTAAACAGAGCAGTTTGGAATGTTGGATTTGACACTAATAATAAAAGTAAATCACTAATTATAAATGATTTTGTTGAATTGTTTGCTAAAGGACAATTAAAAATTAATTCAAGAAGGTTGCTACAGGAAATGAAGGTATTTGAAATTAATGATAACGGAAGTATGGGAGCAATTTCAGGAAGTCATGATGATAGTGTAATGGCTACCGCATTCGCAATAGTAAGTATGAAGAATAGATTTTATTATAAATTTTAACGTCCTAAGTTTAACTTAGGATGGTTATATGAAGGAGGGACTGGTTATGGAAAATAAAGACATAATAGAAAAATTAAATAATCACGAGCAAAGGATAACTGCAAATGAGAAAGATATTAATAATATTAAGGTTGATACGGCAACACAGCAGGAAACAATTAAAAATTTAAATGCAAGTATGCAAAAATTAAACGATACAATAGAGAAATTAAGTGAAAAACTAGAAAATTTTATGTTGGGTACTGAAAACAAAGGTACAGAAAACTGGAAATATGTTATTAGTGTAATATTAATTCCAACTATTTTTCTATCTACTAACAAAAATAAAATAGAAAGGATGATTATATATGCAAACTTTAGAGGATTATATTTCAGATAGATATAATAATAATGTGAATTGGTTTGAAGATGAAGTTGAACAAGCTAATCACATTGTAAGAATAAGTAATGTAGTAAATAATAAAGAGTATTTATTGGGACATCATAAGATATTAGAAAGAGAAGATGCAGAATGGAAAGGACAAGAATACATAACTAAAAAGTTAATTTTAAATCAAGCAAAAACAATACTAAACTTTCATAGCACATATTTATTGGGAAAACCTTTATCACTTACTGGAAGCGAGGGGAAAGTTAAGGAATATCAAAACGTATATAGGAGAGGCAATTATAATAATATGGATTTTAAATTACTTGATAATGTAATTAAATATGGTGATTCATATGAGTATGTTTATATTGATAGTAATAAGAACATATGCAGTAAAATAATTAAAAGTGAAGATGGATATCCTATCTATAGCGAAGATACAGGCGACTACATTGGCTTTATAGAGTATTATACAATGCAGAGCAATAGTGTTAGTTATTATAATGTATATTATGCTGATAGGGTTGAACAATGGAATAATCAAGGCGGAGATTTACGTTTAATTAGTACAAGCAATAATATAAGTGGATTACCTATTCATTACAGTAACAATGAAAGTGAATATGATAATTTTGGTAGAAGTATATTAGAGGATTTAAAACCTTTGTTTGATGAATTTGAGGATATATTTTCAAAAATGTCTGATAGTATATACACGTTATCACTTAATCCCATGCCAGTAACAACAGGTCAGAAAATAGAAGGAAGTATTCCAGCAGATGCGTGTGGATATTCAATTAATTTGGATGCAGGTTCATTTGATTATAAAAATGCTGTAATTGATAGCAATACAGTTAAATTATATTTGGATAAGTTACAGCAACAATTAAATTCAATAGCACATATGCCTTCGATTGCATTGGGCAATAGTAACGTTGCTAATGTTAGTGAAGTTAGTTTAAAGTTATTGTATCAATTGGCTGATGTTGAAGCAATGTTAAATGAAAAATGGATGAGGAGAGGATTACAACAGAGATTTCTTTATTTTGATAAGTTGTTAGGATTATTGGGTATTACATTCAATAATAATGATTATGTAGATGTAGAATTTAATTATAGTAGACCAGTTAATGGACAAGATTTATTAAATGAGATACAGACACAGTTTAATATGGGTGCTATAAGCAAACAGAGCATTATAGAGAAGTCACCATTGACTACAGATGTATCTACAGAAATGGAAAGATTAAAAGAAGAAAATAATTCAGATAATTCTACGGGAAATAATACAGATAATAATGATAATGAGAAGTCGCAAAACACGACATCTAATGTACAAGATAATGAAGTTAAAAATGAGGGAAAATAGTAATAAATTATTAACAATTATAAATATTAAATTTATGGGTAACTAAAGTTGAAGTGAGTTTCAAGTTTTTAATTAAAAATTTTTGCCTGTTACCCTTGAGAAATTTTTAAAAAATTTTTTTGAAGTTGAAATTTTTTAAAAAAAATCGCCACCATATGGAAATTTTTTGAAATATGATAAATATGAAATGAGTTTCATGTTTGCATTTGAAAAGTTTCCACACTTATGTGGAATGTATATCATATATAAAATCCTTCTTGTTTATTCTTAAATAGTTATGTATAGAGTTTTTCTATTCTTAATTAACTATTTTGAGTATAAATTCATAACTTTTTTATCAAAACTCTATACATAACATAAGATTATGTTGCAAAGTTATGTATAGAGTAGTATAATAAAGATAGTGAAAGAAGGGGCAATAGATGAATATGATAGATAAATTCATTGATGAATTAAAAAGGGAAGGCAAGAGCAGTAATACAATAAGTGCATATAGAACAGATGTGAAACAATTTAATAGTTGGTTATTAGATACAATTGGAACAGATACAAATACAATAACTGAAATAGATGTAAAACAATATGTACAATACTTAAACATTAATAAGAAGCAAAGCACCAATACCATTAATAGAAAAGTCAAAAGTATTGTGCAGTATGTAAAGTATCTTAATAATACTGATATTAGTAATATAAAAGTAGAAACTAAAGATGTAAAGCAAAAGAGTGTTGACAATATAGAAGTAAAAGTAATAGATAAACAGGACTTATATAAATTAAAACGTACAATATATGCAAGTAATAACAAGCGTGATATATGCATATATGAAATACTAATTAATACAGGGGTAAGATGTTCGGAACTATGCAATATTGAACTTGATGATATATGCTTGACGGAGAGGAATGGAAGTAATAACTATAGTTATGTAGATATAAGGAACGGTAAAGGCAATAAGAATAGAAAAATTAATCTTAATAGTGCAGTAGTAAAAGCAATAAAAGATTACCTAGAAATAAGACCAATCACAAAAATTAGTACATTGCTAATAGGGCAACGTGGAGCATTAACAAGGATAGCAATAAATAAAATGTTAGATGGTTATTGTAGAGATGCACATATTGATACAGTTAATCCTCATATGTTTAGGCATACATTTTGTACTACTTTAATTAAAAATGGTACTGATGTTAAAACAGTTGCACAACTTGCAGGACATAGCAGTACAGATATTACTTATAAATATTATGTTAATTCTAGTTCAGAAGACAAACAAAATGCAGTAGATATATTAAATAATATATTCTGATTAGGGAATAAGGATTTATTCTCTATTTTTTTATGTAGAAATTTATTTTTTTTAATGCAATTACCCCTTTTCTTCAAGCCGACCTATAGTTAGTGTATTTTTTACCCACAGAAAAAAAATGAAAAATAAGAGGAATTTTTACATAAGTATAGAATATTTATCGTATGAGAGGTATACTATGATGAGGAATAAAAAGAATATTATAATAATTGTTTTATTAGTAGTTGTTGCATGTTTATCAATAATTATAATAAAAAATCACATTAATAAAAATAATTTATCTTCGACGATTAATGATACAGAAACTACTAAAGAAATAAATTATTCTAAGTATTTAAAGTTTTCAAATGTATCAATTAATAGAGACCAAGTATTCCCTAAAAATGGTGAAGTTGATGGAGAAGTTACAAATAATTATACTGAAGCCTTAGATGGATATATTGAAGTTACTTTTTATGATGATGATGGTAAAATAATAAAAGATTGGACAAGTACATTGCCAAGTGATTTAGGAGCAGGCGAAACAAAAACATTTTCAGTGCCAATCAATATGTATAAATATGCTAAATATAAAATAGAAGCAAATACTGTGTCGGTAAAATAGTAAATAATTAAAAAACCAAGGTTCCCATAGTATTTACAGACCAAGGTTATTAAGTTTTGCAAAGTGACAGCAGAAGTATATCAATAATAGAAAGTAGGCTAATTGTATGAAAAAAATCATGATTTTTTTTGTAGGAATGATTTTAATTATATTTGCAATTATTGGTTGTAGGTATTATGTTGATAAGAAAGATCAAATATATAATTCAAGGTTAACAAGTGTTGCGAATAAAATATACGAGCAGGAAAGAATATGTGAAAATATATCATCTGATGTAATGAAGACTTGGAATGAAGGGATAATTACAGATAATGTTTGTGTAGATTTATCAGAATTGTACCAAAAACCTAATGAGAAAAGATTAATAAATCAAGTGGATTTTGGCAAAAGCGATATAGAAGCAAAAATGAAATTAATTGAAAATCCATCTAGTAAAAATAAGCAAAAATATGATTTGTTAGTTCAGTTTTATAATAAGTATAATGATTTATATAAACAGATAGTGGAAATAAATATTTCATCTTCAAAATTAGATTCATTAGATGCATATAGTGAAGATGTAAAGGATACGGAAAGTGATTTTAAGGAAATAAAACATCAGTTAATAAAAATTGGCGTAAATGTAAATTAAAATTAATTTTTGAGTCAATATGAAAGTAGGTGGCAATTTTATGAAAAAAATAATTGTATTATTGAGTTTATTTTTAATTATTTTTTCAGGATGTGGAAGCAATAGTGGATTAAGTTACAGAGTAGGGGATACTGTTACATTAAAAGAAAGTGCATATATTTGTATATCAAAGGATGATGAAGATGATATGTTGAAGTATATGAATGCTAAAGATGAAGATTCAATTAATCAAATGATTGCAGATGGCAAAATATTAAATGTATCAGAAGGTGAAACTTTAAAAATAGAGGATTTTAGTGGAGCAAGTGCAGATGTCAAAATAGCATCAGGGGATTATAATGGAGATGAAGGATATATTCCATCAGATACATTAAATAAATTAATTCAGTAAATTTACATTTAGAATAATAGAATTGTTTAGTAATAACATATATAGCGAGGGAATTTGAAAGTGTTTCTTTAATTATGGAAGCACTTTTTTTATGTGCAAAATTTGGTGACAGTCAATCCTAAAAATTAATTAAATAGAAAGGAAGATTGATAATATGACAGCATTAGACCGTTTAAAAATAGAATTAAATAACAAAGATTATTTTGAAGATGATGTATATACAATGTATTTATCAGAAAATAATTTAGCTTCAACTGATAATTATGATAAATCTACAATGCAACGTAATTTATTATTGTCCGTTGTGGACATTATTGAAGCAGTTGCAAATGATGTTGACTTAATGAGAAAGGTTTCAGACGATACAACTGGATTAAATACAAGTGAAGCATATAAACTTTTACAGAGTAGAATACAAGATATAAAAAGCAGAATAGCAACAATACCCTCTACAGATACAACAGAAGAATATTCTAATGTAAGTTTATTATTTACAAAGGGCAGGCGATAATATGAATACTCAACTTAATCAATTTAATGCTTTACTTAAAAGAAGTGGTAAAAGTTGCATGTTAAATAATTCTACTAATATAAAAGGTGTATTTAAGGAGATAGATGATAAGGCAAAAGAAATTGACACCAAGTATTTTTATACTGCCGAAACTCTCCATCAAGGCGATATGATTACATATAATAGTATCATATATATTGTAATTACATTAAATCAAAATATCAATAATGTATATTGTATCTATGTTGTTCGTGAATGTCCTTTTTATTTGAACTATTGGTGTGGGGACATTTTAAAGAAAACTCCTGTATTTGTAGATACAAAAGTATTTGATACAACAACTACAAAATATATGCAACTAGTTGATGGACAAGTGTATATTACAGTACAGAGCAATGCAAGTACAAATGTGATAGCATTAAATGATAGAATTATTAAATTTGGTTGTGCATGGAACATTATTGCAATAGATAGAACTGTAATAGGATTATTAAAATTAAATTGCCAAGCACAAGGATTTATGAATGGTGATGATATTGCAGGTGAAATAACAAGTCATACTGTAACACATACTTATACTTTAAGTGTAGCACCACAGAGCATTAATATTAGCAATGGAAGTACACAGCAAATTACAGCAAAAGTTTCAGATGAAACAGGAGCATCAGTTACTAGTGCAACTTATACATATTCAAGTGATAATGTGAATATTGCTACAGTGGATTCAAATGGATTAGTTACCGCAGTTGGTATTGGCACTTGTAATATTACAGTAAGTTATATAGATGCAAGTAATAAAGCATATACTAAAATAATATCAACTACAGTAACCGCACCAGCAACTATAGATTATGTAATTACAGGGAATGCTGGTGTAAATGTTAATAAAACAACAATTTATGCAGTAAAATTAAAGGCAGATAATTCAACACCTACAGGTAACTTTACATGGAGTTTGAGTGATAATGTTCATGCACAAATTACTGTAAATAGTAATACTCAAATTACAGTTGAAGGATTAAAAGCAGGACAAGTTAAATTAACAGTTTCAGATGGAACTAATACGGCATCTAGGATAGTAAATATTACAAACTATTATTAGAAAATAATGGATTTTTGTACAATTTAGGTATTGATTTTATATAAGAATTGATTTATACTAATTATTAAATAAAAGTGAGTAAACCGTTGGTCGATTAGACCGTTAAATACCGTATAATGTATATATATCAATAGATTTAGGACAGATAAGTTTTTTGTTTGGTTTCCTAAACCGCGTGCCGGAGGTTCGAATCCCCTCGGGCGCACCATATATAAACCTTGTGATATGAATGTATTGCAAGGTTTTTTGTTTTTTGAGAAATGAGGGTGAAATGTTGAATTGGGTTTTATTTGGGATTTATTAATATAGAAAATCACTTCAAATTAAGGTGAAATACAACATAAAATGGACCCTATATAGTAGACACTAAAAAAAGACTCTATCTATATAGAGTCTTTTTTTGTACAATAAGTCTATGAGGTGATTTTACTAATGAGTAAAAAAATATTTACCAGTGAAGAAATTGAAAATTTATCCCAAAATAAATATGTAAAAAAGATCAGTAATAAAGCTATCACGTATACTAATGAATTTAAAAT
Organism: Clostridium sp. DMHC 10; assembly: GCF_001270375.1. NCBI lineage: Bacteria > Bacillati > Bacillota > Clostridia > Eubacteriales > Clostridiaceae > Clostridium > Clostridium sp. DMHC 10. The sequence goes on from NZ_LGVB01000015.1 coordinate 2,515,018, forward strand.
TCATTTTATTGCAAAATTTAATAACGGAAAATCTCCAAGATTAATTTTCAAGGAAGCTGGATTCAATATTAATATAATTGGTTTAAAACGTATTGAATGTGAATCAGACAGATGGAAAAAAGCTTATAATAAAAATGGAGTCTTAGGATTAGATGATACTCGCCACAATAATAGTGGTCGTCCGCGTGAGCGTGAACTTACTAAGGACGATATCATAGCAAAGCAAAATGCTGGAATTGAATATTTAAAAGCGGAGGTTGCGTTGTTAAAAAAACTAGAGCTGCAAGAAAGGTAGGTGAGAAAAAGTAAAGTGACTGCAGCAGAAGCATTTGGTTTAATAGAAAATCTAGTTAATAATCCTAAGAAAAACCATTTTGATATTAGCCATTTATGTACCTTAGCTGAAGTTTCACGTTCAGGCTATTATAGATATTTAAAAACTAAATCATTAAAACTCGAACGTGATAACAGTGATTTAGTTGTTAGAGATAATATACTAAAAGCATTTAATTTTAAGGGATATAGGAAAGGATCACGTTCAATTAAAATGATTTTAGAAAACAGTTTTGGTATTGTATATAACAGGAAACGCATTCAAAGGATTATGAGAAAATATAATATAGTTTGCCCAATAAGAAAAGCTAATCCATATCGAAGAATGGCCAAAGCAACAAAAGAGCATAGAGTTGTTTCAAATCTTCTTAATAGAAACTTCAAGCAAAACATAGTTGGAAAAGTACTTCTTACTGATATTGCATATTTGCCATATGGTACTAATCAGATGGCTTATTTGTCAACCATAAAAGATGCTTCAACTAATGAAATATTATCTTATAATGTGTCAAATAGTCTAGAATTAGATATAGTTATGATTACTGTATCTAATTTAATGTCTAATAAAAATCTTAAAATAGCTAGTGACGCATTTATTCATTCGGATCAAGGTGTTCATTATACTAGTCCTAAATATCAAAAATTATTAAAAGAAAATAATCTTGGACAATCCATGTCCAGACGCGGTAATTGTTGGGATAATGCTCCTCAAGAATCTTTTTTCGGTCATCTAAAAGATGAGGTTGATTATAAAAGTTGTACTACATTGGAAGAAGTTGAGAATTCTATTAATAAGCATATTGACTATTATAATAATCATCGTTACCAATGGAATTTAAAAAAGCTGACTCCTGTAAAGTACAGGAATCAGCTTTTAGCTTAACCTCTTTTTTAATTGTCCTTGACAATGGGTCCATTTTACAATTCAAATAAACCTTTTATTAAACATCATAATGAAAAATATGATGGCAAGTTACATATTTGGGTTGCTACTGAAATAATGTCATTTGGGATGCTATCTAAATTATACTCTAATTTAATTCCTGAAGATAAATCATTTATTAAAGCAAATTTTTGAAATTTGAATGTTAAGCTGGTAGATTCTTGGTTGCAATCATTAACGCATTTGAGAAATCAATGTGCATATTACGGAAGAATATACAATGAATTTTTTCCAAACGTAAAGATAGCAAATAAGGACAAAGGATATGATCTTGATAAGAGAAGAATTTTTATACATATAGTTATTATAAAGCATTTGGTATCTGATGATAAAATATGGAATAAATTTTTTATAAGTTTGCAGCAATTAGTTAGTGAATATGCTAATTATATTGATTTGCACCTAATAGGTTTTCCAGCAAATTGGGTGGAAATATTATCAAAAATATAGATTATATAATTATTTGGCGCATTATTATATAAGCACTTGCTATGAAAATGGCGGGTGCTTTTTTAGTGTGTACCTCACAGATAAGCTAATAATAAAAAAGGTGTAAATTAATATCAATAAAAATAAAACTCAAATATAAGCCTTATAGAAGTACTAAAATATATGCTGAAACTATTTAAAATATAGCATTTACATCATATAATAAAACAACACAACAATAACACAACCGGAGTCAAAAAACTTATGTTTTTAAAGGTAATACATAGAATGCAATAAAGTTTAAATATAGGAAAGTCCCTAGAATAATTAAAAATAAATCTAGGGATTAGTTTTGATGGATATATTAATAATTTAATTGATATCCAAGTGCAGGACTTTTATCATATTGTGCAACAGCACTAATACCTATATCTGCACCACTAGTAAATGATATTGTTGGGTTAACAGTTATACCAATTTGCTGATGTGCGTAATGAAGTACTATGTCACTGCTTCCTGGAGAAGCATGGGCTTTTTTGGCTTGTACACAAATGGAACCGTACGGTATATGAGTATTTGAATGACTTATATCAAATTTATAGCCTATTCCGTATGTTTCTTCTTTAATTCTAGAAGTTGTCGCATTAGTAAATTCAGTTTGAGAAGTTACTACGTTACCATTATCTAAGTAAACATCATCCATAATCATTGCATATGTGTTAGAATAAGAAAATGTTATATTTGAATCATGAGCTAATGCAATAAAATCTATTCCAGAGAAAAATGGAACCGTTAGCCATGTATAATATCCAATAATGGTATAATTCTGACCAGAAATATTTGAAGTCCCAATTTCCATATCTAATTCCATCCATCCATCATATGTTCCACTTGTTCTTCCAATTAATGCCATTGTATTGGCTGTCGAATTTAATACTGTTGGATTAGAGACTGAATTTATATTTTTACGTTCACTAATTGAATTTTTTAACTTATTTATTCTAGTTTCTGAAGAACCTAAATTTAATTCCTGTTTATTAGGTGAAATAGTCTCTGCATTAGCTTTTATAGGCCAAATAGAAATAATAGCAAGAGCAATGCAAAAAATAAATGCAATTGAAATTAGTTGCTTATTTTTTTTCATATTGTATTCCCCCATCATAAAGATTTATATCATATAACACTTAATCATATTATTAACTATACCCCCTTAAAATTTATATTTTTACAATATATGATATTTAATGAATATTATGGCATATAATTAATGAAAAAAGTAAAGAAATATGATATATTTTTTATATAGAGTATTTTTTAGGAGGTTCCAATATGAAGAAAAAATTAAATTTACTATAGGCTTGACCGTGAGTTTCATATTACTAGGAATGTCAATATTTTTATATTATTTGGATTATTCAATTAAAGATAATGATTTACTTATGCAAAAGTATTTAGTTGGTAAAGGTGTAATTGGAGATAATTTAAAAGTAAAAAAACAGCTTTATTTACAAAATTATAAAATTGTTTTATTTAATTATAGTGATTCTAAAACAACATATGCAGTGTTGAAAAGAGGATTAAATAATAGGTATAAATATTTAAATTCAGGAATGTGTTATGGTAATATTTGTAGATTTAAGCATAAAATAGGTAAACAAACTTATTATATATGTGTTGGTTATAATAGCAATAATAAGTATCTGCAGATATCAACAAATTCGTATTTTAAAAATGATATTTCAAATTATAAAATAAAAAATCACAATTATTTTATATTATACAAATTGATTGATCCACATAAATTTTATTATTTTAGATATAGTGATATTTAATTAATGAATATATCTCTCAATAAAACGCGAATATAAGATTTATGGAGGCATTAAAACACTATGTATTTATAATTTGACAAAAAATGGCAGGTAAATGTTAAATTAATATGATTAATAATTTATAAATCCCATTGGGTTTTATTTGGAATTTATAAACACCAAAAATCATTAAAAGTAGCCATAAAATACAATAAGCCAAAATTAAGAAATGGCTTAAAACCAAAGGCTAATACAAAATACTGAATTACAAAATAAGCACTCATACACATTCCTAAACCGCGTGCCGGAGGCTCGAATCCCATCGGGCCCACCATATGCAAACCTTGTGATATGAATGTATTGCAAGGTTTTTTTATTGTGTGTAATTAAGGAAAGAGGGTGTTGCCTTAGCATATTTTTTTATGCTAAGGATATCATATTTTTAATTTAAAGAATGAAGAAATTTTAAATTTTCAATTAAATAATGAATTATTATCTACACTTACTGATGATATAAAAGTGAAAAATTTACTTCTAGGAAGATAACAAAATGAGGAGACGAAATTTTGAGAGGCAATAATACTTGCATTTGTAAGCTAGAAAAGAGTTTAAATGAAATAATTCCTTTATTAAATAGGGATTATTCAAAATATATAGATGATTTACTACCGTATAATATAGCTGATGATGATAAACCATTACCTAAAGAAATAAGAATATTAGTACTGTATTATTTTTAGAATTATTAGGTTCAACATATTGTATTATGATAGGATCAAAATCATGTGAAGATAGAATAAGAAGTAACTTGATGAAAATAAAATCATCACAAAAAGAAAAACTTCTGAATGGGGAATAATACAATCAAAACAAGTACCAGGATACATTTTTGATAAACATTTTTATTGTTTGTTGATAAAAAACGAAGGAAATTTAATAAATATTAATAACGGGCGAAGTATATTGTTAAATGATGTAAAAGTGATACAGATAGACAGGCTAATTTGTATAGTGGAGAATGATCAAATATAGACTTAGAAGTACCTTTAAAATCTTTAGTTAGTATGGATGAAAAGTTGGTAAGTTTATATGTTAATATATTATTGGATAATACTATAACTTATAATTTTTTTCTAGATTATGATGGAAGAATAAATGTTGATCAGCATGCTTGTGGTGAATTTAATATATCGAAAATGAACGGATGGGGTACTATAGAAGATAATTTTAAGAAAAAATTATGTATTGATGTTATTATAGAATTAATTAAGCAAAACAATATTCAAATTGGAGAAATTCAACAAGCAATAACAAAGCTGTAAAAATCATAAAGCATTTATATATCTATTTTTTATAGAGGTTTCTTAATACATTATTTTTAGTAATATAAAGATATATAAATTAAATAAAAAATTACAACTATATGGAATAGATATTGATAACAATAATATTGAAATTGATAAAGATTTTTTCTATAGACTTTTTATAAAAATGCCTGTAAAAACTAATAAGCACCTTACAAGTTTATCATTAAGAATGGCATCATTATTATTAGAATACTTAAGTATGTTTCAATATAGAAAGTTGCCACAAAGAAAAGCTTTATCATTTAAATTAAATGTTTCACAGCAATCAATAATTGATAGCTTAATAGAATTAGAAAATGTTGGATTTATTATAAGAAGAACAAATGAACTCGAACATATAGTATATGCTGATGAAGAAGAAGGAAAAAATATAAGAACTGAATGCGAAAAAATAAAAGCTAAAGAAAGAAAGGCACGTCGGTTTTCTGATGAATTTATTATAAATTATAACTATAATATGACAAAAGGAGAAATTGAAAAAGATGTAATAAGAACTATAGAAAATGCATTGATAACAAAAGGTTTGGAACATGATGATATTGTAAATATTGTTGAAAAATTAAGCAAATAATATGCGTCTGTAAGTGAGAAGTTTAATAATTTAAAGAAATGCTATTGTGAGGGGTGAACATAAAATGGATGGTCAATTGATTGTAGGGATTAAGGATGCAAAAGGTAGATTAATTTTAGAACAATCTTATGAAGATTATGTAAGAGGAGAAAGAAATGTAGCAATGTCTATATATAGCTATGGGCAGAAACTATTTAATATTTTGAATGATGAACTTGGATACATAAATCTTGAAAATAATATTTTTGCATTCAATTATATATTTATGAGTAATGTACAGGAAACAGCTATGAGATTACTTGGGAAAATAGCAGAGGCAATCATTGTAAGGCGATGTAACGAAGATGCAGAAATTAATAAAAAGTGGGTTAAAATTGCTAGAATGGGTGATAGAATAAGTAAAATCGCTAATAAATACATTGCCATAGGAACAGGTCTAGTATCAACTAAAAATATATATTGTGCTAAGTATAATCCAGGCGATACACAAAGAGATATAAAATGGATTAATAAAGATAACTTACAGTCGGAACTAATGATGGTTAAAAGAGGAAATGCTGATGGTAATGTGGCAGGATTACAAAGTAAAGTTAGTATTATAGGAAAACAATATATATTTAATGATTTAGTTGTACAGAGATATGAAGTTCCAATTGTTTATTTTGGAATAAATAATGACTATAATGAAATAGTATATAAATTAATTAATTCAAGGAAGGATATTGATATACCTAAACATTTTGTGGATGCTAATTCGGTAGATTTCTATGCTTTTGAAGAATTAAGAAGCTATATTCCACTTATTAAAGGATTAATAGAGGGCAAAATAAGACCCGATCAGCTATTAAATTCTAGTAAGTTAAGAAATGACAGTACTTTAAAATCTGCAATTATTGCTACAGCAACAGAGCCTTTTATTACTAAATCAATTTGCTATTAATGTATTCATTGTAGAACTTTTTTTTTAATAAGATTTGTTCATAAATAAAATTTTATGAGTAAGTCTTTTGATTAATAAAAGCAATATATGGGTGGAGAATAGATGTAAGAATAATACTTAGAGGAAGTGGATTTGATTCGGTGGACGTTCCTCTATTTATCAAAGAAAAACATCATGTAGCAGTGCATGTATATAAGAAATTGTAATAGTTGATAGATGGTATATTTGGGCGATGTGGCAGATTGCAAATTACACATTTGTAACCCAAAATGTAGAAAGTTATAGGGTGTCTCCATTTTTCGTTAGTTCAAAGATTTAAAAATAAATAAAATTATACTCTTATTAGCAGAATAGATAAGCAGTTTGTTTGGGGATATATTCAAGTAGATGAAATACAAAGTATATAAGAACAAATGAAGAGAGTTGTTACAAGACAGCGAATTTTTCAGCGAAAAAGACAAAAATAACGGCAGTAGAAATTTTGATAAATTTTAATCATTGACAATGAGCCTCCATGCATAAGATATTAGCCTATTAACGTGGCATGTATGTAAAGGCTTAATAATGCCACGATTGGCAAAAGTATATCATATGCACCCTCATTATCAATGACAAGCCTACGGTTAAAATTTATCAAAATAATAACAGTTATACCAATTAATTTACTGCAAGTAATTCTGTCTTTTCAAACGTTTTGTATACTGCAATTTTGACTGACCTGTAACAAGCGTGTAAAGATTAGAAGCTTATAGTTGATTTAAACTGTAAGTAATTGGGCTATATATGCAAATGACTATTAAATTATGGAAAAAAGGATTTTATAGAGTATAATAAAGTTATAAAAAATAGCGAAGGAAGGTTATTTTATGTTTGGCAAATCACCATTGGGATCTTTGTTTGATATTGTAAAAGATGTAATACAGGATGATATTCCTACTAGAGGTGGGGGGTACTCTAGTGGAGGAATTGTAAACAATCCACTTGATAATTTATCTAATATTATTTCAAGTTCAGAGGAAAAAGAGATTAATGATATGATTAATCAAGCAGATGAAATTATTTCAAATGTTAAGTCTAAATATGAGCGTGAAGAAAGAAAAACTAGAAATTATGTAGATGAAACAAATAGAATAGTTAGCAAGGAATTTAATTTTAAGAAAGAATTATTAGTTAACTTAAAGGATAAATATCAACCAATAGTAAATAAGTTTGCTGAGTTTAAAGTCTACGCTTCAATTTATGAACCACAGAAAATTAATACATATTCATCAGAATCTTCAATTCCAATAGTCAGTATGAGTAGTTTTACTGGTGATGCAGGGATGCTAGATGTCTTTAGCCTTATTAGTACGATAAGTAGAAAGAAAAGAAAGGAGAAGGCAAAAGGGTATCTTGAAGAAGCACGAGATTTTAGAACAGAAGTCAACTACGAAATATCAAAATTGGGGCATATAGTATCTAAGGCTGAGTATATAAGAAAGGTTGTTGAAGAAGAACATAATTTACTCAGTAACCTAAGCTCTAAATTAGCTATTATGACTGCTAAATTAAGTGATACAATGAATGAACAGAAAGTTACAAATGAAGAGAAGCAAGGAGCTAATTATGAATTTGAATTTTCAAAATATTTAATTGAATTGCTAAGTTCAAAGTTTATTGCTGATGAAGGTACTATATCCATGGACTATGAGAGAGCTTTAGATAAATTAAGAATTCTCGAAAATGAATTAAAGAAAGTAGGGATATAAAATGAACCAAGAGGTTTATGTTGCATCATCAGAAATTTCAACAATTGTAAAGGAAACTATAGGTTCTATTACGGACTACTTAAAGCACAGAGAAATTGAAAAGACAGAGCGTGAGAGAGTAAGAGCTACACTAAGAGCAGTAACTGCTAAATTTGAAAATGATAGAAAGATGTTTGAGTTATATCTTAATAAAAGTTTTGATGAAAGAGCACGCTTATATGAAAGTGGAGAAAAGTTATTGCAAAAGGCAATGAAAGATCAAGATATAGAAACCACTAAGCTTGCACTAAACTTCATGTTAAGTGTATACGATAAGAATCCAATTGATGGATTTTCCTTGGAAGGTGGTCCATTAAATATGTCTTTGTTATCAAATAGATTGTAATTAGGTGAGATAATGAATTGTGATAAAGGTGATAAAAACGAGAAGAAAATCTTAGATGAAATTAATAAATCTACAAAAGAGCTTTTAGATGTACATAATCAAGAGAAAGCGAAAAGAGACAATATTAAAAGCGCAGAGCAACAAATTATTGGTAGTCTAGATGATAGAAAAAGGCTATATCTTGAACAACTAAATGCTAATAGCAAATCTAAAGATAATATTATAAAACAATTACAAAGTGAACTTGACGAGGCTATGGAGGTAAATGACTTAGAAGCAATTCAACAAATAGTGAATAAAATTAGAAACTTATAAGTTAGAATTTCCTTTTAACCCTTTAGACGTCTTCATGCACGTGGAAACTGTCGTTAAGCTTTATAGAAAATAAGAAAGAAGAGTAATACTATGGATGGAACGATACGAAAAGATATCAAAGTAGGAACAAAAGTCCTTGTTGTTCAAAAGCAAGACCAGCGTTCTGGAAAGTTAACTGAAGGTGTTGTGCAGAGAATCCTTACAAACTCAGAGGTTCATCCTCGTGGTATCAAAGTAATGCTTGAGGGTGGAATTGTAGGAAGAGTTAAAGAAATAAAATAATATTTAGGTATAATAAAAGGCATTCAATCTTGGGGTTGAGTGCCTTTTATTAGGTTAAATAGGTGGATATGTTTCCATAAACATATAAAATGGTAATAATTAAAGATAATCAAAGAAGGGATTATTAGAATACATATACTTAAGGAATAAAGAGTTGGTGGAAGGAAATGGAGTGTGTGAGCACAAAAGAATAGACTTAGAAAAAAGAGATATTGTGAAAAATATCATTGAAAATCACTTACTTTTTTTATGAGAAAAGGCAAGTGATTTTTGGCTTTTTATATAATTATGGAGGATAATATAATTATATGTAGAATTATAATTTATTCAAGGAATTAATATAAAACAGTTTATTATTTCTATAATGGGTAGCTAAGAGAAATTAAAAATTAGTTATACTAATAAATATTTCAATAGAATTTACTGATGATGTATTTAATGAGGTTAGAGATGAAAAGTGTTGTATAGCCTTTCAACTATCCGGAAAATTTAAGCAAATTAATTTTAGTAATTATAAAGTTTATAGTGCTTTTGAAATTATATCTCGTGGATATAGTCCTTCAGAAAAGAGAGACTATAACGGATTATCAGATGAAATTATTAAAAGATTTAACATAAACTCTTAATAAAAAACATTTTAATATTTAAGCTTTTCAATATTTAGATACCAATTAGGCTAATAATGTGAATTTAAGGTTTATTTATATAAATAGCATTTGACAATGTTTGGAAGGGTGGTTACAAAATGGTCATTAGAAAGGCAAATGATTCTGATATAGAATTGATTGCTAATTTGTATATTGGAAATTGGAAGAAAACATATGCAGAGTTGTTGCCAAATGAATTTTTAAATAATTTAAAAGTTAGCGATGGAATACAAAAATGGAGAGAATATCTTGGAAATGAAAGATATATGATTTTTGTTGTATATAAAGATGAAAAATTTCTTGGTTTCTCTGCCTGTAAAGAAGATGATGAAATAGAGCATTGTTTATATTTAGATTCGTTACATGTATCTGAAGCTTCAAGGGGAAAAGGCATTGGTACGAAATTAATCAACACAGTAAGTCATTATGCTTATAGCAAAGGTTATAAATGTATGAGTATTTGTATTGTAAAAGGAAATTCAAATGCAAAGAGTTTGTATGAAAAACTTGGCGCAAAGCATTATAAAGATTTTATTGATTATTTTGGTAGCACTGAATCCAATTCAGAAAAACTTATTTGGAATAATTTAAATTCTTTCAGATAAATTCCAATTTAAAATTAAGTTATAAATAGCATGAGGTTGTAAGTAAATGGTGAAATCAATAGAACCCAATATTGCAGATTTAGCGAACAGTTGGCTTCTCTACACCAGAAGTATATGAAATATGGGAAGGAGAGGCTGTGATTTATATGCAGCAGTCAGGAGAGGATAATCGAGATCTTTGGGATCACTACGAGCCATAGGAATATGAAAAGTAGATTGTTCTTCTTACTTTGAAAACGTTATCACACAAGTGTAGCATTATTTAAGTCAATCATAATACTCTAATCATAAAATATATAAATTAAGCAGTAGCATTGAGTTTAAATAAAATAGACTTTTTATGTAAGGAGTGAAAATTTTGAAATATAAAAATAGAGAAACTAACTATGATAAGGAACCAGAGGTAGTAGTAAAAGGATACGAAAACAGTGCTTTTAGTGGATATCATAATATTATTAGTGAAATAAAATCAAAGGTAAACAAAGAGAAATTTATTATTACAATAGATTGTTATCCAGGAGTAAAAGATGAAGAAGTATTAAATGCTTTTATTAATGGATTAAATCCAGATTGTGTAATTGCAAGTAAAGATATTTTTTATGATGGAAATATGTTAAATAATTTACTAAATAGAAATTTAACGGAAGATAGAGTATTTGGAATAATGTATTATGGCACAATCCAAGATTTCGTTGTAAAAGAAAAATATGTAGAGACTAAAAAGAAATTAGATGATATAGATAATGGTATAATTTTAATATATGGTGTAGGAGCTAGCCTTATAAGTGAAGGCGACATATTTGTGTATGCTGATTTAGCAAGATGGGAAATACAACAAAGGTTTAGAAGAAAAGAGCTAGGCAATTTTAAAGTGAACAACCTTGAGGAAGATATTTTAAGGAAATACAAGAGAGCTTTTTTTTATTGAATGGAGAATAGCAGATAGACATAAAAAAGGATTATATGATAAGATTGATTACTTATTAGACAGCAATACTTACAATGATCCTAAATTAGTAACTGGAGATGCTTTAAGAGCAGGATTACAAGAAACTGCAAATAGACCATTTAGGGTAGTACCATATTTTGATCCAGGGGTATGGGGAGGCCAATGGATGAAAGATGTATGTAATCTAGATAAGAATGAAGAAAACTTTGCGTGGTGTTTTGATGGTGTACCTGAGGAGAATAGCTTATTTTTAAGATATGGGGATATAAGAATAGAAGTACCTTCTATAAATATAGTTCTATATAAACCTAAAGAGCTTTTAGGTGACAAAGTATATTCAAGATTTGGAGCTGAATTTCCAATAAGATTTGATTTTCTAGATACTATTGAAGGTCAAAACTTAAGTCTTCAGGTACATCCTACTACTGAATATATTCAAGAAAGTTTTGGAATGCATTATACTCAAGATGAAAGTTATTATATTTTAGATGCTACAGATGATGCGAGTGTTTATTTAGGTCTAAAGGAAGGCGTAAACAAGGAAGAAATGATTAAAGATTTAGAAGATGCACAAGCTGGAGTAATAGTTTTTAATGCAGAAAAATACATCAATAAATTTCCAGCTAAAACTCACGACCATTTTCTGATTCCTGCGGGAACTGTACATTGTTCAGGCAGTGGAGCTATGGTATTAGAGATTAGTGCAACTCCTTATATATTTACATTTAAATTGTGGGACTGGGGAAGAGTTGGTCTGGATGGATTGCCTAGGCCTATTCACATTGAACATGGTAAAAAAAGTAATTCAATGTGGCAGAACTACTAATTGGGTAAAAAATAACTTAGTTAATAATGTTCAAATAATAAGCGAGAATAAAAATGTTAAGGAAGAAAAAACCGGATTACATGAGCTTCAATTTATAGAAACAAGAAGATATTGGTTTAAAGAGAAAACTAATCATGATACTAAAAGGATAGTAAATGTACTTAATTTAGTAGAAGGTGAAGAAGTGATAGTAGAAAGTCCTGAGAATAAATTTGAACCTTTTATAGTGCACTATGCAGAAACATTTATAGTACCTGCTTCTGTTGGAGAATATTCAATAAGACCTTATGGTAAAAGTGATGGAAAAGAAGTTGGGGTAATTAAAGCTTATGTAAGATTTTAAAGTAGCAGGCAGCTGCAGCTAAGGAGGCTAATGCTTTGAGTCCATTTGTTACTTTTGGAGATAGATAAAAAATTGTTTATATTAGTAACTTATTAGGCTATATAAAATTTGTAAGCCTTAAGGGCTTTTTATTTTGAGGTGATTTTATCACACTAAAAATTATAACACCACTTGCAATGGAAAAAAGCTTATATTTGATTCAAGCAATTATGTTGTTGATACTGATAGCTTTGTTAATGGAATTGTGCTGGGGTACTGCAAGTTGTGACTGTACTTCATGTTCTTTCTGCACCAGAGGTGTGTAAAATGGTGCAAGGTGTGTGCACTTTTTAGCGGAAGTAATTAGTAAAAAATAATTAAAAGTGTAATTTTTTAAAATTACACTTTTAATAGTTGCTATAAAATTCCTTTTATGATATGATTACATCATAGTAAATAAAGTTAATTTTAGAAAGGCACAATATTTTATGAAAAAGTTGAGTGAATTAGTTGCGTTAGTAAGTGGATCGCCTCAGTTTAGAATTACTGAAGTGTTTGATGAGAAAACACCGCTTTTTACTTATTATAGTCAAACAAATTTAACAGATGATTTGGTAGGTATTATTTCAAACGATGTGGGCAATAAACAAGTCAGAACCAATGATAAAGTAAATACCCTATGCGATGGTGATGTGGTGTTTAGTTTGATCACGGGAATTGCAACGATTGTAAGAAAAGAGCATGAGGGATATCTTTATACACAAAACTACGTTAAGTTATTACCTAGCCATAAAATTGATTCAAAGTTTTTGGTTTATCTACTTAATGAAAACAAAACAATCAAGAAACAGTTTGTGCTGGGACTTCAAGGTTCGCAAGTTTTAAAATATACTTTAAAGCAACTTAAAGAGCTTGAAATACCGAAAATACCTTCCATAGATAAGCAAAAAATTATAGGACAAGTCTATTTTAATCAGTTAAGGTTGCAAGCTCTTAGAAATAGAGCGGCAGAACTTGAAACAAAAATCAGATTATCCAAGTTAGAGGAGGCAAGTGAGAAATGAATGAAGAGCAATTTGAAACTGAATTAATACAATATATTACCAGTGGAACCATAACTAAACCTGAACACCTAGAAGGAATCAGCGACTTTATGGTTAGTGAGAAGCCTGCTCGTTACGGTGTAAAAACAAAGCTATGGAAGTATGAAACCAAAATTAAAACTACAGAAAAGCTTTGGGATAACTTCAAAGAGATTCTTGAGAGGCACAATCAAAATACACTTGATCATCCACTAAGTACTGTCGAATTTAATCAAGTTAAAAAGATTATATCTGATATTAAAACACCATATGAGGCTGGACAATTTTTATATGGACTTAATGGTGTATCACAAATCGAAATTGATTTAGATGACGGTCGTCATGTGTTTTTAACGGTTTTCGATCAAAAACAAATTGGTGCTGGAGATACGGTGTATCAAGTAGTTAATCAAATTGAACGCCCTGCAATTATCACTGGGAAACAAAATCGTCGCTTTGATACGACACTTCTTATTAATGGTTTACCTATTATACAAATTGAAGAAAAACGTGATACACACGATGTTAATGAAGCACTAAATCAAATGCATCAATATTCCGAAGAAAACCAATATGGTGATATTTTTTCTACTTTACAAATATTAGTGGCAATTACGCCTAATAACGTAAAATATATGGCAAATACCACGTCGGATAAGTTCAATAAGGACTTTGCTTTTAACTGGCAACGTAAAAGTGATAATACGATTGTGCGTAATTGGAAAGAGTTCGCTGATTCAATGTTAAGTATCCCAATGGCACATCAGATGGCTACTAATTATATGATTTTGGATGGCACAAAAAACAAACAAACGTTAAAGGTAATGCGTCCATATCAAGTATATGCTACTCAGAATGTAATTGAAAATTTAAAGCAAGTTGATTTTGAACTTGGCACAAATAAAGTAGGTTATATCTGGCATACCACTGGTTCTGGCAAAACTATAACTAGTTTCAAAACTGCGTGGCTTGCAAGTCGCATGCCCAAAATTGATAAAGTTGTCTTCTTAGTAGATAGAATTGCCTTAACGAAACAAACAAATGAAAATTATAGAGCCTATGATCCGGATGCTAGTGAAGATATGATTGGTAGTGTTCAAAATACTTATAATACTAATGATTTGAGTCGTAAACTAAAGAGTAAAGATAACAGTATCGTTGTTACTTCTGTTCAAAAGATTGATACCTTAGTGAAACGTAAATCTTTTAAAGCACCTGATAAAAATATTGTATTTATCGTGGATGAGGCACACCGTTCAACTGGTAGTGAAAATTTTGAAAAGATACAAAAAGCTTTTAAGAAATCTGCTTGGGTTGGTTATACAGGAACACCGATGTTTGATGAAACTACTAGTGGTTTACGAACTGAAGATATTTTTGGACCTTTGTTACATGCCTATACTATTCGTGAAGCAATTGCAGATAGAAATGTTTTAGGTTTTAAAGTGGATTTTGAAACAACAATTGATGAAGAACAAATGAAATTAAAATATCTGCCAAATTTCTATAGAGAACGTTATCCGAAGTGGACTGAAGAAAAAATTACAGAAAAGATTAATAATTTAAGTCAAGAAGATATGGATGATGCGGTTGAACCAAGTTTTTATGATGAAAATCCGGATCACATCAAGTTAGTAGTTGAAGATATTTTCAAGAACTGGCGAAATCGTTCAAACGAAGGTAAGTATAATGCACTTTTTACAACTCATGTTGGTGGTGGAAAAGCCAGTACTCCAATGGCAATAATGTACTTCAATGAATTTCAACGAGTAAATGATGAGAATAAGAAAAATGGTGGACAAACATTGAAAGTAGCAGTTACATTTAGCCAAAATTCATCCAATAATGATAGTATGCTTACCACTAATCAAGGCTTATATGATGCTATTAAAGCTTATAACAAAGAATTTGGTACAAGCTTTGGCATGGATGATGTAGCAGGATATACACAAGATGTTACTAGTCGTTTGAATAAAACTGCTACAGATAAGAAATTTTTAGATATTGTGATTGTGGTAGATCAACTTTTGACTGGATTTGATGCACCAGAACTTAATACCCTTTATGTAGATAGAACACTTAAAGGGGCTGGACTTATTCAAGCCTATTCAAGAACAAATCGTATTGCTGATATGCAAGAAAAACCTTGGGGGCGTATTGTAAATTATCGTTGGCCTGCTCAAAATGAGAAGTTGATGAATAAAGCTCTCGCAATTTATGCTAATAAAGATTCTGCAATTTTATCAGAAGATGAACAACATAAATCTAACCAAAAGGATGGTATTATCGCTAAATCTTTTGAAGATGTATTTAATGAAGTTAAAGAGGTTACTCAGAAATTAGGCAGCTTAACTAATGAGTTTCAACAATTACCACCTTCTGAGAGGCAGAAAGAATATATGCTTGATTTGCTTAGAGATTATAATGTTGGTATGGCTAAATTAAAGCAATATGCACCTGAAGAAGTTGATGGAAATGTAGCGGGTTTCAATTACGAAAATCCTGATGAGTTAGTTGAAAAATTAGGGATGACAAGTGTTCAAGAAACCATGCTTACTACAGTTTTAACCAATGAGCTTAAACAATATATAGCAAAAGAAAAGAAAATTCCTTTTTATCAAATTGAGTTAAGAATGACTCATGTGAAGGATGTGAAAATAGATTATGATTATTTAACTGAATTGGTGGAACAATTATTGAATCAAGTGCATGAGGGCAAGAAACAAGAAGCAAAAGCTACGAAAGAGAAAATTGATCAATTTGCCAATGGTTTGGAAGACAGAAATTACGCTGCGAAGATTATGAATGCAGCAATGGCTATTATCAAAGGGCATTATCCGCCGGAAGGTACTAATCTTAAATATCCAGTAAAATTGAGAGATAGCGAGCAAATTATTCAAGCGGCTAACAATGTGAGTTTTGATAGAATGTTCTTAGATTTTCGAGTGAAGTGGGGAATTACAGATATTATCACAAGTGCTCAGATGCGTGAATTATTTAGTCGTCATCGTTATGGCGTGCAGGATTTAGATGATGCTGGTCAAATTCGAGATATAATTGCAAAAGCAAGCGTGGATTATAAGACGTTAGCACATAACGAAGAGATACAAGCTTTGTCTAAAATCAAGTACCGTAATGGTTTGCGTGAGGCCATTTATGAATTAGCTGATGAGTTAGTAGAAAACTAAGAAGGGTGATTAAATGAACGAGATACAATTTTTAATGTATGATGCAGATGAAAAAATCGAAGTCGTGATGAAAGATGAAACAATCTGGGCAACACAAAAAGCTATATCTGAGCTTTTTGATGTGGGTGTTTCTGCTATAAGCAAACATTTTAAAAACATTTTTGAGTCTGGAGAGCTTGATGAGAAAGTGGTTGTTTCCATTTTGGAAAATACCACAAAGCACGGCGCTATAGAGGGAAAAACCCAAACAAAACAGGTCAAGTTTTATAATCTGGATGCCATTATCTCAGTTGGCTACCGTGTTAATTCTCAAAAAGCAACAAAGTTTAGAATTTGGGCCACTGATATCTTGAAAGACTATATCAGAAAAGGATTTAAGATTGATGTTGAGCGCATGAAGCAAGGTGAGAATGTTTTCGGTAAAGATTACTTCCGTGAGTTGCTTGAAACTGTTCGCTCAATTAGAGCAAGTGAACGTAGAATTTGGCAACAAATCACAGATGTGTTTGCAGAAATTTCATATGACTACGATAAAAATTCAGAAATCACAAAAAAATTTTATGCAACTGTTCAAAATAAATTTCATTTTGCAATAACTGGTAAAACAGCTGCAGAAATTATTCATGCTAGTGCAGATAGAAATAAAGAACATATGGGACTCACTACTTGGAAGAACTCTCCTAATGGTCGAATTTTGCAGTCTGATGTGCTTGTGGCTAAAAATTACTTATCAGAAAAGGAAATTCGTGGTCTTGAACGTAACGTCTCAGCTTATTTTGATTATGTTGAGCGACTTCTTGAAGATGAAACGTTGTTATCTATGGAAGATTTTGCGGTAAGTATTGATGAGTTTTTGAAATTCAATCGTTATGAAATCTTAAAAGGTCATGGACGTATTTCACATAACACTGCTAAGGAAAAAGCAATAGGAGAATATCAAGAGTTTAACAAAACTCAAAAAATAGTTTCTGATTTTGATAAGGAAATCAGAAAGATTAAAGGAGATAGCAATGGAAAAAAACAACAATAAACCAAAGTTAAGATTTCCGGGATTCACTGACCCTTGGGAACAGCGTGAGTTGAATGAATGTATTGAAACATCCAACGAAAAGAATAGTGACAATGTTTATACCAAGGAGGATGTGCTATCTGTGTCTGGCGATTTTGGTATTGTCAATCAGATAGAACTTCAAGGAAGAAGTTTTGCAGGAGCATCTGTTTCTAATTATGGTGTAGTTAATACTGGAAATATCGTATACACAAAGTCTCCTCTTAAGCGTAATCCATTTGGAATAATCAAAACAAATAAAGGAAAATCAGGTATTGTCTCTACTCTTTATGCGGTGTATAAACCAAAAGAGAATACAAATCCCAACTTTGTACAGTGTTATTTTGAGTCTGATTATCGTTTGAATAAATATCTTAAGCCATTGGTTAATAAGGGCGCAAAAAATGATATGAAGGTCAGTGATGATAATGCACTTTTAGGGTTGGTTATATTCCCGTCTTATGAGGAGCAGACAGAAATATCCGCTTTTTTGGAGATACTAGATAACCTTATCACCCTTCATCAGCGTAAGTTAAATCACTTGCAAGATAAGAAGAAAAGTTTGTTACAAAAAATGTTTCCGAAAAATGGTGAAGATTTTCCGGAACTTCGTTTTCCAGGATTTACTGACCCTTGGGAACGGCGTAAGGTCGGTGAGTTGCTAATTGAACGAAATACACAAGCTCCAAAAAGTGATGAGTATCCTCTAATGGCATTTGTAGCATATGAAGGGGTTGCACCCAAAGGAGATAGATATAATCGCGAATTTTTAGTTAGTGATGAAGATAATAAGAAATATAAACAGACGGAATATGGAGATTTTATTTACAGTTCTAATAATCTTACAACTGGATCTATTGGGCTAAACAAATACGGAAAAGCTTCTATTTCTCCTGTTTACAGTATTTTTCAACCAACTGAATTAGCTGATTCTGATTTTATTGGTCGCGTATTAGTTCGTAAAAGCTTTATAAATCAAATGATTCGTTGGCGCCAAGGGGTTATTTATGGACAATGGCGAATTCATGAATCTGATTTTGTAAAAATGGAAGCTCAAGCTCCTTCAGTTGTAGAACAAAAACAGATTGGAGACTTTTTCAATAATCTCGACGGCCTTATTATCCTTCATCAACGTAAATTAAATCACTTGCAAGAACAAAAGAAAGCATTACTACAACAGATGTTTGTATAAAATAATTTCAAAATAGAAAGGAAATAAAAATAATGAGTAATAATCTACAAACAATTACAAGCAAACTTTGGGCTATGGCAAATGAACTGCGTGGCACAATGGATGCATCAGAGTATAAAAATTATATATTGGCATTTATGTTTTATCGATACCTTTCAGAACATCAAGAGAAGTATTTAGTAGGAAATAATGTTATTGATGTTGCAGAGGGAGAATCTATCAATGATGCTTACCTAAAACAAGCGGTAGGTGCAGATTTAGATGACTATTTACAAGATATTTCATTAAGCTTGGGGTATGCGATTGCGCCAAATGATACATGGGAGTCTTTGATTAATAAAATTAATGATGCACAAGTTATTCCTAGTGACTATCAAACTATTTTTGATAACTTTAATAAAAATGCGGAATTAAATAAAGAAGCGGTGAAAGATTTTCGTGGTATATTCAACGATATTAATTTGGGAGATTCACGTCTTGGAAGTTCTACAAATGAACGTGCAAAATCACTTAACAATATAGTTAAGTTAGTTGATGGAATTGAATACAAGGGGATGATGGAAAAGATATTCTAGGTGAAATATATGAATACTTAATCGGTCAATTTGCTGCAAAGTGCTGGTAAAAAAAGGTGGAGAATTTTATACGCCTCATCAAGTAAGTAAGATTTTAGCTAAAGTAGTCACGAGCGGTGTAGAAAAATCAGATGAATTCTTCAATGTATATGATCCAACAATGGGCTCAGGTTCCTTACTACTTACTGTTGGACAAGAATTGCCTGATGGTACTCCTATGAAGTATTTTGGTCAAGAGTTGAATACAACAACTTATAACTTGGCTCGTATGAACTTGATGATGCACGATGTGCCTTATAACAATATGACACTAAATAATGCTGATACTCTGGAAAGCGATTGGCCAGATGGACCAGATGGAAAAGGAACTGACCATCCACGTAGTTTTGATGCAGTGGTTGCAAATCCACCATATTCTGCAAAATGGGATAATGATGAAACAAAATTAAAAGATCCACGTTTTAGTGATTATGGGAAATTAGCACCAGCTTCAAAGGCGGATTATGCTTTTATCTTACACAGTATATATCATTTAAACAACACTGGCACAATGGCTATTGTTTTGCCTCACGGCGTGCTATTTCGTGGTGCAGCAGAAGGTAAAATTCGTCAGACTCTGATTGAAAAAAATTATCTTGACACGGTTATTGGCCTGCCAGCTAACTTATTTTATGGAACAAGTATACCAACAATCATTTTAGTATTTAAGAAGAATCGTAAAACGAAAGATGTATTATTTATTGATGCAAGTAATGATTTTGAAAAAGGTAAGAATCAAAATAACTTAAGTAATGAAAATATAGATAAAATAATCAATACGTTTAAAGAACGTAAAGATGTTGATAAATATGCTCACGTAGCATCAATTGAGGAAATCAAGGAAAATGGGTTTAACTTGAATATTCCACGTTATGTTGACACTTTTGAAGAAGAAGCCCCAATTGATTTGGAAGAAGTAAATAAGCAGTTAGAACAAGATAATAAGGAAATTGCGGAACTTGAAGCAGAGATTAATGAGCAATTAAAGATTTTAGGTGTAAAAATTTAGATTTGTTGGTAGTGGAAAAGTGAGAAGTTCACTTTTCCACATTTGTTTGGGAACAGCGTAAGTTTTCAGAACTCTTTACTACACTCAAAAACAGTGCTTTATCCAGAGCTGAACTTAGCACTGAACATGGTGTTGCAATGAATGTTCATTATGGTGATGTGTTAATAAAATTCGGAGAGTGCTTAGACGTTAGCAAAGAGGAAGTTACCTTTATTATGGATGATACGAGTGTAAACAAGTACAAGTCTTCATTTTTGAATAATGGTGATGTGATTATTGCAGATGCTGCGGAGGATGAAACAGTTGGAAAGTGTACTGAAATAGTAGGTTTGACTACTCAAACTGTAATTTCTGGATTGCATACAATTCCGTGTAGACCTATTCAAGTTTTTGCAAGTGGCTATCTTGGATATTATATGAATTCAAATGCGTATCATGACCAATTATTACCGTTAATTCAAGGGACAAAAGTATCTTCTATTTCGAAGTCGGCTTTAAATGATACGGTACTAATATACCCGAAATCTAATGAAGAACAAACTGTAATAGCTAAGAGTTTTACCAATCTCAACAACCTTATCACCCTTCATCAGCGTGAGTGATTTTTGATAATTGTTCATATTTAACTTAATCCTGACAATGAACGCATAACCAAATCTACATCCTTATTTTCAAGTTCCTGAATAATATGTAAATAGGTTTTTTGAGTTGTTGTCATACTAGCATGCCCCAATCTTCTTGCGACACTTGCAATTGATACACCAGCAAATAACAAAAGAGAGGCATGCGTGTGACGTAATCCGTGAATTGAAATTACTGGAACCTTTGCATTTTTACAGTATCTTGTTAATATGTCATTAACAGTTGAATTATATACTTTGTTTTTTGTAAATATAGGTTTATCTTCTGGCAATCCCTTTAGCAACTCAGAAAACTGAATTACTGTTTGCCAGTCTATTTGTACTTTTCGTACAGAAGATTGATTCTTTGTTGGAAGAAAGCCACCACTTCCTTTATAATCCCATGTTTTACTGATTGAAAGCATCTGATGTGAAAAATCAAAATCTTTAGGTGTAAGTGCTAATGCTTCTGAAAAGCGCATCCCAGTTTTTGCAACTAATAGTATAAACCAATCCCAACTTACTTCAGACTTTAATTCAAGATTGCTTAATAGAGTATGCAACTCAAACTGATTCAGATACTTTGTTTTTTTATCTTTTGGAGTTTTTCCTTTGATTATTGCTTTTCGTGTAGGATCTCTATCAATTAGACCTTCGTCCACTGCATCCAAAATTGCAGCTTTTAATTGATGATGAAAATCCATTGTTGTTTGACGCTCATGCCACGCAGCATAGTCATTAAGTAATTGTTGGTAAGTTATACGATTCAAATCGGAAATTATAAGGTTTGGAATAAGTTTTTCAAGCCACTTTTCCGTCATAAGATATTTATCCATAGTCACTTTTCTTATAGCACCATCTTTGTATACTGTAATCCATTGTGCATAATATTGGTAAAATAAATCAGTTCCTTTTACTTTTTCTAACATTATTAATTCCTCCTTTTGATTTATCGAAAATTGCCTCACGCTGATCATTTGAATGAGATCTTGCTTGAGTAAGCCTTTCTGAAATAATAAGTGTGTGTTCAAATGAATGATTGGGAAAACATACCTATTTTCTTAGTATAACCATATGTAAGAATTTAGTACCATTACACTATAAGAGTGATATAGAAGAAATTGAGAAATGTATTTGTGGGATTTTAATCCTCAAATATTAAAAGAATCTATGCTAGACATTGTGAAACATCTCATTGGAAAAATAAAGTTAGCAAGCCCCACTTTTAAAGGAGTTTGTAGATAATGAACTAGTACCTGAAAATTTGTCTGCAACTTAAATTTTGATGAGATCTTTGATATTTGGGAACCAAGGTGGTTGTAATGATATAAACAAAAGAGTTAAGGAATTAGGATAAACAGAATTAGTAGTTTTAGAAACTAAAAATATGTTCATGAACTACACTTTCCTAATGGAAGATGACACTTTTATACATTTTGAGTTCTAGACCAGTAATAAGGGAAAGGCAGATTTAAGAAGGTTTAGAGCCTATGAATTAATGCTGAGCCATCATAATGGAAAAAGGGAGGTAAAAGTAAGTCCTAAATGGACTTTTACGGATACTCTAGCGGGTGAGAGAACGCTGTTTTAGAGTACACTGTGTTTAGACGAAAGGAGAAATTGAAAATGACTTAACTCGGTAAGGAATTAATAGATGAAGGAAAAAATAAAAAAAACTATAGAAATAGTCAAGAAAGCAATAGAAAATGGTACGAATAATG
Source organism: Clostridium sp. DMHC 10 (assembly GCF_001270375.1). Taxonomy (NCBI): domain Bacteria; kingdom Bacillati; phylum Bacillota; class Clostridia; order Eubacteriales; family Clostridiaceae; genus Clostridium; species Clostridium sp. DMHC 10. The sequence goes on from NZ_LGVB01000015.1 coordinate 2,537,965, forward strand.
AAACAATAAAGGAACTAACGGACTTAGATATTGATAAAATTGAGTTAATAAAAAAGTTTTAAAGTAAGATAAATTACGCTAGAGGAAAGTACAAAACTAGCTTATTATGGTTATAGTAAGTTAGTTTTTTTATTACACCCAATTAAATAGAAGTGAGGTAATAGAAATAATATGCATCTATGACAAGAAAATTACTAAAGGTAGTTTTGATAACAATGGTCTTGAAATTTTAAATGAAGCTATAAATTGATACATAACGGAAGAATTAAATGTACATTATTCCTTAGAGCTATAATCAATAATAGTGGCAATTCATAGATTGGTTTTACTGGTTCAAATGAGAAGCTTAGAATAAACAAAAGGGATGCAGGAGCAGATAATATTTACTATGCAAAACAAATGGTAAATGGCAGACTAACTTTTAGGATAAGATAGTAAGGTTGTACACCATTCAAGAAGATTTTTATATTCAAGCTAATATAAAAATACCTTATAGTAGACGGAAATAATATTAAACATTGAGATGCAAACACTTCAAGTTATTATGAATGTAGTAGTTACTTTAGAGAATACAGGAAGTGGAATCATAGTTTTTATAGTGAGTGCTGATTTGTTATATATTTACAAAATATGATATAATTAAACTATAATGGACAAAGGTGCAAAAATATTAGATTTAGATAAATAGTAAATTTGTAAAGTAACAATGCTTCGTCGCGTTAAAAAGATCCTATAAATCTAAGGTTCAAAAATCATAAAATACTAAGATATTTCAATAACTCGCTGGTGCTAGTATAATATTGTAGACACGAAAGACCGAACACATTAAAATATAGATAAGAGAAGGATGTGTTTATATGTTAATAGAGAAAAAGCAATATACGTAAATCTTAGAACTTAATAGTGTCAGCTACGCTGAGCACTATATTTTAAGCGCTTTGCGTGCATTAAGTTTAAGATTTTTGTAGCGACAGCGGAGAAAAATCATCCTTCACTGTACTCTGTCCTCTGTACTTTGTACTCTGAGTTAAATTCCAGTTTGTCGAGATAAACTTGGATTTGACAACTTTAAACTTTCAAGTTATCTATCCACACAACTTTATAAGGAGTATAAATATGAGAGCTTATTTATGTTTTTTTAAGATTCGCTTTATAAATGGTCTTCAATACAGAACCGCTGCCTATGCTGGAATTGTCACACAATTTGCCTGGGGCTTTATGTATATAATGCTGTATCAAGCTTTATATAAAAGTAATCCCTCAAAGGCACCAATGAATTTTTCTCAACTTTCCAGTTATATATGGCTTCAACAAGCATTTTTAGCACTTTTCATGACCTGGTTCTTAGACAATGATATTTTTAATTTAATAACAAGTGGAAATATAGCTTATGAATTATGCAGACCCTTTGATATATACAATACCTGGTTTGTTAAAAGCTGTGCTGTTAGACTTTCAAGAACACTTTTACGATGTTTTCCAATACTCATTATAGCTTTTTTCTTGCCAGCACCGTATAAATTTAACTTACCAAGCTCATTGGCTTCTGCTTTACTATTTTTAATTACAGCATTTTTAAGTTTTATAGTGGTTATTTCCTACTGTATGCTTGTTTATATATTTACCTTTTATACAGTATCACCTATTGGCGTACGACTTGCTCTTGTAATGACAGCAGATTTTCTTTCTGGAGGTCTTGTTCCGCTTCCATTTTTGCCCAACTGGCTCACAAAATATCTTTATCTTTCACCCTTTGCTGCAATGCAGAATGTTCCATTTAGAATTTACAGTGGCCAAATTCCAGTAAGTGAAGCACTTCTTCCAATAGTTTTGCAAGTTTTTTGGGCAGCAACTTTAATTATTATTGGTAAATTCATAATCTCTAAAGCATTAAAACGCGTAACGGTACAAGGGGGCTAACTATGAGACTATATTTAAAGTACTTTTCAATCCAACTAAAATCCGTAATGCAATATAAAATTTCATTCTTTCTTACAACTATTGGTCAATGCTTAACGACATTTTTCTCCTTCCTTAGCATGTATTTTTTATTTGAACGCTTTGGAAACATTAAAAATTACAGCTTTAATGAAGTTCTTTTATGTTTTAGTACAATTTTTATGTCCTTCTCACTAGCTGAATGCTTTGGAAGAGGTTTTGACAATTTTTCTTCAATAATATCAGATGGAGGTTTTGACAGAATACTTACAAGACCAAGAAACGAAGTGCTGCAAGTATTAGGTACAAAAATTGAGCTTACAAGAATAGGCAAACTTGTTCAAGCATTAATAATATTTATATATTCAATAAAAACCTGCGGAGTTCACTTTTCGCCCGATAAAATTCTTACACTTATATTAATGATAATAGGAGGAACCTTTTTATTCTTTGGCTTATTTATGATTTCCGCAGTCATATGCTTTTTTACCATAGAAAGTCTTGAAGTCATAAACATCTTTACAGATGGCGGAAGAGAACTTGCCCAGTATCCCTTAGATATATACAAAACTTCTGTACTAAGATTTTTTACATTTATCGTTCCACTAGCCTTTGTTAACTACTATCCTCTCCTATATATAATAGGGAGAAGTCACAATATTTTTTACATGTTTTCTCCATTGATTGCATGCTTATTTATTATTCCAAGCTATATTTTATGGAAATTTGGCGTAAGACACTACACAGGAACAGGATCTTAGAAGCAGAGTACAGTTGACAGAGGACAGTGATGGATGATTTGCCTTCCTTACGTCAGGTAAATCTTTAAACTTATAGCTTCAGCTTCGCTGAAAAAACATACCCAAAAGGCTTGGGCGCAAGCCCATTAAATTTAAAATTTTCTGCCACAGCAGAAAATCAACCTTCACTGTACTCTGTACTTTGTAATCTGTACTCTGAATTAAACGAGGTGATAAAATTGATAAAACATCCAGATTACAACTCCGAGCTTAAAAGACTCAACTACACACTTGACTATTTAAAAACATACAAAGAAGTTATTACTAAACAAAAATCCAGTTTAGACACACAAATAGATTCCCAGCTTAAATATTTTGATCCAGATAATAAAGAACAGTTTACTCAAGTTACTTTAAATACTTCTGTAAGAGACACACTTCATCAAAAAATTCAAAATTCTGAGCGTAGCCTTTTGAAACCATACTTTGCAAGAGTCGACTTTAAAGAAGAAGATAAGAATAAACTCCAGAATTTATATATAGGGAAAATGTCCCTTCTAAAGGAGGAAACTGGTGAATTTTTAATTATAGATTGGAGAGCTCCTATTTCTAACCTTTACTATGATGGCCGTATTGGGACAGCAAATTACACCTGCCCGGATGGAAATATTAAAGGAGAAATAAAGCTTAAACGTCAATATATGATTGAAAAAGGAAAACTTCAAGATTTCTTTGATATTGATATAACAACAAATGACGATTTTCTTCAAGCATGTCTGGGCTCAAGTAAGGACAACAGGCTTAAAGATATAGTTTCAACAATACAGGCTGAACAAAATAAGGTCATAAGAGCAAACATGTGGAGACCTCTAATTGTTCAAGGTGCTGCCGGCGGTGGTAAAACCACAATTGCCCTTCACAGGATTGCCTATTTAATATATACTTTTGAGAAAAAACTAAAGCCGAAAAACTTTATGATTATGGCTCCCAGTCATTTTTTCCTAAGTTATATATCTGACGTTTTGCCAGAACTCGGTGTAGAAAATGTCATGCAAACAACCTTTGAAGACTTTGCTCAAAAAATCATAGGTCGAAAACTAAAAATCATGCCAAGCACCAAAAAGCTTTCAGACCTTGTAAACTTAAGAGACAGCATAAACTGTGAAAATATAAAAAAGATATCCAATTTTAAAGCTTCCCTAGAATTTAAAACATCAATACAGAATTTCATTAAGCTAATAGAACAAAATTTCATTCTAGAGGAAGATTTTAAACTTCACACTTTTGTTCTTATTAGTTCAAAAAATATAAAAAAGTTGTTTCTTGAAGATTACAAAAGCTTGCCGCTTATGAAGCGAATCAATGAAATAAAAAAACATCTTACAAACAGTATTGAAAACAATAAAGCAAGAATTTTACAAAGAGTTGAGTCATCCTACGACGAAAAATTAAACAAGGTTAGAGATGAAGCTCCAGATTCACCTGAAAGACGCAAAATTATAATAAAAATAATAGATGAAAGAGATGCTCTGCTAAAAGGCATAAACAAAAATTCAAAAACACTTGTTAAAAATTATTTATCAAAGATTTCTGTTTTGTCTCCTCTTGAATATTATAAAAAACTGCTAAATGATAAAGCTTTATTTAATAAGCTAACTGAAAAATATATAAATCATGAGCTCTCAGAATTAATAAGAAAAACTTCAAGCGATATCTTAGACAAAAATGTCGTTGAGTTTGAAGATTTAGCTCCTTTAATGTATATAAAATATTTAACACAAGGTCTAGACGAAAAAATAAACGTAAGACACATAATCATAGACGAAGCTCAAGATTTTAGCCTTTTTCAATTTTCAGTATTAAAAGAAATAATAGACAGTCCTTCTTTTACAATCCTTGGAGACCTGTGTCAAGGAATATACAGTTTTAGAGGAGTTACAGATTGGAACAAAACTGCAGAACTTATCTTTGGCGGCAATGAGCCAGACTTACTAAAACTAGAACAAAGTTATAGAACCACAATCGAGATAATGGATGCAGCAAACTCAGTTATAAAATTTTTAAATAATAAGAGCCTTCCACTTGCAAAACCAGTAATACGCCACGGCGACCCTGTAACTGTAATGGAAAAAGGCTCTCTAGCTGAAGTAAAAAATGAAATTGAAAAAAATCTGTTAGCCTTACGTAAAAACAAATTAAAATCTGCTGCAATCATATGTAAGACTATGAAGGAGTGCAAGGAGCTTAAAAGCTTATTTAAAAATTCAAGCTATAAGGTACAAATAATAAGTGAAAAAGAAAATGATTATTCTAGTGGAATCTTAATAATCCCTTCTTATTTGGTAAAAGGACTTGAATTTGACATGGTTATAATAGCGAATGCATCAAAGGATCAATATACATCTGATGAACTTGATGTAAAACTGCTTTATATTGCAATGACGCGTCCACTGCATAAACTTTATATATATTCTGTGGGTGAAAAAGCAGAAATGTTAAAAGCAGTATCTCAGCAATAATAAAGGAGCAGGTATAGATCGTAATAAAATCTATACCTGCTTTTTTATTTATTAAACTATTGTTATAATTATTCTATAAAACAACAGCTTTACTAGGAGTGATTGTTATGGATAATGTTGATTATAAAATATTAGAATATTTAAAAGCCAATTCTAGAACTAAAGCATCAACAATAAGCAAAGAAATTCATTTATCAGTCTCCGCGGTCATTGAACGCATTCATAAGCTGGAGACAAGTGGGATAATAAAAAATTATACAGTAGTTTTAGATGAAAGCAAAATAGGAAATGATACAAGTGCCTTAATGGAGGTTAGCCTTGACCATCCAAAGTTTTATGAATCATTTACTAGGGCAATTAAGGAAAATAAAAATATAAATTTTTGCTATTATCTAACAGGTGATTTTGATTTTATGCTTAAAATACTTTGTAAATCATCAGAGGATTTAGAAAAGATTCACAACAATATAAAAAACTTAGAAAGGCGTGTCTAAAACAAAAACTTATTATATTTTAAAATCCGTGAAAGATTAAACGGATTTTATTTTTTGACTTCTGCATATCAAAATAATCATACCTCATAAAATTCGCTAGCCATAAATTTTTCGTATTATATAGCTAAAAACCGTAAATATTTTTGTAAAAAAGCATAATAAAAAAATAAAATTCCGCATAGTTCTCAGAAAGCATTGAAAAAAATTATTTATTAATATACCATATATTTAAATATCAATATGTTAATATAAAATATAATTTTATATTAATTGCATAATGTGTATCGCTTTTTAATATTATTTTTTAAATTTATAGGAGGTGCCTTTTTATGAAGAACTTAGGATATTATAACGGAGAATTTGATTTAATTGAAAATATGAAAATCCCTATGAATGATAGGGTATGTTATTTTGGTGATGGAGTCTATGATGCCACATATAGCAGAAATCATAAAATATTTGCCCTAGACGAACACATCGATCGTTTTTACAATAGTGCAGGTTTATTGAGGATCAAAATTCCATATACAAAGGAACAATTAAAAGAACTATTGGCTGATATGGTTACAAAAGTTGATTCTGGTGAACAGTTTGTATACTGGCAGGTTACAAGAGGGACAGGAATGCGCAATCATGCTTTTCCTCCAGATGAAGTAAAAGCAAATCTTTGGATAGTATTAAAACCAACAAATATAAAGGACATGTCTCATAAACTAAAGCTAATTACTTTAGAGGATACTAGATTTTTACACTGTAATATAAAAACTTTAAATTTACTTCCAAGTGTAAATTGCAGCACAAAAAACAGAAGAGGCTGGATGCAGGAAGCAGTATTCCATAGAGGAGATAGAGTAACTGAATGTGCTCACAGCAATGTATCTATTATAAAAGATGGAATTTTTAAAACAGCTCCAACAGATAATTTAATTTTGCCAGGTATAGCAAGAGCTCATATTATAAACATGTGTAAAAAATTTGATATTCCTGTGAATGAAACCGCATTTACTTTAAAAGAATTAATGGATGCAGACGAAGTTATAGTCACTAGTTCAGGTCAATTTTGTATGGCTGCATGCGAAATAGACGGAAAACCTGTAGGTGGGAAAGCCCCAGAACTTATCAAAAAACTCCAAGCTGCATTACTTAATGAATTCTTAGAAGCTACAAATTAAATTTAGGGGGAGATGTCTATATGAAGCAAGAAGAATTAACAATATTAAATATAGGCGAAAACTTGGATAATTTAATGAACTTAGATCCAAGAGGATATGGTGTCTGTAGAATTCTATACAGTGCCGCAAGAGAATACACTAAAGAACCTTTAACAATGAATAGTGCTAAAAAATTAGTAAAAACATTAAAAGAAGGCGACTTTGTTTATATAATGACAGGCTTTGTATTGCGCCCATTTAAGAAGGCAGAAATGGATGGGATTGTAAGCACAATGCTTTTGGCAAGAGCTTTAGTAAAAGGCTTCAATGTAAAACCTATAATTTTATGTCCTGAAGATAACATGCGAGCTGTAGAAAACTTGTCATATGTAATTGGACTTCATTTTCATGACAACATTGAAGGCTTAAAGGAATATCCTCTATCAATAGCAGGCATACCTTTCACAAAAAATGATAAAGATGCTGAAAATCAAGCAAATGAACTTATGTCAAAAGGTCTTCCAAGTGCAGTTATAAGTATAGAATGCCCAGGAGCTAATTCTCTTGGTGTTTACCACAATGCAGTTGGATTAGATGTAAGCGAATTAGAAGCAAAGCAGGATATTTTATTCACTAAATTAAAGAAAAAAGGTATTTTAAATATAGCCATAGGAGACCTAGGAAATGAACTCGGCATGGGAACTCTAAAAGAACATTTAGAAGAATATGTTCCATATGCTGCAAAAGGAAGCTGTAACTGTGGCTGTGGTGGTGGAATAATCGCAGATGTAGCAGCAGACAACATTATAACTGCAACAGTTTCAGATTGGGGTTGCTACGGACTTATAGCTGCATTAGCCTATTTAAAGAAAGATTTAAATATAATGCACACAAAAGAAATGGAAAAAGAAGCTATGATTACAGCATCTAGAAGTGGAATGATAGACATGTACGGAGATCTAATTCCTGCTATAGATGGCTGTAACCTAGAAATAAATGTTTCCATAGTTAGTTTAATGAGGGAAACCATAGAATCCTCTATGAAATTAGAAAAGACCTGCTCTACTTGGTTTAAAAAAGTAATTGAACTTGGATTTTATGACGATGATGCTTATAAATATGAAAAATTAAAAAATATAATTTAAGGTGTGGTAAAAATGAATTATTCAAGCATGAAGCCTTATGAGGTTCGTAAATTGATTCGTGAAGGAAAAGTTGTAACACCAACAGCTGGGATGTGTGCAGGGTATGCACAGGCTAATTTGGTTATTTTACCTAAGGAATTAGCCTATGATTTTTTGTTATTTACCCAAAGGAACCCTAAATCCTGCCCAATATTAGAAGTAAGTGACGTAGGTAACAGAAACCTTAAATATCTAGGTGAAGATATTGATATCACAAAGGATATTCCCAAATATAGAGTCTATGAAGATGGTATATTAACTGGCGAATACACAGATATATCAGATTTCTGGAGAGATGACTTTGTAAGCTTTTTAATTGGCTGCAGCTTTTCTTTTGAATCTGAGCTGATTGAGGCAAACATTCCTATAAGGCACATAGAGGAAAATTGTAATGTACCCATGTTTATTACAAATATAGACTGTACACCAGCTGGAATATTTAATGGAAAAATGGTTGTAAGCATGAGGCCGCTTTCTTATGAAAATATAGTAAAATCAGTTTTAGTAAGTGGTGAAATGCCTAAAGTGCATGGGGCACCAGTTCACATAGGCAATCCAGCTGTCATAGGAATAAAGGACATAAATAAACCTGATTTTGGAGATTCCGTAACTATAAAAGATAATGAAGTGCCTGTATTTTGGCCTTGTGGAGTCACTCCTCAAGCAGTGGTTATGAACGTCAAACCTAAGATAGTTATTACACATTCCCCTGGTCACATGTTAATAACAGATATAAAAAATATAGATTTGAAATATTAATCAAGATAAAATTTATTCAAGGAGTTGATAAAGGGGGACTAATACATGGAAGAATATCTTAGAACTTGCGCAATAATAGACTTAAAAGCTATAGAACATAATATAAATGAGGTAAGAAAAAAAATAGAAGACCATGTAAAGGTAATGGCAGTAATAAAGGCTGATGGATATGGTCATGGCGCTATAAAAATAGGCGACTTTCTTAAAGATAAAGTAGATTACTTTGGAGTTGCAACTATAGAAGAAGCTGTAGAACTCCGCAAAAACGGAATAGGTATACCAATATTAATTTTAGGTTATACCTCTCCAAAGCAATATGAAATTTTAGCTAACTATGATATAACTCAAACCATTTACAATCTTGAAATGGCAGAAGAAATATCAAAATGTGGAGTTAAACTTAAAAAGACAATAAAAGTTCATATTGCAGTAGAAACTGGAATGAACAGAATTGGATTTAAAGTAAGGCAAAAAAGCATCTCGGATATTGAAAAAATTATAAATATGGATAATTTAATTGTTGAAGGTATGTTTACCCACTTTTCTTGTGCAGATGAAAAAGACAAAAATTACACTAAACTGCAGGAAGAAAAATATGATGAATTTTTAAAAACTCTTGAAAAAAACAAGATTAATATTGCACTTAAACACATTTGCAATAGTGCAGGAATTATGGAACTTAATGATCACAGATTTGACATGGTTAGAAGCGGCATAATTACATATGGTTTGTATCCATCAGATGAAGTCAACAAGGCTTCTGTAAAATTGAAACCTGCCCTAACCTGGAAAGCTCATGTGATTAATATTTCTGAAGTTTATGAAGGTACTGGTATAAGCTATGGTAAAACTTACATTACAAAGATAAAAACTAAAATTGCAACTATTTCCGTAGGTTATGCAGATGGATATATGCGCGGACTTTCTTCAAAGGGAAGAGTTTTAATTCACGGACAATACGCACCTATACTAGGAAGAATCTGCATGGACCAAATGATGGTAGATATATCACATATAGATGGTGTTGAAATAGAAGATGAAGTAACTTTAGTTGGACAAGATGGTGAAAATACCATTACTGTTGAGGAATTAGCAAATATGGCTGGAAGCTTTAATTATGAATTTATCTGCGGAATAGGCAAAAGGGTAAAAAGGATTTATGTACCATAGCCTATTTTATTATAAATGTACTAACTAAAAGCTTAAGAATGCAAGTACCAAAACTATGCAAGTAATATTTGTTTAGTTCTCAGTTAAAAACAAAAGCAGACACGAATTTATGTCTGCTTTTAGTTTTATTAGGTAACGCGTATGGTTGAGCTTAATAACTCAATAAAAAAATTTCAACTATCTATTCATCAAAAGGAATTCTAACTAAATTATTATAAGATGCTTATATAAATACTAGTTATTTGTATTACAATTACTCTCATTTTTCTTTAAATCAAATCTATGTGAAACAAATCCATATAATGTCCATCCAGCAAAAGTAGCTATAGCACCATATGTCATTGCTTCAAGACCACAACCATAAAGAGCATATAAACTGTATATTGAAGCCACTAAAGCAATAATGTTAGTTGTCTTGATTTTCCCCTCTGGCACTCCCTCTGCTTTTTGTAGTACATTTAATGAACTCATAGATAACAAGTATGGAATAATATTCGTAACTACGGCCAAGTTAACTAGTACGTCAAATTGTTTACTAAGGCTTGGGCTAATTGTCATTAATGAAAGTAAAGTTTGCGCACAAGTAATAATTACCATTGCAACAATTGGAGTACCTGTTTTTGTAACTTTATTAAATATTTTAGGGAAATATCCTTCAACTGCAGAACTTCTAAATACATGTGCTATAGTGAATTGCCATCCAAGTAAAGAACCAAAGCATGACATAACCATAAGTGCAATAACTATTTTTCCTGCAATAGGTCCAAACATAGAAGCGAATGCTAATCCAAAAGGTGCATCAGATTTTAATAATGCTGAATTTGGAACTATACCAGCTATAACATTTGTTGAAATAATATATATAAGTGCGGCACCTATAGTTCCTCCTAAACATGCAATAGGAACATTCTTCTTAGGATTATCAACTGAATCCATGTTTGCAGAAGCTGATTCAAGACCTAAAAATGCCCATAAAGTTATTGCTATTGATTTTCCAATACCATTAAAAAATGAAAAATGATTAGGGTTCCATGCACTTGCATATTGCTTACCACTAAACCAGAACCATCCTATAGTACACATTACTAATACAGGCGCAATTACACCCCATACAGTAACTGATCCAATTTTACCTGTTATACTTGCTCCTCCAAAGTTAAGTACTGTAGCCAACCATAAAGTAAAAATTGTACATAATGCTACTTGAAGTGGTGAAAGTGTTATTCCTAGAAGCACAGCTGCATAACCTACAGCAGAAATTGCTATTGCTGCATTGGCTATTACAAGCGATAAACCATACGTGTAGTTACACATAAAGCTTCCTGCTTTTCCATAAGAATACTCTGCATATCCACCCATACCGCCAGCGTTTCTACTAAACATACCGCACTGAGCAAAAGCATAAGCTAACGCCATTGATCCAACTGCTGTAACTAACCATGAAAGAATTGACATTGTTCCAACTTGAGCTAATTTACTAGGAAGCATTATTATTCCAGAACCCATCATGTTTATAGCAGTTAAGATAGTTAATTGAAGAACGCTCATCTTATTCTTGGTTTTTTCCATAATTCATTTCCTCCCCCTATAACGTTTATTAATTTATTTACAAATCCAACACTTGCATATAGATGAACAACTTGGAACCTTAAAATTATAAATTCCAAGTTTATCCATGTACAGACTACAAAATTTATGTTACTTAGTTTTCTTATCTAACACGTATCCATAGGCATTAATAACGCCATTTTCTTCTTTCAAGTACACTCCTTGAATTTCCGGAGCGAATCCTGGGAACTGATTTATTCCGTCCTTTAATATCAAGAAATATTTTTGTGCTACTTCATTCCACTTTTCTCCTGGAACAACACAGAAAACTCCTGGTGGATATGGAAGTGCACCCTCTAATGCAACTTCACCCACAATATTTTCTAGCCTAACTAATTTAGCATTGTTTCTTACTAATTCCCAGTTAGCCTCTTGAGGGGTAATTGCTTGCTCTGGGAATGAAGCTGCTCTAAATAATTTCTTTTGATATGTTTTTGCATCGCTTTTCTTATAGAAATCATGCATTTCCTGGCATAACGTTCTAATTGTGTATCCGCTATAACGATTTCCATTTTTATTGTAAAGGTTTGGTAGTACTTCACTTAATGGTGCATCCTCTTTTACAAGGTGTTCAAATTTAACCAATAGTGATACAAGGTTACTCATCTTTGTCAAAGTTTCTGCTGGTGTTAATAGGAATAATATGGAATTCAAATCATTCTTTTCTGGTATAACTCCATGCTCTCTTAAATAATTTGCAAGAATGGTAGCTGGGATACCAAAATCTTCGTATTCGCCAGTTTCAGCATTAATTCCTGGTGTTGTTAACATGAATTTATTAGGATCAACAAAGTATTGATTTTCAGCATATCCTTCAAATGAATGCCATTTTTGTCCTGGATAAAACTTGAAGAATTCAATATTATTTGCAATTTCTTCTGTATCATGATCTTCCCACTTCTTTCCACCTACAACTGGTGGGATAAATGGTTTAAATAATGTGCAATTTTTTAGAACTAATTTTCTAGCTTCAATTCCTAGTTTTACACAGTCTGACCATAAACGCTTACCAGCTTCACCTTCCTGTATTCTCGCATTAACATCAAGTGCTGAGAATAGTGGATAAAATGGACTAGTAGAAGCATGTAACATATATGCATTGTTAAATCTTTTATGATCTACATAACGTTTTTGACCCTTGATATGCCTGTCTTTTTTATGAATTTGAGATGTTTGTGAGAATCCTGCCTGTTGTTTGTGAACGGATTGAGTTACAAATATTCCGGGATCGTCCTCATTTAAATCTAATAATAATGGAGAGCAATCTCTCATCATAGGTATAAACTGCTCATATCCAACCCATGCTGAATCAAACAGGATATAGTCACAAAGGTGTCCAATTTTATCAACTACTTGTCTAGCGTTATAGATAGTTCCATCATAAGTTCCAAGCTGGATTACAGCCAATCTAAATGGTCTTTGTGACTTAGCTCTTTCTGGATCAACTTTTGCTGCTAATTTTCTTAAGTATTCTTCATCGAAGCAGTGTGCATCAATACCACCAATAAAACCAAATGGATTACGTGCGGTTTCTAAATATACAGGTCGTCCACCAGATTGAACTAAAGCTGAATTGTATACGGATTTGTGATTGTTTCTATCGAATAAAACTAAATCTCCTGGTGCAACTACGGCATTTGTAACTACACAGTTAGAAATACTAGTTCCATTCATTACAAAATAAGTTTTATCAGCATTGTATACTTTAGCAGCATGTTTTTCAGCATCCATAGCTGGGCCTTCATGAATAAGCAAATCTCCTAATTCAACATCCGCATTACAAATATCTGATCTGAATACATTTTCTCCATAAAAATCATAAAAAAATCTACCTGCAGGATGTTTACGGAAATATTGACCGCCTTGATGTCCAGGACAATCAAATTGTATATTTCCCTTTTCGACATAATTGCTTAATGTTTTGAAAAAAGGTGGCAATACCTTTTCCTCATATTGGTTTGCAGCAGTCTCAATTTCCCTTGAGTAAAGTTTTTCATCAAATTTGTTTCCGTCCATTACATGATAAACTTTCTTAAGAAGTTCACCATCAAGTTTTTCTTTATCTTTTAGAATGACAAATACAGGAATACCAAACTTTGTATTATGTACATTGTTAATTAAGTCTATATCAGAATCAGTTAATACAACTGCTGATACATCTGTATAATCTGTGTTTTCAGCTAAAACTAAGTTTCTATCAGTTGAAAAATATTCTTTAGATTCTTCAGTACAAGCAATTTTTAAATGTTTCATAATTTTGTCCTCCTTTGAGATTTCAAATAAATTCGAAAACCTCTTTCCAATGAAATAAATTCATTCTAATCCAAATATGCCTATAATATACTTATTTTTACACAAAGAATGTATAAATGAATCAGGGGGTCACTATGTTAATCATTTTATTAACGACAGTAATCAAAGCAGTGCTTGTCAATCGCCGTCTAATTTTATTTAAATTTGTATTTTTCAGTTGAAATTAGTTTTCGCATTTATTTATTGTTTTCTTACATGCATATAATACACCTTAGGAGGATACTTCGGATTTGTAATAATTTAAATTGCAAAACGCATGCTTTTATAAAATTTACAAAGATATCTTTATCAAATTGTATATTCTAATGGCTACAGCTAGTTCTTCATAAAAGTGTTTGGTTTTACAATTTTCATTTAATATTTTATTTACTCGTTCTATTCTATATCTTATAGTGTTGCTATGCTGAAATAATTCTTCTCCAGTAGCTTTCATATCTCCATTATTCTCAACATACTTTACAGCAGTTTTTAATAATTCTGTTTCGTGATTTTTATCATAATCAATTAATGGTTCTATCATTTCCTTGTAATATTTCATTACCCATGGATTATCCAAAATTGGAATAATCATTTTATTTATGCCAATTTCACTAAAAAACGAAATTTGCTTTTTGTATATAATTGAATATTTAAAAGCATACAAGCTTTCCTGTATGGCCTTACTCAAACTACCCAAATTTTCATACAAACTGCTAATTCCTATAACATACTCCTTTTCACTAAATCCCCACCATTTAAGTCTTCTCAAAATAATTTTATCAATATCGTTTTGTTTTGCATCTTCAAAGGTATTAATGAGAATATATCCATCTTTATACGGTATAACCTTACTACAAGCTTCCTCCATTTCCTTATCAGAAAAGCTTTTTATGCCTACTAATTTGTTGTTCTTCTTCTTGCAAAACGCTACTATGTTTTGCTCTTTAAAATTTATATTTATCTTATGAGCAATTTTTTTTATGCTTATTTCATTTAAATTTTTATACAAAATATCGTCTATTTTTAGTGCTAGATTTTCATATTCCTTCTTCTCATCAATAGCTTTATTAACGATTACAATTACATCTTCAGTAAACGTATCTTTAAATGTCATAATAGGAAAATTATTTTTATCAGCAAGGTCAATTACTTCATCAGGAATATGATCAAAATAAATATTCTTAATCGCTAAACAGCTTATTCCTACTTTAATCATCATTTCAACAGCTCCATATAATTCATCGATCCTGTCTCTTATTGCAACTAGTGTAGTTAATGCAAAGTCTTCTGGACTAAAATTTTCCTCTATTAGTTTAGGCGTTTCATAATCCCAAACCGCTACATGATTTATTTTATTCGAAAGACCTTTTCTACCAGCAATAACCTCAAAGCCTTGCAATATATCAAGGCTTAAGGCTTCTTTTACAGTTATAGCCATAAAAATTCCTCCCTTAACTCCAATTTTTCATATTATCAAAGTAACAATTATAACAAAAATATGTTTCTGATAATATAAAAAATTTATTTCCTCATCATACGATTTGATATTATTCTTGTATTTAGTCTTTTTCAAATTAAGTTAAATTAAAATTTTTTAATAATTATTGGTTTTTTTTGATAATTGCATATTGTATGCTTAAAATATATGACTTTTTCGATTTTTTTTAGGTTATAAATCGAAATAAGTCATACTTTTAATTCACATTTATTCAAAATTAAAAATATTATTCATTTATTAGCTATATTTAATGACTTTCTCTTATCGTTTTACATTTTTTTTATAAATAATGAAATATCAAGCTCTAATTATTTATAATTTAGCAATTTAATAACGTTATTTGTACAAATACCGAATTAGTTTTTTATAAATTGTAAATAAATACCATAACTTATTAGAATATATTAAATACTACTTAATAAATTATGGTATTATTATAAATTTTTTGTTATTTTTATTCTATTATATTTGTTGACAGCATTTGCAACAAATATTTATTTATGCAATATACATTTTAAGTTATTTTACATTTTATATTTATGATTATAAATTTTTATAAAATGCTCCAATTTTATTTGAATTTATAAGTCCATATTTGTGACCATATACAAAATTTATTTGCCATGCTGTAAATTTGCAAAATAATGTTTGATCAAAGCTATGTATTTATATTCACATTTTTTATTGTTATATTTGCATCAAAAAATACTTAATGTATATTTTTTCATAATCCTTTTTACGGAATTTTTTACATAAGCAAGCCAAATTAATTCTGTTAAACTGGAATTTGTAAATCAGAGTAGGGAGTAGAGTGAAGGATATAATAATAACTAAGATAAGTAAAGTATTCATACCGTAATAATTAATAACATCATCAGGCCATACTATCCCTTTATCATTCTAAAAATAGTAGCTATTATACCCACGCCACACACAAACACAAGAATAATATATACATGTCTCATCCCATAAACAAAAACATCATCCCTTCCGAAAACATAATCCACTACTCTATGTCCCATTTTGATGCTCATGAAATTATATAAAATGGTTGTAGACAAAGTTATTCCAACCATTTGTCCTAAATTTCTTACCAATGAATTAATACTTCCTGCTATACCAAGCTTGTTTTTAGGAACTGTCGACATTATTAAGGAATTATTAGCTGGCTGAAAAAATCCCTGTCCTAAACCTATTAAAACTATACAAAACGCTGCGTCTATTAAAAGAGAATGCTCATTTAAAAATATCATAAATAGAAATCCAATCGTCATAAATATAATCCCTATAAAGGCCAGCAGTTCTGATCCTATTTTATCTGCTAAATCACCTGAAATTGGTGAAATTACAGCTATAATTAATGGCTGCACAATCATAAACATTCCTGCAGTTGAAGAAGACATTTTTAATGTATCCTGTAAATAAAAAGGGATTATAATTATCGAAGAAGCTATACATACAAATGATACAAGTGCACAAAACAAACTTAACAAAAACAGATTATTCTTAAAGATATCAAGCTGTAAAATTGGAAGTTCTATTTTTCTTTGTGATAAAACAAATATTATTAAACAAATTATTGATAAAACAAAGCTTACTATAATCATGGGGTTCTTATACCCAAATTGCTGCTCACCAATTAAAGAACCAAATAAAAATATAATTGCTATAAAATATAAAAAAGCTCCCTTTACATCAAGTTTTTCATCGATATTCTTGCCTTTTGGAAGCACCTGCAATCCTGCCACAAAAGCTATTATACCTATAGGTATATTTACAAAAAATATATAGTTCCAGCTTAAAAACCCTACAATAAGTCCACCCACTGGAGCTCCTATCATAGTCCCAAGTGCAACTCCTGATGCTAAAATTCCCAAAGCCTTTCCTCTTTCTTTTTGTGGGAAAATTTGAGTTATAATTCCTTGATTATTCGCCATATACGCACCTGCCCCTATTCCTTGAATTACTCTAAAAATTACAAGCATAATTAAGGAATTTGAAAGTCCACACATAAGCGATGCAAAAGTAAATATTATAGTGCCAATTTTAAATATCCTCGACTTCCCTTTTATATCCCCTAATCGTCCAAATATCAAAAGACTAGCGCAAATAATCATAACATAACTAGCGACAACCCACTCTATTTGAGCCATATTTACTGAAAGCTTTTTTGCCATTGTAGGCAATGCTACATTTACAATACTGCTGTCAACACAAGACATAAAAGACATTAATACTACTACAAACAAAATAATCCACTTGCTATGCTCCTTATTTTTTTCTGCCAAAATCATTATTAAACTCCCCTCTCTAAAGGATTATTAAGATAAAACCCAACTTATACATTTAGCATATTATTGATATATTAGGCTATAATTGCTATTATTATATTAGCAATATAGTGCTTGTATTTCATTAATTATATTGCTTAATATTAGCATTATTTTGCTATATTATAGAAAAGGAGAAATCCATGAAAAAAGTAATAAAAATTATTTTTATAAAAAAATGCCTGATGAAAATTTTTTTGTAGATATATTTGAAAAAAATCATTATAGCGTAGGAACAGATTTAAGGACACATTGGC
The DNA here is from genome assembly GCF_001270375.1 of Clostridium sp. DMHC 10. NCBI lineage: Bacteria > Bacillati > Bacillota > Clostridia > Eubacteriales > Clostridiaceae > Clostridium > Clostridium sp. DMHC 10. The sequence goes on from NZ_LGVB01000015.1 coordinate 2,555,905, forward strand.
ATGAGCATATTCAATTTTTTTATTTTACTGAAGGAAAAGCGCTTCTTAGATGTGGCTCCAAAAAAATAGAAGCTTTTGCAAATGACATTGTTATCATAAACAGTACTGAGCTTCACTCTATAGAGAATTCATGTGTTAATTTAAAATACTATGTAATTAGAATTGATTTATCTTTTCTTTTTAGCAATCAAATTGACTCTTGCCAAATAAAGTTTATGACGCCGCTCGCAAACAATGTGATTTTATTTGAAAATTTAATTAGAAATGACACTGAATTTTTGAAGTATATTAATGAAATCATAAAAGAATATTTTTCAAAAGAGATAGGCTTTGAACTTTCCATAAAAGGTTGTACATTTAAATTAATTGCTTTATTATTACGTAATTATATTGCAAGAATTTATACGCCAAAGGAGCTTAACTCTAAAATAATTAAATTAAAACAATTTAGTGAAGCTTTAAATTATATAGAAAATAGCTATACCAAACAAATAACCTTAGATGAACTCGCCACTTTATCACATATTAGTACTTATCATTTTTGTAGACTTTTTAAAGAATCTACTGGGCAAACCGTAATTGAGTACATTAATAATCTTAGAATAAAAAAAGCTAAGGTGCTTTTAAAGGAAAGCAATCTTAATATGACAGAAATAGCTTTAAGCTGTGGATTTAACGATGCAAATTACTTTAGTCGAATCTTTAAAAAGAATACAAATATGACACCTTCAGAAATTAGAAAATATGGGCTTACAGCCAAGCCCCGCATACTTTAGTTTGTATTTACTCTCAGTTATTTGAATTTGCTAACAAAGAGGTTGTTTGAAGTTCTAGAAGGATAATGGGCTTACGCCAAACCCCGCGATTTTAGTTTGTATTTACTCTCAGTTATTTGAATTTGCTAACAAAGAGGTTATTTGAAGTTCTAGAAGGATAATGGGCTTACGCCCAAACAATGTCATCAACTTAAGTAAGCTTCCAATAAATTCAAGTAATATAAAATTTGATTTAAAAAATTATTTTATTAAAAAATAACAACACAAATAATCCATTAGATATTTCAATCTGTTTAAGCGTATGCGAGTATAAACATACGCGGGGTTTGGGCTTTGCCCATTATCCTTCTAGAACCCAAAGCAACCACTTTTTTTTTTAAATAACCACTTAGATTTATAGGATTTTTTTAACGTGACGAAGCATTGTTACTTCACAATTAATTATCTGTTGAATTTTGTTTTAATGCTTGTCCAATAATCGGTATTTTCAAGTCCAAGTCTCCAGATAGCTATGCCGGACAAATTATATGAATTTACTAAATTAAGCTTGTAATTTAAGCTTTGAGCGTTTTCAAACCATACACTATGGCTAATTCCAGTTGAGCTAATATAGTTGAAGTAAGGGGTTTGAGATATATAATCCCAATTTATTGTGCTACCAGTAGTTAAGGCTAAGTTATAGATTCCAGAGATGCCATAGGCTTTTGCTGTACTTGATGACCAATCATACCCATAAGCTGCAGTTCCAAGTAAGATTTTTCCTCTTGGTATAACTGAGGAAGCATATTTGATTACATTCTCTACCCATCCGATAGAAGCTATAGAACCATATGTTCCACCAGGATAATGTTCATCGTAAGTCATTAGTACGATTTGATCAGAAGCATTTGAAAGTGCAGCATAATCATAAGCGCCGCTCCAGGAAGCACTTGAACTATCACTGGTCTTTGCAGGAACTGCTATTGTTACATAAAAACCTTGAGTATGAAGAGTATTGTAAAGTTCATTCATAAAGGTTGTAAGGTAAGTTCTGTCATAGTAGTATATAGCTTCAAGATCTATGTTAACACCTTTATAACCATTGGTTTTTAATGCATTTGAGATGTTGGTTATAAGCCTTGTTCTATTTGAGGAACTTTCTAATAATGTTTTTCCTATTGCTCCATCAAAGTTATTTGTTATCATGGCAAAAGTTTTAATTCCGTAACTATTTGCATAGGTAATTTGATTTAACGGTACTAATCCTGAAATATTCCCATAACTATCTGTTGTATAGGTATTTGTTGCAACTTCATCCAAGGTTGAGGTATTTGATACCATTGAGTTATAAGAAGAAGTATCACCGGAATAATAATAAGTAGTATAGCCTAAAACTAGTTTTTCGAAGTAGATAGCCCAGAAGTTGTAAGGCTTATATGCTTAGAATCTAAAGAAGTACCATAAGAATTATAAGCCTTAACAAAATACCAGTAGGTTGTGTTTGGCTTTAAGGATACGTTTTTATAACTATTAGTAGTTAATGTGGCTATTAAAGTATAATTTGAATCATATGGGGTTGCTCTGTACAATTTATAGCCGACCGCACTATAGGAACTTGTCCAATTTAGCGTAGCTTCACTTGAAGTTAAGTTAGAATATGTAAGCAAAGTTGGAGCTATCGGAACAGAACTTGATTTGTTAGGAGACTTAGCTAAAATATAGTTCGGGTTTAAAATAAGTACAGCAATCACAACTAAAATCATAAAAAGTTTTTTGCAGCAGTTCATTGTAAATCACTCCTTTTTTATATATTAACAGATATATCGACTAAAAACGACAAAAAATTGCTGGAAAATAAGTGGTTATAAGCCTTAAATTTCATTAATAAAATTATTACTATGATAATTTATAAATTTAGTATAATATTATATATATAAGGTTAAGCGGGGGTTTTAAAAATGGGAATGAAAAAATTATTAGTCGTGGTTATTTTTGCTTTTTTAGTTCTTATGTCTAAAACTGTACAAGCAGTGGAAGTGGATACTTTTCCGACTAAAACAGAAGTTGACATGAATAAAGAATGGAAAATTACATTTAATAAACCGATAGATCCTGAATCAATTAATTCTAGCAATTTTAAGGTTATGGATAGTACTAGAGATGTTGGAGTAAAGGTAAAAACTGATAAAAGTGATTCAAGAGCAGTAATTGTTGAACTTCCAACACTTGGGTATGTACCTGGGAAAACTTACACTTTAAATGTAAGCCAAGATGTAAAATGTCAGGATGGAAAAGTTTTAAGCAAACCTATAAAAATGGATTTTACTGTGAGTTCAACTATGGTTGATGGTACAAAATACGATGGCGGTCCTGTGATTTATTCATGCAGTATCTTAAACAAAACGTTATCAGTAAATGACAAGCTTTTATTGAACATAAAATCTTCAGGGGATAAGGTAAAGTACAGAATATTTCTATATAAATTTAATTATGTGGGATATAGATTTGAAAATTACAGAGAGATTACAAATGGATATACAAATGCTGTTGATGCAGCTACCTTTAACTTTCAGTATGATAAACCAATTGATGAAGGAGATTATAAAGTTGTAGTATATGTTAAAAATCAAAACAATATGATTGGAACCCACGAGGATGGAAATACGGATTTTGATAATTACTACACAAATTACTTTAGATGTGTTTCAAACACGATGGTAAGCTCTGGCATGCAAAATATAACTAATAAAAATTACAGTATTGCTTTGGATAAAATAGTAAATGAACAGTTTACCTCAAATTCTTCTAAATATGAAATAAGAACTTACTGGACTTCTGCAAGCAAGAATATTATTTCATATTATATGAATCCAGATAATTTTATGGATGATGTTGGAAAGTATATGTTCATGAAAATCGATAAAACTTTGGATAATGTAACTGCTGATGATTTAAATGCAGTACTTAAAGGAAAAGGGACCTTGGAAGGAATGGGACAAACATTTATTGATGCCGCAAATAAATATAAGATTAATGTTGTATATCTGCTATATCATGCACTTCATGAGAGTAGCAATGGAACATCAAATCTTTCTTCTGGAAACATAAAAGTAAATGGTAAAAGCACATATAATTTTTTTGGGATAAGGGCTGATGACTCAGATCCTGAAAAGCATGGTTCCCAATATGCCTATGATAATGGATGGTTTACTCCAAAGGATGCCATAGAAGGCGGAATTAAATTTATAGCTGAAAATTATATTTATAGTGCAACCCCTGTGTATTCTGATAGAAAAACTCTCTATGCTATGAAATGGAATCCATCATATCCTGCATCTTATCAATATGCTACAGATGTAGAATGGGCTTACACTATTTCTAAATCAATGTATAATTCATTTAAGCAAATTTTGGATAAAAATGTAATAACTTATGAAATACCAAAGTTTCAATAATAATATATATAATAAAACATGGATATAAAGCTGCGTTATGAATAATTTCTTCCTTAAAAAATTTTAAAAATGTATTATATTTATCAATAATATGGGCAATATAAATATATTCTTAATATTTATTGATTTTTTAGGAGGGATTTTACTATGGCAGATAGTAACAATGACAATAAAAAAGTACAACGTTCAAGCGGTGGTGGCTTTGCACAATGGCTTGGAAGATTAGCTCTTACAGCTGTTATATTAGCTATAACTTCATTTTTGACACCTGGTTTTAGCATTAGAGGATTGTGGTCATTCCTGTTAGCAGCAGTTATTATAACAGTAGTAGATTATTTTGTTGAATCCTTTATGGGTGTTGATGCATCACCTTTTGGAAAAGGATTAAAAGGATTTGTAATTTCAGTTATAATAATATATTTAACTCAATTTTTAGTCCCTAACATGAGGGCATCAATATTAGGGGCAATATTAGCAGCTCTTGTTATTGGAATAATAGATGCAGTTATTCCAGGAAGGGCGATGTAGCAATTGTTAAAAGAAAGCTGTTACACTAAATATATGTAGTCAGAATTTAAAAAGAATACCAACTAACTTAATCAGAGTACAGAGGACAGAGTACGGAGTACAGTGAATGTTGATTTATCCTCCTCCCGTCAGATAAATCTAAAATTATATAAAAACACAGTATGATGCTTAGCCGACTGAATGAACGCAATAATGCATTATCTATAAATGGCATCAGCAATAAGTTTTAGACTTTCTGTAGCAAAGCGGAAGAAAATCATCCTTCACTGTACTTTGTGCTCTGTAATCTGTACTCTGGTTTAAGGTTCGCAATCTTTATAAATTATGGCTTATCAATTTTAGTGCAGCAGCCTTTTTTCTATGTTAAATCTACAAGTCTTGCATTTGGCACGTAATCCTCTACTATTTTTCGCGTAAGGTTAAACCAACTTTTACATTTGTCAAGTATTATTGAGTCAGAGGTTACAATTCTTCCCATATCACAAAGTATATTATCAGCATTTGGGACAAGATCAACACTTATATTGCAATTCCAGGAAATGGAGTGAAGGAGTATTCTTTCTTTAAGTCTGCCAGAATTTGAAACAGGGGAATCAAGAAAAAATTTGACATTTGTAGCTTTAAAATCGTCAAAAGCTTCACCTATTATTTCTAGAGCTCTATCTGTTTTATCTATTAGGTGATAGCTGCCTTGAATACCTGCAATATCTCTTACTGCTCCATCGTTTCCAACTACAAGTATACCACCTGAAAGGGCTACTTCAAGGGTTATTATGAGGTTAAAACCATCTATATAAATGTTATCATTTTTTATATTTTCACAGGAAATAATTTTTGAAATTCTTTTTTCTATATCTTTCTTTGAACCAGTAGAACGTTTCAATGCTTGACGCTGGCGAATAGAAAATTGATAATGTCCTCCAACAAAATTCATTATAGAATTTGTATTATAATTTCTATTGAGAAGCCAGAATATTTCCTCTTGAGCTTTCTTTAATCTTATGACTTCTTTTTCGGAGAACCATCTTGAATCCTGGAAATCAACTCCACGATTAGCTGTTCTCAATGAAAAAAATCGTTATCTTCATCCAATTTAAGACACCTCTTTGTCTTTTTCAAGTTCAATTATGGTCATTATGCTGTAATTTGCGAGATCCATAAGTGTGTCTATTATACTCTCATCCTTAACTTCAGCGTCGTTTTTTATAAGCTGCTTAAATCTTTGAAGTTTATCATCTAGTCTTATGGCGGACATTATTGGCCCATATTCATCAAAACCTTTACCAAAGCTATCACCATAGTCCTTATTTTTAGCAGCATAAAGCTTATTAAGTTTTTCACATATTTCCTTGTGTTTATCCACTTTATTCATATGTAAAACTCCTTTCCTTTAGCACTATTGCTATTTTAAAATATTATACAATAACTTTTTTCAATATGGTATAATAAATAATGAAATTTTAAAAAAAATTTTTATAAGTTGGAGGAGACAGTGTGGATAGCGATTTTAAAACCTTTACTTCAAAAAATGATTATAAATATTTGATAGCTGATGTCATCCTAATTATACTTTCAATAACTGTAATTTTAAAAAATAAGCAGTCAAAGGTTGCAATGATTTTTATAGTAGTAGTAATTGTATATGTATTATATGATGTTAGCTGTACTATATATAGATATAGAATGGTAAAAAATAAAAGCTTGCCAGATTTGGAGATTAACTGTGAAAAGGTAGTTATATATAGTGGTTTCCCCATAAGAAAAACGGAAATTAGGTTTAGTGAAGTTGAAAGCATACTTGTTCCAAAATGGGATAAGCTTATAGAAATCAAATTAAAGAATAATACTAAAGCTAATATAAATTTAAGCACGTACAGCGAAAAGGATATAAAAGAAATAAAAATGCATTTATCGAAATACAATCCACTGTTATTCTTAAGAATGTTGATGGAAAAGATAATGTTAAAACCTATCATAATGTAAATGGAAAATGTTACACAAAGTAACAATACTTCGTCACATACACTTATGCGGGGTTTGGGCGTAAGCCATTATCCTTCTAGAATAATATAAAAGCACTTTTAATAATAAATCCTATAAATCTAAAGTGAAAAAATCATAAAGTCCTAAGATATTTCAATAACTTGCTGTGAAAATGTTCAAGCAGATTGAAATATCTAAGTATTTATAATTTTTTACTAAGATTTATAGGATTTTTTTAAACTGTTCCTTCAGCATTGTTACTTTGCTTTTTTGCTTAAAATACTTTAAATTTTTATAAATTTGTATTATAATATTTACATCAATACGAATTATATTGTTTACTAATAAAAAAATGTTCGTAAAAGTTAAGGAGAATGTAGATTATGCTTGATAAAGAGATGGTTAGAAGAATATTTGTTGTTAAGAAGGACGGCTTTGATGTTGAAGCAAAAGGAATTCTTAAAGATCTTAAAGAAAATCTGGGCATAGATGGACTTGAAAAAGTATCCGTGTTTAACAGATATGATGTGTCTGGCATAACTGATAAGGAGTATGAAGCTGCGAAGAAAATAGTATTTTCAGAAAGCACAGTAGATGAAGCTTATGATGAAAAAATAAATGTGGAAAAGAATGAAAAGATATTTGCAGTGGAATTTTTACCAGGACAATATGATCAAAGGGCAGACTCGGCAGCGCAGTGTATGCAGATACTTACAGGCAAGGAAAATGTGACAATAATTTCTGCGAGAGTAATAGTATTAAAAGGAAATGTAAGCGAAAGTGATTTTGACAAAATAAAGAAATATTTAATTAATCCTGTAGATTCAAGAGAAGCATCCCTAGAAAAACCTTCTACATTAAAAGTTCAATATAATCTTCCAGATACTGTTGAAACAATTGAAAAATTCATGAATTTTAGTGAAAGCGAACTTGAAGCATTCTTAAAAGATAGAGGACTTGCAATGAGTCTTGATGATTTAAAGTTTACTCAAGAGTATTTCAAAAATATAGAAAAAAGAAATCCAACAATTACAGAAATAAAGGTTATAGATACGTATTGGTCAGATCATTGTAGACATACAACTTTCCAAACTAGATTAAATAATATAAAGTTTGAGGATGGAAAGTATACAAAGGTAGTTAAGGCTGCTTATGAAGATTATCTTGAAACAAGAAAAGAAGTTTATGGAGATAAAAAGAAAGAGTTATGCTTAATGGATATAGCTGTTATTGGCATGAAAGCTCTTAGAAAAAATGGATATCTTGATGACCTTGATGCATCTGATGAAATAAATGCCTGCAGCATTGTTGTTGATGCAGATATAAATGGTAAAGCTGAAAAATGGCTAGTTATGTTTAAAAATGAAACTCATAACCATCCAACAGAAATTGAGCCATTTGGTGGTGCTGCTACATGCCTTGGTGGGGCAATAAGAGATCCATTATCCGGAAGATCATATGTATATCAGGCTATGAGAGTTACAGGAAGTGGAGATCCTAGAACAAGAATAGAAGATACAACAAAGGGAAGACTTCCTCAAAAGAAAATAACTCTTGGGGCAGCTCATGGATACAGTTCTTATGGAAACCAAATAGGTCTTGCAACAGGGCAGGTTTCAGAATGTTATGATGAAGGCTTTATAGCAAAGAGAATGGAAGTTGGAGCTGTAATTGCTGCTGCACCTAAGGAAAATGTTGTAAGAGAAGAGCCAAAGCCTTCTGATGTAGTTGTTTTACTTGGTGGTAGAACTGGAAGAGATGGCTGCGGTGGAGCAACAGGTTCTTCAAAGGAACACACAGTAAGCTCACTTGAATCTTGTGGTGCTGAAGTTCAAAAGGGAAATGCGCCAACTGAAAGAAAACTTCAAAGATTATTTAGAAACAAAGCTGTAAGCACTATGATAAAAAGATGTAATGATTTTGGAGCTGGTGGAGTTTCTGTAGCTATTGGAGAACTTACAGATGGACTTGATATAAACCTAGATTTAGTTCCTAAAAAATATGAAGGTCTTGATGGAACAGAACTTGCAATTTCAGAATCTCAGGAAAGAATGGCAGTTGTAGTAACTAAAGAAAATGCTGAAAAGTTTGTAGAATATGCTGAAAAAGAAAACCTTGAAGCTGTAGTTGTGGCAAAGGTAACAGATAGTAAAAGACTTAAGCTTTTCTGGAAAGGAAATGCTATAGTTGATATTACAAGAGAATTCCTTGATACAAATGGTGTTAGGCAAAATACAGATGTATTTGTACAGGCGCCTTGCGAAAAGCAAAGCTATTTTGATAAGGAAGAAAATTCAATAGATATAAAGGAAAAATGGTTAAATACTCTTTCTGATTTAAATGTATGCAGTCAAAAAGGACTTTCTGAAAGATTCGACAGCACTATAGGAGCAGGAACAGTTTTAATGCCTTTTGGTGGAAAATATCAAGAAACACCTGCTGAAGGTATGGCAGCTAAACTTCCTGTACTTGAAGGGGATACTACAACAGGAAGCTTAATGACTTATGGATACAATCCTAAAATAGGAGAATGGAGTCCTTTCCACGGTGCCATGTTTGCTGTAGTTGAATCACTTACTAAAATTGTGTGTATGGGAGGAGATTACAAGAAATCAAGACTTACTTTCCAGGAGTATTTTGAAAGACTTAATAAAGATGAAGAAAAATGGGGAAAACCTTTTGCAGCACTTCTTGGTGCACTTTATGCTCAAAAAGAATTTAAAACTCCTGCAATTGGGGGAAAAGACAGTATGTCTGGAACTTTCATGGATTTAACTGTACCTCCAACTTTAGTTTCTTTTGCAGTTAATGTTTTAAATGTTAACAAGGTAATATCACCAGAATTCAAGAAAGTTGGAAATAGGGTAGTTTTAGTTAAAGCTTTAAGGGATGAAAATGAACTTCCTGTATTTGATAAACTTAAAGCAAATTTTGATAAGGTTCATGAACTTATGGAAAAAGGCTGTGTTCTTAGTGCTCAAAGTGTTAGAAATGGTGGTATTTGTGCAGCAGTAAGCAAAATGGCATTTGGTAATAGAATAGGCTTTAAATTAAATGAAGCTTCAAATGTAGATTTATTTACAGAAGATTATGGTTCAATAATACTTGAACTTTCTTCAGATTTAGATTTAAAAGAAGCTTTTGGAGAAACTAAGTATGTTGAACTTGGAACAACTGAAAGAGAATATGAAGTTGACCTTGGAAAAACTGTAATTGACTTAAAAGAAGCTTATGCAGCTTGGACAAATACTCTTGAAAAGATATTCCCTACAAAAGCTGAAGTAGAGGAAAGGATAGAAATAAATGTAGAGCCTAAGTATGATAATACAAAAGTAAGCATTTTAAACAAGATTGCAAAGCCAAAGGTATTTATACCCGTATTCCCTGGTACAAACTGCGAATATGATTCTAAAAAAGCTTTTGAAAAAGCTGGGGCAGAAGTCAGCACAGTTGTATTTAGAAACTTAAAGGAAAGTGATATTGAAGCTTCTATAGAGGAATTTGTAAAGGAAATAAAAAAATCTCAAATAATAATGCTTCCAGGTGGTTTTAGTGCTGGAGACGAACCAGATGGTTCTGGAAAGTTTATAGCAGCTGTATTTAGAAATGAAAGAATTAAAGATGAGGTTATGAAATTATTAAATGAACGTGACGGACTTATGCTAGGAATTTGTAATGGCTTCCAGGCACTTATAAAACTTGGTCTTGTTCCATACGGGGAGATAAGAGAAATAGATGATAAATGTCCTACTTTAACTTACAATACTATAGGAAGACATGTATCACAAATGGTATACACTAAAATTGTTTCAACAAAATCGCCTTGGTTCTCAAATGTAGAAAAAGGAGATATACATTGCATACCTGTTTCACATGGTGAAGGAAGGTTTGCTTGTAGCTTAGAACTTACGAAAAAGCTTATGGAAAGTGGTCAAGTTGCAACTCAATATGTTGATTTAGACGGAAACTTAAGTTATGATACTAAAATTAATCCTAATGGTTCTGTTTGCTCAATAGAAGGTATAACAAGTCCAGACGGAAGAATACTTGGGAAAATGGCCCATTCAGAAAGATTTTCAAGTAATACTTATAAAAATATATTTGGAAATCAAGATCAGAAGATATTTAAGAGCGGAGTAGAATACTTTAAATAAATTAAAAAATAGGGCTGTCGCACTAAATATAAAAAATTGCGAACTAACTAAAGTGAAGGGTTTTAACCTCACTTTGCTCGTTAAAACCCTTCACTATTATGATTGCTTCACAATTTTTTTTAGTGTGACAGCCCCATTTTTTTTATAGTATTACAAATATACCTTTATTACACTTTTGCAGAAATGGTGTATAATAATATAAATGTTTATGTTTTTACGTAAGAGGTTGATGGTATGAGTAAGTATAAAATACTTTTAGTTGAAGATGAAAAACAAATGGCAATGTTCATTGAGATGGAACTTGTTCACGAAGGTTATAATGTTGATACGGCGTATGATGGAAGAGAAGGACTTAAAAAGATTGAAAACGGAGAATATAGTTTAGTATTACTTGATATAATGCTTCCGGGTTTAAATGGTATGGAAATTTGTAAGAAGGTTAGGGAATTTTCAGATATACCTATTATAATGTTAACGGCTAGAGGAGATGTGGAGGATAAGGTAAAAGGGCTTGACACTGGAGCTGATGATTATCTTACTAAACCATTTGCGATTGAAGAACTGCTTGCAAGAATAAGAGTTATTAGAAGAAAAAATTCTCCTAAAACAAATAAAAATGAAATTAAGATTCGGGATATTGTAATGAATAGAGATACTCATGAAGTTACAAGAGCTGGCAAATTAATTGAGCTTACAAAAAAGGAATATGATCTTTTAGAAATTCTTTTAGTTAATAAAGATATAGTTTTAACTAGAGAACAGTTAATTGAAAAAATTTGGGGTTATGATTATATTGGTGGAGACAATGTTGTAGATGTATTTATAAGATATCTTCGCGGTAAAATAGATGATGGATATGAAGATAAGCTTATTACCACTGTAAGAGGAGTTGGCTATGTCATTAGGGGAGATAAAAAGTGAGATTAAATTTTATACGCAAAGCTAAAATATCTGTAAAAATAACTACTATTTACGCATTTACATTTTCATTTGTACTTTTAATATTGAGTGCAACTGTTCTCTATGGGATTAAGTACTATTTAAATAATCAAGCAACTAAGCAGGTAAATGACATTACAAATATTATTTTCCCTAAGTTAACATATAAGGCTGATTTAAAAGATAAAAATTTATTTTATGATGTACCAGCTAATGAAAATATGCATATAAGGATAATAGCTTCAGATGGTAAATTAATAAATGAGTCAAATAAATTTAATTATCAAGTAAAAATTAAAAAGCCTTACAACAAAGTACGCCACTTAGAAGAAAAGGATAAGCATCTTCAGTATAAAAATGTAGAATTTAAAAACAAAAGCTATGGAATAGTATTTTTACAAGTAGTTAAAAATATGGATAGCGAATATGACTTTTTAACGGTATTGTTTGTCTTTATGGCATTAGCAGATTTTGTTGGTATAGTTTTATCTGTTTTATTAGGATATATAACAAGCAGAAGAATGCTTAAGCCTATTGAAAACATAACAAAAACAGCAGAAGATATAAGTATTAACAATCTAAAAGAGCGCATAAACGCTGAAGGACCTAATGATGAACTTAAAAAACTTTCATGTACTTTAAATAATATGATTGATAGGCTTCAAGAATCCTTTGAAAAGCAAAATCAATTTGTATCAGATGCTTCTCATGAACTTAGAACTCCAATAGCGGTTATTCAAGGCTATGCGAATTTGCTTGATAGGTGGGGAAAAGATGATAGGGAAGCATTAGAAAAATCAATTAAAGCCATTAAATTAGAGACTGTAAATATGGCTGAATTAATTGAAAAGCTGCTTTTTCTTGCAAGAAATGACAACGGAATCTTAATGATGGAAAAAAATCAATTTAAGTTAAAACAGCTGATAGATGAAGTGGTGGAAGAAACTAAGGTAGCAGAAACAAAAAAAATAGCAATAACCAATGGTGAAAATGCAGATATTAAAGTTTTGGCAGATTACAGATTGTTAAAACAAATGCTCAGGATTTTTATTGATAATAGTATTAAGTTTACGCCACAATATGGGAAAATTGATATAAGCTCAGTAGTACAAGGAAATAACGTCAAGCTAATTGTAAGTGACAATGGGAGCGGTATACCGAAGAACGAAATTGGAAAGATATTTGATAGATTTTATACTGTAGATAAATCTAGATCGAGGGAGAGCAGCGGAACGGGGCTGGGTTTATCTATAGCTAAACATATAGCAGCTATGCATAATGGAACTATAGAGGTAGAAAGTAAAGATGGAATAGGCACAAAAATAATTGTAAATTTAAAGATATTATAAAGTGGATATACTTTTGTATGTTCGCTTTATTTTTTCTTTAATTTTAATGTGATTTTAATCTTTTGGATTGATAATATACATCATAGTGAATTTGAGGTTAAATGATTGTAAGGAAATTTTATTATGGAGAAGGTGTTTATATGTATTTGACTATAAAAAGAAGAGTAAACAGTTTTGATAATTATATTCTATTTTTTATTAAAAATCATATTCAGAATAAATACTTAGATAAATTAATGCCCATGATAACGAATATGGGGAATTTAGGTGTCATTTGGATAGTTATGGCTGCTGCTTTAATATTAAATGAACCATATGAGTTAATAGGCTACATGGTAATACTAACGTTGATTATAAGTTCAATTGTTGGTGAGGGTATTATTAAGCATATAGTAAGACGTGCTAGGCCCTATAATAAGCAAACTAGCATTAAATTGTTGATTGCAAAGCCAATATCTTATTCTTTTCCTTCTGGACATACATTATCCTCATTTGCTGTTGCAGAAGTGTTATCAATGTATTTTGTTAAATATAAATTGATATTTATGGCCATTGCATGTTTGATTGCATTGTCCAGAGTGTATTTGTTTGTGCACTATCCAACGGATGTTATAGCAGGGATTATACTTGGAGTATTATTTTCAAAAATAATTTTTGTAGTTCTACAAGATAATGGATATATGCAAAGATTTATTGCTCTATATAATAATATATTTTAGAAAGGATGTAAAAAATGAATATGACAATTTTTAGATTTATAAATAATATGGCAGGTAAAAATCATGCTTTAGATTTGACAATGATATTTTTTTCAAAATACGTACCCTATATATTTATGCTTGCTATTGTATTCGTATTTATTACTGGAATTAAAAATAATAGCTTAAATTATAGAAAAGCAGCTATTAGCACTTTAATTATTACTATAATTAATTTAATTATAAACTTTATAATTGGTGGAATATATTACGTTGATAGGCCATTTGTTCATAATAAAGTGAATTTATTATTTCCGCATGTAAAAGATGCATCGTTTCCTAGCGATCATGCGGCAGGCACAATGAGTATAGCTCTTGGGTTAAAGGGATATAGCAAAGCTTTTAGAATTATATTTATTGTATTATCGTTTATAGTTGGATTTTCAAGGGTGTATGTTGGACAGCATTATCCTTCAGATGTTATAGGGGCATATATAATTGTTTTTGTATCAACATATATTTATAATTTTAAATTGAAAGATAAAGTTGAAGAATTGTATGGCAAAATTGAAAGTAAGTTAATGGTGAGTTTTGGTAGCAAGTTATTGGAGAAAATAAGAAACAGTTAATGAAGTAAGGAACGATTTAAAAAAAGTTCAATAAATCTTGGTGGAAAAATTTGTAAAATGCTTAGATATTTCAATCTGTCTGAGTGATAACGAGTTATTGAAATATCTTAGTATTTTACAATTTTTTAACCTTAGATTTATGGATTTTTTTAATGCTATAGATAAACCGCTTCAACTATTGAAATTTATGTGCAACATAATGCCCAGAAGACGGTATTTTGTTACAAATAAATTTCAAGTTTCAAGGTGGATTATCTTTACAAAGCACTGTTAATTCACTACTCTCCATATATCTCTGGCGTATTTTCTGATGGTGTTGTCACTTGAAAATGCTCCTGAATGAGCTATATTAATAATGGACATCTCACGCCATTTGCTTTGATTTTTATAAAGTTCATTTATTTTATTTTGAGCATCTATATAGGAAGCAAAATCTTTAAGAACGAAGAATTGATCATTATTTGCAATAAGATATTTGTGTATATCTGAGAATTCAGAAGTAGGTACTCCTAAGGATCCATTTACCAAATTGTCAAGTATTTTCTTGAGTCTTGGATCTTTATTGTAGTACTCTGTTGAATTATAATTTTTCTTCTTCTCATATTCCATAACCTCATCTTTTCTCATGCCGAATATAACTATATTGTCATCACCAACTTGATCACGTATTTCAACATTTGCACCATCAAGAGTTGCAATGGTAATAGCTCCATTCATCATAAGTTTCATATTTCCAGTTCCAGAAGCTTCTTTAGTTGTGGTAGATATTTGCTCGCTTACGTCAGCAGCTGGTATTATTTTTTCAGCTAGAGATACAGAATAATTCTCCAAAAATATGACTTTGATTTTGCCATTTACTGCAGGGTCATTGTCCACAAGGTCAGCAACTGTATTAATAAGCTTTATTGTCTGTTTTGCAAGATAATATCCAGGAGCAGCCTTTGCACCAAAGAAAAATGTTCTTGGGACAATATCTAGATTAGGATTATCTTTGAGCCTATAGTAAAGATCAAGTATATTAAATATATTTAAAAGCTGCCTTTTGTATGCGTGGAGTCTTTTTACCTGTACATCAAAAATAGAATTAGGATCTATGGTAATATTGTGTTTGCTTTTAAAGTAATTTGCAAATTGAATTTTATTAGCTTGTTTTACTTCATAAATTTTATCCTGAAAATTTTTGTTTTTTGAATATGAAAGAAGGTTAATAAGTTTTATTGGTTCCTTTATCCAATTTTGACCTATATTTTTTGTTATTAAATTTGCAAGTTTAGGATTTGACTGTAAAAGCCATCTTCTATGAGTGATTCCATTGGTCTTATTATTAAACTTTTGAGGAAAGAAGTTATAGAACTTTGAAAGTTCTCTTTCTTTTAATATTTCAGTGTGCAGTTTTGCAACTCCATTTACAGAATGACTTCCTACAATGCAAGGTAAGCCATTTTTACATAACCATCGCATATAATAGCCATATCATGTACTATATTTAAGTCATCATATTTAGCATAAACATCTTTACAAAATCTTTCGTTT
This sequence comes from Clostridium sp. DMHC 10, assembly GCF_001270375.1. Taxonomy (NCBI): domain Bacteria; kingdom Bacillati; phylum Bacillota; class Clostridia; order Eubacteriales; family Clostridiaceae; genus Clostridium; species Clostridium sp. DMHC 10. The sequence goes on from NZ_LGVB01000015.1 coordinate 2,571,928, forward strand.
ATTTCATTAATTATCATAAAAATTCTAGGAAGTAATTTTTTGAAAATACTAGTAGGCCATTTTTCAAGCGCTTCAGTGAGAATAGTGTGATTTGTGTAAGACATTATATTTGTAGTTATTCTCCAAGCTTCATCCCAGTCTAGCATTTCATCATCTACAAGTATTCTCATAAGCTCAGCTACTGCGACTGCAGGATGAGTATCATTTATTTGAATTTGAATGTATTCATCCAGTTTATTTATAGGCTTATGCATTTTTTTATAAGTTCTTATTATACTTTGTAGTCCTGCACTTACAAAAAAGTACTGCTGCTTTAGTCTAAGTATCTTTCCTTCAAGTCTTGTGTCATCAGGATAAAGTACTTGGGATATTGATTGAACAGAATATTTATGTTCAACTGCTTTGGTATATTCGCCTCTGCTGAAGGAGTCAAAATCAAAATCTTTATCAAGTGTTTCTGCACTCCATAATCTAAGTGTATTTACAGTATCATTTTTATATCCTACTATTGGAGTATCATAAGGAACAGCTAGAACAGGTTCAAAATTTTCATGCCTAAAAGTTAATCTATCATTCTCTAAAACAGGTGTAACTTCTCCTCCAAATTTTACAACCACTGCTTTATCTTCTCTTCTAACTTCCCATACATTTCCATTTTTTAGCCAATTATCAGGTATTTCAACTTGATATCCATTAACTATTTTCTGTTCAAAAAGTCCATAATCATATCTTATTCCACAGCCGTGACCTGGTATTCCTACAGAAGCCATTGAGTCTAAGAAACAAGCAGCAAGTCTTCCAAGTCCACCATTTCCAAGTCCAGCATCATGCTCAACTTCTAAAAGTTCATCTAAATTAATGCCAAGCTCTGCTAGAGCCTCCTTGCACATATCTTTTATTCCTAAATTTAAAAGGTTACTTCCAAGTAATCTTCCTATTAAAAATTCCATTGAAAAGTAGTAAACCTGTTTTTTCTCCTTGCGGCTATATCTATAATTACTATTCATCCATTTTTCAGAACTATAATCTTTTACTAAAGAACTAATAGCATAATATTTGTGAAAATCCGAAGCACTGGAAATATCTTCGGCATATAGAGCAGTAAGCTTCCTTTTAAAATCCTTCTTTAAGGTTTCCTTATCGATTTGCATATAAAATTACCTCCTTTAATCATAAATCCCCTTTGAATTTGAAGTGTAAAATGTAAGAAAAGATTAATTATTGATAATAGTTAAAATTATTTAAGTTTTTAAATAACTTATGATGTAATATTACAACTTTTGAGAATTTTAGTCAATGAAGTTTATCGAAGTATATAATACCTATATTTGTATTATATTTAATAAGTGGGAATACCAGAACCTGTCTGTATTATATTAAAGAAATGGGCTGTCGCGCTAAGAATTAATTCAATTGTAATATCTATATTTAGTGCAACAACCCCTTTAGCATAGTTTTACTAGAAATGAATTTTAACTAAAAAGGATTGTGCTACATCTTTTGAACGTTTGATGCTTGTAGTCCCTTTGAACCTTTTACAACATCATATTTTACTTCTTCACCTTGATCTAAGGTTTTTTAGGGCCATTTTCTTTTATGGATGAATAATGAACAAATACATCATCTTCTCCTTCAGAAGAAATAAATCCATAACCTTTTTCAGGATCAAACCATTTTACTGTTCCTATTTTCATTCTATACCTCCATTAAATTTAAAGATATACTTAGTATTAGCAAAAATGATTAAATTAATGTAAAATAATCTTAAGCAGAGTAGAGAGTAAAGAGTAGAGAGTAGAGTGATGGTTGATTTTTCTCCGTTATGCTTGGAAAAATCTAAATTTAATGCTTGCGCATGCCGTAAAAGATAGTGATCAGCGCAGCTGACAATATATAAGTTCAAAGATTTACCTGAGAGAAACGAAAGGTAAATCAACGCTTACTGTACTCTCTACTCTAAGATTTTTAAAATTACCTGTGAAATTATAGTATTTGTAATTTTAATATTTCAGGGACTACATTTAAAAGAAGGGTGGTGTTAGGTTGAAAATTGGATTGGCACAAATGGATATTGCTTGGGAAAATAAAGAGGAAACTAAAAAAAGGTGCATTAAATTTTTTGAAAAAGCATTAAAAGAAAAGGTAGATTTATTGATTTTTCCAGAAATGACGCTTACGGGGTTTTCTATGAATGTAAATAAAATTGGCCAGAAGAATTTGGAAACTGTAAAATGGTTCTCTGAAAAGTCAAAGGAATATAATATATGTGCGGGTTTTGGCTTTGTAGATATTAAGAATAACATGGGTAAAAATAATTTTTCAGTATGCACTCCTGATATAGGTGAAATATCAAGGTATACAAAAATTCATCCATTTTCATATGGAGAAGAAGATAAGTATTATATAAAAGGAGAAGAAATTAAATATTTTAATATAAATGATATAAATTTTTCTACATTTATATGTTATGATTTGCGCTTTCCGGAAATATTTACGGCAGCTTCTAAAAAGGCTGAAGTTATATTAGTAATTGCAAATTGGCCAGAGTCTAGGAGAGAACATTGGATAACACTTTTAAAAGCAAGAGCTATTGAAAATCAATGTTACATTGCTGCAGTAAACAGAGTTGGAGAAGGAGATGGGCTATATTATTCTGGTGATTCTATGGTTATAGATCCATATGGAAAGGTAATTTGCACCTGCAAAGATGAGGAAAAGCTTCTTACAGCTGATATTGATAAAGAAGAAGTTAGAAAGTGTAGAGAAAAGTTTAGATTTAAACAGGATAGAAGGGAAGAGCTGTATAAAAGGCTATTTTAGAGATGGACAACATGGAAGATTAAAACGGCTAATACACAATTCATGCTGACAAACTGGAATTTAGCTCAATGCACAATTCACAGTTCACAATGCACAATGAAGGTAGATTTACCTTTCGTTATTCTCAGGTAAATCTTAGAACTTAATAGTGTCAGCTACGCTGAGCACTATATTTTAAGCGCTTTGCGTGCATTAAGTTTAAGATTTTTTGTAGCGACAGCTTTCCCCTGTTTGTATTTCTTTAAAGACTAACATAATTCTCTCATGTTTTTTTACCATCAGAAGAAGCTCCTTTTTGCTTTAAATATAACATATAAAAAATATATTTAAAAAACAAATTTGGATTTTTATAAAATCCAAATTTTTTTCTTAAGTTGATGACATTGTACGCCCAAACCCCGCGTATGATTACTCTCCTTCGCAGATTAGGCATTGGGGAGTTAGTCTATAAATCATGTCTTTCCTTTCAACGATGATCTTTACTTTTTCTTTTAATATATTGTCTTCCATAACTTTACTTACAAGTTCCTTTGTTGGATTCATACATATTGGATTTCCAACTGCCTTAAGCATAGATAGATCCCCCGCTGTGTCACCGTATGCATAGCTTTTAGTTAAATCCAAATTATATTTCGTCTCCATTTCCTTTATAGCTTTGTCCTTACTTATACTATCCCACATAGGAATAACTTCTCCTGTATATATTCCATTTTTATCACCAAATATATATTCCGCTCCTTTATAATCATCAAACCCATATTTATTTGCCATCTGCTTTACAAGTTCAAGAGGACTTCCAGAAATAGTTATCACCTTATGACCATTCGCCTTATGCCATTTAATTCTATCTCTAGTATAAGTATATACCCTATCACCTTTTTGCCTAACTACTTGCCTTGCTATAAATTCTACCTGTGATCTATGGAGCCCCTTAACTGCATCGATATAAATTTCCGCCATTTTAAGGAGGTAATTATCATAATCCCCCTTCCTTGTATCCCATTTCTTAAATTCCGGCTGTACTTCCTCGTACCATTTTTTAGGATTTACAATTTCATATTTAATAAGTTTCTTAAAAACCTCCGTTATTAGCCCCTCTCTATACAAGGTCCCATCTATATCAAAAAAAGCTCCTATATTTTTCATTTGCACCCCACCAATTCAACTAACAAATTATTTTTTACTATATATAATATAACTTATTTGACAAAATTACCACTAAAATTTTTTATTCTTCAGTTAAACCGCTGCTTTTAAATTGCTTTACAAATCTTTCATTTATCTTATTTGCTCTTTCTTTAAATAAAATCCCGATGATCAAGAATACGACAAAATAAATAAGCAGCAATATTATATTATATAATAGTTCATAAAACACTATCCCGGCTACCAGTTCCCTCATACCTCCTATAGAATACGTGAACGGCAATAATGGATTTATATTTTTAAAAAATGGAGGTATTAATTCCACAGGAAATGTACCACCTGAAGCAGACACCTGAAGCACCATTAATATCATTACAATTGCCTTTCCTATATTATTAAGCACAGAAACTAAAGTATAAGTTATCATCGTAAATACAATACTCACATATACACTGAAAATCACAAATAAAATTGGAAACAATACATAAGTCTTAAGTAAAAGCATATCACCTATGCTAACTACAAGTGCCTGTGCAGTAGTAATTGTTGAAAAGGTCAAAAATCTACCTAAAAATTTTTCTCTTGAACTTAGTTTTGTGCCATTTTTTAATTCCATAGGTTCAACAGATAACAATGAAAGAAGTATAAATGCTCCTACCCATATTGCAAGCGTAGTATAAAAAGGTGACATAGCAGAACCGTAATTAGGAATAGGAAATATCCTATTTTCCTTAATATCTATTGGATTAGAAAGGAAGTCACTTTCTGCTATAGCATTTTTCTCAAGCATCCTTACAATTTCTTCGTATCGTCCGTCCGCATTAAGTTTTCTTAACCTATCAGCACTAGAATGTACATCACTTTCAATTGATGGAAATTTATTTTTTATATTTTGCAAAGCAATAATACCTGAAGAAGTTTGCCCACTTGCAATTCCAAGCAAATTGTTTAAAACTGGTAAATTATTTTGAGCTCCCTCTAAAATTGTTATTGTATTTTGAGATATTCCCGAGAAGCTATTCACAGCACTATTTATAGCAGGAGCTGTAACATTATCATATTGATTTATTAAACTATCTATTTGATTAGATATATTTTGAGCATCTTGAATTAAATCCTTAAGAGGTATATTTCCAACAGTGTTAGAACCATTCTGAAGTAACTTTACTGCATTGTCCGCATTATTAGCTTGGGAATCAATTTTATTTTTTATATTAGCTAAGCTTCCTTTAAATTGATTCAAAGTTCCTGATAGGCTTGATGCAGAAACATTAGGTCCGCTTGTCGATTGACTAAGACCTGTAATCATAGATTGAAGCATACTTATATCATTGCTTATCTTTGCTGAACTATTTACATAGTTAGTTTTTACAGTATTTAAAACCTGTATTAAACTAGGCATATCCAAAGTATTAATTTGCTGTGCCCCACTTAAAAGGCCTTTTATCGTATCCGATGAACCTCTGGCAATTTCCTCATCAGCCTTCACAACAGCAGCAATAACATTTGTAGACGCTCTAACCTGACTTAAATATTTATCATTGGTCTTTACAATACTTAAAGTTCTATTTAAAGTATCTGATATTACTGGTATGTTGCCTTGAACAGTCTTTATATAGCTTTTAAGAACTATTGCCCCTGAATAAGTATTATCTATATTTCTTGATATCTCAGGCATTTTATTATCAAGGTCAATGATTGTATCCGCTAATCTTTGAAGTGCAGGCTTATTTTTTTCCAGTTCTGTTCCAAATTTATTTAAAAAGTTAAAAATCATATTACTTGATGTTTTTATAAATTCCTTATTTATTTCATCTCTTAAGCTAGCTGCGCCCTTATCTGTAATTTTTGTCGCTATAGCATTTTTCTTCTCGTTTACCGAATAAATTAACTCTGCTCTTATTGGTTTTTCCTCAGTAACCACAGATATTAAATCCCTCGAAAAATTTTCAGGTATAGTTATCGTGGCATAATACTTTCCACTTCTTATTCCATTTAAAGCCTCCAAACCATCTGTAAACTTCCATCCTATTTTATTATTGCTTTTAAGCTGGCTTATAATTTCACTTCCTGCATTTATGCTTGTTTCTTTATAACTAGCTCCTCTATCTTTATTGACAACAGCTACAGATAACCCCTTGGTATTTGAATATGGATCCCAACAGGCTTTTATATTAAACCATGCATACAGTGATGGCAAAGCAATAAGGGCTAATATTATTCCGAATGTAACATAGTTAGTTAAGATAGTTCTAATATCTCTAAAATAAATTTTAATTATATTTCTAATTTCATCTTTTATCTTAAAATTCTTCATATGTACACCACCCTTTTAGACTTAGTATACACTTTTTAAATTAAAAGCTATGTTTAACTAAAACTCAAAAAATAAAACTTCGCAAAAAACCAAAATTTTGCGAAGTTTATCTTTTTTTCTACATTATATAGAAATTAAATTTATTTAATTTAAGATACAGCCAATATAATTAAAACTATAAATTCTTTTACCTGTACTCTTCCTGGTCTCCTGATACAAGTTCAGAATTTGATTTAATGTATTCTACAAGATCATCAATGGTAGTATAAGCAAGTGCAAGGAACGTATCTGCAGCTCCATAGTATATTGCAATTCTTCCAGTTTCAGCATCACAAAGTGTAGCACATGGAAATGTAACATTAGGAACAAATCCTCTAGTTTCATATTCTTTTTCAGGGGTTAAAAGATAATCTCTAGTTCTATATAAAACCTTAGATGGATTGTCTATATCCAAAATAGCTGCTCCAAAACTATATACAAAACCATTGCAAGTGCTTGAAACTCCATGATAAAATAAGAGCCATCCTTCTGAAGTTTCAATTGGTGCTGCTCCTGCACCTATTTTTACTGACTGCCACCAACTGCTTGCTCCACCTTTAGCCATAACTCTTCTGTGTTTTCCCCAATATTTCATGTCTGGACTTTCACTTAAAAATATGTCTCCAAATGGCGTATGCCGCTGTCACTTGGTCTGCTTAACAATAAATACTTATCATTAACTTTTCTCGGAAATAGGACGCCATTTCTATTAAATGGTATAAAAGGATTTTCAAGCCTTGTAAATTCCTTAAAATCTCTTGTTTTTCCTACTGCAAGCGATGCACCACCAAAATCCGTACACCAAATTATATAATAATCATCTTCTATCTTAACTAGACGTGGGTCATACGAATAATTCGGTTCATATGGATTTCCATTCTCATCCTTCCAGTGAATTTGCTCATCTTCTAAATCCCATTTTACTGCATCTTTACTTCTTCCAATATATAATTGTGGTTTCCCACTTTTTCCTTCAGCTCTAAAAATTCCTATAAAACCATCTTCCAAGGGAACAACTGCACTGTTAAAAACTCTTGCAAGCTTATTTGTAGGATTCCAATCTATTATTGGGTTTCCTTCATGTCTCCATACAACATGGTTACAATTTGCCGGCTTATCCTGCCATGGTATGTTTTTTAAATTATCTCCTATAATCTTCACTTTGCTCATAATAAAACCCTCCTATTATCAGTCCTTAACAGCTCCATCTGTAATTCCTGAGAAAATAAATTTTTGTAAGAATATATATACTACTAAAGTTGGAATCATAATTGCAATTATTGCCGCACTCATAAGATTATACTGAGTATTTTGATTAGTTGAAAATCTCATTAATGCTGTACTTACAACTGCTAATGATGGATCGTTCATATACAAGTTAGGTGCTAACATATCATTATAAACAGCTATGATTTTAAAAATAAGCATTGTAGCAATAGCTGGCTTCAACTGTGGTAGTATTATTGATCTGAATATCTTAAAATATGATGCTCCATCTAGAAATGCACTTTCATCTAAAGCTTTAGGTATTTTACTAATATATTGAACATACATATATAACTGCATTATATCTGCTCCTATATATGTTAAAATTCCTGCCCATCTAGTATTTAATACGTGAAGATCTTTCATTAAAACAAAAGATGGAACTTGTGTTAATACTACAGGAACTAATGTAGGTATAAAAAACATAACAAATACTACAGTTTTAAATTTAAAATTAAATCTAGCAATTGCATATGCAGCAGCTGCATTAAGTATAATACTTATAAAAGCTGAAACTACAATTAAAAAAATTGTATTACCATAAGCCAATAATAAATGTCCTGTACTAAAAACTGTTTTATAATTGTCAAAGTTTAAAAAACTTTTTGGAAGCTCAAAAGCTCCTGTATACATATACTCTCTGTTTGTCTTAAAAGATGCAATAACTATTATAGCAAGAGGAACAAGGATAAAAAGTACAAGGACAAACAATAATATCCAATTTAGAATTTTTCCTATTGGGCTTTGTATTTCAGTAGAGGTTTGTATAGGTCGCTTGTTCTTTTTTAACTTCACCATATCATTCCTCTTTAAATTTATCATATCATTCCTCATCCTTTCCTAATGCTAACTTTTGAATAGCTATTAAAATAATAACAAGAATTAATAACATAACGCTCATTGCTGATGCCTTACCATATTTATTATCGTTAAATGCCAAATATAAAGATTTAGTTACAAAAGTATCTGTTAATCCTGCTGGTCCTCCATTTGTCATTACATAAACCTGAAAATACGCTTGAAGTGAACCACTTATCCCTGTAAATAATAAGTATTCAAGAATACTTTTTATGTTAGGAATCGTAATATATATGGCTGTCTGCAAAAATCCTGCGCCATCAATACTTGCTGCTTCATAAACATCATTAGGTATTGACTGAAGTGCTCCTAATATTAAAACCATATTAAATCCTGTATACATCCACATGCTTATAAACGCTAATGAAAAATTTCCCATATAATTTGCAGGGAAAAAGGTTTTAACATGAACACCAAATATTGAAAGAAATTGATTTATAGGTCCTTTATTTGCATCATATAAATAACTAAACATAAATGCAACAGCAACGCCATTTAAAATATATGGTAAAAAAAGTACCGATTTAAAAAAATTCCTACCTCTTAATTTTCCATTTAATATTATTGCAAGATAAATAGCAAGTGCAGTTTGGATAAACATTACAATTAAATAAGCTCCATTGTTAAGCACTGCAGTTATCGCTTTGCTATCGTGAAATAAGTCCACATAGTTTTTAAATCCAACATAATGAAGTTTTGGATCAAGACCATCCCAATTTGTAAAACTATATTGAAAAAGTTTAAAAGCTGGATAATAGCAAAATACTATTAGCATAGCTATTGGAATTATTAGAAAGCTGACTATAACTATTTTTCTTTGTGTTTTAATGCTTGTACTACCAAACATATACTTCCTCCTTTTCTGATATTTTATAAATAGGGAATCTTTATGATTCCCTATTTATAAAAACAATCTTAGTCATTTCCAACGGTTTTTCTTGCCGCAGCAAATTTATCATTATCTTGTTTAATTACACTATTTGGATCATTTGTAATCATATATTTTTGTAAATCCTGTTCTAGATTAATTTCTGATTCCTTCCATGTTTTATCAACTTTGTCTTCTGTGGCTTTTTCTGTTATTATAGGCAAGTTAAATGAAAGTAATTCATCTAAACCTGGAACGCTTTGTTTTGCTCCTTTAATTGGAGAAGCAATATCTAATGCTTTTTGATATTTAGCGCCATCAAATAACCATTTTAAGAATGCTTTAGTTTCTGTTATATGCTTAGAGTTTTTAGCAATACCCAAGCACCAATCTCCACTCATTACCAATGCCTTTGATCCCGGGAATGGGAACATCCCTATATCTTCTGCTTTTGCACCATTTTGTACAACTTGTGGTGGAAACCAAGTTCCAAGATAAGTCATTGCTGTGGTTCCTTGAGCCATTGCTTTCTTTGAGTTATCCCAGCTAGTTGACATTAAGTCTTTTTCTAAGTAACCCTTTTCCTTCATTGTCCTCATAAATTTAAATCCATACAATAAACCATTAGGATCATCAAAGGGATTTTTTGTTGCGAAACTATTATTATAGTTTTCATCACCTGTTTGTGCACATGCAAGATCATGATTATTTGAGAATGGATCTAAAGGCCACCCATCTTTATAGTTACTTGCAAATGGCACCATACCAGCTGCTTTTAATTTTTCGCAATCAGCATAAAATTCATCCATTGTTTTTGGAGGAGTAGTTATTCCTGCTTTTTTAAATGATTGCTTATTATAGAAAACACCTGTATAACTTACAGTAGTATTTAAACCATACAATTTTCCATCATATTCACCTTTATCATAAACGTTTAAATTATCTTTGGTATATCCTATATCTGATATATCAGCATAATATTTTGGATAATCAGGTTTCTTCATTGTACCAATTACACAAGACAAATCTGGAAGTTCACCACCTGCTGCTTTTGTCTTCATAACTCCATCACTGTCTTTTTCAGATTCAATCTTTATTATTATATTGGGATGTGCTTTGTGATACTTATCAGCTAAATCCTTAAGAGTTGTACCTGCCATATCGGTTCTATTTGTTTCCCAAGTTAAAGTTACTTTTGCATCACTTGAGCCACTACTACTTGTACCACAACCTGCCAAGACCGATGTCATCATCACTGCACTAACAATAATTGAAAATATTTCTTTTTTTCTTTAACACTTTTATTCCCCCTTTTAGCGTTAATATATCATTTTCTAAAATGCAAAATGATAAAACACTAATCCTTTTAATTAATTATGTTATTTTCATCTGATACTTATATTATAATTTTATATATTGACCATTTAAATTACATCTATTCAGTTTTGTTAACATAAATTCAGCTCTTGAAAACGTTTTTCATTACATTTTCCATGACAACAGAAATTTTTATAAATAAAAAGAGGCATGTATCACAATTTTAAAAATTGCTAATGCAAAAGCCTCTTTAAATAATTTTAGTAAACTTTTTACAAATTATAAAATTTCTAAATTTCTTTTTATTAGTTCCTTTCTTTGTTTTACACAATCACTTGAACGAAGTGGATCAGAAGGAGTATTAAATGCGTAATCTAAAAGTCTATCAACAGTTGATACTGCCACATGAGTTCTTGTGTCTGATGAAGCATAATAAATGTATACATCACCATTTTCTTTAACTATTGCACCATTTGTAAACACAACATTTGAAACATCTCCAACTCTTTCTTCACCTTGTGGTGCTATAAAAAATCCACCTGGAGCTGCTATAACCTTTGTAAGATCTTTCAAGTCTGTTACAAAAACATATATTACATATCTAAGTCCTGCTGCTGTATTCCTTACTCCATGTGCAATGTGAAGCCACCCTTTTTCTGTCTTTATTGGAACACAACCTGCTCCATTCTTAACTTCCGTTATAGTGTGATATTGCCTTGGGCTTATTACAATTTCCTTGTCTACCACAGCATGTTCTATATCGTCGCACAAGCCGAAGCATATTCCACTTCCGCTTCCTGCATCTATGAAATCATCCATAGGCCTAGTATAAAAAGCATACTTTCCATCAACGAATTCAGGATGAAGAACTACATTTCTTTGCTGTGGAGATACTGTCTTTAAGTTAGGAAGTCTTTCCCATGTTTTAAGATCTTTAGTTCTAACTATTGCTGCTGATGCAACAGCTGATGATAAATCTCCTGCTGGTGCATTTGGATCTTTCTTTTCTGAACAGAACACTCCATATATCCATCCATCTTCATGTTTAGTAAGTCTCATATCATATACATTTGTTTCATCAGGATCTGTATCCGGAAGTTCTATTGGATAATCCCAAAATCTAAAGTTATCAACCCCTGTATCACTTTCAGCTACTGCAAAGAAAGATTTTCTGTCATTCCCTTCAACTCTTGCAACTAAATAAAATTTGCCATTAAGCTCAATTGCTCCTGCATTAAATACACAGTTAACACCAATTCTCTCCATTAGATATGGATTTGTCTTTTCATTTAAATCATATTTCCATATAAGAGGTGCATGTGCTCCTGTAAGAACAGGATATTTAAATCTGTTATATATACCATTTCCATCTTTTATTTCTACATTTTTTCTAGTAATCAATGCTTCATAACTGTCCGTTAACTTTTTTAATCTCTCTTTAAATAATTCCTTTTCCATTATTGATTCCTCCATTTTACTTTTTTACATAATAAAGATAGCCCTACTCTAAATCAAGTCTTTTTATAACCTCCAAACAAGCTCTACTATTATGGTATGGGCATTTCCATGGATCAACTTTCATCAATTTATCGTGGTCGTTGTTTTTACCCCTTGCCATCCAGAACCACTCTCCATTTTTTTTATCAATAATATGTTCATCTATAAAATTCCACATATTATAGGATGCTTCAAGAAAGTATTCCTTTCCCGTAAGCTGATATGCATTTAAATATCCTATAACTGCTTCTGCCTGCGGCCACCAATGCTTGTCTCTATCGAAATCTCCATTTTCATGTTTTTCATTCAAAAGGCCACCATCACTGTCCACAGCTTCTTTATAAGACACTTCTGCCATATTAATGGAAACTTTTTTAACTCTTTCTAAAATCTCCTTATCGCCAAGAACTTCTGCTGCTTCGAATAAAAGCCAGCTTCCTTCTATATCATGTCCATATGATACCGTTCCTGTTTTAGAGTTCCACTTTTCATCAAAAAACAATTTAAAATGCCAAGTGTTATTGTCTATAATATACTTAATTGTGTCATCTATAAGTTCTCTAAATTTATTTTCAAAATTTTTATCTCTCCATACTCTGTATAAGTTTGTATACGCCTCTAAAATATGTAAATGAGTATTCATAGATTTCTTCTCGTTCATATCTTTATCACTTAAACGAAGATCGTCTTCAAGCTTCCATCCTCTCGTATAAGCTTCAAAATATCCACCGTTTTCTCTATCATAGCTATACTTCTCTATTAATTCATAAATTTTTTTTTTGCCTTCTTTAATGCATCTTCTTCCTTAGTCGCCTTATAATATTCTGTCAAAGCATATATTGCAAAAGCCTCTGCGTATATCTGTTTTCTAGTTGCAATAGGATTTCCTTTATAATCTACCATCCAATACACACCTAAATACTCTTTATCCCAAAAATTATTTATAATATACTCATATGCTCTATTAGCTATTTTTAAATACTTTTTATCTTTGAATTTAATGTATGACGCAGAATATGCCCACAAAATTCTTGAACACAATATGGACCCCTTAGGTGCCTTCTTATGTATTTCAAGTTCATTAGTTATTTCACCATAAAAGCCTCCAAATTCATTATCTACATCGTATTTGATCCAAAATGGAAGTATGTCCTTTAAAAGCTCATCTTCAACCTTTCTGTTAAATATCCCTTTTAAGTTATCTGTATCCATTTATTTCAACTCCCTCGTGTAATTTTATTAGAAATCGTATTCATACTTAGTAAATCTAACTTATCATCTTTAGTATATTAAATAACTTTTTCTTTTAAAATTACAATAATTCAGTTTTGTTAACATAAATTCAGACCATTAACTTTATAACTTAAATTTCACATGTAAAAAAGATTTTATAAGCTTTCGGTGCTATGCTCTTTTTTGTAACTCGTTTATATTTCAACTTTTCTAATTAGCTATATTCAATTTAATAGTTGAATATATTCCTTGGGTGATACCCCAACTACTTTTTTAAATGCTCTGCTAAAAGATACTGGCTCCTTATATCCAACCATCTCTGCTATTTCATATATCTTCAATTTATTTTCTTTTAATAACTCCCTTGATGCATTTATTCTAGTTTCAATCAAGTACTCTATAAAATTTTCTCCAACTTCATTTTTAAAAAGCTCACTAAAATAGTTAGAATTTAAATACACATGATTCGCAACTTCTTTTAGAGTTATTTCTTCTTTATAATTATCTTGTATATATTTTTTAGCCTTCTCTATTATTTTTGTTCCACGTTCATGCCTAAGCTTGTCTATTTCCTCAGCTGCATATTGAAGTTTGGTAATAAAATAATCTTTTAATTCATCATAAGTATTTATTTCCTGTATATAATAAATTATATTTTTATCAGCGCCTTCAATTTTATCTGAAATATATTGAAAATCACTAATATTGCTGCTAATTCTTACTATAACATTTAGTAATAACTTTCTAAACTTATCTGGATCTAATTTTTTTTCATAAACAAATTTCATAAACTTTTCAACTGAAATCTTTACTTTAATTTTATTGCATAGCTCAACTTCACTTAATATAGAGCTTACAAGCATTTCCACCATTTTATAGTCAAATTCATGTAAAAAAATCGTTTCTTTACTGTAAACATATGTATGATTCTTTCCATAATAAAATCTACTTTTTAAAGCAGTCTCTGCTTGAATATATCCATCTCCAACTTTATGTAGATCATCGAATTTTTTACTTATTCCTATAGATATGGTGCTGTCAATCTTCTTGCTCACTTTGTCCCTAATTTCATTTAAAGCATTATCAAGCATTAAATAATTGAAATAAGCATTGCTATCGTACGAAGAAAATAAAACTACAATTCTATCATCTATTTTGCAAACTATAATGTGAATTTTCTCTAAATCTTTAAGCAAATTGTATACCACGGATTTTGCATTATTTAAATATATAATTTCATTTTTTTCATCTTGATGTTTCTTAAAAAAATCATCAACATCTATTATCACAAGATAGAAGCTACCTTTAGTTAAAATATTTAACTCACTAGCCCTCTCATTGAAATACTTATCACTAATATATTCATCCTTTAAAATTTCATTCAAAAACTTTTTCTTTTAGAAAACTTGTACTTTCCTTTATCCTATTTTTATATTTTTCTTCCTTTTCCTTTTCATACGTTTCATTCTCTATATCTTCTTTAATTTTCTCAAGTAATTGGAACAATATCTTATTATCTATCGGCTTTAATATATAATCTACAGCTCCATTTTTAAAAGTTTCCCTTATAAACTTATAGTCATCAAACCCACTTAAAACTATAGATCTTGTTTTTAGTGATAACTTTTTTATATTATTTATAAGTTCAATTCCATCCATAACTGGCATTTTAATGTCTGTGACGAGTATGTCCGGCTTAAGTTCTTTAATTTTTTCAAGTGCTGCTGAACCATTAGCTGCTTCCCCAACAATCTTAAACTCTTTCATATTGTTGTCAATAATCTTTACAAGCCCTTTACGTATTATTCTATCATCATCAGCTATAAAAACACTAAGCATTTAATCAATTCCCCCCATAATTACTTAATTTTTCAACTGAGTAATATATTTTTTATCATTTTGCACTGTGTTATAATTAATTATAAACATTAATTTTAAGAGGTCATGTCATGCAAAATTATTTTTTAAAATTTATTTACACATTAAAACACACTAAATTTAAAGATTTACCTATAGTTTATAAATTAGGCATATGTTTTTTGTGCGTATTTACATTTATGTTTGCATTATCCATAGTTAATTTTATTTATTACAAAAATGATAAAAACAACACAACTCTCTCAACTGTTAGCCAAATGAATTCTCAAACTACATCAGAAATTGATTCGGATTTACGAAACATGATAGATGTAACCAAATTACCTATTTTTTATTATAATTCATTGCAATCATATTCATCAAATAACTATGGTAATCCTCCATCTAATAAAAATGGTACTTACATTAACACTTATAGTCCCATATACAACATGATAGATAATATTTTCTTTTTAAAGGAAAATTTGCATTCTGTTTTTATATTTAATTCTAATGGAGAAAATTACTATAAACTTAGAAGTTCATCCTTATATGCTCCATTTGATCCTAGTAAAAAAAATATGGTACTCAAAAACTATAAAGAATTTTGGTTCTCCTGTAATAATTCCTACATATATTCTATCAAATGTATCTGAAGTTAAGGGAAATAAATCTTACATATATGGAGTTTCACGGGCAATAATAGATATTGATAATTCAAAAATGGTAGGAATAGTTTTAGTTAACGGAAACATCGAAACTTTGCAAAACATATTAAAAAAATCAATTATATATAAAAATCAAAGAATTATTCTCACTAATAGTAAAGGCTACATAATATGTGACACAAAATCATCTGAAATAACAAAAAGTTTAACCAAAAATCAATACAACAATTTAATATCTTCATCAAAAAATAATTCTAATCACTCAAAGCTTAATGGTGTAGATTGTTTAATAACTTCTTCCTCATCAACTCTTTCTGATTGGAAAATAATAAATATTATACCTGTAAATGAACTAAACAGAAACATAAATTTAATGAAATGTAGAACTTATTTTATAACATTTACTTTTATTTCTATTGCATTAATTTTAATTGCAATTATTGCAAAACAAATTGTTAATCCCATAAAAAAACTTTCTAGCGCAATGAAAGTGGTTGAAAATGGGCATTTTGATGTAAAGATAAATGTTACTACTAAAGATGAAATAGGTAATTTGTCTAAATCCTTTAACTCAATGACCCAAAAAATAAAAAATTTGATTAAAGAAGTTTATACAAACAAATTAGCTCAAAAAGATTTAGAATTAAAAATGCTTCAAAATCAAATAAATCCTCATTTTATATACAACACCATAGAATCAATACATATGATGGCAGAAATAAATGATGACAATGAAACAGCAAAAATGGCTATAAATTTAGGAAAAATATTGCGATACGGCTTAAGTAATAGCAATAAAAAAGTTACCGTTTTAGATGAAATAAATAATTTAAAATCTTATATAATGCTTCAAGAAATGCGTTACGATAATATAGAAAAAATAGATATTGATATAGAACCAATACTATTTTCTGCCGAAATAATGAAATTAACCTTTCAGCCTATAGTTGAAAATTCATTATACCACGGTTTAAACTCATGTGAAAGTGGAGGAATAATAAAAGTAATTGGAAGAAAATTTCAAAATAACATGGAGTTTGAAATAGCCGATAATGGAATTGGCATGAATATTGATCAACTTGATTCATTAAATGGTTATATAAATAATCTAAATAATGATTTTACAAGTATAGGATTAAAAAATGTAAATCAGCGAATAAAACTCCACTATGGCAATAACTATGGTATTAAAATATCGAGCAATCCCAAATGTCGGTACTACCGTAAAAATATCCCTTCCCTTCAAAAAAAGCAGCAAAACAGAATAACTTATATAAATTCATGCTACCAAACCATAATTTCTCTTATCGCATTTTCAAGTTTTTTAGCCATAATTTCATGAGTTTTTATGCTTGGATGCCCACTTACCCCGCATCCATCTCTTTCCTTATTCTGCATTTCAAATTCAAGAAAAGATACAAAATCTTGATTTCTAGCATAAAAATATCTTAAAATTTTATTATTTATACACTTCTTTATAACTCTTAATGCCTCGCCTTCCATTAAAGGTCCAACAGTACATATTACTTTTGCCTTCCTATAATTAGAGTGAATTCTTTTTATAAAGTTTATATAAGCTTCATTAAACTTATCTATATTAGGTATAGAACCAAATCTAAAATCATTTGTGCCTAAATTAATTACCACTACCTGGGGGATCCAACTTGTAAAATCCCATTTTATATCCTTTTTAGGTACAACCATGGAATATCTTGATGGTACAGTCTGTGAGGTATCTCCATCATAACTTTGCATAACTCCAAACCCTGAGCATCCAATTATTATTGTTTCAGCATCTAGGTTTCTTCCTAGCATAGCGCCATATGATAAATATCCATTGTCCATGCTTGGAATATATTCAACGCTTTCATCTTTTCCTTCATTGCCAAATCCACAAGTTATAGAATCTCCTATTATTTCTATTCTCCTCTCTAAATGCTCTGACACGGGAAGAAGTTTTCCATCATCAAAATCAAATCCCAAAAACTTTACATAACCAATATTAAACTCATTTCTTTTTATTATTTTTATTTCATGAACTCCCTTAGATAAATTAGTTGCCAAAGCAAACACTCCACCTTTGCTCACATCAAGCGAATTCATTATAACTTTATTATCTAATACGACAGTAAAATAATTTGGACCAAAAGACTGAAATTTTGCCAAAAACTTTTGTCCCTATAAATTTAGCAACTATAGTAGAACATGACCAACCAAAAACAGGTCCATCCGACTCTGAAAAATCAAATCTTCCAATATACTCCATGCCCGGTTCCCCATCACTTACCATAGGATTGTTAACAAAATTATTCATACTGAAAGCACTTCCTTATCTTATATCATATATACTTTTTATGCATAATTCACTTTTCAACATATTGACCGATATTTTATTAGATAAAGTATCCTTATTTAAAATAATACTCTTAATTTCTTCACCTGAAATATCAAAATAATTATCACTAAATCTACAATCCGTATCTCTCAAATTTAAGCATACATATTTTACAAAATTTTCACTTTTAATATTAATTATAAAATACTTATCCTTTTCTAATATTGAAAATTCAATTTGTGGTTTTAAAAATATAAAATATTTGGGCTTTGTAAATAATATGTTTTCTGAGCTTAATACTTCTCCATCCGAAACAACTTCACATTCAAGATAATTTCTCCTAATATCTACATTTTCATTTATGTTTAAAGTTTTAACTAATACTGAGGTAAGTGGAGAAACTTGAATTTCCTCACTGCCTTCATTTAAAATCCTCCTTCCATTATCTCTTATTTTCCAATTAACTTTAGCATTTAATGCACTTCTCTTTTCATTTACAACATATATCTGTGCCTTATCTTCACAAATATCAGCAGATATCAAAACAGGATTAAAAAACTTTTTAGCAAAATAATGCAGTGCTTTCCATCTTCCATAATAATCTATGCTTGACCAAGATGCAGTTGGCCAGCAATCATTTAACTGCCAATATATAGTTCCCATACACTGACCTCTGTTTCTTCTCCAATGCTCAACTCCAAATTTTATTGCCTCTGCCTGCATTATTTGAGATTCATACACAAAATTCTCCAAAGTCCATGGATATTTTAAATATTCAGATATATAATAAACCATCTTTCCATTTCCACCATCGCATTTCTGATGACTCTCCATAACATAAGAAAATGGATTTCTATCCTCTTTAAGAGTATAGCTTTCAACAGTTTTTATATCAGGCATAGCTTCAAATCCAAATTCAGATACAAATCTAAAATAATACTTTTTAAAATCTATAAATGGTTTAAGACCATGCCATACGTCCCAATAATGATTATCTCCCATATTATCTTTATCAAGGTTCTCAAAGTTTCCACCTTTAGAAGGGGATGAAGGCCAATAAAATGTATCTGGATCAAATCTGCTTACAACCCCTGGAATAACCTTTTCATACTGTTTTATGTATTCTTCAAAGGTTGTTTTTCTAACCTCTATTCCCCAAAACTTTATGGCACTTTCATTTTCATTATTTCCACACCATATTCCAAGACATGCATGATGTCTTATCCTTTTAACATTGTCTTCAACTTCTTTAGCTATATTTTCTTCAAACTCACTGCTCATCTCATAGTCAGCACAAGCAAACATAAAATCTTGCCAAACTACAAGTCCATACTCATCACAAAGCTCATAAAAATAATTATCTGGATATATTCCGCCTCCCCAAACTCTTATACAGTTCATATTTGCTTCTATACAATCTTCTATGAGTTTTCGAGTTTTTTCCTTGCTGCATCTTGCAAGTATATTATCTTCTGGTATATAGTCAGCTCCCATTGCAAATATTGATACGCCATTTACATTAAATTCAAAAGACTCACCCCATTTATCTTTTTCTTTTCTTATTTTTATCTTTCTAAGTCCTATTTTATACTCTTTGAAGTCCTCTTCTGAATTTAAAATTACTTGAACCTTATAAAGCGGTTGATTTCCATAACCTGACGGCCACCAAAGCTGCGGATTTTCAACGCATATATTAATATTGCTCTCTACTCCACTCACATTTTCCAATTTTTCAATAACCTTATTATCAGGTGAAATTATTTTAATCTTGAGTTTGCTGTTTTCTTGAAGTTCTTGAGATGTTTGTATACTTATTTTTAAATCTACCTTTCCATCATGATGCTGCTGCCTTATATATACATCTTC
Organism: Clostridium sp. DMHC 10; assembly: GCF_001270375.1. Classification (NCBI taxonomy): domain Bacteria; kingdom Bacillati; phylum Bacillota; class Clostridia; order Eubacteriales; family Clostridiaceae; genus Clostridium; species Clostridium sp. DMHC 10. The sequence continues at coordinate 2,592,015 of NZ_LGVB01000015.1, forward strand.
TATTCTTCCAGTTTTAATTCCTATTAAATAAATATCTCTCCATATTCCCATATCAGGAACCTGAGGACCCCAATCCCAGCCAAACATATAATGACCTTTTCTTATGTATGGGAATCCCTTCATTGCATTTGCTCCCCATATACGTTTTTCATTATATTTTTTAGCTATATAATTTACAGGTGAATAAAATATTATCTTTATTTTATTATTTCCTTCCACAAGTAAATCTTTAACATTAAACTCAAATATTCTGTGCATATTATTAGTGTTTGCTAAAAACTTATCATTTATTAATATCTTTGCCATAGTATCAATGCCATCACAATGAAGTAAAATTTTATTACATTTTAAAAACTCATTATTTACTTGAAACTCTCTTTCATATTCATAATCACACTTAAATGCTTCAAGAACTTTCTTTTCATTATCACGATAATACGGATCTTCTATCCGTCCATTATTACTTAAATCACTATATACAGAACCAGGTACAACTGCATTTAGCCATTTTTCTTCCGTAGTTTTCTTCATTCTCCATTTTCCGTTTAAATTTAAATTCTTCATAATTTCCTCCAAATATCAGAATTCGCCTATTTTATGACACCTGCAAATATAAGCCTAAAGTTTGTTCCTTTAGAAAAGCATAAAATGCAGAGTTCCTATTAAAGATACAGCAGTGTATGACTATATAATAAAAAAAGAATCAGAGGGTAAGGCAAAGAAACAAGCTAAAATAGCAGGACTAAATAAATTTTTGAGAATATATTATGCTAGGGTTTTAGAAGTTTTAAAAAACTAAAAGACATAAAAATAGGGCACTTTAAAAAATCTTCTGTAAGAAGGTTTTATTAAAGTTACCCTATTTTCTTAAAAAATTTCTTTGAAATTTTTTAAGAAAAACACTTGACTTTGCTTAGCAGGTTTGAGCATTTTTTCAGCGAGTTATTGAAATATCTTAGGATTTTATGATTTTTGAGCCTTAGATTTATAGGAGTTATTATTAAAAGTACTTTTATTTTATTCTAGAAGGATAATGGGATTACATCCCAAACCTCGCGTATGTGTATGTGACGAAGCATTGTTACTTCGCAATATTTTTAAATTATAAATGTGAACCTGTCTCCTATGCAGAGCTGCTGACAGAGGTTAGTGATAGTGTTGTCTGCATTGTGTATGACACTATTAATTCGTAAAAGTGGATATCCCCTAGAAATTCCTAATGTTTTAGCTTCTTTAGTATCTGCAAATACAATGTCTAGTGTTTTCCGGGAATGATCTAAAATTATATTGTGTTGTTCCAAAATCCCATATAAAGATGTATCGGTTAAATTTTCTCCAAATAAAAATGAAAAGGATTCGGGAAATTTATTCAATTCTAATAATACTGGTTTGCCATTTGCATAACGTACACGCTCTAATACCAGTATTTTTTCATCTTTATTAAGTGACATTTGCTGTATATCTTTTTCAGACGGCTCTTCAAGGGCAATCTTTATAATTTTAGCGCCCGGAATTGCATTCATCATTTTACACATTTCAGAAAAACCTAAAACACCGTTTGTTATGCCACGCTGAAGTTTTTTTCAGCAACAAAGGTACCTTTTCCTGACTTGCGCTCCAAATATCCTGATTCGGATAGTTCGGCAAGAGCCTTGCGGACGGTAACGCGGCTTACATTATAAGCTTTGCTTAATTCATTTTCTGTTGGAAGACGACTTCCAGCAGGTCTTTTACCACTATCTATTTCTTGCTGCAGCTTTTTTTCTAATTGTTTGTACAAAAGGTGTAGCAATTGTATTATTTAGTTCCATATATGACCTCCATACGAATACCTAATTGCAATTATGTATTTATTATAATACAAAGACAAAGCAATGTATATACCGTATACTAATAAAAAATAAAATTTTCCATTGACACAATGTATTACATTGTATTATAGTTTATATAGAGACAAATAAATACAATAACGTAAAGGAGAATGAGTAAAATGGATTATTCTAGCAAAGATATTAAAAATATTATTTCTGAAATTCTTGAGAAAAAGAAAGCAAAGGGCGGAGTAAAAAGTATTTATTTTGTAGGATGTGGAGGATCTTTGGGAGCTCTTTATCCAGCAAAAACTTTTATGGAAAAAGAATGTACTTCAATTAGATCTGCATGGATTAGCAGTAATGAATTCGTTCACAGTACACCAAAAGATTTTGGAGAAAATTCAATAATATGTTTAGCATGTCATAAGGGAAATACACCAGAAACAATTGCGGCTGCAAAGCTTGGTAAAGAAATGGGAGCGGCTGTTATTATTCTAACATGGCTTAAGGAATCAGAAATCATCGAATTTGGTGATTATATTATTCGTTATACCTTTGATGCTAGTCCAGATCATCTTAAAGGAGATATTGACTATTCAGGTGAAAAGACAATATGTGCCCTTTTGGTTGCAGTAGAGCTTTTAGCTCAGACAGAAGGATATGGAAATTATGATAAATTCTATGAAGGCATTGGAATGATTAGCAATATCATAAAAAAGTGCTCGTAAGCATGTTGGAGAGAGAGCAGAGGAATTCGCTGAGAAATATAAAGATGATTCAGTTATTTATACTATGGGAAGTGGTGCAGGTTATGGAGCTGCCTACATGGAAAGTATATGCATTTTCATGGAAATGCAATGGCTTGATTCTAGCAGCATCCATACTGGTGAATATTTCCACGGGCCTTTTGAAATTACCGATGCAAACCGTCCGTTTATGATTCAGATTTCTGAGGGTTCAACACGTGATTTAGATGAAAGAGCTCTTAAATTCTTAAATGCTTATGCAAAACGTATAGAAGTATTAGATGCTAAAGAACTTGGTCTTTCTACAATTGATGCAGCTGTTGTTGATTATTTTAATCATTCATTGTTCAATAATGTGTATCCTATATACAACCATGCACTTGCAACAAAACGTGAGCATCCTTTAGCAACACGTCGTTATATGTGGAAAGTGGAATATTAATATTAAAGCGGTAAATATTTACTTGAGACAATTGTGAAATCACTATGCGTATAAATAAAAGTATTATTCAAAATACTTTTATTTATACTGTGAAAATATGAAGGTTCTAGTTACGGTACAGTTTTTTATTTAGAGATGTTAAAAACGATTGCATGCGAATAGGGAGCAATAAGTAATGGCTTTAATGTATGCATTAAGTAAACGTTAAAATACAATTGACAAAAACACATATAGGGTATACTATTGTATTAGATACAAAACAATACATTATAATACAAATCAATACACAAGAAAGCTGAATTGATTTTGTACTACTAGGAATGTGCGCACCATTCTTAAATAATAATATTTTGTTATAACAAAGGATAAGAAAATAAGATTAACATTGAGGAGGATAAATCTATGTTTTGGGTAGAGTTAGTAATCGTTCTTGCTATTATTTTTATAGGTGTACGAATAGGGGGTACATTTTTGGCAATGGCTGGTGGACTTGGAATGTTAATTATGACATTTGGTTTACATGTAGCACCAGCTGATCCGCCTATTACAGTAATTTTGATTATGATTGCAGTTATTTGTGCGGCAGCTACAATGCAGGCATGCGGAGGATTGGATTTTTTAGTTAAGATAGCAGAGAAGATACTTCGTAAAAATCCTAAGATGCTTACAATTTTAGCACCAGTTATTGCTTACATTTTTACGTTTATGAGTGGAACAGGTCATATTGTATACAGCTTGCTTCCAGTTATTAATGAAATTGCTATTGATACAGGAATTCGTCCAGAACGTCCAATTTCAGCATCTATTGTTTCATCACAGCAGGCTATCACAGCATGTCCAATTTCAGCAGCTACTGTAGCGGTATTGGCATTTATGTCTAAATCACACTACACTTCGGTTAATATTTTTACGTTACTTATTGTCTGCATTCCAGCAACTTTAGTTGGAACCGTTTTATGTGCATTATCAGTGTTAAAGAAAGGAAAAGAATTAGCAGATGATCCTGAATTTCAAGCTCGTGTAGCTGAAGGAAAGATTCAAGATTTTTCCAAAGTAGAAAGAGATGAAAAACCTGCTACTAAAGAAGCAAAGATTTCTGTAGCAATCTTTTTAATTGCAATGGTTAGCATTGTATTTTTAGGAGCAGAAAGTAAGCTTCTTCCAGTATTCGCACATAATACAAAATTACCACTTACAACTGTAATTCAAATTTTCATGCTTACAGCTGCAGCTGTTACAGTTCTTTTAACTAAACTTGATAGCGGAAAAGTTTTAGAACAGCCAGTATTCACCACAGGAATGTTTGCAGTAGTATTAGCCTTTGGTCTTTGTTGGTTAGTAAATACCTTTATTGGTGATCAAGCTTCTTTTATTACTAAGAATATGTCTGTATTAACAAATAAATATCCATGGATTTATATAATAGCAGTTTTTGTAGTTGGTGCAATTACTACCAGTCAATCTTCTACAACAATGATTATGGTACCGATTGGTATTGCATTAGGTCTTCCAGTTAATATCATTATCGCAGGTTGGCTTGCTTGCAGTTCAAATTACTTTATTCCAGCATCTGGACAGTGTGTTGCAGCAATCGCATTTGATTCTGCTGGAACTACAAAAATCGGTAAATATGTATTGAATCATAGTTATATGCTTCCGGGATTGGTATGTACAATAGCATCTGTAGTAGTGGCTTTGGCACTTGGTGCAATCGTTTTTTAGTGTAGTATAAATATAATTTAATTATATCATAAAATTTAAGATATGGTATAAGAAGATAGAGGAGGCTATGTATATGAAATTTGTGCCTATGAGTTATCATTATTTGCGTTACCCAATAGAAAAATTTCTTGATAAGGTAGAAAGATCTCCATTTGATAGTATTGATCTTTATTGTTCAGCGCCGCAATTAAATATTTTTGACTATTCACTTGGAAAACTAATTGAACTAGATAGAAATATTAGAAGAAGAAAACTAAATGTAATGGCAATTACACCTGAAAACTGCACATATCCTGTTAACTTTTGTACACCAGATATTATTACAAGAGAATCAAGTATTCGTTATTATCAGAGAGCAATAGATACAGCTGAATTTTTAGGATGCAGCAATGTTCAAATTAGTACAGGTTTTGGATATTTTGATCAGCCAAGAGATGAAGCGTGGAAGTATTGTCAGGAGTCATTAGCTCAGGTTATAGCTTACTGTGAAAGAAAAAACATTAGATTAATCCTTGAGGAATTAAAAGCAACAACGACTAATGTGTTGATTTCAAGTAAGGATATTGCAAATATGATTCGTGAAATCGATTCCCAGAATATTGTAGGATGATAGATTTAGATCAGATGACATATGCAGGGAGACAGTTGACGATTATTTTGATAATCTTGGCGAAAAAGTTCAGCATATTCATTTTAATGATAGAGGGCATACGGTACCAGGAGATGGAGATTTTCCAATGAAAGAATATTATAGCGCACTCAAAAGAAGAGGTTATACAGGAAATGTTTCTTTTGAAATTTGTGACAGAAGATATTATTGTGATCCTGATAAGGCTATTGATGATATTGTTTCTTGGATGAAAGAGAATACAAATGAATTAGAGTAGATTTACTAGTTTCTCTTTTGAATAATTTAAATACTGCTATAGAAGGAGAAGAAAAATGAAGAATTATAAAATTGTTGCTATTGGCGATAACGTCTGTGATAAATACCTTTCAAGAGGAAAGATGTATCCGGGAGGACAGTGTGTTAATACTTGTGTATATGGAAAAATGAATGGAGCGGAGACAGCATACCTTGGAAAGTATGGAAATGATGAAGTGGCAGAATGTGTACAAAGTACATTGAAACAGATAGGAATTGATGATAGCCATTGCCGTCATTATGAAGGAGAAAATGGATTTGCTTTAGTTACTTTGAAAAATGCTGATCGTGTCTTCCTTGGTTCCAACAAAGGTGGTATTGCTAAAGAGCATTCTTATAATTTTGATGAAAACGATTTTCAATACATTAAAAAATTTAACTTGATTTATACAAATTTAAATAGTTATATTGAAAATAATTTGAAGGAGCTTCATGCAACAGGAGTACCAATTGCGTATGATTTTTCTATGAGATGGACAGATGAATATCTTTTGAAAGTATGTCCATATATTGATGTGGCAATCCTATCATGTGCTCATTTGACAGCGGAAGAACGAGAAAAAGAGATGAAGAAAGTTCAGAATTATGGAGTGAAAATAGTCCTTGGAACAATAGGTGAAGATGGATCATATGTACTTTATGATGGTGAGTTCTTGTATACCTCTGCTGTTATGGCTGCGAATATTATTGATACAATGGGTGCAGGAGATTCATATTTTTCAGCTTTTCTTTGCTCGCTTTTACAGACCTCCGAAACAGGAAAATTAGTTGAAGGGACAAAAGAAAACATGAAGATAAGATTAGAAAGTGCTATGAAAAGCGGAGCAATATTTGCAGCTAATGTGTGCGGCATGGAAGGTGCATTTGGCTACGGAGTTCCAATCCAAGGAAAAACTGAAATATAAAAATATAGATTTAGAAAAGGAGAAGTGAAAAATGAAACCAAATATATATGAGAATAATGAAGAAGGAATACTTTGTGTATACAAAAATGAAAAATGGCTTGTTTCTATTAAAAATTGGAAGCCAGATAATGATATTGAGGGAATAGCTCATTTGGAAATACATCACTCAACGGATGAACAGTTTATTTTGTCAGCTGGAAAAGCAATATTAATTACTGCAGAAAGAGAAAATGATAAATTTAAGATTGAACTAACTTTAATGGAAAAAGGAAAAGTGTATAATGTTCCTGCAGAGTGCTGGTTCTACTCTATCACACAGAAAGATACAAAAATGATGTATGTGCAAGATTCAAATTGCTCTATGGATAATAGTGACTTTTGTGACTTGTCTAAAAAAGAAATTGAATATATTCAAACTAATGCTCGTAAACTTTTTGAGAAATAGGCGAGGGGATTATGAACAAGAGATTTGTTTTGTTTGATTTTGATGGGGTGATTGTAAATACAGAGGAAAGTAATGCAAGATACTTTGAAAAGGCATTAGCTTCATTTGGTATTTACCTATCAGAAGAGGACAAGCATAAACTAATTGGAACAAAGGATAGTGAAAATGTAATCCGATTGCTTTCAAGAGCTCCTAAAAAGGTTACATTTGAAGAATTGCAACTAAAGAGAAAAGAAGTAGGAAACACGTATGAAAATGGTGATATTTCTCCTATGCCAGGTTTAATATCGTTAATTGAAAATTTCCGAGAAAAAGGCTTGAAAATAGGAATTGTATCTTCTACTTCTACACGACTAATTATTATTGCATTAAATCGTATGAAAATGATGAATTTATTTGATGTTATTATCTGCGGTGATATGTGTACAAAAGGCAAGCCAGATCCAGAAGGCTATAAAAAAGCAATGTCGCTATTAAAAGCAAAGCCAGAAGAATGTATTGTATTTGAAGATTCTAAAGTGGGAATCCATGCTGGAAAAATAGCAGGGGCTCAGGTTGTTGCATATAAGGGATCAGGAATTCCACAAAATGTTGAGGAAGCAGATTTTGCAATTGATTCCTATGAAGATTGTAAAAAAATTTTGGATGAAATAACTATATAGATAAATGTATTTTACAGACCTTTTGGAAAGTAACCAAGAGGTCTGTTTATTTTTGCGTTGATACCAAATTGAAAGTTTGAATTAATGATGTTAGGATAATATGCATATGCGAAAAACAGAGTATATGATTTTATAGACAGACAACCTGAAAGGTTAAAATAGTCAATGTTATAATTTTACAAGTAATATTTTAGATGCCTTAATCAGTTGACAATGGACAGAGGACAATTGACAGTTAAGGATGATTTACCTTTCGCTTTTCTCAGATAAATCTTTAATTATAACTAATGATGTTCAGCTTTGCTGAACTAAATAAATAGGAAGTTTTAAAAAATTGGCGTCAGCATTAAGTTTAAGACTTTCTGTAGCAAAGTGGAAGAAGGTCAACCTTCACTGTCCTCTGTGAATTGTACTCTGTACTCTCAGTAAAATACTAGATTTGAAAGATAACCTTGGTATTAGTCATTTCAAAACTTCCAAGTTGTCTATCTATAAGTAACATCTATAATGTGAAAAGTGTGGATAACCTTTGATTAAAAATGAGAAGCTGTGAATATTTATTGCGAAAAGCATGGAGGGATATAAATGCTAACATAAGATTGTAGGAAAATGATCATATAAGAATGTATGAAAAATAGCCTAGATAAGTTATAATTACCAAAAAGACAAAGGAAAAATTGTGAGGTAATTATGATTATAAAAACAAATGTTTATTCAGAAATTGAAATTAGTACTTTAGAAGATCTTCATAAGTTAAATCCAATTATGGAGGTAAATAATTTGAAAGTTAATAAGAGTGAAATTGCAAGAGAGCTTGGTGTAGATCCTCGAACCGTAGGAAAATACTTAAATGGATATATAAAACCTACAACTAGAAATAGAAAATCTAAAATTGATGAATTTGAACCTATAATTAAGGAACTTCTTAGTGATAAGTCCCCTCAAGTATTCTATTACAAGCGCGTTTTATGGCAATATTTAACCGATAATCATAATCTAGATTGCGCTCAATCTTCTTTCAGAAGATATATATCGGGGAAGCCAGAATTTAATAATTATTTTAAAGATAGAAAGAATGGACACATTTCAAATAGTTCTAATATGAGATATGAAACAGCAAAAGGGCATCAAGCACAATTGGATTGGAAGGAAAGTATTGATTTTCTATTATCTACTGGTGAGACGATCACAATTAACATTTTTGTTTTGTTAATGTCATATTCAAGATTTAGGATTTATAGACTTTCTATTGATAAGACACAAGATATTTTGTTATCGTTTCTTAATGAATCTTTTGAAATATTGGGTGGTGTACCTAATGAATTATTAACAGATAATATGAAAACTGTAATGGACGCACCTAGAACACAATATTCTAAGGGAAAGGTAAACAATAAATTTCAACAGTTTGCAGATGATTACGGTTTTGTTGTCCGTCCCTGCATAGCAGGAAGACCGAACACAAAAGCTAAAGTAGAAGCACCAATGAAATTACTTGATGAAATTAGAGCTTACAATGGCACATTAAATTTTGAAGAATTGCATGAACTTGTAGCAAAACTTAACAATAGAGTTAATAGTTCATGTCATACAACTACAGGGAAAATTCCTATATTACACTTGGAAAAAGAAAAAGATTTCCTATTTGAGCTTCCTAAAGAGCAAATAAGAAATCACTACAATATTATCACAACAAGTGTTAAAGTTAATCTCCAAAGCATGATTTCATACAAATCAAATCAATATTCTGTACCACCAGAATATATAGGGAAAAAACTTAAACTACAAGTATATGATAATCAACTACATTTGCATTATAACACAAAATTAGTTACTATTCACGAAATAAAAAATCAAAAGTTGAATTATCATTATGAACATTATTTGGGTATTAGCTCATTAACATTTACTAATTCTAAATTAGATATGAATGAGATTGCTAAAAACAACTTAAATTTGATTGGAGAGATATATAATAATGAATAGTACTTATACACAACTTATTAAAAATTTAGAATATTTAAAAATGAAGCAGATGATAAACCATCTAGATGAGGTTATTGATTTTACTACAAAGAATAATCTATCGTTTGTAGATAGTCTGATAAAACTGTCAACACATGAAATAGATTTTAAGGAAGCAAATATGATTCGTTCAATGGTTAAAGTAGGGGCATTCCCTCATACTAAGGAAATCAAAGATTTTGATTTTACATTTCAACCAAGTATAAATAAAGACCAAATATTAGATTTTGCTTCATTGAGATTTCTTGAATCTCAAGAAAACATTGTATTTTTAGGTCCCAGTGGTGTTGGTAAAACACATTTAGCTACATCTATAGGAATCGCTGCCGCGAAGCGAAGATACAGTACATACTTTATTAAGTGTAACGACCTTATACAGCAATTGAAAAGGGCTAATTTGGAGAATAGGCTTGATGCCAGGCTTAGGCATTTCAGTAAATATAAAGTCTTAATAATAGACGAATTAGGATATCTCCCAATAGACAAAGAAGATTCAAAGTTATTTTTTCAACTTATTGATATGAGATATGAAAAAAAAGAGTACAATATTGACTACAAATATAAATTTTAATTCTTGGGATGAAATCTTTTATGATTCTGTTATTGCAAATGCAATTTTAGATAGAGTTCTTCATCATGCTCATGTAGTTTCTATTGTCGGAAATTCATACAGGCTTAAAGATCATATAAAGCAGGAAGAACACTAAAACCTACAGCCTTAAATGATCAAAAAGTTACATTTTAATCTTGACATTTATAGAGGGATATTATGATATTTAAAAGCCTAGAAACAGAAAGACTAATTCTTAAAAATATAGCTGTGGAGGATAGAGAGTTTATATTCAGCCAGTTTTCAGACCCTGTAGTGACTAAATATTTATTTGACAGGGAGCCTTTAACTGATATAGGGGGAGCAGACGAAATACTTGAACTTTACTTATCACAGCCGGAACCACATTTACATCACAGATGGATTTTGGTGAGAAAAACCGATGGAATAAAAATGGGTACATGTGGAATTCACAGATGGGATCAAAAAACTGGTACTGCTGAAGTGGGGTACGACCTTAAAGAGGAATTTTGGGGAAAAGGTTATATGCAGGAGGCCATTAAAGAAATCATTGAATTTGCTATAGAGAATATGAATATAAAAGCGATAAGCGCATGTATTTATGTAGATAACGAAAAATCAAAACATCTTGCAGAAAAGCTTGGTTTTGTTTTGTCTGGTTCAACTTATGAAGCATTTAGAGACAAGGAATATCCACATAATGTATACACGCTTTATGTAGGAAAATAACAGGCTGTGGATATTTTTAAAAATTGAATTATTATATAAGTAAATTAATATTATATTTTAGAAAGGTAGTAACGTTAAGCTTAAAAATGAAAAAATAGAATGACTATTATGAAAAACAATTCACAAATTAATAGCGCAGTATCATATAAATGAATTGAGAAATTAAATTTATTTCTAAAGATAAAATTTGCAAAGGAGTAATTGTTATGGCTATAATTGTTCCTCCTATAATTCATAGAGGAAATCCTGTTGGAGTTTTATATAGAAATCCCGGATTAGGTCATAGCACATGTAACCAAAGTGATAGATGCCTATATTCAAACAATCAAGGTGCGTGCTATTGTGTTCATAATGGAGTTTTTTATGCTGCTTTGTATAGGAGAAATGGAGTATACCATTATTATAGCAGCATAAATCCAGCACATGGTACTCTTGTTCAGGTGATTTTAAGGCATTGGAGATTTAGAACAGGAACAACCACACCTTGTCTTGAAAACCTTGCAATTGGAATGATTGCAGAAGTAAGAAGAACTCAGCCTATACCATCTCCTTCTAATTTAGGTTGTGTTATGCATCCGGCTTCTGGTTCCCTTATTGCTAGGACTGGTACCCCGGTAGGTGTTTATTTTAACGAAGGAGCAGGGCGCGATATTAAAAATGGAGTTTTCCTGTACTGGACAAATGGAGTTAATAGATATTGTAGACTTTATAGTAATGACAAGCCAGTTAGCGTTAGATATGCCCATTGGATTATAGTTGCAAGTGGTAATGGAGTAGCTATGCGGCTTACTGGAAGAACAAGAACAGGCATAATAAGAGTGCTGCGAGTTTCTACAAGCCAAACTATTCCTACACCATGTAGTTAAAATAACTTTTATAAGGGGTAGAGTGAAGAAAGCTCTACTCCTTTAATTCAACCAAATACTTTATATCTAAATTATATATTTTTAAAAAGAGTTTTTTATAGCAATTACTAGGTTTAACTATAACTTTAATGGATGGCGATATTAAAATATTAAATTGGAGGTTTTTATATTGTTTTAATTGATATAATATAAAGATAAACCATTTGCAAGTGAGTGATTATATGAACATTAGTATTAAAAGGAATAGTAAAATTTCTGTATATATTCAAATTAAAAATCAAATAAGGGATATGATTTATTCTAAAATGCTGCCCAAAGCTTATGTGCTGCCATCAGAAAGAGAACTTGCAAAAACCTTGGAGGTCAATAGAAGCACAGTAGTTAAAGCCTATCAAGAGCTTAAGGCAGACGGACTTATTGCTTCGGAAATTAAAAAGTTAATGATAAACAGAGAAGTTAGGGTATCAACCGAGAATATAATGGTTACATCAGGCTCTCAGCAGGGGTTAGATTTGATTGTAAGAACTTTTGTAAATCCTGATGATGTAATTTTAGTGGAAGAGCCTACTTTCTTTGGAGCACTTCAATTATTTCAAATGTTAAAAGCCAAAGTTATAGGTGTTCCTCTTGATGAAAATGGAATCAGGCTTGATGTACTAGAATATTTAATAAAAAAATTTAATCCTAAATTCATATATACCATTCCAAACTTTCAAAATTCAACTGGAATTACTATGAGTTTGAAAAGAAGATATGAGCTTATAAAAGCTATTGAAAAGTATGGTATCCCTGTAATTGAAGATGATCCTTATGGAGAAATAAGATATGAGGGTGAAGAACTGCCACCGTTAAAAGCACTGGATAAAAATAATTATGTTATATATTTAAGTACATTTTCAAAGACTATATCACTAGGTTTGAGAGTTGGATGGATAGCTGCGCCGGAGAGGGTAATAAATAAATTAAGTTTATTTAAATAGCTAACTGATTTACATGTAAATACCTTAAGTCAGTACATGGTGTGCGAGTTTTTGAGACAAGGCTACTATGAAAAACATATTAAAAAAATAAGAAGTGAATACAGGTTAAAAAGGGATTTAATGATTAAAGAATTGAATAATAATTTTGAAAAAATACAATTCTATAAGCCTCAAGGTGGATTTTACTTATCCACAAAATGAAGAGATAACTTTAGGTATGAAGCGATTAAGCGATAGTTTAAAGGAGATGTTTTAATTGAAGACAATTGGACTAATTGGGGGAATGAGCTGGGAATCCTCACTTGAATATTATAAAATCATAAATGAAACTGTTAAGTTAAAGTTAGGTGACCTTCACTCTGCAAAGTGCATAATGTATTCCGTAGATTTTGAAGAAATAGAATTATTGCAACATCAAGGTAAGTGGAAGGAACTAACTGATATTATGGTTGCTGCGGCTAAAGCTCTTAAAAGTGCAGGAGCAGATTTTATTGTAATATGTACTAATACTATGCATAAAATGGCAGAAGATATAGAAATAGAAGCTGGAACAAAGGTTCTACATATAGCAGAAGTAACAGGAGAAAAAATAATTGAAAAGGGACTTAAAAAGGTTGGGCTTCTTGGAACTAAATTTACCATGGAGCAGGATTTTTATAAAAAAGGTGCTAAAGGACAAGTTCAATATTGATGTAATTATTCCAGAGGAAACCGATAGGGAAATTGTCCATAAAATTATTTATGAAGAACTTTGCAAAGGTATATTAAAGGATACTTCAAGAGAGAAATATAAAGAAATAATAGGCAAATTGCAAGTAAAAGGTGCTGAAGGAGTAGTGCTTGGATGCACAGAAATACCGTTATTAATAAAGCAAAAGGATGTTTTAATTCCGGTTTTTGATACGACAACAATACACGGGGTTTCTGCAGTAGAATTTGCGATTGCAAAGTAATAGTGTTTCGGAATGTTAAATAAAAGTTATAAATCTAAAGAGACTATTTTTTAAAATGTTAAGAACTTTCAAGATTTTCGCCCTATATTCATTGTTTTTATTAAAAAAGTTTTACTGCAATATAGTATATAGTTGCACTATATGGACCTTATTGGAAAATTATTGTGATGAGGAAGTTAAATTGAAAATACTTAGGAGAGCAATTATTATCATTTGCAGTATTTTATTAATACCTTGTATTAAAGGAAGCCTTTCCAGACGTTACTCTTTCATTTGACTTCTTGTGTGTTTAGTTCACTCCTTATTTTAAGAAGTGCCTAGGCTTTTCACTTAGGAACATGTCGCACCAGTTTTTGGATATGTAAATGATTCCAATATAAAATCAGTAAGTTTACAATTTCAAGATAATAAAAAAAGAATACAATGAAATATAAAATTACTTCAGATAAAATGTTTATATTTTGTTTGGAAAATAATTTACATAAGTACAAAATAATTTCATTAAAAGGATTGGACAAGGATGGAAAAGTTATATACGAAAATAATTATAAATAAATTTTGAAAAACTTATAGAATTGTAGTTGAATTTGAATATCCTGAGCATAAGTCATAAGGAGTGGTGAAAACGAGAATTGTACAAATTGATCTGCATATATCAGATGCGTTAAAGCTTATCAATAATGGTATTTTAAAATGTTAAAGGAAGATTTAATAGTTAGAAAATCATTTTCTATAGCTCATAATAACGGATATATTTGGATAAAAAATTTGGATTCACTTTATGATTTTACTGATGTTGTTGAAAGTAAATTTTTAGATGATATGAAAACAATAAAAAAACATTCATCTCCATCAGCTATAGCAATCAATTTAAATCAAACGCAAATAACAAAAGTTCTAGGAATCTTAATTATTGAAAATTTGATTGATGCAAGTTTTACTGGTAGTGTTAGAAAAGTTTCTTTTGTTGGAGCTGATAGAAAATCCTTAAAGATTATGAAAAAGATATTTTGTAATTATAAAGTAAAATTTGAATAGAATTTTTTTAATGATTTTGTTAAGGCTAAGGACTGGCTGATATAGATAAACTGAGTCAACTTCCAGTTTGTATGGATAAGCTTGGTATTAGCAATTTTAATCTTTCAGCTTGTCTATCTATATATGGGTATAGGACATCTTTTTTCAATGAAAAATCAAGATACTTGGGATACAGCGCAAAAGTATGGTGGATACAGCATGATAATACTTAGAATTGCTAACGGTATTTTTGGCATTTGGGCAGCTCTTCAGCCGCTAATTGTTAATGGTTTAGTTGCGCAAATGATATTTTTATTAATAGGTGTTGTAATTATGCTTGTTACCGACGAAAAACATTTATTTAAAATTTTTAATAAAGATGGCAGTAGAAAAAAGTGATTTGTAAATGATATATATATCTTAGTATTTTTAACACTGTACTTCTGGGATTATACAGTCCTAAGCATTGAAAACATTATTATTTTTATAATTTTATATATAATTGCACACTTGTTATTTTTAGCTGCAGAAAAAGGAAAGAGGAAAAATTAGGGTATATTTCTAATCTCTCATGTAGATTAAAATTAAGGACCTTTGACGTATTATAAAATACACCAAAAGTCTTGTTTCATATTTTGTAGTGTTAATTAGAATTGCATTTTATTGGAATTTCTATTGAAAATAATGCTCCTGTTTCTCCATTCCCAGCAGTAATAGTACCATGAAGTTTTTCAATAATGTTTTTGCTTATAGATAAACCAAGACCAAATTTACCTTTCTTACCTTTATAGAACCTATCAAATATATGAGGTAGGTCTTTTTCATCAAATCCTGGACCATCATCAGAAATTGTTATGTCAAGTTTATTATCAAAGTTGATGTTTGAGACTACAGTAATACTTGAACTTGCGTACCTTATGGAGTTACTTATTATATTAGTAAGTGCTCTTGAAAGTTTTTCTTCATCAGAATATATAATAATATCCTTATTTAGATTATTGACCGAAATTTTTATGTTGCTTTTAAGGGCAATAGCATTTAAACGTTCTGCACAGCTGTTTATGAGCTCTATAAAATCAATTTCAGTATAATTGTAATTTTCTTCTATAGAGTCAAGTCTTGACAGATAAAGCAAATCCTCAACAAGATGAGTTAGGCGCTTTGATTCACCTATTATAATATCTGCAGCAGAATTTCCATCAACTACCTCGTATTTTATTCCTTCAGCATAGCTTTGGATAGACATGAGAGGCGTTCTAAATTCATGGGACACATTTTGAAGAAAAGTTTTTTGAGCTTTATCATAAATTTCTAGTTTTTCGGACATTATATTTATACCGTTAACAAGTTCACTAAGTTCATAATCTACAGGTAAATCAATTTTTTCACCAAAGTTTCTTTCTGCAATAGAGCGTATATGTTCATTTAAAGAAGAAAATGGCTCTGATATTTTTTTTGCTATACGAGAAGAAAATATAACTGTAATTAAGGCTGAAATAATTAAAATGATTAAAAGTATAATATTTATCCAAAATTGAAGCTGATTTATCTTTTGAACGCTTGAATAAATAATTATCCATCCAAGACCAAAGGTATTTTTATCGGACACTGGTCTTACTATAGCAACATAGTCTGTTCCAGATACAGAAAATCTTATTGAGCTTTTGTAGCTTTTACTTGATGAAGTATCAATTTCACTTTTAAGCTTAGAAAGTAAATCGCTAGGTATTTTATTACTTTCCTCGGTAGATGGATTTATTGCATTTTTATTTTTATCAATCAGTATAAAGTCAGCGCTTAAAACAGAAAGAGGTTTTCTTAAAGATCTGTCAAGCATAAAATAATATCTAAAAAGATCATTATTTTTGGTAGAGGTAGAATTTTTAGTGACTTCAGAAGAAGTTTCTGGTATAGTAGCATGCCTAGGTAAAAGGTTTGGTGGTGTGTGATTGTTATCATCTGGTTTAAAAAAATCTGGACCATGTTCAAGAGCTGCTCCTTCTACACTGGTTGCTAATTTGTTTAATTGACCAATAATTTCTTTTTGAATATACAAACGAATAGCAACGTTAAAGGTTATAGTTGTAATGGTAATTAGAAGTAATATTACAGCAAGGTTGTATTTGAAAATTCTTCCCTTTATTGTATTTCTGCTTATTCTTGCTAGAAGATTATAATCACAAATTTTTTTATTAATTGTACGTCTTTTCATTTGTATCACCCCTTGTCTTGAATTTTAAAGCCAAATCCCCAAACTGTTTCAATTTTTAAATTGGATCCTGCATCAGAAAGTTTCTTTCTTATTCTCTTTATAGCATCATCGGTGGCTCTAGTTTCAACTTCATTTTCAAATCCCCATATTTTGTCTAAAAGTTCACTTCTGCTCACGGCTCTGTTTTTATTGATTGTAAGATAGTATACAACCTCAAACTCCATTTTTGTAAGACCGATATCGGCACCGTTAAATTCAACTTGTTTTAAGTCTGGATTTATCGTAACATCTGAAATACTTAAATTTTTAGTTTCGGTACTGTTAGAATTGTCAAGTTCTATTCTTCTAAAAATACTTTTAATTCTTGCTATGAGTTCCATTGGGCTAAATGGTTTTGTAAGATAGTCATCGCTTCCAAGAGTAAGTCCTGCTATTTTGTCTGGTTCAGTATCTTTTGCAGATACTATTATTATTGGTACCGAACTTTTTTTGACGTACAAGTGAACAAAGAGAATATCCATCCATATTGGGCATCATTATATCTATTACAAGCATATCTGCTGGTTTCCTATTGAAAGCTTCAAATAAAGCACTTCCATCATCAAAGGTTTCTACTTCAAAGCCTTCTTTTAAGAGAAAGGACTTTATAATATTTCGAATGTTAGTTTCATCATCAGCAATATAAATTAGTTTCTTATCCACATTAACACTCCCTAAAGTTAGAGTAGAGAGTAAAGAGTAGAGAGTAGAGTGAAGGTTAATTTTCTACTGTGGCAGAAAAAATTTTAGAATTTAAGGCTGACGCTAAATCTTTAAAAATCATCATTCACTCTATTCTGTACTTTATACTCTGCACTCTTAGTTTTTTTATTACTTGTAAGCCTACAAAAAAATTGTAGATTAAAAAATTCAGGTGGTTTCGTACTACTAGTTATAGTTTACCATGAACAAATTAAACTATCATTTAAAAAATGATTATACCTCAATTTTGCCACAATTCTGCGGAGATTTGTAGAGAGCGTTTATTATAGAATAAAAGCATGAAAGAGATGCAGGCATAAATTATGGCAGAGCCAGTTTAATATAGGTATAGACCAGCTAGTAAAAGTCAATAAGTTTTTATAAAAAAAATTATTAATAAAAATAGGTATCATAAAAAATCCATTGAAAAATACGAACAATGGAAAATAATTCCTAATTATTTTAGCTGTTAAGCTACTTGCTAATAAAATTGAAGAGGGCATACTTATCCCTCTTCAATTTAAACGTACTATTAAAGACTTTACCCAAAAATGTTAATATTATATGCCAAATTTCATTAACGACATAAATCTTTATCAGCATTCCCTTAAAATCTAGCCTTATAAATATCATAATATAATTGTAAAGCCCCCATAATATTGACTTTTTAAACATCTCTGGTATAGCTTTGCACTCTGGTAATGTTTCACGTGAAACATCTTAAACAAAACAGATGCAATTAAACTTTTTTTGATATTACTACTGTTACTTCTATTTTATCATCCAATTCTTTTGATCTGTATTTTGCATCAATTCCGTATTTATCAAAAACTTGCTTTATAGTATTAATATAAATTTTAGGACTAAAAACCCCCTTAATTCTCTTTTTACCGTCTTCTCCTATATTGTTTTCCTTATCATGAATTTCTTCCAATTTATTTTTTACTAATTCTTCAGTCTTTTTTACATTTAAGCCCTTTTTTATAACGATTTTAACTATATCTAACTGCATACTTTCATCATTTAGTTTCAGCAATGCTCTTGCATGTCTTTCAGTTAAGTTATTTTTTAGAAGAAGTTCTACAACTTTTGCACTTAATTTTAGCAATCTTAATTTATTAGCTATAGTTGACTGCTTCTTTCCTATCCCTTCTGCAAGCTTTTCTTGAGTATATCCGTGTTCTTTAATTAGATTATAATAAGCTTCAGCTTCTTCCATGTAATTTAAATCTTCTCTTTGTAAATTTTCAAGCAAAGCAATTGCTGCCGATTGCTTGTTTGTTATATCTATAACTATCGATGGTACTTCTCTTAATCCAATAATTCTTGCAGCCTTTAATCTTCTTTCACCAGCAACAAGTTCATACCTATCATCTGGTGCTTTTCTAACCGTAATCGGTTGTATTATTCCATAAGCTTTTATTGATTGTGCTAATTCATTTAATGCATTTTCGTTAAAATACTTTCTTGGTTGATATGCATTTGAATATATACTATCGGTTGATATGTATACAATATTATCCATAATAAAAATCATTCCTTTAACGCTAATTTATATAAAAAATCAGTTTAGCATCATACAGTAAAACTAATTCAACTAATATCACATAGCCTTGTCTACGCTTTTTAATTATTGACGCATAAACCTATACTGGTTTCACCATAGTTAGTTTTATCACTGGCTTATATTTTTGAATGTATAATCTACTTTATTTAATTGGCTTTTTATTTACTGTTCCCGCACGCCTAGGATATTGTTTTGGTGTACATTTAATCTTTTTAATTATAACTAAATTATGCTTTAGGTCGCTATCTTGAAAACTAACCTGAATGATATCTTCTATTTTTCCTCCAAGTACACTAATTGCCTTCTTTGCTTCACTTATTTCTTCTTCAACAGCAGGTCCTTTTAATGCAATAAAATATCCATTCTTTTTTACAAATGGCATGCAAAACTCAGCTAATACTGCCATATTTGCTACTGCTCTTGAGATTGCAACATCAAATTTCTCTCTATAATTTAAATCAGCTCCAAAGTCTTCTGCTCTACCATGAATTGTTTTTATTCCATCTAATTTAAGCTGATCTATAATTTCATTTAAGAAATTAATTCTTTTTTGAAGTGAATCCAAAAGCACAACTTCTGCTTTATCATTCATAATTTTGATAGGGATACCAGGAAGTCCAGCTCCTGTACCAACATCTATAATTTTAATAGAAGCATCTAAACCTTTAAACTCAAAAGCCTTTATTGAATCAACAAAATGTTTAATTATAATCTCTTTATCGTCAGTAATAGCAGTGAGATTTACTTTTTCATTCCATTCTTTCATTAAATCCTTATATTTAATAAATTTATTATACTTTTCTTCATTTATTTCTAAGCCAATATTTTCACATTCCATTTTTATTATATCAAAATATTGCATATTTTTCCTCCATATATTTTAAATTTAGGCTTTATTTAAATAAGTGTCGATTCTTACACTTATTTAAATAAAGCTTCCTTTTTCTTATCAATATTCCTTTAAATAATAGCTTAAACTTACCTTTTTCTTGAAAGTTGTTCTACATATATCATAAGCACAGAAATATCAGATGGAGAAACACCAGAAATTCTAGATGCTTGACCTAAGTTAACCGGTCTAGCTTTGGATAACTTTTGAATAGCTTCTGTTCTCAAGTTTTTAACATCATTATAGTCTATTTCTGAAGGTATTAACCTTTTTTCAAACTTTTTAAATTGTTCTACTTGTTCCATCTGCTTTTCTATATATCCTTCATATTTTACCATTATATCAATTTCATCTATAACATCATCTAATAATTTATTTCTTTCTGTATCTAAGTTAAACACTTTTCTATAGTCAAGTTCTGGTCTCTTAATTAATTCATATAAAGAAATTGGCTTTTTTAGGGTAGTAGAACTTAAACTTTCAAGAAACTCATTTACTTCCCTTTTATTTGTAATCTGAATAGATTTTAATCTTTCAATTTCATTCTCTATTTGGTTTTTCCTATTTAAAAACTTATTATACCTGTCATCTTTAACAAGTCCTATTTTTCTTCCTATTTCAGTAAGCCTTAAATCAGCATTATCCTGTCTTAAAATAAGTCTATACTCAGCCCTTGAAGTCATCATCCTATAAGGTTCATTTGTTCCCTTCGTAACTAAGTCATCTATTAGAACGCCTATATATGCATCAGCTCTACTTAATATTAAAGGCTTCTTACCTTCTACCTTTAATGCTGCATTTATACCTGCATTATACCTTGTGCAGCTGCTTCCTCATATCCTGAGCTTCCATTAAATTGTCCAGCTCCAAACAAACCATCAACATTTTTAAATTCTAATGAAAGTCTCAATTGCATAGGATCAATTGAATCATATTCTATAGCATATGCTGTTTTGAGAATTTCGACATTTTCTAGCCCTGAAACAGTTCTTAACATTCTGATTTGTACTTCCTCTGGAAGTGAACTCGACATTCCACCTACATATAACTCATTGATATTTTCACCTTCTGGTTCTATAAACACCTGATGCTGCTTCTTGTCTGGAAATCTCATAACCTTATCTTCTATTGATGGGCAATACCTAGGGCCAACACTTTTTATTGATCCATTATATAAAGGAGATCTATCTATATTGTCTCTTATAACTTTGTGGGTATTATCATTTGTGTATGTCAAGTAGCATGATATTTGATCTCTTTCAAGCTTTTCATTCATAAATGAAAATGGAGTTATTCTTTCATCGCCTTTTTGTTCTGACATTTTAGAAAAATCCACACTTCTTTTATTTATTCTTGCTGGTGTTCCAGTTTTAAATCTTCTTAATTTTATTCCAGCTTTAATCAAAGAATCAGATAATTCATTTGCAGGGAATAAGCCACTTGGTCCTCCGCTATAATTTACCTCTCCAATTATAATTCTTGCCTTCAAGTAAGTACCAGTAGCAAGAATTACAGTCTTTGTAGAAAAGTACGCGCCATTTTTAGTAAGTACTCCCTTAACCTTACCATTTTCTATATCTATACTCACAACTTCTATTTGCCTTAAATATAAATTTTCTTGCCCTTCAATTGTTTGTCTCATAGTTATTGAATATTTTTCCTTATCAGCTTGAGCTCTTAATGAATGAACTGCAGGTCCCTTTGATAAATTAAGCATTCTTGATTGAATAAAAGTCTTATCTATATTCCTTGCCATCTCACCACCAAGAGCATCTAGTTCTCTTACAAGATGCCCTTTAGCTGTTCCTCCTACATTCGGATTGCATGGCATCATAGCAACACTATCAAGATTCATAGTGCACATTAATGTTTTGCATCCCATTCTTGCCGCAGCAAGTCCTGCCTCGCATCCTGCATGTCCGGCACCTATTACTATAACATCATATTCATCAGAAAAGTATTTTACCATATTATCACCTATTTTCCTAAACAAAAATTTTTAAATATCTTATCTATTAAATCTTCTTCCAAAGTATCTCCAGTAATTTCTCCAAGATATGTCCAAGCATTTCTAATGTCAATAGACGCTAAATCTATTGCATCTGTATTTTTCAATGCATTTAAAGCAGCCTCGCAACTTTCCCTTGCATTTATTAAGGCTTCTTTATGTCTTGAATTTGTAATTATAAGTTCCTTCGAACTTATATCTCCCTTAAAAAATAATTCTTTGATTAAGTTTTTAAGTGCATCTAATCCTTGACCTGTTTTAGTGGAAAATTCTATAATATATTCTCTATTCAAATCTTTGAATATATTTTTATCCATTTTTTCATTTAAATCACATTTATTTAGTAAAACAATATATTTTTTGTATTTAATCTCATTAATTATTTTTATATCCTCAGAATCAATTTCTTTACTAGAATCCACCATAAAGATTATTAAATCTGCATCTTCTATTTTTTCTTTAGATTTTTCAACTCCTATTTTTTCAACTTCATCATCAGTTTCTCTTATGCCTGCAGTATCGACTATTTTTATGGGTACACCTGAAATATTTATATATTCTTCAATAACATCACGTGTAGTACCGGGTATATCTGTAACTATTGCCCTTTTTTCTTTTAACAACAAATTAAGAAGCGATGACTTACCCACATTAGGCTTACCTACAATTACTGTGTTAAGTCCTTCTCTTAAAATCTTGCCTTCATCAGCTGTATCTATTAATCTATTTATTTCACTTAAAATATCCCTTAGTTCTTTTGAAACTTTTTCCCCCGTCATCTCTTCAAGGTCATCTTCTGGATAATCCACCGTAGCCTCTATATGGGCTATCATTTCTAATAAATTATCTCTTAATTTAGTTATTTCCGAGGAAATCTTTCCCTTAGACTGTTCAACTGCCGATTTCATACTTATTTCAGTTTTTGAATTTATGATATCCATAATAGCTTCTGCTTGACTTAAGTCAACTCTTCCATTTAAAAAAGCTCTTTTAGAAAATTCCCCAGGTTCTGCAATTCTAGCTCCGCTCTTTAATACCTCTTCTAATACACTTTTTGTAGGATATGCTCCTCCATGGCAATTTATTTCAACTACATCCTCTGCTGTAAAACTCTTAGGTCCCTTCATGTAGCTAACTATAACTTCGTCTATTATACTTCTATCTTCCAAGCTTACTATACTTCCATACCTCATTGTATAAGAATTCATATCCTTTATACTTCTATTACTTTTAGACATAAATATCTTATCAACTATATTTAATGCTTTGTCTCCTGAAACTCTTATTATAGAAATACCACTACTTCCTACTGCTGTGGATATTGCCGCTATAGTATCAAATTCTTTCATATATTTAAAAGGCCATTAATAAACTTTAACAATTTAAGTTTATCTTTATTAAAGTTTAAATTGATAAACTTTATATCAGCCCTTATTCCTCCCTTCTATATTTGTAATAAAATCACTTTAATTAAAAAGAAAGCCTTAAAAGGCTTTCCCTGTCAAAACTCTAAGATTTCTCCAAATCAACTACAACTCTTCTGAACGGTTCTTCCCCTTCACTATAAGTAGTTATATCTTTATCATTCTGTAATTCAGCATGAATAATTCTTCTTTCATAGGGGTTCATAGGTTCAAGTACAAAAGATCTTTTTTCTACTTTAACTTTATGAGCAATTTTATTAGCTAACCTTCTTAAAGTTTCCTCTCTCTTTGCTCTATAATTTTCAGTATCAACTATAACTCTTTTATATTCGCCATCATTACCTTTATTTATAACTAAGCTAACAAGATATTGAATTGAATCAAGAGTTTCTCCTCTATACCCTATAATTAATCCCATATTGTGTCCAGAAAGATTGATTTTTAAACAGTTATCTGTTTCCTTAATTCTTGTTTCAACCATCATGCCCATATCACTAAATATGTTTTTTAAGAACTTCCTAGCTTCTGAAGTATAATCTTTTTTTAAGGTAACCTTAACTTTAGCTTCTCTCTTACCTATTATATTTAAAATTCCTTTACTTCCTTCATCTAATACTTCTATTTTAACTCTATCTTCTGTTGTCTTAAGCTCTAATAAAGCATTTTTAACTGCCTCATCAATATTCTTTCCCACAGATTCAATACTCTTCATAATTCAACATCCCCCCTTGCATACAAAACTATTTTTTATCCTGTTTTTTATTCTTACTTTTTTTCTTTGGACTTTCAATTGAATCAACACCTACAGCCTTATCCACTCCACTTTCAGTAATTATATTAGACTCTTCAGGTTTCTTAGAAACTAATGCCATTATTACCTTAGTTTGAGCAAACTGAAATATGTTACTTACAACCCAATATAGAACGAGAGCTGCACTAAAATTCCAACTCATCCAAAGAAGCATTATAGACATACCAATATTCATAGTTGTTGACTGCTTAACTTGTGCCGCATCAGCATTTTTAGGTGTTAATAATATTCCAGAAAAATATGTTGTTGCACCAGATAATATAGGTAATATCCATGTAGTCCAATTACTAAATGTAGCCTTTTGAGATAAATCAGAAATCCATAAGAAACCTATGCCCTTTATATGTAAACTATAAAATACATAATAAAGTGCTACTAATATAGGCCATTGTATAAGCATAGGCAAGCATCCACCAAAAGGACTTACATTTTTTTCTTTATAAAGTTTCATAGTTTCTTGTTGAAGCTTTTGAGGATCATTTTTATATTTCTTTTGTAATTCCTTAACTATTGGCTGCAACTCAGTCATACCAACATTGGATTTGATCATTTTTATATTCAATGGAATAAGCACTATTTTTATTAATATTGTAAGTGTAATAATTGCTAGACCATATGAATAATTTTTATCAGGAACAACACTAAAAATCACATTATTTATGCTATTAAAAAATTGAACAAACAAATTGTTCAAAAACTCTATTTTCATTAAATTAAAAGCCTCCTAATATTATTTGACGGGATCATATCCTCCTTTAGAAAAAGGATTACATTTTAAAATTCTTTTTATAGCCATTAAGCTACCTTTTAATGCTCCGTACTTTTCTACAGCTTCTATAGCATACTCAGAACATGTTGGCGAATATTTGCAAACATGCTGTCCTCTTATAAAAAAAGCTGAGGATAGTCCTCTAAACATTGGGAAGAAGAACATTTTCTATAAAATTCTATGAATTTAATTATAATTTTTTCATCATTAATTATCAAGCCTGCCTTATTAAACAACTCCAAAAGTGAACTATTAACATCTTTATAAGTTTTATTATTGCAAGCCACTCTAGCTATAATTACATAATCATAACCAATTTTAAATTTATCACTATTCAAACGATAACTTTCACTAATCAATCTCTTAACCCTACTTCTAACTACACTTTTACCTACTTTTTTACTGACAGATATTCCAATTCTACTTATATTTTTATTATCGTTGTTTTTGTACATATATAATACTAATAATTTATTAGAAAAAGATCTTCCTTTTTTATATACTTTTCTAAATTCAGCATTTTTTTTTTATACCATTTTGTTTCATTTAAAATAATAACTCCTTTTTTTTCCGCAAATTGCAGAAAAAGGCCACAAAAGCGGCCCTTATGCTGTCAATCTTTTTCTTCCTTTATTTCTTCTTCTTTTAAGAACTTTTCTTCCTGATAAAGTACTCATTCTTTTTCTGAAACCATGTTCTCTTTTTCTCTGTTTTTTCTTAGGCTGATATGTCATAAACATTACTATGCACCCCCTTTAAAGGTATACTATTATCTTATTTATAAAAAATACGATATTTCAAAATTAAAGTTTTACTTTATAATTATATATTCACCTTTATTCAATGTCAAGACAAAGGATTTTGTTAATAATTTTTTGTACTACCATAATATTTTTGTGGATAACTTCTTGAATAGCTTATTCCGTTCTGTTATTATTATTGATGAACTGTTAATAACTTATTTAATAATAAAGTTATACACAATTTGTGGATAACCTTGTTGATAACTTATTTTTTTTCTTTATTTTACATATACAATATTATTTTTGCACATATAATGCCATTTTATTCATTGCTTATATGTTAATATATATATATTTTTTTATTGTTAATAACTTTTATACTTAAAATATTAATAACATAATTATACACATGTGAATATTTTATAATATATTTGTCAACAACCTACAATAGACTATATTTTCTGTTTATATGTGTGTTAATAATTTAATTATGCTTAATTAATTATGTTTAAAATTTTTTAGACTGGAGGATTACTATGGGACCCCAATTGAAAGAATTATGGGAAAAAACCCTAAAAATAATAAAAGGAGAGTTAACCGAAGTTAGTTTCAACACATGGATAAAAAGTATTACTCCTATATCTATAAGCAAAGATATTATACGCTTTGGTGTTCCTAATCAATTTACTAAAGAAATTTTAGAAAATAGATATAAAGATCTTATAATTAACTCACTAAAAATAATAACAACTAAAAAATATGATTTAATATTTTCTGTTGTTTCAGAGGAAACTATTGATATTGAAGAAAATAATGAAAATATCAAGTCTAAAGATTCTTCTAATAATTCAGAGGATACTTCAACTATGCTTAATCCAAAATATAAGTTTGATTCTTTTGTCATTGGAAATAGCAATAGATTCGCCCATGCCGCTTGTTTAGCAGTTGCCGAAGCCCCTGCTAAAGCTTATAATCCCTTATTTATATATGGAGGAGTTGGACTTGGCAAAACCCATTTAATGCATGCCATTGGACACTATATACTTGAAAATAATCCTAAAGCTAAAGTTGTTTATGTTTCATCTGAAAAATTTACAAATGAACTTGTAAATTCAATAAAAGATGATAAAAATGTTGAATTTAGAACCAAATATAGAAATGTCGACGTTTTATTAATTGATGATGTTCAATTTATTGCGGGTAAAGAACGTACTCAAGAAGAATTTTTCCATACTTTTAATGAACTTCATGAAAATAATAAGCAAATAATCCTATCAAGTGATAGACCTCCTAAGGAAATTCCTACGCTTGAGGATAGACTGCGTTCGAGATTTGAATGGGGCCTTATAGCTGATATACAACCACCTGATTTTGAAACTAGAATAGCAATATTAAAAAAGAAAGCTGACGTTGAAAAATTAGACATCCCAAACGAGGTAATGGTATACATAGCAACAAATATAAAGTCAAATATAAGAGAACTTGAAGGTGCTCTTATAAGAATAGTAGCCTTTTCATCATTAACAAATAAAGAAATAAGCATAGATTTAGCTTCTGAAGCTCTAAAGGATATTATTTCAAACAAACAAAATAAGCAAATAACAATAGAATTAATTCAAGATGTTGTCGCAAGTTACTTTAATATAAAAATAGATGATTTTAAATCTTCAAGACGTACAAGAAATATAACTTACCCAAGACAAATTGCAATGTATCTATGTAGAAAATTAACTGATATGTCCCTACCAAGAATAGGTGAGGAATTTGGTGGTAGAGATCACACAACTGTAATTCATGCATATGAAAAAATATCCGGTGCATTAAAAGATGATGAGGAACTAAAGCATACTATAAAAGAAATAACTAAACGATTTTCTCAAAAATAATAACATATGTTTATTATTTGCTATGAACAAATTGTGGATACTTTTATTTTTTACTTTTCGTGTTAATTATGTTGATAACGTTAAGTACTTATTATTAAATTATCCACAGTTATTTTTTACTGAATTTATTGATTATCAACAGCTACATAAGTTATCAACAAATTCACAGCCCCTACTACTATTACTACTATATATTATTTATATATCTAACCTATTATAAAAAGATTTATGTTAATAAGGAGGTTTATTTTAAATGAAATTTACATGCCAAAAAAATATATTACAAGAAGCAATATCAATAGTGCAAAAAGCTGTTACTGGAAAATCAACTATGCCTATATTACAAGGTATATTAATAAATGCTAAGAATGATACCTTAGTACTTACAGGATCAGATATAGATTTAAGCATAGAAACAAAAATAAATGTGGATATAGAAGAAAATGGAAGTATAGTTGTAGATGCAAAATTATTTGGTGAAATAATAAGAAAACTTCCTAATGCTGCTGTAGAAGTAAAAACTACTGAAAATAATTGTATAGAAATTATATGCAGTAAGAGTAAATTTACTCTTGTTCATCTACAATCAGAGGATTTTCCAAGTTTGCCTGAAATAAGCGAAGATAAAATTTTTACTATAAATCAAAAAACTTTAAAAAGTATGATAAAAGGAACCATATTTGCTATAGCTCAAGATGAAACAAGACCTATACTTACTGGTGTATTATTTGAGATAAAAAATAAAAAACTAAATTTAGTTGCAATAGATGGATATAGGTTAGCTTTAAAAAGTGATTTTTTAGATAGTGAGGATGTTATTAGTGCAGTAATTCCAGGGAAAACGCTTAATGAAGTGATAAAAATATTGGAAGATGATGGAGATGTCAATATCACATTTACTACTAATCATATATTAATCAATTTAGGTTCAACTAAAATAATATCAAGATTGCTCGAAGGAGAGTTTATAAAATATAATTCTATAATACCAGAAGAGTTCAATCTAAAGGTTATAGCAAAACGTGAAGAATTACTGGAATCCATAGAGAGGGCCTCTCTAGTTGCTAAGGATGGAAATACAAACCTTATTAAATTGAATATAGAAGAAGATGTAATGGTAATAACTTCTAATTCTCAATTGGGAAACGTAAGAGAGGAGATAAATATAATTTTGCAAGGACAGCCTCTTCAAATTGCATTTAACTCAAAATATTTAATTGATGTTCTTAAAATAATGGATGAAGAAGAAATTATCATACAATTTTCAAGCAGCATAAGCCCTTGTATAATGAAAAATAAGGAAAATGATAATTGTATATATTTAGTTTTACCTGTAAGATTAGCTAATAGCTAAAATTTGTTAATAGGAGAATATTAAATAAAATGGAAGAAGTAAGTATAAATTCAGAATTTATAAAATTAGATTCTTTTCTTAAATGGTGCGGAGCAGTTTCACTTGGCTCGGAAGCAAAACTTTATATTTTGAATGAAAAAGTAAAAGTCAATAATGAAATAGAGACAAGAAGAGGCAAAAAACTGTATAAGGGTGATACTGTAGAGTTTGATAATAAAATTTATAAAATTATATAGTGTTAAATTACTTTATGATATAATATAGGTGTTATCATGTATATAAAAAATTTAAAATTAGTTAATTTTAGAAATTATGATATTTTAGATATAGATTTTAATAGCAATGTCAATATTATAACTGGAGATAATGCACAGGGAAAAACTAATATACTTGAAAGCATATATTATTGCAGCCTAGGAAAATCCCATCGTACTAGTAAAGATAAAGAACTTATAAAATGGGATAAGGATGAATCGTATATTAGTCTATACGTGTGTAAAAAACGCCTTGATAAAAAAATAGAAATAAAAATATTCAAAGGCGGAAAAAAAGGAATTAATATAAATTCAATAAAATTAAAAAAAATCTCAGAGCTTTTTGGGATTTTTAATGTTGTTATGTTTTCTCCAGAAGATTTAAAAATAGTGAAGGATTCTCCAAGTTACAGAAGACGCTTTTTAGATATAGAATTATCTAGATTAAACTCTAATTACTATTACAACCTTGTTCAATATCATAAAGTTTTGGAACAAAGAAATATTTCATTAAAAAACAGAAATCTTATCAAAAGTGGCATTATTGAAGTTTACGATAATCAATTAAGTAAATTGGGAGCATATATAATAAAACAAAGGTATAATTACTTAAAAGATTTAAATGCAAGGGGAAAGTTAATTCATATGGATATCACTGATAAGAAAGAAGAAATAGAGTTTCAGTATCTTACTAGTATTAAGAATGCATTAAATGCTTCAGAAGAACTGCAAAGTGAGTTCGAAAAAAATAGACAAAAGGATATTGAAAAAGGAAGCACTTCTGTTGGTCCCCATAGAGATGATTTCAATATAAAAATTAATGGTATTGATACCAGAAGTTTTGGATCACAAGGTCAACAAAGAACGGC
This sequence comes from Clostridium sp. DMHC 10, assembly GCF_001270375.1. Taxonomy (NCBI): domain Bacteria; kingdom Bacillati; phylum Bacillota; class Clostridia; order Eubacteriales; family Clostridiaceae; genus Clostridium; species Clostridium sp. DMHC 10. The sequence continues at coordinate 2,622,344 of NZ_LGVB01000015.1, forward strand.
TATTTTAACCATAAAGTTTGCATCAATTGAAATAATTAAAAGTATAACAGGAGAAGCACCAGTACTTCTTCTTGACGACGTTTTGTCTGAACTTGATATTAAAAGGCAACAATATATACTGAATGCTTTAGATGAAATACAGACTTTAATTACATGTACTGGAATAGAAGATATAAAAAGTTATATAAAAAAAGACTTTAAAATTTTCGAGATATCAAATGGTAAGTTAGTTTAATTAGTTTTTAAGGAGGCCTTTTTATGTTTTTGCATTTAGGGGAAAATGTTGTGGTTCCTATAAAAGATATAATAGGAATATTTGATATTGAAACAACTATGTATAGCGCAGATACAAGCCAATTTTTAAGGATGGCTGAAGAAGATGGTTTCGTGGAAAGAATAACAAAGGAACCACCAAAGTCTTTTGTTATTGCAGAGGTGGATAAAAAAAGTAAAATATTTTTATCTCCGATTTCTTCATCAACATTGAGTAAAAGGTCTCAAGTCATTTATTTAGAGCCATAAAACTTTAGAATAGGAGGATTTTAATGTCACAAAATAATGAAGTGTACGATGAAAGTCAAATACAGGTATTAGAAGGTCTTGAAGCGGTAAGAAAAAGACCAGGTATGTATATAGGCAGTACTAGCAGCAGAGGGTTACATCATCTTGTATATGAAATAGTAGACAACAGTATAGATGAAGCCCTAGCTGGATATTGTAAGAATATAGATGTTGTTATACATAAGGATAATTCAGTAAGTGTAGCGGATGACGGAAGAGGAATGCCTGTAGGTATTCATCATAAAATGAATAAACCTACAGTAGAGGTAATAATGACAGTGCTTCACGCAGGAGGAAAGTTTGGTGGAGGAGCGTATAAGGTTTCGGGTGGACTTCATGGAGTTGGTGCATCTGTTGTTAATGCTCTTTCAGAAACTTGTGAAGTTGAAGTAAAGTCAGAAGGACATATCTGGAAACAAATCTACCATAGAGGAAAAGTAGCTTCACCTTTTGAGAAGATAGGTGATAGTGATGAACATGGTACTAAAGTATATTTTAAACCAGACAGTGAGATATTCGAGGAAACAGAATTTGATTATGATGTATTAGCACAAAGATTAAGAGAATTAGCATTTTTAAATAAGGGAATAAAGATAAACCTTTCTGATGAAAGAAGCGATAAAGCAGATAATTTTCATTATGAAGGTGGAATAAAATCCTTTGTATCTTATCTTAATAGAAATAAAGAACCAATATTTAGCGAGCCAATTTATGTAGAAGGCAGCAAAGAAGGAAAATGTTCTGTTGAAGTTGCCATTCAGTACAATGATGGATACACTGAAAATATTTTTGCTTTTGCCAATAACATAGACACTGTTGAGGGTGGTACTCATTTAGCAGGATTTAAATCTGCTCTCACAAGGGTATTTAATGATTATGCTAAAAAGTATGGTTTTATAAAAGAAAATGACAAAAATTTATCTGGAGATGACATAAGAGAAGGGCTTACCGCTGTAATTTCCGTAAAACTTACAGATCCACAGTTTGAAGGTCAAACCAAAACAAAACTTGGAAATAGTGAGGTTAGGGGAATTGTAGATAGTGTTGTTGCTGAAAAAGTGAGTACATTTTTAGAAGAAAATCCTCAAATAGGTAAAATTATTATAGATAAATCTATGGTAGCTGCAAGAGCGAGGGAAGCTGCTAAAAAAGCAAGAGAACTCACAAGAAGAAAATCTGTACTTGAGAGCACAGCTCTTCCTGGTAAATTAGCAGATTGTGCGTCGAGAGATCCTTCAGAATGTGAAATATATATAGTCGAGGGGGATTCAGCCGGAGGTTCAGCTAAACAGGGAAGAGATAGAAAGTTTCAAGCTATTCTGCCTTTAAGAGGAAAAATATTAAACGTTGAAAAACAAAGAATTGATAGAATACTTAATTCAGAGGAAATAAGAGCTATGATTACTGCTTTTGGAGGGGGCATAGGAAAGGACTTTGACGTATCCAAAATAAGATATCATAGAATTATAATAATGACCGATGCCGATGTAGACGGTGCTCACATAAGAACACTTATTCTTACATTCTTTTACAGGTATATGAAACAACTAATAGAAGAGGGGCATGTATATATAGCACAGCCACCACTTTATAGAGTTGCTAAGGGAAAAAATGAAGTTTATTCCTATAGTGATAAGGAACTTGACAATGTTTTAAACGAACTTGGTGGAAAGGATAGCAATATTGATATACAGAGGTATAAGGGTCTTGGAGAAATGAACCCAGAGCAGCTGTGGGAGACAACAATGAATCCAGAGCATAGAATTTTAAAGAAAGTAAACATAGAAGATGCTATGGCTGCAGATGAAACATTTACAATTTTGATGGGGGATAAAGTTGCTCCAAGAAGACAATTTATACAAGATAATGCTTCTAAGGTTGAAAATTTAGATATTTAGTTATTTATTATTGGTTACATAAAAAAGAGGTGTAAGTATGCAAAATGAAGGTAAGATTGAACTAGTAGATATAAACAAAGAAATGAAAAGTTGTTATATAGATTATGCAATGAGTGTTATAGCTAGTCGTGCACTTCCTGATGTAAGGGATGGTTTAAAGCCAGTACATAGAAGAATTATATATTCTATGTATAATTTAGGCATAACACCTGATAAGGGATATAGAAAGTGTGCAAGAATAGTAGGAGATGTTTTAGGTAAATATCATCCTCACGGAGATACAGCTGTTTATGATGCTTTAGTAAGAATGGCTCAGGATTTTAACCTAAGATATACACTTGTGGACGGTCATGGAAATTTTGGATCTATTGATGGAGATTCTGCGGCTGCTATGAGGTATACTGAAGCAAGACTTGATAAAATAGCTTTGGAAATGGTAAGAGATATTAACAAAAATACTGTAGATTTTGTACCAAATTTTGATGGCGAAGAAAAAGAACCTTCGGTGCTTCCATCAAGATTTCCAAATCTACTTGTAAGTGGTTCTGCGGGTATAGCTGTTGGTATGGCAACTAATATACCACCACATAACTTGTGTGAGGTAATTGATGGTATAATTGATCTTATTGGCAATCCTGAAATTACTATTTTGGACTTAATGGGGAAGATTAAAGGGCCAGATTTTCCTACAGCAGGCATAATAATTGGAAAGTCAGGAATAAGAGAAGCTTATGAAACAGGAAGAGGCAAGGTAACAGTAAGAGCTAAATCTGAAATTGAAGTTGATAACAATGGAAGACAGAAAATTATAGTTACTGAGATTCCTTATCAAGTAAATAAAGCAAGATTAATTGAAAATATGGCAGACCTCGTAAAGGATAAAAAGATAAATGGAATAAGTGATCTTAGAGATGAATCTGATAGAGAGGGAATGCGAATTGTAATTGAAATTAAAAGAGATGCAAATGCAAACATCGTTTTAAATCAATTATACAAACACACAAGACTTCAAGATACTTTTGGAATAAATATGCTTGCATTAGTTGATAACAAGCCAGAAACACTGAATTTAAAGCAAATTCTGGAACATTACGTTACATTCCAAAAAGAAGTAATAAGAAGAAGGACTCAATTTGATTTAGATAAAGCTTTAGCAAGAGCGCATATTTTAGAGGGATTAATAATAGCATTAGATCATATTGATGAAGTTATAAAACTCATAAGATCATCAAAGACAACCCAAGAAGCTAAAAAAGGCTTGATGGATAATTTTTCACTTTCAGAGAAACAGGCTCAAGCAATACTCGACATGAGGCTACAAAGGTTAACAGGACTGGAAAGAGAAAAAATAGATTCAGAGTACAACGAACTCATGAAAACAATAGAATCTCTAAAAGCGATATTAATGGATGAAGCTAAAGTATTAAATATAATTAAAGAAGAGCTTATAGATATAAAATCAAAATACGGTGATGAAAGAAGAACAAGCATAGAAAAAGCAGAAAATGAAATAGATTATGAAGACCTTATACAAGAACAGGATGTCGTTATAACCCTTACCCATGCTGGATATATAAAGAGAATAAGTGCAGATACATATACAGCTCAAAAAAGAGGAGGTAGAGGTATACAGGCAATGTCTACAAAAGAGGATGATTTTGTAGAACATATATTTATAACTTCAACTCATAATCATATTTTATTCTTCTCAAATCAAGGAAGAGTTTATAGGCTAAAAGGATATGAGGTTCCAGAAGCAGGAAGAACAGCTAAGGGTACTAACTTAGTAAACCTTCTTCAGCTTAATCCAGATGAAAAGATACAGACATCAATATATTTTAAGGAATTTGATGAAGATAAATTTTTAGTTATGTGTACTAAAAATGGAACTATAAAGAAGACTTCTTTAAACCAGTATAGCAATATAAGGAAGAGTGGATTAATAGCCATAAACCTAAATGATGATGACGAATTAGTTTCTGTTAGAATGACTAGTGGAAATGATGATATTTTTATAGCTACTAGAAATGGAATGGCAATAAGATTTAGTGAAAAGGATGCTAGACCACTTGGAAGAAATGCCAGTGGTGTTAGAGGTATATCTCTTAATGAAGATGATTTTGTTGTTGGAATGGAAATAGTAGATGAAGAACAAAGCGTACTTGTTGTAAGCGAAAATGGCTTTGGTAAAAAAACAGCTGTAAAAGAATATAAGTGTCAGTATAGAGGTGGAAAGGGACTTATAACATATAAAGTTACAGAAAAGACAGGACCTTTGGTTGGAGCTAGAATGGTTAAAGAGACAGATGAAATGATGCTTATTAACAGTGAAGATATTGCTATAAGAATAAGTGTAGCGGATATTTCAACTACTAGCAGAAATGCAATGGGAGTTACTCTTATGAAAAATAAGGGTGATCAAAAGATACTCGCTATAGCTAAAATAGACAGTGATAATAGTGAAGAAGAGGAATCAGAATTATAAAATAAAAAAAGAACTTATTTTTAAGTTCTTTTTTTATTTTATAAAATACTTATTTCAATGTTAAAATCACGCTAACTTTAATATTATTGAAATAAACTTAGCCTAGAGTATCAATACAAGATATTCAAAGAAAAATATAGAAATAAGTAAGTAATATTAGAATATTTAAACAAGATGGTGTGCCATAATATATTCTTAAATAAAAAAAGTGTTATTATATTAAACGTCGTCGCAAGATGACAGTGATTAATGAGTTCTGAAAAAACATTTTAAAAAGTGTTGACAGAGCAAATTAAACATGATATTATAAATAAGCTGTCTCGTGCAGCACATTGAACTTTGAAAATTAAACAGAGAAGAATTAAGTAAACCAGCAATTCTTTTGAATAGAAGAAATTCTATTTAATATATAAAGCGATGAGCTTAAATCAAACTTTTAAATTGAGAGTTTGATCCTGGCTCAGGACGAACGCTGGCGGCGTGCTTAACACATGCAAGTCGAGCGGAAACTTCGGTTTCCAGCGGCGGAACATATCTATTTTTATATAATATTTCTAATTCTTTTTTTGTAAATATTTTATTACTCATTTGCATTCTCCTAATGTTATTTATCTTATTATACACAAAAATACCCCATAGAGTAGACTTTTTATAATGTCTACCCTATAGTACATTTTAATCTAAGATTTATTAGGACTTTTTTAAATCATTCCTTCAGCATTGCTACTTCGCTTCCACGGTAGTACAAGGAAAAAAATCATCCTTCATTGTGAACTGTGAATTAACAAAAGTGACTTAAGTAATTTTATTAATTACTTATAGTACTATGAATAAACTATATTATTTAATAAAATATAGATATAAAGTTTCCTAAGGGGTAACAAAATGGTAGAAGTAATAGGAATCACTAAGCAATTCAAGAAAGTTAAGGCTGTAGATGAAGTGAGCTTTAATGTAAATAATGGAGAAATAGTTGGACTTTTAGGTGAAAATGGAGCTGGTAAAACAACTACTTTAAGAATGCTTGCTACAATGCTGAAAATTTCATCGGGAAAGGCCATTGTAAATGGATATGATATTGCAAAAGAACCCGATAAGGCAAGAGGTGAGATTGGCATACTTTTTGGAGGAGATGTAGGACTTTATGATAGGCTTACTGCAAGAGAAAACATGATGTATTTTGCAAAGCTTAATGGAATGTCAGATGAAGAAGCTAAAAGTAGTATAGAAAATCTTGCAGGTCAATTGGAAATGGAAGAATATATAGATAAAAGAGTTGGAAAGTTCTCAAGAGGAATGAAGCAAAAAGTGTCTATAGCTAGGTCTATTGTTCACAATCCATCTGTTGTATTATTTGATGAACCAACTACAGGCTTAGACGTAAGTGCTGCAAGGATAGTTCAAGATTTTATTTTAAACTGCAAAAAGGAAAATAAAGCTGTAATTTTTTCTAGTCACAGTATGGCTGAGGTTGAAAAACTTTGTGACAGAGTAATTATAATACATAAAGGAAAATTAATAGAACAAGGAACTATAGATGATTTAAAGCGAAGATATAATAACAGTGACCTTGAAGAAGTATTTGTAAGTCTTATAAATAGAGGTGAAAGATATGAAGGTTAATACAACGATTTTGGTTTTTAAAAAAGAAATTACGGATATGTTCAGAGATAGAAAAACAATAATAATGAGTGTACTTATTCCAATTATATTATTACCACTTTTATCCCTCCTATTAGGTACATTTACCAATAGAGAGAAAAATATAAAGAATAATGTTAAAGTAGCTATAGTAGATAAGGGAAACAGCAATTTTGGAAGGTTATTAAAAGCTCAAAAGAATATAAAGATAGTTCAATCCAGTAATATTAAAAAAGATATAAAAGATGGGAAAATATTAGTTGCGGTTACTATTCCAAGTGATTTTGATGAAAAACTAGAGAGTGATTTAAATACAAAAGTAACTTTAAGCTATGATAATTCAAGTACAGATGCGCAGGTAGCCTCTGACGTTGTAAATTCTTATGTTGATGCTTATTCAAAGCAAATAGTGGCTTCAAGACTTTCAAAGAAAGATATAAATCCACAAATACTTACACCTATTAATATAGTAAAAGATGAAACACAAAAGGACGGTGGAATTGCTGCTCTATATGTAACTATGCTTATACCACTTTTGTTAATGCTTTATAGTGCGACAAGCACAATTGCACCTTCTGTAGATTTGGGTGCAGGGGAAAAAGAAAGAGGAACACTTGAACCACTTCTTACTACCAAAGCAAGCAGAATGTCAATTTTATGGGGTAAACTTATAGCAATTAGTACTATGGGAATAATAATGTCACTGGCATCACTTCTTGGAGTTTATATTACAATGAAGCAGAAAAATGGAATGTTTGGTGATGGTAAAGATTTAAGTTTATCGGCAGGAACCTTTATTCTTATAATGATTTTACCAGTACTTACAACAGTGGTTTTTGGAGCAATAGAGCTTGCACTCAGCATATATGCAAGATCCTTTAAAGAAGCTCAAACTTATTTAAGTCCTATAACTATTATAGCAATGGTTTTAGTTTATGCTGTTATGATGAAAGATCCTAAGAGTATAGAAACATTTTATTTTATCATACCAATTACTAACGCAACCTGCCTTATGAAAGAATTTTTAGTTGGAATTCATAATTATACGCATATTGCAATAACCTTTGGATGGATGATAGTATATATAGTAGGAGCTCTTTTGTTTGCGAGATATATGTTTAGCAAAGAAGAGGTTATATTTAGATCCTAAAATTTGTTTCTAAAGAAGGGATTTTAATGGTTCTACTAAATGCAGTACAGGGTGTTTTAACTATTGTAATAATGATATCTATAGGATATGTGCTAACTGGAAAAGGATGGTTTAACGAAGAAATTTCAAAAAGTTTTGCAAAGCTTGTAACTAATGTATCATTGCCAGCTCTTATGCTTTCTGATATTATGGGAAATTTTACGAAAGACAAGCTTGTAAGTTTATCGAAGGGGCTTATAGCTCCTTTTTGTCTATAGCCATATGCTACGTAATTGCAATTGCAGTATCAAAAATTTTTAAGGTTGAAAAGTCAAGACAGGGGACGTTTCAGTCTATGTTTTTTAACTCAAATACTATATTTATTGGACTTCCAGTAAACATAGCATTGTTTGGAGGAAAGAGTGTTCCATATGTTCTCTTATATTACATAGCAAATACAACTTTTTTCTGGACACTTGGAGTTTACTGTATAAGCAAAGATGCTCCGGGAGAACATGGAAGCATACTCAGCAAATCTACTATAAAAAGAATTATATCTCCACCGCTTTTGGGATTTATAACTGCTGTGATTTTACTACTCTTAAGAATACAACTTCCATCTTTTATTATGAGCACATGTAAATATCTTGGGAATTTAACCACGCCTCTTTCAATGATCTTTATAGGAATAAGTATTCATTCAGTAAAACTTAAGGAATTAAAAATTGATAAAGATGTAATAGGCGTATTACTTGGAAGATTCTTAGTATGTCCACTTATAATGGTTATGATGGTTTTGCTAGTACCAGTTCCAACGCTGATGAAAGAAGTATTTATAATGCAATCTGCTATGCCGGTTATGACTAATGCGCCTATAATTGCTAAGGTTTATGGCGCAGATAGTAGATACGCAGCAGTTATGGTTACTTTAAGCACAGTTCTTTCAATGATTACAATACCAATATTTATGGTTATCATGTCGAAGTAACAATGCTTGACAATATTTTTTAGTGCGTCAGATTAATTTTGAAGATGGGCTATAATAAAAATGATAGCCCCTGAGGGTTTAAAGCTCAAGGGCAGTATTTAGACAAGTAAACAACCATGGTTATCTACTTGATTGCGAAATTGTTTTAAATGCAATTTCGTTTACTAAACGTGACAGCTAATAAAGAAGTTTCTTTTTCACTGCCACTTATAATATGTGCTATTTTTAATTTTTTATACATCAATTATTAACTAAATTTTTATATTGCAAGGTTTAGTTATCAAAAAACAAATCTTTAAAATCTATGCATCCATATCCTTGCTGCCACTTTGGGACATTTAATAATTTACATGAAGTTTTTATCATGGAAACTGCATCTTTATATTTCAAATCGGGATTTTTTTCAAAAAGCAGCGCGAGTATGCCAGTTGTAAATGCAGCAGCACATGAGGTTCCAGTATAAGTGGTATAAGCTTCCTTTAGTTCGCGAGGATATAATTTTATTCCGTTTCTTTCAGATACAAAGGAAGTATCACAATTAAGAGAAGTTAAATCCGTACATGCTGCACAAAGATCAGGTTTTTCAGGTTTTCCGCAAGGACCTGATGAAGAATAAGTATAAATTTTTTTTGGTATACTGGAAGTTACTCCAGATACAGTTACACAATTGCTTAAGGTTGATATTCCAATCATTGAATTTTTATCATTTTTATTGCTTCCAGAAGGAACTACGACAGCAAGGTTATTTTTATTTGCAAGGGTAAACAACCTTGAAAACATTGAATCAATAAATGAGTCTTGAAAAAAAGTTTCAAAAGGAAGACATATAATTCTAATATTATTTTCAGCACTTTCTTTTATTAGAATGTTTAAAGCTGCTAGTATTGATGATACATATGCTTTACCAGTTGCCTCAAAGGCTTTTATCATATATATTGAGGTTTCTGGTGCTATACCCATATATTTTCCTTTAGAACTTGAACCACTTGCAGCAATTAATCCGCTCATAAAAGTTCCATGACCGTTGTCATCATATGGGTAATTTAGCCCATTTATAAGGTCTAAAAATTTGTGTATTTTTGGAGTAGGATATTTTAAATCTTTATGAGGGTAAACACCAGTGTCTATAATTCCTATGCGTATTCCTCTACCTGTTAATTTTGAATTGTTTGCAAGGGCAGTTGAAACGTTGTTTGCTGAATGTACATTGTGGGCACATATACTTGCAAAGTTATCCAATGTTATATAATCAATCTCAGGATATTCAGTAAGTCTATTTATCATAAAAGAAGAAGCTGAAGCACAAATACAATTTAATGTATCTATAGTGTAATAAACAGTGCACTTATGGGATTTTAACCTTGAGGCAATTCTATTTATGAAATTTTTGCAATGTATAAGTATTCTAAAGCTTCTATGTTCATTTTTAACTGTTAAATTATAAAGGTTTGAATCAATTTTACTTTTTAGAAAAAACACTATATACTCATTCCTTGTAAATAAAACTTTCAATAACAGTATATTATTTGTTAGAAGAAAATGTCCGTATTGTGTATAATAAAATTAAGTCACATTAGTAAAATAATATTAACTAATAAATTATATTTTAAGGAGAGGTAAGGATGAAATATTATGTTGTTGATGCTTTTGCTGATGAAGTATTCAAAGGAAACCCAGCAGGTGTATGTGTTTTAGATAATCCAATAGATGACAGCACAATGCAAAAAATTGCAGGAGAAAACAACTTATCAGAAACAGCTTTTGTAGTTAAAAATGGGAATAGTTATAATCTAAGATGGTTTACTCCAAGGGCTGAAATAGATTTATGTGGACACGCTACTTTGGGGACTTCTTATGTTATTTCTAATTATGTTGATATAGGAATTGAAAATATGACATTTAATACTGCAAGTGGAACACTTAAGGTTAAACGGAATGGCGATTTATACGAAATGGATCTCCCTTTGAGAGAACCAAAAAAAATAGAATTATCACATGAAATAATTTCGGAGGCTATTGGAGTCGGTCCTATTGAAATATATTTATCAAGAGATTTATTTGTAGTATTAGAAACGGAAAAGCAAGTAGAAGAATTAACCCCCAATTTTTCTAAAATGATAAAATTAGAAAACGGATTGGGTGTTATTGTTACAGCTAGAGGGATTGATGTAGATTTTGTATCTCGCTGTTTTTATCCAAAACTTGATGTGAATGAAGACCCCGTAACTGGTTCAGCACATAGTAATTTAATACCATTTTGGTCACAAAGGCTAAATAAAGATGTAATGGTGGCTAAACAGTTGTCAGCACGTGGGGGAAAATTATACTGTAAAGTAGCTGGAGATAGAGTTAAAATAAGTGGAAAAGCTGTACTATATATGATGGGAAATATTAATATATAATTTATGTAATCTTATTTTGAACTTTTCAGCAGCACATATATATATAGTGAAACTAGTTCCAAACTAAAAGAATTAAAAACAATATAACCTGTCATAATAATTATGAAGATAGGAAAACAAAAAGGAGAAAATTATTATGGGAAGAGCAGCTACGAGAGTTACTGATTTAAAAGATGCCTCACTAGATCAATTAAGAAATCTTGAAAAAAATTCAACAAATAAGTATTCACAAAATATTTTAAAAACCATTATTATGAGCTATTTAGGTGTACATATCTCTAAAATAGAAGAAATTGTAGGAGTTTGTAGGGCATCTATTTTGAGCTATATACACAAATGGAACGAATTTGGTCTTGAAGCAATTAAAGATTAACGTGGAGGTTCTATTAGTTCCTTCACTGATGAAATACTTTCTTATATTGAAGATACTTTTATAAATAAAGATCCAAGAGAATTTGGCTTTAATGCTTCAACTTGGAGTATTGACAGAATGAGAGAACACATTCGAGATAAATATGGCCGACTTTACTCATATGAAAGAATGAGACAAATCATTAAGTCTCTTAATAATTCTTATAAACGTGCTGAATATCATCCTACTCTAGCAAATGCTGAAGCGCAAAAGTGCTTTAAAAAAATCGCGAAATTGATAACCCTTGTAGAAAATTCTTCTGATAAAGTTATATATGTTTGTGATGAAACTGCCACGAAAGACGAATCTACAAATAGAAAAACATGGAGTCCAGTAGGACATCCCCCTGTAATTGAGAGGAATGCTTCTTCTGTTGGCTTAAAGCTAATAGGCGCTACTGAAATAACCACAGATTTTCAATCTGTTATTGATGCATATCCGTATAAAGAGACCATAAATTCAGATAAATTTATCGAATTTCTACAACGCTTAATAGATATAAACGCAGGTAAGAAGGTCTTTGTTATTTTAGATAATGCAAAAATACATAAATCTAGTTCAATAGAAAATTTTGAACTTAGAAATATTGGGAAATTAGAATTAATATATCTTCCGCCATATTCTCCTGAGCTAAATCCTCAAGAAAATGTTTGGAATCTATACAAGGCCAGTATTTTCACTTATAAAGCTAAACATTCTATTGAAAATCTATATAAAGATACCCTATATTTCTATCAAAATTTTAATAAAAACATAGAAAATATTAAGAGGTTAGTGGCACCCCGTAAGTATTACTCATAATAGTTTTAGTTTCGCAGTAGTTTCACCATACATACAGCTTGTAGAATGTGGTAAAATAACAATAATGATAAAATTTCTTAAAGTAGGAAGTGATTTAATTGCCTTTAATAGATTACAAATGTAAAAAATGTGGAAATGAATTTTTTGAAATAGTAACTAATGATAATGAAAAAATTGTATGCCCAAAATGTAAGGCTGAAGAAGTTGAAAGGCTTTATAAGGGAAAGTTTTACGGCAAAAATGGAGCTGGCTGCACTGGACATTGTTCAACTTGCGGAGGCTGCCACTAAAGCAATAATTAGAGGAAATTACATACAAAATTTAAATTGACTAGAATTTATTTGTTGTCATTTAAGTTTTATATAGAGTAGAGAGTACAGAGTACAGTAAAGGTTGATTTAATAATAGATAATTCCCAGTTCATAAATTACAGTTGGGATTTTAGATGTATATATTGTAGATTTTTGGTAGCGTTAGTGGAGAAAAATCTACAATAACTGTACTCTGGTTTTAGATTTTTAATTTAAATACTATTATTCCAGCAATCATTAAGATCACGCCTATGTATTCATTAACCCCAAATGTTATTTTCTTAGAATCGAACATGCCAAAGGCATCTATTATAGCTGCTGAAGTTAGTTGAGCCACTAAAATAACAGAAATAGAGCAAGTTGGACCAAGAGTTGAAATTCCCTTCATTACTGTAAAGATTATTATTGCACCTAAAATTCCACCGGTTAGATAAAGTTTATTTACATTAAAAATATTTTTTATATGACCATTTCCAAATATTAAAGATACTATTAAAGTTATTACGAATGCGGAACCTTGAACCCAAGCATTTGTTTCCCATAGTCCTATTTTATCACTGAGTTTTGTATTAAACACGCCTTGAAAGGTCATACATATTCCTGCTACTATAGAAAATATTATACCAAGCATAAATTTCACCTCAGGAGTAGTTTAACCATATATAATAAAATTACGCTAAAAAGGTGCAGGAAATTTTCCTACACCTAAATTTTATTCTTAAAAATTAGAACTTTGCCTTTCGTGATTGAACTCATTTTTGCGTATGTATTCATTCTCAACTTCTAAATCTGAAAATCCTAAGTTTTTTCCAAGACTTAAAAAATCCTCTAAGAGAGTTATATAATGATCTTGTGATGAACAAATTACAAAATCATTAATATCTACATACAGGTCTAAAAACTGTTCTGTTATATTATAGTTAAATTTGGCTAGAGATGGATTAATATCATCAAAATTTTTATCAATACCTATACTAAGTATAAAATTTAAGCAGTCTATATATTCCTCAAGTATTATTTCTCTTTTAGCAGGTGATTTGTTGCTCCAATATTTAAAACATCTAGTTTCATCAGCCAATTTTCCCATTTGAACTTGTAATGCAAGAGATTTTTGAGAAAATAAAACCTCGTTTTTAAGATTGTGTTCTTCTATGATTTGTGCATCTAAATCCTTCTGTAAACGAAATAGTTTTTTAAAATCCATAGAAATGTGCCGCCTTTCTTTAACTTTGGTATATATATATTTTATATTAAAGTTAAAAATAAAGAAAGTTCCACTAAACGATTACATTAAAATTTATTAAAAAAATTTACTCAAAATTAATTATGTTATATAACAGAATCCAAAACTTAAATAAAAAAGGAAAATCACTAAGGATTTTCCTTTTTATTTATGTTATGATTTGTAAATGACATTGAATTAATAATCCTTTAAAGGATAGCTTTTAATTACAGATATTTTTTTATATCCTGTCAATTTGCATAATTTAAATCCCTGTATCTTAAAAAATGACGTTCCAACCGATTTCTCTAGTACATCAGCAGCAACTTGATCATTTTGCTGAAAAAAATTTTTTGTTTGATAATTACCATTTGCAATAGGAATATACAAATTGTAAAGATCTTCTGGATACTTACAGTGAAGTTTGAAACCATTATAGCTTAGTTTTTCGCATAAGTTTCTAATAATTCTTATTATGTACCCTTGTTGTTCTACTTTTAAAGCCACAGCTTTTTGGTCATTATCATACACAAGATTAGGTTCAACCTTTACCTTAAATTTTTTATATGGTTTTATTTGCTCAAGCATTATTTTATCTAATTTATCTAAATTAGGTTCATCCATGGTTTCTAGCATTATGTGAAGGTTTTGAAGTCTTTTATATAATTTATATTTTTTGCAGGCATAACGCTGTACATCTTCTATATTTGAATATGATTCTTTTGTAAATTCTGCGATTAGACAATATTTCATATTTACCCTCCACAAATTTAAATGTTTAACAATAGTTTTATTATATCATATAAATAAGTTTAGTGTTAGAATAATATTCTTATATTTTGCAATAATAAATTCGTAAGATAAAATTAAGGAGGGATCATTATGAATCATAATGACAGTATAGGTTGCACTGTAAGCGAATGTAAATTTCACTGTAAAGATGATAACTTTTGTACTTTAGAAAATATTATGGTTGTAAAGCATAACACAGAAGCACATGATGTTGAAGCTACAGATTGCGGAAGCTTTAAACATGAAGGACAACAATAATTAAAGAAACTGCGTATTTATTACGCGGTTTTTTTAGTTATTAGAGTAACAATTTAATAAATTTATAAATATAAAATTTAAATCATATATTTGAAAATTTAGTGTCAAAATGTATTCTACTTATGTTATAATATTATTTGTGATTATTATAAATGAATTTAACAAAAAGTTTACATATATATAAAATAATTGGTAAGGATGGGTACGTTAATGGACAAGTTAGTTGTAAGAGGAGATAGAACTCTTAATGGAAGTATAGAAATTGGTGGAGCAAAGAATGCAGCTGTAGCTATATTACCTGCAGCTATAATGGCAAGTTCGGGAGTAAATATTATTGATAATATACCTGAGATAGAAGATGTTCAATGTTCAGAAAGAATAATAACAAGCTTAGGATGCAAAGTGAAAAGAAATGGAAATTCCGTTGAAATAGATAGTACAGAACTTAAAAGTACAGGTGCACAGACAGATGATTTTAGAAAAATGAGAGCTTCGTATTACTTTTTAGGGGCACTTTTGGGCAGATTTGGAAAAGCAAGAGTAGAACTTCCGGGTGGATGCCCTATAGGAGTTAGACCTATAGATCAGCACATAAAGGGATTTGAGGCTCTTGGTGCAAAGGTTAATATTAAACATGGTTCAATAGAGGCTATAGCTGATAAACTTATTGGAACAAATATATATTTCGATGTAGTGAGTGTTGGCGCAACTATAAATGTAATGTTAGCAGCAGTTTTAGCAGAAGGTACAACAATACTTGAAAATGCGGCTAAGGAACCTCATATAGTTGATTTGGCTAATTTTCTTAATACAATGGGTGCAAATGTAAAGGGAGCAGGCACTGATGTAATAAGAATAGTAGGTGTAAAGGAATTAAAAGGTTGTAATTACAGTGTTATTCCAGATCAAATAGAAGCTGCAACTTATATGATTGCTACTGCGGCTTGTGGTGGAAAAGTAATGATAAAAAATGTAATTACAAAGCATTTAGAGTCAGTTTCAGCTAAGTTAGTTGAAATGGGTGCAAAAGTTAAAGAAGGCGATGATTTTATAGAAATTGAATCGGATAGAAACCTTAAGGGTGTAAATATTAAAACATTACCTTATCCAGGGTTTCCAACAGATGCTCAGCAGCCAATGAGTACTCTTTTATGCACTGCTAAGGGAAGAAGCATAATAAATGAAAGTATATGGGAAAGTAGATTGAAGCATGTTGATGAGCTTAAGAAAATGGGAGCAAATATAAAAGTAGAAGGCAGAATTGCAATAATTGATGGTGTTGAAAAGCTAACTGGTGCAAGTGTAAAAGCTACTGATTTGAGAGCTGGTGCAGCAATGGTAATAGCAGCTCTTTCAGCAGATGGTGTTAGTGAAATATCATGTATAGAACATATAGATAGGGGATATCCTCATATTGAAGAGAAGTTTAGAAAATTAGGTGCGGATATAAAAAGGGTAAAGGCTTAATGTAAAGGAGTTAGTATGAAGTTTTGTTCGCTTTATAGTGGAAGTAGTGGAAATAGTATTTTTGTTGGTTCTGATAAATCAAGCATATTAGTTGATGCGGGATTATCCGGCAAAAGTATAGATAGTGCTATGTTATGTATTAATGAGGATCCTTCAAAAATTGACGGTATTTTTGTTACGCATGAACATTTGGATCATATAAAGGGAGTTGGAATTTTATCAAGAAAGTACAATATACCTATATATGCAAATGAACTTACCTGGAAGGCAATGATGGGAAACTTGGGTAAGATTAAAAACGAGAATGTGAAAATATTGCCATATAATGAGTGTGTAAGCATAAAAGATTTAGATATAATATCTTACAAAATACCTCATGATGCAGCTGCTCCATGTGGATATAAGGTTATAAATAAGAATAAATCTGTTTGTATAGCTACTGACTTAGGATATTTTTCAGATGAAGTAAAGAGTTCAATAAAGGATGCAGATGTAATACTTCTAGAAAGCAATCATGATGTTGAAATGTTGAAGTTTGGACCATATCCATATCCTTTAAAGTGCAGAATACTTAGCAATGTAGGACATTTATCTAATGAAGATTGTGGTAAGGCTATTGTAGATATAGTAGGATCAGGAAAACAAAAAAAGATTATTTTGGGACATTTAAGTAAAACTAATAATTATCCGGATTTAGCATATAAGACAGTTGAAAATGTATTAGTAGAAAGCGGTGTAAAAGTTAATAGTGATGTCTTTATTAGCATGGCAAAACGTGGGGAACCGAGTAATTATATGGAGATATAACCGATTTGTATTTATTTAAAGTAAAATGCAAGGAGAGGTTAATATGAAAAGGCTTATTGCTTTAGTTTTGGGGATTTCAATTGTTACTGCTTCGTCTATGACTTTTTCGGGCTGTGAAAAGAAGGATAAGTCAAGCATAAATACTACTGAAAAAATTAAGGAGTTAAAACTTTACAAAGAAAATAGCAATGTTGTAGATTTTAATTTGTATTTTGACTCTTCTAAAAATGAGCAGAAGGCTGAAGAGGCTAAAGAAGAGAGAATGATAAGCAAGAATGAGATAATTGGAGAGATAATAATTAATGAACTAATTAAGGGGCCGGCTGTAAACAGTAAGCTAAAGCCAGTACTTCCAACAAACACGAAATTGCTTAGTTTTTCTATAAAAGATGGAATTGCTTATGTAAGTTTAAGCGATGAAGCTAAAGTTAAAATGACACCTGCTAAAGAAGAAGCTACTTTAAAAAGTATAGTTAAATCTTTAGGTCAATTGGAAGCTATAAAATCGGTCAAGATACTTATAGATAATAATGTTATTGATACTTTAGGTGGAAATTACGATATATCAAAGCCTATAAATAAGAATAGTCTTGAAAATTTGAAAAAAATTACAAAGTAGTATATTGTAATTAAAAATATATTATTTCTCATGTTGAAAATAGAGAAAAATATAGCTATAATATTATAGGTAAATATTTATTTAAAAGGAGAATAAGGAATTATGAGTCTATATAAAGATTGGACAGACATGATTGTAGACTATGTAAAGCATAGGGGAGAAGCAGCATTCTGGAAAGATTATGGTGAAATTGAAACTTCAATTTATACTAAGCTTCTAGCAAATCACAAAAAGGAATTAAAGGGCAAAGTAGAAGATTTAGCAAAAGAGTATAGTACATCTACAGTTTTTTATATGGGCTTCTTGGATGGTATAAATGATAGTTTAAAACAGCCTTTAGATCTTGAAAAAATTGAAGCTGATTCTGAAATAGAATTGGATATCGACTTTGAAAAGCTCTATTTTAATATGTTAGAAGCAAAAGCTGATTATTTATATAGTTTGCCTCAATGGGATGGTATTTTTCTCACAAGAAAAGAGAAAAGAAATAAAGAAAAACTGGGGTGCTTCAAAAACTTATGTAAATAAGAACAAGGTAGGAAGAAATGATCTTTGTCCTTGTGGAAGCGGTAAAAAGTATAAAAACTGTTGTGGAAAAAAATAATACATAGTATTAAAACTCCTCGTCACTTAGATGGGGAGTTTTTGTATAAAGAAAAAACAGAGTAGAGAGTAAGGAGTAGAGAGTAGAGTGAAGGATGATTTATCTTCCTTGTATCAGATAAATGTTTGAACTTATAAAATAGAAACAAATCATAAACTTAAGAAGATTAAACTTTATTTTACTTTTCACCCATGTTTTTTACTCTCATTAAAAGGAGTTAATAAAATGAATATAACGCTTATAACAGTTGGAAAACTTAAGGAGAAGTACTTAAAAGAAGCAATTGGGGAGTATTCAAAGCGTCTTAATAGGTACTGTAAGCTAGATATAATTGAACTTCAAGATGAAAAAACTCCAGATAATGCATCTGAGAAAGAGGAAAATTTGATTAAAGAAAAAGAGGGAGAAAAGATACTATCTGTAATTAAGGATAACATGTATGTTGTGGCCTTAGATTTGAATGGTAAAATGCTTTCCTCAGAGGAATTTTCAAACTTTATAGATGATTTAGGACTTTCAGGCAGCAGTAATATTGCTTTTGTTATTGGCGGCTCGCTTGGACTTTCAAAGTCGGTTTTAAATAGGGCAGATTATAAACTTTGCTTTTCAAAAATGACCTTTCCACATCAGCTCTTTAGGGTTATGCTTTTGGAGCAGATTTATAGAGGGTTTAGGATTAGTAGGGGTGAACCTTACCATAAATAACAGCGTCACTTTGGAAAATGAAATGGGTGAACTAAACATAAACATCATAAGCTTTTGTAAAAAAAAAAAAAAAAAGTTACAATTTTTTAGTTCAAACTATGAAACAAATCATAAATTTCATGATTTTCTGTATTTATTAAAAAATTACAGTTGTATTTGTCAAATTATAATATAAAAAATGTAATATTATAAAAGCTTATGAAAATCAATTTTGATTGTTTGCTTTTATAATGGATTATTATCTAGTTTCTAATCTATATTATAACCAATTATAGTTAGGTAATATGGAAAACTATTGAAAGAACTTTAATTTCAAATTATTTTTGATTTAAAGTTCTTTTTTATTATACTTTTTAACCAAGATCTTACTAAAAACTATATTAATCGATATTTGAAGAAATTTAATTATAATTACAGAAGAGTTTCGTTAATTCTATACCGTTATTTATACAAGTAAATGTTAAAAATGTAAAAGTTAAAATTTTGTAATTTATAAAATAAGAAGTTGGGTATTACATAGTTATATAGTTTGTCATATTAAGTTATAGTAATTGTATATAAAATATGGATAAATATATATTTAATATATATTATGTTAAAAATTAAGAAAAAATTAGGAATTTACATAAAACAATTAATTTATGATAGATAATTAGTAGAAATGGAAAATATTTAATGTTTTAATTTATGAGTATTTGAAGTAATATTAATACAAATAATGGGGAAGATGGAATTTGATGGCTGCAATTATTTTTAAGTTAAAAGATAATAAGTATAATATTATAGATCCCTACTATGGTGGAATTTGGGAATTTGAAGAGAAAGAACTTGAAATTTACTTGGAATTATTGAAACTCTTGGAAGAGAAAAATGTCAATGAAATATTAAAAGAAATTAATAGTGACAAATTAAAAGAAGTTATTAATTTTATTATAAAAGAGTCTATTCCCGTAGATACAACTTTTTTTCCAGAATTAATATTAAAAAAATTACATAAGTATAATATTGGCATAATTGTTCCTCCTGAAATAATATTGGAAGTAAGTCGTATGTGTAATTATAATTGTCCATGGTGTTATATACCATCTATGAAGCAAGAAGAAAAATTATTAGATGTTTCTGAAATAAGTAAAAAAATTATAGAACCATTTGTTTTACAAGGAGCGCGATGTTGGACTATAACAGGTGGAGAACCTTCATTAACAATTGACCGCACAATAAGCATAATTACTAAAATTAAAGAAACAACTAAAGACTTATTAAATAGGAAACCTAAAATAAGCCTTTTAACAAATGGATTTAAATTTTCTGAGTATGCAAATGATTATTATAATGCAGGAGTAAATACTGTTCAGATACAATTGTCTTCGCCAAAAGAAAAACAAGAATTACAGTTAAGAAATCCTAATAATAAAATAAATTCATATAAGTATGCTATTGATGGTATAAGAAGTGCAAAGAAACTTGGCATGTATACTGCTATAAATATGGTAATTGAACCTAAAGAAAATATAAATTCAATTTGTGAGATGATTGAGCTTGCAGATAAATTAGATGTTGATCTTTTGAGAATTACACCAGTAGTAACTTCGGGAAAAGCTAAGCAAAATAGTATAGATTTAAATATTAAAAACTATAAAAAGATTAAGGACATGGTAGATGATGGGAAAAAACGCTTAAAAAAAGATTCTAGAGTTAAGCTTTATTTGCCAGATTATGATTTGGAAAATGGAAGACCTATGCGCTGTGGTTTGGGATTTGTAGATTTTTATATTGATTACAGCGGTAAGGTGTATCCATGCAATAATTTAATTGATGAAAGTTTAGTATGCTCTGATGGTAAAAATAGTGACTATGTTGATATTTGGTATAATTCTAGTTGCTTTAAGATGTTTAGAAATTATAATGAGACTAATATAGGAGAAGAATGCGGGAAATGTGAATATAGAGGAATGTGTGTTGGAAATTGTATAGCTAGATGTTGGCAGAGATATGGCAAGTTTGATTTATTAAAAAAACCATATAAATGTTTTAAGGATTAAAAGGAGAATGATTAAAATGGCATTATCAATTTTTAAAAAAAACAATAATGAATTTCATATTGTTGATCCGTATTATGGTGGTATATGGAAAGCAAGTAGATATGAAATTGAATTGCTTTTAAATATAATTAAAGTTTTACAAACTAAAAATATAAATAACATTGATAACTTTCAAAATAGAGATCTTTATTTTAAATATAATGATGAAGAAATAAAAAATATGATTGATTTTATAAGAAATGAAAATATTTCCATGACTAGTACTTTTATTGCCGAATCAATATTAAAAAACATTGATACTTATCATGAGGGTATTATAACTACGCCAACTATTATTATGGAGGTTAACAGAATATGCAATTACAGGTGTCCATGGTGCTATCTGGAGTACATGGGCGAAAACAGAGGAAAATCATTAAATATTGAAGAGTATGAAAAAAAAATAATAGATCCTATGCTTCAATCGGGGACTAAAAATTGGGGATTAACAGGAGGAGAGCCTTCACTAACTTTAGATAAGACAACAGAATTAGCAAAGATCATAAATGATAAGACAATATCGATGTATGGTGTGCATCCATATATATTGTTGTTTACAAATGGTCATATGTTATCAAAATATGCTGAATATTATAAGAAATCTGGAATTACAGCTGTTCAGGTGAGCTTATCTTCTGCAGATCCAGAGCAAGAAAAAATTTTAAGAAGAGCACCGTTAGAAATAAATTCATATAATGAAGTTGTTAATGGAATAAAAGAATGCAAAAAATAGGATTAAAAGTAATATTAAATTCTGTAATTACGTCTGATATTGGATATGGTTCTAATATTGAGAATATTCCATTATTATATGAACTAGTAAATGACTTAAACATAGATGAATTAGATATAAATTTAGCATGTCCATCTGGACAAGCTAAAAATAATAAAATAATATTTAGTAAGCAAGATTACAGTAGAATAACTACATTAATTAGCGAGTATTCTAAGAAAATTAAAATTGATAAAAAATATTATCCTCCAGCAGATGAATTGGAAAATAACAGAGATATTAGGTGTGGAGCTGGATTACTTGAATTTTATGTTGATTACAGAGGATACACTTATCCATGTAATAATTTAATTGATGAAAGATTAAGATGTAGTAATAATCCAGTTACAAAAGACAATATAAGTAATATATGGTTTGAGTCATCTGTATTATCTAATTTTAGAGATTATGAGTGCAATAATATTAATTCTGAATGTGCTAATTGTCACTATAGAGGATTTTGTATTGGTAGCTGTTTTGCAAGAATATGGCATCAATATGGTAAATTGAAAATGGATAAAAAGCCAACTAGCTGCTTTAAAGAATTAGCATAGATTATTATTAATAGATAGTTTATTTCCTTATCAAATAATAATTTGTATATATGTATATTTTTAATGTGCATTATAAATTTATGATTAAGAATTAATAAATAAAAAATTGGCATTAATTAATATTATATAATAATAAATTAATGAAAGTGAAGGGTTTGACGATGCTTTGCACGTCAAAGGTGAACTTTTTCGGCAAAGCCAAAAGTTAAGGTGATTTTTTTCTTCCGCTCCGCTGCTGAAAATTATTGATTTAAATTAAAGATTTTTCCGTAGAGAAACGTAGGAAAATCATCATTAGCTTTTTACTGAAGGTAAAAAAGTTCACCTTTTAACAAGCAGCGCAAGTTAAAACCCTTCACCCTTAGCTTTTTCGCCTTATTTTTAGGCGAAAAAAGTTAGTTATTACTTCGCATTATTTTTAAATTACGAAAGTTAAGCAAATAAATTTAGGGAGTGAATTGAAATGAAAGTACTGTATTACGATTGTTTTTGCGGTATAAGTGGAGATATGAATTTATCAGCATTAATGGATTTAGGGGTTCCTAAGGAATATATATTAAGCGAACTTTCAAAGCTCAATTTGGATTCTGAATATGAAATGAAGATTGAAAAGTCAGAAAAATTAGGGATAACGGGAACAAGGGTAGATGTTATATTGAAGCACGATCATCATCACGACCATGAACATGAACAACACCATCATCATAGAAATTTAAAGGATGTAGAAAACATAATAAATTCAAGCTCGCTAGGAGATGCAGTTAAAAAATTAAGCTTAGATATATTTATGAAGGTGGCAGAGGCAGAAGCAAAGGTACACGGAAAAACTTTATATGAAGTTCACTTTCATGAGGTAGGAGCTGTTGATTCAATTGTGGATATTGTGGGAGCAGCCATAGCAATAAGTTACTTAAATGTGGATAAAATTATTGCTTCTCCTGTTCAAGTTGGAGGAGGTTTTGTTAAATGCGCTCATGGGGTTATGCCGGTCCCTGCTCCAGCAACTGTTGAAATATTAAAAGATATACCAATTAATACTGGAATAGTACCTTTCGAGACAACTACACCTACAGGAGCAGCCATTTTAGCCGCTAATGTTAAAGAGTTTACAGCTAAAGTGGATTTTTCTGTAGATAAGATTGGATATGGAATAGGTCATAGAGATTTAGAAATTCCCAATGTTTTAAGAGTGTACTTGGGAACGGCAGGAGCTGGAAAGGAAATAGAAGAACAGTATATAATAGAAACTAACATAGATGACATGAATCCAGAGTTATATGGATATGTAGAAGAAAAGCTTTTTGAGGTGGGTGCCTTAGATGTATTTAAAACACCTATAATTATGAAAAAGGGAAGACCAGCAATAAAGTTAAGCGTACTTGTTAATGAAAAAAGTGAAGATAATATTTTGGATATTATTTTTGAAGAAACTACTTCAATAGGTGTAAGAAAATATAAGGTTGAAAAGACGATGTTACATAGAGAATTCTCGAGGGTAAAAACCAAATATGGAGATATCACGATCAAGAAATGCTATTATAAAGGAAGACTAATTAAATACAAACCAGAGTATGAAGAATGCAGAAGTGTAGCAAGGGAAAATGGAATAACTATTGCAGAAGTTTATAGAGAAACGCTAAAACAGAGTAAAGAGTGATTTTCGGTTAATAAATAGGAGAAGTGTTTTTAAATATGCATCATTGGTCTACAAGGATATAGAATGATAAACTTTAATGAAAAAAAGTAATGTTGGGGAGGAAAGCAAATATGCTATTACAAGAGAAATTTCAATTATTAAAAGATAATATAAAAAGAAGGGGCAGTGCAGCAATCGCTTTTTCAGGTGGAGTGGATAGTACATTTTTAGTTAAGGTTTCACATGAGGTATTAGGTGATAAAATGATAGCAGTTACAGCTACATCATCAACTTATCCTGAGAGAGAATTAAATGAGGCAATTAAATATGCTAAGAATATGGGAGTAAAGCATTTAATTATATCTTCAGAAGAGTTAGATATAGAGGGATTTGCTAGCAATCCTAAAAATAGGTGTTACTATTGCAAAAAAGAACTTTTTACAAAGATAGGTAAAGTAGCAAAGGAAAATGGGGTGGAGTATATTTTTGATGGCTCAAACCTTGATGATAACGGTGATTACAGACCAGGAATGCAAGCAGCTAGAGAGTTAGGAGTAATAAGTCCACTTAAAGAAGCGAATCTTACTAAAGCAGATATAAGAGAACTTTCAAAAGAGTTGGAACTTCCAACTTGGAATAAACCATCCTTTGCATGTCTATCTTCTAGATTTCCTTATGGAAAGAAAATAACTATTCCAAAGCTTAAAATGGTAGAGGAAGCAGAACAGTTTTTAATTGATATGGGCATAAAACAAGTGAGAGTAAGACATCATGGTGAAATAGCTAGAATTGAAGTCTCTCCTGAGGAAAGGGCTAAATTTTTTGATGTTCACGTAATGGATAAGATAGGAGAGAAGTTTAAAAAGATAGGATTTACTTATGTTACTTTAGATATCCTAGGATATAGAACTGGTAGTATGAATGAAGTTCTTTCTGCAGAAGAAAAGAAATAATTAGATAAAGTATCGGTAAAGATGAAAATTTTAGAAAAGCAAGTAGAAATCTTAGGAGGGAAAGCTAGTGAATAAAAAAGAAATTAAAGTTTTATTGGAAGGTGTTAAAAATAATAAAATAAATGTAGAAGAAGCTCTCGAGCAGCTAGAAGATTTACCTTTTAAAGATTTAGGTTTTGCTAAAATAGATAACCATAGAGAAATGAGGGTTGGTTATCCAGAAGTAATATATTGTGCTGGAAAAACGGTAGACCAGGTTAGAGATATTGTTAAGTTTATGCTTGCAAAGAACAATAACATATTAGGAACTAGAGCTACCAAAGAAATGTATGAAGCAGTAAAAGAAATATGTGAGGAAGCAGAGTATAATGAACTTGGGAGGACAATAACCATAAAGAAAAAGGAACAAGCATTAACAGATAGTTATATTGCAATCGTGGCTGCTGGTACTTCGGATTTGCCAGTTGTGGAGGAGGCCTATGAAACTGCTAAAATACTAGGGAATGAAGCTATTAAGGTTGTGGATGTAGGAGTCGCAGGCATCCATAGACTTTTTTGCAAGATTGGATGTTATTAGGGGAGCTAAAGTTGTAATAGTTATTGCAGGAATGGAAGGGGCGCTGGCCAGCGTTGTGGGAGGCCTTGTGGATAAGCCAGTTATTGCAGTCCCAACTAGTGTTGGTTACGGAACAAGCCTTGGAGGAGTTACAGCTCTATTATCAATGTTAAATAGCTGTGCAAGTGGTGTAAGTGTGGTTAATATTGATAATGGCTTTGGTGCAGCATATACTGCTAGTATGATAAATAAGTTATAAAAAAACGGATTTCCCGGTAAGCTAATTTTAGTGAAATCGCCAAACTATAAAGCCCGGCGATTTTTTGATTATCACTTTAAATGGTTTATATAAAAGTGATAATAATAAATTTTGTTAAAGGTTATTATCATCTAATAATGAATCATTTATATCTATGTCACATATATTATATTTTAGTTTGTATCCAAAAAAATTATTTTTGTATGCCCAATCACATAGTTTATCAAGAATGGGAATTATTTCTTTGCCATTTTTAGTAATAGAATACTCAACCTTTGGTGGAACTTCTGGGTATACTTTTCTTTCTATAAGCGCATTTTCTTCAAGTTCCCTTAGTTGCTTTGTTAGTATTTTATGGGTTATATCAGGTATTAAGTGTTGTAGTTGACTAAATCTTAAAGTATGAAATTTCCATAAGAACCATAGAATTAAGGGCTTCCATTTGCCGCCCATAACACCAAAGCTTACTTCAAGTTCACATATAGCTTCCTTTGGCTTTTCATTTTTATTGCTCATAAGTTATTTTTAGTGAAAGTGTGTAATAAGTATTAGCTCTTCACTAAAACTGCCTTCCTTTCTTTTTTAGATGTACGTGGTATCATACATGATACAATGTATCAATAAAGTGCATTCTTGATAGTAATTATATAACTTATTATACTATATATGTACTTGCATAAAAGGTTAAAATTATATTTTTACAAATAATATTATTATATTGGAGGTACTTTGCTATGAATTTTAATTATTTTATTCCTACAAAAATTTTATTTGGACCTGGCAAATTAAATGAATTAACGAAAGAAGAACTTCCAGGTAAGAAGGCACTAATAGTTATTAGTTCAGGAAATTCTGTGAAGAGAAATGGATATCTAGATCGTTTAGAAAAAATTTTAACTGATAAATCGATTAAATATGTTTTGTTTGATAAAATTTTACCTAATCCTATAAAATCACATGTTATGGAGGGAGCAGAACTTGCTAAGAAGGAAAAGTGCGATTTTGTAATAGGACTTGGTGGTGGCAGTAGTATTGATTCTGCAAAGAGTATTGCTGTTATGGCAATAAATCCTGGTGATTATTGGGATTATGTAGTTGGTGGATCAGGAAAGGCAAAGTCTTTAGAAAATGGAGCTCTCCCTATTGTTGCAATAACTACGACAGCAGGGACAGGTACAGAAGCTGATCCATGGACAGTTATAACAAAAGAGGATACTAATGAGAAAATAGGTTTTGGCTGTGAACATACATTTCCAGTGCTTTCTGTAGTTGATCCAGAGCTTATGCTAACTGTTCCCCAAAATTTAACAGCTTATCAAGGCTTTGATGCACTTTTTCATTCAACTGAAGGTTATATTGCAAAAATAGCAACGCCAATTAGTGATGCCTATGCTCTTAAAAGTATTGAGTTAATAGCTAAATATTTGCCTATCTGCGTAAAAGACGGCAGCAATATAGAGGCACGTACTAAGGTGGCTTTAGCGAATACTCTTTCTGGGCTTGTTGAATCTACATCAAGCTGTACCTCTGAACATTCAATGGAACATGCTCTTAGCGCTAATCATAATAAGCTTCCACATGGTGCTGGACTAATTATGCTGTCAGAAGAATACTATACGTTCTTTGCATCCAAGGCACCTGATAAATTTATAGATATGGCCAAGGCTATGGGGATAGATGTTTCTTCTCTTCCAGAAGAAAAAAGACCTATGGCATTTGTAAAAGCACTTGTTAAACTTGAAGAAGAGTGCGGCGTACGTGAGCTTAAAATGTCCGACTACGGAATTACGAAAGAGGAAATTCCAGCACTTGCAAAAAATGCCCGTACAACAATGGGTGGATTGTTTGAGGTAGATCCATATTCATTATCACTTGAAGAAACAATAGATATTATGAATAAAGCTTATAAGTAAAAATAAAATCGCCAAGCACAAAATTTGGCGATTTTATATTATTTTTGGAACATAAACTTCTTAATGTGTTTTAATAGTCCAATCTTCACAATTCCATACATTTGCCACAATATCTTCGTAAAATTCTGGTTCATGGCATACTAAAATTATACTGCCTTCATACTCTTTTAAAGCACGCTTAAGTTCATCTTTGGCATAGATATCTAAGTGATTAGTAGGCTCATCTAATACTAATATATTAGTAGGTCTATTGATAAGTTTGCATAATCTAACCTTGGCTTGCTCTCCTCCACTCAATATATTAATTGGGCTATCTATGTGTTGGCGTGTTAATCCGCATTTAGCAAGATCGCTTCTAACTTCAGTTTGGGTTAAGTCAGGAAAGGTATTCCAAACGTCATATAAAACTGTGTTGGTATTATTTTCTGCAATTTCTTGCTCAAAGTATCCTACTTTTTTATATTCGCTTAAAGTTACCTGACCATCTATAGGTTCTAATAGCCCAAGCAGACTTTTTAAGAGAGTTGTTTTTCCTAAACCATTAGCTCCGGTTATTGCAATTTTTTCTCCTCTTTTCATTTTTAGATTTAGAGGTTTGCTTAAGGGAGTGATGTATCCGATAACTAGATTGTTAGTCCTAAAAATTATGCTTTCTGGCATCTTAGCACATTTAAAGTTAAAATGAGGTTTTATTGTATTCTTTTTTATTTCTATTCTTTCAATTTTATTTAGCTTTTTTTCTCTTGCTTTTGCCTGTTTTGCAGTTGCAGTTCTTACTTTATTTTTTCTTATATAATCTTCAAGCTTTGCAATCTCATTTTGCTGTTCTTTGTATTCAATTTGAAGCTGCTGCTTTCTTATTTCATAAAGCTTTAGAAAATAATCGTAATTTCCAGCATATCTTGTTAAGATTTTATGCTCAAGATGATAAACTATATTTACTACGTCGTTTAAAAAGCTATTATCATGTGATATTAATATAAATGCATTTTCATAATTTATTAGATAATTTTTTAACCATTCTATGTGCTCTTCATCAAGATGATTAGTAGGTTCATCTAATAACAAAATATCTGGTGTTTCTAGTAGAAGCTTAGCAAGTAAAACTTTAGTCCTTTGGCCTCCGCTTAAAGCCGAAACATCTTTATCTAAAAGTTCCCTAATTCCAAGGCCTGCAGCAGTTGACTGTATTTTTGTATTTATGCTGTAAAAGTCGTTTTTGTCTAAAATTTCTTGCAGGTTTGAGAGTTTATCAATGGCTTTTGCAAGTTCATTTTTATCCATAGTACCGAGCTCATTACACAAGTTATTGATTTTTTTCTCTATATCAAATAATTTTGAAAATGCACCTTTTAAAGTAGTAAGGGTAGTGTTTCCACTTTTTAAATCGACGTGCTGATCCATATAACCTATGCTAAACTTTTTATTCCATTCAATTGTGCCGTCATCTGGCAGGAGTTCACCTGTAATAATCTTCATAAAAGTCGATTTGCCTTCTCCATTGGCGCCAATTAGACCAATGTGCTCTCCTCTTAAGAGTCTAAAAGCTGCGTTTTTAAATATTACTCTATCACCAAATGAGTGGCTCATATTTTCAACTGTTAAAATACTCATGTTATCTACTTCCTTTGCTTATTAAAATCATATCATAAGTTTTTTTTAGCTCTCAAGTCTATAAACATTTCTGTAACGTTTTGGGTCGTGTATAGGGGGATTGGCTAGAAATCTATCTATTATAAGTAGGTAGTACACTTTTTACACCATAATTGCTGCTGAATTTAGTTGTGTGAATAATTTTAACTATATTAACCATACTAAATTTGTAACTATATTCTAAAGGAGGGGTTGCTGTGTCATTTTTAAAACATTTCAACAATGCGGAGAAAGATAGAGCTTTAAAACAAGATAAAAAATCTGAAAAAGAAGTACCGCAGGAAATAAAACTCTCCTTAGATTTAACTTCTAATATTGAAACAATAAAAGAAATAATGGGTTTTGCCAGTGATATAGTAGTTAGGGAGTTTACCATTATTACAGAGAATCAAATAATAAAAGCAGCGGTTATTTTGATTAAAGGCTTGGCTGAAAGAGAGCTCATTAATGAACAAGTTATAGGTTCATTGATGTCGAATGGAAGGTTTAGCAGGGTCAAAGACAATGCTGAGCTTTTTCAAGGGATAGAAGGATATGGTATACCTAATATCTGTGTAAGTGAAGAATCTGATGTTAATAATATAGTAAATGAATTAATTAGTGGAAATACAATTTTTCTTTTGGACAAAATAGATAAGACACTTATAATAGGAAGTTCTGGATGGAAAGATAGAGCTATTTCTGAACCCACCAGTGAAAATTCAGTGAGAGGAGCAAAGGATAGTTTTACAGAAAACATTGAAAATAATACTGCTTTAATAAGACGTCGTATTAAAAGTTCCGATTTAAGAATGGAAGCATTTAAAATAGGTGCAAAAACCAAAACAAAGGTATTAGTAGTCTATCTCGAAGGTATAGCAAAGAAGGAGATAATAAATGAAGTTAAAAGTCGATTGGAGAGGATTAAAATTGACGGTATACTTGAGAGCGGTTATGTTGAAGAACTAATAGAAGATACTCCTTTATCTCCATTTCCTCAGATAGAACACAGCGAACGACCTGACAAGGTTTCTGCAGCTCTTTTAGAGGGACGCGTGGCCATTCTTGTAGATACAACTCCTTATGTATTAATAGTTCCTACAATTTTTTTCAGTTTATTCAATCAACAGATGACTATTATGAACGATTTCCAATAGGAACACTTACAAGGTTTGTTAGAATCAGTGCTTATTTTATTTCGGTTATTCTTCCTGCAACGTATATTGCTTTAACAAGCTTTCATCAGGAAATGATTCCTACTACACTGGCCTTGTCAATTGCAGCTTCTCGTGAGGGCGTACCTTTTCCTAGTATAGGAGAAGCATTTATGATGGAAGCTACATTTGAAATTTTAAGGGAGGCAGGTCTGCGCTTACCAAGGCAGGCAGGTCAAGCGGTGAGCATAGTAGGTGGTCTTGTTATAGGTCAGGCTGCAGTTCAGGCCGGAATTGTTTCACAGGCAATGGTAATTGTTGTAGCTTTAACAGGAATAAGTTCTTTTGCTATTCCAGCCTTTAATGCCTCAATTTCAGGACGATTGCTAAGGTTTCCGCTTATGATACTGGCTGCGGTACTCGGTTTGCCTGGTATTTTAGCAGGATTAAGTATAATAGTTATTCATTTAAATAGCCTGCGTTCTTTTGGGGTCAGTTATTTGGAGCCTTTTACATCAGCAGGTAAAAATGGGAACAAAGACATTATGGTAAGACCTCCATGGTGGAAAATGAATTGGCTTCCAAGTTATATTGCTCGTAAAGGATTTAGAAGGATGAGGCACAATGCAAAACCTGAATTCAAAACAGATTCCAACGAAAAAAGCGACAATAAATAACTCTGTTTTAAAGTGAAAGGAGAAATACGGATGAAGAGGAAAATAGCTTGTGTGTTAGTTATTATATTTTCACTTTTGCAGACTGGGTGTTGGGATGCTAGAGAAATTGATGAACTTGCTTTTGTATTAAGTATAGGCTTGGATAAAACTGATAATGGATTTAAAGTGACAGCACAAATTGCAAGTCCTGATACTTACAGTAAGACACCATCAGGTTCTGCCAGCCAAAAGGCTAAACCTTATTGGATAATTTCAAGTACGGGCAAAACAATCTTTGAGGCAATACGTAATATGTCTTCAATATCATCCCGTCGTATTTTTTGGTCTCATATTAAAGTAATAGTTATAAGTGAAGATTTGGCAAGAAGTAATACCTTAGAAATATTTGATTTTTTTAGCAGAAATCCCGAAATACGTTTGAGAGCTTTAGTAGCAGTTACACCGGGTGAGGCGGCAAAGGTTATTGATATTGTACCTGAAACGGAAAAAGATCCATCTATATATTTGGAAAAAATAATTGAAAATAGAAGTTTAAATGGTAAGTCTTACATGATAATGCTTAAAGATTTTCTTGAAGACTATCTTGATCCTAATGTAGGTCCGGTAACTTCAAGAATTATTCTTGATAAGTCAAAATTACCACATTTTTTAAAAACAAGCGGCGCATATGTTTTTGATGGTGGTAAGGTATCTGGTGCATTGAAGGAAGAACAGACAAGAGGACTTTTATGGATTAAAAACCAAATGAAAGATTCTATAATGGTTGTCAATTGTCCCTATGACTATAAACCTGTAACACTGGAAATTAAAAAAGCTAAGACATCCCTGAAAAGCCATATGCAAAGTGGAGTGCCAAGCTTTACAGTTAAAGTAAATGTAAGCGCCAACATTACTGAGCAATCATGTGATACTAATTTTAATGATATACAAAAATTGAATGAACTTGAGAAGGCGATGGAAACAGCCATTGCAAAGGATATACAATCTACAATAATAACGGCAAAAAATGATCAAATAGATTTTATTGGTTTAGGCCGCGTACTTCACAGTCAGCACAAAGAAAAGTGGCATGAAATGTATCCGAAATGGAAGGAAATTTTTAAAAATGTTGAGGTAAATGTAGCTGTAAAAGTAGATATTCGTCATGTATCATTGGCAAAACCGCTTGAAACAACCAAAGCGAAATAAGGGGTAAATAACATGTAAAAAGAAAAGAAAGTCATTAACAATAAGCAGTTCAGAGATATATTAATTTGCATTATGTGGCCTTCAACAATTAATTATGCCAGTGGCATGTTAGCGAGAGAGGTAGGGCGTGATATGTGGATAAGTGGTATTATAAGCGTACTTACCGTACTGCCATTTGTTCTTCTTATTATTTATATCGGACAAAAATTTCCGAACAAAACAATAATGGAATACAGTGAGGAACTGCTGGGAAACGTATTGGGGAAAGTTTTGGGAGTACTACTTGTAGTATATTTTTTTATTTCTGCTGCTAGTTCAATATCTATGTACATACATCATCTTAGTGATTTTTTACTCACAGGAACACCTTTTTTGGTGATTATTACGATGCATGTTTCTGTAATATGCTATTTAATATGGAAGGGACCTGAAGTTATTGCAAGGGTAGGAGTTATTGCATTTAAAGCAGCTGTAATTTTTTATTTGATGGTTTTTGCAGCTTCTCTTAGTGAAATAGATATCAGCAGGATTAAACCTTTTTTTTGATTCAGGAGTTGTGAATGTATTTAAGTCAAGTCTGCAGGTCGATACATTTGTAGGCTTATCTCCACTAGTTGCGCCAATGCTTTTGCCAATGGTGCATGATCGAAAAAGCATTTTTGGAGCAGCTGTTTCTGGGCTAATTATCGGAGGCTTTTTCTTTGTATTTTATTTTGTTGTAGAATTAATGGTTATGGGACCTAAAGTGGTAGCATTAATGCGTATTGCTAGCATGGATTTTGTAAGATCTATTCAAATTACTAAATACCTTCATCGTTTTGAATCATTTATGGTTGCATTGTGGTATTGGAGCATAATGATTCAAGCAGGGGTTTTGAGTTCATGCTCCTTAGAGGCATTTGTGCAAACTACTGGAATAAAAAAGAAAAAGCTATTGATTATTATTTTTGGTTTAGTAATGATAGTTGCCACATATTATATGGCTAATAATAGGGTGTATTTTCTAAATTTAAGAGAACATGTATGGAAGTATTTTTCTATTCCAATTGATTTCGGAATACCATTGCTAATTGCTTTAGCTTTGGGTGTAAAAAAAGTACGTAAATATAGGAGAAAAAAGTAAAGAGTATACTGATAAATAATTTTTTCTCGATTTTTCAAACGCTAATTTAAAAAATTAATTATTTTTTAGAATCGATTTAATTGCATTTTCTATTTCTTCATAACCTGTACATCGACAAATATTTGATTGCAGCCACTGCTGTATTACATAATCATTTGCATCAGGATGGATAGTAGCTAGAGCGTGACAGACCATCAAAAATCCAGAAGTACAATAGCCGCATTGAAAGCCCCAGTTTTCTACAAAAGCTTTTTGTATTGGTGCATTTTTTAAGCCCTCAACAGTTACTATCTTTTTACCTATTGCTTCAACTGTCAGCATTAAGCAGGATTTTATTGGCCAGCCATCTACAAGAATGGTGCATGAACCACAGTCTCCATTTTCGCAGCTAGGTTTAGCTCCTGTAAGTCCTAACTCATTTCGAAGGGTATTAAGCAAGATATCTGATGGTTTCGCAGCCACTTCCCTATCTTCTCCATTTACATTTAATACGATTATGGTTTTGCCAGAGATCTTTAACATATGCTATCCCTCCAATTTCTTTAAAACTTCTATAAGCATTCTTTGCAGCATAAATTTTCTAAAATTAGCTGATCCAGTTAAGTCAGTTAGTATTGAGCCTGGTATGTTATCTATGGTGTTGTTGATCTTAATTTTATTTTGAAGATTAGGATCGTTTAAATAACCTTCAATTAAAGAAGATCTAAATGGATAGTTGCAAAGTCCACTAAAGGCTATGTTTATTCCGTTATTATCTTTAAGTGCTGCAAGTGTAATTAATGGGTAGTCTATTTTATCACTTTTAGTTCTTTTTACATGACAATATGGCAAAGATAAAAAATGATTGTCTATTACTATGCTTACTATAAATTCACCGCTGCTTAATTTTATTCTTTTATCAAATATATCTTTTAATAAAACCTGCTTTATCCCGTTTGGGGTTGCTATAACTACCTCGCTGTTAGATACTAAAAGTGGTAATACAGCCTCACGGTATATAATAGTACCTGCTATATTTCCTCCAAGCGTGATTTTATCCTGCACAGTGTGGTCTGCGATTCTTTGCACTGTTAAGGCAAGTAAAGGAAATAAATTTGCTTCGGCAATTTGTGTAAGAGTAACAGCAGCTCCAATAATAAGTTTGTTGTTTTTTAATTCTTGAACATTACATTCTGCAATGCCTTTTATATCAATAACTGCTTCAGTGTATACATTGTAAGCTCTTGCCATACTTATGATTTCAGTTCCGCCGCCATAATATAAAGGCTTATTTCCTTTAATGCTTAAATCTAAATATAATTTGATGGCTTCTTCAATTGTGTCAGGTTTATAGTATTCAAAATCAAAGGGTATCATAATTTCCTCCAGTTTTAGCTTTCCAAATTGTTTCAGGTGTTATGGGAAGGCTATCAAATTCATACTCGGCTGCCTTTGATATAGCATTTGAAAATGCAGCTGGGATTGCTATTATTCCATGCTCCGCAAGTCCTCGAGCTCCAAAGGGTGCATCAATTTGTGGTGTTTCAATAAATTTCACTACATACTCAGGATTTTCACCAAATCTTATTGGTTTATAAGTTCGAAGCGTAGTAGTCTGAAGTTTAGCATCAGCATCGTATTCAAAGGCTTCTCTAGTGGCTATCCCAAATCCCATATTTACTCCTCCCATTATAAGACCTCTTGCGGTTTTAGGATTGATTACTTTGCCTGCATCTAGGACTGTAATGGCTTTTAAGAGTCTATATGTAAAATTCTTTGGATCATACTCTATTTCGACAGCTTGAGCACCTACAGTCCAAGCTGGGCCAGGTTTACCCTTTCCTGTTTCTTCATCTATATCGGTAATATGGCTCATTATAAAGCTTCCACGTCCAAGTATTTGTCCGTCAACTGCAAGACCATTTGCTTGTTTATGTCCTCTGGCTAAATCTTTAAAAGAAACGTATATTTCAGGATCTTGCCTTAAATATACTTTTTCTTCTTTAATGTCTAAATCTTCTGGAGGAGATTTCATAACAGTAGCAGCTACACTTTTTAGTTGGCGGATAAGATCTTCCGCAGCTCTAAGGGTAGCTCTTCCTGCCATAAATGTCGACATGCTTGCAACAGTTTTCCAATGCTCCGGTGAAACCTGGGTGTCTACGCCCATAAATACATGAATTCTTGCTACATCCATTTTTAATCTTTCGGCAAGGATTTGAGCTAAAGTGGTCTTTGTGCTAGGACCAATTTCAACAGTTCCAGAGTTGAGATTTAAGCTTCCATCTGTATTAAAGGTTAGAAAAATTCCAGAAACAGCATCAGTTGGTGAATCTGAGGTTTTCCAAAGACAGCCTATTCCCTTGGCTTTTATCATGCCATTTTTTGTTCTTATTACTTGACCTTCCTCCCATTTTGCTAGCTTTTTTAATTTTTTTAGACAAGAGGATAAATCTCCTATATTGCTTACGGTTGTTTTTACTTGTGTTGGCGTATGCTGACCAGGTTTTATAGCATTTTTAGCTCTTAGTTCTAACGGATCAATACCAAGCTTTTCTGCTAATTTATCCATCAATCTTTCCATGCAAAAAGTGTATTCTGTATGACCAAATCCACGAAAAGCAGTTGTATAAGTATGATTGGTGTAAACACATAATGAATCACACCATATATTATCAATGTTATATGGACCTGAACCATCTACAGCTATGGCCTTAGCTATGCGGGGAGTACTATCAGCGTAAGCACCACTGTCAACCATGTACTTAGCTTCAAGGACTTTAATAATTCCATTTTTCTCTGCCCCTATTTTTAAGTTTGCTTCGAGACCTATTTTACAAGGCGAAGTTTTAATATCTTCTTCCCTTGAGTTTGATATTTTAACTAATCTACCATTAACAGCTTTTGAGGCAATATATGCAAGAAGCTCTAAATTCACAGTCGCCTTTCCGCCAAATCCACCACCTACAAAAGGTACTTTAACGACTATGTTTCCTTCAGGTATATTATAATATTTGCTTAAAAGAGTTTTTACAGAATATGGTGCTTGGGAAGAGGTATAAATTATTACTCTTCCATCAGTCATAATTTGAGCTTTGGAGTTTCTAGTTTCCATTGCGATATGGTCAGACTGTGGGAGAGAAAAGTTTCCTTCTACAGTAATTTCGCTTTCCGCCCATCCTTTTTTTATATCGCCTTTTCTTATTTGAATTCTATCGGAAATATTTGTGTTTTTCTCAGGATATACATCATGTACTGTATGCTCATACTGCATTAAATTTTCATGTACAAGGACCGCATTTGGTCTTAAGGCATCATTTACTGAATTGACAACAGGCAGAGGTCTATATTTTATATTTATTAGTTTTAGAGCCTTCATTGCTTCTTGCTCGCTGTTTGCAACTACTATTGCTACTGGTTCACCGTAATAACGAACTTTATCCTTTGCTATAGGAGGTCTGTCTTTTATTACTGAGCCACACATGGTAGGAAAGGAATCCCCTGTTATTACTGCTTGAACACCAGATGCTTTTCTTGCTGCCGATACATCTATTGATTCAATCTTTGCATGTGCATAACGACTTGTAAGTATTTTTGCGTGTAAAGTACCAGGAAGTAGTGGATCATCAGTATATTTCGCTGCCCCTGTAACTTTATCAAAAGCTTCTTTTCTTGGTATGCTTACTCCAATTCCTACTGTGTTACTCAAGTGATTTACCTCCTTATGAAAAGATATTATTATAGTATATATTTGCCAATTCAATGATAAGTATGCAGTTTACTTTGAATGTCATAAAAATTAAATAAGAAAAATAAAATATAAGGAATATTTAAATTTGGGGGATTTATATGATTAATTGGTTAATAAAATTACGTCAGCAGGAGAAACTATGGAAAAATTTCTGCACTGTTGTATTCTTTGGATCTATTTGGGGTATAGTTGAAGCTACACTTGGATACCTATTACATCGAATGAATTTAAGCGTAGGATGGTGTATATGGTTTCCTCTTGCTTTTTATTTTTTGGATAAAATCTATAGAAAAACAGGGGATGCGTGGTGCGTGCTTTATGGAGGCTTTGTCGCAGCAGCAATAAAGCTTACTGATTTGTTTATTGAACCAAACGTTATTAAGGTGGTTAATCCATCTGCCTCTATAATTTTTGAGGTGGTCTCACTGCTTATTTTGTACAAGGTAATGGAAAAAAGGAATAAGAAGGTAGGAGTTTTAGGCATAGCTGGAGTAAATGTAGCATGGAGAGCAATTTTCCTAACATATATTTTTTTGTTTATGCCAAAAGCAGTTATATCTACATCGCAGCTCAGAGCGTTAAATCCATTTTTACAATTCATGCTGCTTGAAAGTGCCGCAAATACTATCATTATTGAAGCATATTTAATATTAAGAGAAAGATTTTCAAAAAAACGGGTAAAGGAGAAGCAAGGAGGCATAAGTATAAAAATTGCTTTATCCATTGCAATGTTTTTATTTGCTATAGTGCTGCATAAATTCATATGATTAATATAATTACTGGAAGCGTTAATTCAGGAAAATCAACAAAGCTTGTTAATATCTATAAAAATTTAGGTAAAGGGGATGGATTTTTTAATAAGAAGATATACAATGAAAATTTTTATATAGGACAGAAAATTGTAAGATTATCAAGTGGTGAAAGTGTAATATGGTCTTTAAAGGGGAAGCTTCCAAATTGCTGGCAAGAGGAATACAGTTATGAAACCTATAGTTTCTCTAGGGCGGCACTAAAGTTTGCAGAACAAATAATTAATTCACTGCTTGCATCAGAGGAACCAATATTTATAGACGGAATTGGTCCTCTAGAACTTCAAAACAAGGGTTTCCATAAGCTGTTTCAGCGCTGTCTCACGCTTAATAAGGAATTATATGTTGTTATAAGGAAAAGCTGTGTTAAAATGATAATATGTAAATACAATATAAAAGACTATAAGATTATATAGATAAACTAGAATTTAGCGAGGTGATATTGATTTGGGATATTAAATAAAGCTAATAAATCTAAGATGATAAATCCTAAAAATCTAAGAGAATTTAATAACTCGCATACGCTCAAGCAGATTAAATTCTCTAAGACTTTTACGATTTATCATCTAAGATTTATAAAGCTTTATTTAAACCATCCCAAGTCAACATCACTTCACTTAGCCCGAAAAAGCAAGGAAGATACACATATTGGAGTTTGGGCGTAAGCCATGTGATTCATGAACAAAATGTTATGTACTTTCTATAATCCGATTCTCTACGAAAAACACACTGTAAATGATATTTTACAATAAAATAAATGCTAAATTGTTTAAATAAAGGATTATAAAGATTCACGTCAAAATTCCGTAGGTACGGAGGAATTTTTTCCTTGCACTACCGTGGGGGTGAAGTAACAATGCTGAAGGAACGGTTTAAAAAAATTCTAATAAATCTTGGTTTTTCCCCTGTTTGTATTTCTTTAAAGACTAACATAATTCTCTCATGTTTTTTTACCATCAGAAGAAGCTCCTTTTTGCTTTAAATATAACATATAAAAATATATTTAAAAACAAAAAAATTTTGGATTTTTATAAAATCCAAATTTTTTTCTTTAAGTTGATGACATTGAAAGCCCAAG
The DNA here is from genome assembly GCF_001270375.1 of Clostridium sp. DMHC 10. Classification (NCBI taxonomy): domain Bacteria; kingdom Bacillati; phylum Bacillota; class Clostridia; order Eubacteriales; family Clostridiaceae; genus Clostridium; species Clostridium sp. DMHC 10. The sequence goes on from NZ_LGVB01000015.1 coordinate 2,661,561, forward strand.
CCCCGCGTAGGTTTACTTAAATACTCCAAAGGTGTAGCCTTGGCTTTTAAGGTATTGTATTATTGTTGGAAGAGCCTGTACAGTAGTAGTCTTCGCAGGTGCATCGTGCATCAATAAAACCACAATCTTTTCTCCTCTTACATCGTTTTTTACATGATTTATGAGGTATTCTACAGGTTCAAGATTTCTATCTGCATCGCCCGTCATAGCATTCCAGTTAAGGAACCTATAACCGTTTTGCTTTACTGCATCTCTATAAGGTTCAAGCCTTTTTTCACTCTCAAATGCACCTCCGGGAAATCTCATAAATTTTGAGATGTATTTATCACCAACTATGTTTCTAAGTATTCTATCACATTTGTTTACATCATCTATAAAACCTTGAGCAGATCCTCTGTATCTTAGTGGATGACTATAGGTATGGTTAGCTATAGAATTTCCTTCCTCTACTTCTTGTCTTACAAACTGGGGATATCTCTCTGCATTTTGACCAATTAAAAAAAATGTTGCATTTATATTATTTTCTCTAAGTATATCTAATATTTTTCTTGTATTATAAGATGGTCCATCATCTATAGTCAGGTATACTATCTTCTTCTTACTATCTTTTTCAAGTCTCCATGGTTCAAACTCTCCTGGCTCACTATTAACCTTAAACACCTCCATTCCACTTCTTACATTAGTTTTATTTTCTTTTTTTACTACCTTTTTAACTTGGACATTTTTAACTTCCGCATCTACCTTGGATTTTTCACTATAATATCTTCCAAATTGAAAAAAAGCTTTCCAACAACCTACAGCGATAAAACAGGTTAAGACAATAAATATGATTCCTTTTTTGTTTTTCAATAAATTCACCTTCTATATGCAAAGTATAACTAAAGGGTTACCGTACCGAAACTTAAGTTATACATGTTTCAAAATGCATGTTCTAGGCATTATGATGCATGTATAACTTAATAGTTGAGTCGGTAACCCTATAAAGATAAACCACCCTGAAACTTAAAATTTACTTGTGCCAAAATGCCGTCTTCTGAGCATTATTGTACAAATTAATTTCAATAGTTGAAGCGAATTATCTACAGAGAAACTACTTTAAACTTAATTTATATATCTTGTTTCAACTATTAATTAAAAAAATTATAAAACTCATATAAATTTATAGTTAAACTTGTTCCACATATATAATACCACTCAACATTATAATAAATATGTACAAATTTATTACAATATAATTACAACATAATAAATTTGATGTTATCCAACATAATTAAAAAAATCACAATGCAAATACTATACTTTTTTTCTAGCTTTAAAATGAAACACAAATAAGTATGGCTATTAAAGTATCTTTAATAACCATACTTAAACTGGCTTTATTATATTAACGAACAAAAATTAAAATTTTACATTATTTTATTTTCGTATATAAATTTACAGCATATATCATGTTAATTAATGGAGATTCTGAATTTTCAAGTTCCCTGGCAATAGACATTTTACTGCAGCTTTCTATAAACTCCATAATGCTCCAATACCTCAATGGCTTTAACACATCTATAATTCCCTTTTCCCTAGTTGGAATTATAAAACTTACTACTTTTCTTTTGGCATCTTTATCACCTATTATTTCGTCTCTATATTCTTCAATAAGTTTAGCTGCTTTTTTAAACACCATCGATGCTTCTCCACCATTAAACTTACTCCATAAAAGTAACAGCATAGCTCTTATTATTTTATTTTTTTCATTTATATTTTCAATTATAGGAAAATCCTTATTTTCTCTACATAATCTATATAGATATACAATTTTTAAGGTAACGCTAAAGTTATTCCAATTCTTTTCGATGAAGTCCCAATTAAGCTTCCATAACATTTCTAATTTATCATACAATTCAATATTATCAAACATTATGCTTTCTACACATTGTTTTAATAATTCTATATTATCTTCATCTCTTAATAAATTTACTTTTATAGCTTGAGGTCTTCTATTTTTATAGTTCAATCCTTCCTCAAAGCTAACAACTCTACCCTTAGTTAGTTCTCCTACATTACAATGAATATGATTTTTATTAAAATATATATCTTCCTGACCATCTCTCATTATAAATCCAAAATCATTAAACTTTTTTTATTCTAGGATTATATCCGCCAAACCATTTTATGATTCCTATATTTCTACTTTTTTTTGTTTACAATAACTTTTCGCATATCACCTATCATATACAGAGAGCCACATACAAGAATTAAATCTCCATTTTCATAATACGAAACAGCCTTATCATAAGCTTTGTCATATTCCCTTTCCCACTCACAATTTGCATTATATCTTTTAACCACATTACATAAATCCTCTGCAGTTTCTGCCCTATCATTATTAGGAGCAACTGTTATAACTTTATATGCATTTTTAGCTATTATTTCAACCATATTCTCGACTTGCTTATCAGCCAATATACCAAGTATTAATATTATTCTATTGTATTTAAAATAAGTACGCATGCTATCATCTAATTTTTTAATTCCATCAATATTATGTGCACCATCAATAAGTACAATTGGATTAGTACTTATTATTTCAAGTCTCCCTTTCCATATAACGCTGGAAAAGTGCCTTTGTTATATGTTCCTTTTCAATTTTAAGCCCCATATCCTTAAGCTTTTCTGCTGCATAAACCGCAGTTGCACAATTTAAAAGTTGATGAGTTCCTAGAAGAGAAAGCCTGATATCATATTCATTTTTTAAAGTTTTTATAATTATATGCTGAAAATATTTGCTTCCTTCTACCTCAGTTTCTATATAATGAGCAGAATTCTCCCCAACATTTATAATGTCCACATTTTTATTCTTAGCAACATCATTTATTATATCATTAGCTTCTTTTACTTGAGGATATAAAATAAGTGGAACCCTTTCCTTTATTATTCCTGCTTTCTCATAGGCTATTTTACTTAAAGTATCTCCCAATATATTCATGTGATCATAGCTTATAGACGTTATTACCGTTAAAATTGGTTCTATTACATTGGTGGCATCAAATCTTCCTCCAAGCCCAACTTCAATTACTGCGTAATCTATTTTTTCAATATAAAAATAAAGGAAAGCTGCGCAGGTTATTATTTCAAACTCTGTAGGATATTCCTTGCTTTCTTTTTCAACTTTTTCAGCAGCTTCTTTAACTTTTTCTATTATATTGCACAATTTCTCTTTAGGAATATTAACTCTATTTATCTGTATTCTCTCTTCAAATTCCTCTATAAATGGTGATGTATACATTCCAACTTTGTATCCTGCATCCATTAAAATCTCCGATATCATTGCTGTTGTAGATCCTTTTCCATTTGTACCTGCTATATGTATACATTTGAGTTTCTTATGGGGATTATCTAAAAACTGTAAAAGTTTTTCTATTCTTGAAAGTCCCAAAACACTTCCAAATTTCAAAGTGCTGTGTATGTAACTCATAGTTTCTTCATAAGTCAAAAAAATCACCACCAAATTATATAATAATAAGTATATAGGCATACACCCATATACTTATTATATTGTAATAAATATTAATACATTTTACAAGGTATTTATTCTTTCTTCTACAGCGTTAAGCATCTTTTCATATTTTTCGCCTTTTGCCTTTTCTTCATCAACAACTGCTGCAGGTGCTTTTGATACAAATCCCTTATTAGAAAGTTTTTTATTAACTCTTTCAATTTCCTTAGTTAATCTTTCCTTTTCCTTATTTAATCTTTCAATTTCTTTCTCTCTATCTATAAGATCAAAAAGAGGTAGGAATATTTCTGCTCCTTTTGTAACTGCTGATACAGCATTTTCTGGCACATCATTTTTTGACTTTATAAACATAACTTCTACTGCAGAAGCTAATTTTTCGAAATAACTCCTTCCTTCTTCAAAAGCTTTCTTAGTCTCATCTCCTGCAAGTATTATTACCTTAGCTTTCTTTGAAGGTGGAACATTCATTTCGGCTCTTACATTTCTAATAGCTTTTATAGCTTCTATTACATAATTCATAGCCTCCTGAGCAGTCCCATCATTAAGCTTTTCATCATATTCCGGCCATTTAGAAATACTTATTGATTTACATTCACCACCAAGATGTTGATATATTTCTTCAGTTATATAAGGCATAACTGGGTGAAGTAATTTAAGACCTATTGTAAGAACATTATAAAGCACATTAAAGGCAACACCCTTAGCCTTTTCATCATCACCATACATTGCAGGTTTTACAAGTTCTATATACCAATCACAAAATTCATTCCACATAAAATCATAAACTTTTTGTGCTGCTATACCAAGCTCAAAATTTATCTATATTTTCAGTTACTTCCTTTGCAAGACTATTAGCCTCTGACATTATCCACTTATCAGCTAAAGTATACTCCTTGCAATCCTTGTATTTTTCCATTATATTCTTATCGAGATTCATTAATACAAATCTAGATGCATTCCATACCTTGTTTGCAAAATTTCTCGCTGCTTCAACCTTTTCAGTTTTATATCTTATGTCATTTCCTGCTGAATTTCCTACTATAAGAGTAAACCTAAGTGCATCAGCACCATATTCATCTATAACATCAAGTGGATCTACTCCATTTCCAAGTGATTTTGACATTTTTCTTCCTTCTGCATCTCTTACAAGTCCATGAATATATACATTTTCAAAAGGAATATCATTCATATTGTGAATTCCTGAGAATATCATTCTTGCTACCCAGAAGAAAATTATATCGTAACCTGTAACAAGTGTGTTTGTTGGGTAAAAATAATCCAAATCTTCAGTTTTGTCTGGCCACCCCAAAGTTGAAAAAGGCCAAAGTGCCGAACTAAACCAAGTGTCAAGAACATCTTTATCTTGCTCAATATTTTTGCTTTTACATTTACTGCACTCGCAAGGTGTTTCAACTGATACTGTTATCTCACCGCAATCCTTGCAATACCATACTGGAATTCTATGTCCCCACCAAAGTTGTCTTGATATGCACCAATCTTGAATATTTTCCATCCAATTATAATAAATCTTGTCAAATCTTTCTGGTACAAATTTAGTCTTTTTGTTTCTTACAGCTTCTATAGCAGGCTTTGCAAGTGATTCCATTTTTACATACCATTGTTTAGAAATCATTGGTTCAATTACATTCCCACATCTATCATGAGTACCAACGTTATGAACGTGTTCTCTAATTTTCACAAGTGAGCCTGCCTTTTTAAGATCTTCTACCATTAATTTTCTTGCTTCATATCTATCAAGTCCTGAATACTTTCCATAACCTTCTGCTATAGTTCCATCATTATTCAAAATAACTATTTCAGGGAGATTATGTCTCTTCCCAACCTGATAATCATTTGGATCATGTGCAGGTGTTATTTTAACTGCTCCTGTACCAAATTCCATATCAACATAATTATCTGCAATAATTGGTATTTTTCTACCTACAAGCGGAAGTATAAGAGTTTTTCCAACAAGATGAGTATATCTTTCATCCTTTGGATTTACTGCAACAGCTGTATCGCCAAGAAGTGTTTCTGGTCTTGTAGTAGCAATTTCAATACATTCATCGCTTCCTTCAACCTGATAGTTAATATGCCAGAAAAAACCTGATTGCTCTTCATATTCTATTTCAGCATCCGATAATGCAGTTTGGCATTTAGGACACCAATTTGTTATCCTGTTACCCTGATATATAAGACCTTCATCATATAATTTTACAAATACAGTTTTAACAGCTTTATTCAATTTTTCATCCATAGTAAAACTTTCTCTTGTAAAATCAGCTGAAACTCCCATCTTTTTAAGCTGAGTTCTTATTCTGCCTCTATATTCATTAGACCATTCATGTACTTTTTCTAAGAAGGCTTCTCTGCCAATTTCTTTTTTCTTAATTCCTTTTTTTAATAGTTCCTTTTCAACTTTAACTTCTGTAGCTATACTTGCATGATCTTCTCCTGGAAGCCATAATGTACAGTAACCCTGCATTCTTTTTGTTCTAATAAGAAAATCCTGAAGTGCATTATCAAGAGCATGCCCTAAATGCAGTTTTCCTGTTATATTTGGAGGTGGCATTACTATACTATATGGTTTTTTTGATTTATCTACTTTAGGTGTGAAAAAGCCCTCGCTTTCCCAATAATCATATATTCTTTGCTCAAATTCTTTAGGATTATACGTTTTTGCAATATTATTTGATTCATCCATATAAAAAATCTCCTTTCTTAATTGTGAAGTACATTGGAATTGTGTACTAAAAAATACAAATAAAAAAAACACAGCAATCCAAAAAGGACGACTGTGCGCGTTACCACCTTTATTCTTGAAATGTAACATTTATTTTCAAGCTCTCAATACATAACGGTGAGATTCACCGCTTCTATCTACTATAAATTTCAATAGAAGTGCTCCGAAGCTACCTTCAAAGTAATCCACATAGGAAGCCTTTCAGCAAGCTAACTTCCCTCTCTAGATGTTTTATACTTCTACTCCTCTTCATCTAAGCATCTTTATAAAATAACCATGTATATATTATAGACTATTTTAAACTTATGTCAATATATTTTAATATAAAATAGTGTAACACTTGTCTATTATTTTTTATACTCTAATATTAAGGTACTTAATTTACCACTTACGTGAGATTAGAAGAAGGTGTAAAAATTGAAAGAAAAAAAATGCCACACAAATGCTATTATAAGACTAGATGAATGTACTTTTCTTGGTAAAGGTCATAGTGGCAGTGTATATCTTATGAACGACGGCAGAGTCGTAAAAATATTTAAAAACCCAGAAACATGTAAAGAAGAATATTATGTATTAAAAAAGCTCATAAATGGTCCATATTATCCAAAACCATTTGAATTTCATAATCATTATATGATAAGGGAATATATCGGCGGAACAAATATATCAGAATATATCAATAAGCATGGTGTTTCAAAAAATTAATTATAGAGATCATTAATTTCCTATGTTATATAAAAGAAAATGGTTTTAAAAAAATAGATGTAAGATTTCCACATATATTTGTTCAAGAAAATACTTCAATAAAGGTCATAGATCCCAGAAATTCATATACCCAAAAAACCTATTACCCTAAACATCTCATTAGGGATTTAACAACCGTAAACTCACTCGATTTATTTTGGAATGTTTTAAAAGAAAAAAGACCTGACTTATTTAAAAAGTGGTATAGAAGAGTGAAAAAATAATATTTCCGCATATTAAATAAAGAGGTTATATCACTAAAATAATTATTTAATGATGAATAAAAAAGTTGTCAACCCTAAATCAGAGTACAGATAAGAGAGTACATTAAATGTCATATTACATTCGTTCAATAAGTTGAACATCATACTAGATTTTTTATATGACTTTAGATTTATTTGGCGTGAGGAGGATAAATAACCTTCACTATACTCTGTCATCTGTACTTCGTAATCTGATTTAATGGCTTAACAATTCTTATAAATTACGATTGAATTAATTTTTACAACAAATATTTACTTGTTTTACCTATTTCTAAAGGCTGCTATCTCTTGTTTTGAAGCTGTTTCAAGATTATTATCATTATTTAAATTCTTAAATGCTGTAGATAGCATAAGTTTTATTCTATTAAGCTGGTTGACTTCACTTGCACCTGGATCAAAATCTATAGGTGATATGTTAGCCTTAGGATACCTTCTTTTAAGTTCCTTAATCATACCTTTCCCAGTTACATGATTAGGCAAGCAGGCAAATGGTTGCATGCATATTATATTTTGTGTACCGCTTTCTATAAGTTCTACCATTTCTGCTGTAAGGAACCAACCCTCACCAGTCTGATTTCCAAGGGAAACTATATCAGACACTCCTTTTGCAAGTTCTTGTATAGCTTTAGGCGGCTCAAATCTTTTACTCTTAGCTAATGCAGCTTTCATAGGTTTTCTAAACCATTCTATAGCCTTAATCAAAAGATCACTAATAATTTTAGCTTTTTTTGAAGTACCTAAATACCTATTTTTGAAAGTCTCATTGTACGCACAATAAAATATAAAATCCATAAGATCAGGCATAACTGCTTCTGCACCTTCAGCCTCAATAGTATCTACAATATTATTGTTTGCTGTAGGATGAAATTTAACAAGTATTTCTCCAACAAGACCAACCTTAGGTTTTTCAACGGGATTTATTTCAAAATTATCAAATTCATATACTATATTATTAACATTATTTTTAAAGCTTTTAATTCTCACATTTTTAACATCTTCTTTGCAAATTTGAACCCATTTGTTATAAAGACTATTGGCAGAACCTTTTATTTTTTCATAAGGTCTTACTTTATATAAAACTCTCATAAAAAGATCACCATATAATATGGCTTTAATTGCTTTTATACCAGTTGAAACGGAGTAAGTAATTCCAGGGTTACTTTCTAGCTTCTGAGCACTTATTGCAATCACTGGTACATTCTCAAAACCTGCTTCCTTAATTGCTTTTCTTATAAATCCAATATAATTTGTTGCTCTACATCCTCCGCCAGTTTGAGAAATAAGAAGTGAGGTATTATTAACATCATATTTCCCTGATTTAAGAGCCGCTATCATCTGCCCTGTAACTATTATAGAAGGATAACATGCATCGTTATTCACATACTTTAATCCCTCATCAACACAATCCTTGTCAACAGATGGAAGCACATCAAGATTATATCCCTCGCTCCTAAGAGCTTCCTCTAAAAATTGAAAATGGATTGGTGACATTTGTGGACAAAGTATAGTATGTTTCTTCTTCATCTCTTTTGTAAAAACTAATCTTTTAGTAGGTTTATTTATTCTTTTAGGTTTCACATGATTAGCTTCTCTTTCAGCCATAGCTGCTTTAAGAGAACGAATTCTTATTCTTACAGCACCTAAATTATTTCCTTCATCTATTTTTATAGCAGTATATATCTTACCAAAATTCTGAAGTATTTCTTGTACTTGGTCTGTAGTTACTGCATCGAGTCCACAGCCAAATGAGTTTAATTGAATTAGTTCTATATTATCTTGTGTTGCAACAAAACTCGCTGCTGCATAAAGCCTAGAATGATATACCCACTGATCCACAACTCTAAGTGGCCTTTCAACATTTCCAAGCTGTGCAACGGAATCTTCAGTAAGTACTGCCATTCCATAACTTGTTATGAGTCTGGAATACCATGATTTATTTCTGGATCTATATGGTATGGCCTTCCTGAAAGAACTATACCCTTTTTACCTGTTTCCTTTAAATATTTTATAACTTCTTCTCCCTTTTTTCTTACGTCGCTTCTTACATTTTCTTGTTCATCCATGCCTTACTTACAGCCTCTTCTATTTCATTTTTTGAAATTCCAAATTCATTGAACTCCTCATAAAGTCTTTTCTTTAATTCTTCTTTATCATCTAAAGCCACAAAAGGATTTTTAAATACTATACTTTCATCTCTTAGTCCATCAATATTATTTTTAAAACTTCAGCATAAGAAGTAACAATAGGGCAATTATAATGATTATTAGCACCATTCTGCTCTTTCTTTTCATAAGGCACACAAGGATAAAATATAAATTTAATTCCCCTTTTCATGAGGTTAATTATATGTCCGTGACTTAATTTTGCTGGATAGCATACTGATTCAGAAGGTATTGTATCCATTCCATTTTCGTATATTTTCTTTGATGATCTAGGAGAAAGTTCAACTCTAAAACCAAGTTCTGTGAAAAATGTAAACCAAAATGGATAGTTTTCGTACATATTTAAAACTCTTGGTATGCCAACCACACCTCTTTTAGGATTTTTAAGTGGAGTATAGCCAAATATCCTTTTGTACTTATAATCATACAAGTTTGGTATGTCATTTTTCTTTATATCATTTCCAGCTCCTCTTTCACATCTATTACCTGTTATAAATTTTCTTCCATCAGAAAACCCATTTATAGTTAAAAGACAATTGTTAGCACACTTTCCACATCTCCTCATAGAAATCTCACTATTAAAGTTTTTAAGATCTTCTTTCTTTAAAATAGTAGTTTCATAGCCGCTAACATATTTTTCTTTAGCTATTATTGCTGCTCCAAATGCTCCCATAAGTCCTGCAATATCTGGTCTTACAGCTTCTCTTCCAGATACAAGTTCAAATGCCTTAAGTACAGCATCATTATAAAAAGTTCCTCCCTGAACTATCACTTTATTTCCGAGTTCTTCTGGATTTCTAACTTTTATAACCTTAAATAGAGCATTTTTTATTACGGAATACGAAAGCCCTGCTGATATATCTCCTACTTTAGCTCCTTCTTTTTGGGCTTGTTTAACTCTTGAATTCATAAAAACAGTGCATCTTGATCCTAAATCTACTGGATTTAAAGATTTGAGCGCCACCTTTGCAAATTCTTCAACAGTCATATTTAAAGACTTTGCGAAGGTTTCAATAAATGAGCCACAGCCTGACGAACATGCTTCATTTAAAGTAACAGAACTTATAACTCCATCATTTATTCTTATGCATTTCATATCCTGTCCACCAATATCAAGTATGAAATCCACACCAGGAAGAAAAAAATCGGCAGCTTTATAGTGAGCTACTGTTTCAACTTCACCAATATCTACGCACAATGCTGCTTTAATAAGTGCTTCTCCATATCCTGTAACAGCACTATTTACAATGTTAGCATCAGCTGGAAGTTTTTCATATAAATCTTTAAGTATCTTTATGGTAAGCTTAAGAGGACTTCCCTCGTTACTTCCGTAATAAGAATACAAAAGAGTACCATCTTTCGATATAAGTGCCGCTTTAGTAGTAGTTGAACCAGCATCTATTCCTAAAAAACATTCCCCTTTGTATTCTTCAAGCTTTTCAGTTTTTACTTTGTTTTTACCATGTCTCTCTTTAAAACTTACATAATCATTTTCATCTTTAAATAATGGTTTTAATCTTTGAACTTCATAGGTTTCCTTATTATTAAGCTTTAAAAGTCTTTTTTTAACTTCCTTAAAACTAATAAATTCTTCATTTTCAGCTGCTAAAGCTGCACCCATTGCAACAAACAACTGAGAATTTTCGGGAAAAATCACTTCATTTTCTCCTAAATTTAAAGTTTCTATAAATCTCTGCCTAAGTTCAGAAAGAAAATATAGTGGTCCTCCTAAGAAAGCAACTTTACCTTTTATAGGCTTTCCACAAGCAAGTCCACTGATAGTTTGATTAACCACAGCCTGAAATATTGATGCTGCAATATCCTCTTTTGCTGCTCCTTCATTTAAAAGTGGTTGTACATCTGTTTTAGCAAAAACACCGCACCTTGCAGCAATTGGATATATGCATTTATGGCACTTTGCAAGTTCATTTAGTCCAGCTGCATCTGTTTTAAGAAGCGTTGCCATTTGATCTATAAATGCACCAGTTCCACCCGCACATGTACCATTCATTCTCTGCTCAACAGCCCCACCAAAATATGTTATTTTAGCATCTTCTCCACCAAGTTCTATTGCAACATCAGTTTCTGGAATTAATCTTTCTATGGTTTTTGTGCAGGCAATTACCTCTTGTGTAAAACCAATATTAAGCCACTTTGAAACTGATAGTCCTCCTGAACCAGTAACCATAACTTTTACATTTTCATCTTTAAATTTATCATAAGCTTCTGTTATAACCTCTACAATAGTCGATTTTATATCAGAAAAATGTCTTTTGTATTTATTATATATAATATCTTCATTGCTATTAAGCATTACAATTTTTACAGTAGTTGATCCTACATCAAGTCCCAATTTAAAAATATTATTCATTTTTACCTTCCTATCACATAATTTTATAATACAAATTTTCTAATAGAATTTGTTTAAAATATACAATATATGGTGCTGTTATTTTTGTCTTATACCCTATTTTGCATTAATCAATATAATAGTCCTGCAAGCAAATTAATTATAACACATAAATTTATAAAACAACAAGATTATAATTACTATTTAAAAATAACTATTATTAAAAAATTTGTCCCTCTTTTTATTAATTTATCAAATTGTTTATGTTTTCGTAAGTTGAAGCATTTAAAAGTTAATAATTGAACTGTTAACATTATTAAATAAAATTCCATTGAATATTATTACATATTTTGGTTATAAATTATTATGTAAGAACTACTTTAATTAGGAGGAAATTATATGGTTTATTTCGATAAAGGCATAGAATATTACAACAAAAAAAACTACAAAAAAGCTATAGAAATGTATTGTAAGTCAATTGAGATGAAGGAAAATGAAACTGCTTCAATGTATAATGCTGCAGTTTGTTTTATAAAATTAAAAAACTATGTAAATGCAATTTCACTTATAAGAGCAGCTTTAGAAAGAAAAAAGGATAGTAAATACTATTTCAATTTAGGTTACTGCTACGCAATGCTTAAAGAAAGTAAACTAGCCTTAATATACTTCAACAGATCTTGGGCTCTTAATAATGATGACACAGAATGTGAAAAAGCAATAAATATCTTGCTTACAAAATTAAAGTCAGCTTAAATAAAACTTATAATAAGTGAAAGATCTTACCAAAGCTTTACGTCATTAAATCTTTCACTTAAAATAACTTTTCTCTACACCTCACCCATTATTCATTTTTACCACTCGCCTACAATTTTAGCATCTTTATGATCTATTGAAAACATAGTTTTATTAAAGTAATTTCCACCCTTCGCAAAGGTGGTATCAACATTTATCCATTTACCACTTTCCGGTATATATACTTGGTTCCATGCATGACTTACCCATGAAACCCCATTAAATCCTTGTCCAGTTATAAGCCTTACTTTAATATTGTTAGCCCTTGCCATCGCAACATACAAACAAGAATAATCAAAACATATACCCTTTCTAGTATTAAATGTATAAATAGCTCCTGATTTTACATCATAATCATTATTAAGAACTAAATTTGCCTTATTATAATCATACGATATATTGTTTCCTATCCAATCATATATCTTTCTTGCCTTATTTTCAGTACCAGTTTCGTTAAAAACAAGATTTCTAGCAAAATTGTCAATTTGGCTATTTGAAGCTACTCCTTCATCAAGAGTTACACCGTTATAATAAACAATGGTTCTTCCAGTATCTATACTGTTGCCAGAGGCATTATCACTAGGTACAATAATTTTATCCTTTTGTTTATATACAACTTTAAAAGAATTATCTATAATCGATGGTAATTTTTTAGCTAAATTTGAACTTGTAACTGGCAAAACTATTTGCTTGCATAAGTACCCATATACTTTAGATGCTTGTAGATATTTATCTAAGTTTTTATTTATATTTACCATAGATAAAATATTTAGTACAAACAATATTGTAATAAGATAGCATATTGACCTTGGTACTTGTACTACTGCACCTAATATCCTTTTTACAAAGCTATTTTTATTAGAAATCATTCTATCTATTCCATCAAATAATCTATAAAAAGTAATTTTATTTATAAAATTAAATGCCGTCCTAATAATAATATAAATTAAATACACTAATATAGGTATAACTACAAAATATAATACCATTGGTTTTTTTTCTATGAAGCTGTATACATTCGTCGGTAAAAACTTATATATCTTATTTATATTGCCAATTAAAAGTAATTTAGAATATCTTACCCCTATAAAGATTGCGGCTATAAAAGCTATGCTATTTACAACTCCTTCCCAATCCCTTTTAACATCATAGGAAGAAAACTTAAACAAAAATCCTTTTAAAAGTGGATATGCAAAGCAAACAACTATAAAAATAGTTACAGGATTTATTTTCAAATAAAATCATCTCCTACATTATTCAAAATCACTACTATTAAACAACTCATTTGAAACTAATTTTATTTCACTCCACGAATATCCTTTTCTAAGCAAATAGTCATATAGCTTTTTTTTCAATTTAACTAATTCTAAATTTTGCTTTTTAAGACTAATATACTTTTTTTCAGCAATCTTCTTTAATGAATTTATATATTCGTTCTTATCTTCATCATAAAACTCAAAGCCCCTATTTATAGAACTTTCATTTATTCCTTTTTTAAGTAAATTAAACTTTATTTTTTTCTTTCCATCTACTTTTAGTTTTTCCTTCATGTAACATTTTACATATTTATCATCATCTACAAAGTCATATTCTCTAAGAAAAATCATCACTCTATCGATTGCACTCTTATCAAAACCTTTTTTCTCTAATTTGCCTATCACTTCTTTTTCCGTTTTTAAAGTCCTCTCTATAGCTTTAAGTGCTGATTCTTTACAGTAAATATAATTATCCTCTTTGACTACTTCTTTAATATAATCTAAATCTATATCAGCACCTTTTTCTAAATTATATCTATATACTAACTCCATACTGCACGAAAAAGAATAATCCTCATTTATATATACATTTACTCTTTCTTTTTTATTTTTTTGTGCTTCAATTTTAGTTATAATATGCTTCAATCTAATCACTTTCCTTTGAGGTCAATATATGAATAGTTGGATCATTCAAAACTTTATTAGCAACTACCATTATATCATTGCAATTTACCGAATCTACATTTTTTATATCTTCCAAAAATTCATATATACTCTCTCCATCCAAACACTGATGAAGTGCATAATTTGACAAATCTGTAGTATCTTCTATTGTAGACACCACAGCAGTTTTAAGCACCTTCTTCATAACTGCAATAGACTTATCATCAATAAAATTTTTCTTATTTTTTACTTTTTCAAGACACCTGTCTATGCATCTAGCAGCATCATCAATATTGCTTTTTCTAACAGCCGTGTATATATACATTGTCTTTATATTTTTTGAAGTATTAAGTTCAGAGTATATATCATATGCAAGTCCCTTTTTTTCCCTAATCTCTCTAAATAAAATGCTGTTAGCACTTTCACCCAACTTATAATTAAGTATTTTTAAAGCCATTTCTTCTATCCTTGTTAAATTGTGAAATGTAAACATATATATTATAGTACTTTGCTCTATATCATTTTTATATGATATCTTCTTCAAAGGCAAATTTTTTTCAGCTAAAACACTTCTTTTTATTATACTTTTTTTATTCCAGTTGTCAAAATATTTTTTTACATTGAGTATAACTTCTTCATGTTCTATATTAGAAACTACAACAATAGAGCAGTTATTAGGAGCATAATACTTTTTATAAAACTGAATTATATCCTGTCTGGTAAATTTGTTTATATTTTTTTCACTGCCTATAGTATCATATTTTAGCGGTCCATTTAAAAATCCAATTTCATGAATCTTATTAAAACTATAATCTTCAATATCATCCTTTACACTTCTAATTTCGGATAATATTACCTCTTTTTCTTTATTGAATTCTTCTTTATCAAAAACAGCATTTTTTATCATATCAGAAAGAAGATATAACTTCTGTTAAATTCTTCATTCAAAGCAGTTACACTATATACTGTACAATTATAGTCAGTATATGCATTGTATTCTCCCCCAAGTTCTTCAAATGCCTCGTTTAACTGTTCATTATTCATATTTGATGTTCCCTTAAACAGCATATGTTCAATAAAATGTGATATACCTTTTTCCTTATCATCTTCATAAATTGATCCTATTTTAACTCCAAAATGTAAAGAAAATAATCTAGTATTTTTTTTGATGGATATAATTTGGAGACCATTCTCCAGTTCAAAGCTTTTTAGATCTAAAATGTTTTCTTCCATAAAATCTCCCGTCTATTGATGAGCCACTTTAACTGCTGAAATTTAAGCTTTAAATGGATCATCCATCCAAACACAAATTAAATTTTTATATTTTCATAGATAAATTATACTCTAAAATAGTACATACATTCAACTATAGATAGACAACTTGAAACTTTAAAATTGCAATCTCCAAATTTATCCTGATAAACTGGAATTTGTCGAGCTGAGTGAAGGGTTTTAATTCGCCCTGCTCATTAAAAAACTAACTTTTTCACTTATGTGAAAACCAAAAGTTAAGGTGATTTTTTCTTGCGCTCCGCTGCAGGAAATTTTTAATTTAAATTAAAGATTTTCCGTAGAGAACGGAAGAAATCATCATTAACTTTTTTTACTGAAGGTAAAAAAGTTCACTTTTTTTAACAAGCGGCGCAAGTTAAAACCCTTCACTTAGCTTTTTTCGCCTTCTTTTTAGGCGAAAAAAATTAGTTATTGCTTCACAATTTTTATAAATTATGACTTAATATATTTAGTGCGACAGCTCCATTTTTAAAGATAAAATTTGCAGCATTTATACCAGCTTTGTATGCTTCATCAGCAATACTTTCTACATAATCATGCTGATGAATAACATTTCCGCAAGCAAAAATTCCACTTACACTTGTTTCCAAATTCATATCTACATAGGGTGAACCTGAAATCTTTGAAAGTGAAACATTTGCCTTTATCATTAGCTCATTTTCTGGTGAAAATCCTAATGCTAAAATAAGAGCATCACATTTCATGAACTTTGCACTATCTTTAATTACTTCATTATTTTCATCTAACTGAGCCACATACACTCCTTCAATTCTTCCATTACTTTTTATTTTTGTTACTGTATTCTTTGTTAAAAGTGGAATATTAAAATCTCTTAAACATTCCTTTTCATTCTTTTTATTACCAACACATCTGTCTCCTCTTTCAATTACAGCCTTAACCTCTGCCCCTTCTATAGTCATCCTCCTTGCAAGTATAAGTGCAATATCCTCTGATCCTAGTATTACAGCATTATTTCCAGGCATATATCCTTCTATATTAATAAACTTTTGTGCTGTTAATGCAGAAAAAATACCAGAGCAATGTGTTCTATGAAAAAATATATTACTTTTTGTTTTTTCTCTAAATCCTACAGCAAATATTACAGCTTTTGCTTTTATTTCAAGTACTCCATCACTTTCATTTACAGCTGTTATATTCATCCTATTATCCATATCAATTACTGTCGTATTAACTTTATATTCTATTTTCATATCTATAATTCTATTTTTTAGTTTATTTGCATATTCAGGCCCAGTAGTTCTTTCATCACCAAATCCATTATGTATGCACTGGTTTAAAATTCCTCCAAGCCTATCTTCTCTTTCAATTATAAGAATATTTTTAACTGCAGCTTCACTAGCTGAAATTGCAGACATGAGCCCAGCTGCTCCCCCTCCTATAATAACCAAATCATATCTTGTCATCGACACCCCTCCATACACAACAATTCTAGCCTAACTATATAATTTTTTCAATAATAAAATATACTTTTCTTTATATGTTAATAATATAGTTTAAGATTATTAATATACTTATTTCTTTTTTCTGGTATAATGTATATAATAAGCAATTTATAGTTGTAAACGTGAATATTGGAGATGATACTTATGATTAAATGTTCAGTATGCAAAAAAAATGTAGCTGTTATATTTACAAATAAAATTGTAAATGGAAAACAGGATTTAGTTGGATTATGCCTTCCATGTGCAAAAAAAATGGGCATTTCACCTTTAACTCAAATGGTTGACACAAAAGATATGAAAGAAGAAGATTTTGAAAATTTAAACGAACAAATGAATGAAATGCTTGGAAATATAGATTTAAATAAAATTATATCAGATGAGTCTGGCAACTCTATAATGAATCTTTTTAACAATGCTATATCAGGTGAATCTCAAGATATACCTGAAGAAGAAAAGTCTTCTGAAACTACTACAAATAAAAAAGATTCTAAGCCAAAAAAGGCTAAAAGGAAAAAGTATCTTGATGCCTACGGTACTAATTTAACAGAAAAAGCTAAAAATAATAAAATTGATAAAGTAATTGGCCGTCAAAGAGAAATTGATAGAGTTATTCAAATTTTAAATAGAAGAACAAAAAATAATCCTATATTAATAGGCGAAGCTGGTGTAGGAAAAACTGCTATAGCTGAAGGTTTAGCTGTTAGAATATCAGAAAAAAAGTTCCTGTAAGATTTTATGATACTGAGGTTTACCTTTTGGAACTTAATTCAGTAGTTGCCGGAACTCAATTTAGAGGACAGTTTGAGGCTAGAATGAAAGGCATCATAGATGAGGTAAAACAGTATGGAAATATAATTCTTATAATTGATGAAATTCACAACATCATAGGAGCTGGAAATGCAGAAAGTGGCTCGTTAAACGCTGCAAATATCTTAAAGCCATCGCTTGCCAAAGGTGAACTTCAAGTAATTGGTGCTACAACAATAGAAGAATATAGGAAATATATAGAAAAAGATTCTGCACTTGAAAGAAGGTTTCAACCTGTATTTGTAGATGAACCTTCTCCTGAGGAAACTATTGAAATATTAAAAGGCATTAAAGGTTATTACGAAGATTACCATAAAATAATAATACCAGATGAGATAATAGATGCTGCTGTAAAATTATCTGATAGATACATTTCAGATAGATTTTTGCCAGACAAAGCAATTGATGTAATAGATGAAGCTGGTTCAAGAGCTAATCTTAGGAATAAAGGCCTTGTTGAACTTGAAGCTTTAAATGAGGAAATGAAAAAAATAGAAGCTCAAATAGAAAATGCTTCTCAAAACAATGACTTTGAAAAAGCTGCTGAATTCAAAGTTGAACAATGCAGAATACAGGATAAAATAGATAACTTTAAAAATCAATATAAAAATATTGTTCTCACTCTAGATGATGTTGCCTCCGTTGTAGAATCATGGACTAAAATTCCAGTAAAAAAGATAACAGAAATTGAGGCCGAAAAAATTTTTAAACTTAGAAGAAAGACTTCATAAAAAAATAATAGGGCAAAATGAAGCTGTATCAAGCGTAGCAAAGACTATAAGGAGAAATCGTTCTGGATTTAAGAAATTAAGAAAACCCGCTTCTTTCATTTTTGTTGGTCCTACTGGGGTTGGTAAAACAGAACTTGTTAAAACCTTAGCAGAAGAATTATTTGAAAATAGTAATTCATTAATAAGAATTGACATGTCTGAATACATGGAAAAGCACACAGTATCAAAGCTTATAGGAGCCCCTCCAGGATATGTTGGATATGATAACGGCGGACAGTTAACTGAAAAAGTAAGGCGTAACCCTTATTCTGTAATACTTCTTGATGAGATTGAAAAAGCTCACCCAGATGTGTTTAATATACTTCTTCAAATCCTTGAGGATGGTAGACTTACAGATAGTCAAGGTCGTACAGTTCACTTTGAAAATACAGTTATAATAATGACTTCAAATGCAGGAACAAGTTTAAAATCAAATGGTATTGGTTTTACAAGAGATAATTATGTTTCTCTTTCAAATAGAGTTGATGATGTTTTAAAAGAAACTTTTAGACCAGAATTCTTAAACAGAATAGACGAAACCATAATTTTTACAGAGTTAAATAAAACAGAGTTAAAACAAATCATAGACTTAATGCTTAAAGAAATTTTAAGAGAAGGAAAAGAAAAAAATATTGATATAGAAGTTTCTGATGATGTAAAAGATTTTATCTTGGAAAAAGGATATGATAAAAAATATGGTGCACGTCCATTAAGAAGAACTATACAGAAATATATAGAAGATGAACTTGCAGAACTTTATTTAAAAGGTGAATTTAAAGATGTTAACCATATAAAAATATCCATGAAGGATGGAAAAGTTAACTTTGAGTAAAAATAATAGGGTGCTTAACACCCTATTATTTTTCTGCTTATTAAAAATCTCCGTCACAAAGCTTTACAAGTTTTTCTCTTATCAATTCTGAGTCAACCTTAAAAAGAATGTCTATCTCAATTGTAAAACATTTTATAAGCTCTTTATATTCTTTCATATATGGATAGTCTTTAAGTGCTCCACACTGCATAATCTCAAGATGCTTATTTATTCTAGTTTCATATTCAGATAGCTTGTCTATTTGTGAGTAATAGTTAAAAAATTGCTGCATTTCTAATCTTGTAAGCTTTGATGAAATTTTAGCAAAAGCTTCAATCCAATTTTTCATGACTGTTATACTGCTTATTTTTACAAGAGTGAACCGTTTATTTTTAAAAAGTCTATTTGTCCTTTCCATATCTGCTTTAATAAGTCTGGAATAATTTCTTATACTTTCTCTAGATTTTATATCACTTATTTTTTTAGCATAACTCATCCTAGCCCAAACAGTAAGAAAACATCCCATTGACATACCTATAATAGTACAGTAAAAAATTGTTTTTATTGATATATATGCTTTTCCTAAATTTTTATAATATATATAAGGGAACACACTTCCAATCAAAAGCACAATCAAAATCATTACCCATACTATTATAAATATGTGTTTTTCTAAAAATCTGTAAATCCTATAAGTCTTTTGCTTTCTATAACTTCTTTTTTCGCTGCGTTTTTTTATATTTAACTCAGCTACCATATGTATTCATCACCTCTTAAATACTCTATAATGGTATATCTCTAGTAATACAATACATATTATAGCATAATTTCCGTTTTTTTACAATAAGTATTTTATCTTTCGCCTAATTTTAGGTTTGGAATTGCATTTATGTCAAAAGAAGCTGTCCTCCCTTTTTTATATTCAAAATAAGCTGCACTGGCTATCATTGCTCCATTATCTGTACACAAGATTGGTCTTGGCACCATTACTTTTATTCCAAGTTTTTCTCCTTCTTGTATCATTTTTTCCCTTAAAAATGAATTTGATGCCACTCCTCCTGCTACTGCTATTCTATTAACCTTTTTAATTTTACAAGCTTTCATAGTATTATCCACAAGAAAATCAACTACAGACTTTTGAAAAGAAGCTGCAACATCTTTCTCACTTATATCCTCATTTTTCATCTTTTTTGTATTTAAGTATCCAAGCACTGCTGATTTAAGTCCACTAAATGAAAAATCAAGAGAATTATCATGAAAATTTGCTCTTGGGAATTTGATAGCATCCGGGTTACCTTCTTTTGAAACTTTCTCTATTTTAGGTCCTCCTGGATAACCAAGTCCAATTGCTCTTGCAATTTTATCAAAAGCTTCCCCTGCCGCATCATCTCTTGTTTGCCCTATTACTTCAAACTCTCCGTAATCCTTCATATAAACTATAAACGTATGTCCTCCCGATACAACTAGGCACATAAATGGTGGCTCAAGTTCAGGATATTCTATGAAATTTGCACTTATGTGCCCTTCTATGTGATTTACACCTACAAAAGTTTTATGTGCAGAATAAGCAAGCCCTTTTGCATATTGAAGTCCAACTAAAAGTGCTCCAACAAGCCCCGGTCCATATGTAACACCGACAACATCTATGTCATCTAATGTCATATTTGCATCACTAAGTGCTTTTTCAACTACAAAAGAAATATTTTCAATGTGTTTTCTTGAAGCTACTTCCGGCACCACTCCACCAAATTTCGTATGAATATCTATTTGAGATGATATTACATTTGATAAAACCTTTCTTCCATTTATAACAATCGATGCAGCAGTTTCATCACAACTGCTTTCTATTCCAAGTACAACTATATCCTTTTTCATTAAAATTTCCTCCAAATTACTTTGTAAGCAAAACCAGCTAATCTAAAACTATGTATGCACTATAATTTTAAAGTATAAATATTTTAAATGCTGCAGTGGTTTCACTTTTATGCACTTTATATATTTTATCACAATGAAAAAGTCTTATAAACCTTATACAATATAAAAAGATTCCAAAATACTATTACTTCGCCTAAATTCGGTTGGCTTAATCTAATTCTTCACCATTTGTAGCTATGACTTTCTTGTACCAGTAAAAGCTTTTCTTTTTTAACCTACTTAAAGTTCCTTTTCCTTCATTATCCTTATCTACGTATATAAAGCCATAACGCTTTTTCATTTCACCAGTTCCTGCGCTTACTAAGTCTATACAACCCCAAGTTGTATATGCGATTAAGTCAACTCCATCTATTATGGCCTCTTTCATTTGCTCAATATGCTCTCTTAAGTATTTGATTCTATAATCATCATTAATGGAACCATCCTCTTCAATCGTATCAACAGCCCCTAAACCATTTTCAACAACCATTAATGGAATTCTATATCTATTATAAATATTATTTAAAGACCATCTTAATCCCTTAGAATCAATTTGCCAATCCCAAGCACTTGCTTTTAAATATGGATTTTTTAATCCAGTTGAAACATTTCCTTTTGATTTATCCTTATTTCCTTCAGCACTTACGCAGTTTGAACTATAATAGCTAAAAGTATAAAAATCAACACAACCTTCTTTTAAAACTTTATCATCATTTTCTTCCATAGCTATGTTTATATTATTTTCTTTAAAATATCTTTTTGCAAATCCTGGGTATTCTCCTCTTACCTGTACATCCGAACATAAAAAGTTATTAATATTATCCTTTTCTTGAGCCAGAAGTAAATCGTCTGGATTACAAGTAAGTGGATATGTACACATGTAAGCTATCATACACCCTATTTTAAAATTATTATTTATTTCATGTCCTAGTTTTACCGCCTTTGCACTTGCTATAAACTGGTGATGAAGTGCTTGAAATCTAAGCTGCTCATCATCAAACTCTATATTATTAAGTTCTCCATTTCCTTTTGGCATAATTGCTCCACCCATAAATGTTCCAAAAGGTGTCGTCAAACAATTAATTTCATTAAAAGTAAGCCAGTACTTTACAACATCCTTATATCTATTAAAAATAACATCACAGTATCTAACAAAAAAATCCACTAGCCTTCTATCTGCCACCCATTGTACTTCTTAGTTAGACTAAATGGCGCCTCATAATGTGATATAGTAACCAAAGGCTCAATATTGTATTTTTTAAGTTCCTTAAATACGTTATCATAAAACTTTAACCCTTCCTCATTGGGTTTATCATCATCCCCATTTGGAAATATTCTTGACCACGCTATAGACAACCTAAATACTTTAAAGCCCATTTCAGCAAACAGTTTTATATCTTCTTTATACCTATGATAAAAATCTATACCCTCATGATTTGGATAATATTCATTTTCATCTAAAACGGGAGTAATTTTTCTAGAAGTTGTATGAGTTCCACCAGTTAAAACATCAGCACCACTAAGCCCTCTTCCGTCCTCATCATATCCACCTTCAAATTGGTTAGCTGCCGTTGCCCCACCCCATAAAAATCCATCTGGAAATCCATTAATTAAATGTTGCATAGCTCTTCCTCCTAATTTAATAAATATATTTCGTAATATATATTATCATACATGTTAACCGTTTTCATTGCAATAGATTTAATAACATTACTATATAAAATTTGTATACCTATATTTAAACTGAACATATGTTTGTGTTATAATATTTAATGTAGCTTAACAAAAAATTAAATACAATAAATTTATTATACGAATATAAACAGGGAGTATCACATGAAGAATAAATATGCAAAGATAGTAGTTGATGGTTCACCAATTTCAAAATCAAATTTCAAATTGTTTAATGTAAACGGAAGAGCTATTTTACCATATAATTCTGGTAAGTACCACGATAGATATGCCTTATATGAAGAACAAATAGCTTACGCGGCCCGCAGTCAAAACCCAGATACTTTAATCGATGAAGCTGTTATAGCAATACTCAAGGTTTTCTATAAAAGTAAAAAAAGACACCCAGATACAAATAACATAACAAAAAGCATATTTGACGGGGTTGAAAAAAGCGGAATAATAGTGAATGACGCTCAAATAAGACGAATTATAATAGAAGAATTTTATGATAATAAAAACCCTAGATTTGAACTTGAACTTTTTGCAGAAAGTAAATTTAAAATTAGCTATTCCGTACTTGAAAGAAAAGAAGAGGAAGAACCTATATTATACGGTCCTCCACCAAATAGAAAAAAAGCTTCCGTTTCATCTCTTTTAAAGCATAAAGCTGAAGCTAAAGATGACAATTCCATAGTATGCCAAGTATGTGGAAAAGTTGTTTCTAAATCAAACTGCATATCTGCAAACAGCGGCAAACTTATAATATGTAAGAATTGTTTTTCTAAGTTACTGTAAATTATTTTTAAGTGCCATTATTGCCATAATATATCCGTAAAAACCAAATCCACATATCTGACCAATACAAGCAGGAGCAGTGACAGATTTCCTTCTAAACTCTTCTCTTGTATGAATATTGCTTATATGAACCTCTACAGTAGGAATATTCACACCTTTTATAGCATCATATATTGCTATACTATAGTGAGTATAAGCTCCTGGATTTATGACAATACCATCTACCTTTTTATTGTACGCATCTTGAAGAAAATCTATAATTTCTCCTTCTGAATTGCTTTGAACCACTTCTACATTTGCCTCAAGGTTTTTACCTTCGTTTTGTATATATTCGCATAAATCTTTATAAGTATTTTTTCCATATATATTTTTTTCTCTTATCCCCAAAAAATTGATGTTAGGTCCATTTACAACTAATATATTCATATTATCCCCCTCTTTTCCAGTTCAATTCTTATATGCTCTATTACCTTTTCAACATTTTCATCATTAAGTACTTCAAAGTCACAGTACTCTTTATAGAGTTCAAATCTTTCTTTATAAAGTTTTTTTAATTTCTCTTTTCCTTCTTTAAGAAGCGGCCTCGTTTCTGTATCTACATCACTCATTATTTTATTAAGAGGTCTGTTTATAAATACAATTATTCCTTTTCCACTTAAGACAGTCATATTTTTTCTTCTTTTTATGACTCCTCCTCCTGTTGATATAATCATATTGTTCATGCTAGATAGCTCTATTACGGTTTTACTTTCAATATTTCTAAATACCTCTTCTCCATCTTTAAAAATATCCGAAATACTCTTTTTTTCAGTTTTCTCTATATACTCATCAATATCAATAAATTTCATTTTAATTTTTTCTGACAAAATTTTACCTATAGTTGTTTTACCGCATCCAGGCATGCCTATTAAAATCACATTATTTTTCACCATGGCCGCTCACCTTTTCAATCAAGCTTTCATATATCTCATCTACAATTTCTTCATCAATTAGAGTATCATTCCAAATCTCTTCTGAAGCAATAGCCTGACTAACGAGCATATAAAGACCATTAACAGCCTTAACCTTGCTTTCTCTTGCATGCTTTAGAAATTCTGTTTCAAGAGGATTGTATATAAGGTCAACTGCTGTGGAAAATCTAGCTACAATTTCTTTATTTACTGGTGAAACTCCCGTCTTAGGAAACATCCCAGCTGGTGTACAGTTTACTATAATATCTCCATTTTTAATGTTGCCAAGTTCTTTATAATCTATAATTTCATAATTACCGAATTCACTCAAAGCTTTTTCTGGATTTCTACTTACAATATATAACTTTTTGCACTTATTATCAGAAAGATATTGTATTACGGCTTTTGCTGCCCCGCCGCTTCCTAATACTGCACAAATTGAATCTCGAACTTTTACATCAAACTTTTCAAGCATTTTTCCAAAACCTATATAATCAGTATTGTACCCTCCTAGTTTGTTTTCTGAAAACTTCAAGGTATTTACTGCCCCTATATTTTCAGCTTCTTTAGATATATAATCTAAAAATTTAATAACATCAGTTTTGTATGGTATTGTTACATTAATTCCTTTGCAGCTTATAAGTTTAAAACCTTCCAATGCTTCTTTTAATTTATCCTTAGGAATTTCAAATAAGTTATATATAGCTTTTTTATCGGATTTTTGAAATACAGATTCATGGATTTCTGGTGAAAAACTATGTCCAAGCTTTTCACCCAAAAGACCATAAATTTCAGAGCCTTCTTTCTCTTTTTGTCCCATTTCATTTTCTTCTAATTTTTTGCTTACATTCATAAGATTTATAAAGAGAGCTTCCAATGAATTTGAAAGTTCTTTATTCTTTAAATAAGAAATATTTTTAGTTATAACCTCTTTTTCTCTTTTAGAATTAAGCACTGGAAGATTATTTTTCTTTTTGTAGTCTGCAACTTTCTTTACAAGCTCCATTCTCTTTTCAAAAAGCTTAGTTAATTTCCTATCCACTTCATCGATTTCATTTCTTATATTGTCAAGTTCATTCATCTTTATCACCTCGAAATAATATCAAGAATACCAATTGCACATACTGCTTCTATAACCGGAACTGCTCTAAGCGTAATGCATGGGTCATGCCTTCCAATAATAGCTATGTCGTCATTTTCCTTTGTTTTCAAATTTACTGTTTTTTGTTTTCTATATATTGATGCCGTTGGCTTGATAGCTGCTCTAAATATCAAAGGCATTCCGTTTGTTATTCCTCCAAGTATTCCTCCATTATTGTTTGTATAAGTTTTTATATTCTTATCTTCATCATAATAGTACTCGTCGTTTGCTTCAGAGCCTTTAAGTTTAGCTATATCAAAACCCAAACCAAACTCCACTCCCTTAACTGCCGGAACAGAAAATAACAAGTGACTCAAAGTGCTTTCAACAGAATCAAAAAATGGATCACCTAAACCTACTGGCAAATTTAAAGCACAGCATTCAATAACTCCTCCTACAGAATCAAGTTCATCTTTTACTTTAAGTATTGCCTTTTTCATTTCTAAGCCTTTTGCATCATCCATTACAGGAAATTCCTTACTTACAAGTTCCTCAAGAGTTTCTTTATTTATATTGACTTTATCAAAATACTTTTCTTTAATGTCATGAATGCTTAAAATATGACTTCCTATTATTATGTTTTTTTTCATTAGAATCTGCTTTGCAACAGCTCCTGCAAAAACCAGAGGCGCTGTAATTCTTCCAGAAAAATGTCCGCCTCCTCTATAGTCATTAAAGCCTTCATATTTTACAAAGCCAGTATAATCCGCATGTCCCGGTCTTGGTGTATCTTTTATATTGCTGTAATCACTTGAATGTTGATTACTATTCCATATAAGTGCTGTAAGTGGAGTTCCTGTAGTTTTTCCATTAAAAAAACCACTTACAATTTGCACTTCATCTCCTTCTTTTCTCTGAGTAGAAAACTTATTCTTGCCAGGGGCTCTTCTTGCCATTTCCTTATTTATAGCTTCCATATCAAGCTCTACTCCTGGTTCTAGTCCGTCAATTACAATGCCTATAGCTTTTCCATGTGATTCTCCAAATATAGATACTTGTATTTTATTTCCCCACACACCACTCATCTACATCGCCTCCAAGTTTTTTAAAATCGTAAAAGAACTGTGGATATGATTTTTCTACACATTCACTTCCTTCTATTACAAGCTCCTCTTCACATTTTAAGGATGCAATTGCTAAAGCCATAGCTATTCTGTGATCATTCCAGCTTTGAACTTTTCCGCCTTTTAAAGTTTTCTTTCCATGTATTATAAGTCCATCTTTCTTTTCAATTACTTCTGCACCTATTTTATTAAGCTCTGTGCTTATTGCACTAAGTCTATCTGATTCTTTTATTCTAAGTCTTTCAGCATTTATTATTTCGGTAGTTCCACTGCTTAATGCTGCTAAAACAGTCAAAATTGGAACTAAGTCCGGACATTGAGATGCATCAATGGTAATTCCTTTAGTATTTGAAGTTTTGGTACTAAATTTATTTGTATCTATATCTCCGCCCATAGCTTTTATAAGCTTTACTATAGCTTTATCGCCTTGAAGTGAACTAGCATTCAAATCTTCACATACTATATTTCCATTTAAGATTCCTGCTACAAGCCAAAATGCAGCTTGCGAAAAGTCTCCTTCAACTCTATAATTTTGGCCTTTGTAATTTTGATTTCCTTTTATGTAAAAACTCTTATAATCATTATTTGCAATAACCACACCAAATTTTTTGAGCATATCTATAGTCATATCTATATATCCAATAGATTCAAGCGGTGTTGTTATTTCTATTTTTGAATCTCCATTAAGTAATGGAAGTGAAAACATAAGTCCACTTATAAACTGAGAACTTATATTTCCCTTAAGCTTAAATGTACCTGGCTTTAAATCCCCATTTATGCTAAGAGGAAGAAATTCCATTTTAGGATGTGAATATTCTATACTCTGTTCATCAAATATATTAAAATAAGGTTCTAAAGGTCTTTTAGACAACTTGCCCTTACCATAAAAAGTGGATTTTCCATTGTATAAAAGTGATACTGGAATCAAAAATCTTAATGTAGAGCCAGATTCACAGCAATTAAGCTGCTTTTCCACATCCTCGCTGGTTTTTCCACCTTTAATAATTACTTTATTCTTATTATCAAAATAAGAAATGTAAGCTCCAAGTTCCTTCATACAGCCCAAGGTAGCATCAATATCTTTTGAATAAATCAAATTTTCTATAGCACTTTCCTCCTTTGAAAGTGAAGCACATATTATAGACCTATGGCATAGACTTTTAGAAGCTGGTATTTTTACAATTCCTTCCAAGCTCGAAGGATTTATTTTAACGCATCTCAATCTGTACACCCCTTTAAACCTTTAAATATTTATCCATCTCTGATTTTTTATCTTTTTATAAAGCATTCGCCTATATTCTTAATTAAAATTATATTTATAAAGTCTCCTCTTGTCTTTTTATCTAATGCTGCTGTTTCAATTATCTTATCCTTATTAAGTCCTTCTATATTGTAACTTAAATTATATTTCTCTAAAACCTTTTTTATATCTAAAGCAGTTTCCTTTTCTGTAAGTCCAAGTTCTTCACTGTTTTTAGTTATTGCATACATACCATACGCAACACCTTCTCCGTGAGTGTACTTTTCATAATTAAAAAATTCTTCAACAGCATGGCCTATAGTGTGTCCAAAATTAAGTATCATTCTCTCGCCATTGTCTTTTTCATCATTTTCAACTACAGCTTTTTTAATGCTGCAGCAACTATATATTATATCTTCTATATTTTCTAAAAGTTCACTGTCATCTTTAAAATTCATTAACTTATAAAATAGTTCCTTATTTCTTATTGCCCCATATTTTATAACTTCTCCCATGCCATCATGGAGAAATCTTGTACTTAGTGTTTTTAATAGAGTTGGATCAATGAATACAGCTTTAGGATGATAAAAGTTTCCTACTAAATTTTTACCTTCTTTAAGGTCAACTGCTACTTTTCCTCCTATGCTGCTGTCTATTTGTGCTAAAAGAGATGTTGGAATTTGAATGTAGGAAATGCCTCTTAAGAATGTAGCTGCTGCAAAACCGCCAAGATCTCCAACTACACCTCCACCAAAAGCAATTATTAAATCGCTTCTTGAAATCTTAACCTCCGCAAGTCTAGAATATACTTCTGTAAGAGTTTCTATACTTTTGCTTTTTTCTCCAGGCTTAATTACTATTTTATGCAAATCATATTTTTTTAAACTTTTGCATAATCTTTCATAATATAACTTTTCTATGTTTTCATCAGTTATAACTACAATTTTTTTGCCCTGAGTAAACTTTAGATATTTCTTCTTCTAAGTTATCTATAATTCCATTTTTTATATAGATATTATAGTTTGCATCTGCTAAATTAATATTTAAAGTTTTCAATTTAATTCCCCCTTTTTTACAGCTGCATTTTTCATGATGGTCTTAAGTCTTTCTGAATCATCATTTTCAATTGCTTCTTTTATATCCGCAATGCTTTCTTGAAATTCATCAATAGACTTTAATAAATTATCCTTATTACTTAAAAAGAGTTCACACCAGAGCTCTGGATTTATGCTAGCCACTCTAGATTCATCTTTAAAACTTCCACCCACAAAATTTTTTTATATTTTTATCTACTCCTTTTGAGTTTATAAGCGATAAAGCTATTACATGTGGAAGCTGACTTGTTACAGCAATTAACTTATCATGCTTTTCTGGTGTAACAATAGAAATATTTTCAAATCCAATTGCTCTTATTAAATCTTCCATGTAATCTATAGTTGTTTTTTTATTTTTTTCAGTTGGTGTTAAGATATAATTTGCTCCCTTAAATATATCTTTAGAGGCATACTCAAATCCGCTGGATTCTTTTCCCGCCATTGGATGTCCTCCTATAAATTCTACATCATATCCATTTAAAATACTTTGAATTATATTTATATTATTCCCCTTTATTCCAAGAACATCTGTAATTATAGCCTCTTTTTTAAAACTTTTCGCATTTTTCTCTATTATGTTTACAGCAGCCTGTGGATATACTGCAATAATAATAACATCTGATTTTTCGATAGGGATATGTGCTGAAGAGTCACAATATCCCTCATCTATTATTTTCATATGGGCTGCCTTTTTCAAGGTGTTTTCATTTGTGTCCACGCCCCATACGTGTCCATTATTAATTTCTTTAAATGCCATAGCGTAAGATCCGCCTATAAGCCCCAAACCAATGACGGTTATATTAATATTAAGAATTTTCTGCATTTAATTCACCTTCAACCCCATACTTATTACATTTCTCTATCTTCAACTGCTGCAATAGCCTTAAGTTTTCCCATAAGTGCATCAAATTTCTTAGGCTTTATTGACTGTTGTCCATCGCACAAAGCATGTTCTGGATCATTATGCACTTCTATTATAAGTCCATCAGCGCCTGCTGCTATTGCTGCCTTTGACATTGGTTCAACCATCCACCATAATCCTGCTGCGTGACTTGGATCAATTATTATTGGCAAATGGCTTAATTTTTTTATAGCTGGTATTATACTTAAATCAAGGGTATTTCTAGTATAAGTTTCAAACGTTCTTATTCCCCTTTCACATAAAATTACATTTTCGTTTCCACCAGCCATTATATACTCGGCAGACATTAAAAATTCTTCTACTGTAGCACTTAATCCTCTTTTTAAAAGTATTGGTTTTCTTGTTTTTCCAAGCTGCTTTAAAAGTTCGAAATTTTGCATATTTCTTGCTCCAACTTGAATAATATCTACATCCTCAACAAACCTATCAATCATATCTGCTGACATTATTTCTGTTACTATAGGAAGACCTGTTTCCTTCCTTGCAAGCTTTAATAAATCAAGTCCTTCTTCTCTTAACCCTTGAAAGCTGTATGGTGAAGTCCTTGGTTTAAAAGCACCACCTCTTAAAAATGAGGCTCCACTTGCCTTTACACTTTTAGCTATTTCAATAATTTGCTCTTCACTTTCAACCGAACATGGTCCTGCTATAACAGGCACTTTATTTCCACCTATTTTTATTCCACATACATCTACTACTGTATTTTCAGGATGAAAAGCTCTATTTGCTTTTTTATAAGGTTCTTGTACTCTCATTACTCTATCGACACTTTCACAAGCCTGTATTTGTTCTATATTAACATCACTTGTATCTCCAAGTAATCCTAAAACCACATAATCCTTTCCATTCATTACAGTTACCTTACATCCATATCTCTCTAGAATACCTTTCATTCTTGCAATTTCATTTTCTTCTACGTTGTGCTTTAATATAACTACCATAAAAATTAGCCCCTTCCATTTACTTATTATTTTTATAAAAAAAATAGAGCTCTTTAATGAGCTCTATATTTTAACAAAAGAATATCAAATATTCGTAAGTGTATCAATATATATAATTTAACTTGTAAAACCCATTAGAAAGAAAATCTTTTATTTTTTTGTATGAAAAAAATGCCAGCGCCACTAAAGTAATAATAGCCCAAGCTAAAGTAATAAAAGTTTTTAGTTGTATTTGCCTTTCTAAAGTTTTTCATAAGTAATCACTCCAATTAATTTTTAAGAATCGCTTTGAGGTAATTATAACACACATAATATTTATGTCAACAACGAAGGGTTGTTTTGATAATATAATTTATTTAAATGATATTTTTTCATAATCTTATAACAAACTCATCTTTTTATTAACGACATGTTTTTATAGATAGACAACTTGAAACTTTAAAATTGCAATCTCCAAATTTATCCCGATAAACTGGAATTTAACTCAGAGTACAAAGTACAGAGGACAGAGTACAGTGAAGGATGATTTTTCTCCGCTGTCGCTACAAAAAATCTTAAACTTAATGCACGCAAAGCGCTTAAAATATAGTGCTCAGCGTAGCTGACACTATTAAGTTCTAAGATTTACCTGAGAAACCTTAGCTTTTTATTGAAGATAAAAAAAAAAAAAAAAAAAGTTCACCTTTTACGTGCACAGCACCGTAAAAACCCTTCACCTTTCGCATAGCGAAAACCTTAGTCTTTTAACAAACGAAGTGAGTTAAAAACCCTTCACTATAGTGCTCAACAAATTCCAGTTTGTAAGGATAAATTTGGTATTGGTAATTTAAATATTTCAGCTTGTTTATCTATATAAGGGAGAGATTCAAATTGAAAAAAAATAAGATAATATCATTGGTAACAGTTTTAGTAATGAGCACAGTAATGTTTTCAGGTTGTAGTACTACTAGCGGTACAAAGGAGAGCGCAAATAAGGCACTGAATAAAACTACAGTTATACTTGATTGGACACCGAATACAAACCATACAGGCATGTATGTTGCATTAAAGAAGGGATACTATAAGGCAGAGGGTTTAGATGTCAAAATTCAGCAGCCAGGGATACAGCAGTTACTACACTTATAGCCACTGGAAAAGGAGATTTCGGTGTAAGTTATCAGGAGGATGTAACTTATGCGCTTACTGGTGATTCACCACTTCCTGTTAAATCCATTGCTACTTTAATGGAACATAATACTTCAGGATTTGCAGCGCCAAAAAGTAAAAATATAAAGACTATTAAAGATGTTGAAGGAAAAGTATATGGAGGCTGGGGTTCCCCATCAGAACAGGCAGTAATAAAAGCAGTTATGGAGAAAAATGGAGCAAATTTTAGTAAGCTTAAAATTGTAAATGCAGGAAATGATGATTTTTTTGCGGCAACAAAGAAAAATATAGATTTTGAATGGATTTTTGAAGGCTGGACAGGAATTGAAGCAAAACTTAAGGGAATTGATTTAGATTATATTGCTGTTAAGGATTTAGATCCAGCACTTGATTACTATACGCCAATACTCATAACTAATAATAAAATCATAAAACAAAATCCTGAAAAGGTAAGAAAATTCTTAAAAGCTACTGAAGAAGGGTATCAGTATGCAATAAAACATCCAGAAGAAAGTGCAAAAATACTTCGCTCATATGCTCCAGAAATAGATGAAAAATTGGCAGTGGAAAGCCAAAAATATATGACAACTCACTACATTGCAGATGCACCAAGATGGGGAGTAGAAAAGGCAGAAGTATGGGATAGATATGCAAAATTTTTAAAGGATAAAGGATTAATTAAAAAGGAGCTAAATTCAAAAGATGCATTCACAAACGAATTCTTGCCAAAATAATAAGGTTATAAGTCTTAAAAATATAACAAAAAGTTTTGATGATAATATTATACTTAAGGATATTTCTATTGATGTAAATAGAGGAGAATTTGTTTCAATACTTGGACCAAGCGGCTGTGGAAAAAGCACATTGTTCAATATAATAACAGGATTAACTAATATGGATAGCGGAAATATTTCAGTGTTTGGAGACATAGGGTATATGCAGCAAAAAGATCTGCTGCTTCCTTGGAAAACTATTATGGAAAATGTGGTACTTCCGCTTGATATAAAAGGTTTGAATAAAAAATCCTCAAGAAGTAAAGCAGCTAAATATATTGAATTGATGGGCCTTTCTGGATATGAAAATAAATATCCTTATGAGCTTTCTGGAGGTATGAAACAAAGAGCTAGCTTTCTTAGAACTTTTCTTTCTTCAGAGGAAATAATGCTTCTTGATGAACCTTTTGGTGCTCTAGATTCTATAACAAGAGAAAACCTGCAAAAATGGATTTTAGATATGAAAAAGGCAGTGGAAAGAACAATACTTTTTATTACACATGATATTGAAGAAGCTGTATTTTTGTCGGATAGTATATATGTTCTTGGTTCAAAACCGGGTGTTGTAAAAAAAAGAATTGACTTAGACTTTTATAAAAAGGATAAGGAAAAACGATTGTTTTCTTCTGAATTACTTGATTATAAAAAAGAAATAATAAAATTGATAAAATAGCAGAATATTTAATTTAGAAAAGTCCATAAATTTAAGAAAATAAAATGTTGAAAGGCTTAAGATTTAGAAACTTAAATTTATGGATTTTATTTAATTTTACAAAATATTATTCACTCTCAAGTATACGTTTTGAATCATTTAAATCATCTTTTAATTGCTGTTCAGGATCTTCATAGGCTTCAAACCAGTTCTTACTGACAGCTATGTCGCATAACTCATGACTTTGATTTATAGCCATTGATAATTGAGTGTCTATAATTTGACGTAATTGTGGATTTATTGTTTCAGAAGTTGCTTTGGATAATGTTACTATATTAAATTTTGAATCTTTAAGCATATCAAAGGTTATACTTCTATCATCAAGTTTTAAATTGTTGTTTTTTTGAGATTCATTAAATAAACTCATATATTTTCCTCCATATCTAAAATAATTATTCCGATTTACCCAAGAAGTTTTGTATTGCTTTAATATTATTCTTTTTTGAATCTATACATTTTTCTACGAAAAAATTGAGTTTGTCATCTTTACAAATATCTATGTAAGTAGTTAATTTTTTGAGTTCGTTTACTTCATTACTTAGTACTTCCTTAATCATAAGATTTTCATAAGGAGTTAGTTTTGCACTACTCATAAAACTCACCTCTTTCTATACTTATTTAAAAAACAGCCTTTTCTTTAGTATTTACTTCAACATATGATTTTAGTCATACTTAAGATAGATAAGGTGACACCTTTTTTTATATTCTAAAATAAAATATATTTTAGGAGATGATAATATGGGAAATGAGAGTATTGTTGCTATTTCTGTATTGTTTGGAGTGCTTGGTGGAGTTTTGGGAACTATAATTTTCTTGTTTCCATATCTTAAAAGCAAAGGTGTAGATTTAAAATCAGTTTTATCGGATATAGAAAATGTTGTAGATGTTTCTGGAAAGGCTATTGATGTTATAAGTGGGATAGTACCAAATAATAAAGCTGTAAATATTCTTGAAATTATAGAAAAGTGGGCTAAAATTGCAGTTGGAGATGCTGAACAACTTTATCATGCAGGAGATATTTCTAAAGACGGAAGAGCTGAAATAGCAGAGAGCGTTGTTTATAGCGTTTTGAAGGAAATGAATATTAATATAGATGATAATAAAAAAGAGCTTATAAATGCAGCTATTAAAAATGCAGTAAATGATTTAGGGCATTCCAATTAATATCACAAGTAGGCATTATAGTAAGTTCACATTTGTACTTGATTATTTGTCTTTCTTTAGTATATTTAGCTTTGTTTACAAAATGTTTTAATAAATTAAATTTTAAGTACACAAATATTTTGTATAATAAAGGCGTAATAAGTTAATGGTAAACATTGATAAAATATGTTAAAAGAGTCCTCCTCTTTAAATACCAGCATTAATGCTGGTATTTTTTTATGGATGTTGTTATAATGTATAATAGTTATATATTATAACAATATTTATTTAGGGGATATCTATGAATAAAAATCTTATTTGCGAATTATTTGATGACATTTTTTCAGTTATGCCCGTATTTAGTAAGATAATTCTAAACGTTGGGGATAAAGTTTTAAAAGAAAATGGGATAGCCGTAGCTCATATAAAGGTTATTTATATGGTAAAAAGGTACAAAAAAATCAACATAACTGATCTTGGAAAGGCGCTTTCATCACCTAAATCTAATGTTACAAGTTGGACCAACAAGTTGGTGAAAATGGGTTTCGTTCAAAGAGTTTTTGATGAAAAGGATAGGAGGGTAATATACATAAAATTAACTGATAAAGGTGAAGCATTTTTTCAATTTTATGAGGAGGCTTTAAGAAAATCTTTCGAAGAAAAATTGTGGAAACTTAGTGATGAAGATTTAAAGTTGTTTAAAGATACTTTAGATAATATGAGAAAGTTGGTTGATAAAATTAAATGAGTTAATTAGGGAGGAAAATTATGAATACTAACAAGATATTTTATAAGACACTATTTAAGAATTTGTTTTCTGATCCATGCGATATAAAGTATTGGGATGGAGAAGTTCAACATTGTGGTGATGGGCAAAGCAAATTTACAATACTATTTAACGAAGAGATACCTAAAGGAGACGTAATAACGGATCCATTTCTTACATTGGGTGAAGGATATATGACAAAGAAAATTGATATAGATGGAAATATTCAAGAAGTCATAGAATCTTTGTACAATAATAAAGAAAGCTTTATGAGTAATGGTGAAAAATATCAAAAACTTATAAAGTTCATACCTAATAGTATAAAGAAAAGTAAAAATGATATAAGATACCACTATGATATAGGAAATGATTTTTATAAACTTTGGCTAGATAAAACTATGACGTATTCCTGTGGATATTTTAAATCAGAAAATGATTCATTGGAGCAGGCCCAAAAAAATAAAGTTGATCATATACTGAAAAAATTGTGCCTAAAGGAAAATCAAACATTATTGGATATTGGCTGCGGTTGGGGCGAACTTATAACAACTGCCGCTAAAAAATATAATGTAAATGCCGTTGGAGTAACTTTAAGTAAAGAACAATATGAAGCCGATAAAGAGAGAATAAAAAGAGAAGGTTTAGAAGGCAAGGTTGAAGTTATTTTAGAAGATTATAGAGAAATAAAACATAGAACTTTCGATAGAATTGTAAGTGTTGGAATGGTTGAGCATGTTGGTAAAGGACGTATAGACGAATATTTTACAGATGTTGACAAGATGCTTAACAAAGGTGGTGTTTCACTTTTACACTGCATAACGGGAGTAAAAGAAGGTGGTACAAATAGCTGGATTAATAAATATATTTTCCCTGGCGGTTATCTTCAATCTGTTAGAGAGATTATTGATAGTTTAACAGGACACTCACTTTATCTTGTTGATGTTGAAAGTCTAAGAAGGCATTATGGAAGAACGTTGGAACATTGGACGAGAAATTTTGAAAATGCACTTCCTGAAATAGAAAAAACTAAGGATGAGACATTTATAAGAATGTGGAGAATGTATTTAAATGCATGTGCTGCATCATTTAACTGTGGCAACATTGATATTCACCAATTCTTATTTACAAAAGGAATAACTAATGACATACCATGGACTAGAGATTATATTTATAAATAAAGTTAAATGGAATTTTTTCCTTGCACTACTGTGGAAGTTAAGTAACAATGCTGAAGGAACGATTTAAAAAAATTCTAATAAATCTTAGATTTATAGGATTTTTTAACGTGGCGAAGCATTGTTACTTAACATTTTTATTCATATATTATGGCTTTATTACGATTCCTTTTTTTTGCTTCATACAATGCCACATCTGCTTTTTCTATAAGGGTTTTTATTGAAGAATCATCTGAAGGTATTAATGAACTTACACCAAGGCTTATTGTTACATAATTTGAAACTGGTGAAAAATCATGTGGTATATTTAAATTTTCTATGTTTTTTCTGATTTTTTCAGCTTCTATGAGAGCTAATTCTTTAGTTAATCCTTCAATTACAATTATAAATTCTTCACCACCGTATCTTGCTACTATTCCATAACTTGTATTTATGCTGCTAGAAAGAGTTTCACCAATTTTTTTTAAGCAATAATCACCAGTTTGATGACCATAATTATCATTAAAAAGTTTGAAAAAATCAACGTCAATCATTATTGCAGATAAAGGTATTAAGTTTTTTTTGCATTTGTTCCACTGAAAATTAATGAAATTATCAAATTTTCGTCTATTAGCAATGCCAGTTAGACAGTCTGTACAAGATAGTTCTTCAAGATTTGAATTTATTTCAATAAGTTCACTATTTATTTTACTTAATTCAATATTTTTTTCTGAATTAATTTTCTATTCTTGAAATCATTGAGTTTGTTATTGAACAATATTATTGATATTACCCATGATAGAATAATGAATATGGAAGAATAAAAAATGTTAATAAAAAGGAGTAACGTAGATTTCTGAGAAAAAAATAAGCAGATAATAAATATTATGTGAGTACACAAATATACTCCAAGAGACCATTTTGGTTTTAAATAAGGCATTATTGCCATTGCCATAGCAGCAACGCAATATACAGTAACTTGACCAGTTGATGCTTGGTCAAGTATTGATATAGCACCACTCCAAAACAATATATAGCTTATGAAAATAAAATTGAAAAATGGATGTTATCTTTTTATTTATAGTTTTATAGGACTCTATTTTTTTAAATATAAAAAACCAGAGTGGCGATACTATAAACATGGTAATATGGAAGTACATATGCTTTAAGTTTATAAATCCAAGAAAAGCTTTACCAGATGTTAAAATATAAATTAGAAAAATAATGAGCTCAAGTAATATAAAAAAAATGCATATTACTTTATTTCTGAATAAATTTATTTTAAACAATTCATTTGTGAATTCTTCGTCTTCGTAATATAAATCGTCTCCTAATATTTTACTGGTAACCCCAGGTATCAAGTTAATCACCTTGCTTATAGAAGTATTAAAAAATATTAACAATATTTCTAATTATACCATAAACTAGATAAAAGATAAATCAATGGTATAATGAAAATTACAAAATAATCTGTGCTTATAGGTAAACTACCTGAAACATTAAAATTAGCAAAAAGTTTTTTGATGACATTTAACTTATAAAAAATAAGTGTACAATTCACAGTTAAGGATAATTTGCCTTTTTATATATTATATTTTTAAGTATTTAAAGTTGTGTTATAATAATTAATATAAAAATTAGGAAGGATTTTGTTGATGTTTGATATAAAAATATTTGATGGAATGAAGACGGAAGAAAAGTACAATATGATGCTTAGCATGCTAAAATCTATTATTGAAGATGAATCGGATGTTATAACAAATATTTCAAATGCCACTGCACTTATAAATGCCATTATTGGAAGAATAAATTGGTGTGGTTTTTACTTTATTAGAAATGGAGAACTTGTTCTAGGGCCATTTCAAGGTATGCCTGCATGTACTAGGATTAAAATTGGTAATGGAGTATGTGGTACGGCAGTAAGAGAGAGGAAAGTTATGAGAATTGATAATGTTCATAACTTTAAAGGACATATAGCTTGTGATGCAGCTTCTAATTCAGAGCTTGTAATTCCAATAATAAAAAATGGAAAAGTTTATGGAGTACTTGATATAGACAGCGAAGAAGCTGCTAGATTTACTGAGTTAGAACAAACGTATGCTGAAAAAAGCATTGAATTACTTAGTAAATACATAGATTGGGAGAAACTTAGTCAATAACTTATTTTAGGAGATTAGAAATGGAATGTATTTTTTGCAATTATGATAATGAAAATTATATAGCTGAAAATAAATATGCTTTTGCAATACTTGATAAATATCCTGTTAATGAAGGACATACTTTGATTATAGCTAAGAGGCATTTTGAAAGCCTGTTCGAGGCTACACCAGATGAAGCAAAAGCTATATTTAGCCTTATTCATGAGGTTAAGGAAATTCTGGATGTGCAATATAGTCCACAGGGATATAATATAGGTGTTAATGATGGATATGCGGCAGGTCAAACTATTAGGCATCTTCATGTACACGTAATTCCAAGGTACAAAGGAGATGTAGAAAACCCAAGAGGGGGAATAAGAAATTTAAAAGTTTCATTGATTAATTATGACTGAAAATAAATGAGATTACCACACTAAATTAGAGTACAAAGTACAGAGGACAGTGAAGGTTGATTTACCTTCCTTGTGTCAGGTAAATCTAAAATTATATAAGAAACGTACGTAGTATGATGTTCAGTCTTGCTTTAAGGGGATAATGAGCTAAATAAGTATGAATCTTGATATTTACGATTCATACCCAAAATTCCGTAGGTACGGAGGAATTTTTTCCTTGCACTACTGTGGGAGCGAAGCATTGTTACTTCGCATTATTTTTAAAGTCTTCTTTTACTGCATTAAGCTTATCTTTATCTGTAATTAATGTAAGAGCAGTAAGTGCTAATATTTTTGCAGCATTTATAAGTGCCTCGTCACCTTCTTTTGAGATAGCGGCATCACAAAATTCCGTTGTATGAGGAGCTAAATTGTTGTTGCCAATTTTTAAATATGGCTGGATTGTAGGAGTGACATAGCTTACATTTCCTGCGTCTGTGGAGCCAAGACCATATCCAAGTGAAGTTTCCATATTGAGCCCAATCAGTTTTGCGTTTTTCACAAAAATCATATCAAGAGTTCTATTTATTAGGAAATCATCAATTTGATTTTGAAAAAAAAAAATGTCGTTTTTAGTTTTGCACCTGTAATTAAAGCTGCTCCTTTTGCAATGTT
This sequence comes from Clostridium sp. DMHC 10, assembly GCF_001270375.1. Lineage (NCBI taxonomy): Bacteria > Bacillati > Bacillota > Clostridia > Eubacteriales > Clostridiaceae > Clostridium > Clostridium sp. DMHC 10. The sequence continues at coordinate 2,701,823 of NZ_LGVB01000015.1, forward strand.
TATTACTTTCTGTGTGGTTTCATTGCAGGATTTTCTAGTTTCAGCTCTAATAAAGAATTTAGCTTTTGCATATTCAGGAACTATGTTTGGTGCATCACCACCATTTGTTATTATTCCATGAATTTTAATATCATTTGTTAAGTGCTGTCTTAATGCATTTATTCCGTTAAAAAGTTCAATTACAGCATTTAATGCATTTATTCCTTCCTCTGGGGCCGCAGCGGCATGAGCAGATTTTCCGAAAAATTCAAAATCTATTGGGTCTAGGGCAAGGCATTTGCCTGTTACAGAGTTTTTATTCCATGGGTGAACTATAAGACATGTATCAATATCTTTAAATACATCATTTTTAACAAAGGTTGCTTTTGCACTTCCGTTTATGCCACCTTCTTCAGCTGGAGTTCCAAGAACTACTATTTCTCCACCAATTTTATTAATCAAGTTTGAAATGGCAATAGCAGCAGCTACACTTGAAGTTCCTATTATATTATGGCCACAAGCATGGCCTATTTTAGGCAAGGCATCATATTCTGCAAGAAACCCTATTGTTGGACCAGATTTCGCGGATTTTTTTCTTGCAATAAAAGATGTTGGATGACCAAAAAGTGATTTTTCTAACGAGAATCCCTCTTTGAATAAAATATTTTCTAGAAGTTCTGAAGCAAAATATTCTTCATTACCTATTTGAGGATTTGCATGTATGTCGTGGCTTACTTTTATATATAAATCTTGTTTATTATTAATATCATTTATTATGTCTTGTTGCAAATTGCCTATATCATTACAATTTATATTCATATAAGATCCTTCTCCTTTGTTAAATTTAATATTATAATTTACAAACGTCAACCCAAGTAGCATTGGTTAAATTTTGTATATCCTGTGGTGAAATTTTTAAAGCTGTGTTCTGAGAACCAGCAGCAGGATACACATATTGAAAATCTTTTATTGAAATATCAAGATAAATGTTCATGTCTGCTTTAAGGCCAAAAGGGCAAACGCCTCCAACTGGGTGACCAGTTATTTCGTAAACTTCATTGTGATCTAGCATTTTTGCTTTAGTTTTAAAAAAATCTCTATATTTTTTATTGTCAACTTTAGCATCTCCGCGAGTTACAATTAAAATAGGTGTATTATCTTTCAATTTGAAAGCAAGGGTTTTTGCTACAAATTCAGGTTCAATGTGAAGGGTTTTAGCAGCAAGTTCAACTGTAGCACCACTATCCTCAAGTTCAAACACAGGGTCTTTTAGTCCTCTCTCAACAAAAAATTTTTTTTAACACTTTCTAAGCTCATTAAAAAACACCTTCCTTAAAAAATAAAATCTTCTTCAAAATATAAGAAGAAGATTTTTAAATTACAAAATTTAAATATAAAATTTCTCCTTATCTTTCAGAATAGTCTGTGGAATTAGCACCATATATGCAAATGTGACATATTGGTTGCTGAGATTTCATCGGGCCAGTCCCTCCATCTCTCTTAATAAGGTTATTTAATTGTGGATATTCGATTAATACTTAAAGTTTATACATATGTAATAAAAATGTCAATATTATAGCTATGATTTAAAAGAATTTTGATAAAAATTTATTAAATTAATACACTTTAAGTATTATTGGTTATTAAAACAATTATCAATAATTTTTTCAGCAAGTCTTTTTTGTATATTTGCGCTTAGGATAAGTTCAAGCACGAGCAAAAAAAGTTTTTCATCATAATCAAAGTTTGAATTAGTGCCTTCTATTGTTTGAAACATTTTTTCTAAATCTGTTTTAAGATTTTTGGATGATTTATTCTGTATATCCAAAAAACTATTGTATATTTCAGTGTAATTTATACTGTTTTTTTCATCTACAGTCATAAAATTCATCAGTTTGCCAATATCATTTATAGATAAAGTCTGTTTAAGATGATAAACCCATATAAGAATCATCATATGTTTTTTACTATACTTTTTTTTTTTATTTGGAGACGGTATTACCTTATTTTTTGCGTAATTATTTATCATCGTTTTGGATAAAATTATATCATCATTGTTTCTTTTAAAGTCTGAAAGTTTATTGTTCATAAAAGATGTTACCTGATCCATATATAGATCTATATCAGGAATTTCATAATCTTTAATTTCAATATAGTTTGCTATTTCATCAGCTAATTTTAGAATATCATCATACATATTATCACCCACTACAGTATATAGCATTAATTACTACGTTTCAATATATAAATATATTTTTATTATTTTCTAGATATTTGTATATAATCGGAACAGGTGACAAAATATAATGATATAAAATAAAATTTACGTGTTGAATTAAATCAGTAAACAGCATATTATATTATTATAATAATACATAGTTTTTGAAACTACGTATAACAACATGAGAGGTGAAAAATATTATGTTAAAATTAAAAGATCCAGTTAGTGGATTAACACATCTGTTTGCTGCTTTATTGTCTGTTGCTGCACTTACATTTATGATCCATCAGTCAGTTATTACTGATAACAATGTAAGTTTAGTTTCTTCAATAATATTCGGAATGAGTTTGATTTTTTTGTACTCAGCAAGTGCTTCATATCATCTTATAAATATCTCTAAAAGATTAACAGCGATATTGAGAAGAATAGATCATATGATGATATTTGTTCTTATAGCAGGAACATATACCCCTGTATGTCTTGTAACGTTGAATGGCAAAACTGGGAAAATGCTTTTTGTAGGTATTTGGGCAATAGCAATTTTGGGAATACTTTTTAAAGCTTTTTGGTTCAGTGCACCAAGATGGCTTTATACTTTATTTTATATAGCTATGGGATGGATAATTGTATTTGCATTTTCACCAATAAGCAAAGCAATGGCAGTACCTGGAATAGTACTTATGGTAGCTGGTGGTATAGTATATAGCCTTGGTGGTATTGTATATGCTTTAAAGTGGCCTATAAAAAATTCGAGATACTTTGGATTCCATGAGATATTTCATCTATTTGTTATAGCAGGAAGTGTACTCCACTTCTTGATGATATACAAATACGTTTTATAAAAATATTGCGAAGTAATACTGCTTTGTAACATTAAAAAAATTCTATAAATCTAAGGTAAAAAAATCATAAAATCCTAAGATATTTTAATAACTCCCATCGGCCAAGCAAATTAAAATATCTAGGTATTTTATGATTTTTTTACCAAAATTTATTGGAATTTTTTTAAATTGTTTCTTCAGCAGTATTATTTTACTTTCACAGCAGTACAAGGAAAAAATTCCTCCGTGTCTACGTAATTTTGGTACAAATAAATTTCAAGTTTGATTTATCTTTATAAAAAGAAGATAGTTGCATTTATCTTTACAAAGTGATATCATACTTAGGTAAAAATAGTTAGGAGGCTAATTTTTATGATGCATGATATGGACAAATATCCGGGGTATTGGATTAGAAGAATATTTAGAATTATGAATGTTATATATGACAAAGAACTTTCAAAATATAATTTGACTTCATCGCAAATTTCGGTTTTATTTAATATATGGAATAAAGATGGAATTACCCAAAAGGAAATACAAGAAAAATTAAATTTAAGAGCAGCATCTGTAACAGGACTTGTAGATACTCTTTGTGATAAAAAATTTATAACGAGGATTCAAGATGTTGAGGATGCAAGAGTTAAAAGATTGTATTTGACTGAGAAGGGAACTGAAGCTGAAAAGTTATCTACAGATATCATAAAAGGGCTTGAAAGCATTATTTCAAGCGGATTAACTGAAGATGAAAAAGTAATTTTTGTATCATGGCTTAAAAAGGCTTACAACAATTTCCATTCTATGGATAAGTAGTTAGGAAGCTAATAAAGTTGTGCGTGAAAAATTCAATTAAGGAGGAATGATTATGGATAATTCTAAAGAATTAGAATATGAAAGTGTAGGAAAGCTTTTAATTAAATTTTCTATACCGTCTATTGTAGGTATGGTTGTAAATTCCCTTTATACAATTGTTGATAGAATATTTGTTGGAAGAGGAGTAGGTTCACTTGCTTTATCAGGGGTAGCTGTTACTTTTCCTATATCAAATATTTTTATGGCTTTTGGAATGTTAACAGGAATAGGTGGAGCAGCAGCTGTTTCTATAAAGCTAGGGCAGAAAAAAAGGGATGAGGCAGAGAAAATAGTAGGAAATGTATTTACTTTAAACATTATATTTTCACTTTTAATAACTATTATAGGGATTGTCTTTTTAGATCCAATACTTAAAGCATTTGGTGCAAGTCCAGAGATAATGCCATATGCAAAACAATTTTCGTTTATACTTCTCTTAGGTGTAATACTTCAAAATTTAGGATTTGGAATGAATCCGTTAATGAGGTCTGAAGGTGAACCTAAAATGGCAATGATAACAATGCTTATAGGTTCAGTGCTAAACTTTACCATAAATCCTATTTTAATATTTGGATTTAAATTAGGTGTAAGAGGTTCAGCGCTAGCAACAATAGTATCTCAAGCGGTTTGTTCTTTGTGGATATTTTTATTCTTTACAAAGGGTAGAAGCTTGTTAAAGCTTAAAAAAGAAAATATGAAATTAGATAAGAAAGTTATAGGAGAAATAATAGCTATAGGTATGTCTCCTTTTGCTATGCAGCTTGCGGGGAGTCTTATTACAGTTACTTTTAATAAAAGCCTTTCTCAATATGGAGGAGATCTTGCAATAGGTGCATTTTCACTTATAAATAGTATTGCCATGCTAATATTAATGCCTGTTTTTGGCATAAATCAAGGGGCTCAGCTATAATTGGATATAATTATGGTGCACAAAATTTTCATAGGGTAAGGAAAGCCTTAAAATATGCAGTTGCCGCTGGAACATGTATTGCAACGGTAGGGTTTATTATAGTACACTTATTCCCTGTTCAAATAATAAGAATTTTTAATACAAGTGATGTAAAATTAATAGACATCGGATCAAGAGGGATATTTATATTTTTAATGATGCTTCCACTTATTGGATGTCAATGCGTGTGTGCAAATTATTTTCAAGCTATTGGTAAGGCTAAAATATCTATGTTCTTGAGCCTATCAAGACAAGTAATAGTTTTACTTCCACTTTTATTGATACTTCCACATTACTTTAAGCTAGATGGAATATGGATATCAGGTCCTATAGCTGATTTTATAGCATGGGCTTTAACAATGGTTTTTGTTGCATATAATATTAAAAAACTCAATTTATTTAATAAAGATATTAAGGAGATTAAAGAGGAAAACCTTGATGATGCTGTTGGATCAAGAATATGATTTTATGACCAAAGCAGTTCTTCAAGACCTTTAATATTTAAAATCTTTATGGTATTTTTGTCAAAATCTATTAACTGTTCATTTTTCATGTTAATTAATTCGCGTGATAAAGATGGTCTAGGGATTCCAAGCTGCTCAGCTAGCTGCTTTTTGGAATAAGCCATTTTTATCATTATGTTTTTTTGTAGAGTATGCTCATCTAGTATATAATTTGCTAATTTCTGCCTTATAGTTTGATAGGACATTGTCTTTACTTTTTTATTTAGCATAAGTATTTTATTTGATAAAAGAGTCATGAAATTATTAAGAAATATAGAATTTTCTCTACATAACTTCAATATAGATTCCTTAGGGATAAACATTATTTCACTTTTTTCAGAAGCTATTATTGTTGAAGGATACGTGTTTTTGTTTGAAAAAATTATGACTTCTCCAAATATTTTTCCGCAGTTTAGCGATGCCAATGTTAAACTTTTTTCCTGATTCATATATTTTTTGAACTTCTACATTTCCAGCTAATACAATTCCTATGCTAGAGCAAATATCATCTTCTATAGCAGGCATTTCATTTTTAAAATAATTTTTAATTAAATAATCTATAGAGGATAGACAAGTAGCAATTTCATTATCATTAAATTTTGAAAATAATATACATTTTTTTAAAGAACTCAATATTAAGTTATCCATGATAAATTTCCTTTCGCTCTTATTATTTTTATATTTATGAAATTTGAAGTTTTTAGGTATACATAAAAATTGAATAAGGTAACTAATGTTACCGATAGTTTTAATATATTTTAATATAATTTAAGCATAAAAACAATGAAAATTTATGGAGGAATGATTATGAAAAGAAAGATAGTAAACATAGATGAAAGAAAATGCAATGGATGCGGGTTATGCGTAAAGGCATGTCATGAAGGGGCAATTGAACTTACAGATGGAAAAGCTAAGCTTATATCCGATGAGTATTGTGATGGTCTTGGAGATTGTTTACCAGAATGTCCTACCGGAGCTATAACTATAATTGAAAGAGAAAGCAAAGAATATGATGATGAGTTAGTTAAAAAGAGAATGGAAGAAAAGAAAAAAGCAGAAAGCATAAATAAAATGCCATGTGGATGCCCTGGAAGTGCTGCTAAGAAAATTGAAAGAAAAGTTATTTCTAATAAAATGAAGGAAGTAATAAGCTATAATGATAATGTTCAATCTGAATTATCTCAATGGCCAGTTCAATTAAAGCTTATTAACACAAAGGCTCCATATTTAAAAAATGCAAGTTTGCTTGTGGCAGCAGATTGTACAGCTTATGCATATGCAAATTTTCATAAAGAATTTATAAAAGGAAACATTACTCTTATTGGATGTCCTAAACTTGATGATGTTGAGTATTATAAGGAAAAGCTTACAGAAATAATTAAGATAAATGATCTTAAAAGCATTACAGTTGTTAGAATGGAAGTGCCTTGCTGTGGTGGAATTGTAGCAGCGGTTAAAGCAGCAATGCTTGAAGCGGGAGTTATAGTGCAGTATAAAGAAGTTATTATAGGAACTGATGGAAGAATCATGGATTAATTATAGATAAACAAGCTGAAATATTTAAATTAACAATACCAAATTTATCCCTACAAACTGGAAGTTGATTCAGAGCACAGAGTACAAAGTGCAGAGTACAGTGAAGGTGGATTTACCTTTCGTTTCTCTCAGGTAAATCTTAGAACTTAATAGTGTCAGCTACGCTGAGCACTATATTTTAAGCGCTTTGATTAAGTTTAAGATTTTTTGTAGCGACAGCGGAGAAAAATCATCCTTCACTGTACTCTGTCCTCTGTACTTTGTACTCTGAGTTAAATTCCAGTTTAACTGGGTACATTTGAACATTGTAATTTCTAATTTAAGAGTAATTTAGGGGTGTTATTATGCTGAACATAACTGGATACTATCAAGAAACTTTTGAAGGAATTGAAGATGACAGTGATGATATTATTGTTAATAGTGTAGGACATCAAAAATTAATCACTAAAAACAAATTTGAAACAATAAGACCATGTGGACGACGTGATTTTCAAATTCTTTACCTTGCAAATGGACTTGGACACTACAAATTTGGTAATTCCTTTCAAACTGCAAAAGCAGGAACCTTTATTGTATATTTTCCAAATTACGAACAAAATTATCATTATTTACTTCATGAAAATCCAGAAATATATTGGATTCACTTTACAGGACATAATGCAGCTTCTTTATTAAAAAATTCTGGTTATTCACATACTGGTTTTTATACAATATCAATAAATAATAAATATGATGACTTGTTTAATAAAATAATTCAAGAAATTCAACTAAAACGATCCAATTACTTGCTTTTAACAAAATTATACTTACAAGAAATTGTAGCAAATATGTCTCGTGACACCTCAGAACAAAATACAGCACATCATGCTAAAAACGATATAATATTCAATTCGATACAATTTTTTCAAAGTAGCTATCAAGAGAATATCAATATCGAAAATTTCGCATTGGAGAACAATTTAAGTTACAACTACTTCATAAAAATATTTAAGGATTTTACTCAAATGACACCCAATCAATACATTATTCAAGCTCGCTTATCCAAAGCTAAAAATCTGCTGCTTGATTCTAACTACAATGTATGTGAAATTGCTGCAATGGTTGGATATGATAATCCCTTGTACTTCAGTCATATTTTTAAAAAATACACAGGAGATACACCAACTGGCTTCAGAAATAACACCCGAAATATTTTTCTTTAAATACTCTTTTATGATTTACAGCTACTAATATACCTGCTATAGGTTTACCGGCTCAACTATTAAGTTATACATGCCTCATAATGCCAAGAACATGGCGTTTTGAAACATGTATAACTTAAGTTTCAGCACAGTAGCCCTTTATAAGCTTTGTTTTACTTCTCTAAGCCTTTTGAGAATCCTTTTGTACTCCGCATCCAATTCTTGAATATCATCATTTTTTTCAGGCATAGAAAGCTTCCTATGATTTCAGATAATTTATTCTCTAAAATCATTTTCTCGTTCTTAGCACTAACATTTACATCCTTAGGTTTATTTATAAACTTCAAGTAATCATCATAATTTCCTCTAAAGGTATTTATTTTATGATTTTTTATAGTAAATATATCGGTTGCAACTTTTTTTATAAATTTTCTATCATGAGATACAAATAAAACTGTTCCGGCATAATCTTTCAAAACCTCTTCTAATGCCTCAATTGAATATAAATCTAGATAGTTAGTTGGCTCATCTAATATAAGCATATTGCTTCCTGTAAGAATCATCTGCGCAAAAGAAAGCTTTACTCTCTCCCCTCCGCTTAAAACTGAAACTTCTTTATATACATCTTCTCTTTTAAACAAAAGTCTTGATAAAATAAGTCTTGCAAAAGCTTCATCATAAACAGAAGTTTTCATCACATTGTAAAGCACTGTTTTACTTTCATCTAAAATGCTTAAATCCTGGCTAAAATATCCTATCTCAAGTGCTTTTGAAATTTTTATTTTCTCCTTATCATTTAGTATCATCTTTATTAAGGTTGTTTTTCCGCAGCCGTTATCTCCAATTAAAGCCACTTTAGCCCCACTAAATACTTCAAATTCAGCATTGTTAAATATTGTTCTTTTTCCAAATGCTTTATTAATATTTTCGCCTGAAATAACAACTCTAGAATGTACTTTATTTAATGCCTCAAAATCAATGTTTGCCTTTTCTACATTCACAACTTTTTTCCTTTGCCTCTAAGTGCTCAATTCTTGAATAAATAGCCTTTCTTGTTTTATCTAACTTTGCCTTAGATTTTTGATTTCCCATTTTTCTATGAAGTCTAGCTTCAGAATTTCCCATTCTCTTAGGTGCCTTTTTCATTGATACAGTTTTACTTTCAATTTTAACTGCCGCCCTTTCAAGCCTTTCTTTTTCCTTTACATACTGAGTGTATTCAAACTCTTTTCTATCTTTTTCCATTTTCTTTTGATTTATAAATTGAGAGTAGTTTCCGTCATATAGTTTAACTTTTCCATTTTCAATTTCAAGTATCTTGTTACAAACACTGTCCAAAAGTTCTCTATCATGTGAAACAAGCATTACACTACCATTAAAATTTAACAGCATTTCTTCAAATATTTTTACAGCTGATATATCTAAATTTGATGTTGGCTCATCTGCAAATAAAATGCTGCTTTTTTTACTAAAGGCTTCTGCTATTTTAAACCTTGTTTTTTCTCCACCGCTTAGATTACTATTGTCTTTATTTTTCAAATTAAATTTACTGCATAATTCATTATCCTTAAATTCATAATTAGGTTCTTCAAGCTGACTTATATAAGAATAACTTCCATAATGCTTTATATCCCCTTCATCTTTTTCAATTTTTGTGCAAAATATATTAAGTAGTGTGCTTTTACCCGCCCCATTTACTCCAACTATACCTATTTTATCTTCACTATAAACCTTTAAATTATCTATTTCTAAAATTAATCTATCTCCAAAATACTTTTTTAAATTATTTATTTCTAAATTTAGCATAAAAAAAAATTCCTCCCATTTGGTTAGAGAGAAACTAAATACTTTAATCATTAAATTTAATGTACCCTTTTTAAATATTACGAACTAAATCAATTCACAATTCACAATGCACAGTTCACAATGAAGGATGATTTTCTTCCGTTTCACTACAGAAAATCTAAAACTTATTGCTTACGCCATTTCAAGATAATACCTTGTTATGTTCGTTCAGCCAGCTGAACATCATACCAGTTTTTTATATAATTTTAGATTTATCTGACGAAAGGAAGATCAACATATGCGAGGTTTGGACAGAGTCCATTATCCTTCTAAAACTATATATTTGTAATCTTTTTATACCTTCACTGTGCATTGTGCATTGATTAAATTGGTTCGCAATATTTATTGTACAATAAATAATCAATTTTATATAAAAGTATGTAGTAATCCTCTCTAGAATATTATTGCATCACAAAAAAACATACTCGTGTACATATTTTTAAAACCTTGTGATGTTATTTGTTCTAAAAAAGATTACTTTCGCATCGCTTACATACCTTATCCTTTCAAAATATTATGATTATTATAACTCACTAATTTATATTTAACAAGTAAAATTGGCTGAAATACTACTCTCAGCCAATCAGTTCTTTAATTATCTATAAGAATTATTTATTATAACTTCATCTTCATCATAAATTAAATTTTTATCTGCACCTAAAATTTTGAACTCTGTTGGAGTACTAGTTTCCTTATGTTTCACTGTTATCTTATCACTAATATTAGCATCTTCTAGGGCATTACTTTCTCCGTCAATACTAATCTGCTTTTCAATATCCTTAAGATTAGGAACTTCTTTAACTAATGAAGCATACACTTTATCTCTATAGGCTTGATCTATAAATTTGACTTTACCTCTTTTAGGAATTTCCCTCCAGCCATTATTTTCTGATGAATCATTTGAAGGCGGCTGACAAAAATCAAATTCAACACTATTGTATATTTTATTATTTTTTTCATATTCTACATTATAATTTGTAGAATCCTTCTTTTCTTCAATTGAAGTTATTTTAATTTTTTCTCCATTATAATTAATCTCCATTGGAAGCTTATTTTTATCTATCTTATATACTTGTGAATTATTAGACTTATATTTCACTTCCATAGCAATTAATTTTATTCCTATTTGGCTCAAATTTTTATAATATACAGACTCAAATTCACGTGTTCCAAAATATCCTACATTTTCTCCAACTCCATATTCAACATTTCCACCAGGCTTATTAGAAATAGCCATTCCACCTCCAGGTCCAAAGTCCTCTCCAATATCTCCATTTACATATTCATTACCTAATCTTATGGAAAACATAGGATGTACCATTGATATACTCTTGTCTTTAGGAACAAAACTGTAATCCAAAATGCTTTTGAGCACTCCAACTTTAAGGCAATTAATCTTTAAAGTACCTATATCAAGAGCATATTCTTTATTTATATTAATTGTTTTGGTCTTTTGCATTGGAACCTGCATTTTTAATGACCAATCGACCTTCAAGTTCGAATTTTTTCCATAAATAAATGCATTTAAGTCAGCAAGTAAACTTTTCGAACCTTTTCCATCACTAAATGCAACAGTGTAAACTTGTATAGTGACAGGATTCTCATGCATATAATTTATAGCATCTTTATCCATTGTTATACAAAAAGCTTTTTCATTATCTTTTAAATATTCATTAGGAGTAGTGTATCCCCAGGTTGTAAATGCTTTACCATCTTTATCGCCAAATTTAACACTATTTATAGAATACCTTGGATCAGATACATCATAAATAACCTCCATACCCGTATCATCTGCGACAATTTCTTTTATAGTAAAGGTAACATTTTTATATTTAAAAACCTTATTTATTTTAGTAATATTATTGTGCTGACGGGCCAAGTCTATTTCCTGTTTATAAGGAATACTATCTGTATACTGAGCATATGCAAAAACAGAGGTTGGCAAAATTATTCCACATCCAATTAAAGCTGCTGCTGCCATATGAAGTTTTTTTCTTTTATTTTTAACATGCTTTCTAAGTTTTCTTTCAACATTATCCATTAAATCATCCGGAATATTAGTATTCATTTTTAAGACCTCCATTTATACATTTCAAAACATTTAAACTTCTATATATTTTTGTCTTAATCGTACTTAAAGGCATGTCCATAATATTTGATATTTCTTTTATGGAATAATCCTTAAGATACCTAAGTGCTAGTATATCTCTCTCGTCTTTTTTTAATTTAGAAAGAAGCCCTTCAATGATAATTTTATCATCAACAGACCTATAGGAAAATTCATCTCTTACAAAATTCAATTCTTCCTCTGAAGATGCTTTTACTTTTTCCCTAATGCTTCTTCTACACACATTTATAAGAACAGAAATATACCATGAATAAAATTTTTCTGGATTTCTTAATTGTTTTATTTTATCAAAAGCCTTTATTGCCGCCTCCGATATGCAATCCTCAGCATCATATTTATTTTTTGTATAAGTAAAGGAAATTTTATATATAAGCTCCTCTTTTTCTCTTAAAAGCTTCATAAATGCTGAAATATCCCCATTTTTGCTTTTTATAACAAGCTCTTCTACATCCATTTGTTACCTTCTTTCAACTGCTGCAGCACCTTTTATCTTACATACATTAGATAACTTACGAGTATAAAAAGTTTCAATAAATAAAAAAATCTTATTGAATTTAAAAAATAATCCAAACCTTAAACCAGAGTACAGATGACAGAGTACAAAGTACAGTAAAGGACTATTACTATACTCTGTACTTTGTACTCTGATTCTTGGTTCGTATTATTTTTATAGTGTAACCAACCACTTTAGGTTTATTAATTGGATTTAATTGCATAAAACACTACTGTTTCACCAGTTCATCTACTGTTTCTATCTTATATCCTTCTTTTTCAAATCTAGTTAAAAGTTCATCCATTATATCACTATTTGTTTTTGATACAGCATGCAAAAGAAGTACAGAACCATTATGTGTTTTGTCCATTATTCTTTTTATTGCAAATTCATGAGAAGGCTGTTTATTTTGTTCCCAATCTTCATAAGCAAAACTCCAGAATATAGTCTTATACCCCAATTTTTTTGTAGTATAAAGAGATAATTCACTATATCTTCCCATAGGTGGTCTAAAATACTTAGGCATTTTTTTACCTGTTACTTTTGTATAGGCATCTTCAACATCTGTAAGTTCCTTTTTAAATTTATTCTCATCTATTATTGATGGCATAGATGGATGCCTTGCGCTATGATTACATACTAAATGCCCTTCGTTAACCATTCTCTTTACTAAATCAGGGTTTTGAGTTATATACGGTTTAACGACAAAGAATGCTGCTTTAACATTGTGCTTTTTTAAGGCATCTAAAATTTTTCCTGTATAACCTTTTTCATATCCTTCATCAAAGGTTAGATATATTATTTTTTTAGATTGATCTCCCATGTAATAGCAGTCATATTTAGGTACAAACTTTGAAGATTCCTTTGGTGGTCCAGGAGTTACATTTTTGCCTGGATTCATATAGTACCACTCATATGCTCTAGAACTAAGTCCATTGTAATATTTAGAAAAAAATACATTTTTGAGCTGATCTAGTACAGGTTCTTTTATATATTCTTTAATTTCCTCCTGCTTCTCTGATTGCTTATCTAAAGTCTTGCTGCTACTTTGAGCTGCTGCACTATAGAAAAAACAATTAATTGTCAAAACAAAAGCCATAAAACCACACAAAATTTTACCTTTCAACAAATTTCACCTCCATTTTTAGTATGTTCAATCTGCCGATAATAATTAATATAAATAAAATTAATTTTTGCATACCAAAAAGCCATCTAAAGTTTTAAATACCTAAAGACAGCTTTCCATAAAATATTATAATAAATTATTTTCTATTTATTACTATTTGATATTTCTACATTTACTTTTCTTCCATTTAATTTCTTGCCCCGTACATTTTTTATTATAACTTCTGTAAATCTTTCTGGAACATCAATAAATGTAAACTTATCGAGTATATCTATATCGCCAATTTCGTTTCCTTCTACTCCTGATGCTTTATCTATAAACTCAAGAAGCTTCTTAACATTGACTTTATCTTTTCTTCCTACATTGATAAATAATCTTACATTTGAGTCAACGCCTATTGAATTTTCAGTATAGTCAAAACTTATTTCCTTTTCAAAAAGCATTTGCATAAGAGCAGCTGATATATCTACTAGATTATACTCATCATCTAATTTCTCAACAAAAGGAACATACTTCTTGAAATCATTTTTTTCTATATTTTTCTTTATCTTTTCAAGCATATTGTTATACTTTGTTTCAAAAATATCATCAACAGTTGGTATATCTTTTCTCTTTATTTTACTCTTTGTAAACTTTTCAATTTGTTTAAGCATTACATACTCTTTAGGAGTTACTAGTGAGTATGCTATTCCTTCTTTATTTGCTCTTCCTGTTCTTCCTATTCTATGAACATAAGATTCAATATCCTGTGGTATATCATAATTTATAACATGTGATATATCATGAACGTCTATTCCTCTGGCAGCAACATCCGTAGCTACAAGGAAATCAAGTGTATTTTCCTTAAACTTTTTCAAAGTATTTATTCTCTGATTCTGGTTCATATCACCATGCATTCCCTCAACATTGTATCCTCTAACCTGCATGGATTCAACAAGCTCATCTACGCCTCTTTTAGTCTTGCAAAATATTATAGTACTTTCAGGCTCATCTGCATCTATAATTCTGCATAAAGTTTCAAATTTATCTTTATTCTTTACTTCAAAATAATATTGTTTTATCTTTTCAACAGTTAAAGAATTTTTAACTATAGCAATGTGCTTTACTTCATTTTTCATGTATCTTGAAGCTAATTTTTTTATAGGTGCTGGCATTGTTGCTGAAAAAAGCATTGTTTGTCTGTCATCATTACTAGATTTTATTATTGATTCTATATCATCTATAAATCCCATATCAAGCATTTCATCTGCTTCATCCAAAACAAGAAACTTAATGCTATCAAGTTTTATTGTCTTTCTATTTATATGGTCTTTTATTCTTCCAGGAGTACCAACTATTATATTAACTCCTCTTTTAATTGATTTTATCTGTCTATCTATAGACTGACCTCCATAAACAGGTAATATTCTAGTTCTGGCATACCTTGCAAGTCTATTTAATTCGTCTGTAATTTGAATTGCAAGTTCCTTGTTGGGGTTAGTATCAAAGCATCTATCCCATTTGTTTTTTCCTCATCTGATATCTTACTTATAATAGGGGCACCAAATGCGAGTGTCTTTCCTGTTCCTGTTTGTGCCTGACCTATCATATCATTTCCTTCAAGTACAACTGGAATTGCTTCTGCTTGAATTTGAGAAGGTTCTTCAAATCCCATATCATCTATTGCCTTTAATACGCTGCCACTTAACGCTAAATCATTAAATTTTATATTTTCCATTAAATCTTTCCTTTCCTAGATACTTACGATTATTATTTAAAGTATAATAATCGAATTGTTTAAGATACATAAAATGGCTGTTGACGAGATCAACAGCCACTAAAAGTTCTCTTTTAATTATTTTCTGAAGGATCTATTTTGCTTTCTTGATTTTCTGCATTCAGGGCATCTTACTGGATCATTTTCAAATCCTTTTTCTTTATAGAATTCCTGTTCTCCCTCAGTGAAAACAAATTCTTTACCACAATCTTTACAAACGATAGTCTTATCAGCCATATTAAACATCTCCTTTTTTTAGTTCTAATCTAATAAATAAAAATTTCAATTTCCATAAAAAAAGGAGATGTGAATTTCTTATATATTAAATTACCTTATTTATAATATCACACAAAGTTCCTTAATGCAAGATGCTTTTAAGGCTTAGCATTATTTGCTTTTTAGTGAAAACTCATATATTGCAATACCTGCAGCTATAGTCAAATTAAGTGAATCTATAGTCTTTTGATGAGGTATAAGTACACTTGTTCCATACTCAAGAAAATTGTCACTTAACCCCGCTGCTTCATTACCAAATACTATTGAAAAAGACTTATCTTTTTTAATTTCTAAGCTATCTAAAGTCACTGCACCTTTTAACATAAAAGGATATATATCATGTTCACTATTTTCCTTAATATAATCTTCAAAACAATCGTAATGAGTAAAATTCAATTTAAAGATTGCTCCCATAGAGGCCCTTACTACCTTCGGATTAAATAAATCTGCACCGTGGCCTATAACAGCAAGATTATTTATTCCAAAACCAATCATGGTTCTTATAATTGTTCCTATATTACCCATATTGCTAGGATCTACAAGTACAACATGGCTTTTACTCTTATTAATATGTGATTTAAACTTTTTAAAAACTCCTATTACGTAGCAATTTTCTTTAGGACTTAATTTATTAAAAAGTTTATCATTTTCTCTACCTCTATATTCTTACCATTACAAACATTATATATACTATCTTCTGATGATTTTTTATCATAATTAGTGCTTACTAAAACTTTTACTACAGCTTCAGGTTTGAAATTGATGAGTTCCATTGTTGGAAATGCACCAAAAGTATAAGAATAATCAAAATCCTTTTTATAACTTTTTAATTTAAAATCCATATCTAAATCTCCTACTACATTTATTTTAAGCAAAAGCACTTTTTTATTATAATACTATTTCTTATGCATTTCAAAACGTCATATGTAGGAAGATGTGAAAAAAGGTATTCTATAGGTTTTACTATACTGCACATAAAGCCTTATGAGCGGCTCGTAAAAAAGAATACCTATATTTTTCACATGCTCCTGTAGATATACTACTTGAAGCATTAAAATTAACAAAAAGTTGTTTTAGTAGCATTTAACTTATAATAATCAGTTCACAATGCACAATGAAGGATAATTTTAGCATTGCATTCTTAGGCTTTCAGGTAATATTTCTATACCTCTTTAAGCCTCCACATAATACTCGAAAAATCTTTTGTTTCCCTTGGCACTTCAATTCCAATATACATAAGCTCATCTCCACTGCAAATCATATCTTCGCCAATTATTTCATACATAGTGCTTGGATCCAAACCTTGAAGCTTAATTCTAATTGGAAGAATATTAGGCTCCGCAAGAACTTTAAAATATGATACTACAGCTTCCTTTTTATCCTCCGTAACAGATATCCATGAAGTTTCATTTCCTTCAAAAGGACTCAATATTCTATAAAAGTCACCAAACTGAATGATATGTCTTATTTCTTTATAAATTTCCACCTGTTTTTTAACAATAATTTTTTCTTCTTCCGTGAGCTTTGTAAGATCTAGTTCATATCCAAAATTACCTGCCATGGCTACATTTCCTCTAGTCTCCATGTCTGTTATTCTTCCAATCTGATGATTTGGGCATGCTGACACATGTGCCCCCATTGAAATGTTAGGATAAACTACACTTGTTCCATACTGAATTTTAAGTCTTTCAACAGCGTCTGTACAATCACTTGTCCAAGTTTGAGGCATGTAATATAAAATTCCTGGATCAAACCTCCCACCACCAGATGCACAGCTCTCAAAAAGAACATTTGGAAATCTAGAAGTTATTTCATCCATAACCCTGTATAGTCCAAGTACGTATCTATGTGCCGTTTCCCTTTGATGTTCAGATGACAGCTTTTCAGAACCTATTTCAGTATATGGCCTATTCATGTCCCATTTTACATATGATATATTGGCATTCTTAAGTATCTCAGACATAAATCTTACTATTTCGTCGCATACATCCTTTCTTGACAAATCGAGAACAAGCTGATTCCTTTGATGCTTGCCACTGGATCTTTCCCTATCAGAAACATGAAGACACCAATCTTGATGTTTTCTATATAAATCACTATCAGGTGAAACCATCTCAGGTTCAAACCATATTCCAAAAGCTAGTCCCATGTCATTTACATCTTTCACAAGCTTATGAAGCCCATTTGGAAGTTTATTTCTATCTTCAACCCAATCACCTAACGAACAGTTATCTGAATTTCTCTTTCCAAACCATCCGTCATCTAGCACAAATAGTTCTATGCCAAGTTCGCTTCCAGCTTTTGCTATATCCTTTATTTTTTCCTCAGTAAAATTAAAATATGTTGCCTCCCAGTTATTTATAAGTATTGGTCTTTCTTTATCTCTATAAAGTCCCCTACAAAGTCTATTTCTATAAAGTTTATGATAAGTCCTTGACATATCTCCAAGCCCATTTTTTGAGTAAACCATTACAACTTCTGGTGTTCTAAAACTTTCCCCTGGGGTCATTACCCATGAAAAATCAAACGGGTTTATACCTATATTTACTCTTGCTTTTAAAAATTGGTCAACATAAACTTCTGCTAAAAAATTTCCACTATAAACAAGGCTAAAACCAAAAACTTCTCCGTTAATTTCATCCGTATTTTTGCTTAATAATGCAATAAAAGGATTTTGTTGAGCACTGCTAAAACCTCTTGCACTATCAACTGCTTGAATACCAGGAACAAGAGCATGTCTATAAATACTTTTTTCTCTAGCCCAAGAACCAGAAAGCTGTAGCATATCATAATTTGAGCTGTCAAAATCAACACTTGCACTCATTACCTTTAATAACTTTAACTTTTCTCTTCCGTAATTTATAAATTTTGTTGATCTTGTAATAACATTATAATTTTAAAACCGTATAAGTAAGTACTACGTTTAGCCCTGTGAGCTTGTCAATCATTGTAATTTCAAGAGTATCAGCTTCATCATCATTTTCAACATATGTAGCTGGTAACCCTTCAAGCTTTGGTTTTCCACCGTATATTTTATATGAATTATATACTAAGTTGCTTATTGTGCTTCCATTCTCAAGTTGTACATGATAAGCTGGGCTTCTAAAATCACCAGTTCCATAAGCTGGATATTCCTGAGGTAATACATCCATATTAAAGCTTGTAACCTTTGGGTCATAATTCAAGGTGGATATTATTGATTTATTTCTAAAATTTATGTTCTTTATTGTCCTCCCCCAATAGGCATGGGCAATTTTCCCATCATCACATATTTGAATTATATAACTCATATCTGCAGCTTTTAAATGAAATATTTTTTCTTCTTCACTGTAACTTATTAGCATTAAAATCATCTCCTTAATTTTATGTTTTCATTTTATAACTTTTACTGGTTTTATAATATGGAATAATGTATACTAATGATATTACAATGTTGCTATCTTGAAAGTAAACATACGCGAGGTTTGGGCAAAGCCCATTATCCTTCTTAAACATAATTATATGCACTTTTTATAATACGCGAGGTTTGGGCAAAGCCCATTATCCTTCTTAAACATAATTATATGCACTTTTTATAATACGCGAGGTTTGGGCGAAGCCCATTATCCTTATTTAACAAGATACTATTCACTTTTTATTTATAATACACATAGAGGTGATTTTTAAAATGTTCGTAGAATACACCACTTCAAAATATGTTAACACAGACCTTAACGTAACATGCTATGGTCATCAGGCATGCTATAGTAAACATTACTGGGGACCCGGGATAAGAGATTACTATTTAATACACTATGTCATAAGAGGAAAAGGAATTCTAAAAACAGCAGAAAAAGTATATGAAGTAAATGCCGGTGAGACCTTTATTATAGAACCAAAAACTCTATCTTACTATGAAGCTGATAAGGATGATCCATGGGAATATTTTTGGATTGGTTTTAATGGTATAAGAGCAAAGCACTATGTGTCTCAAATATACGAAGAAAACACTTGTCCTATTTTTGACTGTAAAAAAAGTAATGGACTTGAACAATGCCTAAGTGAAATGTTATCTTACTCCTATGAACAAGATGGTAGGGATATAATTCTTCAATCTTATTTATATAAATTCATTTACCTTTTAATTAAAAGTATTGGTATAGATAAAAGAAATACTCAAAACAATATTGCAGAAAAATACGTAAATGATGCTGCCGCATATATATGCAATAATTATAGTAATGATATAAAAGTATGCGATATAGCTAAATATGTTAACATTACAAGGGCGTATCTTTTTAGACTTTTTAAAAAATACTTGCATACTTCTCCGCAGCAATTTTTAATAAACTTGAGAATGGAAAAAGCCTCCGAACTTCTTAAAAATCCATGTTTTACTATTGGTCATGTAGCACGTTCTGTGGGTTATAGAGATGTACTTTTTGTTTTCTAAAATATTCAAGAAAAATATTGGTATATCTCCTAGTGAATTTAGGAAACAAATATGAAAGGATAATTGTCTTATGAATTTAATAACTCTTAATAATATATCAAAAAAGTTATGGTGAAAAAACTATTCTAAACGATATAACTTTTACTATAAATTCAGGTGAAAAAATAGGTTTAATTGGAATAAATGGGACTGGTAAATCAACTCTCCTTAAAATAATCTGTGGACTTACAGACTATGATTCTGGCAGTATAACAACTTCAAATGAACTTTCAATAAGCTATCTTTCACAAAATACATATTTTGACGATGACTCAACAGTTATGGAACAAATTTTTAAAGGTAACTCAAAAGAAGTAACAACTTTAAAAGCTTATGAAAAAGCAGTTCAAGATGCAGAAATTCACCAACAGGATAGAAGAACTCAAAAACTTATTGTTGATTTGACCCAAGAATTAGACGCTTTAAACTTATGGGATATGGAAAGTGAAGCAAAAACCATACTTACAAAGCTTGGAATTAAAAATTTTGAAGAAAAGATAAGAAATCTATCTGGTGGACAAAAAAAGAGAATTGCTCTAGCAAGTGCTCTTATAACTCCCTCTAATCTTTTGATTTTAGACGAACCAACCAACCATCTCGACAGTGAAACAATTTTGTGGCTTGAAAAATACCTAACTCAAAAAAAAGGTGCAGTATTTATGATAACTCACGATAGATATTTTCTTGACAGAATCACAAACAACATGTTTGAACTTCACAATGGTAAAATATACACTTACACAGGAAATTATAGCGACTTTTTAAGCCAAAAACTTGAAAGAGAAGAAATGGAAAAATCCTCAGAAGAAAAAAGAGAAAATCTTTTAAGAAGAGAACTTGCGTGGATAAAAAGAGGAGCTAAAGCAAGGAGTACAAAACAAAAAGCAAGAATACAGAGATTTAACGATTTAAATGATAAAGAAGCTATAGACATACAGTCCAAAATTGAAATTTCTGCGCAAAGCTCAAGGCTTGGTAAAAAAGTGATTGAACTAAAAGATATAAGAAAAAGCTTTGGCGCTAAAAAATTAATAGATGATTTTAGTTTTATTTTTTCTAAACATGATGCTGTAGGTATAGTTGGTCCAAATGGCATAGGAAAATCTACACTTCTAAATATAATAACAGGTAGCATTCTTCCTGATAATGGCATTGTAGATGTTGGTTCAACAGTTAAAATAGGATATTTTTCTCAAGAATCTAAAGATATGGATGAATCCTTAAGAGTAATTGAATATGTACGTGAAGGTGCCGAATTCATAAAAGATGAAAGTGGTGAACTTATAAGTGCTTCCAAAATGCTAGAAAACTTTCTTTTCTCAGGAGAAATGCAATGGACTCCTATCTCAAAGCTTTCTGGCGGTGAAAAAAGAAGACTCTATCTTTTAAGAATACTTATGGAAGCTCCTAATGTTCTTATACTGGATGAACCTACAAATGACCTTGATATTGAAACTCTTACAATACTTGAAGATTATCTTTACGGTTTTTCTGGTACAGTAATAACAGTTTCTCATGATAGATATTTTCTTGATAAGGTTGTAAATAAACTTATCATCTTCAAAGGTAACGGAAAAATAGAGTACAATACTGGAAATTACTCCGAATACCTTGAAAAAGCAATTTTAGATGAAGAACCTAAAACAGAAAAATTAAAACAAAATAAACCTAAAGAAGAAAAAGCTAAAAATCACAAGCTTAAATTTTCCTATAAAGAGCAAAGAGAATACGACGAAATAGATGGGTTAATCGAAACTGCAGAAACTGAACTTGCTGAGCTTGAAGATAACATAGCTTCAGCTGGAAGCAATTATGTGGCTTTACAGGAATTTTTATCCAAGAAAAAAGATCAAGAAGATAAGCTTCAAAATTTGTATGACAGATGGGAATACCTAAATGAATTAGCAGAAAAGATCAAAAATCAGAAGTAACAATATTGAAAAGTATTAAACAAAATTCATCCTGATAAACTGGAATTTAACTCAGAGTACAAAGTACAGAGGACAGAGTACAGTGAAGGATGATTTTTCTCCGCTGTCGCTACAAAAAATCTTAAACTTAATGCACGCAAAGCGCTTAAAATATACTTACCATGATCTACGTGTCCTATTGTTCCTATGTTTACATGTGGTTTGTTTCTTTCAAATTTTTCCTTTGCCATTTCTGGTTCCTCCTTAATAATAAACTATTTATTTTTTTCTCCAACTATTTGTTCCTGAATATTCTTAGGAACTTCTTCATAGCTATTAAGTTCCATGCTGTATGTTCCTCTACCCTGTGTTCTTGATCTAAGTGCTGTTGCATAACCAAACATTTCTGAAAGTGGTACAAATCCAGTTATTACTTCTGCACCAGCTCTTGGTTCCATTCCTTCAATTCTTCCTCTTCTTGCGTTAACGTCTCCTATAACATCTCCCATGTATTCTTCTGGAACTGTTATTTCAACTTTCATGACTGGCTCAAGAAGTACAGGATCTGCTTTTGCCATAGCATTTTTGAATGCCATAGAACCTGCAATTTTAAATGCCATTTCAGAAGAATCGACATCATGGTATGAACCATCTACTAACTTAACTTTGAAGTTAATAGTAGGATATCCTGCTATAATACCACTTTGAGAAGCTTCCTGAATACCATTGTCAATAGGCTGTATATATTCTTTTGGTACAGCTCCACCAACTACAGCATTTTCAAATTCATAAGCGCCTTCAGTTGGTGACATTTCAATTACGGCATGACCGTACTGTCCACGTCCACCAGACTGTCTGATGAATTTTCCTTCAGCTTTAACAGCTTTTCTAATAGTTTCTTTATAAGCAACCTGCGGATTACCAACATTACATTCAACATTAAATTCTCTTTGAAGTCTATCAACTATTATTTCAAGATGGAGTTCTCCCATACCACCTATAATAGTTTGACTTGTTTCTTGATTAGTATATGTCTTAAATGTTGGATCCTCTTCAGCTAATTTTGCAAGAGCAATTCCCATTTTCTCTTGATCTGCCTTTGTTTTAGGCTCTATAGCAACTTCAATAACTGGATCTGGGAATTCCATACTTTCAAGAACTATTGCATGTTCTTCATCACATAAAGTATCTCCAGTAGTTGTAGATTTCAATCCAACTATAGCACCTAATTCACCTGTTTCAAGTTCCTCAACATCCTGTCTGTGATTTGAGTGCATCTTAACAAGTCTTCCTATTCTTTCTTTCTTTCCTTTTGTAGAATTTAAAACATAACTTCCACTATGCATTACTCCTGAGTAAATTCTAGTAAACGCAAGTCTTCCTACAAATGGATCAGTAGCAATCTTAAATGCTAATGCAGAAAGTGGCTCATTGTCATCTGCTTTTCTCTCATCTTCTTTTCCTTCAAGATCTACTCCCTTAACTGGAGGTATATCTAATGGAGATGGTAAATATTCAACAACTGCATCTAACATTTGTTGAACACCTTTATTCTTATATGAAGAACCACAAGTTACAGGAACAAATTCATTAGCAATAACACCTTTTCTAATTGTTGCATTTATTTCATCAACTGTTATTTCTTCACCTTCAAGATATTTAGCCATAAGGTCTTCATCTAATTCTACTACTGATTCAATCAATTGTGACCTGTATTTTTCTGCTAATTCTTTCATGTCATCAGGAATAGGTTCTTCTTCCATAACTGTTCCTAATTTATCTTCATATATTACAGCTTCGTTTTTAATAAGGTCAATTATACCTGTAAAATTATCTTCTTTACCTATTGGTAATTGTATAGGCACTGCATTAGCATGAAGCCTATCTCTCATCATTTGAACTGATCTAAAGAAGTCAGCTCCCATTATATCCATCTTATTTATATAAGCCATTCTTGGAACATTATACTTTTCCGCTTGCCTCCAAACAGTTTCAGATTGTGGTTCAACACCGCCTTTAGCATCATATACAGCAACTGCTCCATCAAGGACTCTTAGAGATCTTTCAACTTCTACTGTAAAATCTACGTGTCCTGGTGTGTCTATTATATTAATTTCATGATCCTTCCAATAACAAGTAGTGGCAGCTGAAGTTATTGTTATACCTCTTTCCTGTTCTTGAACCATCCAGTCCATTGTAGCAGCACCTTCGTGAACTTCACCTATCTTATGAGTTTTTCCAGTATAAAAAAGTATACGTTCAGTTGTTGTTGTTTTTCCGGCATCGATATGTGCCATTATTCCTATGTTACGAAATTTTGACAAAGGATATTTTCTAGCCAATTTTTTTTCCTCCTCTCATTGTGCTAATTAATCTGATAAAACTGCTTTAGCAAATGCTAAAACAGTTTTATGCAATATACAAATAAAGTTTATTTGTATTAGTATCTGTAATGAGCAAATGCTTTATTAGCTTCTGCCATTTTATGAGTATCTTCTCTCTTCTTAACTGCAGCTCCTGTATTATTTGAAGCATCAAGTAATTCTCCAGCAAGTCTCTGGTACATGTACTTTTCTCCTCTTTTTAAAGCTGCATCTAATAACCATCTAATTCCTAAAGTCTGCCTTCTTTCAGGTCTAACCTCGATAGGTACCTGATAAGTAGCACCACCTATTCTTCTTGCTTTAACCTCTAGTAAAGGCATTACGTTGTTCATAGCTGCCTCAAATACTTCCATAGGTTCTTTATCAGTTTTTTCTTTTAAAACATCAAAAGCGTTGTAGCATATTTTTTGCGCTACTCCTTTTTTTCCATCTAACATTACGTTGTTGATTAATTTTGTAACAACCTTACTGTTATATAATGGATCTGGTAATACATCTCTTTTTGCAATATGTCCTTTTCTTGGCACTTTTCTTCCCTCCTTAACACTCTTATTTAAGTTCATCGGTACTCGACAATTAATGTCGTAAAATGCTTTGCTTCTGCAATTTAAATAGCATATTAAAATATGTACAACAAATTTTAATATAAAAGTAATCTATATATAACGCCGAAGACATAGCACTAACTAAAAACCTTACTTTTGCTTTGGTTTCTTAGCACCGTATTTTGACCTAGCCTGTTTTCTATCAGCAACGCCAGCAGCATCTAATGTACCTCTAACTATGTGATATCTAACACCTGGTAAGTCTTTAACCCTTCCACCTCTTATAAGAACAACACTGTGCTCTTGCAAGTTGTGTCCTACACCTGGAATATATGCAGTAACTTCATATCCATTTGTAAGCTTTACTCTGGCGATTTTTCTTAACGCTGAGTTAGGCTTCTTAGGAGTTGCTGTTTTTACAACTGTACAAACTCCTCTTTTCTGTGGACATTCTTTTAATGCTGGTGCAGTGGATTTAACTATTGATGTCTTTCTGCCCTTTCTTACTAATTGACTTATAGTTGGCATGTTTACACCTCCTCCTTTTAAAGTTATATCTATATATTAATTTAGTGAATAGCATAACAAAACATATAAAGATTATAAACTCTGCAATTTCATAAACTTTATATAAATCAAAATGTAAAACAATATTTTACTTAAGAACAACTGCTGTAGAAGCTTTTACATCTATACTGCACAGCTTTCCTAACTCTTTCATGGTATCTACATACACAATTTGCAGGGAGTGCTCCTTAGATAATTTTTCAACATTTTCGAATAATTCTCTGTCTGCATCTTTTGCAAGGTACACAATCTTTACTGTTCCTTCATTTATAGCCTTAATTGATTGTTTTACACCTACTACCTTTTTACCCGGCAATCTGTTTACCATTGTGCTTACCTCCCCTATATTAATGGTAGAGACAAAGCAACGCTTTGACTCTACAATAAATATAATCACACAAATTGTATTTTATCATTTATACTTTGCTATGTCAATAAAACAAATTTTTAACCTTCTATTTTATTCTCTAAATTTACTTCCTCACTAACCTCTGGTTCTATCTCTATGCTCTTATATCTAGTCATTCCAGTACCAGCTGGGATAAGTTTTCCTATGATTACATTCTCTTTCAAACCAACCAAAGGATCTACTTTTCCTTTTATTGCTGCATCTGTAAGAACTCTTGTTGTTTCTTGGAATGATGCTGCTGATAAGAATGAATCTGTAGCAAGTGCAGCTTTTGTTATACCAAGCAATGCAATTCTACCTTTAGCAGGTTCCATGCCAAGTTCTTCTACTCTGCTATTTTCTTCATTAAAATCGAACATATCTATCATAGTTCCAGGGAGCAATGCTGTGTCTCCTGAATCTTCTACTTTTACTTTTCTAGTCATTTGTCTTACAACAACTTCTAGATGCTTATCGTTTATGTCAACACCTTGTAATCTATACACCTTTTGAACTTCTGAAAGAAGATAATTTTTAACAGCATTTACGCCTTTAATTCTAAGTATATCATGTGGATTTATTGATCCTTCTGTTATTTCATCTCCGGCACTTATAACATCTCCATTAGATACTTTTAAACTTGAACCAAATGGTATATCATAGCTTACTTCTTCTCCTGATTCAGTTGTTACATAAACAATTCTTTTCTTCTTAGTTTCTTCTACTCTTACAGTACCAGAAACTTCACTAACTATCGCAAGACCTTTTGGTTTTCTTGCTTCAAAAAAGTTCCTCAACTCTAGGAAGACCTTGAGTTATATCTGAACCCGCAACTCCACCAGTATGGAATGTTCTCATTGTAAGCTGTGTACCAGGCTCACCTATTGACTGAGCTGCTACAATACCTACAGCTTCTCCAATTCCTATCTTTTGTGCTGTTGCCATATCCATTCCATAACATTTCGCACAAACTCCATACTTACAATTACAAGTAAAGATTGATCTTATTTTAACTTTCTTTAAGCCAGTCTTCTCTACTTTCTCAGCAAGATTAACATCCATATAAGTATCTCTTGGAACTATAACTTCACCATTTGCTGGATTAGTTATATCTTCTGAGGAATATCTACCTGTTAATCTTTCAGCTAAAGATTCTATAACTTCATTGCCTTCTTTAATTTCTGAAACTTCAAATCCTTCTTTTGCTCCACAATCTTCTGTTCTAACAATTACATCTTGGCTTACATCAACAAGTCTTCTTGTAAGGTACCCTGAATCCGCTGTTTTAAGAGCAGTATCGGCATTACCCTTTCTAGCACCATGAGTAGAAATAAAGTACTCTAATACATCAAGACCTTCTCTAAATGAAGATTTTATAGGGAACTCAATAATACTACCCGATGGACTAGCCATAAGTCCTCTCATACCAGCAAGCTGTTTTATCTGGCTCTTAGATCCTCTGGCTCCTGAATCTGCCATCATAAATATAGGATTAAATCTATCGAGATTATCCATAAGAGCGTTAGCAACATCCTCTGTTGTTTTTGTCCATGTAGCTATTACTCTTTCATGTCTTTCATCATCTGATATGAATCCTCTTCTGTACATCTTTGTTATTTTATCAACTGAAGCCTCTGCTTCTTCCATAAGTCTCTTCTTATCCGGTGGAACAGACATATCTGAAGTAGATACTGTAATAGCGCTTATAGTTGAATAATGATATCCTTTTGCTTTTATCTTATCAAGCATAATAGATGTTTTTGTAGGACCATATTTTAGATAACACTTATCTATTATTTTACCTAAATTTTTTTTTTTTTCTTTCCAACAAGAAAATCAATTTCCATAAGAAGTTCGTTACCTGGTATACTTCTATCTACAAATCCCAAATCCTGTGGTATAGAATCATTAAATATTATTTTTCCAACAGTAGTAGTTATGATACCAACTACCTGCTTTCCATTAACCATTCTTGAAAGTTTAACTTTAACTTTTGCGTGAACATCAATTTCACCCAATTGATAAGCCATTATAGCTTCTTCAACACTTGAAAATGCTTTTCCCTCTCCCTTTACTCCATCCTTATCTATAGTTAAATAGTATGAACCAAGTACCATATCCTGAGTAGGTACACAAACTGGCTTACCATCTGATGGCTTTAATATATTATGTGCAGCCAACATTAAGAATCTAGCTTCTGCTTGTGCTTCTACTGATAGAGGAACGTGCACTGCCATCTGGTCACCATCAAAATCCGCATTGTATGCAGTACATGCTAACGGATGAAGTTTTATAGCTCTTCCTTCTACAAGTACAGGTTGAAATGCCTGAATACCTAACCTATGAAGAGTAGGCGCACGGTTTAAAAGCACTGGATGATCTGATATTACTTCTTCAAGAACATCAAACACTTGATCCTGAACTCTTTCTACCATTCTCTTTGCACTTTTAATATTATGTGCTATACCTGATTCTACAAGTTTTTTCATTACAAATGGCTTAAATAATTCTAAAGCCATTTCTTTTGGAAGTCCACATTGATACATCTTAAGATCTGGACCAACAACTATAACCGAACGTCCTGAGTAATCAACACGTTTTCCAAGAAGGTTCTGTCTAAATCTTCCCTGTTTACCTTTTAACATATCTGATAAAGATTTTAAAGGTCTATTTCCAGGTCCAGTTACAGGTCTTCCTCTTCTTCCATTATCTATAAGTGCATCTACTGCTTCCTGAAGCATTCTCTTTTCATTTCTAACTATAATGTCTGGCGCACCTAGATCAAGAAGTTTCTTTAATCTATTATTTCTGTTTATAACTCTTCTATATAAATCATTTAAATCCGAAGTTGCAAATCTTCCTCCATCTAATTGAACCATTGGTCTTAAATCTGGAGGTATTACAGGTATAACATCCATGATCATCCATGCTGGTTTGTTTTTAGATTGTCTAAATGACTCAACAACTTCAAGTCTTCTTATTACTCTTATTTTCTTTTGTCCAGTACTATTTTTCAAGTCACTTTTTAATTCTTGTGACAATTGATCTAGTTCTATTTCTTCAAGAAGCTTTTTTACTGATTCTGCTCCCATTCCAGCTTCAAAACTACTTTCACCATATTTATCCACAGCTTCTCTATATTCTTTTTCATTAAGAAGCTGCTTTTTTAGTAATGGAGTTTCTTTAGGTTCTAATACTACATAAGAAGCAAAATACAATACTTTTTCCAACGCTCTTGGAGACATATCAAGTATAAGTCCCATACGTGATGGTATTCCTTTGAAATACCATATATGAGATACTGGGGCGGCAAGTTCTATATGCCCCATTCTCTCACGTCTTACCTTAGCCTTGGTTACCTCGACACCACATCTATCACAAACTATTCCCTTGTATCTAATTCTTTTATATTTTCCGCAGTGACATTCCCAATCCTTAGTAGGTCCAAATATCCTTTCACAGAAAAGACCATCTCTTTCAGGTTTTAGTGTTCTATAATTAATAGTTTCAGGTTTTTTAACCTCGCCTCTTGACCATTCCCTTATTTTTTCAGGTGAAGCTAAACCTATTTGTAATGCATCAAAATTATTTAATTCCAAGGGTACTCCTCCCTTCACAAATTAATGTTCATCATTAAAATCTTCAAGTTCTAAACCTTTTTGAAGATCATCTAAAGGTAAATCATCATAATCAATATCTAAATTTTCATCGTCCGGTTCAGCTTCATCACCCTCCACGTAATCATCAGTAACAGGAGGTTCTGGTGAATCTTCATTACCTTCTATATTGATATTTAAATCATCTGCATCATCATCAACAGATTCTTTAAGCTTAATTTCCTCATTGTCATTAGTTAGTACCTTAACATCCAAGCATAACGCCTGCAATTCCTTAATGAGAACCTTAAATGATTCAGGGATTCCAGGTTCAGGTATATTTTCGCCTTTAACTATAGCTTCGTAAGTTTTAACTCTACCTACAACATCATCAGATTTTACAGTCAAAATTTCTTGTAGAGTATGTGCTGCTCCATAAGCCTCTAGTGCCCAAACTTCCATTTCTCCAAATCTCTGACCACCAAACTGAGCTTTACCTCCTAGTGGCTGCTGAGTGACTAATGAATATGGTCCTGTAGATCTAGCATGTATCTTATCATCAACCAAATGCGCAAGTTTTAATATATACATATATCCTACAGTAACTCTACTATCAAAAGTTTCTCCTGTTCTACCATCGTATAATACAGTTTTTCCGTCTTCATCATATCCTGCTTTTTTCAAGCATTCTACTATCTCAGGCTCAAGCGCACCATCAAATACTGGTGTTGCAATATGCCATCCTAAATTAGCTGCTGCCCATCCAAGATGAACTTCAAGCACCTGACCTATATTCATACGGGAAGGAACTCCAAGTGGGTTAAGACATATTTGAAGTGGTCTACCATCAGGTAAAAATGGCATATCTTCTTCTGGTAATACTCTGGATATAACACCCTTGTTACCATGTCTTCCAGCCATTTTATCTCCTACAGATATTTTTCTCTTTTGAGCAATATAGCATCTTACAAGTTCATTTACTCCTGGAGGTAATTCGTCGCCGTTTTCTCTAGTAAATATCTTTACGTCAACTATTATTCCGGCTTCTCCGTGTGGAACTCTAAGTGAAGTATCTCTTACTTCTCTTGCTTTTTCTCCAAATATTGCCCTTAAAAGCCTTTCCTCTGCGGTAAGTTCAGTTTCGCCCTTAGGTGTTACCTTTCCAACTAATATGTCACCTGATCTAACCTCAGCACCTATTCTTATTATTCCTCTTTCATCTATATCCTTTAATGCCTCTTCACCTACATTAGGAATATCTCTTGTTATTTCCTCTGGTCCAAGCTTAGTATCTCTTGCTTCTGCTTCATATTCTTCTATGTGGATTGAAGTAAATACATCATCACGAACAAGCTGTTCAGAAATAAGCATAGCATCCTCATAGTTATAACCTTCCCAAGTTATAAAGCCCATTCTTATATTTCTTCCTAATGCTATTTCACCTAAATCTGTTGAAGGTCCATCAGATAACACTGTTCCTACTTCTACTCTTTCGCCCTTATCAACTATAGGTCTTTGGTTTATGCAAGTTCCTGAGTTTGATCTTTTGAATTTCAATAATTTGTAAGTGTCAACTCCGCCATCTTTATCTCTTCTTACTCTAACTTCATTTGCGCTTACATAATCAACAAATCCAGCATTTCTTGCTTTAGGAAGTACTCCCGAGTCTACTGCGGCTTTATATTCTATTCCAGTTCCAACAACAGGCGCTTCAGGTTTTAATAAAGGCACTGCCTGACGCTGCATGTTTGAACCCATAAGTGCACGGCTCGCATCATCATTTTCAAGAAATGGAATCATAGCAGTAGCTACTGATACAATTTGTCTTGCAGAAATATCCATTAAATCAACTTCTGTATATGGAACTATCAAAACATCGTCAGGAATTCTTACAGTTATCCTTTTATCTATGAAATGTCCTTCTTCATCTAAAGGTTCATTTGCCTGTGCTATTAAATATTGATCTTCTTCATCTGCAGTAAAATAACGAATTTCACTGGTTACTCTATTTTCAGTCTTATCAACTATCCTATATGGACTTTCTATAAATCCGTATTCATTTACTTTTGCATAAGCTGCAAGGGAGTTTATAAGTCCTATGTTAGGACCTTCAGGTGTTTCTATAGGACACATTCTTCCATAATGTGAATGGTGAACATCTCTTACTTCAAATCCGGCTCTTTCTCTTGAAAGTCCTCCTGGTCCTAAAGCTGATAACCTTCTTTTGTGAGTAAGTTCAGAAAGCGGATTAGTTTGATCCATGAACTGTGAAAGCTGAGAACTTCCAAAGAACTCTTTTATAGAAGCTGCAACTGGTCTTATATTTATAAGAGCCTGTGGTGTTATAACTTCTTGATCCTGTATAGTCATTCTTTCTTTGACTACTCTTTCCATTCTTGAAAGTCCGATTCTAAATTGGTTCTGTAACAATTCTCCTACTGACCTTAATCTTCTATTACCCAAGTGATCAATATCGTCAACATCTCCAACCTCATAGGCCAAACCTAATTCATAGCTCACAGTGGCATATATATCGTCCTTAACTATATGTTTTGGAATAAGTCTGTGAATGTTTTTCTTTAATTGTTCTTTTATATTTTCTTCGCCTTCATAATTATCTAATATCTCTTTTAGAACTGGATAGTGAACCATTTCCTTGATATTTAAATCACTAATGTCGAATTTTATGTAATTTTTTATGTTGACAAAATTATTTCCTATAACCTTAATAACCTTATCATCGACAACTATATCTACAGAATTTATTCCTAAATTTTGAATTTCAAGAGCTTTTTCTCTTGTTATTCTTTCACCTTTTTGTACTACTATTTCCCCAGTTTCTGAATTGATTACATCTTTTGCTGCTGTCTTATTTATTAATCTAAGACTTATAGCTAATTTCTTATTAAACTTATATCTTCCAACCCTTGACAAATCATATCTCTTAGCGTCAAAAAACAAAGAATCTATAAGTGAAACTGCACTATCAACTGTTGGTGGTTCACCTGGTCTTAATCTTTTATATATCTCTAAAAGCGCTTCTTCACGTGTCTTTGTGTTATCTTTTTCTATCGTAGCTTTTAATCTTTCTTCATCGCCAAAATAGTTTATTATTTCGGCATCAGAACCAAATCCCATTGCTCTAACTAAAATTGTGATAGGCAATTTTCTTGTTTTATCAATTCTAACATAAACAACACTGTTGGAATCTGTTTCGTATTCAAGCCAAGCACCTCTATTAGGAATTACGGTAGATGCATATAGCTTCTTTCCAGTTTTATCAACTGTGTAATTATAATAAACTCCTGGTGATCTTACAAGTTGACTTACAATAACTCTTTCTGCACCATTTATAACGAATGTTCCTTGTTCAGTCATTAATGGGAAATCTCCCATAAATACTTCTTGTTCTTTAACTTCACCAGTTTCTTTATTTAAGAGTCTAACTTTAACTCTTAGTGGTGCTGCATAAGTTGTATCTCTTTCCTTACACTCTTCAATAGAATACTTAATATTCTCCATATCAAGTTTATAGCCAATAAACTCTAAAACAAGATTACCAGCGTAGTCCTGAATTGGATTAATATCATCAAATATTTCCTGAAGACCTTCATTTAAAAACCACTTATAAGAATCTAACTGAACTTCAATAAGATTTGGCATCTTACCAATTTCATTGAGTTTTGAAAAACTCATTCTTGTTCTTTTACCGACTTGGACAGGATGTATCATTAGCCTTCACCCCTTGCATAAACTAAAATAACCAAAAATGACCTTCCTTTAAGCACATTTTTGGATTGTTTACAATAACTATCTTTTTATTATATCCACATTCACACTAATAATTCAGTTGAACTAGAATATTTTATAAAAAACATACAATTCTTCGCATTTAGTTATTTTATCACACAAAATATTAAAAGTCAACATAAATTATAAATTTAATGTATCAATTCTACATGTTGTAATACAATGAAACCATTATGAAACTAAATACATACATAAACCAAAATTTGAATCTTCAAGGGATTTTGGTTCATATATGTATTTTCAGTTGAATTGATTTCATTCTTTACATTTAATTACTCTAAAAAAAGAGCCCTCTTACGAGTGCTCTTTTTAGTTAATCATTTTAACTATTTTAATTCTACTTTTGCACCAGCTTCTTCGAGTTTAGCTTTCATAGCTTCTGCTTCTTCTTTAGCTACTGCTTCTTTAATTGTCTTAGGAGCTCCATCTACTAATTCTTTAGCTTCTTTTAATCCTAATCCAGTTGCTTCTCTAACAGCTTTTATAACTTTTATCTTCTGAGCACCAGTTTCTGCTAATACTACATCAAATTCAGTTTTTTCTTCAGCTGCAGCACCTGCTGCACCTGCTGCGCCTGCTGCTACTGGAGCTGCAGCACTTACTCCAAATTCTTCTTCACAAGCTTTTACTAATTCATTTAATTCTAATACAGTCATACCTTTTATAGCTTCTATAATTTCTTCTTTTACCATTATATATAGCACCTCCGAATTTTTCTCACTCTATTTTATATTTTTATAATTTTATTATGCTTGCTCTTCAGTCTGTTTCTTTTCTTGAACTGCGCTTAACAAGTAAGCAAATTTTGATAATGGAGCCTTGAAGCTTCCAAGAAGTTTTGCAATAAGAACTTCTTTTGGTGGTACTGAAGCGAGTTCCTTTACCTTGTTAGTATCGAATTCTTCCCCATTTACCAATCCTCCAATAAGTTCCAATGCCTTATGATCTTTTGCAAAATCATTTAAGATTCTTGCTGGAGCTGTAACATCGTCATAGCCCATTGCTACTGCTACTGGTCCTTCAAAATATTTAGTTATACTTTCATGACCTAGTTCTTTTGCAGCTCTACTAGCTAAAGTGTTTTTATATACTTTATATTCAACACCGGCTTCTCTTAATTGTTTTCTAAGTGCAGTATCCTCTTCAACATTTAATCCTTGATATTTAACTAATATCAAAGCCTGAGCCTTATCCATTTTTTCTTTTATTTCAGCAATTTTTTCTTCTTTTAATTGTCTGTTTTTATTTGGCACTGTGTATCCACCTCCTCACAGTATTAAACTGCTCTATTAAAAATTTCAAAATACTTTATAATAAAATCAAAGGCCTCTCCGTAAAATTCGAAGAGACCATATATTTACACGCATATATTGGAATCCTCGGCAGGTTGGTTTCCCGTTACGCTTTAAAGCACCTACTATCTACGGAGTATTTACTATTTGACTTTAAAAGTATATAATATTTAAACTAAAAAATCAATATTAATCTAAAACTTTAACTGGATTTATTTTTATTCCAGGTCCCATAGTAGATGAAACTGCTACAGATTTAATATACTGACCTTTAGCTGAAGCTGGTTTAGCTTTTACTATTGCTTCCATTAATACGTGGAAGTTTTCAATTAATTTTTGAGTTCCAAATGAACTTTTTTCCAATCAAAACGTGAATTATAGCAGTTTTATCAACTCTATATTCAACTTTACCAGCTTTAATTTCTGATAATGCTTTTGTAATATCAAATGTAACTGTTCCTGATTTTGGATTTGGCATTAAACCTTTTGGTCCTAATACTCTTCCTAACCTTCCTACTACACCCATCATATCTGGTGTTGCAACAACTACATCAAAATCAAACCAATTTTCATTTTGTATTTTAGCAGCGTACTCTTCTGCTCCTACATAATCTGCTCCTGCATCCTGAGCTTCTTTTGCTTTATCGCCCTTTGCAAAAACTAATACTTTTACTTCTTTACCTGTTCCATGAGGTAATACAATAGCACCTCTTACTTGTTGATCTGCATGTCTTGGATCTACTCCAAGTCTAATTGCAAGTTCAACAGTTTCATCGAATTTAGCTTTAGATGTCTTCATAACTAAATCCATTGCTTCTTCTGGTGTATACAAAGCATTTTTATCAACAAGCTTTGCACTTTCCACATAATTCTTTCCCATTTTTATTCCTCCTTCGTGGTAATAATGGCACAACTATTGTTATACCTCCCACAATTTAAAAACATACTATTTTTCTACTTCTACGCCCATGCTTCTTGCAGTTCCAGCTATCATATTCATTGCAGCTTCTAATGATGCTGCATTTAAATCTGGCATTTTTGTTTCAGCAATTTGCTTAAGTTGGTCTTTAGTTAATTTTCCTACTTTAGTTTTGTTAGGAACACCTGAACCACTATTTATTCCTAATGCTTTTTTAATCAATACAGCTGCTGGAGGAGTCTTTAATATGAAACTAAAAGATCTATCCTGATAAACTGTAATCACAACTGGTATTGTTAATCCTGCCTGATTAGCAGTTTTAGCATTGTATTCTTTACAAAATGCCATGATATTTACACCGTGTTGTCCAAGTGCTGGACCAACTGGTGGAGCTGGAGTTGCCTTTCCTGCAGGCAATTGTAGTTTTATTAAACCTACTACTTTCTTTGCCATAAAACATACACCTCCTAATGTAGTTTAAATAATTGGATAATTTTAATCCAATTTTTCTATTTGATTAAAATCAAGTTCAACAGGAGTTTCCCTGCCAAACATGTTAACTAAACCTTTAATCTTATGTTTTTCAGTATTTATTTCCTGAATTAATGCAACCTGATCTAAAAGTGGTCCTGAGATAACTCTCACATTTTCTCCAACTTTTACATCAATATCAACAACCTTTTCCTTTATACCCATAGATTCAACTTCTTCATCAGTCAAAGGAACTGGTTTTGATCCTGGTCCAACAAATCCGGTACATCCTCTTGTATTTCTAACAACATACCAAGATTCATCAGTCATAAGCATTTTTATGAGCACATAACCAGGGAATACCTTTTTTAATGTTATTTTCTTTTTTCCATCTTTTTCTTCAACTTCTTCTTGTAATGGAACTTGTATGTCAAAGATAAGATTTTCAAGATTTCTATTTTCAATAGTCTTTTCAATATTAGCTTTTACCTTATTTTCGTACCCTGAATATGTATGAACAACATACCATCTAACTCTTTCACTCATAATTAAAGGAACAGGAACACCCTGAACCTATAACCTCCCTTTCATCTTACTTAAAGATCACCCTAAAGAGGTTATTAAAGCCATAATCCAACACTGCCACTAGCGCTATACATATAGCACAAAATATTATTACCGATATTGTAGATTTTTTAGTATCTTCCTTTGAAGGCCACGTAATTCTATGTGTTTCATTTGCAAGGTCTTTAAAAAATCCAATGAAACCTTTTAATGGTGATTTCTTTACATTATCATTTTTTACATTAGCAGCCATTTTTATTCACATCCTAAAAGTTATTACAAAATACGGTTAATTACCTATTTTGTTTCTTTATGAAGTGTATGTTTGTGGCAAAATGGACAATATTTTCTCATCTCTAACCTATCTGGATTATTTTTCTTGTTTTTCATTGTATTGTAATTTCTCTGTTTGCAATCTGTACATGCTAATGTTACTTTTACTCTCACAATCTACACCTCCCAGTTACTGCAGAAAAACTCGATTTTTCTGAAAATATGCACTACCTTATTAATTTATCATAATGTAGTATATATGTCAACTAATTTTTCTAGCATTATTTTTTATTATGTAAGATTTATTGAAAAATTGTCTTAATAGAATTCAATGCAGAATCTATCATCACTAAAACATTTCAATAAAAATCATCTTAATCATACACAAACGGATTAGGCTCACCCCAATCCGTTCGTAAGAGTAATTTATTCTAAAATAGTAGTAACAACTCCTGAACCTACTGTTCTTCCGCCTTCTCTTATTGCAAATCTTAAGTTTTCATTCATTGCTACTTTTGTTATTAATGAAAAGCATAAAATGCAGAGTTCCTATTAAAGATACAGCAGTGTATGACTATATAATAAAAAAAGAATCAGAGGGTAAGGCAAAGAAACAAGCTAAAATCGCAGGACTAAATAAATTTTTGAGAATATATTATGCTAGGGTTTTAGAAGTTTTAAAAAACTAAAAGACATAAAAATAGGGCACTTTAAAAATCTTCTGTAAGAAGGTTTTATTAAAGTTACCCTATTTTCTTAAAAAAATTTCTTTGAAAATTTTTTAAGAAAAAACACTTGACTTTGCTTAGCAGGTTTTGTACATTGAACTCCATCCATTTCTGGCATACGTACATCCATTAATATTACATCAGATTTACACTTACGGACTGATTCAACTACTTCGTTTCCGTTACATACCGTTCCCACAATTTCAATATCTTTATTTGCACTTAAAACAATTTTTAAGCTTTGCCTAATTAGCTCCTGATCATCAGCAATTAACACTTTAATCACTTTCATCGCCCCATCTAATTGGAATATTTACAGTTATCCAAAAACTATCACTGCCATTATATTCTACAGTGCCATTTAGCAACTTAACTCTTTCTTCTATATGCCTTAATCCAAAACCTTCTTTTATATTAGCACATCCCCTGCCGTTATCTCTTATTGTTATGTCTAACTGCTTATCCCTCCTTTTCATACTTATATAAATTTCTGTAGCTTGTCCATGACGGATTGCATTTGTTATTCCCTCTTGTATAATTCTATAAATAGTGTCTTCTTCATCATGACCAAATTTCAATGATTTTACATTAGTATTAAAAAAAACTTTTGTTTTTGTAACCTTACTTATCTGGAAAATCATATTGTTTAACGCATCTTCTAAACCAGAACTTTCAAGTGCATCTGGCCTAAGTTTTTTTACAGAACGCCTTACATCTTTAATAGCTTGTCTTGCTACATCTGCAATTACATTTAACTGCTTTTTAGTTGCCTCTGTAGACATATCTATTGTTGTTAAACAAGCATCAATTCCTACTGATATCCCTGTAAGCGCATGTCCTAATGTATCATGAATCTCCCTGGCTAGACGATTACGTTCTCTGGTTTCAGCCATTGATTCTATCTTTACAGCATACTGCTTTAGCTGTACATTCATGACCTCTAATTTTTCATTAGCTAAATTTAGTCTTTTGTTCAATGAAATAATCTTTTCATTTTCCCTCATCTGAACTTGAATAAGCACAATCATATACAATATAAATACTATGATATTTATAGAATTCAATATGCTTTTTATCTCCATTAAATAGCTTCGCATATCGGCATTATAATAAAATAGAAAACTTTGAAAAGAAACCATCTTTATTTTAAGTGATATAAAATCATAAACGCTAAGTATATATATAATTATCATAAGAACCAAAAATATAATTTTATTGCTCTTATCTTTGGTATTTGTTACTAAATCAGCAATAATAAATAGCATAATTCCGTTATAACTCATATTTAATGCTGTCATTATTGCAATACTTAAAAAAATCTCACACAATAATAGAACAGCTATTTTCCACTTTTTCAGAGAATTTACACATTTCTTTTTTACTGTAACTAATAAGATTAGTATTATATAAGATCCTATAGAAACTATAGTTATATTCTGTGGTTTCCAGGGTATAACTGTGATTTGGTCAAAAAAATCCCTTGCCATAAATTCTGAACTAATTTTATATAAAGTTATAGTCATGATTTTTGAAATAAAAATTACGATGGTAAAATTTATAAAAATCATAAATAAGTTAATATACTTTAAATTTCTATTTGATTCCATAATTCATCTTCCATCCATTACTTCCATCCACTTATTTCATACTGTAGAACATTTTCTCTTGATATTAAAGTTATCGGAACAATTACATCCTTTTTTAGCTTTTTTCCTTTTAAAATGTTATAAGCTTTCTTAGCAGCTATATTGCCAATTTTATTAGGAAACTGAGCAGAAGTAGCAGTCATAAATCCATCATGAATCATGGTCTTAGCTTCAGGTGAACCATCCACTCCAAATACCATAACCTTACCTAATAGTCCATTTTCTTTAAGTGCTGCTAGTGCACCAAGAGCACTTGGATCATTTAATGCCATAATTGCATCTATATTGGGATGCTTTTTAATCAAATTATCCACTAAAGGCATAGCCTTATCCAGTTGTCCTTCACTATCTCCAGCAGCAACTATTTTATATTGTTTATTAGCACCGATAGTATCTACAAATCCTTTGATTCTATCAATACCAGATTTTGCTTCCGAGTGTTCAATTAACATAATATTAGCTTTTGGCTTTAATTTCATAAGATATTTTGCACATTGAACTCCAGCATCATAATTATCCGATATTACCGTACACGCAACAAGCTTATTATCATAAACTGGTGTATCAACAACAATAACAGGTATCCCCGCATTTTTAGCAGCTACCAACGCTGGCTTTACTTGTTTCCAATCCACAGGATTTATAAAAATAGCATTAACTTTTAATTTAATAAATTCATAAATCTGCTGCATTTGCTTGTCCTTATCTAAAGCTGCATCCCTTGTTACTAATATATCTCCATTGCTCTCTACAACTGAACGTATTTCATCGTTAATTATTTCATAAAACCTATTATTAGTTGTCATATAAGTAGCTCCAAATTTTTTTCTATTTTCTATTTGCCTTGTAGAGTAATCCCTACTACTTTTTTTTAATACTTTGAAGTTAATTAAAATAAAAATAGCAGTAAAAATTAACAATATGAATATTACTATTTTTTTATAGTTTTTATTCATTAATACATCTCGCCCTTTTCCTTATATAACCTAATAATTATTTTTGATATCTTGCCTCAAACGACATTAATCCTTCATTAAAAGTGTATAAATACTCATAGTTGTACTATATTTATTGGTAATAATTATCATCTTATATAATTAATTATCATTATGGAAATAATATTTGTATAATAATTCATTATAAATCTTATATTTCATTGCGTCAAGATATTACAATTTTAGCATATTACCTTGCATGCACTTTTTTAACAAAAGCTGTTAAAGTTAAATGTTTTCTTTATCATAGTATATAGTTGCCTGTCCATATCTGTGAGCATATAAATTTCCATGCTTTAAAAACTCATAGTCAGCGTTTTCAATTTCATCATCAGCACCATTTATTATTGCTCTAGCAGCTGTTTGCAAATCATGAACAAGCTCTAAATCAAATGCCTTAGGAACATGAGCTGCATAAATCTTTTTTACCCTTTTAGCTTTATTCTCAAAATGATTTAATGTATTTAAAAAATCTTCTACTTTTATTGATTCTTTACCATCAAACCAATGTATATCAGCAATTCCATCTCCTGTAAAAGCATAATGATCTTTATTATTTACATAAGATATAGAACCAGGAGTATGTCCCGGTGTACTTACCGCTTCTAATTTTGTTTCGCCTAAATCTATAGTATCACCATCACTTATATTGTTGTAATAAGTCTTTTCACTTTTCACAATATGACTTTTAATATTTTCATACATTTCTGTTTTATCTTTTAAATTTAATTTAATAAAATTTAATCTTTCATTTGTAAGAGCTTGAAAATCACCACCATTGCTAGCTAGATAATATTCTCTACAATTTAAATAAAGTTCAGAAAATAATGCATCTGCACCAACATGATCTAAGTGTCCGTGAGTATGCAGTACTATAACTTGCTTTTTAGTAATTGATCTTACTACCTCACTCAAATTACCTGACCCTATACCAGTATCAATTAAAGCTGCCTTTTCTTTTCCAATCACTAAATAAATTATTATAGGAAATTTATTATTTGTTATATCCTCTTTAATTGAATATAAATTATCTTGTATTTTTTCGACTTCATAAACAGACATAGTTTTACATCTCCATAATATAATTTTAACTATATAATTTTAAAGCAAATCAGCTAATTAAAATTATATAAATGACACCGTACTAAATGTTCAGATCCATCTTTGGTGTTAATATTTTTAATTTCAGGCGAAACTGTTTTGCAAATTTTTTTAGCACCACTACACCTTGCATAGCATTTGCAGCCAGCACTAATATTTAAAGAGTCATTTAAATCACCTTTTATTATAACTTCATCTCTATTGTTAGCTGTACTAATTTCCACCACAGAATTAAGAAGAGCTTTTGTATATGGATGCTTTGGATCATTATATATTTCTTCTGCTGATGCAAGTTCAACAATCTCCCCAAGATACATTACAGCTACTCTGTCACACATATAATATACAACATTTAGATTGTGAGAAATAAATAAAAACGATAAATTTAGCTTATGATGCAAATCCATCATTAAATTTAAAATTTGAGCTTGAACAGAAACATCTAGTGCCGAAACAGGTTCATCGAGTACTACAAATTTGGGATTTAATATAATAGCACTTCCTATACTTATTCTCTGCCTTTGTCCCCCACTAAGTTCATGTGGATATCTTTCTCTATAACTGCTGTCAAGACCTACAAGCTCTAGAATTTCATTTACTCTCTTAATTCGTTCTTTTTTATTGCCTTTCCTATGAATCTTTAAAGGTTCTTCTAGAATCCAACCTATAGTTCTTTTAGGATTTAATGAACTTAATGGATCTTGAAAAACAATTTGCACTTTTTCGCTTATATTTTTAATATGCTTTATATCTTGGCCTTCAATTAAAATGTCACCTTCAACATTATCATTCAATTTAACGATTGACCTTGCAAGAGTAGATTTTCCACATCCGCTTTCACCTACAATTCCAAATATCTCACCTTTCTTAACATTAAAATTAACAGCTTTAAGAACTTTTACAGCTTTCCCTTTGCCAAAAATATTACAATTACTGTTATAGTAAGTGCTTTTCAAATTTTTCAGTTCCAACACAAAATCATATGACACATTCCTCACCTTCCCCTACTGCCAAATTACAGCATACCCTATGAGTGGACTCAAAAATAATACTTTTAGGCTTCTTATAAAAACATTTTTGTTCTGCTTTTTGACATCTAGGTGCAAAGCTGCATCCACATTTTCTTTCCTTAATAGATGGAACTTTTCCAGGAATGCTTACAAGCCTTTTACCTTTATTTTTTCTGATTGGAATAGACTCAATAAGACCTCTTGTATACTGATGTATTGGGTTGTAAAATATGCTTTCTGTACTTCCCTCTTCAACAAAACTTCCTGCATACATTACTGCCACTCTATTGCACAGCTTACTGATAACACCTAAATCATGTGATATAAACAAAATAGATGTCTTATATTGCATGTTTATATCTTTTAAAAGCTTCAGTATCTTCGCCTGTGTTGTAACATCAAGTGCTGTAGTTGGCTCATCTGCTATTATCAGTTTAGGTCTACAAATCACAGCCATAGCAATCATTACTCTTTGCCTCATTCCTCCAGATAACTGATGAGGATAACTATTATAAAGTTCCTCCACTCTATCTAAGCCTACTTCATTTAAAACTTTCAAAACCCTTTCCTTAATTTCTCTATCTGTCAGCTTATAATGAATTTTTAATCCCTCTGCCACCTGCTTTCCTACAGTCATGAGTGGATTTAGCGAAGTCATTGGTTCTTGAAATATCATAGTAATATCTTTCCCTTGTATTTTTCTGAATTCATCTTGACTAATATTTTTAAGTTCCCTTCCATCAAAAACTATACTTCCATTGTTAACAGCTGCACCCTTTGGTAAAAGCCCCGCAATTCCTAGAGCCGTAAGGCTTTTTCCGCATCCAGATTCGCCTACAATTCCTAATATTTCTCCGTTTTCTATATCAAA
The DNA here is from genome assembly GCF_001270375.1 of Clostridium sp. DMHC 10. Taxonomy (NCBI): domain Bacteria; kingdom Bacillati; phylum Bacillota; class Clostridia; order Eubacteriales; family Clostridiaceae; genus Clostridium; species Clostridium sp. DMHC 10. The sequence continues at coordinate 2,745,027 of NZ_LGVB01000015.1, forward strand.
AGAAACTCCACTAACAGCAGTATTTCTTTCATTTCCATTTTTCACATTAATAGAAAGCTCTTTTACACTAAGCAAAGTTTCTGGCATATTAATTCCCCCTCATATAGTGAAATTAGTTCAACTATTAAGTTTCACCTTGATTTCACTTTAATCATCCAAATATTTTTCTCAAGCCTTCTGCAATAAAATTAAATCCAACAACTGTTATTACTATCACTATTCCAGGTGCCACAGCACACCAAGGTGCATTAAACAAATACGTTTGCCCCTCTGAAAGCATTCTGCCTAAACTAGGGTCAGGCGGCTGAACCCCAAACCCTAAAAAGCTAAGTCCTGCCTCAGAAAGTATTGCATTAGAGAGACCTATGGTTACAGCCGACAATAAAGCTGGATATGCATTAGGTAAAATATGCACAAACATTATTCTAAGATGACTGGCACCAAAAACCTTAGCACTTTTTACAAACTCCATTTCCTTGATTTGCAAAAATTCACTTCTAGTAATACGCGAATAACTTGGTACAAAAATTATAGCTAAAGCTAAAATAATTTGATATTTTCCTTGTCCCAAAACTGTAACTAAAACCAAAGCTAGCAATATACCAGGAAATGCAGTTAAGGCATCATTAATTCTCATAATAATTTCATCAATCCAGCCCCCAAAATACCCAGCAACTGTTCCTAAAGTAACTCCAATAAGCACCCCACAAGCAATTGTACTAACAGCTATAAAAAAAGTAATTTTCGTGCCTGCCATAATGCGGCTCAATATATCCCTTCCAAAATTATCTGTTCCAAAAATATGCTTTAAACTTGGATGCTGATATTTGCTTACAATATTCATTTTATTAGGATTATATGGAGTATAAAAAATCCCCAAAACCATCATAAAAATTACAATTCCTATCAAAATTAAACCTACAATTAAATTCCAATTATGATATTTTTTCATTATATCCTCCAAAAACGATGAATTTATCTTACTCTTATCCTAGGATCAATTACTTGATACAAAACATCTACAAGAAAATTAATGACTACAACAATAAAGGCAAGATACAGCACCAACGTCTGAGTTAATGGAAAATCTCTAGTAGAAATAGCTGTAATTAAAAGGTTTCCTATGCCCGGCAAAGAAAATATCTGTTCAACTATTATACTTCCACCTAAAATTCCTGCAATAATCATACCCATTAAGGTTATAACAGTTATCAATGCATTTTTTAGTACATGCACATATAAAACAGTGTTTTCCTTATTCCCCTTGCTATATGCTGTTCTAACATAATCCTTTCTTTTTTCCTTTATTACAGCTGCTCTCAAAAATTTTACTACTACAGCAATATTAGGAAGTGCTATGGTTACAGCTGGTGCAATTAAATACTTTAAAAATCCAATAAAGTCTTCATTATAATCAACATAAGCTCCTGGAGAAAACACTTTAAGAACTATACCAAATATTAAAATTATTATTACCCCTAGAAAAAAAGATGGTATACCTATATTTATTTGGCATATTATATTTATTATTGTATCTATTATAGCTCCTTCTTTACTTGCAGCAAAAATACTCAAAGGAATGGCTATTATAAATATTATAAATAAAGATAGAATAGCCAGTGATACTGTCACTGGAATCCTTTTTGAAACCAAATCCTTAACTGGCTCAGAAAATCTTATAGACTTTCCGAAATCACCCCTTATAAAATTTGCCACCCAGGTTACATACCTCTTAGTTAAACTTTCATTTAGTCCAAGTTCTTTTCTTAAGGCTTCAACTCTTTCAGGTGAAGCATTTGTTCCAAGCATTACTAAAGCTGGATCGCCTGGTATCACGTTAAATGCTGCAAAAGTAAATGCTGATACAAATATCAATGTAACAATAAGTGCAATGCCCTTTCTTAAAACGTACTTCATTGACCTCACCTTCTTTTAATTTGTGTAATACATAGAAGCTAAATCCTGAACATAGGTTGGATAAAATTTATATCCAGCTAATCCTTTCTTTAAAACAACTACCTTTTGTTGATCCTGTATATATATTGATGCTGCATCTTGATTAAGAATCTCTTGTAGTTCTTTATAGTCTTCTACTTTTTTATTATCATCAATTTCATTAACGGCCTTTCTATACAATTCATCATAATTATTATTTTTATAATTCAAAAAGTTACTTGCATCAGTAGAAACATATCTTCCTAAAAGTGCTCTTGGAGATAGATAAGCTGCATCCAAACTTACAACTGTTGAATCATATTGTCTTCCCTTATATGTCTTTTCTAACCATTCTCCCATTCAACCTTCTTTATTGAAGCTTTTACATTAATAGCTTTTAACTGTTCTACAATTATCTGTGCAGTATCAACATGAAATTGATAAACAGATGGTACAGTAATTGTGGTTTCAAATCCATTTGGATATCCGGCTTCTGCCAGTAACTTTTTAGCTTTATTAATATTCTGAGTATATGTTTTTTCTAATCCAGCTTTATAATATTTTTTAAAGCTGGATAAAAAATTTGTTCCAGCTTGCTTTCCAACGCCATCTGCAACTGTATCTATTATGCTTTTAGTGTCTATGGCATAATACAATGCTTGTCTTACCCTCACATCATTAAATGGTTTTTTTGAATTATTTAAAGCAAGTAATTGCAGCAAGTTCGCACTTCCAATTAAAGTATTATAGCTAGTTTTAAGTTGATCAGCTTGTTCCTTTGTTATGAATCCAGAATCTATATTCCCAGCTTTAAGTCCCAAAAATAATGCATTTGCATCCTCAATTTTGTAAGTAACCTTATCTAAATGAGGCAAGCCTTTTTGCCAATAATCCTTATTCTTAGCAAGTTCTATTTTTTGCTGTTTATCATATTCCACAAGTTTAAATGGTCCTGTTCCAATAGGCTTTGAGTTTTGATTCTTATAGTCTTTAGGAATAATTGCAACAGTTAAATATGGTAAAAAATCCGTGTCTGGAACTGTCAAATTAACTTCTATTGTAGAAGAATCCTTAATATCAACAGATTTAATATTTACCAATTCAGTTTTTAAAGGCTTACCTGTATCTTTTCCAGCAGCTCTATCCAATGAATATTTTACATCCTGAACAGTCACAGGCTTATTATTATGAAACCTTATACCTTTTCTTAATTTAAAGGTATATTTCAAACCGTCTTTTGATATTTCATGACTACTTGCCACCGCGTCTATTAAATTTCCATTTTCATCTGGCTTTACAAGTCCTTCAAATACATTGAATAAAATTGATCTAGTATCCGCTGCAGTAGCTAAATCAGGATCAAGGAAATCTGGTTCACTTGTTGTTAATACAATTGAACCTCCTTCTTTAATATTTCCATTGGCTTTTCCTTCCTTTGTATTACTAGTTTTACTCGTATTGGCTTCTTTACCGCAGCCTACAAGAGTAATTATATTTATCATAACAATTGCGGCAATAATCATTAAAAATAGTTTTCTATTTCTTCTCATTGATATCACTCCCTAAAATAATTTCAAGTTATAATTTCGCTCTATAAATTTGGGCAGTTCAGATATATTAGATATAATATAAGCGTAATTTAATTCCTCAATTCCAACTTTGCCATAAGGGTTTATAAGTAACGACTTCATATTTACTTTGCTGCTTCCTACAATATCATCATAATAATTGTCTCCAACAAATAAACATTCATCAGGCTCTACATTTGCCCTTTTAAGTGCAAAAATCAAATATCTCTTTTTGCGGCTTTGAATATCCAACTTCACTTGATATTACAATTTCATCAAGTAAACTATCTAAATTATTCTGGCACAATACCTTTCTTGATGTATTATCCCAATTAGAAATAATTCCCGATCTTATTGAATTTTGTTTTAAAGTTGTAAGTACACTGACAGCACTATCATATGTATACCAAATTTTTTGATACTTCTGTTCTCTTTTATTTATTTCATGTAATAAAATATTCCTATCAACTTTTATATTTAAAACTTCAAGCAGTTTTTTTAAATAATAGGGCATAAACTCTTCTTTACTTTTACATAATAATCCTTTATGCTCTCTCATAAAGAACTTATCTGTTAGATGATAGGCCATTTTTATTTTATTAGTATCTATACGCTTATTCATACTTACAAGAATATCTTGTAATATTTTTTCACGTTTTGAATAAACAAGTGTATATCCAAGATCGAACCAAATATACTTTAAAGTCATGCTAAAATTTCTCCTACTGTAAAATTTAATATAAAAAAACTTAGAGACTGCAAATAAAATTAATTTATTTGCAGCCTCTAAGTTTTTCTAGTCAGCTCATTTTCTAATATACTATAATCCACATTTCTTAAAAGCTTGTTTTAAATCATTAATTATATCATCTACATCCTCTAAGCCAACACTAAATCTAAGATGACCATTTTTAAATTCTTCAGGATAAAAATGATTTCTTTCATCATTTGGCCCTGTATAAACAATTAAACTTTCATCATGCCCAAGTGAAACGGCTGATATAACAAGCCTAAGTGAATTTACAAACTTATTATGCGTTTCAACATCCGCTTTAAGCCCAAAAGAAAGTACTCCTGAATACATGCTCATCTGCTTTTTGGCAATTTCATGCTGAGGATGACTTTTAAGTCCAGGGTATGCAACAAATTTTACAGCTGGATAGCTTTCAAGGAATTGTGCAATCTTAAGTGCACTTTCACTATGCTGTTTCATACGAAGTGGCAAAGTTACAACTCCACGCATAATTAACCATGCATTAAATGGGCTTATTGCTCCCCCTACATTTACCATTGCCTCAGCTTTTATCTTGTCTATAAGTTCCTTTCTCCCAATAACAGCTCCACCCATAGCATCACCATGTCCATTTATATATTTTGTAAGACTGTGTACTACAAGATCCGCCCCAAGTGAAAGTGGATGCTGTAAGAATGGAGATGCGAAAGTACTATCCACAGAAAGAAGTGCACCTATGCTCTTTGATATTTTAGCTATTTCCTCAATATCACTTACTCTAGTTGTTGGATTTCCTGGAGTTTCAATATGAATTAATTTAGTATTTGGCCTAATTGCCCTTTTTATTTCATTTAAATTAGAAGTATCTACAAGAGTTGCTTCTATGCCATATTTCTTTGGAAAATATTCATTTAATAGTCTATACACTGCAATGTAGGAAACATTTGAGCATATAACATGAGAATCTTTATCTAAAAATGTAAAAAACACTCCAGCTAAAGCTGCAACCCCACTAGCTAATACAACACAATCTTCTGCCCCCTCAAGCGCAGCCAATCTTTCTTGAAGATATAATTGATTTGCCGATGTCGTCCTTGTATAAATCACATTATTTGGATCACTCCAATTAAGAGTTGATGCATCATAAGGAAGCTTATAACTATTCGCCATAGTAATTGGTCTTCTTATAGCTCCTGTTTCTTTATCTATATCATTGCCAACGTGAATACATTTAGTTGAAAACTTTATTTCATTTCTATCTATCACTGAAAAGCCCCACTCTCCACTTAAAATCAGTGCACGGTTCACAGTTCACAATGCACAGTTAAGGATAATTTACCTTTCGTTTCTCTCAGGTAAATTAATTTTATTTTCATTATAATATTCCACCCCTGCATATTATAATAAGAATGAATTTAAGGTTCTAAAAGGATAATGAGCTTCTCCCAAGCCCCGCATATGTTTACCTATTTTTCGTAAGGTACTGGAGAAAAATCTTCCTTGCCTTTCCATTTTAAATGAAGTGACAGCATTGAAAGGACGGTTTAAATAAATTGCTATAAATCTTAGCTGAAGTTTTAAAAAGGCTTAGAGCTTTCAATCTGTCTGAGCGACAGCAGGTTATTGAAAGTTCTTAGCATTTTTTAAACTTCAACTTTAGATTTATCAATTTATTTAATGTCACAAAATGCTGCTACTTCATCAAGCTTTCTCAAGTGCTTGATTCAAATCCCAAATTAAATCATCAGCGTCCTCAACACCTATTGAAAGTCTTATCAAATCTGGAGTAACTCCAGCTGCTTTTTGCTCTTCCGCATTAAGCTCTGCATGTGTTGTACTTGAAGGATGTATTACAAGTGATTTTGCATCTGCGACATTGGCAAGAAGAGAGAATAATTTAACACTATTTATAAATTTCTTTCCTGCTTCAAGTCCACCCTTTATTCCAAATGTAAATATAGAACCTGCTCCTTTAGGCAAATATTTTTTAGCTAATTCTTTATATGGGCTATTGTCAAGTTCAGGATAATTAATCCATGCAACTTTTGGATGCTTGCTTAAAAATTCTACTACCTTTCTTGTATTTGCTACGTGTTTTTCAACTCTAAGTGATAGTGATTCTAATCCTTGAAGAAAATAGAATGCACTTTGAGGACTAAGTGTTGCTCCTGTGTTTCTAAGAAGCTGCACTCTTGCCTTTAATGCAAAAGCAGCTGCTCCTAAATCTGCATACACTAAACCATTATAGCTTTTATCTGGTGTTGTGAAATCAGGGAATTTTCCACTTGCTCTCCAATCAAATTTACCACCATCAACTATAACTCCTCCTATAGTTGTTCCATGTCCTCCAATGAATTTTGTTGCTGAATGAACTACAACATCTGCTCCAAATTCTATTGGTCTTATTAAATATGGTGTTCCAAAAGTATTGTCTATTATAAGCGGTATTTTATTTTCATGTGCTATTTTAGCTACAGCTTCTATATCAAGCACATTTATTCTTGGATTTCCTATTGTTTCTCCATATACTGCTTTTGTCTTATCTGTTATTGCTTTTCTTATGTTTTCTGGATCATCTGGATCTACAAAAACAACTTTTATTCCAAGTTTCTTTAGAGTAACACCAAATAGTTCATAAGTTCCACCGTATAATGTACTTGCTGCTACAATCTCGTCTCCTGAACTTGCTACATTTAAAATAGCATATGTTATTGCTGCAAGCCCTGATGCTGTTGCAAGACCAGCTACTCCACCTTCAAGCGCAGCTATTCTTTGCTCAAATACATCTGTTGTTGGATTCATTATTCTTGAGTAAACATTTCCTGGTTCTTTTAACTGAAATAAATTTGCTGCATGATCTGCATTCTTAAATACATATGATGTTGTCTGATAGATTGGGACTGCTCTTGATCCTGTTGTTGGATCTGGCACCTGACCTGCATGTACCTGTAATGTTTCAAAACCAAATTTTCTTTCTTCACTCATCTTTCATTTCTCCTTTTACTATTAATTTTGACATTTTTTAATTTTTCAAAAATTCAAATTAATATTCACGCATCTTTCACTTATTCCTTAAACTTAATCTACTTGTGTTTAAGAAACTCAATCTTAAACTGATTTTAATATAATAAAAAATCCCCTTCTGCTATGAAGAGGATTAATTTACTATATACCATTAGCCTAAATTATCCTCTTATCTCTCAAAATTTAATTTGCAGGAATTAACACCATACATTCAAATGAAAAATGCTGGTTGTTGGGTTTCATAGGGCCAGTCCCTCCACCTCTCTCGATAAGATGCTAAATATTTATTCGATTTTATTTCCTATTATTCAGATAGGAATTATTAACTTGCTTATGTTTAAATTATATCATGTTTTAAAACCATGTCAATATATTTTTATAAAATATATTTATTATTTTGCATCATTTATACCAAAAGTGTTCTGAACAACTCCATCCAAAAGACTATAAATTGACTTACCCATTTTTTCTTCAAAGTACTTTTTATTCTCGAAAGTCCTTTTCCACTTATTAATAGTATTCTCATGTATCCCATGTCTTAATGCAACATCAATCATCCTTTTTTCAATCAAGCAAAAACCGCTTGGCAGTGCAAGTGCATCACATAATTGAATTAACCTATCATAATTAGTATATTCCGCAGTTTCAATAAATTTTTTCACAAATTCATACTCTTCCTTGCTGCAGTCCCATTTTCCCAAAGCTTCTCTAATATCCTGACAATCAAAAAAATGAGTCAAACAAATTTTTGCAATTGCTTCAGCTGCTTTTCCAGCATATAGAGAATGCTTAACCCATTGTCCAGGATTCATTTTTTCTGCTTCCTCAAGTATCTTCCTTGCAGTGTCTAAAGATGGTACTTCCCCTGATTTACTTAACATACCTATCAACTCCCCAATTATTAATTACAAAATTTATCCATAACCACATTACAGTATAAGCCACTTTTCAACGCCAGTTCATAGTGAATATTCAATTATTTTATCTAACAAAACACTGTATTTCATTCCTGCTAGTGCTGCACTTTTAGGAAACAGCGAATTTGTTGTCATTCCTGGAAGTGTGTTTAGCTCTAATACATACGGTATTTCATTATTTACTATTATATCAACTCTAACATATGCGCTGCAATCAAATATTTCCCAACATTGTCTAGAAACCTCTTTTATTTTACTTTCTAATTCATTTGAAAGCTTAGCTAATGTTTCTTCGGATTTTCCTTCTGTGTACTTGCACTTATAATCAAAGAACTTTCCTTTTGACTTAATTGATAATATAGGTAAAACCTCTCCATTTAGCATACAAACTGTATATTCATCTCCAGCTATATATTTTTCAACTATAACTTCATCATCATATTTAAAAGCTTCCTTTATATTTTGCTCTAGCTCTTGTTTATTTGAAGCCATTGATATACCTATACTTGATCCTCCATTATTAGGCTTTACAAACATAGGATAGTTAAGTGCTTCAAACCTTTCAAAATTTACTTTTTTATTTTTATAAATCACATAAAAAGGCGCCGTATTAATATTTTCCGCCTTCAATATCCTTTTAGTTTGCTTTTTATTCATGCATATAGCACTGGTAAGCATATCGCATCCAGAATATGGCATAGGAATACTATTAAGTATAGCCTGTATAGTCCCATCTTCTCCAAAAACACCGTGAAATGCCAATATCACAAAATCCATGCCTTTTACTTTTTGAATTACCTCATGCTTTGAGTTTATTATAATTGGATAAACTTCATATTTATTTTTATCAAGATTTTTAACAATTTCCTTTCCCGAAAGAATGGATATTTCTCTTTCTGATGATATTCCTCCCATAAGCACACCTATTTTCATATATCACAACTCCTTAATGCTCTATTATAAATAAACAACTTTAAACTAAAAATTGTAAGCTGCAAGTTTATCCTTACAAATTAGAATTTAGCTCAATGCACAATTCACAGTTCACAATGCACAATGAAGGTAGATTTACCTTTCGTTACTCTCAGGTAAATCTTAGAACTTAATAGTGTCAGCTGCGCTGGATTAAGCAAGTTAATATTGATAATTTAGTTCATACAGATTGGATTATCAATTAAAAAATGGTGTTAAAGCTAGGATTTGTATTAATTGAACAAGCATCAATTATTAATAAAACTTATAAAAAATGTATGGGAGGAAATAAAATATGAAGCTTATTGTAGATTTTGCCAATTTACATCAAATTAAGGAGATGTATTCATATTATCCTGTAGATGGAGTGACTACTAATCCGTCTATTTTAGCAAAGGAAGGAAAGAATCCTTATGAGGTATTAAAAGCTATTAGAGAGTTTATAGGTTCAAATTCAGAATTGCATGTTCAGGTTGTTTCTTTAGATGCTGAAGCAATAGTTAAGGAAGCACATAAAATTCGAGAAGAATTAGGAGCTAGCACTTATGTAAAAGTTCCAGTAACAAGAGAAGGATTAAAAGCAATAAAAATTCTTGCAAAAGAAGGCGTTAATATTACAGCAACAGCTATTTATACTCAGATGCAGGCTTATTTAGCTGGAAAAGCTGGTGCCCTTTATGCAGCTCCATATGTAAATAGAATTGATAACCTTGGGGCTGATGGTGTAAAGGTTGCTAAAGAAATTCATGATATATTTAAAAAGAATGAACTAAAGACAGAAGTTCTTGCAGCAAGTTTTAAAAATTCACAGCAAGTGTTGGAACTTGCAAAATATGGTGTTGGTGCAGCTACAATTGCTCCAGATGTAATTGAAGGACTAATTAAATTAGATGCAGTTACATGTGCCGTAGAAGCATTTACTAAAGATTTTGAAAAGCTATGTGGTAAAGGCAAGACAATGATAAATTGCTAAATTAAAATAATTAATTTGAAAAGAGGCTCCTTAAATAAAATAGAGCCTTTTTTGTTGTACTGAAACAATTTATATTATTTCAGTATTGGTTTTTGATAGTAAATTAGTGATTTCTTTGTCAGGAGCAGCTTCAGTGATTATAAAGCTTATGTCATGTAATGTTGCAAATTTATATGTCCCATCAATATAAAACTTGTTATTTTCCATTACTAAATATGTTTTTTGCTGTTGTTAATTATAGATTTTTTGTGTTTCCATCCTCTCCATCAAAAGTTGTAACGCTTTTATCAAATATATTGACACCGCAGCTTCCTATAAAGCATTTTGTTGGCTTATAATTGGATATGCTTTCAATGGCCATTGAACCAGTAAAACCATCTAGATCCTTACTTAATTCTCCACCAGTACATACGACTTTTATATTATTATCAGAATTGTTTAAAATAGAAACTATATCTAGCATATTGGTTACGACAGTTAATTTTTTCTGGCTTTTTGAGAGTTCTTCAGCTAAAAGTATATTTGTTGTAGAGATATCTAAAAATATAGTTTCGTTTTCTTCTATAAGCCTAAAAGCCTTTTGGGCTATAACGGTTTTAAATTCAATATTAGTATTTTTTCTTGATTGAATATTTTGCTTAGGAGCAGATGTTCTAATCAAAACAGCACCACCATAAGTACGTTCTAGCAATTTTTGATTTTCTAAGTTTTTTAAATCTTTTCGTATGCAGTCTTCAGTAACATTAAATCTAGTGCTTAAATCTTTAACAATAACTTTTCCTTCTTTATGTAAAATGTTTAATATTTCATTATGCCTTTCCTGTGCAAACAAAGTTTACTACCCCCATTTGATTATATTTTTTACTTGGCAATATCAATAAAGAAATTATAACAAAACAAAGAGATATAATAAAGTGTCAAAAATAAAAAACAATAAAGACACATAAGTAATATTAAAATTTAAATAGGAAACAATAATATTTAAGTTAAAAAGCATTTGACATTATATTAGGTTTTCCACATTGTTGTGGAAATAAAATTGAATATTGAGGTATAGAATATTATGCCTAGGCATGTTAATATAATATTGCAACAAACAATAATAAACAATAAAAAATGCGCCGGAGCATATAACAATTTAGTAAAATTCAAGACGAATAAATTTATTAATTTATTTTTAAGAAAGCAATTGCATTTTATGAAAGGAGAGTTAGCAGTGGATAATTTAATAACGAAGGAACTTATTATACTAGATATGGAGGCTTCCTCTAAAGAAGAAGTAATAAAAAATTTATCAAAGGTTATAGAAGCACAGTATAAACTTATTGATTACGATGGATATGTTAAGCAGGTATTTGAAAGGGAAAAAACTTTTCCAACATCAATAGGTTTTGATGTGGCTATACCGCATGGAAAATGTGATTCAGTAAGGTGCGCAGCATTAGCTTTTGCAAGATTAAAAAATGAAGTTCAGTGGAGTGAAGAAGAAAAAGCAAAATACGTTTTTTTAATTGCAGTACCAGAAAAAGAAGCAGGAAATACTCATTTGCAAATTCTAGCTCAACTTTCTAGAAAGATTATGAGGGAAGAGTTTAGAGAAAAATTACAGGAAGCTTCTAAAATTGAAGAGATATTAGAAGTATTAAGTAGTTAAGATATTAAATCAAATAAATGGAGGGGAAAGAAAATGAGCGATTTAAAAGCGTTATTAAAAGATAGTAGACAGCATTTAATGACGGGTGTTTCATACATGATTCCTTTTGTTGTAGCAGGAGGAGTTTTATTAGCACTTTCAGTTTTGTTATATGGATCAGCAGCAGTTCCACCTAAAGGAACAGCACTAAATGATCTGTTCAATATAGGTGCAGCTGGACTTGGACTTATGGTACCAATATTAGCAGGCTATATAGCATTTTCAATGGCAGATAGACCAGGTATAGCACCGGGAGCTATAGGAGGCTACCTAGCAAGCCAAATAGGAGCAGGTTTCTTGGGAGGAATTATAGCAGGATTACTTGCTGGAATAGTTGTTTATTGCTTAAAGAAAATAAAAGTACCATCAATAATGCGTTCAGTAATGCCAATATTTGTGATTCCACTAATAGGAACGCTTATAGTTGGAGGACTAATGGTTTGGGTTATAGGAACTCCAGTAGCAGAAATAATGACCGGAATGAAAGCATGGCTAAATAGTTTGGGAACAGGTAACTTAGTATTATTAGGAGTTATATTAGGAGCAATGATAGGCTTTGATATGGGAGGACCAATAAATAAAGTAGCATATGGATTTGGAGCAGCAATGGTAGGAACAATAGATAAAACAACAGGAATGGCAAGTCCAATATCATTAAAGATAATGGCAGCAATAGGAGTAGCAATATGTGTTCCACCAATAGGCTTGGGGATAGCAACATTGTTAGCGCCAAAAAAATATACAACAGAAGAAAAAGAAGCAGGAAAAGCAGGAATATTGATGGGGTTAATAGGAATAACAGAAGGAGCAATACCATTTGCAGCAGCAGATCCAATAAAAGTTATACCATCAATAGTGGCAGGATCAGCAAGTGGAGCAGTAACAGCAATGTTATTAGGGGCAAAAAATCCTGCACCATGGGGTGGATGGATAGTATTGCCAGTAGCTACAGGAAAAATTGGTTATGTTATAGCAACTATAGTAGGTGTTGCGGTAACAGCAGTATTAGTAAATGTCTTAAAGAAACCGATTACAGAAAAATCCAATAATAGTGATGATAATCATGATAGCGATGAAATTGAATTGGATTTTGAATAATATTTTTAATAAAGAGAAATTGTATTTTCAAGCAAATGTAATGCAATTAAGCGAAAAATGGAGAATATAAAATAAAAAAGGAGCTATTGATTTAATAAATTACTAAATCAACAGCTCCATATTTGATATAAGATTTATTTTTTATCGCTATAATTAATTTTATATAACAATCTTATATGCAATGGTCAATTAATATTGCAGTAAAAACAATCATCGAGTTTATTATAACAAACATGAATAATAAAAATCAATAGAAAACAATTGAAAACAATTTTAAATTACATTATAATATAGATAAAGATAATAAGTATAAATAAGTTGAAATTAGAAAGGGGCATTATAATATGAATAAATTAAAATTAACTGATAGAGTATTATTGTTAAAGAAAAAAATGCTGTCAGAGCCAAGGTATGCTTCTATAGAACAAGCAATGATTATTACAAATACGTATAAAGAAAATGAAGATAAGCCGCGTATTGTTAAGAGGGCTTTAGCATTAAAAAATTCTATGGAAAATTAAAAATTAATATAGAACCAGAAGAATTAATTGTTGGAAATAGAACAGCTGGAGTAAGATATGGCATTGTTTTCCCGGAAAGTGGCAGCACATGGGTAGATAAAGAATTTGAAACTTTACCTAAAAGAGCTCAAGATAGATTTAATGTAAAAGAGGAAGATATCAAAACTTTTAGAGAAGTAATAAAACCTTATTGGAAAGGGAAATCATTAGAAGATATTTTACGTAAGAGATATGGAAAAGAATTTGATGAAATAGCTAAAGTAGTGAAGATAAACCAAAAGGATCATGCTCAAGGTCATATTTGCCCAAATTGTGAGGAATGGTTACAAAAGGGACCTACGAAAATTAAAGAAGAAGCTGAAAAACACTTAGAGGAAGCTGATGGAGAAACTAGAGATTTTTACAAAAGTGTTATTTTAGTTATGGAAGGTACTCAAAACTTTATGATGAGATACCATGATCTATTAGTTGAGCGTGCAAATAAGGAAGAGAATAAAGATAAAAAAGAAAATATGATAGTGGTAGCGCAAAATTGTAAAAGTATAAGTATTGCACCACCAAAAAGCTTTCATGAAGCAGTACAATCATTATGGTTCCTATTTGTTATTTTACACATGGAATCCAATGCATCTTCATTTTCACCAGGAAGAATGGACAAATATTTGTATCCTTTCTACAAAAAAGATATTGACCTTGGAAAATTAGATAATCAAAGAGCTTTAGAAATAATTGAATGTCTTTGGTTAAAGTTTAATGAAATTGTGTATATGAGAAATTGTAATAGTGCAAAATATTTTGCTGGATTTCCAATAGGATTTAATATCGCTATTGGAGGTCAAGATGAAAATGGAAATGATTATTCAAATGAAATATCATTTTTATGTTTAAAAGCTCAAGAACACTTAGGATTACCACAACCTAATTTATCTGTTCGTTTGCATAAGAAAGTAGAGGATAAAATACTAAAGGAGGCGATTCATGTTGTCTCAAAAGGAAGTGGAATGCCACAATTTTTCAACGATGAAGCTGTTATTCCTGCTATGCTTGAATTAGGTATCGAAGAAAAGGATGCAAGAGACTACGCTATTGTTGGTTGTGTAGAATTAACTACACAAGGAAATAATCTTGGCTGGAGTGATGCAGCAATGTTTAATTTAAATAAGGCATTAGAAGTTACTTTAACTGGAGGAAAGTGCCTTTTAACTGGTGAACAAATTGCTGAAAATTATGGAGATATAACAACTTACAATACTTTTGAAGAATTAGAAGAAGGATTTAGAAAGCATATAGATTATTTTATGGATAAAATGATTTTAGCCTGTGAAGAAGTTGAAAAAGCACACATTGAGTTATTACCAACGCCATTCTTGTCCTCTGTAATAGATAATTGCATGGAAAAAGGAATGGATGTAACAAATGGAGGAGCAAAATATAATTATTCTGGAATCCAAATGATTCAAATCGCAAATTTAGCTGATAGTTTAGCTGCTATTAAGAAATTAGTATTTGATGAAAAGAAAATTTCTAAAGAAGATTTATTATTAGCATTAAAAAATAATTTTGATGGATATGAAGTTATTAGGACTATGCTATTAAATAAAGTACCTAAGTATGGAAATGATGTCGATTGGGTAGATGAACTTGGAGTAAAATGGGCGGAATATTTTAAAAACAGATTATCTAAATTTATCAATTATCGTGGAGGTAAATATCATACAGGAATGTATACAGTTTCTGCACATGTTCCTATGGGAGAAAATGTTGGAGCATCTCCAGATGGTAGATTTGCAAAAGAGCCACTTGCTGATGGAGGTATGTCACCAGCATATGGGAGAGATATAAGCGGACCTACAGCAGTATTAAAATCAGTTTCTAAAATAGATAAAAGTTTAACAAGTAATGGCGGATTATTGAATATGAAATTCTTGCCTGAGTTTTTTAAGACAGAAGCCGGAATTGATAAGTTTGCAAAAATGTTAAGAAGTTTTGTTGATTTAGAAATACCACATGTTCAATTTAATGTTGTAAGAAAAGAAGACTTATTAGCTGCGAAGAAAAATCCAGAACAATATGGAGGATTAACAATAAGAGTTGCAGGTTATACCGCATATTTTGTTGAATTGGCCGATAAGCTTCAAAATGAAATTATAGCTAGAACAAGTTATGGAGATGTTTAATATGAATGGAACAATTTTTGATATAAGAAGATTTTCTACTCATGATGGAGAAGGAATAAGAACAACGGTATTTTTAAAAGGATGTCCATTGAATTGCATTTGGTGTCAAAATCCAGAAGGAATTTCTACTAAAAGACGTCCAATACACTTTAGAAATCGTTGTATTAAGTGTGGAATTTGTGTTAAACTAGCAAAAAATAATGGTGTTGTTTTTGAAGATGGAAATATAAAGTTAAATGTAGATAGGGAAGAAAATTGGAAGGAACTCATTGATAATTGTCCAAGCGGAGCTCTTATGATGGATTCACAAATTCAAACTGTAGATGAAGTGATTAAAGAAGTAATGAGAGATAAAGTGTTCTTTAAACATGGAGGCGGAGTTACTTTATCTGGTGGAGAGCCTCTAGTTCAATCAAAATTTGCAATAGAACTATTAAAGGAATTAAAAAAATTAAATGTTAATACAGCAATTGAAACTGCACTTAATATAGGTACCGAAGTTATAAAAGAAGTACTGCCGTATTTAGATATAATTTATGCGGACTTTAAAATTTTTGATGACAATGATCATAAAAAAATATGTTGGTGTTTCTAATATAAAGATAAAAAATAATATAAAATTTTTGCTGCAGTCTGAAAAGAAGCAAAATGTGATTATACGTACACCTATGATACCAGGATATACTACATCAGAAAAAAATATAGCAGAAATTAGCCGGTACATTTCAGGCATATATGCTGATGTGTCATATGAAATATTAAATTATAATCCATTGGCAGAAGCAAAATATCCTCTTGTAGATAAAGAATACTGTTTTAAAGAGAGGCATCAGCTATATTCTAAAGAAGAAATGAAGCGATTTGGAAGTGTTGCTAAAAATAATGGAATTAAGAATCTAATTATAGAATCCTGATCAGAAATATTAAAAAATAAATAGAGGAATTGCAATTAGTTCTGGTAATAAAGCTATAGGAGGATTAATGTCAGAAAACGATTATTTGAATTTAAGATATTTTCATATATAAACATTTAGGCTTAAAGATGCAGCAGACAGTTTTATGTAGATGCAAAACTGTCTACTGCATCTTTTTTATATAATTTCGATTATTCAAAGAGAATTTGAAAAATATAGTGTTAAAAAGTGAATTATAATGCTATTTGCAACTGTCACCTAAGTAAGAGTAATATTTAATAGACCAAGCTTCAATTTCTTTAATGGCTTTAGTGAGATCTTTACCTTTATCCGTAAGAAAATATTCAACTTTAGGTGGGACTTCAGGATAGATTATTTTATCTACTAATCCGTCATTTTCTAATTCTTTAAGTTTTTCGTTTAATACTTTTTGGCTTATTCCTTCGGTCATTCTTTGAAGCTCTAAAAATCGTTTTGGTCCGTTGTATAAATGGCATAATAATACACCCTTCCATTTACCCCTTATAAAATCCATTGCAAAGTCTAATAAGCATACATAACTTTTACCATTATAATTTACCATTTTGTTACCTGCTTTCAATATTTTATAACTAGTATAAACTAACTTATTTAATAATAGCAAATTAAATATTTAAAATAAATAAAGTGAGTACAATTCAGTTATTACAATAATTCCTACTTATAGGTAAGTTATCTAACAAAAAAGTGCGTACTTGTCACTGAAATTATTGAGCCCTATAATAGCCTTATCATTTAAAGATTATATGGAGGTATATGTATGAAAGTAGTCGCTTTTAATGGAAGTCCTAAAAAGAATGGAAACACATATCATGCAATAAAAGCTGTAGCAGAAGAATTAGAGAAGGAGAATATAGAAGTAGAAATTATTCATGTTGGTAATAAGATAATACGTGGATGTTTAGACTGTGGTGGGTGCAGCAGAAATATGAATGAAAGATGTGCTATTCAAAATGATGAGGTTAATGATTGGATTCAAAAAATGAAAGAAGCCGATGGTATTATTTTAGGTTCTCCTGTACATTTTTCAGCTATAGCAGGAACAATGAAGTCATTTTTGGATCGTGCATTTTTAGTTACATCAGTAAATAATGGTATGCTTAGGCATAAAGTAGGAGCAAGCGTTATTGCTGTAAGAAGATCTGGTGGCGTTCCGGTATTTAATCAGTTAAACAACTATATAAGCTATTCAGAGATGATAATGCCAACATCAAATTATTGGAATGTGATTCACGGTACAAAACCAGGAGAAGCAGTACAAGATGAAGAAGGAATGCAAATCATGAGAGTTTTGGGTAAAAATATGGCATGGTTATTAAAACTTGCTGATTCAGGAAAAGGCGAGGTAGAAGAAAATAAAATGGAAAATAAAATATTTACAAATTTTATAAGATAAGCCTTGAGAATATCTATTAAAAAATGTAAAATTCCAATTTGATTTTCAGTGAGGAAATGTTAAAAAGGTTAAAGCTGGAGAAACAGAATTATTTAAAGCAGTTCTAAAGTAGAAAATTTAAGTTTTATTTATTGTTATGAATCCAATTAAAAACAACAAAAGTTATGGGGCGGATGGAGCAGTTCTTGATTGAACTAAAAATTATTTTTTATTTAGAATTAATCCATATATTTTTTGCCTCAACTACATAATTGTGCTAATTTTTTTAATTCTTGAACTAGTACCTTATGGTTTATATTAGGAATAGTCTTTTTTAGCTTACCATATCGTATAGGATTACTATTTAATATGTGCCATAATATTATAGCTCTCCATTTGCTTCCAATTACAGTCATAGTAAAGACTAAAGAGCAATTAAAATCTTTTTGCATTTCTTTCTGATTTGGAAATTTTTCAGTCATATCTTTTATCCTTCTTTCCAAATGGTCCTTTAGGTGCATATCTTGTACATCATAGTCTTGTTTATCACAACAATTCTTTGCTTAAATTTAAGGCTAAGCAGGGGAAAGCTATAAAAAGGGCAGGTATTATTGAAGTTGAGGTAAAAATAGAAGATAAAGAGCCGGTAGAAGTTAAAGTCTTTGGAAATGCGGATAATAGTGTTTAAATCCAAATTAGTGTTGAATGATTAAATAAAATAATATATGACGCAGTGTTGTCATGTTATATATCCTAAACTCTTCACTTTTTGCTTTTTTACTACAACGCAATCTTCTAAGGTAATATTATTTTTATATTTTTCTAAAAGGTCTAGTCTGTGGCTTAAAATTGTTTGTAGGTTTTTATTGTTTAAGGCTAAGGTCTAAAATTAATAAGAAGCTTGGTGTAAGTGATAATGTTAAAATAAAGCCCTGAAGCTTATAAAAATGGACATGTAAAAGTATTTTGACATTGAAAAAACATCATGTAAAAAAGGTTTGATAGACGAATTTTCTTAAATGTGAGAATATGTTTATGGAAGGAGTATTGTTATGGAAATTGGAAATAAATTAAAAAGAGCACGAATAGATTCTGAATTAACTCAAGAAAAGGTGGCAGAGAAAATATAGGTATCTAGGCAGACAATATCAAATTGGAAAAATGAAAAATGAAAAATGCTATCCAGATATTATAAGTGTAATCAGATTGAGTGATATCTATGGCATTAGTTTAGATGAATTGCTGAAAGGAGATTCGAACATGATGAAACATTTGGAGGAAAGCACCGATATTGTAAATAGCAATAAAAGGTTGTTGATGGCTATTGGGTTTAATGGATTATTACTATATTTGTTGGTAGAAGGAAATATTCATCTTCTATGAGCAAAAATGATAAACTTGTAATGGAATCAAGAAAAAAGAAAGCGGAAGTTTCTTTAATTTTTCTAGCATTATCAACAATCGCTTTATTTACAATTTGTATTTTAAAATTTTAGTAGCATTAATTTTTATCGGGGGCATAATTATGAGTTTTAATTCAGTGGATCCGTTAATCAGATATAAAGATGTTCAATTTAAAGCTAACAAAGCTGGTGAAAAATTAACTTTTAGACAAGAGTATGCATACAAGCGAAAGAATGTACATGTACAAGTTAGCTTGTTGGGTGCTCACTATGAAATGGGACTGCAGTATGGCAATAGGTGATGGACATATCTGGAGTGATGGAAATAGTGGAACAGGCTGTATTATTGAAGCTGCACCTAATGAAAAAGCTCCTACCAAGCTATTGAAATGAATGGTAACATTCAGTCGCACATTAACAAGTACATAGATACTGAATATATAAGCCCAAAGGCACAGCTGCTTTACCTTTATAAGATGTGCTATAGTAAAATGAATAACAAAATTGAAGCAAAGAAATATGAAAAGAAGTTTTTATTATTGGTTGCTGATAAGAAAACACAAGACAAAATTGTGAAGAGTTTAAAAGTTCTTTTTTTATAACTATTTTGCTGAATATAATCCATAGAAGTTAAAGGAGCTAGAGCACTAAAAGTAGCGTTCTAGCTCCTTTGTTATTCTAGAATTAGTTAAGACCCTTCCATTCCCAGTTAGCGATTTCTGGTAAATCAACACCGTTTTCGTGTACATATTTAGTGTGCATATCTAATTTTTCATTCATTTCTTGGATGATATGAGCACCTTTGTTACCTAACTGTGGTAAATGATAAATTGCATCTTTTACAAGACTGAAACGATCTAACTGATTTAATACACGCATATCAAAGCCAGTTGTGATTTCACCTTTATCTCTGTAGCCATGGACAGAAACATTGTGGTTAGCACGTTTGAAGAATAAAGTATCTACTAAGTTTTCATAGCCATGGAATCCAAAGATAATTGGCTTATCTGTAGTAAATATCATATTGAATTCTTCATCAGAGATACCATGCTCATAGCTTTCTGGAGATTGTAATTTTAATAAGTCAACTATGTTTACAAATCTGATTTTAAGTTCAGGTAAATACTCATGTAACAATTGTACAGCAGCCAAGCCTTCAAGTGTTGGAGTATCTCCAGCCATTGTAAATACTATGTCTGTTTCTCCGTTTTTGTCTGTACTTGCCCAATCAACAATTCCTAAACCATTGTTAACTAAGTATTCAGCTTCATCCATAGTAAACCATTGTTGTCTTGGATGTTTTGATGCTGTTAATAAGTTTACTTGTCCTACACTTCTCAAGCATTTATCGAAGGTTACAAGTAAAGTATTTGCATCTGGTGGTAAATATTCATGAATTAAGCCGGAATTTTTATCAGCTAAATGTCCAAGCATACCTGGATCTTGGTGAGTATAACCATTATGATCCTGTTGCCAGATGTGTGAAGTCATGATTAAGTTCAAAGAAGAAATTTTATCTCTCCAAGGAATATCTTCACATTGGTTCAACCATTTAAAGTGTTGTGTAACCATTGAATCTACAACACGTAGGAATGATTCATAACTATGAATGAAACCATGACGGCCAGTTAATAGGTAAGCTTCTAAAGCACCTTCTGCTATATGTTCACTAAGCATTGAATCTAATACACGTCCATCTGGAGCTAGCCATTCATCATAAGGTTCATTGATTTTTCCTACCCACTGACGGTTTGTTTCTTCAAACATAGCATATAGACGGTTTGAAGCAGCTTCATCTGGGCTGAAAACACGGAAATTACGTTCTTTTTTATTTAATTTCATAACGTCACGTACATATTTACCTAAGACAAGCATATCCTGTGCAACGCTTTTACCCTTAACTTCATTATTGATGGCATAATCATGATAATCTGGTAAACGTAAAGCTTTCATGATTTTTCCACCATTTGTTGAAGGGTTAGAAGACATACGTTTATCACCCTTAGGAATAATCTCTGCAATTTCATCTATTAATTTACCATCTTCAGTAAATAATTCTTCTGGACGATAGCTCTTCATCCATTTTGTGAATTCATCTGCAAGTTCCATATGCTTGCTATCAAAAGGAATTGGAACCTGATGAGCACGGAAGGAGCTTTCAATTGGTTTGCCATCTAATTCCTTTGGACCTGTCCATCCTTTAGGGGTTCTGTCAAGGATAACTGGCCATTTAGGTCTGGACATATCATTTGCTTCAGCAGCTCTTCTCTTAATCCTTTGGATTTTTTCAATAGCTTCGTCCATTTTTTCAGCCATTAAGCGATGCATTACTTTAGGGTCATCGCCTTCAACAAAGATTGGATCCCATCCTAAGCCTTCAAAGTATTTTTGTAATTCTTCATCAGTCATTCGAGCCATAATTGTAGGATTGCTGATTTTGAATCCATTTAAATAAAGTATTGGTAATATAACACCATCTGTAACAGGGTTTATAAATTTATTTACTTGCCAAGAAGTAGCTAAAGGTCCTGTTTCTGCTTCACCATCACCAACAATAACAGCAGCAATTAAATCAGGGTTATCGAGGACAGCTCCAAAGCCATGTACTATAGAATAACCTAATTCTCCACCTTCATGTATTGAACCAGGAGCTTCAGGGGTTGCATGTGAACCAACTCCGCCTGAAAATGAGAATTGCTTGTATAATTTTGACAAGCCTTTTATATCTTGAGAAATTTCAGGGTAAGTATCGCTATAGCTTCCGTCTAAATAAGAATTAGAAACCATAACTTGTCCGCCGTGGCCAGGACCAGAAATATATAACATATTCAAATCATATTTGTTAATAACACGGTTTAAATGTGCATAAATGAAGTTTTGTCCAGCAATTGTACCCCAATGACCAAAAACGGCATTTTTTACATGCTCAGGTTTTAGTGGTTCTCTTAGCAAAGGATTGCCCTTAAGATATAATTGTCCGACTGAAATATAATTGGCAGCTCTCCAATATGCGTCTACTTTTTTTAAATAACTTTCAGAAGAGTAATCAATGTTCGTCATTTTATAAGTCTCCTTTATATGTTTTTTTTCGCAAAGCAAATAAATTTGATTACTTCTCACTAAGCGAAATTATTGGTAAGTTAAATTGGCCAATGATAAACAGGCAGTTGTACGTACAAGTAACGACATACTATACCTTGAAAAATAGCAATTATCACTGACAAAATTATAAAATATATACACAGTGTGAGATTATTTTTCTCTATAAATAAAAAAATTATAAATCATTGTTTATTATTTAACAGTATTATAATAAGGCTTTTTTCGATATAATTCAAGATATTTTTGTCAAAAAAAATTTTTTGTGTTATAAAAAGAAAGATTTAGTATTTTGAAAAATTAAATGAGGTATTTTAATATAAATTATCATGAGCATATTGTCAATGATTTCACAAATATTAGAACTAGTAACAAACATGTTCGGTACAAGTTGACTAGTAAGCATATATTTTGTTAAAAAGTGTAAAATATATTAAATACTCAAAAGTACAGTTATTAAATTATTTTTATAAACTAAAAGACCCATGAAAATCTTGATAAATCTAAGACCGTTCTATGATATGCTTTTACGGTACTTCCCTTCGACTTTAAAACTCCTAAATTGTGTTTTACAAGTTCAATTGCAGTAACATCATAGCATTCATTGGCCAGTTCAACAGAGTATTTGCCAGTTCCTGAACCAACATCTAAGATTTTTGCACGCTTATTGTTTTCTAAACTCCCCATCCATTATTATATTAGAAGTTATTAGCTACAATTATTTTGTGTTCTAATAGACATTATATTATATAATTAATGTTTATTGCTGCCTTTGTTAAGATAGCAACAAAAACTAGTTATAAGGATGTTCGTTCAGCTTCTGAAATGCAAGGTAGAAAAGCCATTGAGCTAAAGCTTTTTACTGAAGACAAGAGCCTCTACTATTAGAGCTGCTTTGCAATTTTTTACTTGATTTTACTCTATAGTTACGAGATAAACATCATTTTGCCTATATCCTACACTGTATACCGTCAATTGATGGTTGCCTGGTTTTAAAGTGGACAAACATAACTGAACTTTTCCAGCAGGTAGGGATGGTAAGTCTCTCTTGTAATATACTTGGTTTGGGACATCCTTTTGCTCAGCACAGGTATAATTCCAAAACCTCAGTGAAAATGTGATTTTGGTGGACCTGGTTCTTCAAAAATATCAGAAAATACCCAGTATGACATTGAATTAACTAAATTCCCCCAGCATTTTATCTTTGACAATATGTATGCTGCTGAATGATATGAATCATGCACTTAGGCTGCGTATCGAATATGCATGCGTGCTGCTAAGAAAAAGTAAGCTAAAAATTTCCGATATAGCCTATGAAAGTGGTTGTGATGATAGCAATTACTTCATGAGACAATTTAAAAGGGTGATGAGTGTTTCCCCAAAAGAGTATTGATTAAATGAAATATAGTAAATTGATTTTTGTTTGAGATACAGTTACTTTATTTTTATAGAATGTATTATAATATAGAAGGATGTGAAAAAAGGTATTCTATAGATTCTACTATACCGAACATAAAGCCTTATGATCGACTCGTAAGAAAGAATACATATACATTTTCACATGCTCCTATAAATAAACAACCTGAATTGAAAGAGAGAGCTATATATGAGAAAAAAAGATATATTAGATTAAAAAGACGTTTAAAAAAGGACGAGTTCTTTAAATATTTAGAGATTGCAAAAAAACATTATCAGGAACAGTAGGTAATAACCTTTTAGAACTTAACTTTCCTCTTGATGAAGAAAACGTAGGTGGTAGACAGCATTCTTTAATGGGATTGAAAATGAGTAAATTAAAAGATGATGCTTATGATGTCATGAAAAAAACTACAGATAATTCAAAATTAGATGAATCTGAAGAAGTTTATGAGTACATTTTATGTGCAATATGTCCGGTGTCACTTGCAAAACCGGCCCTTGGATATCTTGAAGATGAAAATCGTCAAACCCTTCACTTTTCACATAAGTGAAAAAGTTAGTCTTTTAACGAGCAAAGCGAGTTAAAACCCTTAACTCCAATTAATTCGCAATATTTATTATAATCATGATTTAACAATTTTTAGTGCGACAGCCCCCTTTTTGTACGATTAATTTATATAATTCGTTTTCCTCTTTTGCAATTCTATTTTTTATATCATTAAGTATATCGCTTGTATCTGCCTCAAAGGTATTGAGCCTATCATTAACTTTACTTTTAGTATTATATTTATTTTTATAATCTGTAAAAACGCTAGATATATCGCCCATTTCATGCATATATAAATTGGCCATATTTTTTAATTGTGTGTCTTCTCCATTAATTAAATTTGGATATAGAAACTTATCTTCATAACTCAAGTGAATTTTAAGCTTACCTGCTAAACTATTTATATGTGAAACAAAATCATCTGAATATTTTTTATAATCCTTTCTATTTATTATTTTTCAATTTCATTTATATCCTCTATAACATCCTTGTGTTGTCTTATAAAATTATTTATATCAATCATATATATTGCCCCTCATCCTCAGTTTCATTAACCTTTTACTACTATAAGCATCATTTTAAATTTTTCAGTTGCTCTTAAAGCATGTGGAACATTAGCTGGCATAACTAACCTCTTCCTTAAGTGCCAACTTCTTTGCAAATTCTATATTCTTAAAGAATTTTCCACCCATAGCTATTTGTCCTAAATTATTCTTATTTTATCTAAAGCTTACTGCACTTATTTTATTATGTCCGTAACATAGGTTACCAATTCAAATTTAAAAAATATGAGAATGTTGCACCAAAACTTAACTTTAGGTTAATTTTTAATAATCATCAACATCAAATTCTCTATTCTTAAAATAGTACTTTCTGTCAGCATCCGTTATTTCTCGTATCACTCTACATGGATTTCCAACTGCAATAACATTATCCGGTATATCTTTTGTAACAACACTGCCAGAACCTATTACAACATTATCTCCTATATTAACACCAGGATTTATTACAACACTACCACCTATCCATACATTATTGCCTATTGTTACTTTAATGCCATACTCATAGCCAGAATTTCTCGACTTTGGATGAATTGGATGTCCTGCTGTATAGATTGATACATTAGGCGCAAACTGAACATTTTCGCCTATTATCACCTTTCCAACGTCTAATATCGTACAGTTATAATTTGCAAAAAAATTATTTCCCACCTCAATATTTTTGCCATAGTCACAATGAAATGGCTGTTCTATAAAAATATTTTCACCTGTTCTTCCAATTATATCTTTAATCATTTTATCCATTTTTTCTAATTGATCTGGACGAAGTAAATTATAATCATATATCTTTAGTTTATTTTCCATTCTATCTTCGCTAAGTCCATCTAGCCATGCTTTATATGGTAATTCTTCCATCATTCTTTCCTTTTGATTCATTTTTAAATTCTCCTTTTCCTTTATATTACTATACCTATAATTTTCTCACATTATAGCATTATGGTCGTATAAATTCTTGTATTATATTATTGAAAAATAATACAATAGTATTATTTTTATTAAACTCTTAAATTATGTCCTATCCTGAACACAATACCTTTAGTCACCATATAATACTTATATTAGAAATATTAAGGAGCAAATTAAATGAGTAAATTAAAACCAGAAAAACTTTCAGTAGAGTTTAGAAAATGGATCACCGATACAGAACCCATTATTCCCAGGCGTTATACTCTTACTCATTCTGATATAATTGCAGAGCTTTTTTTAACCATTGGATTAATATATGCCTATGACAAAGTTGATAAAAATATAAGAGATGAAGTGCTTGGCGAATGGATGAAAAAAGATGAGCATTATATTTACTATGTGTACTTGCATGTAGATGGTAAGCTTGGCTTTAAAGAATCTGCCATAAGAAATTATATTTTTAGACGTGAACTACCTCTTGCTTTAGAAGCCATTAGATATGGTGATAGAAAATTTTTTAATGCACATCTTAAATTAGACGAATCTCCAATAATGGTTTCCTTCATCTCGGTCAATCCGCGGCTCAATAAAGTTGAAAACTGGGGAACTTTTTCAAATTATGATATTACAAATCCTAATAAAAAAAGGGGCTTCCATGAAAATAAGTATCTACTTGATGTTAAAATAGGTGATGTAACTGGAGATAAAATACCTGATAAAGTATCCTTGTATGGTATAAAAAAAGCTCCATCAGAAATTTTCGCTGACAACATTACTGTTGTAATTGAAGATGGGCGTACACACAAAGTTGAAATCATCACTCCTAAGTTTAATTCGGGGTATGATGCCAAAATATTTCTAGGTGATTTTACAAAAGACAAAATAAATGATATAAAACTAAGCATTGATTCAGGTGGCAGTGGGGGATATGGTTTCTTTTATGTTTATTCCTTTAAAAATAATTATTTTAAAGAAATTTTTAATTTTGATGATTATAACAAAAAATATAAATATACAGTAGATTATGCTTCCCTTTATAAAGTTGATGTTGCTAATATTACGCTGGATAAGCTTTTCATATTAGATATAAGTTATAAAGGGCGTGGATATTTATCCCAGTACTACTCTGAAGATGGCAAGCTAAAGAAGCCTTTGCAGGGAGAAGTGTTAGGTTTGGGAGCATTAGTTTCACTTGTAAATAACGAAAAGCTTAATTACTATGATTTGCTGGCTTTTCAGCGCATCATAGGCACTTCTAACAGTGATACTCTAGGATATATTCAAAACCTTCTATCTTGGGACGGAGAAAAATTTGCATCTTCAAGGATGCTAGCCGCTGTGCCTGGCACAAATTTAATATCTCATACCCTTAAAAATACCATTCGACATTACTAATCTCTTGCTTTATAATATATTAGTTATATCTAGCTAGTACTAAGCTAAAGTTTAAATTAATAAGCAGCTAAAGAAAGGATGCATAAGCTTTGAAATCAAACAACGACTCAGACATAAAATCATTAAAAAAAGAAATTAACTTATTAGAAGCTATTACAATGGTTGTAGGTGTAGTGATAGGATCAGGGATTTTCTTTAAAGCATCTTCAGTATTCAGTAACGCAGGGACCTCAATCTTAGGAGTACTGGCATGGGCAGTTGGAGGTATAATTACAATAGCCTCCGCACTTACAATAGCAGAAATTGCAGCAGCCATGCCTAGAACTGGTGGCATATTTGTATATCTAAAAGAGCTTTACAGCGAAAAATGGGCATTTTTATTTGGATGGATGCAAACAATCGTTTACACTCCTGGTGTTTTAGCAGCATTATCAATAGTTTTTGTAACCCAAGCAACATATTTTATATCGCTATCACCTATCAATCAAAAAATGTTGGCTATCATCATTATATTTTTTATAACTATTATAAACATAATTTCAACTAAGCTTGGCAGCAAGTTGCAATTTATATCTACAATAGCGAAGCTAATACCCATTTTTGTTATTATTGTTTTTGGACTTATAGAGGGTAAATCCCAAGGCTTTACAGCAGTATCTTCCTCCTCCAATATAACTATAGGCTTATCAGGCTTTGGAGCCGCCATCCTTGGTACTTTGTGGGCTTATGATGGTTGGGCTAACGTTAGTAACATGGCAGGAGAACTTAAAAATCCAAAGAAGGATATTCCTAGGGCTATAATTATTGGATTAACAATCACAATTGGTGTTTACATATTGATAAATATAGCAATTATAAAAACGATGCCAGTTCAAAAGGTTATAACCTCCCCAAAAGCAGCTTCTGATGCTGCAGTTATATTATTTGGCAGTAAAGGTGCTGCTCTAATTGCAGCAGGTATTATGATATCTATATTAGGTACACTTAATGGTTACTTAATGACTGGTGTAAGAGTTCCTTTTGCTATGGGGGAAGATAGATTATTTCCATTTTCAAATTTCTTTGGGAAAATCAGTCCTAAATTTGGGACTCCAATAAATGCTCTATTGTTCCAAGCAGCACTATCTTCATTATATGTATTTAGTGGTTCTTTTGAAACCTTAACAAATCTAGCTGTATTTACTATGTGGATATTTTTTGTAATGACAGTTGCAGGTATATTTATATTAAGATCGAAACACAAGGATATTAATAGACCTTATACAGTCCCCCTATTTCCTATAGTTCCAATTGTGGGTATAGGAGGCGGCGTATACATACTTATTAGCACTTTAATTAACAGTACTGCATATGCTCTATATGGTTTAGCAGTAACCGCTTTAGGAATTCCTATTTATATGTTAATAAAAAGAAACGTTAAGTAATAATCCTTCAGAACATTAAATACAAATATTTAGAAGCAATCACAATAGTGAAGGGTTTTAACTCGCCTTGTGCGTTAAAACCCTTCACTTAAATTATTTCATTATTTTAAATATACTCGCAGAACAAGCCGGCGCGGTAATAATGCTTTTATCTATAACAGCCTCACCATTATTTGAGTAAATTACCTCACAGCTTAAATTCTCATTTACTTCACACGAAGCCTCCTTTTTTGAAGGATTCAACACAACTAATATGCTTCCTTCTTTTCCAGTTCTCTTATAAATAAATGGATAAGTTTTTTCTTCAGCATATAAAAATTCTATTCCTGCATTAGAACAAAGAGGTTCATTTTCAACTCTTAAATTAGTTAATCTCTTTACTTCTTTATATAAGGAATTTTCAGTTTCCATCTGCCTCTTTACCGTAGGTCTATCCTCATCTGGATCCTGCATGATATATAAATCTTCCTTTTTAGCAGTAGAAAATCCTGCATTAACAGTGTTGTCCCACTGCATTGGAGTACGAGAACCTGTTCTTGCATAACCGCCTTCTACTGATGTAATATTTTCTAAATACTTCATTCCTATTTCATCACCATAATATATAAAAGGTGCTCCAGGCATTGTAAGTAAAAATGCAAAAGCTATTTTTAGCTCTTCATCATCCAATTTATGTGCAATTCTTGGCATATCATGATTACCAGAAGGAATACACATAAGTCCTTTTCCATTAGTTAGTTTATAATTTTCCATATACTTATTAGCAAACTTAGATATATCCCCCTTTCCCTCTCTTGAGAAATAAGGATTTTCACTTCTGAATAAATCCATGTAGTTAGATGTTCCAAAGTGGAGCAGAAAATCCATATGAAAACCACCTTCTAATGACTTTTCTGGCTCTCCCCATTCAGAAATAAGCACTGCTTCTGGAAACTTCTCATCCAAAAAGTTTCTAAAATTCTGCCACAATTTAATAGTTTCCTTACTATCATCATCATTTTTTACGAGTGAGCCAGCCATATCTACTCTAAAACCATCACAGCCCATACTAAGCCAAAAACTCATTACTTCTTTCATGGCCTCCCTTGTAGCAATTGCCTCCTTTGAAGAAGTTGAAAACTGCCAGCTCTCCTGTGGATTTGCAAATCCATAATTAAGTGCTGGCTGCATAGAAAGAAAATTCACTGCACAGCATCCATTTCTATCAGACATTCCACGAATAGATCCAAAGACACCTTGAACATCCTTAAAATCTGTCCAAATATCATCTGTCCAAACATATCTATTTGTATACTCATTTTCTGTTGGTTTCATGGATTCCTTAAACCAAGGATGTTTAACAGAAGTATGTCCAGGCACCAAATCTAAAATCACATGCATATTTTTTTCATGTGCCTTTTCAAATAACTCTTTTAAAGCTTCATTTGTTCCATAGCGCGGGGCTACATTAAAATAATCTTCAACATCATAACCAGCATCATAAAAAGGAGAAGCAAAACACGGATTAAGCCATATTGCATTGCAGCCTAACTCTCGAACATAATCTAACTTTTCTATAATACCCTGAATATCTCCAATACCATCAGAATTGGTATCTTTAAAGCTTTGGGGATAAATTTCATAAAATACAGCATTGTCAAGCCATTTTGACATAATAATTCCTCCTATAATATACAAATGTAATTTTCAATAACATAATATCAATATATAATCATTAATTCTTGCAAAATATTCATTTAAAATAACATAATATTCGCAAGTAACCATTGAAGAGATTGAGAAATCTGATACAATAAAAAATAGAAAGGATTGAGAAGCATGAATTACTCCCTAAAAGAAGAAAAATCTCACGGAACATCATTATATCCATTTGAAATTTATCATATGCATAACGAAAACGCCAAAATGTTTGTTTTACACCACTGGCATAACTATGTTGAAATAATATATGTAAAATCCGGGAAACTTTTTATTAACATCAATAATGAACAGTATGTGGGCACACCTGGTGACATATTTATTATCAATGAGGAGGAACTGCATGAAATGTACTCAGAAGATACTAAAACCTTGTACCATGCATTTTTATTTCCTATACAATATCTAAATTTTGAAATGAAGGATCTTGTAGAAAGCTCATATCTTGAGTCTCTTTATAATCAAGATATTATATTCGTAAATAAACTTCCTACTAACTCAGAAGTTTATGAAGAAATACTTAGTGAACTAGAAACTTTAATTCGCTTAAACTTTTCAAAAGAAACTGCATATCAATTTGCAACTAAGATATCACTTTTGAAAATAGTATATCTTTCGGTAAAGGGAGATCTTATAAAGGAAAGAAAATCTAGTATTTCTTTGGCTAAATATAATAAATTAAACTTGTTAAAAAATATCACTTCATATATATACGAAAATTATAACAGCAAAATTTACTTAAAAACCATTGCCAGCGAGTTTAACATGTCACCAAAATATTTTTGCAAATTCTTTAAAGATAACTTTGGAAAAACCTTTATTGAATATGTAAAAGGGCTTCGCATAGAAAAATCTATGGACATGCTCGCTAATACGGATTTATCAATTATGGATATTGCCTTTGCAAATGGTTTTGAAAACTTTAGTTACTACATTCGAACCTTTAAAAAATTGATAGGCTGCACTCCTTTATCTTATAGAAAGAAAAAATTGCAAAATAACAGTGCTTTGGAACATTAAAAATAAGCCTGGAATAACACCAAAGCAATCCATCATGCATAATATTATATAAAAACTAATTCCATTCTTTTAAAGCACCACTTAATATTTTTTATTACATCATTATTTGTGCTATAATTGGACTAACTAAAACAATTATAAAAAAGTGAGGTTTTATTTTGAAGATTATCGATTTAACACATACTATTTCAAAAGGCATGCCTGTCTATCCAGGTACAGATGGACCAAAATTAGAAGTGGCAAATACCTATGAAAAAAATGGATTTAAGGAAACTTTACTTACAATGTTCTCTCATACGGGAACACATATGGATCCACCTGCACATTTATTTGCCCAAAGAACTACTCTAGATAAACTTCCAATAACTCAATTTGTAGGCAGTGGACTAGTTATTGATTGTAGTGATTTAAAAGAAGGACAAAGAATTACTATGAACTATATTGAATCTGTAAAGGAAAAAGCTGATAAGGCGAATTTTATTTTATTTAATACTGGTTGGGATAAACTTTGGGGAACAAGATCCTATTTTGGGGAATATCCATATATCACAGAAGAAGTTGCTGAATATTTAATCCAAAGTAAAAAGAAAGGCGTTGGGCTAGATGTAATAGGTATAGATCCTATTTCAGATGATCACTTAACTATACATCGCAAACTTTTCGCTAAAAATGATATAGTTGTAATTGAAAACTTAACTTGCCTAAACAAAATTGGAAGTGAGTTATTTACCTTCTGTGCCCTTCCAATAAAATATGAAAACTCTGATGGCGCACCTATTCGTGCAATTGCTATAGTAAATGATTAAAACATATACATATACAGTTACAATTAAAATAATAAAAATGCACAATTCGGACATTAAAACTGTGCATTTTTATCTCTATAATTCATGATTTACTATAAGCATCTGTAACTTTTGCAACATAATCATCATATCCTGATTTAGCTAACACTATAATAGGCTGATTCTGACCTGCTATTTCAACTCGATATGCCTGCGATTCGTCCTTGTCGAGATGCTTATCTCTCTTAACACTAATTTGATTTTTATTTGCAACTCTATAATCTTCTAGTATTTCTTCAACTCTATCTTCTAAATTTCCCGTTGCACATTCAAGTTCCCTAATTCTATCAATTGCTTCATCAATTTTTTCCATTATGTTATCCTCCCATAGATTAGTTCTATTTTTATTATGACTTAAAAGTAGTTAATTATTCTGACAGCGGAAACTTGTATCAAAATCATATTTTTAACTAGTATGAATAGTTAATTACTCCTTCCCCAAACTCCCCCATAATTTTCGATTTATCTCCATTTAAACTAATTTGCAAGGTTGGTGCAAAGGTTCCTCCATATCTAAGCTGTCCATTAACATGATATTCATTTATAAAACTTATAACATCATGTCCAGATACTAAATACCACGAGTATGCTTGATATGGATCATTAGCTGGATTGGTTATTACAAGTCCATTTCCATTTAAAGGTTTATAATTACTGCGCAAAGAATTACCCAAAAACCATATAAACCATCTGGACCATTTAGCCCTGGAGCATAAGTAAATCTATGGCTTATAATAAATAAGTAGTATTTATTTTCCTTAACTACAACCTCTGGACGTTCAAGCTGCTGATTGACACCAACTGCTTCAAGTAATGGCGGCAATAATTTAAATTTTGTTAACTCCCTATTCTCTGCAACAGCAATACCAATATTTCCATTAAAATTTTCTGATCCCGATGGTACTGTATGATTTTTACGAAATAACTCATCGCCAATATTTTCAGTTTTTAATCTTTCAGTATTTCCACCTTTGTTTCCTTCAAACAGCAAATAATCCTTTCCAGTTTTAGGGTCTTCAAAAAAATATGGATCACGAAAAGAATATATTATGGGTCCTTTTGCTTGCTGCATGTTTTGATAGTATACGCCATCTGGCTCAAGAATAACTTGATGTTTACTCCAATTTGAAATATGAACTCCATTTTTATTTGCACTTATATTAAAGGTAGTTTTAACTAATCGCTGCTCAAAAGTTCTAACCGCTTCTCCCTTTCTGCCAGTAGCAGTATAGAAAAACTGAACCCTTCCATTTTCATCAAGCATAGCTGAGCCTGCCCATTGCCTGGACCCAAGAGCATCTTCTACACTATAAGCTGGACCTTTATACATCCAATCCTTACCATTCTTTGAACAAAAATAACTTATAACTGCAACATCATGGCGTTTATTCCAATCTACGTTTCTAGGTGCAGTTAAGGCAAAAATAACCTTGTACCCATCAACTACCGCTGGAGAACCATCCCTTTTAAGAAGTGTCCAAGTATCCCAAACCCAAAGATTAGGAGCTACAAGTTTAAAATTCGGATTAATATTAGGTGCTGTATTTTCCTTTGTAAGTTCGAAACCTTGCGCTTGCTGGCGTGACCAAATACTAGTATGTTCTAAATTAATTGCATTATGACTTAATATTAAAAAGATAGTCAGCACTATTCCCAAACTAACTATTAAGACAAATATTTTCTTATAAGTTTCTCCTTTTTTCAAATAAACCTCTCCTATCTTTTAATATTATGTACTTAATTGAGCTTTCTCTTATAGTTCCACATTTTGAAAATATATATTTAATCAATATGCTTAATTATAATATTTTTAAAGGTGGCTTTACCTCCAACAGAGAAAAGGGTTATTCCTTTGTCATTTAAATTAGGAAATACCTCACTTGAGTAAACTACCTTACCATCATCAATAAATACTTCTACACTTACTTTATCCACTAAAATTCTTAAATGAACGCTCTTCTTATTTTTATCGAAGGCTGCTCTGCTTTCAACATATTTTCCACTTTTATCTGGATTTCCTGTATAAGCTCTATTCACATAAGAATATTGACCTTCAGCAAAGATTCCAACATCAATATGATGTTTTTTATCTGCTGATTCTCGAAGCCTAAGTCCTACATTCTTTGCATATATCCAGCTAATATCTACATCAACTTGATACGCTTTACCTTGAACTTTAAGAAGCTTTGATCCTGTCACTGAAATTTGCTTAAAATAATCAGTTGATGTTATAATGCTATCCAATTTTTCAACAGGCTGTGAGAATAAACTATATGTATTGTCTTCTTGTTTTTTTAAGCCAATTTGGCGCACAATAGAATCCATTCCATTGAAACCATTCTGCATTGTTGGTGTGTTATTGGAATAATCCCAGTTATTCATCCATGCTAAAGCATAGCGTTTTCTAAATTTGTCACTACTGATGCCGCTATCAAAGGTCACAGCTGCATACCAGTCAAAACCGTAATCAAGCCATTGAGGCTCACTTTCATTCGCAATAAATTCTTTTCCGTTATAACTTCCTACCCAATACGCATAAGTATTTGGTTTACCTGAAGCTTTACCATTAGCACTGGCACCTAAAATCCACTTATAATTTCCGTCATTTGCTTGCAACATAAAAATATCTGGACATTCTACAATACCTATATTATCTGTCAAAAAACCGCCTGTATATTGCCAACTTTTTAAATTATGAGATTCATAAAAACCAATTTTTGTCCCTTCAGCTAAGACCATCACCCATTTA
Organism: Clostridium sp. DMHC 10; assembly: GCF_001270375.1. Classification (NCBI taxonomy): domain Bacteria; kingdom Bacillati; phylum Bacillota; class Clostridia; order Eubacteriales; family Clostridiaceae; genus Clostridium; species Clostridium sp. DMHC 10. Next base: position 2,780,031 of record NZ_LGVB01000015.1, read on the forward strand.
TTATTCTTGATATCCCAAATAACTTTTGGATCTCTAAAATCTTTTGTTCCTGGATTAGGTATTATTGGCTGATTACTATAAGCTTTAAATGTTCTTCCTTTATCTGTGCTGTACCAAAGAAATTGTTCCTGTAGACTACCACTCGCAGAAGGTTGTGTTACTATAGCAACAATTGCACCTTTTCCAAAACCCGCTGTATTTTGTACATCGACAACAGCAGATCCCGACCATATGTCTCCATTCCTATTTGTGTATTTAGGAATAGCTACTCCCTCATCCCTCCAGTTTATTAAATCTTTAGATATTGCCTGACGCCATTCAGTACCATTGCCATTTGGATAATTCTTATTATATAGATAATAGTAATGATACTCTCCGTCAAAAAATATAGGTCTTTGCGGATCATTTTTCCACTTGCTAGGAGTTGTAAAATGATACACTTCTCTATAATTTTGCTTTTGAAAAACAGTAGCTTTACTTCTATTATTGTTTTCCCTATAAAAAAATAATAATACAAGTAATATTGCAGCAGTGCAAATCATTAAAACGGTTAATAATTTAAGTTTTTTTCTCTTCAAATTAATGCATTCCCTTACTCATTTATATACAAAACTTACATGTAAAAAATGCCGATAAGATATCGGCATTTTAATATTTTGCTATGCTTTAAATAAGTGTTGATATTGTATGTTAGAGTCTATTAATGGCATAAGTTTTTATCAACATTCTTTTAAGCCACACCCTAATATTTCTTACTTGCCAACAGTAAGTTGTCCTTGCTCAAGTATGCTATTTGATACAACTGATGTTTTTGTTCCTTGAATGTTAAGTAAAAAGCTTGGTGCAAAACTAGAATGATGATCCGTATATAGTCCTCTATTTGTTATGTAACTTGTTATTACTACATTTTTGCCATTGGTTTGTGGTACAGCAAAATGAGAATACGTAAATGTTGTGTCAGCAGGATCAATATTTAGATTTAATACAAGACCAGTTTTATTTAATGGTTTGTATGGTCCAGTTAAAGAATCTGAAGTAAATCCTAACATGTATATATCTCTGGCACTTATTCCGTCAATTGTCATTTTAGATCCTCTTGAATCTGTGAATAAATACCACTTACCATTCATTTTAAATACATTAGCACGTTCAATCTCATCTGTTACGGTATTAGATGCAATTAATGGTTTCATTTCTTTTTTTAATGTGTAATCATTATTTAATTCAATAATACCTAGTGCTCCATTAGATAAAGAAGCATCGTGCTTTTTAGTGCCAACTAATAATTTATCTTTTTCTGTTTGAAAGAAACCTTCACTTCCACCATAGAAAACTTTGTTGAATAAAGAGTTATCTCCTTGGTAGCCATCCTCTGTTCCTGTATTAGCTTCAAATACAAGATACTTATGACCGTTATCTTCAACATAATGTGGATCTCTCAAGGTATGGTTATCACCAGAAGTCCACTTCCCTTCATCTATAAACTGCTGAACATTTTGATAGATTGTCCCATTTCCTCCATCAAAAACAGACTTATGATCACTTACACCATCAATCTTAAGGGTACTTGCATCTGGTATAGATAGATTTACTTGAGCGGTTGTTAAAACTTGATTACTAGCATCTGTTCCTCCATCCTTTGCAGCTCCTGAAAAATCTGTGTAAAATAAACGAACCTTACCATCAGATGTTAAAGTTGCAGAGCCTGACCACTCTTGTGTTTGATACTTAAGATAAGAATCATTGGCAGCAAATTTGTCACTATCTTTAAATACTCTACCTGCATTTTTCCAACTGTCAATAGACGTTTCACCAATTTTCTGATAGAACAAGTAAATAGAAGTATCATCCGGGTTCTTTGGATCACCTGCTAAAGCAAAAACAACATGATATCCATGATAATTTGCTGCTGTTCCATCTGCATTTTGCAGTGGCCAGCTATCCCATACATCCAAATCTATCAAATTACCATTTTTATCATAACCCTTTGCTGAAGCTATATTTTTTAATGTTGATGCATTAAATTGAGGTACCTTAAATTGTGGACTGTTTTCTTGTGCAGGTATCTTTAACATATCATAACGAGTAATATGAGAAATTCCATATGTCTCTTTATAATCCATACTACTAGTTGCAGCAAAAATTTGCTGAGTTATAAGTCCACTACAAATTATAGAACCAATTAAAATACGCTTTACAATTTTCAACTTATTCATTACTAAAACCTCCAAATAATCATTTTCCCCTACCAAAATAAATTGTAGATATATTTTTTTACATTTATGTTATCCCCCTTTCAACATATACATACGCAGGCTTTAGTATTTTTTTTAAGGTATATTAAAAATTAAATTAAATTTTATTTTTTACTTTTATTGGATATGAACTATTTTTCTAGGCCTATTATTCATAGTTTCCTTGTCGATTGGCTATATTAATAAGCTCTTCTACAGACTTTTTATTTAAATCATTAAATTTATAAGAAGGATTCTTTTTTATGGCTTCGTTTATCAAAATAAACTTATCGATTGGAACACCTATTTGTTTTGATTTTTTATAATCAATTTCATCTCCCAATACAATCATAGCTTTTGCATTTATCTTATTATCCCTAATGTAATGCTCAACTGAACTATCAATGCTTTCATCATTAATTTTCTTACTAGAAGACGCTATTGTTATTACAATTGTATTTTCTTTCTTCTGTGAAATAACATTTTCATCTTGAGCTACTTTAATAAATTTATTAATCACTGTACTGGTGGATTTAAATTGAGATCTATCTATCTTTCTAACAATGACACTTCCTCTTTTATTTGCGCCCTGTAATTTTACTATTTTTGTAAAATAATTGTAGTGTATTTCCATGGCTGCATTTTTATTATTACTTGGATTTATACTAACGATTACATATTCTCGTGTAAAAAAGGAACCATAAATTGAATAACTTGCTAAAATAATAATAAAGATTGCAGCTGCAGCTAAAGCAAATCGTCTAAAAGTTTTTTCTATATTTATTTTTTGTCTTTTGATAATAATCTCTTCTCCAATTTGTACCTTTCTATCTGACTTATCTACCTCTACAAAGTCACCTTTTTCTGTTAATATGATAAGTTTATATTCTAATTCTTCCATTACAATTCCCTTCATATTCTCACCTTCATTCTATGTACTCTCGTATCAATTCATAGTCACCTATTGTAGCAATTACTAATGCAATAATATATATTCTTCCTCTTTCAAGCTTCTTACGATTTATGCATATACTCTTCTCTATTTCCTTTAAGGGCAATCTTTTTATGCTTATCAATTTATGAAGGATATCTTGATTCTGTACAATAAAACGAGCGATATCCTTATAAGTTTTTTTTAGTCTTTCTTGCTTGGGAGAAACCTGCACTAGGTCTATAAATTCAATTCCCCATTCCTTTAGTTCCTTTTTATATTCTAAAATTTCTAATTTTCTCATTTCATTCACATTTCTATGTTTATACTCTTCCATAGCTTTATTAAGCATTACAGTGCTTGCATCTTCATTTTCTATACCATAATTTCCTTGCAAATAAACTGTATTTTCCGATTTTTTATTCTTTCTATAATAATCTATCCCTCTTAAAACAATAACTTGTCTGGCAAAATTTAAAAATTTACCTTTACTTTTATCATATGACTCTACAGCTTCTTTAAAAGCCATCATACCAATTGAAAGCTCATCATCATATCCATACTGCAGATATTTTCCTGCTTTTTTCTGCAAAGTGCTTGCTATAAAAGGTTTATACTCCTGAATTAACTTATTTAATTCTTCTCGGTCATTTTTTGCCTTCTCTACTCGATCCTCAAGGGATTTCTTAAAAAACATATTTTCACCTCACAATAAAATCTTCCATATATATTCGATATAGAGCTTGTAAATATTAAGGTTACATGTACTTAAAGTTAATAATTATTTTTTACATTTGCTATGTTTTAAAAGAATGAGACTCTGCAAAGCTAAGTAAAATAATATAAAAAAATTAGCCTTCACTCTACTCCCTACTCTATTTAAAAGTTTTTCGGTAACATTTATGGTCTATATAAAATTAGTGCACAACTCACAGTTCACAATCCACTTTAACTGTGAATCGTACATTGTCAATTGTGCACTAAAATATATTACTTGTAAATCTTCGTAAATACAATTTTCACTTTCTAGCCAATCTATAGATAAACAAGCTGAAATATTTAAATTACCAATACCAAATTTATCCTTACAAACTGGAATTTGTCGAGCTGAGTGAAGGGTTTTAATTCGCCCTGCTCATTAAAAAACTAACTTTTTCACTTATGTGAAAAGTGAAGGGTTTGACATAGCTTTGCTTGTCAAAGGTGAAGGTTTTTGCCACGGCAAAAGGTTAAGGAATATTTTTCACTGTTAACGAGATTTTACAATAAAATAAATGCTAAATTGTTTAAATAAAGGATTATAAAGATTCACGTCAAAATTCCGTAGGTACGGAGGAATTTTTCCTTGCACTACCGTGGGGGTGAAGTAACAATGCTGAAGGAACGGTTTAAAAAAAATTCTAATAAATCTTGGTTTAAAAATTGTAGAATGCTTAGATATTTCAATTTGTTTGAGCGTATGCGAGTTATTGAAATTTCTTAGTATTTTACAATTTTTAAGCCTTAGATTTATAGGATTTTTTTAACGCGACGAAGCATTATTACTTCACAACTTCCAGTTTGTCAGGATAAAATTTAAGTTTGCAATTTTTAAGTTTCAAATGTTTATTATAAATAAGGAGGTAGATTAAGTGTATATAAATAGAAAACCGTTGTTCAATGAAAATGGTGATACGGAAACAGCTAAAAAGAGAATGGTGAATGGAAATACTACTAATTTAAATGATTTTAATAATATGAAATATACATGGGTTTCAGACTGGTATAGGCAGGCTATGAATAACTTTTGGATACCAGAAGAGGTGAATTTAGCTCAGGATTTAAAGGACTATGGGAAGCTTACCGAAGGGGAGAAAACAGCTTATGATAAAATACTTTCATTTCTTATATTCCTTGATTCTGTTCAAACGGCCAATCTTGGAAATATAAATAATTACATTACAGCAAGTGAGGTTAATTTATGTCTTACTATTCAGGCATTTCAGGAAGCAGTACATTCTCAAAGCTACAGTTATATGCTTGACACAATATGTTCTCCAGAGAAGAGAAATGAAATATTATTTCAGTGGAAAGATGACAATATACTACTTAATAGAAATAAGTTTATAGGAGATATATATAATAACTTTGTTGAAACCCCTAACGAGAAGAATTTTTTAAAAACAATAATGGGAAATTACATACTTGAGGGCATTTATTTTTACTCAGGTTTTATGTTTTTTTATAATCTTGAGAGAAATGGTAAAATGCCAGGTTCAGCACAGGAAATAAGGTATATAAACAGGGATGAAAATACGCATTTATGGCTATTCAGAAATATTATAAAAGAACTCCAAAGGGAAGAACCACAGATGTTCACAAAGGAAATTAAAAAGGAATTAAGAGATATGCTTAAAACTGGTGTAGAACATGAAATTGCATGGGGACACTATGTAATAGGTGACGAAATTCAGGGGTTAAACAAAAAGCTTATAGAGGATTATATAAAATATCTTGGAAATAAAAGACTTGAGGCAATTGGATTTGAATCTTTGTATGAAGGATATGATGAAAATCCAGCCGTTTGGGTGGATACTTATTCTGATGCAAATTCAGTAAAGACTGACTTTTTTTGAAGCAAAATCTACAGCATATGCGAAGGCAAGTACTTTGGTAGATGATTTATAATTATGGTATATTATAAATAGTACTTAAGTTAAATATATAAATGAGGTGAAAATTTATGGCACTTATTGATTGCAAATTTTATTCTGAGATTTTGGGATTATCGACATCTGCTAAGGTTATACTTCCTCAGAATACTAAAACTCAAATAGGTATGGGTGGAGCAAAAGCTAATGGAAATTCTTCTGTTTTATATCTTTTGCATGGATTGTCAGATGATGAAAGCACTTGGATTAGAAGAACTTCTATAGAAAGATATGTCTCAGAAAAAAACTTGATTGTTGTTATGCCAAATGGAGGAAGAAGTTTCTATACGGACATGGCACATGGATGTAAGTATTTCACATTTATTACTGAGGAGCTTCCAGAATTAATGCAGCAGTTTTTTCATATATCCGATAAGAGAGAAGATACATTTATAGCTGGTCTTTCAATGGGTGGGTATGGTGCACTTAAAATTGCTTTGAGTTGTCCAGAAAAGTATGCTGCAGCAGCAAGCTTATCTGGAGTTACTGATATCGTTAGGACTTATGAAGATACGAAAAAAAGATCCGCATAATTCTATTATGACGGCAGATGAGATTCAGAGTATTTTAGGAGATTTTACTAATATTAAGGGAAGTAAGCATGATTTATTTCATTTGGCTAAGGAACTTTCAGAAAAGAACTGTGAAAAACCAAGAATATATCAATGCTGTGGTACAGAAGATTTTTTATATCAAGACAATGTTAAGTTTAGAGAATTTATGAAGCAGCTTAATTATGATTACACATACAAAGAAGAAAGAGGAATTCATGAATGGGGCTTTTGGGATAAAAAAATACAAGATGTGTTGAAATGGTTGTCATTGGAGTGAAGACTATGTTTTAAGAGAAGATTGATAAAATTTATATCATTAATGAGTTCCAGGAATATAGACAAATTTGTGCATTATTTTATCCACAGGCTGTGTCTATATAATATGGTCAAATAATGGTGTATTTCCGGGAAAAATGTGTTTTATCATAGAAAAAAATGTGTATAGATTTTTAGATATTCACATGCTATTATGAGATATCCACAACAAATGTGGATAAGCTATGAAAAATGTGCATAATTAACTGAAAATTTTAAAACTTGTGGATTAAATTATATAATAATTTAAAATAGCCTGCATCTTAAGATGTGGGTTATTGTCATATTTTCTTAATATATTGAAAAAATATAAAAGTTAATTGTAAAATTGCATTAAAGCTGGTTGACATTATCCAAAGGAGGAATATAATATAAGTGAGCACTCACTCATTAATAAAAAATTTTAGTAGGGATGATAATTGCTTATGGTAAGAAAAGCATCAGAAAATAGGGAGCAGCAAATATTAGATGCCGCAATTAAGATTTTTTCTGAAAAGGGATATAATGCGGCAACAACAAGCGAAATTTCCAAGGAGGCTGGTATAGCTGAGGGAACTTTATTTAGGTATTTTAAAAACAAAAAAACTTTGCTTGCTAAGATAGTAATACTTTCTTCAAAAACTATAGGTAAAAATATTATAGCTAGAAGATTAGGTAAGTTAATAGAAAAAAATAAAGATAAAGATTTAAAGGAAATACTTAAATTAATAATGCTAGATAGAATTGATTTACTTGAAAAGAATAAAGAACTTTTTCAAAATTGTGTTTACTGAAATTCAATATCAAGATGACTTAAAAGAAGCTTTTAAAGAAAATATAATCTTAGTAGGCAAAGATATTTTATTTGATTATATTGATAAAAGTAAGCTCAAAGATTTGTTTAAGGATGTCGATCCAATGGTAGTTGGAAGAACTATGATTGCTAGCGTATTTGCATATGTAGTTCAAAGTACGGTTTTTCCTGAATTAATAACAATTAGCAAAGAACAGCAGGTAGATGAAATGGTAGAGGTATTTCTAAATGGAATAGTAAGGAAAGGTGATGAAGGGAATGAAAAATAAAAAGGTAGTATTTGCCCTTGCAGTAATTGTATGTTTTAGCTTAACAGCATGCACAAATAAGACAGGTGACAAAAATAAGTATACAGGCACAGTAGAATGTAAAAGTGTTTATGTAACTTCAGAAGTTAGCGGAAAAATTGATAAATTGAATGTTGAAGAAGGAAATAAAATTAACAAGGATGAAGTTGTAGCTAATATAAATTCTGATGCGTATAAAATTCAGAGGAGCCAGGCAGAAGGCTCCCTTGAAACTGCAAAGGCAAATTTTGATAGTTTGCCACAAAGCGTTGATGATAATAAGAAAAAACAAGTGGAAGGTGCAGTAAAACAGGCACAAGCAACATTGGATTTAGTAAATTTAAATATATCAAAATGCGAGGTTAAAAATTATCAAAGTGGTGTGATTTCAGATGTACTTGTTAACGAAGGGGAAGTAGTTCAGCAGGGTGGAAATATAGCAAAGGTTCTTGATGTTGATAATAGGTATATAAAAATATATGTTGAACAGTCAAAGCGCGGTGATATAAAGCTAAATAACAAATTAAATTTGTATTATAATGATAAAAAAAAGTTGGAACAGGTGAGGTGATTTTTATATCTCCTGAAGCTGAGTTTACGCCTAAGAATACAGAGACAAAAGAAGATAAACAAGGAATGGTATTTGAAGTTAAAGTTAAAATCCCTAGTGATCTAAATTATACTCCTGGAACTTTAATGGATGTTGAAGTTAAGTAGAGGGAGATGATAAAAATGAATGCAATAGAGATAAAGGGACTAACTAAAAAGTTTGGAAACCTTACTGCAGTTGATAATATAAGTTTCAATGTTCCCAAGGGTAAAGTATATGGATTTATTGGTCCTAATGGTTCCGGGAAATCTACAGTTATAAAAATGCTTTGTGGAGTTATATCACCTACTGAAGGAACAGCCTATGTGCTTGGAAATGATGTTAGAAAATCTAAAGCAGAGGTAAAGGCTAAGATAGGATATATGTCTCAGAAGTTTAGTTTATATGAAGACTTAACTGTGGATGAAAATTTAAATTTCTATGCTGGGATTTATGGGCTTGGTAAAAAGGAAAGGGAAGAAAGAAAAAAATATATTGTAACCATGGCTGGACTAAATGGAAGAGAAAAAAATATTACAGGCACTTTATCCGGAGGATGGAAGCAAAGGCTTGCTTTAGGATGTGCACTTATTCACAGACCAGAAATTTTAATTTTAGATGAACCAACTTCAGCAGTTGATCCTGTATCTAGGAGAATATTTTGGCAGATGATATTTACACTTGCTCGTGAAGGAATAACAGTACTTGTGACAACACATTATATGGATGAAGCTGCTAGCTGTGATATGCTTGCTTTTATATTTAATAGTAAACTTATGGCTACAGGAACTCCAAAGGAACTAATTGAAAGAGAAGGAGTTAAAAATATTGAAGATGTGTTTATAAGATATGTAGAAAGAACGACTAATGAAAAAGTAGAAAACTCCTTTGAAGAGCTCAAAAAGATGATAGGGAAATAAGAAAGGGGGCTTAAATATGAATATGCAAAGATTTCTTTCTATAATAAAAAAGGAAGTAATTCAGCTTAAACGTGATAAAGCAAGCTTTGGAATTGCAATTATGATGCCAATAGTTATGATACTTTTATTTGGATATGCAGTCAATACAGAGTTAAATAATATATCAATGACGGTGATTGATCAGAGTAATTCAGTAGAGAGCAGAGAACTTATACAAAGTTTTGAAAATACAGGTTATTTTAATATTGTTTCAAGGGAACACAGCATTGATAAAGTAAATGAAAGTATTGATGAAGGCAAGGTGCACTCAGCTCTTATTATTCCACCAGATTTTTCAACAAAACTTCAAAACAAAGAAAAAACGGATGTGCAGCTTCTTGTTGATGGATCAGATCCTACAACGGCAAGGACCGTTTTTAGCAGTGGAGTTTTGTCAGGTCAGCAGTATGGGGTAAGCAAGCTTCAAGAATTAAGTGAAAAGGCTAATTTCAAGGTATCAAATGAAGGGGTTAGTGTAAATACAAAAGTATTGTATAATCCAGATTTAAAGAATCAAAACTTTACGATACCAGGTTTAATAGGACTTATAATGCAAAATATAACTATACTTTTAACAGCATTTGCACTAGTAAGGGAGCGTGAAAGGGGCACAATTGAACAGTTGACGGTTTCACCACTTAAATCTCCGGAAATTATCTTTGGTAAACTTGTTCCATATATTTTTATAGGATTTGTAGATTTCTTATTTTCACTTGCTTTGGGACTTGTATGGTTTAATGTACCTATAAATGGGAGTCTGCCACTGCTGCTACTACTTGGTGCAGGGTTTGTAATATGTGCACTTGCTATAGGAATTTTAATATCCACTGTTTCAAAAACACAGCTTCAAGCTATGCAGCTTACAATATTAGTTTTACTTCCAAGTGTTCTTCTTTCTGGTTTTGTATTTCCAATAGAAGCTATGCCTAAATTTGTTCAGATTATAAGCAGCATACTACCACTGACTTATTTTATAGATATATTAAGAGGTATTATAACAAAAGGTGTTGGATTTCAATATCTCATTAGAGATGTAATTTGTTTATTCTCTATAGGAGGAATACTACTTATAATAAGCATAGTTAGGTTTGCAGTTAAACCGTATAATAGCTAGGGCAGGGTACAGAGTACAATTTGCAATTTATTAGGATAAATATATATTTTGTGGATATAATTAATAGATAAAAAGGCTAAGGGGATATAAGTGGAATTCATGGAGGAATTTTAAATGGAAATGAATATAAAAGGAGATTTAGATAATTTATTTACAGGACTTGAAAAATCCTTAAAAACAGAAATAATTGCAGGAAAACCAATAGCCATAGGGGAAGTTATATTAGTGCCCATAAGTAAAGTTATTTTAGGTTGTGGCAGGTCCAATAACACTAACAGAGTAATTCACAATAATAAAAAGGGCAGTGGATTTTGTACCGGTGCAAGAATTAGTCCAAATGCCATTGTGGTAATAAGAAATGATGAGGTAAATACTCTTCCTGTAAATGATAAAATCAATTTAGACAAAATTCTTAAAATGGTTCCAGAGATAGTATCAAAGGTAAAAGCTAACAAAAAATAGTTGTTAGCTTTTACCTTTTGGGTTAGTTCTAATATTACTTCACAAATTCCAGTTTAACGGGATGAATTTGATGGTACTAATTTTAATATTCCAAGTTAGCTATCCCTATACTGTTATTTACTTATTCTGACAGCGAATTTATAAATTGTTTAGCTGTTCTTCCAGAGCGTCCATTTTGAGAAGCAGCCCATTTTACAGCTTCACTTCTTAAAGTTTCCACAGGAATATTAAGATTATGTTTTTTAGCTAATTCTTCAACTATTTTAAAATATTCATTTTGGTTTGGAGATATATAAGTGAGTTTTATGCCAAATCTATCTGAAAGAGATAACTTTTCATTTACAGTATCAGAACTGTGGATTTCTTCTTCACCAACTTGATTTCTATCACTCCAGGTTTCCTTTATTAAGTGTCTTCTGTTTGAAGTTGCATAAACTAAAACATTAGAAGGAATTTTTTCTATTCCGCCATCTAAGAAGGATTTCATTTGTTTATATTCAATTTCGCCTTCTTCAAAGGAAAGATCATCTATAAATACAATAAAGTATTTTCCGCGGCTTTTAAGTTCCGTAAGTATTTCAGGAAAGCATAAAAGTTGGTTTTTTGTTATTTCAATTAGTCTAAGACCTTTTTCATAGTATTCTGTAGCTAGTGCTTTAACAGAAGACGATTTTCCAGTACCACGAGCACCTATTAAAAGAACGTTATTTGCAGAGTGTCCACTTATAAAAGCTTCTGTGTTTTTTATAAGAGTTTCTTTTTGATATTTATATCCAACAATATCTGAAAACTCAACATAATCGTAATCCTTAACACCAACAAGCCCATCTTTCCACATAAAAGCTATGTTATCGCACATTTCACCAGAACCTATTTCAAAGTAGTACTCTACGATGTTTTCAAGCATATCCCTAGGAGAAGTGGAATTTAATATATTATTCTTTTTGATCTCAAACATGTTTATAGATGGTTTTGTTAAAGTTGGAATATAATTTTGAGTTAAACTATCATCTAAATCTAATGTACTTTTAATATCTAATTTAGTAAGGTTATAGAGTATTTCCATATCGTTTAATGCTGCACTATAAAGGCTTATTTCTAGATTTGCACCATATTTCTCACAAGCCTTTGTAAAGAAATTTTTAGATTTTATTATGGAATCTATTATGTATGCTTTTAATAAGTTTCCGTTTAAACCTGACTTTTCTGAGCAAGAAATTAAATTATAGTTTAATTCATAATAAAGATTTATAATTTCATCTTTGTTTCCATTAGTTAAACAAACCTCATCAATTAATTTTTTTAAAATAGTGAAAACAGGATCTTTTAATAGATTTCTGTATACGACTAATTTGTTTAAATTTGCCCCAAATTCTTTTACTGATAAATTATTCATTGGAATGCCCCCTTCTTATAGGTATATTAAAATTACATGAAAGTTTTAAAATCTGTATAGTAAGATTTACAAGTAATGTTTGTTTAGTTCACAATTCACAATGCACAGTTCACAGTGAAGCATGATTTATCTTCCTCACGTCAGACAAATCTAAAATTATATAAAAACAAATGCTGTTCACCCTTAGTGAACGAAGGAATTTATGTGCTCTCTCTAACTGGCGTCAGCATTAAGTTTAAGATTTTCTGTAGTGGAACGGAAGAAAAATCAACCATCACTGTGCATTGTGAACTGTGCACTGATTTAAGAGTAGTTTTTTTATATTATAGAATAACCTTTTAAAATAGTATATAATTATATTAATTTTTATGAGAAAGGTAATAAAATATTATGAAATTTGCTTATTATGAATCACCAATTGGAATAATAAAAATATCGACAGATGAAAAAAGCTTGTTAGGTTTAGACTTTGTATCGCAAAAGGAAAATGATTATTCAGAATCAGACTTGATTTTAGAAGCTTTAAAGGAACTTGATGAGTATTTTAAAGGAAAAAGAAAAGAATTTAATTTGAATTTATTTTTGAATGGCACAGATTTTCAAAAGAAGTATGGGGGGAGCTTATAAGAATACCATATGGAAAGGTTGCAACTTATGGTGAAATTGCAAAGCTTATTGGAAATGAAAAAGCGTCAAGGGCTGTTGGAAATGCAAATAATAAAAATAAAATAGCAATAGTAATACCATGTCATAGGGTTATAGGTTCCAGTGGAAAACTTGTTGGATATGCAGGGGGACTGTGGAGAAAAGAGTGGCTGTTGCGGCATGAAAAAAAGATAATGCAAAGTAACAATGCTTCGTCACATACACATACGCGGGGTTTGGGATGTAATCCCATTATCCTTCTAGAATAATATAGAAGGACTTTTAATAATAAATTCTATAAATCTAAGGTTCAAAAATTATAAAATACTAAGATATTTCAATAACTCGCTGAAGGGATGCTCAGACAATTGAAATATCTAAGCATTTTCCAATTTTTGAACCAAGATTTATTAGAATTTTTTTTTAACTGTTCCTTCAGCATTGTTACTTTGCTCCCACGGTAGTACAAGGAAAAATTCCTCCGTACCTACGGAATTTTAGGCATAAATTTTTATAAACTAAGTACAAATAAATAATTGATACTCATTAATAGTAATAAGATGGTGCATATAAATGGGAAGATAGGTGGATATAAGTATTATGAAGAATTAGGATATACTTTGTTAGCAAAAATTTGTATGACACATTTTTGTCCATCTAACAGTATTAACGATATTGAAGAGATTATAAATAAAAGTTGCAGGGATAATGAGTATAAGTTTGCTTATGATTTTTTTAATAAGGTTAAGTTAAATGATTATGACAAGCTGATACAATTATGTGATGCATTGGCTTTACCAAGTGGTTTTACGTTGATAGAAAAAAGACTAATTGATGTTGCTATACGTTATGGATATGATTCTCAAGCAGCTTTTTCAAGAGTATTCAGCAGATTTCACGGAATAGCGCCATCTTTGGTTCGGAACGAGGAGAGAGCTATAAAAACATTTCCACGCCTGACCTTTAAACTAATATTGATGGAGGGAAACGGTATGAAAAAGAATCCTAATCATAGAACTAACATTATAGGTGCTGGAGAGGTTGGCTATGCCATTTCGGTTGATATGGATAAAAACAATATTCATAAAACTAACAGTTCTTTTTGGGACACTAAAGGAAATGAAGTTATAGGTACAACTGCACTTCCTAAATATGGAGCATTTGTTTCGGAGGAAAAATGTCATCTTTTTGGCGATGTAGCAGGCAAAAAGTTGTTAGAGATATGCTGCGGAACTGGGCATTCTCTAAAATATCATGGAGACCGCGAAGCTTCTGAACTATGGGGGATAGATATTTCTGAAAAGCAAATAGAAAAAGCTAGGAAGTATTTATCATTGAATGGTTTTTCTGCAAAGTTGATCTGTTCACCAATGGAAGAAGATTGTGGAATACCTGTAGATTATTTTGACTATGTTTATTCTGTTTACGGTGTGGGTTGGACTACTGATCTTGAAGGTACTTTTTGCAGGATTGCTTCTTACCTAAAAAAAGATGGTGTATTTATTTTTAGTTGGTCTCACCCAATACATAAATGCGTTGCTATCGAAAATGATTTGCTTTCTTTTAAAAAAAGTTATTTTGATGAATCTTGGTACTCTGTACCTCTTGAAGGAGGTGCAATATCTTTATCGGATCGCAAGCTATCAACTTATGTCAATGCATTAGCAAAAGCAGGATTTGTCATTGATGAAATGATTGAAGAATCTGATGATGAGATTATTCAATTATATAAGGATAATGACTTTGCTAAAAAAGCCAAAATGCTTCCTGTAACATTTGTAATCAAAGCAAGAAAATTATAGCGATTTACAGTAATATCATTAAAATAAGCAGTTAAAATGCTCAAATTGCATTTCGATAATATTAACATGCGAAAAAAGGATGTATGGAAAAATTTAATTCCATACATCCCTTTTTCGTTATCTAAATAACGAAATAAATACTAATGTCAAAGTACTTACTAGCTTGATTAATACGTGAAGTGAAGGACCAGCAGTATCTTTAAATGGATCGCCTACAGTATCTCCAACAACGGCTGCCTTGTGAGCTTCAGAGTTTTTACCTCCATGCGCTCCAAGTTCAATAAGTTTTTTTGCATTATCCCATGCACCACCACCGTTGTTTAAGAATAAAGCCATAACTACACCAGCTATAGTAGTTACGAGAAGAAAACCACCAGCTGCTTCCTTACCTAAAAGAATACCTATAATAATAGGAGTAATTACAACTATTATTCCAGGAAGAATCATCTCTTTTAAAGCACCTTTAGTAACTATGTCAACACATTTAGCATAATCAGGTTTTGCTTTCCCTTCCATTATTCCAGGTATTTCTTTAAATTGTCTTCTTACTTCTAAAATTACATATTGTGCTGCATTACCAACGGCTCTTATGGCAGTGGAACTAAAGAGAAATACTATCATGGCACCTATAAAAGCAGCTATAAATACTTCTGGTTTTCCAATATCTATAGCGAACCAAGAGCTTAAAGGTTTGCCAAGTATTTTTTTTACTTCATCTAGATAAGCAGAGAATAATAAGAAGGTAGCAAGAGCAGCTGAACCAACGGCATATCCTTTTGTAAGAGCTTTTGTCGTATTACCGCAAGCATCTAATCTGTCGGTTACAATTCTTATCTCTTCTGGAGCACCAGACATTTCAGTTATTCCACCTGCGTTATCTGTAATAGGTCCAAAAGTGTCCATTGCAAGTATATAAGCACAGCTTGAAAGCATTCCCATAGTAGCTATAGCTGTTCCGTAAAGACCAGCATTTGCAGTTCCAGGAAGTGCAGCAGAACCTAACTTGTAAGCTATAAATATAGCTAAAGATATAAATACTACCGGTAATGCAGTAGATTCCATTCCTACAGATATACCTTTAATAATATTTGTGCCTGCACCTGTTTCGCATGCTTCTGATATTTCTTTTACAGGTCTTTTGTTTATTGAAGTATAGTAATTTGTAACTACTACAAATATGATACTTAAAATTATACCTGTCACAGCACATCCGTACAGCAGCCAATAATTAACATTACCATTTAGTCCACTTAGCATAAATTTAACAACAAATATTAACAAAATCAAATTTAATATAGAGGTTATAACATATCCAACTTCAAGTGATTTCATAGGGTCGTCATTGTCATCTTTAACCTTAACAAGAAATATGCCTATTATAGATGTAATTATACCTAAGGCACGAGCAACAAGTGGAAATAATATGCCTTTTATTCCAAATACAGGATATAAGGCAACACCTAAGATCATTGCACCTATGTTCTCTGCAGCGGTAGATTCAAAAAGATCAGCACCTCTACCAGCGCAGTCACCAACATTATCGCCAACAAGGTCGGCTATAACGGCAGGATTTCTAGGGTCATCTTCAGGTATTCCAGCTTCTACTTTTCCAACAAGATCGGCACCTACATCGGCAGCTTTTGTATATATTCCACCACCAAGTTGTGCAAAAAGAGCGACAAAGGAGGCACCAAATCCAAAACCTACAATTAGAGATGGAGCTTCTTTAATGATATTAACATCGCTTGACATACCACCATAAAGTAAAAATAAAGTGGCTACACCAAATAAAGAAAGAGTAGTAACAGCAAGTCCTGTAACAGCACCGCCTTTTAAGGCTATTTGAAGGGCTTTATTAAGACCTTTTTTTTGCACCAGCGGCGGCTCTTATGTTAGAGTTAACAGCCATGTACATACCAATGTATCCAGAAAGTGCTGAACACAACGCACCAACTATAAAAGCAACACCTGTACGTAGGGCTATACTGAGTGCAGAGGAAGAGCCTTTAGAGGAGTTCCCTAAGTAATTCGCCAAAACGATTACAACTAATAATAGTACAGAAAGCATTGCAATAGTTTTATATTGTCTTTTAAGAAAAGCCATAGCACCTTCGCTTATTGCATTTGAGATTTCTTGCATACTTTTTGTGCCTTTGTCTTGGTTAAAGATAAATTTAGCAAAATAAATAATAGCTAAAATAGAAATAATTACAACGCCATAGATAACAAAATAAGAATTCATGTTATACACACTCCTTTGTTAAAACATTTTAATTATTCCGGAAAATTTCGTTAAAAAAGTATCACACTCCCTTATTGAAAGATTTTGAAAATTTATTATTTATGCAATATTAATGTTCTTCACAAAATTCAAAACTCCTTTCTAAAACAAAAAAATTTCTCCTATATAAGTATACTTTACTATAAAGTAAAAAATTACATTAATTATAAAATAAGGTTTTTATTTATAATTGAGTTGACATACGATACGGTTGTGATATTATAATTCGTGTAATAAAATTAGACTATATGGATTAAAAATTTTGATGAAAATTTATATATACATTAAATTGGAGGAAATGCAATGAAAAACTTAATTGTAAAAGAAATTTATAAATCACCCGAAACTTATTCAGGAAAGAATATTGAAATTTCTGGATGGGTTAAAACTATAAGAGCATCTAAGTCCTTTGGATTCATGGAAATAAACGATGGAAGTTTTTTTAAAAACATTCAAGTGGTTTTTGATGATAAACTTGAAAATTTTAAGGAAGTTTCGAAATTTATTATAAGCTCTACTGTGTACATACAAGGAGAATTCGTGCTTACTCCAGATGCAAAGCAAGACTTTGAAATTCACGCATCTAAAGTTGAACTTTTAGGTAATTCAAATAATGATTATCCTCTTCAGAAAAAAAGACATACTTTAGAATATTTAAGAACAATTGCACATTTAAGACCAAGAAGTAACACATTTTCAGCAGTATTTAGAGTACGTTCACTAGCTGCTTATGCAATACATAAGTTTTTTCAAGATAGAGATTTCGTATATGTAAATACTCCCCTTTTGACTGCCAGCGATGCGGAAGGTGCTGGAGAAATGTTTCAGGTTACAACATTGAATTTAAATGATGTGCCTAAGAATGACAAGGGAGAAATAGATTATTCAAAGGATTTCTTTGGAAAGAAAACAAATCTTACTGTAAGTGGTCAGTTATCTGCTGAAACTTTTGCACTTGCTTTTAGAGATGTATATACTTTCGGTCCAACATTTAGAGCAGAAAATTCAAATACTGCAAGACATGCGGCAGAATTCTGGATGATAGAACCTGAAATGGCTTTTGCAGAATTAAAGGATTATATGGATGTTGCAGAAGAAATGGTTAAGTACATAATAAATTATGTTATGGAAAAAGCACCGGAAGAAATGGAATTCTTTAATAAGTTTATTGATAAGGAACTTTTTGAAAGACTTCACAATGTTATAAACAATAATTTTGGAAGAGTTACATATACTGAAGCTGTTGATATACTAAAAAAGTCTGGAGAACAATTTGAATATCCTGTTGAATGGGGTATAGATCTTCAAACAGAGCATGAAAGGTATTTAACTGAAAAGATATTTAAAAAGCCAATATTCGTAACTGATTATCCAAAGGATATAAAAGCATTTTATATGAGAATGAATGATGATAATAAAACAGTAGCAGCAGCAGATCTTCTCGTTCCTGGAATAGGAGAAATAATAGGTGGAAGCCAAAGAGAAGAAAGACTTGATGTTCTTGAAAAGAGAATGGAAGAGTTAGGACTTAAGAAAGAAGATTACTGGTGGTACTTGGAGCTTAGAAAATATGGAGAAACTAAGCATGCAGGTTATGGACTTGGTTTTGAAAGAATGATAATGTATCTTACAGGTATGTCAAATATAAGAGATGTTATTCCTTTCCCAAGAACTACAGGAAGCGCTGAATTTTAAACACAATGCGAAGTAACAATGCTTCGTCACATTAAAAAAATCCTATAAATCTAAAGTGGTGATTCTAAGCGAGTGCTTGCTTGAGGCATAGAAGGATAATTGGCAAAGCCCAAACCTCGTGCATGTTTACTCGCTGAAAAAATGCTCGTGCGTCCAGCTAAGCTGGACTATACTAACTGGTGAAAGTCCAGTCAAGGTAATTGCCAAGAAGTCTTGTAACAAACCACCAAGCGTAGTAGAATGTCGCCGTTTATTTAGTTCGCATTAAATTTAATTTAATGTCATAATTTTCATATTATAATGAAATGATTATGAATCATCATTTCCATTATAATAAAAAAGCTAAATATATTTATTATTCAGTTTACTGAATAATTAGGTTGATGGCTATGGGGTGGAACCCATGTGATTCTGAAATTATATATTAGCGTTTCTATATTCTAGGGGTTTGGGCGGAGCCCATGTAATTCTAAAACCATAACACACTCTCTTATGATGTTAATCCCACTGAACGAGTATACCTAATAAATATATTTTAAATATGATTGAAGGTGATTTTTTTGATAGGAAAAAATTGAATTATGGTGATATTATAGGAATAGTTTCACCATCAAGTCCAGAAAAACCAGAAGCAATAAAAAGAGGAATAGATTTTCTTACAAAGCTAGGCTTCAAAGTGAAAATAGGTAACCACGTTTATGATAAATATGGTTATCTTGCAGGAGAAGATAAAGCTAGAGCAGAGGATATTATGGATATGTTCCTTGATAAAGATGTAGACATGATTCTATGCATAAGAGGTGGATATGGTTCTATGAGGACCCTTCCATATATAGATTTTGATGTAATAAAAAACAACCCAAAAATATTTGTTGGTTTTAGCGACATAACAACTTACTTAAATGTATTTTTTAATAAAGCAGGCCTTATAACTTTTCATGGACCAATGGCGAGCTCAAACTTAGAAGATGAATATACTTTAAAATCCTTTTTAGATACTCTTATGAAAGGAAATAGAAAATATATAATAAAAAATCCACCAAAAATTGATATGAAATGTGAAATATCTGGTAATGCATCTGGAGATATAGTGGGAGGTAACCTATCACTTATAAGTAATACCATAGGAACTCCTTATGAAGTTAACTTTAAAAATAATATACTTTTTATAGAAGATGTTCACGAAGAGCCTTATTCAATAGATAGAATGTTAACACATCTTCTTTTATGTGGAAAACTTCAGGAATGCAGTGGGTTCATACTAGGTCAATTTAAGAATTGCACTTTACCTCATTATGAAAGAAGCTTAAGACTTGAAGAAGTAATAAAAGACACCATATTGTCTCTAAACAAACCAACTATCTCAAACTTCATGAGTGGACATGATTATCCAAAGCTTACACTTCCAATAGGTGCTAAGGCTCATATTAATTGTAATGCTAAAACCATTGAAATTTTAGAACCAGTAGTACATCTATAAATAAAATGAGGCTGTCGCAATTTTTTTAGTACGACAGCGCCCTTTTATCTAGTATATTTTGCTTCTTTAAAATATAACATTTCCAGAAGAATCTATATCAAAATCTTTTCTCTTCAACTGTGAACTCAATGTTTTTAAAGGTGTAGTATCTTTAATAGGATTATCTGAAATCTCAAGATCTGTAAGACTCTTAAGCTTTAAAAGAGGACTAACATCTTCAATTTTATTGCTATCTAAAGATAAATACTGAATATTTGTCAATTTTTCAATTGGCGTTATATCAACAATATTATTACCACTCAAGAATAAAAACTGTAAACTAGGAATTGAACTTAGCGGACTTATATCTTGAATTTGGCATCCAACTAAATTTATAGTTTCAAGCTTAGTTAGCTTTCCTAGTGGTTCAATACTCGTAATTGCATTGCCTCCAAGGAAACTTCCGTTAAATTTCTTAAATTTTCAATTCCATTAAGATCTTTTATATCTGCATTTACTGCTGCAAGTGTGGTTACTTTATCTAAATCATTTTGTGTTAAGTCTCCAGTTTCTTTACCTATTTGTTTCCTTACGGCATTTTCCAAATTTTTGTCATTAAAAATTATGCCAGAAGCATCACCTGCAACCGAAAATGTCAACGTAAGTGGATTTTTAATTGTGTCATTGCTCTGGGATTTCATATCCTCTGTTATAGTTAAGCAGTATTTTTCGCCTGACCTATATCCGCCATCAGGTGCATCTACCACTATACTTTTATTATTATTGGTTAACTCTAGATTTATATCAGCATTGCTACCATCATTTTGATCAAATACAATTATGCTGTTTTTTGTATTATCATTTAGTTCTACAGGCTTAGTAAATGTTATTGTCCATTTCTTATTTTTATCAACAGTTTGATTATCCTTAAAAAATTTCAGCTTTTGCATTAAACCCTATAAACATAGAGAAGAAAAGAACCATAAATACGATCTTATACTTTTTCATTAAAAACGCCCTCCTTATATACCTATAGATGCCTTTATCACCTTAATTATCATTTCAATTCTATTAAATGGTGTAACAAGATATAAACCATCAACATGATTTTTTATTTTATTAATAATCTCTACAGCTATTTCTATTCCTACTTTTTCTGCTTCATCTCTTGTCATATCCTTGTCAAATCTATCAACATACTTTTGTGGTATCCTAACTCCTGGAAGTTCGTTATTTATAAACTGAGCATTTTTATAACTTATAAGAGGCATAATTCCACCTAAAATTTTAACATCATTTTCTTTTTTAAAATTCGATAAAAACTCTATAGTTTCATCTTCAAAAATAGGTTGAGTTAGAAAAAATTTAGCACCATTTAATAACTTTTTATTCATCCTGGCTACTTCTGAATTTTTATTTGAAACATTTAAGTTTAATGCCCCACCTATACTTATTTCGTCACCATTAAAAACCTCTTTATTCATTTCTGATATAAGTTCTATAAGTCTAAAAGAATTTAAATTAAATACACTTTTAGCCTTTATTTCTTCAGCTCCAGAAACGGGATCACCTGTTACAGCCAGTATATTTCTTATGCCTTCTATATTGGCTGCAAGTATACTTGATCTTATAGCATTTATGTTTTTATCTCTGCAGCATATGTGCGGCATAACATCTATACCTATTTCTCTTTTTATTTTTGAAGCAATTACAATGGAATCAACTCTAACTTTTGACATCGGCGAATCTGCAACAGTAACTAAATCTATATTATTGTCTCTACACACTTCAGCACAATGCATAATCTTATCCATCATTGTGTTTGTAGGTGGATCTAATTCTACCACCAATGGAAACTTATTTCTATTAAGTTTATCTATAAATTTATTATTAGTTTTTCTAACTTTTCTTATAACTTTATTTTCATCCGAAGTCTTTAAGATTACCTTTGAACCATCTATTCTCAATTTATAGTTTAGTTCCCTTATATGTCTCGGAGTAGTTCCGCAGCAACCACCAACTATCTTTGCTCCAGATTTTTTTTATGGATAGCATTTTATCTGAAAAATAATCAGGATTATCAATGTATACCATTCTTTCATTTACAATTTCAGGATATCCTGCATTTGGAAGGGCTGATATAATATTCTCCCTATATATATTTAATTTTTTAAGCATACTGTATAAATGTGCAGGTCCGGAACCACAATTGAAGCCAAAAGCATCTATATCTTTAATTTCCTTTATTTTGCTAACAATTCCATTTATACTTACTCCATCTCTTGTATATCCATCCTGCATAACTGCAAATTGTGTTAACACAAATGCTGATTTATTTTTTTTCTTAATATACACTGCAATTTCTTCTAAACAATTTAAATTACTTAAAGTTTCAAATACAAATATATCAGCACCTTCGCTCATAAATGTATCAACTATAAATTTATATTCATTATACACATCCTCAACCGTTTTATCTATTCCAGATATATTTATCGGTCCAATGTCAGCCGCTACAAATACTTCCTTCCCATCAACAGCTTCTTTTGCTATTTCATATCCTCTTTTTATAATATTCTCCAATTCTTCTCTAGAAACATCAAGAGTTATAGCATTAGCAGAAAAAGTATTTGTTCTGATAAGCTTGGCACCTGCCTCGATATACTCATTATGTATACTTTTTATTATTCCAGCATTATTTAAATTTGCAAATTCACAAAATGACTTATTATCACCTGTTATTTTTGAGTAATAAGTCCCCATAGCTCCATCTGTAATGAGAAAATTATTTTTCAAATATTCAAATATATTCATAGACTATCTCTCCATTATTAAATAGTAAATTTACGTATATTCTATCATACATACTGAATATCTAAAAGATGTAAATAAAGATATACTAATTTTGTATCACTCTAACCCCAATATAAAACTCCATATACTTCAAATATTCAATTCTAATTACATCTCCAGTCTTAGGGGCATGTATAAACCTTCCCCCACCTATATATATACCATCATGATATACATTATCTTCTGTTCCAAAAAAAACGATATCTCCAGGTTTTAAATCGTCTTTGCTAACTTTGGTTCCAACCTTAACCTGATCATATGTTGTTCTTGGCAAGTTTACTCCAAAATGTGCATATACATATTGAACAAATCCAGAACAATCAAATCCTGCTGTTGTTGTTCCAGCATTCATGTATGGTATTCCTAAAAACATTTTTGAATACATTACAATAGCCTGTCCATTTTCACTTACTGAACTAGCTTTAACTTTGCTAATTGAAAAAACATTTATTAACAGTGTAAATACAAAGAAAATAGAAATAACCTTTTTCATCTTATTCATATAGACACTCCATTTCTATAGATATATTTTTTTACTAAATACCCAAAAGCTTCTGCCAAGTCATTTTCCCGATTTCTCCATCAGCTCCAAGTCCATTTGTCTTTTGAAAACTTATTACTGCCTGCTTAGTTGCATCTCCAAATATTCCATCTGCATTTACTCCTAATCTCTTTTGAACCCATTTTACTACATCTCCACTAGATCCACTTTTTAAAAGTGGGCATGCTGCTATAGTTGCTGGTCCTGCTTGATTATCTACTGTTAGATGTCCATATCCATTGTTATTAAGTATTGCCTGAAGATCTGCTATATTTCCACTAGTGCTTGGTGTTGTATTATTTTCTGCACTTCCTCCAGTGCTTGGATTAGTAGTATTTGAACTTGATGAACTTAATAGTTTTGTCCAAGTTCCCTTACCAATTACACCATCTGCTTCAAGTCCATTTGCCTTTTGAAAATTTATTACTGCCTGTTTAGTCGCATTGCCAAATATTCCATCCGCATTTACCCCTAATTTCTTTTGAACCCATTTTACCACATCTCCACTAGATCCACTGCTTAAAAGTGGGCATGCTGCTATAGTTGCCGGTCCTACCTGATTATCCACTGTTAAATGTCCATATCCACCGTTATTAAGTATTGTTTGCAAATTTGCTATATCTCCGCTAGTGCTTGGTGTTGTATTATTTCCTGTATTCCCCCAGTACTTGGATTAGTAGTGCTTGAACTTGATGAACTTAGTAGCTTCGTCCAAGTCATTTTCCCGATTTCTCCATCAGCCGTAAGTCCATTTGCCTTTTGGAAGTTTATTACTGCCTGTTTAGTCCCATTGCCAAATATTCCATCCGCACTTACTCCTAATTTCTTCTGAACCCACTTTACTACATTTCCACTAGATCCGCTTTCCAAAAGTGGACATGCTGCTATTGTCGCTGGTCCTGTCTGATTATTCACTGTCAATTTTCCATATCCGCTGTTATTAAGTATTGTTTGCAAATCTGCTATATCTCCGCTAGTACTTGGTGTTGTACTATTTCCTGTACTTCCTCCAGTGCTTGGATTAGTAGTATTTGAGCTTGATGAATTTAATAATTTTGCCCAAGTCATTTTTCCTATTATTCCATCAGCCTCAATACTATTTGTATTTTGGAACTTTATTACTGCCTGCTTAGTTGCATTTCCAAATATTCCATCTGCACTTACTCCCAATTTCTTTTGAACCCATTTTACTACATCCCCACTAGATCCACTTTTTAAAAGTGGGCATGCTGCTATAGTTGCTGCCCCTGCTTGATTGTCTACTGTTAGATGTCCATATCCATTGTTATTAAGTATCGTTTGCAAATCTGCTATATCTCCACTTGCACCTGGCTGCGTTGGATTATTGCCAGAACTTGTACCATCTATAGCTTTCTGAATATCACTTAATAGCTGATCCCATGTCTTACCATACTCGTTTAAATATCCTATAGGATCTGTATGATCTGTTTCGCCATAAGTTTCTGATACCCATTTATGACTATGAATATTGTTCGAATTCCAGCCATATCTTTTACATATGGAAGCCACTAACTCCACTGTGTTTTGATATACTTCATTAAACTTAGCTTGATCAGTTCCATACGGAACGCACATTTCAACACCTAAATACTTACTATTAGCTGTAGGTCCAGCATGCCATGCAACTTCGTTTTCTGGAATCGCCTGAATAGCTTGATTCCAATCAACAAAATAATGTGCTGAAGCCTGTGCACTTGCATAATTATTAAAATAATCCCTATTATTTTGGGCTGTACCACCTGGATCATCAGTATCATGTATTACTATGCCTGTAGGTTGTAGGCTTGTCCCTGGTCTATTATTATTTATGTACTCCTTTTTAACTGTTACAGCTTGTAACTAAAATTTTGTGTAAAAAAAACATTACTTGTGACAACAATTGCAACTGATAAAATTATCACCATTATTTTTTTCTTAACATTAACTCATCTCCATATTGTCATGTAAAAATTTGACTTTTTACAATAATAATTGTCATTTTATATTCTATGCTACTTATATCTAACTTAACATAAATGGTGCTGTTGTGCAATAATTTTACAACATTGTTACATTATCATCATGTTTTACATTCCCAATAACTTTACCCATGTCGTCTTCCCAATAACTCCATCTGTTCCAAGTCCATTTGCTCTTTGAAAATTTATTACTGCCTGTTTAGTTCCACTTCCAAATATGCCATCCGCACTTACTCCTAATTTCTTTTGAACCCATTTTACAACTTCTCCACTAGAGCCTACTTGCAATAACGGACATGCTGTTAGAGTTGCTGGCCCTGCTTGATTATCCACTGTCAATTTTCCATATCCAGCTTTATTGAGAATTGTTTGCAGCTCCGCTATGGTTCCGCTTGCATTTTGTGTTGGTGTTGTCTGATTATTACTATCTGTTGTATTACTATTTATAGTACTACCATTATTTTGATTTGATAAATTCAGTAACTTTGTCCATGTCATCTTCCCTACCGCACCATCTGCTCCAAGTCCATTTGCCTTTTGAAAATTTATTACCGCCTGTTTAGTTGCATTTCCAAACGCTCCATCCGCACTTATTCCCAATTTCTTTTGAACCCATTTTACAACTTCTCCACTAGAGCCTACTTGCAATAACGGACATGCTGCTATAGTATCTACGCCTGGATAATTATTAACTACTAAATGCGAATACCTATCTTTGTTTAATATAGTTTGTAATTCTGCTACATCTCCACTGCTGTTTTGAGCTGGTGTATTATTGCTTGTATTACCTTCACTATTATTTTGATTTGCTATACCCAACAATTTAGTCCAAGTCATTTTTCCAATTACACCATCTGCTTCAAGTCCATTTGCCTTTTGAAAGCTTGCTACTGCCTGCTTAGTTCCAGCTCCAAATATTCCATCTGCACTTATTGCCAACCTACTTTGAATCCACTTTACTACATCTCCACTAGAACCACTTTTTAGAAGCGGACATGCTGCTATGGTTGTCGAATCTATTACATTATCAGCATTTAATTTTCCATATCCATTTTTAGTTAATATACTTTTTAGTTCTGATATGCTTCCATTTGTATTTTGTGCTGGATTAGTATTATTGTTTGTATTATCATTAGAACTTGTACTATTAATTTCTTTTTGGATATCATTTATCATATTATCCCATGACTTTCCGTACTGATTTAAATATCCTATAGGATCTGTATGATCTGTTTCGTGATAAGCTTGCGATACCCAATTATGACTATAAATATTACTAGAACTCCATCCATACTTTTTGCATATGGCCACTACTAAGTCTACTGTATTCTTATACACTGCATTAAACTTTAAAGTATCTTGCCCATATGGAACACACATCTCAACACTTAAGAATTTATGATTAGCTGTATATCCGGCATGCCATGCCACTTCATCCTCAGGTAAAGCTTGAATTACATAATCCCAATCAACAAAATAGTGTGCTGATGTTTTAGCATTAGCGTCTCTATTAACATAATCTCTATTATTTTGAGCTGTTCCTCCTGGCTCATCAGTATCATGTATTACTATTCCTATTGGCTGTAATTTTTCATAACTTCTATTGTTATTTATGTATTGCTTCTGAATCGTTACTGCTTGTACAAAACTCGTTTGTATAAAAGCAGTACTAGAAAAAATTAAAACTCCCAATATTAACGCTGCTAATTTCTTTTTTAACATTTTATCAACTCCGTTAGTATATAAAATTAAGTTTTAAATACGATATATTTCATGATGTAACATTATGTTATTTATCGTTTACTTCTTTATCAACCTAAAGCAAAATCTTCATTTGTATACACTAATATTTCAATAAGGTTCAATTTTTCCAATACAAAGCCTAAATTTTACAAAAAATAAAACTAGATCATACCAAATGTCTTCAGTACAATCTAGTTTAAAATTTTCATATCTTATTTTTATTCGCTTACCTTCTAGGATTAGAAAAGCTTGGTTCTGTGGGATTAGGATCATTGAAATATCTACCTGGCGTTGATAAATCAAAATATAACTTAGAATCATCTGTCACCCCAAAATCCTTATTCGAACCTGTATCTTTCACCTTATTTAAAGCCTCTCTAAACAAGGCATTATGTGCTTCTTCACGATTTAATAAAAAATCTATTGTATTTCTAACTTCTCTATCTTTAATCTGACGATACAAATATTCATATACAACTTTAGCTCTTTGTTCTGAAGCTATGTTTGAAAGCAAATCTGCTACAAGATCCCCTGTAACTGTTACATAATTTGCGGTCCATGGTTCTCCAGAGGAATTCACCAAAACTGGTGCTAATCCACTAAGTACATGGCTTTCAATTTCGCCACTTCCTACTGCTTCATGATTTACACTATGTCCATTTAATAAATTTATAGTTTCAGCCACTATCTCCATATGACTAAGCTCTTCTGTTCCAATATCTAAAAACAAATCTTTTATCGTTTGATCTTTTACTCTAAAACTTTGTGATAAATATTGAAGTGCTGCCTTAAGTTCTCCATTTCCTCCCCCTAATTGCTCCTGCATAAGAACTGCATATTGAGGATTAGTTCCTTCAACTTTTACTTGTAAATTATTCAATAATTGTTTTTCATGTTTGAACAAATTCTACACCTCCACAATTTTAATTTCATGTATATTTTATACTTGCCAACTGCTATTTATACATAAGCAATCTTATATACCCTATAATAAATTTCACCATAAAAAATATGGTTATCAGCAAAACTTACTCCTATTTTGCAACAACCATATTTTATTCATTTTTATAGCCTTGTTTCAATACTATTTACTATGTATATTTATAATTTTCAATATTGTCTATGATTTAGTTAAGTAAATTTATTTATAATAGTTCAAAGTTTAAGGGGCTGTCGCATTAAATTTATTTTTAACCGTAATTCATAAATATTGCGAAGCAACTATAGTGAAAGATTTTTAACTTGCTTTGCTTGTTAAAAAGTGAACTTTTTCATTTACATGAAAAGTTAATGAGGATTTTCCTTCGCTTCTCTACGAAAAATCTTTAAATTAAACCAGCTATGTTTTTATAACAAAATTTAAACATTCTTTACATATAGATAGCAATAAATTTAAAAATTTTCCATAGTAAAGCGGAGGAAAATTATCCTTAACTTTCGGCTTTAGCCGAAAAGTTAACCTTTGACGTGCAAAGCATCGTCAAACCCTTCACTTTTCACATAAGTGAAAAAGTTAGTCTTTTAACGAGCGAAGCTAGTTAAAACCCTTCACTCAAATTAGTTTGCAATATTTATAAATTATTATTGAATTAATTTTTAGTGCGACAGCCTCTTTAAAATAATAATATTTTATTTTGCATTTTGGGCCGCTTCTAGTATTTCATCGTAATTTGGATAATCTGTTATTTCATCAAGGTACTTAGCATAAGTAATTGTATTATTGCTATCTACTACAAATGCTGTTCTTGCAAGAAGCCCAATCTCTTTTACGTAAGTACCAGTACTGTTTCCAAAATCTCTATCTTTATAATCGGAAAGTGTAATAACACTTTTAATCCCTTCAGCTCCACACCATCGACTTTGAGCAAATGGTAAGTCCATTGATACTGTATAAACTGTAACTCCTTCTATTTCAGCTGCTCTTTTGTTAAATGTTTTTACTTCAAGATCACATACTGGAGTGTCAATTGATGGTACTGTAAGAAATACTCTAACACCCTTTGTATCATTTAAAGAAACAGGTTCAAGAGAATTACTTGCAGCGGTAAAATCAGGGAACTTATCTCCTGCTTTAAGCTCACTTCCAATTAATGTTACTTCTTTTCCTTGAAATTTTACTTTCATATTATTTAGTTTACTTGCAAATATAGGTAAATTTGTAAGTAAACATTTCACCTCTTTTCGTAATATTTGTTATTATTTAATATAAATTATCTATAAATATATATTACTACATAATTAAAGTTTTGTAAATAGGTACACATTTACTTTATATCCTCAGTTCACTTTGAATATTGGCAATAAATCTATTTATTTGTGTTTTTATTCGCATTGTACTATAATAATCACAAACACACATCATCTAACTTATATATGGGAGTGACTTTTTTTGGAACAAATATTAACTTCAAATTTATTCAGTTCAAGTGATGCAACTTATATTACAACTAATTTATTAAACAACCCTGATATTTTGTTTAAAGTACTCAATGCTATTCCTGATGTAATAAAAGTATATAAAAGAGATAAAAGTATAATATTTTTCAATGAAGCGGCCTGCCATTTTTACGATAAGAACCTAGAAGAGGTCTATAATAAAAAATGTTATGAAATTCTTGATTATAGAAGCCACTGTGCTAACTGTGCTTTTAATAAAGTATTAAAAACAAAAAATACTGTGTCAGGTGAAAGATATTATCCTAAAGCCAATAAATACATGGATGTATGCCTCACACCAATTTTTGACAAATCTAAAAAAATAATTTTTATTGTAGAAAGATTAACAGATGTAACTGAAAAAAAGACACTTTCAAACCTTATTAAGAGAGATGAGAAAATGTATCATCAAATAGTCAATTTCTATCCTGATGGCATAATTATTTTGCAGGATTACAAAATTGTTTTGGCAAACAATGAAGTTAAAAATTTGCTTGGTTTATCTGAGGATTCTAAAAAAAGCATACTATATTATATTCCTCAAAAAGATAGAAAAAATGTAACCAAAATCATAAGAAGTATTTTAAAGAATAAAGATACAAAAATTATTCGACATTACAACTACATAAACCACAAAAACAAAAAAATCAGCTTGCAATTTTCATTAAGTTATATATCCTATAAAGGAAGCGATGCAATTATTTCAGTAATTAGAGATACAACTGAATTTGAAAAAAAGTTTGGATATGGCGACAAAGATTCAAAGTAGCAACCTTCAAAAAAATTTTCCTATAATGGAAAAAGCAAACTTCGAATATCTCTATTATCCGGCGCATACTGTCAGTGGCGATTATTTCAAAATGTTTAAAATAAGTGAAAACCTTGTTGTTGGTATATTGATAGATGTCAGTGGCAATGGCGTTACTGCCGCACTTAACGTTTCAGCCTTTGATATTTTATTTCTTCAAGAAATTTTAAAAAAACATAATCCTATAACAATTTTAAATAACTTAAATGCAAAATATAACAAATACGACAAAGGGTTTATCGCTGCTTGCTGCTTTAGCTTTGATTTCGCTAAAAAAGAGGCAGTTATAATTGGCGCTGGAATAAATGAATTTATTGTAAAAAGAAAAAATGGAATAGTAGAGGAGCGAACTGTAAAAGGTTCTTTTCTTGGCATGTTTCAAAATAGCATTTTTGATAAACAATTAATTAAATTTGATAGTGGAGATACCTTCTACTTTTTTACTGATGGATTAGACTTTGTATTTGATGAAGACAAAATTGTACAAAATTATATAAAGCATTCAACTATGTATGAATTCAAAAAATATCTAGATGATTACTTAAATGACCTGCTAATTGAAAAAGGTAAGCTAATTGATGATTCTTCAATGCTTGCCATAGAAATAAAATAAACTTAGGGTGATAATATGTTGAATTTAATAAAAAATACTCAAACTCTATATGGCATCGATGGTTATAATAAAATAATTGAAACCATAATACAAAAATTAAATGCCTATGACTATTACTTCGATATAAAATTAATTTTGACCGAAGCTTTACTAAATGCCTTTGAGCATGGAAATAAAAGTGATAAAACTAAACCTATAAATTTATTTTATAATTTTGACGGTAAATATTTAAACTTTAAAATAACACATTATACAAAAAATACACAAAATATTAATATACCTGAATCTATAAATAATGAAGACCTACTAAAAGAACATGGTAGAGGGCTTTTTCTCATAAGATCCTTATCTGACAAAGTAGAATTTAAAGATAATTCATTATTTATTAAAAAAACATTTTAAATACTACACCTAAGGAGGTCCTTATATGAAAAAAAGTTTAGAATCAAAATTAATTTCACTAATTTTTATAGCGTTTTTTGCACCAACCATAATTATGGGAGCTTATGTCTATATTTCTTCATCAACCTCAGCAATATTTATCAAACTTAATTCTATAAAAACGCCTTTGCTAATTGTACTGGCTTTAATAGGATTAATATACATAGTTTTCTGCTATTGTTTTGTTAAATACAACATTATTCGTCCAATAAAACAATTAGAAGCATCTATGACAAAAGCAGGAAATGGAGATTTTACTGTAAGAACTGATATTAAAACTGGTGACGAATTACAAATATTAGGTAATTACTTTAATAATATGCTTAATGATCAAGATAATATAATAAAAAATATAAGAAATTTCTCTGAAAATTTAACTGCATCATCTGAGGAAATGTCTGCATCTAGTGAAGAAATTAGTTCCAGCACTGAGGAAATAGCTTCACATATTGAAGAAGTGGCGCAAAGTTGTGAGCAACAAAACAATTTAATTGTACAAACTTCTGAAGTTCTTATTCAGCTTTCTAGCTTAGTTCAAATAGCTCAGAATAAAGCCTCAACTGCTAAAAGCAATTCAGATACCACTATGGATGCTGCATATAATGGAAGAACTCAAATTGAAAAAACATTGGATGCTATCGAAAATATAAGCAAAACTTCTGCAGAAGCTGAAAATCTTATGCATACTTTAGATAAGCTTTCAAATAAAGTAAGTGGAATAACAACAACAATAAATGATATATCAGAACAAACTAATTTACTTGCTTTAAATGCCGCAATAGAAGCTGCAAGAGCCGGTGAACATGGTAAAGGCTTTTCCGTAGTCGCAGATGAGGTTAGAAATTTATCAGAACAAACAAGTAATGGTGCTAATGAAATATCTAAATTAATAATTGAAATGACTACCTTAACTAAAAAAGCTGTTGAATCCATGATTTCTAATAAAAAGGCAGTAGAAAACGGTGTATCTGTAGCCACAAATACCGATAAATCCTTTGTCAATATAATTGCTTCAGTACAGCAAATTGTAAGCGATGTTAATGAAATAGTAGATGTAACTAAAGATGAAGTTGCAAGTTCAGAACAAATAGTAAAATTAATAGATTCAGTTGCAAGCATTACAGAAAAGAATACTGCTAGCAGTGAGCAGGTTGCTGCTGCTGCAGAAGAACAAGCATCTGTAATACAAAATGTTGCTTCTAGCGCAGAACATACAAGTGAAACTGCAATTGATATGAATAATTTAATTGAAAAATACAGTGTTTAGAAGGTGATTATTAATGAAAAACATTACTATACCAGAAAATTTTTCTGTTGAAGAAGCTTCTGAATATAGAAAAAAACTTAATGAATTAGTTGAAGCTGGTGAGAAAAATTTCACATTAGATTTTAGCAAGTGCACTTTTATTGATAGTACTGGATTAGGTGTTTTAGTTAATGTTTATAAAAAATGCACCGAACTTAATGGAACATTTATACTAAGCTCAATAACAAATCCTCAAGTTTTAAAAATATTTAAGCTCACTAGACTTGATAAAGTCTTTAAAATTACGAAGTAACAATGCTTAGTCGCGTTAAAAAAGTCCTATAAATCTAAGGTTGAAATATCTAAGTATTTTATGATTTTTCAACCAAGATTTATTAGGACTTTTTTAAATCATTCCTTCAGCATTGTTACTTCACTTCCACAGTGGTACAATCATGACCACCGGCTAAGCCGGTGGTTTGCTCAGCCCTGTAAGGGCATATTACTGGCTGGGCTAAAAGCCCTCTGAATGGTCCGCCACCCGCATACTTTTCCGTGCAGTCGCTAAAGCGACTATTTTTTGTTCTTCTTTACTTTTTTCTTTCACCCAATGGGTGAAAGCTGAATTTTGAAGGAACGTATATTTATCAATGCTTTGAGGGTGGTTTATAAAGTACTGACGTAGAATCTCAGTGCCAATACTATATTCATTATAAATCATTCTCCTCATCATCACTGTTATTATCTAATGCTTCTTTTAATGAGTAAACTTACACCTGTAACTAAATTATATTTATGTTTTCGTTTTCATCTACAACTCTACTAGCTACATTAAAATAACTTCCTCCAAATAAATCTACCATAAACATTAATCCATCTTTGTAATCCAATTCTGTCACACTATTATATACAGCAATTGTCGTGCCAAAATAGTGTATTGTTTTTTATGTTTATGTGAAGTCTTTTAAAATAGCTGTTTTTTTGTTCTGAAAAATTTTTTTATTTTTTTACTGATACACTTCTTTTGTGATTTTAATACTATTTTTTGATTTTCAATAATAAAAAAGTATATTGTGATAGAAGTGTATCAGTGTATTGTATTTTTTTATTCTATTATCTCTGCTAAAAACAATATTTCGTCTTCAGATAAAGTTATATTTATAGTATCCTTAAATATTTTATTTGCTTCTGTGATAATTTCCACTATGTGCATATTCAATTTATCCTTTTCCCTCTTGTATTTTAGACCGTCATTTATTACCATTCTCTCTAAAGCACAGCCAACATGAACCATTATTCTTATTTTGGTTGCATTGTTAAAGCTTATTTTTCCATTCTCCTCCAAAATATTTATAAACTGATACAATACACTTATTATTTTAGAAGGATTTAAATAAGTTAAAAATTGATTCAAACTGTCTTCGCATAAGTCCTTTACTACTGTGTTTCCATGATTTTTTTCAATTTTAAAACTCTTTCTTTGTATTATACTCATTAAAATATTTTCGCCATCACCACTAATTAGTTCTTCAAGCGATATAAATGGTGCTTCGATTTTAGGATTTAAAACACCAACAGAAGCTATTATATTATAGCTATTTTTTATTTTTATTACTTCCCTTTTTATGTCTTTTATACTTATTGGTAAAATTTCAATTTCTTTTTCCTTTGTACTTTTAACAATGCTTTCCACAAGTTCTTTTAATTTTACTGCGGTTCCTTCTCCAGTTGAGCATATTGTTATTATTGCCTTTTTCTTATTTACACTTTCTTCATTTATAACTTCTTCTTCCTCAACTTTTGACTTTGAATATCCTCTAAATTGCTTAAGTGAATTGTACAATCCATCTAAATCCATGTCTAAGATATTAGCCTTTCTTACGGCTTCAAGTACTAGCGGCGTAGTCACCATGTCTATTGTCTTAACCTTAATGTCTGTTTTTTCCATTATTATTGAATCAAAATTTGAAAGCGATCCCATGTCAACTAATAAAAGTATTCCTTTCCCCATATCAATTTCTCTAGCTTTTTCTATTATTTCATCAAGTATTTGGGTTGGGTTTACTTCAAGCGGCATGTCAATTGCTTCTATTACTCCCTCTCCTAATAACTGTTTTGTAACATTTACCATACTACTAGCTGTGCTGCTACCATGAGCTGCAACTATTATTGCCACATGTGTATTAGTTTGTTCTTCTGTAACTGAACTAATTAAAATTGTCAAATATATTACTTCAATTTTAGGTACAACTACATCATATTTTTTTTCAATCATTCCCTTAATTTCAACTGCAATATTAAATTCTGCTCGCTTGTCATTTATTATGCCTTCAATATTAGTGTATTTTAAATTTTCATGATTGCTTAATCTATTTAAAAAAGAACTTAGATGAAGACTTAAAGCATATAAAAACCTGTCATTTAATTTCTTATTTATTTTCTTTTCAATCATTAGCATTACATCTTCTGAAAATTTTAATATATCTTCATTTACAATCTTTAATATTTTATTTCTATCGTCCTCATCATTTTTCACCTTATTATAGAAAGATTTAATATGAATATTAATATCTGTAGTTATAAAGTTGTTTATATACTCATCATCAGCTCCACCATCTTTTAATATTGCAGCTTTATCTTCTATTATTTTATAAAGATTAAAAGGTGGATCGTAAGGATCCTTATCGATTAGTACATTATGTCCCTCTGGTGTTATTACTAGCTGCGAGTCAAGATAATCAGATATCTTCTCCATTTCCTTTCTCTTTCCACTTAAATAAAAAAAGTCCATTTTTAATGTCTGATGGTAAAGATTTAAAGGTGATATCAATGTGATCCTTAGTATTGATACTCTTTAAAAATGCTGTAGCACAAATTAACTGTATATTAGACTTCATCTGTCCAATATTTCCATAGGATGTACTTCCAATTATTGCTTTAACCGCCTCGTCTTCTATTTTAATTACTTTATTCACTCTATGTGCTTCATTTGCAAGCAAATATTTAATTAAGTCAACCTTTTCTTTTATTGATCTTTTTTCAAAATTAGGAATAGTTATTACTATTGGTATTCTTCTAATAAATGTTTTTAATAATGATGAATTTGGATCTTCTGTAGTAGCTCCAATTATAAGTACAGAGGATTTCCTATTTCTTTCAGTTTCTCCTAATCTGTTAAATCTACTTGTATCCATAAAGTAAAATAACATTTCTTGACCTTCTGGAGGAAGTCTATGTATTTCATCTAGGAATAATATTCCACCATCAGCCTTCTCTACTATTCCAGATTTATCACTGTCTGCTCCTGTATAAGCTCCTTTTATATGTCCAAATAAATGCGATATTAAAAGTTGTGGATTATTGTAGTAATCCGCACAATTAAATACTATGAAAGGCGCATCTTCACTTAATCTACTTACATATTTTGCTTGATTGTACATCATATTTGCAAAAAGCGTCTTACCAACTCCTGTTTGCCCTACAATAAGAGTATGCAGCCCATTAGGCGGATATAATATTGCTGCTTTTGCCTGTTCTACTTGATTTCTAAGACTCCCTTTGGCTCCAATTAATCTGTCAAATGGCGATTTTTCTTCTACCTTTTCTATCTTTTCTTCAGAGTTCAAAATTTCATCTAGAGATTTTATTTCCATAGGCCCTTCTTGTAATTTTTTATTTGATAAGCTTTTCAACGCAGGCCTTATCAATGTATAGTACAGGTCGTACTTTTATTTTTATTATCTTACCTTGTCTTTGCAGTTCATTAAGCTCCATACTTACATTATTTCTTAATATGTCTAAATTTTCTGAAATTTCTAAGGAGCTGAATCCACATTTCTGCTTCAGTGTATCAATGTCAAATTCTTTAGTTTTTTCTACAATATAATTATATATTCGTTCTATTCTTTTCAAAACTCTAGCCTCCTATATATAGTAAAACCAGCTCAACTACAAACTATATATGCACCATAATGTCTAGAAGCCGACATTTTAGTGCAACTAAAATTTTAAGCTTCACAGTTGTATATTTTTAATAATATCAATACACTTTTTTTATATCAATACTATTATAGGATTTATATTGGTAAGTTTCAATACTAAATTTTACATCTTAATTTATGCTACCCCTTTCTATTACCTTAGCTGCTCCGTCATTGTCGTTTGTATCGGTAATAAGCTTGCCTTAATCTTTCAACATCATGTACAGATACGAATTCCAATATATGATTTATTTTTACATATATATCAGCTATAACAAAGTTACTTCCATTTCAATAATAGAATCTTCATATTCTTTATCTCTTCATTGCCCTCTTTTATATATATAAGATACAGACCTAAAGTATTGTCAATCTTAGCTATTCCCTGTAGAGTCAATATAAATGGCTTTGTTTCTGAAAGCACCTTCTTGAAATGCTCATTAATCTCAGTTGATGTGATACTTCTTTCAAATGTAAATACCAATTTGATTATGCTATAATTATTTATTATTAAAGCTTACCACATATGGAGGTAACAATATGAAGATTGGCAAATTTTCTAGAATTAATAATTTAACTATAGATACTATAAGGCATTATATGAATATAAATTTGATAATACCCGAAAAACAAGGGGGACAATACAACTTTGATACTAAATGTCAAAATGATTTGGAAGACGTATTATTACTTAAAGAAATGGGATTTTCATTAAATGAGATCAAATCAATTTTTATGTTTAAAAGACTAGCTAAACTTACTTCCTATCAAGAAAATGAATGTTTCAAAACATTTTTTACAAATAAATATGAACAAATAGAACATCAAATAATAGTGCTTAATAAAATGAAAGAAAAACTCAAAGCAAAATCAAGTCTCCTTTCAAACATAGAAACCAAAAATAAATCTGTTATGGGTGTAGACATTAAAGCACTAAATATTTTAAAGTGTTTTAAATGCAAACAGGATTTAGAACTTCGTGAAGGCAATATAGTAGACAATCAAATTATAAACGGAAAGCTTATATGCCCTTGTGGTGAAGAATATACAATTCAAAATGGAATATTAAAAATTTATAATACAGACGTAAATGACTTTAAGTTTAATTCTAATTATATTATAGATTATATAAATTCTACCAATATAGATTACTTAGATAATGTTTATCGTGATGGACTGGCTATATAAAAAATTAATTTACTAATTTAAAAATAAAGTAATACTTGAACTAGGTTCAGGAATTGGGTTTTTTTAAGAAGCATTTATCAAAATCTACCTGATGATTCAATATATATTGCCGTAGATCATGATATAAACAGACATTTATTATTAAAAAGCATACTAGAAACCGTAAACTGCAAAAAGAATATATTATTTATTTGTTCAGACTTTAAGCAAATTCCAATAAATGATAAATCTGTTGATGTACTTTTAGATATTTCCGGAACAAGTAATTACAGCTTTGACAATGAAGAATTTTTATTAAAGCTAATCGATAATTATGTAAAAGATAACGTAATTATAATAGGTACTTATATTTTATTTAAAAATTTTGCCTCAAATTCTTTAATAAGAAATAATTATCGAAAAAACTTTATGATAAATAATATTAAAAATGAAATTTCAAAGCTTAACTATAATATCTTTGAAGAAAATATATCAGATTATATAGAAAAAGGCGGTAAATATGAAGGTTATTTTAAAGATGGCGAGAAAGTATATTCATATTTAATCTTTGGCAAAAGATAGGGTTAACTCTATCTTTTGCTTATTTTATAATAAAATTTTATTAATTAATGTATTGATATGGTGATAAGACTACTATCTATAATGAACTTAAACAAAAACAATATTTAAAGGAAAGTAGGATTAAAATGTTAGTATCAGTCTTATCATTAAAAAGATTTTCAAAGAATAGAGAATTCTTAAATGTATTCTTGTTTTCAATTGCAAACTTCATATCTCTATTTGGGACATCTGTATATAATTTTGCCATTAGCTTATATGTATTAAAGCTTACTGGTTCTGGTTTAAACTTTGCAACTACTTTAACAATAAGTATTTTATCTACTGTTCTTATAAATCCATTTGCAGGTGTACTTGCTGATAGAATGAGCAAAAAATTGCTTGCTGTAATTACAGATATCTTAAATGTCACTTTATTATTAGTTCTTTATATATTAACTATGAAGCACACTTTAAATCTACCAATGATTTACGTAAGCACCTTCTTCTTAAATGTATTTTCCACTATTTATGGAATAGATGTCGAAGCCTCAAAACCAAATCTGGTATCGAAAAAAATGCTTATTTCTATAAATTCCGCTAGCAAAATAATTGAATCCATTTCTTCAATAATTGGCCCAATGGTTGGTGGTATAATTTTCGCTTTGATAAATATACGACTTTTCATCATAATTAATGCTTTTTCTTTTGGCATATCTGCATCTCTTGAAATATTTATGGATTTCAATTTTAATTATAGTAATAATAAAAAAAGCAAAGAAAATTTCAATTTTTTTACTGACATAATTTACGGAATCACCTATTTAAAAACCAGAAAAAATATTATAAGTATATTTACAATTTTTATTGTATTAAATTTTTTCATCGGTCTTTCAATAAATGTTCCAATGCCATATATAATAAATAATGTTTTAAAATTAAGCACTAATTTCTTTGGTATAATAGAAGCATTTTTCTCTGTTGGAATGATTTTAGGCGCCCTTATAATAAAAAAAAGTTATGAAAAAATACTGCTATCAAAAGATTACAAAAGTAATGAATATCATTCTATCAATTTGTATGATAGTAATAGGTTGTTCCGTTATAATTCACTATAAAATACTCAATAAAATTTTTATTTGATATATTTCACTCTAATAACATTATTATCAGGTATAGCTATAGCTTCAATTGACATTCCTCTCTTCTATATTCTCCAACAGACTATTCCAGACAATTTTAGAGGAAGAGTACTTGGTGTGGGAAGCAGCATATCTAAAATAATTCTACCTATTGCACTAATCATAGCTGGAGCTCTTATAAATCTTACACCATCATACATTTTACCAATAATAAGTGGTGCAGGACTTTATATTTTTAGTATGTTATACATTAAAATTGACTGAATTTACTTATGTTGATTATATCCAATATAATGTTTACTATATACAACATTATGTGCTATACTCTTTCCAAGGAAGTGATTTTATGGTTAAAAGAAAAAAGATATTCAACACTAAAATCAAAGTATTAAGAGCTGAAAAAGATTTAACTCAAGAGGATTTAGCCATAGACCTTGGAGTAAATAGAAGTACCATACTAGAAATAGAAAGAGGAACTTTTAATCCTTCGTTAAAACTTTCTTTTAAAATTGCAAAATACTTTGGGAAAACTGTTGATGAGATTTTTGAGATGATAGAGAAGGATGAAGAATAATGTTAGTTAAATTAATACTTGAAATTAATGCTTTAATAGCCGCTATGTTTTGCGGTTCATTTTTCATAATAGCTTTAAGTGACAAGGATGAAATGGACGAGAGTAATTTTAATGCTGCTCTTAAAGGAGCTTCTATAGTAACAGTTGTTTCTATACTAATATACTGCTATTACATGCTTGCAACAGGAACAAAAAACATATCAATAAACCTATTGTTTTTAGCTGTTGATGAACTAAGTGGTTTAACACTTATATTTAATTTTTTAGAACAAAAGGGGATTGATTTTTCCATAAAACTAAAAACAAAAAACTTAGAAACATAATAATGTATATTTCTGCAGCTCTTTCCTCAGTACTTATTATATTAATTTTCTTAAATTTAAAAATCTTTCAGAACAAATCTGGATTTATAGGATATGATATGCTTTTAATGTGTTTGAATTTTATTTTAATATCTATACTAATCCCTTTGATGCCAAACAAAAAAAAGAATACCAACAGGGAAGAAGTAAAAGAAAATAATAAAAAAATTGATAAACTTTTTAGAATATTTTATTTAGTATTCGGTACTTTCTGGGGACTGTTTATAATTTATGTTATATACATACTAGCAACTAGGTGAATCAAGGTAATTATAAATTAAGTTAAAGATTTTCCGTAGTATAACGGAGAAAAATCATCATTAACTGTGAACTGTGCATTGTGAATTGTGCACTAAAAGTGGTAAGTAAAAATTAAATACTTTTACTTACCACATGCCTTGGCATTTTTTCTTCTTCAAATTTCTCTTTGAAGGCTTTTCTTATAAAGTGAATTGATGTTAATATAACAACCACATCTCCTACTGGATAAGCCATGAAGGCACCTTTCATTCCAAAAATCTTTATAAACAATGTTGCTAAAGGTATAAATATTACTATCTCTCTATATATTGATAAAAGAAAACTTTTCCTTGCCTCTCCTATTGCTTGATAATAATATATGGTAACATAATATATTCCCAAAAGCGGAACGAGAAGTGTACAAGTTCTAAATGCACTTACAGTTTGAGCTAATAAAGCCTTGTCCTTCAAGAAAAATCCTATTATCGGATAAGAATATTTCATAAATACAACCCAAAACACAACTGAAATTATAATAATATATTTAATTGAGCATTTTAAAATCTTTCTTACTCTATTGTAATTTCCGGCTCCAAAGTTATAGCTTATTATAGGCTGCATTCCAGAACTTATGCCGATTATCGCAATAAACATAATCATTAAAGCTTTTGTAACTATTCCAATAGTAATTATCGCAGAATCCCCACCTATTGGATGCAAAATATTATTAAGTACTGCTCCAACGAAAGCATCTACCATTTCAATTATAAAAGTTGAAAATCCAACGGTTATTATTTCCCATATTATGTTTTTATTTACAGTCTTTAAGGTCAAACGACTTGAAAATTTAATTTTAAATTGATTATTCGTTTTAATAAACATGAAAAGTGCAAATATAAACGAAATTACCTGTGCTGTAATATTAGCAACTGCACTTCCTATAAGCCCCATACCGAATGCTACAACAAGAATATAGCTAAACACTATATCAAGTGATATGCCTATAAGATTTGTATAAAGAATTATCCTTGCTTTACCAAAAGATATCATTATATAACACGCTACAATTGCAAGTGCCTGAAAAACTCCACCTATCAAAAGTATTGATACATACTTATCTGCTAAGGCATAAATTGCACTACTTGCTCCAATAGCATGAATAACAGGCTTTCTAAAGAAATATATTAAAACGGAAACCGTTATTAAAGAAATCAAAGTCAACATAAGAGAATTTACTATTACATTCTTTAATTCCTTTGTATTTTTTTCTCCCATAGCCCTTGCTGCATATGCTAATGTTCCTGAAGCAATCAAAAGTCCAAGTGCAATCATAAGCTTTTGTATTGGATAGGCTACTGTTACAGCTCCTATCGCTTCAGTTCCAACATATCTTCCAGCAAAAACCGTATCAACAGTATTATAAAGTTCATAAACCAGTGATGAGAGTATCGCAGGTATTGCAAATTTTAAAAGCAATTTACTTATATTTTCGGTAAGGAAACTTTTATCATTTGCTCCCATAAAACCACCTCATTTCTTGCAGCTTAAAGATCTCCTAAGCTACAAGTTAATTATACTATTTATATAAGGTGGATTTCATCAACTAAAGTGCTCACATAAAAGTACCAATATGCTATGTTAATAAAATGGATTTTTTATGCTAAAAGCAAATAAAACCAATTTTATTACTTATTTATACCTTCTACAGGTCTAATAACTATCAATACAGCACCATATCCCTGAATTTTACTTTGAATATTAAATATTGTACTTTTCTTTATGCTCCTAAAATGTATACTAGGAAAGGCTGCCTTGTGAAGTATTTCCTTTTCTTCTTTACTAAGTCTCTTAGGTCTGCCCATATCTGTCCAATAATTATAGGAGGAACCAACCTTCTCGTTTATATCGTAAGCCGTTACTCTTACAGCCGAAGGTATACCAACTATATTAATTGAAAATTTCTTCTCGGTAATGTTTCTAATTCCT
Source organism: Clostridium sp. DMHC 10 (assembly GCF_001270375.1). Lineage (NCBI taxonomy): Bacteria > Bacillati > Bacillota > Clostridia > Eubacteriales > Clostridiaceae > Clostridium > Clostridium sp. DMHC 10. The sequence goes on from NZ_LGVB01000015.1 coordinate 2,822,906, forward strand.
CTAAACTTCGAAAATTTGTCAAAAAGGTTGAGGTTATCTATATCTTCATGATAGCTATAAAGCAAAATCTGGTATTCATTATCACTCTTAGTAACTATATATCCATTATCCTTAGCAACTAAGACATCTCCTAACTTATTCATTAAAAAATAAGCATAATACGAAGGCTTTTTTATACCCTTATCATTAATAAGTCCCGAATATCCAAAGAAAACTTCATTTGTAAGATTAACCTGCTTATCAAGAACATCAAAAGCTCTTAAAACATTTCTGCTTGGTTTCTTATTTACAACACTGTTAATTACAAAAGGAAGCATATATGCAGTATCATATATATAATTTATATCATCATTATAGGAGAATTTCTCCTCAATAATTTCAAGTTCATAATCTTCCAAAAGCAGTTTTTCTACCTGCTGTCTCACTTCATCCTTCACTTTATCTGCAAATTGAAACTTGAATTCATTGAAGCTTACAGTATCAAGTTCATTAAAGTAATCCAAAAAGGACTTTAATGCTTTTATAAATTCATCAGACGTAAAACTATCATCATCAAGTACTATTACTACACCTATTCCAAGGGTATCTAAGAACTCTAAAACATCTCTAGTTCTATTCCAGTTATAAAACTTTGATTCCGGAAATATTCCCATGTCCTGACTAAACACATTTAAAAGCCTTGCATACTTAAATCCAATTTCATCTTGAATCGTTTCAAGTATATCCTTATTGTCTTCAATTAAAAGTTCAAAAGCATCTCCCACATTAATTATATCTTTAAACTCCTTTTGAAACTCACCAATTTCATTTGACATATTAAGCGTTATCTTAGATATTTTTTCTTCATAGTTAAACCTATCATAGTCCTCAAGATAATAAGTTATATAGTCGATGCTATCTTTAAGTTCAAAATAAGTTATTTTCTTTTGCTTTTCAAATTCCTCATCAGATAACTTAAATTTTTTTCTGTACTGAGTTGGCGAACACTTAAAGTGAATTTTAAAGTGCTTATTAAAATATCTAGTATGCGAAAAGCCAACTTCTTCTGATATCTCAGATATAGTTTTATCTGTATCTAACAAAAACTTTAATGCTTCATCAACTCTAGTTAAGTTAAGAAGGTCTGTGAAACTATATCCAGTTGTATCCTTTATTTCATGAGACAGATAATGGGTGCTTAAAAATTCCTTTTTTGCTATATCTTGAAGTGTTATATTGTCATTATAATTATTAAATATATATTTTGTAATTCTGTGGTATCTTTCAAGCTGTTCTTCTTTCTCCCTTAAATCTTCTCTTTCACTTGTAAGATAGTGAAAGTTATTTATGAGGTGATATAGAATCTTTACCAAAATATCTTCAATTGCCTCATCATAGTTGTCCTGCCTTTGAACAGCTTCGCAGGTTATTCTTGAAAGAAATGTCCTAAGTTCATCATACTCCTCTCCTTTTTGACCATTATCATCAGTAATATTGGTGTAGAAGAACATATTTTGAATATCATTATAGTATTTCTCAAAAAAAATTTGGGTCAATATGAAATACCAATATCATATTGTTCTTATCTCTGCTTACAATACTGTGAGCCTCATCTATATTGACTATTTCTATATCTTTTTCAATAAGCTCATACTTATCAGAATCTATAGTCACATAGAATTTTCCCTTAAGAACATATAATATCTCTATGGAGTTATGCCAGTGTACAGGATATTCCATTATATTGGCACAACAAATATTAACTGGTACATCTTTTTTATAATTTATATATTCTCTTCTCATAAAACACCCCGTAATAAAAATAAAATCATATTTACTTTACACAAACATGATTTTAATATATAATAAAAAAGCTTATAGTTTTTCATTTTATAATATAATAATTCTATTATATTATAGCACATTACAGTTTTCAATGTCAATAGGCAATTCCCCTGTAAAAAGTCTTATTTTTATCAAAAATTTTTAGGAGGTACTATTTATGTGTAATTTTAAGGAAGATTCTAATGAAGAAGCTTTATATCTCAAAAAAACTCTTAATTTCATAACTCAGGAGTTAAATAAAGAAAATCAAAATACCAATAATTTTGAAAAGGATCTTATCAACTCTAGAAAAAATATGTGGCAAGAAACATCTCATTCCTCAAGTGATCTTGACAAAATACCAGAAATGAATCACTATCTTTCCGAAATAAATATTAAGTCTAGCATTTTTGAAAAATCTGCTGCGAGGATAACCGCATATAAAAAAATGCTTTCTTCCCCTTACTTTGGCAGAATTGACTTTAAAGAAGACGGCTTTGATGATACTGAAAAAATTTATATTGGAATGCATAATTTGCTTGATGAAAATACAGATGAAATTTTAGTTTACGATTGGAGAAGTCCTGTTGCCAGCATGTTTTATGAAGGTGAACTTGGTCAAAGCCATTATAATTCTCCTATTGGTATAGTTAGCGGAAATATATCTTTAAAGAGACAATATAAAATACAAGACTCAAAGCTAATATATTTCTTTGATAGCAGCCTTCAAATAAAGGATTCCATGCTTCAAGAAATATTGAGCAAAAACTCTTCCGATAAAATGAAAAACATAGTTCAAACAATACAAAAAGATCAAGATGTCATAATAAGAGATACAGAAAACGAACTCTTAATAGTTCAAGGCTGTGCTGGAAGTGGTAAAACTTCTATAGCTCTTCACAGAATTGCTTTTTTGCTTTACATTGGCATGTCCTCTAATTTATCCTCGAATAATTTTATAATAATCTCTCCAAATTCAATTTTTAGCAAGTATATCTCAGGAGTTTTGCCTGAACTTGGAGAAGAGAATGTAAATCAAATAACCTATGATGAAATATCATCAAAATATTTAAATAATGGCCTTAGACTTGAAAGAAGAAATGAACAACTTGAAGATCTAATACTTTCTAAAAATTCTACTAAGCTGGATAATATAAATTTTAAGGGTTCTACAATCTTTTTAGAAATACTTAATAGATTTATAGATTATTATTTAAGAAAGCTAATTCCATTCGCAGATGTATACTATAATAATAAAGTTATTTATTCAAAGGATGAAATTAAGAATATGTTCTTAAACAATAAAATAGGCATGGCTCCGGCTAAAAGACTTAAACGAATTGAAAATATAATATTCAATAAAATTCACCCTATACAAAAGGAAAGATTAAAAAAATTGAAGTCATAGTTAAAAATAGTTATGGACATGAACTTGAAGTAAAATCCTTCAGCAGACTACTGTCAATAAAAGAAACAAAAATATTAGTAAATGATCTTTCTAAATTTACCAGAATAGATTACCTTGCATTGTATAAACTATTATTTTTTAATTTAAAACTATTTAAGAAACTCTGTAAAGGTTTAGCACTTCCTTCAAATATAAATGAAATAATAGAGTATACTAGGAAAAGTTTATCTGAGAAATTTATTCCTTATGAAGACTGCACTCCCATTATGTATTTAAAATTAAAATTTAATGGACTAAATGATTTTTCTCAAATATCACATGTGGTAATAGATGAAGCACAAGATTATTATCCATTTCAATTTGAAATATTTAAGCTTTTATTTCCTAAAGCACGTTATACCATTTTAGGAGACTTTAATCAAGCAATGGAAAATAAAAAGGATGAAACAATATATGAAGACATAGATAAAATACTTCATAAAAACAGATCCCTAAAACTGTTCCTAAACAAAGGCTATAGATCTTCTATGGAGATAAATTTATTTGCACAAAAAGTTTTAGGTAAAAAAATACTTCTATAGACTTTTTGAAAGACATGAAAATAAACCAGAAATAATATCGCTTCCAAATGAAGTTTCAATATATACCTCAATAGTTTCTGACATAGAAAGGTTTCATAATGATGGTTTTAAATCTATTTCAATAATATGCAGAACTCATAAAGAGGCAAAAAAAGCCTATGCTGCCCTTAAAAATTTGTCAGATGTAAAATTGATAGACAGTGATGCACTAGAAATTGAAAAAGGAACATTAATAATCCCATCATATATGGCAAAAGGCTTAGAATTTGATGCTGTTATAATATTAAGCACTTTTACTGAAAACTATACTAACGAGTTCGATAAAAGGCTTTTATATGTAGCTTGCACAAGAGCACTCCATAGACTTAAACTCTATTACATTAAGTAAACTTGAGCAATTTAAAAATATTGCGAAGTAACAGTATCTTGAGATATTAAATGGAAACTATAAATCTAAGGCGATGATTGTCAAAATTCTAAGAAGTTTCAATAACTCGCCTGTGGCTCAGACAGATTGAAACTTCTAAGCCTTTTAACAATCATCACCTAAGATTTATTAGCTTTCATTTAAATCATCTCTTCAATACTGTTACTTGGCTAAACCGGAAATGCAAGGTAAATTTTTCTCCGGTTCCCTACGAAAAATACTCTATAATCACTGTTAATCAATAAATGAATGGACAAGTTCACGCCAAAAATTCCGTAGGTACGGAGGAATTTTTTCCTTGCACTACCGTGGGAGCGAAGTAATACTGCTGAGGAAACGATTTAAAAAAATTCTAATAAATCTTGGTAAAAAAATCATAAAATACTTAGATATCTCAATTTGCCTGAGCGCACAGCGAGTATAAACATACGCGGGGTTTGGGCTCTGCCCCATAGCCATCAACCTAATTATTCAGTAAACTGAATAATAAATATATTTAGCTTTTTTATTATAATGGAAATGATGATTCATAATCATTTCATTATAATATGAAAATTATGACATTAAATTAAATTTAATGCGAACTAAATAAACGGCGACACTCCGTTTCCCTACGGAAAATCTTTAACGTATTTAAATTATTTATTTTTCGTAGAGAAACGGAGAAAAAATATTCCTTAACCTTTTGCCGTGGCAAAAACCTTCACCTTTGACAAGCAAAGCTATGTCAAACCCTTCACTTTTCACATAAGTGAAAAAGTTAGTTTTTTAATGAGCAGGGCGAATTAAAACCCTTCACTCAGCTCGACAAATTCCAATTTATTAGGATAAACCTGGAACTTATAATTTTCAAGTTTCACATTATCTATCTATATTAACTTCCTGAACTTTCATATCTATTCATTCCTTTAAGCCATATAAAATAAGCTACACAAATACTTATAACACTAATTAACAAAGTTAACATTATACCATAAAAAAAACTCATCCTACCAATAAAATACGCTCCTGGAAAATACCCTGTAAATGCAAAAGGTATAATAAAAGTCAATATAGAACTTATTACTTTAGGATATATACCCATTGGATATTTAGCAAAACTACTTAATTGATATGTCATAAATAAATAGCTTTGTGCAAATTTAACCCAAAACGCTATACTTGCAACAGCAAGTTTAATTGCTGTATATATAAAACTTGCAAATATTATTACAATTATCATAAGTACTAAATTCAAAGGTGTTAGCTTGATATTTAACCTGTTACATGAGGTCACAACTAAAATTAAACCTATAATTATTTCTCCAAAGCCATCTGGCTGAAACCTTTCTGCTATAAGTTGAAATAAAGGATTTAATGGTCTTATTAAATATCTATCAAATTGCCCCTGTACTATTATGTTTCTACTTAACATCCACAGATTGTCTGTAAATACATGGTCAATTCCCCTTGGTATTTGTGCAAATCCGTAAATAAATAAAATTTCATAAAAACTCCATCCAGCCAAACTTGGTATATTATTAAATATAAGCTTTATAAAAACTACACCAGCAAACTGAACAAAGATAAAACCTATCAAGCCTAATATAAAATCTATTCTGTATTCCATCAAGGATTTTATATATTGTTTAAGAAATTGTATATATAATTTAAAATATCTCTTCATAATATCAACCTCCCAGAATAGTAAGCTTTTTAATCAAACTATTCCACATGACCTTAGCAATAACTGATAAAATTATCAGCCATATCACTTGAAGTATTAATGCTTTTATCAAAAAATACCTGTTAATTTTCCCAAGTATATCATTGATGGGGTATATATTAACGAACTAAATGGTAAAACTTCAATAAACTTTTGGATTATCTTAGGGAAAAACACTATTGGTATCAATGCACCAGATAGCAAATCTGTTATAGCGCCCATTATTTGGGTTAAACCCCACATGTTTGTTATCTTAAAAGAAAGTAGTGCAAAACAATAACTATAATAAAAGTTAATTAATAATCCCAATATAGCACTAATTAAATACAATAAAATATTGGAGATACTAAAAACTCCAGTATACTTATAAAGCAATATATTTATGCCAGAAAACCCAATTATGAATATTAATATAAAGTTATACATTACATTTCCAAGTGCTTGAAACATCATTCTTTTTTCATAACTAATAGGTCTTATGAGGTTAACTGCAATAGATCCATCCTTTACTTCTGAATATATGTCACTAAATATACTAACACCAATCATTAAGCTTGTAAGAAATGATATCAGTATATATATAACCATTTCATTTAAAGAAAACCCTTTTATTGTAGTCTTTGAGGAGCTTCCATATACAGCCTTCCAAAGATAATAACTTACTGCAAGTACCATAAATTGTCCAAACAAAAATATAATTACATCAGCTTTATAAGATAACTTCCTTTGGAAAACATTAGTTGCAAAGGGTAGATACATTTTCAACTTACTTCTTCTTTTCACCTTCTACACCCCGCTTTTATATATCTTCTTAACAATATCCTCAATGCTTGTCTCTTTTATAGAAAAATCTAATATATGAAACTTTCCAATTAATTTTTCAATTATATCTGCAGCTGAAATATTATTTTTATTAAAAGTTATATTAATTTTATTTTCTATAACTTTAATTTCTATATTTTGAACATCTAATTCTTTAATAAAATTAATCTCTTCAAGTTTTACTTTTTCTTTCATTTGAGCTTCTATGCTAGTCATGTATCCATACTTTTCTTTTATTTCATTCAAACCTCCGTCGTATATTTTCTTTCCATTGTCTATTATGATAATTCTATTGCATAATTCTTCAATATCATTTAAGTCATGTGTTGTTAATATTATAGTTGTTCCATAATCCTCATTAATTTTCTTTATAGCCTTCCTAACATTATCTTTTACTACTACATCTAATCCTATTGTTGGTTCATCAAGATATATAACCTTAGGATTATGAATGAAAGCTGCTGCAAGGTCTGCCCTCATTCGCTGTCCCAATGAAAGCGTTCTAACTGGACTAAGCATAAAATCTTTTAGTCCTAATGTTTCATTTAAAAAATCCATTCTTTCCTTAAATTTTTTGTCCCCTACATCATAAATATCCTTTAAAAGAGAAAATGTCTCTGATAACGGAAGATCCCACCACAGCTGCGTTTTCTGGCCAAAAACAACACCTATACTTTTAGCATTTTCTTCTCTATTTTCATAAGGAACAATACCGTTTACAAGCACACTACCTGAAGTTGGAGTTAATATTCCTGTCATCATCTTAATTGTTGTAGATTTTCCAGCACCATTAGCTCCTATGTATCCCACAACTTCCCCATCATCAATATTAAAGCTTATATTATCAACAGCAGTTTTAATAGTATATTCTCTTGAGAAAAATGATTTTATTGCACCCTTAAATCCCGGATATTTTTTGTTCATTTTAAATTCTCTTTTTAAATTTTTTACTTCTATCAATTAATGTTTCCCCCTACTTTTAACTTAATTAGGTTTTTTATGCTGATTATTCTAATATTATATATCTGTGCGCAATCGTTTTGCAAGAAATATTTTTCTTACAATACTTCCTATAAGGAAATGGTGCTACACCTTGATATTTTTAAATATATTTCATTTCTGGTTTTAAGGTACCTATTACATTAATATCATATAAGAATAAAATGTTAAATAGAAAAACTAGTTAAAAATATTCTTCTCTAAAAAAATGAGGGGGCTATCGCAATTTTTTTTGATATGATACCTCCAAAGTAGATTTTGGTTATTTACCATGTCTACTTTGGAGGTATCATATCATTTTTTAGTGCGACGCCCCTTCATTTTCTTGTCTATTATCTATATATTTTCTATGAATTATCATGCTTATTGTATAAAGTTATTACAGAAACTTCAGGTCTGTTAAAAAGTCTTATGCAAAAACTTCCCCTTCCAAGTCCTCTATTTACATTCATAAAACTATTATTATACCTATATATGCCTTCATAATACTTAGGAAAAAATCTGTATTCTGGAGAAAAAACTCCTCCTAAAAACGGAAGTTTTATCATTCCCCCATGTACGTGACCAGTAAGTATAAGATCTGCTCCCCATTTAGCGTAAGTACTAAAATAAACAGGATTATGAGAAAGCAATAAATTGTAATTACTTTTATCACATTTTCCAATTAATTTTTCCATACTTTCAACACTAAGATTTACACTTCTAGAATTCTTGTTTCTAAAATCTCTATAGTATTTTAAATCAATATACATTCCATATAAATTTATAAATTTTTTTCTAAAATTTATTACAACTTTTTCATTATCTATTATATTGATTCCTTTATCTTCTATTGACTTAATAAAATTATTAAATTCGCTAGGATTTCTTTTAATTACATTTTGCTCATGATTACCGAGTATATAATATATCTTATATTTTTTTACAAGCTTACTTACAATGCAAGCAAATGATGAATAATCAAAATCATCATTTACCATATCTCCTGTAATTACTATAATATCAGGATTAACTGCTTCAACTTTTCTTACTAATTTTATATTATCTTTTCCAAAACTTTTACTATGAAGATCTGAAAGCTGTAATATCTTAAAACCATTAAACTCTTTTGGTATTTTAGATAAACGTATTTTATAATTCAATATCTCTATAAAATTATTATCTACATATATTTTTAAAGTAGTTATACATACTAAAATTATTATTCCAAGTTTTAATATCATCTTTACCCAGCTATCTTTCTAAATTTTATATATTAAAAAACAGTGTATCATTTTTAAGTTTACAATACAAATTCTAATCTGCAAGCTTTTTGTTAAAATAATCAACTACATAATTAATTATTTTCTTTTCCCACTTATTGTTTTCAAATGTATGATTAGCATCTTCTATAACCTTAAGTTCTGAGTTTTGCTTATATATATCCATATATATCTTCGATGTATTAAAAGTGACAACCTCATCTGAAGTACTGTGTATTATCATAGATTTTTTATTGTATCTAGAAGCTCTTTCAAATATATCTATATTTTTTATATCATCCATAAAATTCTTTCCAAGCAAAAAACCTTGTATATCAAAACATCCTTCTCTAATATATTCATTATATTTGTCTCCAATAAATACTTCTTTAACAATTTCCTCCATATTACCTGCAGGCGCTAATAAGCATAAGGTATTAATTTCCTCTCTTCTATCTCCAGCTATAACACTGGCAATAGCTCCTCCCATGCTATAACCAAACACTCCTATTTTATCTCTATCTATAAAATCAAGGCCTTTTACATAGTCAAAAATGGCATTTGCATCGTCAATTTCATTTGCGAAAGTCATATCACTAAAATCTCCATCACTCTCACCACTGCCTATAAAATCAAATCTAGCACTTGCAATGCCATGCTTTTCTAAAATCCTAGATAATTTAACAAATGCAAAGTGAGGTCCCATTTTATTTCCACCAAACCCATGGTAAATAATAACTATAGGTGTTTTTTTATCTGCCTTTTCAGGTATATGAAGCATGCCCCTTAATGTTAATTCTCTGCTTTTTATTTCAACTGATCGCTGCATTTTAATGCACCCCTTTTTTATTTCAAAGTATTTCAATATATTTAGTATATATTAATTCGTTACTTTTTTCAATAAAAATGGTACATTATAATTATAATAAACCACCTAAAATCCCAAAATATCAAGCACTCTGGTTTTTACAAGTATTCTTTTGCTTTTTCTCTTTCCTCTAAAACATCCAGAGCACCCTCAGCAAGTGCAAGCATTTCATCTTCTCCTGGATACACTACTATTGGTGCTATAAATGAAACTTTTTTTGATATAAAGTTGATTATTGGTTTTCCATATGCCATACCGCCAGTTAATATTATAACATCTACCTTGCCATCAAGCACCGCTGCTGCAGCTCCTATATCCTTAGCCACTTGATATCCCATTGCCTCTTCAACCTTTTTAGCTTTCTCGTCACCTCGAAGAGCAGCCTTTTCCACCTCAAGAGCATTATTAGTTCCAAGATATGCAACAAATCCTCCCTTACCAGTTATTTTTTTCAACATTTCATCTTTTGTATAACTTCCACTAAAACACATTCTAACTAAGTCTCCAGCTGGTAATCCTCCACTTCTTTCAGGTGAAAAAGCTCCATCTCCGTCAAGAGCATTATTAACATCAACTATTCTTCCCTCCCTATGAGCACCTACAGATATTCCACCGCCCATATGCACAACGATTATTCTTAAACTCTCATACTCTTTTCTACACTCTCTTGCATATCTTTTTGCAACAGCTTTTTGATTTAATGCGTGAAATATACTTTTTCTTTGAATTTCAGGTATTCCTGAATATCTTGCAATATCGTCCATTTCATCTACTACTACTGGATCTACTATGTATGCTGGGATATTCAGCTTATTTGCAATTCCATCTGCAATTAATCCTCCAAGGTTAGACGCATGTTGACCTTGAATTCCAATTTTTAAATCTTCAAGCATTTTTTCATTGATTTTATATGTTCCACCTACTATAGGCTTTAAAAGCCCCCCCCTAGCTACAACAACATCTATTCTATTAATATCAATATCTCTCTCTTCTAGTATCCTTAATATTACGTTTTCTCTAAATTCAAATTGTTCACATATATCTTTGTAGTTTTGAAGCTCTTCAGTTGAATGCTTTATAGTTTCAACTAAGACTTTCTTATTATTATCAAATATTGCAATTTTAGTTGAGGTTGAACCTGGATTAATAACTAATATTCTAAAATTCAAAATAACATCCTCCTAGTATTTGTATTTTTGTGTAAACGTTTACCAATATATGCTTATATTATCTAATGTTACATCTATTAATAATATAGACATATTTTTTTTTATTATACGATTACACCATAAAATTAAAAAATAATATCTTACATAAAAAAACGCCTGAAAAATTTTAAACTTTTCAGGCGCTCTTTAATCAATATTTCTCGCTTAAAATTTCGAAATAGCTTTGGGGATGCAGGCAAGCTGGGCATATTTTAGGTGCTGACTCGCCCTCATATATATAACCACAATTGCTGCATATCCATAATTCTTTTTTATCTTTTTTAAATACACTATTGTTTTCAATATTCTGTACTAGCTTTCTGTATCTTTCTTCATGATGTTTTTCAACTGTAGCTATGAGTCTAAATGCAGCTGCCACAGCTTGGAATCCTTCTTCCTCTGCAACTTTTGCAAACTTAGGATATAATTCAGTCCATTCCTCATTTTCACCGTTAGCTGCTGCCGTAAGGTTGGTTTTTGTATCTCCTAAGGCTACTGGATACCCGGCATCATTTATTACTACTGCTTCCCCGCTTAGATCTTCCGCTAAAAATTTAAAAAATCTTTTTGCGTGCTCTTTTTCATTTTCAGCAGTCTCAGCAAAAATCTTAGATATCTGAACGTATCCTTCTTTTTTAGCAACAGATGCATAGAATGTATATCTATTTCTAGCCTGTGACTCTCCAGCAAATGCTTTCATTAAATTTTCTGCCGTTTTTGTACCCTTTAGATTACTCATAACAAATCACTCCCTTTTAAATAAACCTATAATTAATTTTTCGACGTTTTATCTAATATTCCTTCTAAAAATTTTATCCTTTAGCAAAGTTATCATTTCCCTTTTCATCAAAGACTTCCTTCCATGCCTTTTCTGCATAAGGCACAAACTCATCTGCACTCTTAGTTATCTTTTCATGAAATTCTTTATCATGAAGCATCTTTTCTGCACCATAATCATCAGGTTTAGCTCCTGTTTCCTTGCATACATGCAGTATAACATCTGTATTATCTATCATCATGCACGGTCTTAACATATTTTTATTATATGGTTGAATTGATCTCAATTTTTTAAAGAAAGGATCCCTAAATGCATCGATAAGATGTCTTCCTTTCAAATTAACTGTAGAAAAATGAGAAAATATACAAGGTTCAACATCTTCCTTTGAATTAATATGAAAATAGTACTTACCAGCAATGCATCCACCAACATATGGAGCATCATTAAAGAAATCAATTGTAAAATACGGTTTTGTAGCTCTTATTTCTCTTGATCTCTTACCAAGAAAATCCCTTTGCTCTGCCGTGAGCATCATATCAAAATCTTTGTCATCACCATTTACAGGCATAAATAAGAAGTACCAACTCATTCTCGAACCTTTTTCAATTAGCATATCTGTAAACTCATCGCTTAGCACAGTATTTATATTAGTTCTTGTTACAGCTGAAGATACTCCAAACAAAATTCCTCTCTCATGAAGTAAATCCATAGCTTTTAAAACTTTTTTGTATGTTCCTTTGCCTCTACGATCATCTGTATCTTCTTCAAAGCCTTCAATTGAAAGCATCGGTATAACATTTCCACATTTTTTAAGCCTGTCTGCTATTTGTTCATTTAAAAGAAGTCCACTAGTAAATGGTGTAAATGTTATATCATCATACTTTTCATATATGTCGAGTAAGTAATCGTTAAAGAAAGGCTCCCCGCCAAGTATTATAATATAATAAATTCCAAGGTCCCTTGCTTCTCCTATTATTCTATCAACCTCTTCAGGTGGTATATCATCTTTTTTACTAAAACTTGATGCGTAACATCCCTTGCAATGAAGTGGACATCTCATAGATGGACTTATGAGCATAACAAATGGAATTTTGGTATTTTCCTTTTCCATATATTTTTCCCTTTTAGGTCCTGCATACCAATTGGCGTTAGCAAAGAAATTAGTAAAAAACTTTTTTAAACATCTATTATCAGTATTTTTTAAAATATCTTGGATGAAATCATGCTTTGACTTATCGTTTTTATAATACTTATAAACATGATCGATCTGAGCTATTGCTGATTTGTCTTTTGTTAAATGATAAATTGCATTAAATATCTTATCGACATTTTCTTCTGGATTCTTATCAAGATATCCAACAATCTTATTTATAATTGCTTGCTTAGCTGCCTTTTCTAAACTGTTCTTGATTTCCATAAATAATTCCCTCCCACTAAAACTTAATAATCTATAATTTCATAAATTATTGCCTATTTAAAACTTAATTAGAGCGATTATTTATCCCAATTACATTATATGCTTCATTTTCTACATATATCTAATTATAGCACATAAAATTTATTTATACACACTTAAAATAAATTCATTTTTGAAACAGACAGAATGAAGTAGCATAGAATAGAGAATTTTTAAAAATCCTTTACTCTATACTACTTCATTTTAATTTCATATGAATTCAGGTAACTTTACAGGGATTTGAATTTCAGTCAACCATTCCTCTTCTCTTTCTTTATTCCATATTCCATCGATATAAGATTCTCGTATGTTTCCTATGATCTCATAATTATTCTCTTCTATCCACTCAAAAGCAAAAGCATAAGTTTCTCTAAACTTGCTGTAAGTTCCTTTATGAAGAATACAAACTGCATTGTCTATACCATCAATTTCTTTAAATTTTAATATATTATTATTCTCTTTTTTACAAACTACTCTCTCACATACTTCAACATCTATATTTCATCTTTATATTCACCATCATGATACATAGTAAAACAGTAATTAGGTTGAAATTTTTCACACTTAAGTTTATTCAATTCTTTTTCCATAATATTATTACTTATATAGAATAATTTATCATAGCTTTTTATAGTTTTTCTTATAGAAGCAACTATGACCTTCGGTATATCTTTAATAATTGGTGTATACATAAGATTAATTCTACCACTTTTAGCTAAATTAGAAATACTCCTTATCTGAGATAATTTTATTTCTTCATTTTTTATATTTCTTTTTATTTCTTCTTCTTTTAATTTTAAAAATAAATTTAATGCCATTGGATTATCAATAATCTCTTTTATATCTTGAAGGGATAATCCCATTTGCTTTAATGCCAATATTTGATGAAGTTTGGGAAGCTGATGTGTTGTGTAATATCTATATCCAGAAAATTCATCTACATGTTCTGGTTTAAGAATTCCTATTTCATCGTAATGCCTTAAAGTCTTAGTAGTTATCCTATTTATTTTTGAAAACATACCTATTGTATACAATTAGTACACCTCTTTCTTGTCTATCGATATACTACATATATTACTCTTCCCACTTAAAACTCTTCAATGAGATAACTATACATAAAACTGCTATAGCTATCATAAATACTATCGAAAACATAATGTTATATACTGGCTCTCCTAAAGAAGTTTCCTTTAGAAGCTTTATACCTTGTGTAAGTGGCATTACATTTGAAACCTTCTGCGCACTTCTGGGTAATATTTCATATGGAATTGTGGCTCCCGATAAAAATATCATTGGAAAATAAACTAAATTACATATTAAGTTCGCTATTTTCACATTAGGAGCTAAACTCGAAATCAACCCTCCAATACTGTAAATACATATTGTCACTAATATAAACGTAAGCATAAACTTAATTATAGATCCATTCATTGTATATCCAAAAGCAAGTTTGCATACAAAAAAAACTCCTAAAGCTGAAATAGTAGTAATTGCAAAACATACTACTATTTGAACTACTATTATTTCCATCGGACTAACTGGTGTAACCTTAAATCTTTTCAATATACTTTTATTTCTATAATCTGAAATAACTATCGGTAGTCCCATAAGTCCCGTTGCACAAATTCCTATTGACACAACTGCCGCAAAAGATGCTTGCAACATAGTATAATTTGCCCCCTTAAAAGCAGGCTTATTTCCATATATAATTCCAATTAAAAATGCAACTACCATTGGAAAAATTATTCCAAAAAAAATAGAATCCATACTGCGAATAGCTAATATACCTTCAACTTTTAGCATAGTTTTAAATGCTTTCATTATTCTAATTCCTCCTCACCTGTATAATATAGATAAGCGTCCTCAAGCCTTTCTTTTCCACTGATCTTTATTACATTTTGCACAGTATCACAAATAACCATATTTCCCTCTTTTAAAATACAAATTCTATCGCACAAATATTCAACCTCATCCATGTAATGTGAAGTTAAAAAAATAGATATTCCTTTACTTTTTAATTTCTTTAAGTATCCCCATATTTCTCTTCTAGCTTTAGTATCTAATCCCGTTGTAAGTTCATCTAAAAATACAATTTCAGGCTTTGGAATAAGTGCAAGTAAAACCGATAACTTTTGCTTTTGTCCTCCAGAAAGATCAGAAACAAAGTTATTTCTTTTATCGTAAAGTTTAAAATCTTTTAAAATACTTTCATAGTTAACTGGATTTACATACAATGACGCTGTCATTTCACATATTTCCTTAACTTTTATCTTATCTTGATAATTAGATTGTTGAAACTGAACCCCTACTCTCTCAAAAAGTTTTTTTCTATTCTTTATCGGATTCATGTTAAGAAGAACTACTTTTCCCTCCTCAAACTTTTTAGTTCCAAGAATGCATTCAATTGTACTGGACTTTCCCGCACCATTATGCCCAAGAAGTCCAAAAATTTCTCCACGCAATACCTTTAAACTTAAATTTTTGACAGATGTAAAATCACCATACTTTTTTGTAAGCTTAGATACCTCTAATACAATATCCTTTGACATTTTATCAACTCCTCTTGTAAAAGTTTAAAGCTTCCCCTAAGGGCAAAGTCAATAGCAAATAGGCTTATAAAAAAAGGACTTATTGAACAATATCAAAGTCCTTACAATAAAAAAATGTTTTTTATAAACTTACTGAGCATGGTGAAAAAGTAAATACAATGCATAACGAATATTTCATTACTTCAAGCGAAAATGACATTAAAGTTATAAATAATTTTTTCATTGAACTACCGTGGGAGCGAAGCATTGTTACTTCGCCTTATTTGTGCCACACATATCCATAAGCATTAATAATGCCATTTTCTCTTTCTAAGTATACTCCCTGAATCTCCGGAGCAAAACCTGGAAACTTATTGATCCCTTCTTTTAATATTAGAAAATACTTTTGAGCAACTTTATTCCATCTCTCACCCGGTGCAACACAGAATATTCCAGGTGGATATGGCAAGGCTCCTTCTAATGCTACTTTTCCTACAATGTCCTCTAATGGCACAAGTTTAGCATTATTTCTTACCAATTCCCAATTAGCTTCCTGTGCCGTAATTACCTGCTCTGGAAATGAATCTGCTCTAAATAACCTTTGCTGATATGTTTTTGCGTCATTATCTTTATAAAAATCATGCATTTCTTGGCACAACATTCTAATAGTATATCCTTTATATCTTTCTGTATTATCATTGTAAAGTCTAGGCAATACCTGTTCCAATGGTAAATCTTTTTCTACGAGCTGCTCAAATTTAACAAGCTGATCTATCATTTTATTCATTTTTTCAATACTTTCTGCTGGTGTTAATAAAAATAATATAGAATTCAGGTCATTCTTTTCTGGTATAATTCTATTTTCTCTTAAATAACTTGCAAGTATTGTGGCTGGAATACCAAAATCTTCATATTCTCCACTTTCAACATTAATACCTGGTGTTGTGAGCATAAATTTATTTGGATCTACAAAATACTGATTCTCACCATATCCCTCAAAAGAATGCCATTTTTCTCCTGGTTTAAATTTAAAAAACTCAATATTATTTGCAATCTTGTCTGTATCATACTCTTCCCATTTCCTTCTGTTTACAATTGGTGGGATAAATGGTCTAAATAATGAACATCTTTTTAAAACTGATTTTCTTGCTTCAATACCTAACTTTATACAATCTGCCATAGCCTTTTTCCAGCTTCTCCTTCCTGCATTCTAGCATTAACATCTAAAGCCGCAAACAGTGGATAAAACGGACTCGTTGAAGCATGAAGCATATATGAATTATTAAAACGCTTATGATCTACATAGCGCTTTTGACCCCTTATATGACTATCTTTTTTATGTATTTGGGAAGTTTGAGAAAATCCCGCTTGCTGCTTATGAACAGATTGAGTAACTAAAATACCTGGATCTTCTGGTCCAAGCTTTAACAGTAAAGGTGAACAATCCCTCATCATAGGAATAAACTGTTCATATCCAACCCAAGCTGAGTCAAATAAAATATAATCACAAAGATGTCCAATTTTATCAACCACATACCTTGCGTTATAAATTGTCCCATCATAAGTTCCAAGTTGAATAACTGCTAACCTAAATGGTCTTTTATTTTTAGCTTTCTCAGGATCAGCTTTATCTGCTAAACCGCGCAAATATTCATCATTAAAGCAGTGTTCATCTATACCTCCAATAAATCCAAATGGATTACGTGCAGTTTCTAAGTATACAGGCTTACCTCCTGATTGGACTAAGGCAGAATTATAAACTGATTTATGATTATTTCTATCAAATAACACTAAATCTCCTGGAGCAACTACAGCATTTATAGCTACAGAATTTGATGTACTTGTTCCGTTCATAACAAAATAAGTTTTATCAGCATTATATACCTTAGCTGCATGTACTTCAGCTTGCATAGCAGCTCCTTCGTGTATAAGCAAATCTCCTAATTCAACATCTGCATTACAAATATCTGAAAGGAAAACATTCTTACCATAAAACTCATATAAGCATCTTCCTGCTGGATGTTTACGAAAATATTCTCCTCCTTGATGCCCTGGACAATCAAACTGTAAATTTTTCTGAGTTGCATAATTACTTAACATTTTAAAAAACGTAGGCAATACCCTATCTTCATATTCGCTTGCCGCAGCTTCTATATCCATACTATAATGGTTTACGTCAATTTTATTTACGTTTATAGAATTATAAATTTTGCTTGTTAATTCATCGTTAAGCTTATGTATATTTTTCAAAATAACAAAAACAGGTATTTCAAATTTTGTATTGTATACCTTGTTAATTAATTCCTCATTAGAATCAATCAACACAACTGAAGCTACATCGGTATAGTCAGTATTTTCTGCTGGAACTATATCTCTGCTAGTTGAAAAATACTCTTCTGCTTCACTGGTGCAAGCAATTTTTAGATACTTCATGGCCAATCCTCCTACGTATTTAATACATGGCAAAACTGTATTTTTTACAGCTTTACAATTGTTAAATAAAACCTTTCCAAGGTCATATTTTATAATTTTTTAAATCCCTTTGTCAATATATAATTTTTAGTATTTAGTAAGAATTTTATACACTTAATATAGATAGGCAACGTGAAAGATTGAAATTACTAATATCAAGTTTATCCTGTTAAACTGGAATTTGTCGAGCTGAGTGAAGGGTTTTAATTCGCCCTGCTCATTAAAAAACTAACTTTTTCACTTATGTGAAAAAGTGAAGGGTTTGACATAGCTTTGCTTGTCAAAGGTGAAGGTTTTTGCCACGGCAAAATTACATGCAGCATAAAAACTGCCAGCAGGGTTATACCTGCTGGCAAAAAAAGATTTTATTTTTTTAACTGTCTACTTGACGGGAAGCAGTTCAGCTAATGTGACACCTTTTTAATAAAAAATGAATAATATATTGAAATTTTATAAAAAAAATAAATAGTAAAAACTAGAAAAATGGTTAAAGATGGTCTAACATATAATATAAGTAATATTATTGGCAGGTGTTTAAAAGTGAATAAAATCAAAATAGTATTAGATAGCATAAAAAGAATGAAAATTAAATACAAAAAACAAAATGTTCAATTAGAATCATTTGAGGATTTACTAATAAATAACTTTTTAAATATTCTTAATAATAAGGATAAAAAGATATTATTCATTGGAATAGAAAAAGAATTAATGTCTATCTTATTAATAATAGTATTATCAATAAAGCAATATATGGATAATATGGAGAATCCGGATAATAATATTCTACATACAATAAAAAATGGTGATAAGGTAGTTCTAAGAGGAAATGTATTTACATTTGATAAGATAGATATAGATGAAATAAATAATAAAAAATATATATACTTATTTGGAAAAAATAAATTAAAAACATTACTACCATATGAAAATTCACATTTATTAACACTATATAACGGACAAGCGAGTAGAATCAATAAAGTAAAAGGAGTTTTACAGAAGTACAACATAACTAAAAGATTTATGTCTGAGATAATGAAAATAGATGAACTAAAGTTAGATGGAGTAATTAAAGAAAGTACAATTGTTGTATTTGAGAATAAAGATGAGTTGTACAATTTAATTAACTCATTAGAAATAATTTTTAATGATAAGAGATATACGATTTCAGAATTATTTCCATTTGCATACTATACATCCGAAGAAAATTTTCAATATTTTAAGGGAAATAAAATTAAAGAAAATCCAGTAATAAAGTTTGCTTCTAATATTAGTACAGCAGTTGATATTATTGGAAATGATGAAAATGTGAAAAGTATTGTATTAATTGGCGAAAAGACATATAAAGATTCATTGGAAACTGAGCTGAGAGAAGTTAGTATGATAGACGGTATAAAAAAGATATTGGTGGTGGATACCTGGGAAAGTAATTTTGATTTTTCGCTGCTTGTTGGTGATGACGAGCCTTACAATATATATGCTCTAACTCAGGAAGTGCTACTAGATAATGTTAATTTATATGATGAAGCATTAAGAAATTTAAAATCTAGCCTGCAGCTGAAAAATTATAATCTTCTAGAAAATTTAATTAATAAAAATATTGATATATATGAAGTTGAAAATTCAGAAATAATTAATAAGAATATTTATAGTATAAGTGAAAAACTAAAAGCTTTATTTGATTATTCTGATAACAATTTAAATGTATTAAGTTTTATAAAAATAACTTACTATTTGTGTAATAAAATAGAACAAACTATTTTGCCTTTAGAAAAATGTGAGGATAACTTAAATAATTTAAAGATGAGATTAGATAGCCTAAAGGATATATTTACAACCTTTCCTAAAGAAAGAATTGAGTATGAACTGATGGAAGGGGTAATTTCTCAAGTTGAAGAAATCTTAGATGCTTTATTGAAGAAAAATTATAAAATAAAAATAATAAGTGGAAAACTTCTAGAAGGTAAAAAAACTCTGCTGGTTATAAGGAATGCAGAAGAATTTGCTAAGGTTGAATGTTGCTGTAGAACATACAGAAAAAGTAAAGTAATTGTAAAGAAGCTGGATAAAAAAAGTTAATATTTATGGAAATGAAAATCTAATAATTCCATGCTATTTTAAAGAAGGATATTTTAATATACTCAATACTAATATGGTTCAAAATATTAAAATAGTGACCTATAGACGTGAAAAAATTAGAATTAAGGGATTAATGAGAAGAAATAATCAAATGTTAAAATTAATTCTAAAAAATAATAAATTATCAGAGGATGAGGAATTTGAATTGCCTCAAATAGTTGAACATCTTTTGCCAAAATCTAATTATATTGAAAACAAAGATTCTTATGAAAATGAAGAAAATTTTAATAGTATTGAGGATGAAGTTCAAAAGATTATATGGGAAAACAAAATAAAAATTTTTGTTAATGAAGATAAAGCATGTGGAGGAACGTCTAATAGTAAAATTAAAGTAAGCAGGATAGTTTATTTTGAAGATGAAAATTATTCATTTTTATCTGATAATTATCAGGCCAATATTGTAGATAGCAGCAGTAATGATATAAAACAGAAAAGTATTTCAGAATTGATACTTGGAGATAAGATGATTTTTACAAAAAGTAAAAATATCTGGTGAGCAGGATATAGTTAAAGTAGTTATTAAAGAACTTTTAAATCATGAAGAATTTGAAAAGAAATTTGGTAGATATTTTATCTTGAATAACTTATGGAAAGACTGCCTAAGGAATTATATGAGAATTTATAATTTAACAGAAAGAGATGTTAGCAATGAATTTAAACTATATGGAAAGCAAATTACATCAATGGCTATAGCAAGTTGGTTAAATGGCAGTATCATTGGACCAATTGATTCGGAGGATATTCGCACAGTTGCAAATATAGTAAAGGATAGTGATCTACATGAAAAACTAGAAGAAGCAATAGTTGCTTGCAAGACAGAAAGGAAGATACAAGTCCAGGTAAGAAAGTCTATTGCAAAAATAATAATCAATTCGTTATTTAACAATAATGAAAAAGATGACGAGATATATAACATTGTAAAAAGTACTATAGGTGATTTAAATAAGTATGCATATATAGGAACAGTTTCTTTCATTGAAAATATTGAAGAAAAAATAAGTTCTCAATATGTTAATAAGGTTATTGAGGGGGATTAATAACAGTGATAGATGAACTAGAATGCATTAGAATTAGAAAAGAAATAATTGAAAGAGTAAAGGCGGAGATGCTTGGACCGGGTTCAGAGAATATAGGAATTGATGCCAAGTATGAAGTGATTTCAGATTCACCACTTGAAAGGTATTCATTAGGAGTGCTGTTTCCACAGGAAAATTTATTTGAGCAAGATGAATCTGAAAAAGAAAGATCGAGTGAAAGTGATAATGAGGAGATAAATGAAGAAATAGAAAAAGAAATAGAAAAACAGGAAGGTAAATCATCAAAAGGTTTTCAAACAGTTCTATCAGAAGATGAAGAAGCTCAAGAAGAAATAAGTATGACCAATCAAACTTTGCCTTCAGCAGTAGGGCTAACTTTTTTTGTAGAAGGGGATATAAAGGAACTTAACATAACAGTAAGCTGCGCTAAATATAGGGCAAGTAAATTTAAAGATTGCGCTGTTAGAATTGAGAAAGATATAGATATAGAAAAATATTCTTTAAATGAATATTTGTATGAAGAAGATGGATTAATAAAATTAAAAAGAAATTTATCTAGAAAAGATGTATTTGAATTGGTTTCAGGCAGAGATGTACAAAAAGAAAGACCAGATATAGAAGAAATATTATATAAGCTTTCTGACTTATGTTCCTCTGAAGAAGGTAGAAAGCATACAGGTTATGTTAGAAATCCATTTTTGGACCATAAGAATATATCAGTACCTTTAAATAAAGAATTTAATAAGATTTTTATTACAGAAGATGGAGAAATTAGCGAAAGTTCTGGAGTACTAAAACTTACAGTTTCGAGGAAAAATTATGAAAAAAAGATCTAATAGTTATACTGTAGTTTTAGTGAATGATCAAAAGGTAAAAAAAACATATAAAACTTGTTTCTTTCAGCCGGAAATAAGAATTACCACAGATAGTAATGCTTTTAAATTTATTGAAGGATATAGTATACAGAAAATAAATTCTGAATTTATTGATAAGGAAGAAATGGTTTTTGACTTACTCTATAGAAATAAGAAAAGTTATGCGGTAGGACATGGAACTGCAACAGGGCAGAAGGTTAATGCTGAAACTGGAACAGGAGAAGTATTTACAGACTTTTCCCAAGTTATCAAATTCCACAGTTAGAATTTGAAATAGAAGAGTTAGGAGATGATGGTAAGGAAATACTATCCATGTTTGCTTTGTCGGATATTTCAAAAGTTAACAAGGATGAAAAAATTAATTTATTAATTAAATTTACAAATGCTTACAAAGAATGGATTAATAAACTTAATGAATTATCAAGCAAATTAAAACAAAAATACAATGAAGAAATAATAAATAATCAAATTAGTAAATGCAGAAGGGTATTAGACAGAATGAACAAGGGAATAGAGATATTAAGTGAAAATAAAAATGCTTATGATGCTTTTTCACTTATGAATAGGGCTATGTTAATGCAAAGAGCACATTCTAAATTAGCAGGCAGTGAATATGATAGATTTCCAGGTGAAAGTAAGATGCCAGAATTTGATTATCATAATATAGATAAAAAAAGTGCCAGCTGGAGAGCATTTCAATTAGCTTTTATTTTAATGAATGTTGAATCAATTTCTAATCCAAATTGTAAGGCTAGGGATGTTGTAGATTTAATATGGATACCAACAGGTGGAGGAAAAACAGAGGCATATTTGGGACTAACTGGATTTGCTATATTTCTAAGAAGATTAAATGATCCAGTAAATGGTGGCGGTACAGCTATCATTATGAGATATACTTTAAGGCTTCTAGCTGCTCAGCAGTTTACCAGAGCATCTATACTTATATGTGCTTGTGAAAAAATAAGAAGAGAAAGTAAGCAATACAATTTAGGCAAAGAAGAAATATCTATTGGTTTATGGGTAGGTGGTGATTCAACTCCGAATAAAGATGCAGAAGCAAAAAAAGAATACAAAGAATTAACAAAGCCTGTATCTAATAAGGAGGAATTAGAATCACGAAAACTTCAACATAATAAATTTCAAATGCTGAAATGTCCTTGGTGTGGAACAAAGTTAGAAGTAGAATACGTAGATGGCAAAAAGAAGGGATTATGGGGATATGATTTTGATAAAAAGAAGATTATTTATTGTCCAGAATCAAAATGTGACTTTCATAAAAAGCTTCCTATTCAAGTAGTTGATGAAGAACTGTATAAAAATCCTCCTACGCTGCTTTTTGGAACTGTAGATAAATTTGCAGCGTTGCCATGGAAAGGGGAAGTGTCTAATTTATTTGCTTTAAATAAAGAAAGCAGAAGTAAAAGTCCTGAGCTAATAATTCAAGATGAGCTGCATTTAATATCAGGTCCTTTAGGTACCATGGTTGGATTATATGAAACTGCGGTTGATGCTATGTGCAGTGCAAAGGGAGTAAAACCTAAAATAGTAGCATCTACTGCAACTATAAAAAGGGCCGAAGAACAATGTAAAATGCTATTTGATAGAAATGTATTGCAGTTTCCTCCATCAGGCTTAAGCATAGAAAATTGCTTTTTTACTAGGGAAATACCAATAAAAAAAAAGGCCGGGAAGATTATATATAGGTTTAATGCCTTCAGGAAAAACTGCGGCTACAACACAAATAAGGCTTTATACAGTACTTTTGGAAGCTTTAAGGTTTATAGATGCATCAGAAGAAGTTTTGGATAAATACTGGACATTGGTTGGATATTTTAATTCTATAAGAGAACTTGGAAAAACTTCAACTTTGGTTAAAGATGATATAGCAAGTAATATAATTAGGTATATGAAGAGACTTATGAAAGGAGATGACATTAGGTATGCAGGAATACTTAATGAGTTAACTAGCAGACTTTCATCTACAGCTGTAGTGAAAAATTTGAAGAATTTAGAAAACATATATCAAAAAGGAGAAGAAAAAACTAAAAGTGGCAAAAAGAAAGATAACATAAATTATGCTGTTGATATACTGTTAGCTACTAATATGATAAGTGTTGGAGTGGATGTAAGCAGACTTGATTTAATGGTAGTATCAGGACAGCCTAAGCAGACATCAGAATATATCCAAGCTACCAGTAGAGTTGGAAGAAAGTATCCAGGATTAGTATTTACCTTATATAATGCTTCAAAGACTAGGGATAGGTCTCATTATGAATTATTTTATCCTTATCATAACACCTTTTATAAGTACGTAGAACCTACAAGTATTACTTCATTTTCAGAACAAGCTAGGGAAAGAGCACTCCATGCAGTTTTTATAAGCATGGTAAGACATATATTAAAGCTGAATGGAGATGAGCAAGCTAAAGAATTTAATAAAAATCTTGAGGGCTTAGATGAAGCGATAAATTTTATATTAAAAAGAGCTGAAGATTTAGATACCAGTCAGAAAAAAGATATAATGAATAATACTAAAAAAGAGTTGGGTCAAATTGTGAATAGATGGATAGATAAAATTGACACTGCAGCACCAGATGAAGAAGTACATTACTATTTAAAAAATGCGGACAAAAACTTGTTAGTTCCATTTTTCGAGGATGATTGTAGAAATGCATTTCCTACTATGCAGTCCATGAGAAATGTGGATAATCAAGCTGGTGCAGAAATAATCGAGTTTGGAGATGAGAACAATGAATAAGGTTAATAAGAAAATTCCATTGCCCGCAATAGCTTATAATGTGAGATTTTCTCAATCCATAGCACCTTTTGGAGTTGGGGCTATGGTTGATTTTAAAGATCAAACCTTAATGACCGCAGCACCAGAGTACTGGACTGTTAATCAATCACAGGAAATACATGATGAAAGATTAGAACGTTTATTAAAGGTTGATAAGTTTTGTTTGCCACCGGATAAGAATCAAATTAGTAAAATACCTTTTGTAAGGTTTCCCAGGTGGTATTTTTGCCCAAAGTGTAAAAGGCTTAGACAATTGAATGAATGGGAAAAGGAGTTTGTACCTAATAAAAGGTCTAAGAATCCATATATGGTTACACCAAAATGCATGGAGTGCAATATGCAGCTTGTTCCTGCAGGAATATTGGTTGCTTGTGAAGATGGACATATTGATGATTTCCCATGGATTCAGTGGTACATGATAGAAGCAAAAAACCAAACTGTGACAGTCTTCATTCGCATTTAAAGATAAAAAATTCAAGCAGTGCTTTAGGTTTGGAAGGCTTGATTATAGAATGTAAATGTGGTGCAAAGGCAAGTATGAAGGGTGCATTTATGGAAGATGCTTTTAAAAAACACAATGTAAATTATAAATGTACTGGTAATATGCCGTGGAAAGGCAAAAAACAAGAAGGGTGCGAAAAGACACCTAGAAGTATACAGCGTGGTGCTATGAATATATATTTTGCTAAAGTGGTAAGCTCTATAGTAATACCTCCATATTCAAGTGAATTAAATTTGCTTGTAAAAGAGAGTAATAAGTTCTCTTTACTTTTGGAAATTCTTCAGGATGAGGATTATGTTCAACTGAAGGGAAGAAAAAATATCATTAATGCCTATGTGGAAAGAATAGCACAGGATATTCACCAAGATAAGAACATAGTAAAAATTATTTTAGATAAAACTTTTAATACTGAAAACAGCGAAAATATTGAAACTAAAGAACAATATAGAGTTGAAGAATATAATGCACTGATAGGAAATATACCTGAGGAATGTATGAATGAAAAAGATTTTAAGATAGAAAAACAAAATAACATTGAAGATTATCATATTCATGGTTTGTCTAAAGTTACATTAGTAAAAAAGTTGAGAGAGGTTAGAGCATTAGTTGGTTTCAGCAGATTGCAACCAGCAGTGACAGATCTAATGTCAGGTTTTGAAGAAGGGACAGGCAGTAATGGATTTGTATCAATAAAAGAAAAGGAAACAAGATGGTATCCAGCTTATGAAACTAGAGGTGAAGGTATATTTATTGAATTTAATAACGAAATTATAGAAGATTGGATAAAAAAATATCCTAAGATTTCTGAACGTATTGAAATATTGAATACAAGGTATAATCAGCGTGAAAAGAAAAAAGGAAATAAAGGGAGAAAAATAACTCCTAAGTTTGTTTTACTGCATACAATTTCCCATTTACTTATCAAAGAATTAAGTTTTCAATGTGGATATGATTCAGCGTCTTTAACAGAAAGAATTTACTGCAATACAGAGGATAATTCTGTAAATATGAGTGGAATATTAATATATACTTCATCAGGAGATTCTGAAGGAACACTAGGTGGACTTGTGAGACAGGGAAAAAGTGATATGCTACCTAAAACTATAGCAAATGCAGTAAGGAAAGCGGTATGGTGCTCCTCAGATCCAGTATGTATCGAAAGTTATGGACAGGGAAGAGACAGTTTGAATTTATCAGCCTGTCATGCATGTACGCTTATTTCAGAAACCAGTTGCGAAGAATTTAATATATTGCTGGATAGGGCGCTTATCGTTGGAGAGCTGGAAGATAGAGAGATTGGTTTTTTTAATAATGTCTTTGAAAAATAAAACTTAAAATAAGATAATAGTTATTAGCATACAAGTTATGTATAAAAATAGAAGGAGAGAATTATATGAGTGAAAAACATGATTGGAAATTTTATGATGATGTCATTGCATATTATATGTATAAATTTGGTGCTGATAGTATTGGCTTATTATGTAAATAAGTAGGTAGAATATTAAATATTAAAGAAGAAAGTATGTAGATGAAGTTTTTCTAATTTAAAATCGTTAGAAGGAAAAGGAAAATTAGAACATGTATCTGATAGATGTAAAGTGGTTTATAATGCATTTAAGAATATTAAAGAAAGTTATTTTAGAGAATTGGTTTTGAAAATATTAAATTTAAATTATGAGGATAATAATACAAAGTTTAATTAGAAGTATTAAAATTAAAATGTATTGGAAAAAGTACAAGTTGTTTATGTATGTAACACTTTGTGAAATTAGAACTCACTTAGTAAAATATTTAATGCAGAGAGTGCAAGAAATCTTGTTTTTTATTTATCTGTATATTTTATTGCTAAATAATAATATTTCTAATTCAGAGCATATGTTGCTAGACAAACTTCTTTATTTGAGTTATTACTAATTGTTAAAATTAGATATATAATTATTTTGTAATGCATGAAATTTATTATATAGGAAGAGGATATTAGTATGGATGTATCAGATGAAGAAATATGTATGTTTCAGTGTTTCTTACTTGATTGGTATGATAAAAATAAAAGGAAATTTTCATGGAGATATACATTTGATCCATATAAAGTTTTAATATCTGAAATATTACTGCAGCAAACTAATGTTGAGAAGATTATAGAACCTTATTTAAATATAATTAAAGCTTATAAAAATATAGAAGAGCTTGCAGAATGTGATACTGAATTTTTAAAAGATATTTTTAAGGATATAGGATTATTTTATAGAGCTGATAGATTGAAAGATATAGCTAAAGATATAGTTAAATATCATAATAAAACAATTCCTGATAGCTGGGATGAATTAATAAAAATAAAAGGCATAGGATACTACATATGTAGTGCATTACTATGCTTTGGATTTAATAAGCCTTATGCTGTTTTAGACACTAATGTAATAAGAATATTTAAAAGAGTATTTGATGTTAAATCTGAAAAAAAAGGTCTAGAGACGATATAAAGCTTTTTGAATTTGCACAGCTTCTTATACCTGAAGATAGGTATGTAGATTATAATTATGCGGTGTTAGATTTTGGCGCTTCCGTGTGTACAATGTATAATCCAAAATGCAGTACATGTATATTTAAAATTAATTGCAATAATGCTGAAATTTAAAACTACATTTTTTACTTTGGTTAGTATAAGTTAGAAGTTTTAATTCAAATTTACAAAAAAATTATAATGATTAAATATAGTATGCTAAACATAATAATTGACAATATAAAATTAAAAGTTTATACTATTCGATAGATTATTATTTGTTATGAGGTAGAAAAATGACAATATCAGAGCAAATTAAAGTATTATGTGTTAGAAGTAATATAAGTGAAGCAGAGCTTGCAAGGAGATTAGGAAAATCTCCCCAAAATTTTAATTCAAAGTTGAAAAGAGGAAGTTTTACGATAAAAGAATTAGAACAAATAGCAGAGGTTGTAGGAGCAAAATTTGAAAGAAAGTTTATATTAACAAATGGAGAAATGGTTTAAATTAGACAGGAGAGGATTTTTTATGATATTTGAATTGGGAGAATTATTTTGCGGTCCAGGTGGTTTGGCTTGTGGGGCTAAAATGGCTAAGGTAGAAAATAGTGAATATGGCATAATACATAAATGGGCTAATGATTATGATAAAGATACTTGTGATACTTATACATATAATATATGTCCAGATAATCCTGAGTCAGTTATTTGTCAAGATGTAAGAAAATTAGATATAGATTCATTAGAAGCGATAGATTGCTTAGCATTTGGTTTCCCATGTAATGATTTTTCAGTAGTAGGTGAGCAAAAGGGGTTTGATGGTAAATATGGTCCTTTGTATACTTATGGTGTTAAAGTATTAAAAAAACATAAACCAAAATGGTTTCTTGCTGAAAATGTAGGAGGTCTAAGGTCAGCAAATGATGGTGCAGCATTTAAAAAGATACTTAAAGATTTAAAAAATTCGGGATATAGGTTATATCCTCATTTGTATAAATTTGAGGAATATGGAATACCTCAAGCACGTCATAGAGTAA
This sequence comes from Clostridium sp. DMHC 10, assembly GCF_001270375.1. NCBI lineage: Bacteria > Bacillati > Bacillota > Clostridia > Eubacteriales > Clostridiaceae > Clostridium > Clostridium sp. DMHC 10. The sequence continues at coordinate 2,852,085 of NZ_LGVB01000015.1, forward strand.
TTATTGTTGGTATTAGAAAAGATTTAAAGTGTAAATTTAAAGTTCCTTCGCCAGAACCTTATATGAATATAGATAATACTTGTAAGAGAGCATTGGAGGTTCCACCTATACCTTTAAACGCATCCAATAATGAATTAACGAGGCAATCAGCTATAGTAACAGAGAGGTTAAGACACATAAAACCTGGTGAAAATGCATTTACAGCAAATTTACCTGAACATCTTCAACTTAATGTGAAGGGAGCTAAAATAAGTCAGATATATAAGAGGTTGGATCCAACTAAGCCAGCATACACGGTAACTGGTTCAGGTGGAGGTGGTACGCATATTTACCACTATAGTGAACCTAGAGCATTAACTAATAGAGAAAGGGCAAGATTACAAACATTCCCGGATAATTATGTGTTCATGGGTTCAAAGGAGAGTGTAAGAAGGCAAATAGGCATGGCTGTACCAGCTAAAGGTGCAAAAATAATATTTGAAGCTATATTAAGAACATTTGCTGGTATAGAATATAAATCTGTTCCATGTAATGTAAATGAATAGGTGGTGATAATTTGATAAATTATTGGTGGGTAACAAGACCAAAGCGAAAATTAAATTCTATACCAGAGGTTTTATCTACATTTGCTGAATTATCATTGGATCAAGAATGGCAAGGACAAAGAAACTCGCATTTGTCTTTTGAGGAAGCATTGGAAGAAGCAGGATTAAAGCGCAAAGGTGAACGTAGAGATAATACAGGTGGCGGAGGAAGAACTTATAAAGCTTGGGTAACAAGCTTAGGATTGATATTTACACAAGAGTCTACGAAAAAAATAAAGTTAACACTTGCAGGTGAAGCTATAATGGCTGGTGATTCTCCAGTTGAGGTGTTAAAAAATCAAATTTTAAAATATCAATTTCCATCTTCTTTTTCTTTAAGCCGTGGAGTTCAAGTTTCTTCAAGATTCAAAATTAGACCTTTTAGATTTTTATTAAAGTTGTTAAATGATTCAACTATAGATTATTTGACAGAGGAAGAAATAGCAAAAATTATAATAACAGAAGCAGAAAATGAAACTGATAAATGTTATAAATACATAGTAAATAGAATTTTAGAATTTAGACATAAGGGAGATTCTTGTCTTGAAAAAGAATTTTTCGATAAATACAGTCCGTCAAGAGGTAAAGTGAATCCTGAGCATCCGTATAGTCATTTATTTGATATAGCTAATACAATTGTAAATTGGATTGAATATACACAACTTGCAAAAAGAGATAATGGTAAAATTCGTATTCTTGATGATAAACGTTTAGAAGTTCAACGTATTTTATTTAAAAAAATTCCTTTTATTGCTCGACCAGAACAACATGAATTTTTTCAGAGAAAATATGGAGTGGATCCTAAACATAGAAAGGATACTAGGAATCTGACAGAAACAAAAACTGTTACGGCAATGCTTATTGCTGAACAGAAAGTTAAACAATTTTATATTGCAGAATCTTTGAAACAGCCAATAACAAAAATAACATCAGATCTTATAGATAAGATCGTTGAAAAAACTGGTTTTGAGGACAAGCTTGTAGAAGAAATACTTTTAAAATTATATCCAAGAGGTTCTGTTGGTGCGTTTATGACTGAATATTTTGAGATGGCATTTAAAGGTAGAGATGAAGCAGTTGATTTTGAAAAAGCAACAGTTAAATTATTTGAGAATGTTTTTGGGTTTCAAGCCAAGCATGTAGGTCCTATAGGACTTACTCCTGATGTACTGATTTTATCAGATGAATATGGATATCAAGCTATTATAGATAATAAGGCATATAGTAAATATACAATTAGTAATGATCATCATAATAGGATGGTTCATAATTATATAGAAAATTTAAATCTATATAGTAATTATAATGTTCCACTTGGATTTTTTACATATATCGCAGGAGGATTTGGAAAGAATATTAATTCTCAAATTATAGATATTGTTAACGCTACGGGCATGTCAGGATCAGTTATAAGTGTCTCTAATATGATTAAACTTGTTGAAGTGTATCAATCTAGAAATTATACACAGAAAAATATAAAGGATATTTTTTCTATTAATAGACAGGTATTATTATCTGATATATAATTTTTTATTGTCATTCATGAAAACCACTTGCTGTGCAGGTGTGTTCAGAATAGCTTAAGCGATGAACAAAAAAACTCACTTTGATAAAATAGAGATGGTCTCGTCAGCCAAATCTAAAATCAAAGGAGGTCTGCCCTAAATGGACAGTAATAGTTTAGCACATAGTAAATGGAGATGTAAATATCATATAGTATTTGTGCCCAAATATAGAAGGAAAGAAATATATGGAGAAAAGAAAAAGAGATAGGAAAAATATTGAGACAACTTTGTGAATGGAAAGGTGTTGAAATAATAGGGGCAAATGCATGTAAAGATCATATACATGTGCTTTTATCAATACCACCGAAGATGAGTGTCTCAGGATTTATGGGATTTTTAAAAGGAAAAAGTAGTTTAATGATATTTGAGAAATTTTCAAATTTAAAATATAAATATGGAAATAGACATTTTTGGTGTCGAGGTTTTTATGTTGATACAGCAGGAAAAAATAAGAAAGCAATAGAGGAATATATAAGAAATCAACAAAAAGAAGATATAATCGCTGACCAAATAAGTATGAAGGAGTATATGGACCCTTTTAAGGGTGGCAAGTAATGTGAATTGCGGCTGGCGAGATTTTGAGGTGCCTTAAGGCATAATGCTGGCAATGTGCCATTATAGGGCTTAAGGAAAAAGGGAGGGTGCCGCGTTAAGTTGATATGCTCCCTTCTAGGTAGACAAGTGAAATAATAAAAAACTTGTCACTTAGGAGGGAGCATATTTTTATGGCATTTAAACACAAGTATTCCTATGCACAAAAAGAGAAAATTATTATTGAATATCTCAATAACAATTATGGATTTAGAGAATTATGTCGTATCTTAAAAATTGAAGATTTTTAAGGTTTATTTGTCATACCTTAAAATAGTTTTATACCATCAATAAAGCACCAGCAAAAGCTGGTGCTAATAATTAAAAACTTTTTGGGACATTTTCAAAAATGCTTGACATATTTTCATAGAAATGTATTAATTAATTTTTTTACATGAAAGCAATAAATTTTTTTATGTAATGATATGGAGGAAAATATATATTTATGTACAATATTAATTAAAATGGTAGCTTTAAATTAATTATACAAAAATAAAAGGGGGATAAAATTAATTATGAAAAAAAATCTAAAGAATGGAATAATGACGGTAAGTACATTTTTTATAATGTTTTTATTAGTTGTGAATATTCCATTTACAAGCGTTAAGGCAACAACTACTAATAATAACTGGATAACATTGGATGAAGTGAGCAATGTATCAATAAATAAGGAATTTGTAGTGACTTTTTCAGGTGAAGTTCAAAATGATAAAATAGATGGCATTGTTATAGAAAAGGATAATACATATATTCCGGTTGAAATTAAAAAACTTGATACGAACAAAATAAAAATAACACCAGTAAATAATTATGATTTTAATTCAAGATATTGCATTAAGATTTTTTTAAGCAATGGGAAAAAATATTGTAAGTATTTTAATACTGTAAGTTCTACTGTATCCAATCAAACAGAAAATTTATTAAATAAAACTAATACCTGCGCTTCTCTTAAAGAGGGTGACAAGTATCCTATAGAATTATCTGAAGATGGAAAGATTAATATCACATTTAATCACAATAAATTGGTTGGAGAAACTGATACAGTATGGGATATAAGGGTTACTGATGAAGATGAAACTACTACTGTAAAAGAAATATATGTAAATGGTATTGAAGATAAAACTGTCGTTCCACTAGGTTTAAAAAAAGGCAAATATAATGTTATAGTAGAACCATATTTAAGAGAAAATTATTCATATTATGTAGGCAATCCAGATTATTATTCAACTTATGTTTTAAAAGTTCCGTACAGCATTTCTGTAGACTTTACTGGATCTGAATATTTTGAGCAGGAACCAGATGATGATATGGTGAGTGCTCAAGTTATAAATTTAAATCAACAGTACACAGGATATTCAAGCTCGCTTACAGATGATGATTATTATGAAGTCCAAGTTAATGAAGATGGGTATGTTAATGTAAATTTTTCACACGACAAATTTGTAGGAGAAACAGATGGTGATTGGAAAATAACTGTTATGGATGAAAGTAAAAATGAGTTTATGACTTTAATCTCAACAGGAATGGATGCAAATATAAATAGATATCTTGGGCTTTCAAAAGACAATTATTATATAAAAGTGGAGCCATACTTGAGAGAAGATTATTCATACTATGTAGGAAATCCCCAATATTACTCAAAAAATGTTGTGGATTCACCGTATAGTTTAACTGTAAATTATATTAAATCAGATAATTATGAAAAGGAATTTAATGATAGTTTGGATAAAGCAACCAATATAAATTTAAATGAAATGTATATGGGAAATTCTAATATGTTGACAGACAATGATTATTATAGTTTTTCTGTTAAAAATGAAGGGGATTTTAATATAGAATTTTCGCATGATAAATTTAATGGTGATTTAGATGGTATATGGAAGGTAACTGTTTTAGATGAATACAATAAAGAGATAAAATCTTTCACATCAAATGGTCTTCAACAGGATTTAAAAGAACAATTGAATTTGCCTATAGGTAATTACTATGTAAAAGTAGAACCATATTTAAGATCATATTCATATAATGCAGGCGATCCTAAGTACTATTCTGAAAATGTATATAATCAATATAAAATAGGAGTTTATCAGTAATAAAGCAGGGCACCTTTGCATAAGCAAAAGTGCTCTACTTTATTACTATGTATTGAAGATTTTAGAAATTAAAATTTTTAATATTATCTGAACTTAAACTGCTTATTGGACTGTTTCCTTGTATAAGCCATTTCTTTGAATTTTCATCGTAATACATTTTATATTCCCAATTATAGTTAGCTGCTTTTAAAGCATTATTTGTATCTGATTTATTGTAGTAAGCCTCATTCATATATTCAGAATCATCAATGCTGGCATAATATTTATTATCTTCTTTATATATTTTGATGCTGTTTAAATCAAAATTTGTTTTAGTTAATTTGCCGCTGTAAAGCTGATTAGAAGATTTCATATTATTTATATTTGATGTAAGTTTACTATTTTCCTCAGGAGAACAGTTAGCAAGTTTGCTAGGGTCAAGACTATTCATAGCTGCCATCCAGCCTTTATTGTAATCATTTATAGTATTCATAAGGGTAGTTTTTAGAGAATCATTAGTTAAATTTATTTTTAAATTAACAGGGTTAGTATTAAAAATTTTTTCTTTATCACTTTTGGCAGTTCCCCAAGGAAAAGTGACTTCTGCATATAGGGAAATTGATCCGTCTGTTGATACTGGGCCAAAGTCATCTATGTCATTTACCTTTAAGCCTGTATTTTTTCCATTTGCGTAAAGATAAGCATCGTCGTTGTCACAGGATACATTTATAAATTTTTCATCAACATTTAAATCAGCATTTATCATGTTACTGTCAAATAAATCTAAATCTAAATTCTTACTTAGAGTGGTGTATTTTTCTTTACATATGCCTTTTGAGCTCATAACTGCCAGGCATAAGTGTCCTATTTGTTTAGAGAAGCTTTTATTATTAATTTTATAAAGCTTTTTGCCATTCATAAAAATTTCTTCGTTTAAGCAATTTGAATTTATATTTATGAAATATGGATTTACTTCAAAAACGTAATTATTAAACAGTAAAAATTTTTTACCTTCCTTTTTACTGTTATTATACTATTAGAATTAGTTGTGTCATTATTTAATGAATTTGTTATGGATTTTAAATATGAAGGATGTTTTTTATGAGTTTAATAAAATTATTAATATTTGACGCATCAATAACTAGTCTAGGGTCTGATGATTTCATTATTTTTGTAAGTTTATAAGTATTGTTATTAGCTAAGGCTTCGGTAAATTCTGAGATTTGTTTATCTTTACTTGTATAGGCTTGACCTATTTTTATTAATATTAGTGAACATAATAATAAAACACATATTAGTGCGATTAGAATTTTATGTGTACGAGAGAATTTTTTGTTTTTTAAATATGTATAAGTTTTATTAAATATTGAAGGTGAATAAAATTCATTTTTGTAAGAGGAATAATCTTCTTTCCCTTCAGAATTAGTAGGTTCTGTTGTTATCTTAGTTCCACAGTTTGAACAAAAATTTTTTACCTTCATCTATTTTTGCTCCACAATTTTTACAATATTTCATGTTATTAAGTTCCTTTCCTAATGTTTATAATTTTATATTCTACATAAATTTTGTTTATCCTCTACAAAATCAAATAAATGTAGTAATATGTAAAAATATTCACTTTCAAATATTGATAAAATATTACTGTTTTAGTATAATCAAGCTATTAATTGCTTAGGGGGAATATAAAATGCCAAATTGTTCAAATTGTGGAGCAGAATATAATGAAGGTGACACTTTCTGTGGAGAATGTGGATCGCCAATTGGCGAAAATGTGCATAAAAGCAGCGTAGATTATAAAACTTTTGTGGCACTTAGTGAAGGAGAGGTTAAAGTTAAGACATATCATTGTACAACTTTAAAAAGGCCTCAGGGTGAGGGATATGTAACGATTACTAATAAGAGAGTTATATTTCATGCTTTTGGAAAATCAGGTGGCGGCAGCAGCAAATTAGTTAGCGAAGTACCTATAGAAACCATAAGCGGAGTTCGTACATACTTTGGAACAGGAATAAATATAATGGAGCTTGTTTTAGGAATATTATCTAGTTTAATTAGTTTATTTTTTATGTTTAATAAGAACTTGGGAGTATTTTCGGAATTTGGTTCGAAAATTTCAATAGTACCTTTAGCTGTATTTTTAACTTTAGCAATAGTATTTCTTCTTAGATTTAGAAAGGTAAGCTATGAACTTTCAGTGTATTCAACAGGCGCAAATGGCTCACCAATAAATTTTGGAGATGGAACTTTTGGAAATAAACTTACAGGTCAAGGAGCAGTTGCATCCATATCAGCACTTCCATCAGAAGACACTATAAAGCTTATGAAGGAAATTGGAGCTATTATACTTGATTTTAAGGCTATGGGTGATCATGCAATTGAAAAATGGACTCCAGATGTTAAAATAAAAAAGAATTTGGATAAAAAGGTAGAAAATAAAGAGAGCACTTCTTATGAAAAAAGTGATGAGGAGTTTTTTAAATGATATTTAGTGAAGTTGTAGAGGGACAAGAGCTAAAGCATATGGACCTGGAACTATAATAAGAAAAGGCAAGGCGGCAAGAGGAATTCGTGGACAAAACAATACAGGTATAGTTCTTGATGATGAGCTATTAAGTAAGCATATTCTAGCATTGGGTTCTATAGGAAGTGGAAAGTCAAATCTCATGTACCATATAGTAAAGTCTATAATAGGCAGCGTTAACGAAAACGATATTATTGTGTTTTTTGATGCAAAAGGCGATTATTTGTCTGAATTTTATCGGGAAGGTGATTTTGTTATAGGCAATAAAAATAGGCTGGGAGGTAAATACAAGGTAGCACTTTGGAATATTTATAAGGATATTATTATGTCACCAGAGGAGGAACAATTAGATACCATAAGAGAAATTACATCATCTCTGTTTAAAAAATATATAGATTCCTCACAAAATCCAACATTTATAATGGGAGCAAGAGATATACTTACAGCAGTAATTACCTGCCATTTGAGAGAAATGAAAGACAAAAATGTGACATGGAATAATAAAAAATTAAAGAATTTATTGAATAAATCCGTGGCAAAAGACTTGCGTGAAAATATATCTAAATATGATGATTTACTTTGGGCAACTTCGTATATAATGAGTGATAAGAGCCCAACTACACAAAGTTATTTATCACCTCTTTTTATGGTTGCACAGGAGGTATTTACTGGCTCTTTTGCGGATGAAGGAGATTTTTCTATAAGAGAAGCTATTCAAAAGAAGGGAGGCAAATCTATTTTCTTAGAGTACGATATAGCAAATGGAAATGTGCTTCAAGCAATATATACAGTATTAATTGATTTAGCTATGAAAGAAGCTCTTGGACAAAATAAAGCTAAAGGAAATGTATTTTTTATTTTGGATGAATTCCCTCTGATACCAAAATTAAATTATATGGACAATGCACTTAATTTTGGAAGATCTTTAGGAGTAAAGGTTATAGCAGGAATTCAAAATGTAGGGCAGGTTGAAAATACATACTCAAAAGCAATGGCTCAAAGCTTACTAAGCGGTTTTGGAACGTTTTTCTGTTTTAAACTGTTTGATGAAAATAGTAGAAAAATAATTTCTGAAAGGCATGGCAAAAATAGAAGAAAAGTAGGTGTGATGTCATCAAATTCTTTCAAAGGAGTAAATGATTCTTTAATGATTATGAATACAATAGAGGATTGGGATATTGTAAAATTAAATGTAGGGGAATGTATTGTGTCGCTATTAAATGAGGAACCCTTCTTTTTTCAACCGTTACTTTATAAATGAAAGGAGTTAGATTTATGAGAATAGATAAGAAAACGGGAGATATAATATTTGACGACAATATAGTTTTAAAGGCAGGAATGACAATAGATGAGATGAAAAATTCTAGGGTAAAGGAACTTTTAAGAGAAAGAAGTTTAGAAGAAATAGATAGTACAAAGCATTTGATATTTAAGCCAATAGATACTGAATATGGGAAAATATATATTGATGTTGGAATTTCTATAATTTCTAATAATATTAATAAAATTACAATTAGTTTTGAAGAAGCTTTAAAGATTTATGATACAGGAATTAATAATGATGAATTTAAAAAAATAATAAATAAGCATGAAAAGTTTCTTAAGGAAAGTTTGCAATTGAAAGGTTTACCTAATAATTTAGATTTTAAATGGGGTTATATAGAAATTAGGGCAAATATTAACATTCCACTTATAGAAATTGATTTATATTACATGAAATTAAAATATGGTATTGACCAAGTTAACTAGTAGATGGCTGTTGACAATATATACACCTATGACCCCATTAAATATAATAATCTAAATCAAGCACAAAGTGGATATCCTGGCATTGATAAAGTTGAAAATTATATATTAAAAGAAGGTACAATATTAGTTGCATTAGAAGGTCCTAAAGCTGGAGCTGGCGGAAATTACTTTATGACATTAGATGAATTTAAAAATAGCAATTTAGATTCAATAAACTTATGTCAGGGATTACAGGTTGCGCCTTATTATGATAAACGGAATAAAGATAGCCAGCCTCAGTATAAGACAAATGCAAGATTTTATATCATTAATGAAGAGATATTATCTGCTGAAGGTGCTATAAGTGCAAATACTAATTATGGTAAAGGCGGATTGCAGCAGATAGTAGTACCTAATGGCAGTGAAATGATAAAAGAAGCATACAGAAATGATGAGCATAGTTTAAATGATAATATAATACCAATAGATTTAAATAAGTTTGAAAATGATGAAAGAATTTCAGGGAAGACAAAGGAAGAATTAAATAGCGTTAAGAATAAATTCTTTGATAATTTAAGTGATGATGGAAGTATACAGCTTAATAATAAGGTTATATCTGAACAAACATATGACTTAATTCAGATGAGAACTGAAATTCACGAATTAACTGCTAAAAACAATTGCTTGTTAAAAGAATACACTGATGAACTACAAAAGGAAGATAAAGATATAAATTATATTAGTAAAATAAGCAATCAGATTAGTAATAATGAAAGCAAGTTAAATTATAAAAAATACGATTTTGAAAAGAATTGCGAATATTTAAATGAAAAATCATCTTTATTAGATGGTTTTACTGATGAGCAAAAAGAGCATATGTTAAACGCAGACACCTGCTGTCCAAAAGAAACACTAGAAAAATCGGAATATCTAAAAGCAAAAGCTTCAGAACTTGAAAAAAATTTGAGTTATGATGAAAAAAGCTATTAAATATTGAAGATGATGTGTCTAGTGATAAATTAAATGATTTTAAAGAGAACACTAAATTAGAGGAAAGCATAAAAGAAGATTATGAAAATTATACAAGTCTTGATCCAGAAGGTATAGTAAATAGGAAACTTATATATACGCCTATTGAAAAAGATAAGAATGAAGATACTGATGGTAGAAGGACAGCTTTAGGTGAAAAGGACCAGCTGTATGAGGAAAATTCAAGTGATCAAGCTAAAAATATGGATGCAGAAAGCAGCAAAGTTTATGAGAATGTAAAAGATAATGAAAATACTACAGAAAATAAAAAAGAAAACAATAAAAATAAACTTGAGAGTAAAGAAGAGCTTTTAGAAGAAGTGGATTATAAGAATATCAATGAAGACAAAAATCTAGAAGTACATGCTCAGGAAAATATAATTGAAGAACAAATTATTAATGAAAAGCATGATGAAAATTTAGAGATTAATAAGGAATTAGAGAATAATGAGGTATCAGGTAAAATAAAAGGAAATAAAGAGAAAAATGAAACAATGGATCAGGATGAAAATTCAAATAAAAACGATAGGACAAGCTCAGAACTAAGCAGCGATAATAAAGTAGATATTGAAAATGATGAAATTAAAGTAATAGATGAAGCAGAGGCTAGTGAAGTTTCTGAAGAACATAGTGGCCTAAAAGATGTAAATGAAAATTTAGAACAAAATGAAAATTATGAGGATGGAAATTTTGAGACAAGTGAAATATCAGATGACAATAATGATGTGTCAATAGTAGAAAGTACGCAAACAGAAAACGATCAGCAAGCTCAAACTGATATAGAAGCTGGTGCTGAAAATATAATCTCTAGAGGGGCAGAAAAAGTAGATATAGAATATAACGAAGAAACAAATAATAGTGAATTAAATGCTAACGATTGTAATAATGATATGTTAAATTTAGATGCTAATTTAGAAAAAATGGACAATGAAAACTGTGATGAAAATGAAGAATTAAAAGATTGTAGTGAAGAAACAATTGAAAGTTCAGTTAATTGTAATGGCACGGCATCCAGCGAGGAATCAGATGAAGATTTAGATGAAGACGAAGATGAATTTTATGATTATTGATTAATTAATAGCCAGTAGCTTTGAATAAAAATAAATCGCTGGCTGAGTTTTTACATATTTTTAATGAATATCAGTATGATATTATGGTATTATTGTGTAAAATAGTAAATTTAGGGGGCTATATTATGGTTAAATGGAATTCAAATCAATATTTGAAGTTTAAAAATGAGAGAACGCAGCCAGCAATTGATTTGGTAAATAGGATAAGGTTGGCTGATCCTAAAAAAATTCTTGATATGGGCTGTGGTTCGGGAAACAGTACACAAGTTTTAAAAGAAAGATTTCCTCACGCACGTATTCTTGGAGTCGATAATTCAAAGGAAATGATTGAAACTGCAAAAAAGGAATTGCCTGATTTGGATTTTGATATATGTGATGCCAGCAAAGATTTAGCTAAATTAAGTAGCGACTTTGATATTGTTTTTTCAAATGCATGTATTCAATGGATACCGAATAACGTAAAACTTGTAAAGGAAATGTTTGCACTTTTAAGAAAAGGCGGCGAATTAGCAGTGCAGGTGCCCATGAATTACGATGAGCCAATACATAAAATTATCAGGGAAGTTTCAGAAAATGCAAAGTGGAAGCCATATTTTGATAATCCAAGAGTTTTTTATACCTTGAGCCAAAGTGAGTATTTTGACTTATTGTCTGAAATCACTTCTGATTTTTGTATATGGGAAACAGTATATTGCCATAGGTTAAAATCACATGAGGCTATTATGGAATGGTACAGGGGAACAGGTCTTAGGCCATATTTAAATGTATTAAGTGAAGAAAAGAAAGAGGAATTTGAAAAAGATATTTTTGATAGACTAGTACAGGAATATAAGGCTGACAAAAATGGAGAAATCATCTTTAGATTTCCAAGATTCTTTTTTACTGCTAGAAAGTAAAGTTGTGAAATAATGTTGATTTGGAATATTAAATAAAGCTAATAAATCTAAGATGATAAATTCTAAAATTCTAAGAACTTTCAATAACTCGCCTTTGGCTCAAACAGATTGAAAGTTCTAAGACTTTTACAATTTATCACCTAAGATTTATAAAACTTTATTTAAACCATCCCCAATCAACATTATTTCACTTAGCCCGAAAGGCAAGGAATATTTTTCTCCGTTTCCCTACGAAAAATACACTGTGAACGAGATTTAGTAATAAAAATATCTAAGTATTTTACAATTTTTGAAGATGCCTTAATCGTTCCTTCAGCATTGTTCCTTCACATCAAGGGGAGTGCAAGGAAAAATTCCTCCGTTCCTACGGAATTTTATGTGAGAATCTTTGTAGAAATGATAAGATATAACAGTGCACAATTCACAGTGAAGGTTGATTTACATTTTGTTTCACTCAGGTAAATCTTATAATTTAAAATTTTAAAGTTCCAAGGGGCTATATAAATGGCTATAGTAAGTGCAATTTTGAGTCTTTTTCTGTGATCATTCTTATCGGCTTACAAGGGTTTCCATATGCAATGTAATTATCTGGTATATCTTTTGTAACGACACTTCCAGCGCCAATAACGGCATTGTTTCCAATATGCACGCCGCCGCAAACTACAACATTGCAGGCAATCCAAACATTATTTCCAATGTGTATTTCATCTGCGTATTCGGATACAGATACATGTCCATCTTTGTATTTCATTGAAGTTCTTTCCTCTGGTATAAGCGGGTGTGAGCTTGCCATAAGAGAAACATTTGGTCCAAGCATTACATTATCACCTATGTAAATTCTACCATCATCTAAAATTGTCATATTAAAATTAGCAAAGAAGTTTTCACCGATAAAGGTATGGCAGCCGTAATTAAACTGTACGGGACCTTGAAAATAGTATTTTTCTCCGATTTTTCCGATGAATTTTCTTATGATTGGCAATCGATTTTCATCATATTCATCAAGTGAATTGAATTTTTGACAGAGTACGTGGGCTTTATGCTTAATATCACGAAGTTCTTTTGTGCGGGCATCAAATAATCTTCCAGCAAATATTTTTTCTTCTTCCGTCATAAGATTTACCTCCTAAAAATATGTTATGCTTAAAGTATAAGCTAGCCTTAATATAAAAAACAATTATAAAAATTTGTATGTGGACTGGTACAGAAACATGGCAGTGGACAGTTGACAAGGGACAGAGGATAGTTAAGTGGTTATAGTTATGGAGTTTAACAATTACTAGTTAACTATAGACATTTAACTGACAATTATCTTCTATCCACTGTTTACTAAAAGGGGTGAGAGTTTGAATAAGTATGAGAGAATTATGAAGTATATAAAAAGAAAAATAGTGATTTGTGATATTAAGGCTGGTGAAAAGCTGCCATCTATAAGGAACGTTTCGGAAAAATTTAAGTGCAGCAAGGCAACGGTTGTTAAGGCATATGAAGTTATGGAAAATCAAAATATAATTTATTCTGTACCAAAAAGTGGTTATTATGTTATTGAAAATAGCTCTAAAAGCAGCACACTAGAAAATAATGAAAAAATAGATTTTGAGGCGGCAGCGCAAGATAAGTCAGCTTTACCATATAAAGAATTTCAGCATTGTGCAGATATAGCAATGGATTTATATAAAAATAGTCTTTTTAACGCATCCTATGCACAGGGCCATCCAAATTTAATTGAAGTTGTAAGGAAACAGCTTGAAAATTATCAGGTGTTTGCAAATAAAGAAAGTGTATTTATAACATCGGGGTCGCAGCAAGCTATAAATATTTTGACTATAATGGACTTTGGAAATAATAAAAAAAATGTACTTGTTGAAGAACCTACTTACTATGGGGTGTTGAAATCTTTAGAGCTTAATCATATAAAAACTATAGGTATAAAAAGAGGCGCTAATGGAATAGACTTTGATGAGTTTGAGAAAATCCTAAAATCACAAAGTATAAAGTTTTTTTACACTATACCTAGATTTCATAATCCTACAGGTTTTTCCTATGATATCGAGGACAAAAAAATAATATTAAAGCTTTGTAAAAAATATGATGTATACATAGTTGAAGATGACTATTTGGTTGATTTAGAGATTGATAAAAAAGCTGATCCAATATATGCGCTAGATATGGATTCAAGGGTTATATATTTAAAAACATATTCTAAAGTGCTTTTTCCGGGTCTTAGGGTTTCAACTGCCGTTATTCCAAGTAAATTATCTAAGATTTTTAAGGAATATAAAAAATGGAATGATTTAAATACATCAATATTATCTCAAGGAACTTTAGAAGTTTATATCAAAAGTGGAATGTTTGATGAAAATATTAAAAAGCTTAGAAGAATATACGGTGAAAGAATGAATTATCTTAAAGAATTGACACAAAATTTATGTAGTGCAAATATAAAATGGTACATACCTAAGTCTGGTTTTTTTGCAAGTTTTGAGATGAAAAAAACAGTGGATGTAAATAGAATTATTGAAAAGTTAAAGAGCAAAAATATAATAATTATAGATACAGCTAAATTTTATTTGAATAATAATGATGATAGATTTATAAGAATAAGTGTAAGCAGAACCAATTTACACAAAATAAAAAAAGGTATTTATGAAATAGTTAAAGTTGTAGAAGAGGGCTAATATCCTCTTCTATTTTGATATATTGTCCAAAATGGACATGAAAAATGGGATACCCGATTAAGTGCAGGCATTTGTATACATCTATTGTTACGGGCTGCCAATTGCCACTACTGTCCTTAATAAATTGACCAACCTGAACATCTGTACCATTGGTTAGCTGAAAAAATTCAATTTTGTATTCTTTATTATCAGTACCTGTAAAATAAACATTTTTAACGTATCCCTTTTGCTCAATTGGATGCATTTTTTTTATAAGATTACACCAATCACCATAAGTTACACCTACATAGCTTTCAGCATCGTGTGACCAACCATGATATGCAGCACATAAAAAATCTTCTCCACGTATATCTATATCAGAAATTTTATATTTTCCATTTTCGTTTTTTAAATACATAAATCCATAGTAATACGCAAAACTTGTGTTGCCGTTTGTAGATGGTTCTATTGTTTCTATTTCAAAAAAGTATTTGTAGGTGTCTTTAGGGGTACTTGGATCAGTTACATTATTTAGCTTTACTAAATTTATATGACCGATATCATTGAAGGCTTTTAGATATTCAGAATATGGTAAAGTGTTTTGATATTCTTTTGTGAAAAAATTATAGGAAATTGGATATGGGGTTTTACCATCGCCAATACTTCCGCAGCCACCTTTTGATATGCTTTCTGCTTCACGAAGTATGCTGAAGTAATTTAAAATTGAATTTTCAGGAGAAGTAAATAGATAGTCAGGCAAAATTATCTTTGTGTAATCTGGATTTGAATATTTATCATAAAAAGAGTAGTCAAAGTTTCTAATGTTTAATGCAGGAAGTTTAGAAGGTCTAAAATATCTTTCATTTATTTTTGCAGTATCATAATTTGAAGTATCCAATTTAAATACACTCCATTAATA
The DNA here is from genome assembly GCF_001270375.1 of Clostridium sp. DMHC 10. Lineage (NCBI taxonomy): Bacteria > Bacillati > Bacillota > Clostridia > Eubacteriales > Clostridiaceae > Clostridium > Clostridium sp. DMHC 10. The sequence goes on from NZ_LGVB01000015.1 coordinate 2,867,717, forward strand.
ATGTTAGACTTATAATATTATATTCATTTTATAATATAGGGTGATAAAGAATACAAGGTGGATTTTTTCTCTGTTTCCCTACGAAAAATGCACTGTAACATGATTAAACAAATAATTTAATAGTCATGTCCATAATATAGTACAAAAATTTAATTGGTTGCAAAGATTCACGCCTAAAATTCCGTAGGTACAGAGGAATTTTTTCCTTGTGTAACGAAGGAAACCACTTGCTAAGCAAGTGGAAGAAAAAAGGCTTATGCCGTTGAGCAGAAAAAAACTCCTATGTTAAAATAGATGCAGGTCTAATGGAATTATACTGAAATAGTAGACAAGCGAAAAATAAAACTTAAGTAAAATATTGTAATATTGACTGACTAGAAAGACTAGAGGTCAAACTTTATTATAACTTGATTTATAAAATGAGCAATTTTTTAAGAGGAATTGTGTCCTCTTAAAAAGTTATTATTATTTTGTAAATTAAATATATAATAGTTTGACCTTTTTTATTTTTTTAGAGTCTTTTATCTAAGACGGTTAAAAGTTGAAGTGGAAGGATAATTATGAAGTGCAGCTATGATATATTTAAAAATTTAAGTGATGGAAGTAAGATCATATTTAATTTGCTTCAAAAAAATAGGGCTATGACTAAAAGTGAAATTTTAGAAAAAACTCAAATGAAGCTAACAACTTTAAACAGATTTATGAAGCCTCTTGAGGAAAATAAAACAATTGTTGAGTACTGCATAGGAGAATCAACTGGCGGCAGGAAACCTGTAATATATAACATTAATTTGTGTAATTTTTATGCTATAGGGATTAATGTACAAGAAAGTTATGTAGAAGTGGCATTTACAAATTTAAGAGTTGAACTGTTACATAAAGAAAAATTTCAAATTGATAAAAGCTGCAGTTTAGATAAAATTTCTAAAAAAATATTAGAGGTAATAAACAAGGTAATTTTAGAACTTAGGTTAGATTTTTTAACGTTATTTGGAATTGGATTATCTGTTGAAAACAATAAAGCAGAAATAAAAGATGTGCTTGAAAACACATTGCGATGTCCTGTAGTTACTGAAAATGCAGTAAAAGCGGCAGCTCAAGTAGAATACTTTTATGGTTTCAAAAGTTCACTTAAAAATATTGGATATTTTGATTTGGATTCAAGGATTAAGGCAGCAATAATATTTAATGGCAAAATTTTAAACACAGCGGAGGATGAAGAAGATCCATTTGCTCACATGATTGTCAAAATTGGTAAAGAAGAATGTGCATGTGGAAGCTTTGATTACATTGGAAACTATGTTTCAAAAGCAAGTATAGGGGAAGCTATAGAAAATAACGATGATTTATCAAAAGAGGTAATAAAAAAAGCAGCAGTTATTATTGCAATTGGAATATTAAATTACATAAGAATTTTTAATTTAAAAGCTGTAGTGTTAAGTGGTGAGGAGATGTTAGCTTCCGAATTTTTTTATAATACATGTGTTGAAACGGTATTGAAAAATTCGTTAGATAAGGAAATTATTTTTAAAAGAGGAGGATACTTTGGACAGGATGCAAAAGCCTTGGGAGCAGCAGCAATGGTGGTTGAAAGGTATCTTGAAAATTATAATGTGGAGGAAAAATAAAAGATGATATTAGAAATTAATGGTTCAAAAAAAGAGGTAAAAGACAATTTAACAGTAAGTGAAATTTTAGTAGAAGAAAATGTTGAAATGCCAGACATGGTAACTGTTCAACTCAATGGAGAATTTTTGGACAGGGAGGAGTTCTCAAAAACAACGCTTAAAGAAAATGATCAAGTAGATTTTCTATATTTCATGGGAGGTGGAAGCTTTGGATTTTAATGAAGAGCAGATAGAAAGATACTCTAGACATATTATTCTGGAGGAAGTCGGAGTAGAAGGACAAGAAAAATTGTTAAAATCTAAAGTACTTGTCATAGGAACAGGAGGACTTGGAGCCCCAGCAGCTATGTATCTTGCTGCAGCAGGTATTGGGACGATCGGGCTTGTAGATGGTGATGTTGTAGATCTTTCAAACCTTCAAAGGCAAATCATACATCAAACCAAAGATGTAGGAAAGCCAAAGGTTCAATCCGGAAAAGAAACCATTAACGAAATGAATCCTGATGTAAATGTAATAACTTATAATGAACTGGTTACTTCAGAAAATATATTAGATATTATAGAGGATCAAGATTATGATTTTATAATTGATGGAACAGATAATTTTGCAGCTAAATTTTTAATTAATGATGCTTGTGTTTTGGCTAAAAAGCCATTTTCTCATGCTGGAATTATAAGATTTCAAGGACAGCTCACCACATATATACCTGATAATGGGACACCTTGCTATAGATGTATATTTCAATCTCCTCCACCTGCAGGAGTGGTTCCAACTTGTAGAGAAGCTGGTGTAATAGGAGTTATGGGTGGAATAATAGGTACGCTTCAAGCGCTTGAAGCAATAAAATATATACTTGGAGTTGGTGAAACTCTTGCAGGGTATCTTTTAACCTTTGATGCAAAGAAGATGGAATTTAGAAAAATAAAGGTAGGAAAAAATAAAAAGTGTGGTGTTTGTGGAGAAAAGCCGACTATAAAGACACTTATAGATTATGAAAATCCTTCATGTGATTTAAAATCAGGAAAATTAAAAGGGTGATGAAATGATTTATTTGAAAAGATTAGAATATGACTTGATTTTGAAGCAGGCAAAAGAAGAATATGATAATGAATGCTGTGGTTTTCTTGCTGGCGTTAAAAAGGGTGAGGATATATACATAAATAAGATGTACTCGCTTACCAATATTGATAACAGCAGTGAACATTTTTCAATGGATCCAAAAGAACAGTTTGAAAAGATAAGGCTTATAAGAAAAGAGAAGATGGAGCTTTTAGGAAATTATCATTCGCATCCACATTCTCCATCAAGACCTTCGGAGGAGGATAAACGCCTTGCTTTTGATCCAAGGGTAATTTATTCGATTTTGTCGCTTCAGGATATTGAAAAGCCAGTTTTTAATATGTTTAAAATAAATAAGAATGACGTTGAAAAGCTCGATTATGAGATTATTTAAAAGAGGTGAAAGGTATGATTGATATATCTAAAGAAAACTTTAAGGAAGTAGAGGACTTTAAGGAAAAAGCGCAGCAGTATTTAAATAGCAAAATTGATCCTCTTAGATTCAAGGCTTTTAGAGTTTCTATGGGGGTGTACGAGCAAAGAGAAAAGGAAACTTACATGGTAAGGACTAGGATTCCAGGTGGATTTATAACATTAGATCAATTTAGAATCATAAGTAAACTTGGTGAGAAGTATTCACATGGTAAAATTCACCTCACGTCAAGAGAAGATGCGCAGTTTCATAAAGTTGAACTTAAAGATGTATATACAATAATGAAAGAACTTATAGAGAACGGAATACTAACTAAGGGGACAGGTGGAAATACAGTAAGAAACATTGAATGTTCTCCACTCTCAGGAGTTTCCTATGATGATGTTTTTGATGTTGAACCTTATAAAAATAAAGTTACAAATTACCTAATAAAAGATCCAAGCACTATGAATCTTCCAAGAAAATATAAGATTGCTTTTTCAAATAGCAAAGAGGATACTGCTAATGCCTCAATTTCGGATTTAGGATTTATAGCTGAAATAAAGGACGGAAAAAAAGGGTTTAAGATTTTTGCAGCAGGAGGACTTGGAGGAAAACCAAGGGCAGCTATAAAAATTGAAGATTTTATAGCTGCTAAGGATGTTTTATACTATGTAGTTGGCCTTAAGAGATTGTTCGAAAGAGAAGGAGACAGAACAAATAAAAGCAAAGCAAGAATAAGATTTATTTCGTACAGATTTGGAGATGAAAAAGTTCAAGGAACTTCTTCATGATGAAGTTGTTAAATTAAAAAAAGAAGAAAATTTAGATTTAATAATTGATGAGAGCGGAAAAGAAAAAGTAAATTATGAAAAACTCGAATATATAGAAAATTTAGATGAAAAATATGAGAATGTGCTGTTCAAACAAAAACAAAGTGGATATTATTCAGCTTACGTTCACCCCGAATGCGGAAATTTGAAAACAGATGATTTAAATAAAGTTTTAGATTTTATAAGTAAACTTGATTATAGGACATCTATAAGATTAACTAATACTCAAGGATTTTTTATAAGAGATTTAAAGGGAAATGACGCTGTTAAACTTGCAGAGATAATAGAAGCTTTTTCATCAAATATAAATTTATTTAATTCCTCAACCTGTGCAGGAGCTTCAACTTGTCAGCTTGGACTTTGCTTGTCGCAGAATTTACTTGTAGCAATAAAAGAAAGCTTTAAGACTGCTGATGCAAAAGTTAAAAAGGCACTTCCTAAAATATATATATCTGGATGTTTAAATTCATGTGCTCAGCATGAAAAAGGAGCAATAGGTTTAAATGGAAGAGCTAGCAGAACAGATGATGGCTTGGTTCCTATGTACACAGTTTCCTTTGGAGGCTATTTAGGTTTTAATGGAGCAAAACTGGCAGAAGCTTTTGGTGACGTTCCAGCTAGAAAAATTCCAAAGTATCTTTTAAAGCTTGCAGAATTTAAAGTTAAAACTGGGTATGAAGATTTTTATGAATTTTTAAATGATAAAAAAGACGAGATAAAAAGTCTTACAAAAGAGTTTGGAAATATAGAAAGTTATTCTGAAAATCCAGACTTGTATTATGACTTTAAAGCAAACAAAAAATTCTCGCTTGAAGGTAGAGGAAAAGGTGAATGCAGTACAGGTGTGCTTGATGTAATAAAAATGGATATATCAAATGCGGAAGCTTATATTGCGGAATATGGTAGTTCAAAGGAAAATTTAAAGTTGTATGAAGCAGCACTTTCAGCTTGTAGAGCACTTTTAATATTAAAGGGAATTGATACAACAAAGGAAAGAGAAATATTCAGTGAGTTTATAGATAACTTTGTAAATGAAGGATATTTAAATAAAAACACAAAAGGTTTAATAGACAGTCTTATAGATTTTAAAATGGGAGATATAGGTGACTTAAGTGACAAGGTTTCTGAAGTAAGATATGTGGTTAAAAGGGTTAAAGATATGTTTGAGTCTTTAGATGGAAAACTTGATATAACCCTCCCTAAAGAAAATGAAGATCAAGTAAAGGAAGAAACTTTAGAAAAGAATGAAGGAAATGAATATAAAATTGTTGATTTCAGAGGAGTAAAATGTCCTATAAATTTTGTTAAGGTAAAGATAGAACTTTCAAAGGTCAAATCGGGAAACAGGCTTGGAGTTTATTTAGATGATGGAGATCCTATAACTAATGTTCCTAGAAGTGTAGAAAAAGAAGGAAATAAAATAATATCTATTGATACGAATTATGATGGATACAACCTTCTTGTAATTGAAAAAAAGTAAAAACAAGGAGGAAAAGCTGTGAAATTTTCAACAAAACTCATTCATGGTAACTATAATTTGGAGAATAGCGGCGCTACAAACGCAGCTATATATATGTCAAATGCCTACGCTCATACATCTCCATATGAATTAGAAAATATATTTCAGGGAAAGGCCATGGGATATGCTTATACAAGAATATCAAATCCAACAGTAATGACTTTAGAAAGAAGACTCGCAAGCTTGGAAGGTGGAGTTTGTGCTACAGCAGCAGCATCTGGAATGAGCGCCATATACATGGCAGTTACTAATGTTGTTTGTGCTGGAGATGAAATAATAGCTGCTTCCGGCCTTTATGGTGGAACATATACTTTACTTTATGATTTAAAGGATATAGGCGTTAAAGTTAAATTTTTAGATACGCTTGATAGAGAAAGTCTTTTAACTGCAATAACCGATAAGACAAAGCTTGTATATGCAGAATCCATAGGAAATCCAAAACTTGATGTTCTTGACATTGAGGAGGTTGGAGAGGTTTGCAAAGACAATAATATAATTTTTATGGTGGATTCTACAATTTCAACTCCATATCTTCTAAATCCAATTAAATATGGAGCAGACATAGTAATTCATTCCACATCAAAATATATTAATGGGACATCAAATGCAATAGGTGGAATTATAGTTGATGGAGGCAGCAAAAAGTATAGGAATAAAAAATATAAGAATTTTCACGAATTTGTAAATAAGTACGGAAGCTTTGCTTTTACTTCAAAACTTAAAAATTCAATAGGCAGAGATATTGGAGCATCAATGTCACCTTTTAATGCATTTTTAACTTTAACAGGAATAGAAACTCTTTCACTTAGAATGCAGCAGCATTGTAAAAATTCAGCTAAAGTAGCAAAGTTTCTTGAAAAAAATGAAAAGGTGAAATCAGTAAATTATCCTAATCTTGAGAGTTCAAAATATTATGACCTTGCTCAAAAGTATTATAAAGAAGGAGCATCAGGTATATTGACCTTCAGGCTTGGAAGTAAGGAAAAGGCATTTAAATTCATTGAAAATTTAAAACTAATATTAAATTTAACCAATATAGGAGATGCAAAAACTATAATAATCCATCCATCCTCCACTATTTGTGCACATAATACTGAAAAGGAAAAAGAAGAAATGGCGGTTTACGATGATCTTTTAAGACTTTCTGTAGGCATTGAAGATGTAGAAGATATAGTGATGGATATAGAAAATGCACTTAAAGCAATTTGAGGTGAAGAATATGAAAAGTACAAATATTCGCTGGCAACAAACCAAAATAAAAAGAGAAGACAGAGAAAAGCTACTTAAGCAAAAAGGAATAGCTTTATGGTTTACCGGACTTTCAGGTTCCGGTAAATCAACAATAGCCTCTAGGCTTGAGAGCGAACTTCACAAAAATGGATATCTTACTTACCTTTTAGATGGAGACAACTTAAGATATGGTTTAAACTCGGATCTTGGGTTTACAAGTGAAGATAGAACAGAAAATATAAGAAGAGTTTCTGAGGTTACAAAGTTATTTGTAGACTCCGGAATAATAACAATAACAACTTTTATATCGCCTTTTAAAAAAGATAGAACAAATGCAAGAGAATTGCTTGGAAAAGATTTTATAGAGATTTATGTAAAATGTCCAATAGAAGAGTGTGAAAAAAGAGATCCAAAGGGAATATATAAAAAGGCAAGAGAAGGAAAAATAAAGGATTTTACAGGGATAGATTCAAAGTATGAGGCTCCAGAAAATCCGGAAATAGTAATTGAAACCTATAAGAACACAGAAGAAGGATGCGTAAAAAAAATAGTGGATTATTTGAAGGAAAATAAAATAATATAGGAGATCAAAAATGAAATTATCGTGTGAAGTTTTAAAAACAGATATTCTCATAATAGGAGGTGGAGCGGCAGGATGTTTTGCAGCACTAAGTGCTTCTCAAAAACCTAGTATTCAGATAATAATTGTAGATAAAACTAATATAAAAAGAAGCGGATGTCTTGCTGCTGGAGTAAATGCATTAAATGCTTATATCTCAGAAGATGAAACGCTAGATTCTTTTGTAGACTATGTAAAAAATGAATTTAATGATGTGGTGAGGGAGGATTTGGTTTATACCATTGCAAAGAGGCTTAATGAGGTAACGAATAAAATAGAAAAAATGGGACTCACTATTTTAAAGGATGAGAGTGGAAATTACGTTTCAAGAGGAAAGAGAAGCATAAAAATAAATGGTGAAAATATAAAACCTATTTTGGCTAAAGCTGTTTATGATAGAGAAAATATAAGAGTTTTAAATGAAGTAAATATAGTTGATTATATCATTAAAGCTGGAGAAGTAATAGGAGCTTTTGGATTTTCCATAAGTGAAGAAAAAGTGTATGTAATTTACTCCAAGGCAGCAATATGTACAACAGGAGGTGCTGCAGGCATATATAAGCCCAATAATCCTGGATTTTCAAGACACAAAATGTGGTATTCACCTTTCAATACAGGAGCAGGCTATGCAATGGGAATAAGGGCAGGAGCAGAAATGACCACTTTTGAAATGAGATTTATTGCACTTAGATGTAAAGATACAATTGCACCAACAGGAACTATAGCTCAAGGTGTTAAAACACCACAGATTAATGGAAATTTGGAGGAATACGTAAAAAGGTATGGGAAGCCAACTACTATTAACAGACTTTACAGCACAGTTATGGAAAATGTAAATGGAAAGGGTCCTTGCTATTTAAAGACACAGGGTATCACAGAAAGCCAAGTTCAGGATTTATTTAAAGCTTATCTCAATATGGCACCTTCTCAAGCTTTAAGTTGGTTTGATAGAAAAATAGATCCCTCAAAAGAAAATATTGAAGTAGAAGGAACAGAACCTTATATAGTAGGTGGACATGGAGCTAGCGGATATTGGATTGACACAAATAGAAAAACAAGTATGAATGGTCTTTATGCAGCTGGGGATGTTGCTGGAGGAAGTCCTAAAAAGTATGTAACAGGATGTTTTGCAGAGGGAGAAATAGCTGCATTAAGTGCACTTAAGGATATAGAAAATAAAAAATTGAGAATCATGTCGCAGAATGAAATAAATAAAAAAATAGAACACTTAGAAAAGTTTTTTACTAATGAAAGTCAATTTAAAGTAGAAGAACTTGAAGAAGCAATGCAAAAGGTTATGGATGAGTATTGTGGTGGTATATCAGAAAACTATGGGTATACATATAAAAAACTTGTTATAGGTGAAAAAAGAATTGATGAACTTTTACAGCTTTCAAAAGACTTAAGAGCAGATGATTTACATGAACTTTTATTTATATATGAACTTATTGATAGGCTGTATGTTGCAAAGATAGTCATAGCACATTTAAAGGCAAGAAAAGAAACAAGGTGGAAATGCTATGAGCAAAATAGAGATTATCCAGAAAAAGATGATACTAATTGGCGTAAGTACGTAAATTCTATTTATAAAGATGGAAGAGTGAATATAGTATTTAGGGACCTTGTTGAAAGGAAGGAAGTTTATGAGCATAAAAATTGATGTAAATAAGTGCGTCTCCTGTGGAAAATGTATAGAAGTATGCCCTGGAAGTTTACTCCTTAAAAACGAAAATGGAAAAGCCTTTATAAGATATCCTAAAAATTGTTGGGGATGCACCGCTTGCCTTAAGGAATGTAAGTTAGGAGCCATAAAATATTATCTTGGAGCAGATATTGGGGGGAATGGTTCTACTATGTATGTTACTCAAAATGGTGAAAGTTTAGAGTGGCGCCTGGAAAGCAAAGATGGCAGGAAAGTTGTAATAACAACAAATAGTAAAGAAGCAAATAAATATTAAGGGGGCATTATTATGAAAAGAAATAAAAGCATTTTAAGCTTTATTTTGAGCTTTATAATGTTAGGAGCATTAAGTGGATGTGGTGTTAAAGGCAATAAAGAACTTTCAGAAGTTAAAATTGCATACTTCCCCAATATAACACACTCTCAGGCATTGCTTGAAAAGGAAGATGGCTCGCTTCAAAAAGCTTTAGGAAATAAAATCAAGGTAAACTGGCAAAAGTTTAATGCAGGTTCATCAGAAGTGGAGGCTTTTTTAGCAGGAGAAGTAGATATCGGATATATAGGACCTGGACCAGCAATAAATGGTTATACAAAATCAAAGGGTGAAATGCAGGTGATTGCGGGAGGTGCAGATGCGGCAGCTATACTTGTAAGTAGAAAAGATTCAAACATAAAAAGTGTAAAAGATTTAAGTGGAAAAAAAGTGGCTATACCTCAATTTGGAAATACTCAAGATTTAAGTTTAAGAATACTCTTAGATCAAAATGGATTAAAAGATAAAACAAAAGGTGGAACTGTAGAAATTGTTCAAGCTGAGAATCCAGACATAAAAACACTTTTAGATAAGGGATCAATTGATGCAGCGCTAGTTCCAGAACCTTGGGGTTCAAGACTTGTTAAAGAAGTAGGAGCAAAGGTTGTACTAGATTATGATAAAGTTTGGAAAAATGGAAAATATCCAACGGCCGTTGTAGTGGCGAGAAAAGATTTCATAAAAAACCATAGTGACATAGTAGAAAAGTTCTTAAAAATCCATATTCAAAAAACAAAGAGCATTAATGAGAATACTGCTAAAACCGAAGATGCAATAAATAAAGAGTTGAAAGAGATAACTGGTAAAACTTTAGATAAAGATATTTTAGATTCCTCATTTAAGAGAATAAAAGTTACTAATAATCCTGAAAAAGAGGCAATTAGTGATATGGCGAATTGGTCCTTGAAGGAAGGTTTTATAAAAAAGAAAGCAGATCTTAAAGATATGTTTGACTTCAATATTTTAAATAAGATTTTAAAAAGTCAAGGGGAAAGTGAAATCAATTAAGGGAGGTAGAAACTTGAGTATTGAAATAAAGGGTATAAGTAAAGATTTTATTTCAAAAGAAAAGACCACACATACTCTTGAAAGTATAGATCTTTCTATAAATGATGGAGAATTTGTATGTATACTTGGACCATCGGGCTGTGGAAAATCAACACTGTTAAATGTAATAGCAGGTCTTGAAGCGCCAAGTAGTGGAAAAGTTTATTTAGATGATGATGAAATAACAAAACCAGGACCTGATAGAGCATTTATGTTTCAAGATTCCGCACTATTTCCATGGCTTAAGGTAATAGATAATGTGGAATTTGGAATGAAGGTAAAAAATGTACCCAAGGAAGAAAGGCGAGAAAAGGCTTTAAAATATCTTAAGATGGTTCACCTTACGAAGTTTCAAAATTCATATATACACGAGCTTTCTGGTGGAATGAGGCAGAGAGTTGCTCTTGCAAGGGCATTAACCCTCGATTCAAAGGTACTGCTTATGGATGAACCATTTTCGGCACTTGATAGCCAAACTAAAAGTATACTTCAGCTTCAACTCCAAAATATATGGTGGGAAACTAAAAAAACCATAGTTTTTGTAACCCATAATGTAGAAGAAGCAGTGCTTCTTGCAGATAGAGTTGTCGTTATGTCAGCTAATCCAGGAAAAATAAAAAAGATATTTGATATAAAATTAGCAAGACCAAGAAAAGCGCAAAGTGTAGATCTTGCATATGTTTCAAATGAAGTTATGAAAGAACTTAAGGAGGAGGTTGAGAAAGTTGCAAAAGCTGAGTACGACAGTGATTGGAGTATTGAAAAAAGTGATGTTTTATATAATCCTAATAATGATATGGGAGCTGGTTTATAAGATTTTTGTTGATGTTTTAACTATATGGAAGCCATACACTTTTTCATCACCAGTTGAAGTTTTGAACACGCTTATAGGATTAATAAAAGATAATACTTTGTTTATAGCCATAATAACAAGCTTAAAAAGACTTGTTATAGGATATGTTATATCAATTTTAATTGGAGTTGCAATTGGACTTATTATCGTAAAATACAAGTATATTGATGAAAATTTAAGTCCTTTAATATTAGGTTTTCAAACTATACCAAGTGTATGCTGGATTCCATTTGCTATTCTTTGGTATGGAATTAATGAAAACACAATATTATTTGTTACTGTAATTGGTTCTATCTTTTCAATAGCTATATCAACAGAGTCCGGTATAAAGAATGTAAATCCAATTTATATTAAAGCGGCAAAAACCATGGGAGCAGGAGGAAGAAAGCTTTATTTTGATGTAATAATTCCTGCAGCTATGCCGCAAATAGTATCTGGAATGAAACAGGGATGGTCTTTTGCTTGGAGAGCACTTATGGCTGGAGAAATGCTGTCAGGTACTAAAGGATTAGCCAAGTACTTATGGCAGGAAGAGATTTAGGAGATATAAGTCAAGTAATGGCAGTTATGATTGTAATAGTTGCTTTTGGACTTGTTTTTGATAAATTGCTGTTTGGGAAAATTGAACAAAATGTTAGATATAAATGTGGTCTTGAAAATAAGAATTAGGAGGAATTTAAAATGGATCATTTAGATAGATTGGAAGCAGAAAGTATTTATATTTTGAGAGAAGCGTATAAGCATTTTGGAAAGCTTGGAATGCTGTGGTCTATAGGAAAGGACTCAACCGTTATGCTTTGGCTTGCACAAAAAAGCTTTTTTTGGTAACTGTCCTTTTCCGCTTATACATGTTGATACTAAAAGGAAGATACCAGAAATGATTGAATTTAGAGATGAAGTTGCTAAAAAGTATAATCTTAATCTCATAGTTCATACAAATTGGGATGCAATCAATAGTGGAATGGGGCCAGAAAAAGGAAGATTGGAATGCTGCAAGGCTTTAAAAAGTGAAGGACTTCAGCAAGTTATAGACAAGTATAAATTTGAAGGTCTTATTGTTGGAATAAGAAGAGATGAAGAGGGGTCTAGATCAAAAGAAAGGGTATTTAGTGAAAGAAATGCTGAATCTGAATGGGATTATACAGATCAGCCGCCTGAGCTTTGGGACCAGTTTAAAACTGATTTTAAAAAAGGGAACCATATAAGAATTCATCCATTACTTGGTTGGAATGAAATAGATATATGGGAATACATTAAGAGAGAAAATATCCCTGTAGTAAGTTTATATTTTGCTAAGGATGGAAAGAGGTACAGAAGTCTTGGGTGTGCGCCTTGTACGTCACCTATAACTTCCAATGCTTCTAATCTTGATGAAATTATTGAAGAACTTAAGAATACTAATGAAACTGAGAGAAGTGGTAGAGCACAGGATAAAGCAGATCCACATGCGCTCGAAAAGCTTAGAAAACATGGATATATGTAGGAGGGGAAAATAATGAGCAGTGGAAGAGAAAATTTAAATATAGTAGTTGTTGGACATGTGGATCACGGTAAATCTACCTTAATAGGAAGACTTCTTTATGATACTAAGGCACTTTCAGATGGAGCCATTGAAAAAGTGAAAAAAATATCTAAAGAAGAGGGTAAAAATTTCGAGTACGCATTTCTTCTTGATGCTTTTGAAGAAGAGCAGAGACAGGGAATAACAATAGATATAACCATGATTCAATTTTTTACTAAAAAAAAAAAGAGATTATGTGATAATTGATGCTCCTGGGCATAAAGAGTTTTTAAAAAAATATGATATCAGGTGCAGCTAGCGCAGAAGCAGCAATTTTAGTTGTTGATGCTAAGGAAGGAATACAAGAGCAGTCAAAAAAGACATGGATATATTTTATCTCTTTTAGGATAAAAAAAAAAAAAAGGTTTATGTTGCTGTAAATAAAATGGATACCCGGGGTTTGGGCTCTGCCCATTATCCTTCTAGAACTCAAAGCAACCACTTTTTTTAAATAACCACTTAGATTTATTAATTTTATTTAATATTCCAAAATACTGTTACTTCGCAATATTTTTAAATGGCGAAAGGATGTTTAGATTGGACACTAAAAAATTTTTAACAAATAAAAAAATCATAATCATACTCGCAACCATATGCTGCTTATTATGGGGAAGTGCCTTTCCTGGAGTTAAAAGTGGATATTCTCTTTTTAAAATAACAGCTAATGATATCCCTTCAAAATTTGTTTTTGCAGGATATAGATTTACACTGGCTGGTATTATTGTACTTATTATAGCAGTTATAAGTGGAAAAAACATACTAATACTTAATAAAAAAAATATATTACAAATTATTATACTTGGCTTAACACAAACTACTATACAATACGTATTTTTTTACATAGGTTTAGGTTATACTACAGGTTCAAAAGGTTCAATTGTTAATGCCACGCTCACTTTTTTCAGTATTATACTTGCACATTTTATATATAGGAACGACAGGTTAAATTTCAACAAGGTAATTGGATGCACATTAGGGTTTATTGGAGTAATTGCTGCCAATCTTTCTTCTGATGTATTGAAACTTTCTTTTTCTTTTAAAGGTGAAGGTCTTGTAATGCTCTCTGCTTTTGCGGCTTCCGCTTCCAGTATATATGGAAAGAAAATAACTCAATCTCTTGACTCTATAATAGTGACAGGCTATCAACTTTTCATAGGTGGTTCTATTTTGACTGCACTAGGCTTATTAAATAGAGGAAGCTTATCAACTTTTACACCAGAATCAACCTTACTCTTATTTTATCTTGCAATTTTATCTTCAACTGCTTTTTCAATATGGACAGCGCTTTTAAAATACAATAAAGTTGGTTTTGTATCAATGTTTAACTTCCTGGTGCCTGTTTTTGGGGTGCTTTTATCTGCAATTATATTAAAAGAAAATATCTTTGATATAAAAAACTTAGTAGCATTAATTCTGATTTGCATTGGAATAATATTAGCTAACAGTGAAAAAGCTTATTCAAATTAATGTTTATCTTATATATTATAATTTGTTTTTTTTGATATAATGTTAATAATAAAAATATGAGCAACTATATTTATTTGGGGAGGAAATTGGCGAATGTCCGGTTTAAACGAAGAAAATAATGAATTTCATAATCAAAGAACAGAAACAGACGCATTTCGTGCAACTGAAGAATTTAAAAAGATGTTCCACGATAATGAATCATTTTGTTATGAGCCATGGCAATTTGCAGATTATGAAGTTTGTGCTGATACTTTAAAAACTACATATGACGAAATAAACATATGGGGAAAACAAGAGGCAGTTATAAGACCTGGTTGGAAGGTTTCAAAAGACAATAGCAAGGTTTATATTCCAAATTTATTTTCTAAAATAAGTGGAATATATCAAGATACCATTCAATACAGGGAAGATATAAGCGCACTTTTAGAACAAGACAATACTTTGTTTTTCAAGCATTTTCCTTTGTTTCATATAAAAAAACATAGTAGTATGTCTAAAACTTATTCATCGCTTTTAGATAAAAAAGGTCTGGTAAGTAAAAATAAACTTATTACATCTAAGTACTGGAAATACTCAAACTTAAAGCCTGGTCTTCAAGAAAACATAGCCGAAAAAATAATAGAATTTTGCAAGCTTCCTGATTTTTGGAAATATAAGCATTTCAATACAAATGTAAAATTATCTGTAATGGATAAAATATCAACTTTTTTAACATGTATAGATGATAAGTCAGCAAGAGATGAATTTATCATGAAAGTAGCTACACTGAATGTCTTAATGAATCTTGACGTTAAGCTTCTTAATTTACTCCAAAACTTTGATTATCCTCTTCATGTTCCTAAAATAATAGTATTTAATAATTATAAAAGTGGTCATTTTTCTTTTTCCGATGCTGTAAGCCTCATGTTTATGAATTCAATGGGGGTTGACATACTGATTTATAATCCAGGAGCCACAAGTGACATTGAAAATTTTGTGAAAGATGGTTATTTCGACATTCATAAACTTCAGTTTACAAATTCAAATTTTAAATACAAAAGAGTAAACTTTTTTATAAGATGGATAAGAAAACTTCGTGCTAAAAAGAAACTCTTAAAGGAGATGAAATAATTGAGATTCAAAGAGGAAAATTCAGTTTACAATAACGCAGTTCCAGAAAACAATGAAATTCCTAATGATACTAAAAGAGAAATGGAAGAAAAACTCGAAAATATAAAGAAGGAATTAAAAAATTCACCTGAAGTAATTCAAATTTCAAAAAAATTAGATGTTTCTAATATTAACGCAATAATGGAATTTGGAAGCGAACCTGCATCTGAAATTTCAAAGTTCTCAGATAAAATATTAAACACCATGAAAGTCAGCAGTGTAGAAAATTCTGGTGCTCTATTAAAAGACTTACAGTTATTATGAAAAGATTTGATAAAGAGGAATTAGAGGAAAAGCCAGAAAGTTTCTTCTCTCGTATTTTTAATTCCAGCAAAAAAACAATACAAAGCATTTTAAGTAAATATCAAAGCCTTGGAGGAGAAATTGATAAAATTTATTCAAGAATAACTTCCTATAAATCAGAAATAGAAAAAACAAATAAAATGCTTGAAGAAATGTTTTCTCAGAATTTTAATTATTATACAGAACTAGAAAAATATTGTGCTGCCTGTGAGCTTGCAATAAATGAGATACAAAATGAGGATTTACCTTACTATGAAGAAAAAGCTGCCTCCGGGACTCCAGATGACAATTTAAAGCTTCAGGAAATTAAATACTCACTTGAAATGCTGAACCAAAGACTTTATGATCTCAATATGGCAAAAGTTGTATCACTTCAAACAGCTCCACAAATAAGAACAATACAAAAAGGAAATTACAAACTTATAGGTAAGATTCATTCTGCCTTTATAGTTACAATTCCTGTATTTAAAAATGGTCTTATACAAGCAGTTACCTTAAAAAGACAAAAACTTGTTGCTAAATCCATGGAAGCTCTTGATAATGCAACAAATGAGCTACTTTTAAAAAATGCTCAAAATTTAAAAGATCAAAGTATAGATATAGCAAAATTAACTGGTGCTCCGTCTATAAAAATAGAAACCCTTGAAAATACTTGGAAAATTATAATGGATGGAATAAATGAAACAGAAAAAATAGAAGAGGAAAATAAAAAACTTAGAAAAGAAGGCATGGAAAAGCTAAATAAGCTTCAAGTCGAATATATGGAAAAGGTGAATAAGTAGTACTGCAACGCTTTAAATAAAATTAATAAATGTAAGGGGTACATTTTAAAAAGGCTTAGAAAATGTACCCCTTACATTTATAAAAATTTTATTTAAATATAGCTTATCATTTTTCATTTTTTCCTTAATTGCCATAATAGCCTTCATACTTTTCAAACAATCTTCACCTATGTTTTTACTTATGCAAGTATATCTCTAAGCTCATCTTCAGTTATTTTGGAAAGTATATTTTTATCACTGTTTTTATCATTTATTACATCGTTTATTATTTTTTTCTTTTTTTCTTGAAGATCATATATTTTCTCCTCAATAGTTCCTCTCGCTATAAGTTTTATAACCTCTACGCTTTTCTTCTGACCAATTCTATGAACTCTATCGGAAGCTTGTTCTTCTACCGCTGGATTCCACCATGGATCAAAATGAATAACCACATCTGCTCCTGTAAGATTGAGTCCTGTTCCACCAGCTTTTAAAGATATTAAAAATACATCTCCAACACCATTATTAAAATTCATTACAATGTCTGTTCTATCCTTAATATTAGTCTGTCCATCAAGGTACATATATTTAATCTTATCATTTTTAAGCATTTTACCTATAGCTTTAAGTACCGTGGTAAATTGAGAAAATATAAGTATTCTATGATTATTATTTATACTTTCCTCTAAGATATCATGAAGCGCTAAAATTTTCCCACTTTTCCCATCAAAATTTTCAATAAAAGATGATGGATTGCAGCATATTTGCCTAAGGCGCGTTAAAAGTGACAAAATTGAAAATTTGCTTTTATTAAATCCATTTTCATTTATCTCACGCTCTATTTCGCGCTTTGTATTAGTTAAATATGAAGCATAAACTTTTTTCTGTTCTTCAGTCATTTCAACAATAACCTTATGCTCTATCTTAGGTGGAAGCTCTTTTATTACATCTTTCTTTAATCTTCTTAATATAAAAGGCTGTATATGCTTAGATAATTCTTTTAGTACTTTTTGATTTTTGTCCTTTATTATAGGCACTTCATATTTCTTCATGAATTTAGAATGGCTTAAAAGATATCCAGGCATTATAAAATCAAAAAATAGACCAAAGCTCAGTAAGAGAGTTTTCCATAGGAGTTCCCGTAAGTGCAAAATAATTTCTCGCTTTTATTCTTTTCACTGATTTTGCATTAATAGAATTTGGATTTTTTATTTGCTGCGCTTCATCTAAAAAACAGTATTTAAAATTTATTTTTTCATAATCATCTATATCATTTCTTATTAGTGGATAAGAGGTTAATAACACATCATATTCCAAGGCATTTTTTAAGAGTTCCTCTCTTTCAGTCTTACTTCCTATAACAACTAAAGTTTTTAAACTAGGAGAAAATTTTTCTATTTCATTCTTCCAGTTATATACTAAAGAAGTAGGCGATATTACAATAAATGGGCATCCTTTTTCGATTTCAGAAGTAATAAAAGCTATAGTTTGAATTGTTTTTCCAAGGCCCATTTCATCTGCAAGTATTCCTCCAAACCCGCCTACTGTAAGCGTTTGAAACCAATTAAATCCAACTTTTTGGTATCGTCTTAATATTTTTGAAAATTCTTTTGGAAGCTTGCTATTTGCCTTTTTTATTTCCTTTATAGAACTTACTATTTTATTAAACTCACTGCTTTTTTGAAAAAAACTTAGATTTGATTTTTCCAGTGCATTATCAATATAAAAAGCATTATATTTAGAAAGTTTTACATTTTCGTTAGAAAGCTCAGAATAATTAATATCAAGATATTCCATGAAATTTGCAATATCTCTTATAGTGTCATTGTCTAAAGAAACGATACCACCTTTTTTTAATCTATAATATTTCTTTTTAAGCTTAAGTGCTTCGAAAACATCTTTAAGTTCAGCTTTGTCAACACCTTCTATATCAAAAGAAATCTCAAGGAAATTTTGATCATTAATTCTTATTCCACCTCTATAACTATTTGGTGAATATATTTTTAAATTTTTAAGACTATGCGAATAAAAAACTTGAGACATATTCTGAAGTTTTTCAAGTCCATCAATAAAAAAATCTATTGTTTGTTCTTCAGAATTATTTATATAACTTTCTCCGTACTTTTGAAAACCATAATTTTCAAACAATTTCATTATATTAAGTTCTTTATCTACATCTCTAATAAAAATCTCATCTTTTTCCGACTCTTTAATTTTACTCCTTCTAAGCGGATTTATACTTAGTTCATTGTATTTAAACTTTATATTTACAATTATACAGTCATTAAGTTTATCAAGAAAAACTTCTGCATTTAAAGGTACTTTAACGAGTTTCTCTTTTAAACTCTTATTTACGTTAAGCTTGATATTAATTTTATTAAGCATAGTAATAATATACGATATAACCTCATTAGCACGATTTCCACTTAGTTTTATATTCTCCCCATTTTTTTCAAATTCTTCATAAAAAGGTTCAAATACATCCCTGCTTTTTTCATCTATGCTATAAATACATCCATCATAGAAAATAATATCGTGACTACTATTTAAAAACACAGGCATTTCTCCATCAATACCTACTTCAATCGTTTTTTCGCTTTCATTCAAATGCATCTTAAGTTCCGGAAAAATACATTTTATTTTAATATTAGAATACTGAACTTTATCAATTACTGCATCAAATTTCCTGTTTTCCATTATTCTAAAAAATTGCTTAAGATTAATTTCTGAAAGATAGATTTTTTTACCACTTATAGTTCCTGTTAAATCTTGAAAACTTTCATATTCACTTAAATAAATTTCCTTCAAAAATTAATTAAATCCTTATCTTCATCTTTTATATAATACTTTTTAGGATTATAAGTAAATTTTTTGCCATATTCTATTACTTCTTGTTTTCTTGTAATTGCCTTTAAAAATTGTTCTACATCTTTTACAATATATAATTTATCCTCACCTATTTTAAATTCAATAGAAGATTTTTTAGTATTTACTTGTGAATATTCATATTTCACTTCAATATTCAAAGGTTTCCCAGAAGCATTATCATCTAAAATAGAATTCTTAAGCTTTCCAATAAACTTTTTGGTATACACATCTTTTGAACCTTCAATTACCTGTTCTTTATCCCTTGCATACTTTATAAGTACCGCTGCTATATGCTCACATATGTTATCATTACTGTGCTTTTTTTTAACATCCATGCAGTCACAACTTATAGAAACTATACCTGTCTTATCATTAAACAGTATAAATACATTGTGAATGATAGAATTATTATCCTTAACTTCAGCATTGATATTAGTAAAATTGGCATTATACAGTGGATTAAAATGTCTTTTTATTTGTACATTATTAACCATAGAATTTTCATAATATTTAACAGCTTCCTTATAACATTCATCGCTAGCCCAATACTTTACTGTTATATCACTAATGTCAAACAAACTGACTCACCTCATAATTCATCATATTTGACCTTAATTTTTTTTAAATCCTCCCAAAATACTTTTTTCTTACTTTCATCTCTAAAAAGTGCAGCAGGATGAAATGTCGACATAATATATAATCCATTAAATTCTATCCACTTTCCTCTATCCCTTGTAATTCTCATTTCTCTACTTTTACTTGCAATTTTCCATTCCTCTGGTATGCTATCTTCGCTTAAGCTATCACAAAATTTTATAAATATAGGTTCCATCAAATATTTCATTGCTGTTGCCCCTAAACATACCACAATTTTAGGTTTTATAAGTGCAAACTGATTTCTAAGATAAGTAATACATTCTCTAGCCTCATCTTCATATGGCGTCCTGTTTTTTTCTGGTCTGCACTTGCATATATTGGCTATGTAATAATCATTTTCCCTTGTAATATTTAAGGCTGTTAACCCCTTTGTCAAAAGCTGTCCTGCTCTTCCCACAAAAGGTCTTCCAAGTCTATCTTCATCTGCTCCAGGTGCTTCCCCTACAAACAATATCTTTGCTTTTAAATTTCCTTCTCCAAACACCATATTTGTTCTTTTATTTCCAAGTTCACATTTATGACAATTCAAACATTCATTATATAATTCTTTCCAACCAAACACTTTTTACACACCCTTCAAAAAACATTGCAATTTAACTTTAGTATACCATAATTAATATCTTAAAACAGCCATGCCATTGATTAAGTAAACGTTTGATATAAATATACTTTTAATATATAATTAAAGTATATTTATATCAAAAAAATATATTTTTGGGGGTGGTCTTTATGCGCCATAAAAAAATTTTCATTTTGCATTTTAATTATTTTTACAATTGCCATTCTTTCATCATGCACATCAGTAAGCGAAAACTATTTAAAAAAAGGAGATACTGCCACCGCTAATAAAAAATATAATGATGCCATTAACTATTATTCAAAAGCTATAAATGCAGATAAAACAAATACAAAAGCTTTTGTTAATAAAAGTTATGTATTAATATTAGATGAACAATATGCCAACGCTATTTCTTGTGCAGAAAGTGCCATAAAACTCAATCCAAAATATGGTGAAGCTTATGCATATAAAGGTTTAGCTTTATTTAAACAGCAGAATAATGCCAATGCAATTAAATATTTTGATAAATCAATAGAACTTGGATATAAAAGTGCTGAAATCTATAATGAAAAAGGAGTATGCTTAACTCTTTCTAATAAATATTCCTTAGCAATAAACTCCTTTGACGAAGCTCTAAAATTAAATCCTAAATTTTCTAGTGCATTAGTCAATAAAGCTTCATGTCTTGTGTATCTTGGCAAATATGATGATGCAAATAAAGTCTTTGATATGGCCTTAAGTATTGACAAAAACAGTGTAAAAATTTACAACGAAAAAGGGTTATCCTTTAAACTTGCCAAAAGGTATGATGATGCAATTGCTGCTTTTGATAAGGCAATTTCATTATCCACAAAAGATCCTATCTTATACTACAATAAGGGACTAGCTTTGTATGCCAAAGAAAGTTATCCAGAGGCCATACAGTGTTTTGATAAAGCTATTTCATTTAATTCAAAATATTCAAATGCCTATGATGCTAAAGGATTATGTTTAGCTTCTATGGGGAAAGATAATGATGCAATAATAGAATATGATAAAGCTATAAAAACTGATCCTAATAATAGTTATGCCTATAATGATAAAGCTTGTTCTTTAGTTAATTTAAACAAGCTTCAGGATGCTTTACCTTATTACAATAAGGCGCTTAACATCGCTCCCAATTCAAAAGAAATATATAGAAACAAAGGTTCACTTCTTCAAATGCTTGGAAAAGAAAAAGAGGCCCAAGAATGTTTTGCAAAGGCCGGGGATTAATCGTTCTCCTCATGAGATGCTAAGTTTCAATAACTAATTTTATTACAAGCTTTTTTCATACATATACTATTATAATTTCCGGCATATGCTTTATAATTTTATATTTTGGCATATCCGGAATTTTTACTGTCTGTTTTTATCATTTCTAAATTTATTTCATGTGCCCCCCATATAAATATCTTATTCTGTAGTTCTAATTACATATTTATATAAGTTTTCATTTTCTTCTTTATCAAAAATAGTACCTAATAGCCTACCATTATTTTTTTCTATAATCTTTCTTGAAGCTGTATTTTCTACGTTACAAGTCACTATCACATCTTTTATCCCTATTTTTTCAGCTTCCCTCAAGGCTAATTTAAGAATTTGAGTGCCATAGCCCTTCTTTCTGTAAATTGGCGATATATCATATCCTATATGACCTGCACCTTCCACTTCTTCATGCCTAACTCTCGTTACTCCAACAACTTCATTATTATCAATTAACCAAAAGGTTGAAGTATTAACAAATCCATCCTTCAAGTCTATACCTTTAATCCAATTATTTAGGTACTTTAAATATCCATCAAAATTCTGTAAAGCTTGTTTATACATACTGAAATAATAAGTTTCACCAGCCTCTCTATATGCAATAACATATTTTTCAAAGCTTTTTTTATATTTTATATCTGGCTTAGCTAAAAATAAATCTGTCATAGACAATCACACCCCTTTTTATAGATAGACAATCTGTATGATGCTTTTAATTATAATATTAATCTAAATATATACAACAAATTATATAATTTTATTTTAATATTTTTAGCATTTTTATTTACAGCGTAACAATGTTATGTTACACTAAGTTTAAAAGGAGGCAAAAAAATGGATGAAGATAATTTAATATCAAAAAAAGAATTACTTGACCTCATGAGTATATCCTATGGTCAATTATATAGATGGAAACGCAAAGAACTTATACCTGAAGATTGGTTTATAAAAAAATCTTCCTTCACAGGACAAGAAACTTTCTTTCCTAGAGATAAAATAATCGATAGAATAAAAAAATTAAAGACCTGAAAGATGATGCTTCTCTAGATGATTTAGCTAATTTATTTTCAAATAAAGCTGCTGAGATTAAATTAAGCTATGAAAACTTACTTAGTCAAAACATTATTACAAATGAAACCTTGAATATATGTAAAGAATTACTGCCAAAAATTCATGAGTTATCCTTTGAAGAAGTTCTTTATATGTATATATGCGATAAATTTTTATTATCAGGTAATATATCGCTTGACGAAAGTAAGACTCTCTTTAATACTCTT
Organism: Clostridium sp. DMHC 10; assembly: GCF_001270375.1. NCBI lineage: Bacteria > Bacillati > Bacillota > Clostridia > Eubacteriales > Clostridiaceae > Clostridium > Clostridium sp. DMHC 10. Next base: position 2,890,798 of record NZ_LGVB01000015.1, read on the forward strand.
ATGAAAAATTATTTAACCTTTAATGATGAAGATTTTGACGTAATTTTTATAAGAAAAATGGGAGTAGGCTTTTGCATTTTATGCTCTGCTAAAAATAAATTTTATATAGAGGATTTTGCAAAAAGTTATTATGAATTTAAATATTGCTAAATGTGTTGAAGAGTTAAAATTGAAATTGAAATAAGTATATGGAGGTTTTAGTCATGGAGAATGAAAGAAGAAATTTAAAATTATCTGGTGCTGGAATTGCTAACGGAGGTTTTTATAATGAGGTTAAATTAAGTGGTGGATGCAAAATTAACGGCGACATTGATTGCAATTTTATGAAAACCAGTGGTGCTTGCAATGTTAAAGGAAATATTACTTCAAAACAATTATTAACCTCTGGCAGCTTTAGTGAAACAGGTAACATAGATACTGAAATTTTTAAAAGCAGCGGTTCATCAAAAATTGATGGCAATTTAAAAGGCGATGAGGTTACTATAAGCGGCAGTGGTAGTGTTTATGGTGATATAAAGGTTTCTAAACTAAATATATCGGGGGGTTTTAAAACAGATGGTAAAATTAGCGGAGGAGAAATAAAGCTATCTGGAGGTGTAAAAATCGAAAAAGACTGTGAATGCGATAAATTTTTCTCTAAAGGCAGCTTTAACATCGGTGGTACTTTAAATGCAGATGAAATAAATATAACAATATATGATTATTGCTCTGCAGAGGAAATTGTAGGACAAAATATAGATATTAGATACTCTTCAGATATTTCCTCTTCAATATTTCACATTATTAAAGATATGCTTTCAAGCTCATCAAATAGTCTTACAGCTCAAACCATAGAAGGTGACAACATTTATCTTGAGCATACCACTGCCAAAATAGTTCGTGGAAATAAAATAACCATTGGCGACAACTGTAATATTGATAAAATTGAATATAAAGATGATTTAGATTTAACTGGCAATTCTAAAATAGGTTCTAAAACACAAATATAATATAGACTTTTACCATATATATTTTACAATTACAAATTATATGATAATATGTATTTTATTTAAAAATCATATAGAAAATTTCTATTATTTATACGTAAAGTAAAATTTAAAATCCGTATAAGAATTAATTAAAATAATAAAACAATATTAACTGACAGTTTTGCAAGAGTAAACACAAGAGAGTTTAAAAATTAGCAACTTCATTTAATAAATAGAGGCTCTTGATAGTTTTGTGTGATTAACATATTTGTTATTGAACTATTACTGGAAATTTAGCTTTTTCAGTAATAGTTTATTATTTTTGGGTGTATCATCATTTTTTCTTATCATAGTTTCTACTCTCATCCTTTTCATTCCTTGTACTCTACCTCTTAATTTTTATATGTATATTAATAATCATCTAGTAAAAATACATAAGTATAAGATTCATATAATTCGGAGGTAGCAAAAGTGAAAAAATTTCTTAAAATATTTTTGGTTATCGTAGTTATACTTACTGTAATTTGCTTTTTTTTTATTAGGAATTTAGCTGAAACTGGCCATGGAAAGCTTAATACATATGTTGCATTAAATTTACAGTTAAATAAGCTACTCAATCCCAAGCCAAGCAATAATTATAGTTCAATAAAAGGAACTAGAAAATACCTAGACAGTCAATCAAACAAATCGGATACTACTATACCATTTTCCAATATCAAAAATACTGTTATAAATATAAACTCTTACAAAATTCCTGTACGTATATATACGCCTCAAGGTAAAGGTAAATTTCCTATAATTATTTACTCTCACGGGGGCTTCTGGATTGCAGGAAGTGTTAATACTCATGACAGCGTTTGTAGAAAACTTTCCAAAAACACAAATGCAATTGTAATATCTGTGAATTATCGTCTTGCTCCTGAAAATCCTTTTCCAGCTGCTGTCAATGATATATACTCTGTCCTTCAATGGACTTATAAAAACGCAGAAAGCATAAATGGAGATAGAAACCGTATTGCTATTGCAGGAGATAGTTCAGGTGGAAATCTTTCTGCGGCTGTTTCCTTAATGGCAAGAGATAAGAATGGTCCTCCTATAGCTTGTGAGGCTCTAATATATCCACCTACAAATATCTATAAATTAAATAGTAATTCTTGGTCTTATTATGCTAATAGTGCTAAACTATCTATACAAGATATGGAAAAATATATATCATTATATGTACCAAGGAAAGAAGACAGAAAAAATCCTTATGCTTCTCCTCTTTTAGCTAAAGATTTTAGAAAATTACCAGATACGCTTATCATAGTAGCGGAAATTGATCCTCTTCATGGTGAAGATATTGCCTATGCCAATAAACTAAAAAATGCAGGAATTAAAGTAAAAGTTAATGTATATAAAGGTGTTCCTCATGGTTTTATCACAATGAGTAAAATTACAAATAAATCAAATGAAGCCTTAAACGACATCTGTTCTTATATACGAAAGGAATTTCAAATATCTAAATATAGATAGACAAACTGGAATTTGTCGAGCTGAGTGAAGGGTTTTAATTCGCCCTGCTCATTAAAAAACTAACTTTTTCACTTATGTGAAAAGTGAAGGGTTTGACATAGCTTTGCTTGTCAAAGGTGAAGGTTTTTGCCACGGCAAAAGGTTAAGGAATATTTTTCTCCGTTTCTCTACGAAAAATAAATAATTTAAATACGTTAAAGATTTTCCGTAGGGAAACGGAGGAAAATCAACCTTAGCTTTTTATTGAAGATTGGTACAATAAAAGAAGGATACATGGAAGTATTGGATATATAACTCCTCAACAATGTGAGGAGCTATCAAGAAAAATTGCATAAAAAGTTCGACTTTTTTGTGTCTAAAATATTGACATCGATCCAAAATCCACCTTCACTGTACTCTGCACTTTGTACTCTGTGCTCTGAATCAACTTCCAGTTTATCGGGGTGAATTTGATAGTGCTAATCTTAATATTCCAAGTTGTCTATCTATAGTGATTTTTAAATAAAATGTCTTCCGTAAAAATACAAAAAGCCTAAAATTGTGGTATTATATTACTGAAGCAATAAACAAATGTCTATGTGGAATAAACAATTTGCTAATTGACATTTTGAGAGGAGACATTTTAAATGGAAGAAAAAGAGTTATCACGAGGATTAAAAGCACGTCATATTGAATTGATTGCGCTGGGTGGAACAATTGGAGTAGGCTTGTTCATGGGTTCAGCTAGTACGATTAAATGGGCTGGACCATCAGTACTGCTTGCGTATGGAGTAGCTGGAATTGCTATGTACGTAATTATGAGAATTATGGGAGAAATGCTTTATTTGGAACACTGGCGGGATCTTTTGCAAATTATGCTAATAAATACATATCTCACTTAGCTGGATATATGACAGCATGGTGTTATTGGTTTATGTGGGTAGCTATTGGTATGTCAGAAATCACTGCCATAGGAATTTATGTGAATTATTGGTTTCCAGGCTTACCATCTTGGATTCCTGCTTTAATTGGTTTGATCATTATATCCGCTGCAAATATGGCTTCAGTTAAATTTTATGGAGAATTTGAATTTTGGTTTTCTTTAATTAAGGTTGTTACTATTATAGCTATGCTCATAGTAGGATTTGGTTTGATTTTTTTTGGCTTTGGCAATCATGGAACAGCTATTGGATTAAAAAATCTTACAGCGCATGGGGGCTTCTTTGCTGGTGGATGGAAAGGTTGGCTATTCGCATTGTGTATGGTAACAGCATCATATCAAGGGGTAGAACTTATAGGTATAACTGCTGGCGAGGCACAGGACCCTAAAAACACCCTAATAAAAGCGACGAAAAATATTATTTGGCGTATACTCATTTTCTATGTTGGTGCTATATTTGTAATTGTAACTATTTATCCATGGAATAAAATTGGTACTCTTGGAAGTCCATTTGTTTTGACTTTTTCTAAAATTGGAATTACTGCTGCTGCGGGCATTGTTAATTTTGTGGTGCTTACGGCTGCAATGTCTGGATGTAACAGCGGAATTTATAGCTGTGGTCGTATGCTTTATACCTTGTCAAAAAATGGTCAGGCACCTAAATTTCTTGGTAAATTAAACAAAGATGGTGTGCCAGCTAACGCTATTAAAGCAACTTTGATTTGTTTACTTATTGGTGTAATTTTAAATTATATCTGTCCAAATTCTAAATTGTTTGTTTATATTTACAGTTCTAGTGTTTTTCCAGGCATGATTCCTTGGATTGTTTTATGCATTAGCCAAATAAAATTTAGAAAAGAGCATGCAGAGGAAATGGCAGAACATCCATTTAAATCAAAGTTCTTTCCATATGCTAACTATATTGTGGTTGGGTATCTTTGCTTAGTTTTAGTTGGTATGTGTATTAACTCTACAACACAGATGTCTTTATTAATTGGAGCTTTGTTTTGTGCGGTTGTTACTATAGGTTATTTTGTTTTTGGTATTTATAAAAAGAATAATCTTAAAACAGAAGAATTTGAAGATAAAAAATTATTGGGCGAGGAAAGATAATTTCAATTTGTGTAAATATTAAAATTTATTCATAAGTTAAAGGAAAATTCATAAAAATACAGAATTAATAGTAAATAAAATAAATTTTGTACTTATGGGAGGAATTGTTATGAAGGAAATAGCAGGACTGCTTGGATGGATTGGCATCTGGGGATATATACTGGCTTTACTTAATTTTTTTGTCAAATATATAAATAAAAAATTTATAAACAAGCTTCCTAAGGATAAACAGAAGCTAATTAGTGGATATAGAATTATTATGAAATATATAGTGAAATATCATAAAGTAATTGGTATAGTGGCTTCGTTAGCCATAATAGTGCATCTATATTTGATGTATACTCGTATAGGACTATCAATACCAGGACTAATTGCTGCTCTAATAATGTGGACTATTTTTGCTTTAGGGATATATGGGGTTGCTATTAATAAAAATTTTAGGGGAAAGTGGGTTAAAGTTCATAGAGTATTGGCTTTTATATTAATATTCGTAATGCTTTTTCATGTTATGTTTACAAGGGTATTATTGATTCGTAAATAGTTTTATTTGTCTTCTCTCCCTCTATTATATATATCCATGACAGCCTATATGTGGCTTAAATAGCTGCTTACAGGCTGCTATTTTTGATTGGTGATTGCAGATTTACTGCATATGTAAAAGTAATGTAACCATAAAATACAAAAAAGCTTTGTTTATGATTCGACTAGTTATAAAAATGCCTTTGAAGTGATTAAGATAGATAAAAACATTGTAATAGGTGCAAATAAACTTTTTTTAAATAATACTACTATTACACTAAATAGAGTAATTAACAACTTCAATTTTAAACTTTCAGCTTGTTTATCTATATGCAAATACGATAAAATAAAATTAGAAAATCAGTTATATTTTCTAATTTATAAATTCAAGGAGTCATTAAATGGAATATTATTTAGCACCAATGGAAGGAATTACAGGACATATATACAGAAATTCTTATAATAAATTTTTTGGAGATATTGATAAATACTTTACACCTTTTATTACTCCCAATGAAAGCACAAGTCTTAAAACTAAAGAATTACGAGATCTTTTACCAGAAAATAATAAAGGAATAAATGTTGTGCCGCAAATACTCACTAATAATTCTCAAGGTTTCATTACTACTTGTAGAAAATTGCAGGAGTTAGATTATAAAGAGGTTAATTTAAATTTAGGTTGCCCATCTAGAACAGTTGTTTCAAAAAATAGAGGCTCTGGGTTTCTTGCTAAAAGAGAAGAACTTGATGCATTTTTAGATGAGATATTTAAAATAAACAATATGAAAATTTCCATAAAAACTAGAATAGGAAAGGACAATCCGGAAGAATTTTATGAACTTATAAAAATTTTTAATAAATACCCTGTAGAGGAGCTAATTATCCATCCTAGAACGCAAAAGGATTTTTATAAAAACAAGCCCAATTTAGAGGTGTTTGAAGCTGCACTATCTTTAAGCGTAAATCCAGTATGCTATAATGGTGATATTTTTACTGCTAATGATCATGATAAATTAATAAAAACTTTTCCAAAGTTAAAAAGGGTTATGCTTGGAAGAGGGATAATAGCTAATCCAGCCTTAGTGAGTTCTATAAAAAATGGAGCCAGCAGTGTAAATAAAAAGCAAATAAAAGCCTTTATCGATGAGATTTTAAGTGCATACATAGAAGCGTATAAGGACAATAAAAATGCAATGCTTAGAATGAAAGAATTATGGGGATATATGATTTACATATTTTCCAATAATAAAAAATACGCCAAGAATATTAAGAAAGCACAAAAGTTAACTGATTATAATTTAGCAGTTTCAGCTTTATTTGCAGAGCAGGATATTGTGCAGGGTGCTGGATTATTTTATGATGGAAATCAATTATATGATTAACTAATTTAATGCAAATTCTAATGTTTTTACAGTACAGCTTTTGAATTAAATACTATTAAATTTATATCTTTTGATTTAATAGTAAATGTAATTCTATACAACCTAATATAAACCCATCAATAGCATAATTATTTCAGTATTAAATTTTGATAGTTGTCCTTTGTGATTATTTTGTCCTTAACTAAATATTTCTTAGGTATATTTTTATTAAGTAGAAGATTTTCCATGAGTTCTTGTGCGGCAATCTGTCCTACTTTGGTGGCACTTATATACGCAGAAGCTATAAGAGGAGACTTTTCTTTTTGAAATTCATCCTTTGCTACATAATTGCCTACTCCTACAGCTACAGCATTTCTTGAAAGTCCTGATTGTTCAAGGGCTTTTATTGCTCCAATGGTGCCAGCTTCGTTAGCAGACATTATAAACCAATTTTTTATATTTTTATTGTTAGTTATAGTAGAAGCTGCAGAGTAAAAACTTTTTTCAGACTGTCCATTATATTCTGCTTGAAAAATATTCTCTTTTGGGAAGCTTGGAAGTTTATTCTTAAAGGTCTCTAGTTGACCTTCTGTTCTAGGTATACAGCTAGATACAGAATCCATAGACATAAGTAAGAGTCCAGAAGACTCAAGATTAGTTAATTTATTATTTTTCTTTAAGTAATCTACTAAAAAATTAGTCATATCCCGTCCTATTTTACTAGAATCAATTCCGACAAAGGGAGCAAGATAATTACCTTCATTATCAGTAAGAGGATCATCGCAGGCAATAACGGCAATATTTGATTTTTTGCATCTATCAATGGTAATTTTACTTAACTTTTGATCAGGAATACATATCAATATACCATCTACTTTTTGAGTGATTAAGCTATCTAAAGCAGATAAATATACATCTGGATTCATCTTAGCATCTATAGTTATTACTTCTTTTGCTCCCATTTTTAAAGCTTGATTTTTAGCAGCTTCACTTTCTTCTTGAAACCATGCTTCATCTAAAGTTTTATAAACAACCGCAATAACTAAGTCGGATTTTTTAGTAATTTCTTTACTTGGTACTGTATCACAAGAAAAAATTAAGGTGGTAAAAATCATAAATAAAGCTAAAAGTAATTTTCTATTCATGTTAATATAAATTCCTTTCATTAATAGAGGCTTAAATTAAAAATTTGAGTCTCTAAATTGGTTTGGTGTAATACCTGTAATTTTTTTAAATAATATGCTAAATTGTTGAGGGCTGCTGAAGCCAAGTTTATCTGATATTTCATAAAGTTTATAATTAGTAGATAAAATTATTTCTTTAGACTTCTCTATCCTAGCCTTTAAAATATACTGTGTTACATTTTCGCCTGTTTCTTCTTTAAATATTCTGCATAGATAAACCTTATGAACATTAATATTTTCAGCTATATCTGTTAAACTTAATGAGTGATTATATAAGTTTTTGTTTATGTAATCTATGCAGTCTGATACCTTTTTGCTGTACTTGTTTTTAAAAGAATTACTAAATTTAATGTTAATTATTTTTGTAAATATCTCAATAAACCAATTGTTCATTTCTTCAACAGTTTCCTTTGCTGTCAGAATCTCCATAGGTATGTATGAGGTTCCAAAGATATCTTTATAGTTTATGGAATATCTATTGCAGGTTTTTACTATTAAATCTAAAAGAGAGGAGTTTATATAATTTAGATAATTAAGCTGCATAAAACCTCTTATATCCCTATCGTATAAATGGGTAAGTTCTAATTTTAAGTTTTCAATATGATTTTGGTCAATAGCTATATTAATGGCATAAATTCTTTTATTTAAGGTATCAGTGCTTAAGTTTAAAATTTTTAACAAAAGTATTATTTAAAATTATAGTATCATTTCCTAAGAATATTTTCATTTTAGAAAGTTTTATTACTTCATCCCAATATTTTTTTAGTCCAAATGGCTTTTTAAAAGTAGAGCTTATGCTTATTGTTAAGCTAATATTATTTATAAGAGAAATTCTTCTCCTTATTTCTTGTGCTAAAGAATAGCATTGATTTATTATATCGGCTTCACTATTAGTTGGAGTTAAACGTATAATAGCTGTAAATTCTCCATTTTCGCTGTAGAAGCTTTCTCCAATATTAAGTTCTTTTATAATTTCAGTAACATTTTTAATTATCTCATTAAGTGTTTGGGTATAAAATTTTTCATTTTCTATATATTTAAAAAAGTTATCTATTTGGATGAAAAATAGAGTGAAAAGTTTCCCATTTAAATTAAAATTTAGATTTTCAATAAGATTATAGCAGTCATCTTCATCTATGTTATTGAATATAAGCTTTCTTAGTGCTATATCTTTATTTTCTTTAAAAAAATTTAAAAGTCTATGCTCTTTTGTAGTTTTATTACTTTTCATGCTTGCATTATCAATATCAGTTTTTGTCTTGGCTAATATACCATACAAGTCATTGGGAGATATTAAATCTTTTATTAAATAATCTTTTACTCCCATTTTCATAGCTCTTTGAGCATAAGTAAAATCTTCATAGCAGCTTAATATTACAAATTTTTGATATTTATTTATTTTTTGTATTTCTTCTATTAAATCTAAGCCATCCATAATAGGCATTTGTATGTCTGTAATAATAAGATCTGGTTTTATATCAGAGTATTTATTTAATGCTTCTTTACCATTTGAGGCACTATATACTATTCGAAAATCAGTATCTTCCCAATTTATTATGTAGGAAAGAATTTCGCGTGCTGGTATTTCATCATCAACAATCATTACCTTGTACATGTTGTTGTCCTCCTTTAGAGCATTTCTAATAAATATACGGAATATTAAATTCTATACAGGTTCCAATTCCAGTTTTGCTATATACTTTTAAATTATATTCACTTCCAAAATATAATTTGAGCCTTTCCTTTATATTATCTAAACTAATACCATTGAATCCTTTATGAGAGGATTTTTGTTTGCCTATTCCAACGCCGTCATCTATAACTCTTATAGTTATGAATTTTTCTTTTTTTAGTATATCTATTCTTATAGTACCAGCATAACCTTTAGGAACTATTCCATGATAAAGGGAATTTTCAATAAGAGGTTGAAGTATTAATTTTGGTATTAAACAGTTATTTAATTCTTCAGGCATATTGTATACTAATTTAACTATGTCTCCATATCTATATTTTTGTATTCTTAAATAATTTTCAGTGCAGGTGAGCTCTTCTTCCAAAGTTATAAATTTTTTACTTGTTGATATACTTTGTCTTAATAGACTATTAAAGGATTGAATTAATTCTCTAATTTCGTTTTGATTATTTTTTATAGCTAAATAGTTTATTGTATTTAGCGTATTATGTATAAAATGAGGATTTATCTGTGATTGCAGCAAATCCAGCTGAGTTTTCATAGCTTCTACTTCAAGCTTTTTGTTTTCTTCTTCTTCTTTATATATTTGCTCAATCAAGCTTCTCATATTATTAATCATCTTATTGAAACAGGTTATAAGGTATTTGAGTTCATCCTCAGTTTTAGCTTCTAGCTTGTCCGGCCATTCTCCATTTTCAAATTTATTCATTGCTTTTGTAATATCATATATAGGATCTGTTATTTTCTTTGAAGTAATATGACTGATAAAAATTACAATTATAATACTGAAAATACCTATACAATAAATTAAACTTCGAATAGTATCTAGGTTTTTAGTTAAAGAATCTAGAGATATTAATCCGATTACTCTCCATTCTGGATATGCTTCTATGACACTATTAAATTCAATATATTTTGTATTGTTAATCTTTACGGTATCAGTATTAACTTTTTCTAGCATTGCTTTGTTATAATTAATATTTCCTATTTTATATATTAAGTTCCCGCTTTTATCAAGAATAAAAGTACTATTAAAAACACCACTGCAGTAGTCATCTATATTTGCAAATAAGCTTTTCTTTTTTATGTTGATCATAAGATAGCCAATTAAAGAATAATTTTCTTTATCTAAATATCTTGAAAAATAAGTTATAGTTGTTTTTTTATCATAATCTGGATCTGCATAATTAAATGGAAAAGTATTTGGAGAGGAGAATTTGTTTGAATAGCCACTTTCTATAAAGCTGTCCAACTCCTTATTTCCATAAATTAAACTGCTGTAAGGGTATTTTGAATAAAGAGGATCCATTATTTTTTTATCAGTTGTTAAAGGAATAATAGAAGTTATATAGTTATTCCATTTGCAATACTCCGATAAAGAGTTAAAAAATGCAGTATTATTTGCTGAATTAATGGAATTATTTTGGTTAAGCTTAGACATATAATCGTAAACATTCTTATCGTTTTCAATCATATAAGAATCATGTCTTATAGAATCTAAATTTTCATTAAGTATTTTAGAAATTACTGTTATTTTTTCTGATGCAACATTGTTATATTGTTTAATTATTTCTTTAGAAAATATATGACTTATAGATGATGTAATGGCTAGAGTTAGGCAAAGTATTATAATGGAAAAATATATAGTTATTCTATTGCTTATTTTTGTGATTCTTTTCATCTTCATTATTATCACCTAAAGAAAGTATAGCACTAAGAGTATAGGATTTCAAAACCAAAGATTCCCTTAAGTATTGGGAAATACCGTATACATATTTTAGGTTTAACTTAACTAAAAATAAATTTTATATTAAGTTAATATTTTATAAGAAAAGTTAATATTTTAAATTTTTATATTCAAACGATTTCAATATAATATAGTTAACGATTACAGCTGGACGTTTTAGTATATTTAGAGAAATGAAAGGAATGTGTATAAAAATGAAACAAAGAATTGCGTATGCATTAGGTGCATTTGGTCATGATATTTATTATGCAACATTATCAACATATTTTATGATTTTTGTTACCAAAGCTATGTTTGAAGGAGCACCAAAAGAAGTTCAGACAAAAATGATAGGTTTAGTTACAACATTGGTTGTTGGTATTAGGTTAATTGAAATCGTATTTGATCCACTTATTGGTGGAGTTATAGATGCCACCAAAACTAGATGGGGAAAATTTCGTCCATGGCTTTGTTTTGGTGGAACAGTTAGTGCAATTTGCCTGGTAATGCTATTTACTAATTTTTTTGGACTAGCTACAAGTAATCAAACTTTATTCACAGTTGTATTTATTATTGTTTTTGTTATTTTAGATTGTACTTATTCATTTAAGGATATAGCATTTTGGTCAATAATACCTGCACTTAGTGAAAATTCAGAGGAACGTGGAAAATTAGCAACTTTTGCTCGTTTTGCTTCATCATTAGGGGCAAATGGTACAACTTTAGCAGTAGTTCCTATAGTTGCATTTTTTACTTCAAAATTTTCTGGTAAAGCCTCTAGCGGATGGTTTGCTTTTGGTTTAATAGCTGCATCAATATATGGTGTCACAAGCTGGATTGCAGCTTTTGGAACAAAAGAAAAAGATAGTGTTTTACGTCAACAAAATGATAAAACTTCAATTAAAGATGTTTTTGGTGCACTTGTTAAAAATGATCAGTTAATGTGGTTAGCTTTGGCATATATTTTATTTGCTATTAGTTATGTAGCTACAACAGCGGTATTAATGCTTTATTTTCAATATGTCATTGCTAATATATCAGCATTTTCAATTGTAGGTGTTGTATCTGCAATTTGTGGTATTGTAGCTGTTCCATTATATCCAGTTATAACTAAATTTATTTCAAGAAAATACGTCTACGCAATTGGTATAGTATCAATGTTAATTGGATATTTATTATTTTCAGTAGCATCATCAAGTTTATTGGTAGTTATTATTATAGGTTTAGTATTCTTCTATTTCCCATATCAGCTAATTTTCTTATCAGTGTTAATGACAATAAGTGATGCGGTTGAGTATGGACAATGGAAAAATGGTGTTCGTAATGAAGCCGTAACTTTATCTCTTCGTCCCTTGCTAGATAAGATTGCGGGTGCGCTATCTAATGGTATTGTAGGTTTTGTATCAGTATCTTGTGGTATGATTGGAAATGCACAAGCAAAGGATATAACACCAAAAGGTATTTTTACATTTAAGATATGGCATTTTATTTGCCAGCAGCGTTAATAATTATATCTTGCATTATATTCTTATCCAAAATTAAATTAACAGAGAAAAGACATGCTGAAATAGTAAAAAAGTTGGAAGCATCATTAGAAAAAAATGGACAGTAAGTTTATTTTGGCATATTAAATAAACTTAATCCATCTTTGTCAGAGCCAATACCTACGATAACAGAAGAAAGAATTTTGGCTTTACCACGCTTTTTTCTTAAATTAGCATAGAGATTTTTAAGGTTCAATAACTTACCATTGTAATTGTAGTAAACCCTTGGCATTGCTTTGACCATGGCAATAGTATTAAGTTTAAGTTCTAAAATCTGTATAAGAGTTTTTGGGTACGTAAACCAACTGTCAAAAAAAACATATGATGCAGGAATAGCATATTTTGAAACTTGTTTAAGTAAACTAATCATAACTTCAGGTGACTTTAAAACAGCCTCCTTACGGAGTTTAGAACCGTTGGTTCTTTTATCAATATTGTGGTTTTCAGAACAAAGTCTGTTTTTCTCCTTTTCGGAAGAAAGCAGAGTAAAAGCAAGCGGTAAAAAAGTATTGCAATCTGACCAACCAAGGGTAAGAAGGCGAAAACCTTTTACATATTTATGGTCAACATGGTTACGAACTCTTGCAAGAAGTTCAACAGATTTACTCCTGCACCTACTGTATAAAGAATCATCAACTACAAGTACGTTAACTCTATCTTCTGAAGTAAGTGGTACAATAACATTTTTTATGATTGATGAAGAAAGTAAAAACAGAAACTTTCTCCAATTGAAGTTTGGAGAATTAAGGAATCTATATACAGTATCTTTTGAAAATTGATTGTTTTTTCAAGACTCCAAGTTTATAAATAGGTTTTTCCAGTAAAAACAAGCATGAAAATATATTGAAATATTTTAATACAAGAAAACCCTCTTTCTTTAGAAAAATTACATTGTTTGAGTATATATCCAATTTTGTTATCTTTAAAAAATCTATTTATAGTAAAATTAAATTGTTTATCAGTAGTATCATTTGATATAATAGTATTCATAAGAAACATTCCTTTCTTTGGTGTGGTGTTTTTAGCAATTCTATTATACCAAAAGGAATATTTCTTTGCTTTATATGTTTATTCTGAAGGCTTTCGACTTAATTTTTATGTGCGAAAGTTGAGTTATAATACCTGGAATTGTAGCTTTCCACATATATGGAGCAGGAGTTAAGAATCCAGATTTATTATACTCAAGACTTGTAAATGATGTATTGCCAAAACCTTTAATAGGTTTCTTTGCAGCAGCTATGTTTGGATCAGTGTTGAGTGTATTTAATGGAGTTTTAAATAGTGCCTCAACTTTATTTGCACTAAATGTGTATAGTCCTGTACTTGGAAAGGGAAAATCTGATAAAGAAATTATATCAAAAGGTAAGTTGTTTGGTCTTGTTTTGGCTATAATTTCAATGACTATAGCACCATTTATAATGTATGCGCCACAAGGCTTATTTCAATACTTGCAAACAGTAAATGGTTTCTTTGTTGTAGATATTAAACCATGGAAATATAGTTATGAAGCTAGTGGAGTTGTATTATTCTTAATGGTATCTATGTATGTTGTTTGCTCAAAATTAGGATTTGCTAGTAAAAATGGAATAGGAATTAGAACATTGATACCTATAGTTTTAATTGCAGCGGTAATGTATGGATTAGTAAAGCTTATGAAAGCAAGGAGTTTAGAAGGTAAAAAGAATCCTGATGTAAAGTTAGATAATAAAAATGCAAATGATGCTCAATACTAGTTTATACAGTAATACCATTTACATTAGCTTGTTCATTTATTATATGAAGTTGTGAAAAAAGGTATTCTATAGGTTTTACTATACCGCACATAATTTGTAATGTACAGTTTGCAATAGCTTTATCTATTTGATATAATCATAAAGATGAAAATTAACATTTAGTCAGTTCGAAAGCCTCCTGACTTAAAATAAAACTATGGTAAAATAATTAAGAATAATAAGGATTTAAATTGATTTTTTTATTAATAGAATCTTTTATTTTTGTTGAGTTTATTTATCGTAGGATATTTCTTACGATTTTTTTATTTGGAGACTTTTATATGTAGTGCTGGCTTGGAGAATATTATTAATAAAATGAGGGAGTTTATATGGATAATAAGACAGTAGAAAGATTAGTTAAAACAGCTATTATAGCAGCACTTTATGCAGTTGTAACAATTGTTCTGGCGCCAATAAGCTATGGGGCTATACAATTTAGAGTATCAGAAATAATGGTATTACTAGCATTTTTCGATCCGTTTTATATTGCTGGACTCACTATTGGATGCTTTATTGCAAATATTCTTGGACCCAATGGATTAACTGATATTATATTTGGTACAATAGCAACCTTTATTAGTGTTTGTGCTATTTCATTTACAGGAAGGTTTGCACGGAATAAAAAAGCTTCATTATTAATAGCATCGCTTTGGCCTACTGTTTTTAATGGTCTAATAATTGGGGGAATGCTTAGTTATCTTTATAAATTACCTCTTGCATTGTCAATTGGTGAAGTTGCAATTGGTGAATTTGTTGTAGTTACAATAGTTGGACTGCAAGTTGTAAAATTTATACAAAATAAATATGGGAAATTACTATTGATTCATAAAAATTTAAAATAATAGATTTAAGCTTTAATTAAATATTTATAAATGCAGAAATGCCAAAATGATAGATAAAGAAAAATGTCTATCATTTTTTATTGAAAAGATATTAAGAATTTAACATTTAAATTTATATATATGCAAGTAGCTTAACAGCTAAAATAATTAGGAATTATTTTCCATTGTTCGTATTTTTCAATGGATTTTTTATGATACCTATTTTTATTAATAATTTTTTTATAAAAACTTATTGACTTTTACTAGCTGGTCTAATTTAACATTAGATTTATTATACATTATTAATGCTCAACTTTCAATACTATTAAAAGGAAAACAACATATCATCTAATAATTGAACTATTTACCTCTACAAATTAAAAATATAAATTTTACACTCTTGATAATTTAAATTATTAAGTTTAAGGCGTAAATTGTGTCTCTAATCGAAGTACTACGCGATTTTTATTTAAATAAATCCAAAAGAAACCTCTACTATCCTTATAAGTATTTTCAAGTGTCTTAAATTGGCTGTAACTTACTGGCTGATTTGAACTATCACTGCTACTCGAATTAATAATATATTTTGCAACATTGATCTTTGCATTATTAGAAACTTCAAAATCTTCTATACTGCTAGTTTGCCTGATGTAATAATGCCTGTGTTCATCAAACTCCAAGCCATCCTTTGCAGCTTCATTTGCTGCTTCTGGTTCCTTAAAAAACTGTCCTTCAATAACTGAAATATACCTTTTTCCATTGTGTTCATATACATTTTTAACAATTCCAAAAGTCTTTATACTTTCTACAGTATCCTCTTGCTGTGAACTGCTATTATCTCCAGCTTGACTTTCAGTTTGAACTGGCTTTAAAACTGTATTTTGTTTGCTTTGAGCAACAGCATTTTGACTGTTTTTAGCTTGCTCATTCGTGTCTATTTTTTGTTTCACTTCTACAAGAAGCTTTTTCATATTTTCAACATCAACATTATTTGTAATTGCTTCTTGTACTACATCATACGCTTCTTGAAGTTTTCCCTTTGACAAATACTTATCCTTTATAGTTAGATAAGTTTGTTTATCCTTTTTATCTAACTCAATTGCCTTATCATAAGCTTTTTTTGCTTCGTCATACTTTCCGCTGTCTACCAATTTATTTCCCAAATCAATGTTCTTTTTAACTTGATTTTCTGCCTGTTTTGATTTTGCAGCCATTTTTACATCTTTAGTCACTACAATTTCCTTATCCTTATGTGAACAGCCGCTGATAGATAGGGAAAATGCCAAAAGTATTAATAAAATTAAATAATTTGTTATATGATTCCTTCTCATTGCACTCTCTCCTTTTCTTTTTACAGGTTAATAATAGCATTGATTTTTTATCAAATTTAATAAAATTATTGCCAAGTTGTTTCTATGACAGGTATTTTTATCCTTACTACAACTTTTTCTCCATTTTCAATTTTTATTTCTCCATTATGCTCTTTTACTATTTCATCGCATATATACAGACCTAGTCCACTGCTATGCTTTTCTATTGATTTTTGTGATTTCACAAAAGGTTCAAATATTCTCTTGTAAATATTGTCTGGTATTGGATTCGCTTTATTTTCAACTTCAAATTTATAGTAATTGTCAAGAATCATACCTCTAACATAAATTTTATCTTCAGTAGAATACTTTATGGCATTATCCAAAACATTTATTATAAGCTCTCTAATTTTATTAGGTTGTCCCAAAATGTTGCCGTCTTTTATATCTCTGCATATAGAGTGAGAATACTTTTTAGCCTTCATATTCATATCATCACATATTTCAACCAAAAGCTTTCTCATATCAATTGGCTTTGAGGCTTCATCAACAAACGAATCGCCCTTTGATACATCAATCAATTTTAAAACAAGCTTATGAAGCCTTTCACTTTCAGAATATATCCTTTTTACAGCTCTTTCCTTAAACTCTACATCCTCTACTATTCCTTCCGTTAGAATTTCTGCATAACCTGAAATTGCTGTAAGAGGAGTTTTAAGCTCATGCGTTACATTGTCAAAGAACTTCTTTCTTACCTTTTCAAGCCTTTCAACTTTTTCCTTCTCACTTTCTATAGTTGTTATTTGTTCCTTTATCTTGTTCTTCATATTTATAAATTCTCTTGCTAATACTCCCATTTCGTCATTGGTTTTACACTGAATTTCATAATCATATTCCCCATTTCCAACTTTTTTTACTGCCTTGGTTAGCTTGGTGATTGGCTTTGTTATTTTATTTGTTATAAAAAAAGCCAAAATAAAAATGCAGATAAAAATAGCAAATTCAATTATAGTTATGAAATTTATTATTCTACTGTTATCTCCATAAAGCTGGTCATAATCTTTGCATACAGTCATTATTCCAATATAATTTTCATTTTCATATATGGGATATGATAGAATACCATTAACTCCAGTATTCTTATATTTAAATTCTATTACTGCTCTACCATTTTCAGCGGCTTTCACACTTTTTACAATTGTGTCTTTAAAACCTACAGTAATATTATTTTTAATTGTATCCCCATCCATACTGCTAATCCTTGAAGTACAGTTATAATTCATATTTATATTCTTAACAATACTTGAAGAGGCTGTTTTTAAGCCTTCCTCGTTTAAACCATAACCATTTATTTGATCATCGCTAAATCCCATTGAATCAATAATAAGGGTATATTTTATATATTCCTGAGTACTTTTCATTACTTCCTTCAGCGAATTACTTATTTGCTGCTCCATATTAGAAATCAATGCCTGCCTAATTATAATATTTAATATAATTCCAAGAACTACAAGTATAACTGATAAGCTAAGCATAAATTTTAATTTTATTTTCATTTTTCACCTCATTATATACCCTACTCCAAAGACGGTTTCAATTATCGATCCACAATTTTCATTATCAAGTTTGCTCCTTAATCTTCTCACATGAACATCTACAGTTCTTAATTCACCATCATACTCATCGCCCCATACCCTATCGAGAAGCTCCTCTCTGGTGAATACTCTCCCTTTATTTTGGGTCAAAAACTCAAGCAAATCATATTCCTTGGGCTTTAATTTTACTTCCTTATCGTAAGCTCTTACAGTTCTGCTTTCTATATCGATTTTAATGTTGCTATTTACATTAAGTACATTGGTAATACTATAATTTTTATACTTTTCAACTCTTCTTAAGGCAACTTTTATCCTTGTAAGCACTTCCTTAATATGAAAAGGCTTGGTTATATAGTCATCAGCGCCAAGTTCAAGACCAAGCACTTTATCAACCACATCATTTCTTGCAGTAAGCATAATTATTGGTATTGAATATTTTGAATTAATGTATTTGCATAAATCAAATCCATCTTCATCTGGAAGACATATATCAAGAAGTACCAAATCAGGTTTAAAGCTATCAAGGAAACTTCTTGTTTCTTTTCCTGAAAAGGCACTTGTAGCCTTGTACCCATTAGCTTTTAATGCAGTAGTTAAAATATCGTTAATTGATAATTCATCATCTACCACTAAAATTTTTAAATCCATATATCATTCTCCTTAATATAAACAAGCAAAAAAAGGACACAAGTTTAAAACTCATGTCTGCTCAACAGTTACATATTTTTCATTTACACTTTTAGTATAATATTGCTTCATAACTTTGTCAACTTTTAACTTATAAAAATAACTTTTTTCAGATAGTTCTATTTACTTTTGCGATTTTCTGCTTTCTGATTACCTTTGTTACTTTTATCCGTGCTAGTACTAGCATTGCTATTATTCTTATTATTACTGCTGTGATTTGTTTTTGAGTTTTTATTGCTATTATTAACACTGTTTTTATTTAAATTATTTACTGATTTACCATTGCTGTTATCCATTTTACTATTTTTGCTATCTGCATTGCTTTTAGCACCTGCATTTACAGGAGAAGAAACATTACTGCTGGCTGGAACATTTACCTTGGGAGGATTCGAAACTCTGTTTTCATTTTTCACTTCATTACCTGAATTACTTAAATTATTTACCTTTTTGCTATCAGCTGAGCTTTCCTCTTTAATGCTTTTATTTATCAATGATAAATCCACACTTCCCTCAAGTGGATTAACTTTCACCTCAGAAAAAGATTTTATTAATTTTTCTTTTTTTGCTTCTAACATAAGTTCTTTTATAGCTCTATCTACTAAAATATTTTTAATTTTGGTTTTGCTTAATATTTCTTCTCCTCTTTTATCTGGAGTAGAAGCAGCCATTACACGATTCCATCTATTTAATTTGAGCATTATTTTTGAATTCATATTAATTTCTACAGCTTTCACTGGATTACAATAATCTATAATTCCTAAAACAAATATAAGCACTGCAGCTGCCGCAGTTATAAACGCTTTTCTAAAGAAAATTGTATCTTTAGCTTCATATCCTTCATATTCTTCACCGCATATTGGCATAGATTTTCCACACCTTACTCTGGCAAATTCTCCCGTTTTGGTCATTACAATTGCACTGCTTCCCCTTATTTCCATAACCATTCCCTTTTTTTTCATCACATTTATTCCTCCTTTCTGATATTGAGATACGACTTTAAATACATAAACTCATCATTTGATAAAATTATTATTAAAGATATTAAATACCTTCTCCACTTTTCTATAAATTTTCTATTTTTATTTGTTAATCTCATTATTTCAGTAACAGGGAGTCTTTTCTTCTCCTCCAATTTTCCTTTTATGTATTCATTTTTTACACACAAAATAGCTACATTAAGAACCTCATCCCTTGTATCTCTATGGGAAGGAGAATTTTTTGAAAGTTCAAAGAAATCTATATCATACTGCTTTAAGTGCTTCTTATAAATATTTATCTCATCTATTCTGTTTTTGCGTTCCACCTCCATATCATATTTATCTATGGACATATTATTGTGCATTTCCCTTTCCCCTTCTTCATTATCAAAATACAGAAGCGGCGTCCTGCTAGAATTTTTAAAAAAGTCTATAAGACTATTTCTAATAACTACCTTAGCATAGGAAAAGAAATTTCCTCTTCCCTCTGAAAAAGTTTCACATGCCTTATTAAAGGCTTCTATTGCAACACTAAACTCTTCATCATTATTTTTATCAAGTTTTTTCTTACATATAAAAGAAGCGGTTTTATATATAAACTCCATATTTTCTTCTATAAATAAATTTATATCTCCTATACGGAAATCTTTTTCCATTCTTTCACCCTTTCTACATATAGGGTTACCGACTCTAGCTTTAGGTTATGCTTGTCTCATAATACCTTAAACATATCATTTTACAACATGTAAACCTCAAGCTTCCGTGCGGTAACCCCTTAACGGGACCACGTTTAAACTTCAGAATATTAATTAAAATACTTTTCATCATACATATATTAAGTACGAAAATACTCCTCTATTTTAAGGGGCAATTTTAATTTTTTTTAATTTCCCCCCTCAAATTAACCAATCTTCTCGTAAATATTACTGAAAATCACAAAGGGGGAAATTTATTATGAAAAGAAAATTTATTTTAGGATTATCTCTATTCTTCACAATGTCTTTATCAGTATCTGCATTTGCAGCAGAAAATACAACTGGTGACTACAAAGCTTATGCAGGTGTAACACCTGGAAGTATATTATATCCACTTGATAAAGCTATAGATAATTTAGAGGTAAAACTTGCAAGTTCACCTTCTAAGAAAATAGAAAAACTTCTTGAAATTCAAAAAGAAAGATTAGGTGAAATCCAAAAATTAATAGAAAGTAAAAAATCAAACTTAGAATTGGAAGCAGTAGATAACCTAAAAGCTGCATCAGATGAAACATCAACAGAAATAGATTCAGTTCTAAAAGACAGTCCTGCATCAGAAGATGAAGCTAAAGATGTTGATACTGCACTTAAAGATGTTGAAAGCTTCAACACAAACTCTATTGATACACTTAATGCTCTAAAAGATAAACTTCCTAAGAGTGCATCTGAAAAAGTGGCTGCAGTAGCAGAAATGCAAGCTAAGAAAAAAGAAGCTGTAAAACAAATGGTAACTGCAAGACATGAATTAAATGATGCTAAAAAAGCAGTAAATACTGCAAAGAAAACCTTAGCTGATGCTACAAAAACTGGAGATACTGCTTCAATAGAAAAAGCTAAAGCTGTCTTAGATGCTGCTAATACCGTACTTGCAGAAAAGCAAACTGCATTTGATAATGCCAAGAAAAATAAAAGCGAAGTTATTAAGAGCACAAAGATAGGAAAAGGAAAAAAGGATAAAACCACTGATACTGATGAAAATACTACTAATCCTACCTCTACAACCGAAACTACTGATGGCAGCACTAGTACAACAACTGAAAACAGTATCAGCCCTGCACCTACAAACAGCAGTACTTCTACAGTTCAAACAACAGAAAACACTAATACAACTACTGCTCCTAAAACAACTGTTACAACAGAAAAAGAAGCAACCGAAGCTTCAAAGAAAAACGCTGATGAAAAAGTAAAAAATAATAACTCAAACAATGGAAATAAAGCTGCAGTACATAAAGATGAAAGCAAAAAAGGTAATAAATAGTTAACCTAGCCACTGCCCATGATTTTTATTCATGCGGCAGTGGTTTTAAATTCATAATAAAACAAAGCCCAAAAATAAAATTCTCTTAAGCTTACCATCACTTAAAAGAACTTTATTTCAGTAAAATTCAACTCTATTTCTTCCATTTTCTTTTGCCTTATATAAAGAATCATCTGCTCTTTTTAAGATACTGTTAATATCATCATCATTAAATTCAGCTAAACCTATGCTGGTAGTAACCATCAATTTTTCATATTTAAATTTACAGCATGAGATTTTTTCTCTAACTCTATCGCATAATTTAATAGCCTCCTGCAGCGTAATGCCAGGCATAATTATAAGAAACTCTTCTCCCCCAAATCTTCCTATCTCTATATTGTCCTTAATTTCACTCCTCACTATCTTAGATACCTTCGTTAAGACCTCATCGCCAACCAAATGCCCATAGCTATCATTAATTTTCTTAAAAAAATCAATGTCCATTATAGCGATAGTAAGACCTAGTTGTTTTCCTTTACTTTTTTCAACTTCTTCATTCAATAATTTAGTAATATGCTTTTTATTATATAATCCTGTTAAGCCATCTCTTATTGATTCATTATAAAGCTTAGTATTTAACCTTCTCAATCTATTTTGAGCTTTGGTGAGCTGTGTTACGTCCTGCAATAACAGCAAGTATCCAGTTACATTATCACTATCAAACTTAATAGCTTTTATAGAACCATAATAATAAATTTTTTTCTCCCGAAATTTGTGGTTAAGTTGAATTTTTAAAGGATCATTGCGTAAATTAGAAAAATCATACCTTGAAATTTCACTAATTAAACTTTCTATTGGCTTTCCTAGCATCTCACTAATACTGGTACTAAATGCATCAACCACTCTTTTATTTAGATCAATTATCTTTCTATTGTTATCCATCACTATCATAAGCTCATCCATGCTTTCAAAAACATATTCTCTTGCAATAGGAACAACATTTATAAATCCATATTGTATTGTAGCAAAACCAGCTATTAATGCAGAAAATAAAAATGAAACAGGTGTAAAATCTATGCAATTACCAAACTGCATGCTAATAGTCTGAACTATATTGCTAAAAATCGGGAAGCTTATGCTTACAATAATACCAATTGCTTGCTTTCTAACATTGTACGGCTTTGAAAAAGCCACTTTCAATAAAATTGCTATATTAATTATATTTATTAAATAATTATATACAGTATCAACCCAAAACCAACTTCCAAATTTTTTGGTAAGAATGTTAAAACCGTTTTTTAACTCTATGTTAAAATCATATGCAAATAAATTATTATATGGACTGATTAAAATAATAACAGCTACAATGGTGGGGATAATAAAAAATATTGCTTTAAAGTATTGGGGAAATTCATCTTTTTCTGTGAACTCCGCCGTTGCTATTAACCATAACACTGGTATATAAACAATGAATATATATCTAATAGAAAATAATAATGTTTTAATTTTCAAATCATGACTTAGTAATTCTGCTGCATACATTCCATTCCATATGGAGACTAATACCCCACTCAAAGCAAGCAATTTCCTTCCACTTATGCACAACTTGCTCCATAAAGCCTTAACCGATACCAAAAATATACATGATGAAATTATTAAAACAGCTATATATGGCTGCACAACTTACCTCCTCATACCAGCATATATTTAGTTGAAGTACAATTTATGAAAAGTCTGCTGGAAATACTATTCCTGTCTGTTTTCGTGTATTTTCTATAATATCTATTGAAGTTATAGATTGAAAATGTGAATTAATATCGGACTCTAATTTGCCACTTTTAATATCCTGTATAAATCCTTTGATTTCATAATACATTGATTCTTTTCTTTGAGGCATTGATATATCCTCTGTTCTTCCATCTTTATATATAATTAAAACCTTCTCGATAGGATTTATTTTATCAAAAACTATAGATCCGTTTTCCCCTTGAATTTCACCTTGAATATAGGAGTTAGATATCTTTGAGTAAATAACTACACCTTCCATATCATCGTAAGATAAAATTACACTTCCTTCACCATCAACCCCAGATTCAAGTTTCAAGGAAGAAGCCTTTATCTTGTTTGGCTTTCCAAAGAGATTGACTAGAGGCTGTATACAGTAAGTACCTATGTCCATAATAGCTCCATTTGAAAACTCAGGCTTAAAGGCATTTAGAATGTTTCCTTCTTTATATGCATCATATCTTGAAGAATACTGACAATAACTTATAAAACATCTTCTAACCTTTCCTATTTTATGTAGATTTTCTTTTATAATCTTAAAGTTCGGTAAAAATGTAACTTTCATAGCCTCCATTAAAAGGACTTTATTATCTTTTGCTGCCTTAACCATAGCGCTTACTTCTTTTAAATTTGACGCCATTGATTTCTCGCACAAAACATGTTTTTTGTTATTTAAAAATTTTATTGCCTGCTGCGCATGTAGTGAATTAGGACTTGCTATATAAACAGCATCAACGAAATTACTTTTAGCCATATCTTCTAAATTCGTAAATACATTTTGGGCATCATATTTTTCTGCAAATTCTTTACCAGTTTCGTATTTTCTTGAGTATACTGCATTAAGTTTAAAATCAGGTATTAACCTTGCACTTTTTACAAATTGATCAGCTATTTTGCTTGTACCTATTATCCCAAAATTTATCATATTCATCGCTCCTATTAACTTTATTATTGCTAATACAATTATAATTTACTCTATATATCAATACAAACATTTTTACTTAATATTTTTATAAATTAATAAATTCAATAAAAAAAATTCCAGGTAATTACAAGATCTGGAATTTTAATCTATTAAACTTTATCACATTCTTTTAAAGCACAACTTATTTATAAAATTTAACTCTATCCTCTAGTGGAGAAAAATCTTTTTGCTCTGGAGCAGAAGTAGGTTTGCCAAATGGCATCTCCCCTCTTAATTTCCATCCACTTGGTATGTTCCATTCTTTGCTCACTTCACTATCAATTAGTGGATTATAGTGCTGAAGAGATATTCCAATTCCTTCAGATGAAAGTGCATTCCATATATTTATCTGAAGCATTCCTGACGCCTGCTCTGACCATACTGGAAAGTTATCCTTATACAGTGAAAACTTTTGTTGAAGTGCTTTCACTACATTTTGATCTTCGAAAAACAAAATAGTTCCATATCCATTTTTAAATGAGTTTATTTTATTTTCTGTTTCGGAAAACTTTTCCTTAGGTACTATTTTTCTAAGTTCTTCTTTCGCAATATCCCAAACTTTATCATGTTCTTTTCCTAGCAGTACCACAACTCTTGAGCTTTGTGAATTAAAAGCAGAAGGAGTATTTTTAACTGCAAAATTGATTATTTCCTTTAATCTATTATCGCTAATTGTACTTTCCTTGCTTATACCATATATTGTCCTTCTATTTTCTACAGCTTCATAAAAACTTTTTGACATTCTACTTCACCTCATTTAATTTTTATAACTAAGTAACTTTTAGTAACTCGGTAATTAAAGCTTACCTTTTCTATATTTACATGATATATCTATGAATATAAATTGTCAAGTAATAATTATAATTAATTAGTTAAATATCTAAAATAAACTCTAAATAAAAAAATTTAATTGCACCATAATACCTTAAATATGGCATTTTGGCACAATTTAAATTTAAATTTCCTATTTTATTAAGCAGCATACATCATTAGCAAATTGTACAGGATCTTCTATTTGAAGTCCTTCTATAAGTAGAGCCTGATTGTAGAGAAGATTTGAATAAATCTTTAATTTATCTTTATCCTCTGCAAATGCTTTCTTTATAGCATCAAACATTGGGTGATTTGTATTTATCTCCAAAATCTTTTCTGCCTTAACACCATTTCCATCAGGCATCATTTTAAGTACTTTTTCCATTTCTATAGATAATTCACCCTCGTTTGATAGACAAACTGGATGAGTTTTTAACCTGTTGGATGCTTTAACTTCTTTAACCTTATCTTTAAGTACATCCTTCATGAAATTAAATAATTCTTTGTTTTCTTCTGTTTCCTTTTCGCTTTCTTTTTCATCAGCTTCAAAACCTAAATCCTTGCTTGAAACAGATTTGAATTCTTTTTCTTTGTATTTCATGAGCATCTTAATTGCAAATTCATCTACATCATCAGTGAAGTACAGTATTTCATAACCCTTATCCTTAACAAGCTCTGTCTGCGGAAGCTTATCAATTTTATCTATATTTTCACCAGCTGCATAATATATGAACTTCTGATCCTCTTTCATACGGGTAACATATTCATCAAGGCTTACAAGCTTCTTTTCTGTTGAAGAGTAGAATAAAAGTAAATCTTGAAGAACATCTTTATTGCTGCCGTAATCAGAATAAACTCCATATTTAAGCTGTCTTCCAAAGCTTTCATAGAATTTCTCATAGTTTTGACGGTCTTTTTTTAGCATAGATAAAAGTTCATTTTTGATTTTTTCTTTTATCTTCTTTGCAATAAATTTAAGTTGTCTATCGTGCTGCAAAAGCTCTCTTGAAATATTTAAAGAAAGATCAGCAGAATCAACCAATCCTTGAACAAATGCAAAGTAATCTGGAAGTAAATCCTCGCATTTTTCCATTATAAGTACACCGTTTGAATAAAGCTCTAGACCTTTTTTAAATTCTTTTGTATAGAAGTCAAATGGAGCTTTAGCCGGTACAAATAAAAGTGTTGTATAGCTTACTGCACCTTCAACACTTGAATGAATTGTCTTTAAAGGCTTTTCCCATCCAAAATGTTTATCCATATAAAATTGGTCGTAGTCTTCCTGTTTTAATTCATTCTTGTTCTTTCTCCAGATTGGAACCATGCTGTTTAAAGTTTCATCTTCAAAATAATCTTCATATTCCTTATCTTTATCTTCTTTGTCTTCCGTACCAGCTTTTACTCTACTCTTTTTTACCATCATTTTTATAGGATATTTTATAAAATCAGAATACTTTTTAACTAATTCCTTAAGTGTATATTCTTCTAAGTATTTATCGTAGCTTTCGTCTTCTGTATTTGCTTTTATCTTAAGTGTTATTTCAGTTCCAACTTCATCTTTTTTACACTCTTCAATCTCATAACCTTCTACACCCTTTGATTCCCATTTGTAAGCCTCATCGGAATTTATAGAACGGCTTTTTACAACTACATCATCTGATACCATGAATGCTGAGTAAAAGCCAACTCCGAACTGTCCTATGATGTCTACTCCTTCTTTGGCTTCATTTTCATTTTTAAAAGCTAAAGATCCACTCTTTGCTATAGTTCCAAGGTTGTTTTCAAGTTCATCCTTTGTCATTCCTATACCAGTATCAGTTATAGTAAGTGTTCTATTTTCCTTGTCTGCTGTAATTCTAATGTAAAAATCCTCTTTATTGAAAGTTACATTTTCATCTACAAGTGAACGATAATAACTCTTATCAATTGCATCGCTTGCGTTTGATATTAGCTCTCTTAGGAATATTTCTTTATTTGTGTAGATAGAATTGATCATTAAATCAAGGAGTCTTTTTGACTCTGCCTTAAACTGTTTTGTTGCCATGATATCATTTCCTTTCGTAGATTGTATATATTATCAATAAATTTTTAAGTCAATATTTTGTTAGCACTCTATATAACTGAGTGCTAATTTTATTTTAACAATTATTTCTTCTTTGTCAATATGTTTTTAGAATTTATTTAATTATCCAACTTGTAGTAAACTTAGTGGATAAATAAATTATACTTGTCAAAAATAAATAGTGAGTGATTTTCACAATTTCATTCATTTTTAATATAAATATAGTATTATATTAGTAAGGATGTGAGAAAATGCTTATACAATTTAATTTTAAAATTTTAAAAGTTTAAAACGTAAAACTACCTTAGATCATGACTGCAACTTCTATTACGGATTAAATTATTTATTTTTCGTAGAGAAACGGAGAAAAATATTCCTTAACCTTTTGCCGTGGCAAAAACCTTCACCTTTGACAAGCAAAGCTATGTCAAACCCTTCACTTTTCACATAAGTGAAAAAGTTAGTTTTTTAATGAGCAGGGCGAATTAAAACCCTTCACTCAGCTCGACAAATTCCAGTTTGTCTATACTAACTCTTTATCCTCCCAGAAAGCAATCCTATTGCCCACTCCTCAAAGTTTTTAGCAACCTCTTGATACCTATCTTCAATTGGATAATAAACATAAATTGTTGTATCAGTGCATTTTCCATCAAATACTTAAGATAAAAAATCCTTTATGCAATTTTCAATTGCTTCTTCTGTGCTACTAAAAAATACACCATGATTTTTAAGTTTATTATTTGATATTCTTAAATCTCTATTTTTTTCTTTATATCTTTCAATATCTTTTATTAAAATTTCTCTAACTCTACAGCTTAATCCCATTGCAGCAACAACTTTTTCTGCTACTTCATATGTGCTTAAATTATTTTCACTTCCTGCATTATAGACTTCAGCTGGCAAATCAATAATTTTATCAAAGTTCTTTACTAAATCATACACATATGTAATTCCTCTATATTCATTTGCCGGAAATTTTATAGCCTTATTTTCCATTAATGCTTTTACTATATTCCATACTATATTAGAATTTGTTTTCTTATGTCTTTGTGGAAGATCAAAAAGCCATGTAAACCTTAAGATAACTACATTATCCATTATTTCAAGTATTTCTTTTTCCGCTTCAATCTTATGTTTTCCATATACGTTATTAGGATTAAAACTTTTTTCATCATATGGTCCTTCTTCATCGTTTCCATTGTATACTTGATCTGAACTTAAATATATTAATTTCGCTTTTGTTTTTAAGCATGCCTTAGCAACATTAATTGAACCTTTAACATTTACTTCAAAAGATTTTTCTGGATTTCTTTCACAGGTACCTGTATCTGATATAGCGGCTGCGTGCACTAAATAATCAGGGTTATATTTTGATATTATTGAAACTGTTTGTTTTTCATTCGTTATATCTAAATCACTATGACTAAATCCAATAATGTTGTATTTCTCCTTATAATATTCAATAAATCTAGAAGCAAAAAAACCATCTTTGCCAGTAACTAATATTGTTTTCATTAAAATTCTCCTTTTAATCAATGCTATTAATAAAATCGTTCTTCAATATTTAATGCTGTTCCTCCAACCATTACTTCACTAATTTCACCATTTTTAATTATTAAGCTGCTTAAAATTTCTGAAGGTCTTCTCATCGAATATCCTTGCTCAAAAACTAAACTTCGTGAACTTTTTTCATTAATAATTCCATGCCTATATAAATAACAGCTTAATGCTCCAGTTGAAGTTCCCGTTGCTGCCTCTTCTGGTATGTCATATAAGGGAGCAAAATTTCTGCAATGAGCAGTTCCATTATTTTGCGTTTCTAAAGTAAAAACATGATACCCAACAACACCATACTTTTTACTAATACATGAAATTTTATTAAAATCAGGTTTTATATTGTTAAGTACCTTAAGTGACTTTACTGGAATTAAAATATCCTTTAAACCTGTAGATACAATTTGAATAGGAAGTTCACTCATAATATCAGTTTCATCAAGGTTTAATGACTGCGCTATTTCTTTTTTATCAAGTATTTCATAAAACTCAGGTTTTTTCTGTTCCATATAAATTACATTATTCTTATTACACTCTATCTTTAAAATACCCGCCTTTGTTTCCTGAGTATACTGTCCTTTATTTATAATGCCTTTATAGGCCAACAAAGTGAAAGTCCCAATAGTTGCATGTCCACATATATCTACTTCCGAATTCGGCGTATAAAATTCAACCTTAAAATCGGCTTTATTCGATTTTTTTACAAAAGCTGTTTCTGAAAAACCAACCTTTGCTGAAATTTTTTGCATATCATCTACCGATAAATGATCTGCATTTAAAACAACTCCAGCTGGATTTCCTCCTCCTTCTGTTTTTGCAAAAGAATTCAACGTATAAACTTTTATGCTCATATATATTTCGCCTCACTAATATTTAATCGAATTTCATATACTATAATTTTACTATTACCCATTAAACCCATCACTCCTCAAACTATTAATAATCTTCCTTATAATGTAATTTTACATCACTTATTATTAAGTGTCGAGCTTATTAAAATTGTCTAAATCTAATAAACTTTTTATTAAAAATCCAGCTCCAATTATTAAAGTTAATCCACAAATAGAAAGGGTACTAGGTGTGCTAATATAATCCAGCACAATTCCAGAAAAAAGCAGTGAAATAGGTGTTAATAAATTCATAATAATTGAAAATAGACTAAAAATCATTCCTCGCTTATCTTTTGGTACATATTTCTGAAAAATAGTAATCATACTAATTACTTAATATCACTCGCTTTAGTTTATGTTTATTGACCTCTCTCAACCTGTTAAAACGTAAAAAAAACAGGCTGCATTGAAATAATATTTCGTTATGCATCCTTAATAAAACTTCTGTTATGCTATTTTAACATAAAGTAAATGGCTAATTTAACTTCTCCACTTCTCTTTGTATACTCTGCATCCGCATATCTGTTTCTGTTATGATATCTGCACATTCTTTTAATTGATTTTTTATATGTATTGAATTACCTTCACCTGATTTATAATACAATTTATGCTCCAGGCTTGCCCAAAAATCCATTGCAATTGTTCGTATTTGAACTTCAATTCTCACAGGCTCTACATGATCTGAGAAGAATATAGGGATTTCCAAAACCATATGAAGACTTCTATATCCATTAGGTTTAGGATTTTTTATATAATCCTTTTCTTTTATTAACGTAATGTCATCCTGTTTTTTTAGCATGTCTGCAATCTCATATATATCGCTAACAAATGAGCAAACCACTCTTATTCCCGCTATATCATTTAAATTTTTCCTTGCTGATTCAATACTTTCCTCTAGTCCTTTACGTCTAAGTTTACCCATTATACTGTCAGGCAATTTAACTCTTGACTTCATATATTCTATTGGATTTCTTTGTCTTCTAACTTTAAATTCATAATCCAATATATCAAGTTTAGTGCTAACCTCTTTTATAGCAGCTCTATAAACCATTAAGGTTTCTTGCATTTCCTGCATTTCTTCTTTGATATTTTCTTCAATAAAAGGCACTTTAGTACTTACTGCCTTTGATTTATCCATGATTATCCCTTCCCCATGTTAATCTATAGCTTTGTTTTAAATAAACGCTCTCTTTTGCACTTATTTAAAACAAAGCTTCCTTTAGTTATTTATTTTCATTCCACTTATAATCGATATAAATATCACACAACTTGTGAAGTGCTCTTGTTGCCATTACATATGATATTTTATCTTCTTCATTGAATTTTTCTGTGTTAATCATAATTACACCATCAAATTCTAGCCCTTTAGCAAGGTATGACGGAATTACTACTTCCCCACCAGAGTAAATTAAATTTTCCTTATCTATTACCTTTATATATTGATTATTTTTAAGAAGACTTCCAAAATACTTTGTTTCATCCATATTCCTACATATTATTCCTATCGTTTCAATGCCACTGTTTTTCATATTTAATATCTGCTTATCAACAATAGAAGTAAACTTATCATCACTTTGAGCTGTAATTTCTTCAACTTCTTCACCTTTTCTTACAAGTGGAACTATGGTATCATCATTTAAAAATTTATTAGCATATTTCATTATTTCGGCTGTAGACCTATAGCTTTTATTAAGCTTAAATAGTTCCCCATCCATTTCATCAAAAACTTCAATAATTTCTTCCATAGGAACCTTCTCTGAAACTAATGGTATAATCCTCTGGTTAGAATCTCCTACAATAGTCATACCAAGACACTTTGTAATTTCCTTTATAACCATAAACTGAAGTTTACTGTAATCCTGTGCCTCATCAATTACAACATGTTTTATTTCTCTTTCCATGTTGATGCCTTCAAGCTTAATTCTTAAGTAAAGAAGCGGTGCTAAATCATCAATTGTGTACATCTTTTCACCATTAATAGTCTTATAAATTTCAAGTAAATCTGCTTCATTAAGAAACTGAAGTTCCCTTTTAGCCTTCATAACCATCTCCACAGCTTCTCTTATTTTTAATTTTCTTTTATATGCCATTTGATTTCCATTTAACTTAATTTCATCTGGTGTACAACTTTCAATGAGCTTTTTATATTCTCTTTCTATAACTCTTACTCTTTCATCTCTAGCATCTTTAAGCTTTCCAAAAATTATTCTCTTTATTTTTTATTTCTTCTATATAAAGGCATATCCTTATAATACTTATTAAAAAGCTCTTTTACCTCATCTTCAGGCATAACCACTTTATCATAGTATTTTACTGAGTTCATACCAGCTTCATATTTTAAATTTAAATCTTCTATAATTTTATTAAGTTCATTTATATACCCATCTGACATCTTATGCTTTGCTTCTTCTATAAACTCTTTGTCATTACTTAATACATGCTCCATGTAATTCTTAGTGCTCATAATGTCTCCAGTATCTAATTCAAGCATATTTAAAGCAAAATCAACAAAAGTCTCCTGATTTATTCCTTCCTCGCCAAGTGTAGGCAAAACATCTTTTATATACTCCATAAAAATTTGATTTGGCCCTAAAATCAAAACCTTATCCTGAAGTATTTTTCTATAGTTATATAAAAGATATGCAACTCTATGAAGCGCTATAGTTGTTTTGCCACTTCCAGCTGTACCATTTACCACTACAATTTTGTTTCTAGGCTGCCTTATTATGTTATCCTGTTCCGCTTGTATTGTCATAACTATGTCACGAAGCTTACTTCCCGAATTTTCACTTAAAACCATCTGAAGTATATCATCTTTAACATCAACTTCTGAATCAAAAAGTCCTTTTAATTCTCCTTTTTTTATGACATACTGCCTTTTCTTTAAAATATCAACGTCCGTATTTCCTTCTGGAGAAGTATATTTAGCCTCTCCAAGAGATGCCGTATAAAAAAAGTGAAGCAACAGGGGCTCTCCAGTCAACCACAAGTGGAGCAAAACTCCCCTCAACAGTAACTCCAAATCTACCTATATATATTCTATCCTCTCCATATTCCTCTTCATTGAAGTCAACTCTTCCAAAATACGGGGAAGCTAAAAGTATAGTAAATTCTTTTAATCTTTTATCTATTACTCTAAAACTTTCTTCTTTTACATATCTTTCATGATCAAAATATTCTATTATTTTATCTTCGTCATCCTCAAACTGCTCTATATTTTTCTTTCTAGCTTCAATTATATATTTTGATATATCCTTTCTCTTTCTAATATAACTTAAAATTTCTCTATTTATAATTTCAATTACACCTTTTAACTTATCAGCCTCTTCAAGAAACTCTTGCTCCTTTTCCTTATCTTTGACTATTGTATCAATGTCTCTTGTTCCTTCTCTTTCCATGACGAACTCTCCTTTACAACCTGCATAAATTCATCTCCCATAAGGGTTTCTTTTTCAAGTAGTATTTCCGCAAGTTTATTTAATAAGTCTCTATTTTCTTTAAGTATACTTTTAGACTTATTATGTGCATCTTTAATAATTCTAAGTACTTCTTCATCTGCTTTTGCCGCTGTGGTATCACTACAATTTTGGGCTGGCCTTCCATCGAGATATCTACTGCTTGTATTTTCAAGTGCCATCATATCAAATTCATCTGTCATTCCATATATAGTAACCATATTTCTTGCCGTCTTTGTTGCTCTTTCTATATCATTAGATGCCCCTGTGGATATTGTACCAAATTCAACTTCCTCCGCTGATCTCCCACCAAGCATAACCGTTATTTGATCAAACATTTCTTCTTTAGTAACAAGATACTTTTCTTCTTCTGGAAGCTGCATAGTATATCCAAGTGCTCCCATAGTCCTCGGGACAATTGTAATCTTATGAACAGGATCTGTATGCTTTAAAAGTGCTGCCACAAGAGCATGCCCTACTTCATGATAAGACACAGTTTTCTTTTCCTGCTGTGATAGAATTCTATCTTTTTTCTCCTTACCGGCTATTATAACCTCAACTGCCTCTTCCAAATCATTTTGCTCTACTTCTTTTCTTCCCTGTTTAACTGCTAAAAGTGCTGCTTCATTTACTATATTTGCAAGATCTGCTCCTACAGCTCCTGGAGTCGATTTAGCTACAGATTCAAGTGATATCTCCTCTGACATTTTAACATCCTTTGAGTGTACTTTAAGTATAGCTTCTCTACCTTTTAAATCTGGTCTATCGACAATTACGCGTCTATCAAATCTTCCAGGTCTCAAGAGAGCTTTATCAAGTACTTCTGGTCTATTAGTTGCTGCTAGAATTACAACCCCCTTGGAAGAATCAAATCCATCCATCTCAGCAAGAAGCTGATTTAGAGTTTGTTCTCTTTCATCATTAGAGCCACCAATTCCACTTTCTCTGCTTTTTCCTATAGCATCAATTTCATCTATAAATATTATACAAGGAGCCTTCTCCTGGGCTTGCTCAAATAAATCCCTTACTCTTGCAGCTCCCATACCTACAAACATTTCAACAAAATCAGAGCCTGACATAGAAAAGAAAGGAACATGCGCTTCTCCTGCAACGGCTTTTGCAAGAAGAGTTTTTCCTGTTCCCGGAGGTCCTACTAAGAGTGCTCCTTTAGGAAGCCTTGCGCCTATTTCTGTGTATTTATCAGGATTATGAAGGAAATCTACAATCTCTACAAGAGATTCCTTAGCCTCTTCTTGTCCTGCTACATCTGCAAAGGTTTTTCCTGTTTCGTTCTCTGCGTAAAGCTTTGCATTGTTCTTTCCAAATGACATAACGCCATTTCCAAGCTTTTTATCAAGCATGTCAAAAATAATTTTACCTACTATAAGCAAAAATCCCATAGGAAGTACCCATGTAAATAAAAAGCTTTTAATAGGGTCATCATTTTTAAGTGTAGCCTTTATTTCTGCTCCTGATTTTCTAAGCTCATCCTTTAAATCAGGGTCATATATCCTTCCAGTATATAAAATTTTCTTATTGAAACCCACCCCATCTTTAGGAATAACAACAATTTTATCATCTGACACTTCTACTTGACTAACTTTTTTATTTTGAAGTAAATCAAGAAATTTATTATAAGTTATTTCCTGAGTTCTTATTGCAGCAGATGCATAGTTGATAATTAAAACAAATATCATAACACCTAAGGAATAGAATATTGCATACTTTAGTTTTTTATCTTTAAAATCTTTATTATCAAACACGTTTTTTCCTCCCATTGTATTATTTATAATACCATAAAATACTGTTAATTTTATTAATAAACTTTAAATATTAATTTAAATATTCACGTGCTAAATCCTAGGTTTCTATTATAATGTATTTATGAGTATTTTACTACTATTGCCAAGGCAATAATTTAAATTTTGACATTAATAATTTATAATTGTAAAATTATTCTTATAAAGGAATAGAGATAAACCATTTGAAAACTCGAAATTCATTTGTACCAAAATGTCGTCTTGGAGACATTTAGATGAACATAAATTTCGTTAGGTTACAAGGTTTATCTATAGAAAGGATATAAAAATGAATTTAGTTAAATCGTACGGAAAGTATATAAAACAAAATATTGATAACCCATCTAAAGCCTTAAGCCTTTTAAAGGCAGGGTTTTCACTAGAAAAATTTTTAGTATCCCATCTAAAAGACAAAGCTCTCCCCCCTTCACTTAATTATTTAAATAAGCTTTGCTTAAACTTTATAGTTAATCCTATTAAAAATCCATCAACTTCAGCTTTTGTAACTATATTTGCACCAACTGAAATACTTCATGTTTTTAATATAAATCCATTTTTAATGGAAGGCTTTTCTTCTTTTCTTTCTGGTATTGAATGTGAAGATGCCTTTATAGATTACGCAGAAAAATCGGGAATATCAGATACACTTTGCAGTTATCATAAAGCCTTTGTAGGAGCCGTAGAAGCCAACGTAATACCAAAAGCAAAATTTGCTTTAACCTCTTCTATGATATGTGACGGAAATCTAAATACAGTTAGATTTATTTCTAATAAATATAAAATTCCTTATTATTATCTTGACATACCCTATGACAATAATAAAGATACAGAAATATACGTAGTAGAGCAGCTTCATGAAATAGTTAAATTTATAGAAGACATAACCTCTTCAAAATTTGATGAAGAAAAGTTTAAAGAAGTAATAAGTATTGAAAATGAAACAAAAAAATATATGCGTAAATTTTATGATGGTCTTAAAGAAAAATACTTTCCAAACACTTTAACTTTGGAAATGTACAGATTATTTGCCTCCCATTCAGGTCTTGGTACAAAAGAAGTTCTTGATTTTTATAAAATGCAGGCTAATGATATAGAAAGTTCTCCTGCTTATACTGGAAAACGAATTTTATGGAGTCATGTGATGCCATTTTACAGCCCTACTTTAAAAAAATATTTTAACCTTAACCCTGATTATCAAATTTTAGCCTGCGATTATAATTTTGATAATATTGACAGCATGGATTTTAACCATCCTTATGAGGCAGTTGCAAAAAAACTTCTTTCAAACAGACTTAATGGTCCCTTTCAAAGAAAAATAGAAAATGTAACAAAAATGGCCAAGGATTTTAAAGCAAATGGAGTTATAAATTTATGCTCCTTTGGCTGTAAAGAATGCAGCGGTGGAACTATGCTTTTAAAAAAAGCTTTAAAGAAAAAAGATATACCTTATCTTTCAATAGATGGAGATGGCGTTGACAAACGAAATGCTCATGAAGGTCAAATAAAAACAAGACTAGAAGCATTTATGGAAATACTTGAAAGTAAATCGGGGGTAGCGAAATGATAGGTTATGTTTGTAAGTATACACCTTTTCATATTATAGAAGCCTTTGGAGAAAAAGCTATAAAAATAGACCCAAACGTTCGAGGTTTTGACAAAGCTGAAACCTTAATGCATCCTAATATATGCACCTATGCAAAAGCTGTACTTGAAGAATGCATAAATTCAAACCTATACAATATAGTTCTTGTAAATTGCTGTGATAGTATAAAAAGACTGTATGATGTTTTAAAAAGCAATGATAAATTCAATTTTGTTTACCTTATAGACGTTCCAAGAAAAAGGAATAAAGCCTCCGATTTAATGATGAAAAAAGAAATCACAAAATTTATAAAGGCAATGGAAGACTTCACAGGAAATGATTTTGACGATGACAAATTTATCAACCTTGTTAATTCAGGTGCTGAACCTAAAAAACAAGATGAGGCAAGTTTAAATATTGCTCTTATGGGCTCTAGGGTAAAAGATACAACATTAAATCAAATTGAAGACGCGGGTGCTGCCGTAAATTTTAATTTCACATGCACTGGCAATTTTTCAAAATCAACTAAGCTTAATGCAAAAGAAGATTATCTTTTAAATTATTCATCATTTTTATTAAATTCATTTCCATGCATGAGAATGGTTGAAAACGGCGATAGAATTAAAGTTTTAAATGAAAATTTAAGTAATATAGACGGCATAATATATCATACTACAAAGTTTTGTGATGCTTATTCCTTTGAATATGCAAAGTTAAAGAACTTAATTTCAGTGCCAATGCTAAAAATCGAAACTGATTATACAGAGAAGGGTAATGGTCAAATGAAAACAAGAATAGAAGCTTTTGTAGAAACTCTTAAGACAAAAAATAATCAAAATGACAATTGTAAAAAAGTTAATTTTGCCAATACAAATGCAGACATTTTAGTAGCTGGAATAGACAGCGGCTCAACTTCTACTAATGTAGTAATAATGAATAAAAATAGAGAAATACTCTCCTCCTCTATAGTAAGAACTGGTGCCAAAAGTCAAAATGGTGCAGAAAGTGCAATGAAAGAAGCTCTTGATAAATTAAATCTAACCAAAGACAAACTCTCAAAAATAATATCAACAGGTTATGGACGTGTAAGCATTCCTTTCGCTGATGAAGAAGTAACCGAAATCACCTGTCATGGAAAAGCTGCTTACTTTTTGAACGATTGTGTAAGAACCATAGTTGATATAGGTGGTCAAGACAGCAAAGCAATAAAACTTGATGATAAAGGAAATGTAGTTGATTTCGCTATGAATGACAAATGTGCTGCCGGAACTGGAAGATTTCTTGAAATGATGAGCCACAGTCTTGAAGTTCCTCTAAATGAAATGGGCGAAAAATCTCTAGTTTGGAAAGAAGATATAGATATAACAAGTATATGCAGTGTATTTGCAGAATCTGAAGTAGTATCCTTAATTGCTCAAAACAAGGAAATTCCAGACATAATTCACGGTCTTAACAAAGCAGTAGCAACCAAAACTTCTGCTCTTGTAAACAGAGTTGGAAAAGAAGAAGGCTATATGATGACTGGAGGAGTTGCAAAAAATATAGGAGTTGTAAAATGCCTTGAAGAAAAACTGCAAAGCAAAATATTTATACCAGAAGAACCTCAAATAGTGGGCGCAATAGGCGCAGCATTGATTGCTATTGAAAGTATTTAGAACAATAAAAAATTACGAAGAAATTTTTTATTTGTGCTACTGTGAAAGCGAAGTAATACTACTTTTTAGTATTACTTCGCAATTTTTCTAAATAGTTTTTTAGTTAGCCATTAATTGATACTATTTTTCCATTACAATCAATGATTAATTCCTTGCTTTCTCCAAATGGTTTTTTTAATCTTACATTTGC
Source organism: Clostridium sp. DMHC 10 (assembly GCF_001270375.1). Lineage (NCBI taxonomy): Bacteria > Bacillati > Bacillota > Clostridia > Eubacteriales > Clostridiaceae > Clostridium > Clostridium sp. DMHC 10. The sequence goes on from NZ_LGVB01000015.1 coordinate 2,929,243, forward strand.
AATACCACTTCTAAAGTCCCCTGCTTCATCATATATTGGTTTTACTGTAACCTTACCTTCTCTGTTTATATATCCCCATTTTTTCACTCCAAATCTTTTTACCATAAAAGCTGCAAAACCTTCATGAAAATCCCTTACATGTTGAAATTTAGGCTCTATTATTACTTTTCCACTTTTATCAATAAAACCCCAAGCATTGTTTATATTCACCCTAGCAACCTCATCTGTAAAAATCCCTATATAATCAAATTTAGGCTCTATTATTACTTTTCTTTCTGTACTGTCCATGTATCCATATTTACCCTTCTCATTTATATATCTCATAAGATTTAACTTTTCGCACTTTTCATCACTTATAGCAGCTTCTATCATTTCCTGCATACTTACTTCTTCATCCTTAATTCTAAATTTAACTTCTATATCTTTATAAAAATTTATCATGATTATTTTTCCAATTGTAATGCTGCTTTCTTCAATTTTAAAATTTATATAAATATCATACTCATTTCCACCCATAAACAGTTTTTTTACTTCATCTCTAGAAATTTTTATAAAAAACGAGCATAAATTTGACACAAAAGTTTGTTGTCCACTTTTTCCAAGTAACGCCAAAACTTAGCATGCTGTTTTCATAATCATAACTAGCTGGATTTAATTTTGCTCTTCCAGCACTAGTGCAGTTTAATTTTAATAAATTTTCTCTAAAATTATTTTCATCATAAAAATCATTTTTGTTAATAGTAATAGCATATATTCTTATTTCACTGTTATCGACTTTAATGTTCATACTTCCCATATCAATTTTTATCTTTTTATTTAAACTCATTAACTTTCCATAAAGGGTATATTCCATATTATTTTCATATAATTTTTTTATTTTCTGAGCTATCTATTACAGCGAAAATTCCATATACTGCAGGTACAATTACTTCATCTATAATATTCCACATAACTTCTAAAATAATTGATTTTGATTTTATATCATACTTATACTTATTTATCCTTATCTTTCCAATGGGTATTTCACCCATATTTCTTATCCTTTGTCCAAATTGTTCTTCATCTTCAAATAAACTTTTGACTAAATTCATACAATATACTTTATAATCATATCCATTAATACTTATCATTACATTATCTTCATTTATATATACCTTATCTCCAACAGCGGTAAAAGAAGCATATACATCATATTTGCTACTAAAATCTATATATCCATTTAAATTTTCTTTACTTAAAACACAAAAAAAAGTATTTACTGCTGATTTTCTCAATATAATTAACTCCATACCATTGTATCTTTATGTAACAAAACCCAGTTTCGGAATCAAAATCACTTTCGCTTAAACTTCCTTTTCCAATTGGCATTGACTTTATATTTAATATTCTTTTCTCATATTCCTTATAGTCCTCAAAGGGATCTCTTTTAAGCGCATTTTCAAGTTTATCAATTTCCAATCTAATGGCCATAATTTTTTCATCTCCTACTTAAAATCAATTCACAATGCACAGTTAATGTAGTTTTCATATACCCTATAATAATATTATTGTTGTATGAGATAAACTATTTGTGTTTCTTTCATTAGACATCCTCCTATGTTTTCATATTTGCGGTTGGCTAGACCTGCATTCTATTTTAACATAGGAGTTTTTTCTGCTCAACGGCATAAGCCTTTTTTCTTCCACTTGCTTAGCAAGTGGTTTCCTTCGTTACACAACAAAAAGTCCCTATAAAAATATAAGGACTATGAAATATATATAAAGAAACTAAAAACAGTTTTCCAACCTGCAAAAATAATTGCTATGTATTAATTCCCATAGCACAGCCATTTATACAATTGCTTGGAGGCGACAGGGTTTGAACCTGCTACAAAATGGCGAAAACTTACCTTGAAATGAATAACATTACAACTTTCTGGGTATTAATAACCCATTTCAAACACCATTTTTATAGTGCCTCAAATCGTTTATTAATATTTACTTATTTACTTCATATAACGAAAGATCGCACAAGTCTGTAAACCGTTGGCATATCTAGCTTGTAGCGGTTTCCTAATCCGTCCGATTTTTATTATTATACCATTTTTTATTTCTTTAAAGAGAATTTTAACTACACCTCTTGAGAGTAGATATATCAATAGTTGTAAAAGATTTTTAAAATGATTACATTTTATTTTCCTTACTATATACCATATAACGAAAAAACGCATAAACCCGTAAACTGTTAATATATCTAGCTTGCAGCGGTTTTCTATTTGCGAGAATTTTATATCTTTTTTTTTTGTATTTCTCTGTCATTCTCAAGTTTAATTTGTTTTGCACATTCATTACAATATTTCTTTTTGTTACTTTTAGCTTGAATTAATACTCCACAGTTCTTACATTGTTTAATATTATTTTCTTCTTTCCCTTAAAGACTTACGAGTAAAATCCATCAATCCATTATATATCAGTCGTTCTTCAACACATTAAAGTAACAATGTATCCTGTAATCCTTGATATATATAGTCTGTAGGTTTTTTCTATTTCGTGACATTTTGGCTCTTACTCCTCATATTAGAAAATATGCAATTTTTCATAAAAAACTCTCGAAACCGTTGGTATAAGCTAATTTGAAGATTTTCTATTTTTCTCCCTTTCTTTAACATTTTATTTTTGGACTGATTAGCCCAACTGACCTAATTGGTGAATACAAGTTTGCTTCGGTTCCAATGACCTCAACGTTAGATTTTCAATTTTTTTGTCTCCCCTTATATGTCAATTAGCACATTTCATATTTTCCTTGTTTTTATTGCATTTTAAGGCTATAATTTTTTCAAAAAGTTCACTTTTTACTCTACCATATAACGTCACTTGGCTATTTTTTGAATCCATTGGTATTACTAGCTTTAAGCAATATAAAAATATTTTTGGTTGATTATTTTCTTTTTATTCTCTATACATATTACAAAATGGAAATTTTTTATAAAAATGCCCTTGCAACCATTGATATATCTAGCTTACAGCATGTTTTACGTTTTCTTAACATTTTATTTTTCTCTTATTTTTTCTATCCATAGTTCCTAAGAAGATAAATTTGATAAGGCATTGATATTACTAACTTTGAATGGTATCTCTAAATTCAATTAACGACGATAAATGTCAAATATCCGATACGAAAAAAAGGTATCTCACCGACCGCGAATATATTCAAGCATCGTATTCGGTGACGACGCTCAACTTTGCATTTACTTTGAAGGGAACGTTAATTACATCCCCTTGAAAGTGGAGTGCAAAATATTATTACTTAAGCAAATAAATCTAATATTCCACAAACCCTTACATATCAACGGTTGGCACATGGTGTGGAAACATTCTTACAAATGGCTCAACCATGCGATTTATAGGTAGTTTTTTGCTATACTTTCGTTTTAATTGAACTATAATGTGTTTTGTGAATAATTGTATATAGGACAAAAACAGATTGATTAAAAAGCAAGTATAGAAAACAGAGAAATTATCCTTTTTACTTACGGAAAATTCCGCCCTTGCACTCAACGCCGTTCTTACGTTCAGTATGTAAAGGTGACTGAAAATTTGTCCTACCTATACAACCGAGGCAAATTAAAAAGTATCACCATTTAAGCGTAGTCATATCAACTGCTGTGTTATTTGCCAAAATATGGAGTGTGTGATTTTTTACTCATTTTTAGGTATTTTTATAATTTTTTATCTTTATAAATTATGCTCTACCTATATAAGTGACCCCCTACTGCTACAAGTATTGATATTACTAGCTTGGAAAGGTACAAAATAAAAAAAGTGTGTAAATTTTGCAATATTTTCGTAACCATAATAGTTACAAAGGTATAGCATTTTGATACCCCTACAAGAAATTTCAAGCATGGTATTAACCACCATATAATATCGTTATCCGCACATGTGGCACTAGACACACATCTGCGGAAATCCCGTTTTGTTATATCCAAAAAATTTTACTCAAGGGGAATTTCCACCTCAGTTAAAAAGCTTATTTTATTTACTTCTAAAAGTGAAAAGTTATAAAACCTTTGTATTTCTTATACTTTTCCCTTCCCTTAAAGAAAATTTCAGGTATATCATTCAAACATAGATATATCAATACTTACAGAAGATTTTCTATTTGCAACTTTTCGATTTTCTATTGTTTTTCTTATATGAATTTCTTTTGCACATTTCTTACAATACTTTTTTTTTATTATTTGTTTGTTCTATTTTTTTACCACATTTTATACAATACCCTTTTTTATAATTTAAATATTCAGATATAAAGTTATTCAAATCTTTCTATTTCAATAATATATAGCAAAATGAAATACATCATTTTTATTACCTATAAACATACAATTAATATCATCATCTATATCAGCTATATCTACGGTATATTCTTTCAGATTTCTATAATATCTGTATTCTATATCTTTTGTAAGCATTGTTTTTATATTATATTTAATAAAAGGAAATAGATTACATCTTTCTGTGTTTATTTTAGGGCAACACCCCTTGCCTTGTCCTAATTGTAATATCTTTGAAAATGAATCCACAACATTAAACCAACCAATTACAAATGCTACGTTCCCTTTTTGCCCACCTTTTATTTCTTTGCATAGCCAATCAAAATCTTTCTGAAATGCATCATACCATATAGTTTTATTTGATTTATAAGTTTTATTTCTTGCTTTACTGCTTTGACTGTAACTATTAAAATTCCTTAAGTATTTTACTTCTATTTTAAAACCCTTTTGCTTAACAACAATATCGTGTCCTTTCCCTTGCATATTAAAATTTGCCATATTTTTAAATGGATATCCTAATCTTACTACTAAATCCGCTTCACTAAATTCTTCATTAGCCATATCTCTTTTCTCTTCTATTGTTTTTTCTTGTAATCTGGTATTAAACTCGTCAATTATAAATAAACACGTAGAAATTAGATATTTTTCAATCATAATATATCCCCCCAATCATAATAACTATTGTGATTTTATTATAGCACATAATTGGAAAAAATATACATTTTTAATCGTGTTAAAGAATAATAGTTTTAATTTTAATTACTGTAGATTGTACTATCAAATATACCGTATGTCCGATATATTTTAATGTCTGTAATTAAGCAATATAGTCATTCTTTAAACGCAATAAGGAATAAGAAATGGGTGTGATGAAATGTATAAATATAAAATATTTTACTTGTCCTCTTATGCCCTCCATTATCCTCTCCAGTACGCTCTACTTCTATAGGTGTAACTGCCCTAGTTTCGGATTTCAAGCGGTTTAAAGGTGAATTACAAACAAGAAATAATGTTTAAATTTAAGCTTGACTTTTAATTTAAGATTGATAATGTTTGGGTTTGCTAAGCAACCTTGAAGTGAACGCTAGTTTGCCCTAAAAAATCATGAGCAAACTAACATAATGTTTGGTATGTGCTGAAGTTTCCCTCTCGTAATGTACTGTTATTGTATTAATGTTTTTACTCTACTATTCGCCCATAGAGTGCCTTATAAGCTACATTAATGCCGAATCTAATCCGAATGTACCACCCCAGATAATTTAGCATAAACGGACATCTGAACCCGATTAAGGTGTAAGCATATAATAACAGTAATTGTCTTATCCCCATTGATTTTATGCATCGGCTCAATGTCACCTACTGGAGATTTTTATAGTTATTCCAGTGCCAAATAACTAACATATCATCTAAAAAAGGCAATATGATACCAAACCTCTTGAAATTCTATTTTTTTTGAAGTAAAATGGAATTATCAAATTTGTTAGAATAGAGGTTTCGTAAATCTTTATTCAATTGTTGTATAGGTTGGTGTTTTAACGGAACATCAGCCTATTTTGTTTCTAGTACCACTCAACCGAGCCATCTTGCTGGTATACTCTTAACCAATCACCATTCTTAAATGTTATCTTTATTGCAGCCTTAACACTTTTCATCTTCATTGGTTTCCAACCTTGAATTTCAGATTGCATTTCTTTGCTTTGGATTGAGTAATAATAGTTATAGAGTTTTTCGTGAATAGTCATTATCTTCTACCTCCTAAATATCTACCAACAAAATCTATTTTGTTATGCTTTTTAATTAAGTCCGATGTTTCCAATTGAACATATTGTCTTGTGGTTGTAATATTGTTCTGACCTAAAATTTTCTGAAGTGTAAACAGGTCAATACCTGCTTTTACTGCGTTTGTTGCAAATGTATGTCTCCATACGTGAGGTGTACATCTTACTTTAATTCCTGCACTCTTGCCATACTTTTCAAAATTTTTAATTGCAACATTGTAATTTAATTTAAGACCTGTATTGCTTGACATAAAAACATAATTACACTTATTTTCTACAGAAATATCTATCAACTGTTTTAAAAGCATTACACTTTGCTTTCCAAGTGGCAATTCTCTACTTTTACGTGTTTTGCTTACTACTGCTCTAACATTTAAAGTTGCATTTTTTAAATCTACATCTGAAACTAATGTATTACATAGTTCCTGAATTCTTATGCCACAATCAAGTAGAATAACCATAATCGTAAAATCTCTAAATCCTGCATAAATATTGCGATTGGGTTGATTAAGCATTTTTTTTACATCTTCATCACGAAGGGGTTTTATTGTGTCTTGTGGTCTTTTAACTTTATTAATTGCTAAACTATAATTTTCTTTGGTATATCCATTTTTATATAGCCAATTGCAATAACATTTTAATGTAGATACTCTTAAATTAACTGTGCAAGGTTTATATTGCTTTTCCATAACCATATAATATAAATATTCCTTAAAAAATTGCCCATCAATTAAGCATTGGTCTACATTAGACCGCTGAATATTTAAAATATATTGCTTAAAAAATTTCATGTGTTTTAAATAATCTGAAATAGTTCTCTCGCTTAGACCTTCAAGCTTTTTATCATTTAGGAATTTATTGTGTACTACTAAGAATTGACCTACTGTTATAGTACCTTTGATAGTATGGTCTATTTCACTAAGTGGCTTTAGACCATTTGAATTATTAGAATTGAATTTGACCTTAGACATTGATTTCACTCACTTTCTTATTTTAGTATTCTTAATAAAAGTGAGTTTCTAGGATAATGTTTAATGCTAATTTTAAGCATAAAAAAACCACATCTAAACTGTACTTATATACCGTTTAAATGTAGTATTCTCAATAGCTTGGTGCGCCCGAGGGGATTCGAACCTCCGGCACGCGGTTTAGGAAACCGCTGCTCTATCCTACTGAGCTACGAGCGCATACATTTTATTTTACTATCACAAGTTAATATTTTATTACTAAACGCCAAATATGTCAATATATATTATTAGAAATAAACCTACAATATTATACCAGATTGCATAACTTTTTATGCTTATGGCAAATATAAAATTATTATACGAACATTCTTTTAAAACACAGCCAATTATTAATATTTTGATAATTCTATCAAATAATGCCCATTTTAATTTACAAAGGTAGCTCATTCTGATATTATTAGGTTATAAGTATGGAATATATATAAAGGGGATGAATTTGATGGTAGACGAACTAAAAAAAGTTGTTCTTGCAGGATTGGGCTCTGCTGCATATACTTATGAAAAGGCTTCAAAGGTAGTTGATGATCTTGTTGAGAAGGGTAAATTAACTATTGATGAGGGAAAAGAATTGTCACAAGAGCTTAAAAAGAATTTAAAAGAAAAAAGCAGTGCAGTAAGCGACAAAGTAAGCAAAGTTAAACCTTTGACTAAAGAAGATTTAACAGCTGCTTTAAAGGAAATTAATTTTGCTACTAAAGAGGATTTATCTGAATTAAAAGAAAGAATAAGCAAATTAGAAGAAAAACTAAATCAGTAACCGATAAATTTACTATAATAAATGTAAAAGCCCCGACTTTTTGTTAGGGCTTTTATAAAGTGAAACTACTTATAAATTTTAAATTAGTGGAAATATTTTTGCCAGCATTTACATAGAGCACAGATTAGCGAGTATAGTGGTGGATGATTTTCCTTCGTTTCACTATATAAATATTATTTTTAAACTCCAGTTAAAAGTGAGGTCACCATTATGAAAAAGTCTGTACAAAGATTTAGAGAAATAGTAAAGGTTCTTGCCTTTTACGGATTTGGCTATCTTGTAGACTCTAAAAAAAATAGAGAAAAAAAGTTCCCGCAGAATTTAAGGAGAGCCTTTGAAGAGTTAGGTCCTACCTTCATAAAGATAGGTCAAATTCTAAGCACACGTCCTGACATCATCCCAGATTCTTACATAAAAGAATTGTCTAAGCTTCAAGACAAAGTTCCAGAGGAAAACTATGATACTATAGAAACTATCTTTAACAGCGAATTTCATAAAACTATTGAAGAAACCTTTTTAAAATTCAACAAAAAACCTCTTGCATGCGCCTCCATTGCTCAAGTTCATGAGGCCACTTTAAAGGATGGGAAAAAAGTCATAGTTAAAATTCAGCGTCCAAACATAGAGGAAAAGATGAAGTTAGATTTATCGATATTGTATAAATTAGCTAACCTTACAAAGGCTAAATTTACAGACTTTATAATAAACCCTGTAGAGGCTTTGGACGAAATATCAATGTCTACAAAGATGGAATTAGACTTTAATATTGAAGCTAAAAACATAGAGCATTTTAAAGAGCTTAATAAGGATGTATCCTTTGTAACATGTCCATATATATTCCATGAATTAAGTACGAAACATGTTTTAACTATGGAAAAAATAGATGGTTTCAAAATAGATGATATAAAAAAACTAACTGCTGAAAATTACGATTTAAATGATCTTGGAAAAAAACTTGCCCTTTCATATTTTAAACAGGTTTTTCAAGATGGATTTTTCCATGGCGACCCTCATCCCGGAAATATATTGATTAGGGATAAACAAATATGCTTTATAGACTTTGGTCTCATGGGAAATCTATCAAAAGGCTTAAAAAATGCTTTAAATGATATGATTCTATCTGTGGCTTATTATGATATAGATAAGATAATTTCCGTCATTATGGCGGTTGGAATACGTCATGGTTATGTAGATAGAAATGAGCTTTATGAAGACATAGATTACATATTTTCTAGCTATCTTTCTGCTTCACTAGAAAACATAAAAATATCACAATTTCTTCAAGAAGTATTTGATTGTGCAAAGCGAAATAACATAAGTCTTCCTAAAGATCTAATAGTACTTGTAAGAGGATGCGTTATACTAGAAGGCGTAATTGCAAAAATTTCCCCTGATATTTCTGTATTGGACGTGGCAATTCCTTTTGTTAAATCTCAAAATAACGACTCTATACTTAAAAATTTTAATATTAATGAAGCACTTTTAAATTCATATTTATTTTTAAAGAATTCTTCAAAGCTCCCTTCTAAATTAATAGAGCTAAGCAACGGGCTTATGAGAGGAAGAGCGAAAATTCAATTTAACATAAAAAACATTGAGGAACCTATAAATGAAATAAACAAGATGGTAAACAGAATTGTTCTCTCACTTATAATCTCCTCAATGATAATAAGTTCTTCTTTAATATTGCATTCAAACATTGGTCCTAAAATGTATGGAATATCAATAATAGGAATAACTGGCTATGCCATAGCAGCAATTCTTGGTTTTTGGCTCTTAATATCAATTATACGAACAAAGAAATTATAAAATAGTACTGTTCCTTCGTATTTTTTTACATTGTTAAACTTTCGTCTTTCTTTTCTAGTATTATTTCCTTAACCTTATCTGCATGGCCTTTAAGTGCCATTGATATACCAAGGAATACAAACATAGTTCCAGCAAGTATTGCTATATCCTTAGACAATGTTGCATAATTTACTCCTGCAATAATTTCTCTAATTGCCGATACACAATAGGTAAATGGCATAAATGGGTTTATAACCTTAAAGAATTTTGGCACAACTTCCAGCGGGAAAGTACCTGCACAGGAAGTAAGCTGCAATATTAAAATTGCTATAGAAAGAAGTCTACCCGCCATTCCAAGTAAAAATACCAAGCATTGAATTATCGCTATAAACACATAGGCCATAAATATATTAAATAAGAAATAGAGAATTAAACTCTTTGGTTTAAGTCCCAGTGTCAGCACTACTGCGCTTGCTAAAATTGCCTGTATTATACCTATATAACCATAGGATATGAATTTACCTGCAACAACAGAAGCTGGGCTCGCATTTATATCATCATCAACCTTATCTGTAATTACAAAGAACATCATTATAGCTCCTACCCATAAGGAAAGAGGTATAAAGTAAGGTGTAAAACCAGTTCCATAGTTTTTAACTGCCCCAATTGGGTCATCCTTCATTGCAAGCGGTTCTGATACAAACTTAGCCATATCGCTGCTTGTGTTTACAAGGTTTTTATTTATTTTATCTGAACCATCCTGTAATTTTGAAGCTAATTCATCTGAACCATCATATAGTTTTCCAATTCCATTATTAAGATCACTTGAACCGCTGTATAGCTTATTAGCTCCATCAGTAAGAGCAGGAATTCCGCTGTTTAACGTACCTATACCATCTCTAAGTTTAGTTGATCCATTTGATAAAGTTTTTACACCAGCAAGTAAATCACTTGAGCCAGAGCTTAACTGATTCATTCCTGAAGCAAGCTCGTTGAACTTCCCTGTCATAGTAGGAATTTGTGCTATAAGATTGTTTGCCATTTGAATATTTCCATCATTCAGTTCATCCTGTGCAACATCAAGTAATTTCTGGTTATCTTTAAGTTGTTTTTGAACCTTAGTAACTTGCGTCAAAAGCTGCGGTGCATTTGCAAGCTGAGCTTTAATCTTTGGGTCATTCATCATAGTATTAAATGTACTTATTATTGGCTGTGCTTGCTGCATGTCATCTTGTAATACAGCTATTTTGGCAATAGCATCCTTAGCTCCACCATTAGACTGAACTGCTGCCAAAAGACCTTTAACCGCTGCAAGATTATCTTTATTCTTGTCAAGATCTGTCTTCATGGTATTAAATTGACCTACAAGCTGCTGAATATATTGTATATTTGAAGGTGACATAGCACTTTGTACTGTTTGTATAGTTTGCGTTGTTTCAGGTGAATTAATGCTCTCCTGTGTCTGTTCTAAGGCTCCTATCATACTGTTAACTGAATTTATATTTGATGACTGCAGGGCATTTTCTGCTCCATTTATAACTTCACTATTGCTATCTATTAGGGTATTCATACTTTGAAGCGAATTTGCCATATTAGTCATAGTACCTTTTGAAGCACTCATTGAAGCCGCTGTATCTGTTACAAGTTTATTATAATTATCCAAAAGCTCTTTTTGAGCTTGAATTTTTTGCTCATCACTTAACTGCAAACTGTTTAACTTATTATAAGCTTCACTTAAAGCAGCTGCTGATCTTACAAAATTCTCCGAAGAACTACTCTGCTGATTTATAAAAGCAATTGTATTTTTTCCATTTTGTCCTCCCAAACTACTGCTGGCACCTCGCAGCATAAGACTCAAAACCTGTGCATTTTTTGTATTCAATAAAGTTTTTATTGAATTTAATGAACTTGTATCCATTTTACCAAGTGCTTGTGCCTGATTTAATAAATCATTTAACTGCTTTGTATTCTCCATAAGCTTCATTATTGGGTAAAGTTTATTCATATCCACTTGACTTAAAGTACTTGTATCATTAAGTAAATTATTTATATTATTTATATTTTCTGGTGTCGTTAATTCTGCAAGTTTTGGAATTGCTAGTATTGAATTTAAGTTAATAGAATTGAAGTCTGCTACTGTTTTATTAATTGTAGATAAATTTTTTGAGTTCATAAATGGCAAAACATTATTTAAGCCGCTTAAATCCACTTGTGAAAGTGAACTTGCATTGCCCATAATACTTCTAAGGGCTCTTGCATTGTTGATGTTGATTAAAGCTGCAATACCTTTTTGTCCATTTAAAACTGCTACAGCTTGTGATATTTGCCCCTGTGCCGAAGTTACTCCATAAGCAGCTTCATAAAGTCCATTGTGTAATTGCTGAGCTCCATTTTGGAGACCAAGTGGTTTACCATTCTTGTCAACAGCATTTGTGTTAATTCCATCTACAAGCTGATTTGCTCCATCATAAAGCTGTTTAGTTCCACTTTGAATCTGTGGCATTTTGTCTTTAACTTGACCTATGCCATTCTTAAGCTGTTCACTTCCAGTTTTAGCGCTTGAAAGTCCATCTCTTAATTTTTTACTTCCAGAAGTCGCTGCTTTAAATCCATCTTTAACGTCGTATAAATTGTCAAATGTAACTTTAGTGTACTCACTAGTTATTGTCCTTGCAATTTCATCCTTTAAAGCAAGTTCAGCTTTTGAATTAACTTGAGACATTATAAAGTTTCTTTTTTCATTATCCCTATACAAAATTTTTTGCTTGTTCTGGTTTTTTATCCTTTGCACTAATGACTTTTTTCTGAAAAATTTTCAGGAATAATATACTCCGCATAGTATTTCTCGCCTTTAGTCCCCGAATCGGCCTCTTTATAAGTAGTAAATTTCCAGCCCAGTTCATTATTATTTTTTAGTTTTTTAACAATATCATCACCATAATTAACATCTTTCCCATCTTTAGTAGCACCCTTATCCAGATTAACAACTGCAACGGGGACACTCTTTAGTTTACTATAAGGATCCCAAAATGCTGCAAGATAAAGTAAACTATATAACAAAGGTACAATTATAATGGCTATTACAGACACCCTTATAAATCTGTTTTTTAAGATACTTTTAATATCCCGCCATGCAATCCTAAGGAAATTCATTAAACCACCCCCATTTTTGTATGAACTGACTGGTCAGTTTAGTTATACATCTTTTTGGAAAGATTGTCAATAGTCTGTTAATTTGAAGTATACTAAAAAAGCGCAAAAAAAGAATCGATATATTTACCGATTCTAAATAATGAATTTTATTATATTTCTATTCCCTTTAAAATGTAACTCGTTATGTTTTCCACTAAATCATCAATTTTTTTCTCACCATCATTTATAAGCTCATAAACTGCTCCTGAGCATATTGTTCCAAATAACGTATATGCCATAAATTCAGTTTCACCTTTTTTAAGAGCCCCAGCATCCATAGCTTCTTTTAAGAATCTTTCTATTTCTCCAACATAAACTCTTACAACTTCTCTTAATTCAAATTGCCTCGATTCTTGACCCCACAATTGACTCATTACAACTTTAAAGAAATCCTTATTTCTATATAATAACCCAAACTGAACCTTGCAAACTGCAACAATCTTTTCTATAGGATTGTTTATATTTTTTGTTGCTTCTTCCATTTCCTCCGTTATAAGATTCATACCTTCGGAAATTACATATTTAAATATCTCTTCTTTACTTTTAAAATGATAATAAAGAGTTCCCTTTGCAACTCCAGCATTAACAGCTATATCATCCATCGTTGCTTCACTATATCCATTTTTAGAGAATATACTTAAGGCAGATTCAAATATGGATTTCTTAGTTTTATTCATATAATCACTCCACATTTTTATTACTAAACTTAGTAATAATAATTTAATGACCAGTCAGTACAACACATTAACTTATATTATACTCTCATGGTTTAATAAAACTCAATATATTTTAACAAAATTTTTGACATACTAATATGCATAATATTATAATCTGAGATTCTACGTCAGTACTTTATAAACCACCCTCAAAGCATTGATAAATATACGTTCCTTCAAAATTCAGCTTTCACCCATTGGGTGAAAGAAAAATAGTCCCTGAAGGTCCACCATTTGGGGGATTAGCTCAGCTGGGAGAGCACCTGCCTTGCACGCAGGGGGTCAAGAGTTCGAATCTCTTATTCTCCACCAAAAATAGCAGTTTTATAACTGCTATTTTTTTATGCTTTTTTTTATATATTGGTTGAAGTTATTTAATTATAATAATACAATTAAAGTGTTGAGGTGATTAAAATGAATAGAATAAAACAGTTTTTTGTTTATGCAATTGCAAAGGTTAATATAAATGATAAAATATATATTGAAAAACATTTAAATAATGATGAAATGGCATTATTTAATAAATTATCTATTCATGAACAAAAGCATTCAATTAATGTTGCAAGAGATGTAGAAAAAGAATGTAGGGTTAATTTAGTCAACTCAAAGAATCTAGTAAAGGCAGCTCTTTTACACGATATAGGTAAAATAAATGTACCAATAACTTTAATAGACAAGTCAATTGTAGTTATTTTAGATAAGATAACAAGAAGTAAGATAAAAAAATTTAAAAAAATAAAAAAAATATATATTTACTATAATCATGGATATGAAGGATTTCAAATTCTTAAAAGAATTAATGAAAATGAGCAGATTTTATTTATGGTAAATAATCATCATAATAGAGAGATGAGTAATAATTTAGAGTTAGATATACTAAAAAAGTGTGATGATAGGAACTGATATTAAGGAATGGTGAAGAGTAATTATGAATTCTGATGAAAGAAGAAATTCTATAAAAAAAGAGTTAGAGGACAAGGGCAAACCAATAAAAGGAAGTGTACTTGCAAAAGAATTTGGAGTAACACGTCAAATAATTGTTAAGGATATTGCTATATTAAGAGCAGAAGGCTGTGATATATTTGCTACACCTAAAGGGTATATAATAAATAAGAGTACTACAAGCATTATAAAAAGGGTAATAGCAGTATCTCATAGACCAGAAGAAATAGAGGATGAATTAAATTCTATAGTGAAGTTTGGAGGGACAGTTGAAGATGTTATTATAGAACATTCTTTATATGGAGAGATAAGAGGAGTACTTATGGTTAAAACACCATATGATGTTCAGAATTTTATGGAAAAACTTAATAAGCATAGAGCTGAACCGTTATCAATTTTAACAGGTGGTGTTCATCTTCATACTATAAGTGCAGATAATGAAGATGATTTGAACAAAATAATAGATGAACTTAATGGAAAAGGGTACATAATTTCTGATTAAATAGTTAATAACTTTGAGGAGTGATTTTATTTGAAAAAAGGTATAAGGCGTGCGATAATATTAGCATTAATATTTATTGTTATTGCTTTTTTTGGCAGGCTTACAAGTTTTATAATTAATATTGAGTGGTTTAATGAAGTTGGATATTTGTCAGTATATTTTACTAAGATTGTAGCAGTATTAATTCTTATGATACCATTATTTGCAATCATATATTTAATGATATGGTTATATTACAAGAGTATTAGAAAAAGTATTATTAAATGGAATAAAGCAATTGAAGTAGATGTTAAGAAAGAGAAGCTTCAAAAAAGGATATTTTTTATTGCAGATTTAGTACTATCACTTTTATTCTCATATTCTTTTGCAGATGCTTATTGGTATAAAATACTTCAATTTATGAAATCATCCGCTTTTAATACGAAAGATCCTATATTTGGTATAGACGTATCTTTTTATGTTTTTAAACTTCCATTGATAGAATCTTTATACGGAATTATAATGTTTCTTTTAGCATTTCTTTTCGTTTTAACTTTGATAATTTATATTTTATTCAACATAAGAGATTATGCCAATATAAGAAACAGAGCAATTAATGTTTTTAGTGTAAGAAGTTTTGGAAAAGGCTTAGTTAGATTTGCAGGAAAGCTTCTTGCAACATTATCATCACTTATAATTTTTTTACTTTCATTTGGTTATTTAATAAGAGCTTGGAATCTTGTTTATTCTCCTAGGGGTGTAGTTTATGGAGCAGGCTATACAGATATGCATGTTTCACTAATTTTTTATGGTATTATAATTACGTTTTCTATAATAGCTGGTATTGTCATATTTTTGAGTGTAATTAAATCAAAGGTTAGGCCTATAATTATATCTATTTGCATAATTATAATTCTTGTTATAGCAGAAGGGGTTACTTCACCAATAGTTCAAAGACTATTAGTTAACTCTAATGAAAAAACTAAAGAAGCTCCTTATATAAGATATAATATAGATTATACTAGAAAAGCCTTTAATGTTGATAAAGTTGAGGAAAAAGAATTCCCTGCAAATGAGGATTTAACTGTGAATGATATAAAAGATAATAGACCAACAATAGATAACATAAAGGTAAATTCTTATGATCCATCACTTGAGTTTTATAATCAGGTCCAAGTTATAAGGTATTATTATGATTTTAATGATATTGATGTGGATAGATACAATATAAATGGTAAGTATAATCAAGTTTTTATAGCACCAAGAGAAATTGATACCAAGAGTCTTCAAGGGAATGCTGATACATGGCAGAATAGACATCTTGTTTATACTCACGGATATGGAACTGTTATAAGTAAGGTTAATTCTATAACAGATTCAGGACAGCCGGATTTTGTTATGAAGGATATACCACCTGTAAATAGCACAAAGATTAAATTTACTGATCCAAGAATATATTTTGGAGAGGAAACAAATGACTATGCTATAGGAAATAATACACTTGGAGAATTTGATTATCCAAATGGTTCAGTAAATAAAACAAATAATTACGATGGAAAAGGTGGAATAAAGGCAACTTTAATAAATAGGTGCTTATTTGCAATAAACAAACATGATGTAAATTTTCTTCTTTCGGGGAACATAAATTCTAATAGTAAAATATTAATAAATAGAAACATAACTGAAAGAGTGAAAAAAATAGCCCCTTTTTTAACCTATGATAAAGATCCATATGCTGTTATAAGCGGAGGAAAGATATACTGGATTATTGATGCCTATACAACTTCGGATAGATACCCTTATTCTCAACCAGTTGATAATGTAAATTATATAAGAAATTCTATAAAAGTCGTTGTAGATGCGGTAGATGGAACTACAAATTTTTATATTATAGATAATAATGATCCTATAGCTAATAGTTATTCTAAAATTTTTCCTGGATTATTTAAAAGTTCAAGTGAAGTTCCAACAGATATAAGAAAACATTTTAAATATCCAGAAGACTTATTTAGGATTCAAAGTAGTGTACTTGAAAAATACCATGTTACGGATACAGGGATATTCTATAATGGTGAAGATTTATGGGATGTATCTAAAAATATGAATGATGTTGAGGGCGAAAAAAGTGTAAGTGATTCATCTTATATGGTTATGAGGCTTCCAAATGAAAATAAAGAAGAAATGGTACTCATGCAGTATTTTAATATGAGAAGTAAAAATAATATGGTAGCGCTTTTGGGAGCAAGAATGGATGAAAGTAACTATGGAAAGATGATTTTATACAAGCTTCCTACGGATAAAACAATAGATAGTCCATACTTATTTAATCAAAAATTTAGGCAAGATCCGGCTATTTCGAAGGAAATTTCCTTGTGGAACACTCAAGGGTCTAAGGTTCAATTTGGAGATACTTCTGTTATTCCAATTAATAAGTCACTTATATATATAGTTCCTGTTTATATAAGGGCTCAGGGAAAGAATAGTATTCCAGAGGTAAAAAGAGTTATAGTAGCCTATGGCAGTAAAGTTGTTATGGCTGAAAATGTTGATAAGGCACTAGCAGATCTTTAACTATGCAGATAATCAAAATGATAATTCTGAAAATCAAACTCAAGGTAAAAATAATAATACTAAAGCAGAAAACAATATAGATAAAGAAAAACTAAAGGCTGCACAAGAATTATATAATAATGCTATTGATGCTCAGAAAGATGGCGATTGGTCAAAGTATGGAGAGTATATAAAGGAATTAGGAAAAACTATAGAGGAATTAAATAAATAAAAAAAAGGCTGCTGCAAGCTGAAATAAGCTTACAGCAGTCTTTTTTACCTAAATATGTGTTTAAAAATTTTTAAAGTGTAAAGAATATTAAATATGTATTTAGGAGGTTTAGTTATGAGTAAAAAGTTTTTTATTAAATTTTTAGTGAGATGTTTTGCTAGTGCCGTTATTGCATGTCTTATAATAATATCTCCTGTATTTTTTACATGTTTTGATACTAAGGGTGATAGCTATATACCTGGAAGTAATGTTAGTACTTTAAGTGAAAAAAATGCTAAGGCTGAAACTTCAAATAAAGATAACAAGAAAGATGATATTGCTGTGTTTTCTTCGGAAACGTGTTTTAAAAAAACATACTATGTTGCTAAAGATGGAGTTAAAATGTTTAGCAATATAGATAATGCTTCCTCAGATATAACTCTTTTGAATAAAGATGATGAACTTATTTGTGATAAAGAAAAGGATGGATATCTGTATTGTGAAAGTAACCATATTGATTCTAAAGGCAATTTAATAAATGGATGGGTAAAAGAGAATAATCAAGATTTAAATGGAATGTTTTTTAAAAGGGCAAGGCTTATAGTTGATATAAACTTAACCAGCCAAACTTTGAACATGTATAAAGACAATATTCTTATAAACAATAATCCCATAAAGTGTTCAAGCGGAATTAAAGGTAATAATGATACAGAAACACCTCTAGGCTTTTTTACGGTCAAAGATAAGTTTGAAAATCTTACAAGTAAAAAATATAATGAGAACGTAAAGTATGCTGTTAAGTTCTTAGGAAATTATTTAATTCACTCTGTTTCAATTGATGAAACTAAAAAAAATGGTAAAATTGAATATGAAGAAGAAAAAAAGGCAAAAGATGATTTGGGAAAAGCAGCATCGCATGGGTGTATAAGAATATCTGTAGATGATGCAAAAAAAGTTTATAATACTGTAAGCAGAGGAGACTTGATCTATATACACTATTAGAAGTAAGAATGTTGTAACAATATTCTTAATTTTATGAATTACTTACAAGATCTTAGTAAATAAAATTTAAAGCTTTCTGTTAGTTTTAAAATATAAGGAATTTATTGTATAACTGGGGGGTAGACGAATTGGATTATGATGTGCTTATTCTTGGAGGAGGAATTGTTGGATGTTCAATAGCATATGAGCTATCGAAATATAGTCTTAACGTTTCAATTATTGAAAAAGAATTAGATATAGGAAATGATGTTTCAGAGTTAAATGCTTCATTAACATTTGATGGAATGGAAATTAATAATGATTTAAACTACTACATGGAATATTACGGAAACAAAAACATGAAGGATATAACAAAATCCTTTAATGTACCTTTTAAGAAACTTAAGTCCATTATTTTTGAAGAAGATTTTATTGGTAATAATAATCTCATAGAAAAAATGTACACTAGATCTATCAGAAGGGGAATTAAAGGAATACAAAAAATCAGCAATCACAATTTAAAATTTGGATTACAAGCTAAAGTTAATGTTGAGTTTAATAAAGCAATAATATCTAAGAATTGGGGAGTTGTATCTCCGTATGATTTAGCAATAGCATATGGGGAAATAGCGTTTGATAATGGTGTAAATTTTAGATTAGGGGAAAAGGTTATTGAAATAAAAAAGGTATCTAAAGGATTTAAGGTAACAACTACAAAGAATAAATTTACATGTAAATTTGTTATTAATACAATTCCAGATGATGATTATAAGTTAGGAAATAAAGTTAAGGAAAATATAAGTAAAAATAATAATATGAAGTGCTTTTTAATAAACAAAAAATTTAAAATTAAGGATATTTTTGTCGTTTTAGGTGAAAATGATGAAGATATTTTTATCTATCCTAATTTCAATGGTGATACAATAGCATATGTTATAACAAAGGATGAAATAAGTTATGAAGATGCATTTGAAAAGTTAAAAAATAAGTTACCCGGAATTAATTGTGATTATATAAATAATTCTTATAGTACACAGTTTTTTAATGATAGGATAATGATTGATGACAGTAAGGTTAGTAAGGGATATATTAAGATAGACGGTAAGAATTATGGTATTGTAACTATGTCTCAATTTATTGCTAATACTATACGTAAGATGGTTATAGAAAACATTCCGTCCAAGCCTAAAAAGGATTTTTATGAGAAGAGAAGGGAGGTATATAGGTTTAGAGATATGACAAATGAAGAAAGAAATAGGTTAATAAGCTTAAATCCTAAGTATGGTAAAATGGTGTGTTTATGCAATAAGGTTACAGAAGGGGAAATAATAGATTCTATAAGAAGGCCATTAGGAGCAAGAACTATTGATGGTATTAGAAAGAGGACAGGAGCTATGAATGGAGATTGCTATGGAAGTTATTGCATGAGTAAAATAATATCTATTTTAGCTAATGAAACTAATAAGGATATAACTGAAATACTTGAGAAATCAGCCGGATCAAATATTATAATGAGTAGAATAAAACAATTTAAAGAGATATAGGTGATAATATATGAAAGATGAAAATATTAAGAATAAAGAGATACTTACAACATTAGTGAGAGTAAGAGGATCAAAAGTAAAAGTCGTTTCAGTAAAAAGCACTGAACCAATAGAAAAAAGGTTATTTATAGAATGTTCTAAGGCACTTGGTAGAATTTATGTTAGTGCTCCTATAAGTGAGGGAAATCTGATATGCAAAAACATTTTGAATACTGGTGTGGATATAATTGCAACAAAGAGTATATAAAAATTTCAAAAAAGGTATTGACAGAAAATTATAATGAATATATAATTAAATTAACATTTAGATATTAAACCGTTGAAGAGAATAGTAACATTTAGTGGTTTTTAGAGAATCAGTGGTTGGTGTAAACTGATAGCTGCTAAGTTGTGAATCCGCCTCGGAGGGATTGCGATGAGCAATACGGTGTGATTACCGTTATATTTTAATTAAGTTGGATCACTTGTTTTGTGATTAACTAGGGTGGTAACGCGGAGTCTTTCGTCCCTAATTTGGGGATGAAGGACCTTTTTTATTTGTTGAAAAATGTTACTATAAGCAACATATTTTCTTAAAAGGCTTTTTAAAACAAAGTTGTTTGAAGAACAATATGAATGTACGGGTTATTACAAGTTTAATTTTAAGAATATTATGAATATTTTGATTTAAAGATGATATGTTTTTTTATACATGTTATTTAAAGGCTTATGCAGCAAAATTTCAGAAAAATAATACATAAAATATAAATATTTAAAATGAGTTTATAAGAATTTAAGGAGGAAAGTTTACAATGCATAAGAAACTATTTATACCAGGACCAGTAGAGGTAAGAGAAGATGTACTCGAAAAAATGGCAACACCTATGATAGGACATAGAAGCAAAGAAGCTTCAGCACTTCAAAGAGGGATTAGTGATAAGTTAAGATTAGTTTTCCATACCAATGAAGAAATTTTATTATCTACAAGTTCGGGTAGTGGACTTATGGAAGGTGCTATTAGATCATGTACAGCTAAAAGAGCTGCTGTATTTTCAATTGGATCTTTTGGAAAAAGATGGTACGAAATGGCTTTAAACAACAATGTACCTGCTGATTTATATGAAGTTGAGTGGGGAGAAGCACTTAATCCTCAATTTGTAGATGAGGTTTTAGGTACTGGAAAATATGATTTAATAACAATAACTCATAACGAAACATCAACAGGAATAATGAATCCAGTTGAAGAGTTATCAAAGGTTATAAAAAAATATCCTGATGTAGTTTGGTGTCTTGATACTGTAAGTTCTATGGCTGGAACTAAAATAGAAGTAGATAAGCTTGGTGTAGACATATGTATAACATCATCTCAAAAAGCTATTGGACTTCCTCCTGGACTTGCAATATGCTCATTTTCTAAAAAGGCTATAGAAAGAGCTAAAAAGGTTAAATTTAGAGGATATTATCTTGATCTTCTTAAATTATATGAATATATACAGAAGAAGGATTATCAGTATCCATCTACTCCATCATTATCACATATGTTTGCTCTTGACTATGCACTTGATAATATGATTAAAGAAGGATTAGAAAACAGATATAGAAGACATATAGAAATGGCTGAATATGTAAGAGCTTGGGCTAGAAAATACTTTGAGATATTTGGAGATGAAAACAATCTTTCAAATACCGTAACAGCTGTAAAAAATACAAGAGGTATAAGTGTTGCAGATTTAAATAAAAAGCTTGGAGAAAGAGGCTTCCAGATATCTAATGGCTACGGAAAATTAAAAGAAAAAACATTTAGAATAGCACATATGGCAGAGATGACTTTAGACGATATAAAAGAGCTTATTTACAACATAAATGATATATTAGGATTAGAATAAGGAGGAAGTAACATGATAAGATTACTAGCAAACGATGGAATGGATAAAGGTGCAGCAGCTAAGTTACGTGAGCTTGGATATGAAGTAGTGGAAGACCATTATGAAGGTAAAAAACTATTAGATAAAATAAAAACTTTTGATATTTTAGTTGTAAGATCAAATACGAAAGTTAGAAAAGAATTAATTGATGCAGCTGTGGAAGGCGGAAAACTGAAGCTTGTTATAAGAGCAGGTGTTGGAGTAGACAATATAGATGTTGCATATGCAAGGGAAAAAGGAATTAATGTTAGCAATACACCTAAAGCAAGTAGTATATCAGTTGCAGAATTAACTTTAGGTCATATATTTGCAGTATCAAGGTTTATAAATACTTCTAATGTAACAATGCGAGAAGGAAAATGGGAGAAAAAAGCTTATAAAGGAATAGAACTTTTCGGTAAAACATTAGGACTTATAGGCTTTGGTAGAATATCAAAAGAGGTAGCTAAAAGAGCAAATGCATTGGGAATGAAGGTAATTTATACAGATATATGCGGAAAAGCTGAAGGATATGATGAATACGAGTTTGTTGAATTAAAGAATTTGCTTCAAAAATCAGATTTCGTTTCACTTCATGTGCCTTTAGATAAAAATAAAGGATATGTCATAGGAAAAGAAGAAATTAAAGCTATGAAAGATGGAGCTTATTTAATAAACTGTGCAAGAGGCGGCGTTGTAAATGAAGAAGCTTTAGTTGAAGCATTAAATACAGGAAAGATTGCTGGCGCAGCTCTTGATGTTTTTGAAAATGAGCCTAAGCCTAATAAGGAACTTTTAGATAACCCAAAGGTTTCTGTTACTCCACACATAGGAGCTTCTACTGCAGAAGCTCAAAAAAGAATTGGAGTAGAAATAGTTAATATAGTTAGCGAATTCTTTGAAAAAGCTAGCTAAAAATTTGCCCCTATAAAAGCTGCCGCATTGATTTCAGCGGTGGCTATTTTATACATATTTAAGGTTTGATTATGTAATAGAAAGGAAGAATAGTTATGGCAGTACTAAAACCTTTTAAGGCTGTAAGACCTGTAAAAGAACTGGCAGGTAACGTTGCAGAACTTCCTTATGATGTAATGAATACAGAGGAAGCAAGGGCTATTGGAGAAAAAAAAAAAGTGCATTTTCATTTATACATGTAGATAGAGCTGAAATAGATTTGGAAAAGGAAGTAAATCCATACAGTGTTAAGGTATATGAAAAAGCTAGAAATAATTTGTTTGATATGATTAAAAAGAAAATATTAGTCAAAGATAATAAAGAAAACTTATATATATATAGACAAATAATGAATGGAAGAAGACAAACAGGAATAGTTGGCTGCACATCTATAGATGATTATCAAAATGGAGTAATAAAAAAGCATGAGTTTACTCTTGAAAGCAAGGAAAAGGATAGAATAAATCATGTTGATTATTGTAATGCAAATACAGGTCCTATTTTTTTAACTTATAGATCACAAAAAGAAATAAATGAGATAGTAGATAAAATTACGGTAAAAGAACCGGAATACAATTTTACAGGTGAAGATGGAATAACTCACATTGCCTGGGTAATAGAGGATCAAAACACTATAAATAGACTAACCAATTTATTTAAAGATGTTAATGCACTTTATATTGCCGATGGTCATCACAGAGCAGCATCTGCAGTAAAAGTGGGATTAAAGAGAAGAAAGGAAAATCCAAATTATACGGGAGAAGAAGAATTTAATTATTTTCTTTCTGTATTATTTCCAGATCAAGATCTTGCAATAATGGATTATAACAGAGTTATTAAAGATTTAAACGGTATGGAACTTCCAGAACTGATTGAAAAAATAAGAGAAAACTTTCAAGTTGAAAAACTTGATAATGATGTTCACTATAAACCAGATGAAAAGCATATTTTTGGCATGTATGTTGATGGAACATGGTATAGGCTTAAAGCTAAAAAGGGAACCTTTGATGAAAAAGATCCTGTACTTAGCTTGGATGTTTCAATACTTCAAAATAATTTAATTGGGCCAATACTTGGTATATCAGATCCAAGAAAAGATGAAAGAATAGATTTTATAGGTGGAATAAGAGGAATAAGGGAACTTGAAAAGAGAGCTAATAGTGATATGAAATTAGCATTTTCAATGTATCCAACAACAGTACAGGATTTAATGAGGGTTGCGGATAGTGGAAATGTTATGCCACCTAAATCAACTTGGTTTGAGCCAAAACTTAGAAGTGGGCTTTTTATACATGAGTTACAGTAAATGGATTTTAATTTTATTTTAAGGGGTAATTAATTATGTTGGATTTAGAGCTAATAAGAGAAAAAACTGATGAAGTTAGAAATGCTCTTTTAAAAAAAATTGACGACGTAGATTTTACTAAGCTAATAGAATTTGATGATGATAGAAGAAAGCTTATAAGAGAAATTGAAGTTTTAAAAAATAAAAAGAATAAGGTATCTAAAGAAATCTCTGAAATAAAAAGGCAGGGCGGAGAGATTGATAAAGCTTGCTTTAAGGAAATGAAAGAGGTTTCAAGTCAAATATCAGAACTTGAGGAAAAATTATTGCCTATAAAAGAAAAGATACAAAATTTTTTAGAGGCCCTTCCTAATATACCTGATCCAGATGTACTGCCAGGTGGAAAAGAAAATAATAAGGTTGTTAGGGTATATGGTGAAAAACCACAATTTGATTTTGCACCAAAAGATCATGTTGAAATTGCAAAGAATCTCAATCTTATAGATTATGAAAGAGGAACTAGGCTTTCAGGCAATGGTTTTTGGGTATATAAGGGCAATGGAGCAATACTCGAATGGTCACTTTTAAATTACTTTGTGGAGCAGCACCTTAAAGATGGGTATGAATTTATTTTACCTCCTCATATTTTAAACTATGAATGCGGAAGAACTGCTGGCCAATTTCCTAAATTTAAAGATGAAGTTTTTAAGGTTGGAGAAGGTAGGGAAAATGATAACATGCAGTTTATTCTTCCAACAGCTGAAACTGCTTTAGTTAACCTTCATCGTGGTGAAATTTTAAAGGAAAATGAGCTTCCGAAAAAGTACTTTGCATATACTCCATGTTATCGTGTTGAAGCTGGAAGCTATAGAGCATCCGAAAGAGGAATGATTAGAGGACATCAATTTAACAAAGTTGAAATGTTTCAGTACACAAAGCCAGAACATTCTGATGCAGCCTTAGAGGAGCTTATAAATAAGGCAGAAAAGCTTATGCAGGGGCTTGGACTTCATTATAGATTATCTAAGCTTGCAGCGAAGGACTGTAGTGCTTCTATGGCAAAAACTTATGATATTGAGGTTTGGATTCCAAGTATGAATGAATACAAGGAAGTAAGTTCTGTATCAAATGCACGTGATTATCAGGCAAGAAGAGGAATGATAAGATTTAGAAGAGAGGAAACTAAAAAATAGAGTATGTAAATACTTTAAATGGTTCTGGTCTTGCTACAAGCAGACTAATGCCTGCAATACTTGAACAAATGCAGGATAAAGACGGTCATATAATTGTTCCAGAAGTTTTAAGAAAATGGGTAGGAAAAGATAAAATTTAAAAATATTGCGAAGTAATACTGCTTTGCAACATTAAAAAAATTCTATAAATCTAAGGTAAAAAATCATAAAATCCCAAGATATTTTCAATAACTCGCTGTGCGCTCAGACAAATTGAAATATCTAAGTATTTTATGATTTTTTTACCAAGATTTATTAGAACTTTTTTTAAATCGTTTCTTTCAGCAGTATTACTTTCGCCTTCACATCAGTACAAGGAAAAAATTCCTCCGTACCTACGGAATTTTTTGGTGTGAACTTGTCCAGGTGGTGGTAAATAATGTTACAATGTGGGAGTATCAGTTTAAATTCTTCGTGAAATAGTGTTCTTTTAAGCTAATAAAAAATGCACGTGGAATTTAGGTATAATTTAAGATAAAAATGATTCTTAGTAAATTTATTACATTAAATGGGGGTTTAAAAATGATAAAATTTTATAATCGTAAATCAAAAAAATATGAAATAGAACTAGTAGCCGGGGAAAAATATCTAAACTGGACTTACTCATCTAGACTTGGAATGGGTTTACTTGAAATATTCATAAAGAAAAAAGCTTTTTCTAAGTTGTATGGATGGTATTGCGATAAAAAAATAAGTAAACCTAAAATTAAAGCTTTTATAAAAGATCTTAATATCGATATGTCTATAACTGAAAAAACTGAAGATGAATTTAATTCCTTCAATGATTTTTTCGTAAGAAGGCTTAAATCTCATGCAAGACCGTTTTCTGACGAAAAAAATATATTGATTTCACCTGCTGATGGCAGACTATTTGCCTATGAACATATAGATTTAAACAATATAATGCAAATTAAGGGCATAAACTACAGCCTACTTGAACTTATAAAGGATAAGGCTATAGCTTCAAAATATATTGATGGAACTTGTCTTGTATTTAGACTTTGTCCGACAGATTATCACAGATTTCACTTTATCGACGATGGAGTTTGCGAAAAAAGTAACAAAATAAACGGTTCATATTACTCCGTAAATCCAATTGCCTTAAAAACAATACCTAAGGTTTTCTGTGAAAATAAAAGAGAGTGGAGTATATTTCATTCTGAAAACTTTAAAGATGTATTATATGTTGAGGTTGGTGCAACTTGCGTTGGGAGCATACTTCAAACTTATACTCCAAATTCTGAACTTAAAAAAGGTGACGAAAAAGGCTACTTTAAATTTGGCGGTTCTACAGTTGTTTTGTTTTTAGAAAAAAATGTCATAAAAATAGATAGTGATATAATTGAACAAACAAATTTTGGTTATGAAACCAAAATTTTTATGGGTGAAAAAATAGGAAGCAAATAAACTTGCTTGCTATTATTTTAACAAACTAAAAGAGTCATATAATCAATTATTTGTTAAGGCAAATTCATCATTTAACATGCTAAAGAAATAATTCCAAACTTGTTTTAAAAATATTTTTTAATTTTGCTAGATAATATTTTAACAATAATTTTGATATGTTATAATTAAATTGGATTTTTAAACTTAAGTTTGGGAGGATAAAGATGATTACATTAGTTTTGAACGGTAAAGAAGTACAGGCTAACGAAGGTTCTACTGTACTCGAAGTAGCAAGAGAGAATAATGTCGATATACCTACTTTATGTTACTTGAAAGATTGCGGCAACTTTGGAAAATGTGGAGTGTGCCTTGCAGAAGTTAATGGGAAAATTTTAGCATCTTGTATTGCAAAAGTTAAAGATGGTATGGTTATAAATACGAATACCGAAGAAGTAAATGAAAGAATAAAAAAGAGAGTATCAATGCTTCTTGATAAACATGAATTTAAATGTGGTCCTTGTCCAAGAAGAGAAAGCTGCGAATTCTTAAAATTGGTTATAAAAACAAAAGCTAGAGCTACAAAACCATTTTTACCACAGGACAAGACTCCATACGTTGAAGCTAGAAGCAATGCTATCGTTTTAGATAGAACTAAATGTGTATTATGCGGAAGATGTGTTGCTGCTTGTAAAAAATACACTCAAACTGAATCAATCAAATTTATAAAAAAAGATGGTCAAAGAGTAGTTGGAACTGAAAATGATGTATCCTTTGATGATTCTACTTGTTTACTATGTGGACAATGTGTTATTGCATGTCCTGTTGCTGCCTTAAAGGAAAAATCTCACATAGAAAAAGTAAAGGCAGCATTAGAAGATCCTAAAAAGCATGTAGTAGTAGCTATGGCCCCTGCTGTTAGAACTGCTATGGGAGAATTATTCAACATGGGATTTGGAAAAGACGTAACTGGTAAACTTTATACTGCTTTAAGAACTCTAGGCTTTGATAAAATATTTGATATAAACTTTGGTGCTGATATGACTATTATGGAGGAAGCAACAGAACTTCTTCAAAGAGTAAAAAATAATGGTCCTTTCCCAATGTTTACATCTTGTTGCCCGGCATGGGTAAGATTAGCTCAAAATTACTACCCAAATTTGCTTAAAAACCTGTCATCTGCAAAATCTCCACAGCAGATATTTGGTACTGCAACTAAGACTTATTATCCATCTATAACTGGAATTAATCCAGAAGATGTATACACAGTTACAATAATGCCTTGTAATGATAAAAAATACGAAGCTGACCTACCTGACATGGAAGTTAACGGCTTAAGACAGATAGATGCAGTATTAACTACAAGAGAGCTTGCTAAAATGATTAAAGATGCAAAAATTAAATTTGCAGCTCTTGAAGACGGCGGGCATGATCCAGCAATGGGTGAATACTCTGGAGCCGGTGTAATCTTTGGTGCAACAGGTGGAGTTATGGAAGCAGCTCTTAGAAGTGCAAAAGATTTCGCTGAAAATGCAGAGCTTGAAAATGTAGAGTACACTGAAGTAAGGGGCCTAGAAGGAATAAAAGAAGCAACTGTTGAAATTGCAGGAAACAACTACAATGTTGCTGTTATAAACGGTGCTGCTAACTTCTTTGAATTTGTAAAATCCGGTAAAATGGAAGAAAAGCAATATCATTTTATAGAAGTTATGGCTTGCCCTGGCGGATGTGTAAATGGTGGAGGACAACCTCATATAAATGCTGAAACTAGATCAGAAGTAGATTACAGAACTTTAAGAGCTTCTGTATTATATAATCAAGATAAAAATCTTCCAAAGAGAAAATCACACAAAAACCCTGCTATAGTAAAAATGTATGAAAGCTACTTTGGAAAACCAGGTGAAGGACTAGCTCACAAATTACTTCATCATGTATATGAAAAATAATTACTTAATATAAAATTGGAAGGGAATTTAATTCCCTTCAATTTTATATTAAAATGTAGAAATGATCGTCCATTTTCTGGGCTTTTTATATGAAAAAATTCACTAACAGTAGCCCCAACATCGGACAGCGTTTTTCTGTTTCCTATAAAGCCAGGTTTTAAATTTTGACCATATATAAGTAGTGGTACATATTCTCTTGTATGATGACTATGTCCAATAGTAGGGTCATTTCCGTGATCTGCCATAACAATAAGTCTATCCTCTTCTGTCATTTTGTCAATTATTAGCCCTATATATTTATCTGCAATCCTAAGCTTTTCTGCATATCCTTCTGCATTTTGTGCATGTCCTGCCAAATCAGTTTCTTGAACATTTGTACAGATAAATCCCTTTTCCATTTTACTAAGTTCCTCTAATGTAAGCTTCATTACTTCTTCCGTATCAACACAGCCCACACTTTTACCGTATTTATTTGATACAATATCTGCAACCTTTCCAAAGAGAGAAACCTTTATACCTGCTTTGCCTAATATAGTAGGTACTTGTACATTTTCATCTATACCATAACCTAAATGTACACAATGATAATCACAATTATAAACTCCTGATTTTGGAGCACTTACGCCTAAATATTTTCCTTCCTTTGTCTCCATTGCAGCTAATATATTGGAAGGAGAGGTTTTTCTTCCTCCAAATGTAATTACCCTTGAAACTTTTACATTTTCCCTAACTATTTTTCCTATTTTAAGTACTTCGCTATAATCAATCTTATCCAGTGAGGCAGTAATATTATATACTTGGCCAAAATCAGCTTCAATATTATCTCCTACTGTAGTACATCCATTTATAAAAAGTAATTTTAAATTATCTTTTATTTTATATTCAACACTATATCCTTCTTTTTCAAGCGCATTCTTAACCTTTTCAATG
Source organism: Clostridium sp. DMHC 10 (assembly GCF_001270375.1). Taxonomy (NCBI): domain Bacteria; kingdom Bacillati; phylum Bacillota; class Clostridia; order Eubacteriales; family Clostridiaceae; genus Clostridium; species Clostridium sp. DMHC 10. The sequence goes on from NZ_LGVB01000015.1 coordinate 2,959,137, forward strand.
GATTTTGAAAATGGCTCCATAAGAGGCTTTTTAGGTTTTGTGCCCATTATCTCCTGATGTCCAAGAAAAGTATCTGCTCCATCATGCATTAATGCTGATTTTCCAAAAGTAGCTGTTTCACTTTTTTTTCATTCCTTTGTAATCCTCACCTAATGCATTCATTATTCCAATTTTCTCAAGATTTTTTAATTTTAAATTAGGTACTTCTCTTAAAATATGCTTTAAAGTATTAGCACCAACATCTTGCTTTCTAATTAGTGCAGTATCTTCCATATATCCAATTCCAAAACTATCTAGGACTATAACTATAAATCTTTTCAAAAAGCATCATCTCCCTATAATTTTGCCAAGACTATCATATATCCCAATTACTTCTGGTTTGCCTTTTGAGATTCCCTTAACTACTGCAACATTACTTCTTGTTACAAAAATTTGAGTTCTATATGCCATTATCACAGTACTTCCAACTTCGGCATTTCCCTCAAGTTCAAAATAATAGTCTATACTTTCGTCATCAGGTTTTTTTACCTTCAAATACTTACTATGACTATTTTCTAGAACAAGAGCCTCTTTCATATGTGATCTCCTGTAATGTCCGCCTCCATAGCAAAAGCTGCTTCTACCAAGATTGTGTGATATTTCACTTACATATACCATAGCTGGAGTTTCAACACAATTTTTAACAGCTGCATGCATTGGTGTGGTTCCTGTAAGACCATGACCAGGTTCAATACTTGTTCCACCATTTTCTTCTACAAGCTTAATGCTTTCAGCGCAATTGGCAGATGGCATATTCATTTCTTCAATTCTTATACCTATATTCTCAATGATAAACTTGGCTTTTTTTACAGTTTCAATATTATGCGTTTCCTCAATTTTTTCACTTTTTTCATTGTATAAAAAACAAGGAAAAGATGTTATTCCTTTGATTTCTACACCATTAAAATTTAAAATTTTTTTTACACTTTTACTAAGTTCATCGACATAAAAGCCACCATATTGAGCTGGATAAAGCACATCACCATTGTCTATAACCCTTAGCATAATTTTTTGCTTAATACCTAATTTTAGTGATAATTCACTTATACGTTTTGCTTTCTCTATGGAATAAACAGTTATATAATCTGGTCTTAATTTTAAAATTTCTTCTATAGATTTATCAGGTATTTGCACTAAATGCCCCACATGAGCAAGTTTTATTCCACTATTACCAAGTAATTTTGCCTCTCTAAAGTCAACAGTAACAGCACCTTCATATCCAAGTTTCATAAATTCTTTAGCTATATATGAATTTCTTCCAAATTGCTTAGTCATAAAATAAGTTTTTATTCCGTATTTATCTGCCTCTTCTCTTATTAATTTTCCATTGTTAAGTATTGAATCCAAATCTAGCACATAAGTATCTGGCTCTATGATTCCCTTTCTATGCAAAAGTACTGCTGTTTCAATTAAATTTGGATTTTTATTAACTGTTGCTCTAAGAAACATAATTCCACCCCTATTCTTCAATCCTTTCAAGTGCTTCCTTAAGTATTCTTATAATAGTATCAGCACCACATCTCATTGGATTTATTCTTATCATTCTTTCCTCGAGGGTTGGATCTGCTGCCCTAAAAGTTCCAGAAACCCTATATATCATCGGTACAAATTCATATTTTGACTCTGCTCCTACAGGATTTGGAGCACCTCCTAGTTCTTCTGAAATTTTTAGTACTTCTTTTGCTATGTTCTCTTCAAATTCCACAAGAAGCACTTTAGATTGAGCATTGGCAAGAAATGCTCGTTTTATTCCTTTTATTTCTCCACCATTAAGTCTATTAGCAAGCTCATTATTAACCTCAGCTTGAATAGCGAGCATTACAGGAGCATATATCATTCCTCTTAAAGCTTCCATAGCTTCATGCCCCTGTACTTGGCTTCCACCTGAGTAATTTTGACTTATTATATAATCTATATATTGCTTATTTCCGACAACACAGCCCACTCCTTCAGGTCCAAGTAACTTAAAAGTTGAAAAAGCTGATATATCTGCTCCCAATTGAACTCCTATTCCTTTTACTTTCATTACTGCATAATTATCATCAGTAATAATAGGAATATTGGGCTTAACTGCTCTAATTGTTTTAATACACTCTCCCATGTCATATTTGTCGTCTATTTTCTGCCTTGTGTATTGTATGAGTACACCTTTTAAATCATTATTTTTTAATACATTTGATAAATCATCCATATCATTAAAATCAGCTTCTATGGTTTTAAGCCCCATACTTTCAATAGTAACCTTAGTAGTTGGATATATTGGTGCTTTATGAACTAAAATAGTATCTGCATTTTTAAAAATACTCATTATCCCACTTCTTAAGGCTCCCGTACCAGCTCCACGTACTAAGGCAGCCTTTTCAGCTCCAAAAAAATCTGCTATTGTTTCTTCTACCTTAAGTGTTGTTCTTGGTTTATTAAGACCCTTAACAACGCCCAAATCTCCTAGCGATAGGACTTCATTTCCTTTAAAATGTCTAGTAACCATGTCAATTAATTTAAATTGAACTTTTTTTGCCTCATCTACTGTCATGGATTTTAGCGGATAAGTATTCATGCTATCACTCCTAACAAAATATTCTCATTGCATTTTTTTCTGTCATATTCTTTATATTTTCCTCACTTACACCAGATTTTTTGAGTTTAGGTAAAAAATCTTGAAGAAGAAATCTATATCCAATTCCTCCTCTGTTTTTTAAATGGGATTTTCTCGTTATATCCATTGATAAAACTATTTTGCTTGAAAGTCCCATGCTGCAAAGCTTTTTGATAAAATCAATTCTCATTTCGTCTGGTTTATATTTTATCTTTCCTATAGTATCAAATGCTACATTAACTCCCATATCTATAAGTCTTACTATATAGTCTAAATTCCCGCTTAAATCCACATGACTTATTACTACTTTATCCAAGTTCACATTAAAAGCCTTAAATATTTTAATTTGCTCAAGGCCTAGTTTCCCAAGCGTTGTATGAGTAACAATTGCCCTTCCAGTTTCAACATGCGCTCTTGAAGCTGCTTTGAATACCTTTTCTTCTTCAGGTTTTATAGCTTCTTTCCCAGTTCCAATTTCGCCAATAACCTCAGCTTTTATTCCGCTTTTTTCTATTCCATTTACAATTTCATCAATCATAATTTTTGAAAGTTCTTTTTCAGATAACTCATAAACTTCCTTAGGTAAGAATGGTTCCTTATAATATCCAGTAGAACAAACAATATTAATTCCCGTTTTTTCTTTTACCTTCATTACATAATCAACATTTCTTCCCATTCCTCTATTAGTTAAGTCTATAATATTAAAAACATTTTCTTCCTTAAGTTCCTTAAACTCTTTTACAGTTTCATCAAAATCATCTAATTTGCAATCCTCATCTTGTTTTGGTCCTGAAAGATCAATGGTTATGTGTTCATGTGTATAAGTTCTTCCACCTTTGAATTGCATCTATTTTTACCTTCTTTCACATATGTTGTCTTTAACCTTCTTCTATTTGGAAACCACTGGTAAATATAAACCAAACAAGTATAATACATTTATTAATACGCCAACAAAAATTGCTCCTACAGGTCCTACGGCTGCGTCCACAATTGGTTTTTTAGAAGTTTTATTCAAAACGTATAAGCCAATAACTATGAAGAAACCAAGATTTCCAGCCATACCATAAGCCGCCATCATTCCTCCTATTAGAAGTGATACTTCAATAACCTTTGACATTGCAGTTCTTATATTATCACCACACTTTTTCATTCCAGGGAATTTATCCAAGAATTTTGCAAGAAAATCTAATAAATAAATTTCCACAAAAATTACAGCTGCCCCTGCTAAAAATGCAACTATAGGATTACCTTTAAGTAAAATACCTATTATAAATACAAAGGTCATACCTGTAGGTGAATATACACCTGTTGTAATAGCAGTAGTTGCAACTAATGGTATAAAACCAATTCCTCTCGCTAGGGCAGTGATTGCAGCTTCAAAATTTTTACCTTTAGCCAATAAATTTAAAGAAATAGGATCTCCTGCAATTACCGTTAAGCTTGTACCAGCTGCTATCAAACCTCCAATTATAACCAAATAAACAATATTCTTTTTTATTTTCTTTACTCTTTCAGAGAATATAGAAGTAAGATCAATAGTTGCAGCGTTTTTATCTTGTTTTTCTCTCATTGAATATATGAGCATAATAATAACTCCTGTAACAAGTGCCATTCCTTCTGGATTTAGTGATACTTTTGCTGTGTCAACTTTAAATGTTCCATGATATTGAACTAACTGTCTTACAATGAAAGATATAACAAGTGTAATTATGCCATGCTTAACTCCATATTGGTATCCAACCACCAATGCTGGAAAAACTGCAAATGCCGCTACAATAGGCGTCCCAACACTTCCAAGTTGTGGTAAGAAGTTAACTGGAAGCATTTTAAAAGCATCAACTATAAAATTAAGTCCAGCTACAAGACCAATGCCATATACGGCACCAACAATTCCTGAAATTATTATTCCCTTTTTGCCCTCAGGTGACCATGTTCCAATAATATCAGTTCCTAAAAGAATGCTGTGTATTAAAAGAATAGATGCTGCAATTGACACTGGAATTCCATAACCAATTACAAGTCCAAAACTCAAAGCAAAACTGGTAGCAGCTAATGCCTTCTTATCCATTCTTTTTTCAAGATATTCTGGAATTATAGGTCTTAGTCCATCATTAAATACTGCTACCCCTTTATTTGCAAGAATTGATGCCAATGCTCCAATTAAGGCTACAATTAAGTATTTCATAATAAATCCCCCTTTTTATTTTAATAATTTATTTAAAACCACAGGTATTACCTGCTCTGCATGTTGTGGAGTAAAACCAAATGCCTTTTTGCCTTTATCAATCTCACCTTCTATTTCTTCATTACGCCTTACATTTCCAGGCATGGATATGGTTGCACAATTGTTATATCCAAGAATTGCTATAGCCATTGCTAGTGCACCGCCTCCACCTGTATTGCACGCTCCAAAATAATAATCTGCTTTATTTGTCTTTACTTCCATAGCTGCTTCAAGGTCTGACATTACTTTTACATCTACCTTTTCCCCTCCACAATTTTTTATAATGCTTGAGACTCTTTCCTTGTCTATTTGACCTCCAACTACTATCCTAATCATTTTAAGCACGCTCCCATAAATTATTTTGAAATAATGTACATAAATGCATTATTATAAATGTCTGTTCGCTGTGAGGTATATCAATGTTACATATTTCAGCTATTTTACTTAAAGCATTAACACTTTTACCATAAAACTCATTTTGTTCAATTTCCTTATATGCATCTTCATTAATGCCAGCTTCACACTTTCCTTGTTTAATTCTTTGTAAAGCAACCGCAAGATGAGTTATAAGCATAGAAGCGTTTTCTTCAGTAAGTTTAATATTAAAATCATTCCAAAACATATTGATGATATTACGCAAGCTAGTTTGAACATTATCATCAATTTGATTTGCATTTTTTAATATTTCTATTCTTTCCTCTAAATTCACCTTAATATTCCCCCTTCAAATTTTAATATACATTATTTTGTATATTGATTTTAAAAAAATTAGTATCTTGGAACCATTTCCCCTTTCACAATTTTTTTTTGCATATCTAAAATCTCACTTTTTCTCAAATATCTCTTTAATATTGCTTTTATATTATTCTTGGAACTTTCCACAACTACTACTGCATTTGTATCCTTATTATCATTTTTTGAACTCATTGGATAGTACTTAAGATTAATTTTTCTGTCTATAATTTCATCTATATTCCAAATAGCTGCATCAATTTCCCCATTCATAACTTTTGATATAACTTGATTATATGGCAATTCAACCATAATAACTTTTTTACCACTGCATTGTCTTTGAGTAAGAATTTTGTGGTCAATGGAACTATTATCTACTCCTATTCTCATTCCATTTTCTATATTTCTTTTTGAAAAGTCATGAAAAATTATAGCATGTTCACTAACATAACTAAATTCACCAAAATCCATAATGATCTCCAAATTTTCAGTTTCCATTAAGTTTTCAGCGGCAAGTTTAGAAATCAAAGCAAAATCATACCTCCCTTTTGATAAAGATTCTATTCTATTAGCTGCTCCTCTCATATATGCTAAATTAAATGGTATTTTGCTTTTCTCCATGGTATTATAAAATCCCGTTGCTATCCCTTCATACAATTTTGAATAAGGTAGTGGCATTACCCCTACAATTGAACCTATTCCAGAAACCTCTAAAAGTTTTTCATAATTAATTTTAACTATAAAAGTTCCCATATGCCCCCTTGCTTCAAGTGAAATTGCCCTTTCATCCTGTAAGAACCTTACTGCATTTTGAACAGTTCCTCTTGCAATATCAAACTTTTCAGAATAATTTGATATTGTATCTATTCTTTCACCACATTCTTTTGATAAAAACTCCTGTGCTAGTTTCATTGCTATTATTCCATTTTTTGCATTAATCCTGTTTTAATCATATCTTAACATCCTTAATATACAATTATTTGTATTTTCAATTTATATTATAAGATATATTGTAAACAATTTCAATACCTTGTTAAAATTAAATTCATTTCAGCAAATATTACAATTTAAATAAAAGCCAACAAATCTTAGAAACTCGTTAGTATTTACTCCTGAGTTCCTTTAGACTTATGGCTTTTATTTAGCATCATTCACTACTATAGATAAACTGTTTCAACTATTAAAATTCACTTACTACTCCGTACTCTTTATAATAGTCATCTATTCTCTTTTTCATTTCGCTGTCAATTAAAACCTTGCCATTTATCGTTTTATCATAAAGATATTTTACAACCTCTTCCATTGTAACTATGGAACATGTCTTGAAACCGAATTTTTCGTTAAGCTCAGTTAAGGCAGATTTTTCTCCCTTTCCTCTTTCCATTCTATCAACAGATATTATAAGTCCTTTTACACTTACATCAGCTTGCGTTTTTAAAAGTGGCATAGTTTCATATACAGAAGTTCCTGCTGTTGTAACATCTTCAATAATTACAACTCTATCATTGTCTTTAATCTTTGATCCAAGAAGTATTCCTTTATCTCCATGGTCTTTAATTTCTTTTCTGTTGGAGCAGTAAGATGCATTAATATTATATAAATTATTAAGTGCTATAGCTGCTGTAACACTTAATGGAATTCCCTTATATGCTGGTCCAAATAGTATATCAAAATCATCTCCAAAGTTGTCATGAATAGCCTTTGCATAATATTCGCCAAGTTTGCTTAACTGCTTTCCTGTTGTATAGTTTCCTGTGTTTATAAAAAATGGAGTTTTCCTTCCGCTTTTCGTAATAAAATCTCCAAAAGTAAGCACATTACTTTCAACCATAAATTCAATAAATTCTTCTTTATACTTTTCCATTTTACTCCTCCTCAAAGAAATCAATATAAACTTTAACAACTTTTTTTAATATATCAATGCTTCCAATCAAATCGTTTGAAAGTTCAAGAGAATGATTTCCACCCTCTATAAGCATTAACCTTACATTATCACTTCTTTTAACCTTTTCTATGTATTCATCCTTAAATATATTATCATTAGTTCCAGCAATTGCAAAGCATTTTGATTTACAAATATATTTTACAGCAAAATACGTTGGAGTTAGGTACAGAAACTTTACATTGCCATATTTAAATTTCTCAGCTACATTACCAGCAACTTCTGTTCCTATGCTCTTGCTTAAAAAATAAATACTTTTGTATCCTTTTTTCATACACTTATCTAAAATACTTAAGCATGCATCAGATACTACATCTATAATCGGCTTGCTATATCATCCCAATCAAGCTTTTTTCATAATTAAGACAAAGCACGTCTTTTCCACTTATTTGTGCCGCTTTTCTGGCATAGTGAAGAAGCGGTTTATCATGACCATATTTTAATCCTGGAAATATTACAGCCAGAGCTTTTGAACTCTCTTCACTGTAATATTCCCCGTACACTTCATCAAGTCTCGATGATTTAATTATATTACTCAATTATACTACCTTCTTACTTCAATTCTTTAATATATATAACTAATGGGATTGATACACTAAATATAAAGATTGCGAAGTAATAAATAATTTTTTTCGCCTAAAAAGAAGGCGAAAAAAGCTAAGGGTGAAGGGTTTTAACTTGCTCTGCTCGCTAAAAGGTGAACTTTTTTACCTTCAGTAAAAAAGTTAATGATGATTTTATCCTTCTAGAACTCAAAGCAACCACTTTTTTTAAATAACCACTTAGATTTATTAATTTTATTTAATATTCCAAGATACTGTTACTTCGCAATATTTTTAAATTGTGAAAGTTAAATAATTAATGTTATAATATGATTAAGAGATAAAAACACGGTTTGGTTGGTAGTCCAAACGCATAATGCATGTCAGTAACCTACCCTCGAGGTTGTCCGTTCTCTTGAAATTAAATTTAAGCGAGGGAATAAAAATGAATATTACTTTAAATGTATTTTACGAAGATCCATTTTGGGTGGGTGTATTTGAAAAGACTTTTGGCGATAGTCTAGAAGTGGCCAGAGTAGTATTTTGGCAAAGAGCCAAAAGATGGAGAGGTATATGAATTTATATTAAAACATTACAATTCAATTAGATTTAGTTCTCCTGTTAAAGAAGTTAATGTTACAAGGAAAAAAATAAATCCTAAAAAGCTTCAAAGAAAGATAAAAGAGCAGATCCAAAATCATGGTATAGGAACTAAATCGCAAAATGCATTAAAACTGGAGATGGAAAATAGTAAGAAACAGAGAAAAGTAGCAGCTAAGATAAATAGAGAACAAGCTGAAAAATTAAGGTTTCAACTAAAGCAGCAGAAGAAAAAGGATAGAAAAAGAGGACATTGATAAGAATGCAGGTTTTAGCCTGCATTTTTGCTTATTTAAATTTGATATTATAGTATTGTGAGGGGTGGTATACTGGATAAAGTTTTAATAATAGATAAAAAAGATTTTTAGTTGAAATTAATGGTAAAAAAATAAAACTTTTATCTAGAAAACTGAATTAAAGTCAAAAATTTTTAGTTAACTTCCATAAATTGATAACATTGTTTAATCGTAAGCCTGCTATAATTGTGAAAGTTTCAAAAAAAGACATGAGACGTAATAAAAAAGTGATAATTGCAGCTGTTGATAAAAATACAAACTTTTATATATAATAATTATTTGCACACAATTTATTATGACAGGAGCGATATAGACATGGAAAGAGAAAAAAATTAAAGCTAGTACCCTTAGTACTTATGGTATTTACATCAGTATTTGGATTTAACAATATATCTAAAGCTTTTTATAAAATGGGGTATGCTGCCATACCATGGTATATATTATCAGCACTTACTTTTTTTATACCATATGCTTTTATGATAGCCGAATATGGATCTGCGTTTAAGAAAGAAAAGGGCGGAATATATTCGTGGATGGAAAAATCAGTAGGAGGAAAATTTGCTTTTATAGGAACTTTTATGTGGTATTCTGCATATGTAATTTGGATGGTAAGTGTAGCAACGGAAATATGGATTCCATTTTCAAATTTAATATTTGGCAAGGATATTACGGAAAATAATCTCCTTTTAGGATTAAAATCTACTCAAGTGATAGGAATACTTGCAATTTTATTTGTAATCACAGTAACTTTTATTGCGTCAAAAGGATTGCAAAAAATAAGTAAGATAACTTCTGTAGGAGGGACAGCAGTTGCTCTTCTAAATGTTGTATTACTTGTAGGCGGAATTGTAATTTTTGCTATACATGGGGGAAAACTTGCAGAACCAATTACATCTATAAGAACATTTATCGATTCTCCAAATAGTTCTAATAATTCAATGATAAATTTACTATCATTTTTAGTTTTTGCAATATTTGCATATGGAGGAATAGAAGCAGTTGGAGGATTAGTTGATCAAACTGAAAATCCAGAGAAAACTTTTCCAAGAGGAATGATTATATCAGCCGTAATTATTGCAGTTGGATATTCTGTGGGTATATTTATGTGTGGAACATTCTTAAAGTGGAATAATCTAAATAGTACTCATGGCATTAATTTGGCAAACATAACTTATATAATAATGCAAAACTTAGGATATGCTATTGGTATCAGTTTTGGACTTGGACAAGCAACCTCTGTTTCTATAGGAGTGTTTTTTGCAAGACTAGTAGGATTGTCAATGTTTTTAGCTTATTTGGGATCTTACTTTACACTTATTTATTCACCTTTAAAGCAATTGATTGAGGGAACTCCAGAAAAGCTATGGCCTAAATTTATTAGCAAAATTGATGAAGATGGAATGCCTAGAAATGCTATGAAAATACAGTGTATAATAATAGCTATATTTATTATGGTCATCTCATTTGGTGGTGAGGGAGTATCTAAGTTTTTTTCATACATAGTACTTATGACTAATGTTGCAATGACCTTACCATATATGTTTCTTTCAATAGCATTTATAAGCTTTAAAAAGAAGAAAGAAATAGAGAAACCATTTGAAATATATAAAAACTATAAAAGTGGTATAGCTGCAGGAATTATAGTGACTTGTACAATATTTTTTGCCAATTTATTTACAATAATACAACCGATACTTGAAGTTAAACCTGATGTGAAATCAACTATATGGATGATAATAGGACCAGTATTTTTTTCGATAGTGGCGCTTACAATGTATAATTCATATGAAAAGAAAATAAGAAACTGAATTTAAAGTTCTGTAAGACTATGAAAATAGTTTTATAGAACTTTTTTTATTTTCGATACCAATTATAAATTAATTTTTTAGCTATTACAGGAATTTTTAAATATTATGAAGAATAATTAAAAGGGCATATATAAATTACAAATTTTAAGATTTTTAGGAATAAGGGGATTGGAGAGAAATATTATGAAAAATATTCAGCAAAATATCGATATTGATTCTATTGAAATTGGGGATATAGTGGATATTAATTTACTTCAAAGGTTTCAGGATAGTTTTGCCGCAAGTACAAATATGGCAAGTATTACAGTAGATAGAAATGGAAGACCTGTAACAAAACCAAGCTGCTACACTAATTTTTGTGAGAATTTTATTCACTCAACAGAGAAAGGAGACAATGAATGTGCTATTTCTCATAAGTGTGGGGGAGTAACAGCAGTAAAAATGGGGAAACCTTATATATACACATGTCACGCAGGCCTTATAGATTTTGCAGCTCCAGTATTAATCAATGGAAAACAAATATGTACGATTTTAGGTGGACAGATTTTAAATCATAAAATAGAAAAGCCAAACCTAATGCAAAAGGCTAAAGAATTAAATATAGATGAAAAAGGATTTTTAAAAGCTGCAGAGGAAATTAAGGTGATTGATGATAAAAGTATTAAATCAGCAGTTAATTTGCTATTTATGATTGCAAATTTTATATCTAAAATTGGATATGAAGAATTACAATTGAAGCAAATGTCAAAAAGACTCAAAAGAGAAATTGCAGAAAAAGATGCTCTTTTGAAACAAGCAAATGAATACAATGCACTTAAAACGAGGCTATTCTCAACAATTTCCCATGAATTAAAAACACCAATAAACATAATTTATAGCGCCATTCAACTGCTTGAAAATACGTATATTTGTGATGAAAAAGTAAATATGAAGGATTCGTTTTTTAAGTATTCTAAAGTAATGAAACAGAATTGCTATAGACTTATAAGACTTATTAATAATTACATAGATATTAATAAAATAGGGCTTGGATTTTATAGCCTTGATAAAAAAATGGGAATATAGTAAGTACTATCGAAGATATTACGATGTCTGTTGTAGAATATGCAAAGCTAAAAGGTATTAAAGTCGTTTTTGATACAGATGTGGAAGAAAAAATTATTGCATATGATTTTGAAAAAATTGAAAGAATAATGCTTAATTTGCTGTCTAATGCCATTAAGTTCACTGATTTAGGTGGAAGCATAAAAGTTAGTATTCATGATGGAGAAAAATTTTTAACTATATCTGTAAAGGATAATGGTACAGGTATCCCAGAAGATATGTTAAAAAAATATTTGATGTGTTTATCCAAGTGGATGGTTCTGTTAGAAGAAATGTTGAGGGAAGTGGCATAGGTTTGTCCTTAGTAAAATCCTTTGTAGAAATGCATGGAGGGAGGATCACTGTTAAAAGTAAAGTTGGAGTTGGAAGTAAATTCTTAGTAGAATTGCCGGCTAAGATTGTAGATGAAGATTCATGTTATGACAATGATAAGGAGAAGTTAATGGATATGGATAATGAAGAAGTTAAAATTCAACTTTCAGATATATATTTATAATGCTTTGTTTTAAATAGGTGTTTTCTTTTACATTTATTTAAAACAAAGCTTCCTTATATTTTAGAGTTTCATTCTATTGAGAAAAAAAAGCAAGTGATGTATAATTAAGAAAATGAACTTTGAATACAATTTATAATATATGGGGAAACAAAAATGAAGTTAATTTCATATTTGTTTCCCATACGATTATATAGCTATATTTCTAATAGAAGGAGAGGAAGCAAATGACTATACAAAAAGCTGGACTTGATGAGGAAAAAGTTTTAAATACAATAAAAACTGGTGCGGCAGGAAGTTGGTCACTAAGTAATTTAGCACCAAGAATGATAAAAGGAGATTTTGCACCTGGCTTTTATGTAAAACATTTTGTTAAAGATATGAGCACTGCTTTATCAGAAGCAGAAAATATGGGCTTTGAAACCCCAGGGTTAAAAATTAGCTAAATCATTATATGATAAACTTGTAGAAGATAATAAAGAGGATTATGGCACACAGGTACTATATAAGCTTTTAGAAAAATAAACTTTTATTATATAAATGATTTAGGCAGGCGATTAACATATGATTAAACTTAGAAAAGACGTCATTAATTTGACGTTGCCTATTTTGATGGAACAATTATTTGTAACATTAATGGGTATGATTAATACAATGATGGCTGGGCATATAGGAAAAGAAGCAGTGTCTGCTATAGGAATGATAGATTCAATTAACAACATATTTATAGCCTTCTTTTCAGCTTTAGCAGTGGGAGGAACGGTTGTTGTTGCACAATACATTGGACAAGGCAACATAAAGAAGGCAAATGAAGCCACAAAACAGGCACTTTACTCTAGTATAGGTATAGCACTTTTGATAACAATAATTATGGCTTTATTTAGAAGGCCAATTATAGCATTGTTATTTGGATCAGCAGAAAAAGAAGTTATAAATGATGGACTCAGTTATTTAGGAATAACACTTATAACATATCCACTCATAACTGTAGATTTGGTTTCAAATGGAATATTAAGAGGAGCTGGTGATACTAAAACTCCTATGAAGATATCTATAGTCATGAATATTTTAAATGTTATATTTACCTGGACATTTATAAATGGAATTAAAATTGGAGGTAAGGTTTTAATTCATGGAATGGGTGTTTTGGGTGCAGCACTTGGCATAGCCACAGCAAGAACCATTGGAGCGATTGTAATAATAACAATTTTACTTAGAGGTTCAAGAATTGTACGACTTAAAAAATTGAGGGAATTTAAATTAAATAAAGAATTATTAAGGCCTATATTTGGTATAGGTGTACCTGCAAGTGTTGAATCAATACTATTTAATGGTGGGAAATTAATAATGCAAGTATTTATAGTGGATATGGGCACTATAGCTATGGCTTCAAATACTATAACTAACTCTATAGCTAATTTTATAAATATACCAGGAAATTCTCTTTCCACTGCGGCTACTGCAATGGTAGGACAATACATGGGAAGAGGAGACGAAGAGGGTGCAACCAAATGTCTTTCATACATAACCAAATTATCGACGGTTCTTCTTGCAATAGTTGGTGCTGCATCAATTGTGTTTTCAAAGCATTTGGCATTGTTATTTACAAGTAATATGGATATTGTAAATTTATCATCAAAAATACTTATAGTAAATGCATTTGCAATAGTTGTTTGGTCTATTTCTTTTGTTTTACCAGCTGGGCTTAAGGGAGCAGGAGATGCAAGGTATACTATGGTAACATCTATAATTGGAATGTGGCTATTTAGAATAACTCTTGGATATTTGCTTGCTATAACCTTGAAAATTGGACTTATTGGAATTTTTCTTGGAATGTATATAGATTGGACAGTACGAGGTATTTTATATGTTATAAGATTTAAAAGTGGAAAGTGGAAAAATCATATTGTTATAACTAGAAAAAGCAAGTGTAAGGAGTTAAATAATGGATATTAAAGTTAAAATACCACTTGAAAATAGGACAAAAGGAATTGTATTTGTAATTTTTGCTGCAACACTTTGGGGAGTTTCAGGCACCTTCGCACAGTATTTATTTCACAATGCAAATATAAGTGCTGATTGGCTTGTTGATATAAGATTATTATTTTCTGGTATAGGACTTATTGGAATAGCGGTTATTAAGAAAGATAAAAACATATTTAAACTTTGTAAAAGCAAATATGATTTACTTAGTCTTGTTATATTTTCAATTATAGGAATGCTTGGGGTTCAATATTCATATTTTACGACAATAAAGTACTCAAATGCCCCTACATCAACTATTTTACAATATTTAAGCCTTGTATTTATTATTTTACATTCAATTATTAAATATAAAAGGATTCCACATATAAAAGAAATTTTAGCTGTAATTTTAGCATTGATGGGGACATTTTTGCTTGCTACTAATGGAAATATACATAAATTAGCTATTTCTAGTCATGCATTGTTTTGGGGAATAATAGCGGCTTTTACAGCAGCTTTTTATACGATATATCCAAGAAGGATTTTAATTAAATTTGGCTCTAATACTATAGTTGGCTTTGGTATGCTAATTGGAGGAATATTATTTAGCTTTGTAGCTTCTCCATTCAAAATTCACGGCAGTATATCAACTTATTCTATGTTAGCAATTATATTTGTAGTTTTATTTGGAACACTCATACCGTTCTATTTTTACTTTGAGAGCGTTACATACATAAAACCAAGTGAAACCGGTATATTAAGTTGCATGGAACCATTGTCAGCAGTTATATTGTCAATTTTTTGGCTTAATACAAAATTTAGCATTGTTGAGTTTGTTGGGATGATAAGCGTTTTAAGTACTATTTTAATATTATCTACAAATGAAAAATAGTTGTTTAGATAATAATCTTTATATAATGATATTTTACTGCTTTCCAAGAGTTTTTATAATAAATATTTATAGCTTCAGGTGTATGCTGAGAGACTAAAGGAACTCCGTTAAAAATAGAAGTTACTATTGTAGAATGAAATATTTTTTTTGTTGTTACCCTCATAAAAAATTAAATCACCTAATTCAAGATTATTTGCATTTGAAACTTCTAATCCTTTAATATAAGGAGAATTAGTTTCTTCATTATTTCTTAAATAATAGTATAGTGAATGAGCTACTGCCCATGATATAGACCAAGTATCGTCCATGACATTGTTTGTATTTTTATTGTTATACCACCAATTCCAACTACTTCCATAGCTCATTTTGGCTCCGCCAGCAAAAAGACATTGAGATATAAAATTAGTACAATCGCCGCCGTTATCATCTATTAATTGGAAATATCTATATTTTGGATTTGGATTTAAGGCATAAGTTAAAGCATAAGATACAGCTTCAAATCTTAAGTATTTGTTTTGTCTTAACATTGTATATCTCCTAAAAGTACTTATAATAAATTATATGAATGTCTATATAAAAATTGATATAAAAAAATGAGACTGTTGAACTAAAATGCAACAGCCTCATTTTTTATAAATAAAATTCTATGAATTTTTATTGCAACAAGATTTTGTCTTTGATGGACATGAACTGCAGTTACATGAACCATGTGAACTCTTTTTTATATTTTTTATGAATATGAATAAAGCAGTGAAAATTATTAAAGCTGTTATTATTAATTCTAATATCATTAAAATCACCTCGATTAATCTAAAATATTGAAATCCCTATATTGTATACTATAAATGAAGCTATCCATGCTACACAAACTTGATAGACTATCATAAATGCCATCATTTTAAAGCCGTATTCTTTTTTCATTGTACCAAGTGCAGATATGCATGGTGGATATAAAAGGGTAAATACTAAAAATGAGTATGCAGTAACTGGGGTAAAAATTGTTGGAAGTATGCTTGGTAAATGTGATCCATATAAGACCCCCATAGTACTTACAACTACTTCCTTAGCTGCAAGTCCACTTAAAAGGGCAACTGAATTTTGCCATGTGCCAAATCCAAGTGGTGCAAAGAATGCTACAAGAACATGTCCAATTTCAGCTAAAAAGCTGTATTTTATATCTACAAAGCCGTTGATGCCAAAGTGGGATAAAACCCAAATTATAACTGAAACAGAAAATATTATAGTTCCTGCCTTCTTAAGAAAGCCTTTGCCCTTTTCCCAAGTATGAAAAAGTAAATTCTTTGGTTCTGGAAATTTGTAATCAGGAAGCTCTATTATTAATGGCTCTTCACCTTTTTTAAATAATGTGTTTTTAAAGGATTTTCCTACGATAAAAGCAACTATAATTCCCAATAAATATAATGAGCCTATGACTAATCCTTGATGTTTCGGAAACAAAGCTGCAGTAAGTAAAGCATAAACAGGAAGTTTAGCATTACAAGACATAAATGGAATAAGTAGTGCGGCTAATTTTCTATCTTTTTCACTTTCCAGTGTTCTTGCAGACATTATTGCAGGTACTCCACAGCCAAAGCCCATTACCATTGGGATAAAGGCTTTGCCTGACAGTCCCATTTTTCTCATTATTATGTCCATAAGTAGAGCAGCTCTAGCCATATAGCCACTGTCTTCCAAAATTGATATACAAAAGAATAATGCCAAAATTATAGGCAGAAAGACAATAACCGAGCCAACACCCCCAACTATTCCATCTATTAAAAGTGAACTGAACCACGGGCTTGTAGATGAAAATAATAAATGCAATTTTGGGATAAGTAAGTTGTTTAAAAGCGTATCAGCTAAATCTTGAAGTGGTCCGCCAACCCACGAAAATGTAAATTTGAAAATTAACCATATAATTATAAAAAATGCAGGGTAGGCAAGAAATTTATTTAAAAATATTTTATCAATTATTTCTGTATAGGAAATTATAAATTTATTCGATTTAGTTATACATTTATTTAAGACTGATTCAATATATGCATAGGTTTCTTTTTCTGACTGAAAGTTACATTCATTATCATAACTTGAAGCCATAAAACTTTGGTTCAATAAAATTTTTTCAATTTCGCCTATGTTTTTATTTTTTGCAGCTACGATAGGTACAATTTTTACGTTTAATTCACGTGAAAGCTTAGCATAATCTATAATAAATCCTTTTTTCTTTGCTACATCTATCATATTTAAAACGAGTATTATTGGCTTTCTAAATTCTTTGAGCTGCATTGTAAGGTATAGATTTCTATCTAAATTAGATGCATCAACTATATTAATAATTACGTCAACATTTTCATTTAGTAAGAAGTTCTTTGAAACTTTTTCTTCATTGGAATAAGTATCCATGGCATATATACCGGGTAAATCCACTATTTCAATAGAGCTATTTAAAAATCCTTCTTTTTTTTCTACAGTTACGCCTGCCCAGTTACCTACATATTGATCAGAACCAGTTAGGGCATTAAATAAAGTGGTTTTCCCAACGTTTTGGATTACCCATAAGTGCTGCAGTTATCATTTTAAGCCTCCTTTAAAAATATATTTTTTGCATCTTTTTTTTCTAAGTGCAATATTGAAATCTCTAATGTGAATTATAATAGGATCTCCTAAAGGAGCTGAGGTCTTTAATTTTACTTCTGTGCCTTCTATAAATCCGAGAGCGAATAATCGTTTTGACAATTTTTCATCGCCTACTATGTTTTTTATGATTCCTTTTTCACCATATTTTAAATCGTATAAGCTCATCCTAACACCTCCTAAATGAAAATAATTATCATTTACTAATTAAATAATATCATCTAAAAGGTAAAATGTCAATAATCATACACGAGGTTTGGGCTTTGCCCATTATCCTTCTAGAAGCTAAAAAGACTACTCTCTTAGCAAGAAAAAGAACTTAAAATTATTGCTAACCGAGGACACGAGGTTTGCATCAATTTTAAGATATACATTAATAAATTCTATGCATAGGCTTGTCTATTTATAATACAAATATAATAAAAATATTAATAAATGATTCTTACTATCATTACTTTATACAATAAAATAAGGAATTTATAAAAAGACTTTCATTTATTTTTAACATGAATTATGAAAGATATGATATAATAATGTCATGTTTTAAGATTTAATATCACAAAATTAAAATATAAAAAGACTTATAGTAAAGTACTGGGGGTAAGGTTATGAATGAAAAAACAGGGGCAAAGAAGACAATTGCGTTAATAGCACATGATAATAGAAAACAAGCGTTGATAGAGTGGGCTAAAGAAAATGTTGATGTTTTAAGTAAACACGATTTGTGCGGAACTGGAACTACAGCTAAACTTATATCTGAAAAACAGGGTTAACTGTTAAAGGTTTTAAAAGTGGTCCTATGGGCGGTGATGAGCAAATAGGGGCAAGCATTGTAGACGGAAAAATAGATATAATGATTTTTTTCTGGGATCCTCTTACAGCACAGCCTCATGATCCAGATGTAAAGGCACTCCTTAGAATTTCTGTATTATATGACATTCCGATTGCAATGAATCAATCTACAGCAGATTTCTTAATGAAGTCATGCCTTATAAATGAGGAATATGATAATCATGTAATTGACTATTATGATAGAATACGAAAAGATAATTTTTAAAGTATGTCAAAAGACTACATAAAAAAAATAAATGTTCCTAAAAAAATTTTGGGAACATTTATTTTTTATGCAATATGGAGTATGGCTGTTGCATTAAATAAAAAAATTGAATTAGCTTTTGGTAATTGCATCCTTCGCTTTTCAGATAGTACCTTTTCCTATATTAGTATAGTGTTTTAAATTCATAGCCAGTTGATTTTAAATAGTCTATTATCATAGGTAAGGCTTTTGCTGTCTCCTCCTTACCATATGTATCATGCATTAAAATAACTACCTTATTTTTCTTCCCTACTGATGTCTTAACATTGTTAAGCAGTTCATAAGCATTCTTTTTTACTCCTTCTGCATCAAAATCATAGGCAGTCCAATCTATAGTTACCATTTTCCTTTGAGAAAGAGTATTTTTGAAGTTTGCTAAATTTGGATCTTTATAATAAACTCTTGACATATATCCACCGGGCATTCGAATAACTCTTGTAGAAAATGATTGTCCCAAAATTCCTTTTAGTATATTGGATGTTCTATCTACTTCACTCATAAATTGATTAATATTTAGTATATTATTAGGATACAATAGCTTAAGATTATGAGAATAAGTGTGATTTCCTATTGAATTACCTTCATCAAAAATTCTTTTAACTAAATATTTAGAATTCTGATTTTCTTCTATAACTTGTCCAAGCAAGAAAAAAGTTGCATGTGTATTGTAATTTTTCAGAGTATTTAATATGCTTGGTGTTACAGTGGTTGAAGGTCCATCATCAAAAGTTAAGTATGCGGTTTTTTTACCATCTTCCTTGAAAGCATCTTCAACTTTTACTCCATAGCTTGGAATAGGTTGCTTGGATGAATCAAGGTTAGGTTTAGAAATGTTACTGTCAGCTTCAACATTATTTGAGATAAAGCTGTTTGATTTACTTTTGGAAGTATTTGTATTTATAAAATTATTGCTTTTAGATAAAGCTATTTTTGAAGTTTGAAACTTTAACTTTTTTTTGTGGTTTTAGTTTTTAATTTGTTATTTAATGACAATGATGGCATAAAAACAAATAATAAAATTAGTACTAATATGCATATAAATAATGAAATGATTTTTTCTCACTATTATGCTTATTTATGATATTGTTTAACATTTAACATTACCACCTTAAGAAATATATTAATTTATGACTATAGCTATAATTTATCACTAACCATACAATATTTGGTTACAAAAAAACTATTTTTTATTACAATATTGTTACATACATATGAAAAAGTCTAATATTCATAGCCTAAAAAAATAAATTAGCGTAATTTGTAAAAAAATATTGAATATATGCGTTAAAGAATTTGCTGAAAATGGATATACCATTGCCTCAACAAACACTATAGTAAGTATTGGATATATAACTCCTCAACAATGTGAGGAGCTATCAAGAAAAATTGCATAAAAAAGTTCGACTTTTTGTGTCTAAAATATTGACATCGATCCAAGGCGAAGCAATACTGCTGAAGAAACGATTTAAAAAAAATTCTAATAAATCTTGGTAAAAGAATCATAAAATACTTAGATATTTCAATCTGTCTGAGCTATAGCGAGTTATTGAAATATCTTAGTATTTTATGATTTTTTTACATTAGATTTATAGAATTTTTTTTAATGTTGCAAAGCAGTATGCTTCGCAATATTTTTTAAATACCTATGGTATCTTCTTCATCATTAGAATTGTTACTAGTTAAATTCTTAATGAATCTTCCTGTAGAATTTTTGCTAGAATTCACCACGAAATCAGCAAGCTCTGATATACTCATGTTATCCTTTTGAAATATAGCTTCTATAATAGAGCCCACATTACAGCCTGCTATTACTTCTATATTTTTATTTTCAATAGAGAGTTCAGCTGCACATTTAAAAGGAGTTCCACCTAAAATATCACATATGAATAAAGCTGTATCTTCTTTATGCCTATCCATGGTTTTTTTCATTTTCTCCTTTAATGTAACATCGTTATCATCTTCTGTGAAATCTATATATTCTATTCCCTCATTTCCTCCAGCCAAAAATTCTATTGACCCTCTTACCATAGTTGCATATCTACCGTGACCTGTTATAACTAAGATATTTTCCATTTTATAGCACCCCTAAAGCTGATAATAAAATTGCACATATGAATGTAAATAAAATAAGTATTGTTGGATTTATATTCTTTTTCTTTAAGAAGAAAAACATTAAAAGTGTATATCCCATTGGAAGAAGATTAGGAAATATCTTATCAAGAAAATCCTTTTGTATTGAAATTGAATGTCCCGAACTTATTGCCACCTTATATACAACATCTATGTGAACATATGAAGCTATTAATGCTCCTATTACTGTTACACCAAGTATTGTAGCAGATTTAGAAATAAGTTTTGAATTTTTCTGTATGGTATCAATTGCTTTAACTCCTAAATTATAGCCAAGGCGTGTCCATAAAATACGTGATGCAAAAATACATACATATGAAGCGAAAAATATTATTGGGCCAAGTACACTTCCTTGACTTGCAAACGATGCTGAAATACCTGCCACTATAGGAAGTACTGTAAACCAAAATATAGCATCTCCAATACCAGCTAGTGGTCCAAATAAAGCTACTCTTAAGCCCTTTATAAGACTTCTTTCTTCATTATTTTCTTCTAGGGATATTATAAGTCCCATTAAGAAGCCAACTGTAGTAGGTGTAGTATTTATAAATTCTAAGTTATCTTTCATAGCTTGAGATAATTTTTCTTTGTCATTTCCATAGATTTTTTTAAGAAATGGAAGCAGTGCATAAGTCCAACCACCGGCCTGCATTCTTTCATAGTTGAAGCTTGCCTGAAGTAAAACTGTTCTCAATCCCAGTTTGGTAATATCTTGTTTAGTTAATTTTTTATTAGATTCCTTCACTGTAATCTTCACCAACTTTCATGTTTTTCTTTAATTCTTCATCTCTATCTCTAGCATTTTTTTCATTAAAGAAATGATATAGTGCTAAAGCTATTCCAATAAGTGCTACTGGAAGTAAATTTGTAAAGTTTAAAAAGGATGCTGTTACAAAACCTACTATTAAATAAGGAATAAATTCTACTTTTAACATTACTTTTAATAAAAGACCAAATCCAACAGCTGGCAAAATGTTTCCTGCTATTTCAAAACCATGAGATAACCATGTAGGCATACTAGCTACTAAAGCTTTCATTGGTTCTTGGGCAACATATGCGCATAAAAAAACCAAAACTCCATAAGTTATTCCAACTATTAAAGTAGTTAAAATATTAAGCCTTGCAAAAGCTTTTGTATCTGCATCTTCAGCATATTTTTGTGCTTTTCCCATAAATACTGAAAAAGCTGAATAGTAGAATAATATTATATACTGCATAAGAAAACTAAATGGAAGCGCAAGTCCAATTGCTGCTTTGACATCCAGTTTAGCTGTATATGCTATAACTGTAGTCATAACACCTGCCAAAATAGGGTTTGGAGGCTGAGTTCCTCCTACTGGTGTTAAACCTGCAAATGCTAATTCTGTTAATGCACCTGCAAGAAGTCCTGTATGGAGATCTCCTAAAATAAGTCCTGATAATGTACAAACTATTATTGGTCTGAATATATATAAACCTTCAAGCCAAAAATCAAATCCACATATGATAGCCATAATAGATAGTAAAATACCTTGAATTAGTGTAATACTATGCATTGCCTTTCCTCCCTTTTATTCAATATCGTGCTTTATATCTCCAGGTGTATCTTGTATATATACATCTATGCCCTTTGATTTTATATACTTTAAATTTTCTAAGTCCTTGTCATCTACATATACCTTTTTAGTGATTGCTCTTTTTCCTTCTGAGAAGTGCATATTTCCTACGTTAACCTTTTCAATTGGAACGCCGCCGTCCACAAGCTTTTTAACTGTTTCTGGTGTCTTACAAACTATAAATATTTTTTGTGATGGTGCTGCTTTTCCTATTACATTTATAGTTTTTTCTACTGTAAAAAATCTGATTCCTACTCCAGAGCTTTCTGCTGTCATTGTCATTAACTGCTGCTGAACTGGCTGGTTTGCAGCTTCATCATCCACTACAACTAGTAGGTTAGCTCCAAGTGAAGATGTCCATGTAACTCCAACCTGACCATGTACAAGTCTATTGTCGATACGAACTAATAAGATATTTGGTTTCATAATTTATCCCCCTTTATTTTTTTATATAAATAATAAAAGCAAAAACCATGCCAAATAGTGTACATAACTATTTGGCATGGTTTAGAGATTGAAATCATTGACTTTGTTTTTTATACTGTCATAAATAAATCCTATTTCCGATATTGGTATCTCAACTTTATAAAACTGTTCTATTACACTAAAGGCTTTTTTTACTAATTCTATAAAGTGTATATGATACTTTTGAAATTCTTCTGATTTATTGTAATTCATAATAGGATCTTTTATTACTAATCTTTCAATCATACAAGATATGTGTATATATAAACTTATCTTGAGATCATTAGGAAACTTAAAACAAACTCCTATTTCAAGATTATAAAGGGCACATTCCACTTGATCTATTATCTTAGAAGGGTTTAATATGGTTAAATAATTAATTACATTTTCAAGTGTAAATAGCTTTACTACTTCTCTATTAATCTTATCTATTATTTTAATATCCACTACATCTCTTAAGGCGTTTTTCAGCAAAGCTTCTCCTTTTTTCATTATAAAATTTTCTATAGATATATATGGAACTTCTTCTATTTTAGGATCGCTTGTTCCAATTATAAGCCTCACATCATACTGCTTAAATATATTTCCTTCTTTTCCATTTCCCTTAAGACTTTCATAGTCATAGGCAATAACTTCAACTTCATTATTTGCAAGACATTTATCCATCAAATCTTTAATTTTTTTAGCCGCTCCTATACCTGTAAGACATGTAGTTATTATAGCATTTTTTCTAGTTTTACTTAAAGGTATGTAATTATATTTTGATACATTACCCTTAACTGCCTCTTTTGCAATTTGTTCAACAGATTCTGAATTTAATATTCTATTTCCAACGTCTAGTGCAAGCTGCGTAGATATGTTATTAATTATAGCAAGATCGCCATAAAACTCCTTGGTTATACCTTTATGTATTCCTTCTAGGGAGCCCATATCCACTAAAATTATTAAACCATTTGAAATATTGGTTTCTCTTATGTAAGAATTTAGTTTAGCCACAATTTCAGGACTAGATAGCTCTAATGGCATATCAAAAGCCTCAAAAATATATTCCCCAAGCATTCTATTTGCAACACTTGCAATACTGCTTGCTGTTGAATATCCATGTGCAATTAATACTGCATTTGTCCTGTCACTTCTTCTTTTTTGGTTAAAAGACTTAATATAAACTAGCATATATAAATTTAATATTTTATTTAAGGCTATATCTAAGTTCGCTTCAATAGTTTCAATTATTTTTATTATTATTTTATATTCCTTTGGATATTTTATACTCATATAATCTATTAGTTCATCTACATTTTCTTCATCTTCATTATAATATTCCATAAAATATATTATTATGTAAGTTATTATTTCTGAGCTATTGGCAAAACATTTTATTCCATATTCACATTCTATGTACATTAAAATATTTTCAGTAATTTTTTTCATAGAATTGAACATAACTGCATTTCTCTTCTTATCAATTTCATTAAATATTATTTCATCAACTAACTTATTAAAGTTATCTAAACACTTTCTAAAAAATTCTTCCTGCGTAGTTTCATTTTCTTTAAGCTCCTCTACAAATTTTAAAATTTCTGAGGTTAAATCTGATATGCTGCCGGAACTTTTATTAAAATAATTGGTATCCTCCGTACCAGAACAGGATATAAACATATCCGCAAAATTCACATTACTTAAAATTCCATCAAAGTTTTCCATGAAATCAATTGGCAAATTATTTATTTTTATTTTAAGAACCTTTATGCTTTTATAATTTGAGCTTTCAAGAGCACTGGCACAGCTTAGCTTTATTGCATTTATAAGCCCTCCTATATTTCCCCCACTCTTGCTTTTTAGAAGAATGTTTACAACTTTATTGCTTACAAGTATGTCTTTCTTTATATTTATAGCTTCTTTTTTATAAATACTTTGAATAATTTCAAGTTTTTCACTAAGAGGTCTTTCTTGAAAATTAGGTATATTAACTATAAGAGGTATTCTTCTTAAAAAGGTTTGAAGAAAATTATCTTTTGGACTTTCAGTAGTGGCAAAAATCATCCTTACCTTGGCATTTCTCCATCTTCCTGCTTCTCCGAGTCTTCTAAAAATACCTTTATCCAGAAATAGAAATAATTTTTCTTGCCCTTCAGGTGGCAGTCTGTGTATCTCGTCTAAAAATAGTACTCCTCCATCTGCTCCTTCTATAAGTCCCGGTCTATCCCTTTCAGCTCCAGTATAAGCGCCTTTTACTGAGCCAAATAGAGTTGCTGAAAGAAGTTCTGGATTATTGGCATATTCTGCACAGTTAAATATAACAAACCTTTCAGGGTTTTCTATAGAGTTTGATGCTTTTGCAAATTCATATATTATTTGTGCAAGAAAGCTTTTTCCAACCCCAGAACTGCCAATAAGAAGTATAGGAAGACCCATTGGGGGATATAAAACTGCTGATTTACACTGATCCACCACATACTTTAAGCTTCCATTATATCCTATTAATTTTTTAAATACTTCATTAGTATTTCCTTCTTTAAAGTCACTTTTCTTATTATCTAAATAATTTGATACTAACTTTAAGTCTCCTTTCCTCTTATTGTATACATCCGCATCTATAAAATAAACAGGTCTAGTATTTATTTTTATTGCCTTTCCTTCTTTATTTAAGACATTTAAAAGATGACTAACCATATTTCTTTGAATACCTAAACTATCAGCAATATTTTTTGCTGTAACTCCATATTCCTTTTGTCCATCAATTTTAAGAGAACATTCTCTTAACCTTCTCACAATATTTTCTTTATTAGTCATTGCATTTCAACCTTCCAGTTACTTTTTCATACGTGGTTCAATTTTACTATCATCATTATGAAAACGTTCTATATTTTTCAGTTTATCATTTATACCATAATAACATTACTAATCTTATTATTCAATAATATAAATAGGTAATCCACAGAAAATAACTGATGAGAAGTATAAAAGCTTATAAAGGGGATGTCGCACTAAAATATATTTAGTCGCAATTGTTAAATATCGCAAACTAACTATAATAGTAAGTTAAGGGTTTTACGATGCCGTGCACGTAAAAAAGTGAAGGGTTTTACCTTCTGTAAAAGATTAAGGTTGATTTTCCTCCGTTTTACTACGAAAAATCTTTAACTTATTTAAATTATTTATTTTTCGTAGAGAAACGGAGAAAAAAAAATATTCCTTAACCTTTTGCCGTGGCAAAACCCTTCACCTTTGACAAGTAGAACAAAGTCAAAACCCTTCACTTTTCGCATAACGAAAAACCTTAGTCTTTTAACAAGCGAAGTGAAGTTAAAAAACCCTTCACTTAAATTTGTTCTCAATATTTATAAATCATAATTTAACAATTTTTAGTGCGACAGCCCCTTTAAAGACTTATTTAATTAGTATTTCATCTCCGCACTGTGCTTTTCGCGCCTTTTTATATAAATCACCATCTCTTTTAAAAATGTTTACTTTTTTTATTCCATCTATGCTGCAAATATCAAGAGTTATTCTACCTTTTCCAGTAATAGGATGCCTCAAGATACGTGCATCTGCAGTTCTATACGGCTCACGTGATATAGCCAAATATGCAAATTTTTCGTCTTCATAAGGAACTTCTCCTTCTTTTAATTGGCGATGTAATTTACTTCTTTGTACTCTACAGGTAAAATGGCACCAATCATCCTGTTCAAGTGGACAATTATTTTCATGTGAACATGGTGCTACTATATGTGCTCCTTCTCCTAATAAATATTCACGTATCTTTTTTAAATGTGAATACCCTACAGGAGTTCCTGGTTCTATAATCAAAGTTATTTTATTAGTTGCCTTCCACAGCTTGTAGGCTGCCTTCATTCTTTCATCGTCATCTAGCTCATTTAGTACATAAGATGCAATAACTAAATCAGCCTTTTCAGTGATATCAGCCTTTGTCAAATCATACTCTATCCATTTTGCTCTTCTTAAAAACTGGCTTCCTTCTGACATCATTTTTTGACCAACCTCGCGCATTGCATTTTCTCTTTCTAAGCATACAATACTTTTTAAATCAATAAGAGAATCTGCAGCCCACGAAGCAGCTCCTGTTCCTGCTCCAACATCTAATAATGATTCTATATTGCAATCAGCTAAATCTAAAGTATACTTAAGCGCCGAATAAACTGCTCCATATGTTGCTGGCATTCTTACAACTGAATAGGCTACTGCTTCATTACTTTCTGTAAGAAGGCGCTTTCCATGACCACTTTCAGTTCTATATTTTTTACTAAGTGTTTGTGCATCTTGCGCTAGCTTTGAATGTTTAATGCCAACAAGCTGATTTTCTATAGCTAGCTTAAGCTCAATAGGTAATTCCATTTATTTTAACCTCTTTCTTTGCTTTTAAATATTTATAATTATATCATTTGAAATTAGATTGTGTGAACTACAATGCCAAAAACTTTTCTTTGAAAACAAAAATAGCTCATATTTAATGCAGCTTTAATATGAGTTATTTTTCCTTACATATTTTTTAATTATTAAAATAATTTCATCTATAAAATTACAGTTTTTTTATTGTACTTATGTCATTTTCTTCTCTAAAGTACTTGTATCCTGTATCACTGGCACTTAAAAATCCATTAATCCACGAATCTACAAAATAATTAAAATTATTAACATCTCCATGAGCCTCATCCCAATATTCCTTATGGAGATCTCTTGTAGTTTTCCATGCGATAACATTTTCATTATCTTCAATTATTTCATTTACCCTATCGCATGGCATTCCTTCAAGCATATAATCAAAAACTAAATTGAAAAGTTCTTGTGGTGAGCCACCGCTTATTTCAAGTTTTTTCATCGTATCTACTCCACTTTGATAAAAGATATCAGCAATATCTTCTTTTTTAACAGCATTATTCCTTAACAATTCAGTTACTATATATGCTAATCGGCTTTCTACACTTATTATTCTTTGCTGAAGCCATCCATGAATATTATCATGCTCTATATTGTCCTCAAGTGAACCTGTTACAGGAGTTCCATATTTAGAATAGCTCTCATTTAGCATAGCCTTGCTATTATAACCATTTCTTTCAGCTAGTTCTGTTATATTTTCTATTAATTTTTCATGCAGCTGAATTTTATTAAACAACCAATAATGAATCTTACCTAAAAATGCACTCATTTGATTAGCCTCCTTAAATTTTTATCAATATTCTTTTAAAACATAATCTAATTATATAATTAGCCTTTTTTCATTCGGTATCCTTAGTTACAAAAATAAATTATATTAAATAAAACTTTAAAGCCTAGTTGTTAAAAGGCTAACAACTAGGCTTTTTAGATTTATAAATTTATTTATCGTTTCAGTAAGGCTCTTACTTAGAAACATCCCACTTCTCAAGATTAGCATACATTCCAAATGCTGTTGCTCCACCATATGTTAATCTTTTATTAACAGCAGTCATGCTGCTTGGTGCATAAGTTCCAATTACCGGTGAATCATTCACATAAAGCTCTTGAACCTTGTTATAAATTTCTGTACGTTTTGCTTTATCTACAGTAACTTTACCTTGTGCAAGAATTGAATCCATTTGACTGTTGCTGTATGCACTTAAGTCAAGAATTTGACCACTTGCTATATAGGCTGTTATATCTGGATTAACAGGATCAAAAGTAAAACCAGCTAAGAATAAATCATAGTCATGCTTTTTAGCAAGATTTAAAGCTGTAACAAAATCATATTTTTGAATTTGAGTTTTAATACCAACTTCTTGAAGATTTTGTGCTATTACGTTAGCAGATTGTTCACGAACAGTGTTGCCAGTAGGAACGTTAAGCTTTAAAACCTTACTTGAATCCCAATTTGCTGCTTTTAATAATTCTTTAGCTTTTGCTGGGTTGTAAGTTGGATAATCTAAATCCTTATTAAAGAAACTGCTTGATTTAGGATAAGGTCCTACAATTTCTTCTCCAGCACCTTTAAGTAAATTATCAACTATTTGTTTTCTATTTATCGCATATGAAATAGCTTTTCTTACATTAGCGTTAGAAATTCTATTAACATTGACTTCCATAACCTGTATTCCGCTAGGATCGCCTTTTGTAACTGCTATATTTTTCAAGCTTTTAAGCTTTGAAATATCGTCATTTTGGAAGTTGACCTACCAAAGGATCATTTGTATCAATTTCACCACTTTGAAGTTGTACAGTTAATTCAGTTCCCTGCATTATTTTAAAGTTAAGTTGTGAAAGTTTAGGTGTTCCTCTAAAATAATCTTTATTAGCTGCCATTTGAACATATTGATCTTTTTTATATGTAACAAGTTTAAATGCCCCATCTGTTACATTAGGATTTTGAAAAAATGCTGCTTTAAACATCTGGTCAAGTGGAGTATCCTTTAAAATGTGCTTTGGCACTGTTTTTAAATATTGTCCTATTAAATCCTCAAATACAACTATATCAACAGGCTGCTTAGTTATCAAATTTACAGTATGGTCGTCCACTTTTTTAGCCCCATCAAAAGCATCCGTACCATTTGTGTTCTTTCCTGCATCATTTAATCCAGCAAGCATATTGAATTTAGATGCAATTGTAGCTGCAACTTTAGGATTTGTTATGAGGTTTAAGGTAAATAGAACATCATCTGCTGTTACAGGTTTTCCGTCTGTCCACTTTGCATTTTTGTTCAATTTTACAGCAAACGTCTTGTTATCTGTTGTAGTTATTGAATCTGCAAGCCCTGGAACGAATTTCAAATCATTTGAAAGCTCAACAAGCGGTTTAAATAAAACTTCTGTCATGTTGTTTTGGCTTTGGTCTGATGAATCAAGTGCATTAAATCCACTTGGTGCATTAACTATACCAATATTTACGACTTTCTTTGCATTTCCACTTTTTGAAGCACTACTATTTGAACTTCCACAAGCTGACAAAGTCAAACTAGTAGTACATACTAAAGCTAAAATTACGGCTCTAACAAGTTTCTTTTTCATTTTTTTGCCCCCTAATGTTTCATTTGTAAAACTTTTTTTAATAAAATTAACTATTTGTTAACTACCTTATTGCTTATAATACTGTAATTTGATAGATATGTCAATTTTTTAGGTAAATTTTCGACAAATTTAATATTCTATCCAACAAACTTAATTTTAAAAAATAAGGCATTAATAGCCTTTTAAACTATTAACACCTTATTTTTAATGTTTCTAATTTTTTTTATTTTACGTCCCATTTTTCAATGTCCACATACATTCCAACTGATTTTGGAGTTACGCCTACTACTCTTTTATTAACAGCTCCCATACCAAGTGGTGCATACACCCCAATTGATGGTGCATCATTACTATATGCTTCTTGAACTTTGTTGTAAATATCTGTAACCTTTGCAGAATCTACAGTTGTTTTTCCTTGTTGTAAAAGTGCATCTACTGTTGGATTGCTGTATCCGCTTAAGTCTAAGGTTTGACCTGTACCTATATATGCTGATACATCTGGGTTAACAGGATCTACTTGAAGTCCAACTATATATAAATCAAATTGATGCTTTTTACCAAGAGACAAACTTGTAACAAAGTCATATTTTTGAATTTGAACTTTTATTCCTACATCTTGAAGATTTTGAGCTATAACATTTGCAGCCTGCTCACGACCGGTATTTCCAATAGGAACATTAAATTTCAATACCTTGCTTGAATCCCAATTTGCTTCTTTTAATAAAGCTTTTGCTTTTGCTGGGTCATAGCTAGCATAATCTATATCCTTATCAAAGAACTGACTTGATGGTGGATATACTCCAATAATTTCTTCTGCCGCACCCTTTATTATATTCTTTATTATTTGCTTTCTATTTATTGCATAAGAAATAGCTCTTCTTACTTTAGCATCAGGTATAGTTTTTACGTTCATTTGTAAAGTTTGAGCATTAACTGATGCCTTTTCTTTTATAACATCAATATTTTTCATATCCTTAACTTTTTCGATATCATCGTTAGGTATTGTACCTATAAGAGGATCGTTCATATCAATTTCGCCACTTTGAAGTTGTACAGTTAATTCAGTTCCCTGCATTATTTTAAAGTTAAGTTGTGTAAGCTTAGGTGCCCCTCTAAAATAATCTTTATTAGCTGCCATTTGAACATATTGATCTTTTTTATATGTAACTAATTTAAATTGACCATCTGTCACAGTAGGATTCTGGAAGAATGATGCCTTAAACATTTGATCCAACGGTACATCCTTAAGCGCATGCTGTGGAACAGTTTTTAAATATTGACCAACCATATCTTCAAATATTGCTTTATTAACATTGTCCTTTGTAACAAGTTGTATAGTATGATCATCTATTTTTTAGCTCCTTCAAAACTATTCTGTCCTGAAGTGTTTTTACCAGAATCATCTAAGCCTTTTAATATATTGAACTTAGATGCAATTGTAGAAGCAACCTTGGGATTTGTTATAAGCCCAAGTGTAAACATAGTATCATCTGCTGTTACTGGCTTTCCGTCCGTCCACTTTGCCTTCTTATTTAGTTTTACAGTAAAAGTCTTGTTATCCGTTGTATCAATAGAATCAGCTAATGATGGCTGAAATTTAAAATCACCATCAAGCTCTACAAGTGGTTTAAATAAAATTTGTGTCATATCATTTTGTGCTACATCGGAAGAATCCAATGCGTTAAATCCGCTTGGCGCATTCATTATCCCCACATTTACTATTTTTTTCGCTGAACCAGCAGATTTACTACTGCCTGTCCCACCACTGCTTCCACATGCTGACAACCCAATAGTAGCAGTGCAGGTTACTGCAATTACTAATGTTTTTAAAATTCTTGATTTCATTATTAGCCCCCGTTGTATCATTTTCATATTTAATATAATCAACAAATCACTTATTAATTATCAATATTAACAATAATATATTAATATAATACATTTGTCAATTTAATTGTGGTATTTTTTATTGTTTTTTATATTTTATAGTGTTAAATGTAAAAACTTTTTTGTTTTAAAGCGGATTTTTGTAAAAAAATTAATAAAACGTAATCAGTTAACAATTTTTAGCTGTACACACTATATTTTTATCAATTTTAAATATTATTATTAAATTAATTATTTAATAAATATTAACGATGAAAAGTAACAAATTTAATAATTTGGAGGTGAAAGGCGAATGAAAAAACTAGAAATAATTATACGACCTGAGAAGCTTGAGGAGCTTAAAAAGACGTTAAATGAGCTTAACGTTAAAGGAATGAGTGTATCAACCATAGTAGGATGCGGCAACCAAAAAGGTTCAAAGCAATTTTATAGAGGGGCAGAAATGGAGATAACTCTGCTTCATAAGCTTAAGGTTGAAGTGGTAGTTAGTGATGGAATAGTTGACGATATAGTAAATAAAGTCAGCGATTCAGTTAGAACAGGTAATGTCGGAGATGGAAAAATATTTGTTTACAATGTAGAAGAAGCAGTAAGAATTAGAACTGGAGAAAAAGGAGATACTGCAATTTAAAATTAAGGTTATATAGGGGGGCTATAATTATGAAAAAAATTTCTAAAATATCTATTGGCATAATATTAATAATTTTATTAACTGGTATATTCAGTATGACCGCTTTTGCAAAAAGTTCTGCAGCAGTAAATGATCCATCTGGTACTAAAATAGGAACATCAGCGGATATTAGTGCTGCTAAACCAGGCAAGCCTACAGCAGAGGAAGTTGCAAATCAAGTTGGAAAGAATACACTTGGAATAAACTATGTATGGGTAATACTCACAGGCTGCTTAATATTTTTCTTTCAGGCAGGATTTGCAATGGTTGAAACAGGATTTGTAAGGGCGAAAAATGCCATGCATACTATGGCAATGAACTTAATGGTATTTCTTGTTGGTACTATAGGATTTTATCTTACAGGATTTGCATTTATGTTCGGAGGTGTAGGAAGTTGGAGTACACTAGGAAGTGGTACTCAAGCACTTAATCATGAATTCGGGAATATAATTGGACTTAAAGGTTTTATGTTAAGTGGTTCAACTTATGATGTTGGAATATTTGCATTGTTCTTCTTCCAGATGGTGTTTATGGATACCACATGCACTATACCAACAGGAGCTATGGCAGAGAGAGTGAAATATTCTGCTGTAGTAATAAGTTCATTCTTTATATCACTTTTATATTATCCTTTATTCGGAAATTGGATGTGGGGAGGCGGATGGCTTTCTCAAATAGGTAAAACTTTAGGATTAGGTCATGGAGCTTTGGATTTTGCCGGTTCTTCTGTTGTTCATGGTATGGGCGGAATGATTGCTTTAACTGGAGCTATAGTAATAGGACCACGTATTGGTAAGTTTACAAAGGAAGGAAAATCTGTTGCAATAGCTGGACATCACATTCCTATGGCTGTAATTGGAACAATAATACTATTCTTTGGATGGTTTGCATTTAATGCAGGCAGTACTACTAATGGTGATGATTTTAGAATTGCAGTTGTTGCAGTTAATACAATGATAGCTGGTGCTGTTGGTGGTTTTGTAGCTATGGTGTATATGTGGATTAAATATGGTAAGCCAGATCCGGCTATGACGTGTAATGGTGCGTTAGCAGGCTTGTTGCCATAACTGCACCGTGTGCCTTTGTTAATAGTGTAGCAGCATTTATAATTGGATGTGTATCTGGAGTTTTGGTTTGCCTAGCAGTTCGTGTAGTTGAAGATAAATTTAAGATTGATGATCCAGTTGGAGCTGTTTCGGTACATGGTGTAAATGGGATATGGGGAATGATTGCCCTTGGATTATTTGCAGATGGAAGTTATGGAAATGGGCTTAATGGCGTTGCAGGAACGGTAAAAGGTTTATTTTATGGAGATCCTAGTCAATTAGGAGCGCAACTTGTAGCTGTAATTACTTTAATGGCTTGGGGACTTGGATCATCATTTATATTCTGGAAGATACTTGATAAAACTTTGGGAATTAGAGTTAAACCTGAGGATGAAATTGCTGGATTAGATATACCGGAAATGGGAATGCTTGCTTACTCTGATTTTGCATTGTTAAGTTCAGCAGAAGCTAAAAAGTAAATATTAATAAATAAACGGGGCTGTCAAAATTTTTTTAGTGTGACGGCCCCTTGTGTATATAAATTAAGTATGAATTGGCATAATGCGAAGGTTCTATCGAAATTACTTAACCTTGTTCGTATTCTATGAAAACGTATAAATTTAAAATATTGTAGTAATTAAAATAAGATTTTGAATTTTTAGCTGTGTAAATTAAAAAATAAATATTTTATGTTGCAAATTTTTGATAATTATATTATTATAGTAGTATCAGCGATATGAAATTATAATATTAAAAGTTAAGCTTTTATTTAAGCTTTAAATTGAAATAATTATTTTTGGAAGGGGATAAAAAATGAAAAAGTTAGACAAGATATTTGGTTCAAATGTATTTAATGAATCAGTTATGAAGGAACGCCTTACAAAACCTGCTTTTAAAGCATTAAAAAACACTATAGAAAAAGGGCTTCCATTAGATATTTCTGTAGCAGATGAAGTTGCAAATGCTATGAAAGATTGGGCTGTTGAACAAGGGGTCACTCATTATACACATTGGTTTCAACCTTTAACTGAAACAACTGCTGAAAAGCACGATGGATTTGTTTCACTTCCAACTGAAGGAAAAACTATTCTTAAATTTTCAGGAAAAGAATTGATAAAGGGAGAGCCTGATGCATCATCATTCCCTTCAGGTGGATTGAGAGCTACTTGTGCAGCTAGAGGATATACTATATGGGATGCTACTTCACCAGCATTTATAAAAAACAATACATTGTGTATACCAACTGTATTTTGCTCATATACAGGTGAATCTCTAGATAAGAAAGCTCCTCTTTTACGTTCAAGTGAAGCATTATCAAGACAAGCAATGCGTGTGTTAAAAGCACTTGGAAATACATCATCAAAGAGAGTTTTAACAACAGTTGGACCTGAACAGGAATACTTTATAGTTGATAAAAAGACTTATGATGAAAGAGAAGATTTAATATTTACAGGAAGAACATTGTTTGGTGCAATGCCTCCAAAGGGACAAGAACTTGATGATCATTATTTTGGAGTTATAAAAGAAAGAGTTGCAGCATTCATGAGTGATGTTGATGAGGAACTTTGGAAACTTGGAATTACTGCTAAAACAAAGCATAATGAAGTTGCTCCAGCACAGCACGAATTAGCAACTATATTTTCAGATGCTAATTTAGCTGCAGATAATAACCAACTTGTTATGGAAACATTAAAGAAAACTGCATTAAAACATGGTCTTGTTTGCTTACTTCATGAAAAACCATTTGCAGGAGTAAATGGATCTGGAAAGCATAATAACTGGTCAATGGCTACAGATGATGGAATGAACTTATTAGATCCAACAGATACTCCACATGACAATAAACAGTTTTTATTGTTCTTCAGTGCTGTAATAAAGGCAGTAAATGAACATGCTGATTTACTTAGATATTCAGCTGCTAATGCAGGAAACGACCACCGTTTAGGTGCAAATGAAGCTCCTCCAGCAATAATATCAATCTTCGTAGGTGAACAACTTGAAGATGTATTAGAGCAAGTCGAAAAAGGTGCTTTAACAGGATCAAAGAGCGGAAGCAAACTTGATTTAGGAATTACAACAATACCTGTTGTTACAAAAGATGCAACAGATAGAAATAGAACATCACCATTCGCATTTACAGGAAATAAATTTGAATTTAGAATGCCACCATCATCAGCACCAGTTTCAGGTGTTAACTGCATTTTGAACTCAATAGTTGCTGAAGTTTTATCACAAGTAGCTGATAGACTTGAGGGTGCAGCAGACGTAGATGCAGAAGTTTCAAAAATCGTTACTGAGTTCGTTAAAGAAAACAGAAGAGTTGTATTTAACGGAAATGGATACTCAGATGAATGGGTTACTGAAGCTGAAAAGAGAGGTCTTCCAAATATAAAGACTACTGTAGAAGCTACAAAAGCACTTATAGACGAAAAGAATATAGCTCTTATGGAAAAGCTTGGAGTAATGAGTAAAGTTGAAATGGAATCACGTTATGAAGTTTCACTTGAAAACTACTCAAAGACTATAAACATTGAAGCACTTACAATGATAGATATGGCTTCAAAGAAAATACTTCCAGCTGTTATAAAATATGCAACTGATGCAGCTGCATCTATAAATACTATAAAAGCAGCAGTACCTAGTGCAGATGTTTCAGTTCAAACTGAAATAGTAACAGAAGTTTCATCACTTACAGCAGAACTTAGCAAAGGCATTGCAGCACTTAAAGCTTCAACTGAAGGAGCAGCATCTAAAACTGATGGATATGAACAAGCTTATGCTTATAAATTTGACGTTTTTGAAAAAATGGCTGCTTTAAGAGAAGTTGCTGATAAACTTGAAGTTATAGTTGCAAAAGAAGCATGGCCATTCCCAACTTATTCAGATTTATTATTTAACGTATAAAATAAATTGTACTACAAAAATAAAAGGATTTTCTCTGTATGAGAAATCTTTTATTTTTGTTATATGTATTACTTAGAAATTTAACTATATTTAAGTTTTTATGGATAATCAAAAACAAATGAATTATTATATATTTATAAAATACAAATATATGGAGGTGAAATTTATGAAGGGAATAATAATATTTTTTCGGGTACAGGCAATACAGAGTATATGGTGAAACTCATTTGTGGTGAGTTTCAAAAAAGAAATATTCAATGTGATTTGTTTAATATAGAAAATAATGAGACTTTAAAAGATGAGTATGATTTCTATGTTTTTGCATCACCTATTCATGTTGAGATTTTTCCTAATATTTTTGTGGATTGGTTATCAAAAAAATTGCCTGAGGCGGACAATAAAAGATGCATCGTTTTATCAACTCAAGCATCAGCAGTTGGATATGGTGGAAGGCAAATAAGCAAGCTGCTAGAGAAAAAAGGATATAACATAGTGTACGTAAGATCGATTCCAATGCCGAATAACTATTATTTAGGTAAGTTTAAAGCAACTACTGAAGATAAAAAAATAGAGATGAAAAATGAGGCTCAAAACGAAGCTCAAGCGGCAGTAGAAAGTTTTCTTAGAGATGATGTGTATATAGAAAAAGAGTCGCTTTATATAACTGAGCTGTGCAAATTAGTGTATAAGCTATATAAGCCAGTTCTAAATAACTTTGCTAAAAAAAATCTCACTGTTGACTATGATGTATGCATAAAATGTAAGAAATGTGAGAAAGGATGTCCGGTAAATAACATCAAGTTTGATGAAAAAATACATTTTGATAAAAATTGTATAGCCTGTCAAAGATGTGTGCAAAAGTGCCCAGTTAACGCTTTTAAATATCAAGAAGAGCACTTCAATCAACTAAAACTTTAGAGGAAATGGTATTAATTAGAGTATAATTGACAGAGTACAGAGTACAGTGGAGGCGGATTTACCTTTCGCTTCTCTCAGGTAAATGCCTCCACTGTACTCTGTTTTTAAGCAGTTTCTCTTGATTTTTTTACTTTCTGAAATATTTTATATAATATGAATAGCACTATAGCGCCGGCAACTATGTAATCTGCTATGTGAAAATATGGACGAATCATTTGCCAGTTATTTCCCATTACGTATCCAACGTAGCCTAAAACTACACTCCAAAGAGTGGAACCTAAAGAAGTATATAGTACAAATTTAGTGAAATTCATTTTTGCAATTCCAGCTGGAAGTGATATGAAAGTTCTTATTATAGGTAAAAGCCTTGAAAAGAAAACTATTTTATCACCATATTTTGCAAAAACAGCATCACTTTTAGCTATTTTTTCTTTAGATAAATGAAGTTTGTCAGCATATTTTTCAACAAGAGTTCTTCCACCTCTAGCCCCTATTTCGTAAGTTGCTATTGAACCTAATATACCACCTAATGTTCCGGATATTATCATTAAAACTAAGTTTAACTTTTGATGAGTTGGTGCGGAAGGAGAACTTAAATATCCACCAAAAGGTAGTATTGCTTCACTTGGAATAGGGATACACGCACTTTCAAAAAACATACCAAGAAAAGTTCCCGCATAACCTAATTTGCCAAGTATAATAATTATTATATCTATAATTTTTTCGACCAAAATTATCCCTACTTTCAATTGTATTAAAGATAAATCACATTGAAACTTGAAGCGGTTTATCTATATAATTGAAATTATATCATAAAAATGAGAGTTTAGGTGATTCAATAATAAGGGTTTACTCAATATTAATATTTTGAAAAAGAAACTGTCACAAAGGCAATGTTTTTATTGACAAATGACTATCAAAATGTTAGTATGAATTAAGAATATGGAACCTTTAATGCTAGTCCTGTGAGGCTGGGAAGGTATGTATAGAATGTTAGTCTATATTGGTGTATTATACCTTCCTGTAAAAGGGAAGGTTTTTTTATTGCAGATTTTTTACAAAATACCTTTAAATTTAGTTCAGAGAAACTAAGAAGGAGGAAAGTTTATGTTAAAAGGTAGAAGTTTAATAGACCCAATGGATTTTTCAAAAGAAGAAATAGAGGAGATTTTTGCGCTGGCAAGTAAGATAATAGAGAATCCTCAAGAATATTCACATGCAGCAGATGGTAAAATATTAGCTACATTATTTTATGAACCAAGTACAAGAACAAGATTTAGCTTTGAAGCTGCAATGCTTAGACTTGGTGGTAAGGTTATAGGTTTCTCGGAGCCTAATTCAACTTCAGTATCAAAAGGAGAAACTATTGCAGATACAATAAGGATAGTATCCTGTTATGCAGATATTGTAGCAATGAGACATCCTAAAGAAGGAGCACCTAAAATCGCTTCTATGTATTCAGAAATTCCTGTCATTAATGCCGGAGATGGTGGTCATCAACATCCAACTCAAACACTTACAGATCTTTTAACCATGAGCAAAATTAAAGGGAAGCTTTCAAATTTAACCATAGGAATGTGTGGGGATTTAAAATTTGGAAGAACAGTTCATTCACTTATAAAAGCTTTATCAAGATATGAAAATAATAAAATAATTCTTATATCTCCAGACGAACTTAAAGTTCCTAATTATATAAAGAAAGAGATACTGGATAAAATAATATAGAGTACGAAGAAGTTAAGAGAATAGAGGACGTAATTGATTCTTTAGATGTACTTTATATGACAAGAGTTCAAAAAGAAAGATTTTTAATGAGGAAGATTATATAAGACTTAAGGATAGTTATATATTGGATAAAAATAAGCTTTTAAAGGCTAAGGATGATATGATAATACTTCATCCACTCCCAAGAGTTAATGAAATATCCTATGATATTGATAACGATAAAAGAGCTTGCTATTTTAAGCAAGCTAAATTTGGAATGTACGTTAGAATGGCTTTAATGGCTAAATTAATGGGGGTATTATAGTATGCTTACAATTAACAGTATAAAAAATGGCATAGTAATAGATCACATAAAACCAGGACACGGAATAAAAATTTATAAATATCTTAAACTTGATGAGGCCGATTTCCCTACAGCACTTATAATGAATGCTTCTAGTCGTAAAAATGTCGAAAAAGATATGATTAAAATAGAAAATGTTATGGATTTGGATTTAGCGGTGCTTGGATTCTTAGATCCTAATATTACAATTAATATAATTGAAGATGAAAAAATAAAAGAAAAGATACAGTTGAAATTACCTGAGGAAGTTGAAAATGTGATAGAGTGTAAGAATCCTAGATGTGTTACATCTTTAGAGAAGTATATTCCTCATAAATTTAAACTTGTGGATGAAAAAACCGGAGAATATAAGTGCGAATACTGTGATGAAATATACAAAATAAATATCCTATAGGAGGCTTTGATAATGGATCTTTTAATAAAAAATGCTCAAATTATAGATTTTTGTAAAAAATTTTGTGGGTGATATCTATATTAAGAATGGCATAATAGAAAAAATAGGAAAGAATCTAAAGGAATACTGTGAAGTTTTAGATTTAAAAGGATATGTGGTTATGCCATCTTTTGTAGATTTACACAGTCATTTTAGAGATCCAGGTCTTACCTATAAGGAAGATATTGAAAGCGGAAGTAGAGCAGCAGTGAGAGGCGGATATACGGCTGTAAATCTTATGGCAAATACAAAGCCAGTGTGCAGCGACATGAAGGTAGTAAATTATGTTAAAAACAAAGTTAAACAAATAGGACTAATAGATGTAAGTCAGGCAGTAAGCTTAACTAAGGATATGCAGGGAGAAGATATATCCCATCTTGATCTATTAGAAGATGGAGTTAAGGTGATTTCAGAGGATGGAAAAGGTGTAGCTAGCAGCAAAGTAATGTTTGAAGCTATGAAGAAGATAAAAGAAAAAGGCTTCGTGTTAATGGATCACGAAGATGATAAAGAAATTTTTGCTACTGATTCAAGGCTTGGAGAAAATTTAGCAACATTTAGAGATGTGGAGCTTGCAAAAACTGTTAGATGCAATTTGCATGTATGCCATGTGAGTACGAAAGAAGCACTTTTCTGTATTATAAATGCCAAAAAAGAAGGCTTTAGTAATATAACTTGTGAAGTAACACCGCATCACATAGCTCTTACAAATGAAATTGATTATAGAGTAAATCCACCTTTAAGAGAAAAAGGTGATGTAAACTTTATAATAAAAGCAATAAAAGAAGGATTTGTAGATGCAATAGGCACAGATCATGCTCCTCATTCAGAAGAGGATAAGAAAAATGGAGCACCTGGAATGTCTGGAATAGAAACTTCATTTTCTATATGCTACACGAAACTTGTTAAAGAAAATAATATTGCGCTAAATAAACTTTCAGAGATAATGTCAAAAAATCCTTCTGATATTCTTGGATTTAATAAGGGTAGAATCGATATAGGTTTTGAAGGAGATTTAGTTGTACTGGATTTAAATAAGAAATACAAAA
The DNA here is from genome assembly GCF_001270375.1 of Clostridium sp. DMHC 10. NCBI lineage: Bacteria > Bacillati > Bacillota > Clostridia > Eubacteriales > Clostridiaceae > Clostridium > Clostridium sp. DMHC 10. Next base: position 3,000,240 of record NZ_LGVB01000015.1, read on the forward strand.
TAGATTCAAGCAAATTTGAATCAAAGGGCAAAAACACACCTTTTAATGGAATGGAAGTGTACGGAGAAATTTTAAGAACATTGAAAGGTGGAAGAACCGTCTATAGAAAATATTAAAATAGACTACATTGAAGTTTTAAATTAGCTAAAAAAATTTTTGATGGAATTTGTTAGAATAAACCTGGAACTTATAATTTTAAGATTTCAAGTTGTTTATCTATAAGTGTGAGGTGTATATTTTGATTATTGATAAACTTTATAATAGTGTTAAGGAAAAAGGACATGTGTGTCTTGGGTTGGATACAGATTTAAGTTATATACCAGAAAAATTTTTGGATAAGTATGAAAATATAGAAGATGCATTATTTAATTTTAATAAAAAAATAATAGATGAGACTATAGATGTTGTTTCTTGCTATAAAGTTCAAATTGCATATTACGAGGCATATGGTATTGCAGGACTTAAAGCGTATAAAAATACTTTGAGATATCTTAAAAATGAAAATGCCATTTCTATTGCAGACATAAAAAGAGGGGATATAGCCAAAACTGCTGAAATGTATGCAAAAGCTCATTTTACAGGAGATTTTGAAAGCGACATTGTAACTTTAAATCCATACATGGGAATGGATAGTATTGAGCCATATATACCTTATATTAGAGATAATGAAAAAGGTGCCTTTGTACTTTTGAGAACATCAAATAAGGGAGCAGAGGATATTGAATATATAGAAACTTCAAACGGAAAGAGAGTGTACGATGAGGTTGGAGAAAAAATATATTCTATGGGAGAGAAGCTTAAAGGAAAATGCGGATATTCTTCTATTGGAGCGGTAGTTGGATGTACTCATGTAGATGAAGGAATAAAGATAAGAAATAATTTTAAAAATATGTTTTTCTTAATTCCAGGATATGGTGCACAAGGTGGCACTGCAAAAGATGTAAGTTTGTATTTAACAGAAGGTAATGGTGGAGTTGTAAATTCTTCAAGAGGAATACTTTTAGCATATAGAAAAAAAGATGGTGGAGAAGAAAAGTTTGAGGCATGTGCAAGAGAAGAAGCAATAAATATGAGAAATAAAATACGAGAGGCCATAAAATAAAAGATTGCAAATTAGATTTTAGAGTTTTTAGGTTATTTCACTATATTATATAAGGAAAAGTTGAGGGAAAAGCCATGAAAGAAAAATATACTGTAGAAAAGGTATATGAAAATATAAAAATAGAAGACGGAATATATAAGCTAACAATAAAAGGAAAGTTTAATGTAAAACCAGGTCAGTTTTATCTTCTAAGGGCATGGGATGTGGAGCCTGTACTTTCAAGACCTATAAGTGTACATTTTGCCAGCGATGAAGAAATATCATTTTTATATTCAGTGGTTGGAAAAGGAACAAAAATATTATCACAATTAAAAACTAATGATGAAATAAAGATAACAGGTCCTTTAGGAAATGGGTTTGATGTAGATAAGGTAAGTGGAAAAGTAGCTATAGTCTGCGGTGGAATAGGAATAGCTCCTATGGTTTACTTAGCAAGTCAATTAAAAGAATGTGATGTAGATTTTTATGCGGGATTTAAAACGATGAGTAAAACTGTGGATAATGTGGAAAAATATGTTAATAACTTGAAGTTATCCACAGAAGATGGAAGTATTGGACATAAAGGGTATGTTACTGACTTATTAAATCCGGAAAATTATGATATGGTTTTGTGCTGTGGACCTGAAGTTATGATGTATAAAGTTATAAAAATGTGTCAAGCATCAAAAACTCCTGTATATGTATCTATGGAGAAAAAAATGGCATGTGGTATAGGAGCTTGTTTGGTATGTACATGTAAAACAAAGGGCGGTAGGAAGAGAACTTGTAAAGAAGGACCAGTATTTTTAGGAAGCGAGTTGATTTTAAATGACTAATGTAAACATATGTGGAGTTAAATTTAAAAATCCTGTTATTTCTGCTTCTGGAACCTTTGGCTTTGGGGAAGAGTATTCAAACTACTACGATGTATCAAAGCTTGGAGGAATATGTTCTAAGGGACTTACAATAAACCCTAAGGAAGGAAATAATGGAGATAGAATATTTGAAACAGCTAGTGGAATAATGAACAGCGTTGGACTTCAAAATCCTGGTGTAAGGCATTTTATAGAAAATGAACTTCCTAAAATGAAGGAATTTGATACAGTTTGTATTGCTAATTTAGGCGGCGGCTGTGAAGAAGATTATATTAAAGGAATAAAGCTTTTAAATGAAACCTCATGTGATATTATTGAGCTTAATATATCCTGCCCAAATGTTAAACATGGTGGTATGGCGTTTGGTATAAAGTCTGATGTAGCTTATAACGTTGTAGCTGAAGTTAAAAAAGTTTGTACTAAACCTTTAATGGTTAAATTATCACCTAATGCAGAAGATATTGTAGATATGGCTGTTAAATGTGAAGAAGCTGGTGCTGATGCAATATCTCTTGTCAATACTTTTAAGGGTATGGCAATAGATATAAAAAGAAGAAAACCTGTATTTAATAATGTTACAGCAGGACTCTCTGGTGCCTGCATTAAGCCAATAGCTCTTAGAATGGTCTATGAAGTTTCTAAGGAAGTTAAAGTGCCTGTTGTAGGTATGGGTGGAATATACAGCGCAGAGGATGCTGTTGAGTTTATAATGGCTGGGGCTCATGCGGTTCAGGTTGGAACAGCTAATTTTATAAAGCCTGATATTTGCCTTGATATAATAGCTGGAATAGAAGAATTTATGAAAAAAGAAGGAATAAAAGACTTAAAAGAAATCAGAGGAATAATATAGATAGAACCTTGAATGCTTAAAATTATAAATGACAAGTATGTACTGATAAACTGGAATTTAACTCAGAGTACAAAGTACAGAGGACAGAGTACAGTGAAGGATGATTTTTCTCCGCTGTCGCTACAAAAAATCTTAAACTTAATGCACGCATGAAGGATGATTTTTCTCCGCTGTCGCTACAAAAAATCTTAAACTTAATGCACGCAAAGCGCTTAAAATATAGTGCTCAGCGTAGCTGACACTATTAAGCTCTAAGATTTACCTGAGAGAAACGAAAGGTAAATCCACCTTCACTGTACTCTGTACTTTGTACTCTGTGCTCTGAATCAACTTCCAGTTTGTAGAGATAAATTTGGTGTTAGTAATTTTAGCTTTTCAGCCTGTTTATCTCTATATTAAACTCTCATAAGAATTTTCTATTACGTTTGGCAGAAGCGTGTATATATTGCAACCACATAATTTATCAAAGTACTTTTTTAACTCTAAAAATGCTTTCCATTTATCAATAGTAAAATCCGGCAACCATGTCTAAGTGCCACATCAATTAACCTTTTCTCCATAATACAAGCACCATTCGGCAATGATATTGCATCACACAATTAAATTAATCGATCATAATCATCATATACTGCATTCTTTATAAAGCTGCACAAGAAAACCTTTTGTTCTTCTGTGCAATCAAATTTTCCAAAAAACGTATTTACATCTTGTATTGGATATGAATGTGTTAAGCATATTTTTCCAATCTCTTTTTCATTTAAACTCATCATATAATCATACCCATCAATTGTATGCATGATTGATTTTATACCTGCTCTACGTCCTATATCATGCAATAATCCCATAACATAAGCCTTATTACTATCTAATATATCAATCTTATCCGCAATTAATTTAGCGTTTAAACCAACTGACATGCTATGTTTTACCCATGGTCCCGGGTTTAGCTTTGCACCTATTTCTAATTCTTTTTCTGCTTCTTTGGGATTTAACATAATATGTTCCTCCATAAACTAAATTTTATGATTTATTATACGATATTAATCCTTAATACCCATATAATTCAAAAATACCTTGTATGATCCCATAATTGTAAATACATTCCTAAATTGAATAGCATATTCTTGCTCATATTTCCATACTTTTTTTAAATAAATGATAATTTAGTTCTTTTGAAAGCATCACTAAAATATCTTTAAAATTATAATCCATACCAAAACGCAGACTCCAAATCTTAAGCAGTTCATCGTCTATTTCTTTATTATACTGGTCTTTACTATATCCATTTAAAAAAGCAACAACATCGTAACATTTTTCTGTTTTACAATACTTACAGGGCCTGCAAATATCATCACAATCTCTAGTAAACCTTATAAATTCTACTTTTCCATTTACAATCATATTTGCGATTAAATAAAAGTTATGCTTATAATTAATATCTGGGACAAAATTTTTTATTCCTTTTCCGTAAAGTTTTAAAATATCTAATAAATGATGTGGTTTTATAACAATATTCTCCATAATTTCTCCTTTAAATTCATTTCGAATAATTATCTAAAATATAACCTAATACTAATTTACACCATTACCTTAGGTAAGGAACAAGTTTATTTAAAAATTATAATAATCTCTTTAAAAAATCTATATTACTAGTATAGTAATCATTGGCTCTTATGTATGACCAACTACAATGGTCTATTATCAAACGAATTAAATAAACCTTTAATTTTTTATAAAACTCACTTTGAATTACCATATATTTGTTATACCCATTGAGAGATGCTTTTTTCATACTGTTTATTATCCAAAAATACTTAAAATATAAATTTACTAAGTCATTTTCACAATTTTCAGGATAACACGATTCAAAATCAATTATTGCACTTATTTTATATTTATCATTTGCATTTGTAACTAAAATGTTCCTGCCATCAAAATCACCATGAGTTAATCTGGATTCTTTAATATTATTATATAGAAATCCATAATTATCTCTTAATATTTTAATTCCCTTCATTAGCAGTTTAATATCGGGCAAACCTTGATTGGAAATTTCCTCTATGCTATTTTCAATTTTGCTAATTGTATAATCTACATATTTATCAAGCTTAATTTTATTATTCCAATCACCTATAAAGTCAAACTTTTGAGATCAATGTATTTTTCCAAGTTCTTCTCCCATTTGCGCAAATAATAATAATTGGTTGTCCATATCAATGCGAGTGTACATTTTTTCAAATAGCTCACCGTCTATATACTCCTTTAAAATCCATTCACGAGAATTTGATTCTCCATATTTAACAACTTTAGGTACTACCATATTACTTTTTCTTAACAACTCTGATGCTTCTATTTCCCTCATTCTTCTTTTAGCTAAAGAGTATATCTTAAAAATATACCGATTCTCACCACCAACTACCACCTTATAAACTAAGTTCCTACCTATATCGTGGTTTCCTACAGGAATAATAGTAAACTCAACGTCTGTTATTATTGTAGTTAAAATATCCTTTATATCTTTATCTGTATATGGCAACATAAATAAACACCTCTATTTTATATATAGATAAACAAGCCAAAAGAATGAAATGGAGGAAAATTATCTATACTTATAGAAACCTAATTTGTTAAATTTATACCATTCGTTAATTTTTTCTACAGATTTAAGCTTCAAACACAACATAATTTCTCTAGCTCTATTCTTAAACTCTTTTTCATTTTTTCCAGTTCTTCATCAGAAGGTATATACTTTTCATTATACATTTCCTCTTTTGGTAATCTCCAAACCGGTCCAGGGTTTGGCGTGTCTCCTATGTACCTCGGGAAAAAGTGCCAGTGCATATGTACACCTTCTCCTTGACCTAATAACTCATAATTTAATTTATCAGGCTTAAATGCATTGTAAGTAGCCTCAGCCACTAATGACATTTCATTTAAGAATTTATTTCTAAAATCTTTTTCTAGAAAATGTATTTCAGTAGCATGTACCTTACATAAAAACAAAGTATATCCCTTAAAACGTTGATAATCCCCTAGTACAACATAACCTGTTTCTAACTCCTTAACAAAATATCTGTTTTTTCCTTCAAGCGTTTCCTTAATTCTATTGCATACTCCACACATACATATGCCCCCTTAAAATTCACTATTTTAGTTGTACCACAATACCTAGAAGAAGGCACCTTGGTACAACTAAATTTGAAGTTTTAGATGTCTTACCTTTACTCAACTGTTACAATATCAAATGCAAATGGGAATTCCTCAGCTTTTCTATTTTCAAAATCAACCTTATATCCAGTTCCATCTTTATAAAAGAACCCTTGTTTTAATTCTATTTTTATATAACACATATTTTCATCATTTTCGTTATTGTGTGCAAAATACCAAGTGTCAAAAGCCTTTATTAGTTTTTCCCTAATTTCATGATTTTCTTCTAATAATGGATGTCCAGCATTATTAGCAATTCCAGTAAAACGATACAATTTATTGCACATTGAAATTCTAGAATTTTTCTCAATCTCTTTTACTTTTTGTGACTTTGCATAAGAAACAATATAAAATGCGCCATTATCATAAAAGGTATCCACAAATCTAACAGAGGGAACGTTATCATCGCACGTTGCTAAAGCAAATTGATAATCTTTTGCAAACAGCTGTGTTAAAACTTTTAAACTTTTTTCGTAACTAGTCATTTTTAATATCCCCTTTACAAATTATTATTTTTTAATTAATCTAAGCTAGTTATCATTTTATATCATCAAATTTTGTTTCTTCATTATCTCTGTTTATCCAAATACCCTTCATGCCTATTTCACTACAAGGAATAATATCTATAACTAAAAATCATGCTTTTTTCTATTCCCATGTTTATCAAAGTTTTTTCTTAAGGCTACCTCCGTAGGAAATATTGAAGCAATTAAAAAAACAAGTTGTACAAAGCAAAGTATACCACCAAAGCTACCTACAGTACCTTCATCTTTTCCGATTGCAAACAACATTGATATTACAGAAGGAACAATCATTATACCTCCTATAATCATCCACAATTTTCCGCAGTAATGGTGTGCAAACTTCTAGGTATCTTTGTTTTTCGTAGACATAGATGTTCTATATCCAAAAATCTGATTAATTTCCTTTGGTGGATTTTTAATAAGATATTTACCTAATCCAGCCATCGTAAATGAAATTAATAAATCCATTACCATCATAGAACTCCAAAATTCCATCTTTGTATCACCCTTTTAAATATAAATAGTTTCTTATTATATTGTATTTCCAAGATATCCATTTGCACCTATAATCAATATCCTCACAATTAATTCTCCTTCTGAATTTCATATATAAATCATTTTAATCCCAATTTACGTAACTGCCTTACATAAAAAGCAACTAATTTTTTCGTAAAATAACATGATGAAAGGATGCTACAGCTTTATACACTTCCAATTCACTTACCTTTAATTCTATTTTAAGCATTTGCTCCTGCCAGGTTTTATCCTTTTGAATTTCTTGATTTTGCTGCAAATCCCAAAAGGTTCTCATTCCTAAGATTTTTTCCACCCTAAATTTATCCGACCATTCCAATATATCTGAATCCTCATAGTAATTAATTTCACCAAACTGCTGTGCATGTCCATTTTTTCCTTCTAATAATTCATTTGCATGTTCAAAGTTATTTAGCAGTACTACCATCTGTATAACCCTTCCAGCCCTATTATGTTTTAAAATAGACAAATATCCATTTTTCTTCAATACTCTTGAAAATTCATTTATAATTTCTTTTCTTTCATCTACATATTCAAGAACATTGTGACATAATATCACATCAAAGGATTCGTCTTCGAAATTCTTAAGTTCATTGATATCCCCTTTTATTTGTGTATAATCATTTTCTGTAAACCTATCGCAAAGCATCTTTTCATTTGGCTCAATTGCAACAACCTCATTATCTACAGCAAAATGATTAGCTGTTATACCATGTCCACTTCCAAAATCCAAAACTCGTTTATTATGTATATATTTTAATTGTTCCCATGTCATTTTCTTTTGTAGTAATTCCCAAGTACCAACATCTTTAATATTCATCTTTACCCCTCCCATCCCAAATAAGTTTAACACTTAACTTTTGCTATCCTTAACTGATTTTGTTAAAAATTATCGTTCGTTCTTTAAATGAAATCTTTCCTTGTAGTTTTTCAATTATTCATTATATAAAAATTTATAATCCTATCATTTCATTTACAGCTTGTGCCCAAAACTTTTCTGGAATATCTGGCCACACACAAGTGCCTGTTTCTTCCATACACAACTTCATGGCTCTCGACAGAACGTATCTTTCCCTTACTAGAAGTAAATATTTCTGTCCCTCTTTTTATCCCATTAGATACGTCATTAGCTTTTGGTTTTAAGAAAAATAATATCTCTTTCCTAACAGTACCAGCTTTAGTTAATCTAACACCTTTTAATTCTTCTGGATTTCCAACTGGAGAACATAATACGTACAATTTGTTGTTATCCCTTAAATATGTAAAGCACATATCTGAAGGTACAAATCTATTAACAATCATAGGGCTAAATTCATATATCAATAAAATTATTGCAATTGTAACTATCAGATCTTTTAGAAGTCCTACTATAAAATTTTTTAATTGTTTAAATTTAAAATCAATTTCTATAGGCTTTTTCACTACAAACCTTCACCTCAAATTTTGAAGTATGATTCACCTTTAGGTTGTTTTGTGTATCTTCAATTCATGTGCCATTTTCCATATTCCGTTGGATATTTTTCTTCAACTTCTTCCCATGACATTCCTTCCCATTGTCCAAAATTAATTTCCTTTAAACCTTCCATTGCTATATGCTCCACATTAGTAATTCTACTCAAAACCTCTGCTGTTTTAAGTGCCTTTTTGTGGACTTGAATAGTATAGTCATTCTCCAACACCCTATTAACTCAGTTCTTCTGCCTGTTTCATACAAGTATCATTAAGTTCAGTATCACAGCTTACTTGTATTTTTCCTTTTACATTCCAGTCTGTTTGTCCATGTCTTATTAAAAATAGTTTCATAAATTATTCCTCCATATAAATATCATCTATAAACTGTTCTAATTCTTTATAATTGCTTATTACCTTTACATTTTTATCCTTAATAAAGATTCTCACCTAAAATTCCGTAGGAACGGAGGAATTTTTTCCTTGCGCTACCGTGGGGTCGAAGTAACAATGCTGAAGGAACAGTTTAAAAAAATTCTAATAAATCTTGGTTCAAAAATCATAAAATACTTAGATATTTCAATCTGTCTGAGTATTTTTTCAGCGAGTTATTGACATATCTTAGGATTTTATGATTTTTAAGCCTTAGATTTACAGGATTTTTTTAATGCGACGAAGCATTGTTACTTCGTAGGTTTCCATAATAGTGCATCCTTAAATGTAGTTTCCTTTATATTGGGGAGCACATCATAAATAGAACATCCAATTTGCTTTTCAAAATATTCCTTTATTTCAAAAGTGCCATTCCAGCGCTCAACAGTAAATGTAAATATTCCATATCGCCTTGTTGTATTAACAAAAACGTTTTTCAAGCATACAAAAACCTTGAGCATCAGCTAGTGAATCGCAAAGGATAATTAATTTATCGTAATCATCATATGTTATGTTTTTTAAATACTGACGAACAAATTCACTCTCCTCAGCACTCATATCATTTTTTCCTATTTCTTTATCAAAGTCTTGAACTGGAAATGAATGCGTCAAGCAAATTCGGGAAACCTCATCGAAATCTTTTTCCTTAGCAAAATTATATCCATCAATACCATGTCTTCTTGCACTTACACCATACCTTCTACCAATGTCATGAAGAAGTCCTAAGACATATGCTTTTTCTGGATTAAGGCTTTTATACCTTTGTGCAATCATTTGAGCTGCTAGTCCCACATTAATAGAATGCTCTGTCCACGGTCCAGGATTTAATTGTCCTGCTATGTTTAGTTCCTCTTCTGCTATTCCTTTGCTTGGAAGCATTTTTTACCCCTCCAATATAGACGCAACCCAAAGGTATAGGTTGTCCAATTCTTCATTACTTATTAACTCAGATCTATGTTCAAACATTATCCTTACCTTCTTTTTTTCATTTTTAATAATTCTGAGGTAATCTTCAATAGGTGCCCAACCATCTTCTACTTTCAAACTTGGTAATGCCGGGAAATGATTATTTTCTAAATTACCGGATATTTTAACATTCCATAAATGCACCACCTCAGCATACCTTGCAAATTTTCTAATAATTTCTTTTTCATCAAAATCTGAATCTATCTTATTTTGTAGATGAAGTCTCCCTGTATCCAAGCATAACCTTACAGCTTTATATTTTTCTAATAAGCTTTCAAGAAAATTTTCCTCGCAACCATACTTATTTAGCCCATCAAATTCTAATACAGGAATAAAATTATACTCAAGACTTTTTTTCAGATAACCAACAAAAAAGGTTTTTACTGTATTTCTTAAATTTATCAATGGGATAATCTTGCTCATACATATATTCACTTTCATCTGCAAATCTCCAGATATCTTTTTCATCTTTAAAAAGACATGCCTCTATTCCATAAAAGTTTTCTCTAAAATCTCTATCAAATTTTTTAACGCGACGAAACATTGTTACTTCACATTACTTTCCCAAAAGTATATTTAAAAGCCTCTCAGTATCATTTAAAAAACCTTTCATAACTGAATAATGTTCAGTTTCTTCATATCTAACAACCCTAATTCCATTTTTTATTTCATATATTATTGAGTCAGGATATGCCATTATTATTGGAGAATGCGTAGCAATAATAAATTGCGAATTTTCCTTTACCAAATCATGCATTCTCGATATCATAGACATTTGCCTTGATGGAGATAATGCTGCTTCAGGCTCATCAAGTATATATAATCCATTTCCTCTAAATCGATTCATAAATACTGAAAAAAAGGATTCTCCATGAGATTGTTTATGCAGTGAAATTCCTCCATATGAATCTATTATTCTTGGAATTTGAGGTTGTTCTAAATCCAAATTATCAATATTGGTAGCAAGATTATAAAAACTCTCTGCCCTAAGAAAAAATCCATCTTCCGGCTTCCTTATACCTTTTATTAGCTTAATATAATTTTGGAGTTCAGAATGAGTATCACATGATGAAAAGTTAAAATTCTTAGTTCCACCTTCTGCATTAAACCCATATGAAGCAGCAACTGCCTCTAATATAGTTGATTTACCAGAACCATTTTCTCCAACTATAAAGGTTACTTTAGGATGTAATTTTAACTTTGATAAATTTTTTATTGCAGACAAATTAAATGGATACTTAGAAAAGGACTCTATTTTATCTCTTTTAAGTTCTATACTCTTTACATATTGATTATTTTCCCATATCTCCATATATAATCTCCTAAATTTAACTATCTTAATACTAATTTATACCATTACCCTAGGTAAGTAGCAAGTACTTTTTGCATTATTTTACACTTATTTAAAATATGCACTTTTACTAATTTCGAATTTTTTCTACATTTCTATTCATAAGCTTACGTCCAATATTTTGATAAATCCACCTTTTTAGCGGAGATAACCGCTGCTTATGCTTCTCGAAAAATTCATCAGGTGAATAGAATACTCCAAAATCGCAGTTAATGCCTTCTTTTTGAATATATGTATTATTGGTATTCCACTCTATTTGAGGATTTTGAAAATTATCCGTAGCAACACCATATCCACAAAAACTAGTTCTGCAATCATAAAACTTTTCTTGAAGCTTTTTCAAATATTCACCGTCTAAAATAAAGCCCTCTATGTTATAAAAGCATCCTTCATATTGAATTTCAACCCAGCTGTGAACAATATTTTGGCGAGCAAGCTTATAAATTAATCCTGTCATTGCACCCTTTTGCAATTTCTTATCAATGGTAAAACCATGAATTCTACAAGGTATCCCAACTGCTCTCAAAAGCGCCATAAATAAAGTTCCCTTTGTGTTGCACTGCCCATAACCATCATTTAAAACTTTAGAAGCGAAAATTGTATCATCTGTATTATATCCGAACCTTATATCATCACGAACAAATTTATAGATTTTTCTGATTTTTTCAAAGTCATCCTCCTTTGACCACTGCTTTTCCCTTATCAATTTCTGAATTGAACTATGGCTAAAATTTAACATTTGAGTTTCCTTTAAATATTCATTCATTGTGTAACACTTCCTTTCTAATAATTACACAATATCAAAATATGCATCAGAAAACTTTCAAAAATCCGCTATCTCTTATTATATTTGTGGCAGACATTCCAGTCATCATTTTGTTTGTATATGCAAGGTGCGATGAACTATCAAAACCAGCATTAAGTGCTGCTGTCGTTATATTTTCCCCGTTAAATATTAATTCATATGCACGTTGAAGTTTACGCAAAACAATATAACTTTTTAATGGAATTCCAGTTTCTTTTTAAATAAATGTGCTAAGTAGCTTTCAGAAATATGCATCTTTTGAGATAAATATTTTATTTGATGAAATTCATCTTCACAAGAATAGTCATTCAAAAGGTTTAGAACTTCCTCAATTCGTTCATCGAAGCTTATTATATTACAGGAAGCAAATTTATAATCAATGCTCTTAACAAAGAACATCAAAGCCTCTTTGCCTCTCTTTAAAAGTACGTTTTTAAGATTTTGCTGCATAACAGTTGCCTCTTTATGAGGAAAAACATAAAAAGACTTTTCTTTTAACCTTCTTCTCATAAGGCGCCCTAGCTGTGTTGTAGGATCAAGCAGCATAGTAAAATGGATTTTTCCCTCTACATTAAATGTATGTACCGTGTTCATATTTACAAGAGCAGCATTGCAATTAATAAGCTTTCCATCAACTTCAATATTCAAGTTATCTTCGCAATTAAGAAATATTTGCAGCATCCAATGTTTGTGAAGTTCAGCGCTTACAATATCTGAGATTGCAGCAAAATTTCTACCACATTTAATAATATAGTTCATTTTTTAATTTCTCCTTTTCATATGGCTTTTAATCACAAAAACAACTATAGGATTACCAACTCAACTATTACCTCATGAGTAAATTAAATTTATAGTTTTCCCTTTAATTCCACTGCAGCTTTTATCCAAATAAGCTTATCTTTATAGTTCATAAGCCTATCTTCGTGAACTTTACGATTTTTTTCAAACTCATTTGTCCATATAAACATATGCTTTAACATATCATAACTTGGCTTATAGTTGCTTTTTTCATATCCAATTTTCTGCTTTACAAATCTAGCAATTATCCTATATTTCCTAATATATAAAGGTGTATCTAAGAATATTATTTTATCTGCCAAATCATACAATACTTTTTGGCTTTCTCTATAAGTCCCCTCTACAATCCATGAGTTATTTTCATTTATTTTATAAATTATTTTTTTCTGCTCTTCATTAGAACGTTTATATCTTTTTTCATTTGGAAATCCCCACGCGATACAATCTCCCTCATAATAAGGTATATTTAACTTTTCTGATAAGTGTTTTGCTAAAGTTGTTTTTCCACTTGCGACAATACCAAATATAAGTATTTTCATATTTTCCTACATCCTTACAAGCTTTATTAAAGATAAACCACCTTGAAACTCGAAATTTATTTGTACCAAAATGCCGTCTTCTGGGCATTTTGGTGCACATGAATTTCAATAGTTGAAGCGGTTTATTTATAACAAGTAAATTATATAATACATTGAAATATTTTATAATACCAAATTTCCATAAAGCGATATATTATTTACATTTATGATAAAATAAAGAGTTCAAAACCGAGAATTTAACCCCTAAGCTTTGAACTCCTAATCTCATTATTTTGCAGACTTTAAACTACTTCATTCTTTTAACTGTTTCATCCACTGAAATACATTCTGCATATCTGCCATTCCACATAAATTGATTATAATACTTATAGCTTTGCTCTGAGGACATGAATTTATTATCAACTGTTGTATTTGCATATGCTGGAACTATAACATTAAAGCCATGTTCAAAACCGCATTTTATAGTAGCATCCATGCAATAATCTGTTTGCAGTCCAATAATGATTATATCCTTTTCTCCCTTATCCTTTAGATACTCTAATAAACCTGTTCCTTTAAAAGCGCTGTTGACATTTTTATCAAATATTTTTTCATTCTCCATAGGCTGAAACTTTTCATATATTTCAAAGCCATCAGTTCCTTTTGTTAATTCAGTTCCTGCTCCATCATTATGACGTATATATATTACTTCAATATTATTTTCTCTAGCCTCATGTATTATCTTTTTAACATTAGAAACAAACTTATCAAATTCATATAATTTTTGATTTACTATTAGCTTTTGTGTATCAACTACTAATAAAACCATTTTAATCACTCCTATAAATAGACAACTTAAAAATTTAAAATTAGTACTATTAAATTCATCCTGACAAACTGGAATTTGTGAAGTAACAATGCTTCGTCGCGTTAAAAAGATTCTATAAATCTAAGGTTCAAAAATCATAAAATACTAAGATATTTCAATAACTCGCTATCGCTCAGACAGATTGAAATATCTAAGTATTTTACAACTTTTGAACCAAGATTTATTAGAATTTTTTTAAATCGTTCCTTCAGCATTGTTACTTCACTCACACAGTAGTGCAAGGAAAAAATTCCTCCGTGCCTACGGAATTTTGGCGTGAATCTTTATAGTTCATTATTTAAACAATTTATCACTATTTTTATTGTAAAATCTCGCTAATAGTGTATTTTTCGTAGAGAAGCACCGTAAAACCCTTCACCTTTCGCATAGCGAAAACCTTAGTCTTTTAACAAACGAAGTGAGTTAAAACCCTTCACTATAGTGCTCGACAAATTCCAGTTTGTAAGGATAAATTTGGTATTGGCAATTTAAATGTTTCAGCTTGTTTATCTATATTTACTCACTAGCTCGTATTTTGCAACTATGTATGTACTACTTCTATTATACACCAAATAAATAAAAATAAACTATAATATAACCAAAACTTTATCAAAAAACTATTTACAAAAATATTTATAAAAATATATTGACATGTTATGGTAATGATGCTTATAATATAATCAAAAGTTAACAAATAAACAACAATAATTTGAGCATATTATTGCAATGTTTTTATGAATTTCATATTGAGAAGATGTTAGCCCGTCTTCTTAAATAAATAGTAAGACAGGGGGAATAAAAGATTAATAGGGATAAGGTTAAGATTAGGATAGTAACGATATGCTTGGTTTTTCGAAACACTTTTTGGCATTATGTAAACAAGATGATAATGAGGGGCTTCAGTGGCTCAGAAGTAGTAAACAAATATGCAAATGATGTAAAGGTTTAAAAAGTGTACTTATGTTTAGAGGAGAAAGGTTTACAGTTCTATGAGATAAACATGTTAGCTTTAAACAATTATTTGACAGTCTTTCAAAATGTAATTATGTGAAGATTGGTTTTTTAGTTGAAGTTTAGTAAAATCCATACAATTGCTTCAAAAATTTAAAGAAGGCTGATACTTCAGAGCGCCTGTACTACATTATGAATAGTTAAGTGATTAAAGTTTATTTAGAATACACGTTTATCATAGTCTAATTGGAGGGATCATTGTGAAAAATATTATTTATGAAGAAGAAGATGGAATTGGTCAAATTACAATAAATAGGCCTAAGGCTCTTAATGCTTTGAACAGCGAAACTATAAAAGAACTTGGTCAGCTTATAAGTGAAATTTCATTAAAAAAATATGTGAAAATTGTAATTATAACTGGTGCAGGATCTAAGTCATTTGTTGCAGGAGCAGATATAAAGGAAATGCAAAATTTAAATGCCATAGAAGGAAAAGAAATTTCAAGAGTAGCTCAAAAAGTATTTTCTGATATTGAAAATATGTCTCAAGTGGTTATAGCAGCTGTTAATGGTTATGCTTTAGGTGGAGGAAATGAACTTGCAATGGCTTGCGATATTAGATTAGCTTCAGTCAATGCAAAATTTGGCCAACCAGAAGTCAATCTTGGTATAATACCTGGTTTTGCTGGTACACAAAGACTTCCTAGAATTGTTGGAAAAGGAAGAGCTAAGGAATTAATTTTTACTACAGATATGATAGATGCAGAGGAGGCTTATCGTATAGGTCTCGTTAATAAAATATACAAGCCTGAAGAGCTTATTCAAAAGGCAAAGGAGCTTGGAAAAAAGATAATGACAAAAGGAAGTTATGCTGTTAGCCTTGCAAAGTTATCAATAAATAACGGACTTAATATGGATACTGAGTCAGCTTACAGTTATGAAAATAATTTATGGGCTTTGTGCTTTGCGACAGAAGATCAAAAAGAGGGAATGAAAGCTTTTGTAGAAAAGAGAACTCCTGATTTTAAGGGATGCTAATTGGATAAGTGTGAAAGGAAGGATTCAATATGGGAGTAAGATTTTTGAAGCCCTGTGAGGTTGCAGAAATGGTTAAGGATGGAGAAACTATTGTAACAGGTGGTTTTGTTGGAAGCTGCTGCCCTGAATCTCTTACTTGTGCCCTTGAAAAAAGATTTAATGAGACGGGACATCCTAGAGACTTAACCTTAATATATGCGGCCGCTCAAGGCGATAGTAACGGTAAAGGTGCAGATCATTTTGCACATGAAGGTATGATTAAAAGAGTAGTTGGAGGCCATTGGAATCTTTCACCTAAGCTTGGAAGAATGGCTATAGAAGATAAGGTGGAAGCGTACAATTTGCCTCAAGGAACTATTTCGCAGCTTTTTAGGGATATTGCCGGAAAGAGAATGGGAACTATAACTCATGTTGGTCTAAATACTTTTGTTGATCCTAGAATTGAAGGTGGAAAACTAAATAAGGTAACAAAAGAGGACATAGTTGAGGTAGTGAATATAAATGGTGAAGAAAAGCTTCTATATAAATCATTTCCAATAGATATATGTTTTATAAGAGGTTCCTTTGCAGACGAAAAGGGAAATGTAACTCTTGAAAGGGAAGTTGCTACGCTTGAGGCCACATCTATTGCCCAGGCTTGCAAAAATAGTGGTGGAACTGTTGTTGTGCAGGTTGAAAAGATGGTCGCAGCTGGAAGTCTTGACCCTAGACTTGTTAAAATTCCAGGGATTTATGTAGATGCAATTGTAGTATCAAAAAAAGAAGAGCATGAACAGTCTTTTGGATGTCAGTATAATCCAGCTTTAACAGGAGAAATAAAAATACCTTTTACAAGTATAGAAAAAGCTCCTTTGAACGTTAGGAAAGTTATTGCGAGAAGGGCTGCAATGGAATTGAAACCAAACAGTGTAGTTAATCTTGGCATAGGGATTCCAGAGGTGATTTCTCTTGTTGCAAATGAAGAAGGTATAGGAAAATATATGACACTTACAGTAGAAGCAGGGCCTGTAGGAGGCATTCCAGAGGGTGGAAGCGAATTTGGAGCTTCAATAAATCCAGAAGCCATACTAGATCAGCCTTATCAGTTTGATTTTTATGATGGTGGAGGAGTTGATATAGCTTTTCTAGGTTTAGCACAAGTGGACAAAGAGGGAAACTTAAATGTAAGTAAGTTTGGACCTAAAATAGCAGGCTGTGGAGGCTTTATAAATATATCTCAAAATGCTAAGAAGGTAGTATTTTGTGGGACCTTTACCACTTCAGGTTTAAAAGTGGCTGTTGAAGAGGGAAAGTTAAATATACTTCAAGAAGGTAAGGTTAAAAAATTTATAGATAACGTAGAACAAATTACGTTTAGTGGCAAGTATGCTCAAAAAACGGGTCAAAGTGTTTTATATATCACTGAAAGAGCTGTTTTTGAACTTAAAAAAGATGGCCTATACCTTATAGAGATAGCACCAGGAATAAACATGGAAAGAGATATTTTAGATTTAATGGACTTTGTACCGAAAATGGATGAAGATCCTAAGCTGATGGATGAAAGAATTTTTTATGATACGCCTATGGGCATAAAAAGGTAATATTATTTTTTAAGGAGGAATTTTAAATGGATTTTGAATTATCTAAAGAACAGCAGTTGATTCAAAAGACTGCAAGAGAATTTGCTGAAAAGGAGCTTAAACCTATAGCTATAGAAAATGATGAAAATAGTGAATTTCCAATAGAAGCTTATAAGAAAATGGGTAACATGGGTTTTATCGGTATGCCTTATCCAAAGGAATATGGAGGCTTCGGAGGAGATTATCTTTCATATGTACTTGCAGTAGAAGAAATATCAAAGGTCCATGCCTCGGTTGGCATTTCCTATTCAGTAACTACTTCACTTTGTGCTGGGGGTATTATAAATAATGCGTCAGAGGAACAAAAAAAGAAATATCTTCCAGATATACTTTCAGGTAAAAAATTCGGTTCCTTTGGGTTAACAGAGCCAAATGCAGGTTCAGATGCATCAGGTGTTCAAACTACAGCTGTAAGAGATGGAGATTATTATATATTAAATGGTTCTAAGTGCTTTATAACTAATGGACCATTATCAGAAACATTCTTTGTTATTGCTTCAACAGATAAAAGTAAAGGAGCTAAGGGTTTATCTGCTTTCATCGTTGAAAAGAGCTTCCCAGGATTTTCAGTAGGTAAAATTGAAAACAAATGTGGTATAAGATCAGCTCAAGTTTCAGAACTTGTGTTTGAAAATTGTAAAGTTCCAGTTGAAAATTTAGTTGGAGAAGAAGGAAAAGGTCTTAGGATGGGTTTAAGTACACTTGATGGAGGAAGAATAGGAGTTGCAGCTCAAGGACTTGGAATAGCAGAGGGAGCCTTTGATATAGCTAAAGAATATTTAAAACAGAGAGTTCAATTTGGAAAACCTCTATATAAAAATGAATACTTATCCTTTAAAATGGCAGAGCTTGAGCTTGAAATTGAAGAAGCTAAATATATATTATACAAAGCAGCACTTGATAAGCAAAATGGAAGACCATATTCTGTATCCGCTGCAAAGGCAAAACTTGCTTGTACAGATGCAGCAATGCATGTAACTGTTGAAGCTGTACAAATGCTTGGTGGAAATGGATACATGAGAGAGTATAATCTTGAAAGAATGATGAGAGATGCTAAAATTACTCAAATATATGAAGGAACTAATGAAATTCAAAAAATGATTATTGGTGGAGCTTTATTTAGATAAAGTTTACTTATAGCATAATAAGCCGTGTTTAAAAGAAAGTTGATATAATATTTTGAAATTAATGGAATCTTAGGATTACTGAAATTATAAATAAGCAATTCTTAGGTTCCATTAATGACATAAATTTTTATTGATATTATTTTAAAACATAGCTTTTTTATGCGTCTAATTCATATGCGGTGTTTTTAGAATTAGCACATCTTTTATCAGCGGGAACTTTAAAAAGAATAATCCCTCCAACTAAAAAAAGAAATATTATACTTAACACACCTTTACGAGTTTCACCTGTTAGCTGCGTAACTATGCCTACAATAAAAGGACCCATTATAGCTGAAAATTTTCCGAATATGTTATAAAAGCCAAAGAATTCATTAGCTCTTTCTTTAGGTACAAGTTTACCAAAATAAGAGCGGCTTATTGCTTGTATTCCTCCCTGAGAAGTTCCTACAAGTACAGCAAGTACCCAAAAATCTAAAGAGGTTTTTATGAAATAAGAGTATATACATATAAAAGAATAAATTATTATTCCGCAAAAAATCATTGTTTTATCTTTAAATTTTTCTGCAAGACGGCCAAAAATTATGGAGAATGGAAAAGCTACAAATTGTGTTACAAGAAGTATTATAAGAAGGGTAGAGGAGCTTATCCCAAGGTCCGAACCATATGAAGTGGCCATAGTTATTATTGTATCAACGCCATCTATATAGAAAAAATATGCAAGAAGGAATATAAATAAATTTTTGTGGTGCTTTATGTTTTTTAAAGTGCTTTTTAATCTTATAAAACTATTTACAATTGGAGCTTTTTCTATGTTTATTCCATGAATTTGTTTTACATTTTTAATCATAGGCAGAGTAAAAAGTGCCCACCATGCTGAAGTTATTAAAAAGGATATTTTACAGGAAGTTTGTATTGAAAGAGGAATAACTTTTGATTGAGAAAGTATTATTAAGGATATGGATAATATAAAAGGAATTGTGCTGCCTATATATCCCATTCCAAAGCCCATAGAAGATACTCTATCCATTTTTTCTTTTGGTGTTACGTCTACTAGAAAAGCATCGTAAAATATGCAGCTTCCGGAGAAACCTATAGAATTGATTACATAGAAAATAAGAAGCAAAGACCAATAGGTATTAGGAACTATAGAAAGAAGAGAGGTAAATATAATTCCAAGAATAAAAAATGTTTTAAAAAGTTTCATTTTATATCCTTTATAATCAGCAATAGTTCCTAGAATGGGAGCCAGAAATGCAATGATTAAAGTTCCAATTGAATTTGCGTAACCCCAGTATGCAGTAGAATTGGCAGAAGAAGCAGACGTGCCAGAAGAGTACACCATTTTAAAATATAGTGGAAGTATAGTAGATGTTATAGCTATACTGTATGCAGAATTTGCCCAGTCATACATTATCCAGCTTTTTTCAATCTTATTTAAATCTTTCATGTTTTCCTCCATGTTAAAATATTTGTATTTATTTTACCATAATTGTGTTAAGCTGATGTTAATAAAAGTAAAAAATGGCTAATGTAACTTAGTACTATAATAAAAGGTTGCTGTGTGTTGATAAAATGACTAAGATTATATAAAATAAGGCTTCTTTAATTTATATTAACATTTTTTTAATCATAGCTGTGTTTTAAAAAAGTAATATTGGGAAAACTAAAAATGCAATTATAAAATTGTTTATTAGTCATCATATATATTCGAGGAGAAATGTTATGAAATTAAAAAAGGCATCTGCAGTCATTAATATGTTTAAAGAATTCTTTCATAAAGAATCCTCAAGTGGAATTATTCTGATTATGTGTGCTTTGACTGCTGTAATTATTTCAAATTCGAGTTTGAATCATGCTTATGAAAAGGTACTTCATACAAATATTGCATTAGGAATGGGAAAATTTTTTATATCAATGTCTATACTTCACTGGATTAATGATGGCTTAATGTCTATATTTTTTTTATTAGTCGGAATGGAAATTAAGAGGGAAGTTCTTGTGGGGGAACTTAAAACTATAAAAAAGTAATACTTCCAATTGGAGCTGCTTTAGGGGGAATGGTGGTTCCAGCAATAATATATTTTATGGTTAACTTTGGTCAGAATACGGTTTCTGGTTGGGGAATTCCAATGGCAACGGATATAGCTTTTGCATTAGGGGTAATTTCTCTTGTAGGAAATAAAAAAGCGCCTAGAGGTATAGTAGTATTTTTGACAGCGCTAGCAATAGTGGATGATTTAGGGGCAATTATTGTTATTGCAATATTTTATACGAATAATATACGGTGGCTTGCACTTCTTATAGGAGTGATCGCTTTTGTATTTCTAATTATAGCTAATAAGTTGAAAGTAAGGCATATTTCAGCTTTCATAATTTTAGGATTTGTTTTGTGGATTTGTTTATTAAAGTCTGGAGTTCATGCAACGATTGCTGGAGTTCTTTTGGGGATAAGTATACCACTTGGGAAAACTAGAGTAGAAGCAGAAGAATCTGCAGCTTATAAATTGGAGCATTTACTTAATTATGTGTCTGCCTATGGCATTATGCCAATATTTGCTTTAGCCAATTCCGGAGTTATAGTTAATATTAATAGCTTTAAAAGGCTTATGATTTCTCCTGTGAGTATTGGAATTGCTTTAGGACTTTTTTGTGGAAAGCAATTGGGCATTTTTGGTATGTCGTGGTTATTTATTAAATTTAAAATTGCCAAATTACCTTCAAAAGTCTCAATAAAACATTTATATGGAGCAAGTGTACTTGGAGGAATAGGGTTTACTATGTCTCTATTTATTTCTTCTTTATCATTTTCTAACGCAATTTACTTAAATGATGCTAAAGTAGCAATTATGTCTGTTTCCATAATATCTTCAATTTTAGGATTTTTAATTTTTAAGCTTATGAAAACTAAAAATGAATTGTCGTAATTTAAGAAGAAGTTACTTACATAAAGCTTGAAGCTTGCTATTTTAATTGACAAACTATAACTTAATTGATATAATAATATGACCCATAATAACTGAATAGGTGATGAAGTTCGCCTTAACTATCTTTTAGATTAATGACTTCTACATTTTAATAAGTGTAGGGGTTTTTTGTTTATTTATAATAAAAAGGATTGGAGGAAACATATGAAAAAGTATTTACTTATAGCTGGAGGAGGAGCGTTAGGAGCTATTTTAAGATTTATTATTAAAAATATTAATTTTTATAATTATAAGCAAGCTATACCTTTAAACACACTTATAATAAATATAACAGGAAGTTTTGTGTTAGCGCTAATTTCTACTATAGCCATAGATAACTTGGAGCTTGATAATGATATAAGGCTTGGGATTACAACAGGTTTTATAGGTGCATATACTACATTTTCTACTATGTGCAAGGAAACAGTAGGCTTATAAATCATGGATTATATTTTTCTTCAATATTATATATAAGCTTTTCAGTAATATTTGGACTATGCTTTGCATACTTTGGAGTTATTGTGGCAAGAAAGGGAGTTTCAAGATTCTTTAATAAAAAGACTGAAGATAATGAAGAAGAGAAGATTTCATAAGGGGGAATAGCGTTGGGATATATTTTAATAGGAATTGGAGGAGCTTTTGGTAGTTTAACAAGGTACAAGTTAGGAGATATTATTTCTAAAAGATCAAAATCTAAGTTCCCTTTTGGAACTTTTATAATAAATATAACAGGAGCATTTTTATTAGGGGTTTTAACTAGCTCTGGCGTAAGTAGAAATATGTCACTGCTATTAGCTGATGGATTCATGGGTGCTTACACTACGTTTTCAACTTTTATGTATGAAGGTTTTAACTTATTTCAAGGCAAAAAAAAGCTTAATGCATTCACGTATATTTTTTTGACATTAATACTTGGCGTTGTGGGATTTTATTTAGGAGAGAATTTAAAAATATAGGGTAAAGGGCAAGGAGTGTAGGTTACAGTGAATGAATATGAATAAAAGGAAATTAAGAAATGGAATATTGCACTAACAATTAATTCAATATTAATCCATGTTTATGTGAAGCAGCGGTATTTTGCATTACAAGATACTGTTACTTCACATTTTTTTATTTAAGGCTGTTATAAATCATTTCTAGATTTGATCTCATAGCTTCAATATAATTTTTCCCATCCTCTTTACTTTCAACGGTATATATTTTTTCTACTTTAGCACCTACCTCTTTAGCAAGTGTTTTAGAAACCTTTGGACTTACCATATCTTCCACGAATATTGTTTTAACTTTATTTTTTTTACAAAAATCAGTTAGTTCCGAAAGTCTTTTTGTACTTGGTTCTCCTTCAGCAAAAACATCTTCAACACTTTCTTGTTTTAAACCAAAATCTTTGCAAAGATATGCAAAAGCAGCGTGACCTGTAACAAAGTTTTATTTTTGTAGTTTTAAATTTCTCGTTGTAGGTGCTATAAAGTTCATCTAGTTGATTTTTAAAAGCATTATAGTTTTTTTCATAGAAAGATTTGTTTTTCGAATCAGCCTTAACAAAGCTATTTTTTATGTTCTTAGCTTCTAATTCAGCACCTTTTAAGCTAATCCATAGATGAGGGTCATATGCACCATGCTCCTTTATTTCTCCAGCATCAGTGTTTTTAATTATATTAGCACCATTCGAAGCTTCTACTACAATTAAATTTTTATTATTTATTGATTTTAAAGTTTTAGAGGTCCAGGATTCCATGCCAAGACCGTTGTATATGAATATATCTGCATCTACAAGTGCTTCAATATCTCTTGTTTTAGGTTCAAAGTCATGAGGTTCTGTTCCATTTGGTGTCATATTGACTATATTTATTTTATCTTTTCCTATGGCATAAGCAAATTCTTTCATTGCATTAAAAGAAACTACTACTTTTATCTTTCCACTTGAAGAATCTTTTGAACTATTGTTCATGCAAGAGGTAAGTGAAAAAAGCATACATATAGATATAAATAAAATTAAACATTTCTTATACATTGAATCACTCCTAAAAATTTGGCTGCAAATAATTTGCATTTACAATAATATATGATTAAGGAAAATTTGTCAATAAGATTTTAAAATGTAAAATAAAAAGCTACCCCAAAACGGTGGTTTTTATTTTATAAAACTTACGTTAAAGTTTAAAAAACTATATAAATCTAACTATTCTTTTATAATATTTTATGATAGTATATTAATTGGCTTGTATAGGGGGGATATAATGATAGAAAGACAACCTAAAGTACTTCCATATGTAACTGTTGTAATATCTTCAGTTATATTTGGATTGAGCTTTTTATTTACAAAAAGGGCCTTAAAGGTATCGACGCCTATAGAACTTGTTGCTTTTAGGTTTTTTACAGCTTTTTTAGTTATGACAGTACTTATAAAGATTAAATTGATTAAGGTTAACTTTAAAAATAAGCCAATAAAGTGGTTGAGTATATTGGCCTTTTTTGAACCTGTAATGTATTTTATCTTTGAAACCTATGGCGTTAAAAATACATCTTCATCCATTAGTGGACTTATGATAGCATTAATACCTATAGCAGTAACTATACTTGCAGCGTATTTTTTAAAGGAAATTCCTTCTGTTAAAAGGCTCATTTATATAGTTATATCAGTTTCAGGTGTTGCATTTATAGTGATAATGGACAATTCAAATGCCTCTAGCAGTTCAATTACAGGAATATTTTTGCTGATGGGCGCTGTTATTTCAGCAGGTTTTTTAATATAATTTCAAGGAAAGTATCTAGAAGATTTACTCCAGTTGAAATAACTTACTTCATGATGGGGTTTGGAGCTTTAAGCTTTAATTTAATTCTAATTGTTATACACATTTTTGATGGAAATCTACATGAGTATTTTACTCCACTTTTAAGCAAAGTATTTATTGAATCTATAGTTTATTTAGGAATAATATCTTCTATTTGTGCTTATTTCTTAATTAACTTTAGTTTATCTAAACTAGAGGCATCGACAACTTCTGTATTTTCTAATATATCCACTATAGTATCAATTTTAGCAGGAGTGATATTCTTAAATGAAAAATTTTATTATTATCATATTATAGGTTCAATACTCATTTTAATAGGAGTAATAGGAGTAAATTTGCCTGAAAACAAAAAAGAGAAACAATTGGGGTAAGATTTCTCAGAAGGTGATTTTAGGTAAAAAAGCAATCTATAATATATAAATGGAACTTTAAAGGGGGCAAGTTTATGCTTGAGGAACAAAGAATTCATGTAAATGGTAATGAATTTTTTAAAGGAGTTAAGGATTGTATACCAACTTTGTTTGGATATTTAAGTATTGGATTTGCTTGTGGGGTGGTAAGCAAATCCTGTGGTATGACGGTACTAGAAACTGTAGCTATGAGTACCTTTATATATGCTGGTTCTTCACAATTTATTGCCGCAAGTATGATTCTCTCATCAGCATCTGTTACGCAAACAATTTTGACTGTATTTTTAGTCAATTTAAGACATCTTCTTATGAGTGCGGCAATAGCACCTTATTTTAAAGATAATTCTCTTAAAAAGAATTTTACAGTTGGTGTGCTTATGACAGATGAAACCTTTGCACTTGCATCATCTGAAGGTAGTAGTAAAAGCAATATAAGCTATAAATGGATGATTGGGGTAAATATAACTGCATATTTAAATTGGATTGCCGCAACATTTGTTGGAGCATGTTTTAGCAGTTTAATATATGATTATAAGAAATTTGGATTGGATTTTGCCCTTCCTGCCATGTTTATAGGACTTTTAGTGTCTAGCCTAAAGGATAATTCTGAAGCTAAAAAATCAGCTGTTGTCGTAGTTTCATCAGCAATGGTATTTATTGCAACTGTAAAAATTTTTTTCTGCAAATACGGCAATAGTAATATCAGCAGTGATTGGAGCTGTTATAGGAGGTACTATTAAAAAATGAGTATGCGCGTTTTGGTACATAATAATTGGCGGAGCCATAGTCACTATTTTGCCAAGGGTTCTTCCAGTAATGTTGATTTCTAAAATTAAGCTTAATAAAAAAGTTGAAATGTTTTTAAAGTACATTCCAATTTCAATTTTAACTGCACTTGTATTTTCGGCATTAGTAATATCAAATAATAAGGTTTCAATAAATGTGCCAGTTTTAGTTGCGGCAGCTATAACATGCATTACTGCTGTTAAGAAAAATAACTTGCTGCTTACAGTAATTGTGGGAGTTTTGTCTATGGCTGTTTTGAGAATGATATTTTTTAGGCAACTAGCTAAGTTTTAGCATATATATGATTATCGCAATATAGAAATATTAGTAAAGAAGAACAAAAAATAGTCGCTTTAGCGACTGCACGGAAAAGTATGCGGGTGGCGGACCATTCAGAGGGCTTTTAGCCCAGCCAGTAATATGCCCTTACAGGGCTGAGCAAACCACCGGCTTAGCCGGTGGTCATGATTAAGATGGTTTGGATAGAAATGCAATCAATTCAAGGTGGTTTATCTTAAAATTAAAAGAAGGTGAAAAATTGAAATATATAAAACCTTGCAAAAGTCTGTTTTTAGCTATTGACGTGATTTTAGTTTCCTTGCTAGTTAATATAATTATATTGGTAATAGGTAACTTTATTAATACATATGCAATCATAGTTTTCTTTAAAGTGTTTTTGATAATATTTAATTTATACCAGATATATTATTTATTGAAATGCATTACACTTAAGTATTATTATGATGATTATAATTTTTATATAATAGCCTTTAGAGGCTTGAAAAAAGTAATAATACCATTTAATGAAATGGACATGTATCAAAAATCTGAAGGTATGATTAATGGTGTAAAGCTTTCAGGATATGGAAAAAATAAATTTGCCTTTGGAATATTTTTTGTTGAAAATATAGGTACAACTAATATGTATTGTACATCTACGGAGAATGTGATTTATATAAAAGTTAAAGATATGATATATGCTATTTCACCTGAAAGTGTACAAGAAATAGAAGATAAATTGAAAGATTTAAGCATACCTTTTGAACATTGGCCATACAAAAAAATAAGAGAATAAATTTAGGTAAAGATAAATATTTTATGATTCCTTTTATAATTGTAACTATTATTATTCTTGCAATGACCATAGTTCCATTTATCTTTTATTGGAAGGATATGCTGCCAGCAAAAATGCCTCTTAGTTTTGATGCTAACTTTAATCCTATTGTATATGGAACTGCTAAGGGTTTTGCTTTTAAGCAGATGATGTATGGAGCATATAATATGATTATATTATTTTGTATGTACTATGTATCATATTTTTATTCTAAATACAGCAAAAAGCTTGCATATAAATATATGTATGTATCGCTCATAATATCATTTGTTTTTTTTATAATGCAAATAAGAATTTTACAATTATTTTCAACATAGCAAAAAGTACTAAAGAAGGCTTTGTTTTGAATAAGTGCTTTCTTTTGCGCTTGTTTAAAACGAGGTCTAAATTTTAAGGAGGAAATATGGAAATATCAAATAGATTAAAATGTGTCGCTTCTATGATTGATAAATGTAATTGTATTGCAGATATAGGAACGGATCATGGATATCTTCCAATATATCTTATAGAAAATGATGTATGCAGCACTGCAATTGCTTCAGATATCAAGAAAGGGCCACTTAATAAAGCAAAAATTAATATAAAAAAATATGGAATGGAAGAAAAAATAGAATGCAGATTAGGGGCTGGACTTAGTACTATAGAACCAAATGAGGTGGACTGTGCAGTCATATCAGGAATGGGAGGAAATCTCGTAAGCGATATTATAGAGGAGAATTTGGAAGTATTTAAATCCCTAAAATATGCTGTACTTCAGCCAGTTCAAAATCCGGAAGTGCTTAGAAAATATTTGTATAATGAAGGTTTTGACATTTTTGATGAGGAATTATGTATTGACGAAAACAAATATTATGAGATAATAAAAGTAGGATATAACAATCATGTCATAATTAAAGACGATATTTACTATGAAATAAGTGAAAAGCTTATTGAAAAAAAGCATCCACTTATAAGAAAGTATGTTGAGTATAAAGTAAAAAAAATAAGCATATAATTGATAATATTGATCCTTGTAATAGCAATGCATTAAAAAGAAAAGAAGAACTAATTCACAAAAACCATATTCTTAAGGAGCTGTTTTCATGCCTTTTAAAGTAAAAGATTTGTGCGATATAATTGAGGAGTTTGCACCTCAAAAATTGAAAGAGGATTATGATAATATTGGTCTTATGGTTGGAAATACAGAGGCTAATGTGAATTCTATTCTTATGGCGCTAGATTGTACTTTAGATGTAATAGATGAGGCTTTATTAAAGAAATGCAATATGATAGTAACCCATCATCCCCTTCTTTTTAGAAAGCCGTCTTCTGTAACAAATGAAACTCTTCAAGGAATTAAAATATTAAAGCTTGCTGAAAACAAGATTAATTTATATTCAGCGCACACCAATTTTGATAGTGTTAGTGGCGGTTTAAATGATATAATTGTTGAACTGCTTGGTTTTGATAAGGGTAGGGTTATTGAAGCTAATTCATATGATGGCAGCAGTTCTGGTATAGGAAGATTAGTTGATTTATCTAGTCCAATTACACTTGAAAAATTATGTTCTATTATAAAGAATAAACTTGAAATTAAGAATTTAAGGTATTGTGGAAGGGATAATACGAAAATATATAAAATTGCAATTATAAATGGAAGTGGTCAAGATTTTTTTGAAAGCTCAAGAAAACTTGGCGCAGAGTGTATAATTACAGGCGATACTTCATATCATTACGTTAGCGATTATAACGAACTTGGTATGTGTATTATTGATGCTGGTCACTTTGGAACTGAATGGCCAGCAGTGAAGGTTGCAGCTTCAAAACTCCAAAGCGCTTTGTATGAAAGAAAATTGAATATTAATGTATATGTATCAAATTGTAATGTTGATCCGTACAAAACGAAGTAGATATGGTTTTTTCGCTGTGTCTACTTTTACTTTACTATAAATTACTTGAAATTTGCTATTGCCAAAACCCCGAGTATTGTAAGGAGTGCACAATATCTTGTTTAAGAAGGATAATGGCTATCGCCCAAACCCCAGGTATGATTATATTTGATTTGGAGGGAGAAATTATGAGTAATATAGAATTGGCATATTCACTTCAGCATAATTTAGATCTAATAAAAGAAAATAAAAAAGTGTTAAAAGATGGTTCACATATTTATTTTTTTAAAAAAATTAAAAAAAGAATTTGACGATAAGAAAAAAGAGTATATTTCGAAAAGGAAAACTCTTGAAACTATAAAAAAAGGTTATGAAGATATAAGTGAAAAAATAAAAAATCACAAGAAGGAAATAGATGAGAAGGAATTTGATTTATATAACAAGGTAGGCTCAGATTTAAATGCTATAGACAAACTTGAAAAATCAATTCAAAAGGGTGAACAGGAACTAAAAAAACTTGAAGATGATGCTATGGAACTTTTAGAACAGGAGGAGAAAATAAATTTAGTTATTGAAAATTTAAGATTGGAACTTATAAATGTGAAAAACAATTTTTATGATTACAAAGATAAGAGCAGCAAAAAAATGGATGAGGCTGATAGCAATATAAAACTATTTGAAAAAGAAATAGAAAATGTAAAAAAGGATATTCCTAAGTATATGCTTGATGAGATAGAAAAAATATTAAAATATAATGATTGTGCAGTTGCAAAGTTAGTAGGTACTGTATGTGAGGGCTGTAAGATGAAGGTTTCAGCTATGACAATGGATAGTATATGTAGAGGAGTGGAGATCGTGCATTGTGATAACTGCGGAAGGATTTTATACTACGATAGTGAAGGCTTAGGTAAAAAAAGTAAAAAGAGTAAATTAAAAAGATAATATTAAATGAATCTTTTTATTGCAATATGTGATTATGTGTGATATTATAGTTAAGCAAGTAAGCCAGACAATCGCTGCTGTCAATTTGGCAGGAGAGGAAAGTCCGAGCTCCATAGGGCAGGGTGCCGGGTAATACCCGGTCAGGGTAACTTGAAGGAAAGTGCAACAGAGATATACCGCCTAATTTTTAGGTAAGGATGGAAAGGCGAGGTAAGAGCTCACCAGCGCATTGGCGACTTTGCGGCTATGTAAACCCCACTTGGAGCAAGATCGAATAGGGAAGCATTTCGGGGCGGCCCGTCCCGCTTCCGGGTAGTATCGCTTGAATCTTATGGTAACGTAAGATCTAGATAGATGATTGTCTAACACAGAACTCGGCTTATAGGTTTACTCGCCCATTGATAACACTAGGTTTGATGCCTGGTGTTTTTTATTTTTTAAATCATGATTTTTAAGTATTGGTTAATTTAAGTATGTATTCATATTGAAAGATAGTTTAAAATAGAGGATTAAAAAATGCTTTTTAGAAAGACGTGTAAAGAATGAATGTTTTCCCAAAATATGTTGTTATATATTTGATAATATATTTTAGGAGTGATAGGAATGGAAGTCACCTACATATTTACGATTGTATGCATATTTTTTATATTTGCTATG
The DNA here is from genome assembly GCF_001270375.1 of Clostridium sp. DMHC 10. NCBI lineage: Bacteria > Bacillati > Bacillota > Clostridia > Eubacteriales > Clostridiaceae > Clostridium > Clostridium sp. DMHC 10. The sequence goes on from NZ_LGVB01000015.1 coordinate 3,030,767, forward strand.
GCGTACTTTTTTGCTGAAAGGCCTAAAAACATGAATAGACTGGAAGTTGCTATTTTTTGTTTGTTCGGATTTTTTACCTATGGTTTACTTGATATATTTTGTTTTTCAGAAGAGAATGGCCTTGTTGCAATATTTGGATTAGTTAGTTTAGCATTTTTTATTTTTCTGGTATTTTTTTAATATCAGAAAAAAATTATTTCCAGAAATATGGTCAATATGCAGCATATGCTTTTTAGGAACTGCAATTTATGCTGTATTGAGTTTTTTAAATTTTAAATAAAGCTTTGTTTTAAATAAATATAAAAAATTAACAATCAAAACTAAAATTAAGGAGTGAAACGTAATACAAATGGCTAATATTATGGAACCTATAAAGGTTAAAAATGTGGAATTTAAAAATAGAATTGTAATGGCTCCTATGGTACGTTTTGGATGGCCATCTTTAAATGGAATTATGGGACAAAAGCTTGTAAATCATTATAAGGAGGCAGCTGATAAAGAGATAGCGCTTATTATAACACAGGCACTTTCGGTGTCAGAGGAAAGAAATGGAAGAGGCAGACCTGGAGTCTTTTTAGATGCTCATATAGATTATTTAAAAGAAATACATGAAGAATGTATTAAAAATGGTACTAGATTATTTGCACAGTTATCTTATCCTACTTCTGGTTATGGTTCAAATGATTATATCGATGTAAATAAATTGCCCAAAGAAAAATTAATTGATATAAGAGATTTATTTATAAGAGCAGCTGAAAGATGTGAAAAGGCGGGGCTTGAAGGAATAGAGCTTCACGGAGCTCATAAGTTTTTTCTAAATATGATTACGTCTCATATATCTAATAAACGTGAAGATAGATACGGTGGAGACTTAAATGGAAGAATAGCTTTGGTGAAAGAAATTGTTGAAAGTATAAAAAGCTATGTAAAGGATGACTTTATAGTATCATATAGAATGGGTTGGAATGAAAATTTGGATGCAGATATAAATACTGCAAAAGCTATAGAGAGTATTGGAATAGATATGCTGCATAGTTCTAGTGGGATAACTGACAGAAAAGACATAAAAGTTCCAGAGGATTTTCCTTATAATGAAATAGTTTATGTAGGAACTCAGCTTAAGAAAAACTTAAGTATACCCGTTATTGTAGTAAATAATATAAGAACTTTAAATAGAGGTAATTACTTGGTCGAAGAGAATTTATGTGATTTTGTGGCCTATGGCAAACCGTTTTTAGCAGATGTAACTTTGTTAAAAAATCTCTAAGAAATTCAAACTATGAAGCTTGCTTCAAATGCAATGAGTGTAAATGGTTTATAGATGGAGATAAATGCCCATCACAAGTAAAACTTAATAGAAGCAAATAGTCACTAAAATAAAATTCAAGCTGTACATGATAAATGAAAATTTATTATGTGCAGTTTTTTATTATATAAATTTCCATAAACTCCATTGACAGAATATAATAAATGTTTTATCATATATTTATTAATACCAATAATTATTATCAAGTAATAAAAATTTTCTGATATGGAATATATAATAAATAGAATTAAGGAGGAGTAATTTATGGAAAGATTGGTTGGAAAAAATGCACCTGGTTTTAAGCTTAATGCAGTTTTGGGAGATGGAAGTGATTTTAAGGAGATTAAGCTTAGCGATTATAAAGGAAAGTGGTTAGTAATGTTTTTCTATCCACTAGATTTTACTTTTGTATGCCCAACAGAGATAACTGGGTTTAGTAATCGATATGGTGAATTTAAAGCAGCTAATGCTGAAATTTTAGCTGTAAGTTGTGATAGTGAATATTCTCATCAGGCATGGATAAAACAGGAGATTGAAAAGGGAGGGCTAGGAAAAATTAATTTTCCAATAGCTTCTGATAAAACATATAATACGGCTAAAAATTATGGCGTATTTATAGAAGAAGAAGGTGTATCCCTAAGAGGTCTATTTATTATAGATCCTGAAGGAGTTATAAGATGCTCAATAATTCATGATTTGAATGTTGGAAGAAGCGTAAGTGAAACTTTAAGAGTGCTTAAAGCTTTTCAAACTGGAGGTATGTGCGCAGTAGATTGGGGAGAAGGGGATGCAAACCTTTAATACTAAATTTTTTATATGTAAGCTTAAAAGTTAAAATATCAATGTTATTGTAAATATTTTTAAAGGCTATGTTTTAAATAAGTATAAAAATGAAAATCTATTTAAAACATAGCTTTTTAAAGTATATTGTACAATATAAATATTTTGTTTAAATAAATTATAACATATATATATAAGTTAAAGCATAGTTATAATTTTATAATAAAAAATCAGTATAGTTACTTGTGGCTTATACATATGTATTAACAGGTTCATTAATTTCATTGTACATAGAGGATATAGTATCAATTTCACTTTGACTAGCAGGAATTAAAGGATAATATCCCTTTTTAACCATCCACTGCCATACATCATATGCGTGGTTACAGCACATTGTAAATGCATCTTTTAAAAATTCTCTTATTTTAGGATTGCTCATTTCCATGGCACTCCAAGCATACTCTTTGCCTGCTCTTTTTAAGGTTAAAAGGTATGCTGTAGCTATTTCTCTATCAGTCATCTTTTGTGCATTTGTATTTGGTGTTATTGATGAGAAGTTGCTAACAGGCGATGTGGTAAAATCCTTAAGCATTACATTTAAGTTTGGAACATTTAATTTTTGCTGAGATCCACTAGCTCTTTTAACAAATTCAACCTTCATATTGTAGTCTTGAATGTGAGCAGGAAAATGAGTTTCAAGTATATTTTTTAATTCCTGGTCTTGAACCATGTTTTTAAACATAGCCATGTTAGTTATTGAATTTACACAACTAACTATAAGTTCATGTAAATCATGTAGCTCGTGTGAAGCTAACTGCATATTAATTCCTCCCTAAGTCTTTTAATAAATAGTTTTCCTCTAAAACTTACTTTTTATACGCTCATTTAAAGTAACAAAATTCAAAAATTATGAATATTATATAATCGTAAGTTAAAATTCAGGAGGAAACTAACAAATGTTTCAAGACGATATGTACGAAAGTATCCCAGATGTGGACTATTCAAGAAAAACTTGTATTCCACAAGAAACTATAATAACAAATGTAAGGTTGGCATCAGCTATGTTCCTTTTCAAAAAATGTGCAGTAATCTTCCACCAGTAGAGGCTCTAAAGAAAGGAACTATTTTTCCTGAGCTTTATAGCCCGTATAGCAGTAAAAAAAGATCTGAAAATTATTTAGATGAATAAAGGAGATACTCACATGAAAATGGATAAAATGGAACTTTTAAAAGAAATTATGGCTGTAGATTTTACTATAATAGATCTAAGTTTATATCTTAATACTCATCCAACTGATAAAGATGCTATTGCTAAACACAATTCTTTTGTAGCTCAATCACATATGCTAAAAGGTAAATATGAAAGATATTTTGGGATGCTAACTGCTACTAATAGCTGCAGCCCTTATCCTTGGCAGTGGATAGATGAACCATGGCCTTGGGAATATGATGCAAATTTTAAGCTTTAGAATTAAAAAGAGGAGAGATAATATAAAATGTGGCTCTATGAAAAAAAACTAGAACATCCAGTAAAAATTAAAAATCCTAATGCCGGACTAGCAAAAGTAATCATAACCCAATATGGAGGTCCTGATGGGGAATTGGCTGCATCTATAAGATACTTAAGTCAAAGATTTTCTATGATTACACCTCAAGCCATAGCAACATTAAATGATATTGGTACAGAGGAATTAGCACATCTTGAAATTGTAGGCGCTATAGTTCGTCAACTATCAAAAAATGTTAGTGTTGAAGAACTTAAAAAAAGTGGATTAGATGCTTATTTTGCAGATCATGATTCTGGTATATATCCAGCAAGTGCAGCAGGAAATCCATTTACAGCTGCGTACATTCAATCAAAAGGAGATCCAATAACAGATCTTTATGAAGATTTGGCAGCAGAGCAAAAGGCAAGATCAACTTATGAATATCTTATTACACTTACTGATGATCCAGATGTATTGGAACCACTTAAGTTTCTTAGGGAGAGAGAGGTAGTTCATTTTCAAAGATTTGGAGAAGCTTTAAGAATTGTTCAGGATTATTTGAAAGAACCTAAATTATCTGTGATTCCAAAACCTGATTGTATGAAATAGTTTGGTATTGCCTTATTAAAAGTGTCTGCATTCAAGATTATTTTGAGTGCAGACATTTTATTTATAAAGCTATTTACAAATGAAATAAAATATGTAAAAATATTACTATTAGTGCAACTCGCATAGTGTATTTGAATATACTTACTATATATAATTCTCTACAAATTGGAGAGGAAGTTGATTTTATTTGGGTATACAGGTATATCAAAGAAATCAGTATAAAATATACAGAGTTGGCGATAATTTTATAGTTCACAATAGTAAATATAAATTTTCAGATAAACATACTCATCTTAAAAATTTTAAACAGGCAAAAAATCTTATTTATTTTGTATTAAATAAAAAGGTACCTAGATGGGTATCTTTTTACTATTTGAAAAGTTTGATTAGGGTATCAGATGATGATGAGTATATAAGAAAAGTTAATAAACTAATAGAAGTAAAAAAAAAGAAAAACAGAAATAGATATTAAATGTTGGAACTATAAAAATTACTAAATGAACGGAGGGGTTTTATGAAAATAACATTTTTACTATGCATTACAATATTTTTTATAATAATTTTATTATTCAGTATATTGTTTTGTTTTTCTTCTGTTAGAAAATCTAATGAATGGTTAGATGAAATTATAGAAAAAGAATATAAGAAGTTAAGTAAATAAAGTTATATATAATGCTAATAACATTAAGATTGTAAGAGATAATTTTTGTTGTATAATATTTATAAAATATACTTTATATATTCACTACATAAAGTATATTTTATAAATAATTTTGTAAATATTTCGGCTATAATCTTTTAAAGTAAATATGTTAATAGGTTATACTCAAAATCAAATGATTAAATAATAGGGAGGTATTATAAACTTGAAGGAAAAAATAATTGGTATGTTGAAATGCAGCAATAACAATTTTATATCTGGGCAAAGTATAAGCGAAAAGCTTGGCATAACAAGAGCTGCTGTATGGAAGTATATAAATAAATTAAAAGAGGATGGATATGTAATAGAATCCGGTTCGAAAAAAGGATATAGATTAATATCATGTCCTGACATACTTACGACTGTGGAAATTGATGATACGCTTAAAACAAAGTACATTGGAAGAAATATAATTCATTTTGACTCAATTGAATGTACTAATGATTTAGCTAAAGAATTGGCTGAAAAGGGCGCTGAAGAAGGTACCGTTGTTATTGCGGAGGAGCAAACATCTGGAAGGGGAAGATTTAGGCGTGAATGGGTAGCAGCTAAATATAAATCCATAATGATGTCAATTATACTAAAACCAAATACTAGTTCTACTTGTATATATCAAATCACGCAAATTGCTGCGGCAGCTATTGGAAAGGCAATTGAAGAATTAAATATAGACGTGGGAATAAAATGGCCTAATGACATAATAGTGAATTGGAGAAAAGTATGTGGAATATTAACTGAGGCGAGTGGGGAAATAGATAAGATAAATTATGTAGTTGTTGGTATAGGAATCAATGTTAATCAGGAAAACTCTGATTTCCCTGAAGCTGTTTTAAATAAAGCTACGTCTCTTAGAATTGAAAAAAATGAGTACATATCTAGAAAATTATTATTATGTAGTTTCTTTGAAAAATTTGAAACGCTATATGATGAATTTAGATATAATGAAAATGCCAGTAGCTCAATAAAATATTGCAGGGAAAAATCTATTTTAGTAGGTAAAAAAATAGAAGTGGAGCGAAAAAAGCAGATTATTATTGCTGAAGTTTTAGAAATTGCTTCAGATGGAAGCTTAATTGTTAAATATGAAAATGGTATAAAAGATAGGCTTATTTCTGGAGAGGTTTCTCTTCATAGAATGTATGAGTAGCGACTTTATGTAAAGTATAGAATTGAATATCATTAGTTTAAAAGCACATTGATTAGTAAATAATTAAAATAAATGTGCTTTTTTGATGAATTATCAAAAAATATATTGAATCTTTAAAAACATTATGATATATTCTACATAATGACAGTAATGTAAATATATTTTTTTATTTAAAAGGTACATTATAAAATAAAAGTAAAGGTGGGTTAGTCATGAAAATTAATATAATTGATACAACTTTAAGTGAGTGTAATAAGGAATTTATGAATTTAAACGCATACGAAAAAATTGAAGTTGTAAAGTTTATCAGTTCTATGGGAGCATTTCAGATAGAAGTTAAATTTAACTTGTTAGATCAAAACTTGAGAAAAGATATAATGGATATTACAAACTTAGACCTAAAAAGCAAAGTATCAGTATATAATAGACTAAACCTGGAGGACATAAAAAATTCTATTAATTATGGTGCAGATGTGATTCATATATCAGTTCCAATATGCAGCAGTGAAGATAATAAAAATATTATTAAAGAAAACGTTAAAAGGTGCGTAAATTATTGCATAGAATCAAATTGTGAGATTACCATGGGATTAGAAGATGCTTCAAGAGCTGATATAAATTTTATTATAGAACTTTCAAAGCTAGGTGTTTATGAAGGAGTTAAAAGGATAAGATATTGTGATTCAGTGGGAATTTTATATCCTAAAAGGATACTTCATCAAATAAAAACTATTAAAGAAATTGTAGATATTCCTATTGAGATATTTGCAAAAGATGATTTTGGAATGGGTATAGTTAACTCTATTGGTGCCATTAAGGCAGGAGCGGAATATGTAGTTTCTTCTATGGTATCAAAGACTAAAGAATCAAATAGCTGTAATTATTTTAAGCTTATAAAAGCTTTATACAAAGCCGAAGATAATGAAGTTTCTTTAGATAAGTTTAAAAATATTTATGAGTTAAATAAATACGAAAATAAATTCAAAGAACTAATGAATATGGCATTGTAGTAGTTCATATGCAATAGAAAGTAAACGCCTTAAATGTAAAATATATACGTTTATTGGGCAATATGGAATTATGCTAAGAAAAAACAATATATGATACAAATAATAGCTATATTTGATAACAAATTATCAAATATAGCTATTGATTTTAAATATATTATGGTATTATTAATTATAAATTTAATTATTTAAATAAATATTAACTATGAAATGATATAGCTATTAAATTCTATTGCCTAACCATGTTTACAGTGCATTTTTCGTAGAGAAACGGAGAAAAATTTTCCTTGCTTTTTAGCTCTGCGAAGGAACATCATTGAAGGAATAGTTTAAATAAAATTTTATAAATCTTAGTGGCAAATTGTTAAAAGCTTTAGAGATTTCAATCTGTTTGAGCATTTTTTCAGCGAGTTATTGAAAGCTCTTAAGATTTTAACAATTTGACGCTTAGATTTATTAATTTTATTTAATATTCCAAGATGATGTTTCTTCGCAATATTTATAAATTGTGTATTATAATAATTAGTGAGACATTCCGTTTTTATAAAATACATAAAGAAAGAAGGTATGTAACAAATGTCAGAAGTAGTAGATAGATTTCTTGAATACATAAAGTATGACACTAAATCTGATGAAGATTCGAATTCAATACCTAGTACCGAAAAGCAATTAGCTTTAGCTAAAAAATTGGTGCTTGACTTAAAAGCTATAGGTCTTTCAGATGCCCAGGCTGATAGTAGGGGATATGTTATGGCAACACTCCCATCTAATATGGATAAAAAATTACCTGAGATAGGATTTATAGCTCATATGGATACGAGTCCTGAAATCAGTGGTAAAGATGTAAAGCCTCAAATAGTTGACAACTATGATGGAAAGGACATCGTACTTAATAAAGAAAAAAATGTGGTTTTATCACCTAACGAATTTCCGGATCTTTTAAAATATAAAGGAAAAACTATCATAACAACAGATGGAACTACTCTTTTAGGTGCTGATGATAAAGCTGGAATATCAGAAATAATTGCGGCAGTAAGCTATCTTGCTAAAAATAAGGAAATAAAGCATGGAACCGTTCATGTAGCATTTACTCCTGATGAAGAAGTTGGTCGTGGAGCGGATTATTTTGATGTGAAAAAGTTTGGAGCAGAGGTTGCTTATACAGTAGATGGCGGAGCTATTGGCGAACTTGAATATGAAAATTTCAATGCGGCAGGTGCAAAAGTAATTATAAAGGGAAGAAGTGTTCATCCTGGAGATGCTAAAAATAAAATGATAAATGCTGTAGAAATAGCATCAGAATTCATGAGTTTGCTTCCTAAAAATGAAGCTCCTGAGCACACTGAAAAGTATGAAGGATTTTATCATGCATACGGCATAAAAGGCGGCGTTGAAGAGGCAGAAATACAATATATAATAAGGGATTTTGACAAAGAAAACTTTGAAAATAGGAAAAAGTTAATGGCTGAAGTGGCAAAATTCATAAATAACAAATATGGGAGAGAAATTGTAATAGTTAAAGTAAAAGATCAATATTATAATATGAAAGAAAAAATAGAACCTGTTAAACATGTTGTTGATATAGCCTATAAGGCTATGGAAGATGAGGGGATAACACCTATTGTAAATCCTATAAGAGGCGGTACGGATGGTGCTAGGCTTTCATATATGGGTCTTCCAACTCCAAATATGTTCACAGGTGGAATGAATTTTCATGGTAAATATGAGTGCATTCCTACCTTTGCTATGGAAAAAGCAGTTGATGTAATACTTAAAATAATTGAACTTTATTCCGAAAAGTAGTAGAGAAAATGTAAAGTAACAATGCTTCGTCGCATTAAAAAAATCCTATAAATCTAAGGTAAAAAAATCTTAAAATCCTAAGATGTCTCAATAACTCACTGTAAAAATGTTTAAATGAATTGAAATATCTAAGTATTTTATGATTTTTTACCAAGATTTATTAGGATTTTTTTAAACCGTATTTTTAACAAGTACATAATACGGCTATAATATAAGTGTAAACATGAAAGGTTAAAATTAGAAATAATATATTTATACAAGTAAGATATAAATATTAAGAGTAGAAAGTAGGGAGTACAGAGTACAGTGAAGGATGATTTTTCTCCGCTATGCTTCGAAAAATCTAAAACTTAATGCTCACGCATGGCGTAAAACATAGTGTTCAGCGCAGCTGACACTATTAAGTTCTAAAATTTACCTAAGTGAAACGAAAGGTAAATCCGCATTCACTGTACGCTGTACTCTGTCAACTGTACTCTAAATAAGATTGGAGGTGTAGTTATGAATAGTGCGGCTAAGCATCTTATAGTAATATCAATAGATTCTCTTAATTCACAAGATTTCAATAGAATGATGAAGCTATCTGCATTTTCTCAAATAATAAAAAATGGTTCTTATGCAAGAGAGGTTGTGGGAATATATCCTTCATTAACTTATCCTTCGCATGCATCTATAATAACAGGAGTCTATCCAGATAAGCATGGACTATTTACCAATGAAATAATGGAGCCAGGTGTGAAAAGGCAAGCTTGGTATTGGTATAGAAAATATATAAAGGTTCCAACGCTGTGCGACATAGCAAAAGAAGCTAATATGAAAATTGCAAATGTATTTTGGCCAGTAATGGGAGGAGCAAAAATAGACTATAACTGCCCGGAGATATGGACGGTAGAACCAAGAGAAAGTCAGATACTTAAATCTTTAAGGGCAGGAACGCCAATTTTTCTTTTTAACATATTTAAAAGGTTTGGAAAACTATTAAATGGGATAGAAGAACCTCAGCTCGATAATTTTTCTACTGAATCAATAGCATATGTAATAAAAGCAAAGAAACCAAATTTGGTTCTGCTGCATCTAAATGAAGTAGATCATACGAGGCATAAACTTGGCTTTAATGCACCTGAACTAGATGAAGTATTTATGAGGATGAATGGTAGGATAAATAAGATTATAAATTCTGCTAAAGAAGCTGGAATATACAAGAACACTGTGTTTGTAATACTTGGAGATCATGGATTTGCAGATGTGGATTATAGAGTATGCCTTAATACAAAATTTGTACAAAAAGGTCTTATAAATTTAGATAAAAATGGAGAAGTTAAAGAATGGAGGGCTTACCTTAATTATTGCGACGGATCTGCACAAATAAAGGTAAAGGATAAAAACGCATTTGAAAGTGTAAAATCAATACTTATGGAACTTAAAAATACAGCACCATCTCCAATAAAAAGGGTGTATACAAAGCAAGAGGTTGAATTAGAAAAAAGGGTTACAGGAGATTTTGATTTTATGATAGAGGCAAACGATGGATATTATTTTGATAACGATTGGAATGCTCCTGAAATTATAAATAGAATAGTGAAATCAAAGTCAAGAGTCAATGAGTATGATTACTATGTGGCTACTCATGGATATGACCCTATGAGGCGTAATTATAGAACATTTTTTGCAGCAGCAGGACCTTCAATAAAAAAAGGATTTTCTTTGCCACAAATAAATTTGGTAGATGAAGGCCCAACAATAGCCAGAATGCTTGGACTTAATATGAAAAATGTCGATGGAAGGGTAATAGAAGAAATATTTACATAAATAAATTTAAATAAAATCTCCTATTGGAGCGGAATTTGTATTATAATTATATATGTGTGTTATATGGATTAACAAGTGTTTGTCCACTAAAGAATATATTGGTTATAGAAAAAAAGGAGGGCTAAATTCATGAAAGCTGTTGTAACAGTTATAGGTAAAGACAAAGTAGGAATTATCGCAGGGGTAAGTTCAATTTTGGCAGAGATTGGTGTTAATATTTTAGACATAAGCCAGACAATAATGCAGGAGTATTTTACTATGATAATGCTCGTAGATACTTCCTGTGCAAGTATTTCATTTGAAGAAGTAAAAGAGAAACTTGATGAAAAAGGTAAAAAGCTTGGAGTTTCAATAAAAATACAAAATGAAGGTATATTCAATTCAATGAATAGAGTATAAAGGAGAATCTCAGATGAATACTAGTGAAATAATGAGCACCATAAAGATGATTGGTGAGCAAAAATTAGATATACGTACTATAACTATGGGAATATCTTTAAGAGATTGCTGCAACTTTAATGGAGAAGAATCTAGAAAAAGAATATATGATAAAATAACAAAGTATGCTGAAAATCTGGTAAAGGTTGGGGAAGAAATAGAGAGAGATTACGGAATTCCTATAATAAATAAAAGAATTTCAGTTACACCTATTTCTATGATAGCAGAATCTTCAGATGATAAAGATTATGTTGAGTATGCAAAAACTCTTGATAGAGCTGCAAAAAATGTTGGAGTTGATCTCATTGGTGGATTTTCAGCTCTTGTTCATAAAGGATGTACTAAGGGCGATAAAATTTTAATGAGCTGTATTCCGGAAGCTTTACACAATACAGATATAGTTTGCAGTTCCGTAAATGTGGGAAGCAGCAAAACAGGAATTAATATGAATGCAGTAAAAGAAATGGGGCAAATAATAAGACGTACAGCAGAAATGAGTGCTGATACAAATGGAATGGACTGCATGAAGCTTGTTGTATTTGCAAATGCTATAGAGGATAATCCATTTATGGCAGGAGCTTTTCATGGTGTTGGAGAAGCTGAATGCATAATTAATGTAGGTGTAAGCGGGCCAGGAACAGTTAAGGCCGCCATTGAAACTGTAAGAGGAGAAAGCTTTGATATTGTTGCTGAAACTATAAAGAAAACTGCATTTAGAATAACTAGAGCAGGACAGCTTGTTGCAAGAGAAGCTTCAAGAAGACTTGATGTCCCTTTCGGAATAGTTGACTTATCGTTGGCACCTACACCAGCAGTTGGCGATAGTGTAGCAAGAATATTAGAAGAAATAGGAATTGAAGCTTGTGGTGCACCAGGAACTACAGCAGCATTAGCAATGTTAAATGATGCTGTGAAAAAGGGCGGAATAATGGCTGCATCCCATGTCGGAGGACTTAGTGGTGCTTTTATACCTGTTAGTGAAGATGAAGGTATGATAGCAGCAGTTGAAAGTGGAGCACTTAATCTTGAAAAACTTGAAGCAATGACATGTGTTTGTTCTGTTGGACTTGATATGATAGCAATACCAGGAAACACTCCTGCAGAGACTATTTCAGGTATAATAGCTGATGAAGCTGCTATTGGAGTTATTAACAATAAACTACAGCAGTACGTTTAATACCTGCAATTGGATTAGATGTTGGAGATAGCGTTGAATTTGGTGGATTGTTTGGAAGAGCACCAGTTATGCCAGTAAGTAAGTTCTCATCAGCTGATTTTATAAATAGAGGTGGAAGAATTCCTTCGCCTATACACAGTTTTAAGAACTAGATATAAATAACTTGGAACTTGTGAAGTCCATTATATATAAATTTTTATAATACCTTTGTCTAGAACTAACATTATGTTTTACTAAACATATAGTTTTAATTTAATTGATTAACCATATATACAGTGTATTTTTCGTAGGGAACCGGAGAAAAATATTCCTTGCATTTCAAGTTTAAGCGAAGTAATAGTATTGAAGGAATAGTTTAAATAAAATTTTATAAATCTTAGAATTTTAGGATTTAGACTCTTAGATTTATTAATTTTATTTAATATTCCAAGATACTGTTACTTCGCATTATTTTTGGTTTACATTTAGTTATGTGAGTAATACCAATGTATTTATGCAGAAGATTTAAATATCAAGTTAGCTTTAACCATAAAAAAGCGAAAGAAATAAAGATAATGAATAATAAAAAAGTATATCTTATGAAATAGATATATTTAAAAATTGATATAAAAAATTTTCTCATGTATAATATGCTAAGTACAAGATATTGTGTTATGGAGGGAATTTCATGCTAAATGTAGTAAAACGTGACGGAAGAGAAGTCAAATTTGATTCTAATAAAATTTCAAATGCCATTAAAGGTGCATCTGATGAAATAGGGTTTAACATAAAAGAAAGCGATATACTTAATTTAACTGAGCAAGTTATAGGAGAATTAGAAGGAAAGCACGTCGATAAAATTTCAGTTGAAGAAGTACAAAATTTAGTTCAAGATATATTGTTTGAAAACGAATATAGAGAAATAGGATTAGCTTATTGCAATTATAGAAATGAAAGAACAAAGGTAAGAGATATAAAGTCTGATTTAATGAAAGCTATAGAAAAAATTGGAGTTGAAACGGACAGAGATAACGCTAATGTGGGGAATAATTTTAGTTCAAAGCTTTTAAGAATAGCAAGTGAATCAAATAAGTGGCATAATCTTGCTGTAATGCCTAAAAAGATTTCAAAAGCGCATGAAAATGGTGATATTTATCTTCATGATTTAGATAGTTATAATCTCACTACAAATTGTTTACATATACCAACGAAGGAAGTTTTGCTAAGAGGATTTAATACAGGCTATGGATATATAAGAATGCCTAAAAGAATAGAATCAGCTGCAGAATTATCTTGCATACTTCTTCAATCAACACAAAATGATATGTTTGGTGGTCAGTCACATCCTGATTTTGATAACGATATGGCAGAGTTTATTGAACCAACAAGAGTTTGCATTAGAGAAGAACTTAAGGAATTTGGCATAGAAGAACAGAAAAGAAAAGAAATTACTGAAAAGAAACTTAGAAGAGCTCTTGAACAGGCAATGCAGGGGATTGTATATAATCTTAATACAATGCACAGTAGAGCAGGTTCACAGGTTCCATTTTCGTCGATTAACCTTGGAGTTCCTAAAACAAAGGATGCGGCTCTTGTTTGCGAAGTATTTCTTAAAGAATATGAAAAAGGACTTGGTAGAGGAGAACAGCCTATATTCCCTAACATAATATTTAGAGTTAAAAAGGGAGTAAATAGAGAGAAGGAGGATCCATATTATTATCTATATGAATTAGCATGTAGAGTAGCCGCTAAGAGAATGAATCCTACTTTTATGAACCTTGATGCTGATTTTAATAAAAAGTATTATGACAAAGGATATGTTCCGGCTACAATGGGATGTAGAACATATTTAATGTCAAATGTAAATGGAGAACCTGGAGTTAAAGGAAGAGGAAATATAGCGCCAACCACTATAAACCTGCCAAGAATAGGAATAATAGCAAAGCATGATATAAATAAATTTTTCGCTGCCTTAGATTTAAGACTCGAAATAGCAAAAGAAAGTCTTTTAGATAGATATAATGTTTTAAAGAAGCTTAGAGTTAAGGATTTGCCTTTTGTAGCAGGACAAGGACTTATGAAGGGATCAGAAGGATTAAAACCAGAAGATTCAATAGACCCAATACTAAAACAAGGAACTTGGGCAATAGGTTTTATAGGACTTGCAGAAGCACTTGTTGCACTTACAGGACATCATCACGGAGAAACTGAAGAAGCAAGAGAACTTGGCTACAAAATAGTAGAGTACATAAGAAGATATACGGATAAACTTATAGAAGAAACTCATCTTAACTGGAGCTGCTATGCTACACCAGCAGAAGGCTTATCTGGTAAATTTATAGTAAAGGATAAGGCTATTTTTGGCGAAATACCAGGAGTTACAGATAAGGAATATTACTCAAATAGCTATCATATTCCAGTTGGATACAATATATCAATAAAAGAAAAGATAAATATAGAAGCTCCATATCATGCTCTTTGCAATGGAGGTCATATATCTTATATAGAACTTGATGACTATCCTGATGATCAAACAGTAATGGATATCATAAATTATGCTTATAACAATACAAATATAAGTTACATGGGAATAAACTTTCATATAAGATACTGCAGACACTGTGGAACTTATTTAAGCAGCTCTGATGTTAAATGCCCATCATGCGGAGACACAGATATACAAGGAATATCTAGAGTTACAGGTTATTTAAGTTTAGATGAAAGATTTGGAGCAGGAAAATCTGCTGAAAGAGCTGATAGAATATCACAAGCTAGTGGAAATCGTGTTTACAAATAATGGGGTGATCAAATGGAATTGCAAGTAGCTGGTTTTCTTGATAACTCCCTTGTAAATGGAGAAGGACTTAGAAGTGTGCTTTTTCTATCAGGATGCTCAAGAGGATGCCCAGGATGCCAAAATGAAGCAATGCAAGATTTTTCATATGGTGATAAGATTTGTGGCAGTGAAGTTATAGAAAGAATAAAAAGCAATATACCCTTAATTAAAGGTGTTACATTTTCAGGAGGAGATCCTTTTGAACAAGCAAAAGCACTAATAGATATTGCTAAAGAAATAAGAAGATTAAATCTTAACATATGGTGTTATACAGGATACACTTATGAAGAGATTATAAATGGAAATGATAAATATAAAAAAGAACTTTTAAAATACTTGAATATACTTGTAGATGGACCATTTAAGGAAGAATTTATGGAAAATGCACCTAAGTATGCAGGCTCGAGCAATCAAAGAATTTTAAGACTCAAAGATGGAGTAGTGTACTAAATATTGTGAAGTAACAATGCTTCGTCGCGTTAAAAAAATCCTATAAATCTAAGTGGTTATTTAAAAAAAGTGGTTGCTTTGGGTTCTAGAAGGATAACGATCATATACGGGGTTTGGGATGTAATCCCATTATCCTTCTTTAACTTGTATTACGCATATATATATTACGCCCAAACCCCGCGTATGTTTATACTCGCTATTGCTCAGACAGATTGAAATATCTTAGTATTTTACAATTTTTGAACCAAGATTTATTAGAATTTTTTTAAATCGTTCCTTCAGCATTGTTACTTCACTCCCACAGTAGTGCAAGGAAAAATTCCTCCGTACCTACGGAATTTTAGCATAAATCTTTGTAATACGTTATTTAAGCAATTTATAATCATTTTCATTGTTAAATCTTGCTAACAGTGTATTTTTCGTAGGGAACCGGAGAAAAATATTCCTTGTTTTCCGGGTCAGTGAAGTAACAACATTGAGGGAATAGTTTAAATAAAATTTTATAAATCTTAGGGTCTAAATCGTAAAAGGCTTAGAGCTTTCAATCTGTCTGAGCCAAAGGCGAGTTATTGAAAGTTCTTAGAATTTTAGGATTTAGACTCTTAGATTTATTAATTTTATTTAATATTCCAAGATGTCGTTACTTCGTAATTTTTATAGAGTGGAACTAAATAGTTGGTATTAAAGCCCTATTATTTCCTCTTAAGTTTTCTTTAATAACAAGTTTACTTTCGTGAAGCTTTTCACCATTTTTCATATTAAGAATGAATTTATCAACTCCATCTATAGGTAAAGAGGTTAAAGGAGTTTTGTAGTGCATAGGTATTACAATTTTGCTGTTTATTTTTTTACATAACTTTGCAGCTTCGTCTCCATCTATAGTAAAATTTCCGCCTACAGGAATTAAAAGCACATCTATGTTTCCAAGTGAATTAATTTCGTCTTCGGATAGAATATAGCCTAAATCTCCAAGATGACAAATTTTTAAATTATCCATTTTAAATGTGAAGATAGTATTTTTTCCCCTTGCAGCACCTTTCAAATTATCATGATAGGATGGAAAACCTATTATTTCTATGTTCTCATATTTATATGCGCCTGGTTTATCAAATATTATGGTATTTTCAGGCAAGTTTTTTACGTAATCATGATCAAAGTGATGGTGGCTGATTGTTACAACGTCCACAGCACCGCTGTATGATTTATACCCTAAAGTTGTATCGAAAGGATCAGTTAGAATTTTTTTGCCATTATTGCTTTCTAATAAAAAGCAAGATTGACCAAACCAAGTTAAATTCAAAATTATCACACTCCTGTTTATAGATAAACAAGCTGAAATATTTAAATTACGAATACCAAATTTATCCTTACAAACTAGAATTTGTAAAGCAGAGTAGAGAGTAGCGAAAGGTAAATTCACATTCACTCTACTCTCTACTCTGTACTCTCTACTCTAAATTATACTATTATTTGAAATTAAAATGTATTTAGTATTAATTTATTTACGATTAATTGATTAATTAAGTGTAATTGTACGGACTTTCAAATTATGCTATAATAAATAGCGATTTGTTATTTAGAAATTTTATAATATTAGAATATAAAAAGGCAGGTTTAAAATATGAGTAGAATGTTTGGAACAGATGGAGTAAGGGGAATAGCCAATGAAGAACTTACTGCTGAATTAGCTTACAAATTAGGAAGAGCAGGTGCATACGTTTTAACTAAAGGTACACACAAACCTAAAATATTAGTGGGAATGGACACTAGAATTTCTGGAGATATGCTTGAATCTGCATTAGTTTCGGGAATACTTTCAGTTGGAGCTGAAGCTATATGTGTAGGAATAATTCCAACACCTGCAGTTGCATATTTAACTAGAAAATACAATGCTGACGCAGGAGTAGTAATATCCGCTTCTCACAATCCAGTTGAGTATAATGGAATCAAATTTTTTGATGGAACAGGATATAAATTATCTGATGAATTAGAAGACAAAATTCAAAGCGTTATAGAAAGCAATTTTAAGGAAGTACCACTTCCTACAGGTGAGAATGTTGGAAGAAAGATAATTGAAGAATCTGCAATTGACGATTATATAGAATTTGCTAAAAGCACTATAGATATAGATTTAAAAGGAATGAAAATAGCACTAGATTGTGCTAATGGTGCATCATATATAACAGCTGTTAAAACTTTTAGGGAACTTGGCGCAGATGTTAAGGTTATAAATAACGATCCAGATGGTATAAATATAAATGCTAACTGTGGATCAACGCATACTGAAGAACTTATGGATTATGTTGTTAGAAAAAACTGTGATTTAGGACTTGCTTTCGATGGCGATGCTGATAGATGCCTTGCAGTTGATGAAAACGGGAAGCTTATAGATGGAGATTTCATAATGGCTATCTGCGGAAAATATTTAAAAGAGCAGGGCAAGCTTAATAAGGATGTAGTTGTAGTTACTGTAATGAGCAATATGGGATTATTTAAGGCACTTGATAAAGTAAATATTAATACTGTAAAAACCAAAGTTGGAGATAGATACGTTCTAGAGGAAATGCTTAAAGAAGGTTATAAGCTTGGAGGAGAACAATCAGGTCATATAATATTCTTAGATTATAATACAACAGGAGATGGACTTGTTACAGCTCTTCAAATATCAACTATTGTTAAAAAGAGTGGTAAAAAATTATCAGAGCTTGCTTCTATGATGAAAAAGCTTCCACAGGTACTTGCGAATGCAGAGGTTCCAAATGATAAAAAAGATATATATATTACAGACAAGGAAATAGCGGACGAAATTGTAAAAATTGAAAAAGAACTTGATGGAAATGGAAGAGTTCTTATAAGACCATCTGGAACAGAACCACTTGTTAGAGTTATGCTTGAGGGCGAAGACCAGAAATTACTTGATATAATGGCTCACGGTCTTGCAAAGAAAATACAAGAGAAAGCAAACATATAGGGGTTTGGGCGTCAGCCCATGTGATTTGAGAACCATAAACAAGCACTTATTATATTATAGGGGTTTGGGCGTCAGCCCATGTGATTGTGTAACGAAGGAAACCACTTGCTAAGCAAGTGGAAGAAAAAAGGCTTATGCCGTTGAGCAGAAAAAAACTCCTATGTTAAAATAGATGCAGGTCTATTAAATACGTTAAAGATTTTCCGTAGGGAAACGGAGGAAAATCAACCTTAGCTTTTTATTGAAGATAAAAAAGTTCACCTTTTACGTGCACAGCACCGTAAAACCCTTCACCTTTCGCATAGCAAAAGCCTTAGTCTTTTAACAAACGAAGTGAGTTAAAACCCTTCACTATAGTGCTCGAAAAATTACAATTGATAAAGGTATGTTTTTGTGCGATAATGTACTTGTCCGTGTTGCGAGATTTTCTTTCAATTATGGACAAAAATAATTAGCTTAGATTTTCTAATTACGCAGTGTTTAACCGTGTAAAAGGAAGGGATTAAATTAAGGAATTTATTTTGCATGATATTTAACCTTCCTGTATGGAGGGTATTTTTATTATTGAGGTGATTTATTTTGGATAAGAGAATTGCTGTTGTAGGCATAATAGTAGAAAATTTAGAAATGGCAGGCGAAGTCAATAAAATACTCCATACATACAGTTCAATAATAGTTGGAAGAATGGGTATACCCTATAGAGAAAGAGGTATATCAGTCATTTCAATTATAGTAGATGGCACTTCAGATGAGTTAAGTGCATGACAGGAAAACTTGGTAAAATATCTGGCGTAAGTGTAAAATCAGCTATGTCAAAAAAAATCTTAGGAGGCTAATTTATGCTTAACTGTGAAAAAGCAGATTTTATTGATGACGCAAAAATAAAAGAATACCTTGAGTATGGCAGCCAGAAAGCAAAAGATGTTGAATTTGTTAATGAAATTATTGATAAAGCTTCAAAATGTAAAGGTCTTGAACCTAAAGAAGTATCAGTGCTTCTTCATGTTGAAGATGATACTATGCTTGATAAAATATACAGTACTGCCATAAAGATAAAACAAGCCATTTACGGAAACAGAATAGTAATGTTTGCTCCTCTTTATATAAGTAGTTATTGTGTTAATGGCTGCAAATACTGCGGATACAACTGTGAAAACAAAGGTATAAGAAAGAAACTTACAAAAAAGGAACTTACACGTGAAGTTGAATTAATTGAATCTTTAGGACATAAAAGAATTGTTCTTGAAGCTGGAGAAGATCCTGTAAATTGCCCTATAGACTACGTTACAGACTGTATGAAGACAATTTATGAAGTTCACAAAGATAATGGTGAAATGAGAAGAATTAATGTAAATATTGCAGCTACCACAATTGAAAACTACAAGAAATTAAAGGCAGCTAAAATAGGTACTTACACTTTATTTTCTGAAACATATCATAGAGAAACTTACAGTAAAATGCATCCAACAGGTCCAAAGCACAATTATGATTACCACATGACAGCTCTTGAAAGAGCCATGGAAGCTGGAATTGATGATGTTGGAATTGGTGTTTTGTATGGTTTATATGATTACAAATATGAAACAGTTGCAATGTTTTTACACGTAAAGCATCTTGAGGAAAAATTCAACGGAGTTGGTCCTCATACAATATCAATGCCTAGATTAAGGCCTGCCCGTGGAGTTGATTTTTCAAATTTCCCTTATCTTGTTCACGATCATGATTTCAAGAAGCTTGTCGCAATATTAAGACTTGCAGTTCCTTATACTGGCATGATTTTATCAACAAGAGAAGAGCCTAAATTTAGAGAAGAAGTAATAGCTGTTGGAATTTCTCAAATAAGTGCTGGATCTGCCACAGATGTTGGTGGTTATGAAAAAGAATTTGGAGATACTTCTCAAGTTGATCCTCCACAATTTGTAGTTAATGATGATAGAACACCTATTGAAATATTAAAATCACTTTGTGCACAAGGATATATTCCAAGTTACTGCACAGCTTGTTATAGACAAGGAAGAACAGGTGACCGTTTTATGAAACTTGCTAAATCTGGTCAAATCCACAATTGCTGTCTTCCAAATGCGATACTTACTTTTAAAGAGTTTTTAATAGATTATGCTGATGATGAATTAAAAGAAATAGGCACAAAAACCATAAAAAAGAACCTTGAAAATATAACTTCTGATAATACAAAAAAAGAAACCATTGCTAGATTAGCTAGAATTGAAAATGGTGAAAGAGATCTTTATTTTTAAAACTTAATATAAAAATCCAAAAAATGGCTGCCAAAAGGCAGCCGTTTTTTTAGACTGCCTTAAGTATATTGTACTGTGACATATAAAGCTCGTAATATTCGCCCTTTTTCCTCATAAGCTCATCATGATTTCCCTCTTCAACAATTCTACCCTTATCCACATACATTATCTTATTTGCATTCTTAATTGTGGATAATCTGTGTGCAATTATGAATGAGGTTCTTCCTTTTAAAAGCCTATTTAAACCTTCTTGAAGTGCCAATTCTGTTTTAGTATCTATACTCGAGGTTGCCTCATCCAAAATAAGTATTCTTGGGTTCGCAAGCAGCGCTCTGGCAAAAGATATAAGCTGTCTTTGTCCTACGGATAATCTACTTCCTCTTTCATTTACTTCTGTATAATAGCCATTTTTCATGTTCTTTATAAAATCATGCGCTCTTACAGTTTTAGCAGCTTCAATTACTTCTTCATCAGTGGCATCAAGTTTTCCATATCTAATATTGTCCATTATTGTTCCTGAAAAAACAAATGTATCCTGAAGCATTACTCCCATTTGCTTTCTTAAAGATTTAATAGTAACATCATGCACATTTACTCCATCTATTAATACTTCTCCACCACTTATATCATAAAATCTACTTAATAGATTTATAATAGTAGTTTTACCAGCACCTGTTGGTCCTACTATAGCTATAGTCTCTCCTGCATTTACCTTAAAGGATACATTTTTTAAGTATAGTTGCACTTTCATCATACTTAAAGACAACATTCTTAAATTCAACATTTCCATTTATAAGAGGCATTTTCTTTGCTCCCTCGATATCCTTAACAGTTACCTTTTCATCTATGGTTTCAAAAATTCTTTCAACATATGCCATATTCATTATTAAGGTATTGTAAAAATTTCCTATATTAGTTATTGGACCCCAAAACCTAGATATATATCCCACAAATGCCACAAGTACTCCTATAGTTATTCCCTTGCCTATTGAATAAATTCCCACTAAATATATAAGTGAAATTGTAGCAACAGATATATTATCTATGCATGGTCCCAAAAGAAGTTGAACTGAAACAGCCTTTAACCATGATTTTTTGAAATCATTGCTTACCTTTCTAAATATACCAAGATTCTCATTTTCTCTTACAAAGGCCTGTGTAACTTTTATTCCCGTTATACTCTCATGTATATACGCATTCAAATTAGATTGCTTATTACTATAGGCTCTAAATGCTTTTCTCTGTGCATTTTTGATTATAAATATGGCAAGTATAAGCACAGGAAAACCAGCAAAGCAAAGCAGCGTTAACTTAACATTTATTGCAAACATAAATACTATTATTACAACTGCAGTAAATAAATCTGTAATAAGATTTATAAGTCCATTTGACAGTAGATCACTTAATGAATTCACATAGTTAACAACTCTAACAAGT
The DNA here is from genome assembly GCF_001270375.1 of Clostridium sp. DMHC 10. NCBI lineage: Bacteria > Bacillati > Bacillota > Clostridia > Eubacteriales > Clostridiaceae > Clostridium > Clostridium sp. DMHC 10. The sequence continues at coordinate 3,052,958 of NZ_LGVB01000015.1, forward strand.
ATTTTCCCATGAGGTCTATCATCATAATATGAAAAAGGCAATTCTTGAAGCTTATTAAATATGTCAGATCTAATATTTCTAATTACCTTCTGTCCTATATCAGACATAGTTCTTATTTTAAATTTCATGCATAATCCCGTTATAATAATTGTTAGTACAAATATAGCTGACAACATTACAAGACCTCTTATATTTTTCTTAGGTATCATATCATCAATAGCTATTTGAACTAGGTATGGTCCTAAAAGTGTTGCTGCACTTGATAACAACATAAGAAAAACAGTTATAATCATTTCTTTTTTATAAGGCACTACGTATTTTAAAAGTCTTTTAAGATCATTAGAATTTATTTTTTCTTCAAAATCTTCATCTTCATCAAATTTGTTTCTTGCCATTTAAACCACCTCTTTCCTTAGTTTTTTCTCAAAGTTACCATACTGATTTTCATATACATTAGCATAGTACCCCTTTTTCTTTAAAAGCTCATCATGTGTTCCACTTTCAACTATTCTTCCTTCATCCATAACAAGTATCAAATCAGCATTCTTAACAGATGAAATTCTATGTGCAATTATAAAGGTAGTTTTGTCCCTTAAATACTTTCTTAAATTTTTCTGAATCATTATCTCTGTTTCTACATCCAAACTTGAAGTTGTATCGTCTAAAATGAGTATAGAGGGTTCCTTTATTACTGCTCTCGCAAGTGCTATCCTTTGTTTTTGCCCTCCTGAAAGTCCAACTCCTCTTTCCCCTACAATAGTGTCATAACCATTTGAAAGCTTTGATATAAATTCATCTGCATCTGAAACCTCCGCCGCCCACTTTACCTTTTCAAAGGATGCATCAGGAGTACCATATGCTATGTTCCCCTCTATAGTATCTGAAAATAGGAATATATCCTGCATTGCCGCTGATATACTATCACGAAGTTTTTGAAGATTATATTTCTTTATATTTTTTCCATCAATAAGTATTTCCCCTTCGCAAGCATCATAAAATCTCTGTATAAGGCTAACAAGAGTAGATTTTCCACAGCCTGTAGGGCCAAGAATTGCAACGGTCTGCCCACTTTTTTGCTTTAAAATCTATATTCTCAAGTACTGCCTCATCTCCATATTTAAAGGAAACATTTTTAAACTCAATATCCCCATGAATTCTATTCTTAGCCGCAGCCTTGTCATTACTTTTAATTTTAGCATCTGCACTTATAAGCATCCTTATCTTTCTGGACGAGGCAATAAAACGCTCTATATCATTTATAAGCCACCCAACCATATTCATAGGATTATTAAGTGCCCAAATAAGACTGTTAAAAACAACAAGATCACCAATACTCATGCTGCCTTTTATAACCAATATTCCACCAGCCAAAATCATAATCACAGAAAACATATTTGAAAAAGAAGTAAGTATAGGTAAATATTTTTCCCACATCTTTGCAGATTCAAGGTTTCTATCCATAAATGCTTGATTTTCTCTCTGAAACTTTGATGTTTCATAATCCTCTTTTGCAAAAGCCTTTACGACCCTATTTCCACTTATATTCTCCTGAACAATGGTATTCAGTTTTGAAAATTGTTCCCTTATTGCATAAAAGGTTGGTCCAACATCACGAGTCATATTATAAGCAAAATATCCTATAAATGGTGTAATAATAAGCATTATAAGTGCAAATTTATAATTTATATAAAACATCATACAAACCGCCGATAAAAATATTATGATGTTTTCACTTACATTATAGATTACCCATGCTACAAAAGTGCCTTATGGCATCCAGATCTCCAGTCATCCTAGTCATTAAATCCCCAGTTCTAGTTTTATCAAAAAAATCAAAATCAAGTTTTTGAAGATTTACATACATTTGTTCTCGTATTTCAAACATAATATTTTGGGAAACAAATTCCGAAATCATTTGAAAACTATATCGTACTATAGCTTTTAGTAAAGTAACTCCAATCATAGCAGCCAGCATAGGAATAAGCAGCGAGGTCTTTTTCGCAACTATAACCAAATCCACAAGTTTTCCTGATAAATAAGGATTAACCATACCTAACAAAGAAGAAACAACAACCATTACAATAACCATTATCATTCTAAACTTATACCGCTTTACGTAGCCAAAAATCCATTTTAAACTGTCCATAAAAAATTCCTCCAACTTATCTATTTACCATTACAATTATGTGGTAAAATAAATAAAATAAGAATGTATATTTTTATTTAATTAATGTACATTTCTATACTTATAAAGTTTGCACTTGAGGTGATATTATGTGTGATTTAGGAATCAATGTAAACAGTTTCAACCCAAAAATTCTTTATGTATTTAATTCAAGACCAAAAGAAAACTATGTAATAGATCATCATTCTCACGATTTTCTTGAATTTAGCTATATGCTTTCTGGAGAAACTTCATACATTGTAAATGATAATATATATAACGTAAAAAAAGGTCAACTAATGGTATTCAATCCTGGAGTATACCATTCAGAAATAGTAAATAAATATGAAAGTCTAAATGAAATTCACATCGGGTTTAATAATATAAATATAAGAAGTTTTTCTCCTAATCACATTACTAAAGAAAACTTTCTTGGTATATTTAATTTTCAAAGATATGGTAAGGATTTTGAAAATTGCTGCATAGAAATTCTAAAAGAACAAAGTAATCATAAAGATGGCTATGAACTCATGCTTAAGATTCTATCAACTAAGCTTCTTGTAATGTTCCTAAGAGAAACCTATTTTGAAGAAAGTAGAAAAAAAATATGTGATTATCATTTTGAATTTTCCCAAAAGTCGAATATAGTAAAAGAAATCATTGCGTACATGAACAAAAATTATATGAACAATATTTCCCTATATAAGATATCCAAAAATATGTACTTAAGCCCTGTGTATATATCAAAAATATTTAAAGAAGAAACAGGAGTATCCCCTATAAATTATCTTATTAAGATAAGACTCGAAAAAGCTAAGGCCCTACTTAAAGATACCACACTTACTGTTAAAACTATTGCCAAAAGTGTTGGTTATGATGATGCCTACTATTTTAGTAAATTATTTAAAAAATACTATAATATTTCTCCTTCACGTTACAAAAATAGATAAAAGTATTGATTTTTACGTAAATTAACATTAAAATATAGTTAATAATTATTATCTTTTAATAATAATTTAAGGAGTGGTTAAAATGAAGGCTATTGAGATAAAAAAAGATATTTATTGGGTTGGTGCCCTTGATCCTGGTCTTAGAATTTTTGATATAGTAATGTATACCCCATATGGGACAACTTACAATTCCTATATTGTAAAGGGATCTAAAAAGACAGCCATTTTTGAAACTGTAAAAGAAAAGTTTTTCGACGAATACCTTGCAAGGCTTGAGTCCCTTAATATTGACATTAAGAATATAGATTACATTGTAGTAGATCATACAGAACCAGACCACGCAGGTTCTGTTGAAAAACTTTTGGACATTGCAAAAATGCAAAAGTAGTTGGCTCAAGTACAGCAATAAAATTTTTTGCAAAATATAGTAAATCATTCTTTTGAATATATAGAGGTGAAAGATGGTTCTTCTTTAGACCTTGGAGGCAAAACTCTTAAATTTATTTCTGCACCACTTTTACATTGGCCAGACACAATATATACCTATGTGCCTGAAGAAAAGCTGCTTATAACTTGTGATTCCTTTGGCTGCCATTATTCAAGTGAAAAGATATTTAACGATCTTATAGAAGATAAAGAAAAATATATGGATGCACTAAAATACTACTTTGATTGCATAATGGGTCCTTTTAAACCTTATGTTCTCAAAGCTTACAATAAAATAAAAGATTTGCCAATAGATATAATTTGCCCAGGACACGGTCCTATATTAAGGGATAACCCTAAAAAAGTCGTTGAGTTATATAAAAAATGGAGTACAGAGGATGATATATCTAAGAACAAAGAAATAACTATTTGCTATGTATCTGCATATGGTTACACAAAGGAAATTGCTCATAAAATAGCAGAAGGAATAAAGTCAGTAGATAATTTTACTATAAACTCTTTTGATGTGATTTACAGTAAAGAAGAAGAAATAATATCAAAAATCAATTCTTCAATAGGTCTTCTTTTTGGATCACCTACTATAACTAGTGATGCTTTAAGACCAATTTATGATGTAATAAATTCTCTAAATCCTATAATTCATGGTGGAAGATTTGCAGGAGCTTTTGGCTCTTATGGTTGGAGCGGAGAAGCTGTTCCTAATATAGAAGAACGCTTAAAGCAGCTTAGAATGAAACTTCCCGTTCCAGGATTAAAAATCAATTTTAAGCCTTCAAAGGAAGATAATAACCGTGCTTATAACTTTGGTAGAAGCTTTGCAGAAAAAATAAAGGAAAACTTAAACAAAACCTCAGCTAATATAAAAAGCTCCTCTACTATAAAAAAATGGAAATGTATAATATGCGGGGTTGTATTTGAAGGAACGAAGCCTCCTGAATTTTGCCCTGTATGTGGTGCCAGCAAAGATCAATTTATTGAAATAACAGAAAACAAAAATTTATTCAAAAGTGAAAATGCGGAAAAAGTAGTCATAGTAGGAAATGGGGCTGCTGGTTATTATGCTGCTGAAGCTATAAGAAAGAGAAATAAAAAATGCACTGTTGAAATAATATCTTCCGAAAATCGCCCAACCTATTTTAGACCAGAACTTTCTGATTATCTAACAGAAAATATTGAAGATAGTAAATTTTATGTTTCCCAACCAAGTTGGTATGAAGATAATAGAATTATTTTAAGGTTAAATTCAAAGGTTATTAAGATTAATCCTGCAAATAAAGAACTTTTACTTTCTGATGGAAGCAAAGAAAATTATGATAAATTGATATTATCAACTGGAAGTCATAATTTCAAGCCTGATTTGCCTGGAATTGATAAAAATGGAGTTTACACTTTAAAGGATATAAACGATGCAAACAACATTAAAAACCACATAAAAACTTCTAAAAATGCTGTTGTAATAGGTGGCGGGCTTTTAGGTCTTGAAGCAGCTTCAGAAATGAAAAAATCTGGTTTAAATGTAACAGTGGTTGAATTTTTCGATAGACTCCTTCCAAAGCAGCTTGATAAATCTGGAGCCAATCTTTTTTGAAAAGCTTATTTCAAAAAATGGAATAAATCTTATACTAGGTGATTCCTGCACTGGAATTTTGGGAAACACTTCTGTCAGTGGTGTTAGACTTAAAAGCGGCAGAACAATTAACGCAGACATGGTTTTATTTTCAATAGGAATAAGGCCAAATAAAAAGCTTGCTGAAGAATGCGGCATAAAAACAAATAAAGGTATATTAGTTAATGAAAATATGGAAACGAATGTAAAAGAGATATATGCTGCTGGTGATGCTGCTGAACTAAACGGAATTATTTATGGAAACTGGACTGCTGCTGTAGAAATGGGAAAAACAGCTGGTGCAAATGCCGTAGGCGATAAAACTTCATTTAAAGATTTTGTATCCTCTGTAATATTTGATGCTCTTGGTACCTCTGTAGTATCCTTTGGTGATGTGACAAATACTGAAAATGAAAAACTTCAATTCCTTAACCCTAAATTGAATGAATGCAAAACTTTATTTTTCATGAACAATGTACTTTCTGGTGGATATCTAATAGGAAACACATCTGCTGCCGGAAAATTGATTTTAGCCATGAAAGACAATAAAAGTTTAAAAGAAATCTTAAAAGATATATAAAAATAAACGCTTTTAACATTTATACAATGTTAAAAGCGTTTATTTACCACTTTGACTAGAAACAAACTTTTCTTTGCATTGATCCATATAACCTTTATTAGCCTCATCAAAAATTTTATTCGTTTCAAGTATTTTATTCATGTTTTTATCATTTACGATAAAATTTGTTTTGAATTTGCTTTTGATTATTTTCCCACATAAGTTCAGTTTCATTAAGCATAGAATCATCATTTAAGAAATACCACTTATTATTCTTTTTGATAAGCATAACTATTTCAACATCCGGTCTAGAACTTGGTATATTCTTAAAATATGCATTAAAGCTGCCTGTCATTGCGGCAAGTCTTCCACTGCTCTTTATATTGTAAATACCATTAAATTTAATTTTCTCTATATTAAAAATTTTAAGCTTATTTTTCATAAACTGTATATCTGCAATATTAGGATTAATAAAAAAATCCTTTAAATATTTCTCATCTTTTGGAACTTCACTCTCGTAATATTGTTTTACAAAGCTCTTAATTTCTAATTTTTGTTTCTCAAGCTGAGTTTGAGCTGCCCCAACACTTTTGCTCTTTTGTCTTTTGCTGCATCCACTAAAGCTAAATATAATGCTCCAAACAGTTACAATTGCAATGAATTTAATCCAGAAGCCTTTCACTTTTATACCTTCTATCCTGAAAAATTATATACTTAAAAATCAACTTACGCAATTTTAAATTTTACACTAAAATTACTATTGTGTAAAATATTTAATATGACTTTATTTATAAATATTTTTATTTAGTATTGCAGAATTTATTTCTCCGCCCAAAATCAATATAAATGATCCTATAAATAGCCACGTCATTAGTACTATAACGGCTCCTATACTTCCATATATTCTCGAGTAATTTCCAAAGTTATTTATATAGTAAGAAAAACCAAAAGACGACATTACCCAGCCTACAGTTGTAAATAATGCTCCCCAAATTACATCCCCCATCTATGTTTTTAGCCGGAGTATACCTATACACAGCAGAAAATACAAATAACATTGTAAGAACTAAAATAAAATACTTTATAAAATCCCATAAAAATGATGTTATCTCCGGGTGATGAAACCATCTTGAGATAATAGGTTCATTCACACTTGCGAATACCATTAAAACCGTTATTGCAAATATAGTAATTATAAGTCCCATGGTAAATATAAAAGATACCAACTGAACTTTTAAAAACCCTCTTCTTTCTTCCTCTTTATATGACATATTAAGTCCTTTTATTATTGCATTAAATCCAGACATCGATGCCCATAAACTTATAATCAAACTGAATGACAAAAGATTTCCATTCCTTTTCTCTGTCACCTCTAAAACTATTCCTTTAACTAAGCTAAATACTTGCTCTGGCATTATTCTTTCAAATAGTTGAAGAACCTCGTAGCTTCTTATATTGCTGAATCCTACTAAAGTCATTAAGAATATCAAAAAAGGGAAAAGTGAAAAAAGCAATCCATAAGCCAATTGAGAAGCCAGAGCAAAAATATCATCCTCTAATGATATCTTAACAACTTCAACAATAAGCCTTCTTATGTTCAATCTGCCCTTTTCCATAGTAAATTCCTTTCAAAAATTTTTTATAGTGAAAACACTCTATATATGTTTATTATATCCCACTAAAAAATATAAACACAATATTATATATGTATCATTTGAAAACTTTAATTTTTATTTACAAAATTTTCACAAGTAATTTATAAAAAATTAAGGACAGTAATAATTTTATGTATAAACAAAATTATTACTGTCCTATAATATAATAAGTGCTTGTTTATGGTTCTCAAAATCATGACCACCGGCTAAGCCGGTGGTTTGCTCAGCCCTGTAAGGGCATATTACTGGCTGGGCTAAAAGCCCTCTGAATGGTCCGCCACCCGCATACTTTTCCGTGCAGTCGCTAAAGCGACTATTTTTTGTTCTTCTTTACTGGCTCACCGGTAAACGGATCAACAAGTTCTTTTATACTCATCTGTTCATATGCCAAATCTTCTTGCAATTGATTTCTTATATACTGTTCTATTTTGTTTTTGTTTTTTCCAACTGTATCAACATAGTATCCTCTACACCAAAATTCTCTGTTGCCATATTTATATTTCAAATTTGCATGCTGATCATGAAGGATGATTTTTCTCCGCTGTCGCTACAAAAAATCTTAAACTTAATGCACGCAAAGCGCTTAAAATATAGTGCTCAGCGTAGCTGACACTATTAAGTTCTAAGATTTACTTGAGAGAAACGAAAGGTAAATCCACCTTCACTGTACTCTGTACTTTGTACTCTGTGCTCTGAATCAACTTCCAGTTCGTCAGGATAAATTTAGAATTTGAAATTTTCAAGTTTTAAGTTGTCTATCTATATATTTTAGGCTGTGTTTTAAATAAGTGTAAAATCAGCACTTATTTAAAACACATTCTGTAAATTTTAGAATAACAAAATAAAATTTAACATTTTTATTGAAACATTATAATTATAGGTGTATAATTGAAGTTGTAAGTTAAAATTAATTAGAAGGAGGTCGTTAATAATGGATAAGTTTAGAATGATTGCAGTAGTTGGCACAGCTAATGTGGCAGGGACAATTTTAACAACTCTAGTGGATAATTATGTAAAAATATACGACCTTGGTGAATTAATTTAATTTACACATTAATGTTCATTATGTGAAAGTTAAACCATAGGTTGTATGCCTGTGGTTTTTTTATGCGTGTTTTAAGGAAAACTTTTCTTTAAATGTATTATTATGCTTAAAAGCCGTGGGATTAAGATTCTGCGGCCTTTTTATATATAGAAAAGAAGGAGTGTTAAAAATGAGTAAAAAACAAATTTTTAGAAAAATCAGGAGCTTTGATTCTACACATTATGCGTAGCAATGCTGAAAATTTTGAATGTGAGGGGGAATATCTGAATGAAAAAGCTTTTAGATTTAACAAAAGGAAATAGACTTTTATATGTTTTAGCAATACTTGCAATAGGGGTAGCAACCTTTATATCCATGCTGGAACCTTTAGTTATTAAAATTACAATTGATTCAATTATAGGAAATAAGCCAATAAATGAAACTGCTGTTGTGGTGAATTTTGTAGAGTGGCTTGGAGGAAAAAGCGTCTTATCCAAAAATTTATGGATATGTGGTATATGCTTAATTTGTTTAACTAGCCTTAGAGGGATTTTCCTATTTTTAAAAGGAAAACTTTCTGCTGAAGCTTCTGAAAATATGGCGAGAAGTATTAGGGTAAGATTGTATAATCATATACAGAACTTGCCTTATAAATATCATGTTGGCGTTGAATCAGGTGACTTAATACAAAGGTGTACTTCTGATGTTGAAACCATAAGAAGATTCTTTGCAAATCAAATGGTGGAAATAGGAAGATCAATTTTTATGGTTTTATTTGCAATTGTCATGATGCTCTCAATGAATATAAAGATGACATTTATATCAGTAATAACGGTACCTATTGTATTTGTATTTTCCTTCATATTTTTTCGTAAGGTTAGTCATACCTTTCAAATTGCTGATGAGCAAGAAGGAGTTCTTACTTCAATGCTTGAACAAAACCTAACAGGTGTTAGAGTTGTAAAGGCTTTTGGAAGAGAGCAGTATGAAATTGAAAAGTTTGAAAAAGAAAATAAAAAGTACAGAGATTTAAGCTATAACTTATCTAAACTGCTATCAACCTTTTGGGCATCTTCTGATGTTTTGTGTACTGGTCAAATAGGAATTGTTCTTGTAGCTGGTATTTATTTCACTGTGCATGGACAAATAACTCTTGGAATGCTTGTTGCTTTTAACACCTATGTATCAAGACTTATATGGCCCGTAAGACAGCTTGGAAGAATTCTTTCTGATATGGGAAAAATGACAGTTTCACTTAAAAGAGTAAGTCAGATACTTGAAGAGAAGGAAGAAAAGGAAGTTGGAGAAGGCTTAAAACCAGAAATTAAGGGAGAGCTTTCTTTTGAAAATGTTAGCTTTGAGTATGAAGAGAATTCACCTGTTTTAAACAATATAAGCTTTAAGGTAAACAAGGGTGAAACAGTTGCAATTGTAGGTCCAACAGGATCAGGAAAGTCTTCACTAATTCATCTTTTGCTTAGGCTTTATGATTATAGAAGCGGTTCAATAAAAGTGGATGGAGTAGAACTTAAGGATATATCTAGAAAATGGATAAGAAGCAAAGTAGGAATTGTGCTTCAAGAACCATTTCTTTATTCAAGAACAATTAAAGACAATATAAAGATGGCGAAGCTTGATGCCAGCGATAATGAAATTGTGAGGGCTACATCAATGGCCGCAGTGCACGATGTTATAAAGTCCTTTGAAAATGGATATGACACAGTTGTTGGCGAAAAAGGTGTTACACTTTCTGGCGGACAAAGGCAGAGAGTTGCTATTGCAAGAACTTTGATAAAGAACTTGCCTATTCTTATCTTTGATGATTCACTAAGCGCTGTTGATGCGGAAACGGATAAAATTATAAGAGGTGAACTTGAAAAAAGAAGTAAAGGGGTTACAACTTTTATAATATCTCATAGAATTTCAACGGTTATGGATGCAGATAAAATAGTGGTTTTAAACCACGGAGAAATAGAAGCCATAGGAAAACACGAAGAGCTTATAAGAAAAGATGGAGTGTATAAGAGAATATGGCAAATACAAAATTCAAAAGAAGAAGAAAATGAGGAGAAATTTGCTTGATTTCAAATTAGGGGGTGATACCAGTGGCAAGAATAGAAGAAGAAAAAGTTACTCAAAAATTAAACCTTGGTATATGGAAAAGATTATTTAAATATTTAGTTGATTTTAAAAAAGGATTATTATTACTGGTTTTTCTTATGGCGATAGTTGCAGGAGTTGATTCTGCAATGCCGCTTTTGACCAGTTATGCTATAGATAATCTTGTAGTGAAAAATACAACGGATAAACTTTTTTGGTTTTGCAGTAGTATATTTTGCAATTGTAATTTTTCAGGCTATAAACGTAAAGATATTTATAAAGCAAGCAGGAAAAATAGAAAATTACTTGGCTTATCATATAAGAAAATTAGGCTTTAAAAGGCTTCAGGAACTATCTTTTTCCTATTATGATACTTCCTCATCAGGCTGGCTCATGGCAAGAATGACATCAGATGTGGCAAGACTAAGTGAGCTGATATCCTGGGGAATGATAGATATGGTTTGGTCTATTGCAACTATGATTTTTTTCATAGCAATAATGCTTTTCTATAATGTTAAGTTAACACTTATAAGTATGAGTGTAGTTCCACCGCTGTTTATAATAGGAATATTCTTTCAAAAGAAGATATTAAAATCCTATAGACATGTTAGAAAGCTAAATTCTCAGCTTACAACAGATTTTAGTGAGGAAGTAGCAGGAGCTAAGACTACTAAAACTCTGGTTCGTGAAGAAGAAAATTTAAATGAATTTAAGTATGACGCAGACAAAATGAGATATTCATCAATACGAGCGGCTATATTTTCATCCTTGTTTTTACCTATTGTAATATCACTTGGAAGTATAGGAACCGGGTTTGCAATATGGTTTGGTGGAAATAGAGTTATGGTAGGCGGCCTTTCTTATGGTGTTTTTGTAATGTTTATATCATATACAATACAATTTTTCGATCCTGTAAGTCAGCTGGCAGGAACTATAGCAGAAATTCAACAGGCCCAGGCATCAGCAGAAAGAATAATATCACTTGTTGAAACAGAGCCAGACATATGGGATAAGAAAGAGGTAATTGAAAAGTATGGAGATTTATTTACTCCTAAAAAGGAAAATTGGGAGCAGATTAATGGAGATATTGAGTTTAAGAATCTTTACTTTTCTTATAAAAATGGAGAAAAAGTATTTCAAAACTTCAACTTAAACATTAAAAAGGGGCAGACCATAGCATTAGTTGGAGAAACTGGTTCTGGTAAGAGTACTATTGTAAACTTACTATGTAGATTTTATGAGCCTACAAGTGGTGAGATATTAATAGATGGAAAAGACTACAGGCAGCGTTCACTTTTGTGGCTTCAGTCTAATTTAGGTTATGTCCTTCAAAGTCCACATCTTTTTAGTGGAACTATTAAGGACAATATAAGATATGGAAAGCTTGATGCAACGGATGAAGAAATAATAAGAGCAGCAAAGCTTGTAGATGCACATCAGTTTATAATGGAAACTGAAAACGGCTATGATACGGATGTTGGTGAAAATGGAGGGAATCTTTCAACAGGACAAAAACAGTTAATTTCCTTTGCAAGAGCTATCGTAGGAAATCCAGCAATATTTGTTCTGGATGAAGCTACATCTTCAATTGATACTGAAACCGAAAGAGTAATTCAAAATGCTATAGAAAAGGTTCTTTCAGACAGAACAAGCTTTGTGGTTGCTCATAGACTTTCAACCATAGTTTCAGCAGATAAGATTATAGTTTTAAGAAAAGGTAAAATTGAGGAAAGCGGAACACATGGCGAGCTTCTTAGAAACAAAGGATATTATTACAGACTGTACACTAATCAGCTTTTACAAGAGAAAGAAGAAGAGAGCTCAAAGGTAGTGTAAATTAATTAATGATTATGTATATTATTGTACACTGAAGAAAGGATTGATTAAAAAATGAGTATAAAATTACGAGCGTTAACCAAGATTGATGGAGGAAAGTTTCAAAATAAAAAGACAGAATCGATGATTCATAAGCGGAAAAATAAATAATTCATTCAGCCGGATTTTTAAGGATGACTTTTCGTTGAGATGACACGAAAAATCTTAAAATGGAAAAACAGCTATGTAAATCCGGATGATGCAAAGTAAAGTGAGGTTTTATATTATGACAATAAAATATGATGGAATAGTTATTAAAATAGATAATGAAAGAGAACTTGACAAATTAGATAAAGTTTTAAAAAGTATAGAATTAAGTAGAGAATATAGTGTTCAAAAAAGGAAAAGTATATTTAAGCGTAAAAACTTAAGAGTAAAATTTAATAAATTTATAGTAAATCCTTTTGTAAGAGCTGATAATTTTAAAACTTATGAGGAATATGTAAGTGCACTTCAAAGAACTAAATTTCACAGTCAAATAAAAAATGAAGCGTTAGGACAGCAGCATTTTAGATGTAGCTAATAAAAATTGCCAAGTAACAATATCTTGAGATGTTAAACGAAAACTATAAATCTAAAATGCTGATTATTAAAATCCTAAGAAGTTTCAATAATCAGCATCTAAGATTTATTAGCTTTATAAAAATTAGATTAGAAATAAGGAGATTTATGATGAGAGATATATTTAGAAATGATGAAGAAATTATAATTAGAAAAGCTTCGGAATTGGATGCTAAAGAATTAACAGAATACTTAAATATAATTGGAGGTGAGTCTGATTTTTTAACCTTTGGTGTAGAAGGACCTGGAAGTAGTATTAAAGAAGAGGAACAATTTATTTTAAATAATTTAAATAAAGAAAATGCACTGTTTATTGTAGCTGAGGTCAATGGAAAGATAGTTGGAAGCTTGAACTTTTCGGGTGGATCAAGGAGAAGAATTCAGCATGTGGGGGAATTTGGAATAAGTGTTTTAAAAGAATATTGGGGAAAGAAAATAGGTGAAAAACTTCTTAACTATCTAATTAAATGGGCAGAGCAAAATGGCATAAGAAAAATTAATTTGAGAGTGAGAACGGATAATGAAAGAGCAATAAAATTATATAAAAAACATGGATTTTTTGAAGAGGGAATTTTAAAAAGGGATTTTCTTATTGATGGTAAGTTTTATGATTCATATGCTATGGGTTTAGAAATAGATTAGTTGTAATTAAAGGCGATAGTGAGTGATAAATACGGAGATTAAAATATGCAAGGTGTCGGATAATTATGAAAAATCGAAAATAACAGAATATATATTAAGACGGCTTCCAGAATGGTTTGGCATTGAAGAATCAATAATTGAATATGTAAGTGGAGTAAAAAATACTGATTTTTATGCTGCATATAATTCGGATAGACTTGTTGGCTTCATAAGCATAAAAATAAATAACGTGTATACTTCAGAAATTTATATTATCGGAATACTCAAGGAATATCACGGTAATGGAATTGGAAAGAGTTTGTTAAAGGTGGCAGAAAAACAGTTGATTAAAAATAAAGTTAAGTTTCTTATGGTGAAAACTTTAGGAGAGTCACATCCTGATGAAAATTATAAAGAGACAAGAAAGTTTTATAGAAAAGTTGGATTTTATCCATTAGAAGAGATAAAAGAAATATGGGGTAAAGAAAATCCGTGTTTAATAATGGTTAAGAATTTAGTGAAGTAACAATGCCTCGTCGCGTTAAAAAAATCCTATAAATCTAAGGTTCAAGAATCATAAAATACTAAGATATTTTAATAACTCGCTGAAAAAATGCTCAGACAATTGAAATATCTAAGCATTTTACAATTTTTGAACAAGATTTATTAGAATTCTTTTAAACCGTTCCTTCAGCATTGTTACTTCACTCCCACAGTAGTGCAAGGAAAAAATTCCTCCGTACCTACGGAATTTTGGCGTAAATTTTTATAGTACATTATTTAAACCATTTAGCTTCTTTATTATAGAATAAGTTGGGAGAGTGGATAAATGAAATTAAAAAATATAGTTACGGACAGATTAATCTTAATACCAATAACCTTACAAGTAGCAGAGGCACTTATAAATGGGGACAATAGTGAAATACTAAAGCTTGGAGTGAAGGCAAACAAGGATTGGCCGACAAATGATACTATGGATATTTTGCCTATTATAGTTGAGACTTTAAGAAATAATGCTCCAAGTGGATTTGAAACCTGGATGATTGAAAGAAAAGATAGTAAAGAAATAATTGGAGATATAGGCTTCCACGGCATACCAGATGAAAATGGTGAAGTGGAAATTGGATATGGTTTAGTAGAGAATGAAAGAAGAAAAGGTTTTGGCTTTGAAGCTGCAAGGGAAATTATGGATTTTGCTATTGCACATAAAGCTGTTAAAGTAATAAAGGCGGATTGTTTAATTAATAATCTTCCATCTGCTAGAATTTTAGAGAAGCTTGAAATGAAAGAAGTAAATAGGGATGATGAACTAATTTATTGGAAATATAACAAGGATAGATATGCAGAAATCGAGAGCATAATGAATACAGTAAGTGAATATAAATAGAATTCTATGGAATATTGAGATTTAGATTATATTAGTGATGCTAAGGTTTTTATTAATACAAAAGATAATATATTTTTACATAAAAAAATAAGTGATGAACAATCATCTTACTGGCTTTCAAGATCAAAGAATAACATGCAAATTTATTGGGCGGCTCAATCTGAGGATAAATTTTTTGATGGTTTAAATAAATTAATTTACAATTGCATCAAAATATAAAATTTTAGTAAAAGGTTATTTATATTAGTGAAAAAATGTTCTATTAGTAATAAAATAAGACTATATATAAGCATGACAGATAAGGAGAGATTAATGATGACGATTTGGGATTTTTTGGACAAAGTTAAAAGTTATGCAGAAGAAAATGACATGATAAATGCAGTTGTATTAGTTGGTTCATACGCAAGAGGAGAAGAAAAGGAAGATTCCGATGTCGATTTAACTATAATTAGCACCACGCCTAAATTGTTAATTGCAGATAATCAGTTTATAGATAGTTTTGGTAAAGTTATGAAGACTCAAAGAGAGAACTATGGAAGAGTAACTTCTATAAGAGTATGGTATGAAAATAATATGGAAGTTGAGTTTGGAATAACCTCACCTTTGTGGATATCCAAGCCATTAGATGAAGGGACGTTTAAGATCTTAAAGGATGGATATAAAGTTATTCTGGACAAGAAGAACTATTTTACACACATGAATTTAAATTGAAAAAAGTTGCGAAATAACAGTATTTTTAAGCATTAAATACTGTTATTTTGTTTAGACTGAAATTAATAAATAAAGATCATGTGTCAAATTAAATAATGCTATTTTTAATAAAAATAGTGTATAATAAGACAAACAATAAATTTGAATGAGAGTGATATAAATATGGGAAAAGTACTATGTTTTATATACGAAGGTATGACCGACTTTGAAATGACTTTTGCATGTCATTTACTGAAGCTGTTTGGAGAAAAGGAACTGTTTACTATAGCCTATGATAAGGAAAGTGTTTCTGGAACTTCTGGAATTAAGTATTTACCAGATTTTACAGTAAATGAAGTTTTAAACTTTAATGACGTTGAAGCACTAATTATTCCAGGAGGATGGAGTTCTGGTGATAGAAAAGAAATTTTTACATTAATAAAGAAACTGCATAGTGAAGAAAAACTCTTATGCGCAATATGTGCAGGACCTATTTATTTAGCAAAGGCAGGAATACTTAAAGGATATTCCTACACTACCACACTAGAACGAGAAAACTTAAAAAATCTTGGAGAAATGTATGATCCATTTCCACGTGAAACTTATGTAGATAAAGGTGTGATACGTGATAGAAATATAATTACTGCAAAAGGAAATTCATTTGTAGACTTTGGTGTTGAAATATTTGATGCAATGAATTTATTTGCGGATGATGGAGAAAAAATACAATGTGCTAAACATTATAAAGGGAATGATTGAATATGATAATTAGAATTAAGTATTTTGAAGGTGCAACCAGATTAAAAAAAATAAAAAAAGGTAACTGGATTGACGTATATGCAAATAAAAATGTGTTTGTTAAAGAGGGAGAAAGAGCAATGATTCCTCTTGGATTTGCTTTAGAACTGCCTCAAGGATGGGAGGCACATTTAGCGCCTAGAAGTTCAACGTTTAAAAACTGGGGAATAATTCAAACTAATTCTGTAGGGGTAGTTGATGATACATATATAGGTGATAATGACCAGTGGCATATGCCGGTATATTGTTTACAAGGTAAAGATAAAGAATTTTTAGATGGAATGGAACAAAAAGGTACATGGGTAAAACAAGGGGACAAAATAGGACAATTTAGAATAATGGAAGTTATGCCAGAGATAGAATTTAAAGAAGTAGAATGTTTTGGTAACCTTGATCGTGGTGGATTTGGCAGCACAGGAACAAAATAAAAATATTGCGAAGTAACAGCATTTTGGAATATTAAATAAAATTAATAAATCTAAGCAGCAAATTGTTAAAATCTTAAGAGCTTTCAATAACTCACTAATCGTTCAAACAAATTGAAATCTCTAAAGCTTTTAACAATTTGCCACTAAGATTTATAAAATTTTATTTAAACTATTCCTTCAATACTGTTACTTCACTAAACCGGAAATACAAGGTAAATTTTTCTCCGTTTCTCTACGAAAAATGCAATGTAAACATGGTTAATTAATGAAATTTAATAATATTTTGTTTATATAATGTATTATTAAGATTCACACCTAAAATTCCGTAGGTACGGAGGAATTTTTTCCTTGAACTACCGTAAAAGCGAAGTAGCAGTGATAATGGAACAATTTAAAAAGAATCCAATAAATCTTGGTGAAAAAATCATAAAATACTTAGATATTTCAATCTGTCTGAGCGTCCAGCGAGTTATTGAAATATCTTAGGATTTTACGATTTTTCCACCTTAGATTTATGGATTCTTTTTAATGTTACAAGTCACTGTTACTTCGCATTATTTATATATTGCAAATTTATCATTATAGGAGTAATATATATTTAGAAACCGGTTACTAAAGGAAGGTCAAAATGGACAAAAATAAGAAAGTTGTAATAGATGATGTAGCAAAGATGGCAGGGGTATCTAAGGCGACGATATCAAGGTATCTAAATGGAAAGTTTGAATATATGTCTCAAAGCACCAAAGAGAGAATAGGCGATGCTATTGAAAAGTTGAATTATAGACCCAACAATATAGCTAGAAGTTTGAAGTCAAATAAAAGTAAGCTAATTGGCGTAGTTATAGCTGACTTAACCAATCCTTTTTCTTCAATTATAATTAAGGGAATTGGTGATGAGTGCAAAACAAGAGGCTATAATATGGTTATTGTTAATTCAGATAACGATGAAACAGAGGAACAAGAGTATATCAAATCTTTATTAGATCAGAGAGTAGAAGGACTTATAGTTAATAGTACAGGCTATAATGAGAAACTATTACTTGAGATTAAAAGCAAAGGCATTCCTATAGTAATGGTTGACCGAACTTTATGTGAAGAAAAAATTGATTCTGTTACTAGCAACAATTACGACAGTACAACTGAAACAATAAACTATTTAATTGATGTTGGTTTTAATAGCTTATGTTTTTTTACCGAAAAAGAAAAGAATGTTAGGCCGAGAAAAGAAAGAGAGAGAGCTTTTTTAGATGTTTGCGGCAAAAGGCTTGATAAATCTAGCTTCAGCGTATGCAGTGTGGATTATAGCAAGGGTGGAAATTTGGACGTCAATTTATGCAAGTTTTTAAATAACTACACTGGAAAGAAAGCAATATTTGCAGTGAATGGTGTTATATTGTTAGATACTCTTGCGGCAGCAAATAAGTTAAATGTAAGTATACCAAAGGATTTGGGTATTTGCGGGTACGATAATTGGGGGTGGGCATCACTTATACCACCGGGAATTACAACTATTTCGCAGCCATCTTATGAAATGGGCTTTGAAGCAGCGAAATTGCTTTTAGATAGAATTGAGAATGAAGTTTCACAGAAGGTAATACATAAACAGCTTAATTCTAAACTAGAAATAAGAGGATCAACTATAACAAATGTATAGATAAACAAGCTGAAATATTTAAATTACCAATACCAAATTTATCCTTACAAACTGGAAGTTGACTCAGTTCACAATTCACAATGCACAGTTCACAATGAATGATGATTTTTCTCAGCTATGCTTCGAAAAAATCTGATGAAGGAGGAAGTCCTTCTTCCGTTACTCAGTTTAGAAATTTATGAAGAAAAGAATAGCCCTTAGTGGCTATATCATTATTATACTAGGAGGTTAAAATATGGGCGAATATGATGAAAAATTATGCAAGGAACGGTGTAAAGTAGTAGATGAAAAACTAGATTTACATGATGTTCGTTTAAATGATCACGGTGAAAGACTTAAAAAGCTTGAACAACGTGGGGCAGCAGTAGATGAGAAGATAGAAAATCTATGTGAGCAGCTTAAAAACTTAGTAAATACGCTTAAATGGGGTTTTGGTATATTAGTTACCATTACCCTTTTTGTTTTGGGATACTTAATAAAAATTAGATAGAAAGGTTATGATTAAATGAAGGGAATAGATATTTATAGCGGAACAAATATAACAGATTGGAATGCAGTTAAAGCATCTGGGGTTGAGGCAGTATATATAAAACTTACAGATGGTTTGACATATAATAATCCTAAAGCTCTTGAGCAGTATAGAGCAGCTAAAAATTTAGGCTTGAAAGTTGGACCTTATCACTTTGGAGAAAAAACAATCCATTACAAGAATATAATCATTTTGCGGATGAATACTCAAAATATAAGTGGGATTTGAAGCCAGTGCTTGATTATGAGGTTGCTAAACCCGATATGAATTTCATAGCACAATTTATGGCTAGAAATAGTAATCTATTACTTTATGCAGCTCATAATGTGGCAGATAAATGCGGACTGCCTAAGAATAAAATATGGATTGCAGAGCCTAATACTAGTCCAACATCTACAGGAGAGTATGCGGGCATTCAGTATACTTGGACAGGTGAAATTAATGGTCTAAATGGAAATGCAGATATAGATTTATTCTCAGATTTGGTATTAGATAATGGAAGCTCTGCACCTGTACAAGTTGTGGCACAGAGCGGTGATCCAGCAGTTAGGCTAATACAAATAAAATTAAATGCTTTACTAAAAAGAGGACTTGCTATAGATAGTATGAACGGTCCACTAACTACTGCGGCTATAAAGGATTTTCAAGGTGTTATGGGACTTATTCAAGATGGTATTTGGGGACCTAAAACAGCTGCAGCGGCAGAGCAAATATTTGCACGACCAGAAGATGGAATATCATATCAACACATGGAATATGCTACTAGGTATATTCAGCATAGGTGTGGAATTACCCCGGATGGAATATTTGGTCTTCATACAAAGATTGCAGTTCAGAATTGGCAGGCAAGACATGGACTTGCAGCAGATGGAATTGTCGGATCTGCTACATGGAATATGTTACTTGATGAAAATGTATAGGATTGTAGGAAACTATGGTCCTATTTTTGTATTAAAAAATAAAATTTTGGAGGTAATATATTATGAATATTAATGTAAATCAAACTATTGCTTATCTTTTATATCTCATTGCTATAGGTGTTGCTGGATATGTAACTAAGGTTTGGAAAGCTAACAGTAGTAAAATGCTTGAGTTAAAAGCTAAAGAAGAAGAGAGGGCAGAGAAGTTGCTTGGTCAGCAAAATTATAATGCTGCTAAACAAATTGTTGTTGATAGTGTTTATAAGGTTGAACAGTTGGCAAAGGAAGCAGTTGGAGAGCAGTGGAACGGCTTAGACAAACATTCAAAGGCTATTGAATTTATAAACTCTAGCTTAAATAAAGTAGGATTAACACTTTCTGATGAAGATATTTACGATATAATTAAGACTACGGTTGGTTATATAAATGTTGGTAAGGCGGTGGTTCCTTCAAGTATAAATACAGTAGTACAAAAATAGTTATAAGCCTGGTAGGTTAATTCCTACTGGGCTTTATTTTTATATCACTTTTATAAAAAATTCTAAAATATTTTCTTTAAATTTGATATATTGTAATAATTGATATTTTGTTAACATTTTGTTACAATATAGGAAATACATATTTAGGGGGATTTTGTAATGAAAAAAGTAATAGGTATAATTAGTATTGTTTTATTTGCTTTGATTTCGTTTCAAAGCTGTGCAGCAGGAGTTGGAAATGCACTTTCCAATAATAAGGAAGTGAGTGGAACAGCTGGTTTCTTATTAGCAATATTAATGCTTGTTGCTGGTATAATAGCAATAATATCAAAGAACAGCAAGGGAATGACTATCACGTCTATAGTTTTTTATGCACTGGCTTTTATAATAGGAATTGCAAATGTAGGACATTTTTCTGACTTAAAGATTTGGTCAATTCTTAATTTAATATTTGCTGCATTATTAGTATTTCATATTTTTAAGAATAAAGAGATGTATAACGGAAAGAATAATGATAAAAAAGAATAAAATTATAATAAAAAAGGAGCAATGTTAATGCTCCTTTTGACGTCAAAAATCCGTCAAAAATAATTTAAAATGCTTAATACATTTTGACGATATAATTATTTTTAATGTTTATTCAAAACCGTTTGGTTAATACTGTTTGATTAATTTTAATTAAAGCTGTATAGTACTTGTGTATACTACTACAATATGCAATTTGAGGGCTTAGGAGCATAATAAAAGCAGCACTGGTGAAATACTGGTGCTGTTTTATTTTAAATATTAAAATTAACATTATCATGGTTTATAAATAATAAAATATACCAATACTATATATAGATTTAGTGAAGTGTAGATACTGTGAATTGAAAAAGTATTGGAAGTGTAATTTATGATAGTGAAAGGGATATTAAAAAATATAGATTATGGAGATTCTAGTGAAAATATTAACGGAATAGAAGTTTTGGCTGAGGAAATAGGCGATGAATATTATATTTTAGAAGTAGTCCATAAAGAAGAGGAAGAAAAATTTTTAAATATATTCTATAATATAATGAGAGAACAGCTTAAAGTAGCTTACTCCCTTGAAGAATTTAAAGAAATATGGGGGGATGGATACTTTACTGTAGATAAATCTCAGCTGGAAGTAAAGGGAAAACAATAGAACTTTAGGATGGTGAAACCAATGGAGAAAAATAAAATTCCAAATCATATTTATCAGATGTCTACTATAAATGCACTGGTATCAGGTTTGTATGATGGTTATATATCGCTTAATAAGCTTTTAAAAAAAGGTGATGTTGGTATAGGAACCTTTAAAGATTTAGATGGAGAACTTACCCTATTAAATGGAACATTTTATAGGACAAGACCTGATGGAACGGTATATGCTTGCGATAAAAATGAGTCCATTCCGTTTGCAGTGGTAACGGAATTTAAGAATTACAGCAATTTTGAAATGAAGGATTGCAGCTCATATGAAGAAATAAAAGAGAAGCTAGACAGCAAAATTGAAAGTAAAAATATTTTTTATGCTTTTAAAATAGAAGGAATATTTGAACATGTAAAGACAAGAACGGTTGTAAAGCAGAAAAAACCATATAGACCTATGGCTGAAGTGGTCAAGGATCAACCCATATTTGAGTATAAAAATGCAAAAGGTACATAATAGGCTTTAGGTGTCCGGATTATGTTGAAGGGCTTAATGTGCCTGGGTATCATTTTCATTTTATAAGTGAGGATAGAAAATTTGGAGGTCATGTTATTGAATGTGCTGTAAAAAAAGCAAGTGTATGTTTTCAAGATTGCTTTTGCTTTAGAATGGAACTTCCAGAAAATGAAAGCTTTTATAGCCTGAAGGTTGAAGATAGAAAAGATGAAATAAGTAGAGTAGAAAGATAGAATAGTTAATATTTCACAGCGTATAGTTAGAAATGAAAATTAATAGTATATATAAGAAAAAGTGCGGGAAATTAAAATCCCTCACTTTAGTTATATTAGTTTTTACCTGCAGCTTCTAAATATTCATCATAAGATATTTTCTTATCAACTATTCCGCTGTCAGTTATTTCTATAATTCTGTTGGCAATAGTTTGAATAAACTGATGGTCGTGTGAAGTAAATAGGAGGTTACCCTTATAGTCACAAAGCCCATTATTTAAAGCTGTGATGGATTCTAGGTCAAGGTGGTTTGTAGGCTGGTCAAAAATAAGTACATTTGCACTGCTAAGCATCATTTTTGCAAGCATACATCTTACCTTTTCTCCTCCAGATAAAACACTGGCCTCTTTTAAAGCTTCTTCTCCGGAAAATAACATTCTTCCAAGGAAACCTCTTAAATAAGTTTCGGATTTCTCCTCTGAATACTGACGAAGCCAATCAACAAGGCTTAAATTAACATTGTTGAAAAATTCAGAGTTATCCTTAGGAAAATAAGCAGTGGTAATGGTAATTCCCCATTTAAAGCTTCCACTATCTGGTTCCATTTCTCCGCTTAGTATTTTAAATAGTGTAGTTATTCCAATTTCATTGTCGCCAACAAAGGCGATTTTATCATTTTTTGAAACTATAAAGCTAACATTATTAAGAACCTTTACTCCATCTATGGTTTTGCTTATGCCATCAACAGTTAGTATGTCATTTCCGGCTTCTCTTTCTGGTTTGAAGCCAACAAAAGGATATTTTCTGCTGGAAGGCTGTATATCTTCAAGAGAGATTTTATCGAGCATTTTTTTACGTGAAGTTGCCTGCTTGGATTTTGAAGCATTAGCACTAAAACGCGCAATAAAGTCTTGAAGCTCTTTTATTTTTTCTTCCTTTTTCTTGTTTTGATCCTTTGCCATTTGAAGTGCTAGTTGGCTTGATTCGTACCAGAAGTCATAGTTTCCAACATATAATTTTATCTTTCCAAAATCAACATCAGCCATGGTAGTACAAACTTTATTTAAAAAGTGTCTATCATGGGATACAACAATTACTGTACCTTCAAAGTTTATTAAAAACTCTTCAAGCCAGTTTATTGATTTTATGTCAAGATGGTTTGTAGGCTCGTCTAGAAGTAGTATTCCAGGGTTGCCGAAAAGAGCCTGTGCAAGTAATACCTTTACCTTTTCTGAACCTGTAAGCTCAGACATTTTTTTATTGTGATAAGATGTGTCTATGCCAAGTCCTTGAAGTAAGGTAGCTGCTTCTGATTCAGCTTCCCAGCCATTTAATTCTGCAAATTCTCCTTCAAGTTGAGAGGCTTTTATTCCGTCCTCATCATTAAAATCTGGTTTTGCATATAGTGCATCTTTTTCTTTCATTATGCTGTAGAGTCTTTCATTTCCCATGATTACTGTTTCCAAAACTTCATAATCATCGTATCCAAAATGGTCCTGTTTTAAAACAGACATTCTAGTGTTTGGAGGTATAATAACTTCTCCTGTATTTGGTTCTATTTCGCCAGATAAAATTTTTAAAAATGTACTTTTACCAGCACCATTTGCACCTATAACGCCGTAGCAGTTTCCAGGTGTAAATTTTAGATTTACATCTTCAAAAAGTTTTCTCTCGCCGTATCTTAAACTTACGTTATTTACAGTTATCAAAGCGTATTTTCCTTTCTATTTCAAATTTTCATAATTAGTTAAAATTATAACATAAAACAGTTAGCATTCATAGATATATTTGATGTACATTAGATTTAAATAGTTCATTGTCAATCTTTATGATAGCAGTATTTTGTATAAATAATTTTTTATTATATGGTATTATATATATGTATGGAAAGCATGAAAGGATGATAAACATTATGGGAAAGACATTAGTTTTAGCTGAAAAACCAAGTGTGGGAAGATCTCTTGCCAAGGTTTTAAAGGCTAATATAAATAAAAGGAGTTATTTAGAAGGAAACAATTATATAGTAACCTGGGCACTGGGACATTTAGTTACCTTAGCAGACCCAGAAGCTATGGAGATCAGTATAAAAGTTGGAGCATGGAAACTCTTCCTATGCTTCCAAGCAGAATGAAATTAAATGTAATCCCAAAAACCTCAAAGCAGTTTTCAGAGGTTAAAAAGGTTATGATGAGAAAAGATGTAGACGAACTTGTAATAGCTACAGATGCGGGAAGAGAAGGAGAGCTTGTTGCAAGATGGATAATAGAAAAGGCAGGCTTTAAAAAACCAATAAAGCGTTTATGGATTTCCTCTCAAACAGATAAGGCTATAAAAGAAGGCTTTGCTAAATTAAAACCGGGAAAAGAATATGACAACTTGTACAGAGCAGCACAGTGTAGAGCAGAAGCGGATTGGTATGTAGGATTGAATGTTACAAGAGCTTTAACCTGCAAGTATAATGCTCAGCTTTCAGCAGGAAGAGTTCAAACTCCAACACTTGCTATGATTGTGCAAAGGGAAGAGGAGATAAAGAATTTTAAGCCAAGAAGTTATTATAATATAAAGGCAAAGGCTAATGGATATACAATGCACTGGCAGAACAAAAACGGAAACTTCAATACTTTTAATGAAGATGAAGCAAAAAATGTAGTTTCAAAGGTAAGAGGACAAAAAGGAAATATTATAGAAGTTGTCCAAAGTGAAAAGAAGAAGTATTCACCAGCACTTTATGATTTGACTGAGCTTCAAAGAGATGCAAATAGATTCTTTGGGTTTTCTGCAAAGCAAACTTTGTCTATAATGCAGAGGCTGTATGAAAATTATAAGTTTTTGACTTATCCAAGGACAGATTCAAGGTATATCTCACACGATATTGTGCCAACGCTTCCAGATAGACTTAAAGCTATAGCTGTTGGCAAGTACAGCAGGTTTGCTAGCGAAATATTAAGAGGAAAAATAAAGGCAAATAAAAGCTTTGTTGATGACACCAAGGTTTCAGATCATCATGCTATAATTCCAACAGAAGAAAGGGTTTCTCTTTCACTTCTAAGCAGCGAAGAAATGAAGATATATGATTTAGTTGTAAAGAGATTTTTAAGCATAATGCTTCCTCCTTTTGAATATACTCAAACAACTGTAAAGGCAGAGGTAAACGGAGAAATCTTTACTGCTTCAGGAAAAGTGGTTAAATCAAAGGGTTGGAAAGCTGTATATGATAAAGAAGAGGATTTTGATGAAAAAAGCGAAAATGAATTAAAAGATCAAATACTTCCGCAAGTTAATAAGGGGGATGAGGTAGCTTTTTCTACAGTAAATATGGATACTTTGCAGACAAAACCGCCAGCAAGATTTACAGAAGCGGCACTTCTTTCTGCTATGGAAAATCCTCAAAAGTATGTTCAAATGGATAAGGTAAGTTCAAAAACTCTTGGGGAGACTGGTGGACTTGGAACAGTGGCTACAAGGCAGATATAATAGAAAAACTTTATAATACATTTTATGTAGAGAAGAACGGAAAAGAAATGATTCCAACTTCAAAGGGAAAACAGGTAGTAGAGCTTGTACCACAGGACTTAAAATCTCCTCTTTTAACTGCAAAATGGGAAAGGGATTTAGAATCCATAAGTAAGGGAAGATTAAATGGAAAAAACTTTGTTGATAATATGAAAAGCTATGCTTCAAAGCTTGTAGACGATGTTAAAGGCAGCAAGGATAAATTTAAATATGATAATATTACAGGCAAGAAGTGCCCACAATGCGGAAAATATATGCTTGAGGTAAAAGGGAAAAATGGTAAAATGCTTGTGTGTCAGGATAGGGAATGTGGCTACAGAGAGAATTTAAGTAGATTTACTAATGTAAGATGTCCAGAATGCCATAAAAAGCTTGAACTTAGAGGAGAAGGAGAAGGAAAAATATACGTTTGCACAACTTGCAGCTTTAGAGAAAAGTACTCTTCTTTCCAAAAAAGATTTAAGGAAAATAATAATAAATTAAATAAAAAAGAAGTATCAAATTACATGAAGAAAATGAAAAAGGAAGCTGAAACTCCAATGAATAATCCATTTGGAGATTTAGCAGCATTGCTTAAGAAGGACAATGCGAAGTAACAATGCTTCGTTGCGTTAAAAAAATCCTATAAATCTAAGTGGTTATTAAAAAAGTGGTTGCTTTGGGTTCTAGAAGGATAATGGGCTATGCCCAAATCAATATCACTTTACCTCAAATTCCAAGTTGTTCATATAAAAAAACTGTTCAACTAATATAGCTATTAGTTGAACATTTTTTATGTATTGAATAATGATGGGAAAATAAACTATAATTAAATTAAAATAGTTGCAGAAGGATAAAATGAATCAACTAATTAATTTTGACGATTGGCAAGTGGATGAAGATTCTCCTTTTGGTAGTGGTGCTAGTGAGAAAAAATGGCTGATAAATATTAAAACTAAGCAAAAAGGTATATTTAAATTCCCTAAAGAATTAACTACAGGTGAATTAACAGGGGAATATTGGGCTGAAAAATTAGCAGCACAATTAGCTAATGTTTTAGGTATTGAATGTGCAAAAGTTGATATAGGAATCTATAATGGTAGAATAGGTTCTATGAGTTATATGCTTTTAAAAGAAGATGAGGAATTAATTGAAGGAATTCAATATATAGCAAATATATATAAGGAATACGATCAAGAGAAGTTTATAGATTATGGAACAGGAGAATCTTATTCTATAAATATGATTTTAAATTCTATTAAAGGAACAGAGCTAGAGGATAGATTTTTAATAATACCTATTTTTGATGCATTAATTGGCAATAGTGATAGTCATCATAGTAATTGGGGGATAGTTAAAAATAATGTTAGCGCAAATATAAGAATATCACCGCTTTATGATAATGGATCATCTTTATGTTGTCTTATTGCAGATAAAGATGTTGAAAATTTTTTGAGAGATAAAATGAAATTTGAATCACTTATTTATGGAAAGTCAAAGTCTATGATAAGGTGGCAAGGAAATAAGAGAATAAGACATTTTCAATTAGTTAAGCATATTAAAGAAAATTATTATGATGAAACAATTGAATTTATAGAGGGTATTAAAGAAAACTTAACACCTTCTAAGCTACAGGAAATGATATATGCATATAGTGATAATATAATTAGTGCTTCAATTAAAGAACTATTATATGCATTTTGATAGAGAGAAGAAAAAGAATTATTGAAATATATTTTGGAGAAAAGGAGGATGAAAATGAGTAGACATAATGGGAGAGATTATATTTTTGTTGTTTGGAAAGATTACAAAACTAGACAAAGATTTATAATTGGTGAGTTGTCTCAAAATGGAAAATATAAATTTAAATATATAAATAGTAGTGTTAATAAGGCTATAGAAAGAGGATTTGAGCCACTAGTAGCATTTCCTAATCTAGATGAAGTTTATGAGAATCATGAGTTATTTCCCGCATTTTCAAGCAGATTGCCAGATAGAAGAAGGAAAGATGTAAAAGAAATTTTATCAAAGTATGGTTTAGAAAAATATGATGCCTTTGAATTATTAAAAAAGAGCGGTGGAAAATTGCCAACCGATAGTATGGAATTCATTGATCCTATTTTTTTAGAGGATAAGAATGTTGAAAGAGATTTTTATGTGGCGGGTATAAGGCATTATGAATATTGCGATTCAAAAGATAAAAATACAAATTTTGATATAAATATTGGTGAAAATTTTGCATTGAAAATAGAACCTAATAATTCTTATGATAAATTTGCAGTGAAAATTATAAATAAGGCCAATAGGATTATTGGCTATGTACCTGTATTTTATAGTGAAGCTATATTTAGAGCGCTTGAAAGTAAGAGAAATATGGAATGTACTGTGATTAGTAACGAATGTAATGATGAGTGTGAAGATTGTGTAAAGGTAAGGGTGAGTATTAAATAATATATAAAAATTTTATTTTTATTTTGTAGAAGGTGTTTAAAGTGGAAAAAACAATTAAATTGTTGAATTATTTGGGATATGTTTCTTGGCCATTTATGTTTTTGCTTGGCATACTAGTGATAATACTTGTTGCATTATTCAAGTTTAATGATTATCTGTACAAAAGAGGAATCTATATAACTTAAAATATGTTGTATACTTGGAATTATATTATCTTTGATTGGTAACTTGATTGATAAAAAGAATATATTTAATATCATTTCTTTTGTAAGCATAAAATTTTATATAAATAATATTAAAGCCTACGAAGAAAAAATTTATATAGATAAGATGTATATTTATATTGAAGCAATTTTTAAAGAGGACAAGCATAAAATTGAAGAAAGATTAGAAAAGTTAATGGTAATTAATAGAAATAAATTAAGCGATGATGAAAAAATAAATCGTTAGTTAGTATAATAGGGAATTTGGATAGTTATTATGTCCTATTAAATGATAATGTTAAGTATGTAAATCCTTGTTTGAAATATATAATAATATTATTTGAAAACAACATAATTATAGATAGACAACTTGAAACTTTAAAATTGCAATCTCCAAATTTATCGTGATAAACTGGAATTTGTCGAGCACTATAGTGAAGGGTTTTAACTCACTTCGTTTGTTAAAAGACTAAGGTTTTCGCTATGCGAAAGGTGAAGGGTTTTACGGTGCTGTGCACGTAAAATGGATTTACCTTTCGTTTCTCTCAGGTAAATCTTAGAACTTAATAGTGTCAGCTACGCTGAGCACTATATTTTAAGCGCTTTGCGTGCATTAAGTTTAAGATTTTTTGTAGCGACAGCGGAGAAAAATCATCCTTCACTGTACTCTGTCCTCTGTACTTTGTACTCTGAGTTAAATTCCAGTTTGTAGGGATAAATTTGGTATTGGCAATTTAAATATTTCAGCTTGTTTATCTATATAAAGATAATTACAAGGTTGAAGTTATCAGCAGGAAAAATAGATTTAGAGATAGAAAAGTTTATTTTGTAAATCAAAGCAATCGTATGATAAAATGTAATTAACATTTACCTTTTGGAGGTTATAGCTTTGGATATAAAAGAAAAAATTAAAAGACTGCCTTCTTCCCCAGGAGTATACCTTATGAAAGATTCTCTAGATACTATTATTTATGTAGGAAAATCCAAAAATCTAAGAAGCAGAGTTGGATCCTATTTTATAAATTCGAAAGCACATTCCCAAAAGGTAATAAAATTAGTGAAAAATCTTAAGGATTTTGATTATATTCTAACGGATACAGAATTTGAAGCATTACTTCTTGAATGCAAATTAATAAAAGAAATTAAGCCAATATATAATAGGCAAATGAAAAACCCAAAAGGCTATTGTTATATCAAAATAAAAATGAACGAGAAATATCCAGATTTTGAAATTGATAGAGAGCCTAACCGTTGTGACGGAAATCTTTATTTTGGACCTTATACTAATAAGAATACTGTAGAGAAAGCACTTTACGGTATAAAAGAGCATAGTAAAATTTTGTGTACTAATAGTTCTCGAAAGGCTTCAGGATGTCTGAGGTATTATAAGAATTCGTGTATTGGTATGTGCACAGCGAATCCT
The DNA here is from genome assembly GCF_001270375.1 of Clostridium sp. DMHC 10. Classification (NCBI taxonomy): domain Bacteria; kingdom Bacillati; phylum Bacillota; class Clostridia; order Eubacteriales; family Clostridiaceae; genus Clostridium; species Clostridium sp. DMHC 10. Next base: position 3,082,858 of record NZ_LGVB01000015.1, read on the forward strand.
TCTTGCGAATATTATTTTACTTTGGTAGAAAAAGTTATAAAACTGCTTAGGGGCACTGATTTCACTATTCTTAAAGAAATGGAACAGAAAATGAATATTGCTGCTGCGAACTTTGATTTTGAAGGTGCAGCTAAATATAGGGATTATATAAGAGCAGTAAAGCATTTGGTAAGTACTGCGAAAATTATTAGCTTTATGGAAGCTAATAAAAATATTGTTTTGGTAGAGTTTTTTAATAACAAAGAAATTAAGTTTTTTTTAATAAGATATAGTAAACTGCTCTTCAGTGAAAGATATAAACTTAGCAATTTTAGTATTGATGAAATAAAGCATAAATTTAAAAATAATATCATTTCTTATTTCGGCAATGCTTTGAAAAATTCAGTTAATATTGGTAAGGATGAAATAGATGAAGTTCATATAATATATAATTATTTAAAAAGCAAAGGAAGTACATGTAAATATATAGCTATTCCAGAACAATGGATTAATGACATAGATGACTTAAGCTTGGACAGGACTGTTGATAAATTTTTTTAGGAGAATCTCCAGATGACTGGAGTTCTCCTTCATCTTTACCCTTACTTTTCTGTTTTGGATAGCAATTTTTTTATTTCTGTATCCACACTTGTTTCTATAACTAATCCTCCATCAATTACGAGCGGAGTTCCGTTCATAAATCCTGCTCTTGGGCTGCAAAAAAATGCTGTTGCGTATGCTATATCTTCTGGTTTTCCTATTCTTGCATCAGGAAGACCTTCTTTGGCAACTTCAATGAGAGCGTCACACATTGGAGTAGGAATAATACCAGGTTGTACTACGTTAACAGTAACTCCTGAACCGTCAAATTCTTTTGCTAAAGAATAGGCCATACCAACCAATCCATGTTTTGCAACAGCGTAGTTCATTTGACCTGCAAAACCATGATAACCTCCAACTGATGATATTAATACAATTCTACCGTACTTTCTTTTTCTCATTCTTTCTCCACAAGCTTTTACGCAATTAAAAGCTCCAAATAAATGAGTTTTAAGAACTGATTCAAATTCTTCTATAGGCATTTTAGTAGAATATCTTAAAGGAGTAGCATTTCCTGCATTAGATACTAATATGTCAATTTGTCCGTATTTAGAATAAACTTGATTAATGGCTGCGTTCACTGCTTCACTATTAGATACATCTACACTATATGATTCTGCTTGTCCACCTTTTTCTGCAATTTCTTTTTCAGCTTCTTTATTTCTAGCTTCATTTCTAGCAAGAATAACTACTTTTGCGCCTCTATCAGCTAGCTCACAACTAATAGCTTTTCCAATACCAGAATTGCCTCCTGTTACAATAGCAACTTGATTTAATAATTCTTTTTCCATTATATCTCTCTCCTTCTTTTAAACCTAGCCAGTCTTAAAATTAATCTATGCCTTTGGATAATTCCAAAAGTTTAGTTGACAATTCATTTAGTTTTTCACCTTCGCTAGCTAAATTTTCTGCTTGAACAGCTTGCGTTTTACCAGCATCTGAAAACTCATTGAAAACATTTAAAATATTATTTATATTTTCCTTTATTTTTACCAAGGTTTCATTTATTTGTGCAGTTGAATCTTTACTATTTGTAGCAAGCTTTCTTATCTCTCCAGCAATAACATTAAAACCTCTACCTTGTTCACCTGCTCTTGATGCTTCAATGGCTGCATTGAGACCTAATAGATTCGTGGTATCTGCAATGCTCTTTATGTATTTAATTATGTCATCCATATATTTAATGCCATCTTGCGTTTCATTAACTATACCGCTCATATTTTCACTGTTACTGGATAATTGTTGAGTAGTACTTGCTAATTCTTCGGAAGAAGATGCTAATTCTTCGGAAAATTCCTGTAATTCAGTAACCATTTCCATTACTGTATTTTGTTTTTCCATTGATACAGCAAAGTTTATTGTTGCCACTACATTATTAGTATTAGGATTTATTACAGGAACACAATGACTTGCAATAGGAAAACCAAAAGCTTCTTTTGGATAATTTACAGATTGCTTTTTTCTCGATTTTACTGTCATATCTGTCATATCGCCTTTACTTAATTTTGTACCTTCTTCAATATTTAATTTAAAAGTTTTTGCTTGATGTACATCTACAAACTTTTCTTTATCAGTAATACCTATGGCTACATCGTCAGAAAATAATTTTGGTAATACACTGTTCATTATCTTTACTGCTGAGAAAAGTTCTTCATCACTAATGTTCATTTGAGACATCTCCTTTTTAAATATTACCATTGTAGTAATTATGTTATGTATATTCTTAATATATCAAATATTACTCTTAATGGCAAATGTGGATTAACTTGCTTGTTTTGCACGCTATATTATATTTGAAGTTGATGCCAAATAAGAGCACATAATAACCTCTGTTATATTAGATAATATTGATATAAAAGAAAAGAGGTGTTGTTGTGATTAAGGCTGTTATAAATCCTGATGCTTATCATGGAAAGAATAAAAAGTCAAATTTTTTTGAAGGTTGGTATTTTAAAATTGTGCAGCCCCATACGGGTAATACGTATTGTTTTATACCAGGAGTATTTATTTCAAGTGGTAAGGTTCCTTCACATAGCTTTATTCAAGTGATTAAAGGAAATGAGAATAACTTTAAATATTTAAAATTTAAAAAAGATGAGTTTAAAGCAAGTACATTTGAATTTAATTTAAAGGTGGAAGAAAGCTATTTTTCAATTAATCAAATAAATTTAAATATTAATCAGCAGCATGAAAAAATATTTGGTACATTATATTTTGAAAATATCATAAGATGGCCGGACAGTATTATTAATCCAGGCAGTATGGGATTCTATAATTATTTAGGTTTCATGCAGTGTTATAGTCAAGTCTGTGTTGTTGATGGACGTATAAGGGGAAAACTCTCTATTAATGGTGAAACAGTAGATTTTACTGGCGGAAAGCTATATATTGAAAAAAACTGGGGCAAATCATTTCCACATTCCTATATTTGGATTCAAGGAAATTCATTTCAAAAAGGAAATGGATCAATTACATGCTCTATAGGGGATATTCCACTTCCATTTCCACTCAGGAGCTTTACTGGTTTTCTGATAGGAATATATGTAAAGGGTAAGTTTTATAAGTTTACAAGTATAAATAGAAGTACTTTATCAATTAACTGTGAAAATGAAAAAATTGCTTTAGAAACTTATAATAAAGAATATTTTCTCAAAGTTGAAGGCAGTTATAAAAAAGAAAGTTTTATGAGTTTATACGCACCTAGTGATGGAAATATGATACCTATAGCAAATGAAACTCTTCATGGAAATTTAAGTGTTTCTGTTTATGATAATAAAAGAAATTGTATAATATTTAATGATAACTGCTCTTCTGCGGGCATTGAGTTGTCTGATAATTATATAAGCTTAGTTAATGAAATTAAAAGAAAACTGTAACTCTTTATGAATATGTAAATTAGGGAGGGCTCAGGATGCCCTCTTAAATTTGGCTTACTGCTTAATTTACGAAGAAAAACTGCGTAAAAGCCTTAAGTAATAATTTGCTTCTCTTGTTACGTGATCTGCAAGGAGAGGAGCCATTATTGCTTTGATTTTACAGTTTAATAAGCCCTCTGTAGCTTTGCTCTTAAAGTTTCTAAATTCAGTTACAAGAGCATAAATATCTTTGGTTATATTATCAAGATTATCAGGATTATTTGCAAGAGCATTGGTGGCGGCTTCAATATTATTAAACTTCTCAACAAAGCTGTTTGATGTACTAAACAAAGCAGTTTCAGATGGATCCAAGTATCCCCTTATGAACCCTGCATGATCTTCCATTATATCATTCCAGAAGGTTTCTTGCTTTATGATGCCTTGAGGACTTGTATCTTGTTCTTGTCTTTTCTGAAGCATATTAAGCATACTAACGTAAGCACGAGCTTCTCTTATTACATGATCAATATTTGAAGGGTAGGTATAGCTGAAGGCTTTACAGGATAGAATTTTATTAAGAAGGTCTGTTTGAAAGTTTATAACAAAGTTTACTAATGCAAGTATGGCATTATTTAGCACAGAAACGGAAGTTGTAATGTTAAAAAGTTCTCTATAGTAGTTTCTATATCCTAAATTTATTTCTTTTGTAGTTATAGCAGTGTTAATAGGAACGCCTGTTAAAGAACTAGTTGTCTTTTCGGCAGGCAGAGTAAATGGTGTTACAAGAGTAGAAGAATTCATGGCCTCTTTGCTTATTTTTCCCTGAGATAAGGCTATTGTTTTAGAAAGCAAGGCATCTAACTTTTTGTTTACTGCAATAATTTGCATTAAAATAGGAGCATATTTAGGTGGAAGTGAAGCTCCAGCAATAACATTATGTTCTTTTACGATTCTTAGAAAGAATAGGTTTAACTCAAGGGAAAGTCTTACATATTGTTCGTTTGATATCATATTTACCTCTTTTACATATATTGATTAAGATAAACCAAAACACATGATGAAACTTTATAAAAGTTTACCTATACATTCATAGTATGCATTATATAAATTATTGTTGCATATTTTCTCTCTTCATCATATATTGAGGCCAAACCATAGTAAGCTCTTTCTTCATAGTCATCTATATTTAAAGCTTCATTTGCTTTTTTTAATATTTATCAATTTGTATATCGTCGTTCATTTTTATTTATATAAAAAGTTTGATATAATCTATAAAGGACTAATTCAAAGTTATAATAAAGTACTAAAAATTTTGAGGAGAGGTTAAAGTATATAATGAAAAGAATAAATGAAATTTTTAGTGACTATGAAGAAAGTGGTAACATAAATACTGCCATTGTAGAATCGGTAGTCTTAAGAAAAAAAAGCAAACGTCTAGAGATGGAAATTAGTTCGGATAAATACATTGAGATAAAAGAATTTGAAAATCTTAATAGCTTTATAAGAAGAAGATTTGCCTTAAGAGATTCTATAATTGCTGTAAAGTATGCTGATGGGACGGATAAAAAGCCCATAGAGCGTGAACTTAAAAATATTGTACTTTTAATGTCAGATAAACATCCTGTTTTAAAAACAATACTAAATAACAGCGAATATGAAGTTGATAAAAATACTATAAATTTTAATTTCAAAATTGCTGTATCAGGTTTTTTGAAATCCATGAATTACGATAGAGAGCTAAATAAGGTTATAAAAACCCTTTATGGCACTACATATAACATAAATTTTGTTGATAAGGTAAGCAGTGAAGAATTAATGCTTCAAGAGGAAGAGCGTGAGCAGGAAATGCTTGCTATATCAAGAAAAATTCAGGCGGAGGGTGGAAATATCGCTAAAGCACCACATAAAGAAGTTTCCGTTAAAAGAGAAGATATAAAGGAAGAAGTAGTTAGTAAAAAGCCTAGTGATTTAGCGTTAATACTTGGAAGAAATCCTAAAATTAAGGAAAATGTAATAAAAATCACAGATATCACACCGGATGAGGGAAGGATATCTATACAAGGTGAAATATCTAATATAGAAGCAAAGGAATTAAAAAGCGGAAAAACATTGGTTTCTTTTGATTTATATGATGGTTCAAGTTCTATGACGTGCAAATCATTTCTGAAGCCTGGTGAAGATGGAGAGGTATTATCTAGACTTAAAAAAGCTAAAGGTGTCAGACTTGCGGGATCTGCTGGATATAGTAAGTTTTCTCAGGAAGTTGAGATAATTGCAAATACTATAATAGAAACAGAAGGCATTAGGAAGGCTAAGAGAAAGGATAATGCAGAGCTTAAGAGGGTAGAATTGCATATGCATACCCAGATGAGTCAGATGGATGCTATGACTAGTGCAACTGATCTCATAAAAAGAGCCATGAGCTGGGGCATGAAGTCCATTGCCATAACGGATCATGGAGTTGTGCAGGCATTTCCAGAAGCCCATAAGTTACTTGGAAGAGATAATCCTGATATGAAGATTATATATGGAGTAGAGGCTTATTTAGCACCAGATAAAAAGCCGTCTGTAACGAATGCTAAGGGACAGAGCATTGATACTATCTATTGTATACTTGATCTGGAAACTACGGGTTTTTCACCAGTGACTGAAAAAATTACTGAAATAGGAATCATGAAGTACAAAGATGGAAAGGTAATAGATAGCTTCAGCTGCTTTGTAAATCCTCAAAAGCCTATTCCTGCAAGGGTTGTGGAAATTACCAATATAACTGATGATATGGTAAAAGATGCAGAAACCATAGAACAGGCTTTTCCTAAAATGCTTGAGTTTATTGAAGGAAGTGTTTTGGTTGCTCATAATGCTGAATTTGATGTAGGTTTTTTAAAGCATAATGCAAAGGTACTAGGCTATGATTTTAATTTTTCATATGTAGATACCTTATCTTTAGCCCAAGATGTTTTTCCTCAGCTTAAGAGCTATAAACTTGGGAGAATCGCTAAAAACCTCGGCATAAAGGTGGAAGTTGCTCACAGAGCACTAGATGATGTAGATACTACGGTTAAGGTGTTTAATATAATGCTTGAAGAGCTAAAGAAAAGAGGCGCTGAGACTCTTCAAGACATAGATAAATATGCTTCTGATGAGGAAGCTAAGAAGCAAGAGTTTAAAAAAGTAAAGACTTACCATGCGATAATATTGGCAAAGGATTATGTTGGTTTAAAAAATTTATATAAGCTAGTATCCTATTCTCATTTACACTATTTTTACAAGAAACCCCGTATATTAAGGAGTCTTTATAAAAAGTATTCTGAGGGCTTAATCCTTGGCAGCGCCTGCAGTGAAGGAGAACTTTTTCAGGCAATACTTTTGGGAAAATCTGACGAGGAAATTGAAACTATTGCACAGGAATATGATTATTTGGAAATCCAGCCTTTAGGAAACGATGATTATTTAGTAAGGTCAGGGCAGGTACCTGATAGAGAAGCTATAAAGGGTATTAATAGAAAAATCATAGCTTTGGGAGAAAAACTAAATAAACCTGTAGTAGCCACAGGAGATGTTCATTTCATGGATCCAGAGGATGAGATATATAGGCGTATATTGGAAGCGGGGCAGGGCTTTAAAGACGCCGATAATCAAGCTCCGTTATATTTAAGAACTACCGAGGAAATGCTTCAGGAATTTTCTTATTTAGGAAAGGAAAAAGCTTATGAAGTGGTAGTTACTAATACTAATTTGGTATCAGATATGTGCCAGCAGATTAGTCCTATTTCACCAGAAAAATGTCCACCACATATAGATGGCTGTGAAGAGACAATAAAGAATATTGCTTACAGCAAGGCTCATGAGCTCTATGGAGATCCACTACCGGAAATTGTTCAGCAGAGACTAGATAAGGAACTTGAATCTATTATAAAAAATGGGTTCTCTGTAATGTATATCATAGCTCAAAAGTTAGTTTGGAAATCAAATGAAGATGGTTATCTGGTTGGTTCCAGAGGATCTGTTGGTTCCTCCTTTGTGGCAAATATGACTGGTATAACAGAAGTAAATTCACTGCCCCCTCATTATAGATGTTCTAAATGCAAGTATTCGGATTTTTCGGATTACGGCGTTAAAAATGGCTTTGATTTACCGGATAAGATATGTCCTGTTTGCGGAGAAAAGTTAGATAAAGATGGTATGGATATACCTTTTGAAACCTTTTTGGGCTTCAATGGTGATAAAGAACCAGATATAGACTTAAACTTCTCAGGAGAATATCAGGCAAAGGCTCATAGATATACAGAGGTTATCTTTGGAAAAGGCACAACCTTTAAAGCAGGAACCATAGGTACCATAGCAGAAAAGACAGCCTTTGGTTATGTAAAAAAGTATTATGAGGAGAGAAACGTTACGATAAACAAAGCTGAAATAACTAGAATTTCAAGGGGTTGTACAGGTATAAAGAGAACCACCGGACAGCATCCAGGAGGAATTATAGTTGTGCCAAAGGGCAGGGAAATCTTTGAATTTTGTCCTGTGCAGCATCCTGCGGATGATCCGAATTCAGATATTATAACAACACATTTTGATTATCACTCAATAGATCAGAATTTACTTAAGCTTGATATACTTGGTCACGATGATCCAACAGTTATAAGAATGCTGCAGGATATAACAGGAGTGAACCCTCATAAAATACCGCTGGATGATAAAGAGACAATGTCTTTATTTTCATCTACAAGAGCTTTAGGCGTAATGCCAGAACAGATAAATTCCAAGGTAGGAACTTTTGGTATCCCTGAATTTGGAACTAAATTCGTAAGAGGAATGCTTGTTGATACAATGCCAAAAACTTTTTCAGAATTGCTGTGTATATCAGGACTTTCACATGGTACTGATGTTTGGCTTGGAAATGCTAAAGATCTTATTGATCAGGGAATAGTTACCTTAAGTGAAGCAGTATGTACCAGAGATGATATTATGATTTACCTTATCAAGAAAGGTTTGCCGCCAAATACTGCCTTTAAAATAATGGAAACAGTACGTAAGGGAAAAGCACTAAAGGACCCACAGAAATGGGCAGAGTATGAAGCCTTAATGAGGGAGAATAATGTGCCAGAGTGGTATATAGATTCTTGCAAAAAGATAAAATACATGTTCCCTAAGGCTCATGCTGCGGCCTATGTAATGATGGCCTTTAGAATAGCTTGGTTTAAGGTTCACATACCTAAGGCCTATTATGCAGCATATTTTAGCATTAGAGCAAAGGCATTTGATGCAGAATTTATGATTTTTGGAAAAGAAAAGTTTAAAGAAAAGATGAAGGAAATTCAAATGATGGGCATGCAAGCTGGTCCTAAAGACAAGGATATGTACGATGATTTAGAAATAGTTTTGGAAATGTATGAGAGAGGCTTTAAGTTTCTTCCTATTGATTTATATAAATCTCATTCTACAAAGTTTTTGGTGGAAGAGGATGGTATAAGACCACCTGTAAATAGTATATCTGGTATGGGAAATGTTGCAGCAGAAGGTATATACAATGCAGCACACGAAAAGCCTGTAAACTCTATAGAAGATTTGAAGAAACGTGCTAAAATAGGAAATTCAGCTGTGGAGGCACTTAAAAAGTTTGGATGTTTAAAAGGTCTTCCTGAAAGCGATCAATTGAGCTTTTTTGATGGATTTTAATTATTGTATAAAGATAAACCATTTCAAGTTTTCAATGGTTTATCTATAGATAGACAGCTTGAAACTTTAAAATTGCAATCTCCAAATTTATCCTGATAAACTGGAATTTGTCGAGCACTATAGTGAAGGGTTTTAACTCACTTCGTTTGTTAAAAGACTAAGGTTTTCGCTATGCGAAAGGTGAAGGGTTTTACGGTGCTGTGCACGTAAAATTTAATAATATAATAATAAATGTAATTATTTTTATAGGGTTTTTCAAACCATATAAAAAGTTAACTTTTATTTACATAAGTCTAAGGAGGAAAAGTATGTCTAATTTTATATCAATAATAGGTGGAGCTCTTCAAATAACACTGCTTGATATAGTGTTAAGTGGTGATAATATAGGCGTCATAGCGCTTGCAACAAGAGATCTTCCCAAAAAACTTGCAAAAAAGGCTTCTGTAATAGGAGTAACAGCCGCTGTTCTTTTAAGGATAATTTTTGCATGTCTAGTAACTTATATACTCATGATTCAATGGCTTCCAATAAAACTTGTTGGCGGTCTGCTTTTAATAAAAATAACATGGGATTTTATAAAACCTGAAGAAAATACCGACAACAAAGTAGTACACAGTTCACAAAAATTATGGTCAGCAGTAACAAGCATAATTCTTGCTGATATTACAATGAGTTTAGATAATGTACTTGCCATAGCAGGAGCCGCAGCCGGAAATATATTTTTAATTATTTTTGGTCTTCTTTTAAATATACCAATAATATTTTTAGGAAGCCAATACGTAGCAAGGCTTATGCAAAAACACAAAATAGTTATTTATATAGGTGGAGCAATTCTCGCTCACACAGCTTTCTCTATGCTTTTAAATGATAATATTGTTAAATCAAGAGTACCTTATGCTTTAGTTCAATATTTTCCATATATAACTGCAATTATAGTATTTTTATATGGCATTTACATGGTTGTAAAATCTCCTAAAAATAATAACATTTCAGAAGAACATAAAGAATCTGCTGTAGATAAAACTAGAAACTAGACAAAATTTTACTTTATTTTTAAAGCTAAAAATTCTATAATTAAATAAAATATGTTTTTTCAAATATGCTTATACAAGTAACTACTCTACTTACACATTAAGGGAGGTATAATTATTGATGTCGCATAATAAAAAACTTTTATTTAGATCTTGTCTAGTTCTTTTAATAACTTTTGTATTTGTATCTTTGATTTATGTATCAAAACTTCATTTTTCCTCAAAAAACTCTGCTAAATCTGCATCTGCAAAAAAGATAGTAATTCAAACATTGGTAAAATAAAATATCCATTTGTTAAGGATGGACAGAAAATTACATACTTAACTTTTGATGGTGGTCCTTCTTCAAATATAACTCCTCAAATACTTGATATATTAAAAAATCATAATGTAAAGGCAACATTTTTTGTAAATGGTAAAAGCTCTATTATTAATTCAGATATACTAATAAAAACCAAGCGTGATGGAAACCAAATCGCTTTAAGAAGTTTTGACACAAATTATAAAAATTTGTACATAAATCCTCAAGTTTACCTTCAGGATTTAAAAGAAAGTAACGATGTTATAAGTACTATACTTGGAGGTAATAACTTTCAGCAGCATCTTATAAGATTTCCTGGTGGCTCTAATGTGGTTAGCGCTAATTTTAGACAAGCCATTGCAAAATCAGGCTATAATTATGTAGATTGGAATGTAGATTCATATGATAGTTTAGAAACTTCTTCTTCTGGATACTCTAATATAGTAAATAAGATTAAAATATCATGTAAAAATAAAAATCATGTTGTAATCTTGATGCATGACGATTATAGATGCAAAGCTACTTTAAAGGCCTTGCCACAAATAATAGAATACCTATCAAAAGAAGGTTACACTTTTAAGATTTTATAAATAATATACGAGGTGATTTGTATGCAAAAAACAAAAATGATTTTTACAATTGGTCCTGCAAGCGATAATAGAGAAACTTTAACAGCCTTAATGAACATTGGAATGAATGCAGCAAGATTAAATTTTTTCACATGGAACACATGAAAGTCACAAAAAAGTAATTGAGCTTATAAAGGAGTTAAGAAAAGATTTAAAAAAACATGTTGCTATTGTTATTGATATAAAGGGGCCTAAAATAAGAACTCATAATTTCAAAGGTGATTCTGCTGAAATTATAAAAGGAAATTCATTTACAATAATATGCGATAAAGAAATTCTAGGAGATTCAACAAAATGTTCTATTTCATATGAAGCTCTTTATAAAGAAGTGAAAAAAGGTGATACCATACTTGTTGATGATGGTTTACTTGGCTTTACAGTAAACTCTATAGAAGGCAAGTCTATTTTGTGTACTGCACAGGTAAATGGAACTATTTCAAATCATAAAGGTGTTAACGTGCCAAATGTTTCTATAGGTCTTCCAGCTGTCACTACAAAGGATGTTGATGATTTAAAATTTGCTTGTGAAATGAAAGCAGATATGGTAGCTGCATCTTTCATAAGAAAACCTGAAGATGTCATTGAAGTAAAAAATATTTTAAAAGAAAATGGCGGAGAAAATATAAAAGTAATACCTAAAATAGAAACTCAAGAAGGTGTAGACAATATAGATGCCATACTAAAAGAAGCGGATGGAATTATGGTTGCTAGAGGAGATATGGGCGTAGAAATCCCTATAGAAAATGTTCCTATAATTCAAAAAATGATAATAGATAAATGTAACAATGCTGGTAAAATAGTTATAACTGCTACACAAATGCTTGATTCTATGATTAGAAACCCTAGACCAACAAGAGCTGAGGCTTCAGATGTTGCTAATGCAATTTATGATGGTACAGATGCAGTAATGCTCAGCGGCGAAAGTGCAAGTGGTTCTTATCCTGTAGAAGCAGCAGCTACTATGTCAAAGATAGCTCAAAATGCCGAGAAACACATCAATTATAAAGAGGTTTTAAACAGACTTAGGGAAAGCTCACTTACTAATTTATCTAATGCAATAAGCCTTGCTACATGTACAACCGCAACAGAGCTAAATGCAGCAGCCATAATAACTGCAACTCAAAGCGGACTTACTGCTAGAATGGTTTCAAAATATAGACCAGGATGTCCTATTATAGCTGTTACACCACATGCAAAAGTTGCTCGAAGCTTAGCATTAAACTTTGGTGTTACAACTATATTATCTCCAAAAGTCACTTCCACAGATGAATTAATAGATACTTGTATCAAAAGAGCCCTTGAAGAAAATTTAGTAAAAAAAGGCGATGTAGTTGTAATAGCCGCAGGAATACCTATAATAAAATCTGGTTCAACAAATATGTTAAAAGTTCAAGTAATCTAAAAATCAACACTTATTTAAAATAAATCTAAAAATAAAAAAAGATTCATAAGTAAGCAATCTTTGCTTATGAATCTTTTTTTTCAATACTGTGAATTATATCCTTAACTAGCCTTTCTCTTTCAACAACGTTCTTGTTACCATTTTCTTTTTCATTGGATAAAAAATTTCTGTAACACCATAAACTCATCTTTATTGCCCATAACTCTTGGTCATCACAAATTATAATGTTTTCTTTCAAAATTACCACTCCCTTAAAGGAGTATTATCATTTATAACGTTTTTTAAACCTACTTGCTTAAGTTTTCTCTAATAGTGTCATTATATTTTTGTGATCATTTTTTGAATTAGCATATGTAGCCTGTGCCTTCATACTATTTGCTTCTATTGGTTCAGGCTTTGTTGTTTTTTTTGAAAATTCTTTAGTTGATTTTTTTCCAGTAGTATGTGACAAAACAATCATCTCCTTACAAATTATATTTGCCCCTTACTTGAAATTTTATTCTTAATTTTGTATAATGAGAGTTAATGTTGTTTTAAGATAATTGCCAAAAAAATTATCTTTCACAGCCTTTAACCTGTAATATGAGGAGGATATATTTATGGAAAAGACCATAGGTGATTTTTTATTTAAGGGTAAAAGTGATTCAATAAATGTATATAAAAATGGAGAACTTATAAAATCTCAAACAATTAATGGAATTTTATTTAAGGAAGAGTTTGAAAAAATTACTGAAAAATTAGCAAAAAGTCTAAAAGAAAAGGAAATATAAAAGGACTGCATCACAGTCTTTTATATTTCACTTTTATAACAAAGTCGTCTTAAGACTTATAAAAATTTTAGATTAAGTTATCAAGTTCGTTCCACGACTCATCATAATTATCATCTAGCATATAATCATAGTATAATTTACCGCCCATGATTCTTTTCACTATATCCTTTTTCTTATACCCTTCTTTATACAGTTTAAAGTCCCTTGTTATAAGCTTTGCCTGTCTTTTATTAATATGCAGAAGTTCCATAAAATCCTTTAACTTATAATAATCGTCAACTAAAATGCTTTCAACTTTCTTTTGCATTTCAATCTTATATTTTAAATCTATTTTTCTGTTTTTATGAGGCCCATTAACACCTCTATGATGCTCAGCGCACAAATATACATAATTAAGAGGGAAATCTAATCCACCCTGGCTTTTATAAACTATATGATGTCTTTCTCCTTCTTTATCGCATACCGCACATTTTTCTCCTTGCAATAGACCACTTCCTAAAAGCAAATTTTATAATTATATTTTACAACAAATAAATTATAATTTAAAGTTTTGCAGAATAAAAATAGCCATTATCATCTAAATTCTTAATAAGCAGAATACTATTGTTTCTTATAATCATAGCTTTGCAGAATTCCTTATATTTCTCATTATATGTCTCCTAGTTACATTATATGCAATAAAAAGCCATTTTATCTTTTGGGGTAATATTATCATTAGTTTTAAAATAAAGTATGTTTTTTATTATTATAGTGCAATTTTTTACTATATACAAGATTTCTATTAATCTACAATAACGAATAAGGAGGTCTTAATATTATGGTTTGTGAAAAAAATGTGTTATTGTAGTTGATAAAAACTTACCTTTGGGTCTTATAGCAAATACAGCTGCTATTTTAGGTTGTACACTTGGTAAATCTATTCCTAGCATTGTAGGAGATGATATTATTGATAGCGATAGCTTTATGCATAAGGGCGTAATAAACACTCCCTTGCCAATTCTTTCATCAACAAAAGATGAAATTAAAAAGCTCTATAAAAAAATAAATGAAAAGCACAGTGAGGATATTAGTGTAATAGATTTTAATGACATCGCTCAAAAATGTAAAAATTATGATGACTATACAGAAAAGCTATCATGTTTCAAAACTTCAGAATTAAATTACCTAGGAATATGTTTATATGGAAACCAAAAATCAGTTAATAGTTTGACAGGAAGCATGCCAACATTAAAATAATCACTGTTATAAAACAATGCTAAGCAACCATTTTGTTGCTTAGCATTGTTTTATAACATTTCCTTAATTTTTTTCCCAAACTTCAAAATATTCGTTATCCTATCATTTTCGTTTATAAAAACCCCTCCTATTATTAATATTCCTCCTACTATCATTAATGCATTGACTCTTTCATGCAAAACTATAATAGATGAAATTATTGTAATCATAGGAACAAAATATATATAATTTGCAGTTTTTACTGAACCAATTATAATTATTGCCTTATTCCACATTATAAAGCATAATATAGAAGCAAAAATTGAAAGATATAATATATTAAGCAGCATTTTTATACTTAAACTAGCTATCTTAAATAACGATATATCTGAAAAGCATAATGCAGGAAGCATAGTTAATACTCCATAAAAGAACATTTTTCTTACAACAAATATTTGGCTATACTTTTTGTTTACACTTTTAACAAGTATTGAATATATAGAAAACGATATCGCCGATATCATTGCTATAAAATCACCCTTCAAACTCAATCTTAATGCTTTTCCATTGTACATAACAATTAATATTCCTATCATTGCAACTAGAAATCCTAAAACTAAATTAACTGTTAATTTCTCATCTCGAGTTACAAAATGTGCAATTAATGCTGTAAATATAGGTATAGCTGTAACAATTAATCCTACATTAGATGCATAAGTATACTTTAACGCTAAATTTTCTGTCCAGTAATAAAGTGATACCCCTGTAATTCCAAGCAGAAAAAACAGTCCTTCCTCTTTAAAAGATAATACTTTAAAATTTTTTATGATAAATAAAAACCACTATAATAAGAGCTATAAAAAATCGATATATTAGTATTTCTTCTGGAGAAAGTCCTATTAAAAGCATCTTAGTAGATACGAAAGTTGTACCCCAAATCAATATTGTTAATATAGCTAGTACATGTCCTAAACCTTTGCCTTTAATCATTTATAAATACCTTCTTTCTTGTCTTACGTGGATAATTATAAATGATTTGCATAAATATTTATTGTAAAAAATTGCAGTTAACTTCTATATTCCATTGGGGTTACTCCAGTATATTCTTTAAAGTATTTAGTAAAATGACTTTGATCATAAAACCCACTTTCAATAGCCACATAAGCAAAATCTTCACTCGATCTAATAATTTTTTTAGCATAATTAATTCTAAGATTCATTATATATTTATGTGGAGATAATCCATACTGTTTTTCAAACTGTCTTATAAGTGAATATTTACTCACATTATTTATTTTTGTAAGATCATCTAATGTTATGTTATTTAAGTAATTATCATCTATATATTCCTTTACTTCTTTCAAGCTAAAATTTTTTAAAACACTTGCATTTTCCACATTTATGACTGGATAAATGTACTTTAAAAACATGGATTCCTTCTCTATATCTATGCTGCAACCTTCAAAATCATCTATAAATTTTGTAATATTTTTAAACGCTGATTCATTTAATTTCATGTATGAGAATCTTAAATCACTACCCTTTTTATTAAATGCTGTTTTAAATAAATTTTCACTTATGTAAATCATCTTAAAACTCCATTTTTTATAATTATGTGGAGTACATTTATGAACCATCTTTGCTGGAATTATAAGAATAGTATTTGATGCTATTTCATAGCTCTTATTATCAATTTTAGAGGTAGATGTCCCATTTTCAACAAAACCAATAGAAATTTCATTGTGAAAATGTGATTTATATGCATGTATCCTATTTTCACATCTTTTTATCTCAATTTTTTCGTTCATCAAATATCTTATTCCACTCATATTTAAGGCTCCCAAAAATAATTTATTTACATATTTAATTCATTTACTAACTCATTATAATTTTTTTCCGCCAAATTAACCTTACCTTTAAAATCATTCATATCACTTTTAAAGTTTTCACTGCTTTTTTCCAAATTATCTAAAGCTTTTAAAATAGCTTTTTTAAGCATTGGAATTACTTGTATTATTTTTTTTATTCCATAGACATACTCATCGTCATACAATCTAAAGCATTGGAATAAACCTGAAGTAAACCTACCCTCTGAAAATATAAAGATGTATCTGTCTGCCATTTCGTCAGATAAATCAACCTCAATTTTATGCCTGTATAATCTAAAAATGACACCATTATTTTCAATAAATACTGGAAATATTGTAGAGAAAAGAAATGCCACTTCGTCATTTGAACCATCCATTAAACCAATATGTGAAAAATCCATAACATTCATCTTATGTGTTATATCCTCTGTAAAAATAGAGTCATGTATTTGATTTCCAAGTTTTATTCTAAGTTTTTGTTCTTTCTCAGTAAGCAATCTATTATCAATTGTGCTAAATAAGTTTTCAAAATGTTTTCCTATTGTTGATATTTGCTGTGACATTGTATTCCTTCTTTCTATAAATCATTATATAAACTTTTCAATTTTTTTATAATTGTAAAAATTACGCTTATGATAAATGTTATAACTGATAATATAACAGCTATAAGTAGAAAACTTGTTATAAAAATATTATACCTCTCTATACTAAGTTTAGATATATCATTAAATATTCCTAAAATATTAAGCACAAATAATATGATAAATATAATAGCAAGTCCCCTTGAAGCTCCTTTTATGTCTGCACTGCTTAAAGATATATGAGACGATATGCATATAGCTAAAAATATAAATACATAAAAATACGGATTCTTTAAATTAGTAGTTGAAAATATAGTCTTTATTAATCCTAAATATGAATTTATAATTTCTTTAAATATTTCACTATTTAGTGTAGTCATATGAAAATTTACTATTATTATCTGAATAAACTTATTATAAGCATCTTTTATTAAAAATCGCATTAAAATAATTATAGATATAATACCTCCAAAAATAGGAGCAATTCCTATAAAAAAATTTCCCACTTCTTCATAAATACTTCTCGGATTATATGAATGATTTACATATCCAAGAACACCCCTTGAATCTGGCCTTTGAAGCAGCTTTATATCATTTATACGATGTCTAAATACAAGTGCAACAATTGCATGACTTAGTTCGTGTATTGGAACTCCAATAAAGGCTGTTACCATGACAGCTTTCATTCCAAAGCTTCTTTGAAAATTCTTAATTGAGCTGTTTCTAAGTATCCCAAGCAAAAAGCCAATTAAAATAATGACCCCTGTTAAATATACTGTTTCTATTACAGTTCTAATTAATACATCAATAAATAAGTTCATACCTCAAATTAATTCCTTTCTTTGTTAATTTATAAGCTTGTATGTTTTTTTATTATATCACATTATTAAAATTTACGTTATTTATAGCACTTCATAAAAAAATAGAGTGTACTATTTACAATACACTCTATCAATACAATATTTTACATTATTTCGTCGCAACATCCCAAGGAGTTATGAGTCCTAAAATTTTTTCTTTAACCTTCCCTGTTTGAGTAATAAAAATCAATGAAAGCCGCTTTTTTCCACTAAACTTTTTTTGAAAAATCTCTTCAATTTCTAATATTAATGTATCCTTGCTTACAAAAGAAAAAAATTCACTAACATGTTTATCAAGTGGAATAAATTCTTTAAATGCCTCTATTTTAGTATCTCTATTAATTGGCACTCCCTCATTAGCTACCATATATGAAAATACTGTACTTTCACTAAACACCCCAATTATAAAGTCATTCTCAATTACAGGAACATGAGTATAATTATTCTCCCTCATAACATTCATAACATCAAACGCAAATTCATCTGTGGTTACTGAATATATACTTTTACCCCTAACCGCAATAGTATCTAGCGCAACAGGAGGATTAAGCACCCTATCTCTTATTTCTTTATATTTATCTACAATCTTATCATGTGGTTCTGCAATAGGATCTATTTCTCTATTATAAGGATTGTGAATTATTGAATTTCTAAGCTTTGCAAACAACATTAAATCATCCTTATTTTTGCAAACACTTTATTTTTTTAGACATTCTCTTTACTAAATCAGTATGTCCTATTCTATCATCTTCATCAAGGTATTCCCTCATATACCTATCTAACTCATTGTATATTACAATAAATTTTTCTGCATTTGATTTAATACTGTAATTTACATTACCCATGTTACATATTTAGCGAGAAAGTGTCTTATATTAGCTAAAAACACACACTTCACTAAATACTCACCTCCTTCCTCTTGTCATCACTATCTGTTGCCTATATGCGCCTTCCCATGTATTTCAGAAACCTCTAGTTTAAACACCGAAACAGCATTTACTGCATTTTCATCAAACTCAAATTTTTCTTTATCGCTATATTGTTTCATTAAATAAGTTAATGCTTCTCGTTTTTCTGACTCATTTAAAATTTCAACTATTCCATTTCCACATACACTTTCATATTCCATAGTTGAATTGCAGTCTTTTTCACCTAATAATAGTTTATGCGAACAATTCATTTCAAAACCAACTTTATTATTCTTTTTTATTAATTCTAATTTCTTTCCAGCCTTAGCTCCATGGAAATACAATGTTATTTTATTCTCTACAAAATTCACTCCAAAATTTAGTGGTACAATATACGGATATTCCTCATCAAATAAAGCTAAACTGCATACATCACACTTTTTTATAATTGTTACAATTTCCTTCAGATTCATAATTTCTCTATCTTTTCTTCTCATATCGTACGCTCCTTTACATTGTTTAATTAATCATAAGTTAATGATCATACTCCATTTATGAAAATCTTCCAATATACATAATTATATCAGAAAATTTTCAAATTTATCGCTAAATAAAATTAATTAACTATCAAAGGAATATCTCCTAATTCAGAAGATTATAATTTTGAAATTTGGTGAATTAAGGAAGGAATTTGGAGAAACAATATTTGAATTACAGAAAGAAATAGAAAGCTTAAAGGAAGAAATTGAGTCAATAAAAAAGTTAAATTTAAAAACTAAGGAAAAAAATTTTACTGACGATAATATAAATAAAAGTAACCATGAAATACATAAAAAAATAGATGTTGTGGTAGACAATAATATCACAGATGAAGATAATGATATGGGTGAGGAAGAAAACTTAAAAGCTAAAGAGATAAAAAAGCTTATGAAAGATGGATTATCAACAGATGAAATATCTCAGAGACTTAATATTGGTAAGGGGGAAGTTCTATTAATTCAAAAGTTATATATAAAATAAAAGAAGTTTTTAATTTTTTGTTTGATAGAAAAGTTTTACTTGGCATTGGTATTGGCATGGTTTTTGCAACAATTGCAATGTATAATATAAATTCAGGTCATACTATGTCAAAGGGTGAAATTGAAGAAAAAGCTTATCATTATGGTATGAAATATCCTAACGACATGAAAGTTATTAAGTAAATGGAGGTAGAGAATTTATGGTAAGAGCATTTTATACAGCTATTAGCGGCATGATGACACAGGAAGCTAAACAGGAAGTTATAAGTAATAATCTTGCTAATATTGATACTGTTGGCTTTAAAGGTGACAACTTATATTCGAGATCCTTTGATGATGTGTACGTTCAAAATTATTCTAGTATAAAAAACGGTGTTCCAACTAGAACAGTATTGGGTAAATTAAATCTTGGGCAGCAGACAGATAATACTATTACTGATTTTACTGGTGGAGAAATAGAAGGTACTGACAGCAGCACAGATTTTGCAATAGAAGGAAGAGGTTTTTTTACAGTATATAGAGGCGGTGTTGGTGGAAAAAACTATTATACTAGGGATGGTCATTTTCATGTAAATATGAATGGATATCTTGTTAATGATTCCGGAGATTATGTTATGGGAAAAAACGTTAATACGGGAGCTGACGAGCCTATAAAAGTAGGTCAAGGTACACTGGGTTCAGATAACTATGGAAACATAACCATAAATGGAAAAGCGGCATATAAATTAGATTTAGTGGATTTTAATGATTATAATTCTCTTAAAAAAATTGGGGATAATTTATACGATGGACAAAATCCTATTCAAAATGCTCAGGTATTTGTGCGAAATAAAGCACTTGAAAAGTCAAACGTCAATCCACTAACAAGCATGACCGATATGATGGCTACTATGAGAGTATTTGAAAGTGATCAAAAAGTAGTTAAAAATATAGATGAAACTGTAGAAAAAGCAGTTAATGATATTGGAAAAGTGTGATTAAAATACCATATTTTAATTTTTAATGAGGTGAACTTTTATGTTTAGAATAATGTGGAATGGTACAAGCGGTATGTATGCAGAACAGGAGAAGCTTGATGCTATAGCTAATAATTTAGCTAATTCAAGTACAGTAGGGTATAAAAGTCAATCTGTTTCTTTTAGTGATTTAGTTTATGAAACCATTAATGGAAGGGAATATCCAGTTTCAAATGGCAATGATCCAATTAATGGAACCGGAGTTAAAGCAAATGATTGGATGAGAGATAATACTCAAGGAACTCCTTCTGAAACAGATAAAAAAACGGATTTTGCTATTGTTGGTGATGGTTATTTTAGAGTTACAAGACCAGATGGTTCAAAAGCATATGAGCGAAATGGTCAGTTTTCTGTTGATGGTAATGGAAGAATTGTTGATTCCAGCGGAAATATTTTAGATATACAGTATAAGGTTAATCCTAATTCTGTACAATTTTCAGATAGCAATATTGTCTTAGCTGAAAATGGTGAAATAGGAATAAGAATTAATGAAAATCAAATTGAGGATGTTGGAAAAGTTAACTTATATAATGTAGTTGGTGATGATTCTATGACTTCTATAGGTGATAACCTATTCTCCCCTAAAAATGGAGCTCAAGTTTCTGTAGTGGGAAATTCACAAATTAAGCAGGGATTTGTTGAAGAGTCAAATGTAGATATGGTTACAGAACTTACGGGCATGATAGTGGCACAAAGGGCATATGAATTTTCGTCAAAAAGCTTAAAAACAGCAGATGAAATGTGGCAGCTTGTAAATAGTCTGAGTAAATAAAAGTAATACTATGTTTTAAATATGTTTAAAATGAGGGAGTTTATTTTAAACTTAGCCAAAAATAAAAAGCACTAAAAGTGCTTTTTTATTTTTCATTTAAAGCTTCTATAGTTGAAGTTAAAGGTGGTATTACTTGCTTCTTTCTTGAAAGTACTCCAGGAAGATATGCACTGTCTTCTTTAAGTGCTACGTTAAAGGCTTTAGCTACAACGTCCTTGTGGCTACCAGCTGCTAGGGCAAGGGAAGCTTCTTTTAATATATCAGTGAGAAGTAAAAGAAGTACATCAAATTGCTCATCATTAGCTTTTTTATTCATATATTCAAACATTTCTTTTCTATACTTTTCAAAACCTTCAAGATCCATTGTACTTACCTGAGATACACCCACTTTTTTACCAGCTATTTTGAATATTTTATAGTCTTGATTGAAAATTTCTTCAACAGTTTTTCCATCAAGAGATGTTCCTGCTTTAAACATTTCACTTGCATACTTTTCTGCATCTATGTTAGCAATTTCACATAATCTTTTTAAAATCTCTCTGTCAACAGGAGTTGTCGTTGGAGATTTAAAAAGAAGAGTATCTGATATAATAGCAGAAGCCATTAGACCAGCCGCTTTTTTAGATGGTCTTATTCCATTTTCAAAGAATATAGATGCAATTATAGTAGATGAACAACCTACAGGTTGATTTCTAAAGTAGATAGGATTTCCTGTTTGCATTCCACCTATTCTGTGATGGTCAATGATTTCTAATATTTCAGCATCTTGAAGTCCATCTATCGCTTGAGACATTTCGTTATGATCTACAAGTATGACTTTCTTTTTGTGTTGTGAAATTAAATGATATCTTGATATAGAACCAACTACTTTTTCGTCAGCATCAATTACAGGATAACTCCTATATCTTGTTTTTAGCATTACATCTTTTATATCTTCAACAAGATCTGAAGTCCTAAAATAAACAATGTCCTTTGATTGCATTACATAACCTATTGGTATACTTTGAACTATTAATCTTGAAGCTGTAAAGCTATCATATGGTGTAGAGATTATTGATACCTTTGAGTCTTTTGCTTTTTTCAATATTTCATCGCTTACAGTATGATTTCCTGCAATAATCATAAGAGATGCTTTTGAATCTATAATTGTAGTTTGAGCATCTTTTCTATCACCGCAAATTACAATGTCGCCTTCTTCAATATGTTCTTCAGCACTGCTTGGTTGCATTGCTACTACTAATATTTTTCCAGGAAATTTAGGATCTTTTTCACTTAAATATATTGTTTTAGCAGCAAGAGTATCGATTATATTTTCAACTTTTGTATTGCTTTTTGCTAAGATATTATTGTCCCATATATCCATATATGTTGAAGTAAGGTTGGATACAGAAGCTATCCCCTTTAACTTTCCATCATCATCAACTATCGGCAAAGTTTTTACATTGTACTTTTTCATAATTGACCATGCCATTTTTAAAGATATTTCAGATGAGATAGGAGCAGTATTGTCAAAGTCGAGATCTGAAACACTACATTTTAAAGTTGGCATTAATTCAGGTGCAGTAACACCAAAATAATCTAAAGCAAACTGAGTTTCTCTGCTAACTTCTCCAAGTCGTATAGGTATGGCAGTAGTTGATCCAATTCTGTTCTTAAATTCTGCATAAGCTAAAGCTGAACATATTGAATCCGTATCTGGATTTTTATGTCCAGTTACGTAAATAACGTCTTTCATTTTTTACACATCCTTTCGTTTGAACATCAAAAACTTTTAAGCAGACTGTTTTAAAAGGTTCAGCCAGCATTAAAAGTTGTTTATCTTTAGTATGTATTTATTTTATAATCTTAAGGAGGAAATGTAAAGGGTAAAAGCGGTATTTCTGCATAAAATGGATATGTACAAGCATAGATTATAGATATAGAGTGAAAAAATTAATTAATTTAGCTTAGGCGGAATAAAGTGGGAAGGTGATAAGGTGATAAATGAGAATGAATTAATTAGTGGACTTAGGGAAGAAGAAGTTGAGAAAAGGAGAAAAAAGTATGGTTTAAATACTATACAAAAAAGAAAAAAAATTTCACCTGTTAAGATATTTTTGTCTCAATTTAATGATTTTATTATATGGGTTTTAATTGCCGCAACTATAATATCGGGACTTATGGGTGAAAAAGGAGATACTGTAACTATATTAATAATAGTATTTATGAATGCTATTTTAGGTTTTGTACAGGAGTTTAAAACAGAAAAATCATTAGAGGC
Organism: Clostridium sp. DMHC 10; assembly: GCF_001270375.1. Lineage (NCBI taxonomy): Bacteria > Bacillati > Bacillota > Clostridia > Eubacteriales > Clostridiaceae > Clostridium > Clostridium sp. DMHC 10. The sequence goes on from NZ_LGVB01000015.1 coordinate 3,106,603, forward strand.
ACTTAAACAAATGGCAGCTCCTACATCAAAAGTAATAAGGGATAAAATAATAAAGATAATACCTGCAGAAGAACTTGTGCCAGGTGATCTTGTGCTTATAGAAAGTGGCGATAGAGTACCAGCGGACTGCATAATAGCAGATGGATCAAATCTTGTTGTGGACGAGTCACTTTTAACAGGAGAATCCGTTGGAGTATATAAAAATGATAAGTATAGTAGTATTTATATGGGAACTATAGTACTTACAGGTAAGGCACGTGCAAGAGTAGAATCAACGGGTATGAGTACTGAAATGGGAAAAATAGCAAATATGCTTGAAAATATTGATGATGAAAAAACACCTTTAAAGCAAAAGCTTGCCTCACTCGGCAAAATACTAGTGGTTGCATGTATACTTATTTGTGTAATTGTCACTGCTTTAGGAATAATGCGAGGGCAGGACAAATATCAGATGTTTTTAGTAGGAGTAAGCTTGGCTGTAGCGGCTATACCTGAAGGTTTACCAGCAATAGTTACTGTTGCGCTTGCACTTGGTGTATCTAGAATGCTTAAAAGGAATGCATTAGTTAGGAGGCTTCCAGCAGTTGAAACACTTGGTTGTACATCTGTTATATGCAGTGATAAAACAGGGACTTTAACTCAAAATAAGATGACAGTCAAAGAAATATATCTTAATGATAGAACATATGAAAGAAACATTTATACTGGAAGTGAATTTGAATTACTTAGAAGAAGTTTTGTATATTGTAATGATTGCGACTACGATTTTAATAAAAAAAGTATGGATGAATGTCTTTTTGGTGATCCAACAGAGACAGCACTAATAAGAGCCTTTTTTGATAATGGTAAAGAACTTAAAGATTATCTTTCAAAGGAAAAAAGATTAGGAGAGATACCATTTGATTCAAAGAGAAAAATGATGTCCATCATAAGCAGAAGTTCTCATGGAGTATGCTGTTATGTAAAGGGTGCACCTGAGAGAATCATAGAAAGATGCAAATATATTTATATTAATGGAAAGGTTCAATTATTTACTTCGGATTATAAGATAAGAGTTAATAGACAAGTTGAAAGTATGTCAAGAAAAGCGTTAAGGTGCATTGCTGGGGCCTATAAAGAGCATGACATAGGCGAAAACCAAAGAGAAAAAAATTTGATTTTCATTGGAGTTGCAGGGATGATAGATCCACCAAGGCCGGAAGTTAAAAATGCAGTTATAGAATGTAAAAAAGCCGGAATAACTCCAGTTATGATTACAGGGGATCATAAAAACACAGCTTTTGCTATAGGAAAGGAACTTGGTATATGTTCAGACATATCTGAAATTATGGGTGGAGACGAACTTGAAAGAATAAGCGATGAGAACTTGACTAAAGCCGTAAATAAAATAAAGATATTTGCAAGAGTTAGCCCGGAACATAAATTAAAAATAGTTAGAGCTTTTAAAAGAAATGACAAAATTGTAGCAATGACTGGAGATGGAGTAAACGATGCACCAGCTGTAAAAGAAGCTGATATTGGGGTTTCTATGGGTATTTCAGGAACAGATGTAACTAAAGAGGCATCTGCTATGATTTTGCTTGATGATAATTTTGCTACAATTATATCAGCTGTTGAAGAGGGGAGAGTTATATATAACAATATAAGAAAATTTATAAGATATCTTCTTTCGTGTAATTTAGGAGAAGTTTTAACTATGTTTTATCATCATTATTTTACCTAGATACGCCACTTTTACCTATACAGATTTTACTAGTTAATTTAGCTACGGATGGCCTTCCAGCTATGGCATTAGGAGTTGATCCTCCTGATAAAGATATAATGCTTCAAAGTCCAAGAGATAAAAAAGAAGGTATTTTTTCCAGAGGATTAAGTGAAAAGATTATAGTAAGAGGATGCCTTATTGGTATATGCACGGTCTTTTCTTTTATAATTGGAATGTATTTTGGGCTTGATTTAAAGAGCAGCAGAACTGTTGCCCTTGGAACTTTAATTATGTCACAGCTCATACATGTTTTTGAATGCAGATCGGAAAACCATTCAATTTTTGAAATAAAGCTTTTTACTAATTTATATTTAGTGGGTGCAGTAGCAATTTCAATAGCTATGCTTGTATCAGTTATATATATTCCGTTCTTTCAAGGCATTTTTCATACGGAGCCGTTAGGAATGTTTGAATGGTTAATTGTTATATTTTTCTCTGGATTTATTTCGCTTGTTAATAGTGTATACCTTTATTTTAATAAAAAAATAGATATTATAAAAAATAGAGCCCTTATATGGAGCTCTATTTCATTCTTCTTACTTTCCTTATGGTTTTAACTTCACCAGAATTTGCATCTATATGTACTAAGTCTTTTTTGGTGCTTAAGTTTCGTATGTTCATTATCTGTATAAATTCTTTTTTATCGCCCTTTTTACCTGAAGTACTTTTTAGACCTTGAACTATAACTAAATTACCTTGGTTTAAAGTCATAAACTCAGGTTTTTTAAACCATCTGTTTCTTTTATAAATACATCTTACTATGTTTCTACTTCTATCAGGTTTTACTAAAACAGTTGCAGTTAATTTATGAAAAATCCATAATACAGCTTTTTGTTCAACCTTTACAGAAATTATATTACCCTGTACTTGAGTTAATCTATCACCATTTTTTTTTCATAAAACTATCTGCGTAATACTTTTGCATTTTTTCTTTAAAACTCATTTTAAAAACTCCTTTTACATAAATATTTAAATATTATTTCATATTTGAAGAAGCTCAATTGCTACAATCTTAAGTATAATAGGAAAATTTACATATTATCTTGTTTATTATAGCATAGGTAAATCCATTTGTGAACGATAGATAATATTAAAAATAAAAAAAGTTCCTAAAATGAGCTTTTAAGAATATTAATATATAGAGACAATTTATGTGTTAAGTAGGGGAGGTATATTATATGTATAGAAAATTGGTTCCTGAAGATATAATTTATAATGCTAAATACAATGAAGATACACCTTATGATGAAGAGAAATGTTCCAATAAGGATAATGAATTTTATAACAATATAAAAAAGGGACTTAATATAAATAAGATTGGATACAATATTTATATTGTAGATAAATTTAGTGAACATAAACTTGAGGGTATCATAAATTATGTAAATGAGGTCTTAATAGATAAACATAAACCGTATGATATATGCTATATTACCTTTGATAATTCAAAAAACGTTGAAGGTATGATAGTTCCAAATGGATATGGTAATAAATTTTATGAATATTTAAATATGATAAAGAAATTATATATTAAGTTAACCTATAAGTTTTATAATGACTCAGACGATATGGAACATAATAAAATAATAGAAAATGTTCAAAAAAGAAAAACTACATTTTAAATGAAATAATAAGTGAATCGGAAAAGCAAGGCTTTCAATTTAAAGTTACTGAGGGAGGATTTAATTTTATTCCGCTTAAGGATGGAGCTGGAATGACTGAAAAAGAATATGATACATTGAGTCTTGATGACAAGGAAATAATACTTGATAAAATAAAAGAGCTTAAGAAAAAACCAATATTGCATTTGATAAACTTAAGGAAATAGAAACTGATGAAATAAGTAAGCTTAAAAAATATTTCGAAAATTATCTCATAAATGAATCCGAAGGTACTAAGATCAAGTTTTTTCCTGAATTTAAAGAATCTAAAGAGATAATAGATAAATTGAATAAAATATGTGAGAAAATAGAGAAGGAATTAGTTGAAAATTATAGCATGAATTATGAGAATGATGAGGCTAAAATATTAAATGCAATATCAAAATACTATATAAATGTCATTGTTGACAATAATAAAAATGAAACTCCTCCAATAATTTATGAAGATGACCCAAATCTAGAAAATCTTATTGGAAGTATTAAATATGAGAATCACAACGGAACTTATGTAACAGATATAAGTCTTATAAAGGCAGGGGCTATTTTGAAAGCTAATGGTGGATGCCTCATAATACGTGTGAATAATTTACTTTCATATAATGCATCTTACTATTATTTAAAAAAGATACTTTTGAATGGAAAGGTTAAGCTTAATTATAATCGTGGATATGCTGAAGCGGTAAGTCTAAATGGAATAGTTCCCGAGCCAATTGGTGTTAATCTTAAGGTTATTTTGATAGGCGATTATGATTCTTACAGCTTGATGTATAATTATGACAGAGATTTTAAGGACATATTTAAAATAAAAGCAGAATATAATCCGATTTTTCCAATAGAAAGTGAAATTCAAAATACTGTAATTAAAACTTTAAATAGTTTTTGTGAAGGTAATAAATTAAAAGAACTTTCAGTGCCAGCTTATAAAGAAATAAAAAAATATATGTCTAGAATGGCTGAAAGTAATAGAAAGTACTATATTGATACTGATGATATATTTAACATACTTACTCTCTCGAACTTAGAGGCTTGTGAGGAGAGAGGAGAAGAAATAACTGAAGATAATGTTAGAAAAGTTATTTATAGCGAAGATTTAATTGAAAAAAGAATAATGGAGAGCTACAAAGATAAGAAAATGCTTATAGAGGTTAGTGGTAAAAAAATTGGTCAAATTAATGGACTATCTGTAATTGACTTAGGATATTCAACCTTTGGAAAACCAATGAAAATAACCTGTAATTGTTATAAAGGTGATGGAAATATAATTGATGTTAATAAGGAAAACAATTTGAGTGGCAACATTCACTGTAAATCTATAAGTATACTGAAAGGTTTTATAAATAAAACATTTGGTATTTATAGTAAAATTCCAATTGACTTTCATTTATCTTTTGAGCAGCTTTATGGAAAACTTGATGGCGATAGTGCATCTGTGGCAGAAACGGTATGCATGCTTTCAGCACTTTCTAAAATACCTATAAAACAAAATATAGCAGTGACAGGATCAATTAATCAATTTGGTGAAGCTCAGCCTATAGGAGGGGTTAATTACAAAATTGAGGGCTTTTATAAGGTATGCAGCATATATGATGACAATGTGGAACATGGAGTTTTAATACCGGAAGCTAATATAGATAATATCGTATTAAACGATGAGGTTGAAGGAGCTATATTAAATAACAAGTTTTCAGTTTATTCTATGGATAGTATTAGCGATGCAGTTAATGTACTTATGGATGTGGAATGGGAAGATATGATAAGAGCAGCTAAAAGTGAGCTTAAAAAGTATGTAACTAAAAGAGAAAAGCACTGATTATTATTTGGAGTTTTACCTGTAGTTTAAAAATACTGAGAAGTAATAGTGAATTTTTTTCGCCTGAAAAGAAGGCGAAAAAAAGCTAAAGGTGAAGGGTTTTAACTTGCACTGCTCGTTAAAAAGGTGAACTTTTTTACCTTTAGTAAAAAAGTTAATGATGATTTTCCTCCGTTTTTCTATGGAAAAATCTTTAATTTAAATTAATAATTTTTCCGCAGCAAAGCGGAAGACGTAGGTACGGAGGAATTTTTTCCTTGCACTACCGTGGGAGCGAAGTAATACTGCTGAAGGAACGATTTAAAAAAATTCTAATAAATCTTGGTAAAAAAATCATAAAATACTTAGATATTTTAATTTGTTTGACCGATAGGAAGTTATTGAAATATCTTAGGATTTTATGATTTTTTACCTTAGATTTATAGAATTTTTTTAATGTTGCAAAGCAATATTACTTCGCAATATTTTTAAACTATGAAAGTTAAATTTCATTAAATTCAATTCCTTGATTATACATTATAGCAGCACCCACGGCTGTTGCAAATTGAGCATTTAAAGGAGTATAAATCTTTATATGAAACATGTCTTCCACTGCTTTTATTATACCCTTGGACTGAGGGACATCAGTTAAGTTGCCTGTAAGTACAACATCAGCTATTCCATATATTTTAGTTGAAAATACCGCCATAACTCCAATTGTTTGAAATACAAGATTAATAATACCAAGAGCAATATCTCCCTTAGATGCTAAATCACTTATCTTTCCAAAGTTTGAAGCAGTGGCATAAACAGGCAATTCTGATGAACTTTCATTAATTAAGTCTCCTATATTTAAGTCTACATTTGATAAATTACCATCCTTAGCAGTTTTAATAATATCATTAAAATCACGTACATTCAGCATTATATTAGAGAGACCCAAAAGTGTTCCTCCTCCTACTCCTGTACCTCCTATATGTTCAACCCCATTTTCATCTGCCATTACAAAAGTAGTTCCTGTTCCCATACTCACAATTATCGATTTATCAAGTTTACTTAAAAACAACCCTCCTCTTCCTATAGCATCAAATTCATCTACCTTTCCTGTAGGTATACCATGAATTCTTTCTTTTAAATGAGAAGAACCAATTCCAGTTATCATAATCCTTTCAATATCAGAAATGTTAAGCTTATTAACACTTATAAATCTTCCGAAAGCTCCATAAATACATGAAATAGGATCACTTGCTTTTACAAACATTGGACTAAACATTTCACCTTTATCAAAACCTACTATTTTAGTAGTACTTATTCCTGCATCAATACCAATAACCTTAGACAATTAACATTCTCCTTTCAGCAGTTTGTAGTACATATAGTTTGTCTAAAAGAATAACAATCACCTCTATAGTTTGAGATGGAATTCCTTTATCCTTATTAACTTGATAAAACATATCTTAATATCCGCCCAAACCCCGCGATTCTTGCTTAGTTATAGCTATTAATATTTTGTGTTGCCAAGACAGCAATTTCTTGAGGTTCTAGAAGGATAATGGGCTGCCGCCCAAACCCCGCGATTCTTGTTTAGTTGTAGCTATTAATATTTTGTGTTGCCAAGACAGCAATTTCTTGAGGTTCTAGAAGGATAATGGGCTGCCGCCCAAACCCCGCGTATGATTATTATATAATAATTTTACTGTTTATACTATATACCTAACAATTTATAATAAAATTATTTAACATTTTTACAATTACTTTCATATTATGAATCGTAATACATTTTTATGGAGGAAACTTATGAATTGTTTTTATCAATGTCCTTTTGCTTTTAATGCTGGATATGATGATATGTATAGAAATGAAATGCCAATGGCAGCAGATCCATATACCTATCCTCAAAACCTTCCAGGTGCTCTAAAGTCAATTCAAAATGCCGTAAGCGGTGAAAGAGAGGATGAGCTCTTCTATGATTATTTAATAAAAGTAGCTCCAAATCAAGAAGCTAAAAATATAATAACAGGAATAAGAAATGATGAAAGAAAACATAATAGCATGTTTAGAAAAATATACTCTCAGCTAACTGGCAAACCTATACAAACTATGCCTGACTTAACTTTTGAAAAACCAAAATCCTATTGCGATGGCATAAAAAAAGCCTTAATGGGAGAATTAAATGCCGTAAGAAACTACAGAATGATTCTCTTTGCAATGCAAAAAAGAGTTCATATTAACATGATTACTGAAATAATAACAGATGAACTTAGGCATGCTTCCCTTTACAATTATCTGTATGCTTCTGGTTGCATTAAGTAATTGTGCTAGTATTGAACAATATCAATAACATAGAATCAGAACACGCCACCAGACGGAAAAATAAAAAAACCTGCCCCTGTTAGGGCAACAGCTTAACGTTTAGCATTATAATCAAAATTCAGATTTTTTATTCTCGTCTCAAAATTTCCTTTGGTGGCTCTATTTCATTTGCTATCGTATGTTCAGTAAGTTCCGATAAAAGCTTAAGCTTTTGATTTACAATCGGCCGCATACAATTTGGCAGATGCTCCTGATGTGCCCTGTGGATTGCAACACATTCTTTACAATTCCCATGATATCGACAAGCCTTTTTGCATGAACAATGATCTTTTTCTTTATATTCCTCTCGAAATTGCGATGCAAATTCTTCCTGCAATTTCAAACCTTCTGTTCTGTTTCCTTTATAAAAAGCTTTCATAGCCTCTTTTTCTTTTAAATTACCATCGATAACCATTATAATTTTACCCCTTCAAATTTCTGTTTGTCCTCATTCTATCATTCATAATGAAGCAATGTCAATATTCTAGAACATTAAGCAAAACCAACAAACCTAAGATAAATATAATCAAAATCCTAAGAGTTTTCAATAACTCACTAATGCTTAAACAACTGAAATTTTTAAGTCTTTTTATTATATTTTTCTAAAATTTTCAATATTTTATTAAAACTATTTTTAATACTATTACTTCACTAAGTTTTAAGATATTTAACACTAATATACATAACATGACATTATATTGCTTGTCTTGATTTTTATATATTAATATTATATAATTAGTTAAAATACATGGCAGAGTAGGTAGTTGTGGGTTACGTGCCTGAAAGACGGGGAGTTGCTTTCGGGACGAAAAACCAAGTAGTATGGTTTGCCGTACAATTACCGCATCCCGCTGCTGCATATCGGAGTTCTTACCTTCTTTATGTGGCTGTATGAATATGCCATATTTTAAGGAGGTATTTTTATGGAAAAACCGGCTCTCTCAATCTTTACATTGAAATATTGGGTTACATCATCTTCAGAACTAAAAAAATTACGTACTCTTACTTTTGCAGGTATAACAATAGCACTTAGTATTGTACTTAATTCCTTTTATATCCCTGTAGGAGAAAACCTTCATATTTCATTTGTATTTTTAGTACTTTCTCTTGGTGCTTTAATTTTCGGGCCCGTTACTGGTTTATTTGTTGGCGCAATTTATGATATATTAGGTTTTGTAATTCATCCTTCCGGAACTTTTTTTCCAGGATATACGTTATCTACAATGCTTGAATTCTTCATTTATGGACTCTTTTTGTATCGCAGTCGTATTACAATTTTAAGAGTTTTTCTTGCAAAATTTATCGTGAATTATGGTATTCATGTAGGTCTCGGTTGCCTTTGGAGCAAATTTCTATTTAACAAAGGTTATCTTTACTTTTTTACAACAAGCATTATTAAAAACACTATTATGCTGCCAATAGAAGTTATCCTACTGGTTTTACTGCTTCAACTTTTGATCCCAGCACTCACACACATGGGCATTGTACAAAAGCAAAACTCTAGGCACATACCATTTATATAATCATACGCGGGGTTTGGGCATTGCCCATTATCCTTCTATAATTATAAAAAGTCTCTCTCCCAGCAACATAAAATACTGAAGATAATTACTAACTAATAACACGGGGTTTGGGCATCATCCCATTATCCTTCTACAATTATAAAAAATATTTATCAATTGGAGGAACTTAAAATGAATATAGCCGATAATCAATATCTAGATATAGTTGAAAGTATATTAAAGAACGGATACTATAGTCAAAATAGAACTGGAATAGCTACATATAAACTTCCTCATCAAACTATGCAATTTGATTTATCTGAAGCTTTTCCAATACTAACAACAAAATTCGTTGCTTTTAAAACAGCCGTTAAAGAACTTCTTTGGATATATAAAGATCAATCGAATGATGTAAAAAGATTGCAGGCTCAAAATGTTCATATATGGGATGAATGGATGCGAGATGACGGAACCATCGGAAAGGCCTATGGATATCAAGTAGCAAAATTTAAACAAATTGATAAATTGATTAACACATTAAAAACTGATCCGCAAAATAGAAGAATGATAATATCTCTTTGGAACATAGAAGATTTACCAGATATGGCTTTAGAGCCTTGCTGCTACGAAACACTTTGGGATGTTACAGACAACAAACTCAACTGTATGCTTGTTCAAAGAAGTGGAGATTTTCCTCTTGGTGTTCCATTCAATATGTGCCAATATGCTGTTCTAGTTCATCTTATTGCACAAGTAACAGGGTTTAAACCTGGAATATTTACTCATATTATAAATAATGCTCATATTTATGAAAATCAAGTAGAAGGCATGAAACTTCAGCTCACTCGAAAAGATGCAGCTTATGATGCTCCCAAGCTCTGGATAAACCCTAAAATAAAAGACTTTTACAGCTTTACAATAAACGACATAAAACTTATAGATTATAAGCATCATGATAAAATAAATATGGAGGTGGCTGTGTAATGCTAAGTATAATTGCAGCCCTTAATGAAAACCTCGTTATTGGCAAAGATAACAAACTTCCGTGGCATATACCTGAGGACTTAAAAAGATTCAAAAAATTAACCACAGGCAAAACAATTATAATGGGCCGAAAAACTTTTGAATCTTTACCTGTAATTCTTCCAAATAGAAAGCATATAATCATAACAGGAAATATGGACTATAATTATGACAATGATAATGTAGAAATAGTTCATAATATAGATGAGATTCTCAAATATGAAGATTGCAAAGATGAGGTTTTTATTATAGGTGGCGGAAAGATATATGAAGAATTTTTGCCACACTGCAAAAAATTATATCTTACAAAAGTACATTTAAAACAAAGCGGAGATACTTACTTTCCTAAATTTAATATGAGCGATTACAAAATACTTAAAAATGAAAAACACGAAGCAGACGGCATTACATACACTTTTTTAACTTTAAGTGCTGTATAACTTTATGCAGGTGATTCTAACTAATATAATCTAAAATCACCTGCATTACTTTAGCCCTTTAAATCTATCTTTTCTAAAATGCTTATATTATTTAGTATTAACTGAACCCCTATGCATTTGCAATTCTTGTTTAACACTTTCTTCATTCTTTTCATATTTAAAATAAAAGATCATTATTAGCGCTCCTAGAAGAAAACAAATTGCTGGTAACCATACAAATGAAAAGTGAATAGCTACAAGTGATGAAGCTGTTTGTTCGTGGTTTGGAACGTATCCAAACTTCTCCATAATCTTTGATGGTAAGAAGCCTCCAATTCCAGACCCCATTTTAATACAAAAGGAACTTCCAATAGCAGTTAAGAATCCACTTGCTCGAATACCATTTTTCCATTCCCCATAATCGACAGTGTCAGAAAGCATCGCAAATGGCATGGACACTGCAATGCCTGTTCCAAGTGCAGCAAATATCCATGATGCTGAAATCAATGTAAAATTGTTTCCAGACAAACCAATAAAAATTTGTCCTAGTGAGGCAATAACTAGTCCCAAAATCATTGTAGCTGTTTTTGAAAGTTTACGCACAATAAATGGAATTAAAGCAACACCAACAACCTGAGCTAAAACTAGACCATTTAAAACAGATGCATAGTTTTTATTCCCTAAATTGTATTGTGAATAATAAATAACGGTAGATGTACGAACTGTATTTCCCAACCAGTAACAGATGTTTCCCAAAACAATGATTACCCATGGCCAGTTTGATTTTATAGCTTTAAAGCTGTCACGAATTGGTAAGGATTGCTCCGAAACAGTGTTAACTTCTTTTGTTTTTACAAAAGCGAACCAGAACATCAAAGCAGCAATAATTCCGTAGATTAAAACAGTAATTGAAAATCCTTTTTGAGCATTTCCTTTACCGAAAAACGCAACAAGAGGTAAGGTAAATGAAGCTGTTACAAAATACCCCAAATTACCACCGATCATTCGATAGGAGTTTAGCTTAACACGTTCATCGGAATCATTACTTAAATTTGGCAAAATCGCAGTAATTGGTGTTGAAATTCCTGTGTAAAGAATACCTGTTATAAGATACGTAATTAGCGCATAAATTGCCTTTTGCCCTGTAGAAAAGTCTGGTGTAATAAATGAAAGAATCATAAAGAGTGAAAATGGCACTGATAGCCACAAAAACCAAGGTCTACTTTGGCCATACTTTGAGTGGGTGTGATCTATAATAAGTCCCCAAATAGGAGCATCAAAAGAATCAAAAATTCTAGCAATTAACAAAATCGTGCCTGCTGCTCCAACTGAAATACCAAATACATCTGTGTAGAAGTAAAGGACAAAGCTTGTCAAGGTACAATACAATAGATTTCCAGCTGTATCTGTACTTGCATAAGCAAGTTTATTAATAAGCGTAAGTTTGTTGTTTTTTTTATTCATATCTTCTTGTATATCAAATTTAATCAATTCAATATACATTCTCCTTTCTTAATTTTTAGTATCTTTAACTGTCGTAGCCTTTTCATGGTTGTAACTACATTTAAAAATGAAATTTAATTAAACCTATGATTTGTACTGCTTACGATAATAACTTGGAGAAATACCTTCATGTTTTCTAAATTGTCCTGAAAAATAAACATCTGTACTGTATCCAACAAGTCTTGCTATTTCTTCCACGCTTTTATCCGTGCGAAGCAGATATTTTTTTGCCGCATTCATCCTAATTTCTGTAAGCATCTCCATTGCAGTTTTTCCAAAAATCTCTTTCATGGATTCAGCAATATAATTGCAATGAAGATGGAATACCTTTGATAAAATTTGCGTAGTTATCTTTTGATGGAAATTATTTTCAAGATAAAGCAACACTTTTTCTGCGATACTTGCCTTGCGGCTCTTATAGGTTCCTTGATTTTCAATAAACTGCAAGAAACGCAGAAACAATTCTTCTGTTTTCCAAATACCAGCTGCATCATCACCCTCTGTACTTTGTAAAGTAAGAGAATGAGCATTTTATTCGCTCCTACTTCGTATTTATCTCCCTCTTCTTCCAAATAGAGTGTTCCACTTTTTATAAACAACATATCAAAATATCCAAGATTACATCTGTTCGGATGTAACTGCCCCTTTTGAAACGTAATATAATTTCCTTCAATAAAATCTGGAAATGGTGGCATCGAAATAGATATGATTTTTTCGGCCATTTTTAAGTCTCCTTTTCCTATGAAAGTACTTATAATATACATTATTTTCCCTCATCATAAAGTAGAATTAGTTTAACCAAGTACCTAATATTTCAAACCTCATTTTTCTCTGTGTATCTACAAACTTATAGTTATTGTTGTCTCTTTTGCAGGATTATCAAGTTCTGTTGTAAAACCATCTTTTACAAGATAAAACTTCTTCGCGTAAGGAGCAAAGCTAGTCACCTTTAGTTTAGAACCGTTTTTTTCAAACGTTCCATTAATAACTTCCACTTCATCGTAAGAAACTAGTATAAACGTTTTTTGACCAAAGCCATCAAGATATGCAACAAGTTCCTCACCCATATCCCAGTCAGGAGTTTGGTCATCATTTGTAAATAAACGAGCAAAAATTCCACCATCTCTAAAAAAAGTTGCCTGTCCAAAACGCTCACGTGAAAGATCTGGACGATTAATATGTGGACCCGCTACGGCATACGTTGATCCTGCCATTCCTTTGCCTAATGAAAGTGTTGCTGTTGAATGAGTATCATAACAATAAAGAATACCTGCTGTTGCTCGATAACTTGCCTTCAAATATTCTGGATCCTTCAAAAACTCATAAACCTTAAAAGCAGCTGACGCAGTTACACCACCCCAAAGTGAGTGAATCATATAAGTTAGCGCTTCCCACCAGCGATCCGGATTTTGTGCACGAAAATCATTTGAATATCCGATATTAGCCAAAATGAGTTCTCCATAACGCATTGCTCCTTCCTTCAATCCAGATTCACTTAAGGCGCCAGCAGCTGGTCCAAAACCTGCATTGTCAAAATAGTGTTCTGTGATGGCTGAAGCATAATTTAAACTGCGTTCATTAACACGCTTTGTTGTATTTTTCCAAAGTCGTTTAATTGTATTATACTTTTCAACAAATCCATGTGCCTTGAGCTTTTCTAACAAATCCCTAATGTAGAGAAAATACACACCCAGCATTTGTGCTTCTTCTTTTCCACGCTCATCTTTATGCAAATCAGGATTTACACGCAAATTGAAAACATCTGCTGCCCATTCTAAATAGATTTCTGGCGAATTTAATTGCAAAACATCCCCATTAAATTCTGACAATAAGTAAAACAAATGACCAATATATTCAAAATCCATACACCTATAAAATTCACCATAAAGCTTGCGAGGCTTTTTAAAATTCCCATCAATGAACCATTTTGGGCGAACATAATTCACTGCACTCGCTTCAACTTTACGTACTTGCTCTAGATCAAGCCTCCCTAGGAGATTTTTCTTCAATACAAGATTTAATTTTCCAAGAGACTCTCCTTGATTAGAAATAGGTTGAAAAGCATATGGAATTTCTCCATCTGGTCCATTATAAAGCGTATCGCAAATATATTTAGTACGTTCCTCAATTACCTTTGCTAAGTCATCCATGACATTTATAACAATAAAGTCCTCTGAACCGTCTTCAAACTTAAAAACAATTTTGTGTTCACCTAAATGAAGAAGTCTAGTAATTAATACCGATTTATTGCCAAATGTTTTTAACTTATCTGACACATCTATTTCTTTCTCCTCATTTTGTTCCACATAATGAATTTCAGCACAAACAAGTGGATTAATAACAGTTGATGTTATCTCGACACGTGTTGAGTCTCCCAATACGTTTAGCGGAACATACTTAATTTTGGGATGTCCTAACATGAAACCATTTTCATAAAATTCATCTTTTGATTCGTTTGGTTTAATTGCATATTTCCATTTCTTCGTTTCATTTGCTTCAAGTTCAATTTGTTCTTTTGAATAAATCCAATCACGACTATTAAAGTCCTCAGGATAACCACCTGAAAGAATAAGTTTGTGGTAAACCACACCATCCAATGAAGGAGAAACGTTTTCAAAAAACAAATTCTGGTACTCACAATAGGTTCCAACAGATAATGTTTTTCCACTTGTTTGGTAAACTCCTAAATTTGTTCCGACATTTCCTCTCCTTACAGTATTAATTTTTGTAAAATTGGTAGAAATTGAAGGAAAAACCGCTGCAGAATTATGAATATTACGCAATACATTTTTATCACGGAACATCACATAGGCGAAAGATGCCCAAACGCCAAAATTTTCAAGTCTTACTTTATAATTAAGTTTATTTTTCACACGAATATTCCAATTCAACGCCAGTTGATCTCTTCCTAAATCATATTCTAAATAAACAACTGCTTTAGGAAAATCAAATGTAACGTCAATCTTTTCATCTATTTCACAAATAATTGGCTTAACAGACATACTTGTATAAGTTGAACCATTAATTGTTAAATCAAAATGACCAAATAACTTTTCTAACGATGTATATCCAACTTCTTTTAAATATGCTTCATCAATTACCCAATTCATCTTATAAGGGTCTCCCTTTACCTCAAGAGATTCTACATTTCCGTTTTGGGAAAGTGCTAGTCGGAATTTTTCATTTTCGATCATGTAAGCGCCTCCTAGTATAATAATGATATAGCCACTAAGGGCTATTCTTTTCTTCATAAATTTCTAAACTGAGTAACGGAAGAAGGACTTCCTCCTTCATCAGATGTGCAAATGAAAAAATGCTTTCAGAAAAGGAAAGGTAAACTTTATATTAAAGTTGTAAAAAATGACGTTCATATAAATATACTTAATAAGGATGAAGAAGAAACCGCATATAGGACATTTTAAATAAAAAAATAATTAAAAAGCAAGGAGAAAATTTAAAATCCAATGTAACTGTTTTTAGTAAAGAAGAATATGGAATGCTAAAAAAAGAAATTGAAGTAATAAAAAATATGATGGATGTAAATTTGTTTAAGAGAATATGGGGCAATGTATTAAATGAATTGTATAAGACATCAAAAACTATAGATAGAAAGGAAATCCAAGAAGATGCTTGCACACTTTTTGATATTTTACAAAAGTATGCTGTTGAATATTTAAAGAACAATGATTTGATAAGTGTCCCTAAAGATGAAAATGAATTTATGGATAATATTTATTTTGTTATAGAAAGAATTGATGAAAATGAATAAAAGTGATTTAAAGAGACTTATGTTAAGCTTAAAACCATATTATCTAATTATGTTTGTATCCAGCATAGTTTTACTTTGTGATGCAGTTATAAAAGTTGGAATTCAATATGGAATTCAGAAGATTATGGATGGTGTAGCTAATAAAAATAATAGTGTTTTTATTAACTATTTGTGCTTTTTAATAATATTAACTGTTGTGGGTATGTTTACGGCTTATTTTTCAAAATACCTTTCAGAAAAAATTTTGCAACTTATTTAGCTATAATACTAAAAATAAGCTTATTTCACATGTGCAGAAGTTGCCGATCTATGTTTTGAAAAAATATTCTAGTGGAGATTTAATTTCAAGAGTAAACAATGATTTGCCAATCTTAATTCAATTTCTAAATGGAATTTTGCAGTTCTTATTTAATGTAGTACTAATAGTTTTAGCTTCAACTTACATGATTTACATTAGTCCTAAGCTTTATTTAGTTACCTTCATATTAATGCCGTTATCAACTGTAATTTATGACAAAATAAATAAACCAGCGCAAGCCTATTCAGCAAAATTAATGCAAGATTCCTCAAAGGTAAATAATATACTTCAAGATGTTGTTAATGGAAGGTATGTTTTAAAATCATTTAGACTTGAGAAAATATTTTCTGAAAAGTTTGAAGATATTTCAAAAAGTATAAAATTTAAAAGGCTTAAAGTTGATAAATTAAATGCATATTTAACACCAATTTTTTTAATAGTTAAGTTAGCACCCCAGTTAATATATATAACTTATGGAGGTTACCTTGCTATTCATGGAGAAATGTCAGTTGGAGGTCTTTTTGCATTTTCTACTCTTGTTTTTTATGTTGCAGGGCCAGTAGAAATTATTTTAAACTTTATAGGAAGTGCAAGACAATCTATTCCAGCAGTAAGCAGGATATTTGAAATTATGGATTTAAAAGTGGAAGAAAATAATAAAAAGGATATAGAAGTTAATTTTCAAAGTGATCCAATTGAATTTGAAAATGCAGTATTTTCTTATGATGGGAAGAATAATATTTTCAAAATATTTCATTTAAAGCTCCCAAATCAAGTTATACAGCTTTAGTTGGAAGCAGTGGAATTGGCAAAAGTACAATATTAAAGCTTATATGTGGTTTTTACAATTTAAGCAGCGGAAAAATAAGGATATTTGGAAATGACATTAGAGACGTAAACCTTAAGAGTGTAAGAAAATTTATAACTTATATGTCACAGGAAAGTTATCTTTATCCTATTACAATCTCTGAGAATATAGCTGTGGGAAAAGAAAATGCTTCTATGGAGGAAATAATATGTGCGGCTAAACTTGCAAATGCTCATGAATTTATAGAAAAATTACCAAATGGTTATGATACTTTAATTGGAGAAGGGGGAGGCGGAATTTCTGGTGGGCAATGTCAGAGAATTGCTTTAGCACGCATGATACTTAAAGATGCTCCAATAGTACTTTTAGACGAACCAACGGCAGCACTAGATGCTAAGGCAGAAGCAATATTAAGTGAAAGCTTAGAAAAAATAACTAAGAATAAAACTATAATAGTTGTGGCACATAAATTAGCAACTATAAAAAATGCTTCAAACATAATTGTATTTGATAAAAATGGCATTATAGAAATGGGAACTCATAGAAAATTAATGGAAAATAAGGGAATATATAAAAGATTATATGAAAGTAGTTTTGGTGCAGATAAGGGAGACTTAGCAATATGATAAATAGTGAATTAAATCAAATTTTATCTCTTATGGGAAAAAGAAAAAAACTATATGTTTTTTCAATGATAGTGGAAAATGCAGTGACTTCCATTTGTTTTAATTTAATAATTGCTTTTATTACTCAAGATGTATTTAATGGCATTATATATGGTAAAATGGGATTAGTAAGAGAGGCTTTATTACTTGCAGCTTTCTCCTTTGTTATAGGAATAATAATAGATCCTATTGCTTCTTACATTAGACATTTGTGTATTAGAAAAACTATGTATGAAGTAAGAAATTCAGCTTTTAATAAATTAGAAAAAATTAAAATTAGTGAATTTGATAAAGAGCACAGTGGAAAATTTATTTCAATTTTAACTAATGATATTAATAATATTGAAGATGCATATGTGACTCAGATAAGATTGCTTTTTTTTGCAGTAATACATAGTTTTACTGCACTTTCAATTATATTTTATATGCAGTGGCAGTTAGCACTAATTATAATTACATTTGGAATTGCTACAATAGTAGTGAACAAATTATTATCACTAAAAATCAGTTTGTTAAATGATAATATGCAAAAAATAATTGGGAAAATTACAGAAAGAATAATAGATTTAATAAATAGCAGTGCGATTACAAAAATGTTTCTTAAGGAAAATAAGGTATATAGCTATTATAAAAAAGAAAGTGACAAGTGCTATGATGTTTCAATGAAGCTTACAAAATTTGATGCTTTATTTGAAGGTAGCAATGTATTTTTGTCAAGCTTTCAATATATGGGAGTTTTAGCTATTGCCCTTTACATTGTATATAAAGGCTATATTCTTGTTGGTACTGTTGCAGCAGTAGTACAGCTTATGGGAAATGCAAATTATGTGTTTCAAAGCATTGGAAATTTTATGAAGGACATTAAAAAGTCATCAGCTTCATTAAAAAGACTTAATGCTTTTATGGAGCTTAAGGAAGAAGCTTTGGAAGGAGAAGAAATATTATTAAATGAAAAAGATGAAAGTTTTGATATAGAGTTAAAAAATTTATATTTTGCTTATGAGGATAAATTAATATTAAATGGAGTGAATTTAGCAGCAAGAAAGGGAAAAATGACTGCCATTGTTGGGTCTAGTGGATGTGGTAAAAGTACTATAATAAAGCTTTTATTGGGTTTTTATAGTGCCGATAAGGGCAATATTTATATGCATTGTAGTGATTTGAGTTCAATTAGAGAAAAAATAGCTTACGTTCCACAAAATCCATATTTGTTTAATGCAACTATTGAAGAAAATATAGCTTATGGAAAAGAAGGAGCTTTAAAAGAAGAAATAATAAATGCAGCAAAAAAAGCAAATGCACATGATTTTATAATGAAGCTTTCAAAAGGCTATGGAACTGTAATTGAGAAAAATGGAGAAAATTTGTCAGGTGGACAAAAACAGCGTATAGCTTTAGCAAGAGCACTACTTAAAAATGCACCTATAATGCTTTTGGATGAACCAACTTCAGCTTTGGACACAGAATCGGAGAAATTAATTGTAGCTTCTCTTGATAAAGCCTGCAAAGATAAAACTTTAATTGTAATAGCTCATAGATTGCTTACAATTAAAAATGCAGATAAGATATATGTTATGGATAGTGGCAAGGTAGTTGAAGAGGGAACACATGAATTTCTTATGAAAAAACAATCGCAGTATAAAAAATTATATCAGCTTCAAATATAATAAAAAATCATCATTGAAAGATGCTTCTGTTCGTCTTTCAATGATGATTTTCATATTTAAATAATGGGGAAATTAATTAAATATGCTTAATCTTTTATTAAATAAACTTAAAACTCATAGGTTCAATCACTGATCCATTGATGATTTCTGATTGAAAACCAAAATTTATAATAACACTTATGCTTTTTTTATTATCATATCTTGTGATGATTAAAACTCTTTCTCCTAGACTGGTTAATTTCACCTTGCCGTCTTTGAAAACTTCATTCGTATTATTAATATTAGCTAGTTCTTTTATATTATTGTATATTTCCTTATTCCAGTTATATTTGTCCCAATCCATGCAGCCTCTGCAATAAGGGTCATTTTCACCTTTAAGACCTATCTCATCACCATAATAAATTAGGGGGATTCCTGGTAATGAAAATAAGAAGGCATAAAAAATTTTTTCTTTATTAATGTTATTTTGACATAAAGTATATATTCTTTCCGTATCATGGGAACCAGCTAAATTTACCATAGAATTTATGTTATCACCATACATGCTATATATAGTATTCCATTCATCAACAAACATTTTTGAAGTAATGCATTGGTTAACTACAGCTTTTTTAATAAGATCCCTTAGTAGATAGTTAGTAACCCCGTCGAAATATCTTGGAACGTAGTCTCCGCCATATCCCCAGATTTCTCCAATCAAATAAAGCTTGGTTTCTTCTCTTATTCTTTTTAGCAATGAAGGTTCAATTTCAAAGGGAACATCAAATCTTATTCCATCGATGCCTTTTCCTTCCCAAAATTTCACAATACTGATTATATAGTTTTGTACTTCTAGATTCTTAGTATTTAATTTTGGTAAAAATGATGCACCTCCACAGGCTTTATATGGCGGGGGAGTTGTTACTACAACAGGGTAATTAAGTATGTGATACCAATTGATGTATTTTGATTTCTCTTGATTAATTAGTATGTCCTTAAATGCGAAAAATTCAGTACTTGTATGATTAAAAACACCATCAATAATAATTTTTATATTTTTTTTATGACATTCCGTAACAAGATTCTCAAAGTCCTTTACTGTTCCAAATGAATCATCTATCTTAAAATAATCAGAAGTATCATATTTATGATTTGAGGGAGACTGAAAAATTGGATTTAAATATATAGCAGTAGCCCCTAAAGCTTTTATATAATCAAGCTTGCTGATAATTCCTTCTAAATCGCCGCCCATGAAACATTCTCTGTCAACTGGACTGTTCCATTTTTTTGAGTTTTGAGGATTATTTAATTCGTTACCATCGCAAAATCTGTCCGGAAATATTTGATATATTATGTCTCTTGTCATTCTTTAACTCCTCCAGTCATCATTCCTTCAATAAATTGTTTTTGACCCAATATAAACACAATAAATACAGGAAGTACTGAAGTTACTGTGCCGGCCATAAGGTAAGGCCATAGTGTGCCATATTTTCCTGAAAAATTTGCTATTCCTACTTGAACAGTGGTAAATTCAGGCCTTGTAGTTACTAATAGGGGCCATAAGAAATCATTCCATCCAAATAAGAAGGTAAATATTGCGAGAGAAGCTGTAGCTGGCTTTGCAAGCGGAAGAATTATTTTCCAGAATATATAAAACTTATTACAACCATCTATTTCTGCTGCTTCATCTAGTTCTTTAGGTATGGTTAAAAAATACTGCCTAAAAAGAAATATACCAAATGGACTAAATAGTCTTGGAATTATAAGCGCTCTGCGCGTGTCTATCCATCCTATTTTCTGAATTATATTGTAAAGAGGTATTATCTCAACATAAAATGGTATCATCATTGTACCTAAAAATAGATAAAATAGAAAGTTTTTGCCTTTAAAGTTTAATCTTGCAAATGGGTATGCTGCCATTGCGGAAATTATTATTGTACCAATCGTTATTGATATTGATACGATAAAACTATTTTTATAATAATTTAAAAATGGAGCAGATTGCCATGCTGTTATATAATTTTTTATTTCAAAATTCTGTGGTATCAAATAAGGAGGACTATAACTAGCTTTCAAGGGTTTTAATGAAGTAGTAATCATCCATAAAAAGGGCAGTATCATAATAAAAGCACCTAAAATTACAATAATATAAGTTAAAATACTACCAAATTTTTTCACTATAATTCTCCTCCTTTATTACTTATTTTAAATTGTACAATAGTAGCTATAAATATGAATAAGAATATAACCCATCCTACTGCAGAGGCATAACCAACATTTCCAGAAGCAAAACCTTCTCTATACATGTAAAGTCCAAGTACATCGCTTGCTCCAACAGGTCCGCCATTAGTCATGACATATACTTGATCAAAGACCTGAAAAGAATCAATAAAGCACATTATTATAAGAAGTAAAGTTGTCGGCTTTAACATAGGAATCGTAATATGTTTAAACTTTTCAAATTTTGTAGCACCATCAATGTCGGCAGATTCATATAAACTATTAGGAATACTTTGCATGGCAGATAAGTATATTACCATGTTATAACCTATTCGCTTCCATATTCCAACGAGTGAAATAGATATAATTACCCAAAAAGGATTTGTGAGCCATGGAATAGATGAAATATGAACATAGTTTAAAAATTTATTAACTATACCTTGAGATGGATCAAGCATATACTTCCATACAACGCCGGCAGCAGCAGTAGCAGTAATTACTGGTATAAAATAAGCGATTCTAAAAATAGATTTAAATTTCAGTTCTTTATTTAATAAATTTGCTAAAAACATACTTATTAATATACTTCCTAAAGTTACTAAGATTGTATAGATAATTGTAATAAATAGAGAATTATAAAAGTTTTTATTGGTAAAGATGTTAATATAATTTTTTATTCCTATAAATTCTTTGTCAATACTAAAACCATTCCACTTCATGGTGCTTAAATAAAATGAATACACTATGGGTATAACGCTAAATAGCATAAACAAGACTATTGCTGGTAACAAAAATGTGTAGGATACAAGATTCTGATTCTTACTTTTTCCCATAATATCACCTCAATCGGTATAAAAATATATTGATTTATTAAGATAATAAATATAAAATATTGTTTGAGAGTTATTTTTGCGCTATAACTCTCAAACGTAATTAATCTTTTTACTAATTATCCAATGCACTATTAACTGCTTTTTCGGCATTTGATAGTGCTTCTTTTACGCTTGCTTTGCCAAAATAAGCTTTTTCTATTTCTTTTGCAAAGTTTAATGATGCTGCAGGATACTGCATCATTGAAGGTCTGGCATGAGCATACTGCTGCTGTTCAACAAAAGGCATAAGTCTTGCATCTGTGCTTTTTACCCATTTTACATAGTCAGCATCCGCTGCTATTTCTTTACTTACAGGCATAAAGAATGTTTTTTCATCCCATTGAATTTGTGTTTTTTTGCTGGTCATATAAGCTATAAATTTTGCAGCAGCCTTATTTTCTTCAGAACTTTTATTAAAAGCAAATATTTGTTCACCACCCATATTCGTAGCGTTTTTTCCACCAGCTGGAGTAGGTATCATATCTGTACCAAAATCAAAATTTAAAGAGTCTTTCCATATTCCGACCATCCATGAACCATCCACTACCATAGCGCATTTACCTTTAGCAAAATCATCCCAAGAACCTACAGGTGCTAATTTTTTATTGATTAGGTTTACTAGAAAGCTTAATGATTTTTCACCTTTTTCATTATTAAAAGCGGCTTTGCCATTTTTAATAAAATCTGCCCCTGATTGCCATAAGTATGGCTGAAGCTGCCAGGTTAATCCTTCACCATTGTCACCTACTTGAGTGTAAAACTCGAAGCCATAAGTTCCAGGAATACTATTTGCTATTTTTTCAGAATAAGATTGAAGTTCATCCCAAGTTTTCGGTGCTTTGTTAGGGTCTAAACCAGCTTTTTTAAATAAGTCCTTATTATAAAATAAAGCAAGGTTGTTTGTGCTAACAGGAAGAGAATAAAGTTTACCATTTTCCTTTCCATATTCTAAAAGTGATGGATAAAAGCTTCCTACATTTATGTTGTTATCCTTTACATATTGGTCAAGCTGAAGTAAGGCACCAGATGATCTAAGTTTAGCCATTCCTGATATATCTGCTGCTGCTAATTCAGGAGTGGTTTTAGAGGTAATTGCCATTTGAAGTTTTGTCATAAGCTGATCATTAGGGATGAACACAGGTTTGACTTCTATATCTTTATTTTCTGAGTTAAATTTTTTTACAAGCTCATTTATTGCCTTACCATTATTTCCATCCCAGTAATGCCAAAACTCAACAACTGTTTTCCTATTACTTTTGCTTCTATCGGTTTTACTTGTAGATTTACATGCTGATAAACCAATTAAAGTGGCAGTACATAAAAACATAGATACTAATTTTATAGCTCTCTTTTTCATGATTTTCCTCCTTTTAGTGTTTTATAAAAATTTTTTATATTATTAAATTGAAATCTTAATTTTACCATAGATAATCTCTTGAAATTTAAAGCTTTACGGAATTTACCTATATTTTAACTAAATAATTCGCCTCCTCTAGGTATTATTGTAAAATATAAGATATCAATTTATTTCAAAACCTTATGTTGAAGATCTTATATTTATAGATACAGGAACTTTTATACTTCTAGCATCATTTGAATTATCTTTTAGTTTTCTTAATATTTCATTTCCAGCCTGAATTCCAACTTCATATAAATCTGTTTCAATATTGGTGATTGGTGGTTCAACATATTCAGCTAAAGGATAGTTGTCAAAGGTAATAATTCCAATATCATTAGGAATTTTTTTCCCTAATTTCTTGCACTTTAACATGATTTTATATGCATATATATTATCAATACAAATTATTGAATCTACATTGCTAAAGGATTCATTTGGGACAATGGGAATCAATCCCTTTTCTTTAATGTATTTTTTATATCCTATATATCTGTCATTAGCAAAAATTTTATTTGGATCAATACCTGCAAATGCAATTTTTTTGTATCCCTTTTCATACAAATGCTGTGCACATATATACCCAGCATTAAAGTTATCTATATCCACACTGCTTATATTATATTTTTTGTCAAGTTTACCTATTGCAACTATTGGAAGTTTATATTTCTCTATGTTATCTAAATAATTAGATACTATTAAATGGTTTTGAAGAATTAATCCATCGACCATTTTACCATGAAGTACATTTTCAACTGCTAATTTTCCATTTTGTCTTGTATTTTTTCCTAGTAAAAGAAGATTATAACCACCTTCATAAACACTTTTTTCTATGCCTCTAAAAACCTCATATATGAAAGGATTAGCATATACTTTATCCATTGTATTGTCCATTATTAATCCTATGGTATGCGTTGAATAGGTAGCAAGCCCACGAGCTAAATTACTTGGATAATAATTTAATTTATTAATTGCAGCTAAGACCTTTTGTTTAGTTTCATTAGATACTAAGGGACTATTATTTATAACTCTAGATACTGTTGTAGTACCAACTCCAGCCATTTTTGCAACATCATTTATGGTAGCCATTAAAAGACCTCCTTATGCTATGGTAGCGCTTCCAATAATATTGTATTATATTTTTAAATTTATGTAAAATAATTTTTTGTTTGATTTTATAAAAATTAAGTTGCTTAAGTACCGTATTCTTAGTTTTGCTTCAATTATCTTTAAATTAGCTTGTTGCGATAGTTAATTCTATAGTGAAACTAGCTCAACTATAAACTATATATTCACCATAATCCCTTGAAAATTGGTGGTTTGGTACAAATAAACTTTAAAATTGCAATCTCCAAATTTATCCTGATAAACTGGAATTTGTCGAGCACTATAGTGAAGGGTTTTAACTCACTTCGTTTGTTAAAAGACTAAGGTTTTCGCTATGCGAAAGGTGAAGGGTTTTTTGACAGTTAGTCAAAAGGTTTATTAAAGTTAACCTTTTTTAATCTCATAAAAATAATAATTATTTTTTATTTCTTATTGACATTTCTTAGCTGGACTTAATTATTCATATCACTGGTCTTTGAATTGTGTATTAAGATATCATGCTTAATAATGTGTCAAATAAAGGTTTATGTTCTTTTATGATTTCATCAAGTAATTTTTCATTATATTCTATTACGCCGTTATGGTCACATTCAAATGCTCTTACTGATTCCCTTTCAATAATAAAGTAATTTCCAGATTCTTTTCTTAGTACAAATAATAAATTTTCGTGTCCAAAGCTTGTAGACCCTTTATGATAAAAGCATTGAACCCTATTCCAGTTTGTACTCTTACCATCTATAATATAGGTATTATCATTGTTTTTTCTTCTACCATCATATTTTTTTATATCAATACTTTTCATATATTCTTCAAATATTTTTGCTAATTGTTTTGTTTCACAAGTTTTCCAAAGCTTTATCAACTTTTCTTGCATTTTTATTCTCCTTTCATAGACCAGCTATGCCTTATTTGAATTCTAAACTATTAACCAATAATAAACATACCTACTACGGTTTTTATTGAACTATAATATTTCCCTATTTCAAGATACCAAAAATCATGCTTTTCATGATTTTTGCACAAATAGAATGGTAAATATAAAGTTGCAATTAACCACGCTATAAGCGTTATAAAATAATACAATATTTTTCTTATCATTTAACTTTATCACCTCATTTGCGACGTATTTTATTCAGCTCTTGAAACTGTTTTTGAATTCTGAAATTAAATTTATGAACTTTACTCTTCTGGAAGATCATAAGTATCTTGTTTATTTTTAGCATGAGATTCTAGCTTCACAGAAAGTCCATCAATAATCTTATACAATTCATCGATCTTATTACAAACCACTTGGAAATCCTTCAAGCCAGTGCCTATTATTTCATCATTAACCATTCCTTTTAAAGCACCTTGTGGCGTTGTATAGTAACCTAGTCTCTTCCACTGTTCTTCACCTTTAACTACCATCTTTTTAAGGATGCATATATTTCTATCATCTACAGCCTCAATTTTAATATCATTACTTATTTTCATTTTTTTCATCCTCCTTGTCTTTAAAATTTAAAAAATGTTTTTTATCAAAATAATGTCAACTGTTCATTAATTTGAGTAGGCTTATTGGTCCAACTAGAGCATCCCATTGTTTTAAGCTCATTGTCCGACTGTATCCACCCGCATATTTTTCCTCTTTTATCCGACCTGCATCCGTACATATAACAAGTTCCATCTATTTTCTTTTCATCTTTATTTAAATTTGTGCAACCATGACAGCAATACTCCATTCGATCCACCATCCTTTATTATTTTTATAAATAAAAGGACATCTAAGTGTAGACATCCTTTTATCTTTTTATAAATTCTTCAATTCAATTCCTGTTTTAGGATCATATCCTAAACGTTGCCTTAATTCTGTAAATCCCCATGCACATTTGCCTGTACGATTAGTATATTCTTCAGCAAAACACCTTTTGTAAAGTCTTATATCATCAGGAGTTATATCATTGTTTAATAATTTTTTATTTACTATATCGGCAATTCTCTTGTTTAATTGCTTTTTACCATCTTCAGTTTTACCATTTATTTTTATGTTTTTATCCTTTCTGTCGTAGTATTCAGTTTTTATTGAACTAGCTATACAACTTACTTGAATATAAGAGAACTGTTTTATAGACATTGAATTCATATACTCTAGGATATTTTTAGTAACCCGTCCTTTCATACCAACTGCCTCCTTTAAACATAGAACTCCTTCATATCATCAAGCCTTAAACATGCTAATTTGCCACCTTGAAAACAGCTACCACAATCAATATAAATTGTTCCCTGTCTTTTTAATATTTGAGGTGTATTAGAATTATCTAATATAGCCTGCACAGGAGTATGACCACATATTACGGTATAATCTTTATATTGCTTCTCGATACCTATGTTATCTCTTGTCCACAAACAGTTTTGTTCATCCTGTTTTAGAAATTGTTCAAGCTCTATTGAGCTATAGTTACCTGAAAACTTCAAACCTGCATGAACCAATATAAATTTATCGACTACTTTAATAATCGGCAGTCTCTTAATATAGTTATAAATCAGCAGTTCCTTATCAAATCCTTCTTTTAATAAACTGAAATGCGTGACTTGTCCTCCATTGCAGTACCATAAATTATAATTACCTGTTTCAACGGCTTCTTCAAACATTTTTTCGTGATTACCTTTAAGCAAAGTTATGTTTTTGTGCCCTACTACATAATCTAATATTTTTAATGATCCCGGTCCTCTATCAAATATGTCACCTATTATATACAATTCATCATTGTTTGTGAAATTAATTAATTTCAACATACTTATAAATTTTTCATAACATCCATGTATATCTGACATAACGTATTTACTCATCCTTATCTCTCCCATCATTAAGATTAAAAAGTTCTTCAATTTCACCATCTTCTGCAAACCAATCATCATTTTCACAACGTACTGCACCAAATTCATAATTAAGTTTACCACCACATTCTGGACATCTAAAATTATCAAAATCACTCTGTTTATAATTACCTTCCATAAGCACCGTCCTCCTTATAAAAAAGAGCAGCTACCTACTCAAATTTCATAGACAGCTGTTCTCCCTTTTTTTCTTTTATTTCTTGATTATTTTTGGCTAATAAGCATACTGGATAAGTATATGCACTTTTGTCAACTGTTATATTTACAGTGTCGCCGTTATTATATATTGAACGAACATATCCTTCTAATATTTCTCCTTTATATTGAAATTTAACTTTCTTACCTATATAAACATCCATATTGAAGTACTTCCTCTCAATCTATCATATCCAAATTTCTACGATTACAGGATCGTCGCTTTTAAATCTATCAATTTTATAAAGACCCTCCGGCAGTGAATTTCTACATTCCTCTAATGTGCCTTTAACTACGCAATATTTTGTAGCAAATGAATTGCCAAGCTGTCTATTGATTTCCCATAGCCTAACAACGTACTTGTTTGCAAAGTCTTTTGGGTTTTTATATATGGTAAACAATGCGATATTACCTTTTATACAAATTCTTTTTGCATGATAGAAATTTATGCCTTTAAAATTTTGTAAAATTACATTTTTCAAAATATTCACCTCATTTTACAAAAATATTTTTTTAAATTGTATAAAACTTTGTTTAATTTACAGCGATATTTTTCAAATGTATAACTTAGTATTATTCTTTGGAAAATATTTAGTTTTACATAATTTTCTATAAAATCAACTCCCATGTGTACTTTTTTATTTCTTGCCATTCCACATTTATATTCGACAATATCACCAGGTTCTGCAAATACTCCATATGGTGACTTTATTTGCTTTATTACTTTTAACTTCATTCTTACCCCTCCAATAAAAAAGGATTAACATTGAAAGTTAATCCTCCTAGTTTTTATACTTATTAATCCACTACTCCTGTACCATAGAATTCACCCATAGTTAAGCCTCTTTTTAACTTAAAAGCTTCACTAACCATGATCCTTCCGTATTTTTCATCATTGTTTTCCCAATAAACCATTTTCCAATTGTATTTTGGATTGTCATATTGTTTGTCTTTATAATCAACATCCTTATAGCCTTTATATTCCTTCCATTTACTTTCATCAACCGCTATGTGCTTTTGATCTTTAAAATCATTTATACTAATATTTTTGGTCTCTTTCGCTTTATTAACAAATTCTAGTTGTTTAATTTCATTAAGTGACAACTGTATTTCATGAATATTTCTCCTATTGGTACAACCATCTGCATAACAACAATAGCCATCAAGTGTCTCTTTAAAATCATTAAGATTGATATTCCAATTTACTTTTTGAGCACACTCTTCACAAATATAACCCCATGCATATTTTATGTTTCCAACTGGTATATCCTTGTTTAATTTACTTATGTCAAAAACTTTTCCATTCCCTGTTTCTACTGTAAATTCATCAAAAGTCACGCCCTTATATTTTACTTTCATAATAAAAACTGACCTCCTATTCATTTTTTATTTAAAATTATCAACGTTTCTTTAATAAAAAAGGACTAACTTTGAAAGTTAATCCTCCTTAATATTTTGATTAAATATTTCGCACCACTTATTATACAATTCTTTCTTCTTTTTAATTTTCAAAGCCTTTTCCTTAAGCTGCTTAAGTGAAGTCATATCTTCAATACTCAAAACATCATCAATATTTATAGTATCAAAAGATGCATCATTTAAGTATCTTCCAGCAAATTCACTTCCATGCTCCAAAGCTTCATGAAGTTCATTCCAATTTGGATATACATCCTTACATTGACTTTTGAATTCTTCTGAATAATTAATCATTTTTACTCCTCCTTGATCGAAATTTTCCTAGTTTTCTTCTTTTCTGTGAAAGCTTGTATCTATTCCATTCACGCTTCCAGTGTTTAGCTTTAACTGGATTAATTGCAACACATGCAGCTTTTAGAATGTTTTTCTTTACTCTTTTTTCAAGCCATTGATTTATGCTTAACATTTTAATCTCTCTCCTTTAAAATTTTAATTCTATAAAAATAGAGAAGCCAAAGCTCCTCTCTCAAATGTGACAGTCAACTATGGTTAAGTTCAGCTCTGGATCTGCTTTATCAATAAAGGCTTCTTTGAAGCTTTTATTCCATTTCTTAGCTTCTACATCCGTTTCTGAACTACAACCAAACCTGCCCAAGTTCCAACGTATGAAAGCATTTTTTTATCACTGGTATAGAAATCTCCACTACCTTGTCCGTTGCCTACAGCTGTTAGCAGTGATAGGGGATGTAAAATCCAACCATCATCATATGAAGGCAAAGCTTCCATATCTATAAATTGCTTTTTATCATGGTTTAAAATATACTTTGATAATTTTTTTGTAGGTTTAGCCTTAATCTTTTTGAATGTACCATCAGAAGTACAATCATATAAATTGCCTTTGTATCCTTCAGGTATAAACAGACCATCATCAGCATAATCACCAGCCCACACAATTTTATCTTTATACCATTTTCCATCAGGTTGAAGTAATCCTTCAACTGCAAGCATATACTCATTTGGTCTAAATGAATGTTCTGTAATCTTTGAAAATGAATTATAATCCATATGATCTACAAATTCTCCCTTTGTAATATTTACTGCTTTAAAGTATTGTCCCATAGATAATTCCTCCTTTAAATTTAAACAAAATAAAAAACCGCATATAAGCAGAAAATGCCTACACACAGTTTTGTTAGCCAATTTGACCTAAAAATAATTTGTTGCTAAAAAGAATAGCAAATACTAAATGTATCTACTATTCTTTATATGTCATTTTTCGGGTTTTATCAGAGGAATTTATATAATTATTTTTTGCTTCGATTTTCATTTTTATCAGAATCAACTAATCCCTCTACATATTCTATTTCTTTCTTTATTTCAGTTATTTCTTTATTTGTAATTACAAATTTATTATTATCAATTTTATAATTGATTTCAAAAAACTTATTATAAAGATCTACCAGCTTTTCAGCAAATTCTCTTGATAATTCATCATTAAATAATGAAATAACATAATCTTTTATGCTGCTCCACTCACTAATAATAAACCTTTTCTTAACTGGTGTATCTGAATTTAGCATAGTTAAATTTGATTCGGCATTTTGGCAGCAAGATCCTAAGTTATCTATTAATTATCATTATTAATAAAAAGGCAGGTTAATTCCTGTCTTTTTTATTAACCTTTCTCAAAGTGTTTTTTTTATTTAGATACATAAAAAAGGTAGCTAGAAAGGTAACTCAACCAATTGCTCTTATATTAATTTCTGCCTTTAAACTCTTTAATTATTCTAAAATATCCTTATACAGAGTTTGCAAAACACAAAAATCTTATAATAAAAAAGCAACTTGGTTTTGTGCTCCAAATTGCTTTTACTTCGTTAAAATATAAATGGAATTACTTTTACAGCCTTAGCCATAGCACCTCCTGTTATATAAGCAATATTACTTGTAATTTGTGTATTTACACCTATAAATACAAACATAAGCAGCATACAAGTAAACAATAGTAATGCTTTCTTACGACTTAATTTTGACATATTCAACACCTCCCATTAATTTGTTTTAAGTACAAAGTTTATAAGTTCCTTAGCCGTTTCAACGTTATTATCAATATAAAAAAGCACCAATTTGTGAACTAGCATATGATTTATATTCCCCTGTTTATTAAACAAAGAAAATAACGTGTACTTTATACTGTTCATTTCCTTTACTTTGTTTTCAACTGTATACATTTCTATTAAATCACATAATATGTCATTTTCCAAAACATAGTTTTTTTGTTTTTCACATAAATTCAAAGCTTTTGAATAAAATTGC
This sequence comes from Clostridium sp. DMHC 10, assembly GCF_001270375.1. Lineage (NCBI taxonomy): Bacteria > Bacillati > Bacillota > Clostridia > Eubacteriales > Clostridiaceae > Clostridium > Clostridium sp. DMHC 10. The sequence continues at coordinate 3,138,202 of NZ_LGVB01000015.1, forward strand.
TCAGATTTTTCTTCATTACCAAAACTTCTATAAAATTTACCAACATGAAAATAAATTTCTGATAAATAAGGACTATCATTATTGACACTATTTAGCCTTTCAATAACACAATTAAAGTTTTCAAGAGCTTTATCCTTTTCCTGCATGTCTAAATAAACATTTACGATATTCAATAACACTGTTACATACCTATCTACATAATTACTTTTAACCAAGCTTATCAGTTCATCAAATACCTGTAATGCCTCACTATAACGCTTCATTGAACACAAACAAACAGCCTTGCTATCTAGTATTTTAAATAATTTTAAATTATCATTTCTATCTACTAATTTTTCAGATATCTCAAGGTTTTGCAAAGTCTTTTCAAAATTATTCATATAAAAATAAGATAAAGCATTGTTATATGTAAAAATCACTTTATCATTAACTGAAATATCATCAAAGCGATTTAATATAAACTCACAACATTCAATGCTTTTTTTATAGTCACCTATATATACATAAACCATGGATAGTTTCCTTGAAAGTGGTATTAATTCTCTATCTAAAAACACCCGATTAATTAATGCTAAAGCTTTTTCATAATATACAGCACCTTTATACATCTCATTATTATTACAATAATAATCTCCGGCTATTTTATATATCTTTAATTTTTTATCTTTTATGTCCCAGTCAATTAAAAAACTTTCTGCTTCTTTGAGTGTTTTAATAAAGCTATCACCCTTAGAAATGCTTAAAGTGTTTAGCTCTTCTATATAATTATCAAGAGCTTTATTAGCTTGTACAATTTGATTTTCCATTAAATAATCAACGGTCTCATCAACTTCAAAGCGCCTTTTTTTAGCCAATGCGGTTAAGTTTTTTATAACAACCTCTGCCGTTTTTTTAGTAATACTTGCTTTATTAGTTTCAATCTCACTTATAAGATTTCTTGTTATCTCACTTCCCGTAATTTCTTCCTGTTTCAAACCATACTTTCTTCTAATTTCCTTTAACTTATCACCGTCCGATAGCACTATATTTTTTTTTCATTTAAAAACCCTCTCATTTTGTAAATTTGTAACTATTTATATAAATTATACCACATGTATTTTTTTATGTAAATAGCTTCTATTACAATTACATTCCTTGGCTAAATAAGCCATTATAAAAAGCAGCTGGATGATATACTATCCAACTGCTCTTATACTAATGTGCTATTCGAGGAGGAGATATTTATGCATAAAATAGGAGGTAAACCAGATAAATGTACTTACCAATGTACTATTTGTGGTGAAATTGCAGTTCTTGATGATGATAGTGATCTTTACCACTATACTCAAAGTATCATAAAACTACTTATAATAAGTTATAAACAAAAAAGCATCCGCTTAAATTAATAAGTGGCTGCTTAAATACTAACTCATTTTTTTCTTTTAAATTCTGAATTTCTTCTTCTGATAATTCTGTCGTTTTTGCTACTAATTCAATACGCATCTCCATTTTCAATAGGTTTTCCGCAACTTTAATTACACCTGATTTAATCATTGTATTTTTGTCATGAAGCTCAGCTTCTCTAGCTTCATAAGCCATTCTTACTTTTTATCCTTACTTATTATTTCTAGATAGTTATAAGTATCTTTAATATCTGTGCTTTTCTTTGCAAGTATCAATTATCAATTTATTATATGGTATTCTTACTAAATCACCTTTACGATTGTTCTACTACACATACTGTTTAATGACTTCTACATGTGCTTGGTGAAGCCTTATCATTACAGCCACAGCAATGTATTCCATCGCATCCTGCACTGTCTACAATATCTGTAGTATTTTTGTGAATTAATTTTTATAACTTTTTACCTGTTAGTTCCTTAATGAGTTTATCAAATATTTCTTGCCTATTCATATTCTTTAAGTTTCTAATGGTTACGTGTTTACTAAAAGTATCTTGTATGAATTTCTTAACTGAATAATCAATGTCCCTTGTAACCTGTAGCAAGTCTTTCATTGAGTTTATTGAATAAGTAGCAATAAATTTTGGGTCAAGCGATTTAGAGGCAACATCAATGGCATTATTAATATTTAAAGATTTAGAATTTGGGTTTTCTGCTATCCACTGTGATAATATATCTTCATCAAAACCAATTTTCAAAGCTAAACATAATCCAGTAGGAAGCTATAATTTAGCATGAAGACTTTCTTAATAAAAAGAATATTATTTCATAAAGATATATTACACTAGATAAAATAGAATATAATAGGACAGGTTTAAATGCCCGTCCTATTTCTTTACATTAAAGATAAAATTCTGTGTAAACACTTTCAGGATCATTACTTACAGCCACTAATCCAATAGGAGTGATTAGATAGTCTGTTATAATTCCATCTACATTAGTAGCTAATGTCCTTGAACTATCAATAATACTATAATTACTACTTTGTTGAGACCAAGAGAAAGTAACTGTATTACCAGATAAATAGCTTGTTATGTTACTACAAGATGAAAATCTATTACTAACATAACTATACTGAACTCTAACATGAAAACTAGTACCTACCATTGGACCTCCATTAACCTTATCTTGAGTACCTGTACTCATGGTGTAAACTGTACCATCAGGTTTTATTTGATTTGAAGAATTGATTTTTGCATTGGCGTTAAATTTTTTGAGTGTACTTTTAAATGAATTATTAACCTCATCTACAACTTTTTCGGCTTCTGCAAGACTTTTCACTGTTGTTGGTTTTACATTTGCAGGTAATTTACTATAAGGAATAACTTGTCCAGTATATTTACCCACTTTTACAGTACTTCCTATTTTAGATGTTGTGGCAGCGCTAACAGTATTTTTAGCGGGCACAACGGCAACGGTAGTCGATAGAATTAACACTGATAAAATAATACTAAATACTTTTTTCAAATTAACCATCTCCTTTTACATAATATTACATTATTCTTTTTGAAAAGTAAACATTTTTTTTTAAATTTATAAAATTTTTCAAGTAAATATTGAATAGTATATATAGGAAGGGGATCGAACCCTCGACCTCTGGCGTGACAGGCCAGCACTCTAACCAGCTGAGCTACCAAGCCGCAATATTGTGGTGGGCACTACAGGGCTCGAACCTGTGACCCTCTGCTTGTAAGGCAGATGCTCTCCCAGCTGAGCTAAGCGCCCACAATATTTTTAAATGGTGACCCGTACGGGATTCGAACCCATGATACCACCGTGAAAGGGTGGTGTCTTAACCGCTTGACCAACGGGCCATATGTTATTCATTTAATCCGGCCTCGCGACCCGACAAGTAATATAATACAAAAAAAATCATCATGTGTCAACATATTTTTTAAATTTTTTTATTTAAATTTATAAAAAGCTATTTTTGAACTAAAATACGGTAGAAACTAATACTTATATTCCCATCATAGTATTATATGCCCATTTAATTCTACATTATTAATTTAATCTCATCAAAACTTTATTTTAAAGATAGATTTTTATATATTCCATCACTTCTCTATTTCTTTTTAGTAAAATGCTAGGTCACATCTATAGGAGGATGGGAAAAATCTGAAAACTTAATGCTTACGCAATTTCACCACATATGGTGTTCAGTGCAGCTGACATTATATAATTTCCAATATTCACCTGAGTAAAACGAAAGGTAAATCCACATTCACTCTACTCTGTACTCTGAATCAAAAAGTATACAAAAATTTTAAAAATAAACTTAATGGCTTAAATACTAACTTTTAAGATTTATAAACGTTTTCCTGGAAATTGCCGCCTAGTGCAAAAATCAAAAAGTTATGCTATTTTTATACTGACCAGTAAGTACAAAAACAAGAGAGGAGGAAAATTATGGAGTCAAAACAATCAAAATTCAATAAAAGTTTCTTGTGGAAAATTATAGCCATAGTTACTTTCGCAATTATGTTTATTCCTATGATGTATTCACTTTTTTATTTAGGTGCATTTTGGGACCCTTACGGAAGTTTAAAAGACGTTCCTGTAGCATTTGTTAATCTTGATGAACCTTATATGAAAGATGGCAAAGATTATACTTATGGAAAAGATTTAGAAAAAAAGCTTAAAGATAATGATTCCTTTAAATGGGAATTTATAAGCTACAATAAAGCTAAGAAAGGTGTAGATGGTGCATCTTATTATGCTATGATAGTAGTTCCTAAAGACTTTTCTAAAAAATTAGCAAATTCAACAAGTGGTGATTTTCAAAAGCCGCAAATAATATATAGAGCTAATAAAGGAAGAAACTTTATATTCTCTCAACTTTCATTAAAAGGTGCGGAGAGCATTCAAAATCAAATATCAAGTAATATTTCAAAAGAAACCTCTAAAGTTTTAGTTGACAAATTATATGAGGTTAAAGCTTCATTAAAAGATGCTAGTGATGCACAAAATAAGATTCAAGATGGAACACAAAAGTTACTTGACGGAAGTGGTACTCTTGCCACAAACTTAGTTACTGCTTTTGATGGATCAAATAAACTTAAAACAGGGTTAGACAGTGCAGTAACTGCTTCAAGTACTTTAAAAAGCGGATTAGACCAACTATTCAACGGAAGTATAACTCTTAACAATGGTTTAAATTCTGCTTATAGTGGTTCGACGGCTCTCAGCGGATTAAGCGCACTTGCCGAAGGTCAAAAAAGAGTAGTTGGTGGCTTAAATGATTTAAGTAATAACTTAACTCAATTTAAAACAACCATTAATGTACCTGGCGGAGACATGGATACTTTAATTAACAGTTCTAAATCAGCAAGCAATATAGCTGATGGGCTTAATACTGGAGTAAAAAATCTTAATGACGCAGTTTCAACCAATCTCGAAGATGCTGCTAGTGGAGTTGATAATGTCAATCAAAATATAGATTCAGTTGATCAGCTTTTGCAAAGAGCAATGGATGAGCTTTCAACAGATCCATCACAAGCAAAGGAAGACATGGAAAAAGCAAAAAATACTACAGCTGCTCTTAAACAAATCACTCCTCAAATCTCTGAGCGCCTAAGAGCTAGTAAAAATGTTGTTAGTGACAATCTTTCAACTGCTGCAGCTGGCTTAAAGCAATACAACGCAGGAATATATGCCGGTACTTTAAAAGCCCAAGCTAAAACCTCTGGCACTATAGACAAATTTATAGGCGGAATTAAACCTCTTCAAGATGGAAGCTCAACTATTTATACTAATTTAAACGCTGCAGCTTCAAAGACAAGTGATTTTACAAATGGTTTATCACAATTAAGCAATGGTTCAAAGAATCTTATGACAGGTCTTGGAGCTGCAAGTAACGGAGCAGGTCAACTTACAAGTGGATTAAATACGGCAACTTCAAGTACTGGTACCTTAGCAAGCGGTTTAGGTCAGTTAAGCGATGGAGCAAAAACTTTAAATTCAGGCTTAGGAACTTTAAATGATGGAACTACTAAATTAAAAACTGGATTAAATGATGGATATAGCAAACTCAATGACAACTTAAAATTTACTTCTAATGATATGTCAAAGTTTGTTTCTGACCCAGTTAAGTTAAGTGATCAATCTATAAATGATGTAAAAAATACGGTGAAGGACTTGCACCATACTTCATTTCACTTTCCTTATGGCTTGGCGCTATGTTTGTAAACATCATCTTAACCTTGGTAGATAAGTTTAAATTAACTGAGAATAAATTTCTTAATAGTTTCATAGGTAAGTTTATAGCTGGAGTAGCTTTAGTATCTGTACAAGCTATAATATTAGCATTATCATTAAATGCTGGTTTGGGCTTAGATGCCGTAAATACAACTTACTTATATTTAAATAACATATTTACTTCATTAGTTTTCTTTAGCGTAATGTACGGGCTATCAGCAGCATTCGGGATCATGTCAACACCAATATCCTTTGTGTTACTCATATTGCAATTATCTTCCTGTGCAGGTACATTTCCTATAGAAACAGCACCATTATTCTATAGAGTTGTTAGTAAGTTCATACCTATGACTTATACTGTTAAAGTAGTGAGAATGATACTTAGTGGAATAGACCACTCTGGACTTATGCAAAACATTTCAATACTTTTAACATTTATGTTTACATTCCTCATAGGTGGTTTCTTAATACAAACTCTTAGAACAAAGCTTTCAGAAAAATTTGCTTCTAAGAAAACTGCTGAAGAAGCAGCTTAATAATAACCTGTACTGATAAAAAAGCTTCTGCACAATTTAGTTGTGCGGAAAACTTTTTTTTATCTCACAAGATGGAGACTGCGGTGATTTCACCCTTTTCACCATATATTTTATACCCCAAATAAATATGCGTGACTTTTTTACTTATTACCACATAAATGATTCTTGACCTGTTAATTTCCAAATTGCTTCTATGAAATAATAATCTCCATAAATAAGCGAATTCTCATGACTTTTATCATGGTAAGTTACAGTACACTTTTCAACAATATTGTCTGTATTTTCATTCCAGTTGCACCTATAAGTACTTAATGCCATCAGCAGCTTCAATGCTGCATTATGATATATATGTTTTTCATTTTCCTCCATATATTTTTCTATTTCTAACATACCACATGCTGCAATGGCAGCTGCTGACGAATCTTCCCACACACAGTCCTTTGGTTGACGAAAATCCACTGGTATGAAACCATCTTCTGGTATATTCGAAATAAAGTAATTTGCGACTTTCTTTGCAGTATCCAAATATTCTTTATTTTTTGTATGAATATAACTAAGTATAAATCCATAAAGTGCCCATGACTGTCCTCTTGTCCATGATGATCCTTCTTTATATCCCTGACCTCCATCTGTGCGGATAACCTCACCTGTTAATGGATTAAATACAACAATATGATTTACAGACCCATCTTCTCTTACGAATTTCTTTTGTGCCATATCAGCATGTATTGTTGCTATATGCAAAAATCTAGGATCGTTAATTTCCTCGTATGCCCAATATAATAGTGGTAAATTCATCATACAGTCGATGATTGCAATTCCTGCGTTACATCCATCTCCATTATCATTCCAAGCTCGAAGATAGTTTCCTGCTGGATTTAGGCGACCTGCTAAATTTCCAGCTGCAACAATTGCAAGATTAAATGCCTCTTTGCTTCCGGTTAAACGATAATCTGCAACTGCTGTTAGTAGCCATCTAAACCCATTGTCATGATCAATGCCTCTATAATCGATAAGGTTCCTTTTAAGTTTTCTTTCATTATATCTGGCTATTTCACAGTAAATATCATCACCTGTTGCATGATACATCTGCCACATAATGCCTCCCCAAAATCCATTTGTCCACCAGAAAATATCACTTTCTGATAAATCATCAAATTCACCATTGTTCGTTGTATATGGTATTTTATCACGATTTCTTTTTGCTACAACTTCTATTTTCTTCTGTATCTTTTTTGCAATACTTTTTATCCATTCATTTTCATCCATACGAAATTCTCCAATCCATTTCTTTTTTCTGTATTATAAACATTTGACATATAAATTTTAATATCCTATAATGTGATTTACTAACCTTTTCTGTTACTTTTTCTTAGGAGGTATATTATAATATGTTTTATGTTCTAATGGGTGGTTCTAATGCAAAACATCCTCCATCATTTTTTATGTCACGACCAAGAGGATTAAACCACTATCTTTTTTTGCTTGTAAAAGTCAACGCTCAATTTACTGTTGATAATAGAACTTTTGCAGTAAATCCAAACAGTGCAATTATAATTGATCGTAATACACCATATGAATATTCAAATCCAAATGGTTATTACATTGATGACTGGATTCATTTTGACACAACATGTGAGTATGAGTTTCGTTCTTCTGGAATTGCATTTAATGAGGCTTATCCAATTAGTAATCCTTCAATTTTAACATCATACCTACAACAGATTATGTGGGAACAAAACTATACCTCCCCTAGATTTAAAGCTGCTAACATTGATATGCTTCTTCATATATTAATGAACAAGCTAATCTTGGCATACGAAGAAAAAGACCGAGTCCGTCAATACAATCCTTATCATACAAAACTGCAAAAACTTCGTCTGTCTTTATTATCTGCACCATATAAAAAAAGTACTCCAGCAGCAGCTGCTGATTCTTTAGGCATAAGCATTTCTTATTTTCAGCATTTATATAAAGATTTTTTCGGCATATCATTCCAGACCGACTTAATAAATATGCGAATCGAATATGCAAAGGAATTAATCACAACAACAAATTTATCCATAGAACAAATTTCTGAGCATTGTGGTTATTCAAATGAAGTACATTTCTATCGTCAGTTCCACAAAAAAACAGGAATGACACCATTAGCATATCGTAGTATGCGACAAGGTAATTAGTATTCACCAATTTAATACTTCACCTACAAGGTAATCTCTATCTTTATCAAATACAATCACATTGCCATATCCCATACAACCATCTGCTTCTACCAAATCTGTAGGTGAATTCACTTCTTGATGGCATATTATAATAACATATGTTTTTCATTGCATATTATTTTAAGACCTTCTGCCATAGTATCGTCATAATAACTTCCCTTTAATGCTGATTTCACTCCAATCTTATCAACTGTAAATTTTTGCTTTGCATCAGCATTGATAACTGTAATAAGACTTGTAAATCCTATATTCTGTCTAACAATTTTACATATCATATTATTCTCTTCTTGATTATAATTTCTAGAAATATGTCCCTCTTGTAAATTTACCTTAATATCTGCTGACATAAAATAAAAATCTACACATGCATTTTTTCCTGTATAATTGATTTTATTATTCTCGTCTTTTGTATATTTTACTTTACCATAATTACTAAAATGAAAAAAATTGTTCATATTCATGCTTTTCACTCGTATACATTTCATCAACAATTATATAAATATCTTTACCAATATTAATTATTTTTCTATTAACATATACTCCACCAGGAATATCCATGTATCCTAAATGTCCAGCCTGTACAAACTCACAATTTTGCGTTTTTGAATATCCCTGTTTTACTGGCTGTGATAATTTAGAGCATAACCATGAATCCTTGCATACTGTAAAATATTTATTATCAACAGTTATTGTATTATGTGCATCAGGATTTTTATATTCAAATCTTTTTGGTCCATACACATATGTATATCGTCCACTATCCATAAGCACATCTTCACCGTTAACTACTAAATCTATGTGTAGTTGATCAGAATGTCCATGACCTGCTCCTAAAGTCCCTGCATGAAAATGTAAAAGATTAGCCCTCTCCGACCAGTCTGAACGTAAATATGTGTTGCCACTATCACCTAGCATTATTGATGTAACCTCTGGTTCTTTTGACTGAATATTTTCATATTCTTTTTCCGCTTTTATGCCAAGGTCCCAAATACTTTCAAAATCAAATTTTTCATATCCTCCAAATTTAAGTACTGGATCATTATAAATATATGCTGCAGTGCTTACTAAATCTCTTATATCAGTATCATCGCTGTCCCCCATCATAAATTGATTATGATTTGGCTTCATCCAAGCAACATTTGCCAATGCCATCTTTTTTACCCTCTCATAAATACTATCAGGGATTGTAACATTATTTCTTGAAGCTAGAATTAATACATCAAGATAACAATGGAATACTTCATTATGATACATTGGTGATTGTTCCCACTGAACACCATCATTCATTATTTGCATTCTTGCTTCAATTTCTAAATTTTTTAATGCTATATTTATATATTCATTTGTTCGTTTATGTGGCGGAAGACATATTGCAATTTCAAACAAACCATGATTTTGTAAAACTCCCCAGTTGCTTATATAACAATAATTAGAATGACTCTCAATTAAATATTCTGCATGCTGTATCATACAATTATAAAATTTATCTAAAAATTCTTCAGTTACATAAGGACTATCTTTGAAGTAGCGTAATGCCTTATTCCATGTTTCTCCACGTAATCCAACCTCTAAAGTACGCCATGGACCAGCTTTGTATTCATCTGTAAGTGGAACATTATCAATCCAATCTTCTGTCAATTCTACATATGCTTTTGCATATTTTTCATCACCTGTAAGCAAATATGCCTGTCCAAGACATATGAAAAAGCGATGTCGATTAAATTGGTATACAAATTCCGGATCACCATATGGTATATAATTCCAATATATTGTTCCTTTAAATGTAACTGGATCATACGTTCTTTCCATATCCCATTTAAGGTCAAAAACAAAATAGTGCTTACAAACTTCATCAGCTACTCGAATAATATGTTTTACATCTTCTTTGCAATTCTCCATACAATATTCTGCAATAGCATCCCCATCGTCAAAAAAATAACATGAATTATCACGATTAAAAAAATCTTCTTTCTTCATGATTTCTCCTTTCTTAAATTCATTTAATATTTATTAAATTTTATATAATGTTCTGTTTTTATTTGCAATATCATTTTTCCATATATAAATACTTAAAGTCAATAAACTATATTGTTATAAAGTAACCAATTTGTCTTTCTTTCTGTTTATATCGTCAAAACATCCTGTTATAATGAATGGAATATCCATTGGTTTCTGTCAAAAATATTATCCTAATAATCAGTAATACATTTATAACTGGATCTTGTTTTTGATTTGTTAAATTCAAAGGTGAAATACATAACAATAAAAATTTACAAATAATCTAGCTTTAATATTAATTCTGATGTAAAATATATTGAAGTTTTAATATATTTAAATTTATCTTGAGGAGAGATTTTAATGAAGGTAATTGTAATTGGCGGCGGTGCAGCTGGAATAACGGCAGCAATTTCTGCTAAGGATTCTGGCTATGATGTTTCAATAATTGAAAGAAATGATAGAATAGGCAAAAAAATATTGATTACAGGCAATGGCAGGTGCAACATAACAAACGAAAATATAAATGAAGCTAGATATCATAGTCAAAACAATGGCTTTTTTAAATATGCCCTAGATAAATTCAATAAAGACAGTACTATAGATTTTTTCAGTATGCTTGGGCTTCCACTTACAACTTTAGAAAGTGGTAAGATGTATCCAATGTCTCTCCAAGCCTCATCTGTTCTTGATATACTAAGGCTTGCACTTGAAGATAGGGATATCCCTGTACATACGAATTCAAAAGTAATTAAAATAGAGAAATCAAAGAACACTTTTAAAATATACGATTCAAACGATAAACTTTATGAATGTGATAAAGTTATACTTGCATGTGGTGGCAAATCTGCGCCTAAAACCGGTTCTGATGGCTTTGGCTTTAAACTAGGTACAAATATGGGTCACAGCATAGTAACTCCTCTTCCTGCCATAGTACAACTAAAATTAGTGCATAATAGTCTTAGAGCTTTATCTGGAATAAGATTTGATGCTAACACTAAAATTTTCGTCAGCGACGAATTAGAAAGAACAGAATTTGGTGAAATTCTATTCACTGATTATGGAATATCTGGTCCTGCTATACTTCAGCTCAGCAGAATAGCATCTATCGGAATTGAAAAGAACAAAAATGTTGTTTTACAAGTGGATATTTTACCTAACATAGAAGAAAATAAAATTCAGGAATTCTTTGAGAATCATTGGGGAATGTTCTACTATAGAAGTGTATTTGACTCTCTTGTAGGAGTTATACATAAAAAACTTATACCTATACTTCTTAAAGAAGCCAACATATCAAATATTCACAAACAGTGCTGTGATTTAACGTGGGAAGAAAAATCAAATATAGTAAGCCTTCTTAAAAAATGGAATTTCGTTGTTAGTGGAACGAATTCATTTGAAAATTCACAGGCTACCGCAGGAGGCATAAATACTAGGGAAGTCGACGAAAAAACTCTTCAATCAAAACTTGTTTCTGGTTTATACTTCTGCGGAGAAATACTAGATGTTGATGGAGATTGCGGTGGATTTAACCTTCAATGGGCATGGAGTTCTGGATTTTTAGCAGGACAAGTGAAGTGACAGTATTTTGCGATATGTTATAGATGAACAAGCTGAAAGCTTAAAATTAGTACCATCAAATTCATCCAGTTAAATTGGAATTTGTCGAGCACTATAGTGAAGGGTTTTAACTCACTTCGTTTGTTAAAAGACTAAGGTTTTCGCTATGCGAAAGGTGAAGGGTTTTACGGTGCTGTGCACGTAAAATTGTAACTATTCGAATATATTAAAAGATATGAGTTTTAATGTTCGTTAGGAATCATGATAGTTTTCTATCGAATGTTATGACTACATTATACAAGGAGGTTATGAAAATGAGTAAGTCAGAAATTCAGTATTCAATAGTAGTTCCGGTTTACAATGAAGAACTTGTAATAGGAGAAACCTACAAAAGGCTTAAAAAAGTTATGGATTCTACAAAGGAAGCCTACGAAATAATTTTTGTAAATGATGGAAGTAAAGATGGAACAGTAGAAATAGCAAAAACCATTTGCAGTATGGATAAAAATATAAAATTACTTAGCTTTTCTAGAAACTTTGGGCATCAGTTAGCAATTTCAGCAGGAATGGATTATTCAAGTGGAAATGCAGTAGTTGTTATAGATGCTGACCTTCAGGATCCCCCAGAGGTTATATTAAAGATGATTGAAAAATGGAAGGAAGGTTATGATGTAGTTTATGGAAAGAGGGCTAAAAGAGAGGGAGAAACCTTCTTTAAAAAATTTACAGCAAAAGCTTTCTACAGAACTTTAAAAAGTATGACAGATATTGATATCCCTGTAGATACAGGAGACTTTAGATTAATAGATAGAAAGGTATGCGATAAGTTAAAGTCAATTCCAGAGCATAACAGGTATGTACGTGGACTTGTTAGCTGGATTGGATATAAGCAGACAGGAGTTCAGTTTGTAAGGCATGAAAGATTTGCTGGTGAAACAAAGTATCCACTTAAAAAAATGCTTAAATTTGCTTCAGATGGTATAGCCTCATTTTCATATAAGCCATTGAAATTTCCTTTATACATTGGAGGAGTAGTTAGTGCAATTAGTTTTTTATACTTTATATTTGAATTATTAAAAGATGTTTTCACAAGCAATAGTGTTTCAGGATTAAGTTTAGCTATTTCAATGATTTTCTTTTTAATAGGGATTATATTTGTAGTGTTGGGAGTGATGGGTGAGTATATAAGTCGTATGAGTGATGAAGCTAAAGGAAGACCTCTTTATATTATAGGCGAGAAGGAGGGCTTTAAAGATGAAGATTAAGCAGCTGTATAAGAAATATAAGTCAATTATAAAGTTTGGAATTGTGGGATGTATTAATACAGGAGTGGATTTTTTGACTTTTACGCTTCTCTTAAGCATATTTGGCATTGATAAACTTGTATGTCAAGTTGGTGGCTACAGCATGGGTGTGATCAATAGTTTTGTGCTTAATAAATTGTGGACTTTTAATGATAAGAAAGAAAAAGTAAATCCTATAGTGCAGTTTGCAAAGTTTGTAATTACCAACATAACTTCACTTGGAATTTCCCTTGTTGGACTTAATATTTTAAGCAATAAACTTTATATAAATGTATATGTTTCAAAGGTTATTGTCACTTTGTTTCTGCAAGTATTTAATTATGTGGTATACAAATTGTTTATATTTAAGGGAAAAGCTAATAAGCAGTTGGCGGCATAAAGTAAGGAGAGGAAAAATGAATAACTATAAAAGAAGTATACTAATTAAAGCGAGTTTAATCCTTGTCCTTGTGTTATTAATGTTTTCAAGTGGGTATGAAATATATAAGCTAAAAGGCAGTTCATCGTCTAATCAGTTAAGAGTTGGCTTTCAAGGAATGATGCCAAATAGCTCAGGGCAAAATAAAAACTTTAATGGTGGAATGTCGCAAGGGCAAAGTAATAATTCACAAAAACAGATGTCAAATGGAAATTTATCTAGCATGCCTAATGGAAAGAGCAGTAGTTCAAGTACACAGTCCACTAAGGCGCCCTCAAATTGGAATGGTAATAAACAAAGGACACCTAATTTTGGAGGAAATCAAAGTGGAAATAGGATGCCTTCAAATATGAGAAGAGGTGGAAATTCACAATCTAATAGCTACTCTGTAGAAGTCATTATATATTCAATCATATTTATAGTTTCTGCTATTTCATTATTTGTCATGGTAATTCGTAATCAAATAAAGGACTTTGAAGTTAGCACTAAATTTTTGGTTCCAGTTTTAGTTTTGATAGCATTGTTTTTAAGATTATTTATAGCAGTATTGTTACCAGAATACTCATCAGATTTAAATCTCTTTAAGAGCTGGGCAGTATCGGCTGCTAATGATTTGACAAAGGTGTATTCAAGTGCAAGAAATGCAGATTATCCACCATTGTATATGTATGTACTGGCAATTATAGGTAAGATAGGTGGTACATCGGTTTTTAGTTCATATTTTAATCTGTTTTTAAAGTTACCTTCAATATTTGCTGATATTTTAACATCGCTCATTATATATAAGTTAGCAAATAAGCGTTTATCTAGAGCTATGAGTATTATACTTGCAGCATTTTACTTATTTAACCCAGCTGTTTTGGTTAATTCAAGCGTTTGGGGTCAAGTAGATTCCTTCTTTACATTGCTTCTTGTTCTAGCAGTTTTTATGCTCTCAGAAGGAAAGGTAGGAATTGCATCGGTATTCTTTACAGCAGCGGTCCTTATGAAGCCTCAGGGAATAATCTTTTTCCCAATATTATTATTTGAACTCGTGAGACTTAAAAGTGTAAAGGAATTTGTAAAGGCAGCTTTCATTAGTTTATGTACGGCAGTATTGATAGCACTTCCATTTGTGATTACTAATGGATTTACATGGATATTTAAGTTATACTCTAGTACCGTGGGAGAGTATCCATATGCATCAGTTAATGGTTTTAATTTCTTTAGTTTAATAGGAAAAAATTATGTGAAAGATACTGGAACAATACTTGGAATAAGTTATCATAATCTAGGCATGGCGGCTATCGTATTAATAACAATATTAGCCTTTGTTATTTATCTCAAAGGAAATAGTAAAGAGTTAGCTCCAGCAGTTGCAATGCTTGAAATTTCAGGTGTATTTACATTTGCTAGTAGCATGCACGAAAGATATTTATTTCCAGCCGCTGCATTATCAATTTTAGCTTATATATATCTTAAGGATAAGAGAATATTAACACTTATAATAGGCTTTAGCATTACAATTTTCTCAAATACGTATTATGTTTTAATGCAGGGGATAGGTCGTTCTAACTCCACAGGATACACACCAGTTTTAGCAGTTACATCTGCATTAAATATTTTATTATTTGTATATTGTGTCAAAATATTAGTAAACATTTCGAGAAATAGAGGAGGCGTCAAAGTTGATTGAAAAAATAAAATTTACCAAGGAAAGAATTGCAATAACCTTAATTTTAATATTGTCAGCAGTACTTAATTTTGTAAATATAGGAATAGAGGGATACGGAAATTCATACTATGCAGCAGGTGTAAAAAGCATGACCATGAGCTTAAAGAACTTCTTCTTTGTAGCTTTTGATCCAACAGGATATGTAACCATAGATAAACCTCCTTTAGGCTTTTGGCTTCAGGCAATTTCGGCTAAGATCTTTGGTTTTAGTGGCTGGAGTATATTGCTTCCACAAGCTGTTGCAGGAGTAGTTTCAGTTTGGGTTTTATATAGAATTGTAAAGAGATCCTTTGGAAGTCCAGCAGCATTAATTTCAGCTCTATGCCTTTCAATAACACCTGTTTTCGTTGCAGTAAGCAGAAACAATACAATAGACAATACGTTAGTTATGACATTATTATTTGCATGCTGGGCACTTTCTATAGCAGCTGAAAAAGGAAAAATGAAATATATAATAATAAGTCTAGCTTTGGTTGGTGTTGGTTTTAACATAAAAATGCTTGAAGCTTATATGGTGATTCCAGCAATATATATAGTTTATCTTTTATGCAGCACAGTTTCATTTAAGAAAAGAATAGTACATTTGTTTATAGGAACTTTAGTTTTGGTTTTAGTTTCATTTTCTTGGGCAACAGTTGTAGACTTAGTACCAGCTTCAAGCAGACCATATGTAGGAAGTAGTACTAATAATAGTGAGATAGAGTTAATAATTGGGCATAATGGAGTAGAAAGATTGAGCAGCAGCGCTTCTGGAATGGGCGGCGGTGGAATGCCAAATGGTGCACGAGGTGAAAGACCAAGCGGGATGTCTGGTGGTAAATTTAATGGAAAACAAGGGCAATTATCAAATGGTCAAGCGAGTGGAGCATCAAGTGGAACACAAGGTCAATCGCCAAGTGGGCAGCTAGGTCAAGGACCAAACGGAAATCAAGGTCAGATGTCAGGTAATCAGAGTAGTTCAAGTTCGTCCAAGTCTGCATCAGGAAGCAGCAGTAAAGGAATGAATGGAGCGCCTCAAGGCTTTAATGGTGAAATGCCAAGTGGTGCACGTAATGGAAGTCAAAACGGTGGTGGCGGTGGATTCGGAGGTTCATCAGGACTTACAGGTACGTTTGGAGGTCAAACAACTGCAGGACTTCAAAGATTATTTTCTAAAAATATATTGTCTGATCAAATAATGTGGTTTTTACCTATAGCATTTATAGGATTTATAGCAGCAGCATTTAAGGAAAAATTAAAAATTAAACTTGATAATAGTAAAAAAGCATCTATAGTAATGTGGTTTATGTGGTTATTTCCTGAATTTATATACTTCAGCTTCACAAAGGGTTTGTTTCATAATTATTACTTGACTATGATGGCAGCACCAGCAGCAGCTTTAACAGGTATAGGTATTTGTTCTATGTGGAAGCTTTATAATGAAGTTGGATGGAAGCGCTGGATTTTACCTGCTGCTCTTATGATAAATAGTGCAGCTCAAGCGCTTGAATTATCATATTTTACAAGCAGTCTTTCAACTACAGTAAAAGTTATTGCAGAAGCTTCAATTGTTTTAACCTTTGTATTTTCAATAGGGCTTTGTGTATTAAGGCTTATTAAAAATCAAAGCATACAATTGAAAAAAGGAGCCGCAGCTCTTGCATTTATAGGAATTCTCATTATACCATTTATGGGCTCAGCAGCAACTTTAAAATATGCGGTATCAAACAATATGCCAGCTGCAGGATTAGAATTGTTGATGAATACTAGCAGCAGTAACGGTGGTAATAAACAAATGGGAGGCATGGGTCAAGGAAAAGAAGGAAATAGCAGTAGTAATTCAAAGTTAGTAACTTTCCTTAAAAAGAATATTACTGATGAGAAATATGCGCTTGTAGTTTCATCTTCTCAAAGTGCTGACAGTCTCATAATAAATAATAACTTAAAGGTAATGACCCTTGGGGGGTTCTCTGGCAGCGATAAAACAATAACTTTAGCTCAGTTTAAAGAACTAGTAAAAAAAGGTGAAGTAAGATATGTATTAAGTGGAGGCATGGGAGGCAGCAGCAATAACGAAATAATGCAGTGGGTCCAGAAAAATGGTAAAGTTGTAAGCTCAAGTGAATGGAGTAATTCAAATTCAAATAGCAGCAGTGAACGTATGCAGGGAATGGGTGGCTCAAGCAGTGAACAATTGTATGATTTGAAAGGAGTAGTTAAATAAAAACATTGCAAAGTAACAGTGTCTTGTAACATTAAAAAGTAATCCATAAATCTAAGGTGAAAAAATCGTAAAATTTTAAGATATTTCAATAACTAGCTGAATGCTCAGGCAGCTTGAAATATCTAAATATTTTAGATTTTTTTATCAAGATTTATTGTAGGCTACCATTTCATAATGTTAATTTTAATGGTGAAAGTTATGTATTTATTTTACATAGGAGTGTGTTTTTGCTTCGCAATAATGCAAATTTTATGAATATCAACTATAATAAAAAATAAATTTATCAATAAAATACAAAATATATTGACAATATTATTTTTATAAAGTAATATTATTATAAAATATTAACGAAATAGATTAAAAAAATATAAAATTTATTTTTGTGCACTTGGGGCTCTGTGCATTTAAAAATATCTTAAAAAAATAGGGGGGGCTAATAATGAAATCAAGAATTTTAAAAACGCTGGTAATTGCAATAACTTGCACAGCTACTATTGGATTATCAGCATGTGGAAGCAGCGGAGGAAGTAGTGAAAGTAAAAAAACTACTAGTTCAGCAAAAAAAATAATAAACGTTGGCATAATGAATGCTCCAAGTGGATTTAATGCCATTGATTCTTCTGACGTAGCACAGAATGACATGACACAAATTCTATTTAAACCTCTTGTAGAGCTTGACAGCAGCTTTAAATTTGTATCATCACTTGCAGATTCTATTGAAACGACTGATAACAAGACTTTTACTGTAAAATTGAATAAGAAGGCGAAATGGACAGACGGAAAGCCAGTAACAGCAGATGACACCATGTTTACACTAGCACTTATAACAAATCCTAAAGTATCATCTACTATTGCATCTAAATTTAATATACTAGCAGGATTAAATGATGCAGGAAAAAATACAAATGGTACAGATAACTTTGACGGAGCAAAAAAAGTGGACGACCATACAATACAGATTATTACAAAAGATCACGTTGATAAGACAGTATTTGAAGATTTAGTTGGACAATATTTAAAAACTGTTCCCAAACATATACTTAAAGATGTACCAGTTGATCAAGTATTCAAAGCATCCTTCTTCCAGAATCCTACTGTAACAGATGGACCATTTAAACTTGTTACATATAAGAAAGATCAATATGTTCAAATGGCAGCAAACAAAGATTACTTTAGAGGAGCACCTAAACTTACTCAGCTTAATTTCAAAATAATGCAAGGAACTGAAATAACTGTACAGCTTCAAAGCGGCGAAATTGATATGAATGATCCTCAAATAGGTTTAATTCCTAACGATGATGTTGATAAGGTTAAAGCAATGAAAAATATTAAGGTTGAAATAGATAAGGTTTCAAGTGGTGTTCAAACATTACAGATAAATGTAAAGAGTATACCTGATGCAAAAGTAAGAAGAGCCATTTCTTACGCAATAAACAGGAAACAGATAATAAAGAACTTGCTAAAAGGAGCAGGAGAAGAGTTTATTGGAGCATACGCACCATCAAGCCAGTTCTTTGACAAGGATATCGATTATGCAAGCTATGATCCAGCGAAGGCAAAGGCTTTGTTAAAAGAAGCAAATTGGGATTCAAGCAAAGTATTAAAATTTAATGTTCCTGTTGGAAACACAGCTCGTGAGCAAGCAGCTAACGTTATAGCTCAAAACCTTCAAGATGTCGGAATAAAGGTTCAGATTCAAAAATATGACTTTGTTACAAGTTTAGCGCTTGGTAAGAAACATCAATTTGATTTATATATAGTTGGACTTACATCAGATCCAGTTAATCCTGATATTTCAGCATATATAGGTACTGGTCAGGCTTTAGACCTAAGTGGATATAGCAATCCAGAATTAGATGCTCTCCTTCAACAAGGAAAGACAACTGTAGATAAAACAAAACGTACTGAAATTTATAATAAAGTTCAAGAAATATATTCTACTGATTCACCAAGTCCAGGTGTTTATGCACCTCTTGGCGTAGGAGCTGTTAACAAGAGAGTAACATATGGCTCTCCAAAAGGAATAGGAATGTATGTAGATATTGAAAAATGGGATGTTTCAAAGTAACAGTATTTTGGAATATTAAATAAAATCAATAAATCTAAGGATGATATCTTTAAAATTCTAAGAAGTTTCAATAACTCACTATCGTTTAGCTAGATTGGAATTCCAAAGGCTTTTAAAGATATTATCCTCAGATTTTTAAGATTTTATTTAAATTGTTCCTTCAATACTGTTACTTTGCTTCAACGGATAAGATAGGAGAAAAATTGCTATACATAATTTTAATTAATTGTTAAATAAGGAGATATATTTATATGAACACATTAGATGAAGCAAAAAAGATTGAAAAATGGATAGTTGAAATAAGAAGAGATTTTCATATGAATCCAGAACCATCATTTAAGGAAATACGAACATGTAAAATTGTTAAAGAGAAGTTGATAGAGCTCGGAATAGAAGTAAGTTCAATTGGAAAGACAGGAATTTTGGGGATTCTCAAAGGAAAAAATCCTGGAAAAACAATAGCTCTTCGTGCAGATATGGATGCGCTTTCGGTTGCGGAAGAAACTAATCTTTCATTTAAATCTAAAAATCTAGGGTTTATGCATGCATGTGGACATGATGCACATATGGCTATGCTTCTTGGGGCAGCTAAGATATTAACGAATATGAAAGATGAAATTGATGGAAATGTTAAATTTATTTTTCAACCAGCAGAAGAAGCAAGTGGAGGGTCGACAACAATGATTGAAAATGGAGTGCTTGAAAACCCTAAGGTAGACATGATTTATGGAATGCATATATTTTCACTTTTGGAATGTGGAAAAGCAGCAGTTATGGAAGGAAGTGTAATGTCTGCAGTGGATGAATGGAAACTTACTATAAAAGGTAAGTCTTGTCATGGATCAACTCCTTGGGACGGTCACGATGCAGTAATGTGTGCTGTGGCAGTAATAAGTGGACTTCAAACCATTGTAAGCAGAGTTAATGATGCTAGAAATCCCATAGGAATTAATGTTGGAACAATAAATGGTGGTGAAAGATCAAATGTAATTCCAGGTAAGGTTAAAATTACAGGCAGCAACAGAGCGTTTACACAAGAATCCCATGATATGCTTCCAACATGGATGGAAAAAATAATTAAAAGTACTTGTGAGGCATATGATTGCGAATATGATTTTATGTATAAAGTTGGGTGTGATGCAGTTACTAACCATAAGAATGCAGTTGAATTTGTAAGGGAATCTGTAAAAAAGGTTATGGGAGATGAAAATGTAGTAAAAATTCCACAAAGAATGTCTTCTGATGATTTTGGAATGTACCTTAAGAAAGTTCCTGGTATGTACATGTTTCTTGGAGCAGGAAATCAGAAAAAAAAGGTTGCTGCCATCCTCATCACTCAAATAATTTTATGATAGATGAAGACAGTCTTATAAAAGGAGCTGCATGTCATGCGCAGGTTGCTATTGATTTCCTTAAATAATAATATTTAAAATTGATAAAAATATAGTGTGTACAGCTAAAAATTGTTAACTGATTACGTTTATTAATTTTTTACAAAAATCCGCTTTAAAACAAAAAGTTTTACATTTAACACTATAAAATATAAAAACAATAAAAATACCACAATTAAATTGACAAATGTATTATATTAATATATTATTGTATATGTATGTAACTATTCGAATATATTAAAAGATATGAGTTTTAATGTTCGTTAGGAATCATGATAGTTTTCTATCGAATGTTATGACTACATTATACAAGGAGGATGTCTAAGGAAATACATAAATAGTTTATTTCATACAACATGGAATTGCAAGTAGCCATACACTTGTACTGCTTGCTGTTTAGCACCTTGCGTTTTAGATGAAATTTGTTATGAGAGCAATCCTTATTGACAAAACGTCTATTGCGTGTTACTATATAGCGGTAGTAAGTAATACTGCATACAAGTTATACAATATAGTAAGGAGTGATTGTACTGGAAAACTTAACGGAAATGCTCAAAGGTGCGCTTGAGGGCTGTGTCCTTGAAATTATAAGTCGCGGAGAAACCTACGGCTACGAAATAACGCGAAGGCTGAATGCTCTCGGTTTCACAGATGTTGTGGAAGGAACGGTCTACACCATTTTGGTGCGACTTGAGAAGAATAAACTTGTGGATATAGAAAAAAAACCGTCCGATATGGGACCTCCGCGCAAGTTTTTCGTGCTCAACGACGTGGGGCGCAAGGAACTACAGAAGTTTTGGAAAAAATGGGAGTTTGTATCATCAAAAATTAACGAGTTAAAGGAGAAGAAATAATGAATTTTTTAGAAAAAATCACAGGCAGTGATATGACTAAAGAAATGAGAACCTTTGAAGTGCGAGTCAAAAAGCTGCCTACTGATTATCAAGCGGCATGGAAAAAAATTAATGACAATCTTTGGTCACACTCAGATTTCACCGGTCGTAATCTCATGCCAATTCTTGACGGTGTGCTTGGATTGCTCGAAGAAACGGCGGCGGACGGTCAGAGTGCCCAAGAGGTTTTTGGTGAGGATATAAAAGGCTTTTGTTCAGCGCTGGTCGGCGAAGAAGGGGAAAAGTCTTTTCGCGATAAGTGGCGAAAGCAACTCAACAATAATATCGCTAAAAAATTAGGTAAATAGGAGGATAAAATGAAAATACAAGATATCATCGAAGGCAAAAAAGAGTGGCGAGCGCACGTGGGGCGTGTCAAAGCGCTCCCGCAAGATTATCAGATTGTTTATAAAGAGATTCAAAAATATCTCTTTAAGGTCGGTCCTGTTGAGCTAACTGAAGGGATTGATTTGCTCTCCGGGATTATCGATCTTTTTGAAGAGGGCGCGGCCTTAGGGAAAGGCGTGCTCGAAGTGACGGGTAGTGACGTAGCGGCTTTCTGTGACGATCTAATCAAAGATTCAAAAACTTACGCTGACGCATATCAAGAATCTGTTGACCAAGAAGTTAACATGGCCATGAAAAATGTTACGGATAAAACAAATTAAAAGGAGGGGATATCAGGATGAAAAAAGCAATTGAAGTGAAAGGTCTGCGAAAGTCTTTTAAGGACATAGAAGTTCTAAAAGGCGTCAATTTTGAAGTGAAGCGAGGCGAGGTTTTTGCTCTGCTCGGCTCCAACGGCGCGGGCAAGACGACGATTGTAAAAATCCTCACCACGCTGCTCAAACAGGACAGCGGAACTACCACCGTCAACGGTTTTGATGTTGCGTCAAAGCCCGACAATGTGCGTCAATCAATCAGTCTTGCCGGGCAATTCGCCGCCGTGGACGAGATTTTGACCGGACGAGAAAATTTGATTATGATTGCCAAACTTCGACACCTCAAAAATCCGCGTCAGGTGGCAGATGATTTACTAAATCGCTTCGGCTTGGCCGACGCTGCGGAACGCAGGGTGTCCACATATTCGGGAGGTATGCGCCGCAGGCTTGACATTTCCATGAGCCTGATTGGAAAACCGCAGCTTATTTTTCTCGACGAACCGACTACCGGGCTTGATCCTAAGGCGCGCATCGAGGTTTGGAAGACAATCAAAGAGCTTGCCGAGAACGGTACAACGGTATTTTTGACAACGCAGTATCTGGAGGAAGCCGAGCGGCTTGCCGACCAAATTGCCATTCTGCATGAGGGAAGGATTATCGTGAGCGGCACGCTCGAGGAACTGAAAAAACTGTTTCCTCCTACAAAGGTGGAATACATTGAAAAACAGCCAAGCTTAGAGGAAATATTCCTTGCAATTATTGGCAAGAAGGAGGAAAAGTAAATGGAAGCTACTAAGAGACATTTTTTCAGTGATATGGGCGTTATGCTCGGACGTTCCATGCGTCATATTTTCCGCAGCATGAATACAATCATCACGGTCACTATCACTCCGATCGCCATGATGCTGCTGTTCGTTTATGTGTTTGGCGGCGCGATTCAAACCGGAACGGACAACTATGTTAATTATCTGCTGCCTGGCATCCTGTTGATTGCAATTGCAAGTGGCATATCCTATACGGCTTACCGTCTGTTTATGGATATGCAAAGTGGCATCTTCGAACGATTCCACTCCATGCCAATTGCGCGTTCGGCTGCGCTGTGGGGGCATGTGCTGACATCACTGGTATCCAATGCAATTTCGATTGTTGTAATTATTCTTGTGGCGTTCATTATGGGCTTCCGCTCGTCGGCAGGAGTATTGTCATGGCTTGCTGTGATCGGTATACTGGTCCTGTTTACGCTGGCTCTGACATGGATTGCGGCCATTGCCGGACTGTCTGCAAAATCGGTGGATGGTGCAGGTGCCTTTTCATACCCGCTTATCTTTCTTCCATTTATCAGCTCGGCCTTTGTGCCAACCGCTTCTATGCCGGGACCTGTTCGTGCTTTTGCTGAAAACCAGCCAGTTACCTCCATCGTGGATGCTATTCGTGCACTGCTGTTAGGTCAGCCAGTTGGCAATGATATATGGGTTGCTCTTTTATGGTGTGTCGGAATTATGCTTGTAGCTTATATCTTTGCGATGAGAGCGTATAGACGTAAAGCAGCTTAATGTTTGCAGGCATTAAAATGTAAAACAACTTAATATATCAGTTATAAAAGAGCCAGACGCTATATTCAAGGTACTTAGTGACTCGGTAGCTCATATTAGACGAACTATTCGAACGCAACGAGCTAACCTTGTATAAGCTTACGGCATATTTAATTATGAAGTATAAATTCAACATTTGGCGTTAGGGGATAGCTAAACATTTATCTGTATTAGATGATGCAGGACGTGTAAAATCAAAACGAAAAGGAAAATATTGAGCACTTATTTTTAGCAATGAACCACTTAAAAATTTGCTGAAAGGATGGATAGAATAATTTTATAAATCAAACTAATAAACAAATGTTTTATGGGTTTTTTGAGAATAATTTCAGAAGGCCCGTTTTTTGCATATATATTTATGATCTTGAAATATACTAATAAATTTCAAAACAGTGTTGACCATAACATTATGTTATAGTGTAATATAAAAATAGAGATTAAAATGCTAACGAAAACTCACAGCCGGCAGAGTATAAGCCTGCATTTATAGCTCTAAAATCAAAGTTAGAGGTGAAGTTATGAGAACAGTAAAACAAGTTTCGGATTTAACGGGAATAAGTGTGCGTATGCTGCGTCACTACGATAAAATTGGACTACTAAAACCAACTAAATTAACGGAAGCAGGCTACAGGCTTTATGATGATGAAGCACTTGAAACCCTACAGCAGATTTTATTTTTTAAAGAACTTGATTTACCACTTAAAGATATTAAGGAAATCATAACTAGCCCTAATTTTGATAAGATGAAAGCTCTAGAAAGTCATAAAAAGCTAATCATTTTAAAAAGAGATAGACTAAATGGAATTATAGAGCTTATAAATAAAACCTTAAAAGGAGCGAATTCCATGAGTTTTAAAGAATTTGATATGACCGAATATTATAATGCACTAGAAGATTTTAAAACAGAACACGAAGATAAGGTAATTAAAATGTATGGAAGTGTAGAAAAATATAATGAATTTGTTGAAAAATGTAGGGCTAAAGAAGTTGATATTGCTAAAGAAGCTGTAAAGCATTATGGAAGTATAAAAAAGTTTGCTGAAGCCATAAAGAAAAATTTAAATAGTGATGCAATTACTAAAGCAGAACAAATTGATGAGTTTAAAAAAGATTGTCTTTATGATAGGAATTCAAAATTAAGGAAACTGTATAAAAAAATAACAGCTGACTTGAGCAAAGATCCTTCTTCAAAGGAGATTCAACAAATTGCTGGAGAAATAACTAATATAGTTAAAAGAGACTATAAGGTTTTTAAAAATGAACTTGGAGATTATTATTGGTATACTTTGGTAAGAAATTGCTTGGAGTTTCCTAAAGGTTTAGTGAAAAACTATGATGGAAGTGGTGTGTCATGGTTAGAGGCAATAGATATAAAGTATGGTGAAGGTGCCGCTAAATTTACAGGAAAAGCTTTGAAAATTTACTTGGGAGATTACGAGCCTAAAATAGAAAAGCTATATAAAAAGCTTAGAGCCGATTTAAGTAAAGATCCTACTTCAAATGAAATTCAACAAATTGTTTTTGAGATAGCAAAAGAAACTAGAAGACAAAATGAAGTTCTGAAGGTAGATAGTGGAGAGAATTTTTTTGGATATATGGCAGATTTTTATTTATCAAAGCCTACATTTATCAAAGCAACAGATAAAAAATATGGAGAGGGTGCAGCAAAATTTATTGGGGAAGCTTTCAAATTTTATTCTCAAAATAAAATTGAGATGAAATAATAATATTTGGAGATGTTAAACGGAAGTTATGAATCTAAGATTTATTAGCTTCCATTTAAACCATCTCTTCAATAGTTACTTTTAATGTCTTTCGCCTTAATAAGAGCAAAGCATATTTAAATGTTAAATATAAGATGTAAATGCCTAAGCAGATTTTTAAATATTAATTGACAATAAAAAAATAAATGCTAATATACATTTAACGTTAACGTTAAATAAGGGAGTGAACTACGTGAGTTACAAAATTGGGGAAATAGCTAAGCTTACTAATTTGACAACTAGAACAATTCGATATTATGAAGGTCTTGGATTATTAGGAGCTAGAGAAAAAAGGTCTCAGGGTCAGCTTAGGTTATTTGATAATCACGATATTAAGCGTTTAAAAAAAATTCAGATGCTAAAAGATCTTGGGTTAACTTTAGAAGAAATTAGTAAAGTAATTGAACTATACTTTACAGATGGCCAAGTTTTGGAAGGGAAACGTCGTGTAATTAATATTTTAAAGGAGCATATCAAAACTGCTGAAGAAAAAATTAAAGAATTAAATACATTTAAAAAGGAATGTGAAGAAAATATCTTAAAACTAGAATTGATTATTGAAAAGTCACATATGCAAGAGAAAAACAAATAGGGATTTTCATATTTGTTTTTTACTTACTATTTTACGTTTACGTTAAAGTTATATAATTGGAGGATTAATCTTAATGAATCAGTATGAAAAAATAAATATTCAACAAAAATTTAAACTAAGCCGCTTTCTTGTTGTTTTAATGTCAATAGCTAGCGGCATTACTGTAGCTAACTTATATTATTCTCAGCCGTTATTGGAAAATTTTTCAAGGTTTTTTAATGTATCTTCAACCATGATTGGAATTTCAGCTATGTTAATACAAATTGGTTATGCAATTGGGCTAATTTTTTTAGTTCCGTTAGGAGACATTATAGAACATCGCTTTTTAATTATGACGATGCTGTTTTGTTCTATGGCAGCGCTAATTGGACTTTCTTTTGCTTCAAACGTGAAATGGCTATTTGTTGGATCTTTATTAGTTGGGATGACTTCAATTACACCAATGCTCATTGTGACTTTAGCAGCGCATTTGGCGGAGCCTGCTTATAGAGGTCGTGTAATTGGAAACGTCATGAGTGGATTGTTGATTGGCATGTTGCTGTCTCGGACATTTAGTGGCGTTGTTGGATCAGCTTTAGGTTGGCAAGTTGTTTATCGTATAGCAGCTGTGATGATGGGGCTACTTATTTTAATATTTTACTTTTTACTACCCGAAATTTCCTCGGATACAGTAATGAGTTATGGAAAATTACTTAAGTCTTTAGTAGGTTTACTTAAAAAGCAAGCTGTATTAAGAAGAGCTTCATTAATTGGTGCAATGATGTTTGCCACCTTTAGTGATTTTTGGACTACACTCTCATTTTTGTTGAAATCCCCAACCTACAATATGGGGGCTCAAGCTGCTGGAATATTTGGTTTGCTGGGAGTAGTAGGAGCCTTAGCAGCTTCTATTGTAGGGAGAATTTCTGATAAAAAGGGTCCGCGCTTTACTTTAACCATAGCAATTGTATTTTCTTTTGCGTCATATATTTGCCTTTGGGTTTTTGGATATAATATGTGGGGACTTATTATCGGCATAATTTTATTAGACTTAGGTGTGCAATCTGGTCAAATTTCTAATCAAGCGGGCATTAATGATTTAGATG
Organism: Clostridium sp. DMHC 10; assembly: GCF_001270375.1. Lineage (NCBI taxonomy): Bacteria > Bacillati > Bacillota > Clostridia > Eubacteriales > Clostridiaceae > Clostridium > Clostridium sp. DMHC 10. The sequence continues at coordinate 3,165,839 of NZ_LGVB01000015.1, forward strand.
CTGCAGCACGTAGTCGTAATAACGCTGTATACATGGCTTTTTATTTTATAGGTGGAGCAGTGGGATCTTTTCTTGGTTCATATTTCTGGGGATTGTTTGGTTGGACAGGAGTATGTGCAGTAGGAATAGTTTTTCAAATTATTGCGGCTGTGACCCATATTATAGGTACAAGGCGAAGAGAATCTAAAATTTTATTTTGAAAACAAAAACAGTGCGGATTTTTGTAATTAATAAAATTTTATTATAAAGCTAATAATAAAGAGTCATTATGTTATAATTATAAAAACAATATTTTTGGGAAATATACAAAGGTTAGGAGGATTTTTATGATTCTTTCAGGAAAAAAATAAAAGAAGAATTAGGAAAAGAAATAATAATAGAGCCTTTTAATGAAAAACAGCTTAATCCAAATAGTTATAACTTAAAATTGCATAATGAACTTCTTGTTTACGATGAAGAAGTTTTAGATATGAAGAAGGAAAATAAAGCAAGTAAGCTTATAATACCAGAGGAGGGAATAGTTTTACAGCCAAGGAAACTGTATCTTGGAAGAACTATGGAATATACGGAAACAGATAAATATGTGCCTATGCTTGAAGGAAGGTCATCTGTTGGAAGACTAGGGCTTTTCATACATGTAACAGCAGGATTTGGAGACGTTGGTTTTCATGGATATTGGACGCTTGAAATATTCTGTGTTCAGCCTATAAGAATTTATTCTGGAGTGGAAATTTGCCAAATTTATTATCATGATATTGATGGAGAGTATGATAAATATTCTAGTGGCAAGTACCAAAATAATGAGGGTATTCAGCCAAGTTTGCTTTATAAAGATTTCAATAAATAAAAGTATAGTAAACTACTAGAAGATTTAGAAATATATTTTGTGAGGTTTGGCAAGTAATTTATAAATATTAAGAGCACAAAGTACAGAGGACAGAGTACAGTGAAGGATGATTTTTTTCTCCACTATCGCTTTGAAAAATCTAAAACTTAATGCTAACGCAGTGGCAGCATATATGGGAATCAGCGCAGCTGACAAATATATAAGTTCTAAGATTTACCTAAGTGAAACGAAAGGTAAATCTACCTTAACTCTACTCTCTAATCTTTACTCTCTACTCTGTATAAAAGTTAAGTGTTACTAAAAAATTTTTAGTTGATTTAAGAGTTGTATGTAATTTTGAAAAACGTGGAAGTGAGGGTTTAATAATGGAACAAAATTTATTAAAAAAGTATGCAGAGCTCGTAGTTAAAATAGGAGTTAACATACAAAAGAATCAAACACTTGTTGTAAGTTCTCCTATTGAGTGTGCTGACTTTGTTAGAGAAATATCCGAAGAGGCATATAAGTGTGGAGCTAGAGATGTTGAGGTAAGATGGAAGGATGATAAGCTTTCAAGAATAAAATACCTTAATGCTCCAGAAGAAATTTTTGAAGAATTTCCTGAATGGCAGAAGGAATTTTATATATCCTATGCTAGAGGAGGAGCAGCTTTTCTTAGTATAGCTGCATCAGATCCAGAAGCGCTTAAAGGGGTAGATCCAGACAGAATGGTAAAAGCAGAAAAAGCCACTGATGCTGCAATAAAGGAATATGTAGAAAGAATGATGAGTGATAAGAATTCATGGTGCGTAGTATCTATGCCTACAAAAAAATGGGCGCAAAAAGTTTTTCCTAATGTTTCAGAGGAAGAAGCAGTTAAAAAATTGGGAGAAGCAATAGCAAAGACTATAAGGCTTAATGAAGAAGATCCTGTAAGTGCGTGGATGAAACATAAGGATAATATGATTAAAAATGCAGAGTTTTTAAATAAATATAAATTTAAATACCTTAAATATAAAAATTCCTTGGGAACAGATTTAAAGATAGAGTTGCCAGAAAGTCATATGTGGCTTGCAGCTTCGTCAAAAACTCCAGAGGGAATAGAATTTATACCTAATATGCCAACAGAAGAAGTATTCACTCTTCCTAAGAAAACAGGGGTAGACGGAAAGGTTGTTAGCTCAAAACCTTTAAATTATAATGGAAATTTAATTGACAATTTTTCAATTACCTTTAAAGCTGGAAGAATTGTAGATTATGCTGCTGAAAAGGGTTATGAAAATTTAAAGAGCATGATAGAAACAGATGAAGGATCTCATTATCTTGGAGAGGTAGCTTTGGTTCCATATGATTCTCCAATTTCAAACTCAAACATATTATTTTATAATACTTTATTTGATGAAAATGCTTCATGCCATTTAGCAATAGGAAAGGCTTACCCAACATGTATAAAGGATGGTAGTGATATGTCAAAAGAAGAACTTGAAGCTTTGGGTGTAAATGATTCTATAACACATGTGGATTTTATGGTAGGAACAAGCGACTTAAGTATAGTAGGAGTTACGGAAAGTGGAGAAGAAGTAACTGTATTTAAAGATGGAAACTTTAATATCTAAATGGAATTTTATGAATGATGCTGAGGTTATTCATAGTTTAAAAATATTGCGAACTAATTCGAGTTAAGGGTTTTAACTTGCCTTGCTCGTTAAAAGACTAACTTTTTCACTTATGTGAAAAGTGAAGGGTTTGACGATGCTTTGCACGTCAAAGGTGAACTTTTCGTCTAAAGCCAAAAGTTAAGGTGATTTTTCCTTCTCTATATAATAATAAATTAATGTATATATAATATGCTAGGAGGTGATAGAATGAAGAGAATAAGGAAACAAAGTAAAAAAATGTCCGTGGTTTCATGTAAAGTAATTACGGGAGAAGAAATCACAATTTCCCCAAAGGTAAATAAAAATTAAATTTGTTGTTCAAAGGATATATAAATTTTTATATATCCTTTGACATTAGAGGTGCATGTTATGAAAATTGAATTTTTGCATGGAACTGAAAATGATTTAGATGATATTATCAAAATTGAATCTGAAGCATATAAAAAAATATCCAAAAACAATTTAAGTAAGAGAACATTTAAAGAAATTAAGATGTTTTATGAACAATGTCCAGATGGGTTTTTTGTTTCAAAATGCAATGATGAAAAATGTAGGATTTATTTTTACAAGAAATTGGGGGACTATGGGATGGTCAGGACCTAGTGCTATTTATCCTGACTTTCAGAAAATGGGAATAGGAAAAAAATTATTAGATATGAGTTCAAATTTTTTAAATATAAATAAATGTAATTATTATGGATTTGAAACAATTCCACAAAATTTAAATATTTATACTAGATGCAATTCTATACCAACTACACCAACACTTATAATGAAAAAAAAATTAAAACTAGCTTCTTTAGAAAGTTCTAAAAAAGATCTAATAATTAGAAAAGCAAAATTTAAGAGTGATTATGAAAATATTTATAACTTTGCAGAAAAAATTATACATGGCATTGATTTAGCCAATGGAATTACGTTAGGAGAATTATATTTAAATTATAATGTGTTTTTGATAAATTATAATGATTATTTAAACGGTTTTTTTATAACCAAATTAAATGATAAAAATTCTCTATATATACCTATAATTATTTTGTCATTAAATCATGGGTTGAAATTCAAAGATTACATATCATTAATTGAAAGATATTTTTACGAAAATAAAATTTCGTCTTTGACTTATCCAATTAATTGCTCAAATATAAAATTGGTATTATTTATGAAGGAACATGGATATAAATCGGTGGCATATTCATTAAGAATGATTAATGACAAGTCAAAAGAATTTAACCCTAATAATGGAGTCTTTTTATATTTATGGGGTACTTAATATGTGGAGGAAGAATAAAATGAAAAATGAAATTATAAAAAATAAAGCATTCATGAAATTGTGGCTAGGAAGTACAGTCTCAAATTTAGGGGATTCTATGGATAATATTGTATTTATAATGTTAGCAATTAAATTAACTAATTCACCATCGGCTACTGGAATTTTAATGATGATAATATCATTACCAAATTTTATTTTTTCAATTCTAGGCGGAACAGTTGCAGACAATTATGAAAAGAAAAAAATTATGTTATATGCTAATTTAGGACAAGGGCTTGTTACATTAATAATACTTATATTAGTTATGTTTGACAAAATGACATTTTTAGCGTTATGTATTCTCCTGTTTATTGTAGAAAGTTTATCTAGATTTAATACTCCAGCATATATGGCATTACTTCCTAGCATAGTAGAAAAAAAGTTGTTTGTTAATGCAAGAGCGTTTTCTTTATCAACACAAAGTGTAATAGGAATGGTAGGACCATCTATTGCAGCTATACTAATTAATAATGGATACACTTTACCAATTGCATTTGATGCTTTTAGCTATATTTTTGCAGCATTTATGATAGGAATTACTTCTATAAAAGTTAGTATATTAAAAAAAACAAAAGTCAAAAATATTTTTACAAAAGAGTTTATGAATGATATTATAGACGGATTTAAGTACTTAAAATTAAATAAAAATTTATTAAGCATTTTTTCGTTGATTTTTTTATTAATTTATTTTTAGGATTTTTGATGTTGCATTACCTTTTTATGTAAAAATAAATTTAAGGTTACCTACTCAATATTATGGATATTTAAAAACTATGGCAATTGGAACATTTGTGTTTGCCAGTTTTATAATTACAAAGAGTACAATATTAAAACCAGGAAAAATAAGTGTATTATCAATTTTTCCAATGGGAATAAGTTTAATTGTTTTTGGTTTGTCTAAAAACTTTTTTATATCAAGTATATTCTGGATAGTTGCATCTATATTTAGATGCTTTATTGTTTTAATGTTAAATTCATTTTATGGTTTAATAGGAGATGATCAATATAGAGGAAGAATCATGGGAATGAGTACAATGTTATACGCTACGATAGTACCAATTTCTAATGGACTATCAGGAATAATGGTACAAAGTTTTACGGCATCAGTAATATTTATTTTATCAGGTTTTGGCTTATTATTAGTTGCAATAGTTTATCTATTTAATAGAAGTTTATTACAATATAAGATTAATTAAGTTGAGGAGGTTAATATGAACACTGAAGAAATAATGGATATTTCGCTTAAAATGTCTGGACTAAAAAAAATTCCTTGCGATTCAGAAATAATTGTTAGAGGAGATAACATAAATAGTATATTATTTGGGGTAGATGCAACTATTTCTGAATTATTAATGGCTAAACAATTATCAATTGATTGTGTTATAAGTCATCATCCCGTGGGAATAAGCTCAATACTAAATTTTTCTGGCATTTTGAATGCACAAATTGAATGTATGGTTAAAGCTGGTGTTCCAATAAATAAAGCCTGCAAATTATTAAAAGATAAGATAAATAAAATCAATTTTGAAAATGCAGCCATTAATTTTAGTAGAAATGCATCATCTGCAAAATTATTAAATATACCTTATATTAATATTCATACTCCAGCTGATATTATATCTGAAAAGATTGTTCAAAAACATTTGGATATGAAATTTAAATATAATTCAAAGGTGAGGCTCTACGAAATAATAGAATCATTACTTGAAATAGATGAATATAATAGATCACCTTTAAAACCTAGTATTAGAGTAGGTTCAAAAGATGATTTTGCAGGAAGAATATTAGTGTTAATGGCAGGCGGTACTATAGCTAGTGGAGAGGTTTTAAAAGCGTATTTGATGCAGGAATAGGAACAATAATATGTATGTATTTACCAGATGATATTAGGATGGAAGTGGAAGAACAGAATATAGGAAATATAATTGAAGCCGGTCATATGGCAAGTGATTCTATTGGAATTAATAGGATAATAGACAAATTGGAAGAAGGTGGTGTTAAGGTAGTGAAAACATCAGGAATAATATAGCGTATTGATTTTATCATTTGCAATCCGTATCAACCACAATAATATTCATATATTATTATCATGAATAAATTTAATATATAAATAAGGAGCTTTAACTGCCTCAATAACAGGTGGTTAAAGCTTTTTTATTTACTAAAAAATAAAATTATTAGGAGGAAGTAAAAATGTCAATAAATAAAACAAAGGAAATGTCTAAGGAAGAAATTACAGAAAGTGAAGATCCAGTAGAAGAAAAAGAAAAATCTAATTTTCACAAGAAGGCAGTTGTATTTAATATAAGTGCAGAGGGTAAAAAAATCATTGATGAATTCAAGCAGTATCTTATAGAAAACAAGAAAGTTTCCAGCACTTTAAGGTCATACCTTTTTGATGTTAATAGTTTTATAGAATTTGTTGAAACTGATGGAACGGCATTTAATGGTAAATTTACTCTTCAAAATTATAAGGATTTTATAGAAATGCAAATAGATAAAAAATTTAAGATTAACACTATTAACAAAAGGATTAACAGCCTACAGCAGTTCAATATATTCCTATTATCAAAGGAGTATATGGACGGGGTGATTATAATTCTAAAGAAGGACAAGCTAACAGAAGAAAAGTAGAAATAAAAATAAAAGACTTAAAGCAATCAATTTAAATTTCAATTAACTATATATAAATAAATATAATATCAAAATACATAAATGATAGATGAATTAAGGTCTATCATTTTTTTATTTTGGAGGAAAAGAAAATGGACAATAAAGCAGATAACAAGACCTTAATTAGCAAATTTATTATGAAAGAAGTAGAGCAAATTTACATGAAATACAGTGCTATAGAAGAAGAGGAATTAAATATAGTTGCTGATTTCATAAAGTTGCTTGAAGAAAATAAAATAGATTTTGACCCTTATGTAGACTATAGAGCTATGAAGGCTATGTTAATTCAGAAGGAAAAGAAATTTTATACTGCTATAAAGATATATAGAAGAAGGGGAAAGATTAAATGTACATTATTCAAACAAAACAGGATTTAAATATACTAGAAAAATCAAAGGTCATGGAGGAAGAATTTATTAAATTACTTAAAGATAAATTTAACAGCTTATACGAGGATCTTTCAGAAGGAACACCTCTAAATGAATTTTCTCTTGAAGATAAAGGGTATATTGTAATATTGCATGAGGGTGACAACATAAGAAATTTATCAACGGTGGGATTAAATCCAAATGGGGGGCTTCTTTCTGCAATCCCCGAGTTTATAAATGAAATGATCCTTAATAAATTTAAGATATATGAAGTAATAGTAGTTTATAATAATGAATTCTGCATGACATTTTATATGTCAGATAAATTAATAAATGATGATGAAGTAAAGAAGTGGATAGAAGAATACAAGTAAAAGCTCTTAGCCTAAGTATATTGGTTAAGAGCTTTTTTTATATAAGAAATTATTGTTGTTATTAAGGAAGGTTTGATAAAGATAAGTATATTACAAGAGGAATAAATGCAAATATAAAAATGGAGATTCAATTATTAATATGATCATTAAAAATATATGTTTATTTTTATGAAAAATTTGATATAATATAAATAAGAAATGCAAAAATAAAAATAGGGTGTTGGCGCACCCTATAGTATACAATATAGTTGCTTAGGCAACTGGCATCACTATTAAATTTGTAATTAAAAATAGTAGCTAACCATTGCGAACG